>NZ_JACSNA010000001.1:0-2218032 GCF_018618925.1 Exiguobacterium sp. s39
GTGGTCACACCCGTTCCCATGCCGAACACGGAAGTTAAGCACTTGAACGCCGAAAGTAGTTGGGGGCTTCCCCCTGTGAGGATAGGACGCTGCCAGGCGATCGTTCCGCAATAGCTCAGCGGTAGAGCAACCGGCTGTTAACCGGTAGGTCGTAGGTTCAAATCCTACTTGCGGAGCCATTTATTACTTCTTCACCACGTACAATGGAGAGCTGTCCGAGTGGCCGAAGGAGCACGATTGGAAATCGTGTAGGCGTCAAAAGCGTCTCAAGGGTTCGAATCCCTTGCTCTCCGCCATCATCACTTTCAATTCATAATGGCCCGTTGGTCAAGCGGTTAAGACACCGCCCTTTCACGGCGGTAACACGGGTTCGAATCCCGTACGGGTCACCATTTATAGCGTCGCGGGGTGGAGCAGTCTGGTAGCTCGTTGGGCTCATAACCCAAAGGTCGTCGGTTCAAATCCGGCCCCCGCAATTACATACGGTCCTGTGGTGTAGCGGTTAACATGCCTGCCTGTCACGCAGGAGATCGCGGGTTCGAATCCCGTCAGGACCGCCATTGTTAAGGCTTTGTAGCTCAGTTGGTAGAGCAAAGGACTGAAAATCCTTGTGTCGGCGGTTCGATTCCGTCCAAAGCCACCATCTTTATTAACAACATGATTTTCCCATTTGTGGGGGGGTAGCGAAGTGGCTAAACGCGGCGGACTGTAAATCCGCTCCCTCGGGTTCGGCGGTTCGAATCCGCCCCCCCCCACCACCATAGGGGCATAGTTTAGCGGTAGAACTACGGTCTCCAAAACCGTCAGCGCGGGTTCGATTCCTGCTGCCCCTGTTTACCATGGCGATTGTGGCGAAGTGGTTAACGCACCGGATTGTGATTCCGGCATTCGTGGGTTCAATTCCCATCAGTCGCCCTCTTATTATTGGGCTGTAGCCAAGTGGTAAGGCACTGGATTTTGATTCCAGCACGCGAAGGTTCGATCCCTTCCAGCCCAGCTTTTCAAGCGGAAGTAGTTCAGTGGTAGAATACGACCTTGCCAAGGTCGGGGTCGCGGGTTCGAATCCCGTCTTCCGCTCCAATGAGTGGCGCCATAGCCAAGTGGTAAGGCAGAGGACTGCAACTCCTTTATCGTCAGTTCGATTCTGACTGGCGCCTCCAACTATTTCTCAATTAAATAGTTTTGCAAGAGATTGTGCCGGTGTGGCGGAACTGGTAGACGCGCACGACTCAAAATCGTGTTCCTTTGGAGTGTCGGTTCGATTCCGACCACCGGTATCTTGCGGGTGTAGTTTAATGGTAAAACCTCAGCCTTCCAAGCTGATGACGAGGGTTCGATTCCCTTCACCCGCTTTATACTTTTTACACAATCTGATGTTTCACCTGATCATGCGGGTGTAGTTTAATGGTAAAACCTCAGCCTTCCAAGCTGATGACGAGGGTTCGATTCCCTTCACCCGCTTACTAAAAAAGAGCAATGTGTCGTTTTCGCTGACACCTTGCTCTTTTTGTTTAGGAACGGGATTTTAACGAGGAAAGGAGTAGATCGTGATGGATGGTGTGCAATTGAAATTGGCTTTACAAGAGTACGCAGCAGAGATTGGGATTGATGAATTGAAGGTGACGACGGCTGATCCATTTCTTGTCTTAAAACGTCGCCTGCAAGCGCAACAAGAAAAAGGATTCGCTTCTGGTTTTGAAGAGCCCGATCTCGATCTTCGAACGACACCGTCTCTACTCGTTGAAGATGCCGCTTCGATCATTGCCATTGCGGTCGCGTATCCAAGTACTCTCAAAAGTGCACCTCGTGGCAAGGAAGGGGAGCGACGGGGAATCTTTTGTCGATCGTCCTGGGGACTGGATTATCACCAGGCGTTGCGACAACGCTTGACGTTACTTGAAGAAAAAATTCAAGAATTGAGTCCAGGTGCAAGGACGCGCTCGATGGTCGATACAGGAGAACTCGTCGATCGTGCAGTAGCAGAACGAGCAGGTATCGGATTCAGTGGGAAAAACTGCTCGATCATCAGTGAGGAGCACGGATCCTATCTCTATCTTGGTGAACTGATTACAGATATCGTCCTACCGCCGGACCAGCCAGTCGAAGAATTATGCGGGACATGCAATAAGTGTATCGACGCTTGTCCGACGGATGCGCTTGTTGAACCTGGCGTCATCGACGCTAAACGGTGTATCTCGTTTTTGACGCAGACGAAAACATTACTACCAGAACCATTCCGAATGGCGCTTGGGAACCGTCTATACGGTTGTGATACGTGTCAGCAAGTATGTCCGTATAACCGGAAGAAGAATGCGACACATCACGCTGAACTGCAGCCGGATCCAGAACAAGTCAAACCGCTCTTAGTTCCACTCTTATCCATGAGTAACCGTGAGTTCAAGAGCCGGTTCGGTACGTTGTCTGGCGCATGGCGTGGAAAAAAGCCGATTCAGCGTAATGCGATTTGTGCGCTCGTCCATTATCGAGACAAGAGCGCGATTGAGGCGCTACGGTTAATGACAGAAACGGATGCCCGGGAAGACATGCGGGCGCTTGCACTCTGGGCAGTCGGTCGAATTGGTGGAATTGAAGAAAAGTCATATATCGAATCACGTCTTTTAGCCGATACTGCAGTGGATGTGCAGACAGAAGGACAACGGTTACTTGAGGAGTGGGGGGAAGCAGATGCCATTTCAACAGCTCACTTATGAGTTTGGTACATTGCTCGTCGCATGGGAAAAAGAGCACATCGTGTATCTCGATTTTGGATTGAATGAAGAGCGTGCTCGAACCTATTTGCAAGAAGAAACCGACGACGGTGAATTACCGAAAGCTTGGCGCATGGCGTTTGATCGTTATGCAGGAGGCGATCGACAAGCGCTTGATGCACTTCCTTGTCAGTTGCGTGTCACACCGTTTGCGGAGCAAGTGTTGCACGCTTTACGAACCGTTCCGTTTGGTCAGACGATCAGTTACGGTGAACTGGCTCGAATGATCGGGAAACCAAAGGCAGCACGAGCCGTTGGTGGTGCCTTGAACCGGAATCCGATCGCGTTAATTTATCCGTGTCACCGTGTCATAGGGGCGACTGGTAAACTGACGGGTTTTGCAAGTGGGATTGCCCATAAAGAAGCGCTTTTAGCGCATGAGATAGGAGAGAATTGAACCATGGCTATTCATGTCGTTATGTATCAACCGGAGATTCCTCAAAATACAGGAAATATTTCACGCACATGTGCAGCGACGCATTCCGTCCTTCACTTGATCCGACCGCTCGGCTTCTCGACGGACGATAAGCAACTTAAACGTGCGGGTCTCGATTACTGGGAATTCGTCGATGTCCGTTATCATGATTCGTTAGAAGAACTGTGGGAGAAGCATCCGGAAGGTATTTTCTACTATATTACGAAATATGGAGAACAGTACCCGAGCCAGATCGACTTATCGGATGTCGAACAGGATTATTTCTTTGTCTTTGGTCGGGAAACAAAAGGATTGCCGCTTGAAGTCATCGATGCGAACGCAGAGCGTTGTATCCGTCTACCCCAATCGAATCTCGTTCGTTCACTGAACGTCTCGAACACGGCAGCGATCATCGTCTATGAAGCATTGCGTCAGCAAGGATACGCAGGTCTTCTATAAAGCAAAAGCTCCATCCTGAATCAGGATGGAGCTTTTATGAATTATTCGTTACCTTCAGGTTTTTTGTTGTAGCCTGCAGTGAAGATTGCTGTCAAAAACGCAAGACTTACGCCGACCATTAAGATAAATGCCATTTTTGTTTCCCCCTTCAGTCTCTTGAACCGATATAATCTATTATAGTATACCTGTAAGTGAAATTGTGTGCTACATATGAATTTTCTATGAATGGAGACTCCACATGCGTACGAACGTTTACCTATTAAGTTATGCTCCGCTGATCAGCATCTTGTTATTTAGTACGTCCCTTGCGATTGCAACGACGGAACTTGCATTACATTGGCTCGATCAAGTCGGCGTGTACGATGAACTACTGCAACTCTTGACGGCACGCGATACGAAGCTTGTCGTTTGGCTTGGTTTTTTGATCGTTTACTTCATGATCTTTAGTTCACTTAAACTATTGTCAGATACGATCAATCAGCTCGGTTTTGCCTTTTTTATCAAGGAACAAGAGGGTACGACACTCGGCATGTTACGTCCGGGTAGTATTCTGTTACTTATCGGAGGTTGTGTCAGCTTTGCCTTCATGACGTCCTTCTTGCATGTCGGAATCGTGTTGCTTGTGTCTTTTTTCATCTATTTTATCTTTTACACGGTACAAATTAGTAAAATGACGAGTGCAGCAGGAGCCGTCGGTTTGATTATCTTTTCTTTCTTAGCCTGGGGTGTTCTGCTTGCTGGTCTATCGTGGGTCGGTCTGACTTTATTCAATTCGTTCGGGGAAGCGATTTTATTTCCGAGTTGACTTAAGGACGTAAAATCGTCGCCCACGTCTGGACTTGTAACGTTGCATTCGCCTCAACAGGGAAGGGACGCGGGCGATCTGCCCCTAGCCAAATCCCTCCGATATGTTGATTTTTAATACCGACGAACCACATGTCTTTGTTATCGTTCGTCGTTCCTGTTTTTCCTCCGATATAGCGCGCAGAGGAATCATATCCTTTGCGTCCCGTTCCATACGTCATGACATTCTTTAAACCAGCCCGTAATTCCCGGTTCGTCTGACTGGACCAAATCCGTTGTTCTTTTTCTTGTGGTCGTTCGACCGTTCCATTTTTAAGCGTAATACTTTTGATCATCGATGCCGGTCGATAGATCCCGTCATTGACGAATACGGAATAAGCGTTCGTCAGTTCATATGGACTGATCCCGTATTGCAACCCACCTAGGGCACTCGTAAAGGCATCATCCTCACGTGTCCATTGGCTAAACTGGAATGGACGGATGGACTTCAATCCTTCCCGGAAAGAGACAGCAAATGCTCGAATTGCTGGTGTGTTATAGGAATAAGCGATCGCATCGGCAATCGTTACTTGTCCGAGAATTCGATTTCCGCTATTTGACGGACAGTATCCATCGATACAGACGGGACTACCGTCTAACGTGCTCGACAAGCGGGCTTTCGTCTTCTCAAGGTAAGGACCGTAGACAAGTAACGGTTTGATGGCTGAACCAGGTTGTCGGTACGACTGCACTGCTCGGTTGAACTGACCTGTCAAATTCGATTTGTAGCCGACAAGAGCCGTGACCCCGTGTGTTTGTCCGTCGATGCCAACATAAGCCCCCTCAATCGGGTTGGGTAGATTGCGAAGAGCTTCCTTAGCCCGTCGTTGTTCTGCTGAGTCGAGATATGTCGAGATGACCGCACCTTGTTGATGCAGATATTCTGCAGCATGCTTCTCACTCCAACCCTTTTTTTGAGCGGTCATCCGAACAGCAGCTTGAACGGTGGCATCGATATAGTCCGGATAAGGGACACTCGGTTTATAGGATCGAGGCGACACACGAGAAATAGCAAAATCTTTCGTCAGTACACGATCGCGTATTAACGCTTGAACGATTCGTTGCTGACGTTTTTTTGTGTTTTCAGGAAAGCGCAGCGGGTCATAAAGAGAAGGATTATTCGGAATTGCTGTCAGAAAACTGATTTCAGACCAACTCAACTCGCGTGCCGGCTTATTGAAATATGATTTTGCGGCAAGTTCGATGCCATAAATATTATTCGCGAAATAGGCTTGATTGACATACGCTGTCATCAGTTCTTTTTTCGAATATTTTTGCTCCAAAGACACAGCAATTAACAACTCTTTTATTTTTCTAGTATATGTTTTTTCGTTTGTTAGATATGTCATTCTTGCTAGTTGTTGTGTGATCGTACTGCCACCTTGAGATTTAGAATCAGACTGGTTTTTCGTAAACGCGCGTAAGATTCCTGTGATGTCATATCCGTCATGTTGATAGAAACGCTGATCTTCGATAGCAACAAACGCTTGCTCGACTTTTTTCGGCAATGTTCGAGGTGTTAAGTCATCCCGTCGCAATCCGTCATAGAGCTCGACCCGTTTGTTTTCATAGGTTACGGTGATTGGTTGGTAGGAGGTCAGTGGATGTCGTGTCGTCTGTTCATCGGCCCAGAAAAAAAGTGTGCGTGCTGTTTTTAACTCATCTTTAATTGAAAATAAGGAAAACAGAAGCATCATTGTAAGACCAAGTAAGACGAGATATCCTGTCGTAATTCGCATGAGAACTCCTTTCAAAAAGCCATTTCATTCCTATTATCGGTCTTTTATGGAGAAATCAATAGATTTTTTTTCGATTTTTGTATTTTAATAAACCTATTTTGCAGGAATGTTATATTAAAAAGAGAAAAGATTGGGTATATAGAAGTATCTGTGGATTTTAGAACGCGAGTCATCTGTAAAAAAAGAGCATAAATGGAGGGGACGAAATGGCTAAAAAGAATGTCGTTGCGATGTTACTTGCAGGCGGAGAAGGGAAACGTCTGGGAGCTTTGACGAAACACACTGCGAAACCAGCTGTTGCATTTGGAGGAAAATACCGGATCATTGATTTCCCACTTTCGAACTGTACGAACTCAGGAATCGATACAGTTGGCGTGTTGACGCAATACGAACCATTAGAGTTGAATCGATACCTTGGCATCGGAAGTCCATGGGATTTGGATCGTCGTAATGGCGGATTAACAATTCTTCCACCATACCAAGCACAGAACGGCAAAAACTGGTATGAGGGCACAGCAAATGCTATTTATCGAAACATGAGTTATATCAACCAATTTGACCCTGAATATGTTCTTGTTCTATCAGGCGACCATATCTATAAAATGGACTACGAAAAGATGATTGAGGAACACCGTGTGACAGGTTCTGATGTCACGATTTCCGTACGTGAAGTACCATGGGACGAGGCACCGCGATTTGGTATCCTCAATACGGACGATGACTTACGAATCAATGAATTCGAAGAAAAGCCAAAAAACCCGAAATCAAATCTTGCATCGATGGGGATTTATGTCTTTAACTGGGACATCTTAAAACGCCACTTGATTCAAGATGCCGGCGATGCGGAATCAAGCTTTGACTTCGGTAAGAATATCATCCCGAACATGCTTTTTGAAAATCTCAATATCCGTGCGTATAAATTCAAAGGATACTGGAAAGACGTCGGGACGATTCAATCCCTTTGGGAAGCAAATATGGATCTATTGACGGCAGAGCCTGAATTCGATTTGTATGAACCATCATGGAAAGTACATTCGGTCAACCCGAATCAGCAACCACAATACATTGGAAACGCTGCGACAGTCGAGACATCGATCATCAACGAAGGATGCCACATCGAAGGAGAAATCAATCATTCGGTTCTCTTCTATGGTGTCGATGTAGCAGAAGGATCACTCGTCAAAGACTCAGTCATCTTCCCGAACGTCAAAATCGGACGAGACGTCACGATTCACCGGGCGATCTTAGCAGATGGCGTGATCGTTGAAGATGGTGCAACGATTGGTTCTCCGGACGGAGAAGTTTTCGTCATTGAAGCAGACAGTATCGTCAAAAAGAACGAAGTCATCAAAGAAGCGATTCAATAAGGGGGATATACGAAATGAAGGTCGATCTATTAGGCGTCATCAATCTGAGTGGTGAAGAAGGATTTTTTAAAGAATTGACAGAACATCGCAACTTGGCAGCAGTTCCATTTGCAGGGCGTTATCGGTTGATCGATTTTACATTAACGAACATGGTACAAAACGATATCGCGAACATCGGGATTTTTACGCTCGAGAAATATCGGGGCATGATGGACCATCTTGGATCTGGTAAAGAGTGGGATCTTGACCGTTCAAACGGTGGACTCTATATCTTCCCACCTGCATTGTCACAAGATGCGAACGAGTTCCGTGGGGATCTATCGAACTTCCACCTTCACCGTGATTTTTTCCTTCGCAGTAAGGAAAACTATGTCGTCGTCTCTGGTTCAAACATCTTATCCGCGGTGGATTATCGCGATGTATTACGTGAACATAAAGAATCGAATGCGGATATTACGGTCGTCTATACGAAGCGTGAGCTACCTTGTAAATACTGCCGCCCGATCCGTTTTGGTGAACAGAATCGCGTGACAGCGATTGGATCACGCGGATTCCAGCCGACGGATGAGACGTTCTACATGGAGACGGTCGTTCTATCGAAAAATCTCTTTGTTCGTTTAATTGATGAAGCGATTGCTCGTGGTGAGTACGATTTACTTCAGAGTATCATTCGTTCACAATTGAACCGTCTACACGTGCACGGTTATGAGTACAGTGGTACATCACAAGTCATTCACTCGCTTCGTTCATACTATCGTGAGAGCATGCTGTTGCTTGAACAATGGGGAGCAATCAATGACTTCCAGCACGTCTATACGAAAATCAAGCATGAGCCACCGACACGTTATCTACCGGGTTCTGACATCAAGAACTCACTTGTCGCGAACGGCTGTAAATTAGAAGGAACGACGACGGACAGCATCTTGTTCCGTGGTGTCAAAGTCGGTAAACACGCTCGTGTCAAGAATTCGATCATCATGCAAAAATCAGTCATTGAAGAAGGCGCGGTCGTTGAGTACGCGATTCTCGATAAAGAAGTCACCGTCAAACGCGGTCAAGTCATCCGCGGAACGGCAGAAGAACCAATCGTCATCAAAAAACAAACAATCGTTTAAAGGAGATGTCATTCATGAAGGTATGGTTTGCTGCCACGGAAGCGACACCCTTCATCAAGACAGGGGGGCTAGCTGACGTCGTCGGCTCGCTCCCTTTAGCGCTTGCTGAGGAAGGGGCAGACGTTTCAGTCGTTTTACCTAATTATGGTCAAATCAAGGAACAGTATAAATCAGAGATGGAGTTTTTATTCGACTTCATCGTGCCTGTCGGCTGGCGCCAGCAATTTGGTGCAGTTCTCCGTCTGAAACAAGATGGTGTGACGTTCTATTTCATCGATAATGAGTACTACTTCAAACGGGATGGCGTCATTTATGGACATTACGATGATGCGGAACGGTTTGCGTATTTCTCACGTGCTGTCCTTGAGATGATTCAACATTTGGATCGAAAGGAAGTACCGGACGTCATCCATTGTCACGATTGGCAAACAGGTGTGATTCCAGCGTTCTTACGCATCCATTATCAACACCTCGAGCGCTATCAAGACATTAAAACGGTCTTTACGATTCACAATCTACAATACCAAGGTGTCTTCCCGGAAGAAGTGCTTGGTGACTTACTTGGTTTGAGTCATGAACATTTCACAGCGGATGGGATTGCTCATAACGGGCTCGTCAATTACATGAAGGCAGGACTCGTCCACTCCAATCAAATCACGACAGTCAGTCCAACGTACCGTGATGAAATCATGGATCCGTATTACGGTGAGACACTTGAGCCGGTCTTGCAACATCGCGCTGTCGACGTGCGTGGCATCTTGAACGGGATCGACTATCGTCAATTTGATCCTGCGCATGATACGCATCTCGTTGAGACGTATTCCGTTGATACCGTCACGGAAGGAAAAGCAAAAAACAAGGCGGCTTTACAAGAGGAACTAGGTCTCCCAATCAATCCGGACGTACCATTGTTCGGTTTCGTTTCTCGTCTTGTCGACCAAAAGGGAATCGATTTACTCGCGCATATTTTACCAGACTTGTTCGAACTCGATGCGCAGTTCATCATTCTCGGATCGGGTGAAGCGGAATATGAAGGATTGTTCCATCATGCGACATCGATTCGTCCAGACAAAATCGCTTCTTATATCGGATTTGACGTTGGTCTCGCACAACGGATCTACGCAGGAAGTGATGCTTTCTTGATGCCATCGCGTTTTGAACCGTGTGGTCTCAGTCAGTTGATTTCGATGAAGTATGGCTGTTTACCGGTCGTTCGGGAAACAGGTGGGCTCCGTGATACGGTCAAACCGTTCAATCAGTTCACATTAGAAGGAAATGGATTCTCGTTCGCGAATTATAATGCACATGAGTTTTTAGAAGCGATTAAACGTACGATTGAGGTGTATCATGATCGACCAGTCTTTGATCATTTGATTGAGACAGCGATGAATGAAGACTTCAGTTGGTTGCGTTCAGCCGACGAATACTTGGCGTTATATCGTTTGATTGCACCGTCCGCCACTTGATCGTATCACTGGGAAAAGGGGTTACGTCATGTTCAAAGATAAAGAGAAGTTCAAGGAGAGGTTTACGGAACGATTCGTTTCGATGCATGGCAAGGCAATAACGGAAGCAACAGAAAACGATATCTATCAGACACTTGCCTATCTGGTACGCGAGACGGTCACGACCGATTGGTTACGGACGAAGGAAACATATATCCATAAAAAAAGTAAGCAAGTCTATTACTTCTCACTCGAGTTTTTACTCGGACGTTTCCTGCATAACAATCTATTGAGTCTTGATGTCTTAAAGGATGTCGAGCGGGGACTTGAAGAACTCGGATATCAGCTCAGTGATTTGACGGAAGAAGAGCCGGAACCTGGACTTGGGAACGGGGGTCTCGGACGTCTCGCGGCGTGTTTCCTTGATTCCCTTGCTGCGCTCGGTCTTCCTGGACACGGGAACGGAATCCGGTATCAGTATGGTCTCTTCAAGCAAAAAATCATCGATGGTTATCAAGTCGAGTTACCGGATAACTGGCTGAAGAACGGAAACATGTGGGAAATCAGACGTTCTGATAAAGCAGTCGATGTTCCATTCGGTGGACACGTTTGGCTTGAAGAGGTCGGTGATGGATATCGCGTCCATCATGAACCGGCTGAAATCGTCCGTGCTGTTCCGTACGATATGCCGATCGTCGGCTATCAAAACAATGTCGTCAATAACCTGCGACTTTGGAGTGCTGAGTCTCCACTTGATGATGATGAATTACTTAGCCAATACCGTGGGAACTATAAAGATTTACTGGCACATAAACAATCGATTCAGACGATTTCAGAATTTCTGTATCCGGATGATACGACGTATGAAGGAAAAGAGCTGCGTCTAAAGCAACAATATTTCTTCGTCTCTGCTGGATTACGGAGTATCTTAACGTCCTTTAAAAAGCGAAATCATTCATTGAAGCAACTCGGCAACCATATCGCTATCCATATCAACGATACACATCCGGTCGTCGCGATTCCAGAGTTGATGCGGATTCTTGTCGATGAAGAAGGATTTGGCTGGGAAGAAGCATGGCGCATCACGAAGAGTGTCATGTCGTTTACGAACCACACGTTACTGTCAGAAGCACTCGAGCGCTGGCCGATCGATTTGTTCCGTCGCTTATTACCGCGCATCTACCTCATCATCGAGGAAATCAACCGACGCTTCTGTAAGGATGTGCTTGCGAACTATCCACACATGGAAGCGCATATGCGAGATATCGCCATCATCGCGGATGACCGGATCAATATGGCGAATCTGGCTGTTGTCGGCACGCATTCGACGAATGGTGTCGCTCAGATTCATACTGAGATTCTGAAGCAGCGCGAGATGCGCCTATTTTATGAGATGTTTCCGCTTCGCTTTAATAATAAGACGAACGGAATTACACATCGTCGCTGGTTCCTCTCATCAAACCCAGCACTGGCAAATCGTGTGACAGAAGCAATCGGGGATAGTTGGATTCAGCATCCGTCTGATTTGCAAAAGTTGACGAAATGGGCAGAGGATTCAGCATTACAGAAGGACATCGCCGAGATCAAACTTCAGCGCAAAGAAGAATTAGCGTTGCTAATTGAAAAAGAAACCGGTATCGTCGTGGACCCAACCTCGATTTTTGATGTTCAAGTCAAGCGATTGCATGCGTACAAACGTCAACTCTTGAATGCGTTACACATTCATTCGCTCTACTATCGTCTGAAGGAGGACCGTTCCTTCACGATGACACCGCGGACATTCATCTTTGGTGCAAAGGCGGCGCCAGGCTATCATTATGCAAAAGAAGTCATTCGTTATATCAATGCGTTAGCTCGCTTGATCAATCAGGATCCAGACGTCAGTCCATACTTAAAAGTCGTCTTCCTAGAAAACTATCGTGTATCGCTTGCTGAGAAGGTTTTCCCGGCAAGTGACGTCAGTGAACAGATTTCGACTGCAAGTTATGAAGCCTCTGGAACCGGCAACATGAAATTCATGATGAATGGCGCATTGACGATTGGAACGCTCGACGGAGCGAACATCGAAATTCGAGACGAGGTCGGGGATGTGAACATCTTCATCTTCGGCTTAACACCGCAAGAAGTCATGAATTATAAACAATACGGCGGTTACAGTGCATACGATCAATACAGTGCCCAACCCGAGCTACGACGGATCATCGATAGTCTCGTCGATGGAACATTATTTGCTCCAGGTGAATTCCAAGCGATTTACGATTCATTATTGACGTATAATGATGAGTATCTGATCCTGAAAGACTTCATGTCGTATCAACAAGCGCAAGAACGAATCGATCGGATGTATCAGCAACCAGAAGAATGGTATAAACGCGTCATTCTTAATATTGCACGGTCAGGTGTGTTCTCAAGTGACCGCACGATTAAAGAGTATGCGAATGCGATCTGGAACATCAAACCGATTCAACTCTGAACAAAAAGACACTGACAGATGTTTCTGTCAGTGTCTGATGCTTACGAACGGGAGACATCTTCACCACGGCTGACCCAATCACTATAAGAGCCGGCGTAAAGCCGGACATCGGTTTTCCCGAGTGAATGGAGAGCGATGACATTGACACACGCTGTCACACCACTTCCACAATAGAGGATAGGGGCTGTGACCGGTAGGATGTCGGCGTACAATTCTTTCAAATCTTCCGCGTCCCGTAAGCGACCATCTGGTGAGAGTGCTTGTTCAAAGAAACAATTCACGGCACCTGGAATGTGGCCGGCGACGTGATCGAGTGGTTCGATTTCTCCACGGTATCGATCGGGCGCACGGGAATCGATGACCATCGTTTCTGTCAGCTGATCTTTCAACTCTTCGAACGAGACGAGCATCTCATCTTGAAAACGAGGCGCGTACTGAGAAGGTTCATAAGTAGGAACGTCGTCCGTGACCGGAAGATCGAACGCTAGGTAAGAGGAGAATCCGCCCTCAAGGACGACGACACGCTCATGTCCGATCCATTTAAATAACCACCAGGCACGAGCGGCATACGGAAAACCATCGTCATACAAGACGACGAAGTCGTCCGGTGTCACACCATGCTGTTCCAGTGTGTGTTGCCACGCTTCTTTTGAAGGAAGCGGATGCCGACCGCCGACCTCATCGATGGGACCGGAAAGGTCAGTTGTTAAATCCAGGTGCTGTGCACCTTCGACGTGTTGTTCCAAGAAAGCATTTCGTCCATATTCAGGTTGTTGCAAGTCATATCGGCAGTCAAACCAGCGAATCTGATCCGTTCGGACGAGCTGTTGAAGATCTGCCATTTGAATCGTAGGAAACATGCCTCATCACCTTACCCTTTCTAGTGTTAATCATATGAAAGGTATCGCATCATCGCAAGTCTTACCCTCATTTAAAAAAGGAGTCGATTTACCATGTCATGGAAAGAAACCTACCAAAAATGGGATCAGTTCGCTGATTTAGACAGTACATTAAAAGAAGAGTTAGTCACGTTAGCAACGGATGAAAAAGCAGCCGAAGAAGCATTCTATAAAGAACTCGAGTTCGGAACAGGTGGTATGCGTGGGGAAATCGGTGTCGGGACGAACCGGATGAACGTATATACGGTCCGAAAAGCATCACAAGGGTTCGCGGCATTCATTAAGGCGTCGGGGGAAGAAGCGGCAGCAAAAGGAATCGTCATCGCACACGATTCACGCCATTTCTCACCAGAATTTGCGCTAGAGGCGGCACGTACGCTCGCAAGCAACGGCATCAAAGCGTATCTGTTTGACGGTCTACGTCCGACACCGGAACTTTCGTTTGCAGTTCGGTCTTTACAAGCAGCGGGCGGGATCGTCATCACGGCGAGTCACAACCCACCAGAGTACAATGGCTACAAAGTATATGGAGATGACGGTGGACAACTTCCGCCAAAAGAAGCAGATGAACTCGTTTCGTACGTCAGCCAAATCGAAGATGAGCTATCGATTGAACTTGAGCAAGAAGAAGTCCTTCGCGCGAACGGTTTGATCGTCCGTGTCGGAGAAGAGCTCGACGAGGCGTATCAAGAAAAATTACAAACGATTCGTGTCTTACCTTCGATTCAATCGGAATTAGCGGATCCACTTAAAATCGTCTTCACACCACTTCACGGAACAGGTCTTGTGCCGGTAACAGAAGGCTTGAAACGGTATGGATTCGAACACGTGACAGTCGTTAAGGAGCAAGCAGAACCAGACGGTGCGTTCCCGACCGTGACGTCACCGAACCCGGAAGAACATGCTGCCTTTAAACTGGCGATCGAATATGGTGACCGGACAGATGCCGACATCTTGATTGCGACGGATCCCGATGCTGACCGTGTCGGAGTCGCAACACGTGATGCAGACGGAGAATGGACAGTCCTGACAGGGAATCAGACGGGAGCGTTATTGCTCGACTACATCCTTTCACAAAAAGCGGCGCAAGGAACACTGCCAGCGAACGGATTCGTCGCGAAGACGATCGTTACGTCGGAACTCGGCGCGTTGATTGCACGTCACTATGATCTTCATGTCGAGAACACGTTGACAGGCTTTAAGTTCATCGGGGAAAAAATCAAACAATACAACGCATCGGGTCAATATGAGTATCTCTTCGGATACGAGGAGAGCTATGGTTACCTTATCGGTGACTTCTGCCGAGACAAGGATGCCGTCCAAGCGTGCTTGTTAGCTGCTGAGATGGCTGCGTACCATAAGAAAGAAGGACGGACGCTCTATGAGGCATTACAGGCGATTTACGAGCAGTTCGGGTACTTTGAAGAGTCACTCCGCTCTCTGACACTCAAAGGGAAGGATGGCGTGGAACAGATCGGTCGTATCATGGATACGTTCCGTGAGAATCCGCCAAAACAAGTGGCTGGAGAACAGGTCGTCTTATTCGAGGACTATGATGCGAGCATCGCCCACGATTTGAAGACACATCAACCTTCACCGATCAACTTGCCAAAATCCAACGTACTGAAGTTTACGCTTAGCGATGGATCATGGTTCTGCCTTCGTCCATCGGGTACGGAACCAAAAATCAAATTCTACTTCAGCGTCACGTCACCAGATGCTGCTGAGACGACACGGAAACGTCAGCAAATCGAAGATGAAGTCATGCAAGAAGTCGAACAAATTCAATAAGTCCCATGCAGGATCACGTCATCGACGGGGTCCTGTTTTTTGTCTGAGAGCATCAAAAAGTGAAATCCGTGCAACCGGTACCATTTTGGGGTACAGTAAACAAGATAGAGTTTATACGATAGGGGAGTGGAAGATAGATGGAACGGATTCAACTAACAGAAGATTTATCATTCTCACGCATCATTCACGGCTTATGGCGATTGAATGAATGGGTGATGACGAAAGAAGAGCGGCTTGAATTGATCGAAGCATGTCTTGCTTTAGGAATTACGACGTTTGATCACGCAGATATCTATGGCGATTACACGAATGAACGCTTATTCGGAGAAGCGCTTGCTTTAAAACCGGAGTTACGTGACCGAATGGAGATCGTTACGAAGACGGGCATCAAGATGAAAGGGAATCATTTCTCGGATCAGTCGTTGTCATTCTACGATACGACGAAAGAGCATATCATCAAACAAGTCAACCGTTCTCTTCAAGAACTCGGTGTCGAGTACGTGGATACGTTGTTGATTCACCGTCCAGATCCGTTGATGGACCCGAACGAGATTGCTGAAGCGTTCGTAGAGTTGAAGGACGCAGGAAAGGTACGGACATTCGGTCTCTCGAACCATACACCTGCGCAACAAAGTCTGATTCAGTCGCGCTTACCATTCATGCTCGTGACGAACCAACTCGAGTTGTCGGTTTCGGAACTGAAACATTTCGAGGACGGATCCGTTGATCTCTGTCATGAAAATGAGATGCCGTTGATGGCATGGAGTCCGCTTGCGGGCGGTCGTCTCTTCAAGGACGAGCAATATGCTCCGTTACGCGAAAAATTAGCTGAGATCGCAGAGACGATCGGGGCAGAAGAAATCGACGAAGTCGCATATGCATGGTTGCTCAAACATCCAGCACGTATCATGCCAATCGTTGGTTCTGGTAAGATTGAACGCATCGAATCTGCGGTTCGTTCGACGAAATTGTCGTTGACACGCGAACAGTGGTTTGAGATTTTGAAGGCATCACGTGGTCGTGACGTCGATTAATTGATTTTGAGATAGAAGCGGATCAATGCGTAAATTGTCCGTTAGCGAAATAAAGTGAGGGGATCGTTTCCGATATATCATCCGGAAGCGATCCTTTCTTTCGCTTACGTATAGAACATATGTCAAAAAGTAAACAAAAAAAGCCCCATCTCAAGGGGGAGGAGAGATGGGGGAATCTATGAGGTTAAGCTTCTAAGCGAAGCATCTCCTGACGGTATTTATCTAAACGATCTTTACTTGCTGACATGGCAGCTTGGTCATTGGCTTGAATCGCATCGAAGAGCGTACTGAGCTCATAATCGATTTCGAGACGTAGCACTGGAATTCGCTGCTCTGCATCTTGTCTACGGAAAGCTTCAATTACTTGTTTCATCTCGGCCACGCTCCTTTATAAGTTGTCAGATAATTCTGATTTTTATTAGTATACTTGATTATTCCCGGATTGCCTAGTGCTAAACCTAAAAAAATCTAAAAAAACACACTTGAAATCCTGACGGTTCCAAGTGTGGAAAATTCATTCTGGAATGCTGAATCGTGCCTCTAAGCGATGTTGAACACTTTGAATGAGCGTTGACATGATCCAGTAAATCGCAGCTGAGAATAGCAGCAACGGCATGACGAGATACGTCGTAGCTGAAATCTGGTCAGAGACGTATGTCAATTCTTCGACAGCAACAATCGTACCGAGTGATGTCGATTTGATGATATCGATGACAGAGTTCGAAAGCGGTGGAATCGCCCGAGATAGTGCTTGCGGCAAGATGACGTCCTTGAATGTCTTACGACGCGGAATACCGAGCGAATCAGCTGCTTCCCATTGTCCACGATCGACAGAGGAGATGGCAGCTCGGAACGATTCTGAGATATACGCAGAAAAGTGAAGCGATAAGCCGAAAGCGAGAGCTTGGAATCCAGTCAATTGAAGGACAACGAGACCATTGTATAAAATCAGGATTTGTAACAGCAATGGTGTTCCTCGGAAGAAGGAGACGTATAAACGTGCAAAACCGCTAAAGACGGCAAGACGGCTATCACGCATGACGGCAAGAATCAACCCGAGAATAAGCGCAAAGACGATGGCGAGACCACTTGCTAGAAGGGTCGTACCAATCGCCTTTGCGTAGACGTCCGAGTTATCCCGGACGATCGTCAGTAATTCACTCACTTACTGATATCCTCGTTGAAATACTTCTCACCGATTTTTGCAAGAGTGCCGTCTTCTTGCATCTCAGCGAGTGCTTTATTAAAGTCTTCTGTATACTTGCTGTTTTTCGCCATCATGAAGCCTGATTCGTTCTTATCGAACGTCTCACCGACCGCTTTGACTTTATAGCCTGCTTTTTTCAGCTCCGTTAAAACGAAGAGACGATCGTTCATAGCAGCATCAACACGACCTGCTTCAAGATCTTTTAAGACTTGGTTCGCACCTTTGTAGTACTTCACTTTCGCGCCAGCTTCTTCAGCCGTTTTGGCATAAAGTGAACCTTGTGTCGAACCGACTGTCTTTCCTTTTAAGTCGTCGAGTGTTTTGATGTCGTTCGTTTTATTGTTGACGATGATCGTTGAACCAGAGACTGTATACGCATCAGAGAAAGCGTATTTTTCTTGGCGCTCAGGCGTGATTCCCATTTGGTTCGCGATGACATCGATTCGTTTTGAATCGAGTGCTGGGATGAGTCCTTTGAAGTCCATCGCTTTGTAATCGACTTTATAGCCGGCACGTTTTGCGACTTCGTTCATGACGTCTACGTCATAACCTGTCAATTTTCCTTTTTCTTTATACGTGAAAGGTGGGTACGTTGCTTCTGTACCGACTGTAATGACTTTTGACTCTTTATCAGAACCTGCGTTGTCGTTCGAAGCGCCGCATGCTGCAAGCACCCCCGCTGTCGATAATGCTGCTACAGCTAATTTCAAACCGTGTTTCATAGCGCTCTCTCCTTTATAAATGAATGATTTCAATTCCTAGTTTTCGAATAGGATTAATTTTAAGCTACAAGCAGTATCATACAAAGTTACAGGAACGTCTGTCAATAAAAAAGACTGCCCTTAAAAGGACAGTCTGAAACATCGTAACTGATCGATGATGCGATTAACGGATCGTTGCTTCCGTCGCAGAGTCGAAGAAGTGTGCTTTCGTCATATCGAAGAAGAGATCAAGCTGCGATCCCATCTCGACGTGTGAACGCGAATCAACACGTGCCGTGAACGCTTGTTGTCCGACTTTTGAGTAGAGGTAAGACTCTGCACCCATCAATTCGGAGACTTCGATATGTGCTGGGAAGCGGTGTGCTGTTTTCGTGTCTTGGTAGATCAATTCCGCATGGATGTCCTCTGGACGAATTCCGAGGACGAGATCCTTGTTCGTGTAACCACGGTCGCGGAGAACTTTCATTTTTCCTTCTGGTACTTCGAACTTCTCTTCTGTTCCTGAAACGTGGAAGAGACCGTCTTCCGCTAATTTACCTGTCAAGAAGTTCATCGATGGTGAACCGATGAATCCGGCAACGAACATGTTATCTGGGTGATCATAGACTTCTTTCGGCGTACCGACTTGTTGAATGATACCCGCTTTCATGATGACGATTCGTGTCGCAAGCGTCATCGCTTCCGTCTGATCGTGCGTAACGTAAATCGTCGTCGTCTCAAGACGTTTGTGTAACTGAATGATTTCCTTACGCATTTGTACACGTAATTTAGCATCTAAGTTCGAGAGCGGCTCATCCATCAAGAAGACTTTAGCATCACGAACGATGGCGCGACCAATCGCTACCCGTTGGCGCTGACCACCAGAGAGTGCTTTTGGCTTCCGCTCGAGGTATTCTTCAAGACCGAGGATACGAGCTGCGTTATCAACGCGTTGCTTGATTTCATCTTTAGGGAACTTCCGAAGCTTTAATCCAAATGCCATGTTATCGAAGACGTTCATGTGTGGATACAGCGCGTAGTTTTGGAAGACCATCGCGATATCGCGATCTTTTGGCGCTACATCGTTCATGCGTTTACCGTCGATGATGAAATCCCCACCTGAGATTTCTTCGAGCCCAGCGATCATCCGGAGCGTCGTTGATTTACCGCAACCTGATGGTCCGACGAAGACGATGAATTCTTTATCTTTAATGTGAAGGTTGAAGTCATCAACCGCTTTTGCATCACCTGAGTAGATTTTATCGATATGTTCAAGACGAATTTCAGCCATGTGTAGTTCCCCCTAATGTAAATGATGAAATAATAACGCTTACAAGATTTAGTATAAAAGAAGTCAGGGAGTCTGCCTATGGACAACCTGACTAAATGCAAACGTTTTCAATTAGGCATCATGCTACAAGAAGTAAGGTATAGAGGAAAGTAGCACCTTCAAATGAGCGAACATCGATTCCAGTCTGCTCCGTCAACCGGTCGAGTCGATACTGGAGGCTATTTCGATGTAAGAATAGATGTTTTGCTGTCAGAGAGACGTTCAAATTAGATCGACAAAAAGCAAGGATTGTCTCACGAGACTCTGGCTCGAGGGAACGAATGAACTGATCGACGAGTGTCGCGCGGTGCCGGTCATCTAGACTCGCAAGACGAATCATGGCAGGCAAGAAGCGTTCGATGTGCATCGAAGGAACGAAAGCAAGCGCTGCTTGTTCAAGTTGGAACTGAACGGCGATATCGCCTGCAGCACGTTGTTGACCAAGCAATACCTTACCGTCGAGTACAAAATCAGATTGTAACGCTAAAAATAAATCGGATAGTTCAGACTCAATGACAAACTCTTCGCGTTCGACGACCGTGAAGCGGTGTGTGCTAAAAGGAATAAGGATGCTCGTCTGCGAAAAGAAAGAGGAGAGCAATTGTTGAATTTCTTCACTTGTCCGTTCATCGGTTGGATTGAACAAAAAATGGACAAGTCGGAACGACTGATCTTCGAGGGCATGAGCAGATTGGATACGCTCTCGCCATAGATCGATATCAGACCGCGACGTCGTAATGATGCGTTCAGCGAATACATCAAGCAGTTGTTGTTCGCGGTCAGAGATGGCGGTCGCCTTGATTCCAAAACAGAGTCCATCTTCAAGGCGATATACGCTATACTGTTCCTGGCAATAAACATTCGGATCGGTCGTAAGCTGGTCATTGAATACAGTCATCAGTTGTCGTAACACACGGCATCACTCCTAAATCGTACATAACTATCTCGACTTTACCATAAGTCGAAAATCGGAAGGAATGATAACTTATGTCAGATACGTTTTTACTCGTATTGAAACTTGTCGGAATCATTGTCATTGGGGCCCTGATTGGCGCAGTCACGAATCATCTAGCGATTCGGATGTTATTTCGACCACTTGAACCGAAATACATCGGAAAATTTCGCGTACCCTTTACGCCGGGTCTGATTCCTAAACGGCGGGATGAACTGGCAGCGAATCTCGGACGGACGGTCGTCAAGCATCTTTTGACGCCAGAAGGGATCGGGAAACGTCTCGCATCACCAGCTGTTCGTGGAGCCGTCACGCGACTTGTCGAACAAGAAGTCATGAAATGGACACGCTCGGAAGAGACGACGGAAGCGTGGATTAGTCGCTTCATCGACGAACCCAAACAACGGATCCAAGGGAAAATCAGTTATCACTTGGAGCAGGAGTTTTCGCTTCTCATGGGTAAATGGCGTGAAAAATCCTTACGCGAGTTGATCGGGGAAGCCGGAGAACAAAAAATCGAGGAGGTCATGCCAAGACTCATCACATCCGTATTGCACCAAGCAGAGGAATATTTTGATGGACCAGAAGGACGTCTACAACTCGAGGAAACGGTTGCTCGTTTCATCCAACAGCGACTCGGAGGTGGGATGTTCGGGATGTTGCTCGCGAACGTCAACGTCGTTGATATGATTCAGCCGGAGCTGAAACGGGTACTTCAATCAGAGTCGACGTCTCAGTTCATCCTTGCCTTATTACGTCAGGAATGGCAAAAGGGACTGGATCGTCCACTGTCGTCCTATATGACGGAAGAGACGGAGTCGCGGATTCGACAGACCGTCAAAGAACAAGTCTTGGCGCGTTTACCGATTGAATCGATGCTTGCTACACCATTACGCGTCTGGTTGAATCCACTCGAATCACAATTACTCGAGCAACATGTCCCTGTCGTCATCGATCATCTATTCGAACGGACGACGAATCAAATCGGGCAAATCTTGCAGACGCTCGATCTCGAAACGATTGTTCGAGAAGAGGTCGGTTTGCTGGATACTGCATATCTCGAAGAAATCGTCTTATCGATTTCTAAGCGAGAATTCCGGGCTATCACTTGGCTTGGAGGGTTGTTAGGTGGTTTAATTGGATTGATACAGGCGGGGCTTTATCTCGTCTAAACAAATTGGAGGTTTTACTCATGGCAGAAACAAACTTATACGATCACGCGTACACACTGGAGCGTGCATTACGTGAAACTTCGGAGTATACGACATTAAAAGACTTGTACACGCAAGTTAACGCGGATCCGGAATCAAACGAATTGTTCGCGTCGTTCCGTAACATCCAACTCGAATTACAACAAAAACAGATGCAAGGTGAAGAAATCACACCAGACGATATGGCATCTGCCCAAACAAAGATGCTTGAAGTACAAAACAACCCACTAATCAGTCAGCTGATGCAAGAAGAGCAACGGATGCACACGATGCTGACGGAAGTCACACAAATCATCATGAAGCCGTTAGAAGAACTCTACGCGCCAATGATGGAGCAACAAGACGACGTTCAATAAGTAATCAAAAGGAAGACGGCCATAGTGGCGAGTCTTCCTTTTTTGTATGGCTCAAGATGAAGTAGGGACGATCCGTGGCAAATAAGCGCGCTCGAAATGAATGAGACGACCGGAACGTGTGACACGTGCTGCATGATGGGCGTACCCACTCTCATTAAGACGCCGAATCCCTTTTTCTCGTGCCTGTCCATCTGTTTCTGCTTCAAAGACGTCATCGAGTAACGTTTCACCACGATCTGAAAAGACTGTAATCGTATACTGCATACTTGTTCCTCCCTTGTCCGATTGGTCTTGTATTTAGTATAGTGAATCACTATTCATTTTACAAGCGTAAGTCCATATCCTGCCACGTCAGTTGTCTCGCAGCTGGAGGAGTAGTCAGGTGACTGACCGTCATACCAATCAAGCGGATCGGTCTGTCGAAGGTGATGCCATTGAACAGTTTCGTTGTTTCCTCAAGTAATCGTTCTTCGTCCGCCGTCTCTTCTGAAAATGTATGCCGTTTCGAACGTGACTGGAATGTATCGGTCTTCCACTTGATCGTGATCGTCCGGCAGACGAGTTCTTTTTTTTGAAGACTCGCAATGACGGATTTTGATTCTCGAATCAACGTCTCAAATATCGTATCGATATCCTCCGTATCTTCTTCAAATGTTGTCTCAGAACCAATCGATTTTCGCTCGCGTTCCGGACGAACCGGACGCTCGTCGATCCCGTGTGCCATCGCATGCAGTTCCGTTCCGCGATCACGTCCAAGTATTGCTCGTAATTGTTCGACCGGCATTGCTTGGACATCTGCGACGGTTTCAATCCCTTGCTTTCGTAACGCTTGTTCCGTGACTTTTCCGACGCCATGTAAATCTCCAATTTTTAATGGAGACAAGAAACTGAGGACGTCCTCTGGAGGAACGACCGTCAAGCCGTTCGGTTTCTCGTATCCGGAAGCGACCTTCGCGACGAGCTTAGAGTTCGAAACACCAGCAGAGGCCGTCAGACCTGTCCGTTCTTTAATTTGCTGAAGAACATATTGCGCGATATAGGTCGCACTTTTTTGATCAAAATAATTTTCCGTGACGTCAAGATACGCTTCATCAAGCGAGAGAGGCTCGACGAGCGGTGTCACTTCTCGAAAAAGCGCCATGATTTGCGCACTGACAGCTCGGTAGACGTCAAAGCGGGGACGAATGAAGACCGCACGGGGGCAAAGCTGGAAGGCACGTCTTGACGGCATCGCGCTATGGATCCCGTATTTCCGTGCTTCATAGGAACAGGTCGCTACGACACCACGTGCATGAGGCGGTCCACCGACGACGACGGGAACACCTTTTAATCGAGGACGATCGCGTTGCTCGACGGAAGCGTAAAAGGCGTCCATATCAATATGAATGATTTTTCGTTCCATCGTACAAGCGTCTCCTTTCAGTAGATATGATACAATTAGTATAACGAACTTATGTTCTGATATCTATTTTTTTGGTCGACTGTTCTTTGGCATCCGAACAAGAGCGCCTAACCATCCGCGCCAGCGCATCCAGTAGAAGATGCCACCGGTCGAGAGAAAGATCAGTCCTAGGGATAGGGCGTAACCGTATTTCCATTCTAATTCCGGCATGATTTTAAAGTTCATCCCCCAAATCGCACCGAGAGCCATCGTTGGTGTCGCGACGGCAGTAAAGATTGTTAATGCCTTCATGATTTCGTTTCCACGGAAGTTCGAGACGGTCGTCGATAAGTCGAGCAGGACCTCAATGTCTTTTTGATAATGTTCGATGAGCATCAACAGACGGCGGACACGTTTCGTAGCTAGTTTCAACGAGAGATCCTCGAGATACGCGTCCTCATCGAGAAATGATTCTTCGCCAGCCATGACGAGCTCTTGAAACGGAACGATTAAATCGGACCAGTTCTCGATCGTGTCGCGTAAAGCGAAGATGCTATCGAGTGAATCTTCATTGATGCTACCGCGCAGTTCATCTTGTCTTGAGAACAGTTCCGTCTCAAACTGATCGATACCGGCAAAATACGTGTTCAGCTGTAAAGCAAGAATCGTATAAAAAGCCGCAAAGGGATGCGCGGGAGAATAGGGAGCGACCAGGGACACGATTGAATCCGACAATCCGATTGTGATGAGTTTTTCTTTCGTTACGTAAAAGCAAATCGAGCGGCGGTCACTTTTGTCGACAGGATTTTGCCAGGTGACGACAGCGCCATAGAGAACCCCTTTTTCCGAGCGGGTGAAGTTCATGTCTTTCGATCGCAGCTGTGTGACCCAGTCCATTTCGGATTGGTCGACGGCAGCCGTCGGAAAGGTTTGTTCATAGTCAGCTAAATCGAGATAGCGGGACCAATTAAATTGAGGTTCCAGTTCCATGTTCATGACTCCCATATAGTAGAATGAAATAGTATATGCCTTAAGTGTAGTCAATGGAATATAAAAAAGACACCTATTTTACAGATAAAGGACGTGTTTCAAGTATGAAAGGAATTGGTAAATTAGCAGTTGGAGAAACGCTCGATCAACGAGCGATGATCAAGCAAGCGGTCAAAGGAATTGCAGCAAATGGGAAACCATACTTGACGCTCATCTTGACGGATAAGACAGGCGAAATCGAGACGAAGATGTGGGATACGAGTGATCTTGAAAAATATGCGCCGAAGTCGATCGTCCATGCTGCTGGAGAAGTCATGGACTATCGGGGACGGACACAACTCAAGCTCAAACAAATCACGGTCCTAGCGGAGACGAATGTCGAGGACTATGTCCAATCCGCGCCGATTCCGCGAGAGCAGATCGAGACGGAAGTACTCGCGTTCGTAGAATCGATTCAGAACAGTGATATGAAAAAGCTCGTTAAACATTTGATTACTTCACGATTCGACGCCTACTTCACGCATCCGGCAGCGGTCAAGAACCATCATGCTTTTTACTCGGGGCTGTCATACCACGTCCTTTCGATGTTGCGTCTAGCGGATCAAATCGCTCAACTCTATCCGACCTTAAACCGTGACGTGCTAATCAGTGGCATCATTCTGCACGATTATGCGAAAATCAAGGAGTTATCCGATCCGGTTGCACCGGAATATACGTTGCCTGGTAAACTCGTCGGTCATATTACGATGATGGTAGCGGAACTTGAGAAAGTCGGAGCAGAATTACAAATTGACGCAGAAGTACTGACGGTCTTGCAACATCTCGTCTTAAGTCATCACGGACGACCGGAATGGGGTTCTGCCGTCGCACCACAGATGCGCGAGGCAGAAGTTTTGTTCTTGATCGATAACCTTGATGCACGGATGACGATGATGGATCGTCTCCTTGAATAT
The DNA here is from genome assembly GCF_018618925.1 of Exiguobacterium sp. s39. Lineage (NCBI taxonomy): Bacteria > Bacillati > Bacillota > Bacilli > Caryophanales > Exiguobacterium > Exiguobacterium sp. s39. The sequence goes on from NZ_JACSNA010000001.1 coordinate 25,430, forward strand.
GTCGAGCCAGGACAGTTCTCGGAACGATCATTTGCACTAGATAATCGTGCTTTTTATCGTCCGAAGCTATAAGGGGGAAAAAAGATGAAGACGAAGTTGTTTGATACGGTTCAACTCGGAACGTTGACATTCCGCAATCGGGTCATCATGGCGCCGATGTGTATGTACAGTGCAAAAGAAGATGGACTCGTTACGGATTGGCATGTCACGCACTATGCAACCCGTGCAATGGGTGGTGTCGGTGGTGTCATCTTAGAAGCGAGTGCCGTCACGCCAGACGGTCGTATTTCAGCCGGTGACCTTGGGATTTGGTCAGATGCGCATATCGAAGGACTACAACGGATCGCAGAGCAAGTCAAAGCAGCGGGGGCAAAAGCAGGCATTCAACTGGCCCATGCTGGGCGCAAAAGTACGACGGCAGAACCACCCGTCGCACCGAGTGCTTTACCGTTTGATGACACATACGGTCATCCGCGAGCATTAACGCTTGAGGAAATCGCAACGATCAAACAACAGTTCATCGATGCAGCACTACGTGCGGAACGAGCAGGGTACGATTTCATTGAAATTCATGGGGCTCATGGTTATTTATTGAACACGTTCCTCTCTCCGTTATCGAATGTCCGCGATGATCAATACGGTGGATCGATTGAAAATCGGATGCGCTTGTTGCTAGAGATCATTGATGGGATTCAGGACGTCTCGAAGCTTTCGATTTGGGTCCGGATTTCAGCAGCGGATCACGCAACAGGAGGAATGACGGCAACGGACTATATTCCACTTGCAAAAGAACTAGCAGCACGTAACATCGATCTACTCGATTGCAGTTCAGGGGCTGTCGTCGCCAATGCCGTACCGGAAGTGTATCCAGGCTATCAAGTGAGCTATGCAGAAGAGTTGAAACGAGAGACAGGTATTGCAACAGGCGCGGTTGGATTGATTACGACAGCTGCCCATGCAGAAGAAATCGTCCGTAACGGTCGAGCAGATATAGTCCTGCTCGCACGTGAACTACTTCGCCAACCGTACTGGGTCTATCATGCGGCAGCCGAACTAGGAGACACGGTCGCCTTGCCGAAACAATACGAACGAGCACCGATTCGGACGGTACGCTAACTATTAATCATATGAAAAAACGACACAAAAAAGGGAAGCCCTAAAGGCTTCCTTTTTTGATTACTGCTGTTGTTGTTGCATCATCTGTTGTTGCATTTGTTGTTGTTCTTGTTTGTCTAAATCAAAAGCATCCTTGAAGTCTTTGTTTTCGATTTTAACATCGTATTCTTTCATGAGTGAACGGTAGATATCGTTCGGGTTGACTTGTGCTGCTTTTTCTTCAGCAAGTGCTTTTTTGATGCGTGATTTTTCTTTATCAAGTGTAAAGTCTTTCTTTTCTTTACGATCGACTACTTTGATGATGTGGTAACCGAACTGTGTTTTAATTGGATCGGAGATTTTACCTTCAACGCCATCCTTGAACGCATAATCTTCGAATTCCTTGACCATTTTACCTTTTGTGAAGTATCCAAGGTCTCCACCTTTTGTACCGCTACCTGTATCTGTTGATTTCTCTTTTGCGAGTTTCGCGAAGTCTGCGCCGTCATCCAATTGTTTTTTGATGTCTTTTGCTTCTGACTCTTTCGCAACGAGGATATGGCTTGCTTTAACTTCGACTTTTTCTTGGTCAAAACGCTCTTGGATTTCTTTATCTGTTACTTTTGATTTCGCAGATTTTGCTTCCGTTAAGAGCATTTGTGTGCGAAGAACTTTCTCGAATTCTTTTTCGTTCTTGATTCCAGCAGATTTCAATGTTGTACTGAACTGCTCTTTATCCGGGAACTGGTCCTTTGTCTTCTTGACTTCTGCTTCGACTTCTTTATCCGTGACTTCTTTGCCGTATTTCTTCTCAAGCAATTTGTTCATCGTTTGCTGGAAGGCGATTTGAGCACCAGCTTTTTCGTATGCTTCTTCTTGGACGTCAGCCTTGTTGACTTCGCCACCTTTGTAATTGATGACGGCTTCGTCATTTGATCCACATGCTGCTAACGTAAATACACTTGCGACTGCTGCTGCGCCTAACAATTTCTTTTTCATACATACACCCCTAATTTACCATTTATTTCAACCGTTTTATCATATCATATTCTCGTCTGGTTGACAGCTGTATCTTGTCATGCCGAGAGATACTTGCTCTTTTCCATGCTATCACATCCAAGTAGCCGGTTGAGGATAATTTTTATGGGAAATTGTGAGGGAAATAACGCTCTTGAGACATAGTAGTAATGTCCTTGTCATGAGGAAAAAAGACCTAAAAAAAGCATTCTAGCTAGAGGCTAAAACGCTTTTAGTAAGGTTATGCTTTTTTGATTGAGTCCATGACTGGATCTTGAGGGCGACGATCTGCTTCTTCTGTGATCATCTTTGATGTCTCAGCGAATATGTCCATGAAGCTGTCGCCATACAAGCGACGTACGATCGCAGAAATGTCCGTTAATTCCGGGAACTTCCCGTACAGTTCCTGAAGAGGAAGTGATGCACGGAAGACACCGTTTTCTTCAGGGCGGAACGCTTGAATCGTCTCAAGCAAGAGTGATTCGCCCTCTGGTGTCAACTGGACGTAGGTATTTCGTTTATCTGTTTCCTTTTTTGAGAACGTCAACAGTCCGCGGTCTTCTAACTTCTTCGAGAAGTTGAACGCCGTCGAGACGTGCATGACACCATACTTCGCAATCTCTGAAATCGAGGCACCGCCTAGCGCGTGCGAAATCCACAAGATATGATGTTCATTGATGTTCAGATCAAAAGGCTTGATCCAATTTTGCCAATCTTTTTCTACCGTTTTCCATAGTGCTTTGCTTAACTGGACAATCTTGTGGCTATACAACAAAGCCTCTTGTCCAGGATATAACTTTTCGTGTTCCATATCTGACTCATCCTTTCGAAAGGTGACAATGGCTCAAACGCGCAAAATGCAAACTATACAAAAACAAATCGAAGCAACGGATCTTACTTTTGTGGAGAAAGCTGGTCTGCTTCCTGTTTCGCTTCATCAGCGAGAGACTGGATCTTCGTGAGCGATGCTTGGACTTCCGTTTGGTATTCCGAGACGCTCTGCATGACTTCTTCTTTGAAGTGCATACCAGACGCTTTTGCTGTCTCTACTAAGTTCTTGCCCTCCTGGGTCAAATCCTGCACATTCGTTACGATTGTAGAATAAGAATTTCGACGTTGATGACCGTTCGAAGAGTCGCTTTTCGTACCTTGGCGAAGCGCCTTCAGACCGTAAAAAGTCACAAGTGTTAGCGTAGCACCAAAAGCGACCCAGTTACGGGCGGGACGCTTCGACATATTGAACCTCCTTTTTAATATTAAAATATTTGTTTCATATTATTTTACCGAAAATCGAATGAAAGAAACCTATTTCGGCAATATTTTTCTAAGAATAGAAGAAAAAGAACAGACTTAGATGCGAGAAGCGATCGAGTTAGCGAGTTCAGCCAATTCCTCTACCGTGTAATCGTCATTATGAACTTCCCATTTCGCGCCGAAACCGTCTTGTTTATCGTGACGCGGAATGAGGTGCAGGTGGAAGTGGGAGACCGATTGACCCGCTACTTTTCCTGTATTCGATAAGAGATTCATGCCAGCTGCCTCTGTCTCTTGTTGAAGCGCACGACTGATTTGCGGGATCGTCGCAAATACGTCTTGTGCTTGTTCAGGAGAAAGATCATACAAATTATCGGCATGTTGTTTTGGGATGACGAGCGTATGTCCTTTCGTCACTTGTGACAAATCGAGGAAGGCGAGAACTTGTTCGTTCTCGAATACGATATGACCAGGGACTTCTTTGCGAGCAATTTTACAGAAGATACATGACTCTTTTTGCATGGAACGTTCACTCCTTTGGGTAAGATAACATTAGTATACGGAAAGTTTCCGACTTCCGCACGATTGACAGTCAAATTGAACCCGATACACTTAGAAACATACAGCTACTGAAGGGAAGGAGCGAACTGCATGGCATCACGAGTAGCCTCGACGGCACAAAAAAAGCGAAAACGGCGTCTGCTCGTCGGTAGCGTTATCGTCGTCGGTCTTTTCTTATTCGTTGCCTTTTGGTTTGGGCGTAACATGCAAGAAGCGGCGAAAATGGAGAAAACAGACGAGCGTCTTGCTACCTTGTTAAAGGAAAAGGATCAGCGTGGATTCCAAAAGCTAGTCACGATGAACGATAAGTCACTACCGATGAGTGAGGCGACGCGACTCGTTAACTGGTTGACGGCTGATGCAGAGCGGACGGACCGGGTCATCGCACAAGTCAAACAGGATCAAGACGCAGGTAAGCAAGTGAAGACACATCTGTTTTCGTTACAAGAAGAGGATGGATGGCTTTGGTATGACCGGTACTCTCTCGATGTGAATCCTCAACGGTTAACCGTTTCGAGTGATCTACCGGGAACAAAGGTTTCACTAGATGGAGAAGAAGTCGGGACAATCGATCAGAAATCTCTTGAAGTCAAGCGTTCTCCTGGAGAGTACGATGTTCAAGTAAGTGCGGAACAATCAGGACAGACCGTCCGGGAATCAAAGACTGTACAACTCGGAGATGAACCGAACGCGACAGTCGACTTTAAATTAGCTGATCGGTTCAATACGACCGTTTCGAACGAATATGCAGTCGATATCAAAACGTTACTTGAGACGGAAGTGAAAGCCCGGACTGGAAAAAGTATCGATACGATGACTGGCTATCTTGGACGTTCGCGTGACTCGTTTGAGAATACGTTCGGCACGCCTGATTCGACCGTTGCCAATCGAGCGCGGTACGATGGATATGAAGTAACCTATCAGTCGGGGCAGGTGGAAGAATTGTTAATCCGATTGAATAAGACTCCGGATGAACTTGAAGCCATCGCTGGAAAACCAGAACGAAAGAAGCGAGAGCAAGTCGGTACGGTTTGGGAATATCCGTCTAGTTTTCTCGAAGGTGTGTTCGAATGGTTGAATCTGCGAGCAGAAAAACGTGTCGTCGAGCGAGAAGACGGTATGTGGTTACAATTAAAAGACTAAAAAAATCCTCGGACAGAACGTCCGAGGATTTTTGGTTATCGTTTATTCACCGCACGGAGAATGAACGATACGATGAGGATAAGAATGATAGCTCCGAGTAAAGCAGGTACGATTGCGAATCCAGCAACCATTGGACCCCAATCTCCGAATAATGCTTGACCAATCAATGCACCAACGAAACCAGCGATGATGTTACCGATAATACCACCTGGAACATCTTTACCTAAAATCAAGCTTGCTAACCAACCAATAATACCACCAACGATTAATGCCCATAAGAATCCCATTTAAAACACTCCTTTTCAATTTAAGATATATGATTACTTACGTACTGCCCGGAGAATAAGTGAGACGATGAAGATCAAGATGACTGCTCCGAGAATAGCCGGAATGACTGCGAAACCAGCGATTTTTGGTCCCATTGAACCAAAGATGGCTTGACCGATCATCGAACCGATGAAACCAGCGATAATGTTACCGATGATGCCACCCGGCACATCTTTCCCGATAATTAAACTTGCGATCCAACCGATGAGACCACCAATGATGAGTGCCCATAAGAAACCCATTTTAAAACATCTCCTCTACATATTAGTTTTACCTGTTTTCAGGCAGTTATAAACACGTGCGAAAATGAAAAAATCTGAAATCGTTCATTCTTTAAATGACTAGACAATTAGACCACTTGATAGAGAATGAATGGACGATTCATTGATTTCACTTTCAATTTACATGTAAATCGTTTTCATATATTGATGTAACGATTACACTTAGAGTAATTGCCGAAAAAACAAGTATTAAAACATTATATTTTAAAAAACTAGGCGTTAAGCTAGAAAAACGAAGCAAATCTACTTTACGATGAGCCTAAAGGGAGTGGCGAACATGTTATTAGATATCAAAGGTTTATCAGGCGGATATGGATCGAAAACCGTCCTTCATGACATTAATATCGAAGTGGATCGGGGTGAACTCGTTGGTTTAATTGGTTTAAACGGTGCTGGGAAATCGACGACTATCAAGCACATACTCGGTCTTTTGCCAGTCAAGACGGGATCAGTTCGAATCAATGGAATGGATTTAGCAACGAACGAAACCGAGTATCGTCGCCAAGTTGCATACATTCCAGAACAACCGATGTTATATGAACAACTGACATTACGGGAGCACCTTCGTCTGATGGCGCAAGGATATGATGTCGAAGAAGCGATCGCGACAGAACGCGCGCAACATTACGCTGAACGACTTCGGATGACGAAGCAACTCGAATGGTTTCCAAGTGTCTTCTCAAAAGGAATGAAACAAAAAGCGATGATCTTGTGCGCACTCGTCACAGGGAGTGAGCTGTTGATCGTCGATGAACCGTTTGTTGGACTAGATCCGCTCGCGATTCGCGAGTTATTACAGATTTTTAGTGAACTGAAACAGGATGGAAAAGGGATCTTAATGTCAACACATATCCTTGAGACAGCAGAACGGCATTGTAATCGTTTCGTACTCTTACATGAGGGTCACATTGCAGCGGAAGGGACGACAGCTGCTTTACGCGCACGATATGGACTGCAAGATGGAACGCTGGATGATCTGTACGTCGCTGCAATCGAGGAGGCGGAACGATGAGCAGCCAGTCCTTATGGAGGGAACGGTATCAGGCGGCGATGACCGAGACGGTGAAATACACAAGGTATATGGCGAATGGTGGACTATTATTCACCGTGTACTTCGTTATTTTGTACGGTTTAGTCGTATACGGTCGTTTCCTCGACCAACTCGATCCATCGTTTCCTGGTCGGTTCGTCATGGCAGCCTTGTTTCTGATTTTACCGCTCTACCGGACGAGTCGGACGTTTCTCGTTGAGGCGGACCAAGTGTTTTTGTTACCGGTATTAGCGAAGTTATCAGGGTTTATGCAACAAGTACGAGCGTACAATGCGGTCTTTGGTATCATCCGTGCCGTGATTCCATTTTTAGCTGTCGTTGTTCTCTATGTTCGAACGGAACAGACGACACCACTTGAACTTGTTTTACTTGGGGTAGCACTTGCTTTGTTCGGAGCGGCTGCGAATTTATCCAAGCTTGAAGGCATCGCACATCGGACGGTGTTGCTGTATGCGTTCGGAGCGGCGCTACTCGTCATCATCGATATGGCGTGGATGACAATCGTCGTCGCACTTCTCTTAATGGTCGTACTCCATTTGAAGCGTCAGGACCATCTTCCTCTACGCGAATGGATTGCACTTGAGCAGGAATCGCGCGATCGTTTTTACCGACTAGCAAATTGGTTCGTCGATGTACCTCATTTGACAGCAACGTATAAACGCCGTCGTCTCTTAAGTAACATGGTCGAGCGGATTCCACATCGAGCGCAAACGACATTCGATTACCTGTATGTCAAACAGTTCATCCGGAGTGGGGACGGCATCGGATTGATTGTTCGTTTGACATTGATTGGGGTCGTGTTCATGTGGTTGGCAAACGGTAACGAGTTGTTCGTTGCGCTTGCAATCCCTGCGTTTGCAGGACTTACAAGCTTTCAGCTAGCACCGTTCACGAAGGCAGTGGACCAACACCTATTGACTCGTCTATTACCGTTTGGAAATGCTGTACAGGCGAAACGGAAAATCATCCGCTTCGCAGCAATCAGTCAATGCATCGTCCTGACGCTACTTGGATTCTTCTTCAGTGGATCCCTCTATGTCGTTGGTGGGGCAGCCTTGGCGCTTGTGATTGGTGAATACTACGCTCGAAAGTAATAAACAAGAAAGAGCCTACGCGATGAATCCATCGTGTAGGCTCTTGTTCTTTACTAATTATTAATTGACACGTTCGTTTGAGAGGTCTTCTTCTTCAACCATACGTAATTCTTTGCTGACAGGAGCAGGGAGATCGTAAGAAGATTGACCATGTTCTGCAACATCCAATCCGCGGAGTTCATCTTCGCGTGTGATCCGAAGACCAATCGTAAGGTCGAGAACTTTTAAGAATGCGTAACTTAAGACGCTGACGATGACGACGGCAAAGACGACACCAAGTGCTTGAACGCCGAGTTGCGTAAAACCGCCACCATAGAAGAGACCAGCTTGTCCGATCCCTGTGATTTCAACGAGTCGTGGTGAAGCGAAGAATCCAGTTGCGAGTGTACCCCAGATACCAGCGACGCCATGAACGGAGAAGGCACATAATGGATCATCCACACGGCTTGCGAGAAGAATGCTCGTTCCATATGTGATCACACCAGCGAGGAAACCGATGACGACAGCTGCCCACGGTTCGACGAAGGCACAGGCTGCTGTGATGGCGACGAGTGCAGCTAACACGCCGTTGATGATCGAAGGGATATCTGCGACACGACGGTGCCAGAATGAGATGGCAAGAGCACCGAGGGCACCTGCTGCAGTCGCAAGTAACGTCGTCAAGGCAACGTAACTAAAGAATCCATCGGCAATCGTTAGTGTCGAACCAGCGTTGAAGCCGAACCAACATAACCAGAGGATGAAGGCACCAACGACAGAATAGATGACGTTGTGTCCAAGTAACGGTGTTTTTTCAGCACCGATTCGTTTCTTGAGCAGTAAAGCGGCAACGAGTGCGGCAATCCCACCTTGTAAGTGAACGACCGTTGATCCAGCGAAGTCTTGCATCCCGAGCGAACCAAGGAATCCACCTGCCCAAACGGAACGTGCGATGATCGGATAGATGATAGCAACGAAAAACGTTCCGAACAACAGGTAGACGGATAATTTAGCACGTTCTGCGAATCCGCCCCAAGCGATCGCGAGGGAGACAGCGACGAATGAGAGTTGGAAGAGGAACTTCACATCAATCGTGATGTTCGACCAATCAAGACTGCTGAATCCTCCTTGTAAAAAGAATCCTTCCGTTCCGATGATAGAATTGCCATCACCGAACGTCAATCCGAATCCGATGGCCCAAAAGGCGAGAGCGGCAACCGAGAAGCTGATGATTTGTTTGACGGCGACGTGCCCCGCGTTCTTCGCCCGTAACATCCCTGTTTCTAGAAGTAAGAATCCGATTTGCATCGTAAAGACGAGCAGTGCTGCGAATAAGACATAAAACGTATCGACTGAGATAGCGAGTTGTTCCAGTTTCATTGTCGTTCCTCCTTTATCCATTTAAAGTATGTGTTTACTTTAGACGGAAATACTTTCAAAGAAACGTGTTGTGTCAGAAAATCTGACATGGTATTTTTGTGGAAAGGAGTGACGAAGATGAACTACCGCGAAAAAAAGGTGATGTCGATCGGAATCGTCTGTGAATTGACCGGCTTGTCAGAACGTCAGATTCGTTACTATGAGGAACGGAAGCTAATCTTTCCAGAACGGACAAATGGAAAGACACGAAAATATTCGTTTACGGATGTCGAGCGACTCGTCGAAGTCGCGGAAAAAATCGAGGATGGCTGGCGCACGCACGAAATTCGAGAAAAAGAACGCAAGGTAACGGAACAACAACGTTCTGACTTGATTCGTGGTCAGTTGAATGCTGCATTCGGTCTTTACAAGAAACAGTGAACATTTCATGAACTGGTAACAGAACTGTCATTTTGTAAACGATTTATTGGCACAGACTTCTTAATTTCAGATATAATGTTTCTGTGTTCACAAACTTATCGTACGTTTTTTTGGGGCGTTAGAACGAGTATAAAGGGGTAGTTATGATGAAGAAATTCAATGATACGTTTTTGCGGGCGATCCGTGGCGAGCAGATTGATCACGTTCCCGTCTGGTACATGCGACAAGCAGGTCGTTATCAAGCGGAATATCGTGAAATCAAGAAGACGCGGACGCTTTTCGAGATCACACATGACTCGGAACTAGGCGCATATGTGACAGAACTACCTGTAAAACAATTAGGGGTCGATGCAGCGATTCTGTATAAAGACATCATGACGCCACTTCCATCGATGGGCGTTGACGTCGAAATCAAGAGTGGTATCGGTCCAGTCATCGCGAACCCGATTCGCACGATGGCAGATGTCGAAGCATTACAACCATTTAACCGTGAAGATATTCCATATATCTATGAAACGATTCGTTTGTTACGGGAACGACTCGAAGTACCGTTGATTGGTTTTTCCGGGGCACCATTCACGCTTGCGAGCTATATGATTGAAGGTGGTCCTTCGAAGGGATACCATAAAACGAAAGCATTGATGTATGGACAACCTGAGGTATGGCATGCCTTAATGGAGAAACTAGGTGACATGGTCATCGATTACATCAAATCACAAGTGGATGCAGGAATCCAAGCGTTCCAAATCTTTGATTCATGGGTCGGAACGACAAGCCGGAAAGATTATGTCCGTTACATCAAGCCAACGATGGAACGCATTTTCACGGAATTAAAAGATACAGGCGTGCCGATGATCATGTTCGGTGTAGGAGCGAGTCACTTGGCAGAAGAATGGCACAGTTTACCGTTAGACGTCGTCGGACTTGATTGGCGTTTGTCGATTGACGAAGCACGTGAGCGTGGACTGACGAAACCTGTCCAAGGAAACCTCGACCCGTCTTATCTGTTAGCACCATGGGATATCCTTGAAGCAAAAACGAAGGAAATTCTCGACATGGGAATGAAGCAACCAGGATTTATCTTTAACCTCGGTCACGGCATCTTCCCGGAAGTCGATCCAGAAGTATTGAAACGTTTGACTGCATTTATCCATGATTATTCGAAAGAAAAAATGGAGGTAGGAAAATGAAGACGTTAGGACTACTTGTTATGGCGTACGGTACGCCATATAAACCAGAAGATATCGAGCGTTATTATACGCACATCCGTCGCGGGCGCAAACCGTCTCCAGAAGCATTGGCAGAGTTGACGGAACGTTACGAAGCCATCGGTGGTGTCTCACCACTCGCACAAGTCACGATTGATCAGGCTGAAGAGCTACACCGTCAACTGTCTGAGAAATATGCTGGTGAAATCGAGTTCAAACTCTATCTTGGTCTGAAACACATCGAGCCATTCGTTGAGGATGCTGTCGAGCAAATGGCAAAAGACGGCATTACGGAAGCGGTCACGGTCGTTTTAGCACCTCACTATTCGACGTTCAGTATCCGTTCATACAATGGTCGTGCGAAGGAAGTCGCGGACCAACACGGTATTCGTCTCGCATCCGTCGAATCGTGGTACAAAGAAGAAGCGTTTCTCGATTGGTGGGGTAAAGAAATCCGCAAGACGTTCGACGCTTTACCAGTACCTGAAGAAAAAGCCGTTCTCGTCGTTTCAGCACACAGTCTACCTGAAAAAATCATTGCAAACGGTGATCCATACCCAGAACAATTGAAGGAAACAGCTGAATTGATCGCGCAACGTGCTGGTGTACCGCATATGATCACAGGCTGGCAATCGGCTGGACAAACGCCAGAACCATGGCTTGGACCAGATGTTCAGGATTTGACACGTGACGTCTACGAAGAAAAAGGATACGAAGCATTCGTCTATGTACCCGTTGGTTTCGTTGCCGATCACCTAGAAGTATTGTTCGATAATGATTACGAGTGTAAAGTCGTCTGCGACGAACTCGGAATTCACTATGCGCGACCTGTCATGCCAAACGCGGATCCAGCTTTCATGAAAGCTGTCACGGAAGCCGTCGCGAAACAGGTGGGTAGTTATGTCCAGTAAACGTCTCGTCATCGTGGGCGGTGGTATATCAGGACTTGCAGCCGCCTATTATGCAGAGAAGCAGTTTCCGGAGATGAACATCACGTTACTCGAGGCAGAGGGTCGTCTCGGTGGTAAGGTGGCGACATATCGGGACGAAGGATTGACGATCGAGCGGGGACCGGATTCATACGTCGCACGGAAACACGTGTTGACGGATCTCATCGAAGAGATTGGATTAGGGGAGCAACTCGTTCGCAATAACACGTCGCAAGCGTATATCTTGGATGCGCGCGGTCTCCACCCGATTCCAAAAGGTGCCGTCATGGGCATCCCGACCGATTTAGAGTTATTCGCAGAGACGTCTCTACTGACGGAAGAAGAAAAGGCAGAGGTGACAGAACGCTTGCTTCACCCTGCTCCTGATTTGACGATTCCGGAAACAGACATCCCATTAGGGGAATACCTGCGTCCGCGTCTTGGAGATGCGCTCGTCGAGAAGTTGATCGAACCGCTTCTTTCAGGCATCTATGCGGGTGATATCGACCGGATGAGTACGTTCGCGACCTATCCGCAATTCGTTGCGAATGAGCAAAAGGCTGGAAGCTTGTTCGAAGGGATGCGCCTCATGCGTCCGCTTGATCAACAACAAGGTCCGACGCTCAAAGCGACAGGTCAATTCCTATCACTTGCTACTGGACTCGAGTCTCTCGTCGAGCGTTTAGAAGAGGTGCTCGAACGGACAGAGATTCGTCTTGAGACACCGCTTCGCTCCATTGAACGGGAAGAAGACGGGCGATATCGTCTCGAAACGGATCATGGTCCAGAATATGCCGATGATATTTTGTTGACGATTCCGCATCGCCAAGTCGTGTCCCTGTTACCAGATGCGACGCTTCCAGGGCTTGCGAACCTTTCAACACACTCGACGGCGACGGTCACGTTGATTTTCGATAAGGAAACTGCGTTACCGATTGATGGAACGGGATTCATCGTCAACCGTCGGGCGCCGTATTCAATTACAGCATGCACGGCGATTGATCAAAAGTGGAATCATGCAGCACCGAATCATACCGTGCTTCGTGCCTTCGTCGGACGCCCCGGAAAAGATGCACTCGTTCGTGAATCAGACGAAGTGATTGAACGCGTCGTCTTAGAAGATCTTGAAAACATCTGTGGTCGTCCTTTGCAACCGGAGCGTGTCGTCATCAGTCGTCTCTTAGACGGCTTACCGGCCTATACGGTAGGACATGCACAGCGGATTCAAGAAGTGCGAGAAATCGTCGCTTCTCATTATCCGCACATTCATTTAGCCGGACTCGCCTATGATGGTGTTGGATTGCCAGACTGTGTAGCAGGTGTCAAAGCGACGCTTGAACAAATGGCGTTACAACAACTGGAACCTTGTCCAGAATCATGACACGCCTAAACCTTTTTGAAGCTAGCAGTGCTTCAAAAAGGTTTTTTTGTCTTCAGAAGAATGACACGGAAGGAAACGGGAATAAGAGACAGAGGAATCAAAATCGAAGAATACCGTTGAAGCGGGAGGGAATCGTATGGTGGAAGTATGGAGTACGTTCACGATCATCATCGTCTACGGATTGCTTATCATGAATATCTTGGCTGTTCTGACGGTTATTTTTCTCGAGCGGCGCGATATTGGTGCGACGTGGGCATGGGTATTCATCTTGTATTTCGTTCCGCTCGTTGGATTTCTCGTCTATCTGTTTTTCGGAAGATTGTTGAAAAAAACGAATTTTTATCGTGTCACGGATGAAGAACAACTGGAACAGGATAGACGGATCGCCTTACAGAAAAAAGAACTTGTAACGATGGGACGGCACCCGATGATTCAAAAGCACCGGGATATGATTCGGATGAACCTGATGTCGAACGGTTCCCTGCTCAGTCTCTCGAATCAACTGCAGATTCTTTCGGATGGCGAGCAGAAGTTCAATCGGATGATTCAAGATATCCGCCAGGCAGAGCATGAAGTGAATATCCAATATTACATCATTCAGAAAGATCGTCTCGGGTTAGCGTTGATCGATACATTGACCGATTGTGCCCGTCGCGGGATCAAAGTACGTCTATTGTATGATGCTGTCGGATCACGAAGTCTCAAACGGACGGATTTTAAGGATTTACTCGCACACGGAGGAGAAGTGTTTGCCTTTTTCCCGTCGACGATTGGATTCGTTAATTTTCGATTGAACAACCGCAATCACCGTAAATCCTGTATCATTGACGGTCGAATCGGCTACATTGGTGGGTTCAACGTTGGTACGGAATATCTCGGTATCGATGAAAAGTTCGGCTACTGGCGGGATACACATTTTCGCTTGGAAGGTGACGCCGTTCATGATCAACTCGATCGCTTTATTCTCGACTGGAACCAAGCAAGTGACGTCTATACGGAAAAATCTTTGTTTTACTATGGAACGCATAGGATTCAGGATATATTACCGATGCAAATCGTCACATCGGGTCCGGATTCCCGTTCAGAGTATTTGAAGCTTGCCTTAATCAAGATGATCAACGAAGCAAAACGGACGATTTATATCCAATCGCCTTATTTCATTCCAGACACGAGTTATTTAGATGCATGTAAGGCAGCCCTTCTGTCCGGAGTGGAAGTCCGCATCATGATTCCGAACAAGCCGGATCACCCATTCGTTTACTGGGCAACGACTGCTGCTGTAGGAGAGTTGTTATCGTACGGAGCTAAAGTCTACACGTATGAACCTGGATTTTTACACGCAAAGACGATCGTCGTCGATGGCGAGATTGCTTCAGTCGGGACGACGAATATCGATGCGCGAAGCTTTCGGTTGAACTTTGAAATGAACACGATCGTCTATGATCAGGCAATAGCGATTGAACTAGAACGTCTCTTCCTCGCTGATTGTGAGGTATCAAAGCTCATGACGGTCGAGTCGTATGCCGCGCGTTCAAGAACGATCAAATTCAAGGAAAGTATTTCGCGTTTATTGTCACCGATTTTGTAAACCGCGTTTACGACCAGTCAAAATGTGAAAAATGGTATAGTGGTATGGAAATAGAAAAAGAGGAGAGTGAAGACGATGGCAAATTCAATCAAACTACTCGTATCAGACATGGATGGAACCGTTCTTTCGGGCAAGCAACGAATTGAACCGGAGACGATTCAGGCAATTGAAGCGGCACGCGAACAAGGTGTCGAATTTGCAATCGCGACAGGACGTAACTACTTAAATGCAAAAGAATTAACAGATGCAGCAGGAATCCACTGTCCGATCATTGCTTCAAACGGGGCACGTGTGATGACCGTAGATGGAGAAGAGTTGAGTGCGACGACGTTGACGACGGAACAAGCACAGCAAATTTACGGTATCATCAGTCAATATGAAGTTTTCTTCGAGATGTTCTGTGATCGAGGACTCGTGACAGCACAAGGAGCGACGATCGACGCAGCCTATGATTCCCTGAAAGAGTTGAGTGAAGAAAGTGATCGGGCAAAACAAGTGCTTGATTTCTTCCACGATCGTTATTATGTCCACGAAGACGTCAAGATGATTGATGGATTCCGGTCGTACATTCGTAACCAAGCAGGAAAAGTATTTAAATTCATTTCATTCT
Organism: Exiguobacterium sp. s39; assembly: GCF_018618925.1. Taxonomy (NCBI): domain Bacteria; kingdom Bacillati; phylum Bacillota; class Bacilli; order Caryophanales; genus Exiguobacterium; species Exiguobacterium sp. s39. The sequence continues at coordinate 40,748 of NZ_JACSNA010000001.1, forward strand.
CGTTTGATCAAGAATTAATGAAAAAAATCTGGCAGGAAATCGAGCAGAAGGTCGACGGTGTCTATGTCACGTCGTCAGGACACGATAACATTGAAGTCATGGCAGTCGGTGCCGATAAAGGAACGGCAGTTAAAATCCTCGCAGACCACCTCGGTGTGCCAATCGAACAGGTCGCTGTCATCGGTGATAACCTGAATGATCTTCCAATGTTCAAAGTTGCCGGCAAAGCGATCGCGATGGGGAATGGTCATGATGAGGCAAAAGCGATTGCCCATCACGTGACGAAAACAAATGATGAGCACGGCGTCGGATATGCGATTCAGCAGTTGGCGTCCCGTGCTTGGTAAGGGGGACGTTTCATGTTTAAGGCATTCAAGGAATTCGCATTTCGAGGAAATGTGATCGACTTAGCGGTCGGAGTTATTCTTGGTGCTGCGTTTAGCGGGATCATCAAATCCCTCGTTGACAGCGTCTTCATGCCACTGATCGGTATCATCATCGGGGGCATTGATGTCAAAGGATTGTCGGTCATGGTCGGAAATGCAGAGTTGCAGTACGGTCAATTTCTTCAAGCGAGCATCGAATTCTTGTTGATCGCCTTTGCGCTGTTTATATTCGTCAAAGGCATCACTTCATTCCGGAAGAAGGAAGAAGTCATCGAAGAAGAAGCGGTACCAACGACAGAAGAAAAATTATTGACAGAAATCAGAGATGCCTTGATTCATCAAAATGAGTCGTCGACGAAAAACTGACGTATATAATTGGGATTAACTTAAAAAGAAGGACTCGTCTTTTCACGCCCTTTCCTCAGGCGAGACACAAGCCAGTTTTCCTGCTTCATTCAAGCAGGAAAGCAGGTCTTGTTTGTCTCTGACAGCGCGATGCGCTTTTTCCTGTAGGAGTGTCGTGAAACGAGGCCTTCTTTTTTTACGAGATAAGGGTGGCAGATCATCATTCTGCGACCCTTATCTTTATGGAGACTGACTTATGAATCAGTCCATTTAAATCATAAAATTTCGAGTAATGCATTTTCAGAGCAGACTTGTAACGAAAGCTGTTTTTTCATTCCTTGATCAAATGAAATTTCTAGCACGTCGTCAACCAGGTGCAAGACGGTTCCGGGACCAAATGCTGTATGCGAGACACGCATGTTCTCAGTGATCGGTAGTGGGGGGACGCTAGCTCGCGCTGCAACAGCAGTTCGCTTGCGCTCTACTTTTCGTTTTGCAGCATCAGGCGTGACGAGGCGATGAACGTCTTCGACGAATGGCGAGACATCAAATGATTTCGATTTAAAACGATAGGACAGAAGATGTAGTTCGTGTCGCGCCCGTGTCATGCCGACGTAAAACAAACGTGCAGCTTCTTCCATATCATCGAGTTGTCCATTCTTGTACGCCTTGATCGTATCAGCTGATGGAAGAATACCAGAAACGAGATCAATCATGAAAACGCGATCGAATTCAAGTCCTTTTGCACTGTGAAAGGTCGAAAGGGTGACCGCATTTTGATTTTTATTTTGTTTCGCATCACGCATCAATTGTTCGAGATGCGTGATCCGTTCACGAAAAGCGAGTAGCGTTGGTACATCACTTGCGATGTTATCAATCGTATTCAATGTTTCAAGCAGGTGATCGAGACTAAAACCGAGACTCTCACTCATTTTCCGCAAATTCTTTTCGTAACCCAGTTCATGACGAATCAGAGAGAGGGCAGCAGAGGGTCGAACGGTTTGGATGGAAGCGAACGTGCGCTTCATTTGTTGAAGTTGTTTCTTTTGATAAAACTTCATCTCGATTTTGTTTATGAGTAGATCAAATACAGATTCGCCCGTACCGAACTGCTGCAATTGAGAAAGTTGCGCTTTTGAAATGTACCCGGCGAATTTCGTATGAATAGTTGCTAACACATCGATATCTGTCGGATCTTGTGCGAATGTCATGAAGTTTAAGATATCCTTCAAAATCCAATGACTGAAGAATTTATGATCGACATCCTTAATATAAAACGGAATATTTGCTTGATCCAAAGCATTCATGACGTTGATCGAAGAAGCATTGTTGCGATATAAGATGGCCACTTCGCGGTAATTCGTCTCTGTCCGTAGTTGATTCAACAGATAGCGAGTCTGATCCTCGTAAGTTGGTAACGTCTCTAAGATGATCGGACGAACAGCAGCGTTCTCCGTGAACATCTGTTTCGGATAGCGTGCTTTATTGCGCTGAATGAATTGGTTCGCGACGGATACGATGTCTTGAGACGAACGATAATTTTGTTCCATGTAAAGAATCGTCGCATTCGGATACGTATCTTTGAAGTGCAAAATTTTAGAAGCGTCCGCGCCACGCCAGCTGTATAGCGTCTGATCATCGTCTGCAACGACACAAAGTCGGTTATGCGGTAAGGCTAACTTTTCGACCAATTGATGTTGAACGAGTGACGTATCCTGGCTCTCATCCGTTAGGATATAGTCAAAGCGACGCTGATAATGTTGCAACAGACGACGGTCTTGCTCCAAAATCGTATTCGCATACGTCAACATATCATCAAAGTCGAGTAACGGATGTAAGGGATCACGCGACTTGAATTGTTCATACGCCACATAAATATCAGGGAAATGTTTGATCGTCGTCGGTACTGCCTTGATTTCCTTTAAAGAAAGAAGACGGTTCTTGACAAAGGAAATCATTCGTAATAACTCATCCATCTGGTCGTCGGTAATGACACTCCGATTAATTTCCTGGAAAATACGCCGGAGTAACATACGTTTATGTGGCGCATTCGGATGTTGTTGATCCATTGGTCCCTCAATGATCGTATAGGAAAGACGCTGCTGGGATGTATGATCCCGAACGACTTGAAAAGCAAAGCTATGAATCGTCGAGAATGCCGCTGTCGTTCCAATTAATTCGTGAAATAGATGATAAAAACGATCCGCCATCTCGCGAGCTGCTGCCTTACTGAAGGTCAGCCCTAAAATACGATGTGGTTCGATCTTTTTTTGTAAAATCAAATAGGCAATCTTAAAATTAAGCGTCGTTGTTTTTCCAGAGCCGGGTGAGGCGAGTAACAGCAACGGACCATGGTCATGTTCGATTGCCTGTTGTTGGACAGGATTCAGTTGAATGCCGGTCAATCGCTCCATCTGTTCGAAAAAATCTTCATGCATGATACAGTTCACCTCGAGCGTATTTATTTCTCGTCCAATAATCGAACTTTCCCTAGTGTATCATTTTTAGTGTCAGGATTGGATTACGGAAAGAAGAACCGTGGAATAAAGAGACAAGAGCCTATTGGATGTTATGTAAGACGAGTACCCTAAAAGACTAGGCAAATGGATACAAAAACATTAAAATGGGAATAGATGTAAGAGAGTACTCTCTTGTCCTGTACAAAGAGGGAAGGCGGAATGAGAATGTCTGTAGTGAAATTACACATGTATACGAATGAACATTATGAACAATGTGATGCGTTCATTCTTCCGGAAGAACAAGTCCAGTTTACTTCTTTTCCGACGGATGTCGTCACAGATGCAGTTGCCCATCCAGATAAATTCCCGGTTGTCATCAAAAAAGACGAGCTCGTCGTCGGATTTTTTATTCTTCATCTTAACCCCCCTAAAACACATCGAACACATGAACAAAGTGTCCTATTACGTGCCTTTTCCATTGATGCACGCCATCAACAGCAAGGATATGCGAAAGAGGCAATGATGCAGTTGCCAGAGTTCGTCCATCATCATTTTCCAGAAGTCACAGCGATTACACTAGCGGTCAATAAAAAGAATATTGCTGCAAAATCACTGTACTTCAAGACGGGATACGTCGATACGTTACAGTCCGTCATGGGTCCGATTGGGGAGCAACACATCCTTGCCTTTGATTTAGAAAAAGAACTACGATTGAAGCATTGAATTAAAAAAAGCATTTTCCTGATTCTATTCAGGAAAATGCTTTTTTTACTTAAGATAAATCGTAGAGTGATAGATGCGCACCTGCTTCACCAGAGAAGACAATCCCTCGACTGGATGTTTTCGGGAAAATCCGTCCAGATGCAACGGCTTCTCCGTCATTCAGGAAAAGTTCAAACGAAGAACGATCCACGAACAAACGTAATGTATGCAAGTCCTTCGCAAGAATCGTCGATCGCGAAGTACCGAATGATTCAGCAGGGACTTCCGCACCTGAACGGCTTCGATCGATTGTAAATTGACGTGATACAGCATCGTAGTGGAATACCGTCTCTTCTGTAGCGTCTTGACGAATCGAGAAGCGGAACGAGTCCGACGACAGTTTTAAGTCTGTCATCACGAGCTCGAAAATCTCGGCTTCCGCAATTGTCACGTCTTGTTCGAAAAGAATCGTTTCGTCAAACAGCGTCTCTTTTCGTAGCTGTGTCAGTTCACGGACAGGTCGTTGACGAAGTTGCCCCTGTTCGATCGTTAATTCACGTGGCAATGTCAAAGCATGTGCCCAGTTATAGATGTCAGAAGGATAACTGATATCCGGTAACCCCATCCAACCAACAAGAATCCGTCGACCATCTGCCGCCTCAGTTGTTTGTGGCGCGTAGAAGTCAAATCCGAAATCGAGTTCTTGGAACGATTCGTGTGTGAATGTTAAGTCGGGTAAAGCTAACGGTTCGCCGATGAAATAACCGGACTGGAAAATATTTTGATAGTTCTGACCATCTGGTTCAATCCCTTGAGGGCTAAAGAGGAGGATTCCTTTTCCATCCAGCTCGAAATAATCAGGACATTCCCACATATAACCGAATGTCGGGTAGTTCGTCTGTAACTCACCGAGGAATGTCCATTGCTCTGCATCTTGAGACTGATAGATGACAGTACAGCCCGTCAAGTCACTGCGCTGTGCACCAATGATGCAGTACCAGATGCCCGATGCATCTTGGAAGACTTTCGGATCACGGAAATGTTCCGTATATCCTTCAGGAACGTTTGGAATAGCAGGTGGTAAATGTTTTTCGATTCGTCCATCCGAGCGGAGATGACCGACGATTTGGCTCGTATGGCGATTCCAATCCGCATCCCGTTTATTACCGGTGTACATGATGTGCACTTGATCATCTTTAATGAAGCCACTACCGGAATAAGCACCGTGCGAATCTGGATCGTCATTTGGGATCAAGGCGGCTCCTTCATCGAACCAATGTACAAGATCTTTTGATGTCATGTGATACCAGTACTTCAGCCCGTGTACGGGTCCGAGTGGAAACCATTGATAAAACAAATGATAGAGACCATCATGATAGACGAAGCCGTTCGGATCATTCAAAAGTCCGGTCGGAGGTTGAATATGGTAAGAAAATCGCCAAGGAGATGTTCGAACTTCTTCCTTCATCGCTTGGTAAACGCTCGGATCGACATCCGAGAGGGGACGGTATCGTGCTTCACGTGTCCATTGATTCATGTTGACAGCTCCTCGTTGAAAAATTATACGCTTCTCGTTCACCTTACGGAGGAGAGCTGCGCTTGTCAATCCTCCGTCCTGAATGGTCAATGAACGGACATACATCCTCTGCCGTTTTGCTTCGAACGATAGAGCGCTAAATCAGCGCGATGCATGACTTGTTCAAGTGATTCTCCTGTCACCTGTTCGGCGACTCCGATACTCATCCCGATGTGGACGGTTTGTTCTTCTAAGTGATACGGCATCGAGACGTGAGCGATCCATTGTTCACCTAAGTATCGTGCTTCTGTTAAGGATTGAGTGGTCAAGACGATGATGAACTCATCGCCGCCCAGACGAGCCACGAATCCACCAGGTGGAAGCAACTGTTCGAGACGTTGACTGACCTCGATCAGCAGGAGATCACCTAGCGCGTGACCATACGTATCATTGACTGCTTTAAAGCCGTCTAAATCAAGGCAAAGATAGATAGAATGCGTTTCTGCAGGCAATTGTTCGATGTATTGAGCAAGACCGTTGCGGTTCGCGAGACCAGTCAGGCTATCGCGTTGTGACAAGCGTTCAAACGTTAATTTCTCTTGTTCGGTATGTAGCAAGCGATGAATCAGTCGTTGTAAGGCATCCGTCAGTGTCTCGATTTCTCGGATTCCACGATGATTCGGGAGTGATTTTGAGGGATCATCCTGCATCTGTTGGGCGGCATGTGTGATTTTTAATAATGGTCGTGTCAATAGCTTCGCTAACATCCAGCCAAGTACGGCTGTAACGAAAGAGGCAATCAAACCAGCGATGAAAATCGTTTGACGTAAAGCATCGGCATCAGCGAACGCAATCGAAGTCGGTTGACGTACGAGAACCGTCCAACCTAAGCCATCGTAATCCTTGTAACCTCGGCTTGTGCTTTGACCAGAGACAAATTCTTTCCCTTGCCAGGAAGCGGTCGCAGAAGCATTCGAAGTCAGCGTTACGCTATCGGGTAATGTTTTACCGCTCCATCCGCTTGGTCCAAGTAAAATCGTTTTTCGATCTTGACTAATGATGAAGACATCGACTTGTTGGAGAGAGGACGTGGCGCTTTGAAAACTTTGTTCGATCGCTTTTGCCCATTCGAAGCTGAGATGTGTCGCAAGGACACCAGAAAATCGACCCTTATCATACAAAGGTGTACTAATATCGACGAACTGTAACGGTTCACCGCTTGGGTTCGGCAATAATTTTGCGAGTAGGACAGCTTCATGGACATCTCCGATGAATGGTTGTGATAAGGCTTGTTGGAAGACGGGACGTTCCTTGATCGATGTTCCTTCCAGAATCTGATTCGTTGACGCAACGACGTTACCTTCCGTATCTAATCGACCAATCCAAGAAAAGTCAGGAATCTGCCGTTGTAACTCTTCGAGTGTCCGTCGCGTTTCTGTTTTTTGTTCTGTTTGTTGAATCGTTGATAAGGAACCCAGCAATTTTACTTCGGCATAACGTGACCACATGTAATGATCAAGCTTATCAGATAGTTGGTGAGCGGTCGTTGACAGATTCATCCCGACTTCCGATTGGAGTCGGTTTGTTGCATGTTGACTAATGAAGAAAGTTAATCCGAGCGTCATGCTAAAAAATAGCAGGGAAATCAATCCCGCTAACAAAACATCAAAGCGAAGTGAGGGTTTGGACATTGTGTGATACTCCATTCATACGTTTTCATTTGTTTTTACTTACATCATACACGTAGACGTCTACGAGTTGTTCGCGGTTCGAGAAACTCGTTCGCGCGTATCGGAAATCGTGTTTTTCCCAAAAACGACGGGCTCTTAAATTATCAGGTAAGACCGCGAGATGAATGTGAGGTTCCTGACTTAGGAATCGATCACAAAAAGCGGATAGTAACCGACTGCTAATTCCCGTACCGTGTTGAGAAGCATCCATTAAGAATAAACCGATCCAAGGTGTACCGTTTTTTGGATGCTTCGGTAGGTAGTCAATCAGTAAGACGGGTTCTCCGTCCACATATCCAATCAGCGATACGGTATCGGGATTTAAAAACTCTTCCTGTAAGGTCGAATCAGAGAGCGGAAGCACTCGTTCTTCTAAGAGCGCATATTCAGGAACGCTCGCGTACAACGATTGGATGATCGGAAAGTGATCATGTGTTACTTGTTCAAAAAGAATCATCTAGCGACTCCATTCTTTATTTTTAGTATAAAATTTCTGCTGTTACGCCTTTTTAATTGGAATCGGATTACATATTTGTAAGAAATGAAACTTATCCTTTAAAATCACGTACACTAATAGCATAGACAAAATATGAATGAGGAGGAAGAGCAGATGTTAAAGATTGAAAATATCTCAAAGCGTCTCGGGAAAGAGCAAATTTTAAAAGACGTCAGTTTTGAGGTATCCCCAGGAGAAGTGTTCGGCTTCCTCGGACCGAACGGAGCAGGGAAGACGACGACGATTCGCATCATCACGGGACTACTCGAGCAGGATGCAGGGAAAGTCACGGTCAATGGATTTGATGTCGTAGAAGAGCGTTCGAAAGCGTTGACGCAAATTGGAGCAATCGTGGAGAACCCAGCGTTTTATCCTTATCTGACAGGAAAACAAAACTTGGTTCATGCAAAAAACCTCATTCCGGGACTCGGTCAAGTTGATTATGATGCACTAGCACGACTCGTTGGTCTTGAAGGAAAGCTTTCAAAAAAAGTCGGAGAGTACTCACTCGGAATGAAGCAACGACTCGGAATTGCTCGTGCCTTGCTACATAACCCGCGCGTCTTGATTTTAGATGAACCAACGAATGGTCTGGATCCATCCGGGATTGCGGAGCTTCGTGAATATTTACGCCAAATGGCGCGTGAGCAAGATATCGCGATTTTAATTTCAAGCCATATGTTGAGTGAGATGGAACAAATCAGTGATCGTTACGCGATCATCGATCAGGGTGTCATCAAGTCGGTCGAGTCCGTTCGTAATGAGACCGGAGCGAAAATCGCTCTTCGTGTCAATGCGGAAGCGATGACAGATGTACTCGATGCCCTTCGCGTCGCAAACTACCCATCAGAAGTACTCGAGAATAAAATCATTATCACCGCACCGGAAAGTGAATGTCCAGCTATCGCTCGACTCGTCGTGCCGATTGCCGATTTACATGAACTGACCGTTAAACGCTTGACGCTTGAGGAACAATTCCTGCAAGTAACGAAAAAAGAGGGGGATTCACATGCTTTCGCTCATACAAAATGAATGGATGAAATGGTGGACGACTAAAAAAGCGAAAATCGTTTTAGCGCTATATGTCGTTATTGCAGTTGGTATTATCATCATTGCAAAGACAAATGATTTTGAGTTCACACGTTATGATTATTATTCATTAACGTTCCTTTTACTGACATCTCTATTAGGAATCATCACGATTGTCTTCACGGCAGAAGCCATCGGGAATGAAGTACGTTATGACACGATGAAACACTTATTAATGAGTCCGTATTCACGAATGACGATTTATTTCTCGAAACTTATCTTTTCGATCTTGATCATGTTGCTCCAATTCGTGTTCATCGCTGCGATCGTCTACGCAGGCTCATTTGCGTTTTCAGAGGCAGGAGATCCAATTCTGTTCCGCGATACGATCGTCGAAGTTGTCAGTCCGATTTTTACAATATTCATGACGTTATTCTTCTCATTGTTGTTCCGTTCTGTTGGAATGATTATCGGCTTCACCGTACTAGCACAGTTCTTTACGAGCATTGCGGGTAACTTACTGGTTGGTTTCAAACCAGCAATCGCTAAGTGGATCGTATTCATGCATTTAGACTGGTCAATGTATTTCAAGGATTCTATGACCTATGGTACGAGTGAAGCGATGGGAACAACTTTGACGTTCTCCGCCTTGTTCGTATTGGCTCATATCATCGTCTTGTTAGGTGCATCGATTCTTGTCTTCCAAAGAAAATCATATACGTAAATGAAAGAGTTGCTACTGATAGATGAATTTGTCTATCAGTAGCAGCTCTTTTACAGTATTCAAGAACTTGTCCGTTTAGGTGGACGTGCCGTAATCGGGAACAATCGCTGAAACCATTCGATCAGTGGACCGTTCAATAAGAGGAAAATGAAAGTTCCGACTCCGATGCCGATCAGTTCGCGTTCAATCAGTGAAAAGAGGCAAGCAATCAAAAAAGGAATACCGAGGCTGATCGTTGCTCCGAGCGATGTACTTTTAAAGCGGCTGATCAGTGACTTCATCAAGTAATCCGGTGGCATCAATACGAATCCGATTTGGAGATAGAGGGCGAGTCCAAGTGAAATCAATGGCATACCGATCAACATGTACACGGCGCGCATCCAAAGTCCCTGTGGTGTGTAAATCAATTGATGGATGGATAAGAAGAAATCAATCGCAGCGCCGAAAAGGACGACGAGTGCAAAACTGAGAACAATCGTCCACCAACTAAATCGACTCCCGAGAGAAAGTGCTGCAATCAAAGCAAGCACATGTAAGACGATGATCGCTAGTCCGACAGTTAAAGGTGAGATGGCCGCGACGGCCTCACTCGCTGAAGTCCAAGGTGCACTCCCGATCGAGGCGGTCACCATGAAGCTGTTTCCTAAGGCGTTAATTAAAATAGAGAATAAATAGATGACAATCCGTTTTTGCTGACTCATTGACGTGCACAGACGGTAGGACTGCGCGTTCACCTCCTGAAAAAAAATCGTTTCGTTAAGCTATACCCTAATCGTAGCGCTCTTTTCACTTATTTTCATGAAAAGAGCATTGCCTATTCCTCCTATTTCACGACATACTTAGGACACATTACGAATCAGGGGGAGAACATATGACATATTTTGGACAGAAGATCCTGCCTTCCGTTAGAAAATTAGAAGACTTTGAAAAGATGCTGAAGAGTCCATATGAATATGGGGTCTTACTCGAAATGCACGTATCGCGCTTAAAAGCAGTCTATGAGATGGCGCATCGTTACGACAAAAAAATGTTTTTGCACATGGATCTCGTTCAAGGATTAAAAAATGATGAATACGCAACGGAATACGTCTGCCAAGAATTAAAGCCGTATGGTGTCATTTCGACGAAGGCGAGCGTCATCTTGAAAGCACGTCAAAAAAAGGTCAAGACGATGCAACGCATGTTCTTACTCGATTCCAGTTCACTCGAAAAAAGTTATCAACTCATGGAACGGACGCAACCTGATTACATCGAGGTGTTACCTGGATTAATGCCAAAGTACATTCAAGAAGTGAAAGAAAAGACGGGGCGTCTCGTATTCGCCGGTGGACTCATCGATACGGTCGAGGAAGTGGAACAAGCAATTGAAGCAGGTGCCTCAAGTATCACAACATCGAATAAGGACTTGTGGCGTCATTTTGAACCACGCTCCTAACCGGATTGTGATGAAAATCATTCAGATTGTTTGACAGCGTTTTCACTGATTGTTATAGTGATATCAAGTTGATACAAAGTGACGGAGAAAAGGGAGATTCACGTGTGAGTCCTGCTTGAAGAACATTCAAGTATGAACTGACGTGGATCTCCTTTTTATGTTGCTTTTTTCACATAACCAAAAGGAGGAACACATATGTCACCCATTTTAGCGGAATTTTTAGGCACAGCTTTGCTTGTCGCGCTTGGGAACGGTGTAGGTGCAGGCGTTAGTTTGACGAAATCGTTTGCAAAGGATGCAGGCTGGATCGTCATCACGTTTGCGTGGGGTTTTGCCGTGGCGATTGCAGCGTATGCCGTCGGTCAATTCAGTGGAGCACACCTTAACCCAGCAGTAACGCTTGGTTTAGCCTTTGACGGTTCATTTGCATGGACGGACGTACCAGGCTATATCGTCGCTCAAATTGCCGGCGGGATACTTGGTGCAAGTCTTGTTTTCGTCCATTACTTACCACATTGGGCAGAGACGAAAGACCCAGCAGCGAAACTCGGCGTCTTTGCGACGTCACCAGCGATTCCACATACATTTGCCAATCTAATGAGTGAAATGATTGCAACATTCTTACTTGTCATCGGGTTGTTGTCGATCGGAGCGAATAAGTTCTCAGATGGTCTGAATCCATTGATCGTCGGTTTCTTGATCGTCAGCCTCGGTATGTCATTCGGAGGCACGACAGGATATGCGATGAATCCGGCGCGGGACCTTGGTCCACGTATCGCTCACTTCATCTTACCGATTCATGGAAAAGGATCATCGAACTGGGGATACTCATGGATTCCGGTTCTCGGACCAGTTCTCGGTGGAAGTCTTGGCGGATTGTTTTATCGTTCGGTCTTCACAGGAAAAGATACACCGGCTTTTTGGATTGTAGGACTTGTGACAATCGTCATATTAGGCTTATGCTATAGATTCGGTGTTCGTCCGAACAAAACAACGTCAGTGGAGTCAAAGTCAGCTTAACTTATTTAGATACAAAAGGATGGGGAAGAGATGGAGAACTACATTTTGTCATTGGATCAGGGAACGACGAGTACACGTGCGATCCTGTTTAATCGTGCCGGCGAGATCGTCCATTCAGCGCAACAGGAATTCACGCAGTATTTTCCGAAACCAGGTTGGGTCGAACACAACGCAAACGAGATTTGGGGAAGTGTCCTTGCTGTCGTGGCGACTTGTCTGACGGAGGCGAACGTAAAGCCGTCGCAGATTGCTGGTATTGGAATCACGAATCAACGTGAAACAGCTGTCGTTTGGGAAAAAGAAACAGGGAAACCGATTCACAATGCAGTCGTGTGGCAATCGAGACAAACGGCTGAAATCTGTGAAGCGCTTCGAGCAGCCGGTCATGCCGAGCTCTTCCGTGAGAAGACAGGTCTATTGATTGACGCTTATTTCTCTGGTACGAAAGTCAAATGGATTTTAGATCATGTCGAAGGAGCACGGGAACGTGCTGAACGTGGTGAACTACTGTTCGGTACGATCGATACGTGGCTCATCTGGAAATTATCCGGCGGAAAAGCACATGTGACCGACTATTCGAATGCAAGTCGTACGTTGATGTATAACATTCATGAATTAAAATGGGATGACGAGTTACTCGGCATCTTAGATGTCCCAAAAGCCATGCTTCCGGAAGTACGACCATCTTCTAAAGTGTACGCAGAGACAGCAGGGTATCACTTCTTCGGAGAAGCAGTTCCAATTGCTGGAGCAGCAGGCGATCAGCAAGCCGCATTGTTTGGCCAAGCATGTTTTGATACAGGAATGGCGAAAAACACATACGGTACGGGTTGCTTCATGCTGATGAACACAGGGGAAGAGGCTGTGAAATCAGATCACGGATTGCTGACGACGATCGCGTGGGGCGTCGATGGAAAAGTGGAGTATGCCTTAGAAGGAAGTATCTTCGTCGCAGGATCTGCGATTCAGTGGTTACGTGACGGCTTACGTCTCATTGATGATGCCAAAGAATCAGAAGGATACGCAACACGCGTCACGTCTTCAGACGGTGTCTACGTCGTACCAGCATTCGTTGGTCTTGGTACACCTTACTGGGATTCAGACGTTCGTGGTGCCGTCTTCGGTTTGACACGTGGTACGGAAAAAGAACATTTCATCCGCGCGACACTTGAATCACTCGCTTATCAGACACGCGACGTCCTATCTGCGATGGAGCAAGATTCAGGCATCGAGATGAAAACGCTCCGTGTCGATGGTGGAGCAGTTAAAAACGACTTCTTGATGCAGTTCCAAGGTGACATCATCCAAGCGCCAGTTGAGCGTCCGGAAATCAATGAAACGACGGCGTTAGGTGCAGCGTACCTCGCAGGTCTTGCTGTTGGATTCTTTGAGAACCGTGAACAGATTGCGACGCAATGGAAAAAAGAACGTCGTTTCGAGCCGAGTATGGCGAAAGAAGAGACGGATGCGCTCTACGGTGGATGGCAAAAAGCTGTTCAAGCTACGATGTTGTTCAAATGATGTGAGGTATGTTATAGTAAGGTCAAGTTAATAAATCGGTCGGAGAATATGGAGAGACCACAGCAGCAGTTGACATAGTCAGCGTGTTTGTTGTGGTCTCTTTTTTTTTCGAACCTAAACAGGAGGAACTATTCATGGCTAACCAACCATTTTCAAGCAAAAACCGTGCAGATGTCTATAATCGATTAACACGTGAAGAACTCGATCTACTCGTCGTAGGTGGCGGTATCACAGGTGCGGGGATCGCCCTCGATGCAGCGTCACGCGGTATGAAGATTGGCCTCGTCGAAATGCAGGATTTCGCGTCCGGTACGTCTAGTCGTTCAACGAAATTAGTCCATGGTGGTCTACGTTATTTAAAACAATTCGAAGTTCAGATGGTCGCTGAAGTCGGTAAAGAACGTGCGATCGTTTACGAAAACGGACCACACGTCACGACACCAGAGTGGATGTTGCTTCCGATGCATAAAGGCGGTACGTTCGGACCGTTCAGTACGTCAATCGGTCTTCGTGTTTATGACTTCTTAGCAGGTGTTAAACGTTCGGAATGGCGGACGATGTTATCTGCGAAAGAAACATTAGCGAAAGAACCACTCGTCAAACAACAAGGTCTTAAAGGTGGCGGTTACTACGTTGAGTACCGCACAGATGACGCCCGTCTAACAATCGAAGTCATGAAAGAAGCGGTTGAACACGGTGCACGCGTCGTCAACTATACAAAAGCGGAAGAAATCATCTACGATGCTGGAAAAGTCGTCGGCATGCGTGTGACGGACCTCTTGACAGGTGACGTACATGAAATCCGTGCGAAAAAAGTCGTCAACGCGACAGGTCCATGGGTCGATGAATTACGTGAAAAAGATGGCTCTAAAGTCGGGAAACAACTTCGTTTGACAAAAGGGGTCCACGTCGTCATCGATCAATCGAAATTCCCACTCAAACAAGCGGTCTACTTCGATACACCAGACGGTCGGATGATTTTCGCGATTCCACGTGATGGAAAAGCGTACGTTGGTACGACAGATACGTTCTTCGATAAAGATACTGCACATCCGAAGTTCACAGTCGAAGACCAAGACTACGTCCTAGACGCGATTCACTATATGTTCCCAGAGGTTAAAGTGACAGCGGAAGACGTGGAATCAAGCTGGGCTGGTGTACGTCCATTGATTTATGAAGAAGGAAAAGATCCTTCTGAAATCTCTCGTAAAGATGAAGTATGGCAGTCTGAGTCAGGTCTCATCACGATTGCGGGTGGGAAATTGACTGGATACCGTAAAATGGGTGAGCACGTCGTTGATCTCGTCGCTAAACTCTTGAAAAAAGAAGAAAACGTCGCGTACGCACGTTGCTCGACGAAAAACATGCCAATGTCTGGTGGACACGTCGGCGGAGCAAAAGGATTTGCTGAATTCTTAAAAGCTCAAACAGCAACGAACGGTCTAACGACAGAAGAAGTTCAATTCCTAGCAAAACGCTACGGTTCGAACTTACCGAAAGTACTGGAATACGCAGCAGCATTCGATGCAGCAACGACAGCTCTTCCACGTTCTGTCTATGCACAACTCCACTACAGCATCGAACATGAAATGGTCGCTCGTCCGATCGACTTCTTCATCCGCCGTACAGGTGCTGTCTTCTTCGATATCGCTTGGGCTCGTGCTCATAAAGATGCCGTCATCGAAGAGATGAAATCTGTCTTGAACTGGACAGCAGAACAAACAGATGCTTATACGAAAGAACTCGATATCGAGATCGAAGATGCAGCACATGCACTCGTGACAGAATAAGCTCTCTAACTCATCAAGGAATCAAGATCAATATGATCTTGATTTCTTTTTTTACATATTCGTATTGACGCGGGCGGAAAGATTGCAACTCTTTCTAGAGGCGACTATGCTTAATGTATGAAATTGCACAAAAGGAGAGAACACAGATGAAAGTAGAAGTATGGTCGGATTACGCATGTCCGTTTTGTTATATTGGGAAGCGTCGTTTAGAACAAGCAATTGCGAACGAAAAGTTAGATGTCGAGGTCGAATTCAAGAGCTTTGAACTCGATCCAGATGCACCAGCAGTACCGACGCAAGGATTATACGAAATTCTTGCTTCAAAATATGGAACGACTCTCGAGCAAGCACGGAATATGTCGCAAGGTGTCGTTGATACGGCACGTCAGGAAGGCTTGCACTACGAGATGGATCGTGTCATCCCAGCCAATACATTTGAGGCTCATCGTCTGACTCAATTCGCTAAAAAACATGGTAAGATGAATGCAGTATCAGAAGCCTTGTTCACAGCGTACTTCATGAATGGAGAAGATCTGAATGACCGAGCTATTCTGACAAGGATCGCAGTAGATGCTGGACTTGCTGAGGCAGATGTCAAAGCGTTTCTTGCGTCAGAAGAACTGGCGACAGATGTTCGAGAAGAAGAAGCGATGGCACAACAACTGGGTGTCCGTGGTGTACCGTTCTTCGTCTTTGACCGGAAATATGCCATTTCTGGCGCACAACCAGTGGAAGCCTTCGAACAAGTCTTCGCGAAGATGCGCCAAGAACAAACACTTGAAGTCATCGCTGAAGGTGACGCGTGTGGTGTTGACGGCTGTAACTGATCACATTATGATTCCATCACAAAGGAGCACGAAACCCTTATGAAATTCATCTTCCATCCTGAGATTCGCGATGCGCGAATCAATCTCGCTGTCGAAGAATTCATCTTGAACAACCTGAACGTTAATGAAGAAGACTATTTCTTGTTTTATATCAATGGTCCGTCGATCATCGTCGGAAAAAACCAGAACACGAATGAAGAAGTCAATTTGAAATATGTCGAAGAAAACGGCATCCACGTCGTCCGTCGTCTTTCAGGTGGTGGCGCTGTGTATCATGACGAAGGAAACTTGAACTTCAGTTTCTTGACAAAAGATGACGGTGATTCGTTCAACAACTATAAAAAGTTCACGGAGCCAGTCGTACAAGCGCTGCATAAACTCGGTGTCGAAGCGGAGTTATCTGGACGAAACGATATTCATGTCGGAAGTCGGAAAATCAGTGGGAATGCTCAGTTCACGACTAAAGGGCGGATGTTTAGTCACGGTACACTGATGCTCGATTCGAACATCGAAGAAGTCGTCAATGCGCTTGTCGTCAGTGAAGAGAAGATGCGCTCTAAAGGCATTAAATCAGTCCGGAGTCGTGTCGCGAATATCTCGGAATTCCTGTCAGAACCATTGACGATGGAACAATTCGTCGATCATCTCCTTGCTTCGATCTATGAAGGGAAAGAGATTGAACGGTATATCTTAACCGAAGAGGACTGGGATAAAGTACGTGCCATCTCGGCAGAACGTTATGGCAACTGGGAGTGGAATTTCGGGAAATCGCCGAAATTCGACGTCATTCATAAAAAACGTTTCCCAATCGGTACGATTGACTTCCGATTAAACGTCAAAAAAGGCATCATCGAAGAAGCGAAGATTTACGGTGACTTCTTTGGCGTCGAGGATGCAGAAGAAATCGCACGGGCGCTCGAAGGTTCGCGCTATGATCGCGCGTCACTTCGCGAAGTGCTCGGTCGGTACGAATTGAAAAAATATTTCGGTGCCGTCGAACTAGATGAGGTGCTAGACGTTTTAGCGTAAGTCTTTATGGGAAAACTCCTTCTATCAACTGCATAGGGGGAGTTTTTTTCATGGGCTATAATAAAGATAATTTTTTAGAAGGTTCGTTGACGGACTTTATTGATTTCGAACGGATTTCAGAACAGTTACCAAAAACGGAGGATGAACAGCCGTTACCATATTATGAGCGTGATGATTATAAGGCAGCAGGAAAATTAGAGGGGAAAGTCGCGATCGTCACGGGCGGCAACTCTGGAATCGGGCGTGCTGTCTCAATTGCTTATGTCCGAGAAGGAGCGAAAGTTGTCATCGCCTTCTACGGTGATCAAGAAGGGGCAGAAGAAACAAAGGCACGCCTTGAGGAATTAGGAGGCGAAGTCCTACTTTCTAAAGGAGATATCGGAGATGCGGATTACTGTGAAACACTGGTCCAAAAAACAATCGATCGTTTCGGTCGCTTAGATATCATCGTCAACAATGCGAGTATGCAAAAACCAGAAGATAGTCTGAAGGATATTACAGACGAGTCGATGGAAAAGACGTTCAAGACGAATATCTTCGGAATGATGCGTCTTGCCCGTGCTGCCTTACCGCATCTTTCACTCGGTTCTGCCATCATCAATACGACATCTTCAACGGCATACGAAGGAAATGCGTTACTGATCGATTATTCTGCTACTAAGGGAGCAATCGTCAGCTTCACACGAAGTCTTTCGATGAACTTAGCGAAGGAAGGAATTCGTGTCAATGCCGTCGCACCGGGTCCGATCTGGACGCCGCTCATCACGGAAACGTTCCCGCATGAGTCGGTCAAGACATTCGGGAAAAATACACCGATGGATCGCCCAGGGCAACCGGCTGAGATGGCATCTGCGTATGTATTCTTAGCGTGTAACGATTCAAGTTATATGACAGGACAAGTCCTTCACTTAAACGGTGGCGTCATCGTCAACGGTTAAAAAGAAACTCGGTGAAAACGTTTCCAAAAAGTGTTACACTATCCATACGGTCGCTTTTGACTACGTATGGATTTTTTTTACGTAAAAAATGAATAGTCATTCATTCGAAAGGGGAATTTTGCTCATGCTTGGATTGATTCAATCCGTCGAAGAAACCGCTCGAACACATCCGGATTCAACGGCGTATGTGTTTGAGGACACGCAAGTCAGCTATCGTGAGTTTGTCGAGAAGTTTCACCGGGCAGCCGGCGCACTCGAAGCGAACGGAATCCGAAAAGGTGATCATGTCGCGCTAATCTTAGGGAATAGCCCAGCATTCCTAGTGGCATATTACGCCATCATGAAACAAGGGGCAATCGCGATTCCAATCAACCCTACATATACACCGGATGAAATCGGGTATATCCTGATGAACGGTGATGTGAAGGGGATTTTAGGCATTGCACCGCTCGTCGAAGCTGCAAAAGATCGTCTCGTGCATTTACCGAATCTCAAGATCGTCGTCTCTGTTCCCTACGCGGATCAGGAAGGACCAAACGAAACGCATCAACAAGTCACGTTCATCACGCTCGATCGCTGGCTCGAAATCGAACATCCATTGACAGAAGTGACGAATGAATTGGACGACATTGCTGTCATTCTCTATACGAGTGGAACGACAGGAAAACCAAAAGGTGCGATGTTGTCCCATCGTAATCTGACGTCGAATGCGCGCTCGATTGGGGATTATCTACATGTATCCAGTAGCGATCGGACACTTGCCGTATTACCGATGTTCCATGTTTTTTGTTTGACGGTCGTCGTCAATGCTTCACTCGCACATGGAGCGTCAATCATCATTGCTTCACGTTTTTCACCACAAGAAACGTTTGAGTTGGCGAAAAAAGAACAGGTGACGATCTTTGCGGGAGTTCCGACGATGTATAATTTCTTACTTCAAACTGTGAAGGCCCATCCGGAATATGCGACCTATTTTGAATCAACACGTTTGTTCGTCTCAGGAGGAGCGAGTCTCCCAGTGCCGCTTCTTGAAGCATTTGATCGGACATTCCAATGTCGTATCCTCGAAGGATATGGTTTATCGGAAGCATCACCCGTTACCTGTTTCAATCCGGTCAATGGTGTTCAGAAACCAGGCTCGATTGGTACATCGATCGTCGATGTCGAAAACAAAGTCGTCGATGAACTGGGACAAGAATTACCAGATGGTCAAGTCGGAGAATTGATCGTTCGTGGACCAAACGTCATGACGGGTTATTACAAGATGCCGGAAGAATCGCAAGCGACGTTACGCGATGGCTGGTTATATACGGGTGATTTGGCTCGTCGAGATGAAGACGGTTATTTCTATATCGTCGATCGTAAAAAAGATATGATCATCGTCGGTGGTTACAACGTCTACCCGCGTGAAGTCGAGGAAGTGCTCTATCAGCATCCGAATATCATTGAAGCCGCCGTCATCGGCATACCGGACGAGGAGATGGGCGAAGCTGTCAAAGCATTCGTCGTTGCCCGTGAGACGATGACGGAAGAGGAAACGCGGACATTCTGTGCTACATCACTCGCGAAATATAAATGTCCGACACAGATTGAATTCATCGAGCAATTGCCTCGTAACACGACCGGAAAGATTTTACGGACCGTGTTGAAGAAACAACCGACGAACTCATGAGTGGAATCAAGAACTTCAGGTTTCTGAAGTTCTTTTTCTGTGCATAGACCAGAAGGAGGGGATACGAATGAATATTGCATTGATCGCACATGATGAAAAGAAAGATGAGATGATGGGCTTTACACGGGCTTACGCCGCATTCTTTAAGAAAAATACGTTATACGCGACAGGAACGACTGGACAACGGATCATGGAAGCAACAGACTTGCATGTCCATCGTTGTAAATCTGGACCACTCGGTGGGGATCAAGAAATCGGCGCCCTCGTGGCACAAGGGAAAATCGATATCGTGATTTTTTTACGGGATCCACTGACGGCACAACCGCATGAGCCGGACGTCTCCGCACTCATTCGATTGTGTGACGTGTACGATCTGCCGCTTGCGACGAATGTCGGAACTGCTGAAATTTTAATCAATGGACTCGAACAAGGACAATTCGATTGGAAGGAAATCATCCGAAAGCGTCATGAACTGGAACAAAAAAAGTTTTTAGACGATTAATTTCATGAGAACGCTTCTCATTTTCGATTGAGCATGCTATAGTCAGTTTGAGGATGATACTGATTATCAATTGCGATGGAAAAGGTGGCGAAGAAAATGGAGATTCTATTAATGACGGGTGTAACGGTATTGCTAGGAGGCGGCGTTGGATTCTTGACGCACGTCGTAAAAATGGAACGTCGTCAACAGGCAACAACTGTGACTTCAAAGAACGAGCAAGTAGCGTATCCAGCGCTCCGTCTCGTCAAATAATAGAAAATTTACGACTTCGCCTTTCTTTTCTTTTGAAAAGAAAGGTTTTTTTGAATTATTATCCACTCTCCCATAATTTTGCGGAATTCCTTTGATACACTGAAACAAAGCACATTAGTCGAGGAGTGAGAGCCATGCATACAATCTATTTAGTTGATGATGAAGTGAACTTGAATCGTGTACTCGTGAAATATTTGGAGCAAGAAGGATGGCAGGTGAAATCGTTTACGTCTGGTGAGGCAGCGGCCTCTGCCATCGTTGAAAAGCCTGACTTATGGATTTTAGACATCATGCTACCGGATATGGATGGTTTTCAATTGATTAAGCGGATCAAGGCACATGATGAGACGACACCTGTCATTTTCATCTCGGCTCGGGATGAGGATATCGATAAAATCATTGGTCTTGAGATGGGATCGGACGATTACATCGCAAAACCGTTTCTTCCGCGAGAACTCGTCATCCGCGTCAAAAAGATTTTGGCACGAACGTATGCGACACCAAAGAGTGGTGTCATCCAATACGGTGATTATATGATTTATCCAGAGAAACGAATCATCGAAGAGAATGGTCAAGAAATCGATTTGACGTCGAAAGAGTACGATTTGTTGATTTTATTCGCCACACAAATTGGGACGCCGATGTCACGCGAGCAGATTCTCGTCAGCGTCTGGGGTGACGATTATTTCGGTTCGGACCGAGTCGTAGATGATCTCGTTCGTCGCGTCCGTAAAAAATTATCGAAACTCGAGCTCGAAACGATTTACGGGATCGGTTATCGCTTGGTGTCTGCATGAAAAACCGCAGTCTCGGATTCCAGATTTGGGCGATGTTTCTGCTCGTCATCGTCACGCTTTCTGCGGTCATTCTCCTGGTCATTCGGTCATCGATCGGAAATTTCATCGATGAACAAGTCTATGCGACACTTGAGAATAGCGAAGTCTTCTTCTCGAAGGACGCCTCCGTCATCGAGATGCTTCAGGATAATCCGATTGAATTCGACCGCCGAAAACAGGAGTCCCGTTCTGTTAATATCCTACTCCTTTCTAAAAACGGAAAGCTCTATTACGGTGGAGCGCCACAACAGCTGATCAATCAGATGTACCGTGATGCGATTGATCAAAAAACAGTTACGGCAAAGTATACAACGCGTCTTGATAAAGAAGATGTATACTACAGTATTCGAAAAATCGAGGATAGTGGTGAAACCTACTATCGTGTCTCTTATGTTTGGGATGCGTATCGACAAGAACTGATTACGCAATTATTCTCCAAAATCGGATTCGTCGTCATCATTGGAAGTATCTTCACGCTGTTCATTGCGTTTTGGTTAGCGCGACGTTTGACACAACCACTCGTCGAAATCGAGGGGGCGGTCGGGAAGATCGCGGCTCAGAAATGGGATACACCACTTCCGCTTGATCGCGGGGATGAAATCGGACGACTCGCACGATCCGTCGATGCGATGCGGATGGATCTTGAAAAACAAGATAAGGCACAAAAATCATTACTTCAAAACATCTCCCATGATTTGAAAACACCGATCATGGTCATCCGAAGTTATGCTCAATCCATCTCAGACGGGATTTATCCAGATGGTGATTTGACTGGATCCGTATCCGTCATTGATGAAGAAGCGGAGCGGTTGGAGAAAAAAGTCGCGGCTCTACTCTATGTCACGAAGCTCGACTATTTCGAGCTCGATCGTTCGACATGGGACAATGTTGACATCGACCGGATGGTGCATCTGTTGAAAAATCGTTTTTCCGGAACGAAGTCACTTGACTGGCATGTCAGTGGAGAAGCAGGAATCGTTCTTGGTGAAGGAGAGCAGTTACGTGTTGCGCTCGAAAATGTCATGGACAATGCGATTCGTTATGCCGAAACACGAATTGATATTCGACTGTCCGGAACAGCGGATCAGGTTCATATCGAAATCGAAAATGATGGACCACCGCTTGACGCCTCCTCGCCACTGTTCCATCAATTCTCACGTGGTAAGGAAGGGAAGTTTGGGCTTGGTCTCTATATCGTCAAACGGATCGTCGAGCGTCATGACGGGACAGTTGCAATCGAGAATCGTTCTGCGGGAAATGGAATCGGAAAAGTTTGTGTGATTTTTAATTTTCCGCGTCATTTCATTGAGCAAGAGGAAAAAAATCCAAAAGAATTTTAAAAACGGGATCTTAGGATCTCGTTTTTTTCATTAGGAAATAATCGTTACGTTCATGCAAAGCAAAAGGAAGTTTGATATAACCAATATAATCCAGGAAGGGAGCGAAGGAGATGTCATACCCAATCACGGAAGAAACGTTAGCCTTGATCCCGCGATACGGTCAATACGGTGAACCGCAGACACTCGTCATCAAGGAACATTCTGAAAGTATTTTAGATGGTCATCCCATTAAGTTGATTGAAGAATCCTGTTTGTATTTTGGTTCGTCCATGCGTGGAAGAATCGAAGCAGCGCGGCATATTCTTGGTCCGAACCGAAAGACCCCTGTTTTAGTGGATTGGCAAGCACAGACGATTTTCTTTCCAACGACCGCAAAAGAAAAGGCGGAATGTATTTGGATTAATTTTAAACAGATGAAGACTGTTCAGAAAAAATCCGGTAAAGTACAAGTCGAATTTCAGACAGGTCAATGTATCGATACGGATGCATCCGCATACAGCATCGAACGACAACGGATTAAAACACTGGAACTGGCGTATGAAATGCAGCGTCGTTTTCAGTTGCCGGAGTTTAAGAATCGGTGAAAAGTGGAAACACATAACAGGAATCTTACTTACGTAAGGAGAAACAGTAGAGAGAGAAATCATAGGGAGGTGAAGCGGTAACTTTTACCGCGACACGATGAATGAATCATACGAATGGTTAAATCGCCGAAAATTACAGCCTGGATTTGGTGCGACTGGAGGCAGACGCTTTATCAGTTCCCGCATCGTGCGTCCGGAAAATACACCGGGTAAACGAATTAAAGGAATTAAACGGGCGCGACAATTGGTCGTCGATGATGCTGGAAATCGCCGTTGGGTCACGAAACGCATCGTCGTGACGGATGCTGCGAAACACGTCACGATGAACCGTCGGACATCCATCGCCTTAAAAGAGACGAATGAGTCCCGCCTTGAGCAAGTCAAACAAAAACTAGCATCTAACAAAAAGGTCTTATTACCGATCTTGGCGGCAACAGGGATCGCTGTCGCAGGTGGCGTTCTTGCTTACGTCCTTCGTCGGAAGAAAAAACAATCTGATCAATAAAAAATAAGCCGTTCTCCAATCGGAGAACGGCTTATTTCATGCATTACAAGAATCGTTTTCGTAAAGAAGTCGAGAGTGCTTTTTCTGCGATTTCTTCTAGTTCCGTCAAGTTTGTCGGATCAAAGCTATCATTGTAGAAACGACCTACGAAGTCGACACGGTCGTAATCGAGTTCCTTGAAAATCAAGTGTTTATGGTCGTCATAAAAAACGACACGATAGTAATCGGATCCGCGTTCAAGGGTTACGAGACCTTTGATGTGATCCAATTTTTTTTGTTCTTCGGTTTGCTCTTCCTCGAGCGTGTCATCCTCGTTCGTCGATGCTTCGGCTTGCTCGATCGCATTCTTTACGAGTTCAGGTCGTTGTTCTTGTTCTTCCGTCATATTTTATCGCCTCCAATTATTATTTTACATGGAAATGGACAGATGAGAAAGAAAAATCCCTCAGTCCATCTGGTGTGCTTCACAAACGCGTAGTACATTCATCGCGCCAATTCGTAATCGATCGAGTAGTTGGAGTCGTGCTTCTTCATTTGGAATTGTCTCAAGAGAAGCTACTTCCATCAGTTCCAACCAACGGATGGCATGTTCTTTTTGAATCGGTAATAACCGGTGAATCATCGCCAAACTCGCCGGCGGTTGATCCGGGTCGCGCGGTCCTCCTGTCAATTGGGTCAAGAAGACGAGTTGTGCCTGTTCGACACGTTGTCGATCGTCAGGGAACAACGGTCGCAACAGTGAATCATGGTAGACTTGATGATAGAACGAGCGAACCAAGGATGTGAGTACATGCTCGCCTCCGATGGTTTCGTAAAGTGACAAGGAGCATCACCTGCCTTACATAGGATGTGTCCTGATTATAGCAAATTTATACGTAGAAGACATGCGCCAAAAACAGTACATTTGTTCTTGTTTGTGAGATACTAAGAGTAAAGAAAAACGAGGAGGAGGTTTTCTTGATGAACCATATGCATATTGGTCGTGCCGGGAGTGGGAAAACGACACAATTGATCGAGCGCGTCGTACAAGAACTCGAGCAACGACCATTAGGGGAGAAGATGTATTTCATCGTTCCGGATCAAATGTCATTTGAAATGGAGCGGCGGATTGCGACAGATGAACGGATAGCAGGTCTTGTTCGTCTTGAGGTCATGAGTCTACGGCGCTTTGCGTTTCATATCTTACGCGATTACGGGAATCAAGCGATTCCATTTCTCGATGAGACGGGGACACAGCTATTACTGCGACAGGTCGTCGAGGAATCAGAAGACGAACTGAAGATTTTTAAACGAACTAAAAACATGCCAGGATTTTTCCAAGGACTTGATGAGCTCATCGCGTCGTTTAAACGCTCGTTGATTGAGCCTGACATGTTGCGTCAAGTGAGTGATCGCTCTCTCGAACGGTCACCGAAATTAAACGACCTTGCGTTGATTTATGAGCGCTTTACGGAACGAATTGTCGATAAAGCACTCCATGCAGACGATTACTATACGACGTTGCTCGAATTACTTCCAAAAGCGCGACTGGATCAAGCGACGATCATCGTCGACGGATTTTATGAATTTTCGCTCCAGGAACAACAAGTTTTACTCGCCTTGATGCAACAAGTGGCTGAAATGCATATTAGTTTTACGATGGATGCAACGGATCCTTATGCGAAACAAACTTCTTTTGGTGTGTCTCAGCGGTGCTACATGCAATTGATCGGTCAGATGCAGGAACTGTCGATTCCATATGAAGAAATTTTGTATGATCAACCAATCAAGTTTCAATCAGAAGGGCTACGACATTTGGAGCAGGCCTTGTTGAAGCCGGGATATCCTCCTGTCGATCATGACATTGAGGGCTTTCAGATGACAGCTGCAGTTAACCGTCAAGTTGAAGCAGAATCAGCCGTGCGGAAAGCGATTCAACTCGTTCGACAAAAAGGGTATCGGTTTCATGAGATGGCATTCGTCGTGCGACATCTTGAGCCGTATGCGGATCACTTGGAACGAGCCTTCCACATGTATGATGTTCCATATTTCTTGGATCAACGTGAGTCGATGGTTCATCATCCACTCGTTGACTTGATTCAATCTGCTTTAGACATCGTAACGTCGGGTTATCGGGAAGAAACGGTCTTTCGTTTACTGAAGACGGAGCTCTTGCCGATTCCCGCAGAAGATGCGCGTCTAGCGCTCGATCGTTTTGAGACCTTCGTGCTCGAACGCGGCATCAAAGGGTCGATGTGGCAACAACCGTGGCAATTAAAGCGGCGCCTAGCAGAGGAAGTTCGCTTAACGGAAGAGGAGCTTGCGCAAGAAGAAGAACTGAACCATTTACGAACATTCGTCGTCGACTTGATTGAACCGTTGCACCGTCGGCTGAAACAGGCGAAGACGATGAGCGCGTATACGAAAGGTCTTTATCAATTCCTTGAAGAACAAAAAATTGCAGAACGTTTAATGGAATGGCGTAAGCAAGCACTAGAGCAGGATCAATTACTTGTTGCGCGCGAGCATGATCAAGTATATGAAGCGATACTTCATCTATTCGAGCAGCTAGAAGCTGCTGCGCCTGAGCATACCTTATCAACGGATTTGTTCGTCCAGATGGTCGAGACAGGACTTGAGAGCCTTCGTTTTGCACTTGTTCCGCCATCGCTCGATCAAGTCATCGCGACGGACTATGTCCGTGGACGATTACAACGAGTAAAAGTCGTCTTTTTACTCGGAGCGAATGATGGTCTGATTCCGTTCGTTCAAGATCAATCAAAGTTACTGTCCGAAAATGATCATGACTTTTTACATGAGCATGGTATTCCGGTTGGAAAAGCGTCTCTTGATGTGTTTGATGATGAGCTGTTTTACCTGTATCAAGGGATGATGGCTCCAAGTGAAGCCTTGTATGTCAGTTACGCACTTGTCGATGAAGAAGGTAAGGCGCTTCAGCCGGCAGCGATCACAAAACAATTAAAGCGACAATTGTTGCTCGATCGTCCGATCAAAACACACTTTGCGGAAGCTGGGGAACACGCACCGCAAGAACAACTTGATTTCGTAACGAGTCCAGATCGCGCGGCAGCAGCGACGGCGATCGAGCTGCGCCGTTTGCAACGACGTTATCCGATTCAGCCGATTTGGTTCGAAGTGTACAATACGCTTCTCGAAAACGGACAGGGACGTGAACGGATGGGGTTATTCTCGAGTGCCTTGTTCTATCAAAATCAAGCGGAAGCCTTGCCGGAAGGGTTGGCGCATCGTCTATATGGTGATTCACTGCAAGCGAGCGTTTCGCGTTTTGAGACCTATAACGCCTGCTCGTATAAGCATTTTGCTCGATACGGACTTCGTTTACGCGAGCGGAAGCTGTATAAATTTGAAGCACCGGACATCGGGAATCTGTTTCACGGCGCATTAAATGATCTGTCGCTCAGTATTAAAGCTTCTGGACGACACTGGCGAGAGATCGACGGCGAGACGTGCGGAACACTTGCGAAGGAAGCTGTCGAAAAGGTGACACCGGAAATTCAGAATGCGATCTTGATGAGTTCGAGTCGCTTCGGGTATATCAAGAAAAAATTGACGGATGTCGTCGAACAAACAGCTAAAATGCTTGTTGAACAAGCAAAACGAACAGACTTTGAACCCGACTTATTTGAAATCAGTTTTGGGAACGCGACGTTCCCACCATTACGCTTTACGTTACCAGACGGAACAGAAATTGAATTCACGGGTCGCATCGACCGGATTGATCAGGCGACGATTGGTGATCAGCTATACGTTCGAATCATTGATTACAAATCGAGTGCTCGAGGACTTGATTTTGCGGAAATCTATTATGGGCTTGCGATTCAGATGTTGTTGTATTTGAAGACGGTCGTGGAGCAGTCGGAGCTGCTTTATCAACAGCAGGCAAAACCAGCTGGTGCGTTATATTTCCACGTCAAAAACCCGATGTTACGGGGCGATTTATCGGCTGACGAAGAAGAGCGCAACCAACTGTTACTCGAGTCCTATCAAATGCAAGGCGTCATTCTCGAGAATGACGAGGTACTACGAGCGATGGATCATATTGCGTACGATGAACGAAAAAAATCACCGCTCGTCAAAGTGACATTCACAAAAAACGGACTGCATAAGACGCAGACGAAAGGTGTCGTACAAGAGGAAGATTTATCAGCGCTGATGGATCATGCATGGGAGGCATTAAAAGACAGCAGTCAAGATATCTATGATGGGGATATCGCCATCAATCCATTCGATTATCAGGAACGGACACCGTGTAGTTTTTGTGAGTATCGTTCAGTCTGTCAGTTCGATGAATCGCTTGGGAATCAGTATCGCCCATTAAAACCGATGTCTGAAAAAGAGGTACTGGAACGGTTGAAGGAGGAAGAAGAATGAGCGTGCGTTGGACGGAAGAACAACAACAAGCCATTTCAGCTAGAGGTGGACATATCCTCGTCTCAGCGGCAGCGGGATCAGGGAAGACAGCGGTCCTCGTTGAACGGCTGACGCAACGATTGATTGATCCCGAAGATGAGTTGTCGGCTGATCGGATTCTCGTCGCTACCTTTACGAATGCGGCAGCACGTGAGATGAAGACGCGGGTCATTGAGGTGATGGACCAGCGCATCAAAGAGGCACCGGATGATTTGTATTTGAAAAAACAGCGTCAATTAATGAACCGGGCACAAATTACAACGATTCATTCGTTCTGTTTGTCGATTCTGCGCGAGAATTATTACCGGATTGGTCTAGATCCTGCGTTTCGAATTGCCGATGAATCTGAATTACTGTTATTGCAAGACGATGTCTTAGAAGCGGTCTTTGAGTCCTTTTATGCTTCTGAGGACCCGGGATTCTATGATTTGATTGATAGTTATACGTCAGATCGGGATGATCAAGCGATGCTGACACTGATTTCGAATCTCTATCGGTTTTCCCGTTCCTTACCGGATCCGGAAGCTTTTTATGCACATTTAATCAGTCAGTACGATCAGCCAATTGACCCGGATGATTCTCCACTCATGCAACGACTAGTCGAATTAGAGTGGGAAAGTCTCTCGAATTTATTAGGACGTTACCGAGAACTTGCTTTTGAGCTGGAGCAGTCTGGTTATACGGAAATGGGACAGATGATGCGTCAGGACATTGCTCCTTTTACCTTGCTTGAGACGTCGGCACGCTACTGGTCGATGGTTGCGCTTGCTTTTCAAGCAGTAGAATTCGGTCGTTGGAAGAGTCCACGCGGGGATGAAGGAATCAAACCGTTTCAAGCAGAGCGGACGCGACTCGTAGCGGAGTTCAAGAAAATGAAAGAGCTGTTCGTCCAAAAGACCGGTGTCGATTACTTGGAGGACTTGCGGTCGCAGTTGCGACACGTCGAGACGATCGTGACACTCGTACGTCAATTTGCAAGCGATTATCTCGAAGCGAAACAACAACGTGGTATCGTCGATTTTTCGGATCTTGAACATTTTGCATTAGAGATCTTGACGGACGAAGGACAACCGTCAGACGTGGCAAAACTTCTGAAGGAACGTTTCGTCGAAGTACTCGTCGACGAATATCAAGATACGAACGAGGTTCAGGAACGTATCATCCAATTGGTCTCGAAAACAGATGAGGCAACAGGAAATCTCTTCATGGTCGGTGACGTCAAACAATCCATCTATAAATTTCGTCATGCAGAGCCAGGACTGTTCCTTGAAAAATTCAAACGATTCCAACAGACCGATGTGGGAACACGGATCGATTTAACAAAAAACTTCCGTAGTCGTCTTGAAGTGCTGGATGGAACGAATCAAATTTTCCGCCAAGTAATGGATGAGACGGTCGGGGAGATTGATTACGATGAAGCCGCGCACCTTCGACTCGGGAATCTGAGTTATCTCGAATCGGAGCAAGTGGCACCTGAATTACTTTTGATTGATCCACTTGATAGTGAAAAGGAAGAGGTTGAAGCACGAGCGATTGCAACGCGAATTTTAGAACTCGTTGATTCGAAGCATCCACATCTAATCTATGACGCGAAAGCCAACCGATTCCGGACCTGTGAATACCGCGACATCGTCGTCTTAGCACGGTCGCGTGGTAAGCGTGTCCAAGTGCTTGTCGAAGTGCTCGAACAGTATGAGATTCCGGTCTATGCGGATACGACAGGCGGATACTTCCAAGCGACGGAAATTCAAATCATGATGGCATTGCTCAAGACGATCGATAATCCGCTTCAAGACATTCCATTCGCGAGTTTGTTACGATCGCCGATTTTTGGGGTGGCGGATCGAGATTTAGGACGGATTCGAGCAAAACAAAAAGAAGGAAGCTTTTATGAGGCAGCGCTAGCAATGGCGGCAGAGGAATCATCACTCGGAATTCGAATGGATGAAATCATCCGTCAGATTCAATCATGGCGAACTGAAGCACGTGGGAGTGCCCTACCTGCCTTCATTCGATCGCTCTTTGATCAGACCGGCTATTTTGAATACGTCGGCTGTCTCGCCGGAGGCAAAAGTCGTCAAGCCAACTTGAACGCTTTATATGAGCGAGCGAAGCAATATGAGACGTCCGGTTATCGTGGTCTCTATCGTTTCCTTCGTCTAATCAATCGATTAATTGAACGAGGAGAAGACTTCGCAGAAGCCCGTTCGCTTGGAGAAGACGAGGACGTCGTTCGCATCATGACGATCCACCAATCAAAGGGACTCGAGTTCCCCGTGACGATCGTCAGCCAATTGACGAAGCAATTCAACAAACAGGATCAAATGCAGGCGATTCAGTTGCATAAGACGTATGGTATTGCCCTAGATGCGATTGATCCGATTCGTCGTTTGCGATCTGGGACACTCTTAAAAGAAGTCATCCGCCGGGAAATGGATCGAGAGATGAAGGCAGAAGAGATGCGCGTCTTGTATGTTGCGATGACTCGAGCGAAGGAAAAGCTGATTCTCGTCGGGACAGTCAAGGATTTAGAGGATCAAATGGCGACCTGGCAGATGACGCCACCAGATGAAGTCTTACTACCTGAAAATGATCGACGCCAAGCGAAGAGTTATGCGGAATGGGTCGTTCCGGCAGTCTTACGCAGTAGTTTACTACGTCCGGATGAGACGGATTGGTCGATTCGTGTGATGTCGTTAGAGGAGTTAGCACCGTATCAAGAAATTTCAACACTCGTGGAGCAACTCGAACACGTCCAGAAGCTTGAAAAAATCGATGTGCCGGTTAATTCACAAGTCAAAGAAATTGTCGAAGCGGCATTTTCGTATCAGTATCCGCATGCGCTTGCGACAGAGACGGCAGCAAAACAGACCGTCACGGAACTGAAGCGGGCGGAGCAACTGGAGCGTGCAGCATTCGAAACGACATATCGCCAGACGACGTATTACCGTACGCCACAATTCCTCGGACCTGTTTTAAGTGGAGCGGAACGAGGAACGGTCTTACACTTAGCGATGCAATTATATGAACCGGACGAACCGATTTCGCAACAAATTGATCAATGGGAAGCGACGGAACGCATTACGCCGATTGAAGCGACGACGATGCGGGAAGCGACAGCACAGTTACAAGGGTTCCTCGACTCTGAAATCGGACAATTGTTCAACGAACGATTACGGACGAACCACGTCTATCGGGAGTTGCCGTTCACATATAAGATTGGGGCATCGCGTTTCCGGAAAGACTGGACAGGTCCAGTGGATGACGCAGTCATGCAAGGAATCGTCGACTGTTTGATTCAGGATGGGGAGTCATATATCTTGCTCGATTATAAATCGGATCAAATCGTTACGACGGAAGTCGGACAGACACCTGCTGATGTGTTACGGGATCGGTACGCGACTCAGTTGAATCTGTATCAAGAAGCGTTAGAAGCGATTCTTCATATTCAAATTTCACGCAAGGTCATCTATGCGTTTGCTTTAGAAGAAACGATTGATTTAGTTTAATTTAATTTTGATACGATCGAGACCTTCCTCGTCCTCCTACTTCAGGTAGAGATGAGGGAGGTTTTAGTATGGGTCGAAAGAAGGATGAGGAATAAGGAGGGAAAATCAGTTTCTAAAGTAATTTCCGTTTCTTATTGTGAAAGAACTGTGTAAAATAAAGAAGATATGTTACTTTGGTGATGGATAATTTTGGGAGGTTTTAATAGATGGCACGTATTTTATTAGCAGAAGACGAAGATGTCTTACGAATGTTAGTACTCGATACACTAGAAGATGAAGGATATACGATCGACGAAGCGACGGACGGTGACGAAGCGTATCAAAAAATCATGAACGCTGAGTATGATCTCGTTTTACTCGATTACATGATGCCTGGAATGACAGGGATTGAAGTCATCGAGAAAGTCCGACAACATCCAGATAAGCAACACTTAAAAATCATGATGTTGACGGCTAAAAGTCAACAATCAGACCGCGAACGAGCAGAAGAAATCGGAGCGAATTACTTTTTCTCGAAGCCCTTTAGTCCGTTAGAACTGATTGATGTCGTGGGAGGAATACTGAGTGATCACCAAGTGGATTAATCGAAAAATCGGGCGCCAACTCATGGCCTCCTTTTATGTCGTATTAGCTACATTGATGATTTCATCATTGATCGTCTACAACTATACCGATACAAAACTGCAGGCGACTCGGGCGAAATTAGAAGATATCCGTGACCGGAGTGCACGTGCGGGTGCTTTATGGGAAGAGTGGCAGGATGTCCAGTTCAACATGCGCGGTTATGCCTTGATGGGGAATGGTGATCTATACAATCAAGTCATGGCTCAACAAGATAAGATTGATCAGCAGACAGAATGGTTCGAAAAAAATGCGATTTATGATCAAGGAAAGGCATTCGCCCAGTCCTCGAGAGAATTGTATGGTTATTATTTCGATGCGATTTTGCCGCTTATTCAATCCTATGTCCAAGCGAAAGAATCTGGAGATGTCACGGAATCCTTCTTAAAAGGAACAACACTTGCTGAACTGCCACTTGGTCAGCAATTATTAGCTGAAGGTAAGATTCAATTAGATGCTCAAGGAAACATTGATGTACTCTCGGAAATCAATAAGAGCGAGCTAGCACTCGGCGGTTATCGCGAATTTTTAGAGGATTGGGCACAACGGACGAGCGACCAACTGGAACGGGAGATCCGGACGACACAGCTGATTTGGTTAGCGAATATCGTCGTCTTACTTGCCGTCTTGATTTTCTTTATTTATCCGTTTATCCGCCGCATCACGATGGAATTATTATCTCTCGTCAAGAACAGTCAACGGCTTGCGAACGGTGAAGATGTCTCGAGCGTCAAAGTACCGAATCGTAAAGATGAAATCGGAATCCTGGCGTTATCCTTCAATCAGATGGCAAGTTCGATTTCCGAGAACAA
Organism: Exiguobacterium sp. s39; assembly: GCF_018618925.1. NCBI lineage: Bacteria > Bacillati > Bacillota > Bacilli > Caryophanales > Exiguobacterium > Exiguobacterium sp. s39. The sequence goes on from NZ_JACSNA010000001.1 coordinate 73,759, forward strand.
GCAGCATTTATTAGCGAAAAATGAAGAATTACAGGCGCAACAGGAAGAATTACAAGCACAGCAGGAAGAATTGCAAGCACAGCAAGAAGAACTCGAAGAAGCATTAGAGCTGACGATGCGGAATGAGCAACATTTGCAGTATCGGAATGATTTGACAGAAACGCTCGCGGCACGTGAGTCGTTGACTGCTTATCCAGAAATCATTGAGAAGCTCGTCACGATCACAGATTCTGAGATTGGTGCATTAGTATTTGTTGATGAAGAAGATAGTTATTCTGTCGTTACGTATGGAATGACGGATGAATTGGCAGAACAGCTGCTTCAAAACGATGCGTCTCTCTTAAAACGAGCTGAGTCACTAAAGTCACCTGTTCATTCTTCTAAACAAGTCGCAAGCAATCATCCACTGCCGTACCCGTACTATATGTACGAAACAGCTGTACCGATTCTTGAACCGACGTCTGGTGACATCATCGCGTATATCTACCTTGTCCGTTATCGCGATCAGTTTACGAACGAACAGATGCGTGATGTCATGTCCTTCTCCCGTCAATTATCGCTATCGCTTTTACGGATGCGGTTGTTTGACGAGATGACGAAAGAGAAAACGAAGACGGAGCGGATTCTCGATTCGATTCGAGAGGCCGTCATCTATCTTGAACCGGGTAAAGAAGAGGTCTTCGTCAATCGACCATTATACGATTTATTCCCGGAATTACGTTATGGTGTTCAGACTGAACAGGAGACATTGCAAACGTGCTTAGAAGTCATTCGATCCGTCGTCGACGAACCAGAAGTCTTTAGCCGTTATGTTGATTCAGTTCTGCGTGGAGAATTACCGACCGATAGTTTACAGTTCTCGATTCGAAACGAAACGGTATTCATTCAATTTTATGTCGAGGTGATCCATATCCATCACGTACATAAAGGAACGATGCTCGTCATGCGTGATGTAACGAAAGAGACTGAAATGGATCGTTTGAAATCAGAACTCGTTTCAACCGTCTCTCATGAACTTCGGACGCCACTCTCTTCGATTTACGGATTTACAGAACTCATGCTCAACCGAGACATCGAAGAGTCGCGCCAAGATCGATATTTGCGGACGATCCATTCCGAAACGGAACGTCTTGCGAATCTCGTCAATGATTTCTTAGATGTCCAGCGCATGGAGTCGGGCACACAATCGTATAAAAAAGCATCCGTGAACATCTATACGATTGCTGAAGAAACGACACAATTTTATGCGGCTTCGACACAGGCTCATCGGATTACGTTCCGTCACGAGGGAAATCAGTTGCCTGTCATTGAAGCAGACGAAGAAAAAATCAGACAGTTGCTCAATAATTTATTGAATAATGCGGTGAAATATTCACCATCTGGTGGTGCGATCGATGTCGTACTCACGACATCACTTGATCAAGTCATTCTTCAAGTTCGAGATGAGGGAATCGGGATTCCAGAACAATCGCTGAGTCGTCTATTCGAAAAGTTCTATCGCGTCGATAACTCGGATAGTCGAAAAATTGGTGGGACTGGTTTAGGACTAGCTATATGTAAGGAAATCGTCACGGGTCATGGTGGAGAAATTCATGTCGAGTCAGTCGTGAAGGAAGGTAGTCTTTTTACCGTCAAATTTCCACTTGTCCAGTCTACACATGTGACAATCTCCTGAAAAAACCATATATCAACAAAATAACACTAGGTGTTCGTCCTGAAATCAGATACGATGAAATAGGAAAAGAAAGGAGGAAATGAAATGCCAATCACAGCATTCGTTCACACACACGTCTTACTTTGGGTACTTTTATTGGTTACGTTCTTCGTCGCTTTTTCGATGTACAAGAACAACAAAAAAGCTGCAAAAGGGATTCATATGGCGTTCCGTCTGTTGCTTTTATTGACATTCGCGACAGGTCTTTATCTGTACATCAAAATCATGGGGATGTCTGAAAATCCAGACCCACTCTACCATGCGAAGATTACACTCGGCTTATTGTCGCTCATCTTCGGAGAGTTGACACTTGTTCGACTTAAAAAAGGAAAAGCTTATTCCGGTTTCGTCATCGGATTCATCGTGCTTGTCCTTGTGACAGTATTCCTAGGCTATTCACTCCCATACGGTATGAAATTCTTCTAAGTTCATGCGGGATCAAAGAGTCCTTTTCGACCTCATAGGTTGAAAAGGGCTCTTTTTGTCATGTTCGTTAGTAATTTTTGTTTACAAGTGGTTGTTATTTGGGAAAAGGGATGTATTACACAGTAGAGAGGGGAACGCTTGTGGCACAGTTGAAGGAATGGACGAAAGTTTTCCGGGCACGAAAATGGATGAAACGCGCAGAACCGGTGTTACCACTTTGGCATGGGTATATCGGTTATAAATATGGATTATTCGATGCTCTTCAAACAGGAGCAACACAAGCAGAGGCACAGCTACGGATGCAGCGTCCGCTGACACAGGAAGCGTTATCCCGCTGGTTCGAAGTCGGCGTCGCAGTCGGTCACTTGAAGAAAAAAGATTTACGCTATACAGCGACTCGCCATGTTCTTCCGGAACTCTCTCAATCAGACGATCGGAGTATCGGATTCATGTTATCGGAAATGATGGAGCTGCACTTGCCAGCACTATTCTCTTATCCTCAATTTTTAGAAGAGGGTCAACAAAAGACCTTTAATGGAGAGGAACATGGAGACATCGTGGCTGAAACTTCAGCTCTCGTTGAGACTGTTGCTTTCCCAGCAGTACGCCATATCATTCGGAGTCGTAATCTGACCTCACTTCTTGATATTGGTTGTGCTTATGGTGGGTATCTCCGTAAAATCCATGAGGCATTGCCGGACTTACGACTCGCCGGAATCGATATTGAAGAATCCGTCATCGCAGAAGCAAAACGACGAGATACGAGCGGAGAGATTGATTTTGTCGTTGGAGACATCAAAACGTTTGATGTCAAAGAGACATATGACGGTGTCATGATGAATAATATTTTGTATTACTTCCCGCAACCGGAACGCCTTGCACTATTAAAAGGAGTTCGTCGTTTCGTCAAGGATGATGGAACAGTCATTCTCGTCACACCATTACGTGACAGTTCACATGGTGCACCTTTCTCAGCAGCATTCAATGCCTTCATGACGTTGCATGAGAATCTGTATCCATTACCAAGTAAGGAAGAATTGAAAGAAGGTCTAACGAAAGCTGGGTTTGAAAACATTTCGATCACACCATTCTTAAAAGAAGGTGCCTGGTATATCGTCACTGCAAACGCCACTTCCTAAGCGAAGTCTGGCGTTTTTACAGTTGGAAGACAGTTCAAATTTGTTGCTTTTACTATGTGCTTAGTATAATAGTTGAAACGATGAGAGATAAAAAGGAGAGATTTGGGTGAAGCGACGCGTAGCAGTGATTGGAGCAGGACCTGGGGGACTTGCATGTGCCTTGTTATTAGCAGGAAAAGGAGTAGACGTCACCGTTTACGAAAAACAAACGCAAGTCGGTGGACGAACTTCTGCCGTCAAGCTAGGTGACTATACGTTCGATCGAGGACCAACATTCCTTAATATGCCGCATATTTTAGAAAACGTTTTTCACGAAGCCGGTTTACGATTAGAAGATTATTTAGATTTAAAGGCGCTTGATCCGATGTATACACTCTATTTCAAAGGCGGAACAGAGGAGTTTACGATGACGACGGATCGGGACCGGATGAAAGAGGCAATCGAACGACAATTTCCTGGAAACGGGGAAGGGTACGATCGATTCATGGCAGAGCAAGCACTTAAGCTTGGAAAACTCATGCCAATCTTACAGACACGTCACGATCGGCTGACGGATTACTTATCACCGCGTGTCTTAACGGCACTTCCGCGCCTATCGCTCGGACGATCGCTTTATGATGTTTTATCCGACTACTTCACGAGCGAAGAATTGAAGTATTCTTTTACATTCCAAGCGAAATACTTAGGCATGTCAGCTTGGGAATGTCCAGGTGGTTTTTCGATCTTGTCTTATATGGAACATGCTTACGGTGTCCATCATCCGATTGGTGGAATGCATCAAGTACCGCTTGCAATGCAACGTGCGATCGAAGAGCTAGGCGGAACCGTACAGTTAGGTGCGGGCATCGAACAATTGATCTTAAACGGAAAAGCTGTCGAAGGAGTCATCCTCGAGTCAGGTCAACATGAGTTATTCGATGAAGTCATCATCGGTGCTGACTTTGCGCATGCGATGAATCATCTGGTGCCGGAAGGGGTTCTGAAAAAATGGTCCCGACCAAAAATTGACCGTAAAAAATTCTCGTGTTCGACGTTCATGTTATATCTTGGTGTCAACCGGACGTTCGATGCACCACACCATACGATTTACTTTGCAGAGGATTATGAGAAAAACGTTCGCGAGATGACGCAGACTTTAGAATTATCGGATGACTTTTCGTTCTATGTCCAAAATCCATCCGTGATTGATCCAACGCTAGCACCTGAAGGCAAGTCTGCTATGTATGTCCTAGTGCCAGTGCCGAACAATTACTCTGAACTTGATTGGTCGATCGAAGGACCGAAACTACGTCGTCGTGTTCTGGACGCTCTTGAAACGCGTTCACCGTATCAAGGGATTGAGGCGGCAATCGAAGTCGAAGAGATGTTCACGCCAGACGACTGGGAAGCGATGGGGATCCATCAAGGCGCGACGTTCAATCTCGGTCATCAGTTGACACAGATGATGTACTTCCGCCCGCATAATCAATTTGAAGAGCTCGATCATCTGTATCTCGTCGGAGGTGGCACACATCCGGGTAGCGGATTACCGACGATTTTCGAATCCGCGCGTATTACGGCAGAACTCGTGCTCAAAAAAGAAGGGGTGCGGACATGAAGATAGGATTCGTAGGAGCCGGTGTCGGTACACTGCATGCAGCGCTTTTGCTGACAGCAAGACATCCTGGAGTCGAGATTACGATTTTTGAAAAAGAAGCGCATGTCGGTGGTCGATTACGATCCGTCGATTTTGAATCGGGTGGCCGCATCGATGAAGGTCCGACGATCGTTCTGATGCCAGGCAAGTTAAAAGAGCAGTTAGCAGAAGCCGGCGTGACGGGAGTAGAACTTGAACGGGTCGATCCATTGTATGACCTTCACTTCGACGATGGTACCGTCGTCACGAAAGTAGCCGATGTCGTGGATCAAGCGATCGCGATCGAACGTCAATTCGGTGAAGGTCGTGGATTTTATGAATTCATGCATCAAAAAGAAAAGGATTATGAGACGAGTGTATCGAAATTTTTAGAACGTGGTTATCGTCGGAAGACGGAGTTGTTGCACCCAGACATGATGCGTCCATTATTACAGATGCATGCTCTAGAGACTGCACATGACCATTTGAAGCGATACTTCAAGAGTAAATATTTGCGCATGGCATACAGTTTCCCAACATTTTATATCGGCGGAAACCCTTATACGACACCGTCGATTTACGGTTTGATTCCGTACCGGGAACAAGCAGAAGGTGTCTGGTATGTAAAAGGTGGCTATTTCTCGCTTGCTGAACGCATGTACGACACATTAGTCGAACGTGGTGTCCGATTCGTCTTCGAGGCACCCGTTGAACGAATCGTCGTCGACCAAGGACAGGCAAAGGAAATCGTCTTACAAGATGGCACACAGGAAGCATTCGATCAAATCGTACTAAATGGAGAGTTTCCATTGATGGAACGCCTTGTAGAAGGTAAACAACCTAAGACCTATACACCTTCAGGCGGTACGCTATTGCTATATTTCAAGATGAAAGGGAAAGTCGATTTACCGGTGCATCGCTTTTTGATGCCAAACGACTTGGAACCGCTCATGACGAATATCTTTAAAAAAGGACGATTACCTGAACATCCGGCAGTCTATCTGTTCCATCCGAGTCGGATTGACCGTAGTTTAACAGGAACGGACGATAGCGTCGTCTATTCATTAATTCCTTCTCCGCGTGGCTATGGTGTAGAAGATTATGAAAAAGTAGACTTCATTGAGACCGTACTTGAAAAAATCGAGCATCATCATCCGGGATTCCGGGAAAAGATACAAGAAATGAAGATTCGTACACCGAATGATGCACAGGCCTTTGGATTATATCAGGGAGGTAGTTTTGGGATTGCGCCGACGATTCGCCAATCGGCTGCCTTAAAGACACAGGCAAAACCGTATCCGGATATCGATCGATTATATGCTGTCGGTGCATCGGTGCATCCGTGTGGAGGAGTACCAGTCGTCATGATGGGCGCAACGATACTCGTAAACCGAATGGAACAAGAGATGGGGTGGAAACATGAATTCAGTGACGATCCAGAACGCGTATATCAAATGTGAGGAAGTCATTCAGTCCGGATCTAAGACGTTCTATAAAGCCTTTTCACTCTTACCAAAAGCAGATCGACAAGCTGTTTATGCCATCTATACATTTTGCCGGTTCCTCGATGATACCGTCGATGAGTCGGATACGCCGAAAGAGAGTTTACTAGCTTTCTTGAATGAATTCAAACGGTTCCGTGATGGCGAAGTACTAGACAAACCGTTATGGATTGCGTTGGCAGACGTATTTGAACGTTATGAAATGGATGAGACACCATTTCTTGAGCTCGCGGAAGGGATGCGTTGGGATATCGAGAAAAATCGTTATCAGACGCTTGAAGAGACAGAGCAATACAGCTACTACGTAGCGAGTACTGTCGGTTTGATGTTGTTGCCCATCCTTGCACCGCAACAGCCTGATCTCCGTAAGTCTGCTATTGATCTTGGAATCGCGATGCAATTAACGAATATTTTACGAGATGTTGGTGAAGATGCAAAACGCGGCCGTATCTACTTGCCTCATTCATGGATGGAGACATACGGTGTCACAGCAGAATCGTTACTCGCTGGTCGTCCTTCAGGAGACTTTATCGGTCTCTGGGAAGAGGTTGCACTTCGAGCAGAGCATCTGTATGACGCAGCGATTCCATCGTTTGAACGGTATCCACGAGAGAGTCGGCGTGCTCTGAAGGCTGCTGCCTTCCTGTACCGTGGTATACTCGATGCAGCGCGGGATAATCACTATGACGTCTTTACAAAACGGGCGTACGTCAGCCGTTGGCAAAAAATGAAGTTACTTGCTACGATTTAATACATGACCATAGAAAAAAGACCTTGGCGGGGACCAAGGTCTTTTTTCTATGGTCTGAGACCGGGGAGTCTCAGATTACTTCTAAACCAGAGCGAACATCTGGACTACGAGATAGGTCTGTTTCGACCACGGGGATGGTCTTTTCTTTATCGAGCTATCTGTAGACCATTCGGATGAGACGATCTAAGGGGGAACGTCGTAAGTCATGCGAATGGACACACGATGAGTCACGTGATGAAATGGGTGGGTCCCATTTGATTTCGCTGGTTAGAAAAAATAAGTTCTTCAACGCTCTTGACTCGGGGAAGTCACCTTGCGCTTGATTGAGGATGTGGGGTCAATCACTACCTCTTGAACTCGAAGTAATCGTATCAAATCTTAGTTGTCCGTACAAGTGATTGATATGCAATTCACATAACGTTCACAGGGTAGCGGCGACAGCAGAGACGATTCGTTCACTTGCTAGTTTTCCTGAAAGCGTCACCATTGGACTACCACCACCAGGATGCGTTGATCCACCAGCAAAAAACAAATTGTGAACATTCTTTGAACGGTTGCTCGGACGGAGGAAAGACGACCGGATGCCATTGGATGACAAGCCATACAATGAGCCGTGATAGGCAAAGAAGGTTTGTTCGATATCCTGTGGCGTGACCCGTTGCTCGAAGACGACATCAGATGAAATATCAATCCCAAAGGACTGCAATCGCTGATTGATCAGTTGATCATACGTATCAAAATCAATCGCATGTCCAGTATCCGTTGCAGGTGCATTGACGAGCACGAATAAGTTATCACCCGCTTGTCCCATTTCTGGTGCTGTGACGGAAGAATTCGAGATATAGATCGTCGGCTCCTCAGCGTAACGTTTTTCATCAAAGAGTGCCTTGAACTCAGCTTCGTAATCCGAAGAGAAGAAGACGTTATGATGAGCCAGCCCTTCGATCCGACGTGAGAGACCGATACATCGGACATAGGCAGAAATCGACGGTTCGACTTGAGCAGGTGTCGGATTTTTAAAATCAGGTCGTGCCGTTTCTGAGATCAGACGTGGATATTGTGTCAACAAATCACCGTTCATGACGACGAAGTCAACCGGGAGATATTCCAAGTGATTCAATTCAATTTCCGTTGCTTGTCCATCGACGACTTCGATCTGTGTCACTTCATCGCCAAGACGGAAGACGACACCTAGTTCTTTTGCACGTCGGGCGAACCCTTCTGCGATTGCTGTATTACCACCATTTGTGAAGTAGACACCGTCATTTAGTTCTAAATGAGCAATTAAACTGAAGGTAGCGGGTGTTTGATACGGACTACTCCCGATATACGTCGCATAACGATCGAGTGCCTGAATTAACCCTTTATCCTTAAAGTAGTGCTTATGCAACCCATGAAGGTTTTGAAAGGGATGCACTTTCAACATGTCTCGCCAGAGGGAGGGGCGGATATACGAATCAATATTCGTAAAGAATTGTTGTTTTGCGATCGTATGCAACTTCGCCACTTCTTCTTGGTAACCTGTAATATCGTTCTTCGCCAACTGACCGTTCGTGAAACGATCTACTTCTGTCCGCATCGCTTCGCGTCCAGACGAAAATGTTAATGTTCTTCCGTCGGAAAAATGATTGACCGTATGACGTTCAAGTTTCGTGAATGTAAAGTACTCATCGGGATCCGCACCGGATTCAAGAATGACAGACTGAAAAACTTCCGGCATCGTGATCGTATTCGGACCAAAATCGAAGCGATGTCCTTCTGTGACGATCGGCATCATTTTGCCACCGATATGTGTATTGCGCTCGATGACCGTGACGCGAAATCCTTTTGCTGCTAATGAGATAGCAGCGCTGAGTCCACCAAGACCGGCTCCGATGACAGCTATATGTTTCATGATACTGATTCCTCCTTACGAATAGGTCCTACCCTTCCATGTGATTTCCCGTTTCCTAAAGCTTCGAATCATCGCACTTGCTAGCAAGATGACATAAAGGAATACCGCCAGTGGATGGAGCCACCAAACATGTCGGATTCGTGCCGCACGATCGATCCGGAATCGTGCTAAATAAAGAAGAATCAGTGCGCCACCCATCTGCCAGGATGGGTGGAGGATGAGATAAGGTAGGACACTTGCTTGAACCAAGTAAAAGAGTAGAAAGTATGATCCGACGATATAAGAATCGTTCATCCCACGAAAGACATTCTTTAGAAAACCTTGCCAGACTTCTTCGTTCGTGGCGTACATATCGCAAGAAACTGCTGGGGCGACTTCGACGAGCGTCGTCGTCAACCCGTGTCGTTTAAATGTACGACAAAGTTCTAAATCGTCAACGAGAGCCGATTGGATGCTTTCATGTCCACCGACTTGGTCATACGCGTGTCGTTCGACGAGAACGACCATGCCGTTGGCTGCAGCAAACGCTGGATGTTTCACCTTGCGAAACGGAATCGGAAGATGCTGCGCGATAAGAACATGTTGCATCGGAATCAAACACTTCCCTAGAAACGTCGGTACAGGAAAGGACGGGAAACCGGAAAGGAAAACAGCTCGTTCTGTTCGTAACGTTCCGTATAAGCGACAAATCGCATCAGGTGTCAATGTCACATCAGCATCGAGAAATAACAGATAGTCCTCTGTCGTTCGTTTCGCGAGTTGATGACACGCATGGACCTTTCCTGCCCAGCCAGCTGGTAAGGGAAGACCATCAATCACTGTAAAACGGTCGTCTTGACCGATTCGATCGAGCAATAACTCGCGCGTCCGATCGGTCGAGCGGTCTTCATATAAGTAAACGTGCATCTCTGGTTTCAGAGCGGGTTCTAATGCGTCTAATAATTTTCGTACATTACGCTCCTCATTACGTAAAGGGATGCAAATTGCTAGACTATCTGGTTGAACGGGAGCCGTTAATCGTGGTAGAAAAGCTAAATTAATCCATGTATAGAGACAGACAGCTAGAGCGAAGAAGAGAAAGAACCAACTCATGACCGAAGGGCCCGTAACCAGCGCTCCGTTCGTGCAGGAAGTGGTTCCCTTCGGGTAGAGATACAGAGATACAAATCAACACGTTCCGCAATTGCATCTGCTCGAATGTCGTCGTATAAAGCAGTTAGTTCTACCGTCAGTCGTTTTGCCTGAGCACTTGACCGTTCGTTAGGTAATGGACGAAAGCGACGCGTCCGGATATAGACGTCCGGTTGCTGTTCATGACCATATGAATAATAAAAGGCGACGAGAGACACGTGATCCGTATGACGCGTCAAATGTGTGGCACCACTTGCTAAGCGAAGCGGACGGTCCTCTTGATGACGTTCCTCGCCTTGAGGAAACATCCAGACGCTGCTGCCATTTTGAAGTCGTTCTTTTGCATAATGAAGGCTTGTCTTGATATCAGCGAATGATGTCCGGTCAACAGAGAAAGCTCCGAGACGGGAGAAGAACGGGAAACGAGCAAGCCCTGCTTGATCAATCATGACATAGGGGTCGTGATGGAAACAGGTCTGATCCAAATGAAAAAGAATCATACCGTCCCACCAAGAACTGTGTGTAGCAAGCATGAGACCAGGGACAGGTAGATCGTCTGCTCGATATAAGACACGGTGGAAATGACGTCGGATCAAAGCATGATCGACATACGTATGAAATACGGATTCAGCTAATTTGCTTTTGTTTGCTTCTTTCAACGATAACCCCTCGTTTCACAATGAAATAGACGATGAATGCACTTAAGCTGACCAAAGTGACGCCATAGAGACCAGCAACTCCTGCTGTTACACCGAATAAAGTGTGCAACATCAAAAAGAGATACTGATTGTTTTGTTCGAGTGCGGCATCCGTCGCCTTGACTTGATATCGATTGATGAAAAAGGAAAAGACGAGCGCCGTTCCATACCACCCGAAGAAATTCTGTGTCGGAATATCGTAATACCAGCCACCGTCTTGCCAAAGCCAATACGATTTCACGTTAGCAGCAACAGGATCGATTGCTAAATCGAGCCAGACGGCAAACAATGGAACGAGAATCAATGTACTATAGCGAAACGAGAACAAACGGGAGAAAGCGAGACTCGCCCCCATGACCGATAGCCATGCAGCCCCGATCGTAATCGGCACACCTAATAATTGGACACCGAAATCCGACTCGTAACGATATGTTCCAAACGGCCAACCGGTATGGACCCCAATCGACTCAATGATGATCGAACCAAAGAAGATAAAGGGGATGACAAGACGCCCCTTCGGTAAGACATGCCAAAAATAGAGAGCTGCGTATAAGCCGGAAGCGAATAAAAAGACGGCATTGGCCCACTCGAGCCAAGGGGGAAGTAACGAAAAACCAACTAAGATCAAACCGATGGTGAACCAAATCGAAAAGAAAATCCAAAGACGTTTATGAAACTGCTCCATGCGTGACATTCCTCCATTTCCAAAATAGCTTCTGTCATAAGTATACCCATATATCTTGAAAACGAGCGAGGGAGAAGCGGTCTTATAAAAAAAGTGGTCCGGCTTCTCGTAAGAGAAACCGAACCACTTCCTATCATCATCCGTTTGAATGTTGTTTTTGCTTCTTCTTTTTGATGAACGAGAAAAGGAGAAACGCGATATACAACGGAACAGCAACGAACCAAAACGTAGACCACTCATTGCTACGCGCAATCATGACATACGTCACGTATAGCAACGTAAAGGTGATGACGAACGTATGGCGCGGAACGGGAATGTCTTTAAAACTTGGAATCTTGACACGACTGACCATCAAGAAGGCAAGACCTGTAAAAACGAGTGGGACCATCAAGTCGTTCATTCGTCCGCTAAACAACGTGACGACGGCCAAAATACCACCTGCCGCTGTAATCGGTACACCTGAAAAATAAGCAGATGCCACATTCGTTGCCGATAAATTAAAACGGGCAAGACGAAATGCGCCAAACAACGGAAACAGAGCAGAGATTAGTAAACCAACTTCTCCGAATTCATAGAAATACGTATAGTAGGCCATCATTGCAGGTGCGACACCGAATGTCACGATATCTGCTAATGAGTCCAGTTCTTTTCCGAAGTCGCCTGCTACACCAAGCATCCGAGCAAGGCGTCCGTCCAGACTATCAAGCATCATCGCGATGACGATTAGTAAGGTGGCATTTTGAAAATCACCTTTTGCTGCCATGACGATGGCTAAAAAACCACAATACAGATTTCCGAACGTAAATAGGTTGGGTATTGAATTACGAACACGATCTTTCCACAAAATGATTCCTCCTGCCACTTCATCGATACTACTCATCATACCATAATTAGGAGATGGAATTCAGCCGTTCGTAAAGAGAATCCCCTGAGTGAAAGATAAAAAATCATGAGGATTCAACCGAACTTGATGTCCACGTTTTCCAGCGGATATGATGATGAATGGTTCATGGATAGCACGATCCGATAAGAGAACCGGAAAATTCTTCTTAGCACCGATGGCAGAGACACCACCTCGAATATAGCCAGTCAGGTCTTCTAACTCCTTCATCGGAACAAGCGCGACTTTTTTCGAATGCAATGCTTTAGCCGCTGCCTTTAGAGAGAGTTCTTCTTCCCCCGAAATGACGACGAAGACATATTTATTTTCGACCATTTTCAAAACAAGGGTTTTAAAAATGGTCGAAAGGGGGTAATTAATCTTTCTAGCGACGGCTTCAGCAGATAAATCATCAAGATCAACAGGATAAGTGAGGGATTCGAAGTCAATCTTAGACTGCTTCAGAAGCCTCTCGACGTTCGTTTTGCTCATGTGTTTCTCCTTTGACGAGTGAGTATTGGACCCATTTCCGTCCGTGCCAACGTTTCATGGCGAAAATGCCACGGAACCATTCGTCAGCAGAGAAGGCAATCCAGATTCCAAGTAAACCGAGACCGAAACCAAGACCAAGTGTATAACTGAGGACGACCGCGATTCCCCACATCGATAGAATACCGATGGCGACAGGGAAACGAACATCTCCTGCCGATTTAAGAGTTCCCATGAGCACGATGTTCATCGCGCGACCTGGTTCAAGAATGACGCTTGCCCAGAGTAGTGGGATACCGATTGCAATGATTTCAGGACTCGATGTGAACACTGATAGAATCGATGAACCGAATGAAGCAAGAGCGACAGCTGAGATGAAGCTTGCGAAAACAGCAATCTTCAATGTTTTCACAGCACGTCCATATGCTTGTTCAAATTGTTGAGCACCAACTTGGCGTGCGACGAGTAACTGCGTTCCTTGAGCGATGGCAAGCGTAAATAGGAAACAAAGCATCGTGATGTTTGATACATAGACACGAGCAGACAATGCTGCTTCACCAATTGTTGCGATGAATCCTGTGATGATGAGTTGTGAGAATTGATATGAGATCCCTTCACCAGCAGATGGGATTCCGATGTTCATGATTCGTTTCACATCCTCACGATTAAAATGAATCAAGTCTTTTACTGTAAAACGTAAAGAAAGTTTGCGGTAAACGACAAAGAACAACACAAGGACAGCGATTGTTCGGGCGATGACGATCGACCAAGCGACACCAGCAACACCGAGAACGGGAATGCCGAAGAGTCCAAGAACAGCGATGACGTTACCAAAAGCACTAACGAAATTCATGAGTAGCGTGACGTACATAGCATTTTTAGTGAATCCATGACTCCGGAGAATCGCACCCAGTGTCAATGAGATGGCTTCTAAGAAAAGGAACAGACCAACGATCTTAATGAACGTTTCGCCATAGACGAGCGTCTCTCCTTCTAACGAGAAAAATCCAAGGAGTTGTCTTCCGAACAACACGACGGTCAAAGAAACGATGAGACCGGTATACAAGTTAATCGCAAAAGCAGAACGAGCCGTTTGACGAGCGTTTTGCGTCTTTCTTGCACCGAGGTACTGACCAATGATGATCGTTGCACCGACCGAGGTGATGTTAAAGAGAATAATGAAGATGTTCAAAATTTGATTGGATACACCGACTGCTGCAGCGGCGCTATCTGAGTAATAACTTAAAATCAACGTTGCAATGATCCCAAGGCTCATGTGCAAGGCAATCTCGATGAATAATGGCCACGTAATGTGGAATAAGCTTGGTTGCTTGACTGTTTTCATAAATAAATCCCCTTTGTTTCATAAAACGAATAGTGTTTCTTTATCTTTTTGAAACTATACGCCTTCGATTTTCATAATGAAAGAGGGTTTTTTGTCTTTCATCGAAAAAAAAGAGATTTAAAAGGATTTTCATAAAATATCACGAATACATCATAATGAACAATCATTCATTTTTTAAAGGTAGGGGAATCCGATGAAACGAGAAATGCATTATGTCGTCAAGGATCAAATTGCAACGCTAACGCTAGCTCGACCCAAACAACTGAATGCATTAACGTCGAATTTACTAGAGGAGTTGGCAGACGCTCTAGAAGAAGCGAATCAGGATGAGGAAGTACGTGTCATCGTCTTGACTGGTGAAGGACGTGGATTTTGTGCAGGGCAAGATTTGAAAACCGTCTCGCCTGAGCTCGATCATGGTGAATATCTACAGCAGTATTACCATCCTGTCGTTCGGGCACTCGCTAAATCGAAGAAACCGACGATCGCTGCCATCAATGGTGTAGCGGCAGGTGCTGGGTTATCACTAACGCTCGCCTGCGATTTCCGGCTCGTCCACGCTGAAGCGAAATTGTCGCTCGGATTCATCAATATCGGTCTCGTCCCGGATGCAGGAGCGCCGTATTTCTTACCTCGGCTAATCGGTGCGGCAAAAGCAACGGAGCTTGCGTTACTCGGTGACACGATTTCAGCAGACGAAGCCGTTTCGCTCAACCTAGCAACACGAAGTATCGAATCAGAGAAATTTGTAGAAGAGGTCACAGCGTTTGCTCGTCAGCTGGCAGATCGTCCGACAAAAGTGATCGGGTACATCAAGCAGCTGCAAGCAGCGAGTTATGAAAATAACTTGGAGGAAATGCTTGCTCAAGAAATCATCTATCAGTCACGTGCTGGAAAAACGGAAGACCATCGCCATGCTGTTGAATCCTTCATCGAAAAAAAACGCCCTGTTTTTGTCGGACGATGAATCGAGCATACTTTATAGAAGAAAGACGTCGGAAACGCACGATGCGCCGACGTCTTTTTAATTCAATTTCTTTTTGATTTTTCGTGCGGTCGCATGTGTACGGTTCGTCAATCCTGTAGAGATACGGAATAATAGAATTCCGAGAAAAGCAGAAACAAAAATGTATATCCCAGTCAACGTCACGAATGCACCACTAGCGAGCGTGATGAAAAGTATCGAAAATTCACCACGTGGACCCAGACAAAAGCCAGATTCGATCGCATGATAATTCGATAAACCAAAGGACCTTCCGCCGAGGTAACCGACTAAAAATTTAGAGACGACTCCCCAAATGACAAGAGCGAAGAAAAATAGATCAATCGGTAATCCGTCAGTCAATTCGAATGACATTCCGAATGTAATAAAGAACAATGGTAATAATAAGTCTTGGAACGGCGTGACTAGTCGTCTAAGATAACGCGTCTCATCCAGTTCGGTTAACAAAATACCGATGATGAAGGCACCAAGTACTTCGGATAGACCAAATAAGATTCCAATTCCAGAAAACAATAAAATCAAGCCGATGATTCCGATGCCGGCATCAGGATGACGGTAGAGTGAATCGACGAGACGTTTCCGTCTTCGGATGAATAACGTCATGATGATTAAAGCAATGAATAAGAAGGCGAACCCGAGAAAGATGATGCTGATTTTGGCAACCGAGAACGTCTCAGTCCCTAAAACGAACGGGGCCGTCGTCAGTAGGATTGGTGCCATCAAATCTTCGAAGACGAGTAAGGACAGCACGAAGCGATTCACATCCTGATGTTTATCCGGTTCCCGATCGAGCAGCCGAGCAGAAATCGAAGAACTCGTCGCATACAAGACACAGCCAATCAAAAACGATTCGGCGACTGAAAAGCCAAACGATAGGGTCAACAGGATAGTCCCACCAAACGAAAGTAGAATATCGATGACTCCCGCTTTCCAAATGGAACGGAGCTGAATCAGCAAGTCCGCCACTGAAAATTTTAGACCGAGTAAAAAGAACAGGACGATGATGCCCGCTTCTCCTCCGAGTTTCAGCTCTTCGGGAGGATCGTAATAAAATCCAAGGAGGATTCCAATCAAGATGAAGGCTAGAATACTCGGAACGTGGAATCGTTCACTCAAGTAACTGATCGTAAACAAGCCGATGAGGATGAGACCGGCGTAAAAGAAAATTTCCATGGAGGATGTCCTCCTTTCTGTACCCTATACCCTAATTCGATGGCATTCATTAACTTGTTTCTCTCCTGAAGAACGGATACAGAAAAAGCCTGTACACAAAACTTCTTTTTTAGAAGGTGAGTGTACAGGCTTTTAGATGGTTATAAGACTTGAACGATCGTTCCAGAATACGCAGGGAGAGAGACATCAAGTGTCTGCTGGTGCGTGTTCGTCAATAAATCAAGCCCCCGACCAGCTTGTGGAGCGGTCAACGAAACGGGAGCATCTGAATTGTTGAAGTAGATATAATACAATCCTTCCGGGCTCATGCGACGCATGATGATTGTATTCGTCTCATCATTCGCATGAACGAAAGAGATATGTCCTTTGTTCGCAAGCGTCTTATGCTGCTTTCGAAGCTGTAACAAATGTCGCGTATAGGCGAATAACTCCTGATCCTGCTCCTCTGGATCCCACGGCATGCATTTTCGGCAGCCTGGATCTTGATCGCCATCGAGACCGATTTCATCACCATAATAGATGACGGGACTACCTGAGAACGTCAACATCGATAACAAGAGAAGGCGAAGCTTCTGTTTGTTATTGCCAGCGCGCGTCAACGCACGTGGTGTATCGTGTGAACCGATCAAATTAAAGGTCACTTCATTGACATTCATCGTGTTTGAGAACAATACATGCGACATATCGTTCGCATACGAGCTTGCTTTAGTCTTATCCAAGGCAAAGAAGTTCAAGGCGGCATTCGTAAATGGATAGTTCATGACGGCGTCGAACTGGTCACCGAGCAACCATTCCTGTGAGTCATGCCAAATTTCACCAAGGATATACGTGTCAGGGTTGACTTCCTTGACGACTTGACGGAAATCACGCCAAAATGCGTGATCAACCTCGTTGGCGACGTCGAGTCGCCAGCCATCGATTCCGAATTCTTCGACCCAATAGCGGGCGACATGGAGTAAGTATGACTTTACTTCATCGTTCTCGGTATTGAATTTCGGCATTTCAGGTACGAAAGCAAACGTATCGTAGTTCGGCAATGGTTCTGTCACGAGCGGGAAATCACGCAGATGGAACCATTCTTTATAGGTTGAATGACTACCATGTTCACGGATGTCAGCGAATGCTTTATGGTGGAAGCCGGCATGATTGAAAACGGCATCTAACATGATGCGAATCCCGTGTGCGTGTAACAGATCGACCATTTCCTTGAATTTCTCTTTCGTACCGAACTGTGGATCAATTTCTAAGTAATCGATTGTGTCATATTTATGATTCGATTTCGCCAAGAAGATCGGGCAGAAGTAAATACCAGTGATACCAAGTTCAACGAGATAATCGATGTGGTCGATGACTCCTTGGAAATCTCCACCGAAAAGATTCGTCGTCGTCGGTGCTGTACTATTCCATGGAAGTGTACCAGCTGGATCATTCGTCGCATCGCCATTTGCAAAGCGATCTGGGAAGATTTGATACCAAGCTGTATCCTGGACCCAATCTGGTGCAGTGAATACGTCGACTGCATTAAGGAAAGGAACACAGAAATAGTAGCCTGTATCATCGAGCGGTTTTTCATCGAACCATCCACGTTCCGTGAATACATGACTCGTTGAACCGTCATGGAGACGGAAACCATATCGTAGACGACGGAAAGGAGGTACGACATCGATGAACCAATAATCGTATAATTCATCTGATCCACTTCGCTTCATCGGTGTTTCAAATGTATTCCAGTAGTTTGATTTTGAGGGATCGAAGTTCCAATCGGCAGCATCTGGGTTTTCAGTATGCCAATCGTATGGATCGCCCCAAATCAAATCGACGCGATCAACGTCATTTTTTTTCGTTTGTAAACGGATGTGGATTGTTCGCTCATCGTACTTATAGACGAATGGAGACATCGCACGGTGAAACACAGCTTCTTTGAACATGGCAGTCACTCCTTAACGCAATCGCTTGCATCGTATTGATTATGTCTTCGACCTAAGAATAGTAAAGCGCTTTCTTAAAGTCAATTCCAATCCCGTGAAATCAAGGATTCCTGATAAAAGTCGAGAGTATGATGCAATCGTTTGCATCATGTTGTGCAAACAATAAAAATGAAAACGTTTTCTTTTTATTCACTTATTCTTTTTAGCGTTTGATTCAAATAATGAAATCAAAAATAAAAAGTTTTTGAAATGTAAGAAAATAATTGAATAAAAGGACTTGTCAAAAGGATTTTAGATTGTATAATAAAAATGTAAAGGTGATGCAAACGTTTTCATAAAACGCTTACAACCACTCGGTTGTTATCATGAGAAAATGGTTGTGCCTTTATGCAAACGTTGTGCATTAAAACTTATCATTCATAAGTTAACTTGGGGAGGAAATTTCAATCATGGAAATGAAAAAATTCGTAGCAGGTCTCTCTGTATCTGTCATGGCAATCGGTGCGCTTGCAGCATGTGGCGGTGGATCGGATTCTGAATCATCATCTTCAGATTCGGGCAGTAAAAAACCAAGCAAGATCGTCATCTGGGAAGACACTGAAAAAGCTGAAACGACTAAAGCGGCAGCTAAAGCGTTCGAAGAAAAAGAAGGCGTCAAAGTTGAAGTTAAAGAAGTTAAGATGACAGATCAGCAGAAGAAAGTAGCACTTGACGGACCAGCAGGTAAAGGACCGGATATCATGCTTCTTCCACACGACCAAATCGGTACAGTCGTTGACCAAGGCTTGATCGCGGAACTCAAGGATGGCGAAAAAGCACTTGAGCCATTCATCGATACAGCGAAATCAGCAGTAACGTTTGATGGTAAAGTCTACGGATATCCGAAAGCAGTTGAAACACCAATCCTCCTTTTCAATAAAGATGAATTAAAAGAAGCACCAGCTTCAATGGATGATCTGTACAAGATCTCAACAGAGCAAAAGAAAGACGGCAAATACGGATTCCTCGCGCTTTGGGATAACTTCTACTTCGCACACGGTCCAATCGGTGGATACGGTGGATATGTCTTCAAAGACAACGGTGGCAAATTGGATCCAGCAGATATCGGCTTGAACAATGAAGGTGCTGTCGAAGGTATGGATTACATCGGCAAGTGGTACAAAGAAGGTCTCTTCCCGAAAGGTCTTATCGGTGGTGGCGGTGGTCAAGCACTTGATCAACTCTTCGGCGATAAAAAAGCTGTTGCTGTCATGAACGGTCCATGGGCAGTTGCGAGCTATAAAGAAAAAGGTATCAACCTCGGAGCTTCAGCACTTCCGAAACTTCCAAACGGTGAGCCGATCAAAACATTCGTTGGTGTAAAAACATACGCGATTTCAGCATACTCGGAAAATGCAGAGTGGGCTGAGAAGTTCTTGGCATCACTCACAGGTGAAGAAAACGCTAAAGCAATGTTCGAAAAATACAATGAAATCCCACCAGTTACTGCTCTTCAAGAAGATGCAGCAATCAAGGATAACGAAGTCGCAGCAGCAGTCTTCGCACAATCACAAAACGGTGTGCCAATGCCGAACATCGCTGAGATGGGTCAAGTTTGGGAACCAATGGCAGCAGCACTTCAGCTTGTTGCAACAAACAAACAAGACGCACAAAAATCAGCTGATGATGCTGTCAAACAAATCAAGCAACAAATCGAAGCTAACAATCAATAAGCGTAAATGGAACGTGTGAATCCATGAAAAAGAGATAAAGAGAGGGGGATCTTGGATTCCCCCTCATCTTTATGGTTGGAAGAGAAGCCTGAGGTCAGACATGACCTTTGGAAAGGAGAACGGACGATGGCTGCGATTGCAACACCACACCCGACGAATCCAACGCCTGAAAAAAAGACGAACCACCGCACGATTGCGGCGCTGATGTCGATCATTCCAGGAGTAGGACAACTATACAATAAACAATTCCTTAAAGGCGCGACATTTTTTGTCGTCGTACTATCATATTTTCTCGTCAACTTTGAACTGTTCTTCAAAGGAGCCGGAAATGGTCCTGGCGATCGCGGAGCGATCTGGGGCTTGATTACACTCGGTGAGGTACCAGGCGTAAGGGGGGATCACTCGATCTTTCTAATGGTCGAGGGCATCATTGCCTTGATTTTACTTGTCTTTGGTATCGCCATTTACGTCTGGAACTTTATCGATGCGTATCGAATCGGTAAGTTGCGTGACATGAACCTTGAAGTACCTTCCTTGAAGATGCAACTACGGAACTTCCGCGATAATGGATTCCCGTATGCGATGTTGATTCCTTCGTTAGTACTTTTAGTGTTCACAGTCGTCTTACCGTTAATCTTTACTTTCTTGATTGCTTTTACGAACTATAAGTTCAACAACTCGCCTCCAGCAAAGCTGGTCGACTGGATCGGGATTCAAAACTTCTTGAATATCTTTACGGTTGATATTTTCCGCGATACATTCGTCAGCGTTCTTGGTTGGACGCTTGTCTGGACCGTCGCTTCGACGACAGGTGTCATCGCGATCGGTATCGGACTTGCAGTCTTGCTTAACCAAAAAGGACTCAAAGGAAAACGGTTCTTCCGTTCCATCTTGATCCTGTCATGGGCAGTACCAGCCTTCATCACGATTTTGATCTTCCGCTCGATGTTCAATGAGACATTCGGTGTCTTCAATACGACATTGTTACCAGCGATCGGTCTTACTGACGGTGTCGACTGGATGACAGATCCGACGTATACGAAGCTTGCCTTGATCGGGATTCAGTGGTGGTTAGGTTTCCCATACATCATGACACTGACGACGGGGATCTTGCAGTCGATACCAGAAGATCTTTATGAGGCAGCAACAATCGATGGAGCGACAGCAGGAGAGAAGTTCCGCTTGATCACATTGCCGATGATTCTTTTCGCAACAGCACCAATCTTGATCACGCAGTATACGTTCAACTTCAATAACTTCAATATCATCTATCTCTTCAACAACGGTGGACCGGCAGTGCCGGGTCAATCGGCTGGTGGAACGGATATCTTGATTTCGTGGATTTACAAATTGTCGCTTGGCGCGAACCCGCAGTATGGATTCGCAGCAGCGATCACGCTTGTGTTGTCGTTCTTCATCATGACGATTGCCGTCATTCAGTTCAAGCGTTCAAAATCATTCAAAGATGAGGATATGATCTAATATGAGAAAACAAAACCGAATCAACATGGCGTTGTCATATCTCATTTTGACGATCGCCTCCATCATTATCGTTTATCCACTCCTTTGGGTTGTTGGGACTTCACTTAACCCAGGGAAAAGTATTACATCGGATATCTTCCCAAGTAATCCGACTTTGATTCACTACTTCGATTTGTTTGATCCATCAAAAACGGATTATGGCATGTGGTATTTAAACACAATCAAGATTGCCGTCATCACGATGGTCGTCTCCGTCGCGCTAATCACGTTAACAGGATACATTTTTTCACGCTATCGCTTCGTCGGTCGGAAAAATTCACTAATCTTGTTCCTCGTGTTGCAGATGGTACCGCAATTCGTTGCCATTATTGCGATTTATGTCTTGCTTAATATGTTAGAATTGTTTGATACGCATCTGGCGCTCATCCTACTCTACTCGGGTGGCGCGATTCCAATGAATACGTATCTTGCAAAAGGATATTTCGATACGATTCCAAAAGAACTCGATGAGGCGGCACGGATGGATGGTGCCGGTCACTTACGAATCTTCTGGCAAATCATCTTACCGCTCGCAAAACCGATGGTCGCCGTCATCGCGTTGTTCAACTTCATGGCACCATTCAACGACTTCATTTTAGCATCGCTCGTCCTGCGTTCTCCTGAGAAACAGACACTTGCGGTCGGGTTGTACAACATGGTGTCGGAGCAGTTCGACAATAACTTCACGTTATTTGCGGCAGGTGCCGTATTATCAGCAGTTCCAATCGTTCTTCTCTTCTTCGCATTCCAGCGCTTCTTCGTGTCTGGATTGACAGCAGGTGGAACAAAAGGATAATCATAAGGGGGAAATCAGCGGCATGAGACGAGGCATAATGCTTCTCCTCTTGCCGCTTCTCTTGTCTATCGGGCTTCAACCGATGACGGGTGAAGCAGCAGGTTGGGAAAAAGAACGAATGTATTTCATCATGGTGGACCGGTTCGAGAATGGCGATCCGAGTAATGACCGAGAGGCGGATCCTGAAAATCCAAAAGCGTTTCAAGGTGGTGATTTAGCAGGCGTGACGAAACGTCTCGATTACATCAAGGAAAAGGGATTCACGTCGATTTGGTTAACGCCGATCTTTAAGAACCGTCCGAATGGTTATCATGGATACTGGACGGATGATTATTACGAGATTGATCCGCACTTCGGAACAAAGGAAGAGTTTAAACGCCTCGTCAAGGAAGCTCATGACCGAAATATCAAGGTCGTCCTTGATCTTGTCGTCAATCATTTAGGACCAAATCATCCGATGGTGAAAGAAAAACCGGAGTGGTTCCATAAAAATCAACCAATCATGAACTGGAATAACCCGTCGGAAGTCGAAAATAACTGGCTGTTCGATTTACCGGACTTCAATACGGAAAATCCAGAAGTCGTCGATTATTTAGTTGATGTCGCGAACTACTGGGCCGATGAAACGGGTATAGACGGATACCGGCTCGATACGGTTCGCCATGTGCCAGCCTCTTTTTGGGAAACGTTCATCCCAGCAGTCAAAGAAAAGCATCCGGACTTATTCTTGTTGGCTGAAGTATTCGATGGAGATCCGCGAAAAATCGCATCTTATTCAAAATTAGGTTTTGATTCCGTGACGAACTTCCCGTTTTATTATGGAGTCAAGGATCAGTTTGCCCGCAAAAATGGTTCAGCGGAAGAGCTCGATTCAGTTTATAATCGAGATACTACGTTTAATCCGAATGCCAAGGGACTTGCAACCTTCATTGATAATCATGATGTCAAGCGCTTCATCACGGAAGCAAAGATTGGTGGAGCAGACGAAGAGGAACGGCAGCTTCGATTGGCGCTGTTTGCACTCTATGCTGCCCCGGGGATGCCAATCGTCTACCAAGGAACAGAGGTGGCGATGCCAGGTGGCGAGGATCCTGGAAACCGGATGATGATGACATTTGATCAAAACAAGAAGATGCAACAGTACGTAAAAACGTTGAACGAGATGCGTCAGGACTACCCAGCGTTTGCAACAGGGAAGCAACGCTTGATCGCAAAAACAGATCATATGGCAGTCTACTCACGGGAGACGAAACAACAACAAGTCGTTTACGCGATCAATCTTGGAGAAAAAAAGACGAGCTTACGCGTGTCTGCGAAAGAAATCGGTGATGACCAGCGTTTAAGAGGACTTTTATTTTCAGACTTGGTGCGTCAAGATGGTGACGCCTATGAGATCACGCTTGATGCAAATAGTGCGAACAGCTATGTCATCGAAAAGTCACAAGTCAACTGGTGGTCGATCATCGCCATTGGTGCGATTGCTCCGATTTTAGCGCTCATACTTCTTCTCGTTCACCGTAAACGCATGCAACGTCAAACAAAATAAAATACTTAACTAGGGGAAATGTGAGGTGAAGGGGATGCAGGTAACAATCAAGGATGTAGCACGGGAAGCGAATGTCGCACCCTCGACGGTATCACGCGTCATTGCGAATAGTTCACGCATCAGTCAAAAGACGAAGGAACGGGTGCGGCAGGCGATGGATGAGCTCGGATATTATCCGAACGTTCATGCTCGCAGTCTAGCGAATCGAACGACACAAGCAATCGGTCTCGTCATGCCAAGTGCTGCAACAAAAACGCTACAAAACCCGTTCTTTTCGGAGGTCATTCGAGGAATCAGTACAAAAGCGCATCAAAATGGATATTCGTTATATATGACGACAGGTGTCTCGGAAGAAGAAGTATATGAAGGTGTCGTGTCGATGGTTCAGGGCCGTCGTGTCGATGGTGTCGTCGTGCTGTATTCCCGTACGGATGACAAAGTCGTTCAATTTCTGCAGGATTCGAAGTTTCCGTTCGTCGTCGTCGGAAAACCATTCAGTGATTCATCACATGTCACGTATGTCGATACGGATAATTATCTAGCCGGTCGCGAAGTGACGAAGTACTTGCATCAACTTGGGCATGAGTGTATCGCATTCGTCGGAGGCGCACAGGACTTAGCTGTGACGCAAGAGCGTGTCGGGGGTTACAAGACGGCTCTCATGGAAGAGGGCATCCCGATTCAAGAATCCTACATCGTCAGTGCACCATTCATGACGACAGGAGGCGCCGAGGCAGTCAAACGACTGATGTCGCTTGAACATCCGCCGACGGCTGTCGTCGTCAGTGATGATATGATGGCACTTGGTGTCATGAGTACCCTCAATGAGATGGGGATCGGTGTGCCGGATCAAATGGCCGTCGTCAGTTTCAATAACTTGTTCATTGCAGAATTCTCAAGCCCACCGTTGACTTCTGTTGAAATCAACATTTTTGGACTTGGTTTTGAAGCGACGAATTGTTTGATTGAACAAATCAATGAAGATGCGACACCTTATGGGAAGCGCGTCATCGTCCCGCATTATCTCGTCGTCCGCCAGTCTTGTGGCGGAAAATCTGAAGCATGAAACGACAGTCTATTTTTAAGCCGATTGGTTTGAAAATAGACTTTTTTGATTCAAATCGACGTCTATTTCTAGTAAAAGGAAGCGGTTGCAGAAAAAGAAATTTATTTTCGTGCAAACGATTGCATTGATGCTTTTTATGTGTACAATAAAGAATGTATAGTATAGATGAAACGCTTACATGATCAGGGTAACCGACATGCGTAGCATAAAAAGGAGCGACTTGACGATGAAACGACTTTTTGAGGTCAATGAGTGGAAAATTACAGAGCTTGGTTTTCATCCAGAAGATAATCGATTGGCAGAATCGATGACATCGATCGGAAACGGTCATATGGGAATGCGCGGGACGTTTGAGGAAGAATATACAGGGGACACGCATCAAGGCATGTATGTCGCAGGTGTTTACTACCCGGATAAGACACGTGTCGGCTGGTGGAAAAACGGTTATCCGGAGTATTTCGCGAAAGTACTCAATGCTGTCAACATCATGGGCTTGAAAGTATCTGTCAACGGAAAAGCTGTTGATTTGAATACGTGGGAAGTCATCGACTTCAAACGCGAACTTGATATGCAACACGGTGTGTTGACACGGACGATGCTATTGAAGAATGGGGTAGAGGAAACGAAAGTCGAATCCAAGCGTTTCTTCTCGATCGTCGATAAAGAAATCGCTGCCTTGCAATATACGGTGACACCTGTCAATTTTGAAGCAGAAATCGTCATTGAATCGTATCTCGATGCGGATGTTGAGAATGAAGACTCGAATTATGACGAGAAGTTCTGGCTTCCTGTCGAACACGGAATTGAAGAACGGTTCGGTTATGTCACATCAAAAACGAAAAAGCTCGATTGGCATGTAACGGCAGCGATGATCACGGATGTCGAAGGCGCACGGTGCGAAGTCGTCGATGGCAATACGCAGTACGTCGCGAATCGTTTCACGAAACAAGCCGCAGTCGGAGAAGGTGTCACAGTCGAAAAATTCGTCGCGCTCGTAACGAATCGCGATCATGAAATCGATGCGTTACTGGAGCAAGCGATGAAACGTGTTCATGTCGCATTCGAATCAGGCTTTGAATCATTGCTTGCGACACATGAATCAGCTTGGTTGCACCACTGGGAAGAAGCGGACGTGAAGATTGAAGGAGATGTCGAGGCACAGCAAGGGATTCGTTTCAACATCTTCCATATGTTCCAGACCTACACAGGTGAAGATTCACGCCTCAACATCGGACCAAAAGGATTCACGGGCGAGAAGTATGGTGGTGCGACGTATTGGGATACAGAAGCGTACTGCTTGAACTTCTACCTTGCGACGTCGAAACCGGAAGTGGCTTGGAATTTACTCAAGTATCGCCACAATCAATTACCGCAAGCAAAAGAAAATGCGGATAAGAATGTTGGGATGAAGGGTGCACTTTATCCGATGGTGACGATGAACGGAGAAGAGTGCCACAACGAGTGGGAAATCACACATGAAGAAATTCACCGGAACGGCGCAATTGCGCATGCGATTTATAATTACACGAACTACACGGGAGACACATCGTACCTCGGACAATACGGGTTTGAAGTGTTAGTCGAGATTTCTCGCTACTGGGCAAGCCGTGTCAATTACGTCGCGCATAAGGACGTCTACATGATTCTTGGCGTGACGGGACCAAACGAATACGAGAACAACGTCAACAACAACTGGTATACGAACCTGATTGCGGCATGGTGTCTCGAATATACGCAGACCGTCCACCGTCATTTGGCACAAGAAGAGCCAGAACGTCTGCAAGAACTTATGCATCAATTAGCGTTGACGGATGAGGAGCTGGCGAAGTGGGCAGATATCGACGCGAAGATGTATTATCCAAAAGATGAGGCAGCCCCTGGAATCTTTATGCAACAGGATGGCTTCATGGATAAGGAACAAATCTTGGTCGCTGACCTCGATCCAAAACATCTTCCGCTAAACCAGAATTGGTCATGGGACCGGATCCTTCGCTCTGTCTTCATTAAACAAGCAGATGTCTTACAAGGTCTTTACTTCTTGACGGATCGCTTCAGTGTAGAAGAGAAAAAAGCGAACTTCGATTTCTATGAACCACGCACGGTTCATGAATCGTCATTATCACCATGTATCTACTCAATCATTGCGGCGGAAGTCGGTTATGAGGAAAAAGCGGTCGAACTGTACCAACGTTCAGCACGACTTGATCTTGATAACTACAACAATGATACGGAAGACGGGTTACACATCACGTCGATGGTTGGATCATGGATGTCGATCGTCCACGGATTCGCCGGATTACGGGTGGCGAACGATACGTTATCCTTCAAGCCGATGTTGCCAAAAGGCTGGACGAGCTATACATTCCGGATGCAATGGCGCGGTCATCATATCCATGTCCATGTACAGCCAAATGCCGTCGAAATCGCCCAAACAGAAGGCGAAGCATTCAGCTTAAACGTTCATGGAACAACTGTAGAAGTTCCGGCAGGAGGACAGATTACAGTTCCTGCTTCGATGACAGTATAAGAGAGAAAAAGAACCGATTTTTGAGTCGGTTCTTTTTTTGTGTGTAACAAGAAGTAGGACACCTTTGTCACAAATGAAAACGCCATCATGAAAAAGAACATCAATCTTTGGAAATCTTGACTATCCGGCGACATTTGAATGTGCTAAAGTGTTTCAAGATAGTTATGAATGAGAGGAGAACGGCGTGTGACAGCAGTAGTAAAGGAAAGTATGTTAAAAGTGATCGTGGCTTCGATTGGGGGATTCGTCATTGCCGTTGCCATGAACTGGTTTTTGATTCCGAGTGGTGTCTATTCGACTGGATTTACAGGACTTGCTCAAATCCTGACGCAAGTCCTTCAAAATACAGCATTTGCGTTTGGTGAAAACGTCTGGTTCTTGGCGTTGAACATCCCTTTGATCGTGCTCGCATGGATCATGTTAGGTCGGAGTTTTACAATCATTACGTTGGTTTCGGTCTTGGCAACGACGATTTTCATTGGTCTTATTCCTCAATATGCTGTCATACCAGGTGATCAAACACTGAATGCAGTGTTTGGAGGGGTTTTGCTTGCGATCGGTACCGGTATCACGATTAAGTTCGGTGCTTCGACGGGTGGGTTTGATATCGTCGCCCTCATCTTTGCTCGTTTCTCCGATCGCAGTGTCGGCTTGTATCTGTTCGTCTTGAATTTCTTAATCGCATTATTAGCAGGAGCGTTGTTCGGTTGGTCGACTGCTTTATACACAATCGTCTTCATCTACGTGACGTCTAAGGTCGTCGATGAGATTCATACGAGCAATCAGCGTCTAACGATTTTCATCGTCACGAATCATGCGGATGACATCACGACGGCTTTGCATCAGCACATCATTCGAGGCATCACGCAAATTCCTTCGATTGGTACGTATTCTCGAGCTGAAAAAGCGACGTTGATGATGGTCATCGAGCGTCATGAATTACGGGACATTGAACGGATTTGCCGGGAAGCGGACGAGACGGTCTTCATCAACGTCGTCGCAACGGACTCGGTCGTCGGATACTTCCGAAAAGGATAATGAAAAGAGGCTGACACAAAAGTCAGCCTCTACAAAGATAAGGGTGGCAGAATGATGATCTGCCATCCTTATCTCGTAACAAAAAGAATGACGCGTCACACGCCACTCCTACAGGAACAAGCGCATTTATGCGCTGTCAGAGACGAACAAGACCCGCTTTCCTGCTTCAACGAAGCAAGAAAACTGGCTTGTGTCTCGCCTGAGGAAAGGGCGTGAAAAGACGCGTCATTCTTTTTTTGAGTCAGCCTCTTTATCTGTTTTCATGCGAGTCCAAGGACGTGTCTCAAGTAATACGCGATCCCGTCATCCTCATTTCGCTTCGTCGTGCCGTTTGCCAGATGCTTCAGCGCGGGGATGGCATTACCCATAGCGACACCATGTCCAGCATACTCGATCATCTCTAAATCGTTTTCCTCATCACCGAAAGCAATGATTTGTTTAGAGTTAATACCAAGGTGGTCGGCGATATGGGCAAGACCGACCGCTTTGCTTGTACCTTTTCGCATCACTTCGACCATGAATTCAGGCTTCACCCATTGACGATTGAGTACCGTCTCGGCATGGATACCAGATAGTTCGGAGCGGATCTCATCGACGTGTTCTCCTTTGGCATGAATCAAAAGAGATGTTGGTTCATGCATAAGCACCTTTCGTAAATCTCCGGTCGTGACGGATAAGGCATGGTCGGTATAGAATTCGTAAATGCCAACCGGGTCATATTGAAAATAGACATGATCCGTGACTTCGCAGACGATATTTTGTGTTTTCGTCTCAGCGACAGATTCTAAAATATGTTGAACAGTTTTTAATGGAATCGGATGATGCTGGACTTCGAAGTGGATATCTTGCGGGTGATGAACGAGACCACCGTTAAAATTAACGATCGGTGTCGTCAAACCGAGTTGTTCGTAATATTTCCTGGCGTGACGAAATGGTCGTCCGGTTGCAATGACGACTTCGTGACCGTTCGCACGCGCACGCTGGAGCGCAGCGATGTTCGCAGCGCTGATTGTCTTATCATCTTTTAAAAGGGTGCCGTCGAGATCGACAGCGATTAAGTGACGGGTCATGATGAAATCCTCCGCTTTCTTTTCGTTAATTCTACTGTAGCATATGAAGCGATTGTCCTTCGTATGAAACGATTAAGTTTTTCAAGGAAAAGAAAGCGCTTGAAAAAATTAGAGAAAAGCTGTTGCTTGGATTAAAAAATGGTATACTACAAATCGTAGGATAACTCTATAGTACGTTATGGAAACGGAGGGGAAATCATGCGTTTTCTCGTTACATTCTTTTGGTCATTCTTACTCGTGAACACGGCTGTGTTCATCGTATCGGCAGTTGATGCAGTAACGTATAGCTTCGGATTCGCGACAGCTATGTCTGTCGTCACTTCACTTGTCGTCTTCGCACTCGATGCCGTCAATGAAGATTTAGGTCTTGGTCAAGGGACTAAGGCAGAATAAGGAAAAGCGAGATGTCGTCACTTGGGCGATAGGCTCGCTTTTTGTCTTAAGGAGGAATGAACGATGATCGTCATCGAACAGGTTCTGTGGCAAGAGATGCCGCAAAATGTCTACATCGCAGGGAATCAGATCATCGGAATCGGTTCCTACACCATAGATGAAGCACTGATCACGCAACGGATTGATGGTCGCAACAAACGGCTAGTCCCCGGATTCATCGACGGACACTTACATCCAATCGGTGGAGGTGGAGAAGGCGGATTTGCCACGCGAACGGCTCCGTTGACTGTTCGTGACATATTCGAAGGCGGTGTCACGACGGTCGTCGGATTGCTCGGAACGGATGGTTGGACACGAACAGGAATTGACCTACTGGCACACATACGGGGATATGCTGCATCTGGTATCCGTCCCTTTCTATTAAGCGGAAGTTATATGGTTCCGCCGGTCTTCCTGACGCAATCGACAGGACATGATATCGTCCTCATCAATGAAGTGATTGGCATCGGAGAGATTGCCATCAACGATCACCGATCGACACAACCGACGGCTCATGAACTCGCGCGATTAGCGTCAGAAGCCCGAATTGCCGGCATGGTCAAAGGCGTGTCGGGAACGATGAACGTCCATATCGGAGACGGGAAACAAGGGCTCGATCTATTACATGAAGTGATCGACACGACCGATCTACCGATTCAACAATTCCTTCCGACACATATCAATCGGAGTGAACGGATTTTTGAGGCAGGACTCGCCTGGGCGAAACGAGGAGGACGGATCGATTTTACGACGTGTACGACGGAAAGCTTCATTGCGGAAGGCGAGATTCCAGCAGGACAGGCTGTTGCCCGTGCTTTAGCAGCGGGAATCCCACCCGAGCAGATCACGATGTCGAGCGACGCTGGCGCAAGTCTTCCGGCGTTTGATGATGCAGGTCGCTTAGTGCGGATTGATACAGGAAAACCCTCTTCCTTGATGCAAGCCGTACGCGATGCAGTGGAGCATGGTGTTACTTTTGATCAGGCAATCGCGACGCTCACGCGACATGTCGCGGATGCATATGGTATACCGGGCGGGCTAATAGCGGTTGGAGAACGAGCGGATCTGTTACTGATTGATGACGCTTTGCAAATCGATACGATTCTTGCGAATGGTCATGCTATAATGGTTCAGAAAAAATGGCTAATACCAGAATGACGGAGGGATAGACGTGTCAAAGAAGTCGAAACGTAAAAACACGAAAAAACCGCAATCCAAGGCGAATTGGATTACAGCCGGAGTCATCGCCTTGATCGTATTGGTGGGAGGATTACTTCTCGTCTTCACGGATCGAGAAGATTCTGCATCGAAGAACGGCAACCTAACGGCTACACAAGTCGCAGATAAAGTAAAATCCGGTGATGAATTCTATACGTATTTCTATCAAACAGGTTGTGTTCACTGTGAAAAAGTAAAACCATATCTCGTCCCGCTTGGTGAAAAACAGGACATCCCATTCGAACAGATTGATCTTGCTGTCGAACAGTCGGCTTGGGACACGTTTGGCATCGAGGGTACACCGACGGTTGTTCATTTTAAGGATGGTAAGGAAGTCGGACGTGTAGCAGGAGAGCAAACGGAAGACAGCTATAAAGAGTTCTTCGCTGGAAAAGACGTAAAGGACTCAAAAGAAGAATCATCCGGTGATCTCAATGATTAAAAAATGGTTTTACTCTCGCGTGTTCGAATTAAATGGACACCCGCTTGTTGCCAAACAACTGAAACGTTTTGCGATGAGCCGTATCAGTCGTCCATTCATCCGTCCGTTCGTTCAGGCATACGATCTAAATATGACAGAAGCGACTCGGAATTTAGAAGCGTATTCGAGTTTACATGACGTTTTCATTCGTCATGTCAAACCGGAAATGCGACCGATTGATCAATCAGAAGGCGCATTCGTCAGTCCGTGTGACGGTGTACTATCCGTCGTTGACGATTTGACGGCTGATAGCCGCTTTACTGTCAAAGGACAATCGTATACGGTGTCTGAGTTACTCGGTTCCCATCACGAGGCACAGCAATATGTTGGTGGACGTGTGATGATCTTTTACTTAAGTCCGCAAAACTATCATCGTGTTCATGTGCCGATGGATGGAACAGTCCGGACGAGCTATACGCTCGGTCGCGATTCAGCACCAGTGAATGAGATCGGTCTCACACATGCGCTTCGTCCATTGACGCGGAACTACCGTCGTGTGACGCGCATCGTCCAAGGGAAACATGCGCTTGAACATGTCATGGTCGGCGCACTGAACGTTAACTCGATCGTTCGGACGAACGAGTCGAAGGACCTTCGTCGCGGGGATGAGTTTGGATACTTCTCATTC
Source organism: Exiguobacterium sp. s39 (assembly GCF_018618925.1). Lineage (NCBI taxonomy): Bacteria > Bacillati > Bacillota > Bacilli > Caryophanales > Exiguobacterium > Exiguobacterium sp. s39. Next base: position 106,167 of record NZ_JACSNA010000001.1, read on the forward strand.
GGTTCGACGGTCGTCCTGATTTGTCCGAAAGATGCATTGACGTTAGACAGTCAGGCGATTGGACCAGTTTTAATGGGGCAGCGCCTCGGACAATGGCATTCATGAAAGCGAGGCGCCCGTTTTGGGCGTCTCCTTACGTTTAGGAGGAATGAATCATGCCGGCACTGGCATTAGCAGAAATCGGAAGTACACAGGTCCAAACGTATATCGCACTCATCATTTTTTTAGTGACCTATGGCTTCATCATCAGTGAAAAAGTAAGTCGGGCGATCGTCGCCTTGCTTGGAGCGCTCGCGATGGTCATCATCGGTATCGTGGACCTTGAGACTGCATTGTTTGAATATATTGAATGGGGAACGATCGTCTTATTGATCGGCATGATGATTCTCGTCACGATTGCCAACCAATCTGGATTGTTCGAATACATTGCAATCCGCGCTGCGAAGACGACGAAAGGTGATCCGATCAAGGTACTGATTCTACTGTCCGCATTGACGGCACTTGGATCGGCATTCCTTGATAACGTCACGACGGTTCTATTGATCGTTCCGATCACATTTTCGATTACGAAGATACTTAAAATCGCGCCGTTTCCGTTCTTGCTCGCAGAAGTCCTATTTGCGAATATCGGTGGGACGGCGACCTTGATTGGAGATCCACCGAACATTATGATTGGTGCTGCGAATCCACACTTGACGTTCAATGCTTTTTTAGTGAATCTTGCACCGATCATCCTCGTCATCACGGTCGTGACGATCGGCATCCTGTATTTCATCTTCCGGAAGCAGTTGCATGTCGAAGCGGAAGATCGACAAAAACTGATGGAAATCGATGAGAAGAGTTATATCGTTAGTCGAAAATTGGTCACGCGAAGTAGTATCGTTCTCGTCAGTACGATTGCGTTGTTCGTGTTACATCCGGTGCTTGATCGAATCGGACTTCATCTCGAAGCACCAGCGATCGCGATCCTTGGAGCGACCGTTCTGATGCTGCTGACGATTGAAAACGATCATCAGTTAGAGGGAATCTTTGCCCGTATCGAGTGGACGACAATCTTTTTCTTCGCCGGATTGTTCGTGCTCGTCGGTGGGATTCAGGAAGCGGGCATCATCCGTTACCTCGCCGAAAAGACGATTGATCTGACAGGCGGTGATATTCAGACGACAGCAACTGCTGTGCTTTGGTTGTCTGGTATCGCCAGTGCGACGATCGATAACATCCCATTCGTTGCGACGATGATTCCACTCATCAACGATGTAGCTGCTGGAATTGGATTATCACCAGCAGATGCGAAAGTGGACGTGTTATGGTGGTCCCTCGCACTCGGTGCATGTCTCGGTGGTAACGGGACATTGATCGGTGCATCGGCGAACGTCATCGTCGCGGGTCTCGCAACACGACAAGGTGAAAAATTCACCTATATGCGCTTTTTGATTTACGGAGCACCGATCACGATCGTAACGTTGATTCTATCCCAACTCTATTTGTGGATTCGGTATTATTAAGAAAACGGAAGGTCCGCCTTCCGTTTTCTTTTGTGCGTCGCTCTTACTACCTGATTGTGCTATAATCGAACGATAAGAGCATAACTGTTTCTTAAACTTAACTATAGAGCTAGACCATTATCTGGAGGTTTTATTCTTGTTCAAACGACTTTATCCGAAACATTTCGTGGCTTCGATCTACGATATCGACCTTGAAATGCTCAAACGAAACGGTGTCAAAGCCATTTTGACCGATCTTGATAATACGCTCGTCGCATGGAATATCGCAGATGCTCCAGACGAATTGGTTGCTTGGCTGGATATGGTGAATAATCAATATGGTTTCGACGTCATCATCGTATCGAACAATAATGGAGACCGCGTCAAGAAGTTCGCGGATCCACTCGGATTGCATTATATTGCGCCTGCTCGAAAACCGCTTCCTATCGGGTTTAAACGAGCATTGACGGAATTCGGTTATCATGCGAAGGAAGTTGTCTTCTTAGGAGACCAACTCTTTACGGATGTACTCGGTGCAAACTCCGTTGGAATCGAAGTCATCCACGTTCAACCTGTCGTTAAGACGGACGGTGTCGTCACGAAATTCAATCGCCTGATGGAACGTGTCATTTTCCGCCGGATGAAACGCAAAGGAATCTATAAATTGACACAACGCGTCAAGGAAGATCCTTCTGCACTGGAGCATCCGATCGAAACACTTCGTCAGGATAAGCAACAATAACCCTGTCAGATCGGTAGATGAAAGGGAAGGCAGCAGTCGCAACATGTACGGCGAGAGGTCGGAAGTTACGCTCTTGGAGTAGCGAGCAGGGCGCTACGGTGAAAAGAGAAGGGATATCGTTCCCGCATGCGGCTCAACATAATATGATCGAAGAAATCCACTGCGCTGGCTGTGGTGTCGCCATTCAAACGGAAGACACAAAAGCACCAGGATACGCACCTAAATCTGCACTTGATCGTGAAATGGTCATTTGCCAACGTTGCTTTAAATTAAAGCACTACAATCAAATTCAAGATGTATCGTTATCGGACGATGATTTCGTTAAAATCTTAGACGGAATCGGTCAAAAAGATGCACTTGTCGTTAAAATCGTTGATATCTTCGATTTTAATGGAAGCTGGTTACCGGGATTACATCGGTTCGTCGGTAAAAACGACGTCTTACTCGTCGGGAACAAAGCCGATTTATTACCGAAGTCACTCAACCCGAACCGTCTCATGAACTGGATGCGTCAAGCATCGAAAGAACTTGGATTACGTCCAGTCGACGTTCATCTGATCAGTGCGAAAAAAGGGCACGGAGTCGATGAACTCGCTGAAAAAATCGATTATTATCGAAAAGGCCGCGACGTCTATGTCGTTGGTTGTACGAACGTCGGGAAATCGACGCTGATCAACCAAGTCATCAAACGCTTCGGTGAAGAAGATGAAGCCGTCATCACGGTCAGTCACTTCCCAGGAACGACACTAGACTTGATCGACATTCCACTCGACGATAACTGTAACCTGTATGATACACCGGGGATCATCAATCATCATCAGATGGCTCACTATGTTGATGCAAAGGACTTGAAGCTGATCACACCGAAAAAAGAGATCAAGCCACAAGTCTTCCAAATCCATCCGCAACAGACACTCTTCTTCGGAGGTCTTGCACGATTGGACTATATGGAAGGGAACAAGCGTTCATTCGTCATCTACATGTCGAACGAATTGAAAGTTCACCGGACGAAGCTTGAAAAGGCAGACGATTTATACGCGAACCACAACGGTGAGCTGTTGTCTCCGCCAAACGAAAAGACGCGTGAGATGCTACCGCCGCTTGTCCGTCATGAATTCAGCCTCCGCGACAACATGAAGACGGATATCGTCTTCAGTGGACTCGGGTGGGTTGCGGTTCACGGAAAAGGTGGACGTGTCGCTGCTTACGCCCCGAAAGGTGTCGCTGTATCCTTACGTGAGGCGCTCGTCTGATGCGCTTTGCCGTCATCGGTCATCCGATTGCCCATTCACTTTCACCTGAGCTGCATACAGCTTGGCTGGAAGCGGCTGGGCTTTTCGGCTGTTATGACCTCATCGATGTAACGGAGCAGCAATTGCCGCAAATCATTACGAAATTACGCACACATCAGCTAGACGGAATCAATGTGACGATTCCGCATAAAACAGCAATCATTCCGTATCTGGATCGGCTAGAGCCGGCATCTCAAAAAGCAGGCGCCGTGAATACGGTATATCGGCAGGATGGGCAGTTGATTGGTGCGAATACAGATGGAATCGGATTCGTCCGCGCGTTGACAGAACGTCGTCCGTCATTTCAAAAGACGCTCGTTCTTGGTGCGGGCGGTGCGGCGCGAGGCATCATTGCTGCGTTGCCCGGAGATGTGACGATCACGAATCGTACAGAAGAACGCTCTAAGGCAGTTGCCGATGAATTCGGAGCAACCGTTCTACCATGGCAAGAAACATTTGATTTAACGAGTTACGACGTCATCATCAATACGACTTCTGTCGGGATGGCGCCAAATATCGAGGCACGTCCGATCGAATTGACGGAGACGCACGCCTTGATTTGTGATATTATTTATCGACCGACGCCGACCCGTCTATTGCGTGAAGCGACCGAAAAAGGTCTCGACACACTTGACGGCGTCCCGATGTTCGTCTTACAAGCGGCTGAAGCATTTGAACGCTTCACCGGACAAGCACCTGACCTTGCACTTGGCGAGCAGGTGATACGAAAGCAATTGGAGGAATTTTAATCATGTTAACAGGTAAACAAAAACGTTTTTTACGCGCGACAGCTCACGACTTAAACCCGATTTTCCAAGTCGGTAAAAATGGAGTCGGAGAAGCGATGTGCGCTGATTTGATGGATGCGCTCGAAAAACGGGAACTCTTGAAAGTACAAGTATTGCAAAATTGTGCGGACGCACCGAAGGATGTCGCACAAGAACTCGTCGCAGGAACGAATGCTGAACTCGTTCAAGTCATCGGAAAAGTCATCGTTCTCTATAAAGAATCAAAAGAGAACAAGACGCTCGAATTGCCACGATGAAAATCGGACTGATGGGCGGAACGTTCGATCCTCCGCATATCGGTCATCTCCTGATTGCCGAACAAGCGCAGGAACAACTCGAACTCGATGCGGTCTGGTTCGTACCAGCGAATGTGCCACCGCATAAACAACGTACAGTCACAGACGCAACCAAGCGTTTACGCCTTGTAGAAGAAGCAATTGCATTGAATCCTGCTTTTTCCGTCTCAGCAATCGAGTTTGAGCGCGAAGAGCCTTCCTATACGTATGATACGATTCGTGCACTCAAGCATCGGTACCCGGAGCATGAGTTTCTGTTTCTCGTTGGAGCAGATTCACTCGTGAGTCTCGATACGTGGTATCAAGCCGAACGGTTATACGAGGAAGTCGTCTTTGGTGCCGTCGCTCGACCGGGCAGTCGGTATCTGATTCCGCGTGGTGCCCGTGTGAAAGCGGTCGATATGCCATTGCTAGAAATTTCTTCGACGGATATCCGGCAACGGGTCGCGCGCGGACGGAGCATTCGCTACCTTGTACCGGAAGCCGTTCGACAACGGATTGAGGAGTGGAATCTATATGCGCCTTGAAGAAGCACGTCAAATCATTGAGCGTACGTTGCCTGAGCGACGCTATGTGCACACATTAGGTGTCGTCGAGACAGCGCGACACTTAGCTCTTAAATATGGTGTTGACGAAGAAGAAGCAACACTTGCTGCTATGCTTCATGACTATGCGAAATACCGCGATACGAATGAGATGCGTTCGATTGCCGTTGAATTGAATCAACGTGTTTTACTCGATTATGATGACGAACTGCTTCATGCGCCAGTGGGTGCGGAGCTTGTCCGTCGAGAACTTGGTCTTGATTCAGACGTGATTTATCAGGCCATCGCAAATCACACGACGGGGGCACCCGGTATGCCGTTGCTCGATCAAATCATCTTCGTCGCGGATGCGATTGAACCAAATCGCAGTTATCCAGGTGTCGAAGCGCTTCGTGAAGTAGCGGAGCAGGATTTGACGGACGCTGTCATTGCAACACTCAGTCAGACGATTCATTTTTTATGTAAAAAACAAGCCATCATCTTTCCGCGTACGATTGAGACTTATAATGCCTTCGTCGCGGCCAAACGAAAGGGGACCGTCCTATGACAGTCGAACAAGAATTACAATTAATCGTAAATGCCATCGACGATAAACGCGCTGAAGATATCGTCGTCCTGAATATGTCGAGCATCTCACCAGTTGCCGACTACTTCGTCATCTGTGAAGGGAATTCAGAAAAACAAGTACAGGCAATCGCACGTGAACTCAAAGAAGTCGCGCACGAACATAACCTGCCGATCAAACGTCTCGAAGGATTCGATGCGGCACGTTGGGTGTTAGCGGATCTTGAAAACGTCGTCGTTCACGTCTTCCACCGTGACGATCGTGATTACTATAATCTCGAAAAACTCTGGGCAGATGCTCCAAAGGTTGAAGTCGAGGTCAACTAATGGCATACGAACAGTTCGCCTACATCTATGATGAATTGATGCAAGACGTCCCGTACGATCAATGGGTCGACTGGGTCAAAGCATACGTTCCGACTGGCAGTACGATTGCTGATATCGGATGTGGAACGGGTACGGCGACGCTTGCATTAGCGGCACACTATGAGATGCTCGGAATCGATTTATCGGAAGAGATGCTCGAAGTCGCGCAGGAAAAAGCGATGGAAGAGGGATTACGCATTCAATTCTGGGCGCAAGACATGCGCGAAATCGAATTGCCGACACCTGTCGATGCCGTGACGATCCTATGCGACTCCTTGAACTATCTCCGGACGGAAGAGGATGTCAAACAGACGTTTACACATGTAGCAGCAATCCTCAAAGAGGGTGGACGTCTCTTATTTGATACACACTCTCCATACAAGATGGAAACGTTGTTCAATGGAAAGACATATGCGACACATGCGGAGCAAAGTTCGTATATCTGGTTCGCGGATCCTGGTGAAGCACCGCTTTCTGTCGTCCATGAACTGACTTTCTTCATCGAGGAAGAGGACGGTCGCTACGAGCGTGTCGATGAAACGCATCATCAGCGGACATATCCTCCAGCACAGTACGTGACGTGGTTACGCGACGCCGGATTCCGGGTTCTTGCGGTCACAGGCGATTTTGGACCGGATGCTCCTTCTGAGACAGCCGAGCGGATTTTCTTCGTTGCTGAAAAAATGTAAAAGTGATCTCATCCGTCTTCTTTAAGCGATACACGTTCGTGTTGCTTGAAGGAGACGGATTTTTTGTTCGTCAAACAGATGCTAATTCAAAGTTATGGTATGGATGATATGATCTTTATCCGACATAACACACCGTATCATGTTGTAAAAGAGTGGTTAGTGCGTATTCCTTCGTTTCCTGAAGTCCGTAGCGACCTGTTAGAGTCGTGGAAAAAGGAGGGATTCGTCTTGACCGTTCCACGTTTGCAACAAATCGCAGGTCTCGTCGTCGTCCTGCTACTCATCATTTTATTGTTCGTACCATTACCCTCTTGCTCGAATGAAGCGATGGTCGATCAACCGTCCTTAACGGATAAACAACAAGAGGCAAAAGCAGAGCCAGCAGAAAAGGAGACCTCGATTCGTGACAAACTCATCATGGTCGATGTGAAAGGGGCGGTAGAAGCACCTGGACCCTATCAATTCCATCTCGGTGATCGAGTGAAGGATGCAATCGAAAAAGCAAAGATGACTGAGAAAGCTGACATTCGACAAATGAATCTCGCGGCACGTCTCATTGATGGACAGGAAGTCATCGTGCCGGTAAAAAAGACGAAAGATCAGCCGAAACCAACGAAACGCTCAAAAGCAGAGATACCAAAAGGACTGATTGACCTCAATGCGGCAACGGCGGAACAGTTGATGGAGGTTCCGGGAATCGGTCCTGCCAAAGCAGAAGCGATCTTAGCCTATCGTGAGGAGAAGGGAGGATTTGCGACGTATGAATCACTCGGAGATGTAAAGGGCTTTGGGGAAAAGACGTTAGAATCGCTTAAATCCTACCTGATCGTCTACTGATGCCGCTTCATGCGCTGTTCGTTCTCTTACTCATTGTCGCCATCAAAGAATCGATCTGGTGGTTAGTGACGCTGATGCTATTTACTGTCATGAAGTCATGGTCTTTTTCAATCGGTCGTCTTTTCTTTTTGTTCATTCTGAGTTGTCTATTCATCGGAATGGGTCATCTGTCACCTGAACCGCACGACATCTCGTCTGTTGACATCTTATCAGGTAAGCGTAATGGGGATCGAATTCGCTATGATGCGGAGAGCAATGGTCAATCGGTTCTATTGACGGCAACGATTGCAGAAGATGAGACAGGATACGAACGAATCGGTTACTCCTGTCACGTCAATACGGAACCGCTCGATGTCCGCCAACAATCGAATGCGGGAGGTTTTGACGAACTGCAATTCATGCATACGCATCGTTACGCTGGAAAGTGGGAAGTACGTTCGTTTGATTCCTGTCATCCGACACTTGGGTATGCGGCAGAAGGAAGACGGGTACGTGAAGCATGGTTGAAACGGATAGAAGACTTGTTACCACAAAAGCAAGCATTCTACGTCGAAGCACTTGTATTTGGTGAGGATCGATTAATGGATCAAGTGACGCTCGAACGGTTTAAGAAATTCGGCTTATTACATGCGATCGTCATTTCAGGATCACATATCGCTTTTTTAGTAGTTAGTCTGCTGTACGTCTTACGAAAAATCAGAATGACAAAAGAAAAACGACTTGATATCGTTCTGATCTTACTGCCGATTTACGGATGGTTGACGGAGTGGAGTCCTCCAGTCACGCGGGCTGTGCTCGTCGCGATCATTCTGTTGCTCGGTCGTCGTTTCCACAAACCGTTAGATCCGGTCGAGGTCATTGCGGGGGTCGCAGCTTTTCAATTAGCGATTCAACCAACTGTCATTTACGATATCGGATTTCAATTGACGGTCGGACTGACGCTGTTTCTTGTGCTGTCGAGACGACTCATGGGTTCGGTTCGTCGTCCTTGGAACTGGCTGCTTATCAGTGCTTGGGCACAGTTTGGAACACTCCTCTTTTTACAGGGTATTGAACAGACGACGGTTTCAATTTGGTCGCCATTCTTGAACTTATTGATTGGTGGCTGGATTGAATGGGTGATTCTGCCGGGATCGTTCATTCTTGCGACACTTCCGTTCTTACCGATTCGTTCAACGTTTCAGATCGCGCATCAGTATGCGATTCAATGGATGGATCAAGCGTTACGACTGGCGGAGGATCTACCGTTGGCGATGGTTGCCGTTCCGGCATTTTCTCCTATCGTCTTGACGATTGTCGTTGTCGGAACGGGAATCGCTTGGTTCATTGCTGAGCGGAGATGGTGGGGGCATGCTCTACCGTTGATCCTTTTACTTACGGCATGGGGCTACACGGAGTGGCACGCACCTGAACAGATCACTTTTTTAGATGTCGGGCAAGGCGATAGTATCGTGCTTGAGAAAGCAGGAGAGACATTCGTCGTGGATACCGGTGGCGTTTATCAACAAACGACGCATCCACTGCTTCGTCCGTTTGATCCAGGTAGTCATATCGTCGCGCCCTTTTTATTCACACGAGGAGAAGCAGAAATCGACGGTCTCATCGTGACGCATGCTGATCATGATCACGTCGGTGGACTTCTAGGATTACTGCGTCAAGTTCGCGTGAAAACCATTTATTTAGGTGCGTATGACAACACGGATGAGAAGCGAAACGATTTGATTCGTTCGATCGAAGCAACTGGGACGCGTGTCGAGTTCGTTCAAAAGGGGCAAACGATTCGTCCTTGGTTACATGTACTTGCACCGACTGGACGAGAAGAAGAAGAGAATGATCGGTCTATTATATTACTTGCACAGATTGCCAAACAACGTGTTTTACTGACGGGTGACGCTGGCCTAGCAATCGAGGACGAATTAAGCGTTGGACCAATCGATATTCTAAAAGCAGGTCATCATGGTTCGAACACGTCGACCGGTGAAGAACTCTTGCAGAAGACAAATCCGAAGATTGTCATCTTATCAGTCGGACGAAAAAATCGATACGGGCATCCGCATCCGGACGTGCTTGAGCGGATCGGGACAGATCGGATCGTCTTTCGAACGGATGAGGACGGGAGTGTAACTTGTTCTTCAGCGGGCTGTGAACCTATGATAAAATAAAAAAACAGCAACCCCCCAAGGTTGCTGTTTTACTGATTATAGACTTAAGAACTTAATTGCGACACCGATGATGAACAAGACTGCAAAAAAGCCGAATGATGCACCAAAACCAACGGCAGAGTCGAGCGCATCGTTGCGTTTTGATTGAATATCGTTCTCGAACGCGTTTTCACTTGGTGGGCGTACTGAATGTGCCATGCTGCATTCCCCCTTAATAGATTCCGCTTCTAGTATAGCGGAATAAAAGAGGATTATCTATGATGAAGTTAAGAACAAACTGTGAAATGTGGTGGGAATGATGAAAACTCCTTGGCTCGTCAATGGAAAATTAGCGAATTTATACTTATTATATGGAACAGAACGACACTTGTTAGAAGAATGGGAACGTGAAATCGTAAAAGCGGCTCTGCCAGACGGAGAACGCTTCGATTATATGAAAATCGATTTGAACGACCAACCGCTTGATGCGGTACTCGATGAAGCGGAGACGGTACCCTTTTTAAGCGACTACCGTGTCGTCGTTGCAAAACCTGCAACGTTTCTGACAGGAGCGAAAGATAAAAAACAACATAATCTCGAACGGTTAGCAGATTATATCCTACAACCGGCAGACTACGCGGTCGTTGTCTTGATCGTCGAAGCAGAAAAGCTCGATGAACGAAAAACCGTCGTCAAACGATTGAAGGAGCGCGCGACGGTACTAGAGGCAAAAAAACCGACGACCGAAGAGTTGTTCCGCTTCGTTCTGGATGCTGTCAACGACAAAGGATACCGGATGGAACGTCCGGCAATCGAGCGACTCATTTTCTTGACTGCTGAGATGTGGGGGACATTAGCCCATGAACTTGAGAAGTTGATGTTGTTTGCAGGGGACCGACCAACAATCGAAATCGAGGATGTCGATTTGCTTGTTCCGCGGACATTAGAGGACAACGTCTTTCAATTAACGGACTACTTGATGAAGCGTCAACTCGAACCAGCGATCCGCTTGATTCGCGACCTTGAAAAACAAGGACAGGAAGTGTTGGCTCTCCTTGGACTGATGGCACGCCAATACCGGATGATGTTGCTGTCGAAACGATTAGTAGAACAAGGATACGGAGAACGACAAATCGCATCAAAAGTCGGAGCTCATCCGTATGCGATCAAATTGGCACTCCAGTCTGCCAAACGGTTTACGTTTGCGCAGCTCGAGCAAGCACTCATCGCCATCACGACGACAGATGAAGGTATGAAAACAGGACACGGTGATAAGAAGATTCTATTCGATGCGTTGATTGTTCGCTTAGCGACGCTATAAGAGGAGGCAAACGATGATGGAAGTCCAGATCATTACAGCAGAAGAGGTCATCCCATTACGGCATGATGTGTTACGTCCACATCAACCACGTGAAGCGTGTATCTACCCAGACGATGCGCTTGCATCGACGTTTCATCTCGGCGGGATAAAAGCACAACAAATCGTCGCAATCGGTAGTTTCTCGGAACAATCGCATGCACAAGCGCCAGGAGCGACGTATCAGCTTCGTGGTATGGCGTCGAGTGAAGACGTGCGTGGTGAAGGGTATGGTCGGGCGCTGATCGAAGAAGCCCGTCGTCTATTGAAAGAACGACAAGTGACAGCTTGGTGGTGTAACGCCCGCGTCACGGCACTTCCTTTTTATGAACGCCTCGGACTGGAACGTGTTGGAGAACCGTTCCTCATTGAAGGGATCGGTCTTCACTATGTCATGATCGATCGTCTAGACGACAAGTAAGACAAGAAATGGCGGACGAAGGAATCGTTTTACACGAGTCCTTCGTCCGCCATTTTAGATCATATAAAAAATCGCCACTGGAGAACCCTCCTAGTGGCGACCCATCACCGTATTCTTCGGAAAGAATTAAAGTGCGTTTACGAGTTTAGCGAGACGTGATTTGTCACGACCAGCTTTGTTGCTGTGGATGAGACCTTTAGCAGCAGCTTTGTCGATTTTTTTAGAAGCTGTAGCGAAAGCAAGGACCGCTTGGTCTTTGTTACCTTCAGCTGCGAAAGTTTCGACTGCTTTAATCGCTGAACGCATTGCCGATTTACGTTGTACGTTAGCGACGCGGCGTTTTTCAGCTGTTTTAACGCGTTTGATTGCTGATTTAATGTTAGCCATGGATGATTCACCTCCAATAAAACTCATTCGAGATTTATATTCGCATATCTGCAGTTATCGTTCAACAGAACAAACACAATTGTAGCAAACGTTTTTCTTAAAAGCAATACGACGTCTAGGGAATCTTCACATTTTGTTTTTCGGGTAAAACAAAACGAGATAGTACAGTGAAGCGCTTTTTGGTATAATGAACCGTATGTACGTTTGAAAATAAGGTAAGGTGACTCTAAACATGACGAATGAAGACCGTTTAAAGCGGCAGAAGAGTATTCGTAACTTCTCGATCATTGCCCATATCGATCACGGGAAGTCGACACTCGCTGACCGAATTTTAGAAAAAACTGGCGCGTTGACATCGCGCGAAATGAAAGATCAGACACTTGATGCCATGGATCTCGAACGTGAGCGTGGCATCACGATTAAACTCAACGCTGTTCAATTGAAGTATACAGCAAAAGATGGGGAAGATTACATTCTTCACCTCATTGATACACCTGGACACGTCGACTTCACATATGAAGTCTCGCGTTCACTTGCAGCTTGTGAAGGGGCTGTCCTCGTCGTCGATGCGGCGCAAGGAATCGAAGCGCAGACGCTTGCGAACGTTTACTTAGCACTCGACAACGATCTCGAAATCCTTCCGATCATTAACAAAATCGATTTACCTTCTGCGGATGTCGAACGCGTCCGTCAAGAAATCGAAGATGTCATCGGACTCGATGCATCTGAAGCCGTTCCGACTTCTGCGAAGGCAGGGATCGGTATTGAAGAAATTCTCGAACAAATCGTCGAGAAAGTACCAGCGCCGACGGGTGATCCGTCTGCACCACTCGAAGCATTGATCTTTGACTCCTATTATGACGCTTACCGTGGTGTCGTAGCATCGATTCGAATCGTCAACGGAACAGTTAAAGTCGGCGATAAGATTCGGATGATGTCGACAGGTAAGGACTTTGAGGTTCTGGAACTTGCCGTTGCGACACCAAAACCATTACGTCAGCAAGAATTGACGGTCGGTGATGTTGGGACGTTGTCTGCTTCGATCAAAACGGTCGGCGACGTACGTGTCGGGGATACGATTACGCTTGCGAAACAGCCAGCTACTGAAGCACTGCCAGGATACCGTAAGATGAATCCGATGGTATACTGTGGACTCTATCCAATCGATGCTGCGAAATACAACGATTTACGAGAAGCGCTTGAAAAACTACAACTTAGTGACGCGGCGCTTGAGTTCGAACCAGAGACATCACAAGCACTCGGATTCGGATTCCGTTGTGGATTCCTCGGGATGCTCCACATGGAAATCATCCAGGAGCGGATCGAACGTGAATTCAACATCGATATGATCACGACGGCACCATCGGTTATCTATCACGTGACGACGACAGCGGGTGAAGTCTTGCACGTCGATAACCCATCGAAGATGCCGGATCAGCAAAAAGTCGAATTCATCGAAGAGCCGTTCGTTAAGGCTGCTGTCATGACACCAAATGACTACGTCGGTGCGATCATGGAGTTGTGCCAGAAGAAGCGCGGGACATTCGTTGACATGCAATATATCGATACGACACGTGTCAAAATCACGTATGAGTTACCGTTATCTGAGATCGTCTACGACTTCTTCGATCAGTTGAAATCGAGTACGAAAGGGTATGCGTCACTTGATTATGAATTGATCGGCTATCAACAGTCGCGTCTCGTCAAGATGGACATCCTGCTCAACAACGAGAACGTCGATGCGCTCAGCTTCATCGTTCACCGTGACTTTGCGTACGAACGCGGGAAAGTCATCGTTGATAAGTTGAAAGAATTGATTCCGCGGATGCAGTTCGAAGTCCCGATCCAGGCCGCTGTCGGAACGAAGATCGTTGCTCGTTCGACGATTAAGGCATTACGGAAGAACGTTCTCGCGAAATGTTACGGGGGAGATATTTCTCGGAAACGGAAGCTGCTCGAGAAGCAAAAAGAAGGTAAGAAACGCATGAAGATGGTAGGCTCAGTAGAGGTACCGCAAGAAGCCTTCATGTCCGTTCTATCCATGGACGAAGATTAAACAGGTGGGGGGCGCTTGCGTCCCCTTTTTGGTTTTTATAGAGAAAGGATGAGGCGAAATGGGAATACGCGCCGCATATGTCCACATCCCTTTTTGTGAACATATTTGTTATTACTGTGATTTCAATAAAGTCTTTTTAAAGAATCAGCCCGTCGATGAATACCTCGATGCGCTCGAACGCGAAATCGAACTGACGTTGAAACAATACCCGACGGATCATCTCGAGACGATCTTCATCGGTGGCGGAACACCAACCGCTTTAAATGAACCACAGATGCAACGGTTGATGGAAATCATCCAGAAACACTTGTTGCCCCTGACAGGCGATGATTTAGAGTATACAGTCGAGTCGAACCCGGACGGTGTATCAGAAGAGAAGCTCGATATCATGAAGGCGGGCGGTGTCAATCGCGTCAGTTTCGGTGTCCAATCGTTTGATGACGGTTTGCTCGAACGCATCGGTCGGACGCACCGGGAAGCGAAAGTCGCGCAGACGCTCGACGCAGCAGCGAAACGGTTTGATAACATCTCCGTCGACTTGATGTTCGGCTTACCGAATCAGACGCTCGATCAGGTCCGCTACGACGTCTCGCGGGCACTTCAATTACCGATCACGCATATCTCCTCCTATTCGTTGATCTTAGAACCGCACACGGTCTTTGCGATTCAAGAGCGAAAAGGAAAGTTACCGTTACCGACGCAAGATCTCGAGGCAGAAATGTATCAAGTGATGATCGATACGATCGAAGCAGGTGGATATGCGCAGTATGAGATCTCGAACTTCGCGCAAACAGGAAAAGAGAGTCGTCATAATCGCGTCTACTGGGAAAACGATGAGTACTACGGATTCGGTGCAGGATCACACAGCTACATCAATCAGACGCGTCGTGCGAACATCGCACCAATTCCGCACTATATCAAGGCGGAAGGGTTACCGGTTCGAAAAGAGACGCCGTTGACGAACGTCGAGCGGATGGAAGAAGAAATGTTCCTCGGACTTCGAATGAAGGATGGCGTATCACTCGAACGTTTCCAGACGAAATATGGAGTAGCGTTTAAAGATGTGTTTGGTGAAGTCATGAAACGTTTATTGCCAAACGGTCTCGTCGAACAGACGGAGACACATATCCGTTTAACGCCTGCTGGTATTCCGTTAGCAAACGAAGTCTTTGCGGAGTTCATCGGTGAAGCGCAGGTTCAATGAATCTTGAATAAATGAAAAGAAGCGGTGTTTCCTTAAAAAAGAGGAATACCGCTTCTTTTCATTTTTTGGATTTCCTTAAAAAATAGGCAGTCGTTCCGATGACCGCGATGAACAGCCAGACAAAGACTCCTGCCATTGCCAATAATTCAATCATCCGATTCATCCTTTCCGTTCTTTGTTTCACTGTATCGCAGAATGGGAAACTGTTCAAAGGGTCACGCAATTCGGTTGACATCGGACGGACAATTCCTTATAGTAAAAGATGTAATTAGCACTCGTTAAAAGTGAGTGCTAACAAAATAAGGTGGTGAAGAAGGTGCTGACGGATCGTCAATTGTTGATTTTACGTGCAATCGTCGATGATTACATCAAGACTGCTCAACCCGTCGGCTCACGGACGCTCTCCAAGCGAGACGACGTGACGTTCAGTTCCGCGACCATTCGCAACGAGATGGCGGACCTCGAAGAGATGGGGCTGATTGAAAAGCCACACACTTCCGCAGGACGGATTCCTTCCGAACTCGGATATCGTTTTTATGTCGACCATCTGATTCGTCCGGAAAGCATCACACCAAAAGAAGCGCAGGCATTGAAATCACTCTTTGCCCATTCCGTGAATGAGAATGATCGGTTGATTCGGCACACAGCAGACCTGTTGAGCGATTTAACCCATTACACGACGCTTGTACTTGGACCAAAAGAAGAAGGACAACGCTTGCATCATCTGGAATTGATTCCTCTTGCCGAAGGTCGTGTCGTCATCGTTCTCGTCACCGAGACGGGACATGTCGAACACAAGACCCTGCAATTGAATCAAGCGTTGTCCCAGGAAGCAGCGAGCCGACTGATGGAACGTCTGAATCAGACGTTACGCGGTACGCCGCTCTCAGCCTTGCGCAGTCGTCTGCTCGAGGAAATCCGTCGCTTCCGTTCAGAGCATTCTGAACAGACGGTGTTGCTTTCGAAGGCACTTGATCTCGTCTTGACGGATCAAGAGGAGCGACCGTTCATCTATCTGGGCGGGAAAGCCAACATGTTCGATCAGCCCGAATTTCAGGACGTCGCAAAACTACGACCTGTTCTCGAGTTGATCGAACAGCAAGAAGCCGTTCTCGACTTCCTACGACCGAATCTCGATAATCAAATCCTGATTACGATCGGGAGTGAGAACAATGTGGATGCATTAAAAGATTGTAGCGTCATCCGGGCCCATTATTCGGTCGACGGTGTCTCGATCGGGACACTTGCCTTGATCGGACCGAAACGGATGGATTACAACCGGGGAATCAACTCGATCATCCATCTACTTCAAGCATTCCAAACCGAATTGCATAAGAACAATTTGGATTGAATATAGAAAGGGGCTCGATTCAGAGTGGAAGAAAAAGAACAGAATCAAAACCTCCAACAAGAAGAAAACGTGACAGAGCCGACTGAAACCGTCGAAGTCACAGAAGAAGAAGTCATTCAAGCGGATCTCGTCGAAGACGAGAAACCAGACTTCGAAGCACAACTCGCAGAAGCAAAAGCTTCAGAATTACGCCTCCGTGCGGATTTTGAGAACTTCAAGCGTCGTAACCGTGTCGAAGCAGAGAATCGCGCGAAGTATTCTTCACAAGCCATCGTCGAAAAGCTGTTACCACTCGTCGATAACTTGGACCGTGCGCTCCAAATCGAGACGGAAAACGAGGAGACGAAATCCGTCTTGACGGGTGTTGAGATGGTGAAACGTCAACTCGTCGAAACGCTTCAAAATGAAGGCGTCGTCGAGATTCCAGCAGTCGGTGAAGCGTTCGATCCGAACTTACACCAAGCGGTCGTTCAAGAAGCGAGCGAAGAACACGAATCAGGTGTCGTCATCGCTGAATTCCAAAAAGGGTACAAATTGCACGATCGTGTGATTCGTCCGAGTATGGTTAAAGTAGCTGAGTAATCGGCTTGCACTTTATTATTCCAATCATTGAAAGCGAGGAAATAGATCATGGCAAAAATCATCGGTATTGACTTAGGTACAACGAACTCATGTGTTGCAGTAATGGAAGGTGGCGAACCAGTCGTCATCGCTAACGCAGAAGGAAACCGTACGACACCATCTGTCGTCGCATTCAAAAACGGCGAGCGTCAAGTAGGGGAAGTCGCAAAACGTCAAGCGATCACGAACCCGAACACGATCATGTCGATCAAGCGTCATATGGGTACGGACTATAAAGTAGAAGTTGAAGGCAAAGACTACACACCACAAGAAGTCTCTGCGATCATCCTTCAAAAACTAAAAGCGCAAGCAGAAGACTACCTCGGTGAAAAAGTCACAGAAGCTGTCATCACAGTACCTGCTTACTTCAACGATGCAGAACGCCAAGCGACAAAAGACGCTGGTACGATTGCTGGTCTTGATGTAAAACGGATCATCAACGAGCCTACAGCGGCAGCACTCGCATACGGTCTCGAAAAAGGCGAAGATCACACGATCCTCATCTATGACCTTGGTGGCGGTACGTTCGACGTGTCGATCCTTGAACTCGGTGATGGCGTCTTTGAAGTTGTTTCAACTGCTGGTGACAGCCGTCTTGGTGGAGATGATTTCGACCAAAAAATCATCGACCATCTTGTAGCAGAATTCAAAAAAGAAAACGGCATCGATCTTGCTCAAGATAAGATGGCGCTTCAACGTTTGAAAGATGCAGCTGAAAAAGCGAAAAAAGACCTTTCAGGTGTTTCTTCAACACAAATCAGCCTTCCGTTCATCACAGCTGGCGCATCAGGTCCACTTCACTTGGAAATGACACTTTCACGCGCGAAATTCGACGATCTCACAGCAGATCTCGTTGAACGTACGATGGAACCAACACGCCGTGCTATGAACGATGCAGGTCTGACACCAGACAAAATCGACAAAATCATCCTCGTTGGTGGTTCGACTCGTATTCCTGCAGTTCAAAAAGCAATCCAAGACTTCACTGGTAAAGAATCGTTCAAAGGGGTTAACCCGGATGAAGTCGTTGCACTCGGTGCAGCGGTTCAAGGTGGCGTATTGACAGGAGACGTCAAAGACGTCGTTCTTCTCGACGTAACTCCACTCTCACTCGGTATCGAGACAATGGGTGGCGTGATGACGAAATTGATCGATCGCAACACAACGATCCCGACTTCGAAATCACAAGTCTTCTCGACTGCGGCAGACAGCCAACCAGCTGTTGACATCCACGTCCTCCAAGGGGAACGTCCAATGGCAGCAGATAACAAAACACTTGGTCGCTTCCAATTGACGGACATTCCGCCAGCACCACGTGGTGTGCCACAAATCGAAGTTAAATTCGACATCGACGCGAACGGTATCGTTAACGTTTCTGCGAAAGATCTCGGAACGAACAAAGAACAGTCGATCACGATTCAATCATCAAGCGGTTTGACTGAAGCGGATATCGAGCAAATGGTCAAAGATGCAGAAGCAAACGCGGACGCAGACAACAAGCGTAAAGAAGAAGTCGAATTACGCAACGAAGCAGACCAACTCGTCTTCGCAACAGATAAAGCAATCAAAGACCTCGGTGAGCAAGTCGCTGACGCTGATAAAGAAAAAGCAGAAGCTGCAAAAGAAAAAGTAACAAAAGCTCTCGAAGGAACAGACATCGAAGCAATCCGTTCTGCAAAAGACGAATTGTCGACAGTCGTCCAAGAGTTGACACAAAAAGTCTACGAGAACATGGCACAGCAACAAGCGGGCGCTGAAGGCGCACAAGCTGGTGGTCAAGACGACAACGTCATGGACGCTGAGTTCGAAGAAGTCGACGAGAAAGACAACAAGTAATTCATCCGACCGATTTTTCGGGCGCTAGAGAGAGCCAAAGCGTATCCGCGCTTTGGCTCTTTCCATGTCGCACGAAGTTCGGTAAAATCAAACAGTATGAAATGAATCGGAATAGAGAGAGGAAGACTGCACGTGGAAAAACGCGATTATTATGAAGTACTAGGCGTCGCGCGCGATGCCTCATCAGCGGAAATCAAACGCGCGTACCGTAAGCTTGCCCGGACGTACCACCCGGACGTCAACAAGGAAGCGGATGCGGATGCGAAATTCAAGGAATTATCGGAAGCGTATGAAGTGTTATCCGATGACAATAAACGAGCACGTTACGATCAATTCGGTCACCAAGATCCATCGCAAGGTGGCGGTGGATTCAGTGGAGCTGAAGGATTCGGAGACATCTTCGACATGTTCTTCGGTGGCGGACGTCGTCAAGATCCAAATGCACCACGTAAAGGACAGGATTTACAATACGTCGAGGAAATCGACTTCATGGAATCGGTCACAGGCGTCGAGAAGACGATCACGATCCCAGTCGAAGAAGATTGCGGGACATGTCATGGTTCGGGTGCTAAACCAGGATCACAGCCGGAAACATGTAAACGATGCGGTGGTTCGGGTCACATCAACGTCGAACAAAACACGATGTTCGGTCGTGTTGTTAACCAAACGACATGTTCAACGTGTCACGGCCGTGGACAAATCGTCAAGGAGCCATGTGAAACATGTCGTGGAGCTGGTCGCGTTCGTAAAAACAAAGATGTCCGTGTCAAAATTCCAGCAGGAATCGATAATGGGCAACAAATCCGCTTAGCAGGTAAAGGGGAAGCCGGTGTCAACGGTGGACCAGCAGGTGACTTGTATGTCGTCGTTCGTGTCGCAGCACACGAACTGTTCGAACGTGTCGACGATCATATCGTCATGGATATGCCACTTACATTCGCGCAAGCAACACTTGGCGATGAAATCGAAGTGCCGACTGTTCACGGTAAGGTCAGTCTGAAGATTCCAGCCGGAACACAGACAGGATCACGGTTCCGGCTCCGTGGAAAAGGGATGCCGAACGTTCGGTCCGGTCACCATGGCGACCAGTACGTCAATGTCGTCGTCATTACACCGAAGAATCTGACGGAACGTCAAAAAGAACTCTTACGGGAATTCAATGAAATCAGCGATGAAAAAGGTGTCGAAGAGCAACACGAAGGTGTCTTCAGCCGGATCAAGACATTCTTTACAGGGTGATCACTACAGAGGAGCGTGACAAGAAATGAAATGGTCAGAGATCTGTGTCCATACGACACAAGAAGCCATCGAAGCAGTTTCAAACATCTTACATGAAGCGGGAGCAAGCGGAGTCGTCATCGAGGACGTCGAAGATTTCGAGATGATGTCCCACCGCGAAGATAACTTCGGTGAAATTTGGGATGAGACGAAACGAGACGAGTACCCGACTCAAGGTGTACTCGTGAAGGCGTATCTTGCAGAAAGCAGCGATTTGACGGACACGATCAAAGGCATCGAACATGATATCCAGCAGTTGACGAACTTCGGTCTGTCGATTGGCACGGGTGCTGTCACGCTGACTCAAGTAGATGAAGAAGATTGGGCTCATTCATGGAAACAATTCTATAAGCCAGTCAAGATCAGTCGCCATCTGACGGTCGTCCCGATGTGGGAAGATTATACACCACAACCGGATGAAAAAATCATCGAGCTCGATCCAGGCATGGCATTCGGAACGGGAACACACCCGACGACGGTCCTCTGTATTCAAGCGATTGAGAACTACTTGCAAGAGCAAGACCGTGTCGTCGATGTCGGAACGGGATCCGGTGTCCTAGCGATTGCAGCAGCGAAGCTTGGGGCAAAGGATGTCTTTGCACTCGATTTAGACGAAGTCGCTGTCAAATCAGCGACGGAAAACGTCGCTTTGAACGAAGTCAGTGAGCAGATCACGGTCCGTCAAGGTGACTTGATGAAGGAATTGAGTGAGCCGGTCGAGTTGATCGTCGCGAACATCTTAGCGGAAGTCATCCTTCTCTTCGTCAAGGATGCCTATACGTTGACGTTACCAGGCGGTCATTTCATCGCTTCCGGTATCATCAGTCAGAAGAAGGATATGGTCGTACAAGCGATGCAAGAAGCAGGATTTACGATCGTCGAGACGACGAAGCTTGAGGACTGGGTCGCGATCATCGCGAAACGGGAGGCGTAAACGCATGCAACGGTATTTCGTCGAGCCCTCGATGCGTCAGGGAGATGTGTTTCATCTCCCGAAAGACGACGCACACCATATGAAAAACGTCATGCGGATGGAAGTCGGCGGAGAGATTCTCGTACTCGACGGGACAGGTCTTTACCGGTGCCGTCTGGAAGCACTCGATAAACAAGCGGCTTCTGCCCGGATCGAAGAGACTCTACCGATCGAGACGGAATTACCGATTCGTGTGACGATCGCCCATGGATTGCCAAAAGGCGATAAGATCGAACTCGTTGCCCAAAAAGCAACGGAACTCGGGATCCATCATCTACGAATTTTCGAAGCCGACCGTTCCGTCTCGAAATGGGATCAAAAGAAGGTTCCGAAAAAGATTGAACGACTCGAAAAAATCGTCAAGGAAGCAGCGGAACAATCGTACCGTGCCCACTTGCCGACAGTCGACTTCGTGGCGTATGATGAAGTCTTACAGGATGCATCGAACTATACGGCTTGTCTGGTTGCCTATGAAGAATCAGCGAAACAAGGGGAGGCCTCCGTCCTCGCTACGACGCTTGCTGGATTGCAAGAGGGTGATTCCCTTCTTGTCGTCATCGGACCTGAAGGTGGGTTCGCTGAAGCAGAAATCGCACGTTTGACGGATGCCGGTTTTAAAAAAGCCGCTCTAGGGCGTCGCATCTTACGGACGGAAACGGCACCATTGTATGTCCTTTCCGCCGTCTCGTATCATTTTGAATTGAAAGGGTGAACGAAATGGCAACTGTTGCCTTTCAAACGCTTGGCTGTAAAGTCAACCATTACGAAACAGAAGCTGTCTGGCAACTGTTCAAGGACGCTGGCTACGCACGCGTTGATTTTGCTGATCATGCGGACGTGTATGTCGTCAATACATGTACGGTCACGAATACCGGAGATAAGAAAAGTCGCCAAGTCATCCGACGGGCGATTCGCCAAAATCCGGATAGTGTCATCTGCGTAACGGGTTGTTATGCTCAAACGTCTCCTGCTGAGATCATGGCGATTCCTGGCGTCGATGTCGTCGTCGGAACACAAGATCGGCATAAAATGATTGGATACATCGAACAATTCCGTGAAGAACGCATGCCAATCAATGCGGTCGGAAACATCATGAAAGCAAAAGTCTATGAAGAACTGGATGTACCGGCCTTTACGGACCGGACACGGGCTTCGCTGAAAATTCAAGAAGGTTGTAACAACTTCTGTACGTTCTGTATCATCCCATGGGCGCGTGGTCTCATGCGGTCTCGTCAACCGGAAGATGTCTTGAAGCAAGCACAACAGCTCGTTGATGCGGGTTACAAAGAAATCGTCTTGACGGGAATCCATACAGGTGGATACGGAGAAGACTTGAAAGACTACAACTTAGCAAAATTACTTAAAGCACTCGAATCCGTCAATGGACTTGAACGCTTGCGCATTTCGTCGATCGAAGCGAGTCAAATCACGGATGAAGTACTTGATGTCCTGAAGGATTCGCCGATCGTCGTTCGTCACTTACACGTTCCGATCCAGTCTGCATCCGATACGGTCCTTCGCCGGATGCGTCGTAAATATACGATGGCGGAATTCGGAGAACGGATCACGCGTCTGAAGGAAGTCCTGCCTGACTGTGCAATCACGTCAGATGTCATCGTTGGTTTCCCAGGCGAGACGGAAGAAGAGTTCATGGAAACGTTCAACTTCATCAATGATCATAAGTTCAGTGAATTGCATGTCTTCCCGTACTCGAAACGGACAGGAACACCGGCTGCGATGATGGACGATCAAGTCGAGGAATCGATCAAAGAAGAACGCGTCGCGCGTTTGATTGCCTTATCGGATCAACTCGCGAAGGAATATGCTTCGAAATACGAAGGAGAACTGCTTGAGATCATTCCGGAAGAATTTTCGGAAGAAGCAGGCGGTCGTCTCGTCGGTTACACGGATAACTATCTGCGTGTTGCAATTGAAGGCGATGAGTCAATGATCGGACAACTCGTTCGTGTCAAAATCACGAAAGCCGGCTATCCGATGAATGATGGTCAATTCGTTCGAATCATGCAGACATTAAAAGACGCTGCGGTCTAATCGAAAGGGCAAAGGAAACCTCTGGTTTTCTTTGCCACTTTTTTTGTTTTCATTTCAGGAATGCGCTACACTGAATACAGTTCAATTAAGGAAAGAGGATATCATTCATGCGAATCAACAAATTCATTAGCGAAACGGGCTTTTGCTCAAGACGTGCTGCCGATAAACTGATCGATGCAGGTCGTGTGACGATCAACGGTCTGACAGCAGAACTCGGCTCGCAAGCTGAAGAAACGGACGTCGTTGAAATCGACGGTCAGCCGCTCCAGACAAAACCAAAACCTGTCTACATCGTCTTAAATAAACCAGTCGGCATCACGTGTACGACAGAGCTTGATATCGAAGGAAACATCATCGATTTCGTCAATCATCCGAAGCGGATTTTCCCAATCGGTCGCCTCGATAAAGATTCAGACGGCTTGATTCTTTTGACGAATGACGGTGATGTCGTTAACCGGATCTTACGAGCAGAAAACAATCACGATAAAGAATATATCGTAACCGTCGATGCACCAATTACGGATACGTTCATTCAAGGGATGGCGAGTGGTGTTGACATTCTCGGTACGACAACGAAGGAATGCATCGTTGAACCACTTGAGACACGGACATTCCGGATCATTTTGACGCAAGGGTTAAATCGTCAGATTCGCCGTATGTGTAAAGAGTTCGGCTACCGAGTTAAGCGTCTCCAACGCGTCCGGATCATGAACATCGAGCTTGGCGATTTACCGATTGGTTCTTGGCGTGATTTGACAGAAGAGGAATTACGCGAGTTGTTTACGACGCTTGACGGGCAATAAGGTTCAATGAAAGTCGCCACTGGCGGCTTTCTTCATACATAAGGGGGATGACCGTGGATAAACGGGGTATGAGTGCGACATTCGTCGCCTATGTGATTGGTGGACTGTTGCCGATCTACAAAGTATTTGCTGCTGGTATTCCAGCATGGACGGTCGTTTCAATTCGGATATTGAGTGCGTTCATCTTCGTGACGTTGTTACTACGCCTGACGAAGAAATTCCAATTCGTTCGTCAATTATGGCAAAACAAACGCCAGCGCTATACCGTTCTTGCGGCAGGGCTCGTATTAGGCGGGAACTGGTCGCTCTATCTGTACGCCATCGGGGAAGGGTATATCGTTGAGTCGTCACTCGGGTATTACATCAATCCGCTCGTCAGCGTCTTGTTCGGTTTGATTTTTTTTAAGGAACGATTGACGCGTCCGCAAGTGATTGCAATTTTATCAGCAATCATCGGTGTGATGATTTTAACGCTCGGTTATGGTCAATTTCCGATCATCGCCTTTTCACTTGCCGTTTCGTTCGCATTTTACGGTGTACTAAAGAAAAAGGCAGCAGCCGAACCATTATCCGGATTATTTTTAGAGACACTCGTCACGCTTCCGTTCGCTCTCTTGACGCTTGGTGTGACAGATAGTCAACCGCTTGCGATGCCGACGAGTGCATTGATTGCGATCATCATGCTCGGAATCGCAACAGCAGTCCAATTGATGTTATTCGGATACGGAATGCCGAAAATCCCGTTCGTCTACGTCGGGATTCTCCAATACATTGCCCCGACGCTGACGCTGCTCCTTGGAATTTATCTATTTAATGACGTCTTTACGACGATTCACTTCATCGCTTTCCTGTTCATTTGGATTGCTGTTGCTCTCTTTACGATCAGCGGTTTATCGGCAGGAAAGATGCGAATGAAAAAGGTATCATAATGAAAGAGGGGATTACGTGAATCTACTAGGATTCTTTGCGACACTTGTCGCGTATATCATTTGGGGACTCTTACCGCTCTACTGGAAGATGCTCGCCAATGTACCGAGTGAAGAGATACTGGCACACCGGATCATCTGGTCATTCTTATTTCTGCTCATCTTATTATCATTTCAAAAAGCGCTTGGGAAGTGGAAGACGGCGCTGCGCGATCCGTTCACGCGCCGACTCTTTTTCTTAAACGGACTGATCATCAGTCTGAACTGGTTCATCTATATCTGGGCCGTCAATCATCAATTTATTGTCGAGGCATCGCTTGGCTATTATATCAACCCGCTCGTCAGCATCGTCTTCGGTGTCGTATTCTTTCGTGAAAAGCTCTCACGGATCGAGTGGGTATCGATTGTCCTTGCGACAATCGGTGTATTGATTTTGACGATTGGCTACGGCGAGTTTCCATGGATTTCGATCGCACTTGCCTTAAGCTTCGGCTTTTACGGCGTCGTCAAAAAGCGGCGACCGCTCGAATCAACGGTTAGTCTGACGCTTGAGACGATGGCGCCGCTTCCGCTTGCTTTGATTTTCCTCGGCTATTGGCAAGTACAAGGGACGTCTTCGATGACCGAATCTGTCGGTACGACGACCGGACTCATCTTGACCGGGATTGTCACCGCTGTTCCACTTTTGTTATTCGGATTCGGGGCACAACGGATTCCATTCACGTGGGTCGGATTCCTCCAATTCGTCGCACCGACCTTGTCGCTTGGACTCGGTGTATTGCTTTATCACGAACCATTTACTAAAACACATATGGTGGCGTTTACATGTATTTGGACAGCAGCAATCGTCTTTACGCTCAATGGTGTCTGGATTCGGAAAAAACAGCTCCGAAAAGTCGCGTAAAAAGATAGAAGTCTGACCTCTTGCGTGATAGAATAAAAACAGAGTCTAAGGGATACCCTTAAGGAGGACAACAAACATGAATTTAGCAGGAATGATCGACCATACGGCACTGAAGCCAGAAACATCACGTGCTCAGATCGAAACACTCTGTAAAGAAGCATTAGAATACAAATTCGCAAGCGTCTGTGTTAACCCAACATACGTCGCGTTAGCAGCAGAACTCTTAAAATCAGATGACAACGTCAAAGTATGTACAGTCATCGGCTTCCCACTTGGAGCAAACACGCCAGAAGTGAAAGCATTTGAAACAAAAGATGCGATCCAAAACGGTGCAACAGAAATCGATATGGTTCTCAACATCGGCGCATTAAAAGATGGTGATCTTGAGTTAGTTGAACGTGACATTCGTGCGGTTGTCGAAGCGGCAAACGGTACACTCGTTAAAGTCATTTTCGAAAACTGCCTTCTTACAAAAGAAGAAATCAAAACAGCTGCTGAACTTTCAGTTAAAGCAGGTGCTAACTTCGTGAAGACATCGACTGGTTTCTCAACTGGTGGTGCTACAGTTGAAGACATCCGTCTCATGCGTGAGACAGTTGGTCCTGACATCGGTGTTAAAGCATCTGGTGGTGTTCGCGACTTCGAAGGTGCAAAAGCAATGATCGATGCAGGTGCATCGCGAATTGGTGCATCAGCAGGAATTGCAATCGTTACAGGCGGTACGTCTGATAGCGACTACTAAGAATATCTGACATGTCCCTCTTTTTAAGAGGGGCATGTTTTTTTGTTATGAAAGCATTCTGATTTTAAATTTTGTATTAAGAAGTCAGACATCGCTTCCGATAATCAGATGTAGAATGTTGGAAGGGTGTGGAATAGATGAAACGATGGAGTGGAATCATCCTGGCATCGACACTTAGCCTCGCAGGGTGCGGTAGTGTCATCGATGATCCAGAACGGGCAGTCAAGGAAAGAAAGGAAATGGCAGTCGTCTTGTCTGATGTGGGTCTTGGCGATCAGTCGTTCAGCGATGCGGCAATGAGTGGTATGGCGTTGTTACGCGAGAAGGAAGGCTGGTCGATCGATTACCGAGAATTGAATGAAACGAAGACTTATAAAGCAGCATTCGAAGCGTTAGCGAAAAAGAAGCCGACCGTTATCGTCGGACTCGGCTTTATGGGACAGACGGATCTTGAAACGGTTGCTAAAAAATATCCGAAACAACAATTCGCCTTGATTGATGCTGTTTCGACGTTACCGAACGTGCTCTCGGTTACATTCAAGGAAGATGAGGGTAGTTACTTAGCCGGTGCTGCGGCAGGGATCCAAACGAAGACGAATACGATTGGTTTCGTCGGTGGGATGAAGTCACCTCTGATCGAAAAATTCGAAAAAGGATACATAGCTGGCGCAAAAGCCGTCAATCCAAAAACAAAAGTACTCGTCGAATATGCCGAAGACTTTGCAGCGCCCGAAAAGGGACGGACGCTCGCAAACGAAATGATGCAGAAAAAGGCAGACGTATTATACGCAGCTGCTGGATTGACGGGAAGTGGTGTCCTTGAGGCAGCACAAACGAAGGGGAAAAAAGCCATCGGTGTCGATAGCGATCAGACCGCGATTGCACCTGACGCCGTCATGACGTCAATGCTAAAACAAGTTGATCTTGCGATTACGAAAATCGGACAAGATGTAGCTGCGAAAGGTCTACAGTCCGGACAAGTCGTCCTTGGCGTCAAAGAAGGAGCGATCCAGTTGGCTCCAATCCGAAACACGAACTTTACGGACGGAGAACGAAAAAAATTAGAGCAGCTGCAGCAAGATGTGCTCGAAGGTAAGGTGACGATCCAATGACGTTACGGAAACGATTTTTACTCTCAACGTTAGTGACGATTTTGAGTGTCGTCATCTTGATGGGATGGACTTTGTTCCAGCTCCGTCAAATTCAGTCCTACAACGAAGATTATGGGAAACAGCTCGTTGAGATCTCAGAACTTGAAACGAAGCTCTTATACGAACAAGCAGCCTGGAACCGACTGGCAAGCCAACCGTCTGAGAGTCAGGCGGAGCAAGTACAGGCACTTAGTAAAAAGAACGAACAAGCATTAAACGAATTACAGAAGACGTATTTGATTCCTGCATTTCAAGAAGAGTTGAACCGGGCGGATATGAAGTATAAGACGCTTGCAACGAAGCGGACAGAACTGACGGACGCGATGAATCCGATTGAAATTCGCTCGCACGCTGCACAGATTGAGGGTGTCCTCAGTGATCTCTACACGTTACATACGAAAAATGGAGAGTTTTATGATGTCTTACAACGTGAAGCAAAAGACGAGACATTAAATCTGACGCGGACTGTCTTGATCGCGACATTCATTCTCCTGATTGGTCTTGCGTTATACAACTGGTACTTCGCACGTAGCATCACGCGACCGATCAGCCGTGTCGTCCGGACGGCAGAACAGATTTCGGACGGAGACTTATCGCAGGAATTAGTCGTATCCGGTCGAAAAGATGAGATTGGTCGACTCGAGACAGCGGTTGCGCAGATGCAAGGAACATTGCATGAGGTCATCGGAACGATTAGTCGTTCGTCGAACACGATTCGTCAGATGAGTACGGAAGCGACGACAGAGAACGCGAACATCGTTGAAGTATCGGGAAACATGACCCATGCGATCAATGAGATGGCAAGTGGGACACAAACAGTGTCGGACGATATCCAGACGACAGTCAGTACGATGTCCGATATGCAACTGCTCTTTGAAGAGAGTGAACAACGTGCACAAACGGCTTATGCAGAAGGACAGGCGGCCGATCACGTGATGGTTCAAAGTAGTTCCGTCATGGAACAGCAAGCACGGTCACTTCGCGCGTCAACAGAACAAAATCGCGAACTCGGTCAGAAACTGGAAGGTTTCTTAGAACAGACGCAACAAATTGAACAGATGGCACAACTTGTCGCGGGAGTCTCCGCGCAGACGAACTTATTGTCACTCAATGCGGCAATCGAGGCGGCACGGGCTGGAGAAGCTGGTCGAGGATTTGCCGTCGTGGCAAGTGAAGTTAAAAAGTTAGCAGATGAGACACACGAAGCGACGCGCTCGATCTTCTCGCTTGTCCGTTCGATTCGTCAGGACGGTGCTGTTTTACAAGAAGCACTCGTGCAAGCGGAGCGGGAGCAGACGAATCAGGTCGAGAACTTTACGCATGTTCAACAAGCTTTCGGTGAAACACGTCAAAAGGTAGCGAGTGTGACGGAAACCCTCGATTACGTGACGAAACAACTCGTTCATTCGAAGCAACAAGCCCGCCATGTCGTTGGTCAAGTCAGTACAGTCAGTGGTGTCATGGAAGAACTTGCAGCTGGAAATGAAGAGATCGCTGCTTCGATGCGTGATCAACAGGCCTCGTTTGAACAGATTCATCAATTGATGCAAGAACTCGAGTCGACGACGACGTCGCTTGACAGTCAGACACATCAATTCAAAATTTAATGAACACAGCAAAAAGTGCACTCCTTCTCGGGAAGAGAAGAAGTGCACTTTTTCTTGAATCGACTTAGAAGAAGCTTTCTGGGTCGAGCTCATTCGTCCGTCCATTCGCATCATATTGGTACCCACCATCGTGGATTTCAAAATGCAAGTGTGGACCAGTTGAGTTACCGCTGCTTCCGAGAACACCGATTTGCTGTCCTTGTTTGACTTGTTGTCCCTGTTTAACGTTCAAGGCATTCATATGGGCATAAACGGTCGTATACGTTTTCCCGTCGATATTATGAGAGATATAGACGTGGTTGCCGTAAGGACCACCTGAACTTGCTAAGATGACTGTCCCGCTTGCAGATGCAACGATTGGCGAGTTGAGTGGACCAGCGAAGTCGGTTCCATTGTGGTACGCATAACCATTGCTTCCGCTTGCTGCACCCATTCCTTGCGAAACAGAGCCTTGAGCAGGTTTGATGAATTTACCTTTTGCTTTTGAGATGACTTTCGTGCTGGCCTTGCTAACAGATGCTGGTGCTGCCGATTGTTTCGCAGCTTTTGCGGCAGCTGCCTTTGCTGCTCGTGCTGCTGCTTTTTCAGCTGCTTCCTGTGCCTTCAGTTGGGCCGATGCCTCTTTCAGGCTTAGGATATTGGATTCAATTTTTTTCTTTTGCGACGTCAGACGCTTCAAAAGTGCTGTGCGCTTTTGTTTTTCTTGTTTCAGTTCACGTTGTTTCTTTTTTAAAACATTACGATCTTCAATCAAGTCTTGGCGTGTCTGCTTTAGTTCTTCTTTCGCAGCTGCCAGTTCTTTTTTGTTTGATTCGTAATCTTTTAACAAAGAAGCATCGCTTTCCGCGATTGTATTGAAGGCATTGAAGCGGCTAATCATATCACCGACATCTTTTGCGCCGAATACGGCCTCAAGCAGCGGAGCGTTATCGGCTTTCGACTGACGGACCGCCAGACGATCACCGAGCATTTTTTCTTGTTTCTTGATTTTCTTTTGTAGCTTCTCGATTTTATCTTCTAATCGAGCAATCTGTTTCGTGTTCTCGTCGATTTTCTTTTGATTCTCGACGACTTGTAATGTCAGCCCATTAATCTGTTGATCCAGTGCGTAGACTTGTTGTTGTGCTTTAGATAACTGGTTATTCTTTTGAGACAACGCCTCACGTTGCTTCGATTGTTGTTGCTGGTTTTGTTGTTGCTTTTCTTTATATGAACTTGCCGCGTCGACGGGAGTTGTCGTCATGAGCGGACTTGCGAGTAGAGTGAGTGTCATGAGCGATAGCCCAATTGACTTTCCGAAAGGTCGTTTCATAAACTAAGCGTCATTCCTTTCCCTTGTATGAAGTGTTACCTTTCCCACTCTAACAAGAAAATCGGAAAATCAACTTTACAATTCTTTTAAAAAAATGCAAGAGAAGCTAGCGAAAAGTATGAAGAATTTATGAAAATAATGATTGATTAAGATTCGGATAAGGGCAAATCGTTGATATGAAGGGGAAGTTTATCGTGTAATCAATTGATTTCCGAATGATGTCAGAAGATATATTTTTGTAACATCATATCAAGAGAAGGTTTAAGAAGAATTGAGAAAGGTATAAGTATAGTTTTTGTAAAATGAAAATAATAATAGAGTGCCTAAATCAGGCACTCTTCATGAATCATTCTTCGTAAATCATTTTTCGTGTCATCCCGCCGTCTAGGACCAGTGTTTCTCCCGTCAAGAAGTCGTTATCTGGATGCGTTAGATAAAGAGCAGCACGTGCGACATCACTTGGTTTTCCGACGCGACCGGCTGGATGCTGACTGTGGTCTTCGGGTGATAATTCTTGGTAGTCACCGGTTTCGATCCAACCCGGAGCAATCGCGTTGACGAGAATTCCGTCTTCTCCGAGTGAGACAGCAAGTGCATGGGTCAGGGCAAAAATGCCACCTTTCGTCGACGCATAAGATTCTGTATGCGGTTCCGACATGAAGGCGCGGGTCGAAGCGAGGTTGACGATCCGACCACCACTTTTACTTTGTTTCAAATAGGGTGTAGCGGCCTTAGTCGTTAGAAAGATGCTACGCAGGTTCGTATGATGAACCCGATCCCATTCCTCAAGCGACAATTCGAGTAAGGGTTTTCGGATCATGATACCGGCGTTGTTGATGACGATGTCGATGCGACCCGTATGTTCAATCGCTTTTTCGATCAACAGTTGAACGTCTTTTTCATGTTGGATATCGAGGTGATAGAAGTAAGACGTTCCACCATCTTCTTCAATTTGTTGAACTAGTTCGTCTCCTGTCATCTGATCGATGTCAGCAAGAACGACATTTGCGCCATGCGTAGCGTAGGTGCGGGCGAGTTCGGCACCAATTCCATTCGCCGCTCCCGTAATGATGACGGTTTGATTAACATGATTCATAAAAATCATCCTTTCTGTAACGCTTCTCTCCCTTTTTTACCGTTCCATCATATCCTGAAACCTGACAGGATTATCATACGTAGGAACAGGGAAATAGAAAAGCGTTGAAGTTACTTTAGAATGGGGGAAACAGGAATGAAATTCTCAAATCAACAATTAGAAAAACAACAAAATCAATATGCCGAAGATGCAAAAGATTATATCGATCGCCCGAAAAAGACGAACTCGCTGTTACAACGAGCAACTGCTAAAGTGAACGGGAACTCTCGTTTGTCCGTCGTCTTCTCGCCGTTGACGTTGTTCGTCGATATGATTCGCGCGTACCAGTCAGGTGAATATCGCAACATTCGTCGTACGACGATTTTAAAAGTAATCGGAGCGTTGATTTACCTCGTGTCACCGATTGATCTCGTACCTGATTTCGTACTCGGATTTGGTTTCGCAGACGATATCGCCGTCATCCTTTTCGTCACGAAAACAGTCTTTGAAGAGTTGACACGTTTCAGTGACTGGCAAGATGAACAACAAAAGCGTCGTACGCAACCAGTACAAAGTGAGGATGCGTATTAATCAAATAGATGATAATGATCCGAGCGACTTCACTATGAGAAGTCGCTCTTCTTTGTCTACGGAGAGCCGTTTCCTGTACGCCTTCTTGAAAGTTCGATACACTAGAAATAGTTGGTAAAGAGAGAGGGGGGCGAAGATGGGACACCATTGGATGGAATCATACGGTTATATCGGGATCATGATGACGCTCATGTTTCCATTCATACCGAGCGAAGTACCGCTCGCGTATGCCGGATATCTCGTGCATACCGCACAGGCGAATCTTTTATTCATGTTGTTCCTCGCTGTAGTGAGCTTCGTCATTAGTCAGAACCTCTTCTTTACGATTGGTCAGTTCGGGAGTGAACGGTTATTGAATCGTTTATTCAAATGGTTTCGGATTTCGGAAACAAAAATGCTTCAGTTTCAGACACAAATGGAGACAAAGGGACGCTATATCCTTCTTCTGTCTCCGATGTGGCGCATCGGATTTGCGATTGGTGCCGGTCTGACTGGTGTTTCACGCTGGACGTTTACCGTCGTGACGACGATTTCCTTTTTCCTTTGGTCGGCGATTTTCATTTGGGGCGGGAAAGCCGTCGGACATGAATGGCGAAAATTGCACCACCTCAATCATCCAATAGTTTGGATTGGTTTAGGCGTGTTGATTACGGTTGGCTACTTGATTCAAAAAAAGAGAAAAGCAAAAAAAGAGATCTAAAAGGAGTGGGAACATGGCAATTATCTTATTCGATATTGACGGTACATTGATTGATTCAACGGAACAGATGACAGAAGCAATCCATCGAGCGATGGAGGACATGCCGCATCTTCCAAAACCTTCTCAATCGAGTGTACAAGCGAGCTATGGTTTGGCGGGAAGTGCCTTTTGGCGTAAGGCGATTCCGGAAGCCTCAGAAGAGGATATTCGGTTGATTCGTAAAAAAAGACATGGTCATCTAGAAGCGACGATGGCAGAACAGAACGTCTTGTTCGACGGAATTCGATCTTTATTAGAAGCGCTAGTTTCCGCTGGACATACCATTTCAACAGCGAGTAATTGTGGCAACCACTATCTAAACCTTGTGCTGGATAGCCAGAGAATTCGTTCATTCTTTACGAGTCCGAAATGCTTAGAATCCGTCAACGGGAAAGAAAAAGCGGATATCTTACGAGCGCACCGTGAGGAGTTTGGGGAAGCAACATACTGGATGATTGGGGATCGGTCTTCCGATGTCGAAGCGGCCCGTAAGGAAAACATGCCGGTCGTCTTATGCCAGTACGGTTTTGGTACACAATCCGAGTGGGATTCGGCGGACCATGTCATCGAGACACCGCTTGACTTACTGACAGTGATCAAATAAATGCATCAAAAAGCCAAGTTCGATCCGTCGATTTTTTAGACGGTCGGCTTGGCTTTTTTTGTGATGAAAGAACGCTAACGATGAACTTACTCAAAATCCAGTCGGTATGGCTCTGCACTCATCCATGGACGGAATCTCCGGAAGAGCAGATGGAACAACAGACAAAGAATGACGGGCAAGACGATGAATAATCCGAGAACGAATGTCATGTTGAACAATGTCCAGCCCCCTGACATCAGATGTAACGCATTGATCGGACCGATTAGACCAGACATCCCGAAGCCGGCACTAAACGGCGTACCTTGGACGCCGAGCATTCCTGCTAGTGCGCCAAGGATAGCAGCACTACACATGACAGGTAGGATCATCAATGGATTACGTATGAAGTTCGCCATCTGGATTTTAGGAGAACCAAGAAAATGAGCAATCGACGTTCCGCGTGAATTCGCTTGCCACCCGGCAATCGCAAGACCGAATCCAGCGGCACAGACGCCTAGATTCGCAGCTCCGGCGGCAACACCGGATAAACTGATGGCTGTCGCAATGCCGACCGTTGAAAGCGGAGAAACGATAAGTACGGAAAAAGTAATCGCAATTAGAATACCCATCAAGACAGGTTGAAGTGCCGTAAAGTCTGAAATGACATGTCCGATCGCTGTCGTGATCCGTGTCACGAACGGGTACGTTAACACACCGATCCCACCGGCACCGACAATCAAAATCGTTGGCATGACAAGTACCGTATACGTCTTGAAACGCTCACCGATCAATAAGACGATTGCTGTCGCAACAGCTGCCGTCAGACCAGCATTGATGACGTCGCCCGTGCCGACGAAAACGAAGGTCGCATCTGCACGAGTTGCAACGCCTGATCCAACGACCGTCGCAAGACCAATCGACGTGGTCGCAATCGGAGTCACTTTAAATTGCATGGCTACGGCAACACCAATCACCATCGGCAAAAGACGCATCGCGAGTGTGGTGGCATCTAAAACATGCTGGGCTCCGGATACGTATGGCAATAATGCCTTAGCGAGTTCCCCGAGTAGTGCTCCTGGAATAAGGGCAACGAGAATTCCGATACTGAGTCCGTTTAAAACATGAACGGCGAATTGACGCGGCTGACGCAAAATAGATGAATCCATACAAGTCCTCTCCTTATGTAACGCTTTTATGCATAACAGTATAAAAGTTATGAATTGTGTTTTATCTTACGGCAAGAACATAAGGACGTCAAGAAAAAGTTAGAAAATTCCAAACGAGCAAAGGATTCGTCTTTCAGAAACGGAATTGTTACAGTGAAGAAGTACATTGAATGAGGAGGTCATGAATCATGTCAGAACAACGTATCGTATTAGCAGCACGACCAAACGGAAAACCAACAGGGGAAACATTCCGCTATGAATCATTCGAGTTAGCAGAGCTGAAGGAAGGACAAGTCGCACTGGAGTCACTCTATATCTCGGTCGATCCATATATGCGGGGGCGTATGAACGATGCGCGTTCTTATTCGCAACCATTTGAGATTGATGAACCGATTCACGGAGGTGTCGTAGCACGTGTCATCGAGTCTAAAAGTGAAGGGCTCAAGTCAGGTGATGTCGTTGTTGGGATGCTCGATTGGGCAACAAAAGCAGTCGTCGATGCAAAAACCGTTCGTAAAATCGATGAGCAGATCGCACCTATTTCAACAGCACTCGGTGTTCTCGGAATGACAGGGATGACAGCGTATTTCGGATTGCTTGATATCGGGAATCCACAACCAGGGGAAACGGTCGTCGTATCGGCAGCAGCAGGGGCTGTTGGATCGATCGTTGGTCAAATCGCTAAAATCAAAGGCGCACGTGTCGTCGGAATCGCAGGAAGTGACGAAAAGCTACAACACTTAAAAGCAGATCTTGGTTTTGATGAAGTCATCAACTATAAAACGGAAGACATCCGAGAGGCATTGGACCGGACATGTCCAGACGGGATCGATGTCTATTTTGAAAACGTCGGCGGAGAGATTGGTGATGCAGTCCTTGATCGACTCAATCCATTCGCGCGGGTACCAGTCTGCGGTGCCATTTCTGGATATAACGCACAACAGGACATTGGTCCACGTGTTCAATCGAAATTAATCATCGCGCGCGCGCGCATGCAAGGTTTCTTAGTGGGCGACTATGGAAAACGTTTTAAAGAGGCAGCTGAGCAACTTGGTCAATGGGTTAGTGAAGGGAAGTTGCAATACGAAGAGACGATCTTTGAAGGATTCGATCGTGTACCAGATGCGTTCCTTGGCTTGTTCGATGGTTCGAACACAGGGAAACTACTAGTAAAAGTTAAGTGAACATGCCAAAAGAGGTTGCGGAATCATTTCCGCAACCTCTTTTTCTATGGCGTGAGATTCACGAATTTTTTCGATCGCGCTCGAGCTCTTCTGGATCAGGATCCGGATGCTGTGTTTCCGCAGGCTTGATTCCGGGATCTGATGTCTCAGCTGGATCAGGATCCGGGTGAAGACCAACGTCTGCCTTTTCATCTGGTAAATCATGATTTTTTTCGTTTAACATGTCCAGTCATCTCCTTTTATCAGTACGTAGTAATGTTTCCCCGTTTTTTAAATCCAAAACAATGAGAGTGCATAGGATTCGTTTTTGAAAACATGTGAATGACTTCCACGGACAAGAAAGCGAAACTGGTCGATTTCCTAGGAAATACAGGTTGACTGAACTGGAATGTAAGGAAAATCCAAAAAAGCTTCACTAAGTCTTTACAAAAACCTTGCAAGTCCTTCAAGTAGCCTTTGAACTGCTTCCGTAGACTAAGAAAGAGTTGAAAAGAGGAAGGGTGTTTACGTGTGAGTGATCAAAAATGGAAACGACAAATCATGCAACAACTGAACTGGGTCCGCGAAGAGAAAAAACGGCTTACGAGCGCGACGACCGCAAGTAAAGATGCACTCGAAAAACTCCGTCAGTTAGACGTCTTGCGACTGCCGACGGTTCGAACTTCTAATAACACGACGACACGTTATCGACAAAATAGCCAAGCATCACTGCTGAATCAATTGGATGTCTCGGAGATTCCGGTCCGGACGACGACGCGTTACTATGAAAAGCGACCAATCGAGATGGCAATCGTCTGCTCGGAATTCATGTATGCCTATTATGAAGATGCCGTTCATCTCCACTACGTCAATGCGCATACATTCGAAGAAGTCTTCGAGCGTGAGATTGATCTCTTTTTAGTCGTTTCCTCATGGAAGGGGTTACGAGGAGACGATTGGAAAGGTGTCGCCACACCGAATTCAAAGAAACGTCAACGACTGCTTTCGATGATGCAGGAAGTCAAAGCCAAAGGAATTCCAGTCGTCTTTCAATCGACGGAAGATCCGAGCAATCATGAACGGTTTCAAGACGTGGCGCAAGCTGCCGATTATGTCCTGACTTCAGATGAGGCGATGATTCCTGAATACCGCGTCTTATGTGGTCATGATCGGATCATGGCGATGCCGTTTGGTGTCAATCCATTGATTCACAATCCGATCGGAGCGACACGTAGCCGAAAGAAAGGTGTTTTATTTGCCGGTAGCTGGATGGCGAAATATCCGGAGCGTGTTAAAGATACGGAGATGTTGTTTGATGGGGTGATGCAATCCTCGCACGAACTCGATATCGTGGACCGGAATTATCATCTCGACTTACCAGCCTATCAGTTTCCGGAGCGCTATCAATCACGGGTCGCACCAGCGATTCCTTACGATGCTTTACAACAAGTCAGTAAATGTTACGACTGGGTCTTGAACCTGAATAGCATCAAATACAGTAAAACGATGTGTGCTCGTCGCGTTTATGAATCGCAAGCACTCGGGAATTTGATCTTGTCGAATTACAGTATCGCCGTCAACAACGAGTTTCCGAATATCTTCACTGTGCATGACGCACAGGAGGCGACGGCAATCGTGGAACGTACGTCACAGGATGAAATCGAACGGTTACGGGCAGAAGGACTTCGTGCCGTCATGACGGAGCATACGGTCTTCGAACGGATGGATCAGATCCTAGCGTTCATTGGACGAGTACCTGAAACACGGAAACATCGCTTACTCATCGTCGTCGCCCAGGATGGGGAAGCCATTCGTGACGTGATTGATCGCCAAAGTCTCACACCAGACGAAATCGTCTCAGCGGATACGTTGACGGAGCAAACCTATGATCAAGCGGATCTCGTTGCTTGGATGGATGGACAGGAATCTTATGGCGAATATTATTTAGAGGACCTCGTGAATGGCTTTAAATATAGCGATGCCAGCATCGTCCGAAAGGGAAGCGAGCATCCGTATCATGTACAAGAGATGAGCGGTAGCCGAAACGGTGCGATTGTTTGGCGGTCAGCTATCGGATATGACATGTTCCAGGCAGATGAACTGAACGGAAAAACACTGTTGATCGATCAATTTGAGTGGAACGAGCAGACGGTAGTTCCGACGAATCAGACCCCGCAACTGTCGGTCGTCGTTCCGATCTATAACAATGGGAAACACCTCACGTATAAATGTTTCGCCAGTCTAACGCGGATGGATCGATTCATGGAGTCGGAGATTTTACTCGTAGATGATGGATCGACGGACATAGCGACACGTCAAGCCGTAGAGCGTCTCGCGCGACGCTATGGAAATGTCAGAACTTATTTCTTCGAGACAGGCGGAAGCGGTAGTGCTTCACGTCCGCGTAACAAAGGAGTCGAGATGGCACGAGCTGACTATGTGACGTTCCTTGATCCGGATAACGAGGTACTCAGTGATCGATATGCCTTTTTGCTTCAAGAACTAGAAAAAGATCCATCACTTGATTTTGTGGCAGGGCATATGAAAAAGCTTGCCGAGAAGACGAGCATCATCGCCTTGCCAACGATTCGTAAACAAGGACGAACGGTTTGTGAGGATCCGAAAGCTTTTCTATTGAAACATCGGTTTGCGGTACAAAGCATTCAAGCACTCGTCGTCCGTCGTACCTTCCTGCTTGAACATCAATTGGAACAAGTCGTCGGTGCGGTCGGTCAGGACTCCTTGTTCTTCCAAGAATTGATGCTTCGCGCGAACCGTGTCTTACTCGTCAATCGAGTCATCCATTATTATTACGCAGCCGTTGCAGGGTCAACCGTGAATGCATTGACGGTGAAGTTCTTTGAACGAAGTGTCGTCCGAGAGCGGGCACGAGCCGAGAAATTCGCTCGTTATGGAGTGCTAGAGGAATACAAGGAAACTCGATTCGAGCATTTCTTTGAGCATTGGTATCTTGTCAAGTTACGCTACTGCAGTGATAAGGACTTTGCACCGAGTGTCGCATTACTACGCACGATCATCGGATTCTATGAACCCATCACGTTGACGAACCCGTTGATTCGTCGATTCATGGAGCTTGCAGATCGACAGGAGACGGATCGACTTCAACACTTACTACTCGAGGAGGTGCAAAAATGACGGCATCGATGAAAACAGCACGCCCCAAGGATCAAATCCGAGCTGCCTACTACGATCAGTTAGGCGGTGGATTCGGTAAAAAAGTCCGCGCGCGTGTTCACTGGATCGTTCGACAAGCAAAAGGAGAGCACATTTTAGATATTGGTTGTTCGGGTGGAGTCGTCCCGATTTTGCTCGGACGCGAAGGGAAACATGTCATCGGGATCGATGTGTTACCAGAAGCGATCATCGAGGCCAAACAAGCGTTACTTGAAGAACCGGCATCCGTAAAAGAAAAAGTGGAATTACATGAAGCAAATGTCATGACGTACACACCTGACATTCAATTCGATACAGTCTTGATGACGGAAGTACTGGAACATATCGGGGAGCCAGAGCGCTTTATCGCCCGTGCCGTCTCGTTCATCGCACCAGAAGGACGACTCGTCATCACAGTTCCATTTGGAGTGAACGATTATGCGGATCACAAACGGACGTATTATTTAAACCGACTGCTTGAACAGTTGACACCCTTCGGTAAGATCGAGACGATCGAGCGGATTGATAAGTGGCTTGGGATCACGATTCAAGTCTATCCGGAACCTCGATCCGGTCGATCGATTCTACCGGCGGAAGTCGAATGGCTTGAAGACGCCTTTGAAGAGGTGGAACGATTGCATCTCGCAACGATCATTGATTTAAAACGCAAGCAACAGAATCTAGAACGAAAAGTTCAGCGGTTAGGGGAACAAACGGACCAATTGGAACACGCTCAAGTCGAATTGCTACGCCATGAACAGCAACTACAGGAACAGCGTGAACAATACAAGATGCTCGAAGAACAATATGCCGCACTGCTTGATCGATTCGAAGGATCATTGGTGACAAATCTGGAATTGCTGGAGGCGAATGCATCATGGAAATCAAAATACCGCTCACTCGCGCGATCAAAGCTCGGAAAAATCGTCGTCCGCTACTGGAAGTTCCGACGTCAACTCAAGCAGCGCCGGAGTCGTCGATGAACGTCTTGATGATTTGTCAAAATTTCTATCCGGAAATCGGGAGTGCGGCAAACCGAATGAAGAATATCTTCAAGCGGATGGAACAAGCGGGAAGTGACGTCCATGTGTTGACGTCAGAACCGCTCTATCCGACGGCAGAACTTTATACGGACTCGATGTTCTGGGATGAACCGAGTCTCGATACGGCACATGTGACCCGTATCCAACCGCGTGACGTCCGGGCGACGAATAATTTATGGCGGCGTCTTCGTTTATTCGTGGAACAATTCGTGCTCGCGGTAAAAGAGGTGCGACAAGACCCGAAATCCTATGCCTACATCTATGCGACGACGCCATCCATCTTCATGGGACTCGTCGGGGTCGTCGCGAAACATGTCAAAAAGGCTCCTTTGATTCTCGATGTACGTGATTTATGGCCGGAATCGTTGATTGGCGTCGGAATCACGAAATCGCGTCTCTTATTGACTCCGCTCTACTGGCTTGAAAAGTGGATGTATCGTCAGGCAGATCAATTGGTCATCAACAGTGAGGGGTTTCGATCGTATATTGAAGGGCGGGGCATTGCACCGGAAAAAATTCATTACATCCCGAACTCCATCGAGGAAAATGAGTGGTTGATCAAACGCCGAAAAGTATCGGAACAAGTCCGCGTCGTGTATACAGGGAATATCGGACTCGCACAAGATGTGTTCTTGTTGCTTGACGTCGCACAGGAACTTCAACAAGAACAGGATATCTGCTTTCAAGTCGTCGGTTACGGCTATCACAAGCAAACGTTCGAACGACTCGTCAAGGAACGTGGATTGACGAATATCGAGTTTCTTGACGCGATGCCACGCTGGGATGCGTTGAAACAACTCGCGAAGAGTGACATCGCCTTTGCGACACTCGTCGAGAGTACAGCGTTCGATACAGTGACACCAGGCAAAATCATCGACTACATGGCGATGGGCTGTGCCATCGTCGGTGCGGTATCCGGTCATGCGGCGCATGTCATCGAAGAAGCAGGAGCCGGTTATGTGTCTGTCCAGCGGAAAAAAGAGGAGATCGTCGATCATATTCTCGAGTTATCACGAAATCCAGAGAAACGTGCAGCGATGGGACGGGCGGGTGTGGATTACGTCCAACGCCATTTCGATTGGGAACAAAATCAACAGCGCTTGTTTGACGCCATCGAACAAACGCAGTCACGAAAGGTGGTCGCAGAATGAAGCGAATTGGAATGTTTGTTTGGAATCCGTTTACGAATGACGCTCGTGTCTTGCGTGAATGTACAGCACTCGTCGAAGCAGGACACCGCGTGGACCTATACTGTCTCAATGACGGCACACTTCCAGAAGTCGAATACCCGATGTCAGGGTTTCGCGTCATTCGAATCGACCGGACGCCACCTTTTGCGAGGTGGCTCCCGTTCTTTCGCAAACGGAAAAAACGGACCCTTGTCATCGGCGTGATAGGTGCGCTTCTTGCGCCATGGCTCATTCCCGTGATGCTCGTGCTCTTTTTACTCATGCGAAGTCGATTCATCCGTTACGCCCTATATAACAGTTTCGGCATTCTTCGTATGACACGTACTGCCCGGAAGCATGATTATGACGTCATGCATGCGAACGATGTCAATACGTTACCACAAGCGATTGGGGCGGCGCGTGGTGCACAAATCGTCTATGACTCGCATGAAGTCCAGACCGATCGGACAGGATACGGAAGCATGCAAGGGAAATTAGAACGCTGGTTGCTTCGATTCGTCGACCAGACAATCGTTGAAAATGACACGCGTGCAGATTATCATCAAAAATTATATGGAACCCGACCATCCGTCTTGCACAATTATCCTTTTTACGAACCGATTATTCCGCAACCGCGACCGTTACGCGAAGAGTTAGCACTCGCACCAGACGAGCCGATTTTGTTGTATCAAGGCGGGATCCAGGAAGGACGTGGACTGGAGCGACTCATTGAAGCGATGCCGTTCATCGATCGAGGAACACTTATTTTCGTTGGAGATGGAAAGTTAAAAGGGAAACTGATGCAACTGGCCACGCAATCATCGGAAAAGTCTCGTATCCGCTTCATTGATAAGGTTCCACTTGCTGAACTACCCAGTTACACGGCAGCGGCGACGGTCGGCTTTCAAGTCCTCCAGAACGTTTGCTTCAATCATTATTCCGCTTCTTCGAATAAACTATTCGAATACATGGCGGCGTTGATTCCTGTCATCGCGGCCGACTTACCAGAAATCCGTCGTGTCGTCGAAACAGAAGGAGTTGGATTAATCGTCGATGTCGAATCACCGCAGAGTATCGCCGAGGCGGTCAATCGTCTAGTGAAGGATGAGAACTTGCGACGGGCGATGCAGGAACGAGCAAGCGTAGCAAGGAGACAATACAACTGGGAGCAAGAAAAAGGTCGACTTCTTGCTGTCTATGACTCGATTTTCATGGAATCTAGCGCAAAATAAGAAAAATAGTCAACGACTCGAAGGGAAATCCACGTGCAATGAAGGCGGATTCCTGACGAGTCGTTTTGTTTCATTCGAATAGACACGAAGGATTCGCGAAAGCTTCATAAGATTTACAAAAACGATAGAAAACACTGGAAATGTAAGGTCTGTGAAGAATGGTTTAAGAGATGGTTAGAAGCATTGGAAAGCAAAGGAAATGTCGTTATGGTCTAGTTACAGCCAAGCCACAGACCGTTCGTTGGCTAGTATGACTAACTCGATGGAGGAATGACAAAATGAAACTTTGCACAATCGGACTAGGATATATTGGATTACCTTCTTCTGCGATGTTCGCGGATCATGGCACGGAAGTCGTAGGTGTCGACATCGATCCACAAATCGTCAATCTTCTGAACACGGGAACGATTCATATTGAAGAACCAGGACTCGAGGATGTCATCAAACGAGTCGTCGCGAACGGAAAATTCCGAGCGACACTTACGCCAGAACGAGCAGATGTCTTCTTAATCGCCGTTCCAACTCCTAACTTAAACGATACGTATAAATCGTGTGATTTGAAATATGTCATTTCAGCGGTTAATAACATGCTACCCTTCCTTGAAAAAGGGAATGTCGTTATCGTCGAATCGACGATTGCACCACGTACGATGGATGACCATGTTCGTCCATTGATTGAAGAAGCCGGCTTTACGATTGGTGAAGACGTCTATGTCGTCCATTGCCCAGAGCGTGTCTTACCAGGACAAATCTTACATGAACTTATCCATAATAACCGCATCGTCGGTGGGTTGACGCCAGCGTGTGCGGAGGCAGGAGCTGCCGTCTACGAAACATTCGTTCAAGGTGAGATTGTCCGGACCGATGCCAAAACAGCCGAAATGTCGAAGTTGATGGAGAATACGTTCCGCGATGTCAACATTGCTCTCGCAAATGAATTGACGCAAGTATGTCATCAGCTAGAGATCAACGTCTTAGATGTGATTGAGATGGCGAACATGCACCCACGGGTGAACTTGCATCATCCGGGACCGGGAGTGGGTGGTCACTGTCTCGCAGTCGATCCGTACTTCATCGTCGCAAAAGCCCCATCGCTTGCTCGCATCATTCATACGGCACGACAAACGAACGTTCAGATGCCACAATTCGTTGCCGAACAAGCAGCTCGTCTCGTCGGTTCGCGTGTCCGTCCAAAAATCGCCGTCTTTGGTGTCACGTATAAAGGAAACGTCGACGACATGCGCGAGAGTCCAGCTGTCGAAGTCATTGAACAATTACTCGACCGTGGACTTGACGTCGCTGTCTGTGATCCGCACGTCGAACGCTCGATTTCGACACGTTTCGAACTCGTCGATGAGCTGGAGGCGATTCAAGGCGCCGATCTAGCGCTTGTCTTAGTCGACCACGATGAATTCAAACAATTCGATTCACGTCGTCTCGCAAACTACATGCGGACACCGTTACTCTTTGATACGAAAGGGATCGTCAAAGCGCTCGACGCTGTCAAAGTCCTGAACTTCGGTAATTTGCATACGCACCGCGTGACGGAAGTGGATGCGAAAGCGATATGAACGCGTTACGAACGATTGGGAGAGAGTTGAAGGATCATCTGTATCTGATCTTTCGACTCTCGCTTTATGAAACAAAGAGTCAATATAGCATGCAATACCTGGGTTGGTTTTGGGAGATCATGACGCCACTTCTCCAAATCGGTGTCTACTGGGTCGTATTCGGCTTCGGGATTCGTGGTGGGCATCCAGTCGATGGAATTCCATTCGTCTTTTGGCTCGTCAGCGGATTGATTGCTTGGTTCTTCATCGGCAGTACGATTCCAAGTGGTTCCCGGTCGATTTATGGTCGGGTTGCCCTCGTCTCGAAGATGCACTTTCCACTAAGTACGATTCCAGCGTATGTCATTTTGGCACAATTCTACCGTCATCTCGCGATGATTGCTTTGACGATCATTTTAGGGTGTGCCTTCGGTTACTTCCCGGGATGGCATACGTTTGAACTTCTATATATCGTACCGGCGGGCGTCGTGTTCCTTTATGCGGTTTCCTTATTGTTATCCGCACTTGCGACGATGATTCGAGATGTACAAAACATGGTGACATCTGCGATCCGCATGCTGATGTATTTAACGCCAATCATGTGGATTCCGCCAGATCACTCGTTATTCAAGATGTTGTTGATGCTAAACCCGCTCGTTTATTTGATTGAGGGATATCGGTCCGCACTCAT
Source organism: Exiguobacterium sp. s39 (assembly GCF_018618925.1). Lineage (NCBI taxonomy): Bacteria > Bacillati > Bacillota > Bacilli > Caryophanales > Exiguobacterium > Exiguobacterium sp. s39. The sequence continues at coordinate 151,068 of NZ_JACSNA010000001.1, forward strand.
CGGAACGGGTTATCTGCTCGATCATATGTGGTACGGCGTGTACTTCTGGTGTATGACGCTCGCAATCTTACTTGTTGGAGCATCGATTCACATTCGATTCCGACGCTATTTCATCGATTACGTATAGGAGGGAGAACGATGGGTCATGTCGTGTTTGAGAATGTATCGAAACGGTACATGCTCTATGCCCGACCGATCGACAAGCTAAAAGAAGTGTTGTTCGGTAAGGTGAATGGAAAATCGTTCTATGCTCTGAAGAACGTCTCCTTTTCTGTGGAAGAGGGAGAAATCGTCGGTGTCGTTGGCATCAACGGAAGTGGGAAATCGACACTATCGCATCTGCTTGCTAACGTGACACCACCGACGTACGGTCGGGTCACATTGGGTGGGAAGTCAGCCTTGATTGCCATCTCTAGTGGATTGAATAGTCAACTGACAGGGCGAGATAACATTGAATTAAAAGGGCTGATGATGGGCTTGACGAAACGCCAAATCGAGACGATTACTCCAGAAATTTTAGAGTTCGCTGATATTGGGGAGTTCATCGATCAGCCGGTCAAGACATATTCGAGCGGCATGCGAGCTCGAATTGGTTTTGCGATCTCGATTCATATTAATCCAGATATCTTGATCATCGACGAAGCACTCTCAGTCGGAGACCAAACGTTTACCGAAAAGTGCCTCGATAAGATGCGTGAATTCCGCGATCAAGGGAAAACGATTTTTTTCGTCAGTCATTCGCTCAGCCAGGTAAAGAGTTTCTGTACAAAAATCCTTTGGTTGGAATACGGGGAAGTACGTCTATTTGGTCCGACGAACGAAACGTTGGCTGAATACAATAAATATCTATATTGGTACAAACAGTTATCAAAAAAGCAAGCCTCCCATTACGTAGCTAAGAAACGAACGGAACGGATCGGTTCCGTGGATCAGCAGATGATGGGCGAGACGATTGAACAATCGTCATGAAATGAGATAGGGGATGAAGTAAATGAAACGTGTCATGCTTGTATTCGGAACACGACCAGAGGCGATCAAAATGGCGCCGGTCGTCAAAGCACTTGAAAATCGTCAGGACGTCGAACCAATCGTCGTCGTTACAGCACAACACCGAGAGATGCTCGATCAGGTCCTTGAACTGTTCGAAATCACTCCGGACCATGACTTGGATTTGATGCGTCCGCGTCAGACGTTAGAGGAAATGACGGCGCGTATTTTAAACGCGATGCGTCGCGTCCTCGAAAAGGAACAGCCGGATCTCGTCCTTGTCCATGGGGATACGACGACGACGTTCGCTGCTTCTTTAGCGGCGTTCTATCAACAGATTCCAGTCGGTCATGTGGAAGCAGGACTACGGACATATGAAAAGTATGCGCCGTTCCCAGAAGAGATGAATCGTCAATTGACAGGTGTGTTGGCGGATTATCATTTTGCACCGACTGAACAGGCTGCAATGAACTTACGTGCTGAGAACAAGCAGACACCGATCATCGTAACCGGTAATACGGTCATCGATGCGTTGAAGACGACTGTATCACCGACATATACGCATCCTGTCCTATCGCGCCTAGAGAAGTCGGGACGAAAACTTGTCTTGCTGACCGTTCATCGCCGTGAGAATCATTTACAACTGGCAACGATTTTTGAGGCGATTGAACGATTAGCAAATGATCATCCAGAAATCGAAATCGTCTATCCGGTTCATCCGAATCCGGTCGTACTAGAAGCGGCAGCTCGCTTGGAGCATCATCCGCGGATTCAATTGATCGAACCGCTTGATGTCTTTGACTTCCATAATCTTGCGGCTCGGGCATCCTTCATTCTGACCGACTCAGGTGGGATTCAAGAGGAAGCACCTTCGCTCGGCGTGCCTGTCCTTGTCTTACGGGAGACGACAGAGCGTCCAGAAGGGGTCGAAGCTGGAACGTTGAAGCTCGTCGGGACGAATCCAGAGATGATTTATACGATGAGTCATCAATTGTTAACGGATCAGGTGTTCTACCAATCGATGGCACAAGCGGCGAATCCTTATGGCGATGGACAAGCGGCGGAGCGAATCGTCGATGCCATCATGAGTGAGGTACCTGTATGAGTCAACGTATTCCTCCAGCGATTTATCAATTCTTTCCATTCGGAACGCAGGAAAAAATCTTGCTTGAGGATGCTACAGATGGTGTCTATTTTGATTTTCAAGAAGCGACGGCAGACGACAAATTGTACATTCAGTTGTTTGATCAAGGATTTCAACATCCTCCTTCAAAGTTATACCGGTCAGACGCCACGATTACAGGAGATCTCATCGAGGTGACCTGTCATTTCGAAGTCGATGCACCATGTGTCGTTCAGTTATTCAAGATGCAGTATGGACAGAAAAAACGGATGGGATCCGAAACGGAAACCGTCACATTGACGAATGAGACAGTCGTTCATGTACAGATGAAACGAGTACCGGGAGCGAAGTATTTCAAGGTGGCATGGAAGTTCTTGCAAGAGGGGAGCTTCCGGGTCCATCTCCGGGACATTCAGATTGTGCAACATGTCACGGCAGGGGAGGAAGCGACGTATGCTATTTAGTTCGACGATATTCTTATTTCTGTTCTTACCGACTGTGTTGATCGTCTATTACCTACTCCCACGCAGCTTCCGAAATGGCTGGTTATTAGTGACGAGTCTATTCTTTTATGCATTCGGAGAACCACGTTTTGCGTTGCTGATGCTACTGAGTGTCACGATCAACTACTTCTTCGCCTTGTTCGTCGATCTATATCGACACCGAATCGGCGTCAAATGGATCATGTTCAGTATGATCACAGTCAATCTGGGGTTACTCGGCTGGTTCAAGTACAGCGGATTTTTTGTTCGTTCAGTCAACGAGACATTCGGATTAGGATGGTTCGTACCAGAAGTCGTCTTGCCACTCGGAATCTCGTTCTATACGTTTCATGCGATGAGTTATGTCATCGACATCTACAAAGGGAAGGAAGCGGTGCAAAAGAATCCGCTTGACCTCGCCCTTTATATCGCGTTCTTTCCCCAACTCGTCGCGGGTCCGATCGTTCGCTATAACACGATTGCGAGCCAAATCGAGTCACGAGAAGAGACGGTTTCCGATTTTGCCCGAGGGGTTCGTCGGTTTACGATCGGCTTAGCTAAAAAACTGATTCTTGCCAATGGATGTGGTCAGGTCGCGGATGCCATCTTCAATATGAAAGATCTTTCGATGGGGCTTGCTTGGATCGGCATCATCGCCTACGCCTTACAAATCTATTTCGATTTTTCGGGATACAGTGATATGGCGATTGGACTAGCTTTGATGTTCGGATTTCATTTTCTTGAGAATTTTAACTATCCCTACATTTCAAAGTCTGTTTCTGAATTTTGGCGTCGATGGCATATTTCGCTTGGATCATGGTTTCGGGATTATGTCTACATCCCGCTTGGTGGAAATCGTGTCTCACCGTGGTTACAGTATCGCAACTTAGCAATTGTCTGGATGCTGACAGGTCTTTGGCATGGTGCGAGTTGGACGTTCGTCGCGTGGGGAGCGTATTACGGAATCTGGATCATGCTCGAGAAAGCATTTCTCGGGAAATGGTTGGAGAAAACGCCAGTCTTCTCAACCGTTTGGACACTCGTACTCGTGTTGGTCGGTTGGGTATTCTTCCGTTCAGAGACGTTCCCGGAAGCCGTTACGTACATTCAAGCGATGTTCGTACCAGATGTGATCTGGGATGAACGCGCGAGCTACCAGCTTGTCCAAAATGGTGTTCTACTGCTTGTCGCGTGCATCGCAGCGACACCGATTCCGAAAATCATCGGAGAGCGATTAGTTGTGTCACTCGGAAGAATTGGTACGACGATGCAGTATGGATATGCGATGTTGCTACTATTTTTGGCGACATCAGCACTTGTTGCAAGTACGTTTAATCCATTCATCTATTTCCGCTTCTAAAAAGGAGGTCTACTGATGGCACAGCCACTTGAAACAGAAAATAAGCAGGGACAAAAACGGACGACTTCTTTTGAACGGATCATGATGTGGGTGACGACGATCAGTTTTTTACTCATCTTGTTAACGATTGGTATTGGTACGATCGTCCGAGAAGACCGTGTGCGTTCTCAGCTAGAAAATCGTACACTCGCACAATCGGTCGATCCGACGATCGAAGGAATCGCGACTGGAAAAGACATGCTGAAGATGGAGACGTATTTCACGGACCAACTACTTTTGCGAGGGACGTTCGTTGAGATGCAGGCGCTACTCTCGAAGGATGTCTTCAGACAGCCTTTTCGTAATGGAATCTATACAGCTAAAAATGGCTATATGATCGAACCGAGTGCCTCGACTCAAGTCCAGATTCCAAACGCGTTTCAGCAATTCGTGCAAGAAGTCGATCGACCCGTCTATATGGCGCTAGCTCCATCGAAGACGGTCATTGCTGAACGCGATCAGTTGATCCCATCGTATGTTGCTTCGAATGCACGGACACGTTACGCAGGAATGATTCGTGACTTCAAGGCTGCGGGGATGACGAATTTGTCACTTGATCAATTAAAACTAACGGACTACTTCAAGACGGACCATCACTGGAATATCGACGGAGCAGCGTCAGCATACCAGACGATTACGAAGGGGATGGGATTGCAACCGGTCACACCATCAAAAGCAGATCGTAAAGAGGATGAGCATGCCTATTATGGTTCATTAGCGCGAAAGACGACGCTTGCGTACGCGACGTCCGGTGATCAGTTAGCTTATTATGGACCAGCATTCTTTAAAGGGATCGATGTCTGTTACGACGGGGCATGCGATCGTCCAATCATTGATGAATCCTTCGTTCAGCAGGAGGGAGATTACGTCGATCGGTATGAAGTATTTTTGCGCGGCAATCACGGCATCATGTCGATGAAGGAGCAGTCGAAGAATGATCGACCAACGATTCTCGTCTTAAAGGATTCATTCGCGAATCCTGTCTTACCGTTCCTTGCTAAAAGTGCCAATCTGGAAGTCGTCGACGTTCGTTATGTGCCAAAATCATTCGACGTCTCGCAGTTCGCTAAACAAAAACAAGTCGACTCCGTGTTGTTCCTGCATAACTCGAACATTGCTGGATTAATGAAGACGTATGAAAACACACTATGAAGGAGTTCATGACATGAGATCCCGAATGGCGAAAAGAAAACCACGCCTTGTTTGGCGCGTATTGAGTGCGCTCCTACTAGGGTTCGTTCTGATTGCTAGTACATCAGCTGGTTTAGCTTTTTTAAAAGTGAAGCAAACGGCAGACGCGTTTTTAACACCGTTAGATGGAGAGCGGCCGAAGCCACTCGAATCGATGAAGCCGGTCAATGTCTTGTTACTTGGCGTGGATGAACGGAAAAATGATAAGGGACGTGCCGATGCCATCATGCTTCTTTCATTCAATCCAAAAACAAGACAAGCGACTTCCCTGTCCATTCCAAGAGATATGCAGGTAACCGTTCCGTCTGGCGAAAAGACTAAAATTAATCATACCTATGCCTATGGGGGGGTGAAAGAGACAGTCGAAACGGTGGAGCAGACGTTTGAGACCGATATTCCTTATTATGCGAAGATCAACATGGATGGATTGATTGAGTTGGTCGATGCTGTTGGGGGTGTCACGGTCGACAATCCATCTGCCTTCAGTTGGAACGACCGTCGTCTTCAAAAGGAGTATGAGAAAGGGAAAATTCATCTGACGGGTCTTGAAGCGAGTGGTTACGCTCGGATGCGAAAGCAAGATCCACTCGGCGATATGGGTCGACAAATTCGTCAGCGTCAAGTGCTAGAAGCAGTCGGAATGAAGCTTGCTGGACCACAGTTGTTGACGCAACTCGAAAAGATCACGGATGTCATGAAAAACAACTTTACGACGAATATCGGACTGGATGTCGCAGCGCAGCTAGCGCAGGAGAATCAGCGTGGGTTCGAACAATTGAAGCCGCTGAAAATCGAGGGAGAAGGATATATCGCAAGTGATGGTGTCTGGTATTTCTTTGCATCGGACGAATCAATGGAACAGACGAAGCAGACGATCGCTAAACTTCTCGCGCGATCGTAAGTCATAATTAGTATTACCATCAAATAAACAAGGTTGAGCGTCTCTAGCAAATGATTGTGGAGGCGCTTTTTCCTATCTTTCTCTTAAGTAACACATCATTATTTTTGAAAAAAGTGATTGGTTCAAAAGTCTTATTTTCGATCAAATCGATGAAATAGGCTTTGACAGGACTTGTAAACGGATGCAAAATGAAAACGATTACATACCAAAAGGAGATGGCTACCGTATGAAACGCATGAGATTCGTTTGTATCGTTGCGCTAACGTTTGCACTGATATTTAGTGGACTCTCTTTATCCGGTCAAGCACTGGAAAAAGGGAAGTCGACATTGGTCATCATTCACTACAAGGAAGACCCGAATGCCACAAAAGATTGGAATCTATGGTTATGGGCAAATGGGCCGGATTATTTTCCGAATAAAGCCCACGCTTTTAACGGTGAGGATGCTTACGGAAAAATAGCAGCTTATGAATTCCCAGTTGATCAGCCGGAAAAAATCGGCTTCATCGTTCGAGATGACAACTGGAACAAAGATGGGGGATCTGAGAATGATCGCTTCATCACGAAAGACATGATTAAAAATGGTGTTGCTGAAATCTGGATCGAGTCGGGAAGCAAGAACATCTCGACAGTCAATCCAAGCAATGGAGCAGATGTCGAAAATATCGACACGAACATCCACTATTACCGGTATGACAATGATTATGACAAGTATGGTGTCTGGTCTTGGCCGGAAGAGCAAGATGGCAAGCGATTCGAGTTCGACAAGCAAGATGAGTTCGGTGCCGTTGCCAAGGTAACGCTCGATAATCCGACGAAAGCACGTCTTGCAGGCGTCATTCCTCATCTTGAGGGTTGGTCGGAAAAAGACGGAGCTGATCGTTTCTTTTATGCAGGGGCGAAAGACATCTGGTTGATTGAAGGGGATCAGACGGTATACTACAGCAAACCGGAAATTGATCGCACACCGAAAATCACAAGCTTTTTAGCAGATGACTTCCGGACGATGACATTAAAAACGAATGCACCGCTGACGGAAGAAGACTTAAAGGCATTTACGTTTGAAGGCGTGACGAATCCAGTCGTGTCAGCAATCGATGCCAAAACGGTAAAAGTCGAAGTCACTTCAGATATCGATTTAGCAAAAGTCGTCCGAGCATCTCATCCTGTTTTTGGAGAAGCAATTCTTGAAGCAGGTAAAGTGCTCCGTTCGAAAGCATTCGACCAAAAGTATGCCTACGATGGAAAACTCGGTGTCGACTATCAAAAATCGAAGACGACGTTTAAAGTCTGGGCACCGACAGCACAAGCCGTCGAGCTCGAATTGTATCGCTTACCAAAACAAGAAGCTGCTACGACAAAAGATATCACGCGCGAAATCAAGATGGAACGAACGGATCGTGGTGTGTATCAAGTAACAGTCAAGGGCGATCTTGACGGTGTCGGATACACATACGAAGTCAAACACGCCAAAGAATCAACGCGTGCTGTTGATCCGTATGCGACAGCAGTCGCCGTCAATGGCGACCAAGGTGTCGTCGTCGACTTACGCGAGACGGATCCAAAACGCTGGACGAATGGGAAAATGCCACTTCGCCATGCGACAGACGCGATCATCTATGAATCACACGTCCGTGATTTATCGATGTTTGATGTGACGAATTCAGGTTACGATTCAGGCATCAAACAAAAAGGGAAGTACCTTGGCGTCATCGAGCCAGGTGCACGTTTGACGAAGGATGGTAAGAAAACGAAGACGAAGACGGGGCTTGATCATCTGAAGGAACTTGGCATCACGCACGTTCAGTTCATTCCAGTCTATGATTTCAACACAGCGTCCGTCGATGAGACGAACCCGCTTAAATCGTATAACTGGGGTTATGATCCGAAGAACTATAACGCACCAGAAGGATCGTATGCGACAAACCCCTATGATCCAAAAGTCCGAATCACAGAAATGAAGCAGATGATTCAAGGACTACATGACAATGGACTTCGTGCTGTCATGGACGTCGTTTACAACCACATGTTTGACGCAAAGGCATCAAACCTTGATAAAATCGTCCCTGGTTATTACTACCGTTATACAGAAGGCGGCGATTTAGCGAACGGAACGGGTGTCGGAAACGATACAGCATCTGAGCGTCAAATGATGCACAAATTGATCGTTGACTCTGTCTCATATTGGGCGAAAGAATACCACTGGGACGGATTCCGCTTTGACTTAATGGGCATTCACGACGTCAAGACGATGAATGCTGTCAAACAGGCGACAAAACGAATTGATCCGTCGATTCTTGTATTCGGAGAAGGGTGGAGCCTTGGAACACCGCTTCCGGAGACGGATAAGGCAAACCAAACGAATACAAAACAAATGCCAGGAATCGGACATTTCAATGACAATCTACGCGATGCGCTCAAAGGTAGCGTCTTCATCGATTCAGATGCTGGTTTCATTAACGGAACAACCGGTCTTGAAACGCGCATCAAACGCGGAATCGTCGGAGAAATTGCTTACGACAAAGAGATTCAAGGATTTACGCAAGAACCAGATCAAGCCATCACTTACGTTGAAGCACATGACAACCATACGCTCTGGGATAAGTTGAACCTGACGAATCCGCAAGACAATGACGCAACGAAGACAAAGATGCATCGTTTGGCTTCAAGCATCTTGTTGACGTCACAAGGAACGACGTTCATCCATGCAGGACAGGACTTCATGCGGACGAAGGGCGGCGACCATAACTCATATAAATCACCGGATTCTGTCAACCAGCTCGACTGGAAACGGAAGATGGACCGTCAACAAGACGTTGATTATATGACAGGATTGATCGAGTTACGCAAAAAGAATCCAGTACTTCATTTAGCAACAGCAAAAGACATTCGTCGTTACCTGACGTTTGAAACAGCACCGGCACAAGTCATCGCCTATCGATTAGATGATGCTGCGCCACAACAAAAGGATGATCTCTACGTCATTCATAATGCGAATCGAACAGCAGTCGATATGAAGCTACCTACAGGGAAATGGAAGTTGCTTGTAGACGGTAAACAAGCAGGAACCAAAGCAATCCGTAACGTATCAGGTACGGTTCGTGTCGAAGGACTTAGCTCATTCGTCTTATCGAAATAAGTGAACAGATAAAAAAGGACGTTCCGCAGTTGGCGGAACGTCTTTTTCGTCAGTCGAGAAACGTGCAATCAAGCGTAACGCTCATCCGTTTCTTCGTTCTCTTCTTCTTTCAGATTACCTTCTTCCGATTTCGAGACGATGACGGCACATGCTGCGTCACCAGTGATGTTGACAGCTGTCCGCATCATATCAAGAAGGCGATCGACACCGATGATTAAAGCGATCCCTTCGACCGGTAGATTGACCGATTGAAGAACCATCGTCAACATGACGAGACCGACACCCGGTACACCGGCTGTTCCGACCGATGCAAGAACAGCTGTCAGGACGACAGTCGCAAGTTGACCTGGCGTCAAGTCAACAGCGTAGACTTGCGCGATGAAGACAGTCGCGACACCTTGCATAATCGCTGTTCCATCCATATTGATCGTCGCACCTAGAGGCTGGACGAAACTTGAGACGGAACGCGGAACCTTCAACTCTTTTTGAGCCGTTTGCATCGCAACAGGAAGTGTTGCGTTCGATGAAGACGTCGAGAAAGCAAACAACATGACAGGTGCGAACTTCTTAAAGAAGAAGAACGGGTTCATCTTCCCTAGAAGTGAAACGGTCGAACCATACGTCAATACGGAATGGACGAATAGTGACAAGATGACAACACCCATATAAAGTCCCATCGCCTTCAGGGAATCAAATCCTTGTGAACCGACGGCTGATGCGATCAGGGCAAATGCTCCAAGCGGAGCCATCTTCATAACGAGCGTGATGAGGTACGTCATCAATTCGTTTCCTTGTTCGACGAATGTCCGTAACGTCGAGACTTTTTTACCGAGGAACGTGATTCCAAAACCGATAAAGACACTGAAGACGATGATTTGTAACATGTTGCCTTCTGCCATCGACGTGATCGGGTTCGTCGGGAACATACCGACGATTGTGTTGATTATGCTCGTATCTGGTAGATTTCCGTTATCATATTCAAGACCTTGCGTCTCGAAGTTACCGAACGTACCCGGCTTGATCAGTAATGACAAACCGAGAGCGATGACAATCGCGACAGCCGTCGTCGTCATGAAGTAGCCGATTGCCTTTCCGCCGACACGACCAAGCTCTTTTGGATTACCAAGACCCATGACGCCGAGAGCGATCGAGAAGAAGACGATCGGTACGACGAGCATCTTAATCAGGTTCAGGAAGATTGTCCCGATGGGTTGTAAAGCATATTTATTCAATCCCTCATAAATCGACTTATCCGGTAAGGTTGCAAGAATGATTCCGAGGATCACCCCGAGAATCAATCCCCAGATGATGCGCTTTGCTTCTTTCATAAGTGATGTCACACTCCTTTATTTGATAATTGTCTATATTTTGACACATCATCACCCATTTTGACAAAACATTTTAAAAAATACATGATAACGCTTACAAAAAAGTTTCTGGATTTTGATGCAGGAATGACTAGATTTTGTTGTCAAACGGATGCAACCATGAGAGGATAGAAAAGAACAAAAAGGAACAGCGTAGGGTATAGAAAAGTCGCTAGAATCAACTGTTGACCAAATTGTATATTCCTACTATAATGTTGTATGACGTGTCTGACACGTTTCCTTTAGTCGGTAATATCGGAGGGAGGGAAAACTAGTGGAAACTCGTGTACGTAAAAATGAATCACTTGAAGACGCACTTCGTCGCTTCAAACGTGGTGTTTCAAAAGATGGTACGCTTGCAGAAGTTCGTAAACGTAAACACTACGAAAAGCCAAGTGTAAAACGTAAGCTTAAATCGGAGGCTGCGCGTAAGCGTAAGAAGTTCTAACGTTAGAGAGGGTGTATCCTCATGAGTCTTCAGGAGCGTTTGACAGCGGATATGAAAGAAGCCATGCGTCTACGTGAAAAAGATCGTCTTACGACGATTCGGATGGTGAAATCATCGCTGCAAAATGAAACGATCAAACTCGGTAAGCAAGAATTGACGGACGAGGAAGAATTAACGATTCTTTCACGTGAAATGAAGCAGCGCAACGACTCCCTCCGAGAATTCGAAAGCGCTGGTCGTCACGATCTCGTCGAGAAAATTCAAGCAGAGATTGTCGTGCTCGAAGCTTATATGCCAAAACAGCTTTCCGAGGAAGAAGTACAGGAAATCGTCGACGCAGCTATTGCGCAGACGGGTGCCTCTGCTCCTTCAGATATGGGGAAAGTAATGGGTATCGTCATGCCACAGCTTAAAGGCAAGGCAGACGGTGCATTAATTAATCGACTCGTCAAACAACGGCTCGCTTAATACATGGAAAAGGTGTCCTTCGGGACACCTTTTTTTGTCGTTCCTGTCACAATTAAAAGTTTCTTGATGAATTCAGAATAGTCATGAAACCTTTTTGTTTTGAAAGCGTATATAATTATAGTAACGAATCAAAGTGCAAAAGAAGCAGCTTCTGACACGAATGAAAAGGGGTGAACGTACGCATGACGTTTAGCTTAGGGATGATTTTGGCGGTCTTCATGATCGGGGTCCTCATGTTACTGGTCGAAATATTCGTCACAGGGTTCGGAATCTTTGGAGTCCTCGGAATCGGCGCTGTCCTTGCTAGTCTGATCATGGCAGGTGCTACAGTTGGTCAAGTAGGCATAGCGATTGGACTTGCTGTATTTCTATCACTTGCGGCCGGATACTGGGCATATCGCAGAATTAAATCGAATCAATCCTTATTATGGAGAGGTTTGATTTTGACAGATTCCACATCGTCTGAAAAAGGCTATCTTTCTCATCAAGACAAAGTGCAATTGTTAGGACAAGAAGGAGTTAGTCTGACACCTCTCCGTCCGTCAGGAACAATTGAAATCGACGGAAATCGAATCGATGCCGTTACGGAAGGGACCTTCATTCAAGCGGGGGAAACGATCGTCGTAAAAGAAGTGACGCATGGACGCGTCATTGTTAGAGTCCAACATACGAAGGAGGAGTCCCACACATGACACCTGAATTATTGACTGTATTACTCATATCCGGAGGAATTTTAATTTTCCTCGCCATCTTCTTCACGCTCGTTCCGATTCCACTTTGGATTAGCTCGCTCGCAGCGGGAGTGCGCGTATCGATCTTTACATTAGTCGGGATGCGTCTTCGTCGAGTAACACCGTCTAAGATCGTCAATCCGTTGATCAAAGCGGTTAAAGCAGGATTGAACCTGAATACGAACCAACTCGAAAGTCACTTCCTTGCCGGTGGTAACGTTGACCGCGTCGTCAATGCCTTGATTGCAGCACACCGTGCGAATATCGAGTTGAGTTTCGAACGTGCAGCGGCGATTGATCTTGCTGGTCGTAACGTTTTGGAAGCTGTTCAAATGTCGGTTAACCCGAAAGTCATCGAAACACCATTCATCGCCGGTGTGGCGATGAACGGGATTGAAGTAAAAGCGAAAGCCCGGATCACGGTACGTGCGAACATCGATCGTCTCGTCGGTGGTGCTGGGGAAGAAACGGTCATCGCACGTGTTGGTGAGGGTGTCATCTCAACAATTGGTTCGTGTAATGACCAAAAAGAAGTACTTGAGAATCCAGAGATGATCTCACGGACGGTTCTTGCAAAAGGACTCGATTCGGGTACGGCGTTCGAGATTCTCTCGATTGATATCGCGGACATTGATATCGGTAAGAATATCGGTGCGGTTCTGCAGACGGATCAAGCAGAAGCAGATAAGAACATTGCGCAAGCAAAAGCGGAAGAACGTCGCGCAATGGCGATCGCAAGTGAACAAGAGATGAAATCACGTGTTGAAGAGATGCGTGCGAAGGTTGTCGCTGCTGAAGCGGAAGTGCCGCTTGCTATCGCTGAAGCGATGCGTGACGGTAACTTTGGCGTCATGGATTATGCAAACTACTTGAACGTGACGGCAGATACGAAAATGCGTCAAGCAATCGGTGGGCAATCATCACCAAATGACTCACAATAAAGGGTGAGACGGTATGGATATCATATGGGTCGGATTGATGATCGCATTCGGTGTCATCTCCGTCATCTCAAAAGCAGCGGATAAAAAGCCGAAGCAGACGAACCGGACACCTTCAAAGGAGTTCGGCGACTATGTGAAACAAATAACCGAACAGGTCGATACGGCGCGACAAGAGACGGTACCTCCACCTGTCGTTCGTAAAAAAGCACCCGCGAAGAAACAACCGGGGGTAACGCAAACAAAAGCGCGACCCGTTCATGAACGAACGGAATTGCAACAACGTTTGGACCAACGTCAAAAGCAACATTCGAAAAAAGGGATGTCCTCGTCGACGATTGGCGAAATCAAAGATAGCGTAGCAGACGGTGCCATTGGATCGTCGAGTCGTTCAGCATCGGCAACGACGATTTCACAAGATGAAATGCGACGTGCCATCGTTTGGAGTGAAGTTCTTGGTGCGCCTGTTTCCAAGCGCAAACGCTAATATTTGTATAGTGAGTCGATCCTACGAAACGCGTAGGATTGACTCTTTTTATTTCCTAAAAGGTGGGAACGGGTTTTTCTTTCCATCTTTTCGGCGGAAGTGCTAAAGTGGAAGAGATTAGATATGAAGCGATGACAACTTGTTATCCATGACTAGGAGGCCATTCACAACGTGATATTCAACGAAAGAATCCCATTTGCATTTTCGAATTCAGAACAGATTCAAGCATTCGTCGGTCCGAATGATGCAGTCTTACGTACGATGGAAGCAGAACTTGACGTTCAGCTGACGCATCGAGGAGATGAGCTGTTGGCACAATCCGAACAGGAGCAGTCTGTGATCTTAGCAGGACAGGTCGTAGGCGTCTTGAAACAACTTGTGAATCGTGGTGCTGTTTTAACAGAGCGTGACGCGACGAGCGCCATTCAACTCGCACGTCAAGATCGTGTGGATGAACTGCTAGAACTTTACGATACGGTCATTCATACGAATCATAAAGGAAAACCACTTCGTGCAAAGACACTCGGTCAAGCACGTTACGTTCGGGGAATCGACCGCTGTGATTTGACATTTGGTATTGGGCCAGCGGGAACCGGAAAAACGTATCTTGCTGTCGTGATGGCGGCAAAAGCGTTAAAAGAAGGTCACGTCAAACGACTCGTCCTGACGCGTCCGGCAGTAGAAGCAGGAGAAAATCTAGGATTCCTTCCAGGGGATCTTAAAGAAAAAGTCGATCCCTATCTACGTCCTCTGTACGATGCGCTACATGACGTGCTTGGTGTCGAACATACGGCTCGTCTGCTTGAACGTGGTGTCATCGAAATCGCACCGCTTGCTTACATGCGAGGACGGACGCTTGAACATGCTTTTGTCATTCTCGATGAAGCGCAAAATACGACACGGGAACAAATGAAGATGTTCCTGACGCGTCTCGGATTCCATTCGAAGATGATTGTTACGGGCGATTTAACACAAGTCGATCTTCCGCGTGGAAAAACATCTGGTCTACAAGAAGCGTTACATTTGCTCGGTAATGTCAAAGGGATTCATTTTGAGCACTTTGGCTCAGCTGATGTCGTACGTCACCCACTTGTCCGGAAAATCGTTGATGCTTATAGTCAGGATTTGACCTAAGCCGTTACGGAAAAAGAGGGAAAAGGGGGAGATGATATGCGCAAGGTTGGGGTCTGGGTTGGTCTTTTGACAGTAGTATTCTATCTCATCGTATCGACGATGATGTATGTCAGCGTTCGACCAGAAGCCTTGTCCGCAGAACCATTCTCAATTGCAGAAGAAGATATCCGGTCACCCTTGACGATGGAGGACCGGGTCGCAACAAATCAAATCAAGGAAAATTCGGTTGCTGCAATCGAGAGTCAGTATACGATCAAACAAGAGTATGCAGCACAACAAATTGATAAAGTCGAACAACTTTTTGCGAGTTTGTCCGGTATTAAAAAAACAAATGAGATCGGTAAAATCAAACAGCGTCTGCGTGGAACGGAGGCAGCGACACTGTTGAAGGATGATGAGTTACGCTTGCTTGTGACGTCGACGACAGCACTGCGGAATACGACACGTGACGTCGTCATTACAGCGATTGAAGAAGCGATGCGTCAACGCATCTCGTCCGATGGTGGTGAAGTAGCGGAAGCACGTGAGAATGCGCGGACGGATATCGAACGTTCGCCACTCTCCTTTTCACTAAAAGCAGTCGCTAAAGCGTTGACCGATCAACTGATCGTGACGAACTACGTCTATGATCCGGAAAAAACGGAACAGCTCCGTAAACAGACGAGTGATAAAGTCGAACCGGTTATCATTTCAGAAGGTGAAGTGATCGTCAAACGAGGCGAAGTGATTTCACAAGATGCCTATCGTCAGCTACAACTCGTCGGATTGATTTCTGATCGACAGTCGTTGAAACCGTTACTCGGTGCGATGCTGATCAGTGCGTTGATGACTGCCTTTTTATTTGGCTTTATTCACCGTTCGAAACTGCGATACGCTCAAATGGGGCGGATTCGTTTATTTGGGCTTGTCTATCTCGTCGTCAGTCTACAATTACTCGTCATGTATGGTATGGCGTTCTTAGCAGACGACATCAATCCAGCATTTTACTTACTCACGCCGACGGCTTTTGCTGCGCTCGTCCTGCGCAATTTATTGAACGAACGGATTGCCTTATCAAGCTCTCTGTTCACGGCGCTTGCGGGAACGTTCTTCTATAGTGCGAATCAAAACTTCAGCTTCAATATCGCAATCTATTTGTTGGTTGGTGGGTTAGTCGCAACATTTTTCCTACAATCTAGTTTGTCGCGTCGTCGTATTTTCATGAGCAGTATTTCGATTGCCGGAGCAAACATCGCGATTTTCTTAGCATTCGTCCTGTTACGAAGTGGTACGTTCGAACTGCGAGAAACGCTGATTTTAATCGGTTTTGCGATTGCGAGTGGTATATTGAGTGCCGTCCTAGCAATTGGACTATTGCCGTTTCTTGAAATGACGTTCGGTATTTTAGCACCGACCCGCCTACTCGAACTGTTGAACCCAACACATCCGTTACTCAAAAAACTATTAGTTGAAGCACCTGGAACGTACCATCATAGTATGATGGTCGCGAACCTAGCAGAAACAGCCTGTGAAGCAATCGGAGCAGATGGGTTGCTTGCACGAGTCGGAGCCTACTATCATGATTTAGGGAAAACACGACGGCCACTTTATTTCATTGAAAACCAGCATGGACGTAATCCCCATGATCGATTGACACCGGAAGAGTCGGCACGTGTCATCTTGGCACATACCGAGGATGGCGTTGAATTACTCGAAGACGCAAAACTTCCTGCAGCGATCATCGATATTTGCCGTCAGCATCATGGAACCTCTCTGCTTCGCTATTTTTATGTCAAAGCAGCAGAACAAGGTGAGGTCGACGAAGAGACGTTCCGTTACACAGGTCCGAAACCACAAACTCGTGAAGCGGCGGTCATCATGATCGTTGACTCGATTGAAGCGGCTGTTCGTTCGATGAAAGCTCCTTCAGAAGAAGGAATTCGGGACTTAGTCGCGAAAATCATTCGTGAAAAGATGATGGATGACCAATTTGCGGAATGTGACATTACGACACGTGAGATTTATCGCGTCGGTGAAAGTGCGTGTCATACTTTATCCGGTTTGTTCCATGAACGAATCGAGTATCCAGAATTAAAGAAAGAGGCAACGACATGAATATTTATATGACAGACGAAAATAATCGTCTAACGGAAGAACAACGACAGCTTGTCGAATCGATTTTGATTTACACGGCAGAACAAGAAGAAGTCGATTCAAATAGTGAGTTGTCCGTGACTTTCGTCTCAAACGATGAGATTCAAGAAATCAATCGTGAATGGCGTGGAAAGGATCAGACGACGGACGTCATTTCCTTTGCGATGGAAGAACTCGGAGAAGATGAGATCGATTTTGGATTGCTCGAAGATGAACCAATCGTCCTTGGCGATTTGATCATTTCCGTGGAACGATGCCGTGAACAAGCGGCAGAGTATGGCAATCATTTTGAGCGAGAGCTCGGTTTCCTCGCTGTCCATGGTTTTCTCCATTTACTCGGATACGATCACATTGAAAAAGCAGATGAGGAAGTCATGACGAAGCGACAGGAGGAAATCCTGCATCACTTCGAGTTATATCGGGGCACATTGTGAAAAGCTGGTGGCAACCCTTTCGGCATGCCATGAACGGATTGCGCCAATCGATTCGAGAGGAACGGCATATGAAAGTTCATGTGACAGTTGGTGCCATCGTGTTACTTGTCGCCTTTCTATTACCATTGACGTCTGTCGAGCGAGCAATTCTCTTCTTGACGGTCGGGATCGTCATCAGTGCTGAGATGTTCAATACAGCGTTTGAGCGCGTCGTTGATCTCGTGACGCAGGAATGGCATCCGCTGGCAAAAGCAGTCAAGGATATTGCAAGTGGAGCTGTTCTTGTGTTGGCGCTTACATCTATTGCAATTGCACTATGCATCTTCATCCCATATTTGGTACAATAAGAATCCGGCCTTTTTGGCCAATACCGTTCCTAAGAAGGGGATATTCACATGAAAACAGAACAATTACTCGAACAAGCTAAACGTGCACGCGAAAAAGCGTATGTTCCATATTCGAAATTCCAAGTCGGTGCTGCTTTACTAACAAAAGACGGACAAGTCTTCCATGGCTGCAATATTGAAAACGCTGCATATGGTCTTTGTAACTGTGCAGAACGGACAGCAATCTTTTCTGCGTGGGCACAGGATGCGCGTGAGTATGCAGCGATGGCTGTCGTTGCGGACACGGAAGGACCGGTCGCACCATGCGGACAATGCCGCCAAGTGTTATCAGAGATGTGTGATGCGGATATGCCAATCTATTTGACGAACCTTAAAGGGGATGTCACAGAAACAACAGTGGGTGCCCTCTTACCAGGAGCATTCACGAAAGGGGATTTACATGTTTAAAGAAGGATTCAAATCGGGCTTTGTCTCGATCATCGGACGCCCGAACGTCGGAAAATCGACATTCCTCAACCGTGTCATCGGACAAAAGATTGCCATCATGTCTGATAAGCCACAAACGACGCGAAACAAGATCCAAGGTGTCTATACGACAGAAGACGTTCAGACGATTTTCATCGATACACCAGGGATTCACAAACCAAAACATAAACTCGGCGACTTCATGATGAAGGTCGCGACGAACGCATTGCGTGAAGTTGATGCGATTTTGTTCATGGTCAACGTGACGGAACCAAAAGGAAAAGGTGACGATTTCATCATTGAAAAATTGAAGGAACTCGATACCCCCATCATCCTCGTCATGAATAAGGTCGACTTGATTCATCCGAATGATATTCCGCCAATCATCGAGTCATATAAAAATGAGCTTGAGTTTGCGGCAGTCGTTCCAATCTCTGCGTTACAAGGTAACAACGTCGGACCGTTACTTGAAGAAATCGCGAAGATCTTACCGGAAGGACCAATGTATTACCCGGCGGATCAAGTCACTGACCATCCGGAGCGTTTCATCATCTCAGAGATGATCCGTGAGAAAGTCCTGCAAAAGACACGCGATGAAGTACCACACTCGATCGCAGTCGCGATTGATCAAATCAAGACGCGTGAGAATGGAAACATGGTCGATGTCCATGCGACGATCTTGATCGAGCGCGATTCCCAAAAAGGAATCATCATCGGTAAACGCGGAGCACTTCTAAAAGAAATCGGCTCTGAAGCACGAACGGACATCGAGATGTTACTCGGAACGAAAGTTTACCTGAACTTGTGGGTTAAAGTCCAAAAAGATTGGCGCAACAAGGCCGGTCAATTGCGTGAACTTGGCTTCCGCGATGACGAGTACTAAGCGATGATCGATAAGGCGGAAGGGCTTGTACTACGAACGGTCGTATACGGTGAATCGAATAAAATCGTCACGCTACTGACACGTGAATACGGCAAGCTCGCCGTCATGGCGCGAGGAGCGAAGAAGCCGGGTAGTCGTTTTAACGCGGCAAGCCAGCCTTTCGTTCGAGCCGTCTATATCTATCCAAGGTCACGTGGTCTCGGTCAGTTGAAATCGGCAGACGTCATCACGAGTCATGCGCATATCCGGCAAGATGTCGTCTTGATGGCGTATGCGATGTATCTACTGGAGCTTGCAGATAAAGCGCTTGATGAACGTGTGCCGCAACCGGCACTCTATGATTTGTTCGTCGAAGGACTGGAGGCGATGGATGAAGGACTCGATCCCGACGTCGTCTCCTTCATCATCGAGTTGCGCCTGTTGCGTCATCTAGGGATTGCGCCACACTTGAACGGCTGTACGATTTGCGGGAGTGCTGAAGCACCGTTTGCTTTTTCGTTACACCACGGCGGTCTACTCTGTCGCCGGCATCGCCATGAGGATGAACATGCTGTCTTCATGTCAGAAGCAGTCGCGAAGATGCTCTACGTGTTTTCTGTCTACGATTTTTCGCGGATCGGGACCGTGACGGTGAAGCCGGAAACGAAGCGTCTATTGCGTCAAATCATGGATGCTTATATGGAACGCTACAGCGGGTTACGCCTGCGTTCAAAACGTGTCCTCGACCAGTTGATTGATTTCGGCAACGATTGACAGCAACAAGCGGGTTCGGTAGAATAAATGCGGTAGAAGCAACTAAATGAACACGATGACGAAAAGGAGTACCGTCTTTTTCTCAATCAAGCGATTCCAGGGTGGTGCGAGCTGGGAGTGAGAGGGGCGCGAATGGCGTTTCGGAGTGTTCTTTGTCAAAAAGAGTGGCATGCGATGCATGCAAGTAGGGTGGAACCGCGGGCTTGTCTCGTCCCTATGTGCAACGATTGTTGTACATAGGGGCGTTTTTTGCGTTCCTTAATCATTTCGGAGGTGAAAGTCGTGAAGATGACAGTACAAGACATGATCTTGACATTACAAAAATTTTGGGCAGAACAAGGCTGCTTGACGATGCAAGCATACGACGTAGAAAAAGGAGCCGGTACGATGAATCCGATGACGTTCTTACGGAGTCTCGGACCAGAACCATGGAACGTTTGTTATACAGAACCATCACGCCGTCCGGCTGACGGTCGTTACGGGGAAAATCCGAACCGTCTGTATCAACACCATCAATTCCAAGTCATCATGAAACCATCACCTGACAACATTCAGGAATTGTACTTACAAAGTCTCGAGTTGCTCGGTATCAACCCACTCGAACATGATATTCGTTTCGTAGAGGATAACTGGGAGAACCCGACATTCGGTGCTGCAGGTCTCGGCTGGGAAGTATGGCTGAACGGGATGGAAATCACGCAATTCACGTATTTCCAACAAGTCGGTGGAATCGAGTGTAATCCGATCGCAGTAGAGATCACTTACGGAATCGAGCGTCTCGCGTCGTACATTCAAGACGTCGAGAGTGTCTTTGATCTCGTTTGGACGGATGGCTTCAAATACGGTGATATCTTCTATCAACCGGAGTTCGAACATTCGAAGTATACGTTTGAAACATCAGATGTCGCCTTACTCTTCACGTTGTTCGATCAATATGAAAAAGAAGCGAATCGTGCCTTGGACGAGAATCTCGTTTTCCCAGCGTATGATTACATCTTGAAATGTTCGCATACCTTTAACCTTCTCGACGCGAAGGGTGCGATTTCTGTCACGGAACGGACAGGATTCATCCATCGTGTCCGGAACATGTCGCGCCGTTGTGCGCAAAGTTTCATCGAAGAACGGGAACGTCTTGGCTTCCCATTGATCAAGTCGAAAGCAGGTGAGTCACATGCATGAATTATTACTTGAAATCGGTTTAGAAGAGATGCCGGCTCGATTCGTCCTTCAATCCGAAACACAACTCAAGGAACGCGTGACGCGTTTCCTTGAAGAAGCTCGGATTGAGTTCGCGAGCGTCGAATCCTTCTCGACACCACGTCGTCTTGCAGTGTATGTCAAAGGTCTCGCAGCACGTCAAAGTGACCTCGAAGAGACATTAAAAGGACCAGCAAAACGTATCGCGATGGACGAAGCAGGGAACTGGACGAAAGCAGCCGAAGGGTTCGCGCGTGGTAAAGGGTTAACGACGGACGATCTCTTCCTTGGAGAAGAAAAAGGAGTCGAGTATCTCTATGCGACACGTAAGGAAGTCGGACAAGCGACAGCCGATCTACTTCCTGGACTAAAACAAGTCGTCGAAGCGATGACATTCCCGAAAAACATGCGTTGGAGCACACAATCGTTACGTTACATGCGTCCGATTCGTTGGTTGATTGCCCTGCTTGACGATCAAGTCATCCCGTTTGAAGTCGCATCCGTTGAAACAGGTCGGACATCACGTGGACATCGTTTCCTCGGGCAGGACATCACGATCCTGCGTCCGAACGCTTATGTTGAAGCGCTCGCAGGAGAAAACGTCATCGTCAGTTATGAAGCACGTCGTCAATTGATCGAAGAACAAATCGCAGCGCTTGCGGCACGCGAACAATTCGAAGTGCCGATTGATGCGTCTTTACTTGAAGAAGTCACGAACCTCGTCGAGTATCCGACAGCCTTGTTCGGTGCATTCGATGAAGCGTATCTTGAGTTACCAGAAGAAGTCTTGATCACGACGATGAAAGAACACCAACGTTACTTCCCGGTCAAACGTGACGGTGCGTTGCTCCACTATTTCGTCACGGTACGAAACGGAAACGCAACACATCTTGAAAACGTCGCACGCGGAAACGAAAAAGTCATCCGTGCCCGTTTAGCCGATGCGCAGTTCTTCTATGAAGAAGATAAAAAAGCAGATATCGATGAACAGGCGAAACGCCTTGATAAAATCGTCTTCCATGAAAAATTAGGAACGACAGGCGAAAAAGTCCGTCGCGTCCGTCAGATGGCGCTCGCACTTGCAGATCGTGTCGGTGCGGACAAAACACGTGTTGAACGTGCAGGACAAATCTATAAATTCGATCTCGTCAGTCAAATGGTCTATGAATTCACAGAATTACAAGGTCTGATGGGTGAGCGGTATGCGAACATGAAGAATGAGGATCCAGAAGTCGCGGCTGCGATTCGTGAACATTACATGCCACGCTTCGCGGGGGATGCAAGTCCGGAGACACCGACAGGAACACTCTATGCGATTCTCGATAAGATGGACAGCGTCGCTGGATTCTTTGGTGTCGGTATGATTCCAAGTGGATCAGCGGATCCGTATGCATTGCGTCGTCAAGCACAAGGGATTGTTCAGATTTTATCAGATCGTAAGTTGAATCTGACATTGACTGAACTGATTGCTTTCGTCGTTTCAGAACAGGTGGCAGCAGGTCTTTACGCGAAGGATGCCGAAGAAGTTCAAGCTGCATTACAAGACTTCTTTGCACAACGCTTGAAATACCGTCTATCGGAAATGAACTTCCGTCATGATGTCGTCGAAGCCGCTCTTGATCATACGTTGACAGTCGAAGCGAATGAGCAGCGTGCTGCGATGCTTGAAAGTGCGACGAAAAAAGAATCGTTTAAGAAAACGGTCGAACAACTCAGTCGTGTCTTAAACATCTCGAAAAAAGCAGAAGACGTCACAACTGTTAATCCAGCGCTCTTTGAAAATGATGCGGAACGCGCGTTACATGAGGCGATTGAGAAGACCTTACCAGAGGTCGATCAAGCGATCGCGTCACTTGATTATGAACGAGCGCTTGAGGCACTTGAGGCAACCGTTCCGTCGATCACAGCATACTTTGACGGTACGATGATCATGACGGACGACGAAACAGTCCGCACGAACCGTCTTAGCGAAATGAAACGATTTGCGCAAGCCATCGAATCAGTCGCCCGGTTCAATGCACTTACTTTAGCGTAAAGAAAAAGGACGGATGAGCCGATGAAGTTAAATGAACGGCAAAAAAAGATACTCCAAATCGTCAAAGAGAACGGTCCGATCACGGGAGAGCAGATTGCTTCTGCACTCTCCTTGACACGGGCGACGTTACGACCCGATTTGTCGATTTTAACGATGACCGGCATGCTAGAAGCGCGTCCACGTGTCGGCTATATGTACGTTGGAAAGAAAAATGCGTCCATGCTTCATGAGAAACTCGACACCTTGACCGTCGGCGAATTCATGTCGTCGGCAAAGGTCATTCATGAAGGGATGACCGTATACGATGCGATCGTTCACTTATTCCTTGAAGATGTAGGTTCGCTGTTCGTCGTCAGTAAGGACCATGCGTTGGTCGGTGTGTTGTCACGTAAGGATTTTCTACGTGCGGCAATCGGTAATCAAGAGTTAGACTCGTTACCGGTCAATATCATCATGACACGGATGCCGAATTTGACGGTCTGTGAAAAATCGGAGACGTTGATTGGTGCCGGTATGAAACTGATCGAAAAGCAGATTGATTCAATGCCAGTCGTCGAAGAGGAGAACGGCGTCTTGAAAGTCGTGGGTCGAATGACGAAGACGAACATGACGAAAGTGTTGGTCGCTTTAGCACGTGATGAAGAAATTTAAGGAGGGTTCCTGATGCGTCAACGGATTTATGTCGTGAGTGACTCTGTCGGAGAGACGTGTGAACTCGTCGTCCGCGCAGCTGCAATCCAATTCCCGGAACAAGCCATCGAGACGGTCCGCATTCCGTTCGTCGATGATGATCAAGTCATTTATGACTTGGTTCTTCATGCGAAAGAAGAACAAGCGACGATTGCTTTTACGATCGTTCATGCGACCCATCGTCGTCTGCTTGCAGATACAGCGCGTGCCCACGGTGTAAAAGCGATTGATCTACTTGGTCCATTGCTTGACACGATGGAAGATCGCTTGCAGATGCAACCGAAGGAAGAGCCAGGTTTAATCTATCGCTTAGATGAAGAATATTTCCGAAAAATCGAAGCGGTTGAGTTTGCTGTCAAGTATGACGATGGACGTGATCCAAAAGGTATCAAACGTGCGGATATCGTCTTGATCGGGGTGTCGCGTACATCAAAGACACCACTTTCGCAGTATCTGGCTTTAAAGCGATATAAAGTAGCGAACGTACCACTCGTACCTGAATCGATCCCGCCAGCGGAGCTATTCGACATTCCAAAAGAAAAATGTTTTGGACTACTCATCTCACCGGAAAAGTTGATCGACATCCGAATGGAACGCTTGCGTTCATTAGGACTCAAACCAGAAGCAGCATATGCGCAGATGGACCGAATCAACCGGGAACTCGAATACGCACGGAATTTATACGAACGAATCGGTTGCCAAGTCATCGACGTGACGAATAAAGCAGTCGAGGAAACGGCAAACCTGATTTTGACTGGAATTTCCGGGAAAGCGCATGACTAGTCAAGCAGTCAGGAACATAGTATACTTGTTTAGCTGATAAATGAGATAATGCCCTTTTTCTAATGAAACGGAACGAGTCATCGTTCCGTTTCATTGCGGGTATGGTCATGTAAGGATAAGTTCTCAAGGAAAGGGGAGAGGACGGAATGAAGCGAATTCCTGATGAAATCGTCGATCAGGTCCGCCAAGCAACGGACATCGTCGAATTGATTTCAGAACGTGTAGAATTAAAAAAACAAGGGAATCGATATTCAGGGCTTTGCCCGTTTCATTCTGAGAAATCACCTTCCTTTTCTGTTTCTCCTGATAAAGGGATGTACTACTGTTTTGGATGTGGTGCAGGTGGAAACGCGATCACTTTCGTCATGGAAACAGAAGGAATGAGTTTCAAGGAAGCCGTCTCTAAATTAGCTGATCGCAGCGATGTCACACTTCCAGAACTGGAGCCGGATCGATTCGAACAATCGGAATCGACACCCGAACAGGAAAAGAAGTTCCGGATGCGCGAGGCACATCGGATCGTCACCGAGTTGTATCATGAAGTGTTGATTCAAACGGAAGCAGGCGACGCGGGACGAATCTATTTAGAGAATCGTGGTATCCGTGAGGGTGCGATGCGTGAGTTCCGACTCGGGTATGCACCGGATCAAGATCGTTTTACAGTGGATTCCTTGGCACGGCGTGGGTTTGATTTAGATGAGATGGTCGAAGCGGGATTGATTTCAATCGGACGCGATGGCGATTATCGAGATCGATTCAACGGTCGAGTCGTATTTCCTATCTCCGATCGTGATGGCACGATCGTCGGATTTAGTGGACGTTCGATTGATGGTCGTGATCCGAAGTATGTCAATACAGCGGAAACACCTTTGTTCAATAAAAGTGAACTGTTATTCGGATTCGCTCAAGCACGAGGGGCGATGCGCAAAATCAAACAAGTCGTCCTCGTTGAGGGGAATCTTGATGTTGTGCGTGTCGCTCAAGCGGGTATACCTTATACGGTAGCCTCTTTAGGAACAGCCTTAACACCGGTTCATGCCCAAAACCTAGCACGTATCGTCGATGAAGTCATTATTTGTTATGACGGAGACAAGGCAGGACGCGCTGCGACGTTAAAAGCCCTACAATTGCTTGAAGCCGTTGCCGTCGACTGTTCCGTCATCCGTTTACCGGATGGCGAAGACCCGGATTCCTTCATTGGGAATCAGGGCGAAGAGACGTTTTTACACTGGATCGAACAAGAACGGGTTTCAAGTCTTGAATTCAAATCTTTTTATTTTCGACAAGGAAAAAACTTGCGATTAGAAGGAGAACGCGTTCGATATATTGAAACTATGCTTGAAGAGATTGGTCGAACATCCAATCCGTTGTTACGGGACATTTATTTAGGAAAACTTTCTGAGGAATTTAAACTCTCGAAAGACTCCTTGATCGCACAAGTGCGTCCAACCGTCCAACAACCGAAGAGAGAACAAATCGTTTCCGATCGCCCAACTGCTCTACCGACAGCACCTCCTGACCGAACGTTCGCGAACTGGAAAAAGGCAGAACGCTTCTTGCTTGCCTACATGATCCGTTCAGAAGAAGTATGTCTTGAAGTGCGAGAGCAACTAGGTGTCCAATTCAATGATCCGGCACACCAATTGATTGCCGGCAAGCTATATGAATTTTACGGAACAGGTACGCAAGGAAGTCCTGATCGTTTTTTGACGATGTTGCACGACGCTTCTTTGCAACGAATCGTAGCGGATTTAGAGTTCATGCTGATGCCTGAGTATGATCCTGATTTACTCAGTCACTACATTCGTGCCGTCCAAAATGAACAGCAACGTCGGTTGTTAGAAGAAGAAAAGTCACGATTGAATCAACAAACAGATATCCGTGCTCAAGCGGAGCTGATGCAGGCGATCATAGAACGGAAGCGTCGTTTAAAAGATCGATGACCTGCTGCATGATGTGGAAGGAGTGTATGGTTCGATGGCAGAAAAAGCAAGATCAGAAGCTGAATTACTCCGTCTCGCGAAAGAGGAACTCATCGCGCTCGGACATAAAAATGGTGAATTGTCACACCAAAAGATCGAAGACAAACTAAGTTCGTTCGAATCAATGGATGCTCAGCAATTCGAGGAATTCCTTCAATTGCTTGAAACAGAAGGTATCAAGGTCAACAATGACGGCACAGGGGACGAAAAAGAAGAGGCGGATCTAAACGATTTGTCTGTTCCTCCTGGTGTCAAGATCAATGACCCTGTCCGGATGTATCTAAAAGAAATCGGCCGCGTTGATCTGTTGAATGCAGAAGACGAAGTCGAACTCGCTAAACGAATCGAGCAAAACGATGAAGAAGCAAAAAAACGATTGGCGGAAGCAAACTTACGTCTCGTCGTTTCGATTGCGAAGCGTTATGTCGGACGCGGTATGTTGTTCCTTGATTTGATTCAAGAAGGCAACATGGGTCTGATCAAAGCGGTCGAAAAATTCGACTATACGAAGGGATATAAATTCTCGACGTATGCAACATGGTGGATTCGTCAGGCAATCACACGTGCGATTGCTGACCAAGCGCGGACAATCCGAATTCCGGTTCACATGGTTGAGACGATCAATAAATTGATTCGTGTCCAGCGTCAACTCTTGCAAGATCTCGGACGTGAACCATCACCGGAAGAAATTTCGAAAGAGATGGAAATCACGCCGGAAAAAGTCCGTGAAATCCTGAAAATTGCGCAAGAGCCGGTTTCTCTTGAAACTCCAATCGGGGAAGAGGACGATTCACATCTCGGAGATTTCATCGAGGACCAAGATGCGACGGCACCACAAGATGCTGCAGCATACGAACTCTTGAAAGAACAACTCGAAGATGTGTTAGATACACTGACGGATCGTGAAGAAAACGTCCTTCGTCTTCGTTTTGGTCTTGACGATGGTCGGACACGGACACTTGAAGAAGTCGGAAAAGTATTTGGCGTTACACGTGAGCGGATTCGTCAAATCGAAGCAAAAGCACTTCGGAAGTTACGTCACCCGAGTCGTTCAAAACGTTTAAAAGATTTCCTCGATTAATTCAAAGTGTGAAGAATATATGAAATTTTAGTGGGAAGGAAGAAAAAAGTTTCGTTTTTTTCTTCCTTCCCTGTTTTTTTTACAGTAGAATAGTAACGGGGAATACCATTCAGTCACCAACTTGGTTGGGTATAGAATATGGGGGGAATCCAAATGCGTAATCCATTAGTACCGTTCGCGGCGATCGCAGTCATCGCCATCATCGCTATGATTTCATTGTCTTACTTTGGGGTCGATCAGGTGAAGGAAGCTCGCAAAGGGCCGTCAACTGCAGAAATGAAGCCGGAAGACTTATTTGCATCTAAAGGATGTACAGGATGTCACGGTGGAAACTTAGAAGGCGGAACAGGTCCGAACTTAACAAAGATCGGCGCGAAGCTGAAAGAAGATGAAATTAAAGACATCGCAATGAACGGTAAAGGGCAAATGCCTGGCGGTCTTGCGAATGACGAAGAAGCAGCTGTTCTAGCCAAATGGTTAGCTGCTAAGAAATAAGAACAAGGACATCTATCTCGTTACGAGATGGATGTTTTTTTGTGGTGTATGGTATCTTTTTTAGCGTAAATCCGCTATTTTTAAAAGAGAGTTTTTCGGAAAATAGGAAGGATGAAGATGATGCAAATGAACGTCGTATTGGATCAACGACTCCAAAAAGTCGTGTCGTATATTCCACAAGGAGCGATCCTCGCAGATATTGGATCAGATCATGCATTCGTACCTTGTTTTTGTGTACAACAAAAGAAAATCGAGCGTGCGATTGCAGGAGAGGTGAATGAGGGACCGATGGAAGCGGCAAAAGGACAAGTGGCGCTTGTTGGTCTTGAATCACAGATTGATGTCCGTTTAGGAAGTGGCTTATCGGTTTTGAAACCGGGCGAAGCAACGGCGATTACGATTGCGGGAATGGGCGGAACGCTGATTGCCTCTATCCTTGAGGAAGGAAAAGATCGGTTGTCAGGTGAGGAACGCTTGATTCTTCAACCGAATGTCGATGCAGTCGATGTTCGGAAGTGGTTGCTGACGAATTCATATGCGTTATTGTCTGAAGCCATTGTCGAGGAGAACGGAAAGATCTATGAAATTCTCGTTGCAGAACGTGGAGATGAAACACTTTACTCAGAGGACGAAACAACACGTCAGTGGGAATTGTTCTTTGGACCACAGTTAATGCGGGAACGTGCACCAGAATTCATTGAAAAATGGCAGATTGAAAAACAAAAGCGAGAGTATATCTTAGCTCAGATGAAACAAGGGCAAGCAACGGAGGTTTTATCTGAAAAAATCGAAGCCATCGAACGATTGATTCAAAAGATGGAAGAGGTGACGAACTAATGGCGAATGGGAACCATATCATTGAGCAGTTTGAAGCATTTGCTCCGAAAAAATTCGCACTCGAAGGTGATCCGATTGGTCTACAAATCGGAACATTGAACAAGGACGTCAAACGTGTGCTCGTGACACTTGATGTCTTGGAGTCTGTCGTCGATGAAGCAATTGAAAAGAAGGTCGATCTCATTATCGCGCATCATCCACCGATTTTTAGTAAGTTAGCAAATGTGACGGATCGTTCTGCAACAGGACGGATCGTCACAAAATGTATCAAACACGATATTGCGGTGTATGCTGCGCATACGAACCTTGACGTGACACCAGGCGGGGTCAATGACTGGATGGCAGATGCGCTTGGTCTTGAGTCTTGTGAAGTACTAGCTCCGACATTTGAAAACACACAATATAAACTAAGTGTCTTCGTACCGACTGAGGCTGTAGAGCATGTTTCAACAGCCCTTGCACAAGCGGGAGCAGGAAAAGAAGGAGACTACAGTGATTGTCAATTCCACGTCAATGGAACGGGTCAATTCCGACCGTTGACGGAAGCTACCCCGTATATCGGTGAAGCAGGACGACTCGAACGCGTTTCAGAAGTCCGAATCGAGACGATCGTCACGGAACTGAATCAGAAACAAGTCATTCGAGCGATGAAACAGGCTCATCCATATGAGGAAGTCGCCTATGATCTCATTCGTCAAGAACGTCCGGCAACATCACTTGGTCTTGGACGGATTGGTCGGTTACCGGAAGCAATGACGTTGCGGGAATTTGCAGAGCATGTTCGCGATGCGTTTGGTGTACAAAACTTACGCTTCGTCGGAGACGAATCACGCCACATCCAAAAAGTAGCAGTACTTGGTGGTGACGGCAATAAGTACGTCTCGACTGCAGCATTTGCGGGAGCAGATGTCCTTGTGACAGGGGATCTCTATTTCCATGTGGCGCATGATGCGATGGCACTTGGACTAGCAGTCGTCGATCCGGGACATCATGTGGAGTCGGTTATGAAGGAAGGCGTCGTCAACGAATTGAAGCGTCGATTCGAACAGAAAAAAATCGATGTCGAGCTGCTGATTTCAACAGCGAATACGAATCCGTTTCAGTTTTTATGATGAATCGAATGAAATACGTCGATGATATCGTCATATTCCATAACAAAAAAACCGAGTCGCGAATGAGGATCGCGACTCGGTTTTGCTGTATCGATTGTAATGATTAAAGTACTTTAACTTTAGGCAAGATGCGTCGTAATTCAAGGAATGGTGTCTTGTCATGCGTACTGATATCAGCAGGATCATATTGTTGGAGGAAATCAATGACCTTTTTCGTGATTGGTGTTGGCGTTGATGCACCTGATGTGACACCAACTTGAGTCACACCCTCAAGCCAAGTCAAATCAAGTTCCGTTAAATCACCAATCCGATGCGCTGGAGTTCCTGCGATATCGAAGGATACCTGTGCTAGGCGATTCGAGTTGTTCGAACGCGGATCACCGACGACGATGACGAGATCGCAATCTCCTGCTTGATCAGCCACCGCTTCTTGCCGGACTTGTGTTGCGTTACAGATTTCATTGTGTACTTCTACATGCGGATATTTTTTACGAACGTGTTCCATCAAAGCTTGGACATCCCATTGGCTCATCGTCGTCTGATTCGTGACGATGATTTTTTTGTGGGCAAGCTGTGGCGGGAGTTCATCGATATCTTCGACTTTTTCGATGAGGTGCACATGCTCTGGTGCTACACCGACTGCACCTTCAGGTTCCGGGTGTCCGTGTTTGCCGACGTAGATGACTTCATAATCATCCGCGACGACTTGACGAATCAAATCGTGCGTACGCGTCACGTCAGGACATGTTGCATCGACGACATGTAAGTTCTTCTCAGCAGCACGTGCATAAACTGCAGGTGAGATGCCGTGTGCGGTAAAGATGACAGTACCCTCTTGAATCGTCTCTAACGCTTCGAGGCGATCGGGACCATCGACAGTGATGACACCCATATTTTCGAACTCACGTGTCACGTGAGCGTTGTGGACGATCATCCCTAAAATATGGATCGGACGTGGCAAGTCTTTATTCAATGCCGCTTGT
Organism: Exiguobacterium sp. s39; assembly: GCF_018618925.1. NCBI lineage: Bacteria > Bacillati > Bacillota > Bacilli > Caryophanales > Exiguobacterium > Exiguobacterium sp. s39. The sequence continues at coordinate 182,073 of NZ_JACSNA010000001.1, forward strand.
TGTGCAAGTTTCATTGCATCGACGACACCGTAACAATAGCCGCGGGGGCTGATTTTTTTTACTAGCATAGTTATGGATTCTCCCTTTGTGAAAAAGAATGATTAGTTAGAGTGTACCATTGATTGAAGCTGAATGAAAATAGAGGAGTCTGTTTCATCCACAGAACATGCTATACTAATGAAGTTGTCAATTATTCAAAAGGGAGGCGAAGGGATGGAGTCTAAGAAAATGATGCGGTCGTATTTTTTTCAAATCACCGCCGTCTTATTCATCCTGATTTGTCTTGTCATTTCAGCGCTTGCCTTCACTGCGGACCGGGTCACGATTTCCCGCGTCGAGCAACAAACAGAGAAACAGAGCGAGAAGAGTGTCGAGGTCTCAGGAAATGCGATTCGCGACAATGTCGGGAATCTGCATGAAGAGATCATGAGCTTGCAGTTGAATGTCAAAAACCCCGACAAGCTGAAACAAAAAATTGAAGAATCGAATCTATTAGACATCGATACAGGATTTAAGAGTTTCTTCTACTTTGATCGACAGACGAAGCAAGTCACTTGGTTCTCAAGTGAGGATCGACGTATAGAAAACAGTACGATCCTAAAAGACGATGAATTCTTGCAAACGTTGACGAGTACGGACTTTCATATGAGTAAGCTGTATACGATGGAATCAGATGCTGTCACCTATATGTTCGTTCCGGTTCGAGACGGCAATGAACGCGTCGGTGTCTTTGGTGGTGGGTTAAGTGTCATGAACTCGATCGTTTTTCGGAATTCGCTTGAATCATTTGACGATCAGACGATCGCCTACCTATTCAATAGTAAAAAAGAATTGTTAGCCACATCTAGTAATCTAGTACCGGATGAAGAACGCTTATTATCGAAAAGTGTCATTGAACGTGCGTTTCAGTCGGTAGAACCTTCTGAGATTTTTAGTACGAACCAAGACATGTATTACTTCGCGAAAGATTTGAAGGTGACGGATTGGAAGATTCTCGTTCGAACGCCACGAAGCGTCTTTTATGAACCAGTCTACACGACACGGCAACAGTATTTGATCATCGCTGCCTTGACGCTCGTCCTCAGTCTGATCGTCGGCTATTTGATGTCAAAACAATTGACAGCACCGATGCTTGAACTTGTGAAGAAGATCGAGAAAAGCACCTCACCCAAACCGATTGTTCTCGAGCGTGCCGGATCAAACGAAGTCAAGACACTCGTTGCTGCCTATAACGAGTACGCTCAACGGATGGAAAATGCGCGCCTTGAGCAGTTGAGTCAACAACAAACGATGTTACATCAAGAAAAATTAGCATCACTCGGTCAACTAGCAGCAGGAATTGCCCACGAAATCCGCAATCCACTAACGCCAGTCAAGATGACGTTACAGTTGTTAGCAGCAGAAAAGGATCGTGATCCAGAAATGTTGATTCTCGCCTTATCGGAACTGGATCGAGCAAATGGCATGATTCAAACGATGCTTGATTTATCGAAAGGCGAAAACAACGCACTTCAAAAAACGACGATTGATATGAATGATTTAATGAAGAAGCTGACATATATCTTAGAAGCGGAAGCTCATCATTACGAAGCGGACTGCAAGATTTATACACCGTCCTTCATGCCAAAGATTTATGCATCAGAAGAGGGGATTTTGCAGATTTTAGCAAACTGTGTTCGAAATGCCCTTCAAGCTGTCGCGTTTAAAGGACCGGATGGAATCTGTCATCTGCATGTCCACGTTTATCCAGAAGAAGTCGTCTTCATTGTTCAGGATAATGGGGTAGGGATGGATGGAAATCAGATTGATCATGTCGGTCAAGCGTTCAAGACATCAAAAGTCGATGGCAATGGACTTGGACTCTTCATGTCGAAACAAATCGTTCGTGATCATAAAGGCAAGATGATCTTTGATAGTAAGCCGGGTGTCGGTACGACGATTCAAGTCCACTTACCTCGAAAGGAGCAAACGGAATGAAATTCAATAAGGCCTGGTTATTCGTCCTGATTGTTTGGATTTCATCCGTTTTGTTCATTTCCAATTTATTCGTCAATCCGGATCCGAGTCCACGCCGTCATCTCGTCGGCTTCACGATCGTCAATGATAAACATGAATTTGCGCAACGGCTCGTCGATGCGTTCAAGACACAAGCCAAACTAAATAAATACGAAGCAGTCGTCGCGACGTCTCATAATTCACGCATCAATGAACGCGAGCAAATTCAAGAGTTCATTCGAATGAAGGTAGATGCAATCTTCGTGACGACGCTTGATGATGTCTATATTGCTAGTACGTTAGAAGAGGCAGCTCGTGCTGGGATTCCGGTCTTCGCGATCGATCGATTGATTCGCTCCGATGCAGTCGTCAGTTCGATTACCTCGAATAACCAATTGATCGGGGAACAGCTTGCCTCATTCATCAAACACGAACGCATCAAGCAGACGGGACGAGCTACGGCCGACATCATTGAAGTCGCGGGTACGGCAAACGTCAATACGACGAATGAACGACACCGGGGATTTTTGACTGGTCTTGAGCGTGAGCCGGAACTTGAAATCGTCGAATCCGTAAATGGGGATTACGACCCCGTCACTTCAGAACAGGTCATGACACAGGTGATTGAGTCGGGAATTCCGTTTGATGCCATCTATTGTCACAATGACGATATTGCGCTAGGTGTCCTCGAAGCATTGAAAAAAGCAGGTATCAAAGGAAAAATAATTGTCGGCATAGACGGGAATCGTGCTATATTAGAAGCTGTTGACATGAAATCGATGGATGCGACGGTCGTCCAGAGTGCTGATGAGATGATGAAAGTCGCCTTCAGTGCATTGAAGCTTCATACGAAAAACAAAAAGATTCCAACTCGTTTTTATACGTACTCCTATCTGTATGACGGTAGTAGACCCATAACCATGTTGAACTAATCGAGAGGCAGAAGCCTCAGCAAATAAGGAAAGGACGGTGTCAATTCATGAATGGATTCAGCCATTATCAATTACACCCGTTCGTCATCGAAGCACTCGATGACGCCCGCATCACAAAACCGACCGACATTCAGTCGCGGATCATCCCAGCTGCAGTAAAGGGACGCGATATCATCGGTCAATCACAAACAGGAACAGGAAAAACGTTATCGTTCCTTCTTCCAATCGTTCAAAACGTCGATCCAAAGCTTCAAGAATTACAAGCAATCATCGTTGCTCCAACGCGCGAACTTGCTTGGCAAATTCATGAAGAACTGAAATCGTTACTCGTGAAGGAACCAGACTTCATCAAGACGAGTCTTATTACAGGTGGAATGGATCGCGAACGTCAAATCGGTCGTGTGAAAGTCTCACCTCAAATCGTTATCGGAACACCGGGACGTATTTTAGACCTATTCAAAGAACAGGCTTTAAAACCACATTTCGTGAAGCACTACGTTATCGATGAAGCGGATCAAATGCTCGACATGGGCTTCTTGCCAGAAGTTGACCGGATTGCGCAAGCTCTTCCAGAACAGCTTCAGATGATGGTCTTCTCAGCAACGATTCCTGAGAAATTGCAACCGTTCTTGAAAAAATACATGAACAACCCGCGTTATGCGCATGTGGATCCAAAACAACAGACAGCGAAGAAAATCGTTCACCATACGATTCCGGTCAAGCATCGTGAGCGCTCACAATTGACGTTGAAAGTCGCGAAAGCGCTGAATCCGTATATCTGTCTAATCTTTACGAATACAAAAGCAGAAGCAATCGAAGTCGAAGCTTTGTTCCTAGAAGCAGGACTGAACGTTGGTTCCCTTCACGGAGATCTTCCGGCACGTCGTCGTAAACAAGCCATCAAAGAAATCAACGATGCGAAGTATCAATACGTCATCGTGACGGATCTTGCAGCACGCGGAATTGATATTTCAGGTGTCTCACACGTCATCAACCATGGTATTCCAAAAGATTTAGACTTCTACGTCCACCGTGTCGGTCGGACAGGTCGCGTCGATCAAGATGGATTGGCATACACATTGTTTGAAGATCACGAGAACGGTATGATCAACCGCTTAGAGGACCGTGGCATTCAATTCACGAACGTTGATGTCAAAGGCAGTCAAATCGTCGAGGTCAAAGAACGTCGTCGTGCGAAGCCGCACATGAAAACTGCTGTCTCGAAGACAGCGCATAGTCGTCTGTCGGGTGAAGCAGCAAAAGCGAAAAAGCGCGTTAAACCAGGTTATAAGAAGAAGCATCAATATAAGTTGAAAGAAACAGCAAAACGTGAACGCATCAAAGAACAACGTGGTGTCGGTCGCGCGCAACGTAAAGAAAACGCACGCAAATCAAAATAATTCCATTGATGACACCCGTGAAATGAAAAAACATTTTTCGGGTGTCTTGTTGTTTTTAAGATTTGGTACACTGTAAAAAGAGAAAGGTGGAAAAGAATATGAAAATAGGTTCACACGTCTCCGTTTCGGGGAAAAAAATGCTGTTAGGTGCAAGTGAGGAAGCGGCATCTTACGGTGCAACGACGATGATGGTCTATACAGGAGCACCTCAAAATACACGCCGTAAGCCGATGGAAGAGTTACGGATTCAAGAAGCATTGCAACATATGAGTGCTAATGGAATAGAGGAAATCGTCGTGCATGCGCCGTATATCATCAACTTAGGGAATACGACGAAACCTGAGACATTCGAACTCGCCGTTTCGTTTTTAGCAGCAGAAATTAAACGAGCAGAAGCGCTTGAAAAGGCGCAACACATCGTATTACATCCTGGTGCGCATGTAGGTGCTGGGGAAGAAATTGGAATCAAACGGATTGTCGAAGGACTCAATGAAGTACTGACAGGTGACGAACAGGTCAAGATCGCGCTTGAGACGATGGCTGGAAAAGGATCGGAAATCGGAAAAACCTTCGAGGAACTTGCTCAAATCATCGAAGGCGTCACACATCATGATCGTCTGTCCGTCTGTCTCGATACATGTCACGTGCATGATGCAGGATACGATATCGTGCACGACTTAGATGGTGTTCTTGAACAATTCGACCGGATCGTTGGACTGGATCGTCTTGGTGTCATCCATGTGAATGACTCAAAGAATATCCGTGGTGCTCGAAAGGACCGTCATGAAAATATTGGTTTTGGTGAGATTGGATTTGATGCCTTACATCGTGTCGTGCATCATCCTGCTCTGGCACATTTACCGAAAATCTTAGAGACGCCATACATTGGTCTCGATCCAAAGAAAAAAGTGGCACCGTATAAACAAGAAATCGATATGTTACGTTCGGGTGCGTTTGATGCAGACTGGCGTCTACCGATTCTAGGAGCACCAGTCGAATAACTCATAAAGGGGTGTCTGTGATGTGTCATATACTCGTCGTTGATGAGACTAGTTTTGCGATACGACAAGCTGTTGTCCACTACTATGAAACAAAGGAACCGTTTTATTTGCCGGCAGAACTGGTAGAGGGAGAAGAGGTGTTTCTTGCGACGACTGACGGTATCATGGCGTATGCTGAAGCCTTGTTCACCGAGTATACGACACGTCCAGAAGATCCATTTTGGTTGACGAATGCTGACGACTCAGAAGGGTCATATGTGTGCCTTGATCTCATCAGTGTGGATTTACGTCATCCCTTACTTGGACGACCACTCGATCAACTTGGTCTTAAAACTGGACCGGTCGAAGGCGTGTTTCGCACGCGTCTGCTTGATTCATGGCAGTATGGGTATTTCGAAACGGATGTACTGACACTCGAACAATCTAAACAACGTCGAATCGAGCGCTTCAAGGAGCGAAATCATCTGGAACAAGTCGCGCGTCAATGTATGCATTGTGAGGAGTCTAGGCAGTCGTTACTGGAATGGCATTTGACACCAGAAGGATATCAGACGGTTTGCCCGACCTGTCACCGATGGTTACATCAACAGATGCTTCATGCGGTGGATACGGCAGCAGCAACGGAAGAGAGTGAGTAAAATCTTTTCCTATTCAAGCAGAGCTCCCACGATCGACATTTAATCATTAAAACCTTAAAAAGAATCAAAGAAAGTTCTCTTTTCTGCGCTGGCAGCAAAGAGAACTTTTTTTGATTGGATTAGAAAAAGCGTTCTACTAAAAATAGATAGATTTTCATCCCAAGGAAGACACCGAAGATTCCGACGACGGCTGGAAAAACAGGTGGGGCAGGAATCGGCAGTTTCAGTGCTGTGAACACGACGCCGCAGATGACGCCGGCGAGAAGGGATAATAAGATTTGCTGAAGCATACATTTCGTCCTTTCTGCTGTAAATCAGCATTTGAAGTAGAGTACGTGGTAAAACACGACCAACATCATGTAGCATTTTGATCAAGAATGACTTTGTCCTCTTTCTTTTCGATCGTGATCCACTTTTGTGTTAATGGAGTTGTAAAACTAGGTTTTTGTTTGAGTTTGCCGCTCGTATAGTCTTGAATCAGCAACTGGGATTCACAGCTCTGTTTTCCGTCCTTCACGTAATGATAAGATCCATCCGCTGCCTGCTCACGCGACTTCACATTATCAGCCAGGGCGAGGGCCAGGCAATCCTTTAAATACTCCTTATGTTCTTCGTCCATGATCGGGAACAAGATTTCAATTCGTTTTCGCATGTTGCGTGTCATCCAGTCCGCGCTTGATCCATACATCAAATCCTGACCGTTGTGATGGAAGTAGAAGATGCGTGAATGCTCCAAGTAACGATCGACAATCGAGATGACGCGAATGTTCTCCGAAACATCTGGAATGCCAGGACGCAGACAACAGACGCCCCGAACGATGAGTTCGACTTGGACACCGGCGCGCGATGCCTTGTAAAGCCGTAAAATGATGTCTTTTTCCGTTAGACTATTCATCTTGGCAACGATTCGACCATTTCCGTGCTTTTTATGATGATGAATCTCTTCATCAATCAATGACAGGAACTTCTCAAGCATTGCGTTCGGTGAAGTTTGAATGACGTTCCATTCTGGCTGTTCCCCGTATCCGGATAACCAATTGAAGAAGTTCGTCGCATCTTCGGCGATCTCTTCCCGAGCGGTCAATAATCCGACGTCCGTGTATAGTTTCGCCGTCGAATCATTATAATTGCCGGTACCAAGATGGACGAAACGCTGAATCTTGCCTTCGTGGAGTCGGACGACGAGCGTGATCTTTGAGTGTGTCTTTAAATCACTATATCCGTAAATGACATGGGCGCCGACCTTTTCTAGTTGCTTCGCCCACTCGATGTTCTTCGCCTCGTCGAATCGAGCCTTCAGTTCAACGAGAACGGTGACCTGTTTCCCGTTCTCCGCTGCCGTTTTTAAGGCCTTGATGATCGGAGAATCACCAGATACGCGATAAAGTGTTTGTTTGATGGCAAGGACGTTCGGGTCATTCGCCGCTTGGACGATGAACCGGACGATAGGATCAAACGTATGATACGGATGATGCAAGAGATAGTCGCGTTCGAGTAATTGATTAAACAGATTTTTTGAACTATCGAGTGCCGGTGGGTCGACCGGCATGATCGTCTGATAAATCAAATGATCATATTCAATACCGATTTGACTGTAGAAGGCAAAGGAGAACGTTAAATCAATCGGACCATCCACGGCAAAGATGTCGCGTTCCTGTAAATCGAGTACATCGCGTAACATGTTGAGCAGTTCGGTATTGATGGCAGCTTTTTGAACTTCGAGTCGAATGGCGACTCCCCAACGCCGTTTTTTTAATTCTTTTTCAATCAGCTTTAATAAATCATGCGTACCTTCCTCATGAAACGGAAGGTCGGCATTACGCGTAATTCGAAACGGCATGGCAGACAACACACGATAACCTTTGAATAGACTATCGATGAAGGCGATGATGACGTCTTCGAGTAAGATGACAGCCGTCGTCTCGTCATCTTCTACCGGTAAATCGACGAATCGTGGCAAGACAGCAGGTACTTGTACGAGCGCCAAATTTCGTTTTGTCCCGTCTTCTGCCTCAAGCACCGTCGCAATGTTGAGTGACTTTGACGAGAGCATCGGGAACGGACGATAGGCATCGACGGCAACGGGCGTGAGTACCGGAAAGACTTGTTCACGGAAAAAGGATTTTACATAGGTCGTTTGTTCCGAAGTCAGAGCGTCGTATTTCAAGAATGTAATGCCTTCATCGGATAACGTCTGATTGATTGCTTGAAATGCTTCGTATTGCCGATCGACTAACTCTTTTGTTTTCGCTGCGATTGCACGTAACTGTTGTTTGGGTGTCATCTGTTGTTTATTTTCTGGTTTATTGAACCCGGCGAGTACTTCATCCTTTAAACCACCGACTCGTACCATATAGAACTCGTCTAGATTGGAACTAAAGATACCGAGAAACTTAAAACGTTCCATTAGCGGATTGCGTGTGTCAAACGCTTCATCCAGCACACGTTTGTTGAACTGGAGCCAGCTGAGCTCACGATTATTGAAATGTTCAGGTATGTCGAGCTTCATGAAGGAAGATCTCCTTTCGTTTCGAAGGTAATCGTACAATCAATGATTCGTTCCAGGTGTTTCTTTTGTTTTTCCGCTTTTTCGACTTCGAATCCATAATCATGATCCCCTGTATCGAGGACGAATTGGAGTTGATCCTTTTCAAGGAACAGTTCCAAATGATCGACAGCTTTTCGCTCCGTCACGTCGAGCGCATGACTTAATTTGAGGAGAGATCCAAGTAGGTCGAAGCGATCCAGCGATTTTTCCGTAAACCAGTCCTTGAAAGGTTTCGCAAGCTGGTTCATCCGTTTGGCAGAAGAATAGGAACTGACGAGCGAGAGAGCAACGCGATCCTTGTGCGTCATGCCATTCAATTCGGTATTCGTCAACAGGTAGAACGTCTGGTCCGATCGTGTATCTGGATTAATGTATTGTCCACAATAAAATAAGCGACTTGCTGAATCGAGCAGTCGTAGATCAGACGCGCGTTCTGAAATCAAGTCGAGCGTGACGAGCTGCCGGTACATCGATTTGGCGAGTGTTCCAATATATGACGCACGATCTCGATTGACCTTATAGTCGCTTTCGAGCTGATAGAGACTTTGCTCACGTACGTTTTCAATCCGACGGTATGCTTCGTCCTGCACATCGAACTCGTAAACAAGACCTTCGCGAAGACCGAGATTACTCATTACGAATTCTTCCGCTTCGATGTGATGAGCTAACTCTTGAATCGCAATCAATGCCGGCAGGAAGATATCAATTCGATCTTTTGAGAGTCCTTCGATTTTCGATAGTTGTTTCGCCGACTTTCCTTCGAGATCGTCGACCATCTTCGCGAGTTCTTTCGCTTTGATTTGATATTGGTGAATACTTCGAAGGGGATAGTCCTGATTCGACTGATGGATCCGAACGAAATTTCGGGCAGAACCACCGACACCGATTAAAGGAAGCTTTTTATCACTCAGCCATGGAATCGATTCGAATTGTTCCCGTAGGAATTTCACCAATTTCTTCTTATCGCTGGCACTTAGTGTCTCGTCCGAAACGAATTGCCGTGTCAAGGTGACGGCACCAAATGGAAAGCTGTGATACGCCACCATTTCGCGATTTTCAATCAAGGTGACTTCCATGGAACCACCACCGATATCGACAGAAAAGCCATCAGTCAGGAAGGTCGAATTGATGATGGCAAAATAGCCATAGTATGCTTCTTGTTCATCTGTCAGAACCTGAATGGAAAAAGGCGTGTTTTCTGTAACGGATTCAACGATGGCATCTCGGTTCGTTGCATTACGGATGGCTGCTGTCGCGACACAGATCGTTTCTTCGACTTCATGGGTGACACCAACTTCATAAAAACGATGTAACGTTTCTTCGAGTAAGGCGATGCCTTCATCATCGAGTGCTCCATCCTCGTTGATGTGAGCAGATAACCGGGCGACGACTTTAATATTAATCTTCTCGATATAGCGACCAGAAGCGATCGGATGGAAGATAACATAACGAATCGAGTTGGAACCGATATCGATGACTGCAAGTTCTTGTTTCAAATGACTCCGACTCCTCTCTGCGATGCGTGCACTAAAAGAATTCCCTCTCTGAACAAGCCGGAAACAGCTAGCTTCTTTCTTTATTGTACCTTGAATGTTTTCTAAGGAGGATAGGAAGTTGCTAGAGTTGCACCAATAATTGGCGGGCGCTATAATAAGACAGTTGATTAAGGCGTAATTATTCCGTTTTACGAAAACGGAAGGAGTGAAAATAAATGGAAACACCAATCATCGAGATTGATCAAGTCAGCTATGATTACCCAGATCGTCGGGTGTTGAATCAAGTCTCGTTTCAGGTCGAGCAAGGACAATTTTTAGCCATTGTCGGGGAAAATGGATCCGGAAAATCGACGCTGATCAAATGTATATTAGGGTTATTGCAACCGAAAGGAACGATTCGTTTATTTGGACAATCCCAATCACAATTCAATGAATGGTGGCGGATTAGCTATGTTTCGCAAAAAGCGGCAGCGTTCAACTCCGGTTTTCCGGTGACTGTCGCAGAAGTCGTTGAGATGGGACTGTACGCCAAAAAAGGACTCTTTCGTCGCTTATCTCGCGACGATCGAGACAAAGTACGAACGGCCCTCGAAACGGTCGGAATGTGGGAGCGACGCGATTCAAAAGTCGGCGACCTATCCGGTGGTCAACAACAACGTGTTTTCATCGCACGTGCGCTCGTCAACGATCCTGATTTAATGATCTTGGATGAACCAACCGTTGGTGTCGATCAGCGATACGTGAAAGAATTTTATGAGATCTTAGAAGAACTTCGTCGAGATAAGCGCCGGACATTCGTTCTTGTCACGCATGATATTCACTTCGTCAGTAAACTTGTCACGGATGTGATTCATCTGGTCGATGGACGTTTAGGGTGTAACTGTGGCATCAAGGAATACTGGGAACTAGATGAACAGACGATCCGCTCCCTCTATCCGGTTCCGGGACGTGTCCTCGTTCATGAAGGGAAGAGTGTCCAATGATTGAAGCGTTCATGACGTTAAAGTTTTTACAGTACGCTTTAGTGGCTGCCATTCTGATCGGATTCACGGCACCATTGATCGGTTCGTTCGTCGTCGTCCGGCGGATGAGCTTGATCGCAGATGCACTATCACACGTCACCCTTGCCGGAATTGCGCTCAGTCTATTGATCTCTGGAATGGTCGCACAATTAGCGGACTTGAATCCACTGTATTTAGGAATCGTGACGTCGGTCATCGCGGCACTGACGATCGATTGGTTGCGTGCGAAGTACAAGCATTTCCAAGAACTCGCAATCCCGATCATCATGGCGACGGGGATGGGGCTTGGAGCAACATTCATCAGTCTCGCGAACGGCTTTTCAATGGATCTCGTCTCCTTCTTGTTTGGAACGGTCTCGGCTGTCGCCTTGACGGATGTGTACACGATTCTTATCGTGACGGTCGTCGTCGTCATCTTCGTCTTTGCCTTTTATAAGGAATTGTTGTTCCTCTCCTTTGACGAGGAGCAGGCGCGCGTTTCCGGGATTCGCCTTCGCTTAGTGCATATTCTCTTTATGATCGTCGTTGCGCTTGTCATTGCGATCAGTATGCGAATCGTTGGGATTTTGCTTGTCTCAAGCTTAATCACGTTACCGGTTGCGGCAGCACTTCGAATTGCGAAGAGTTTTAAGGCGACGATCTTTTTAGCTATCATATTTGGTGAGGTTGCGACAGTACTCGGACTCATCCTGGCCTATCAGTTCGATTTAGCACCAGGTGGAATGATCGTCTTGCTTGCGGTACTTGAGCTGATCATCGTGATGCTGTTGGAACGTTTTTGGATAGGAGGGAAAACACATGAAGACGAACATCGAACAAGCGCGTGAACGCATGAAGGCTTCCGGGTTTAAAATGACACCGAAGCGTCTCGATTTGCTATCGTATCTGTTTGAAGTGAATCGTTATGTCAGTGCGCGGGAAGTAGCAGAAGCTCTTCGAACGTCTCATCCTTCGTTAAGTTATGATACAATCTATCGAAACTTGAATGACTTTTCGGAAATCGACTTATTAGAAGTGACGGAATTAGACGGTGAGATGAAATACCGAGCAGCTTGTGCTTCAGGACACCATCATCATCATTTGATATGCCGAATCTGCGGCAAGACGGAAACATTGAATGTCTGTCCGATGGAATGGGTTTCTCCGGTCCAAGAGACTGGCTTTGAAGTTGAGGATCATAAGTTCGAAATTTATGGACGCTGTGCGAATTGTCAACGCATGACATCTTAAATGAAAGAGGATGCCCGGTCGGGCGTCCTCTTTTTGCGTTTTAAAAGACTAGTCCTGTTCAAAACGGGAATAGTCGAACAGAGGTGATGAGAAGATGATTTATGATACACAAGAAGCGCGACAAATCGATGAGTGGGCACGGACATCCGGACTGCCACTTGAAGTGCTGATGGAACGAGCTGGAAGTCACATCGCAACACGTATCAAAGAGCGTCATAGGAAGACGGAGCGAATCTTGATTTTATGTGGGACAGGCAATAACGGTGGGGATGGGTATGTCATTGGACGCGAATTGATACGCGACGGATTTGATGTCACACTACATGCACCATTTGGAGAGAATCGTTCGGATACATCTATCGTTCATGTCCATTATGCAGAAGCGTTTGGACTCGTGACCGAACAACCGTGTGGTCAATATGATGTCATTCTAGATGCCTTATATGGAACGGGATTTGATCCAAAGCGGGTGAATCAGGTGTTCGAAGCGCAATGTGAATTCGTATCGGAACAAAAGCGACAAGGGGCACGTATCTATGCAGTGGATGTGCCGAGCGGAGTACCGACGGATCACGCAACGGAATTTAAGGAGACAGCGGTTCGCGCAGACGTGACATTTCAACTGCATGCAATGAAACGATCTGCCTTTTTAATACGGACAGCACCGTTTTATGGCGAATCAGAAACGATTGATATCGGATTACCGACATTTGGTGAATGGCGCGTATCACCTAATGGTGTGACCGCCTTGTTCAAGCGGGAACCATACGGTCATAAAGGAACGTACGGGACGGCTCTATTGATTGGTGGAAGTGAGACGATGCCGGGTTCCATCCAACTCGCGACACGGGCAGCCTTACGAACAGGAGTCGGTAAACTACAAGTGGCAACGACGGCACTTGCGAAACATGGAATCATCGTCCAAGCGCCGGAAGCGATGGTCATTGATCAGACATTACCAGCAATTCAGGAGATGCTCCCCTCCATCTCAGCAGTTGGAATCGGTCCCGGATTATCGCAAGAGGCAGTCGAAACATGGGTGGACTATCTGCTTGAGAGTGATTTGCCGGTTGTACTAGATGCTGCAGCTTTAGTAAAAGAAAGTTATCCTGAACGAACCGCGCCAATCATCGTCACACCGCATATCGGTGAATTCGCCCGGATGACGAACCAGAGTGTCGCAAGTATTCAAGATGATCTTTTTGGTCAGGCAACCGACTATGCCATCTTGCATCAAGTAACTGTCGTTTTGAAGTCCCATGTCATCTTAATCGCGAAACCAGATGGAGGCGGATTCGTCGTCTCTGGTGCATCAAGTGGTCTCGCCAAAGGAGGAAGTGGGGATACGCTGTTTGGTATATTAACCAGCCTTCTTGCACAACATCCAACAGGAGATATCGAAAGAACACTAGCGCAAGGAGCGGAGTGGTATGCACGTGCTTCTCGACAAGTCGAACGACACATGCATCCGAGCAGCTTGCTAGCAACGGATGTCATCGAGGAGTTAGGAAGAGTCGAGCTATAAAAACATCAATTTGAAAGAAAAGTCTTCCACGATACGTATGAGGGAAGACTTTTCTTTTTAGGAAAGAATTGACACATTCCATTTGACAGGAGTATCATCAAGCGATGTCGAAACCTTTATACGGAAAATCAGACGGAAAGGAGGGGGAAAGCATGGAGGATATCGTTCGGAAACAACAATGGTGGATTGGAAATTTTGCCTTATTCATGATGTTCGTTGGTGCTTTGATCATTTATACGACGACAGAAGAGACAATTAAGAATGCGTATTTGAGTCGTTCTGTCATCATTTCATTTTTAATCGTCATGGGTCTATTTATTTTTTATATTAGTCGTCGCAAAATGGAAACCGTTTTGCAAACGCACTTATTGTCTTTGATGTTGCTCGTCGTTCCGATTACATCGATTAGCTTTTTACCTTATGCGGCAGTTACCGTTTGGGCAAGTAGCTTTTTGTTTTTGATGATCGCTTTAATCTCGTATCAACGAATCATGATGTGGTACGCCATCGCGATTGCCATCGCAACTAGTTTGTATGTCATGTGGAATGCCGATACCGTGACGGTAGAAATTGATCCGACAGACCATTATGGACGGATTGGCATGATTGTGATTGGCGTATCGATTGCGCTTGTCATCAATCACTTGCATATTCGCAATTTAAATCGGTTAAATGACCTTGCGATACAATTACACGATACGGCGCGACGTGATGAAGAAACAGGTGTCTTGAATCGCCAAGGATTAAACGAAATTGATTTTCCAAGACCCGAACAACAGCTCATTTTTGTCGGGATTCATTTAGAAAACTACTATGAGCTGGCACGTTATTTTGGAGAAGATATTCAGTTACAAGTACTACGCGCCTGTATCGAGCGACTCAAGAGACAACTACCTCCTTATCAAGCTTTTGCTCGGATTGAAGCAGGGACGTTATTGATCGTCATGGAAAAGCCGGACGAGGTGGCGTGTAAGGAAGCGATGGAAGAATTGAGCCAAGAAATCTCTGTACCATACGAAATCGAGGGGCATCATGTCTATGTCAACATATCCATCGTCATTGATAATGGCGAAGGGGCGACCAACAATCGAAAGCGTCGGGTGCAGCAATTATTGACTGCCTTACAAGAAGCAGCGCAACAAAACGAACGTGTGATGTGTATTGACCAAGAATGGCGTAAGGATCAAGAATTACGAGTCAAAGCAGCACAATCCCTAGCCCAAGCTAACATCGAAACGGATTTTCATCTGGTTTATCAATTACAATACGATGTTCAATCAGAGCAATTCATCGGTCTTGAGGCCTTAGTTCGATGGAAGACCTCGTTACAAGGAGCAGATCGACCATCCGTATTCATTCCGATTGCTGAAAAAAGTGATTTAATCATTCGTCTAGGAGAATGGATTTTTGAGGAAAGCTGTAAGACACGCAAAGCATTGATCGATCTGGTTCCAGACGAGTTTACGTTATCTGTCAACGTATCACCACGCCAGTTGACGAGTGAATCGTTCATGCCGTTCATCGAACGAACGCTACTGAAGTATGCCTTAAAACCGCAACAGATTAAAATTGAAATCACAGAGAGTCAGTCACTTGATTTCGAGAGTCAATCGATTCATCGAGCGCTCAAACGAATCAAAACGCTCGATTTCCCGTTGTCACTCGATGATTTCGGAACTGGTCACGCATCCTATCATGTTCTCGAGCGTTTGTTACCGTTACGTCAATTAAAGATTCCGAAGCAATTCATCGAACAAATCGGTGAATCGGAGAAACGACAATCCATCCTCGAGTCGATTTTTCAACTGAGCCAGTCGATGCATGTCGAATGTATCGTCGAAGGAGTTGAGACAGGAGAAGAAGTACGCATTGCCAAGGAAATCGGTATTCATCTATTCCAAGGTTATTTCTTCGCTAAACCGGTACCACTTGAAGAAATCATCTGTCTACTGCAAAAGACGAATGAAGGAACGGTCCGTTGACCAACAAAAGCCACTTCAGTCCGAATCGCTCGGAGGAGAAGTGGCTTTTTAGTATTCATTTCGATTGATACAGGCGATACTGATTTCGTCCTTGTGCTTTTGCTTCGTACAAAGCGCTATCCGCTTGCTTAAATACTGTTTCAGCTGGTTGTTGATGAGCGTAAGCAATTCCTGCGGATACCGTAATGGATACGGCATGATCTTGCATGACGAAAGGTGTTTGCTGAACGGCTGTTACGATTGTTTCAGCTAGGACGACAGGAGGATGCGGTTCAATGTCTGGAACGATGACGATGAATTCTTCACCACCATATCGACCGACCGTAACGGGTGCCGGACAATGCTCGTTCAATAAGATTGAAAAGTGGCGCAAGACAGCGTCTCCTATCGCGTGACCATGTGTATCGTTTACATTCTTGAAGTGATCCAAATCAAACAAGATGACTCCCCAAGAATCTTTACTCTTTTCGAGCGTTGTGACTTTTTCTAAAATGACATGGCGGTTCGCGAGCCGCGTCAATTGATCGGTCGAAGCAAGATAGGATTGATAAGAATAAAGAACAAAATGCTGCTGAAGAAGTGAAGACAAACGATAAAACAAAAAGGCTCCACCAATCGTTAAAATGAAATATGGAATATAAATCGTTCCCCAGGCATCCGCTGGGGAGTTGCTCATAATCAATCGCGAGAGTACGAGTAGGGAACCGACCGTGACGATGGCAGAAAAGAAATACCCTTGCCGTTTGATGAATCGACGACAAATAAAAGAAAGTACTAGAAATCCAAGTAGTGTGATGACAGAACTAAACAGAGCGTTTAGTGAATCGCCACTATCAATCACGAATCGGTAGATCAAGAGCATCAGCCCTGTCACGGCAATACTGATATTACCACCGAACAAAGCGGACAAAGCGAGTGGTAATAACCGTAAATCAATCAATGCTCCATTTAAGTCGATTGCATTATGCATAAGTAGAATGCCAGTCATACCATTGGAAAGTCCGAAATAGAGACGAGTAGACATTTTTGAGTCAGGTTGAATTGGCAAACGATCACGAAGTAGGTAAAAGGTGAACGTAGAAACGAGAAAAATAATACAGATATTAATAAAAAAGATATTCACTGTCGCAAGCATCACGAAGCCCTTCCTATATCAAAGTTTCAATCTATCGTCATTGTACGATATCAAGTCATGCAATGACATAAAAATGGAAAAAACAGCCTAATCGGCTGTTTTTAACGAATCGGTGCAAATTTTTGAATCTCTAAAACGGCCTCATTCCATGAAGCGACACGAATGACATTATTCGGTACGGCTTTACGGTTATAAGGTGCGTCGAACAAGATTACAGGAATCGATGTGTCTTCTGCGATTTGCACAGCATTCTCTAATCGATCTTCCATGAATAAATCGAGTGATAAATCACGGACGACTTGTACTTTGTCGTGTGATCCCGTCATGATCAAGGAATCAAGAGGAAGTTCGTGTTGTTTGATCCACTCTTCTGTTACAGGACGAACGAGCTCCGATCGTGCTGTTACGTAATGGAGGTCATATTGCTTCCGCAAATTCCATAGGTGGTGGCGAACATGTTCTTGAGGGATGGATTCACGATAAATGCCGGTCTCGTGACCGGAGTTCACCATGTAGTCCCAAAATTCGATTTGATTCATATCGGTATACGTATGCAATTCATACTCGGACGCCTGATTGAAGTCAATCGACGTTCCGAGATATTTATTCATGTAAGTGAAGCAAGAGGATGGATGTGTGATCGTTCCATCGATGTCAATTCCAATTTTCATTTACAGTCACCCACGTTCTAAAAATTTTTCTTCACTTAGTATAACATAGTCGAAATCGAGATACGAAAAAAGACTCCTCGCGAGGGAGGAGTCTTCAACTTATGCATGGTTCGCTTTTTCGGCTTCTTTTTCAGCCTGTTTTTCGAGAACGATCGCATCGATCTCTTTCTTCAATTCTTCGACCATCGTTGCTTCCGGTACTTTACGGATGATTTCTCCGTGACGGAATAACAATCCTTCGTTTCGTGCACCAGCGATACCGATATCAGCTTCACGTGCTTCACCAGGACCGTTGACCGCACATCCGAGAACCGCAACTTTGATGTTCGCTTGGATGTTTTCGATATAGTCTTCGATTTCTGCAGCGATTGACATTAAATCGATTTCGATCCGACCACATGTTGGACATGAGATCAATGTCGCTGCGTTCGCTGCGAGACCAAATGATTTCAAGACTTCTTTTGCGACTTTTACTTCTTCGACAGGGTCCGCTGAAAGAGATACACGAACTGTATTTCCGATTCCGCGTGACAAGATCGCGCCAAGTCCCGCTGCTGATTTTAATGAACCAGAGCGAAGTGGACCAGATTCCGTAATCCCGACGTGAAGTGGATAGTCGAATGATTCAGAAGCGAGCTGATACGCTTCAAGCGCCAACTGTACGTCTGATGCTTTAAGCGAGACGATGATGTCATGGAAGTCGAGGTCTTCGAGGATCTTAATATGGTGCAAAGCACTTTCGACCATACCACGAGCAGTTGGATAGCCATATTTTTCAAGAATATGCTTTTCAAGTGAACCAGCGTTTACTCCGATACGAATCGGAATGTTTTTCGCTTTTGCTGCTGTAACGACGGCTTCTACCTTTTCGCGACGACCGATGTTACCCGGGTTGATCCGGATTTTATCGACGCCAGCTTCGATTGCCATAAGCGCAAGTTTATAGTTGAAGTGGATGTCTACGACAAGCGGAATGTTGATTCGGCTTTTGATTTCTGCAAGTGCGAGCGCATCACGTTCTTCCGGACAAGCGACGCGGACGATTTGGCAACCAGCTTCTTCAAGACGTAGGATTTCAGCGACTGTCGCTTCGACGTCGTGTGTTTTAGTTGTCGTCATACTTTGGATGATGACTTCATTATTTCCACCAATGACAAGGTCCCCTACACGAACGGGACGAGTCTTAGAGCGATGGACCATTTTCGGCATATCGAAAATCTCCTTTTGTGGCATACCGCCATATTGTTTATGTTTACCTTTTCTATCATATCGAACTATTCCCTAAAAATCGAGAAACAAGAACGAAAATTGAACATTTACAATTGTTTAATGAAAGAAGGGCGTCCGTCAATCCGTCGGACGCCTGATTTTAATACTCATTGAGGTTTACGTGAAGCGCGTGGCTTTGAGGAACGGGCAATCCATAATGGTACTAATGTGTAGACGAAGTGTCCGATTACGAGTATCCCGATTCCGAAGCGAGGGTAATCGAGTTGGTATAGAAGCATACCGAGTGGGAAAGACCAGAGATTCGTTGCAACCGTATAAGGAAACGTTTGGCGATATGCCCACGGACGGGGAAGTAACAATCGGACGAACCCCTTCGTTAGATACGCCATAAACAATACGTAAAGTAATACAGCGATTGCGATAAAGATGAAATGAAGGATGAACCAAACGATGATCGGGATGTTTTTTTGTAAAAAGAAGGAATCAATGACCGTCGTCCAAAATGAAATCCAAGCTAATCCACAAAAATAAAGGGAAACATCTGCCAAACGAAGACGCAAAAACGGACGATTTGGAATTAAAGAAGTTTGTAAGTAATTAATCAGTTGACGTAAAAATGACAAGTGAATCACTCTTTCCACTGTTTTATAACAGATTTTAATTTTTTAATTTTTGTTGGTAATAAAGGGTTTTTGTGTTATGGTACAGATTAATAAAACCTTAACAAACGGATGTCTCAAAAACTATTTACAAGTTCAACAGACCTTTACATAATGGGGGAGTTGAGAAAATAAACTTTACAAACACATCAATCCACATGAAATAAAGGAGCTGGCAAGATGAACTATGATTTGCAGGAAATGATTTTCACCTTCATAGGTGGACTCGGGATTTTCCTATTCGGTATTAAGTATATGGGAGATGGGCTCCAAAAAACAGCAGGAGACCGATTACGTTATATCCTCGATAAATATACGACAAATCCACTGTTAGGTATCCTAGCGGGTATCGTCGTCACGATTTTGATACAGTCGTCGTCAGGGACGACCGTCATCGTTGTCGGACTCGTTAGTGCGGGTCTGATGAATTTACGACAGGCAATCGGAGTCGTCATGGGGGCTAACATCGGAACAACGATTACGGCTTTCATCATCGGCTTTAACGTCAAGGAAGCTGCGCTTCCAGCAATCGCAATTGGTGCTTTCTTGATCTTCTTCTTCAATAAAGAACGGGTTCAATACATCGGACAGATTTTCTTCGGCTTCGGTGCATTGTTCTATGGTTTGACATTGATGGGCGACGGAATGGCTCCACTTGAGTCAAGTGTCTGGTTCCGTGAGTTGACGGTATCGATGTCGGATAATCCATTGCTTGGTGTATTCGTCGGAACGATCTTTACTGTTCTTGTCCAGTCGTCGTCAGCAACGATCGGCATCTTACAAGAGTTGTACGCTGGTGGCATGATCGATATCAAAGCGGCACTTCCGGTCTTGTTCGGTGATAACATCGGAACAACGATCACAGCAGTACTTGCAGCACTTGGTGCGTCGATTGCAGCTAAACGGACAGCAGCGGCACACGTCATCTTCAACATTATCGGAACAGTATTGTTCCTGATTGCATTACCAATCTTCTCAAGCTTCATTACGTGGATCACAGGCGCGCTTGATTTAGGTCCAAAAATGCAAATCGCCTTTGCACATGGAACATTCAATGTCGTCAATACGTTGATTCAATGTTGGTTCATTGCGCAAATCGCATGGCTTGTACAAAAAATCGTACCGGGTACGGATACGACGATTGATTCGAAACCGCGTCATCTCGATCAGAACATCTTGAACCAATCTTCGGCACTTGCTTTGAATCAAGCAAAGCTCGAAGTATTGCGAATGGGAGAATTCTCGAAAGACGCACTTGCAAAAGCGCACCGTTACACGCAATCGCATGATAAGAAAGATGTTTCAGAATCAGAGCAGATTGAATATGCGATCAACCATTTAAATACAGAAGTCACGAGTTATCTCGTTAAAGTAGCGGCACATGATTTATCAGAGCGTGAATCAAATGAACACTCGTTACTGATGCACGCTGTCAATGATTTCGAACGAATCGGTGACCACGTCGAAAACATCGTTGAATTAGTCGATTTCCAAATCGTCAACAGAATTCAGTTCACATCAGCTGCGAAGAAAGAGCTTGATGACATGTATGCCTTGACGCAAGAAATCGTCGATTGTGCCGTACGCGCTGTCGAAGAGGATGATGTCACACGAGCTCGCAAAGTTCTAGAACTCGAAGGTAAACTCGATGCACTCGAACGGTCATTCCGGAAGCATCACGTCCTTCGTGTTAACGCTGGCGAATGTACGGGACAAGCAGGGATGATCTTCGTCGATCTCTTGTCAAACCTCGAACGAATTGGCGATCACGCTGTCAACATCACGGATCTCGTCCTTGAACAGCGGACGGCTTTAACGAACTAAGTGAAATACGATTTTCTTATGACGGCTGATTTCAAAAAAATGAAATCAGCTGTTTATTTTTTTGAAATAGCATATTGACAAGTTTCGCCACATCTCGTAATCTAGTAAGAGTAAGAAACATACATCATGGCGGTGTAGCTCAGCTGGCTAGAGCGTACGGTTCATACCCGTGAGGTCGTGGGTTCGACTCCCTCCGCCGCTACTATTACTTAAGGACCCTTAGCTCAGCTGGTTAGAGCTGACGGCTCATAACCGTCCGGTCGCAGGTTCGAGCCCTGCAGGGTCCATTCAGTAGAACGCTTCTCGTTGAAAAACGGGAAGCGTTTATTTTTGTTCCCCCGGGGAATAGTAAAGATATTGTAATAATATTCATACTATAGTAACTAAGGGAGAGCGAAGAGAGATGGAACGTAACCATACGATGATGCAGTTTTTTGAGTGGCATGTAGAGAATGATGGGAAGCACTGGCAACGCTTGAAAGAGCGGGCGCCTGAATTACGTGCTGCCGGCATCACGTCCGTGTGGATTCCACCGGCGTCAAAAGGTCAATCGGATGAAGATACAGGATATGGCATCTATGACGTCTATGATTTAGGCGAATTTGATCAAAAAGGAACGGTCCGTACGAAATACGGTACGAAAGATGAACTCGTCGAAGCGATCCAGGTTGCTCGGGAGAACGATATCGCTGTTTACGCTGATGTCGTCATGAACCATAAAGCAGCAGCCGATGAACTCGAGACGATCAATGTCGTCGAAGTCCATCCGGAAGATCGTTCGAAAGAAATTTCAGAAGAGTTTGAAATCGAAGCTTGGACGAAGTTTACGTTCCCAGGACGTAACGGAAAATATTCAGATTTCATCTGGACACATGAATTTTTCAATGGAACGGATTTTGATGCCCGTGAAGAAAAGACGGGTGTCTTTAAAATTTCCGGTAAAAATAAAGATTGGAATGATCAAGTCGATGATGAATTCGGAAACTATGACTATTTGATGTTCGCGAACATCGATTATAATCACCCGGAAGTCCGAGAAGAAATGATCCGCTGGGGACATTGGTTCCAAGAAACAATTGATTGCCAAGGTTTCCGACTCGATGCCATCAAACATATCAACTATGAATTCGTTCATGAATTCGCAAAATCAATGATTGAAAAAAGTGAAGGTGACTTCTATATGGTCGGTGAGTTCTGGAAATCAGATCTCGATGATTGTCGTCATTTCCTTGATAGCGTCGACTATACGATCGATTTGTTCGATGTTCCGCTTCATTATAAGTTCCATGAAGCTTCGAAGCTGGGACAGGAGTTTGATATGACGACATTGTTTGCAGATACCCTTGTCGAATCACACCCGACGAATGCCGTCACGTTCGTCGACAATCACGATTCTCAACCGGGGGAATCACTTGAGTCGTGGGTGGATGACTGGTTCAAACAACACGCTTACGCGGCGATTTTACTTCGTAAAGACGGTTACCCATGTGTCTTCTACGGTGACTATTATGGAGTGCAAGGACCACATCCGGTAGAAGGGAAAAAAGAAATGATCGATGCTTTACTCTATGCACGGTATCACAAAGCATATGGTGAGCAAGAAGATTATCTCGATGATCCACATTGTGTCGGTTGGGTTCGTCGTGGAGTTGAGGAAATTGAGAACTCTGGCTGTGCGGTCTTATTGTCGAATGCCGATATGTGTGAAAAACGGATGTTCGTTGGTGAAGAACGGGCAGGCCAAGAATGGTTCGACTATACGAACCATCAAGATCACCCTGTCGTGATCGACGATGAAGGATTTGGTGTCTTCCCAGTTCCAGGTGGTGGTGTCTCAGTTTTTGCTCCACGAGAAGTCAAGTAAATCCGAGGGTCTTGACTTGCGTCAACACAGGTTCTTTTGCTAGTCTTAAAGGGTATTGAAGTTTTCGAAAATAGCACAAAGGGGGACATGAACATGTCAAAATTTGAATTACCAGAACTCGGCTACGCTTATGATGCGCTTGAGCCACATATCGATGCTCGTACGATGGAGATTCACCACACGAAACACCACAACACGTATGTCACGAACGTGAATGCGGCGCTTGAGGGTACAGAACATGAAGGAAAGTCACTTGAAGAACTTCTTCAAAACTTGGATGCTCTCCCAGCAAACATTCAAACTGCAGTCCGTAACAACGGTGGCGGTCACTGGAACCACTCATTCTTCTGGAAACTGTTGAAGAAGAACGATGGCGCTGCTCCAACAGGCGAACTCGCGACAGCAATCGACGAAGCATTCGGATCATTCGATGCATTCAAAGATGCATTCGCGAAAGCAGCAACAACTCGTTTTGGTTCAGGTTGGGCTTGGTTAATCGTTGACGGTGGAAAATTGGCGGTCGTTTCGACACCAAACCAAGATACACCAGTCATGGAAGGCAAAACACCAATCCTCGGTCTTGATGTTTGGGAACACGCATACTATCTCAACTACCAAAACCGTCGTCCTGATTACATCAATGCGTTCTTCAACGTCGTTGATTGGGATCACGTAGCGAAGCTTTACGCTGACGCGAAGTAATGTGAAAACTAGCGTATCGTTCAATTGTGAACGATACGCTTTTTTTAATGCGGAAAATGATGGGATAGGTTGTTATGGAAAGTTTCCTTCTATATAATGAAACAAGATGACTTTTGAACGATAGGGGAGTACGCCATGGCTAAACGAATTACCGTACGAGGAAGACGGCGTAATCATCTGCCGCTTCGTCTGAATTTAATGTTCTTCGTCGTTTTTTTATTGTTTGCGATTTTGATTTTCCGTTTAGGAGTCGTGCAAATCGTCAATGGTGAGAAAATTTCGCGGGAAGTTCAAAAAACAGAAATGATCGCATCAAAATATGAAGTGCCACGCGGAAAGATTTATGACCGGGATGGTCGTCTTTTGGTTGATACGATTTCTAAATACTCGATCGTCTACCGTCGAGCACAAACGACGAAAGTCGATGAACGCATTGAGATTGCACAGCGTCTTGCAGCAATCATTGATCTACCTAAAAAAGATTGGAAAGTCACAGAACGTGATATTAAGGATTTCTGGATCGCGACGAACACGAAAGAGTCTGATCGTCGTTATCAAGAAGCCGTCAAACAGAAATATCCTTCAGCAGAGGCACAAAGTAAACTATCAATCGCAGAACAGGATCAAATCCGATTAGATGCGATTACGAAAGACGATATCGATTATGACGATCAAAC
Source organism: Exiguobacterium sp. s39 (assembly GCF_018618925.1). Taxonomy (NCBI): domain Bacteria; kingdom Bacillati; phylum Bacillota; class Bacilli; order Caryophanales; genus Exiguobacterium; species Exiguobacterium sp. s39. The sequence goes on from NZ_JACSNA010000001.1 coordinate 206,604, forward strand.
GATGGAAGTCATTGCGATCAAACATAACATGGAAGTCGGATACGCACTTGATCCGCAACTCGTCAAACTCGGTGCTTCTGCAAAAGAAATGGCGATCATCGATGAAAATCTAGAAGATTTAAAAGGTGTATCGGTGGAACCGTTCTACGAGCGTTCTTATCCATATGAAGGAACACTTCGGAACATCTTCGGGAAGTACTCGAAGATTCCAGCAGAACAACAAGCTGAGTTCAAAGCAAAAGGTTACAGCTTGAATGACCGTGTCGGAACATCATTCCTTGAACAACAGTATGAAGATCTTCTGCGCGGGAAACCAGCGTACGATGTGTATGAGACGTTCAATGGAGAGCCGGTCGGTGATCCAAAACGCGAGGAAGGCGAGTCCGGTAAAGATCTCGTTCTGACCGTGGATGCGGAATACAACAAACAAGTCGACCAAATCATGCAACAAGCCATTAAAATGGGACGTGGCATGGGTAGTCGTTATCTAAAAGAAGGTTACGCCGTCGTCATGAATCCACAGACAGGTGAGATTCTTGCGATGTCTGGTCAAAAGTTGGATCCAGCAACCGGTAAGTTCTCAGATGTCGCAATCAATAATGTATTGACGTCGCTTCAAATCGGTTCGACGATCAAAGGCGCAACGGTTGCGATGGGACTCGAAGAGGGTGTTATTCGTCAAAACGAAGTCATCAACGATACACCGATCACGATTGGTGGTACGAAAAAAGGATCGTATGTCAACATGGGTCCAATTACGGATTTAACAGCACTTGAGCGTTCATCAAACGTTTATATGTTCAACATTGCAATGCGGATGGCGAAGTACCCAAGTAACGGTATTGCCGGAGCGAGTGTGGACGGAGCAGCTGCTATCATGCAGAATTACTACAGTCAGTTCGGGCTTGGAGTGACGACGGGTGTAGATTTACCGTACGAAGCAAAAGGTGTGCAAGGAACACCTGACCGTGTCACTTTACTCATGGACCGAGTCATCGGACAATATGATGCCTTTACACCGCTACAAGTCGCACAATATATTTCAACACTTGCCAACGGTGGCTATCGTGTTCAGCCGCACTTCTTAAAAGAAGTTCTCGCGTCGAATTCGATTGAAAAAGGGACAAAACAAGTTGATTATAGCTTTAAGACGAATTATTTGAATCGAATTGAAGTCAGTCAAGATAACATTGATCATGTTCGTGAAGGATTACATCGCGTTGTCAAAGGAGAGCGTGGTACAGCAAAAATCATCGCACAAACCGGTATTGATGCAGCTGCGAAAACAGGTACAGCGCAGGTTAGTGTCTATGGTGACGATGGAATCGCCTTACGTGATGGAAGTGGACAACCAGTTCGTTCATTGAACTCGAACCTTGTCGGCTGGGCACCGTACGATAATCCAGAGATGGCATGGGCCGTGTTCCTTCCTTATATGGAACAAGAAACCGTCAACTCAAAAATTGGTCACGATCTTGTCAAAGCGTATTTCAATGTGAAGGACGTACCATGGCAAACTAAGCCAAATTAACTAGATGGAAAACGAGAGTGAGCAATCACTCTCGTTTTTTTGTTTGCATTGACCTTTTTTTCTAATGGATTTCGAATTGTAAACACTAAAAAACACGCCTTTACAATTCTTTTACGTTGGATTCATTTCGTTTTAATAGTTCATCCGTAGTATAAGTCTTGTAAGGAAAACGGATAAAAAGTCGTAGCATCGTCAGCGACATACTTTCGAGGAGGAAAATTAATCATGTCTTGGATGAAAAAAACAGCACTCATCACAACGGTAGCATCAATCGCAGTAGTGGGGGCAGCATGTGGTAACGATAAAGGCGGTTCTGCTAGTTCATCTGATTTAAAAGGAAAAATCGCAATCGACGGTTCTTCTACTGTCTTCCCGATCATGGAAGCTGTCGGTGAAGAATATTCAATGGAACAACCTGACGTAGATGTCACAGTCGGTGTCTCTGGTACAGGTGGCGGATTCAAACGCTTCGTCGTTGGTGAAACAGATCTTTCAAACGCGTCACGTGAAATTAAAGAAGAAGAAGCGGCTGAAGCGAAAAAGAACAACATTGAATTCACGAAAATGGCACTCGCATATGATGGTTTGACTGTCGCAGTCAGCAAAGAAAATACATGGGTAAAAGAACTCTCAATGGAGCAACTCGAGAAAATCTGGCTCGACCCGAACATCAAGACTTGGAAAGATGTCGATTCTTCTTATCCGGCTGAACCATTGAAATTCTTCAGCCCAGGGAAAGATTCAGGAACATTCGACTTCTTCTCTGAGGAAGTACTTGAGAAAAAAGACATGCGTAAAGATGTTCAATTATCAGAAGACGATAACGTTCTCGTCAAAGGTGTTGAAGGAACGAAAGGCGCAATCGGATATTTCGGTTATGCGTACTACGCTGAGAATAAAGATAAGTTGAAGGAAGTACCACTTTCTGCTGAAGGAAAAGACGCAGTCGATCCAACACCAGAAACGATCAAAGATCTTTCTTATCCACTATCACGTGAAATCTACACGTACATCAATAACAAATCGATGAAAGACAAAAAACAAGTCGCTGACTTCGTTCAGTTCACGAACGAAAACGCTGGTGATCTTGCTGAAGAAGTCGGATATATCAAAATGCCACAAGATCGTTACGATGAAAACGCAAAAGCAATTGAAGACGCAATGAAATAAATCATCGAGTCATGAGGATGGCCCAACCGGGGAAGTCTGTACCGGTTGGGTCCCGTTCTCATGTCAAGAAGGAGTAGGGAGTGAAGAAGGATGAGTTCAACACAAAATAAATCGGTTCGCGAGCTGATTCAACAGAACCGACAGCAAAAATATAGTATGAAAAACGTCATGGAACGCGTCATGCCGATCGTGTTATTCCTTTGTGCGTTCGTCTCGGTCGTTACGACCATCGGCATCATTCTCACGTTAGTCATTGAAACAGAACACTTCTTCGAAGTCGTTCCGTTCAAGGAATTCTTCGGCAGTACGAGCTGGTATCCACTCAACTCACAACCAGAGTATGGAATTTGGCCACTTGTCGTCGGTACGCTTGAGATTACCGTGATTGCGATGCTAGTTGCCGTGCCGATCGGCCTCACATCAGCGATTTATTTAAGTGAGTACGCGTCAGACCGCGCACGCCGTATCTTAAAACCAATTCTTGAAGTGTTAGCAGGTGTTCCAACGATCGTCTTCGGATTCTTCGCATTGACGTTCGTCACACCATTACTCGTAAAATTAATTCCAGGTATTCAAATTTACAATGCGCTCAGTCCGGGGATCGTCGTCGGGATCATGATCATTCCGATGATCGCTTCGATTTCTGAGGATGCAATGAGCTCCGTTCCGAAAAAAATTCGCGATGGTGCGCTTGCACTCGGTTCGACACGTCTTGAAGTTGCATTGAAAGTCGTCGTTCCAGCTGCTTTATCAGGGATCATTGCATCGATCGTACTCGGTATGTCACGGGCAATCGGTGAGACGATGATCGTAACGATCGCTGGTGGTTCGAATCCGACAGCTGCGATCGATCCACTCGAGCCAGTCCAAACGATGACAGCGTATATCGTTCAGGTCGCCCTAGGTGATGCTGGATTTGGAACTGTCGAATATTACAGTATCTATGCGGTTGGTACACTCTTGTTCGTCTTCACATTAGTGATGAACTTACTTGCGAACTGGATCACACGCCGCTTCAGAGAGGAGTACTAAGATGGCCTTACCAGAAAAGCAACCTGTCTCAAAGAAATTCATCGATCCGGTCGCGGTGAAGAAATCCATTAGCCAGCGACTCGTCGTCAACAATGTCACAAAAGTCATTTTCCTTGCTGGACTGTTCTTCGGTCTCGTCGTCTTAGGTATTCTCTTGTTCGGCGTCATCCGTGACGGTGCATCATGGTTATCACTTGAGTTTCTACAAAATGCACCATCACGCCGTTCGGAACGTGCCGGGATTTATCCGGCGTTAATGGGCTCCATCTTCTTGATGCTCCTCATCATCCCGATGATTTTCATCATTGGTGTCGGGGCAGCGATTTACCTAGAAGAGTACGCGAAAAAGAGTCGGATGACTTCATTCATCGAAGTCAACATCTCAAACCTTGCAGGTGTACCATCGATCGTCTTCGGCTTACTTGGTTTGACGTTCTTCGTACGTAACATGGGCTTCGGTTCAACATTGATTGCAGGAGCATTGACACTCGCGTTGATGAGTCTTCCGGTCGTCATTGTCTCGTCCCAAGAGGCAATCCGTGCCGTTCCACAAGCGATGCGTCATGCATCACTTGCACTCGGTGCTTCGAAATGGCAAACGACGTTCAAAGTCGTTCTTCCGGCGTCACTACCGGGTGTCATCACTGGGATCATCTTGGCTGTATCTCGAGCGATTGGTGAGACAGCACCACTCATCATGGTCGGAGCTGCGATTTTCATTGCTCGTGCGCCAGAAAGTATTTTCTCAGAGTTCACAGCATTACCGATTCAAATCTACAACTGGACAAGTCGTCCACAAGCGGACTTCCAAGGACTTGCAGCGGCAGGCATCATCGTCTTAATGGTCATCCTCTTGACGATGAACTCACTTGCAATCTGGATCCGGAACCGATTCTCAAAACGCTACTAATCGAACGAGATAGATAGAAGGGATTTCTTTTAAGGAGGAAGACAGATGATGGATACGAAGCTGAATACGAAATCAGTCGTTACAGAAGGGACAGAGCGTATGAACCAACCAGTAGCAGCACGTGAGAGCGTCTATAACGTCAAAGACTTAAACTTATGGTACGGTGACGATCATGCGCTGAAAGATGTTAATCTCGATATTAAGAAAAATGAAGTCACGGCAATCATTGGACCGTCTGGTTGCGGGAAATCGACATTCATCAAAACATTGAATCGAATGGTCGAACTCGTTCCGATCGTACGGACGAATGGTGCAATCGAGTATCACGGACGTAATATCTTTGATAAAGAATACGGTGTCGAAGAATTACGGACATCGGTCGGAATGGTCTTCCAGCAACCGAACCCATTCCCAAAATCAATTTATGACAACATCGCTTATGGTCCCCGTGTCCACGGTGTCAAAAACAAAAAAATCCTCGATGAGATCGTCGAACGCAGTTTACGTCGTGCAGCGATCTGGGATGAAGTCAAAGATCGTTTGAACGAAAATGCCTATGGTCTTTCTGGTGGGCAGCAACAACGTCTTTGTATCGCACGTTGCCTTGCAATCGAACCAGATGTCATCTTGATGGATGAGCCGACATCGGCACTTGACCCGATTTCTACATTAAAAGTAGAAGAACTCGTCCAAGAATTGAAATCAGACTACTCGATCATCATCGTGACACACAACATGCAACAGGCTGCACGTGTTTCGGACAAAACAGCGTTCTTCTTGAATGGTGAAGTCGTCGAGTTCGATCAAACAGACCGGATCTTTGGAAATCCGAGTGACAAACGGACGGAAGATTACATTTCAGGACGATTCGGATAAGAAGGGGAGACGAGACGAATGGCAGCGAACCGTACGATTTTTGGAGAAAATCTTGCAATACTCGATCAAAAGGTCTTTTTACTGGCTCGTAAGACGATGCAACAGATCGCAACAACGGCAGAAGCACTCGAAAAATATGATCAAGACATCGCGCGTGGTGTCATCGAAAACGATAATGAACTCGATGATCTTGAACTTGAAATCAACGATGATGCGATTTTATTAATCGCGAAGCAACAACCCGTTGCGACGGATTTACGACGAATCATCACCGCGATGAAAATTTCGTCGGATCTCGAACGGATTGCAGATTATGCGGGGAATATCTCAAAAGCGGTTCTTCGTGTCGAAACGTTCCCGTATGTCATTGATATCTCTTTGTTGAAGGAAGCATTCGAGACATTACTGGATATGACGGAAACTGCGATCGTCGCCTATCGTGACGGAGATGTCGAGAAAGCAAAAGCCTTGTCTGATCTCGATAACGTCATTGATGAGACGACATATAAGGCACTTCGCCAGTACATGCGTCATATGTCACTTCAGCCGATCGTCGTCGATGAAGTTATGCAATTCACGAACATTTGCCGCTACATCGAGCGGATGGGTGATCACTTGACGAACGTCGGGGAGCATCTGATCTATCTCGAAAAAGGAAAACATTATGATTTAAACGGATGAATCAAGTAGGCAGGAGGAATTTCCTCTGCCTACTTTTTTTGTAAAGGGATTCGAAACACGTTTGTAGAATAGGAAAGAAGTGAATAATGACAGAGAGGTGATTGGGAATGCTTGAGCAAATCATTAAAATGAAGGAACAAGGGCTGACAACAAAACAAATCGCAGCTCAATTGGATACGACTGAAGGGAAAATCAAATATGCTTGGACTAAATATCGTAAATCGTTAACAGAACAACCTTCTGTAGCAGCGCCGAAAGTAAAATCAAAAACGGTCAAGCAGACAAAAAAGTCGACTGCACCGGTATTAGACGTCGTACCGTCTGTGCAAGTGGTACCTTCGCTAGAACGTGACGCGTTTGGAATGGCGACACATTACGAGGATGACATCCTCCACGCCATCGTTCAGTCACCGACAGCGTTATACGTCTACTGGGAATTATCTGAACTGTCGAAACAGTTGCTAGAGACGCACTATCACACGACGTTTGATTCGTTCCGTAAAGAATTACGCATTATTGATGTCACGCTTGTTGAATATGAACAAGGACAGGCAAATCGGACGTATCAATTCGAGCTACCAGAAATGACGAATGCTTGGTTCGTTCGACCAGTCGCCCCGAATACTACATACATCATCGAATGGGGCATTCAAACGATCGACGGGGACTTTGTTCCAGTACTACGTTCAAAACCAGTCGAAACGCCACGTGACGAACCAGTCACGGACGGACGGTTCGCGGAAGTCGTGCATCATTGGCAATACGGAGAGGTCGAACAACCGGAATGGGTCGAAGTATTACGTCCTTATTCCTATTTCGATCGCGTCCGATAATGGAATTAGAGAGAGGGAAAGGAAGAGAAGCTATGCGAAAAGGATATTTTTCACTCGTCTTACATGCACATTTACCATATATCCGTCATGAAGAGGCACATCGCTTAGAAGAACGGTGGATGTATGAAGCGATTTCAGAAACCTACATCCCATTATTGTGGGAGGTCGATCGCTTGTCACGTCCGCTCGGCTGGACGGTCAGCATTTCGCCACCCGTCATCGAGATGCTTGCCGACCCATTGATTCAAGAGCGGTATATCGAGCATATCGAGGATACGTTACGTTTGATTCGCCAGGAACTAGAGCGAGAGCTTGCTCAAAAGGAACGAGATGCGCTTCTATTCTATCAAGACCGCTATCAAGATTTATTGAATACGTTCCTTCACTGGGAAAAAGATTTGAACCGGGCATTCCGTCATTACAAAGAGCAAGGTTATCTCGATTTGATTACGTGTACGGCGACACACGGATTCAGTCCGCACATGTTGTCTGAACAAGCGGCACGTTCTGAAATTCAGACGGGATTGAACTGTTTCGAACGTCATTATGGATTCCGTCCATCTGGTCTTTGGATGCCGGAGTGTGCGTATACGCCAGGACTTGATCGTATTTTGTACGAAGAGGGCATTCGTTATACATTCGTTGACGAACATTCAATTTTAAACGCGGATCCGTCACCGAAACATGGAATCGGAGCACCTGTCTATTCTCCGCACGGTGTGGCACTGTTCCCGCGTGATCAAATCATTTCCGGGAAGATTTGGAGCTCTGTCATCGGATACCCGGGTCATCCGGATTACCGCGAGTTTTATCGTGATCTTGCATACGATCGGGAGTGGGATCAAATCGCTGAGTTCATGCACCCGGAAGGCTTACGTTATGATACAGGATTGAAATTGCATCGCGTAACAGGAGAAACGGATCAAAAAGACTATTACGTCCGTGATTGGGCATGGCAACGGACGAGTGAGCATGCAGCAGACTTCGCACAAGCACTCGGTGAACATTTAGATGCGTATCAAGGACAAGACTTCCCACCGTTCCTTGTCACTGCACCATTTGATGCCGAATTGTTCGGTCACTGGTGGTTTGAAGGTCCCGACTTCCTCGGTAAAGCGATGGAACGTTTAGAAGATCAAGGAATTGAGTCGATTTCACCGGCAATCTTCCTCGAACGTCACTTCCAAGACATCGACACGGCACACGTCGCGATGGGAACGTGGGGACGAAAAGGCTACGCGGAAGTCTGGATCAACGAACGGAATGACTGGATGATTCGTCATCTCCATCAGCTTGAGAAGAGACTAGCAGGTGTCGTAGCTCGAAATCGTCATCAAGATGCATTGACTGTCAAAGCGAAGCGTCAGCTCATTCGAGAATACCTCCTCGCTGTCTCGAGCGACTGGCCGTTCATCCTCGATGGACAGACGACAGCGCAATATGCTGCGAATCGTTTCCGTGAGCACATCTTACGTTTTGAAGAAACCGAGCGTCGCCTGGATGCTGAGGAGCTGACGGTGGAATGGTTGGATGATCGATATCGCGAATATCCTTTCCTTCAAGATTCAGATATTGAACCGGATGTCTTCTTGACGGCACATGATTACTACGTGGCAGTGAAACGTGAGAAATCTTGGAATACAGGCGCCATCTTATTGTTCGTCCGACAATATGATGCGTCAGACCGGCCAGCTTCAGAGCTCGCTCGACGGCTCGCTGCTGCTGGTGAGAACGTCTATGTCGTTACGGAACATCCGGAAGCGTATCGATTTGAAGAAGGTGTTCACGTTTACGGAGTGCAAGTGACAGGTCTACCGCTCGTTCAGACCTATAACCAACTGGCGGCACTAAATTTAGCCTTCTTACGCCAAGCGCAAGCCTTGAGTAAGATCGTTGATTTCGCAGTTATCCACAACTTCAACATGGAGACCGCATCAGCTGCCCAAGCTATCGCGAAGATCAAAGAGTTGCCACTTGTCAGTAACGTCTACGATGTCGAAAGTGAGCGTTCTCCTGATCGTTCAGGTGGTCTGGTCGTTGCCTTAAAACGACTTGAAGGAGATGCGTTGCGCCAATCAGCGGTTGTTTATCTAGAACGAGAAGAGTCACGTCACGGGGTGGAGCAAGAGTATCACGTCGAAAAGAAGCCGCTGCGTTTTGAAGAGAACCTTGAAAAACCATATCAACACGTGACGAATCCGAAAAAGAACGGATGAACAGTTGCAATTCCTTTCCTTTCTTGGTACGATACTTGAGTATGCTTAACCTTATGTAAAGCAAAATCACTTGATACATCGAGAGCTAGATAGGAGGGAATCCCATGCGCGTTAAAATCACATTAGCTTGCACTGAAACTGGTGACCGTACTTATATCACTAAAAAGAACAAGCGTAACAACCCAGAGCGTCTTGAGTTGAAGAAATACAACCCACGTCTCCGTAAGCACACACTTCACCGTGAAGTGAAATAATTGAGATGGAAGCCGTCACTTCGTGTGATGGCTTTTTTTGTGGAAAGGAAGACAGTCATGAATAAACAAGAAGTACGCCATTTGATTAAAGAACGACTCGATGTAATGGAGAACCGTGCGGAGAAGGAACGGTTGATTCACGAACATGTATTATTATTACCTGAATGGCAACAAGCGACTTGTGTCGCAATCACATTAGCTTTTCGAAATGAATGTGATACAAGAATGCTGATTGAACAGGCGTGGCAAGAGGGCAAGACGGTCTTGATACCAAAAGTAGTCGGAGACGAGATGATCTTTTATGAACATGGACCAGAAGATCAACTGCAAGCAAATCAGATGGGGATTGCTGAACCGACCGCTTCAGCACGTCGCGCTTCACTTGCTCAAGCAGAGCTTTGCCTCGTTCCAGGTCGCGCCTATCGACGGGACGGATATCGGTTAGGGTGGGGAGGAGGCTATTACGATCGTGCACTCGTGACATATACAGGTTGCAAAGTATCGATTGCCTTTTCTGAACAACTTCTTTCAGATTTCGAAGTGGAAGCCTTTGATATTCCAGTTGACCTGATCGTCACTGACTTAGAGGTCATCCGATGCTAAGCGCGACCATTTTGTTTTGTCTATTGCTGGCTTGGACCGGACGATCTTTTCGTTTATTGACGACAAGTGGTGCGATCATGACCTTGCTCGTCGGTAGTGGTGTCTCATTCGGATTCGGTTGGCAAGGATTAGTAGTACTCTTGCTTTTCTTTGGTAGCTCGAGCTTGTTATCGAAGGTCGGACGATCCAGAAAACAATCGGTCGACTCCATCGTTGAGAAAGACGGCGCGCGTGATGGATGGCAGGTCCTTGCGAATGGAGGGCTAGCGTTCGTTGCTGCCTTAGCGTATGCCATGACGATGGATTTTGCGTATCTCTTGTTATTTCTATTCGTCATCGCAGCATCGAATGCTGATACGTGGGCATCCGAAATCGGACCGCTCTCAAAACGTGATCCATGGTCGCTCAAAACGTTACGTCGGGTACCAGCAGGAACAAGTGGAGCGATGTCGCTAATTGGAACGGTCGGTACGATCGCAGGAGCTGCGTTCATCGCGATAGCAGCGCATTGGATATTTTCTCTTTCTTTAAGGGATGTCTTACTCGTAACAAGCATCGGTGTACTTGGGAGCCTACTGGATACACTATTTGGAGCAGTAGGGCAACGCGTTTACCGATGTACGGTTTGTGGGGAATACACAGAAAAGCGAGAGCACCATGGTCAACCGACCGCTTACGTTTCGGGCATTCGATTTTTAGGGAACGATGCTGTCAATGTCTTGACAAGTGGTTTGGCAAGTGGAATCGGGTTTATCATCGTTCGATTCTGGTAACTGGAAAGTATATGAGTATGTAATTCCTTATGTTAGGATATCAATGACACAAAATGGACAAATGTGATTAATTTCACATGATACAAAGAATGTGAAAGATGTTACAATTTACTTGTGAGATAGTTAACAAACTCTTAGGACGAATGAAAGGGTGGACATAACGATATGGAATTACATGCGAAAGTGACACGGGTAGCTCTCATTGGAGCTGGTGCAGTCGGTTCAAGCTTTGCCTATCAGATGTCAACAGCTGGACTTTGTGAAGAACTTGTCATCATTGATGTCAACAAAGCCAAAGCAGAGGGCGAGGCAATGGACTTAAACCATGGAACACCATTTAGCTCTTCACCGATGCGAATATGGGCTGGCGACTACGCAGACTGCCGCGAAGCGGAAGTCGTCGTCATCACGGCAGGCGCTCCACAAAAACCAGGTGAGACAAGACTCGATCTCGTTGCAAAGAATGCGTTGATCATGAAAGAAATGATTCGTCAAATCATGGATTCCGGTTTTGATGGAATCATCGTCGTGGCTTCCAATCCGGTTGATATCATGGCACATCTTGCCTGGAAATATTCCGGTCTTCCGAAAGCACGCGTATTTGGATCAGGGACGGTGCTGGATACAGCGCGTCTGCGTCAAATGCTCGGAGAATACTTTCACATTGATTCCCGAAATGCCCATGCCTATATTCTTGGCGAACATGGTGACACGGAATTCGCAGCCTGGAGTAACAGCCGCATTTATGGAAAAACGATTGATGAACTACTTGCTGAAGACGATCGTTATTCTCAAGCAGATCTTGATCAAATCTACATCAACGTCCGAGATGCTGCTTATCATATCATCGAGCGCAAAGGAGCAACCTACTATGCGATTGGGCTTGGACTCGTTCGGATCGTTCGTGCCATCCTCGGAAATGAGAACTGTCTATTGACGGTCGGTGCGCATGTCGATGGGCAGTACGGAATTTCCGGTATCCATATTGGAGTTCCCGCCATCATCAATCGTCAAGGTGTGCGTGAAATCATTGAAGTCTCATTGACGGAAGAAGAGTTGAAGAAATTCCATCATTCTGCTGATGTATTACGTCAGACGCTTGAACCCGTCTTGCAAGGATAAGCGTACGCATCATGATGAAGGTATTACGAAATAAAGTAGCAAAAAACTCAAGTGTCGGACTTGCTTCATATTGTCCACACTTGAGTTTTTTTGATGTAGAGAACAAATACATAAAAAATCACATCTATTCGTCCGGTAGTAAAAAGAAAAAAATCTAGGTTTTATTTTACTAGAAAAGGGTTAAGTAAGAGATAGAAGCATTTTTACGTCATTTTTTTGTACGTCATGATACCCAAAAAGGAGAGAACCGACAGTCATGTATACTTTTCGAAAACTAACTAAAGAGGATGCAGAACAATACTGGAATCTACGCCTTGAGGGATTAAAAAATCATCCAGATGCATTCGGTCATTCGTTTGATGATGAACAGCAAACCCCGCTCCGCGAAGTACAAGAAGGACTTGAGGGAGAACCCGACTCCGATGAGGTTTGGCTTGGTATGTTCGACGGTGATACATTGTTTGGGTTTGGTCAGGTCAAACCATATGAATTGTCACGTGAATCGCATAAAGCGATGATTTCTGGAGTATACGTATCACCTGAATATCGTGGGGGTACTGGTCGCGCTTTAATGGAAGCCTTAATCGAGGAAGCGAAGAAGTTACCGGACGTCGAGCAAGTCATTCTTGCCGTTTTATCAGGAAATGAAGCCGCACAAAATCTTTATGAGTCGCTCGGTTTTGAAGTATATGCCGAAGATCCAGATTCCGTAAAATTAGAAGACGGCACATATCGTGATGATATTTGGATGAAGAAGTATGTCTAAGTTCTTCAGATGGTGTGGAAAGAAGCTGTAGCAAAAAAAGTGCTACAGCTTTTTCGCATGGTATCCGTAGGATATCAGTATCGGCAAAGAATGAATATTTGTTATCATGAGAACAAAGCGGATATTACGTCGTAGTCCGATTGAAAGGGAGCGAATGAACATGAAAGAAGTCATACGTACGATTGAAGAGCTTGTCTCGATTCCGAGTCCAACAGGTTCGACAAAAGAAGCGATTACATATGTAGAAAAGCGATTGATCGCAGAAGGGATCACGTATCGAAAACTTGAAAAAGGAGCGATTTTAGCGACACTACCTGGTGCTTCAACGCGTACGCGGTTACTGACGGCACACGTCGACACACTAGGAGCGATGGTGAAAGAGATTCTACCAACAGGACGACTTCGTTTATCACAACTAGGGGGATATGCTTGGACAGCGATCGAAGGAGAGAACTGTCTCATTCACAAGATGGACGGTCAAACGGTTTCAGGTACGATCGTGTTCCATCATTCGAGTGTTCATACGTCGCGCGAGACGAACAAAACGGAACGATCCGCTGATAATATCGAAGTACGATTAGACATTCGTTCGACGACAGCAGAAGAGACGCGCGTTGCGGGGATTGAAGTAGGAGACATCGTAACGTTTGATCCGCGATTCCTCTATACGGAAACGGGATTCGTGAAGTCGCGCCATCTCGATGATAAAGCATCCGTTGCTTTGTTACTTGAATTGATCAAGGAATGGAAAACAATCGAACTACCACACACGGTCCAGATCCTGATTTCAAATTACGAAGAAGTCGGATTCGGTGGGAATGCTGGATTCACGGACGAGGTCGCAGAATACATCGCGGTCGACATGGGAGCGCTAGGAGACGGTCAGCATTCGGATGAATTCACGGTCTCGATCTGTGCGAAAGATGGTTCAGGTCCATATGACTTGGCTTTACGACACCAGTTAACGCGCTTAGCACAACGAAATAGTATTCCATATAAAGTTGATATCTATCCGTTCTATAGCTCGGATGCCTCAGCAGCAGTAAGTGCGGGTCACGACGTCCGGCACGGATTGTTCGGTCCGGGAATCGAATCGAGTCATTCGTACGAACGTACGCATGAGACGTCGTTACAAGCGACATATGATTTGCTACATGCCTATGTAAAGGAGCCGATGGTCGATGAAGACACTGTATGACGTACAGCAATTACTCAAGACATACGGGACATTCATCTATCTTGGGGACCGGGCGTCCGATATCGCGATGATGATGCTTGAACTCGATGAATTACAAGAAGCAGGCGTTTTGGAACAACGACAGTACGATTCAGCAAAACTAATCTTGCGACATGAATTAAAGCGTTCACAATCCGATAACATTTAAGGTTGTGCAACCCTTTGCGCAAACGAGTTATGTCCGGTAAAATGAGGAAGCAGACATTATATGAGTATAGGGGAGACGAAGCAATGAAATGGTTACTCGGCATTGATATTGGCGGAACGACAGTCAAGATGGCAATTTTGGATTTGCAAGGGATCATCGTAGAAAAGTGGGAAATCGAGACAGTCGTTTTGAATGATGGCGTACAAATTCCTGGAGATATCGCAAAATCCTTCTTTGAGAAGTGTCAAGAGAGCAATAAACGACCAGAAGATTTCGTTGGAGCGGGCATCGGTGCGCCGGGATTCATTGATTTCAATACAGGTGTCGTTGAGAAAGCGGTCAATATCGGTTGGAGTAACTTTGAACTCATCGGTGAATTCGAGCGTTTGACGGGTTTACCGGCTGTTCTTGAAAATGATGCGAACGCAGCGGCAATCGGTGAGATGTGGAAAGGTGCCGGTAGTGGTGCAACCGAACTCCTTGCGGTCACACTCGGTACGGGCGTCGGTGGTGGTTTGATCACGAACGGACAAATCGTGCATGGTACAGTCGGAATGGCTGGAGAAATCGGTCATATCACGATGTTGCCTGAAGGTGGCGTTCTATGTGGATGTGGTCGTAAAGGATGTCTTGAGACGATCGCGTCAGCAACAGGGATTGCCCGTCTTGGTCTTGAGAAGCGTAAAGGGAAGGAAACGTTACTCAACGACATCAAGGCAGTGACGGCGAAAGACGTATTCGAAGCGTATGAGAAAGGAGACCGGATCGCAACGGAAGTCGTAGAAGAAGTGACGTTCCACCTCGGTCTTGCCATCTCCAACTTAGCGAACAGTATTAACCCGGAAATCATCGTCATCGGTGGTGGTGTCTCAAAAGCGGGCGAGACATTGCTTGCACCACTGCGTCAACAGTTCGAACGCTTTGCTTTACCACGGGTTTTCGGATCGACGACGTTCAAGATTGCCGAGCTTGGAAACGATGCAGGAGTCATCGGCTGTGCATGGCTTGCGAAGCAGATGTTTCTCAAAAAATGATAATATTCAATTTCAGTAAAAGGTTCGCTTCGGCGAATCTTTTTTTTGTTTACAAACGTACAGTAATTATGTGATTGTTAAGTATCTTCCGGATTCCAGTTGCATTTTTGTAAAACTAAGCGTAAAATTTTCACGTGATATGGGTATATGTAAATTATGATGTAAGTTGTGTGAACTGAAAGCAGAAAGCACATGTAAATTAGGAGGCAGGTTTTTATGCAGCAAGACGCAAACATCTGGTCGCGAATGCGCCTAAAGATGGGTCAAGGCGTTCGCAGCACCTATAAAGAGCATAAGCTCTTTTGGATTGCGACCTTATTGATTTGGTTAAAAACGTATTTAGCGTATACACTTTTCTTCAACGTTCCCGTAACAAACTCTGCGCAAGCATTCATTCTACTAATTAACCCAATTAGTTCAGCGCTCTTCATGTTCGGGTTCAGCTTCTTCTTCCGGGGAAATGTTCAAAAATGGTTCATCTACGGTACATTGTTCGTCGCGACACTCATTTTATATGCGGACATCATTTTCTTCCGCTTCTTTAATGACTATCTGACGTTGCCGGTATTGTTCCAAACATCGAATGCAGAGACCGTTTCTGCATCGCTCGGGTCACTCTTGAACTGGTCCGATTTATTGATCGTCGGAGACTTGATCATCTTACCGTTCTTCCTACGGAAAATGGACATGTCAAAAAATGTTGCGTCACGTGGACGCGCGATTCTCGCATTCGTTGCAGCAGTTGTCGTTTTCCTTGGAAACTTGACGCTTGCTGAGACAGAACGTCCAGAATTGCTCACACGTGCCTTCGACCGAGAATTGCTCGTTAAAAACATCGGAACATTTAACTTCCATATGTATGATGCACTCATTCAGTCGAAGACATCTGCGCAAAAAGCACTCGCAGACAGTTCTGAACTGTCGGAAGTTCAAAGCTTCATTGATTCAAAACATGCCGAACCGAACCCAGCTATGTTCGGAAAGTACAAAGGAAAGAACGTCATCGTCGTTTCCTTTGAGTCGGCACAATCCTTTGCAGTTGGATTAAAAGCACCAAACGGACAAGAGATTACACCGAACCTGAATAAGTTGATCAAGGAATCGCATTCATGGGATAACTTCTATCACAACACAGGACAAGGGAAAACGGCAGATGCTGAGTTCATTCTCGAAAACTCGATCTATCCACTTGGACGCGGTGCAGCATTCTTTACGAACGGAGAAAACGAATTCCGGGCAACTCCTGAAATGTTGAAAGAAGACGGCTATTATTCAGCTGTTTTCCATGCAAACAACAAATCGTTCTGGAACCGAGACATCGTCTACAATAGCTTTGGCGTCGATCGTTTCTTCTCAGAGACGGATTATGACCTAGGTGATCCAGCAGATTTGACGGAGTGGGGCTTGCTCGATGATAAATTCTTTGAACAGTCATTGCCGATGTTGAAAGATTTACCACGTCCGTTCTATTCGAAGTTCATCACATTGACGAACCACTATCCATTTGAGATGCCAAAACCAGAAGATGAACTCGTACCACCGCTTGAGACAAGTTCTACGACGTTGAACCATTATGTTCAGGCACTAGCGTATCAAGATATGGCACTCGGTAAATTCATCGAGGGTCTGAAAAAAGATGGTACGTGGGATGACACGATCTTCATGGTCTATGGCGACCACTATGGTATCTCGACGAACCACAATGCTGCGATGGCAGAACTCATGAACAAAGATGAGTTGACACCGTATGATGTCGCGCAATTGCAACGTGTACCATTCGTGATCCATTTACCGGGTCAAACGAAAGGTGTGAAACATGAAGACGTCGCGAGCCAAATCGACATTAAACCGACATTGCTACATCTGTTAGGACAAGACTTCAAGAATGAAGTATTGTTCGGTACCGATCTCTTCTCGAAGCAGCACAAGGATTATGCGCTGTTCCGCGATGGTTCCGTCATAACAGACAAAACGGTCTATACGCAGGAAACATGTTATGATCGTCAGACGGGTGAAGAAGTAAAAGATGGAGAGTTAGCGGAGATGTGTAAACAATCTACGAAACAATCCGAGAAGGAGTTAGGACTTTCGGATAAAGTCATCTATGGTGATTTGCTCCGTTTCCTTCAAACTTCAAAATAAGATAAAGAAAACGAATCTACTTTCGAGTGGATTCGTTTTTTTGTAGAAAGACAAATAAAAAGAGAGATGCGCGAGGCATCTCTCTTTTTAACGTACCTTGATTACGATGGAATACCGCCGTAAATCAATGTCGCAATCCCGAACCAGCCGAATAAGACGACAGTCAGACCTGCGAATACGAGTGGAAACATTTGGCGTTTCTTAAGTGAACGAACGACGGCCCAAACGCCGACGAGTGCGACGAAGAAGAAAAGCCAACCGATTGGTTGATCCAAATGCATGACGTACTCCCCCTTAAACAATCACGTTATGAATTTCACGAAGATTTCACTTAAATCTCACTTTTTAGTTTATCCGACTCGCGGGATAAAGTCGAGAGGGCGTTGCAGGAACTTTCGACAATTTCGTGTATAGTAGGAGAAGAGTCTATTGTAAAGGGGTTTTATAGAATGGAAATCGTAATGATCACTTCCGGTATGGCATCTGAGAATGGTTATTTATTATTTAAAGACAAGGAATGTCTTGTCATTGATCCGGGTACAGAAGATATGCGGTTTTTCGATGAAATTGAAAGTCGGGGAGCGACTTTAAAAGCGATTTTGTTGACGCATGCGCATTTTGACCATATCGGAGGTGTGGATATGTTACGACGCTTCACGGAAGCCCCTGTCTACGTGCATCCGGAAGAAGCAGGATGGCTCGGTAATCCAGAATGGAATGGTTCAGCAAAATTTGGAATGCCACCGATGCGGATGAAACCAGCGGATCATTTGTTGCAACCAGGACGATTGACGATCGGTAGCTTTTCGATGCATGTACTTGAGACGCCAGGACACTCACCAGGAAGTGTGACGTTCTACTTTAAAGGAGAACGGATCGCGTTCGGTGGAGATCTCCTGTTCCAGCAAGGCGTCGGACGAACGGATCTACACGGTGGGGATCAAGACGTATTGATGCGTTCACTGGAGCGACTCATCGCGGAACTACCGGCAGATACGACGGTTTATCCAGGGCATGGTCCGAGTACGACGATTCGTCAAGAAATGAAATCGAATCCATTCCTCTGACTAAAAAAACTCGCCATCCAAAAGGATGACGAGTTTTTTTCATTACATCTGGAAGTTCGACCAGTACGTAAAGACGATGAAAAATACAGTTAAGTAAGCTCCAAAGATATAGACATACGTTTTTTCAGTTAAGCGCAAGTAACCGAGCGCTGCAAAAAATACAGTTTGTGCTAAGAAGACGAAGCCCATGACTAAAAATGAATCCGTATGCTCACTTGAGCTTGCATCGCCACCCAATGCGCCAATAAATGCCATGACTGCGATGATACCAGTCCAGAAACCGAGTACGCGGTACATTCTCCCCATTCCTATAACCCCCTAAATCCGACAGATAGTCAATATACGTACTTATTTTACCAAGCAAACAATCATCCGTCCATCCTGTTCTAGTGATTGTTAAGGAATAACTGTGAACAAAAGATGAAGTTTCAAAAAAAGTTGTACAATAGTTGTACAAAAGGTGTACAAAGTCAAATTGACATGCTATAGTAACTGTAATGAAACCCCACACTTTGAGAGGAGGAGCAAAAATGACGAATGAGTTAGTCTTTTTCACATACCCAAGCTGTACATCATGTCGTAAAACGAAATCATGGTTAAAAGAGGAACATGTTGATGTAGAGGAACGTCATCTGTTCAGAAATGCTCCAACAGTTGATGAACTCATGGAACTGTTGAAATTATCGACGGATGGGATTGAAAGTTTGCTCGCAACACGCAGTCAAGCCTTCAAGGATCTCGGCATTGATATTGAAGACATGAAACTCAGTGAGTTATTACGCCTCATGAGTGACAATCCGAAATTATTACGCCGCCCAATCATCACTGATGGAAAACAACTTGTTATCGGATACGATAAACCAGGTCTTGAGACATTGGCGAAGCGTAAACATCGGACAATCGCACACGTATCGTAAAGAAGCCGGTTTGGTCGGCTTCTTTTTTTTGTGTATTGTTTGCGGTAGGGAGGTGAAGAGAAATGAAGGAATGGACGACACAACTCATGGAACGATTCGAATCACTTGGTGCAACAGATGTTCATTTCGTACCGAATGAAGCTTGCGTCCGAATCGTTTGTCGAACGGGTGATGGTTTGTGTGAACAAGAAGAGGTGGAACTGACGCGTTACCGGACACTTGTCAGTCATGTCCGCTATGAGGCGAACTTAAAGGAACAGAATGAGCGGATTCCGCAAAGTGGTTTGTATCCGCACGGGAAAAAGGGCATGCGTGTCTCGTTGTTGCCGAGTCGACAAGGGGATGCGATGTCGTGGCGATTTTATCGATCAACGGTCTCTCAAGAAATAGCTTTACGAACGTTACACAATCAATTGGACTTCGCTTGGTTAGCTGAACAACGACACGGGTGTATCGTCATTTCTGGATCGACAGGTGCAGGAAAGACGACGATGTTATATTCCTTGATGAGTGCAATGGAAGAAAAGCGAATCATCTCGATTGAAGATCCGGTGGAATGTACGGTACCAAACGTCTTACAACTGGAACTAAATGAAAAGGCAGGCTTCACTGCTACGCGATGTTTTGAGGAAATATTGCGAGCGGATCCGGATTGGATTGCTTTTGGTGAGGTGCGGACGAGAGAGGCAGCACGTTTGACGATGAATGCCGCACTTAGTGGTCACGTCGTGTTATTTACGTTACACGCTGGAAGTATTGATGAGGCGCGATTGCGATTGCGTAGTTTAGGGATCGAAGAGTCAGAACTAGCTGTCTGTCAACGCATCATTCATCTCGAGCGAAAAGGAGAGGATGTCCGCTGTACCGTCAGAAACTTACAAGCCGCGATCAAAGTCGGTTCTTAAAACGATATCACCGTTTGTTATCAAAAGGCATTTCCGCGAAAGAGACGTTACTCATTTTAAAACGATTCGAGCGTCAGCCGTTCGCGGAAGTAGTCGGAGAAATGGAACAACGTCTTGAGAAAGGAGACTCCTTTGCAGCATCGCTTGAACCGCTTGCGTTAACGAATACCTTAAAACGACTTCTTTTCGTTGGAGAAAGGACAGAGCGACCATTGCTCGTTCTTCGCCAAATCGTGAAACTGCTCGACCTCGAAACAGAAATGCGATCGAAGTTTTGGAAGATGATTCGGTATCCGCTTGTTCTAGCGACCAGTCTATTCCTTCTGTTCTTCTTTTACGCCCTCTACGTATTTCCGTCTCTCCTCGAGATGTCGGACCCGAAGACTCTCCCCTCATTTCTGCATCTCCTTCTTCACCCCTCTGCGAAATATCTGCTCGCAAGTATTCCCGTTATTTTGTTGACCTCCGGGTACCTCTTTTTTCGCTTCTTTCCGTTAAACCGTGTTTTACGACTGAAACCGCTACAGCGTTTGATTCGCCTCTACTACAGCTATTTATTCACGATCGAAGTAGGATCATTCATCGATGCTGGCTTCTCACTCGAAGAGACCTTTCGCCATCTAGAGCAAGGACAAGCGAATAAAAAAGGGCATCTCTATGCTCGTCTACATGCTAAACAACAGGCAGGGGAACCACTTGTAGAAGCGCTTGGCGAAGATGAGATCATCGAAGCCGAGACGATTGGAATCGTCCATTTGGCACGGGAAAGTGGCGATCTTGGACCGTTGTTGCTTGAACAAGCGACACTCTTACATGAGTCGATGGAAGAGGAACTAGAGAAAAAGTTGTTATGGATCGAGCCGATTTTGTACGGTGGATTGACGATCATGACGGGAACGTTGTTTCTCATCTTGTATTATCCGATACAGCTAGCGATACAGCAGCTTCCATTCTAAACAGAGGAGACGATACGATGAAACAATTCTTAAAGCGACAGGATGGATTCACCTTACTTGAGATGGCAGCCGTCTTATTGATCATTTCGTTATTACTGCTCGTTTTGATTCCAACGATGACAAGTGGAAAGGACCAGGCGAAAGGTGTCAGTTGTGAGGCGAACATTCGAGTCATTCGGTCAGAAGTAAACCTTTACTATGCCAAAGAGAAGAAGTACCCAGAATCGCTTCAGACGATCAATCGCGGAACAGCTGATAAACCGAATGCTCTCGTCTGTGATCAGGAGACGTATACGTATGATCCGAAGACTGGCGAACTTACGAAGTGAACGTGGATTTACCTTATTTGAGATGACGGCGGTGCTGACAATCATTGCTTGTTTACTTGTTTTTTTATTACCGGCACTGTTTGAGAAACGACCGGACTGGATTCCGCTTGAACAAGAGGTTCGTCTGATGGAACAAGATATTCAGACACTTCGACTGATGCAGTACTCAAAGCAAGATCAATCATTGATGCAGTTTCGATTTCGAGGAGACGGTACAGGATACCTTGTCCTTGCGGATGACCGGTTGTTATGGCAACGGACATTCCAAAATGGTCATACGTGTACCGTTCCACCCTCGAATCGCATCATCTATTTTAAAAGCTATCACTCGATTTATGCAGCGACTTGGTCTTGCCGTTCGGCAACAGCCGAATATGAAATCAAATTCTTACTTGGGAACTATCAAATGGCAATCCGTAAAGTGAGGTGAGAAGTATGCAGAACGAACGCCAAGCGGGCTTCTCTTTGCTTGAAGTGATGCTCTCGATCGTTGCAATCGGTATCTTTATGATGTTAGCGATTGATCCTTATCTCGATTTACGGACGAAACAAATGAAATGGGAACAAGAGACGGAACAGCTTGAGCAGATGGCTACGGATCAAGTTGAAAACCGAACAGCGTCCTATGTCCTGAAACAAGGAGCGTGGTGCAATGAAACGATGTGTCTTGCGAGCGGAATCCGGAATGACCCTTCTCGAACTCTCATTCGTCCTATGGCTGAGCCCACTTCTTCTGCTGGCAATCTTGACATTGACCCCACTCGTTCGTCCGCCGGAAGTCAACCGAATGAATGAAGAATTGTTCTTTCATACCGTGGAACGACTGATGTGGCGTAGTACGATGTGTGAGCGCGTCGGAGACGAGATTCGTGGAATGGACGTCAATCCGGGAGAGACGGCTGAAAAGTGGCGTCTCGTCCGTGTGCAAGATCAACTACGTCTCAAGAAAGAACAGGGAGGTGAACTGACATACGCCCGCGACGTCAAACACTATACCGTGACAGGGGATGCCGAGATTCTCTCGATTCAGTTGAACGACAGCAGACGTTCCTTCCGATGCGTCAGGAAGGATTCATCTTGATTCAAACGTTACTGTTACTTCTAGGAATGGGAGTCGTGCTCTTGATTTCTTGTCAGCAAATTGACGAAGAGATGCGGCATCATCAGTTAGAGCAAGAAGCCCTTCAACTCGAGTCTCTCATCCGAGCGGCGAAAGCAGATTGTACGAAGGACGAGACCCTCCACTACCCAATCGGACAAGTCAGCTGTACAGCGACCGATAAAGGCTTTAAAATGGAAGCGAGATTAGAGAATGGTCAAAGAATCGAGGCGGTCGTCACACATGAGTAAGGTTTATTTGATTGGGTTTATGGGAACTGGTAAAACAGCCGTCGGACATCGATTGGGTTCACAATACGAGGTCGACGAACTGGATGAACGGTTCGAACAGGAACATGGACAAACGATTACCGCTTTTTTCGCTGAGCATGGCGAAGCAGGGTTTCGTACACATGAAAGCGAATTGTTGAAGAGTAGCAATGCGGAAGTAATCGTCACAGGTGGCGGGATCGTCGAACGAGAAGAGAACCGACTGTACATGCAGGAGTCCGGAACAGTCGTCTGGATCGATACACCCTTTGATTTGATTTGGGAACGGATCGCCGCTGATCCGAATCGTCCACTCGTGACAGAACGGGAACAAGTGAGACGATTGTTTGAACGTCGCTATTCCTTATATGCTGGAGTAGCTACTGTCCGACTCGAAGGAACGGCATCAATCGAAGAATTAACGCGTGCGATTGAAACTGTATTGGAGGAGAAGTCATGATTTGGATTACGTTAAGTATTATTTTACTGGCTATCATAGGACTCGTGTCGTTCGGATTCAGTCTTTACAAAAAGAAGCTGTCTCAGGATATTCGGCAGTTAAAACAACTGATGGAGCGCTTTACGATTCGTCAGCAAACCTTGCAGACGAACATTGATCATACGACGCAGCGAATCGATCAAATCAAAGGGAATATCAATCGAATCACTGAAGAAGGAAATCGTGTGAAACAAGGAGCGAGCCAATTGGTGACGGAAGGTCGTCGGCTCCAGGAGGAAATCAAACGAACTGCCGGAATCAAACAATTTTGAAATGGCTTTCATGGGAAGAATATGAAACAATAGGAGAGAAGGGACAGGGTCCTTTCTCTCTTTTTCGTATGTTCCTTTTTCCGAATAATACTAGATAATTATGATTTTAATTGGTAAGATGGATTTGAAAATGGAACATTAAAGAGAAGAGAGAGTAAAAACGTTCGTAAATAGGGGGATTTGTATGAGTCAAACGACATTGAAAAGAACACCGTTATTCGAAACGGTTTCGCAAACCGGTAAGATGGTGGATTTTGCGGGATTTGAAATGCCAGTTTTGTTTTCCTCGATTAAAGAAGAACACGTTGCAGTAAGGGAGAACGTCGGCATGTTCGATGTCTCGCACATGGGAGAACTGTTCGTCAGCGGACCGGATACTCTGACGTTTTTACAAGCTACATTATCAAACGATATTTCGAAGATTGCGGTGGGGCAAGCGCAATATAACGTCTTATGCCAAGAAGACGGTGGGACAGTGGATGATTTACTCGTCTATCGTTTGGCAGAAACGGACTATCTTCTCGTCGTCAATGCTTCGAACATTGAAAAAGACGAACAACATTTACGTCACTATCTAACAGGGGACGTCACGCTTGAGAATCAATCGGAACAATATGGTCAAATTGCGGTCCAAGGACCACGTGCGGAAGCCATCCTTTCCGGCATGACACCACTTGCTTTATCAGAGATCGGATTTTTCAAGTTCCAACGGGGGACGGTTGCAGGAGTGGAAATGATCGTCTCACGCAGTGGGTACACAGGGGAAGATGGATTCGAACTCTACATGGCAGCTGGTGACGCACCTGCTGTCTGGCAAGCATTGCTTGAGCAAGGTGTCGTACCATGCGGTCTCGGGGCACGTGACACATTACGTTTTGAGGCATGTCTGCCACTTTACGGACATGAATTATCAGCAACGATTTCACCAATCGAAGCGGGAATGGGCTTTGCGGTCAAACCACAAGTCAAACCGTTCGTCGGTTCAGAAGTCTTGTTGCAACAGAAAGAACAAGGAGCACCGCGTCGCTTGATCGGTCTTGAATTACTCGATAAAGGGATTGCGCGTCAAGATGCACCGGTTTGGCATGACGGGGAAGTCGTTGGTGTGGTGACGACAGGTACGTTGCCGCCGACAGTCGGAAAAGCGATTGCTTGGGCACTCGTTCCTGCAGAAGTAGCGGAACAAGAGCAATTTGAAGTGGAAGTACGCGGAAAACGTTTAGCAGCGAAACGAACAGCGACACCGTTTTATCGTCGCACGAAATAAGGGGGATATTTCTATGGATTTTCGTTATTTACCAATGACAGCAGAAGATGAGCAGGCGATGTTACAGACGATCGGTGCAGCATCGATCGAAGATTTACTCGCTGATATCCCGGCATCCGTCCGTGATAACGGTACATTGGAAGAAGTCGGTGTGCCACTTCCGGAAACGGACTTGATTCGGACGCTATCGAAGCTTGCCGACCAAAACATGAATACGAAACAATATCCATCGTTCCTTGGCGCAGGTATCTATGATCACTATGCACCTGCTGTCGTCAACCATATGTTACTGCGCTCAGAGTTTTACACTGCCTATACACCATATCAGCCAGAGATTTCGCAAGGTGAGCTACAAGCGATTTTTGAATTCCAATCGATGATTTGTGAATTGACAGGGATGGATGTCGCGAATTCTTCGATGTATGACGGGATCACGGCGTTAGCGGAAGCGGCCATGCTTGCGTGTGCCCATACGAAGAAAAAGACGATCGTTCTTTCGGACGGCGTTCACCCGGAAGCACACGATGTCGTTCGGACGTATGCGAACGGTCCAGGACTAAACGTCGAGACATTATCGCTTGAGCAAGGTGTCACACGGATCGATCAACTCGATGCCATCGAAGACGTCGCCTGTGTCATCGTGCAGTATCCGAACTTCTACGGTCGTGTCGAAGAACTACAAGCATTGGCCGATGCGACACATGCACGTGGTGCGCTCTTCATCGTCTCTGCGAATCCACTGGCACTCGGTATCTTAGAAGCGCCAGGTAAACTTGGCGCTGACATTACGATCGGAGATTGCCAACCGTTCGGAATTCCACAAAGCTTTGGTGGACCGACATGTGGTTATTTCACGACGACAAAAGCGTTGATGCGTAAGATTCCGGGACGTCTCGTTGGACAGACCGTCGATGAGAATGGGAAACGCGGTTTCGTTCTGACGTTACAAGCACGTGAACAACACATTCGCCGTGACAAGGCGACATCTAACATCTGTTCGAACCAAGCGTTAAATGCACTCGCTGCTTCGATCGCGATGAGTGCACTCGGAAAACGGGGTATCCGGGAACTCGCGACACGCAACTTGCAAATGGCACATGCCTTAAAACAAAAGCTGAAACAGGCTGGCTTTACGATCGTTGACGATGGACCGAGCTTCAATGAATTCGTCGTTATGCTACCAATCGACGCGACACGTGCGAGTCAACAATTGCTCGATCACGGAATCATCGGCGGTTTACCGTTAGGATCGTATGACGCGGCACGTCAAAATGAAATGCTTGTTTGTGCAACGGAATTACGGACGAATGAAGAGTTGGATCAATTCGTGACAGCGTTAGGGGGACTCACACATGAATGAGCAAACATTGATCTTTGAAATTTCTAAACCGGGTCGTATCGCCTATAGCTTACCGTTACCGACTGTCGATGAGGTGGCAGTAGAAGAATTGTTACCGACCTCGATGTTACGGAAGGAAGACGTGGCGCTACCGGAAGTATCTGAACTGGATCTCGTCCGTCACTATACGGCACTCTCGAACCGTAACCATGGTGTGGATTCTGGATTCTATCCACTCGGATCATGTACGATGAAATACAATCCGAAAATCAATGAAGATATGGCACGCCTCCCTGGGTTTGCACACATTCACCCGCTTCAACCAGTCGAAAGTGTCCAAGGGGCACTCAGTTTGATGTATGATCTGCAAGAAAAACTCGCAGTCATCACAGGAATGGATGAAGTGACGCTTCAGCCGGCGGCGGGAGCACACGGTGAATGGACAGGCTTGATGTTGATTAAGGCCTACCATCATGCACGTGGTGACTTTAAACGGACGAAAGTCCTCGTACCGGACTCGGCACACGGAACGAACCCCGCATCGGCATCTGTCGCTGGATTTGATACCGTGACGGTCTTATCGGATGAACGTGGTCTCGTTGATTTAGCGGACTTAAAGAAAAAAGTCGGTGACGATACAGCGGCACTCATGTTGACGAATCCAAACACGCTCGGTTTATTTGAGTCGGATATCGTCGAAATCGCCAAAGCGGTTCATGAGGCAGGCGGAAAACTGTACTACGATGGTGCGAACTCGAATGCGATCATGGGCATCGCTCGACCAGGGGACATGGGCTTTGATGTCGTCCACTTGAACTTGCATAAGACGTTCACAGGACCGCACGGTGGCGGCGGACCAGGATCGGGTCCAGTAGGGGTCAAACAAGATTTGATTCCGTATTTACCGAAACCAATCGTCCGCAAAGAGGAAGAGCGTTATGTCCTCGACTACGATCGTCCGGAAGCAATCGGTCGTGTCAAACCATTCTACGGTAACTTCGGCATCAATGTTCGTGCCTATAGCTATATTCGGACGATGGGTGGAGCAGGTCTTGCTCGCGTCTCGAAAGAAGCGGTCTTGAATGCGAACTATATGTTGGCTCGTCTCAAAGGTGCGTATGACGCGCCATACGACGTCTATTGCAAGCACGAATTCGTCTTGTCGGGTAAACGTCAAAAAGCACTAGGTGTCCGGACGCTTGACATCGCTAAACGTCTGCTTGACTTTGGATACCATCCACCAACGATCTACTTCCCGTTGAACGTCGAGGAGTGTATCATGATCGAACCGACGGAAACAGAGTCGAAAGAAACACTCGATGCCTTCTGTGATGCGATGCTCCAGATTGCAAAAGAGGTCGAAGAGACACCGGATGTCGTCTTGAACGCACCACACACGACGGTCGTCAAACGGATGGACGAGACACTTGCTGCTCGAAAACCAGTCTTACGCTACGAACCAAAACAAGAAGTACACGCATAAGCTGTTTCATAAAAAAGAGGACCTCTCCGACGAAGGAGAGATCCTCTTTTTGCGATGAACGAAGCATTAGCTCCGTTTGATTTTTCCTGACCACTGCTTGAATCCGCCTTTTAACTGATACAGATTCGTATAGCCTGCTTTTTTCAAGACTTTTGCAGCCTGTGAAGAACGCATGCTACCTTGACAATACAAGTAAATCGGCATGTCTTTTCGTAATTCCTTCGAGCGCATCTTCATTTGGCTGACCGGGATGTTACGGGCACCGACGATGTGTCCACCTTTGAATTCCTGTGTTTCGCGAACATCGACGATTTGTGCTTTACGGTAGTTCGCACGGAATTCTTCTTGCGACAATTTCGTGATGCCTTTGACCGGCATGAAACGCCAAGCGATGTAGGCGATCAGCGCGACCCATAATACGATCGTAATGATAGTTCCAGTTTCCATATTCGACTTCCAACCCCTTCGTTCGTTTAACCTCTGTTTCATTATAGTCAACGAAATCGATTTCGGCAATCGACTCGTGATTGCGCGACCGAGAATGGGTTTGATACACTAAGACGGAAACGTTTTGGGGGTGCTCAAGTGAACAGAGAGTGGCAAGTGTTGACGACGCCGGCGATGGAGCCGGCAATGAACATGGCAATCGATGAAGCATTGATTCAGTTCGTCGGGCGGGGGGAGATCGCACCGACGCTTCGTTTTTACTCATGGGAACCACGTGGATTAAGCGTTGGTCATTTTCAACGGGCAACCCGTGATATCGATCGAGAGCGGATTGCAGAACTCGGG
The DNA here is from genome assembly GCF_018618925.1 of Exiguobacterium sp. s39. Taxonomy (NCBI): domain Bacteria; kingdom Bacillati; phylum Bacillota; class Bacilli; order Caryophanales; genus Exiguobacterium; species Exiguobacterium sp. s39. The sequence continues at coordinate 235,126 of NZ_JACSNA010000001.1, forward strand.
ATTCCGATCGTGCGTCGGATGACAGGAGGGCGCGCTGTCTTGCATGCAGACGAGTTGACATACAGTGTCGTCATCCCGGAAGATACAGAAGGTTTACCACGCACGGTCATCGAAAGTTATCGGATGTTGACGGAAGGGATTCGCAAAGGATACCATCACCTCGGCATTCCGGTCGAATTTTCCGTTCCGTTGACGGAAGAGGAAAAAGAAGAATTACGGAAGCCGAAATCAGCCGTCTGTTTTGATGCAGCATCGTATTATGAACTCGCTGTCGGAAAACGGAAAGTCGCAGGAAGTGCACAAGTCCGCCATCAAGGCGTTGTCTTACAGCACGGTTCGGTCCCACTCTCTGTCGATGAAGGTGAATTGTTTGATTGTTTCTTGTATGATGATGAGTCGATGCGCGAGCGAATGAAAGCGCGTTTTTCAGGAAAAGCTGTCGCTTTAAATGAGCTAGCAGGTCGCGCTGTCGCATTTGACGAGGTACGAGAAGCGTTCACGAAAGGCTTCGAAGAGGCGCTTGATTTGTCGTTCGTTCCGTTGACGTTCACGAGTGAGCAGTGGCAGGAGATTGAGCGTCTTGCCGAGAAATACCGTAGTGATGAGTGGAACTGGAAACGCTAATGAATGAAATGGGAAGGTGATGTCGTGCCAACTCCGAGTATGGAAGATTATTTGGAACAAATTTATAAACTGATTGAAGATAAGGGATATGCCCGCGTATCGGATATAGCGGAGTCGTTAGGAGTTCACCCGTCATCGGTAACGAAGATGGTTCAAAAACTCGACCGGGAGACGTACCTTGTTTACGAAAAGTATCGGGGTCTCATGCTGACACCTAAAGGACGCAAAATCGGAAAGCGTCTCGTGGAACGACACGCCTTACTTGAAGATTTTCTTCGTCTCGTTGGTGTGGATGAAGAACTGATTTATAAGGATGTCGAAGGAATCGAGCATCATATTAGTATCGAAGCGTTGGATAAGATTAACGGAATGATTCAGTTCTTTGCGGAACGTCCTGGTTTGAAAGAGGAACTGCATCGCTATCAACAAGCCCATCCAGAGGATTGAGGCTTGTTTTTTTATAGTTCCTTGCTAAAAAAGTTCTCAAACACGAACGATCCATTACATTTTTATGATAAAGTGCGCATTTTAAGTTAGATATGCTATACTGAGCCTGAAAATGGACGAAGGGGGTGGCGGGTGTTCGCACCTTGTCATGGAAATCACGATTAAAGAAAAATTAGTGTCGGAGTCACAACTGAAAGAAAAGGTTCGTGAATTAGCACAACAGATCGAAGTGGATGCGGCTGGGCGTCAAATCGTTCTCGTCGTCGTGTTGAAAGGGTCGATGGTCTTTGCTGCGGATTTGATGCGCGAAATCAAAGGAAGCGTTCAAATTGATACAGTCGCGTGCTCTTCTTACGGAACAAAGACCGTCTCTTCCGGGCGTGTTCAGTTGAAGAAAGATCTCGATCTTGATGTTCAAGGGAAATATGTCGTCGTCATCGAAGATATCATCGACACAGGGCGGACGCTCCATTTCTTATGTGATCACATGAAATTGCATCAACCCGGAGTTCTCAAAGTATGTACATTGCTTGATAAACCGGCACGTCGTGAAGTAAAACTCGACGCAGACTATGTCGGTTTCGAGATTCCGGATTACTTCGTTGTTGGGTACGGAATCGATTGTGCGGAGGAATATCGCAATCTACCGTATATCGGTTGGGTCGAAACGGATTGAACACGAAAAAAGGAGGTTCGTCGCATGACGAATCTCCTTTTTAATGTACTTCTGAAATTAAAAAGCACGTTTTTTCTTTTTGCCTTTTTTTCCTTCGATAACTGTCAGATGAGGCGCTTTTGAACGATCGCGCAACGGTCTGACTTTATTCGATGCCGGCGCTTTTGAGGATTTGACCGGTTTTTTCTTAAAGTCTGTCCGGCGAACAGAATTCGAAGAGCCATGCATTTTTTTTGATTGAGCGACGGATTTTCGGTACTGAGCATTTGCGCCCGTTCCGACGCTTCGATTACGAGTCAGGAACTTAAAGAGCAAGAAGATGATCCCGGCGGTAATCCCGAAGAACAGCAATTGTGAAAACAGACTACTTGGATTATTGACGAGTTTATATCCGAAGCCGACAAAAGCGAACAGTAACACGACGAGTGCAAATGTAGAACCAATGCGTTGTCTGATCATAATATCACCCCTGTTATCGATTAACCCAGTGCATTCTCATGTAGGTTATGTTCCTGTTTTTCCAATGCTTCAAACGCATAAATCGCAACCTCGATCTGTGCATCGTCCGGTTCTTTCGTCGTCAAGTATTGTAACCATAGGCCAGGCAAGGCGATGACGCGAAGTCCTTTGATGTGCTGCGCTTTATTCGTCAGCTGTAACACTTCAAATGAAAGACCGATGACGACCGGTAATAAGGCGATCCGGCAGACGAGACGCAACCAAAGCGGATCCGTTGGCACGATCAGATAGACGAAAAATCCGACGATGACGGTGAAGATCAAGAAACTCGAGCCGCAACGGTAATGAAGACGACTGCTGACGCGAACGTTTTCGACCGTGAGTGGGCGTCCTGATTCGACGCAGTTGATGACCTTATGCTCTGCACCGTGATATTGAAAGAGTCGTTTGACGAGCGGAGTCAATGAAATCACGTAGAGGTAACTGAACAAAAGCGTTAATTTGATTGTTGCTTCGATGACATTTTGAATGACATGTCCCGATAAAGCAGGGATCACATCGAATAATGATGCAAGGAAAGCAGGTAGTAACGTAAAGAGTAATTTACCGAAAAAGAATGATAGGATCCCGACTACAGCAACGCCGAGCCATTTCGTCAAGGGGCTGGCAGTCGTTTCTTCCGGCTCTTCTTCACCAGGTTTGACACCGTATCGGTCACTTGCGAAGTTCATATGACTGGCGCCATTCGCTGAGGACTCCATTAAAGCAAACAAGCCACGCAGAAGTGGGATTTTTTTACCTTTAGCGATTCGTGGTCGAACCGGCTTTTGTTGGGCGAACGTCTCGATCGATTCATCATTTCGACGAATCGCTGAGACCGCATGGGTCGCATTTTGGAACATGACGCCTTCGACGATGGCTTGACCACCGACCGGCGGATTAGTCGTTTTCATAATAGAACGCATCCCGTCTTCATTAAAATTAGGTGTATCGTCAGTGTACTTGATTTACGACAAAAAAACTATGTTCGACTCGTCAAAACGAGGTAATCTTTAGGAGTCGGAAATCGGGTTATGATACAATGAAAAGGAATTTGAGGAGGTGTTTTTTTGCGTGTCTTGATATTAAACGGACCAAACTTGAATTTACTCGGAACACGCGAACCGGATACATATGGAACGGCGACATTAGCCGACTTAGAACACGATCTTCGCACATATTTTCCGAACATTCAGTTTCGGTTTGAACAATCGAACCATGAAGGACGACTGATTGATGTTCTTCACGAGGAACGGGGAGCGGACGGCATCGTCTTCAATGCGGCTGCCTACACGCATACGAGTATCGCGTTACGTGACGCGATTGCTGCAATCGAAGCGCCCGTCATCGAGGTCCATCTATCGAATGTCCATGCACGTGAATCCTTCCGGCATCATTCGATGATCGCACCCGTCTGCCAAGGTGTCATCGCTGGACTTGGCATGACGGGATATCGTCTGGCAACGGAGGCACTCCAAGCTTTACAACAATCGGAACAAGGGGGAAATCAATCATGAAACAACGGATCGAGGCGTTACAAGCAGCTTTAAAGGAACGGGACCTTCCAGGATTACTCGTCACGAAGGCAGAGAATATTCGTTACATTTCCGGCTTCACGGGCTCAAGTGGTGCATGTCTCGTAACAGAAGAGCAAGCGTACTTCGTGACGGATTTCCGTTACACGGAGCAAGCGGCAGACCAAGTTAAAGGAATGGAGATCGTCCAAATCGAACGGTCGATTCCAGAGACGATGGGCGAATTGATGGCAGGAGCGCGTGTTCGCGCGGTTGGTGTCGAAAAGGATGCGATGACACTCGGTGCTTTTGAAGCATACGATCAAGCTTCGGCAATCGAGCTTGTTCCGACGACAGGAATCATTGAAAACCTACGCTTGATTAAGGATTCGTCAGAGATTAAGATGATTAAGGAAGCGGTGGAGCTCGCAGACGCGACCTTCCAACACATCTTGACGTACATTCAACCAGGACGAACGGAACTTGAAGTATCAAATGAACTAGAATTCTTCATGCGTAAGCATGGAGCGACGTCTTCTTCTTTCGATACGATCGTGGCATCGGGCTATCGTTCTGCCTTGCCGCACGGTGTTGCCAGCTCGAAGGTCATTGCGACAGGTGAACTCGTCACGCTTGATTTCGGAGCGCTCTTGAACGGTTATGTTTCAGATATCACACGGACTGTCGCAGTCGGTCCGATCAATGCCGAGTTGCAGAAAATCTACGATACGGTCTTACAAGCGCAACTAGCGGGTGTCGACGGCTTAAAACCAGGCATCACTGGGATCGAAGCGGACGCGTTGACACGTGATATCATCAAAGAAGCAGGTTACGGTGAGTACTTCGGTCACTCGACGGGACACGGTATTGGTCTAGAAGTACATGAAGGACCTGGCTTGTCGTTCCGCTCTGAGACGAAACTTGAACCAGGCATGATCGTTACGGTCGAACCAGGTATCTACGTGCCGCAAGTTGGCGGATGCCGGATTGAAGATGACGTCTTGATCACGGAAACAGGTCGAGAAATTCTTTCGTCTTCACCAAAAGAACTGATCACTCTCTAATTCAGAGTGACGGGACATTTTAGGAGGAACCATTCATGGTATCAGTAAACGATTTAAAAACAGGATTAACGATTAAGACTTCAGACGGTATGATTTGGCAAGTACTTGAATTCCAACATGTTAAACCAGGTAAAGGGGCAGCTTTCGTTCGGACGAAAATGCGTAACATCCGTAACGGAAACATCCAAGAGATGACATTCCGTGGTGGTGAGCGTGTCGAGCGTGCACACATCGAGCGTAACAAGATGCAATACCTTTACCCAATGGGCGAGACTTACGTCTTCATGGACACAGAATCGTATGAGCAATTGGAATTGACGACGGCGCAAGTCGAAGCAGCTCTTCCATACTTGCTTGAAAACATGGAAGTTCAAATCGCGGTTTACAACGGCGAAATCCTCGGTCTTGAATTACCGAACACAGTCGTCATGACGATCGTTGAAGCAGAGCCTGGCGTTAAGGGTGATACGGCTTCGAACGTCAAGAAAAATGCGACAGTGGAGACAGGTCATATCATTCAAGTACCACTCTTCATCGAAGCAGGCGAAAAAGTAACGGTTGATACACGTACAGGTGATTTCACAGGTCGTTACAACGGATAATATTGAAACGACAAGACGTCTCTCACCTTCTATCAGGTCGAGAGACGTCTTTTTTCATTCAGCTTGACTTGCATCCAATGGTATGACCAGTTAATATAAGTATTTGAGTAGGCATTAGCACCTGGTATAATAATTGTGAATACAGCATAGATGGGGGAAGAATGACAGATGAAAATCGATCAGTTGAAACAAGTACTCGAAATGCTCGATCAGTCGAGTGTAAATGAACTCTCACTCGAGACGGATACGTATAAATTAAAGTTGAAGAAACAAGGAGAAACAGTGACGGTCTCGCATCAAGCACCTGCTGCTCCAGTGTCGGCGCCTGCTCCTGTGAAGCAAGCGGCAGCACCAGTCGAGGAAGAGGCGACTGCGGATGATACGGTCACGATCAATGCCTTGATGGTCGGAACGTTCTATTCGCGTCCGAATCCAGATAAACCGGCATACGTCAAAGTCGGTGATCAGATTGAAGTGGGTCAGATCGTTTGTGTCCTTGAAGCAATGAAACTCTTCAATAACTTAAACTCGGAAGTATCTGGAACGGTCGTCGAGATTCTTGTCGCCGATGGAGATCTCGTTGAATTCGGTCAACCACTCTTCCGGATCCGTCCGTAAACGGGGGTGAACAGCATGGAAAAATTATTGATTGCCAACCGTGGAGAAATCGCCGTCCGTATCATTCGAGCGGCAAAGGAACTTGGAATACAGACCGTTGCTGTCTACTCGACGGCGGATAAGGAAGCCTTACACGTTCGTTTAGCCGATGAGGCGTACTGCATCGGTGAGGCGAGTTCTGCTTCATCCTACTTAAACGTTACGAATATCCTTGCGATCGCAACGAACCGTCAAGTGACGATGATCCATCCGGGTTACGGTTTCCTAGCAGAAAACGTTGATTTTGCTGAGATGTGTGAAGCGTGCGGGATCAAGTTCGTTGGTCCGACGTCGGATGCGATCCGTCAGATGGGGATCAAGGACGTTGCGAAGAAAACGATGATCGAGTGTGGCGTGCCTGTCGTGCCTGGTTCAGATGGAACGGTCACGGACGAAGAAGCGGTCGCACTGGCGCAAGAAATTGGTTATCCGGTCATCATCAAAGCAACAGCAGGTGGTGGAGGTAAAGGGATTCGGGTCGCTCGTTCGGAAGAAGAGCTGATCAACGGGCTAAGTGAGACACGCCGTGAAGCAAAACAAGCTTTCGGAAACGGGGATGTCTATTTAGAACGTTTCATCGAAGAATTCCGCCATGTCGAGGTACAGGTCCTCGCTGACCGTCACGGGAATGTCATTCACCTCGGTGAACGGGATTGTACCGTCCAGCGCCGGATGCAGAAACTGATCGAGGAAGCGCCATCACCTGCGGTCAGTGAAGCGACACGATTAAAAATGGGCGAGGCTGCCGTAAAAGCCGCAAAAGCGATTCAATACACGGGAGCTGGAACGATCGAATTCATCTTCGTCGAAGAGACGGAAGAGTTCTTCTTCATGGAGATGAACACGCGCATTCAAGTCGAACACCCGGTAACGGAGATGATCACTGGATTCGACCTCGTTCAAGCACAATTGCAAGTCGCGCTCGATCATCCGCTTGCCGTCAAACAAAAGGATATCAAGTTCCACGGTCATTCGATCGAATGCCGAATCAATGCCGAGGATCCAGATCATGATTTCCGTCCGTCTGCTGGACGCGTCACACAATACGTGACACCAGGCGGAATGGGCGTACGTATCGATAGCGCAGTCTATCCGGGGTACATGATTCCACCGTACTATGACTCGATGGTCGCGAAGTTGATCGTCCATGCGGAAACACGGGAAGAAGCATGTGCGAAGATGGAACGTGCACTGGCTGAATTTTGGATCGAAGGTGTCAAGACGACGATCCCGTTCCACGAACGTGTTCTCAGTCACCCGGTATTCCGGCGTGGGACGTTCACGACGAAATTCGCAGAGCGTGAGCTAAAAGGTACGATCGTTAACTGAATCGGGACGGGAGTTTGTGCGACGAACTCCCGTCTTTTTTTGGCGTTCTCTATGTTTTTTAAAAGAGGAATGTGCTAAACTAACTGATTGAGAACGACAAAAAAAGGAGCACGCAAAATCATGATGAAACGACACATGGCACGCGAACTCGCAGTCCAATCTTTGTTCCAAATGGAGCTTTCGGATCTGACTGCACAAGAGGCCATTGAATTCGCGGTAGAAGGTAAGGAATATGACACATTCGTCGAGCAATTGGTGAACGGCGTCGAAACGAACAAAGCAACGATTGACCAACACATCCGAGAAGCACTGGTCAACTGGTCATTCGAACGACTCGGAAACATCGAGCGGACGATTCTTCGCTTAGCCGTCTACGAATTATTGTTCGAAACGAACATTCCGGTTCGAGTGACGATCAACGAAGCGATTGAATTGACGAAGGCGTTCGCTGACGAAGAAGCGACAAAAATCGTGAACGGTGTTCTCGGTAAGGTCGCACAAGGCGTCGTTAAAGAAAATTCATAAACTTGTAAAACCGACGAATAGAGACAAACAGACAGAAGAGTGAATCGAACTTTTTGGGGGAGTGGACAAATCATGGCAGTAGTAATCGATGGAAAACAGGTAGCCCATTCATATCGTATGAAGCTGAAAGAAGAAGTCGCACGTCTGAAAGAACAGCGGATTCAACCGCAATTGACTGTCATCCTGATTGGCGAAGATCCTGCTAGTCAGTCCTATGTACGTGGTAAAGAAAAGGCGGCGAAGGAAATCGGCATGGATTCGGAGTTAATCCGACTTCCGGCAGAAACAACGGAATCAGAGCTTCTTCACTTGATCGACCGTCTGAACGTTGATGCGAGTGTCCATGGGATTCTCGTCCAATTGCCGTTGCCTGACCACATTGATGAGAGTAAGGTCATTTTTGCGATTTCTCCTGAAAAGGACGTCGATGGTTTTCATCCTGTCTCTGTCGGGAAAATGATGATTGGTGAACCGACATTTTTACCGTGTACACCAAACGGCATTCTTCATCTCGTCAAAGAGATGAACGTACCGATTGCTGGTCAACACGTCGTTGTCGTCGGTCGTAGCCAAATCGTCGGTAAACCCGTTGGTATGTTGTTCTTGAATGAATCGGCTACCGTTTCCTATTGTCATTCCAAGACAAAAGATCTCGGTGCGATGACGCGTCAAGCGGATATCTTGATCGTCGCAGTCGGCGTACCGAAGCTGATTACGGCGGATATGGTGAAACCGGATGCTGTCGTCATTGACGTTGGTGTCAACCGTGTCGATGGCAAACTCGTCGGTGATGTCGAGTTTGATACGGTACAAGACGTTGCATCGATGATTACACCTGTTCCGGGTGGCGTTGGTCCGATGACGATCACGATGCTACTGCATAACACGATCGAGGCTGCGCGATGAGCGAACCTCTTCACGTTTCCGATTTAGTCCACTATGTCAAACGTGAACTAGAAGGCGACGCCCTTCTGCAACAAGTCCAGGTGGTGGGAGAAGTGTCGAACTTTAAACGACACTCTTCCGGTCACCTTTATTTTACGTTGAAGGACGAGCAGTCACGGATGAAAGCCGTCATGTTTGCCCGGGATGCGAGTCGAGTCAAAGCAGACGTTCGCGATGGGATGCGAGTCGTCGTCACCGCGCGCTTATCCGTTTACGTCTCTTCTGGGGAGATGCAACTCTATGTCGAACGGATGACGGAAGACGGTGTAGGAGCGTTATATGAGGCGTTCTCACGCTTGAAGGTGGATCTTGAAGAGCGTGGCTGGTTTGATCCAGCCATCAAACAATCGTTGCCAGCTTTTCCCGAGCGAATCGGGATCATCACGTCGCCAAAAGGAGCAGCGCTTCATGATATCGCAACGACACTCCGGCGCCGTTATCCGCAAGCGGCCATCGTCTTCGCCCCGGTCCTTGTACAGGGAGCGGACGCGGCACCACAAATCAGTCGTGCCATTCAGCTGATGAATGAGCATGATGCCTGTGATGTGTTGATTATTGGTCGTGGTGGTGGTTCGATTGAGGAGCTGTGGGCATTCAATGAGATGTCTGTCGTGACAGCCGTGTTTGAATCACGCATTCCGATCGTCTCTGCTGTCGGTCACGAAACGGATTTTACGATCAGTGATTTCGTCGCCGACGTTCGTGCTGCTACACCAACGGCAGCGGCAGAACTCGTCACTCCGGAAGCAGAGGCACTCACTCGACGTGTGCAGGATGTAGAGCGACGTTTAGAACGAACGTATGCACAACTCCTCAAAAGTAAACAGGAGCAAGTGACACGGCTTGCTGCGAGCTACGGTCTGAAATCACCACGCGTCCTACTCGGACTGAAGCAGGAACAATTGGACCGAGCAGAGATGTCACTCCAAAAGGAGATCAAGCAAGTAGTAGCGCAACACCAGCAACAGGTGGAGCGTCTTGACACACGCTTAATGCGTGTGCCGATGCGGGATCGCTTCGTGCAACAACGGGCGACGATTGAACAATCACGACGTCGACTCGAAATCGTTCGTCGACTTTTACAATCGAAGCAACAACAGGTGCGTCATGTGCTCGCGCGACTCGACTCCGTCAGTCCGACGCATGTTCTGATGCGCGGCTATACGTATGTCGAACAGGATGGACAAATCGTCCGTTCCGCGAAGGCATTGACAGCGTCTTCGTTCGATATCCGATTCCATGATGGAACGATTCGTGCTAAACGAGAGGATGGGGAGTAAGAATGGAGACGGAACAATCTTTTGAAGAAGCACTGGAACGATTAGAAGAAATCGTCACGTTACTCGAAGAGGGCGAAGCTCCTCTTGAACAAGCGATGGCTCTATATGAAGAAGGCGTCAAACTGACGGCTCTTTGCCAAGGAAAGTTATCCGTTGCTGAGAAAAAACTCGATCAAATCCTAGAGCAAGATGGTACGCTTCGGGAAAAAGGAGGAGCGCAATGATTGCTTTGAATGAGTGGAAGACACAAGTCGAAAACAAAATGGAAGAGTTCATGGAGCGACTCGACGCACCGGATCGTTTACGCGATTCGATGCGGTATTCACTCGATGCGGGTGGGAAACGAATTCGCCCAGCCTTGATTTATGCGGTACTCGATGCTTTTTCCATCGATCGTTCAAAAGGTGACGCGACTGCTGCGGCACTTGAGATGATTCATACATACTCACTGATTCACGATGACCTTCCCGCAATGGACGATGATGATTTGCGTCGAGGGCGTCCGACGAATCATATCGCTTTTGATGAAGCGACAGCGATTTTAGCAGGAGATGCCTTGCTCACGAACGCCTTCAGCTGTCTTCTTGAGACACCAGCTTCGCCAGAAGTGAAGCTTGCACTTGTCGAACGGTTAGCAGCAGCGGCTGGTGCTACGGGTATGGTCGGTGGTCAGCTCGACGATATGCTCGGTGAGCGTGGCGGCATCAATGACGTAGCGGAGCTTGAGTCGATTCACCGTCGGAAAACAGGAGCACTCCTCGTCTTTGCAGTCGAAGCGGGTGGTTTGCTTGCCTCGGTCAGCTCGACGGATCTTGAGCACTTGAAGCAATACGGTCGCCATCTCGGAATCGCATTCCAAATCCAAGATGACATCTTGGACGTGACGGGAGATGCTGAAAAAATCGGCAAACCGGTTGGTAGCGACGAAGGGAACGAAAAAGCAACGTATCCAAAATTACTGGGTCTTGAAGGAGCGAAACGCGCACTGACAGCTCAGGTGGAAGCAGCGGAACAAGCGATTGATGCATTATCAGTCGAAGCGACGACACTTAAGGAACTGCTCGACTTCGTGGTCAAGCGCGACCATTAAGCAGGACGACGCATCTGCGTCGTCTTTTTCTATGCTGATAATGGCGCTCGATAGATTGTTCTAGTACAATGTAGGGTACAAACCCTATAAGATTGTAAGGAAAAGAGGCGGTAAGGTATGAAATTGACAGAAATACAGGATCCGTCATTTTTAAAGCGTATGTCGGTCTCCGAACTCGAAGTACTCGCAGGCGATATTCGACGCTTTTTGATTGAAGAATTAGCGACGACAGGTGGACACTTGGCACCGAACCTCGGTGTCGTTGAGTTGACACTTGCGTTGCATCGTGAATTCGACAGTCCGAATGACAAGTTCGTCTGGGATGTCGGGCACCAAGCATACGTGCATAAGATTTTGACAGGACGCGCGAGCCAGTTTGATACGCTCCGTCAACACAAAGGACTCTGTGGGTTCCCGAAACGTAATGAGAGTGTGCATGACGTCTGGGAGACAGGACACAGCTCGACGTCCTTGTCAGCAGCAATGGGGATTGCTGTCTCGAATGAATTGAGCGGTAAGAGTGATCGTGCAGTCGCAATCATCGGTGATGGTGCGTTGACAGGTGGGATGGCACTCGAAGCATTGAATCATATTGGAGCAGAACAACAAAACGTCATCGTCATCTTGAACGATAACGAGATGTCGATTGCACCAAACGTTGGGGCGATGCATCAAATGCTTGGACGAATTCGTTCGTCACGTAAAGTGCGTTTTGCCCAAGACGAGCTTGAAACGTTGATCAAAAAGATTCCGGTCATTGGCGGACGTCTTGAAAAAGGAAGCGAGAAGTTGAAGGAAGCTGTTAAAGGCGCACTTGTTCCTGGCATGTTCTTCGAAGAGCTCGGCTTCAACTATTATGGTCCAGTCGATGGGCACGATCTTGATGATTTAATCGAACAGCTCAATTACGTGAAAAAAGAAGAAGGTCCTGTCCTGCTTCATGTCATCACGAAAAAAGGGAAAGGCTATCGTCCGGCAGAGTTCGATGGCGTCGGCACATGGCATGGTCTTGGACCATACAAGATGGAGTCTGGCGAAGTCATTAAAGGAAAATCAAAAGCACCTAGTTACTCCTTTACGGTAGCGGATACTTTGACGAAGATGGCACGCGATGATGAAAAGCTGACGTTGATCACGCCAGCGATGAGCGTCGGTTCAAAACTCGATTGTTTTGAAAAAGAATTCCCAGAGCGGATGTTTGACGTCGGAATTGCAGAACAACATGCTGTGACGTTCGCAGCTGGTCAAGCGACGCAAGGCATGAAACCTGTCGTATCGATCTACTCGACCTTCTTCCAACGTGCATACGATCAGCTCGTTCACGACGTGGCGCGTCAAAATCTAGATGTGACGTTTACGATTGACCGATCAGGTCTCGTTGGCGCAGATGGTGAAACACACCAAGGCGTCTTCGATATTGCCTTCATGCGTCACGTACCGAACATCCGGATCGTCATGGCGAAGGATGAGAACGAACTGCAACACTTGCTCTATTCGGCCGTCAAATATGAAGGACCAATCGCCGTTCGTTTCCCACGTGGAGAAGGTATCGGTGTACCAATGGACGAGACACTGCATGAAATTTCGCTTGATACATGGGAAGTCGAACGTGAAGGAACGGACGTCGCGATCCTTGCGTTTGGACCACAAGTACAAGATGCGCTCAAAATCGCGGATTTCCTAGCAGACGAACTGTCGGTTCGTGTCATCAATGCTCGGACGATCAAACCGCTTGATGAGAAGATGCTGAATGCCCTTTACGCAGAAGGCATTCCACTCGTGACGCTCGAAGAAGCCGTCTTAAAAGGTGGATTCGGATCAGCTGTCCTTGAGCATGCGAACGAGCAGGAAGCATTCCCACGCGTCAAACGCTTTGGTATTCCGGATTGGTATATCGAGCATGGCGGTGTGAACGAATTACTGGAAGAAATCGGATTATTACCTGGACAAATCGCAGAAGAAGTACGCGCTTTCGTCAATCAAGGAAAGAAACAGAGTGTGTGACGATTCATGGAAAATGTAAAAAAAATCCGCCTCGACGTTCTTCTCGTCGAGCGCGGTTTGTTTGAAACGCGTGAAAAAGCAAAGCGATCGATCATGGCTGGACTGGTCTTTAGTGGTACGGAACGATTAGAGAAGGCTGGTGAGAAGGTCAAGTCGGACATCGACCTGCATGTTAAAGGTCAGTTGATGCCTTATGTCGGTCGTGGAGGCTTCAAGATGGAAAAGGCACTTCAAGTATTCGATTTCGATGTCGCTGGTAAAACAGGTCTCGATATCGGATCGTCAACGGGTGGCTTTACCGATTGCTCCTTACAAAATGGAGCAGCGCATATGTATGCGCTTGATGTCGGTTCCAATCAGCTGGACTGGAAGCTTCGTTCGGATGATCGTGTGACGGTGATGGAGAAAACGAACTTTCGGCACGCAACACCAGATATGTTCCCTGTTGCGCCACAGTTTGCGACGATTGATGTCTCATTCATCTCGTTACGGTTGATGCTTCCACCCCTGAAGACGATCCTCGTCGAAGGAGGAGATGTCATGGCGCTCGTCAAACCGCAATTCGAAGCGGGGCGTGATGATATCGGTAAAAAAGGCATCGTGCGGGATGAACGGATTCATGTCCGCGTCCTCGATGAGATGGTTGAATTCTTCATTCAACAAGGGTTCTATGTGAAACAGCTCGACTATTCGCCGATTACCGGTGGAGAGGGGAACATCGAGTTCTTATTGCATGCGCGCCTTGGTCAACCAGGACTTGATCCATCTGTCCATGCGACAGAGACAGTCAAGCAAGCACATGCTAGTCTTTAAACGAACAGATGAAAACGAGGACGGATCCGGTTCATGGGTCCGTCTTCCTTATTGTTCGGAGCGACGAAAACCGTATAATAAAATGGCAAACGTGGACTTTTAATGATTTATTGGATTACAATAGTAACATCGAAGAATACTGTGAGGTGCAGGGATGACAAAGGGGCAACGGTTGATTAAGATTCGGGAGATCATCACCCAGTCGGAAGTAGAAACCCAAGATGAATTGGTAGAGGAATTACGGAATGCAGGATATAAGGTGACACAGGCAACGGTATCACGAGATATCAAGGAACTTCACCTCGTTAAGGTCCCGTTGAATGATGGACGTTATAAATACAGCTTACCTGCCGACCAACGCTTCAACCCACTCGGGAAATTGCGGCGTCTGCTCGGGGACAGCTTCATCTCGATTGATTCTGCTCAAAATCTGATTGTCATGCATGTCCTGCCGGGAAATGCGAATGCAGTCGCTGTCTTACTGGACCATTTGAGCTGGAACGAACTGCTTGGCACGGTGTGTGGGGACGATACGATCCTATTGATCGCACGAAGTGAGGAACAAGCGAAAGAAGTGACGGAACGAATTTTAGAAATGCTGTAAGGAGTTGACAGGATGCTAGCTGAATTATCGATCAAACAATTTGCGATCATTGACGAGCTACAGATCGACTTTAAAAAAGGAATGACCGTCTTGACTGGGGAAACAGGTGCCGGTAAATCGATCGTTCTCGACGCGATCGGATTATTGATTGGTGGACGTGGATCCGCGGAATTCGTTCGATACGGGGAAGATCGAGCGGAGCTAGAAGGATTGTTTCTGATTGAAGACGACCATCTCGTCTATGATCTCGCAGAAGAGTATGGTATCGATATCGAAGATGGATTGATCATCTTACGACGTGATCTGTTCGCGACCGGGAAAAGTGTCTGTCGCGTCAACAATAAGCTGGTCACACTGACGATCTTACGGGAGTTCGGGCGTGTCCTCGTCGACATGCACGGGCAACATGAACATCAGCATTTAATGGACAGTACGTATCATCAAGCGATTCTCGATGACTTCGCGCAAGAGACGATTGCACCGCTCCTTCAAGCCTATCAATCCGGTTATCAAGCGTATGAAGAAAAACGGACGGCGCTGCAATCGCTCGCGCAAAGTGAGCAAGAACTCGCTCAACGGATTGATCTACTATCGTTCCAGACGGAAGAGATTGAAGGCGCAAAACTTCGAGCACATGAGGAAGACGAGTTGCTCGTCGAACGAAATCGTCTCGCGAATTTCGAGAAGCTATATGCGTCGTTAAAGACAGCGTACGATGCTTTGCATGATGAGATGCGCGGCATCGACTCTGTTGGAGACGCGATGCGTGAATTACAACAAGCATCAAGCATCGACGAACAGTTTTCGCAGCAGAGTGACGCGATCGCAAGCGCTTTTTATGGACTCGAAGAAGTCGGGTATGCGATTCGAGATCAACTCGAAACACTTGAGTTCGATTCCAATCGACTCGATGAGATCGAACAACGTTTATCCGTCTTTCAACAACTGAAACGAAAATACGGGGCGACGATCGAGGAAGTCATCGCGTATGGGGAGAAGATTCGTGTTGAACTCGATACGATGACGAATCGAGATGAACGGATTGAACGCTTAAAAGCCGAAGTCGAACAGCTCGAAGGCGAATTGTTTGAGATAGGTGGGCGTCTGTCGCAACAGCGTCGAAAAGCGGCCGTTCAATTAAGCGAAGCGATTCATCTGGAGTTGCGTGAGCTCTACATGGAAAAAGCACGGTTTGAAATTCGTTTTCTTCAAGACGGGAAGACACCGATGCTACGCAAGAACGGAATCGACCAAGTGGAGTTCTTCATCATGACGAATGCGGGAGAGCCATTCAAGTCGCTCGGAAAAGTCGCATCGGGCGGGGAGTTATCTCGTATCATGCTCGGATTGAAGTCAATCTTCTCGCGCTCGGTCGGAGTTGCTTCGATCATTTTCGATGAAGTCGATACAGGAGTATCGGGTCGTGTCGCACAAGCGATGGCTGAAAAAATCTATCGATTATCGGTAGACGGACAAGTGCTTTGTATTACGCACTTACCGCAAGTCGCTTCGATGGCCGATCAACATCTCTATATTCGGAAAATCGAGGAGACGGATCGTACGACGACACAGGTCAACGTCTTGTCTCAGTCAGATCGAGGAAACGAACTAGGACGGATGATTTCCGGTGCACATATGACGGATTTGACGTTACGCCATGCCGAGGAATTGATGGATCAGGCGAAGACGATGAAAGAATCGCTTAAAAATGGGGTGTAAGGATTGATTAAAGTCGGGATAGCAGATGATAATCGCGAAATGGTCGAACTGATTCGCCAGCATATCTCTGCGCAAGAAGACATGGAAGTCGTTTGCGTCGCCTACAATGGCGAGAGTTGTCTCGAACGTATGAAAGAACATGAAGTGGATGTATTGCTTCTCGATATCATCATGCCTCATTTAGATGGGCTTGGTGTTCTCGAAGAATTGATGAAGAAAAAGAAGAACCCTGCTGTCATCATGTTGAGTGCTTTCGGTAAGGATGAGGTCTCACAACAGGCGGTCACTCTCGGAGCATCGTACTTCTTACTTAAACCGTTCAGCATGGATCAGCTCGTTCAAAAAATTCGTCTCGTGACGCATCAAGGACAAGCACCGATCGTCGAAACAATTGACTTAAGAGTCGGTACGACACTGCGAGAAGTGGGGATTGCTCCGCATATTAAAGGCTTCACGTATTTAAAGGACGCTGTCTTAATGGTGCTAGAACGGGAAGATTTACTTGGATTGATCACAAAGGAACTCTATCCGACGATTGCGAAAAAACATCAAACGACGGCATCTCGCGTCGAACGAGCGATGCGTCACGCCATCAAGTCAGCTTGGAACGAAGGAATGCAACAGCACGAGCTCTTCAATGGTCGAATCGAACAAGAGAAAAGTCCGAAGAACTCGGAATTCATCTCGTATGTTTCAAGTCATATGAATCAAGAACAATCTGGTTAAAGGAAACACACCGTCTGAATGATAGACGGTGTGTTTTTAGTTCCGATCCCGCTCATAGTAAGCGATCAACACGCCGTTATCGAACGTGTGTCGTTTCGTGACGTTCCAAGTGAGGGGCGTCATTCCGTTGTCGGGAAATAGACGTTTACCAGAACCGACGATGACTGGATAGTGGATCAATCGAAGTTCATCGATCAGATCAGCTTGATAAAGCGTATGAACGAGTTGACTACTCCCCCAGACGTGAAGCGGTGGTCCGTCCTGTTGTTTCAAGCGTGTTAGTTCAGAAGTCGGTTGATTCAAATATGTCGTCGGCTGCCAACGAATAGGTGGTGTATGACGCGTAGCAACATACTTCATGGCACGATCGGCAACTGGCCAGATATCTGCATGGAGTGGCCAGTAACTCGACCATTGCTCGTAAGTCGCGCGACCGAGTAACAGGGCGCAATCCTCTTGCATCCATCCACGGATGACCTGACCGATCTCGGGATGCTGAAATGGAGCAGTCCATCCACCCTGTTCGAAGTCGTTGCTCACATCCTCATTCTTTCCGCTCGGTGCTTGAACGACACCGTCTAACGATAGATGTTCGAATACGATGATTTTTCGCATGAAAGATCTCCTTTCGATTACGTTCTGCTTATAGCATACCGCAAAGCTAAAAATATATAAAAGCGCTTGCAAATAAATATTGCATAAACTGAAATGTTTGTTATAATAAAGGTACCAAATGATTTGGCAAGACGTCAGATGAACGTCGAGTCGACAAGGACTCCGGAAATCCTGTTGATGAACATCATCTCAGAACGCCAACTGTAAATGGCTCAAGAATGCCGGACGACATTCTCTTGGTAGAAGTCGTACCAAGGTATCTTGTTCATTCTAGATGGGAAATCTCGAATGAATGGGAGCTTCCATGATTTCGAAGCTAGGGAAAAGTGGAAGGTAACGGATCGTCTAAAATGAAAAGTACAGTTCGTGAAAAGGAGTGTTGTCTAGCAGTGATTGTTAGCAACCGAATGTTTGACTGCTTCAAGCGGATGACATTACGCTCCACCTAGGTCCCGAGTACAGTCAGATGATGGAACTGAAACACCATTCTATCGTTAGCCCGATAGCCAGATCTGATTTCTTTCTACCTCTTCATTAAGAGGAACACCTAAGGTTTTGGAGTACACGAATAGTTCTAACTATGAGAGGAGTTCATCCGTAAGTGAAACCAATTTTATACGAGTAAAAGGTCCCGCGCTTGAAATGAGTTCAAGAGATGGGGACCTTTTTCTGTGTTCATTTTTTTTGATAGCGGTCGGAGACTTTTCCACGTTTTCGATCGCGATAAAAGACATATCCTGCGACAAATCCAATGCCACCCATCGCAAGAACCAAACCAACGAGACCTTGCAGTACATATACGTAAGCCGCATCGCCTAAGTATTTAAACGGCACTTGCGCAATTAGAAAAACACTATCACGCATGAGCTTAATACCAATCGCGCCGATGATGCCGGGGATTAATAATGAGAGCAAACCAATGATACGCATAGGACGCCACTCCTTTCCAAGCGTATTGTATCAAAAAATCGATCGTTCTGCGAATCGGGTTTGCTTCCCTATTTTATTCCGAGTACGATAGAAATGTAAGCAGTTTCAAAGGGGGAATTCATATGCATCATCTACTCGTCGTCGGGGCTGGTCAAGGGGGAACAGAAGTCCTACATGCGTTTCAACGTTCACCATTATTAACGGTCATCGGTCTCGTCGATCCAAACATGGAGGCGCCTGGGGTGGCGCTTGCACGGCGTGCGGACATTCGGATCGAAACGAATTGGTCAGCTTTTGAAGGAGCTGATGTCGATTTCATCATTGACGCTACAGGAGAAACTGGCGTACTTGAGCAATTGATTCATGATTTTCCGGGAGCGGCGGTCTTACCGGGTGAATTCGTCAGAGTGTTGCTTGAGCGATTGACTGAAAAAGAGAAAATGCTCGAAGCAATCATTCATTGTACGAGCGAGGCGATTTCCGTCGCCGATCAAGACGGACAGACGATGCTGATCAATCCAGCATATACGCGTATGACTGGTTTCACGGAGCGAGACGTCGTCGGAAAACCGGCAAGTGCCGATATCGGAATGCAGGAATCCGTTCATTTGAAAGTATTGAATACGGGCGAGAACGTGCGGGATGTTCGCATGAAGATCGGGCAAGATCAACGTGATATCATCGTCAATGCGGCACCCGTCATCGTCGATGGACAAGTCCGCGGTTCCGTTGGGGTCATTCGGGATATTTCAGAAATGAAGGCACTCGCCAAAGAATTGAAGGCAGCGCGACAAAAAATCCGGACGCTCGAAGCCAAATATACTTTTGACGATATCATCGCTGAGAGTGAAGCGATGCGCTTCGTCGTCGATCAAGCAAAGCTTGCGGCAACGATGCCCGTCAACGTCTTGATTCGCGGTGAATCCGGAACCGGCAAGGAACTGTTTGCACATGCGATCCATGCAGCGAGCGAACGTAAATATGAACAATTCGTCCGCGTCAACTGTGCGGCAATCGCACCGACGTTACTCGAAAGTGAACTATTCGGCTACGAGGAAGGCGCGTTCTCAGGAGCGCGACGTGGTGGGAAGCGGGGATATTTCGAAGAAGCACATGGAGGTTCGCTATTCTTAGATGAGATTGGCGAACTACCACTCGACGTCCAGGCCAAACTATTACGGGTGTTACAGGAAAATGAAGTCGTTCGCGTCGGTGGGACGAAAGCGATTCCAGTCGATGTCCGGATTATCGCGGCGACGAATGCGAATCTAGAGCAAAAGATCATTATGAATGAGTTCCGAGAAGATCTCTACTACCGGATCAATCGTTTACCGATTCACATACCGGCACTACGTGAGCGACCGGATGATATCGCACCATTGACCTTACACTTACTCCGTAAATTGAATCAAAGTTATGGACGATCGGTCGGACGGATCTCAGATGATGTACTTGAAGCAATGAAGAAGCAACCGTGGAAAGGAAATGTCCGCGAGCTTGAAAATGTCATCGGACGCGCGTTGATTTTTACGGATAAAACAGAAACCGTCTTGCGAAAAGGTCATCTTCAGCTTGTCGTGCCACAAACAACGAAAGTCACGACGAGACAGAAAAAGGAAATCAAGCATCTATCGGACGAGATGTCACACGTCGAAGAACGGTTGATTCGGGAAGCGCTTACTGCCTTTAATGGCAACAAAACAGAAGCGGCGAAACAACTCGGAATTTCTCTTCGGGCACTTTATTACAAAGTGGAACGATTTAACATCTATTCATGAAGCGCAAATTTTTGCGTGCAATATATTGCAAAAAATGCAAAAGCGTGCAAAATTAAAGACGTTCTTGCTTAACCTACCGTCTCTTTTGAATTGGCACGAAAATTGCTATTACTATTTATGTATGACAGGTGAGGGGGGAATACGGTGAGATTCAGTGAAATGGTCGAGCAGGCAGCTCGACTCGAAGATTCCGTCGTTGCGATTGCAGCTGCGGATGACGAAGAAGTGATGGATGCTGTCGCATTAGCAATTGAGAACGATTTAGCGCGTTTTCATTTGTTCGGGGATGCGACACGGATTCAGCAGATGATTCAAAAACGAGCATTACGAGAGTCACAGTTCGTGATCACTCATACTTCTACATCGCAAGAAGCGGCAGAACGTGCTGCTCATGCCGTTCGCAAGGGGGATGCGAGCGTCTTGATGAAAGGTCTTGTTCCGACAGCTACGTTCATGAAAGCTGTCTTGAACAAAGAAACGGGTTTGCGTTCAGGGAATGTCTTGTCGCATGTCGCCTTGTTCGAAGTACCGGGGCGTGAATCAGCGATCGGATTAACCGATGCAGCGATTCACATCCAACCGACACTAGAAGACAAAGTGAAGATCATCGAAAACGGTGTCTCCGCCTTACGTGCTCTCGGATACGGCTTACCGAAAGTCGCAGTCTTAGCAGCTGTCGAAGTCGTCAATCCGACGATGCAGGCGACGATTGATGCCGCACTTTTGACACAGATGAACCGACGTGGTCAAATCAAGGATTGCCTTGTAGACGGACCACTCGCACTCGACAATGCCGTAAATCTCGTCGCTGCCCAGCAAAAAGGATTGACGGGAGATGTAGCAGGTCAGGCGGATTTACTCGTAGTTCCGCAAATCGAAGTCGGAAACGTCATCTACAAATCACTCATGTATTTCGCACATGCCTCGGTTGCGGCGATTCTCGTCGGAGCGCGGGCGCCAGTCGTTTTGACTAGCCGTGCCGATACAGCAGAAGCAAAAATGTACTCACTAGCCTTTGCGCTATTAAATGCCCAACAGACGAAAAAAGTAAAACAAACAATTTGAGGAGGAACTTAAAATGGTCGAAACAAACGTAGAATCACGCTTCAGCATCTTTGAAACAATGGAGATGGAAGATTACGAACAAGTCGTTTTTTGCCACGATAAAGTATCAGGACTAAAAGCAATCATCGCGATTCATGACACGACACTCGGACCGGCACTCGGTGGACTTCGCATGTGGAACTATGCATCAGACGAAGAGGCATTGATTGATGCGCTTCGTTTATCAAAAGGGATGACATATAAGAACGCAGCCGCTGGATTAAACCTTGGTGGTGGTAAAGCGGTCATCATCGGCGATGCGAAGACACAAAAGTCAGAAGCACTCTTCCGGGCATTCGGACGTTACGTCCAGTCACTGAACGGTCGTTACATCACAGCAGAAGATGTCAATACGACAGTTGCAGACATGGATTACATCCACATGGAGACAGATTTCGTTACTGGTGTCAGCCCAGCATTCGGATCAAGTGGTAACCCATCACCGGTTACGGCATACGGTGTCTATCGTGGGATGAAAGCAGCGGCAAAAGAAGTGTACGGAACAGATTCACTTGGTGGAAAAACGATTGCGATCCAAGGTGTCGGTAACGTTGCCTTCAATCTGTGCCGTCACTTGCATGAAGAAGGGGCGAAGCTGATCGTCACGGACATCAACCAAGAAGCACTTCAACGTGCAGAAGAAGCATTCGGTGCCTTGATCGTCGCACCAGAAGACATCTACAGTGTCGAAGCAGATATCTTCGCACCATGTGCCCTCGGTGCGACATTAAACGACGAGACGATTCCCCAATTGAAAGTCAAGATCATCGCTGGTGCGGCAAATAACCAACTCAAAGAAGACCGTCACGGTGACATGCTTGAAGAACGCGATATTTTATACGTACCAGACTTCGTCATCAATGCCGGTGGTGTCATCAACGTTGCTGATGAACTCGACGGATACAACCGTGATCGTGCTATGAAAAAAGTTGAACTTGTCTATGATGCGGTCACGAAAGTGTTCGAAATCGCAAAACGCGATCATTTACCGACATACCGTGCGGCTGAGAAAATGGCAGAAGAGCGCATTGCGACGATGCGTAGTGCCCGCAGCCAGTTCCTGCGTCGTGATAAAAACATTCTAGGGTCACGCGGCTGATCAGAGGAGGATATCCATGAGCGAACGTATTTTAACGATCAATCCCGGTTCGACGTCGACGAAGATTGGTATCTTCGAAGGGGCGAATCAGGTGTTCACGAAGACGTTACGCCATCCAGCGGAGGCGGTCGGAGGACCGCTTCCAGCGCAGCTGGAGATGCGTCGTCATGTGTTACTCGAAGTGTTAGCTGAAGAACAGATTGATTTGAAAGCGCTTACTGCAGTCGTAGGACGCGGAGGACTGCTCCGACCACTCGTCAGCGGTACGTACACCGTTAACCGGGAAATGCGAGAAGACTTACTCAGCGGTATTTTTGGCGTCCATGCCTCGAACCTCGGTGGACTCCTCGCGGATGAGATTGCTCGGACACTCGACATCCCATCGTTCATCGTTGATCCAGTCGTCGTTGACGAACTCGAGCCGATTGCGCGGATTACAGGCTTACCTGAACTTGAACGAAAGAGTATTTTCCATGCTTTGAATCAAAAAGCTGTCGCGAAGCGGTACGCGAAGGAAATCGGACGTCCCTATGAGGAACTGCGCCTGATCATCGCACACATGGGCGGCGGGATTACGGTCGGTGCGCACCAAGAGGGGCGTGTCATCGATGTCAATAACGGACTCGATGGAGAAGGACCGTTTTCGCCAGAACGAAGCGGATCGCTACCTGTTGGTCAACTAGTAGAACTATGTTATAGTACCAAGTATAAACTTGAAGAGATGAAGCGTCTGGTCGTTGGGTCAGGCGGACTTGTCGCGCACTTGGGAACGTTTGACGCGATCGAGATCGAGCGCCGGATTGAAGAAGGCGATGAAAAAGCGGCATTGTTATATGACGCGATGGCGTACCGGATCGCAAAAGAGATCGCTGGTCAAAGTGCCGTCTTGTTCGGGCAGATCGACGCGATCATCCTAACAGGCGGACTTGCCTATAGTGATCGATTGACGCGTGCGATCGAAGAACGCATCGTCCACCTCGGTCAAGTCGTACGTAGTCCTGGTGAAGATGAGTTGCAGGCGCTCGCAGAAGGAGTGTTGCGTGTCTTACGTGGGGAAGAAGAAGTTAAGGAATATGGAGGCGAACCAACATGGCTAGAGAATTCGACGTCGTTGTCCTAGGTGGCGGACCCGGTGGATATGTCGCCGCGATTCGTGCGGCACAAGCCGGGAAGTCGGTAGCAATCGTGGAACAAGGAAAATTAGGCGGGACATGCTTACATCGTGGCTGTATCCCATCTAAAGCCTTTTTGAAATCAGCAGCAGTCTATCAGACGGTCAAACACGCTGCTACATATGGCGTGGACGTACCGGAATCGTTTTTACGATTCGAACAGGTCAAACAACGTAAACAAGAGATCGTAGATGGATTAGAGGCAGGCATTCAGCATCTGATGAAAAAAGGAAAGATTGAAGTCTTTCATGGTCGGGGTTCGATTCTTGGACCAAGTATCTTTTCACCGATGCCGGGAACGATCAGCGTTGAGCCGGAAGAAGGCGAAGGCGAGTTGATCCTTCCGCGTCAATTGATCGTCGCGACAGGGTCGCGTCCACGTCCATTGAACGGACTCGCTTTTGATTCAGAGTATGTCCTCAGCTCGGATGATGCACTCGATATGGCAGATTTGCCAAAGTCGATCGTCATCATCGGTGGCGGCGTCATCGGTGTCGAATGGGCATCGATGTTGACGGATTTTGACGTCGCAGTAACGGTCGTCGAATTCAGCGACCGGATTTTACCGACGGAAGATGCGGCAGTCAGTCGTGAAGTCGCCCGTCAATTGAAAAAGCGGGGCGTCAAGATTCATACCGGCGCAGCTGCACAAAGTGAAACGTTCCGGATGTCAGAAGACGGTGTCTCGATCGCGATCGACCGTAACGGAGAACAAACGACGCTTGAAGCGGATAAGTTGCTCGTCGCGATCGGTCGAATGGCGAACGTCGAAGGCATCGGGATCGAAAACACGAATATCGTCGTCGAAAATGGCTTCATCCAAGTAGATGACCATTTCCGGACGAAGGATCAACATATCTATGCGATCGGAGATGTCATCGGTCGCTTACAACTGGCGCACGTCGCGTCAGCAGAAGGTGTCAAAGCGGTCGAGGCGATCGTCCACGGAACGACGACACCACTTGAATATGCGTTCGTACCACGTTGTATCTACAGCGTACCGGAAGCGGCATCGGTCGGTTTGACGGAAGACGAAGCGAAACGTGCCGGAATGGACGTTAAGGTCGGAAGCTTCTCGTTCAACGGATTAGGGAAAGCGCGGATCGAAGGAGAGGCGGCAGGCTTCATCAAGCTCGTCTCCGATGCGAAGACAGATGATCTTGTCGGCGTTCACATCGTCGGACCAAAAGCAACGGAACTGATCAGTGAAGGTGGATTAGCGCTCGTACTCAATGCAACGGCATGGGAAGTCGGACAGCTCGTGCATCCGCACCCGGCCTTGTCAGAAGCATTCGGTGAAGCAGCACTTGCAGTCGACGGACTCGCGGTTCACGCCTAAGGAGGAATTACGGATGGAAAAAATAGAATTCAAAGAATTAGTAGAACTCGGATTAACGGAACAGGACGCGATTCAGATGTTCGAAACGATGGTCCGTGCGCGGAAGATCGACGAACGGATGTGGAAGTTGAACCGAGCGGGTAAAATTCCCTTCCTCGTCTCATGTCAAGGACAAGAAGCGGCTCAAGTCGGTGCAGCGTTCGCCCTTGAAAAAGGAACGGACTACATTTTGCCGTATTACCGTGATTTAGGCGTCGTCTTACACTTCGGTCAAACGTCACGCGATATCATGCTGTCGGCATTCGCAAAGGCAGAAGATCCGAACTCAGGTGGTCGTCAAATGCCAGGACACTATGGTTCACGTGCCTTGAATATCGTCACGGGTTCAAGTCCGGTCACGACACAAGTCCCACATGCTGTCGGGATCGCACTTGCTGCGAAGATGCGTAAGGAACCACTCGTTGCTTACGTCTCGTTCGGAGAGGGCTCTTCAAACCAAGGAGACTTCCATGAAGGGGCGAACTTCGCCGGAATTCATAAACTCCCGGTCATCTTGTTCTGTGAAAACAATAAATACGCGATTTCGACACCTCTCTCGAAACAGCTGTCGGCGAAACACGTTGCTGATCGGGCGATCGGCTATGGTATGCCAGGCTATACGGTGGACGGCATTGACCCACTCGCTGTCTACAAAGTCGTCAAGGAAGCACGCGAGCGCGGATTACGGGGAGAAGGTCCGACCTTGATCGAAGTTGAAGTCGAACGCCTCGTGCCACACTCATCCGATGATGACGATAAATCGTACCGTTCTGCTGAAGAACTCGATGCCTTAAAAGCACGTGACGGGATCAAACTCTTCCGTGCGCGTTTGATTGAAATGGGCGTCCTGACGGAAGAATCAGCGACTGAAATCGAACAAGCGATGGAGAAAGAAGTCGACGAAGCAACGGCTTATGCGGAAGCAGCAGCTTACGATGCGCCAGAAAATGCATTACGTTACGTGTACGACGAGGAGGAAACAAAATGACGACGTTAAGTTTAATCGAAGCGATCAATAGTGCAATCAAAGAAGAGATGGAACGCGACGAGTCCGTCTTCATCCTCGGCGAAGACGTCGGTGTCCGTGGTGGTGTTTTCCGGGCGACACAAGGATTGCTCGAACAATTCGGAGAAGAACGTGTCATCGATGCACCACTCGCTGAGAGTGCGATTGCCGGTGTCGGAATTGGAGCTGCGATGTACGGCATGCGTCCGATTGCTGAAATGCAATTCGCTGACTTCATCATGCCAGCGGTCAACCAAATCGTCAGTGAAGCAGCGAAGATTCGGTACCGTTCGAACAATGACTGGACGTGTCCGATCGTCATCCGCGCACCGTTCGGCGGCGGTATTCACGGGGCACTTTATCATTCTCAGTCGGTCGAAGCGATGTTCAACTCGACGCCTGGTCTGAAAATTGTCATCCCATCGAATCCATATGACGCAAAAGGATTGCTAAAGGCAGCGATTCGTTCGAATGATCCGGTCTTGTTCTTTGAGCACAAACGAGGCTATCGTCTGTTAAAAGGGGATGTTCCTGAAGGCGACTATACGGTCGAAATCGGTAAAGCAGACGTCAAGCGTGAGGGCGAAGACGTGACGATCATCACTTATGGGCTATGTGTTCATATGGCACTTGAGGCAGCAACACGCCTTGAAAAAGACGGAATCGATGTCCACATCCTTGACTTGCGGACGGTGTATCCAATCGACCGCGAAGCAGTCGTCGAAGCAGCGAAAAAGACGGGGAAAGTCTTGCTCGTCACAGAAGACAATAAAGAAGGTAGCGTCATGAGTGAAGTGTCGGCGATCATTGCAGAAGAAGCATTGTTCGATCTCGATGCACCAATCGAACGACTCTGTGGTCCAGACGTACCAGCGATGCCATACGCTCCGACGATGGAGAAGTTCTTCAACATCTCAAGTGAGAAAATTGAAGACAAAATCCGGACGTTACACGCATACTAAGGGGGAACTGACCAATGAAGACTGAAACACTTACGATGCCACAACTCGGGGAAAGTGTTACTGAAGGAACGATTTCGATGTGGCTTGTCAAACCGGGCGATACTGTCAAAAAATATGATCCGATTGCAGAAGTCATTACCGATAAGGTAACGGCAGAAGTCCCATCTTCGTTTGATGGTGTGATTGAAAAACTGCTTGCAGAAGAAGGCGATACGTTGCAAGTCGGTGACGCGATCGTCACGATGCAAGTCAGCGGCGGATCAACGGAAGTCGCGGCGACCGAACAAGAAGTACCGGCTGTCGAAGAAACGACGTCGGCTGATACATCGATGAAAAAACGCTATTCACCAGCGGTCTTGAAATTATCAGGCGAACACGGCATTGATCTTGAACAAGTGACGGGTACAGGAGCGGGCGGCCGGATTACCCGGAAAGATCTCTTGAAATTGATTGAGTCTGGATCGATCCCGACACCACAAGCAACGGAACCAAAACCGGAAGCGCAAGCGGCTCCGGTAGCGCCTCCGGCAGAAGCACCACCCGCACCAAAACGTCCGGTCAGTGCACCACAACCGACGGAAACGGGCGACATCGAGATTCCGACTGCCGGTGTGCGTCAAGCGATCGCTTCGAACATGGTTCGCGCGAAACACGAAGCGCCACATGCTTGGTTGATGATCGAAGTCGATGTAACGAACTTGGTCGAAGCACGTAATCGTCATAAAGATGCGTTCTTCAAACAAGAAGGGGTCAAATTGACGTTCTTACCATTCTTCATGAAGGCGACAGTCGAAGGATTGAAGAAACATCCAATCATGAACTCGACATGGGCGGGAGATAAGATCATTCAAAAGAAAGCGATCAACCTATCACTTGCTGTCGCGACGCAGGACGCTCTGTTCGTACCAGTCGTCAAGAATGCGGATGAACTAAGCATCAAGGGGATCGCACGCGCGATTGATGACTTCGGGAAACGGGCACAAGCCGGCACGTTGTCGTCTGCAGAGATGCAAGGCGGGACGTTTACGGTCAACAATACGGGCTCATTCGGTTCAATCCAATCAGCACCGATCCTTAACTTCCCGCAGGCGGCGATTCTATCCGTTGAATCAATCGTCAAACGTCCAGTTTGGGTGAACGGCATGTTTGCAGCACGCGACATGGTCAACCTCTGTATGTCGATCGACCACCGGGTGCTCGACGGACTCGTTGCCGGACAGTTCCTACAAACTGTCAAACAAGCGCTCGAATCGATTGATCCGAACCAACTTTCCTTGTACTGAGTTTTTCCAGTTGACAGGGAAGAAGAAGCATCGTAATATAAGAATCAATTCAACACACGATAGCAAAGACGAAGAGAAGTAACTTGTGAAACGATTCAAGAGAGCTGATGGGTGGTGCGAATCAGTATCGGGCAACAAGCGAATGGCCTTCTGAGCTTCAGACCGAATCCCTTCAATGGGTAGTAGGCTCTGACGGGTTCCTCCCGTTATCGGGGTCGACGAATCAGGACAACGGTCCGGTTCGTTTCAAAGGGGACGGTGTCAGCATCGTCAACGAAGGTGGTACCGCGGGTCTTCCCGTCCTTCATGTTCTACATGAATGGGCGAGAAGACCCTTTTCGTATACAATCGAATCGAACAAATCGTAGAGTGAGTTAAGTAGCGAGACAACATCGGCGTTTCAGAGAGCGGAAGAATGGTGCGACTTCCGTACGGCGAGGTTTCGTGAATGGTCTCATGAGAGCGTGGCTGAACGAAGAAGTAGGTCGCGACGGATGCCCCCGTTATCGTAGGCTATGATGTCTCTTATTAGACGCATCAGACAGAGTGGGAACGGTCGAACCGTTCCAATCGAGAGGTGGCACCGCGAGATAATCGTCCTCCATGCAGCATACGCTGTGTGGGGGACTTTTTTATATTCCAGGAGGCGAACAGGGATGGTTCAGACAGACACACTTATCATCGAACAACTTGAACTAAACGGCGACGAGATGACGCCGATCATGATTTTTCAACAACTGAGCGGAACACAGAAATGTTTACTTGAAAGTTCTGCGCATACGGATCAAGGACGGTATTCGATCATCGGTGTCGATCCGGTGGAGATGATTCGGGCAGAGGGGCAAACCGTGACGCGGGAACAGTTGACGACAGGTCGATTGACGCAGGAAACGGGTGATCCAGTACGACTGATGCAACAGATGATCCTCCGGGTTGGCGTCGAAGAAGACCTTCCGTTTTTAGCGGGTGGGATCGGATATGTCGGTTACGACATGATGCGCGCCTATGAAACACTCGGAGCGGTTCCTGAGCGAACGCGCCAACTACCGGACGCGCTACTCGCTGTATACGACCAAATCATCCTGTTCGATCATCTCGAACATCGTGTTCATTTGATTCAGACGTCGCTCGGTGGCATCACCGATCGTGATGAATTACGTCAACGTTTAGCAGAACGGAAAGCGCAACTTGAGCAACCACGGGAGCGAACGGACATCGAGCGTCCACTCCGGGATGTCGTCTATGAACCGTTAATGGATCAAGAGACGTTTGAAGGACTCGTCGAACAAGCGAAGAGACACATCCGCCAAGGCGACGTCTTCCAACTGGTTCTCTCGCAACGACTTGATGCGACGTTCTCAGGTGATCCGTTCCAATTTTATCGGAAGCTTCGTAAGGATAATCCGAGTCCCTATCTCTTTTATATCGACTTAGGCGAAGCAATCGTACTCGGGGCCTCCCCGGAAAGTTTGGTCCAAGTCAAAGGGAATCGAGTGACGACGAATCCGATTGCCGGCACCCGGCGCCGGGGGAAGACGAAAGAGGAAGATGGACGGTTAGCAGAAGAGTTGCTGCACGACGAGAAGGAACGAGCCGAACATCGAATGCTTGTCGATCTTGGACGCAACGACTTAGGACGGATTTGCCAGATTGGTACCGTCGAGGTGACGCGCTTCATGCAAATCGAACGATTCAAGAACGTTATGCATCTCGTCTCGGTCGTTGAAGGTACGCTAGCAGACGGGAAGACTGGAGCAGACGCACTCGTCTCTTGTCTACCGGCAGGGACGGTCACGGGAGCTCCGAAAATCCGAGCGATGCAGTTGATCGACCAGTACGAGCAGGTGAAACGAGAAGTATATGCCGGGGCTGTCGGCTATTTCGATGTTCGAGGGAATATGGATTTTGCCCTCGCGATCCGGACGATGGTGATCAAGGATGGTGTCGCTTCTGTTCAAGCAGGAGCTGGCATCGTCTACGACTCGATTCCACGCCTCGAGTACCAGGAGACGTTACACAAAGCGAAATCACTACTGGAGGTTTGGAAATGATCGTCCTAATTGATAATTATGATTCTTTTACCTATAACCTATACCAATACGCATCCGTTTATACTGACGTTCACGTCATTCGAAACGATGCGGTCAGCATCGAAGAACTACGCGAGATGAAACCAGACGGCATCATCCTCTCACCCGGTCCCGGTCGCCCGGCTGACGCTGGCATCTGCATCGATCTCATTCGTCAATTATCGGGTCAAGTACCAATTCTCGGTGTCTGTCTCGGACATCAGGCAATCGGCGAAGCATTCGGAGGACGCGTCGTCGAAGCACCGATCATCATGCACGGAAAGACATCGATGATCCGACAATCGGGACAACTCTTCGACGACATGACGGAAACGTTAGAGGTCATGCGCTATCATTCGCTGATCGTCGCTCGCAACGACTTACCGACGGAGCTCGTCATCACAGCAGAAACGGATGACCGGACGATCATGGCACTCGAGCACCGGACGCATCCGACCTTCGGAATCCAGTTCCATCCTGAATCTGTCGGAACACCACAAGGACAGCAGATGATTAAACGATTCATTGAATTGACAAAGGAGTGACGAACGATGAAAGAGACGTTATTGAAATTAGCAGAAGCAAAACATTTACGATATGAAGAAATGCAACAGGCAGCACGCGAACTATTTGCGGAAGACGTTACCGATAGCGAAATTGCCGCTTTTCTCGTCGCATTGAAAGCAAAAGGGGAGACTGCAGAAGAATTAGCCGGTCTCGCTTCGATCATGCGCGAGGTCGCCCTCGACATTCCGGTCACCGGCGATTTCATGGATAACTGCGGCACTGGAGGCGACGGCTCACAATCGTTCAACATCAGTACGACAGCCGCCTTCGTTCTGGCAGGTGCCGGCATGAAAGTCGCGAAGCACGGGAATCGGAGTGTCTCGAGTAAAACGGGCAGCGCTGATGTGCTCGAAGCACTCGGGGTTTCGCTCGATGCGACACCGGAACGTTTAGCAGAACAGCTCGAGTCGAACGGAATCGCCTTCTTGTTTGCGCAACGGATGCACCCACGCGTCAAGCAAATCATGAAGGTCCGACGCGATCTGCGGATTCCAACGATCTTTAACTTGATCGGTCCATTGACGAACCCGGTTCCGCTCAAGACACAACTATTAGGAATTTACCGGGAGGATATGCTTGAGACGATGGCGTTGACATTGCACCGACTCGGACGGAAGCGGGCAATCGTCTTACACGGTGCGAATGGAATGGATGAAGCATCCCTTGCCGGAACGAACCAACTCGTCTTACTCGACGAAGGCGAGCTGATCCGCTTCAGTCTTCACCCGGAGGAAGTCGGACTGAAGACCGCACCGCTTGAAGCAATTCGCGGAGGTAGTGCACAAGAGAATGCGGCGATTTTACTCCGTGTTCTTGGTGGAGAGCATGGTGCTTATCGCGACACGGTTCTACTCAATGCGGGAATTGCTCTCTTTGCAGCAAATCGGGCGAAGACGATCGAAGAAGGAATCGCCTTAGCAGCAGATAGCATCGACTCAGGACGGGCGATGGAACGATTGAACCAATTACGACAAATGACACGGGAGGAAGCAATCGGATGAATATCTTAGATCGCATCATCGAAACGAAACGAGCAGAAGTCCTGCAATTAAAATTAAACGGGGTCGAACGGATCAGTCGGGAGGCATTGAAGCCGTCGATTAAGCAACGACTAGCGGGAGCGGATTTATCCGTCATCGCGGAAATCAAACGAGCGTCGCCATCAAAAGGGGCAATCGCACTCGACGTCGATGTCGTCGCTCAGGCAAAACAATATGAAGCGAGTGGGGCGACCGTCATCTCCGTCTTGACGGACGAGACGTACTTCAAAGGGTCGATGGACGATTTAGCGGCAGTCGCTGCAGCAGTCGACATCCCGGTGCTTTGTAAGGATTTCATGATTGATCGGATTCAAATCGACCGGGCAAAAGCACATGGGGCACGGTTGATTCTCTTAATCGTCGCCGCTCTCGAGCAGGAGACGCTTGCTGACTTGTATGCGTATGCTTACGCAGAAGGACTTGAGGTCTTGGTCGAAGTCCATGACGAAGAGGAGTTACGCCGAGCAGAGGCGATTGGTGCGCAAATCATTGGCATCAACAACCGGAACTTGAAAAAGTTCGAAGTTGATTTACAGACATCGGTCGGATTACTCGAACAAAAACAACCGGACGTCCGGTATATCAGTGAGAGTGGCATCAAGACGGTCGAGGAAGCACAGCGATTACACGCTGCCGGTGCAGACGGGATCCTCGTCGGCGAGACGTTGATGCGGGCAGACGATCCGCAAGTCTTCATCCGAGAAGTGAGTGGCGTTCGCGTATGACACGGATTAAGTTCTGTGGTCTCCGGGAAAGAGAACATGTCGAAGCGGCAGTTCGCTTAGCGGACTACATCGGCTTTATCTTTGCTAAAAGTAAACGACAGGTCACGCTGGAAGAGGCGGCTCGTCTCAGACGCGACATTCCAAAAACGGTCCAAGTCGTCGGTGTCTTCGTCTCCCCGACTTACCAGCAGGTGACCGACGCGGTCGAACAAGTCGCGCTAGATCTCGTCCAAATTCATGGTGTCATTCCGAACGGAGAGTTACCAGTTCCCGTCATTCAAGCGATTCCGGTGACGGACATCGGACAAGTAGAGCAACAGACGGATTATTTGCTCGTTGACGCACCGGTTGCTGGAAGTGGCGAGACATTCGACTGGTCACGAGACATTCAAGCCGATCGACCACTGTTCATTGCCGGTGGCTTGACAGCAGGAAACGTCGGAGAAGCAATCAAACGATATCACCCGTTCGCCGTCGATGTCTCAAGTGGCATCGAGACGGATGGACGGAAAGATCCCATCAAAATGCAGGCATTCGCAGATGCCGTAAAGGAGAGAGAAGTATGAGCTACGCACAACCGGATACACTAGGACAATACGGTAAATACGGAGGACGCTACATCCCGGAAACATTGATGCACGCAGTGATCGAACTCGAAGAAGCTTACGCAACCGTAAAAGAAGATCCAGCGTTTCAAGCGCGGATGGACGAATTATTGAAAGAATACGTCGGACGTGAAACACCACTTTATTTTGCCGAACATTTGACGCAAACGATCGGTGGCGCAAAGATCTACTTGAAACGAGAAGACTTGAACCATACCGGTGCCCATAAAATCAACAATACGATCGGTCAAGCGTTATTGGCTGAACGGATGGGGAAACGAAAAATCGTTGCTGAGACAGGGGCAGGACAACACGGTGTCGCGACAGCGACGGTCTGTGCCTTACTCGATCTCGAGTGTGTCATCTTCATGGGAGAAGAGGACGTGCGCCGTCAAGAATTGAACGTCTTCCGGATGGAGTTACTTGGAGCAACCGTCATCCCAGTCACACAAGGCAGTCGGACACTCAAAGATGCCGTCAATGAAGCACTCCGCTACTGGGTCAAACACGTCGAAGACACGCATTACTTGATGGGTTCTGTTCTCGGACCACACCCATTCCCGCAACTCGTCCGTGATTTCCAAGCGGTCATCGGAAAAGAGACACGACGCCAAATCATCGAAAAAGAGGGGCGTCTACCAGAGGCGATCGTCGCTTGTGTCGGCGGCGGTAGTAATGCGATCGGGATGTTCCACCCGTTCATCGATGATACAGATGTAAAATTGTATGGCATTGAAGCGGCGGGCAGCGGAATCGACACAGAGAAACACGCAGCGACGATGACAAAAGGAGAGGTCGGTGTCTTGCACGGCTCGATGATGTATCTCTTACAGGATGCGCATGGTCAAGTACAAGAAGCGCACTCGATCTCAGCTGGACTCGATTACCCGGGTGTCGGACCGGAGCATAGCTTGCTAAAAGATATCGGTCGCGTCCAATATGAAGCGGTGACCGATGAACAAGCACTCGAAGCACTCCAGTTGTTGAGCCGCAAGGAGGGAATCATCCCGGCACTTGAGTCGGCACACGCGATTGCCTACGCGACTCAACTCGCGGCAGAGATGGACAAGGAAGAGATTCTCGTCATCTGCTTATCAGGACGGGGCGATAAAGACGTCGTCACTGTCAGAAACGCACTAAAGGGGGAAGCGTGATGCGATTAGAAACAGCCATTCGTACCGTTACGAGCAAAGGGGAGAAAGCCTTCATTCCGTACGTCATGGGGGGAGATGGAGGAATCGATCAACTCCCGGAAATCCTGTCGTTTCTCGCTGAATCCGGAGCGACAGCGATTGAAGTCGGTGTTCCGTTTTCGGATCCTGTCGCTGACGGTCCGGTCATTCAAGAAGCGGGACTCCGGGCGCTAGAAGCGAACGTTGGACTGAAGGATGTCCTCGAGGCAGTTCGCGTTGCTCGTCAGACCGTCGATGTTCCTGTCGTCTTGATGACGTACTTAAATCCGATTTTCCGCTACGGATTAACGGCGTTTCTAGCGACATGTCGCAAAGTCGGGGTCGATGGACTGATCATTCCTGATTTGCCGCTTGAGCAGAGCGAACAGTTTTTCGAGCAAGAGGACAAATCGGACATCGCGCTCGTCCAACTCGTCTCCTTGACGAGTCCGATGGAGCGGATTCAAAAGATTGCCGATAAAAGTGAAGGATTCCTCTATGCGGTCACGGTCAACGGAACGACAGGTGGACAGACGACGTTTGATACGGCGCTTGAAGACCACTTAGCGAACGTCGCAGAAAATAGTCCAGTACCAGTCCTTGCCGGGTTCGGGATCAGTACACCGGAACACGTCAAACAATTGAGCCGCCCAGTCTCGGGGGTCATCGTCGGCAGTAAAATCGTCGATTTACTGCATCAGAACGATCGAGAAACAATTCAACAGTTGATGGCAGCACGTCTTGCGGCGACGCCGTCGCATTAATAAAAAGGACCTGACTCAAAAGTCAGTCTATACAAAGATAAGGGTGGCAGAATGATGATCTGCCACCCTTATCTCGTAACAAAAAGAATGACGCGTCACACACCACTCTTACAGGAACAGGCGCATTTATGCGCTGTTAGAGACGAACAAGACCAGCTTTCCTGCTTAAATGAAGCAGGGAAGCTGGCTTGTGTCTCGCCTGAGGAAAGGGCGTGAAAAGACGCGTCATTCTTTTTTTTGAGTCAGCTTCTTTTTCGTATAGATGTCACTGTTGAACGAGCGACTTCTGCAAGTTCGTATACAGTGGTTCGAATCCGAGTTCCTCATAAAACGTGGCGGCACGATCGTTGACCGCCCAGACGTTTAAGCGAACAGCATCGACCTTTCGCTCGAGCGCGAGTTCTTCTGCCGCCTGCATCAACTGGCGACCAATTCCGAATGAACGATGGGATGAGGTGACACCGACGTCAGTGATGTTCAAGATCCGGACTGGCGTGAATCGATTGGCTGCTGGCGCCGTCCATTTGCCAAACAAGTAACCGGTGATGTCGTCTCCGTTGAGTGCCGTCAGACAGAGGTGTTGTTCTGAATCAAGCGTTTGTCTTAAGGACTCGAGCGTGTATGGCGTCAAAACATCCGGATGAAAATGAGACGATAACCGCTTATGATGCTCGAACGTCTCTGCCGTCAAGGAAAATAGGGCAGGAAGGTCTGAAATACGGCTCGTGCGGATCATCAAGCAATCACTCCAATCATCGATTTTGTTTGAGTACTTCGGCGACGAGTCCCGATACATACGGACTGCCACGATCTTCTTTTTCGACCGATTCGATCATGATGGCAACGAGAAGATCTTTTTTGTCGTTGTCGTAACCGACGAAGAAGCCATTTTCTTTTCCATCGGTTTCGCCTGCTTTTTTCAATTCTGCCGTACCGGTCTTACCGGCAACATCGACTTCCTTGATGTCAGCTGGGAGCGTGTAACCGTTATGGACGACGTCATAAAGATCATCGCGGATCATCTTCGCGTCTTTTGCATCCAGCAGATCCTTTTTGAAGACTTGCTTCGTTTTTTCCTCTTGTAAAAGGGTCGGGCGATAGATTGTTCCATCTGTCAGGAAAATTTCATACATCGACGCTAGATGGAGAATGTTCGTCAGCATCTGTCCTTGTCCGTAGGACGTATCCATCAGCTGTCCATCTGAAGCGATCGTCCCGTCGTTTGAGATTTGAGAAGCGCGTAACGGATACGCAAACGGTAGTTTCTCTCCGTATCCGAGTGCTTCAAGTCCAGACGTGAACGCCTTCGTTCCGACCTGTTCGAGTGTTGAGCGGGCGAAATAGATGTTGTCTGAATAAACGAGCGCATTGTGCAGATTAACGGGTGCTGGCGTCTCGTGAATCCGCGTGACGTTAAAACCATCGATCTTATTTTTCAGTCCATTGATTGTATAGGCTTTTTCCGGGTCGAGTGTTCCACTCTTTAAACCAACCGCGGCCGTTAGGGGTTTTTGGGTCGAACCGGGTGCGAAAGCACTCGTGAATCGGTTCAACAATGGTTGATCCGGATCCTGCGTCAATTCATCGAGTCGCGCTTGCGAGATCCCTGACATGAATTCAGAAGGATCAAAGCCAGGGGAGCTGAGTAAGACACGTGTCTCACCAGTCCGCGGATCGATTGCCGATGCCGTTCCTGGATCCTCCTGCATCGTGTCGTACGTCTTTTTCTGGAGCGTAGCATCAATCGTCAACGGAATATCCTCACCATCCGTCGGTTTCGTTTCAGCAACGGTAACGCTTGATCCGTCTTTCTTTTGTAGAATGATCGAGGCACCGGCTTTACCGCGTAACCGATCATCAAGGACTTGTTCAAGACCCCGTTTCCCGACTTGTTCGCCAGCTTGGATTTTATTTTTCGATTCTTTAATCTCGTCTGCTGTTGCCGAACCGATATATCCAATTAAATGAGAGGCTGCTTTACCAAGTGGATACGTTCGGACTTCTGTCTCTTTGACGCTGATTCCAGGAATGTCACGCAATTTTTCAACCGTTGCTTCGTCGGTCAGTGTTTTGAGCGGAACGAATTGTCCATCCTTGACCCAACTTGCTTTTAAGGAATCTTCGACCGATGAGGTCGGGCGGTCGAGCAACTCGGCAACTTGGTCGACATCTTTAAGTTGTCCTGCAGTGGCGCCGACAGCATACCCTTTACCGGAGGTCGCGAGCGGTTTATCGTTCGCGTCGAGTAAATCACCACGTTTGCCTTCTACGGTTTCTAACTGAACCTTGTCTTCTTTCTTAAAGTCTTTTAGAACAAACGAAGAGTCCCAGTCAATGAACCAGTTTTCTGTTTCTCCTTGTTTCTCGAATGTTAACGGGACTTGTTTATCATAAGCGACAGATCCTGCAACCGTATCGAAGGAGATTCGTACGGGAAGGGACGCTTTTTCGTCATCCGTTGCTTCCTTTGCTTTCTTCCGTTCGACGGATAACTTTTTGATATCAAGCGATTTCGACAACTGTTTTGTCCGGTCGATGAATTCTTTTTTTCCGTATTCCTTTTTAGTAGCCGTACTCGCGTACGTATACATCTTATCGTAATCTTGTTTTTCCCAAAGTTTGATGTAGGCATCAAGACGTTCTTCGGGTGTCGGCTGATCTTGACATCCGGCAAGTAACGTCACACCAAACGTCGCTGATAAAAGAAAGGGGATCGTTCGTTTCATGTGTTTCGCCTCCGTTGTGGATTAGACTCATAATCATACCGTACCACTCCTGTCAGGAGATTTCATCTGAAACACAAAACCGGACTTCTCATGGGGAGAAGTCCGGTGAATCAAGCTTAGTTGAAGTAATTGAGTGGATTGACACTGTTTGCAGCAGACGTTCCGCTGTAGACGTAAGGACCGCGATGCATTTCGAAGTGGAGGTGCGCACCGAATGCGTTACCTGTCGCACCAATCGTACCGATTTTCGATCCTTTAGCAATCGTTTGTCCGACTGAGACAGAGCGACTGTTTAAGTGTGCATACACCGTCGTATATTGAATGCCATTGACGGTATGCGTCATCATGACGTGATTTCCGTATGCGCCGTAATAACGGGATGTGATGACTTTACCAGCAGCCGATGCATAGACAGGTGTGCCTGTTGGAGCACCGATATCGATGCCGTTATGGAACGTATAACCGTAAACGCCACTTGCAGCACCATATCCTTGCGTGATTGGACCGCTTGCTGGACGCGAGAAGCCAGTCGTTGCTTTTGACGAAGTCGTTGTGCTGTATTTTTTTACGTATGTAGAAGAAACGTAGCGTGATGCGCCACCGTATGAAATTTTTGTCCATGAACCGGAAACACCGAGATAATTGAATGTCTGTCCTGTATTGACGCTACCGACGATTTTATAAGCTGTTGATGGACCTGTACGGACACGAAGCCCGTCTGCTGTGACCTTTACCTTATATGTCGTTGCAGCTTCAACTTTCGAAGCACTCGTTGTTGCAAAACCTGAAACTACCAAAGCTGTCATTGTCATTGTTGTAAGTAAACGTTTCATTGAGTGTTTTTCCTCCTTAAAAATCTGAAGCGACAGAACGGATCATTACAAAATTGTAAGAATTTATGTATATTTATTTATTTTAAAGAATGATTTTTCGCCTGAGATGATTATAGCATCGTCAATAACACGAAAATATTTCAAATATGTTTCAAAATTACGCTTTGTTAACATATATTGTAATGGATTAATAAGTAAAAAAGAACTGACGAAGAGTCAGTTCTTTTTTCGATGAACCTATACTGTTATTCAGCAGAAGAGGGTGAAAACACGGTTAAATGTTGCGGGAGCACTTCGACAGTCACAGGAACATGACCTGCTGTATCCCCATCGGCATTAATCGGCAATTCTTCTTTCGAGCGAATTTCGACACGTGTCGTCGTGAAGTGTTCGATTTGATCGGCTTTTGATAATCCCCCCGTGATGAGTTTGGGTAATGCTTGGAGCGCATCAAAGAATCCAAGCTTCGTAATGATGAACCCATGCAACAGTCCATCATCGACTTTTGCGTCTTCTGCAAAGGATTCGAACCCTCCGACGGAATTCGTCAAGGCGATAATCAACAAGTGTGCTTCTCCATCAAATTGTTTCTCAGCAGAATCAATTTCAATCGGATAGGGGCTATGATCCTTGAAGGCTTTTAGACCTTCAATGAAATAAGCGACCGATCCGAGTGACGTTTTTTGTTCGACACTGACCTCCTCGACGGCTTCTGCAATCAGACCAACAGCGATGACGTTCATGAAGTAATGGTCATCATATTTACCGATATCGAGCGGTCGGGCAGGGGCGTCAGCTAGAATCTGAATCGCCTCTTCGGGATCCGTCGGAATGTGTAATGCGCGCGATAAGTCATTGACCGTTCCGAGTGGCACGATCCCGAGTGTTGGGCGATGCGGTTGTTCGGCAATTCCGGTGATGACTTCATTGACCGTTCCGTCACCTCCCATGGCGATGACAGCATCGTAATTAGACTGGGCAGCATGACGCGCAAATTCCGTCGCATCGTGTTCTTTTTCCGTGAACCGAACGTCGACGGTTTCAAAGCGAGTAGCAAGCGTCTCTTCAGCGAGCGTCGCGTGTTTTTTTCCGAGTTCTTTACCAGAAGACGGGTTGATGATCAACATGGCTTGAGACAAGATGAATTCCTCCTTCGGGACAATCTGTTGACTTTTTCCCTGTCCGATGAAAACATAATCCAAATTCTTTTTTACAAATAAAAACACCGAGTAGGCGCATGGCTTCCTCGGTGTTGAAGTTTGAACTCAGAGTTAAATTATTGTGATGGCGGCACTTCACCAGCAGCAGGACGAGCTTCTTCTTCAACGTCCCAACACTCCGTATTTTCAATCCCGAGTGCTTTTGCTGAGAAGACAGGATCGAGTCCCTGTTTCCGTTGTTCCTGATAATCTTTGATGACTTTGAGAGCGATGCCGCTCAAGAGGAGGATCGCTGTCATATTGATTAATGTCATGCCTGCCATGAAGAGATCGGCAAAACTCCATACCATACCGAGGCTGAGAACAGATCCGATGAAGACGAAGCCCATTGTCGCAATCCGGAAACCGAAGACGGCTGCTGGACTTTGTTTGATGAACTCGATGTTCGTCTCACCGTAGTAGTAACTACCAACGATCGAACTAAAAGCAAACAAGAAGACGCTGAGTGCGATGAATGGTGGGGCAATTGCACCAAATTCTTCGGAGAGCGCGTTTTGCAACATGCCGATTCCTTCGCCATTTCCAGCAGCATAACTATCACTGAGGAGAATAATCGTTGCTGTCGCTGTACAGACGATCAACGTATCAAGGAATACACCAAGTGTTTGTAAGAAACCTTGTTTTGCTGGGTGAGAGACTTCAGCCGCCGCCGCAGCGTTCGGAGCAGACCCCATTCCCGCTTCGTTTGAGAACAATCCGCGTTTGACACCGAGTGAGATTGCAGCACCGACCGAGCCACCGAATGCTTGCTCGATTCCGAAGGCACTTTTGAAAATCATTGCGAACACACCAGGAAGTTCCGTCAGGTTCGTAACGACGACATAAAGAGCAGCAATCAAGTAGAGACCTGCCATGATAGGAACGATGATTGCAGAGAACTTCGCGACACGGTGGACACCACCAAAGATGACGAGTCCCGTCAAGACGACGAGTGCTGCGCCGACGACAGCTGTGTTGATACCGAACGCATTGTCAAAGGCAGCGGCAA
This sequence comes from Exiguobacterium sp. s39, assembly GCF_018618925.1. NCBI lineage: Bacteria > Bacillati > Bacillota > Bacilli > Caryophanales > Exiguobacterium > Exiguobacterium sp. s39. The sequence continues at coordinate 276,279 of NZ_JACSNA010000001.1, forward strand.
TCGTGTTTGATTGAACGGAGTTGAAGATAAGGCCGAACGTCACAGCAATCAAGATTGCAAAGACGATTCCGAGAGCTCGGTTCTTCAAGCCTTTTTCGATGTAGTAGGCAGGACCACCACGGTATGCGTTCGATTTCGTATCGCGTACTTTATAGACTTGAGCCAGTGTACTTTCGATGAGAGCCGTCGCGCCCCCTAAGAGAGCGACCATCCACATCCAGAAGACGGCACCTGGTCCGCCGAGTGTGACGGCAATCGTGACACCGGCAAGGTTACCCGTACCGATCCGTGTCGCCGCACCGATGAAGAATGACTGGAGAGAAGTGATGCTTTCTCCTTTATCGTCTGTTGTTTGTTCACTTTTATCGAGCGTGACGCGGAACATCTCTTTTAAGTAAGTGAATTGGATGAAGCCAGTTCGGATCGTGAAGTAGATCCCGCCGCCGATCAATACAGCGATTAATACATACGACCATAAAATATTGTTGGCGTAATCGACACTTCCTTGAATGACTTGCTGAATGGCGTTCATGATGGTGTATTCCTCCCAAAGAATAATAAAAGCTATACGCTAAATTATACGAATTTTCAGACAATAAGCAACAACAAAATAAAATAAAATTTTAAAACTTAATAAAGTTAGCTAAATGTTAGGAGTTAAAAACATTGTAGGTGAACGAAAAAACTGCCACTCTCGGTATCGAGAGTGACAGGCAAGTAAAGCTAAATCATCCATACTGTAGCAATTGTTCGTATAGGTCATCGAGTTGCTGTTGGATGCTTTTAGAAACGGTATCGGTCGGTTTTTCACGTTTTGCTAATTTCTGTTCAAGCCGCTCGATCTGCACTTCTAACTCATGTTGTGACAAGCGTTTTGGTTTTTGAGGGGTTACGTGGAGTGAGGAAGACGTAGCGAACTCAGTACGCTTCTGTTGAGCATACGCATACGTACCATGATAACGCGTCAGACCATTTTCGAGCCACAGGATCTGCGGAAAAAGCCGATTTAAGAAATAGCGGTCGTGTGAGACGGCAATCAATGTACCAGAAAAATTCTCGAGTGCTTCTTCGAGTGTCTCTCTTGATTCAATATCGAGATGGTTCGTCGGCTCGTCGAGAATTAATACATTGACCGACGAATGAACGAGGACGGCGAGTTGCAATCGCACACGTTCGCCTCCGCTCAGTGACAAAATGGACCGAAAGACAGTTGGTCCAAAGAACAGGAACCGGGCTAGGATATGGCGGGCTTCCGCTTCTGGAACGGCAATCCGGTCTCTAAACCAGTCGATTAACCGCGCGTCCTCCTCGAAATGGGCATGCTGGGACAGGTAACCGATCCGATTCGATGGTCCACGCGTGAGTGTGCCTGCCTCTGGTGATAATTCGTCAAGCAGCAGTGAGAGCAACGTCGATTTCCCACTCCCATTCGTTCCGACGATCGCGATCCGATCCTGTGCCATGATCTCGAACGAGACGTCATCAAAAATGTGGCGAATTCCGTAAGCAAACGAGAGTTCTTCAGCGCGAAAGACGACTTGGCTCGTGTGATCAGTGGAAGAGAAGGAGACATCAGCGGTTTTGGCTTCGAGTTGTGGTCGTTTAATCCGTTCGATCCGCTCGAGTGCTCGTTCCATTGATTTTGCTTTACGGAATAATTTCTCACTCGGTGGAGACGCTTCGTTTGCCCATTGCCGGAGTCGACGAATCGCTTCCTTCATTTTCTTTATTTTTTTCTGTTGCTCTTGGTAGGCGTGGAACTGTTCCATCAAGCGACGTTCTCGTTCGACGACGAACGCGCTGTAATTCCCTATATAGGTTGTCAGTTCACCGTCCTCGAGTTCAACGATCGAGGTGACGACGGCGTCTAAGAAGACCCGGTCGTGAGAGACGAGCAGGATGGTTCCTGTGTAGTCCCGTAAGAACTGCTCTAGCCATTCCACGGCAGCTAAATCAAGATGGTTCGTCGGTTCGTCAAGAATGAGCAGATTTGGCTCCATGAGTAACATGCGACCGAGACAAATCTTCGTCTGTTCACCACCGCTCAACTGGTGGAAAGGACGAGTGAGTAACGGACGAAGGTGTAACCCGTTCACCATGCGCTCGATTTTCGAGTCGAGTAGATAGCCATCCTTTTGTTCGAACGCATTCGTCGCTTCCGCATATCGTGCGAGTAACGCATCCAGATTCTCTGGTGCTGTCGCCATCATTTGCTCCAACTGTTGCATCCGAGAACGGATCGCGAGGATGTCTTCAAACGCTGTCCAAAGGACGTCGAGTCCGGTCATCGTCTCACTATATACAGGAAGTTGTTCCAAATAGCCGATCGTCAAACCGCTCTTTTGATAGATGACACCACCGTCCGGTTGCTCAAGGCGAGCGAGCAAGCGGAGTAATGTCGTCTTGCCACTCCCGTTTCGTCCAATTAGACCGACACGGTCGTGTTCGTTTAAGAAGAGGGAAACATCCGTTAAGATCGTTTCGCCTCCGAATTGTTTGGTTAGGTGTTGAATGTCGCAAATCATCATAATCAATTGATCCTTTCGCGCGCATCAAAAAAAGGAGAGCGCAAATAGCACTCTCCATCACGTGTGAAAGATGCGCTTTGCTGTATTTTTCAATCATGAAGTTCTAAAAAAGGGCAGACGGGTGCCTTAGAACGCCATTCCATGAAAAATCGCGCGCAACAGATACAATTGTTCCATCAACCAGTGTTTGCACGCGGCAAAGTCCATCTTTTCACACCACCTTTCGTTTCAGATATCTCTAGTTTACTATTTTTTTGTCAGTTACGGAAGTCTGAATTATTTGAACACGCCAGCGATTGAACTGAAGAAGTCACTGAGTCCATCGAATAATTTAGCGAAGAAACCTTTCGTTTCTTCTGATGTTGCGAACGCGTGGATGTCTTGCCCCGCATTTTTCAAACCACTCTCGATTTGTCCCCAGTTGATGTTCGCTTGCTCCATTTGATTGAATAGATTCGTCAACCGGTCCATTTGTGCGTCAGACAACTGGATATTGTTGTTTTGAATGACTTGGACGATCAGGTTTTCGATCTCGACTTTGGTTTCCGGTTTTTGATTGGCGATCTCAGCCTTGATCTCATTCATTAAGTCAGCGACTTTATCCGTGCCGACCGTTTTTCCGACGTCTGATGTGACCGATAATTCTTGCTGTGCTAAATCCTTGCGTTCGTCACTTAACTTAATTCCAGTCTCAGCGGAAGTTTGATCGTACGCTTTCATGATTCCTGTCAGTGCCGATGTCCCGGTCACCTTGTAGGGAGAAGTGATCGTGATATCGGCATCTTTGACACCCGCTGTGACGAGAGCGTTGAGATACATATCCTTTGTCACCCATGTGATGTTCTCCGTCGAGACGGAAAGTCCATCACCTTTTTCCGTCAGTTCGATCTTAGCCGACGAATACATGTTGCCACCTTTTTGCGACTGTGGAATGTTTTTCCCGAGATATTTTTCTTCGTCAGCAGAAGTGGCGATGATCGGTGTGATGCCTTCCGGTGCATTGAGACGGGAAAGCACCCATGCTTTATCCTTTGCGCCGAGCGACTCCCCGAGTGTGACGATCGTCTTATCGACGACTTGTTCGGCAGATGCGGCTGTCGGGAGTAATAGAGCAGAAGCGATAACGGCTGACGCCATGATTTTTGTTGGTGTATGCATAATGAAATCCTCCAATTGTAAGTAACAGAATGAATTATAGTATCAGGTACTAAAGTTAGTGTACGAGAACGAAAGAAGTTCGGAATCGGTCTGTAGATGGAGACGGCATCCGTCTTCTGACACTCCATAGTATAGCGAAAAGAGGACAACTTGACTTCCATTTTCAGCATGCTATAGTGGATGGGAATCGAATAATGACCACTAGGGGAGTCGGTAGACCGACTGAGACGAACGAAGACGTTCGGACCCTTTGAACCTGATTAAGTTCGTACTTACGGAGGGAAGTGGCGTCAAGTCTTGTTCTTCTTGCGCCATGCCCGTGTGTTTCGGGGTGGTGTTTTTTCGTTTCATACTAAACGAGGAGGATGAGATCATGACATTCACACAAGAAATCAAACAAGCGGCACAAGCGTATTGGGATAGTAGTTTTACGCACCCATTTGTACAAGGAATCGGGGAGGGGACGTTACCGCTCTCGAAATTTCGGCATTACGTCATGCAGGATGCCTATTACTTAAAACACTTTGCGAAGATTCAAGCGAAGGCAGCGTCAAAAGCAGACGACTTCGCGACGATCGCGACACTTGCCGAGCATGCTACTTCGACTTACGAGGCAGAGTTGAGCTTACATCAATCATTTTTTGAGCCGCTCGGTATTACGGAAGCAGATCTTGAAGCATTTGAACCGGCACCGACAGCATATGCGTATGTCTCCCACATGCATCATGCGAGTGAAGGAACGCTCGGTGAGACGATTGCTGCCATCTTGCCATGTTACTGGTTGTATTATGAAGTCGGACAGCAATTACTGACGTGTACTCCGGAAGAAAAAATCTATCAGCAATGGATCGACACGTACAGCTCGGAATGGTTTGAAAAGGTCGTCTTTGAACAGATTGCACGGCTTGATGCGCTGGCGGAACAAGCGAGCCCGATGGAACGCGAGCGGATGAAACGTCATTTCGTGACAAGTTGTTACTATGAGTTACTCTTCTGGCACATGGGGTGGACGGAAGAGACGTTCACGTCGGTCTACGAAAAGATTCCAGCACGCCCGGTATCTTCTTAAACCAGTAGATGGTAGAATTAGGAATACCATCTGGTGAAAGTAGGGATTGGAATGGAAATCGTAGTCATCGCACTCGTGATCCTCGCGGCATATGCTATGCAACGAATGCTTGGTAAAGTCAAAGTAAGATTTGTAGGACTTATCATCCCAACGTTGATTGTGTTATCCGGTATATCCGCATCGACTCGAAACTTCAAGGTAGCGTATAGCATGGGAAGCTATATTTCTGCTGTTCTTGTCATCGTCGTCTATGCACTGCTGACTTATTGGTTATACCGCGTCTACCATCGTGCGAAAGAAGAAACTGAATATCCGTATCAATCATTAAAAGACCGAGGCATCCTTTAAGGAGCTTCGGTCTTTTGGTGTATCACGTCATCATTTTTTCCAGTTTTTAAAGCCGTCACCGAATTCGAGATGCAGTTGATCGGTAAAGACACCGTTCTGAAAGACCGGCACATCAACCGGTAAAGTGCCTTGCGGTTTGAACGTTCCGAAGATCGCTCGGATACCTGCAGGCAGGTTCGGTCCCGCTGATTTTAGATTGCCTGCTTCGGAGTCTGGACCGTTTGGATCGCCTTTGAAGCCATAGACGAGGACGTGTGCCGGTGCGTCCGGTTGAACGGCGACATCGTATGGGTTACGGAGACTGAGCAGGACGGATGGTGTATCCGTTTGTTTCGCATAGCGGAAGATCGAAGCCGGAATCGCTTGTTCTGGTGCAGTAGGTAGTAGTTTAGCACTCGTGTTGACGTTGGAACCGACGATGATGTAATCTGCTGCATCGAGTTGCGCCCGTAATGTCGGGTTTTGGTCGAGCGGTAGCGTAGTAGCCGAGTAATTCGCTGTCATCACGTGCCAGTTCCGATTCTTCGGTAGGGAAGCGATCGTTTTTTTCATGCTGTCCGTTTGATCCGCCGCAGGAGCGATCACAAGAACATTTGCGTTCTTTTTCGGTTTGAATGGTAAGGTCCGCTGATAATTTTTCACGAGTGTGACCGCGGCTTCCGTCATCGCACGTTCTTTTGCTTTATGCTCGGGACTACCGACGATTTGGTTCGATTGCGCGATTTTTTCAGCTAGGGATGTCGTGTCAGTCGTACCGTTCCAAATTCCGCGTTCTGCTTTCAGTGTCAGAATCCGCTCAACCGATTGATCGATCCGTTCCTCTGAGAGGCGACCATCTTTGACTGCTGCGATCACATCCTTGAAAATCTGATCGAGCTTTGTGACATCTTGCTCGGAACGAAGGATCGTCGGCATGAGCGCGATGTCGACTCCAGCGTCAAACGTCTTTAAGACGGCTTCTGATTCCGTGAAGTTGTCGGCGATCGCCTGCATGTTCAACGCGTCTGTGATGACGATGCCATCGTAGCCAAGTTTTTCGCGCAGTACGCCCGTGATGACATCATCCGATAACGTCGCAGGTAAAGGGAAGGTACCATTTGTCGACGTGACGACTTCAGGTTCGATTTGCGGCATCCCGATGTGTCCTGTCATGATCATATCGATGTCTTCAGCAATAGCTCGCTTGAACGGTACGAGCTCGACTTGTTCTAGCTCCTGCAGGGATCGGTCAACGACCGGTAATCCATAGTGGGAATCGGTCGCCGTATCGCCGTGACCCGGGAAGTGTTTGGCGGTCGCCGCGACACCTTCAGACTGAATTCCCTTCATCAAAGCGGAACCGAGTGTGCCGACGAGCTCCGGATCACTCGAGAACGAGCGGACACCGATGACGGGATTTCCAGGGTTGCTGTTGACATCAAGATCCGGACCGAAGTTGACATTGATGCCGAGTGCACGCAGTTCCGAACCGATGATGTGACCGGCATCATTCGCATATGCACTACTACGGGTCGCACCTAACGCCATATTGCCGGGTAAGTTCGTTCCTGTTCCGAGCCGAGTGACGATGCCGCCTTCTTGGTCGATCGTGACGAACAGCGGAATATCGTTGCTGTCGTCTTGTTTGACGACTTCTTGCAGATCATGAACGAGTTTCGTCGTCTGTTCGGTTTCGCTGACGTTCTCAGCAAACAAGATGACGCCGCCTAAATCATAGCGATCGATGATGTTCGCGACTTCTGGGGCAAGCGACGTATGATTGCTGCCATTCCACTGTCGGAAGTCCGGCATGATCATCTGCCCGATTTTTTGTTCGAGTGTCATCGTGTCGATTTTGTGACTGATCCGATCGGCTGAAGATCCTGCCTCTGCCATGACGGGTAAACTACTTGAGACGAGTACTGCTGCGAGTCCGGCTGTTAACGTGAACTGTCCGATTTTTTTCATGATGTACGTCCTCCTTTAGTCAAACCGTGACTGGAATTCTTTTCAATACGGACAGTATAGCAAGGTGTTTGTTTTAAAACAATATTTTATTTGTAAACGATTTCAAATTGAAATAAATTTCAAACGTGTTTTTAGACAGACTGACTTGAATGAAAAAAAGTGACTCCCCCTGAAGAGGAATCACTTTCAAGTAAAGTCGATCGATTGATCAGCTATAGCGTTCCACGATGCTTGTCAGCTGACGTTCGACGAACGATTGATCCTGCAATTCACTATTGGACAGACGCAGTTTGATCATTGACTCATCCGCACCAGCCATTTCACTGAACAATGATCCGAGACTGTGCGCACGACGATCGACTTGGACGATTAAATCAATCCCAGACCCGTCTTGAAGCATGATGATTTCAATCTCATCCAGTTTATGAGCGTAGTGTGTATTGCGAGCTGAATATTCAAGCTCCTGAGCAATCGGTAAATCTTTCCGGAATCGTCCAGGTAATTTTTCCGTGTCGGCTTTTTTCAATCGGAAGCCAAGTGACTCCATTGCATCTAAGACTGTTGCTTGGTAGCGGTTTGCTTCGACGATGACAGCGTCACGGTCAGATGGATCGACGGCTTGAGCGATGTCGAGTCCCGTCTCGATCCACGATTTCGATTGACTGACGGAGAGTGGCGTATTCAGCGGGACGCGTAATGTAAAGGGAATTTCCCGCTCGACACCCGCTTCAATCGTGAACTTCGCTTCATTTAAGGCAAATCGGTCGAGCGTAAAGGTCGTAAACGTCGTGCTATCATTGACTTCTTGTTTGTACTGCGTGTTGAATTCAAGATAAATTCGATCAATTTCTTGATCGACGTTTCCGCCTTTGATATGGACGACACCGTGAATTTGACCGCCTGGTTCACAGCGGTCATCCGTCAAGCGTGTATCGACCGTAGCAGCACCAATTCCGATTTGCGATAGAATTTTTTTGAACATGATGAATTCCTCCTTTTGATTACGTACGAATGATGAAGCGTGTAAACTTGTCGAACAGGTACGAATTTGCTACAGTTTCGAAAGAACATCAGAAAAGGACGGGACGACTAGTGGAACTACATGAATTAAAAGCGAGTCTTGCCTCGCAAATCACGCAAGGAACACTGATCCATGCAACGATAAGTAATCCGCGTCAAAAATCAAATGATCTCCGACGAATCAAGGTAAAACCGATTCTATTAAGAGATACGGTGATGATGCAGGTAGAGTTTCAATTTGAACGCGTTATGAAGCATGAAAATATTTTAATTGACGATTTCGTCGGGCGACTCGATGACTGGTTCACGGAATTCCGCCAATTCTTATTCCGTTTTGAAGAAGAGGAATGGCAATTCCAGCTCTCGAAAAAGCTGAAAGTCGCGCTCAAGACATCCAAAAAGGAGCCGATGAAAGCTCTCTTGTCGCATGACCGCAAAAAAACCTATCTATTAGAAGACGGTGTGCCGGTTCCGTTTCTGATTCGCTTAGGCGTCATGACGGAAGCGGGTCAAGTCAAAAAACAGAAGTACGATAAGTTTAAACAAATCAATCGCTTTCTTGAATTTGTCGAGGATAGCATTGCTGCCTTGCCAAAAGGAAAAAAACTCCGGATCTTGGACTTCGGATGCGGAAAATCGTATTTGACGTTTGCTCTCTATCATTATCTAAAAGTCGTCAAAGGATTCGACCTCGAAGTGACAGGTCTTGATTTAAAGAAAGAAGTCATCGAAGAATGTACGCAAATTGCGCGTGATCTGGATTATACCGATCTGACATTCCGCGTCGGGGACGTTCATGATTACACAGGGGAGACGGAAGTCGACCTGATGGTGACACTTCACGCTTGTGATGTCGCGACGGACGTCGCACTCGCACGAGCTGTCGACTGGAATGCATCAGTCATCCTGAGCGTACCGTGCTGTCAAAAGGAATTGAACCGTCAACTGGACTGTTCGCCACTCGATGTCATGCTCCAGCACGGACTGATCAAAGAAAAATTCGCATCACTGGCGACAGATTCGATTCGTGCCGAGTTGCTAACACTGGTCGGATATGAAGCGCAGTTGCTCGAATTCATTGATCTCGAGCACACACCGAAGAACATCTTGATTCGAGCATACAAACAAAACAAGCGACCAACGGAAGAGAAAATCGATCGTTACATCGCGTTCCGTGATTTGTTGCATGCCCGACCATTTTTAGAAACTGAATTAAGCGGCAGACTTGGACAGATTTCACCGAAACTCGTACAATAAGAAGGAGAACGAATCAAAGGAGGCAATACGATGGATTTCCAAATGTATTTTGAAGATGTCGTCCAAACAGCCCGCAAAGAAGCGCAAGCTGCTGGATTTGAAGAATTAACGACTCCAGAGAGCGTGGATGAAGCAATGAAACGCGAAGGGCTAACACTTGTCCTTGTCAATTCGGTGTGTGGATGTGCTGGCGGGATCGCCCGTCCTGCTGCAGCGTACGTTAATCGGAAAGAGGGCATCAAGCCCGATCATTTCGTCACGGTATTCGCTGGACAAGATCGCGAAGCGACAGACCGTGCGCGTGAATACTTCGAAGGTTATCCACCTTCATCTCCGTCATTTGCATTAATGCAAGATGGAAACATCCTCTCGATGGTCGAGCGGTTCGACATCGAATCGTTCACGGCAGAAGAGGTCGTCGAGAAACTTGAATCATTGATTGAAATCTATGCATAAGCAAAGAAGACTCCTGATAAAGGGGTCTTTTTTTTACGCATTCATGAGATTAAGATAATAAATTTTAAAGTTGAAAGCGTTTGCAAAAATGTATAAAAAGTCATTTATGCATGATTTATGAATAGAAAGTCAAAAAAATTTATATATTTATGCTTTACAGTGAATAAATATTCGTATATCCTAAAAGCAATAGAACAGGTCAGGCTTTTCGGTATTGAATTGGACATACACATAAGTCATACTATTGTTAAAGTTCTGACAATTGAGCGTTGGAAGGGGAAAACTCGAATGAAAAAATTATTAGCAACGGCAATGGCAGGCATTCTGGCAGTCACGATGGCAGCATGTGGCGCGTCGGAAGAATCAACAGGTGGATCAAGCAAAAGCGATAAAGTATTGACGATGGGAACGTCAGCGGATTACTTCCCGTTTGAATACATCGATACGAAAAAAGGAGAGGACATCGTCGGGTTCGACGTTGCGATCGCCAAGGAAGTCACGAAAAATCTCGGGTATGACTTAAAAATCGAAGACATGGAATTCGGAAGCCTACTCGGTGCCCTCAGCTCAGGTCGTGTCGATTTCGTCATGGCGGGCATGACACCGACAGAAGAGCGTAAGAAAAACGCTGACTTCACGGACATCTACTTCGAATCAAAAAACTTAGTCATGACGAAGGATAAAGCGATTAGTTCGGAAGACGAACTCAAAGGCAAAAAAATCGGTGTCCAGCTTGGTTCGATCCAAGAGGGACTCGCAAAAGATCGCTTCAAAGATAGCGAAGCAGTTCCTTTAAACAAAATCCCAGAAATCATTCAAGAATTGAATACAGGTCGGATCGATGCCCTCATCATCGAGGATGCAGTTGCCGTCAAATACATGGATCAAGATGCATCCCTGAAAACGTACCAGATTGAAGAAGATGGTCCAGCTGGATCAGCGATCGCCTTCAAAAAAGGGGACAAGATGCGTGACGATTTCAACAAAGAGTTGAAGAAGATGATTGACAGTGGTGAAATCGATAAATTGGCAGAAGAATGGTTCCAAAAAGAAGCAAAATAAGTCAAGTGCATGGGGGTGGGGGTAACCTCATCCCTTTTGTGCGACGTTAGGAGATTGATTATGATAGACTTTACAAAGATTCAAGATTCAATTCCATATATTCTTGAGGGGATTCCGGTCCTGTTCCAAGTCGTCATCGTGGCGGCCATTGCCGGGATGCTGATCGGAATCGTCGTCGCGGCACTGAAAATCACGAAGAGCCGTTTCCTCCGTTTCATTGGTCATACGTATACGGCGATCTTCCGGGGAACCCCATTGATCTTGCAACTGGCGATCGTCCACTTCGGATTACCACAGTTGACAGGGTATGTCACGACAGGATACCAATCGGCAATCATCGCCTTCTCCTTGAACTCCGGAGCGTACATCTCGGAAATCATTCGGGCCGGGATTCAAGCCGTTGATCGTGGGCAGTGGGAAGCGGCAGATGCGCTTGGTATTTCGTATTTCAAACAACTCCGTTCGATCATTTTGCCGCAAGCCTTTAAAAATATCCTTCCAGCGATCATGAACGAATTGATCACGTTGACGAAGGAATCGGCACTCGTCTCGACGGTCGGTGTTCTCGATGTCATGCGTCGTGCACAAATCGTTGGAGGAGAAAAGGCGATTTATTTCGAACCGTTGTTGTTTGCCGGATTCGTATATTTTGTTCTCGTCATGGGATTGAGCTTGATAGGCCAACAAGTCGAAAAAGCTATGAGAAAGAGTGGGTAATCAGATGGAACCTATGATCCAAGTCACCGATTTGCATAAGCAATTCGGAAAATTAGAAGTATTAAAAGGTATCTCGACGACAGTTACACGCGGTGAAGTCGTCGCTGTCATTGGACCGTCGGGATCCGGTAAATCAACATTTCTACGTTGTATCAACTTACTGGAACAACCAACGAGTGGAAGGATCATCGTCGATGGTTTTGAACTGACGAAACCAAAAGCAAATATCTCGAAAGCACGTCAGAACATCGGAATGGTGTTCCAACAATTTAACTTGTTCCCACATAAGTCTGTTCTTGATAACTTGACGTACGCACCGATCAACGTCCTTGGTATCTCAAAAGACGAGGCAGTCAAGCGGGCAGAGACGCTACTAGATCGCGTTGGTTTAGCTGAAAAACGCGATAATTACCCGAACCAGTTGTCAGGTGGACAAAAACAACGGGTCGCAATCGCGCGCGCTCTTGCGATGGAACCGAACGTCATGTTGTTTGATGAACCGACGTCAGCGCTTGACCCAGAGATGGTCAACGAAGTACTGGACGTCATGAAACAATTGGCGGAAAGCGGAATGACGATGGTCATCGTCACTCACGAGATGGGCTTCGCCAAAGAAGTCGCGGATCGCGTCTTGTTCCTCGATGAGGGGATTCTGATGGAAGAAGGTTCACCGATCGAACTCTTCGACAATCCGAAGACGGACCGGGCGAAAAAATTCCTCGAAAAAGTTTTATGAGCACAGTACGCTAACTCTGAAGAGGGTTAGCGTTTTTCGGTTTTTAGTAGAGAGGGGGATAAGAATGAAAAAATTGCTTGAAGGTCATCATACTCGTCTGACGCGTTTTCAGTCGGAAGATACCGAAGTGATGCAACGTCTGCTTGACGATGCAACGTTTGCTCGCCATTTCAGTGCGACGCCATATCGTCACTTATCGAAGGAAAAGATTGAACAGATGATGGCGACGGATGCTCCGGAGACGTTTCGGTTTGCGATTCGTAACTTCGAAGATGAACGGATGATTGGGGTGGTCGCATTAGAAGATATTTTACCGACACATGGAACGGCATGGCTGATGATCGGCATCGATCCGGATTGTGAAGGGCAAGGGTATGCAACGGATGCGCTACAGACGATACTAGAGTACGCCTTCTTAGAGTTGAACTTGTACCGGATTCAATTGACGGTCTTTGAGTATAATACACGTGCGGTTCAACTGTACGAACGACTCGGGTTCGTTCAGGAAGGAAGATACCGAGCCTTTTTACGACGAGACGGGGAGCGACATGATATGTTACTGTACGGATTACTCGAACCGGAATGGAGGGAACGACAATGATTCAAGAAACGGAAATCTTTGTCCGGTCGTTTCACGCGACGGACTTTTCAGGTCATGATTATGCCCATATCGAACGGGTTCGCCGCTTAGCCTTACATATTGCCAAACAGGAAGGCGGGAACGTCAAAATCATCGAACTGGCGGCCTTACTTCATGACGTAGCAGATAGTAAACTCGGGGGAACGGCAGAGACGGTCGCGACCTTCTTGCAAGGAAAAGTGACAGAAGAAGAACAGGAACAAATTCTAGACATCATCACGAGCCTGTCCTATAAAGACGGTACACGCCCACCGATGCAAACGATCGAAGGGCAAGTCGTTCAAGATGCTGATCGACTCGATGCCATCGGTGCAATCGGGATTGCGCGCATATTTCAGTTCGCTGGTCGGTTCGGGGAGCCGATGCATGTACCTGGACTAGCACCACGAGAACCGGGTGACCGAAAGGGAGAGACGAGTGCCCTGAATCATTTTGAAGAAAAGTTATTCCGGCTAAAAGATTTAATGAATACGAAAACAGCACTTCTTTTAGCAGAGGAGCGACATCGCTACATGGAAGAGTTCGTTAATCTTTTTAAGCAGGAATGGGAGGGCGCTACGGGAGAAGTAGGTGATATGTAAATCAATTTAAACACATAAGGCGCGTTGTCCGGTTCATTTTCCAGACAACGCGCCTTATGTTGTATTTAACTAAGGATGATGGCAGTAATTAACCCAAGTGCTGCGAACAGACCAACGATCGCACCACCTTCCTCATGAGCTTCCGGCATCATCGTCGAAGCGAGCATCGCAATGATCCCACCGCTTGCGAAGCCACCGATCATGGCAAATTGCATGTCCGGGAGTTCTGCGAGAATCGTGTAGCCAGCGAGTGAGGCGAGGGCGGAGATCAACCAGACGACTCCCCACATCAGTAATACTTTGTTCTTCGAAAAGCCATCTTTTCGCAAACCGGTCGTACTCGATAAACCTTCCGGGATGTTGCTGACGAAAATCGCCGCGACGAGTGCCGCGCTGACATTTCCGGATAACAGACTGGCACCGATCATGATTGATTCCGGGATCGCATCAAGAATCGTCCCGAAGAAAATCGCTGTTCCCGTGCCTTCGTTCCCACCAGACGAACGTTTCCGTTTACTCGCGCCGCGTGACGAAACGAATAGGTCGAAGCCCGTAAAGACGAGAGCGCCGACGATGAAAGAGATCGCGACGACGAGTGTTGTTGACTTCTTTAGTGCTTCATCGAGTAACTCGAACGTCGCTGCTCCAATCAAGATCCCGGTCCCAAACGACATGATGTAACCGATCAGGCGTTGTTTTAAGGGTAAGTACAGTCCGAACAACGCACCGATGACAACGGCACCACCTGCTAGCGCTCCCCAACCGAACGCTTCCCACATACGATCGCCTCCTTCTTGTCCTTTCTACCTGTTCTAGATAATTCATAAACATAGCGAAAAGAAAGAAAAATAGTTCGCGACGCATGCAAGGGGCTGACTTAAAAAAAGAATGACGCACGCCCTTTCCTCAGGCGAGACACAGGCCAGTTTTCCTGCTTCTTTCAAGCAGGAAAGCGGGTCTTGTTCGTCTCTGACAACGCAAAGATGCACTTTTTCCTGTAGGAGTTGCGTGAAGCGCGTCATTCTTAACTTTGTGGAGACCGACTTCTTAAGTCATTAAATCTCAATCATTAGAATGGTTGTTTATTTAACCAATGACCGCCGTCAAGAGCAATACATTCTCCGTTCAAGTAGCGGGCTTGATCTGACACCATCCATGTTGCAAGTGTTGCGATCTCTTCCGGTGTCCCGAATCGACCGAGCGGGACGTTGCGGCGAATTCGTTCCGCGTGTTCCGGTGACAATGCGAGTTTGTCAGCACCACCTGTCCGTTCGATCGGTCCCGGACTGATCGCGTTGACACGGGCTTGATATTTATAGCCCCATTCGACGGCAAGCGTCCGCGTCAAGTTCAGGACACCGGCTTTCGCAGCGGCGCTCGGAGCGACACCAGCGCCGGCCTGCCACGCATAAGACGCAACGATGTTGACGATTTGTCCGCCAACGACTTGATCTTCCTTCCATCCTTTGACAAGAGCGTGACAGCAGTTGAATGTCCCGTTGAGGACGATATCGATGACCGTCTTCCATCCATTCGGTGATAACTCGTCGGTCGGACAGATGAAGTTCCCGGCAGCATTGTTGATCAATGCTTCGAGACGACCGAACCGTTCGCGTGCTTGATTGACAGCAGCCAGACAAGCGTCAGCATCACGGACATCCATCTGAATCGTCAGATGTTCACCTTGAATCTGACCCAATGCTTCATCCATCAGTCGCAAGCGTTCCGCGTCGCGTCCTGTAACAACGACGTTCCAGCCGGCTTTCTTTAAGGCGAGCGCCATCGCTTTCCCCATTCCGTTCGTTCCACCCGTCACCATGATCGTTTGTGTCATATTGCTTCCTCCTTTATGTAATGAATGAACAGCCATTCATATTCTTTATTCAAAAAAGAAGGAGCGAACTCCTTCTTTTTCTGACTTATTGTGTTGCAAGAGCCGTATCTGTTAAGACAGGAACGACTTGTTTCTTACGTGAAACGACACCTTCGAGGTAAACAAGGTTGTTCGTCGCTTCAAGACCGTAAGCACGTTCGACGAGATTCGCTTCTTTCCCGAGGACGAGTCCAACAGAGTTGTTCGTCAAGATATCCGTGACGATGAAGACGAACAGATCAAGTCCTTTTGCAAGGATAACTTCGTTGATTGCTGTTTCGAGTTGTTCTTGGCGAAGCAAGACTTCTGCTGTATCGACCGTGTTGACTTGAGCGATTTCGACTTTGAGTGTTCCCATCGTGAATTCTTTTGCATCAAGTGAGATCAATTCAGGAACGGATTTTTTCGAGAGATCAGCTCCAGCTTTGAGCATCTCAAGACCGTAGACGTTCGCATCGACACCAGCGATTTCTGCGAGTTCACGTGCTGCGATGATATCTTGCTCCGTGCAAGTCGGCGATTTGAACAGGAGCGAGTCAGAAATGATCGCTGATAACATCAACCCAGCGATTTCTGGTTTGATGGCAACACCATGCTCTTTGTAGAGCTTGTTCAGGATCGTTGCTGTACAGCCGACCGGTTCTGCCCGGTAGTAGACAGGATCCGATGTCTCAAAGTTTGCGATCCGGTGATGGTCGATGACTTCTGTTACGGTAACAGCGTCGATATCGTTCGCACTTTGTTGACGTTCGTTGTGGTCGACTAAAATGACGTGTGTTGCTTCCGTCGCGACTTCTGTCACGAGACGTGGTGCTGGAACTTTGAACGTATCGAGTGCGAATAACGTTTCATCATTCATTTCACCGAGGCGGATGGCTTCGGCATTGACACCGAGTGCTTTCTTTAATTCTGCATAAGCGATTGCCGATGTGATTGTATCGGTATCAGGATTTTTGTGACCAAATACTAAAACTTTTTCCATGACGTGTTCACTCCTCAATGATTGTTGTCTCGCCCTATAGTGTATCATATCTCCGATTTAGAAAGCGTTCATTTTCACCATGATACCAGCGATTTTTTCACTCCAGAAGGGGTCTGACGCGTAAAAGACGTTCATGCCTTTTTGTTTGTTCCCAAGGTACGCCCCGCGGAAATAACGTCCATCCCGATCGAGATAATCCTTTGCGATGAATCGACCGGTCTGCTCGATCGAGTCCGTCAAGGATTTATAGACGGTTGCATCTTCTCCCGGTGCGGAATCGGTCGCATTGACGCCAAACAAGTTATTTTTCTCGCGGGCAATCTCAGACCGTCCATAATCGGATTCGTGAATCGCATGTGCAAGCAGATAGGCTGCGTTGACACGGTATTTCTTTTCAACGGACTTAAAGACTTTTCCTTTACCGATCAAGGGACTGTCCGGTGCTTGCTCCTTGATGAACGCATCGAGTTGTTTGGCACTGAGACGCGTCGGTTTCGTCAAATCACGTGTTAATGTCTTCGATTCAACATATTTGCTCGTCCGAGGCGTCGTTTTCGTTGCTTCGCCGGCAACGATCAGTCCACCAAGTCCGCTGTCCGCGACGATGTAGTGAAGGAGACGATCACCTTTCGTCTGATAATACGATGCATTCGAGACACGTTCTGCGGGGAATGGGCGTAAGCGGTCCGTTGAGACATGACCCGTCACGCCGGCGATGCTGACACGACTTGTCCGTTCCCCGAATTCAAGCAACTGGACACGTGTGCCGGAAGCGACGTAAGTGAGCCGTTTCTTTAACTCAGGGTCACGATGAATCGATAGAATACCACGATCGTCGACGATCCCAGTACCTGGTCCACCGAGGTAGACGTAGCGGTCGTCTGAAGCGCGTTTCACCGCGCCGCGCTGACCCGCGTACTCCTTCGCCTCGGCGAACGTCTGGAAGTCTTGCTCGTTGATTTTACCTTTCTCATAGCGCTCAGCCGAATAAGGCGCAGGTGGGGTTAAGACGGTCTTCGGTTCCTCGCGGAGCCAAAAGAACAAGAGAACTCCGATGAGGAAGAAAAAAAGTAATCCTTTTATCGAACCGGTCCGGCGCACGGGGCGACCGGGGCGGATAGTGCGTGTCGTCAAAGTAAATCACGTCCTTTAAAAAGCAATGGACATTCGTGTCCAAGGTAGGTAGTCTAACAAAGAAAAACAAAAGGGGGTGAACCTGTTGCAAATCGGTTATCGCACGCTGAAGACAGCGGTCGCTGCTGCGCTCGCGATGTGGATCGCAGAACAACTCAAGCTCGACTATTACGTCTTCGCTGCCATCATCGCCATCTTGAGCATCCAGTCGACACGAAAGAAGACGTTCCGGTCTTCTTACGAACGCATCATGGCATCGTTACTTGCCATCGTGCTTGGATTCATTCTATTCGAGGTCATCGGCTATCGTCCGGTGACGTTATTGATCTATTTCATTTTATTCCTTCCATCCGTTCAACGCCTCCGACTTCAGGACGGTTTCATCACGAGTGTCGTCATTCTGACACATTTGTATACGGAACGTCAGCTCAACGCGCACATCTTATTGAACGAATCCTTATTGCTTGGCATTGGTGTTGGTGTCGGATTACTTGTCAACATGTACATGCCAAGTCTCGATTTGTTGATTGACGACCGACGAGAAAAGATCGACCAACGGATCGCCGCCTTATTTTTTGAAGTCGCGGCTGCGATTGAAACAGGGCGGGTCAATCATCATGCGTTGACGCTTGACGAGACAGAACGTCTGTTACGTGAAGGGAAAGATGCCGCCTTAAAACGAATGGGAAACGCGATCGGTCGTCGGAACGATGATGAAGATTATGCCTACTTCCGGATGCGCGAACAACAATTCGAGTTACTGCGCGGTATCGTCCATCATGCCGAGGAACTCGTCCTCGTCGTCGAAGAAGGAAAAAAAGTCGCCGACTTCTTTCGGACGATTGGTGACAATGTCCGACCTGAAGCCGACGCAATGGTGTACATTTCAGAACTAGAGGCATTATTGACACGTTTTCGTGCCTCTGCCTTACCCGTCACGCGGGAAGAGTTCGAGGTCCGCTCTGCCTTACTGCACATGCTACAAGAAGCGGAGCAGTATTTACGTTTAAAACAACGTTACGTCAATCAAAAGAAATAAAACATCGTCGAAGCGAACGTACCGATCAGGAAGATTGCTAAGATCCCGATCGTCGTCCATTTGATGATGCGTTGTTGTTTCGATGGTTTTGCCATATCCACTACTCCTCTCTTACATCAACTGATTAATGCCATTGTACAAACAACCTTTCAGAAGTGCAAATGACGATGGGGATGGTATACTGAAAAAGCGCTAATGGATTGAAACATAATAAGAGGAGGGTTTTGTCATGGTCAATGAACAACGTGTATTAGATACGTTTTTAGAACTTGTCCAGATCGATTCGGAATCAAAAGAGGAGGCACGGATTTGTGCTCACCTGAAAAAAACGTTCGAGGATCTCGGATGTGAGGTGTTCGAGGATGACGCTTCGTCTAAGACGGAACATAAAGGAAACAATTTAATCGTCACACTTCCGGCAACAAAAGACGGCGTCGATAAAATTTATTTCACTTCCCATATGGATACGGTATTCCCGGGGCAAGGCATTAAACCAATCATCGAGGACGGTTACGTCAAGACGGACGGCACAACGATTCTTGGGGCAGATGATAAAACAGGTCTCGCATCTCTGATCGAACTCGTGCATGTATTGAATGAAACGAAACAACCTCACGGGAAAATTCAGTTCGTCATCACAGTCGGTGAAGAATCTGGGCTCGTCGGTGCGATGGTGCTTGATCCATCAAAAATCGATGCCGATTATGGTTTTGCACTTGATTCAGATGGAAAAGTCGGAGACATCATCACGGCTGCTCCAACGCAAGCAAAAGTCAATGCGAAGATTTTCGGGAAAACAGCGCATGCTGGTGTCGCACCGGAAAAAGGTGTCTCGGCGATTACGATTGCGTCGAAAGCGATCGCGAAGATGCCGCTCGGTCGGATTGATGAAGAGACGACAGCGAACATCGGACGGTTCAGCGGTGGCGGTCCATCAACGAACATCGTTTGTGATTATGTCGAAATTTTCGCGGAAGCACGGTCACTCGTCGCTCTGAAGATGGAAGCACAGACAGAGAAGATGAAAGCGGCGTTTGAAGAAGCGGCAGCAGAGCTTGGTGGTCGTGCTGAAGTTGAAGTCAAAGTCATGTACCCAGGCTTCAAGTTCGAGGATGGAGATCAAGTCGTCGAAGTCGCGAAAGCAGCGATCACACAACTCGGACGCACGCCACGCCTCTTACATTCTGGTGGCGGATCAGATGCTAACGTCATTGCTGGTTTTGGTATCCCAACGGTCAACTTGGCTGTCGGATATGAAGATATCCACACGACGAATGAGAAGATGCCGATCGAAGAACTCGTCAAAACAGCGGAACTTTGCGTGACGCTAGTCGATTACATCACGAACAAATAAGCTGATGAAACACAAAAAAGAGTGTACCGCAACATTGCGGTACACTCTTTATCATTGTACGATTAAACTACTTGAGGACGATCAACATATTCCATAGACTCTAGAACGAGTTCTTCTGTACATAATAAGGTCGAAGCGATTTCATCGATTTGAATCGACTTTCCGTATTTTTGCCGATAACTCTCGTTCAGTTTGCGGGCTTCCCGGACGATGCGGGCATAGGTCCGTTCAATCTTAGTCATGGAAAAAACCACCTTCCAAATCTGAATAGGTACAGTTTACCATGCTTCAACAGAAGAAAGGTGTATTTTGTGTATAAAAAATGCTAATTTTACGAAAAGGGGAAAAAGATGGAATTTTATTTTTTAGGGACAGGAGCCGGTATGCCGTCGAAACAACGAAACGTCACATCGATTGCCTTGTTACACCCCAAAATGACCTGGTTGTTCGATTGTGGAGAGGCGACGCAACATCAAATCTTACACAGTCCGATCAAACCACGGAAAGTCAATGCGATCTTCATCACCCATTTACACGGGGATCATATCTTTGGATTACCAGGATTCATTAGTACAAGAGCAGCGCTGGAAGGAACGACACCGCTAACGATCTATGGACCAACCGGGATCAAAGAATGGATGGACGCGACATTACGCATCACAGGAACATATCTACGTTATCCACTTCGGATCGTTGAAGTCGAAGACGGTCAAACCTATGACCAGGACGGATTCCGCGTGACGGCGCGGTCGCTTGAGCATCGTTTCCCGGCGTTTGGGTACCGACTCGAAGGACCAGAAGAGCGGGGCGCCTTGCGTGTGGATGCACTGAAGGCACTAGGCGTGCCATCCGGTCCGATCTATCGCCGAATCACACTGGAAGAAACCTTCGAATTCGAAGGAACGGTCTATCCATCGTCCGACTTTTTAGAATCACCCAAACCTGGTGTTAAGCTAGCCGTTCTTGGCGATACGATGCCGTGCGCAGCCTCGGTCGAACTGGCGCGAGACGTTGATGTATTAGTCCATGAAGCAACGTTTGCCGATCGAGAAGTCGAACATGCGGGACGCTTCGGTCACTCGACCGCTCGACAGGCAGCTGTCATTGCAGAAACGGCACGAGCGAAAAAGCTTCTATTGACGCACGTTTCCGCTCGTTATGTCGATCAAGAGGAAGTACTGGAACAAGAGGCACGAGAAGTATTCACGAACAGTCATCTCATGTTTGATCACCGGATCGTCCCGGTCAAAGGATAGACGATGGACTTTCTCATTTTATGGGCACTCTTTTTACTGGCTGCTAGCGGATTAGGTTTTTTACTCGAACGTCGGACGGAAAAAGAAAAATACTTGTACATGAAGTTCATTTTTTATGCGTGTCTCGGGGCCGTGTCGTTTCCAGTCTATGATATTCAGTTACCGCTCGGCATCATCATTTTCCTGATCGTCCTGCACCCGAAAAAGAACTCGCGTTATAAAAGATACATGGCACTCTTTGGGTTCTTATTCTTCCTGTTGCAACTCTTTCTCGGTCCGTTTGATGCGGGAGTGTTGCGGGAAGAAACACAACAGATTGGTCGCGTGACGATCACGGATGACTCATTCGACAATTTCCTTTCTCAAATCGAACGGCGTGTCGGTGAAGAGGGACTGCGGATGGAACAAAGTCGGTTGATGTTCGATCGGGGCGGGAATCTCCGGAACGCCTCGTTTGAGATGCTCGTCGAAACACCGAAACGCTTCATTCGTTACGATGTCAGTTACCAGGAGCTGACAGGAACGATTTCCTATCGACCACGTGAAGAGTTGGCGACAAAATCGTTGACATCATATTACCAGAAACTGATTGATGCGAATCAATCGTTTGAGACGTTGCGAAAGCTTTCGATTCATGAAATCTTACATGATTCCAAAACCCCTTATGTCGAGATGGATCTCGATGGGCTCTACGAAACGTTTAGTCTGCAGGATGCAACGGTCTTCTTGATTGATGACGAAGGGAAATTGATTCCGTACGTCAATACAGGGGACGATGTCTTAGCGAATGCGGTCCGTCTGACGTATTACCGTTCTGACGGTCAATCCTTACGAAATAAAACCATTCTGTTATACAATTACAGCTTTGAGACATCAAGGCGAAAAGGAGTCGTACGATGAAAAAATGGCTATTTGCTGCAAGTATCGTGTTACTTGCCGGTTGCGCGGAAGCAAAAGAGGAACAACAAACAGCGTCTTGTGAGGCGGAAGTCAAGGTATCGGTCGTGGATCACGTCAAGGATAAGACGTTATTTAATAAAGACGTATGCTTGAACGAAAAAGATACGGCACTTGATGCACTTGAAGATACGACGCTCGATGTCGTCAAAACAGGCAAAGGTGAGATGGCATATGTCACGGCAGTCGATGGGATTCGAGAGAAATCAGCTGGAACAGGTAGTGGCTGGGTCTTCGGAGTCAACGGCAAACCGGGCGAAGTCGGTGCTGGAAGTTATGAACTGAAAAAAGGAGATCGTCTCGAATGGCGATTTGAAAAAGATGCAATGGCTTATTTTGAGTAAACCAGAACGGGAGCGACTTCATCCAGTGAACGTCGCTCTCTTTTTCATCGGGATGATTACGATCCCGTTCGTCCTCACACATGATCAATCAGTGATCGTCGTCTATCATCTGCTCTTGTTTTTATTCGTTCAAGAACGGACTGTGTTTCGCTATTTAGTCCTCCCGGCTCTTTATGCCGTCATGATGTGTGTCCCGCTTCTTTATGGTGCAAGCATCGACACAGTAGCGATTTATGAAACGACGGTCCAAGTGACGCTATTCATCACGTCGAGTCAATGGATTTTTACGTTGGTTCGACTCGAGCAGATGGGACCGTTGTTTCGTTTCTTACCTCGACTGACACGATTGACGGGTATGGTGCTGGCACTGATTCCGTCTTTCTTACGCACTTGGCCCGAAGTCAAGATGAGTCATCCGAATGCGTCGCTTGCTGTTCGACTGGAGCGGATGGCCGCCTATCATATCGTACCGATCGAAGCGGTGCCGTCTCGCTTAAGACCGATCACGCGACGTGATGTTCAGACAGGCTTATTGCTTGCGGCAGGACTGGCTCTTTGTCTGACACCATGGGCAATCATTTCGGCGATGATTTTGCCCGTAGCACTATTATTTACAAAAGGGGGAATCCGGGATGCCTATCATGTATACCGACACCGATCGCGAAGAGCGACTACGTCAACAGGCGGGCGAACATGAACAACCGGTCTTGACACCGGAGCGGTTGCTTCATGGACGTGTCCGAGATCTTCTGGCGACGGGTTCCTTGTTTCGGGCAGGAGAACTCGCGACCTTGCTTGGGCTAGAAGCTTTTTTTGAAGCGGAGTCCAGTGAGCTCTCTTCCGGAGAACAACAGCTCGTCGGTCTCGGTCATGCGTTGTCTTCGTCACCAAAGACCCTGTTCTTGTCGGAACCGTTTCTCTTTCTTGATCATGTCAGGCGAAAGCGATTAATGAGATTGCTTGAAGAAATCGAACGACGGTTTGGTTGTCAGATCCATTGCTCGATGACGATACAATCCGACTTGGCGATCACGAGTCGCGCCACTGAACTGACAGGTCGTATCCTGAATCGGATCGAAAACGTCCAACACCGTTATCCGTTACAGACACGCTATGCACTCGTGACAGAAAAATTGTCGTTTCATCAAGGTGAACGCATTGCGATCATTGGTGCAAATGGTAGTGGGAAATCGACGTTACTCCGGCTCGCGCTCGGTGTCGAGCGACCGCTATACGGAAAAGTCCGGCGGTCGGGGGAGACACATTATGTACCAGCGCATCCGATGCTTGCGCCATTAGACGATCGAAGCGGTAGTTTTACGACGCAAAAAAAGCGTCTCTTGGACGGTATCGATTGGAGTAAAGACAGCTATTACTTTGATGAACCGACGGCTGGACTTGATGACAGCGCACGAATGGCT
This sequence comes from Exiguobacterium sp. s39, assembly GCF_018618925.1. Lineage (NCBI taxonomy): Bacteria > Bacillati > Bacillota > Bacilli > Caryophanales > Exiguobacterium > Exiguobacterium sp. s39. The sequence continues at coordinate 300,158 of NZ_JACSNA010000001.1, forward strand.
TTCGTCGCATCGTGGCAGCAGAATCCGACGAATCTGATCGTCATGGCGACGCATGATCCAGTTCTCATTCGGGCAGCACAGCGGATCATTTATCTCGTGCACGGAGAAGTTGCTTTCGATGGACCGACGAAGGACTTTTTACAAGAAAGTCGGTTGTTCGTATGATCGTCGCAACGGTTCTGATCGTCTGTCTGTTTTTAGTCATGTTCGAGAGACTTCAGATGACGGATCAACGATTACGGTTCATCGCCATCATCACGGCAGCGGCAATCGTCGGACGATTGTTGTTCTCTAGTTTGCCGAACGTCCAGCCGGCAACGGCACTCGTCTTATTATTAGCCGTATTCATCCATCCGATCGTCGGAGCCATTTCTGGGATGCTTGTCGTTGTGTTAACGAGCTTATTTCTCGGAAGCGGTCCGTTCGTCCTCTTTCAGGCGCTGGCGTATGCAACGATTGCCAGTTTAGGATTCGTTCCGTTTCTTCGTTACCGGATCGTATTGACTGGATATGGATTTCTAGCTGGTTTCTTATACGGATGGGTGAGCAATCTCGGGTTCTTGGTATTGACCGGATTCTCGTGGCAAGCTTTTTTGACACTGCTTGTAGCCGGAGGAACGTTTGATATGCTTCACGGTTTCAGTAACGCGATTTTCATTTGGATATTGTTTCCGATTTTTTTACGAATTATGCATTCATTCGATGAAAAGAGGGGTACAGAATAGTAACATATCGAACAGGAGGGAAGGCATATGCTGGGATCGTCGATTTCGCTTGCTTATGTCGTCATGTTGCTCATCGTCTCGAGTGTCGGCTTAGTGTTTGGCAGTATTCTGTTGATGAAAGGTACGATTAGAGGACGTTATGCTGCTTGTTACTTACTTGCTGCCGCCATCTTCCCAAGCGCCATGCTCATTACCTCATCAGAAGGATTACTTTGGCAACATTTACGATTCGAGAGTTCATGGTTCCTCGCGATTGTCTCCTGGTTACTCGTCTTATCGACAGGCTACATCGTCTCGATCACGAGTGCGCTCGTCATTCGTTATCTGTATCGCTATACGACGACCTTTGATCGCATCAAACGTTATGCGACGCGGCGTTTTCGTCATCACGAGGCATAAATACAAAAACGGAAGAACCAACTATCTGGTCCTTCCGTTTTTTTTCATGAATTCGCGTACAGGAGTTCTTCTTCTGTCGAGGATTCTTGTTGGCGAGCCGGGTCTTGAATGCGACCGGTCACTTCTGTCAGGAGACGGCGTGGCAAGAGACGAGATAAGGAAACCATGGCGCGGTTGCTTGCACCTGGAACAACGACGCGGCGTCCTTTGAGCATGCCACGGTACCCGGCGAAGGCAACGAGGTGTGACGGCATACTCTTAAACGGTAGCGTGATGTTCGCCCGGTCGAAGAAGTTCGTATCGGTCGGTCCCGGGCAGAGACAAGTCACACTGACACCCGAGCCGTCTACTTCTGTCGCAAGTGCTTCCGAGAACGACAGGACATAGGCTTTCGTTGCGTAGTAGACACTCATGTAAGGCCCTGGCATGAAGGCAGCGACCGACGCGACATTCAGGATGCGTCCGAAGCCACGTTCAACCATTCCTGGTAAGAGACGTTTCGTCAAATCCGTCAAGGCGACGACGTTGACCTGGATCGAGTTAATGTCTTCTGTTGGATCGATTTCCGCAAAGCGTCCTGACGTGGCGAAGCCGGCGTTATTGAACAATAGATCGACTGTCAATTCTTGTTCCTCTAAGTATTGCACGAGACGATCAACGCTGTCGCTTAGTGATAAATCAGCAGCGAATACATAGACTTTGATCTGATAGCGTTTTTCAAGGACCTGTTGAAGCTCCTTCAATTTTTTCTCATTGCGGGCAACGAGTACACAATCGAAGCCATCTCGCGCCGCGAGAACAGCGAGATCCAGTCCGATTCCACCCGATGCACCGGTAATCAGTGCCGTTTTTCGTAACATAGGACATTCCTCCATTCGAAATCGTGAATCTGAGTCTAGTGTATACCATTCCATACCGTTCCCGCGAATCCTGTTTCGTAAGCATTTACTTTTCTTATCACTGGTCCAACCAGTATGATAGAACAGTAGAGGGGAAGTGGAACAGATGAGGAAAAAAGTAACCGTCGCCTTGTTGCTCGCGACGTTTTTAGCCGCGATCGAGGGGACGATCGTTGCAACAGCAACACCTGTCATGGCGAGTGAATTGAACGGGGCGAAATTAGTCAGTTGGATCTTTGCCGGGTTCTTGTTGTTCATGGCGGTATCAACACCGATTTACGGCAAGATGGCAGATTTATATGGTCGAAAACGAGTTCTGTTATTCGGAATCGGCGTCTTCACCGTCGCTTCGTTAGCCTGTGGACTTGCTCAATCGATGGAGATGTTGATCGTCTTCCGCGCCGTCCAAGGAATCGGGGCAGGAGCCGTATTGCCGATCGCGATGACGATCATCGGTGATTTGTATACATATGAGGAACGGGGGAAAATCCAAGGAGTGCTCAGCGCTGTCTGGGGGATCTCGGGTGTCGCTGGACCACTCGTCGGTGGATTCCTCGTCGAATCGCTTTCGTGGCGGTATATTTTCTTACTAAACGTACCGTTTGCGTTATTGTCTTTCTTCATGATCGTCGTTTACTACAAAGAGACGGTCCGTGAAACGGAGCGGAAAATCGATTACCGGGGCGCGTTATTGTTTGCGCTCGGGATGAGTGCGTTTCTATACGGTTTATTGTCGGGGAGTGAGTCGGAGACGTTCTTGCGTCCGATCATTCTAGCGAGCTTTTTAATTAGTTTCGTGTTGTTGTTCACGTTCTATCGGGTCGAGAAAAAGGCGAGCGATCCACTCTTACCACCAGCAGTCATTCGCCATCCGGTCATTCTCGTGATCAACTTAGCGGTCTTCTTTTCCGCCTGGGTGCTCGTCTCGATGTCAGCGTATATTCCGATTTTTGCCCAAGGGGTACTCGGGAAGAGTCCGACCGAGGCCGGTTTCATGTTGATGCCGCTCTCGCTTTTTTGGACGCTGACCGCCATCATCGGTGGACGGACGATTGGTGTCGCCTCGCCCCGGTACCGGACGATGACAGGAATGGGATTGCTGATCGTCGGTACTGTGATTTTATCGTTAATCACGCGCGAATCAAGTGATGTCTTCATCTATCTTGCTGTTTCGCTGATCGGAATTGGTTTTGGTCTCTCACAGCCTGTCTTTATGGTCGTCTTGCAGACTTCCGTCGATTGGTCACTTCGTGGCTCAGCGACGGCCGTCAACTCGTTCTTGAGTACGACGGGACAGACGCTCGGTGTTGCGATCTTCGGTACGATCTTCAACCTATCCATCCTTCGTTCGTTTTCAGCGTCGGACACGCTCTCAGGGTACGCGATTGATCCATTTTTCCAATCGAGTACGGCAAAAACGTTCGGACAGGATGTGCAGTATGCGGCAGAAATCGCGTTATCACATGGATTACGTTACGTCTTCATCGGTGGCGTCCTTTGTGCGATTCTCGCGTTCGCGATGACATGGCGTTTACCGAAAGTTCGACCTGACGATCCACGATCGTAATGAAAAAGCGAACCAGGATGATGATCATCCTGGTTCGCTTTTGTCATTAAGAAGATTGACTAGTGGCACTCTCACGCTGGGCGAGTTGTTCGCGAATATCGCGTTCGTTGCGTCGGAGGAACAATCCGATTCCGATCAATAGTAAAGCGGCACCGGTGATTTGAATCCATGTCAACTTCTCATCAAACAGATAGTATCCGAAGATCATCCCCCAAACCGCTTCACCAAGAATCGTGATACTGACGATGCTGGCGCTGACACGAGCGAGCGCCCAGTTGAATAAATTGTGACCGAGTAACGTCGGGAAGACGGCAAGAAGAATATACAGCCACCAATCCTGTTGGAACGCAGCGACGAGATTCGTCGATTGAATCAACGATAACAAAAGCAAGACGAGCGACGCGACAGCGTAGACACCGAACGAATAAAGGTTCGTCGAGACGCTCGTGCGAACATGTTGACCGAGCAACCAGTAACCAGCGACTAAAATCGTTGCGAGCAAGGCAAGACCGTCCCCGATCAAGGCACGCATGCCGACGGCGATATCTCCGTAAGCGACGAGACCGCCACCAAATAGGGCGACAGCAACGAACAGGAGTGCCTTGCGTGACGGGTGTTGTTTGAAGAATAACGCGTTACCGGCAAGGACAAAAATCGGACTCGCGGTCACGAAGAGCGTCGAGCTCGCAACTGTCGTATAATCAAGAGAGAGGAACCACAGCCAAAAATGCCCGGCGAGCAAAATGCCACTTAATAGCATATGCCGGATCGTTGACGAACTGAGTTGCAAAAGTTCCTTCAATCGAATGAGCGGGAGCAACAACAAGGTCGAGAACAACATGCGGTAAAAGGCGACAGCCTCAATCGGGGTCTCCGCCCACTTGACGAAGATTGCCGATGTTGAAATAAAGAATAAAGCCATGAATAACGTAAAATAGGGCATGGGTACCTCCACATGTCTGAAGTAAGGAAATGAGGGTGAAGCGTGTGCAATTGATCATTGCTGAAAAACCAAAACAAGCTGAAAAACTGGCAGCACCGTATCCGTCCGTGAAGCGGGACGGCTACATTGAAATCAAGCCGTGTGACCGGTTTCCGCAAGGAGCAAAACTCGCCTATGCGGTCGGACACTTATGTGAACTGCAGGAGCCGGCGCATTATGACGCCAAATGGAAACGATGGAACTACGATCATCTGCCGATCATCCCGGAACGATTTGATTACCGACTGGCAAAAGGTAAGAGTAAACCGTACCAAGTCATCAAGAAATTATTGAATGAGCGGACGACGACTTCCATCATTATAGCATCGGATGCCGAGCGAGAGGGAGAGGCAATCGTCCGATTGATCTTACGTCTCGCGAACAACGCGAAACCACTGCAACGACTCTGGATTTCGAGTTTGACGCCTCAAGCGGTTGATCATGGGTTTGCGAACCTGCTCGATGGTAAGGAAACAGAGAACATCTTCCATGAGGCGATGAGTCGCGCTTGCGCCGATTGGCTGATCGGGATGAATGCGTCCCGTGCGTATACGACGTTACTGAAGAAGAAGGGCATCGCCGACGTTTTTTCCCTCGGACGAGTCCAGACACCGACGCTTGCACTGATCGTTGAACGGGAAAAACAGATCGAGAATTTCTTACCGGAGACGTACTACGAAGTCGAGGCGGATTTTACGCGATACAAAGGAAAATATATCAATGCGAAGAAACAGACGAAACTGAGTGACCGGGAACAGGCACAAGCGATCGTGGATCGGACGAAAGGAACCGGAATCGTCGCATCGATCGAGAAAAAACGGCAGACGGAACGTCCACCGTTTTGGTTCAGTTTGTCGCTCTTACAAACAGAAGCGAGCCGACGGTTTGGTCTCGGTGCAAAAGAGACGCTCGATATCGCGCAAAAACTCTATATCCGTGGTTGGATCAGTTATCCGCGAACGGACTCTTCCTTCGTGACGAAAGAGGAGGCGGGACAGTTCCCGGTCATTCTTGATCGGTTATTGAAGCAAGCGGAATATAGCCCAATCAAGGATGTCCTGACGAACAATCCAGCTAACGATAAACGCTACGTCAATCCGGCAAAGGTCAGCGACCACTATGCGATCATTCCAACAGAAGAGGCGGGTGCCGTCGCGAAGCTCTCTGGACGAGATGCGCAAGTCTACGATTTAATCGTTCGCCGTTTCCTTGCTGCCTTTGCACCGGACGCTGTCTCGGAGAAAACGGAAATCGTGACGACGCGTGAGATGGACCGTTTTTTGACACGCGGCAGTCGGACGATTGATCCGGGTTTTAAACAAGTCTTACAAATCGAGTCAAAAGAAGTCGAATTGCCAGCCGTCGAACAAGGACAAGAGATGCCGATCAAAGGCTGTCGTCTGCTCGAGAAACAAACGGAGCCGCCGAAACGCTATACGGAAGGGACGCTCATCCTCGGCATGAAAACAGCTGGTAAATTACTCGAAGATGAGCTGCAAGCGATCATGAAGGAAGTCGAGGGACTCGGGACGGAAGCGACCCGTGCCGGGATCATCGATGGACTAAAACGGCGGGAATACATCAAACTCGTCAAAAAAGAGATTCATCCGACGCCAAAAGGTCGGATCTTGATCGATGCCGTGACGGGAAGTATTCTTGCTTCACCAGAGATGACAGCGAAGTGGGAAAGCCGATTAGAGCAAATCGGGAAAGGGGAAGCATCGGCTGCCCAGTTCATCGAACAGGCAAAAAAATTATCAGAGCATCTCGTCGTTGATGCCAAACAACGAATCGAACAACTCGCTGTTGATCCGACGCAAGTCAAAAGCAAGTCTCCGCGGGGTGCGACGAATCGTCCGGTCGGTCCGTGCCCACTGTGTCAATCAGCGGTGCTTGATCGAGGGAAATTCTATGGCTGCAGCGGCTATCAAAAGAACAACTGTGGCTTTACGTTACCGAAAACGATCCTTGGTGCCAAATTGACACAAACGGAAGTCAAAAAAGTACTCGCAGGTCAAAAGACAAAGCCACTTGAGATGAAGAAGAACGCGCGTCAGTTCAAGGCGATGCTTTATCTCGAACGCGATCAATTAAAATTCGAATTCACGAAAGGAGAAGACTGATGCAATACGAACTGATTCAAAATCAAACGTTTCGTCCTGTCTTTGAACGACTGTTACAGGAAGGGCGCCGCTTGACGGTCTGGTTTCCGGACCACATTGAGGTACAGTCGGCAGAAGGACTGGTCGAAGAAGCAGAAGAACTGTTTGGTGTGACTGCGGAAGTGATCGATGATCCACAATCATTCGGTAAACACATTCTGCTTCCATATTTGACGGAAGTCGAGCACCGGGAAGATGGATTCATCCGCTACGAAGCTGAGCTGACAGAAGAATTACGCCAACTCGTACGCGAATTGACGTTACCGATGCTGACGGAGGGCGACTTCGAAGTGTTGTATTCATATCAAATCGAGACGGAGACGGAACGCTTCTTCGTTGAAGACTGGTTCCAAGCTGACTTACAAAAACTACCTAACTAGGTGAAACTTTCTTGAAGAGGATGACGTAGGATAAGTGATCGTCATCATTCTATTCATTTGGAGGGTTCACTATGTTCACACTAGCATTCATGGAAGGCGAACTGGGAGGCGACGGCTTCTTCTCGGGCATGCCGATTTTCATGGTCGGATTTTTTGTTCTCATCATTGGGTTCATTCTGTTTGGAGTCATCTCTGCAGCCTCAAAGGGAATCTCAACGAATTCATTGACGCAACAACTGCGCGAGCATGCGGCGCGTCTCGTCAGTCCGGATGAATCGGATGCACTGAATTACGTCGCTTACTTAGAAACGTTGACAAGTTTTCCGGTCGAAAAGACGAATCTCGAACCGTTTCGGATTGCGACTGGCATCTTAAGGCTCGTCCAAGGAACGGATCAAATTTCCGAAACGACGAAAAAACAAGTCGTCGCACAATACTTACGGCTCGGTATTTTGGATGCGGATCATTTAGCGGACGAACAGCCGGTCCGGAGCCATAGCCATCACCATCATCATTAAAAAAGGGTCCTCAGGGGCTCTTTTTTTGTTGAAAACGATCGAATCGTGACATCTAATTGTCATATACAACGATTTAGATTAAAGTTGTATGAAATTGAAATCTTTTTGAGCAGAATGCTGTGTATTGATTGAAAAAAGTTTACAATGAATGGACGGGAATACCTTTATTGCTGGAGAAGAATAAAGGGAAAGGAGTTGAATTCCTTTAATGAAAACATGGTTGAATCGAACGATCGGACGGCAAATCATGTCTGCGTTTTATGTGATTTTTCTGACACTGCTGCTAACGACAGGTGGTGTCTACCTATATACGAAACAACAGGTGGATGAATCACGCCAAGAATTAAAGATGTTAAACGAACATCGGACACGGGCGACGGATTTGTACGAATCATGGCAAAGTATGCAGTACGAGATGCGTGGCTTCGTCTTGCTTGGTGACGAAGAAATGCTGAAGGAAATCGAAGAAAAGAAAAATGGTATCAATCAACAAACGACGTGGTTCGAGCGAAATGCACGTTTTAAAGAAGAACGACAGTATGCAACGGACGCACGGGAACTCTACACGGCGTATACCCAACGCGTCATGCCAAGCCTCGTCAATTATGTCGCGGCGAAAAAAGACGGCAAAGTGACGGAGCCGTTCTTGAAGATGCCGACGCTTGGAAAAGTAACGAAATCAAAACCACTCGATCCACAGCGAAAGTTCAACATCAAGACGAAGAGTGCGGCTGATATGAGTTCAAGTATCGTTGATATGGAGAGCGTTTTTACAAAATATCGTAATTCCTTAAACGATCAAGAGATGGCGGCACAAGAGCGGCTTGGTAAACAAGTCAACTCGTCGCAAATTCTCGGAGCAGTCAATATCGCAATCCTCTTATTGATCACGCTCGTTTTCGTCCGACCATTCGTCCGCCGCTTGACGCGTCAGTTGCGTCAGTTGAACCGGGAAAGTGGACGACTCGCTAAAGGTGAAGATGCGACGCCGATCGTCATCACGAATCGTCAAGATGAGATTGGTGAATTGACGACAACGTTCAACCAGATGGCAGCCGCCATTTCCGGGCAAAAACATCAACTTGTCGCAAGTAACGACGAACTCCAAAGTCAACAAGAAGAATTAATTGCTCAGCAAGAAGAACTGCAATCGCAACAGGAAGAGCTCGAAGAAGCACTCGACATCACGTTACGTAACGAGACCCATTTGCGTTATCGCAATGAGTTGACCGAGACACTCGCGTCTCGCGAAACGTTGACGGCGTATCCGGCGATCATCGAAAAATTGATCACAATTACCGATGCGGAGCTCGGAGCGATCGTCTTCTTAGAGCAAGACCGCTATACGGATCTCGTCTCGTACGGGATGACGGCAGCTCAGGAGCACCAGTTATTACACGCTTCGACGTCATTACTCGAACGCACACGTCAAAACAAGCGTGCTGTTCGCTCGACGAAACAAGTCGCGAGTCATCATCCGCTCCCATATCCGTACACGATGTACGAAATCGTCGTACCGGTGATGGATCCAGCGACGAACACGATGATTGCAAGCATTTATCTCGTCCGTTACCGGGATGCTTTCACGGAAGACCAGACAAATGAAATCTGGTCGTTCTCCCGTCAATTGGCACTCTCCTTGCTCCGGATGCGTGTCTTTGAAGAAGTCGAACGAGAACGGGAAAAGACCTCAAAACTTCTCCATTCGATTCGGGAAGCGGTCATCTATATCGAAGGAGAGACGATTTTTGCCAATAAACCATTGCTCGCTTTATTCCATCATCCGGCGCACGATCAAGTGGCGGAAGAAGGATTGATGACGCTTGACGTCAAAATCGAAGAGTTGGCAGTGCAGGTTGATCAACATGAGGCGTTCTTAACCTACATGGATCATGTCTGCAGTCAGGAAATTCCGACGGAGAGCTTGGCGTTGTCCTTGAACAAGGAAGAGCGATTCGTCACGCTGTATGCAGAGGAAATTCATTACGGTGGTTGTTTCCGCGGTACGATGCTCGTCTTACGTGACGTGACGGCAGAGACAGCAATCGACCGGATGAAATCGGAATTCGTCTCGACCGTCTCGCATGAGTTGCGGACACCGCTTGCCTCGATTTACGGCTACACGGAATTGATGCTCGCGCGCGACGTCCAGGAATCAAAACGTCAACGGTATCTCGAGACGATTCATGCAGAAACCGAACGGTTGACGAATCTCGTCAACGACTTCCTCGATGTCCAGCGCATGGAATCGAGTCAGCAACAATATGACTTCAAACCGCTTGATTTGACGAAAGTCATTCAGGAAACGGTCGAGTTCCATACGGCTTCGGCAAAAGATCACGAGCTAGTCCTTGATTTTGAAGAAACGACGACGGGGCGGATTCATGCTGACGAACAAAAAATGCGCCAGCTGTTCACGAACCTGATCAACAACGCGATCAAGTATTCACCGGATGGTGGTCAAATCACGATTACGATGCGTCAAGTCGAAGACCGGGTTCAGCTAAAGATCGAAGACGAAGGGATTGGCATTCCGCGTCACGCGTTACCACAATTGTTTAGTAAGTTTTACCGAGTCGATAATTCGGATAGTCGAAAAATCGGCGGTACCGGACTTGGTCTTGCGATTTGTCAGGAAATCGTTCGTTCGCACGAAGGAATGATTCATGTCGAATCAACGGAAGGTGTCGGGTCCGCGTTCATCGTCGAACTACCGATCGTACAGTCCGTCGTACCGGTCACGGAACCGGTGGAGGATTGTTAATGTCAAAAACGTTCTTTGATTGAAAAATCAAAGAACGTTTTTTGTTGGTTTCATCTGCAAAACGGGAATTAACTACTATCAAACAGAAAGGAAGTGAGGAGATGCGGCGAAGCAGATGGCCTTGTTAAGTCCGACGATCACTCATGCTTTGGATCCTGATCGAAGCCAGTAGTTCGTTCATTCCAGCTTATGTGATTGAGCGCTTTTACTGGGAAGACCGGGGAATGAGCATTGCCGACGTCGTCATCGCAGAAATCGTCTTTGCTTGGGTCATGTTGATTGGTGAGGTCCCGTTCGGTTTGTTATCCGATCGGTGGGGCAGAAAGCCGTTCATTCTGGCTGGTTTCGTATGTGAGTGGTTATCGTTTACGGTGTTGCTTGAAGCCTACTCATTATCCGCTTTTCTTTTGGCGATGGTCCTTGCCGGCATCGGTGGCGCAGCACTTAGTGGAGCGCTTGAAGCCCACGTCTATGAAACATTGCGAATGCATAGGAGAGAAGAGCGATTCGAGACGGTCTGGCGACTGATTTCAATCGGTGGTTTATTGACATCAGGACTCGCAGCACTTGTCGGGAGTTACGCTGTGCGATCGGTAGACTTGATTTGGCACTATCACGTGTCCTGGTGGGTATTGCTCGGAACAGTACTGCTGACGTTTTTCTTAAAGGAAGCATCGCGAGAACAAGACGGAGAGACGAGTTCATTAAAGACATTTCTAAACGGTTTTTCGTTTCGACGCGTCTACGTCCGAATTCTTTGTCTTGTCTTGTTATACGGGGCGACGATTGATTTCGTCGATGAGTTTTGGCAACTTTATCTACGGGATCAAACGATACCGATGGTCCATTTCGGATTCGTTTTCGTGTTATTTCAAATCATGCAGGCGACCGGTGTGTCCTTATCTCAGTTCCGATCGCCGGTCGGATGGGCGATGATCTATATCGTGTGTCTTGCCGGATTGTCGGTTGCCTCTCCGCTCGTCAGTATCGGGTTACTCGGGACGCTGTACTTGTGCTATGGCTGGGCTGAGCCTTATTTGACCACTATCATCCAAGAAGTTGCGCCGCCAAATGGACGTGCAACGTTTACGTCGCTGATCTCAGTCATTGAACGTTTGGCTGTGCTTGGAACCGGTACACTGTTCGTCTTCGTCGAACGTGTCTTCTCGCTTCAGATGACCTATGCCGCGCTCGGTCTCGTCTCACTTATGTTACTTCTATTGTATAGTGTGACGCGAACGCGTCAGAACTGAATCAAAAAAAGGGGCTGATTCAAAAGTCAGCCTCTAAAAAGATAAGGATGGCAGAATGAGAATCTGCCATCCTTATCTCGTAACAAAAAGAATGACGCGTCACACGCCACTCCTACAGGAACAAGCGCATTTATGCGCTGTCAGAGACGAACAAGACCCGCTTTCCTGCTTCAACCAAGCAGGAAAACTGGCTTGTGTCTCGCCTGAGGAAAGGGCGTGAAAAGACGCGTCATTCTTTTTTTGAGTCAGCCTCTTTTGACTGTCATTTATTACGACACGTGTCGTTGCTCCTGAGAAGAACGTGCCAATACCTGGCGAGCTGGTTGCCACATCAACAAGGAGAGGACTCCTGCGAGCGCATAGACAAGCTCGATCGCAAACACATCGGCAAGCCATCCGAACAGCAGACTACCGAGACAGAAGCAGAGTGCATACACGGTTTGTTGCACGCTATAGACATACGGTAACCGTTCGAGTGGTGTCGTCGTCTGCAACAACGTATTCAGCTCAATCGCCCGGACTTGACTTGCAAACCCTTGGATCAGACAAGCGATCACGGCAAGTGTGACGATTGGAGCGAAAGCAAACAAGAGGGTCGCAGTAATCGAAAAGCCGATACTACGATAAAGCAACGAACGCGTTCCACGACGACGTAACATCATGTAGCTGCCGGCGATCATGCTCAGCAGATAGAAGGCATTTAGAATGCCCCACCAGCGTTCCGATAGCTGGAAATGTGTATCGATGTAGACGAGGAACAGAGCAGAAATCCAAGCCGTACTGACGAACGCATCGATTCCGACGAGATACGTGTTGGCTTTCGCGAAAGAATGCGTTCGCGTGTAGCGAATACTCGACCGGAAGGAGACGTCTTCCCCTTCCATCGAAGGGTCGGGTAGAGAGCGGACGCTTCGATAGAACAGATAGCTGATGAGACTGGCACCTAAAAACAGACCAGCCGAGACGGACAAGACGGAAAGAGGGGATAACCAGCTGACCAGGATGGCGCCGAGCGGCCACATGATGAGCTGAATCACTTGATTCGAACCTTGTACGAGACTGTTAGCGTTCTGGACATCCTGACACAGTCGAGGGATGAAGGCACTTTCGATCGGACGAGCAAATCCGTCGAAGAAAGCGATACACCCAACGAGTGCGAGGATAAGTGGCAGTGGTAAATCAAATCCCCAGATGACGCCTAATAGAATCGTCTTGAGGAGTTGACTGCCGAACAACAAGGAGGCATGGGGAACACGTTGAGCGACTTGGGCGAATAAGAAGCCGCTACCTGTCATGCCTGCTGTGACGAGAACAGGAAACAGGGCAGCGAGACTCGCTTGCCCTGTCGTTTGATAGATCATCGCGATCAGGGAGACGATATAGAGCGCATCTCCCGCATTCGCAATCCATTGACTGACCAATAAAAGCTTAAACCGGTTCATTCTGAATGACCTCCATATCGTACGTATTTAGTTAGGAGTGAGAATTCAGAATGACTTACATTGGACGCCCTCATTTCATGTTTTTTTCTAGTGTAAGAGGAAAAAAATGGATTGTCAATCAGAATCGTGACGGGAGTTCCGGGCAACGAGTGTAAAGGGATCGACCATCGACGTCGCAGCGGCTTCGTCTTGAGCACGAGATGCCGATAGCTTGATTGGTTTTAGTTGCTGGCGGAAGCGGAAAGCCCGTTCGAGTCGACTCATGAATAGATTGCTGAAAAAGACGACTAATGCTAGCCCAATCAGTGGAACAAGGAACATATGATTGAGCCAAGACGTCGCTGAAAACTGGTTATAGTAATAACCGAACATCGAGGACCACTCAAAAATCGTTGGGGCAGTTCCTACATGTAAATTAACCGTTCCAGCGAAGAAAATTTTGAAAAGTGATAAGTGAACGAGTAACATCAACGTTTGGATGAACTGTTGCATAAAAACGATTGTCAACGTTGGAACAAGATGTGGCCAAATGTGGCGTCTGAACCGATGCCACGGACTGCCACCAAGCGTCTGGGCGACAATCATGAACTCTTGACTAAGTAACTGACGGGTCTCAGCAATCAGATAAAGCGATAAAGAGGGGAGACCAAGCAAAATCAAGACGATCAACTCGAACGATACACGGTCGAACAACGATGGGATAGCAGTCGAATCAAAGAACGTAAGTGATGGAAGCAAAATGAGCAACGCGACAAGAGAGAGCGGTAAAACTAAAAATCCATCAAGAATAAGTTTTAAGTATCGATTGACGCGAGCACTTCTAAAAGCTAGCGGAATCGCAATCACTAGCGAAAGAAACATTCGACCGAGCGCAACAATCATACAAATACCGGCTGTCCATTTAAATCCTTCAATCATCAATTGAAAGAGGTCATAGCCAGAGCGGTCTGTACCGAGCCATTGATCACTTGACGGTTTTAGTGGTGATGTCGCAAGGAACGTACCGTCTTCAGCATACCGGTTCGAGATTTGATCGACTTGACCATCACGAAAGATCGTATTTCCAAAACTAAGGAGCAGTAAACCAGTGAGTAAAAATAAACATAGCCAGAAGACAGGATCTCGCATCAAAGTACGACGCATCAAATCCCCCCTTTCCAGGCGTTAGGAATAAGCCATTCTGCCAACAAATCAATGATGAAAATCGGTAGATAGATTAAGAACAAGATGACCATCAAAATCGGCATTTGTCCATTATAAAAGACGAACCGGAACATACCTTGCACTTCGAACGTGTATTCAATGATCACGAGACTCGATAATACCGTAATGATGTTCGCTCGGAAAAACAGATAAAACCGATAGATCATTGTCGGAATCAAATGTTTCCAGAAAAGAGCGGCAGGACGAATGCCTTTAGCCCGTGCGAGTTCAAGGAAAGGAGCAGCTTCCTGTTCGAGTACTTGCGTCGTCAACCATTTGATGAAGAAGAATAGTGTTGTCAACGTTAGCGTAAGAATCGGTAAAAAACGAATGTACTCAGCATAGGATCCCGCAATTTCGATTTTGTCATACCCGGTCGTTTTAAACAGATAGAGGACAAGGAATTGTGAAAGAATGATCCAGAACAGATCCGGAACCATCTCAAGCGTCCGCGTCGTTTGCTTCAGCATCATACGTGTTTTGCGACCACTCCGATAAAACAGATAAGCATAAAAAATCGCACACACAGCGGAGACCAGCATAGCTGTCGTAAAGATGATTAACGTCTCTTTAATGAATGGACTGATGGTAGGAAGCAACAAGAATTCCTTTTGAGCGGTTACGTTGAAATAGGTAATCTCATCAAGTTTCGTTAATTGAGCAAATTGCTGTTTCAGACCTTCCCAGTAGCTTGCTGGGTTGAATTTCATTTGCGCGACAAGCGCCGGAAGGGCGCTGATCGCAATCAAGACAAAAAATGCCACGATAAGCTGAATTGATTTTCGGGCGATAAACACCATGAGGCGAAAAACTCCTTTCTTTGGATCCTCAGCCGATGGCGAGGATCCGGTCATTGCCAATTTGGATCAACTGACTGTTCATATGTTTCCGGCGCAGTACATAGCGTTCGAACTGTTGTGTCGCGATGAACGAATCACGCGTCGAGACCGTCGAAAGGGTCATCAAGACATGTTTTAATTGCGGTTGTCCTTCTTGTAACGAGAGATGTGTCATCCGGTTTGCTACGTCGAGTCGATTCAAGAACAGTTCAATCTTACAGCCCTCCTTGATTAATTCACTGATCAGGAATGCCGCTTGTTCGATGAACGTCTCAAATTGTTGGTGGAGTCCGTAACCGCTCGGGGCAGATAAGTTCAAGGCAATCGTAAACGTATCCTGATTGCTCGTTTCGAATACTTTCGCCTGCAGGCGACCGGTCTTCGCCGTCGCATACCAATCGATTTCTTTTGACGGTTCCGCCGTATAAGGTTTTGCACCAAGCTGAACGAGTTTGTTCTTGAGCGGTGAGTAACGGTCCGGTCGGTCGCCGATCCGTAAACGCTGTAATAGCAACGGCGTCGCTTGCGCCGTCAAGGACGGCAAGACTGTAAACGACGGATACGTATCGAACGTGAAGAGATAAACGCCCATCTTCCACGGCAGACGAATCGTCAAGATGATCTCATCGAATTCGGCTGGTCCACGACGAACCGTCTGAATCGGGATCGTCACTGCGTCTTCAGAGTCAATCACTGCATGAAACGTCGCCGGGTGAAGTGGATCCATCTCCGGAAAGATGACTCCGCCATCCGTGTGCAAACGAAGGGTCGCTTCGAGCCCAAGCTGACTCAAGGATTCGACACCGAAGACTTGTAAATGGAGTGTCGTCTGTTCCTGGTTGAACATCAATGATTCATAGTGCTTCCATTCGATGGCGACGTCCCGTCGTAACTGCTTTTCTGTTCGCCCGACGACGAAATGAATCGTCGCCAAAGCTGCGAACAGAAATCCGAGGACGGAAAGACGCGGAATGAAGAGGAAGATGAACGTCATCGTGACGTACAGTGGAAAAAGTCGGCGTTCAAGCCAAAACGGGACGGAACGTTCAATCTGCATGATTCGTCACCCCATCTCGACCGGAACCGGCACGTCGTCCAGAATATGCGTCAAAACAGCCGCTTTCGTCGTCTTGATTCCACCTTCGAGTGTCAGTGTCAGGCGATGGGATAGGACGTGTTTTGCAAGATATTTGATATCTTCCGGGATGATGAAGTCGCGTTGATTCAAGAAAGCGTAGCTTTGCGAGGCGCGAAGTAATGCAATCGCTCCACGCGGACTGACACCGACTTCAATGAGTTCATGGTTTCGTGTCGCTTGAACGATGTGTAATAGATAATCAAGCACGTCTTGCGATGCATGGACGCGGCGTGCCTCTTCCTGCCAAGAAATCAAGTCGCCACCTGACGCGATGCCGACAGCTGACCGGCGGACATTCGTCAGAATCTCAGACAATAAGCGGCGTTCGTTCTCGAAATCCGGATAACCGACTTCGATCGCGACCATGAACCGGTCGAGTTGTGCGTCTGGTAGCGGGAACGTTCCTGCTGATTCGATCGGATTTTGTGTCGCGATGACGAAGAACGGGGCTGGCATCTGATAGGTCGTTCCACCAATCGAGACTTGACGTTCCTCCATCGCTTCGAGCAAGGCCGATTGTGTCCGCGGAACGGCACGGTTGATCTCATCGATCAAGACGACGTTCGCAAACAATGGACCGCGTTTATTCTCGAACTCCTGCGTCTTTAAGTTGAAGAAGTCCGAACCGATGACGTCTGACGGGAGAAGGTCCGCCGTAAACTGAATCCGCGAGAAGGCACTTTCAAAGCTTTGAGCGAGCGCCTTGGCGAGCATCGTTTTCCCTGTTCCCGGTACGTCTTCTAGTAGAATATGTCCTTCTGCGATGAGTGCTGTCAGACAAAGGTCGATGACGTCCGGTTTACCGAGATAGATGGAATTGAGTTGGTCTTTTAATTGTTGTAGTTTCATAGGAAATCCCTCCAAGGTCAAATGGTTGAGTAGCGTGCTAATTGTTGTTCGAAACGTAGAATCTCATCGTTCGTGACGATTGTTTCCGACATATCACCGTAGCGAATATTCCGATACAACTGAAAATCGACAGAGACCTCAATCCGACGTAACCAGTCTTCAAGCGTTTCGTTCGGACGACGTTGCTGACTGCGTGGTAAATGTTGCTCAAAACGAATGACAAGATCACGGACACGTGAAGACGAATACGATGCATACAGGTAAGGCGATTTTCTTAAAGAAGTAGGATGAAAGATCGATTGAGCGAATGGAACGTCATCCGTTACGTCTCCTGTAGGAATGCGCCGTTTTTTCACGCGGCGCGACTGAACGAGTTTCCAGACCATGAAACTAAACAAGCTGATTAAAATGATGTATTGCAGATAAGAAAGGGGGGAGTCAGAGTTAGATACATCCGCTTTAAAAGATTTCCAGAGCTCTTTTGGACCAGGTCGTGGATCGATCGGTTCAAAAGGCATTTTGCCTTTTTTGTTAGAATGTAAATGACCTTCTTTAAAAGTAATTTCACCGTTTGCTTCACTTTGTGAGATCGAAGGCTTCTTAAAAGGATCCGGCATGATGTAATGTGTATAAACGTACGTCGTGACGGTTTGAAACAAGAACAGACCAATCAGAATGACACCAAGCGACATGATAAAGCGTTGCCGTAACACAAGCGATCCTCCTTCCTGTTTTTAAGGAAAAAATATCCATATGTACTTAGGAAGATTTTAGCATACACGCTTAACAAATAAAAACAATTTTCTGAAAATAAAGACAAGGTGAGACGATTCATTTTCAAGTGGTGAGGGTATGATGGAATCAGTGGTTCTTGAAAGAGAAAGGGTGTTTTGTATGAAATTGATTATTTTTGGAGCGACGGGTCAAACGGGGCAAGAACTGGTCAAGCAAGCGATTGATCACGGGCATGAGGTCACAGCATTTGTCCGCAGTCCGGAAAAACTGACACTACGTGACGAACGGTTACACGTCGTTAAAGGCGACGTGCTCGATCAAGAAGCGGTGACGACTGCTGTTGCCGGGCAAGAGGCTGTCCTGACGGCTCTTGGCACAGAGAGTCTTGCATATAGCGGCTTTTTAGAACGGAGTCTCGTCCGGATCGTGACAGCGATGAAAAAACAGGGGGTAGACCGGATCGGTTATGTTGCGTCTGCCGGTGTTGATGATGAATTACCGGGTGTACAAGGGATGCTCGCTCAGCGGATTCTGAAAAATCCACTGAAGGATCACCGCCAAGCGATCGCGCTTTTGCAACAAGCAGATTTGAACTATACGGTAGCTCGACCACTCCGTTTACTGAACGGTCCGTTGACGGGACTTTATCGTCAAGCAGATACAGGTGTACCGGAAGATGCGAAACAGATCAATCGCGCAGATGTGGCGCATTTCCTCTTACAGGCAATCGAGACAGAAGATCATATCAAATCGAGTGTCGGTTTAGCAGAATGAAGAAAAAAAGACTCTCCCACATACGGAAGAGTCTTTTTTGATTGCTTATTGTTGACGATAGACGGAGACCGAACCACCGTTAACGAAGAATTGACCGTAGCCATCTTGATTGATCGTGACCGACTTCGTGTTGTTACCAGTGATATCCGTCCAGACTTCTCCTTTGTTCTGAAGCCCGACGTACATCCACTTGCTACCGCCAGGACCATCTGACAGAATCGTCGCAAGACCTGATTTTGCACGGTCTGAGACACCTTCACGTGTCCAACCGATGATGTCTTGGTTATCGAGGTAATCGTTTTGTTTCCCGAACGCGAAGTCCTTCCGTGCTTTGAGTAACGGATCAATCTTCGAAGCGAGTGCTGGAATTTCGCGATTCGACGTACCCTTTGTACCATAGTAGTCACCATAGAAGACCGACGGATAGCCTTGTTCACGTGTCAGAATCATCGCGTAAGCAAGCGGTTTGAACCATGACTGAACCGTTGATTCAAGCGATTGTCCAGGCTGCGAATCATGGTTCTCTACGAGTGTGACGGCTTGGACTGGATTGCTCTTGACGAGAGTACCGTCAAAGATCGTCCGCATGTCATAGTACCCGCCGCCTTTACTTGCCTGTTCGAACTTATAATGAAGCGGTGCATCAAAGACGGATTGTTGATAATTCGTCCGACTTAAGTAGTTTTGCAACGTGCCGAGATCGTTCTGCCAGTACTCTGCGACTGTAAACAATGGTTTGCCCGTCGTCTGACGAACGTTCGCGAGCCAGTCCGCTAAGTAACCGTGTTTGATATGCTTGACGGCATCGAGACGGAACCCATCAAGACCAAGTTCGTTGACGTACCATTTGCCCCAGTTCTTCATTTCTTGCTGGACTTCTGGATGATCGAAGTCGAGATCCGCATACATCAAGTAATCGTAGTTGCCATTTTCACCTGAGACATCCGTATCCCACGCTTTACCGGTACCGCGGAACTTGTAGATGGCGCTTTTTGAACGCGATTGATCCCAGTCCGTGCCGTCGAAGTGGTACCATTTCCACTTGAAGTTCGAGTAGAGGTTATTTCGCGCTGCAAAATTGAAGCCCGTCCATGCCTGGATTTGATAATCGCCAGAGACTTCCTGATTACGGTTACCCGGATTGACTTCGACTGCCGTGACGGCTTCCGTGAAATCAGCGCCACCTTTATGGTTCATGACGACATCGCCATAGACATCGATTCCGGCGGTATGCAATTGTCCAATCGCCGTTTTTAATTGCGCCTTTGTGCCGTATTTCGTACGGACCGTTCCTTTTTGGTTGAACTCACCTAAATCGTACAAATCATAGGCGCCGTACCCGACATCATTTTGCGAGGTACCTTTGTAAGCAGGGGGAATCCAGACCGATGTGATCCCGAGCTGATCGAGCTTTGTTGCGTCACTCCCGAGACGGTTCCAGTGGTTACCGTCATTTGGCACATACCATTCGAAATACTGCATCATCGTTCCGTTGTCTGCTGTTGCGCCGACTGCAATCGGTTGCGCAAGTGGCGCTAAAAAAGCAGCAGATGCGACGGTTGCTAAAATCCATCTTTTTTGTTTCACGTAAAGACCTCCTTATGATTTGTGAAAGCGCTTGCATTATTTATTATAGGGAAGCTTCAGACAGGAGGAATATCGTCCCGGATTCTTATTTGTAAGTCTCTTTTGTTCGTGACTTTTGACCCTAGAATATTTCTTCTGAAGAACTATTTTGATCGGATTGACGTCATAAATGAAAAAAATCAGGACCATCTAACCGTTGCCTTTCAATGAATATTCTGAACGACGACTCATCTTCAAAAAAGCAGGTCTATCGTCCATCTTCCACCAGGAATGGATTCGGTGTGAAAATGAGCGTGTAACATCCGCTTTCATACATACCATTTAAGGGGGAACACACATGAACTGGAAGTCAAAGGTCACAGGTGCGCTCGCTGCAACACTTGCGCTCGGGTCAATCGTCTTTACACCGGTCACAGCAAAAACAGTTGATCCAAAACAAGTTTCAGCAGGTCCGCAGATGGTTACGTCACAATCGACGATCGATGCGTACTATTTACCAGCAGCGGGGAAGACAGGGGCAGCGTTGAAGGCATCGCTGCACGATATCATCGATAATCATACACAAGTGTCATACGACACGGTATGGACAGCACTGAAAGAAACGGATCAAGATCCAAACAATGCGAATAACGTCATCGAGTTATACACGGGGAAATCGATTTCAAAGAGCAGTAACGGTGGGAATGTCGGTCAATGGAATCGTGAACATGTCTGGGCAAAGTCACACGGTGACTTTGGTACGTCAAACGGTCCAGGAACAGACTTGCATCACTTGCGTCCGGAAGACGTTGTCGTCAACAGCGCACGTGGGAATTTAGATTTCGATAATGGCGGTACGAAATACAGTGGATGTGATTGCTATCGCGATAGCGATTCGTGGGAACCACCGAACCGTGTCAAAGGTGATATCGCGCGGATGATCTTCTACATGGCGGTTCGTTATGAAGGTGGCGGAGAAATCGATCTCGAAGCTTCTGAAAACGTCAATAATGGTACGAACCCGTTACATGGCAAATTGTCGACGCTGAAAGCATGGAATAAGCTTGACCCAGTTGATAGCTTCGAGAAACGTCGCAACGATGTCATCTTTGAGAAGTGGCAAAAAAACCGGAATCCGTTCATCGATCATCCGGAATACGTAACATCAATTTGGGGGAATTGATGACGAGTCAGTGAATAGGAAAGGGGCTGACTCAACAGTCAGTCTCTACAAAGATAAGGGTGGCAGAATGATGATCTGCCATCCTTATCTTGTAACAAAAAGAATGACGCGTTTCACGCAACTCCTACAGGGAAAAGCGCATCTTTGCGCTGTCAGATACAAATAAGACCCGCTTTCCTGCTTGAATAAAGCAGGAAAACTGGCTTGTGTCTCACCTGAGGAAAGGGCGTGAAAAGACGCGTCATTCTTTTTTGAGTCAGCCTTTTTTCATTGAGTCCGAACCTGTTATGCTGAAACTTTTTTGGAGAACCATTCGTATTGCCTACCGTAAGCCATTTTTTAGTAGAGAGGTCGTACGGTATGATCAAACGCACGTTTAACAAACGAAACATCAAATGGATGGTCGGTGGGGGACTAGTCGCTTGTGTCGCCTTCTGGTACAGTGTCGGTATTTTCGTCAATAAAGGGGAACGGCCACTCGCTGATGGGACGTCACCGTATGTCATCGTCCTCGGTGCGGGTGTCAAAGGAGAAAAACCGTCGCAAATCCTACATAACCGGATTCAGGCAGCTGCGGCATATGGGAAACAACATTCAGAAGTCCGCTTCATCTTGAGCGGTGGACAAGGTCCAGATGAAGATATTTCAGAAGCAGAGGCGATGCGTCGCGGGATGGTGGCATCTGGGATTGCTGAAGAACGGTTGATCCTTGAAGCCGACTCGACATCAACGACGGAAAATCTACAATTTTCAAAAGCGTTGTTGCCAAAGGACGTTCGTCGCGTCTCGATCGTCACGTCAGACTTTCATCTGTACCGTGCGCGACAAGAGGCGAAACAACTTGGTTTACAGACGGATGCGATTCCGGCTGAAACGCCACTTTCAGGAGTCCTTCGATTTGGAATGCGCGAACGCGTTGCGATCGTTGTTCAATTCCTACGCTAAAAACCCCGACATGCTGAACATGTCGGGGAGAAAGAAGAAGTGCATTGAATGATTAGATGCCTTCACCTTTATGTTTTTCCTCAGAAGATTGAGAATCATTTGCTTGTTTGTCGGAAGCATCATGCTCAGCAGGTGGTTCTTCTTTGCCGAGTGCGACATCCTTCGCTTCGACGACTTTATTGCTGATTGCATTCAAGTCACCTTTCGTCTCATTTACTGTCTCTTTCACCGTCGAGGCATCTGATTTCACCGTTTCAAGCTCTGTGTTCACTTTGTCATAGACATTTTGAACGTCAGATGCGACTTCTTGAATGATGCTTGAAGCACTCTTCACTTGATTGATGACTTGTGATGCTTTACCTGACGGATCTTCCTTAATAGAAGAAGCGAGGGTAGAGACGGAATCTTTCGCTCCCCGTAAACTCTGTTTCGTATTTTGGCGAGACGAAGAACTAAGTAGCGTCAATAGACCGCCGACAAGGGCACCGAGCAACATCCCTGTGACGAGATTGATTTGACGACCTGATGATTCTTCCTGATCGAACTGGCGATTCGGATGTTCTGCGTGTGCTGCGTGTGGATCATGTTGAAGCTTCGGTTCCATGATGAACACTCCCTTGAGATAATATTTAACCATGATATGGATATACCCTTGTGAGTGAATAAAAAACATTTAAAAATAACATGTATTTGAAATGAATATAAAAAAGACCATCGTGATATGATGGT
The DNA here is from genome assembly GCF_018618925.1 of Exiguobacterium sp. s39. Taxonomy (NCBI): domain Bacteria; kingdom Bacillati; phylum Bacillota; class Bacilli; order Caryophanales; genus Exiguobacterium; species Exiguobacterium sp. s39. The sequence goes on from NZ_JACSNA010000001.1 coordinate 323,210, forward strand.
CTAAGAGGTTCATTTGTTGGATGAATCATCATCATTTTCGTGACGAAGTTTTCGGTTGATTTCATCATAATCGATTTCGATATCATCTTTGTTGCCTTTGTAGCCATATCCTTTCGAAATGACGATGATCGAGGCGACCAAGACGAATACGATGATGAGAATGGAGACGACATATAACCACATAGTCCACTCCTCCTTTCGTTCACTTTCTAGTATGACGGAAAACGCATCTTCCGTCTAAACGAAATTGTAGGTTGTGTGCTAAACTGATGTCAGATAAACATGTTAAACGGAACGAGGTGACGGCGTATGAGTATTTTGGTCGTAGATGATGAGTTAACGAATTTAATGCTCCTAGAGCGATTGTTAGAAAATGAAGGCTATGACGTCGTCAAGGCGATGAGTGGGGAAGAAGCAATCGAATTGATGGAGGATCCGTTATTCATCGAACAGTTGGACGTCGTTCTCCTCGACGTCGAAATGCCAGGAATCAGCGGAATCGAGGCGACACGTTTGATTCGAAAACGGTTTGGTCTTGATGAATTACCGATTCTGATCGTTTCCGGGCGATCAAACGAAGAAGATATCGTTGATGGACTGAATGCAGGAGCATCGGATTATACGACGAAACCGATCCGTAAAACGGAATTGCTCGCGCGAGTTCGTAACGCGATTGGTCTGAAGCAAGCAATCGATGCGCGAAAACGATATGAAAAAGTATTACAGGAAGACTTTGATTTGGCGCAAAAACTGCAACAGAGTGTGCTCAGTGCGAATATCGAAGACGATGAGATCCGCATCATGGCGACGTATATCCCTTCTAAGAAATTAGCAGGAGATATGTACGCCTGGTACCGCATCTCTCAAAATAAATACGGCATCATCTTGTTTGACGTCATGGGACACGGTGTCTCTTCTGCGCTGATCACGATGGGAATGAGTTCGATTTTGTTCGAACTCGTGCACCGGATTGGTGATCCAGCACAAGTACTTGAAGAATTGAATCAGCAGATGAGTCGTTTGTTCCCGGGAGACGAGACAGAAATCTATTTCACTGCCGTTTACCTCTACATCGACCTAGATGAGATGAAGCTCAGCTATGCGAACGCAGGGCACCCACCTGGTTTGTTACGCATGAATGATCAAATCATTCCGCTTGAGAATACGGGACTTCCTGTCGGTATGTTCGAAGACTCGACGTATTCGAGCAAGACGATCGACATCGTCTCACCAGGATGTGTTTACTTGTACACGGATGGTTTCATGGAACTCTACAGTAAAGGCATTGATGAAGGAATCCACGCCATCCAGAATCTGATCGAACAACAAGGACCGAACATCCATCAGTTGATTCAACCGGATCAGAGCGATGAAGCGGATGACTTATGTCTCGTGACGGTCGAAATCAATTAACCTGTAAATGAAAAGACTCAGCGAAGGAAGCACCGTCGCTGAGTCTTTTTTGAGTCATACAAGCTCTGAATCTACTTGAACTAAAAGAACCTTCTCCGCCATAAGATGAAGGCGGCAAGACCAGAGAAGAAGATCATCATACCGAAAACAATCCAGAATCCGATGACTTCTCCTTCCCATGGAACGTGGACGTTCATCCCGAACATCCCGGAAATCATCGTCGGAATCGAGATGACAATCGTAATCGAGGCAAGGAACTTCATGACGAAGTTGACGTTGTTCGAGATGACAGAACCAAACGTATCCATCGTCGAACTGATGATGTCTTTATAGATTTGAGCCATCTCCATCGCTTGTCGGTGTTCGACGAAGACGTCTTCCAGTAAATCTTCATCATCTTCATGTTTCTCAAGACTCGGAGTCTTAATGATTCGGTCGAGCACACCATCGTTCGATTTCAAGGACGTCATGAAATAGACCAATGATTTTTGAAGGTTCATCAATTGAAAGATTTCTTGATTTCGCATCGAACGTTGAAGTTCTTCCTCAAGTTCGTCCATACGACGATCGATTTGACGCAAGAAACGTAAATACGAGGAACTGACTTTATAGAGAATCTGGAATACGAAGCGCGATCGGTAATTCGTCCGGAATCCTCGCAACTTACCACTCGAGAATAACGTCAGGACATCGAGCTGTTGCGAACAAACGGTAATGAAATGACGGGATGTCACGATGATACCGAGCGGAATCGTATTATAACGGCGTCCTGATGATTCTTCTTCGATGTAGGGAACGTCGACGATCATCAGTAGACCTTCTTCATCTTTTTCAAAACGTGGTTTTTCTTCCACGTCCAAAGGGTCATAAATGAAATCCTCTGGAATATTCGTAGCAGCGATGACTTGGTCGGCTTCGTCCTTTGTCGGATTGACAAGATGGATCCAGGAACCCTTCGTGAACTCCTGTATCTCGTTGACTGCCCCGGTGACATCGCTTCGATAAATCGTCAACATATTGTCTATCCCTCCTGCTCTTCACTGTCTCATTATAGAAATAGAAACGATGGCGTGTAAATGATTCTCCGATTTTTTTTTACGAAGATTAGTGATAAGATGAAAACAGAGGAGGGGAAGACATGCCTTTTTTTAATGCTAAGAAGCTCGAAGAACTTCAATCGATCGCGGGTGGGGATCACGCGTTCCTTCAAAAAATCGGAGAAACGTATATCGCGCAGTTCGATCGAAAGTTTCCTGAACTAAAAGATGCCGTCGCCAAGCAAGATGCTGAGCAAACTGAAAAGCTCGCTCACTTGCTAAAAGGTGCTTCCTATTCCGTTGCCGCTGATGATTTAGCTGATGATTTCGAACTGCTTGAAAAAGAAGCAGAATCTGGTTCAATGACCGGAACACAAGAAATCGTCGATCGGATTGAGCAATGCATGGTGGAATTCCGTGTCGTCTGGCTCGATGTGTTTACTGGAAAAAATCTTGACGCGCTGCGTTGAGCAATCGAATAGATCAAAAAAGCCGACATGCTGTCGGCTTTTTTTCTTATAAGACGTATGAATCGACCGTTTCGATCAAACGACCGATTTCCGGTTTCGTGATTTGTGCATTGACACCAACCGACTCACCTTTATGGCGTAAATCGTCGGAAATCAAGGAAGAGAAGACGATGATTGGCAATTCCGCATAACGATCATCTTCACGGAGTCGTTTCGTCAAGTGTAGTCCATCCATCTTCGGCATCTCGATATCGGTGATCAGGAGGTCACAGTTGCTTCCGTTCTCAAACGCATCAAAAGCTTCCTTACCATTGATGAACCATTTCAGACCATGGTAACCGGCTTCCTCGAGTGTTTCGATGATCAACGTCCGGAGCATTTCCGAGTCTTCGGCGATCCAGATGACTTTGTCGGACCGGTCACGGGACTGGACGCGACGCCCTTCTTCGCGGGCGAAGATATCCTTGCGTGAGAGCTCAAGTGCGATTTTTTCGTAGTCGAGCAAGATGATCATTTTGTCGCCCGTTTTGACGACACCGTTCGTTAATCCCTCAATGCCACGAGCGAGTTCGTTTGGTGTATCGATCTGTTCCCATGAGATACGACGGATTTCCGTCACGGAATCGACACGCAGGACGCTTTTTTCCCCATTAAATTCACAGATGATCAATCGATCCTCGGTTGCTTCATCGTGTGGAACACCAATGACCGTCGGCAAATCGATGACTGTCATGACTTCGCCACGCAGTTCAATCAATCCTTTAACAGCGTCCGGTGTACCTGGGAGTGGTGTCATCGGGAGCGGAACGATGATTTCCCGAACCTTCATGACGTTGATTCCAAACGTGTATGGTCCGCAATGGAAGATGACGATCTCGAGTTCGTTCGTGCCGGCTTCTAATAAAATATCGTGCTGATTATACATATGGTTGTGCCCCTTTCCATTACCTTCACTTCACTTCTGACTAGTTATCGGCATGCTACGCTAAAAATTCTAGTTCTGAATTGACAAAAAAATTGTTGTAATCGCTTTCATAATATGTTAAGCAAAAAGTTTGGCATTTGTCAGACCAATTGATTACAATAAGCTATGCAGCCACACACTGAAATGAGAGAGATAAAAATAAATGGAGGTAGAGTGGAATGACTACAGCAACAACCTACACATTTTTACTAGATGGACAATGGCATGAAAGTGAATCAAAAGAGACGATTGAAATCTCTTCACCATATAAAGAGGATCTTGTCGGTCGCGTCCAAGCGATGACAAAACCGGAAGTCGATCGTGCCATCGCTTCAGCGAAAGCGGCACAAGCAGAGTGGGCAAAACAACCAGCGAACAAACGGGCTGAATTGCTTCACGCTTGGGCAACGGAACTCGAAAAACGTGCGGACGAAATCGGTGAAGTCATTATGCGCGAAGTCGGTAAAGGACGTGCAGATGGCGTCAAAGAGGTCAAACGGACAGCTGAAATCATTCGCTACACAGCGGAAGAAGGTCTCCGTTTCGACGGTCAGATGATGCAAGGGGATTCGTTCCCTGGTGGTAGCGCGAAAAAAATCGCGGTCATCAAAAAAGCACCACTCGGCGTTGTCCTTGCGATTTCACCGTTCAACTACCCAGTCAACTTGGCAGCAGCAAAACTTGCACCTGCCCTCATGACAGGAAACGCCGTCGTCTTCAAACCGGCAACACAAGGTTCGATCAGCGGTATCTTGATGGTCGAGGCACTTGTCGCAGCAGGTCTTCCGGCTGGACTCGTCAACATCGTCACAGGTCGTGGATCGGTCATCGGTGATTACTTGACGGCTCACCCGGGTATCAACATGATCACATTTACTGGTGGTACAGGCACAGGACAACATTTGTCGCGTCAATCGGCAATGATTCCACTTGTCCTTGAACTTGGTGGAAAAGACCCAGCGCTCGTTCTTGAAGATGCGAATCTGTCACTTGCGGCAGACCATATCATCAGTGGGGCGTTCTCTTACTCAGGTCAACGTTGTACAGCAATCAAACGCGTTTTCGTTCTTGATCATCAAGCGGATGCACTCATTGAAGAACTCAAGACACGAATCGCGAAATTGACAGTCGGTTCACCTGAACAAGACAGTGTCGTCGTGCCGCTCATCGACACGAAATCAGCGGACTTCGTCGAAGGCTTGATCACGGACGCAACAGACAAAGGCGCAACGCTCGTCTCAGGTGGCGGACGTACGGCGAACTTGATCGAACCAACACTTCTTGACAACGTGACACGCGACATGCGCGTTGCTTGGGAAGAGCCGTTCGGACCAGTTCTTCCAATCATCCGTGTCAACTCAGTCGACGAAATGATTGCATACTCAAACGAATCAGAATACGGTCTTCAAGCAAGTGTCTTCACAGAGAATATCGATGCTGCGTTTGCAGTAGCGGATGCGCTTGAAACAGGTTCTGTTCAAATCAATGGTCGGACGGAACGTGGTCCTGACCACTTCCCATTCATCGGTGTGAAATCATCGGGTCTCGGCGTTCAAGGCGTCGGACGTAGCTTAGCTTCGATGACACGCGACAAATTAACAGTCCTCAACTTAAAATAAGTTTCTGACCGACCTTTCAATCTGCGGAAAGGTCGGTTTTTTGTGCATCCATTTCTCGCGCTTTAACGTAAGCTAGAAAACAAATGTCACCCTTTGACGCACAAAGTTTGGCGCTATAGCTTCATTCTCTCTATAATGAAAGAAAATGGACGAGAGAAAAGAGGCGTGTAGGTATGACTGTATCAGACGAAATCATCCCGATTCCGATTCCGACACCATTTCCGGTTGGAGACGTGAACTGCTATGTACTACGAACGGAAGGGGAAAACATCCTCATTGATTGTGGACCGGATACGCTTGAAGCATGGCAAACGATGCAACGGACGCTTGCACGACATGAACTTCAGGTCGAGGATTTAGATCGTGTCATCGTGACACATCACCATGCGGATCACGCCGGAATGGCGCATCGCTTTTCAGAAAAAGGCATTCCCGTCTATGGACATGCGCGATTAAGCCCATACTTGGAACAGGACGAGATTTTCTTGAACAACGGGGACGCATTCTTGCGTCGATTGGCGACATCGTTTGGCGTTCCGGTAGCGATTCAAGAGATGTTACCAAGCTATCAATCTGCCTTGAAATGGCTTGGAAAAGGTCAACTTGATTTCACATTAAAAGAAGGCGACGCGATTACGCCGTCTGGGCGATACCGTGTCATCGAACTACCGGGGCATGCAAGTGACCAAATCGGAATTCTAAGTGACGATGGTGTATTGTTCGCGGCCGATCACCTGCTCGACCGGGTCGAGCCGAATCCATTGCTCGAACAACCGCAACCAGGTGATGATGTGCTCGTAAAACGTCCTGTTCTTGCGTATCTTGACTCCTTAGAAAAATTACAAAGTGAGCAGATTCGAATCGCCTACACTGGACATGGTGCTCCGATTCGAGATGTTGCGGTACTCGTCGAAGAACGATTGATGCAACGCAAAGCACGTGGTGATCAGCTCTTGAAGTATTTTACGGGAGAACATACGTTATTCGAATTAGCACAAGTGACGTATGGAAACCGATTAAAAAAATCATTCCCTCTTGTCATGAGTGAGATGAAAGCACGTCTCGATACACTCGTCGCCCGCGGTGCGATCACGGTCGAGAAACGATCAGGTATCCTCTACTATTCAAAAGCGGAGGAAGTCTAATGCAGCTCATCAACCGGACGATTGTCATCACGGGTGCTTCAAGTGGACTCGGGGAAGCACTGGCGCGCACTCTGCATAAAGAAGGCGCAAACTTGATTTTAATTGCACGACGCGAGGATCGATTACAAACGTTAGCATCTGAACTCCAGGCAGACTACCTGGTCTACGATTTGGAAAAGGCGCCTGAAATTCTTGCAAAAACACTCGCAAATCGTTATGGACGGATTGATATTTTGATTAATAACGCAGGTTTCGGGGAATTCAGCTTCTTAGACGATACCTCGATTGAAACGATTGAGTCGATGCACCGGATCAACGTCTTAAGTCCCGTTCGCTTAACGAAGGCATGTCTGCCATTACTCAAAGAAGGTGGCATGATCGTCAACGTGGCCAGTCAGGCGGGGAAGTTGCCGACACCGAAATCAACGATCTATTGCATGACGAAAGCAGCGATGTTGCAGTTTTCGAACGCGTTACGTCTGGAGTTACGTCCAAAAGGCATCCACGTCATGACGGTCAATCCAGGACCGATCGCGACAGAATTTTTTGTCCGTGCGGATGTCGACCGGAAGTATGAGCAAAATGTCGCTTCTATCGTCGTATCGAAAGAACGACTAGCTTCGACTGTCGTCCGAGCAATAGAGCGGCGTAAACGTGAAGTCAATGCACCATGGTGGATGGAGCTATCGGCAAAAGGGTACGGCGTGATGCCACGGTTGATCGAGTGGTTAGGAAAACCGGGCTTCGATAAAAAGTGATGACGGAGGAGAACGACAAATGAAAACAAAGGTAATCAGCTTTCTTGCCCTAGGTACGCTGCTCGCAGGCTGTGGAACACCGGATGCGACACCGGAACCGAAGAATGTCTTAGGGACTTCTTATCAGACGATCGAAAAAGAAGCGGAAAAGTCAACGGTTCGGATGTATATGTGGGGCGGCGATGACGGCATCAATGCCTACATCGATGAATACGTAGCACCGCGTCTGAAGAAGGAACACAACATCACGTTAGAACGGGTCCCGATCGAGACGGCGGATATCATTCAAAAACTGCGTGCTGAGAAACAGGCAGGTAAGGAAAAAGGTGTCATCGATGTCGTCTGGATCAATGGCGATAATTTTTTAAATGCTAAAAAAGATGATTTACTGTATGGAGAAATCACAAAAGTCCTCCCGAACATGAAGTATGTCGATGCTGCCGCACAGAGTTCAGATAGTGGTACGAAAACAGACGGACTTGAAGCCGCATGGGGGAAAGTTCAATATACGTTGCACTATGACGCAGCTGACGTGAAGTCGCCACCGACCGACTTGAAAGCACTGAAGTCATGGGTCAAGGAAAATCCAGGACGTTTCACTTATCCGGAAGTGACGGACTTTACGGGGAATGCCTTCGTCCGCCACGTCATGTATGGTGTCGAATCAAATGAAACCTTAAAAGACCCGAAAGCAGACTTCAAGAAGACATGGGCTTATTTGAACGAAATCAAACCGTATCTCTGGAAAAAAGGGAAGACCTATCCAAAGACACTTGCCCAACTCGATCAGTTATACGCGAAGGGAGACGTTGATTTCACGATGGGCTTCAACGAACGACGGGCTGAACAAGAAGTAACGTCAGGAACGTTTCCGAAACAAACACGTCCGATCGTCTTGAAGGATGGATCAATCGCGTCAACGCATTTCCTTTCTGTACCGTTCAACGCACCGAATCCGAAGGGCGCACTCGTAGCGATCAATACGTTGTTATCACCAGAAGCACAGTTGAAAAAATACGATGCGACGTATTGGGGAGACGGAACGAGTCTTGATTTATCGACACTTGATTCATCAGAACAAAAGCAATTCGCTGATGTACCGGCTGCACCGTCGACACCAAAGCCAAGCGTCTTTGAAGGAAAGGTCCGGACGGAACTCGACCCATCCATTTTCGAGATGATCCGTAAGGAATGGCCGTCTCGTGTGGCGCGGTAACGCGTATCCTGCTGCACTCTTGATGGCAGGCATGGTCTTATACGGGTTATGGGTCAGTATCTCGATGACGACATCTGCTGATTACCGCGAGCTACTGACGGATGAGGTCTTTTTAGAGAGTCTAGCCGTCAGCAGTTACGTGGCCATCGTCAGTACGGTGCTCGCGCTGATCATTGGTGTGGTGCTCGCAAGGCTCTTGAGCAGAACAAGACTAGCTGCGTTACTTGCGATTCCTTTATTCATCCCTCATCTAGGAGCAGCATACCTCGCGATTCTCTATTTGAGTGATGTGCCTGTCATCGGACCGCATGAAGGGAATTATTTTAGTGTCATCTTGACGTATCTGTATAAAGAAATTCCGTTCGTGTTTTTTTATCTCTTACCGGTGGTCCGGCGCCTTGATTCGCGTTATCAAGAACTCGGTATGATGCTCGGTTTATCACCAGTGCGCCGATTCTGGCATGCGCGGGGTGTTTTCCTGCTCGTTCCGATGCTTGAGGCAGCATTTATCTTGCTTGCCTTCATCCTGTTCGCATATGAGATTCCAGCACTGCTCGGCGTGACCTATCCAAAATTACTTGGCGTCTATGCATTCGATTTGTATACACAAGGCGATTTATCGGAGCAACCACTCGCTTTTGCAATGAGTGTCGTCTTGACGGGAGGACTCTTCCTCCTGCTATTGCTTATGACTGGTTTGACACGCCCACTGGCAACGAAGATCAGTAGGGGGCGAAGCGAATGATGAAAAAAATCAGTGTGATCGTATTCGTTGTACTCCTGTTCATCGTTCCTTTAATCGGTTTGATTCCAGGAGAGTGGAGTTGGAATCCGCGCCTAGAAGCGACGCTCGGTACGACCGTCGCGATGATTTGTGCCGTCGTATTGTTAAATCATCTCTTCGGGTACATAGCAGGAAAAGCGATTGCCTTTCAAACGGGGAAACGGATTCGTATAGCAGAGTTCTTGATTAGTTTGCCGCTGTTCGTTCCCGTGTTATTGCTATCATTCGGTCTCTATTTGACATGGATCCGTCTTGGTTTGGCAGATCGATTTTTCGGTGTCCTGCTCGTGTTGCTTCTGCCGACCTTGCCGTATACAGTTCGCTTGTACACGAACGGATTTCAGGCGCTCGGAGAACGGATGCTTGAACAGATGGTCTTGATTGAGGGGAACCGGTTCAAGCGTTGGTTCTATTTGACGGGACCGATGCTTCGGTCGACGTTACAATCCGTGACGCTACTCGTCACGGTGATCACGATCAGTCAGTATGCACTAGTTGCGTTGATTGGTGGTGGGATCGTCCGCATGATATCACTCGAAGTATTCCCGGCGTATTCTGGTAATTCGCAAGGGGCGGCGCGTCTAGCGACGCTGTGGTTGATCGGGTTGCCCATTCTCTTTTATGCTGGACAAGCCGTTATTTTTTCTAGTTGGATACGAATCGTACGGAGGCGTTTAAATGGAAGTCACGATACAACAAGTCAATAAACGATTTGGAACGAAGCATGTATTGTCTGATATCGATTTAAATATCGCATCTGGACAATGTGTGGCTTTAGTCGGACCGAGTGGTAGTGGGAAAACGACGCTTCTCCGCCTGATTGCAGGTCTCGAACGTGTGACGAGTGGAGTGATTCAGTTCGGCGACCGAGATGTGACTGTCCTTTCACCAAATCAGCGAGGTGTGACGATGATGTTTCAACGGTCGCTGTTGTTCCCACATTTGAACGTCGAACAGAACATCCGTCTCGGCGCCAAACAATTAACACCGATCGAGCTCGAATCCTGGTTACATCGCGTCGGACTCGAGGGAAGAGGAAAAAGTGCTGTTCACGAATTGTCAGGGGGCGAACAGCAGCGGGCGAGTTTAGCTCGTGCGCTGGCAAGTCAACCGGACTTCTTGTTGCTCGATGAACCATTCTCGAGTCTAGATGTACCGAGACGACGGGAACTACGGACATTGATTCGGAAGTTGACCGAGGAACAAGGTGTCACGACACTCCTTGTCACACACGATCGGGAAGAGGCAATGGCGATGGCGGATATCGTCTATGTCTTAGAACAGGGGCGAATCGTCGATCATGGCACGCCGATTACGCTTAGCCAGACCAGCCCGTTTTTTGGGGAAGGCATTCAGATTGAAGAAACATGGCACCCGTTGACGGCAGTCAACTTGGTCTCAAGACCGACGAAGGAGTCGGATGAACGTGTTACGATTACGAAAGAACTCATTCAATACGGTGTTCGTTTCTACGAAGTAGAACGAGTATCCGGAGAACGACTCGTGCTCTCTTCAGACGAGACGATTCATGAGAAAGAAGGCTATATCGTTAGAAAGGAGGGGTGACATGTTAGATACGCGTGCGCGTAAAATCGTTCAACCCCTATTTGATCAAGGGGCGACCTTATTTAAGAAAATTGGATTATCGGCGACACAGGTGACGATCATCTCCGGCATCATCGGTGGTGCGACGGGCTTTTTCGTCTATAACGACATGATGGGAACGGCGATTGTCTTGTTGTGGATCTCGGGCATGCTTGATGTCATCGATGGAACGATGGCACGAAAAGAAAAGACGACTCCAATCGGCACGATTCTTGACCTTGTTCTCGACCGGATCGTCGAGCTGTCAGTATTGATTGGTCTTGCGCTTCGGTTTCCGGAAACGCAGGTCGTTATTCTGTTGCTCGTCGCATCATTCGTAATTGGGATGACGATGTTCCTTGCAATCGGAGCGGTCAGTGAAAATTACGGCTACAAGTCGTTTCAATATCAACCGGGACTGGTCGAGCGGACGGAAGGGTTCTTATTCCTAACAGCGATGATCCTGTTCCCAAGCGCCATCATTTGGATCGCAATTGTCTTTTTGATTGCTGAACTCTATACGGTCGGGGAGCGATTCCATCAAGCTTCGAAGGTGTTGCGATGAGTGAACAAGAGATGATCATGACCGTGGATCGAGCGGGCAACCTGCTCGGACCTCGTCCACGATCGGAAGTCCACGCAAACGGCTTATGGCATGAAACGTTTCATTGTTTCGTCTATGATCCAAAGCGGGACGTCGTGTTGCTCCAGCAACGGTCTGAACAAAAGAAGGATTTTCCAGGAATGCTTGATATCACGGCAGCGGGTCACTTGCTTGCGGATGAGACAGTCGAGGATGGTGTCCGGGAACTCGAGGAAGAGATTGGTTTGACATGTACGTTTGATCAATTGATACCGCTTGGCATCCAGGAAGAGGAGTTTCGGGATGCGTCACTATGGGACTGTGAGCGATGCCATGTCTTTCTTGCTCGAAGTGATCAAGCGATAGACGCATACGTCCTCCAGGAAACAGAAGTGAAGCGATTGATTGCTTTTTCGATCGAGCAGTTTGAGCGAATCGCTGACATGTCCATCGAGCGTATTCAGGACACGACAGGCGAGTGGTTCGATCGTCGTCAATTCGTTCCGCATCCTTCTTCTTACTGGAGACATGTCCGACAGGGAATCGAGCAATTACGTAAATAGAACGAATGGAAAAGCAATAACGCATGAAGACCTACGATCGAATGTGATTTCGCTCGCAGGTCTTTTTTTTAATCGTACATTCGTTCGACGCAAGAGTAGCGAAATTAAGATATATTTGAGATAATTAAGTATATATACAAAAGAAGGAAAGAAGGTGCAGCCAGTGGCATTACGATTTGCACTACTCGGGCTGCTGACCCAAGGGGAAGCGACCGGTTACGATTTAAGCGCGACTTTCAAAAAACAGATGATCCACTTCTGGACCGCACATCATACTCAAATATACCGAGAGTTGTTGAAAATGGAAGAGGCAGAGCTCGTGACGAGTGTCCATATCGTCCAAGAAGACTTACCGGACAAGAAAGTCTATTCGATTACCGATAAAGGGCGTACGGAGCTCGTTGAATGGTTACGGACACCAAATGAATTCAAACCGAAGATGAAGGATGAGAACTTGATGCGGGTGTCGCTCTTGCATCTGCTCCCACCAGAGGAAGCCGTTGCTTATTTGGAAGAGTCGAAGCGGCACCATCAATTTGCCGTCGAGATGATGCATAGTTGGCGTCACGACCACCTCGAGAACGGTGCAACACTAGGGGAGACCTTGACGAGTGAGTACGGCTTGCGTATGATGTTGAATTACTTGGATTGGTGTGACTGGGCAATCGCGGAAATCAAAAAGAACGAAGCAAACGTCTAACAAAATTGGCTCGACTGTCATGTAGATGGCGGATTCGAGCCAGTTTTATTTTGTAATAGGATTTAGTAAGGAGAGAATCGATGTACTTTAATGACTATGAAGACTGGATTGAGGAAGAGGCGGAAGCATTATTTCGCTTACATGAAGAACCGCTGATACGAGAAGCGATCTCGTATTCGCAATTTACGGCGTATGTAGAAGAAGCACTCCTTGAACCATTATTGCTGAAATTACGTTGGCTCGGAGAAGCAGAAGAAGAGGAGATTCTAGAACGAGCGGATTCAATCGTTTGGGAGAATGCCTCAGGTCATTCGGAAGCTTCCCTTCGGCGAGATGTGTTACGACGGGTCGTCGAGCGAGACTTTACTGCGCATATCCTCGCGTACCTCACACCAATTCTTGAAGCTAGACAAGCTACTTATGAGGCGGAATTGAAGCAGCTTCAATTGGCGCATGCTGAACAAATAGATGAGGTCAAACAACACGAGCAACAGATTGAACTCGGACCGCCACCTAAAAAAGTCAAAAAATGGTGGTACCTCAAAGAAAAAGAAGTAGCACGTTCCTATACGGAGGAAGAACGATCTGCATTGCAAGCCCAACAGCAACAACTCGAGGACGAGTTAAAGCGACTCGAACAAAAAACACGTGAGACAGAAGCTGACCTCGAACGATTGGATTCAATTCACCGTCTATAACGTATGAAAAAATGGAGCACGCGACATGATGTCGCGCGCTCCATTTTTTGTGAATACTATCTATTACGCTTGTGTCGCCAGTTTCGCGAGGACTAGTTTTGCGACTGCTTCACTTGACGCTGGGTTTTGTCCTGTGACGACGTTGCCATCGATGACGGCGAATTCCTTACCGGCATCCGATGTGAGGAAAGTAGCGCCTTCGCCACGAAGTGTCGTCTCAAGCAAGAATGGTACTTTATCTTCGAGACCTGTCGATTTTTCTTCTTCGTCTGTGAAGCCGTTGATTTGACGACCTGAAACGAAAGGTTTGCCATCGATCATGACGTGTGCGAACGCTGCTGGACCGTGACAGACCGATGCGACGACGCCATCTTTTTTGATGACAGCTTCAATGGCACCAGCCACTTGTGGGTTATTCGGGAAGTCGACGACTGCACCGTGACCACCTGGGAAGTAAACGGCATCAAATGATGCTGGATCGACCTCCGAGAGTGCTTTCGTGTCGTGCAACGCACGGCGTGCATCTTGGAATTTCGGCAAGATTTCTTTAACGATCGATGCTTTATCGATCGGGACGTCGCCACCTTTGATCGAAGTGACCGTCACGTCATGTCCTGCATCCTTAAACAGGTTGTATGGTGCTGCGAACTCTTCGAACCATAATCCTGTTTTGTGACCATTCATGTCATCTGCACTTGTCGATACGATTAAAATACGAGCCATAATAAAACTCCTCCTCTGTATGAACGTTACAAAGAAGGAGTTTCCCGGAGATATGAAGAGTTAAACCTCACCGGTGTTCCGTATAGTGATGAACCGGTAGTGTAGCAAGTGCCTGATCGATTTGAGCTTGTGAGATCGACTCTTTCATCGCTTGGACGTTTGCCTGAAGCTGTGACACGCTCGACGCACCAGGAAGGACGATGTCGACCTGTTGATCGATGGCTTGCAACGCAAGCGCAGGAAGCGGGAAATCTTGAAGTTTTTGTAGACTCGCCTCAAGCGTTTCCTTATCGAATTGTTCGAACCGATCAACCGACTGCAGGCGTGAAGCACTCTCATGTGTCAAGAGTCCTTTTGCCAGTGGACCACGGGCAACGACTTGGATGTTTTTCTCTTTTAAGCGTGGCAACAACTCTTCGATGCGGCGATCGAGCAACGAATAAGGCGTCATCAAGTAAGAGAAATTACTATGCTCGAGCCAATATTCGATGACATTCGGGCGCAGTGACGACAGACCATATTCCTTGATCTTTCCCTCTGCTTTTAAATCTTCCATTGCGCGGATCGACGCATCGATGTCATCATCGATCGTGCCGCCGTGGACGTAATACAGGTCGAGATAAGGTGTTTCAAGACGATTCAAACTTTCAAGACAAGCTTGCTTCAGATAGTCATAACTCGGATCCCATGTCCAACCGGTTCCGGTCGCGTTCATCCGATTCCCACCTTTTGAGGCGAGGAACAATCGACTGCGATCCTCTTGTGAGAAGGTTTGACCGATGATGGATTCGACCGCTCCGTTCGCATAGACGTCCGCTGTATCGAAGTGCGTGATTCCAGCATCAAGTGCCGTCCGCAGGATTGCTGTTGCTTCTTCCTGACCGCGCTTTAAGATCGTCATCGTACCTAATCCTAATGACATGTTCAATTCCCTCTTTTCTTAGATGAACTATAAGTTTGGAACTTCTGCATTCTAGTGTATCATATCTGATGAAAAAGACGATTTCGAAGTCTTGCGGCAATACGTCGGAAACGGCATACTAATCATGACAGAGAACGTAAACTAAGATAGAAGAGGGGAACACATCCGATGGAAGAAAAAACGATTGAACGTGAAGTGATCTATGAAGGAAAAGTCTTTGACGTCGAGAAACATGTCGTCACGTTACCGAACGGCAATACCTCGGTCCGTGAATTGGTCTATCATAATGGTGCCGTCGCGATCATTGCTTTTGATGAACAAGGTGATTTGATCGTCGTGGAACAGTACCGGAAGGCGTTCGAGAGTCTATCAATCGAGATCCCAGCAGGAAAACTCGAGAAGGGTGAAGATCCACTCGATTGTGCCGGACGCGAATTAAAGGAAGAAACAGGATACGTCGCGAAAGAGTTACGACATGTCTTTGATTTTTACGGTGCGCCTGGTTTCTGTAGCGAGCGTGTACATATTTATGAAGCAGTCGGTCTGACTGCCGGTGATCGTCAACTCGATGAGGATGAGTTCCTTGAGAATAAGACATTGAAGCTCGAAGAAGCACTCGAACTCGTTGCAAACGGAACGATCGTTGACGCGAAAACGATCATGGCGATCCAGCATTGGCAAATTCGTACTTTAAAATGATTCTCATTTAAATGATTTTCAGTTGATAATCATTTTAATTTGAAAAAAGACTGATTATCAGCTATGATAATAGCATCAGTTCGAACAAAGGGGGCGTTATGATGGAAAGTCGTGTAGAACGCATCAAAAAACAGCTAAGCGGTAAAGGATATAAGCTGACTCCCCAACGTGAAGCGACTGTGCGTGTCCTGCTCGAACACGAGTCGGATCACCTCAGTGCCGAAAATGTCTTTCTCCTTGTAAAAGAAAAGAACTCCGACATCGGACTTGCGACGGTTTACCGGACGCTCGAATTATTGACGGAGCTTGAAGTCGTCGATAAGGTCAACTTCGGAGATGGCGTATCCCGGTTTGATTTACGACAAGAAGGTGCGAGTCATTCGCATCACCATCTCGTCTGTATCGAATGCGGATCCGTCGAAGAGATTTTAGACGATATGCTAGAAGAAGTAGAGAAAGAAATCGTGTCCCGATTCCACTTTAAAATCAAGGATCATCGCCTGACATTCCATGGCGTCTGCCGTGTCTGCCAAGAGCGTCATGCTCGGGAAGCGTTGGAACAATCGCAAACACAAACAGTCTGACCGTCCGACGAAATTTCGGATGGTTTTTCTTTTTCAATTTTTATAGGTCAGACCTCTTCACAACGGTTTACACCTTTGATATGATGGGAAAGTAAGCGATTTCGTAAACGAAGAGGATGAGTTCAGTGCGTGAACAACTGGAAGCATTTATCAATTATTTAGTGATTGAACGGCAAATGTCCGCGAATACGGCAGCTGCGTATCGAAATGATTTAAATCAATACTTACAGACGCTTGAAACAGCGGAAGTTTCCTCGTTCGAACAGGTTCACCGACATCATATCGTCGACCATATTGAACGATTGCTTGAAGCACGAAAGTCACGATCGACGGTTCGCCGGGCGACGAGCTCGATCCGTTCGTTCCATCAATATTTGGTCGAAGAGAGACTGGTAACACATGATCCGTCTCGTCATCTTGATTTACCGAAACCGGAGAAAAAGTTGCCCGTCGTCTGGAGTCAAACGGACGTCGAACGCTTGCTTGATTCGGTCGTCGGTGTCGATCCGCTTACACGACGAGATGCAGCAATGCTTGAGCTTCTCTATGGAACAGGCATGCGCGTCAGCGAACTGCTCCAACTGAAGTTGAACGATTTGCAACTCGAACTCGGGTATCTGTCGTGTCTTGGGAAAGGGAATAAATCCCGGATCATCCCGATGAGTACGACATCGATTGAAAGTGTCAGGACATATCTTGACCTCGCGCGCAATAGTCTCGGTGGTCAACAGACGGACGATGTCTTCTTGAACAGTCGCGGTGATCGTTTGTCACGGCAAGGGTTTTGGAAGATGATCAAGCGACGGGCAAAGGAAGCGGGTATTGAAAAAGAGATCACACCGCACGTCCTGCGCCATTCGTTCGCGACCCATCTACTTGAAAATGGTGCTGATTTACGCGTCGTACAAGAAATGCTAGGACACGCTGATTTGTCGACGACACAAATGTATACACACGTTAACAAAGCACGACTTCACGACGTGTATAAGAAACATCATCCACGGGCATGATGGTTCTATCTTTTAAAGGTCTGACTTCAGACAAATGATGCGTTTTGTCTAGTCCCTTTCCGGGAAAAATCGTAACGGGAATCGCACAACTACAGCTCGTATATAGGAGGAACAGCAAATGGCTCAATCATTTAAACGTGTATTTTTGATCGTCATGGACTCCGTAGGAATCGGAGAAGCACCGGACGCTGAACAGTTCGGAGATCTTGGTTCGCATACGCTCGGTCACATCGCGCGTGAACGCAACGGACTCAACATGCCGAACATGGCAAAACTCGGTCTCTCGCATATCGAACCGATCGAAGGTATCTCAGCTGAAGAAGCACCGCTTGCAGCATATGGAAAAATGCAAGAAGTATCTGCAGGGAAAGATACGATGACAGGGCATTGGGAGATCATGGGACTCCGGATCGATACACCATTCCGTGTCTTCGAAAAATTCCCGGATGATTTGATTCATCGCCTAGAAGAGTTCTCGGGTCGGAAGATCATTGGGAACAAACCGGCTTCTGGTACGGAAATTCTCGACGAACTCGGACAAGAACATGTCGAGACAGGCGCCTTGATCGTCTATACGTCGGCAGACTCTGTCCTTCAAATCGCAGCACACGAAGAAGTCGTGCCATTAGAGGAATTGTACCGGATTTGTGAATACGCACGTGATATCACACGGGATGACCCGTACATGCTCGGTCGTATCATCGCACGTCCATTCCTTGGTGAAGCAGGAGCGTGGGTCCGGACAGCGAACCGTCACGACTATGCACTTAAACCATTCGACCGGACGGTCATGAACGAACTCGAGACGGCAGGACTCGATGTCATCTCGCTCGGTAAGATTGCTGATATCTACGATGGAGAAGGCGTCACGGATGCAATCCGGACGAAGTCGAACATGGACGGGATGGATCAGCTCGTGAAACAACTCGATCGTGATTTCAACGGACTTTGCTTCTTAAACCTTGTCGATTTCGATGCGTTGTTCGGGCACCGTCGTGATCCGCAAGGCTACGGACAAGCACTCGAAGAGTTCGATGCGCGTCTTCCGGAAGTGTTTGCTCGCTTAAACGAAGACGATCTCTTGATCATCACGGCTGACCACGGAAACGATCCGGTTCATGCTGGGACTGACCATACACGGGAATACGTACCATTGCTTGCCTACCATAAAAATGGTGTTGCAAAACCGCTCGGTATCCGTGAAACGTTCGCTGATCTTGGAGCGACGGTCGCAGAAAACTTCGCCGTCAAGATGCCGGCACATGGAACAAGCTTTTTAACAGAACTATAATTCGAGGGAGCGATTCAGATGACAGTCAACTGGAATGAAACACGTTCGTTTTTAGAAAGCAAGATGCAGTCAAAACCGGAGATCGGATTGATTCTCGGTTCAGGACTGGGTGTCCTCGCGGATGAGATCGAAAACCCGATCGCGATTCCATATCATGAAATCCCGAACTTCCCAGTATCAACGGTCGAAGGACACGCGGGACAACTCGTCTTCGGTACTCTTGAAGGGAAACAAGTCGTTGCGATGCAAGGGCGATTCCACTTCTACGAAGGATACTCGATGGACATGGTCACGTTCCCAGTCCGTGTCATGAAAGCGATCGGTGTTGAGACATTGATCGTCACGAACGCAGCGGGTGCTTGTAACGAAGCGTTCGAACCAGGTGATTTGATGTTGATCACAGATCACATCAACTTCTTCGGTACGAACCCATTGATCGGGAAGAACGTCGATGAGATGGGACCACGTTTCCCGGATATGTCGAAGCCGTATGATGCGGAATTACTTCGTCTTGCACAGGAAACAGCAGATGAACTCGGAATTCGTGTCCGTCAAGGTGTCTACTTCGGAAACACTGGTCCAACGTATGAGACGCCAGCAGAAGTCAAGATGGCACGGATGCTCGGTGGCGACGTCGTCGGTATGTCGACGGTCCCAGAAGTCATCGTTGCCCGTCATTCCGATATGCGAGTCCTTGGGATCTCATGTGTCTCGAACATGGCAGCAGGTATTCTCGACCAACCGTTACATCATGATGAAGTCATCGAAACGACAGAACGTGTCCGGGCACACTTCCTATCACTCGTTCGCGGTTCGATCAAAAAAATGTAACGACTGTTTATAAAACTCACAAACCACTCCTGAGGAGGAACTAGATTATGCGTATGGTAGATTTGATTGCAACAAAACGAGACGGTGGCGAACTCGCAACAGCTGATATTCAAGCAATGGTAGAAGGATTCACGAATGGTGAGATTCCAGATTACCAAATGTCAGCGATGTCGATGGCGATTTTCTATCAAGGAATGTCAGATCGTGAAATCGCTGATTTGACGATGGCGATGGTCAACTCGGGCGACGTGATCGACCTTTCACGTATCCACGGGAAAAAAGTCGATAAACACTCGACAGGCGGTGTTGGTGACAAGATCAGTCTGATCGTCGCACCACTCGTTGCGTCAATCGGTATTCCGGTTGCGAAGATGAGCGGTCGTGGACTCGGTCATACAGGTGGAACTATCGACAAACTCGAAGCGTTCCCTGGTTTTGACGTCGAGCTTTCAGAAGAAGCGTTCGTCTCACAAGTCAACGACATTAAGATGGCAATCATCGGTCAAACGGGTAACCTAACTCCTGCAGACAAAAAACTCTACGCCCTTCGTGACGTCACGGCGACGGTCAACTCGATCCCATTGATCGCAAGTTCGATCATGTCGAAGAAGATTGCAGCAGGAGCAGACAGCATCGTACTCGACGTCAAGACGGGTTCTGGTGCCTTCATGAAATCGTTCGAAGATGCAAAAGCACTTGCGACAGAGATGGTTTCGATCGGTAAGAGTGTCAACCGTAAGACGGTTGCTGTCATTACGGACATGGATCAGCCGCTCGGCTTTGAAATCGGAAACGCAAACGAAGTCAAGGAAGCGATTGAAGTCCTTCAAGGGAAAGATGTCCGTGATTTGAAAGTCATCGCCTTAACGATTGCATCACACATGGCAGTCCTCGGTGATTTCTACCCGACGTTTGACGAAGCATATGCGGATCTCGAAACACGTCTCGGTAACGGAGCAGCACTTGACGTCTTTAAAAAGTTCATCGCAGCTCAAGGTGGCGACGCGTCTCTCGTTGACGACATGACAAAAGCACTTGAAACGAAATACGAAAAAACATTCGTCGCTTCAAAAGCAGGTTATGTCTCTGAAATCATCGCTGACGAAGTCGGTGTTGCAGCAATGATCCTCGGTGCAGGACGCGCGACGAAAGCAGATGAGATCGATCACGCAGCAAGCGTTACGTTGCACAAGAAAGTCGGCGACCGTGTCGAAGTCGGCGATGTCATCGCAACACTTCGTTCAAACAAAGAAACACTCGATCAAGCAATCGAAAAAATGGATCACGCGTACCATATCAGTGAAACGAAACCGGCAGAACGCCCGCTCGTTCACGCTGTTATCCAGTAAGCAATCCAATCAGCAATACTTGAGTAGTGGACGTCGTCCGCTACTCTTTTTTTATGATAAAATTGTAAGTGTAAAAATATGGGAGGGGAGCATATGAAACGTTGGATAATCGGGATTGCCAGTCTAATTGGAGTCATCGGAGGTAGTGCCTTATTGATGACTTTCGCTTTTACACAGGATATGAACTCGGATGGAACGAAAGAGACTGAAGTACAGCGGAAAGCAAAAACTTACTTAGAACAGCATCTTCCGGAAGCGAAGGTGACCGGTAGTCTTTACGACAACATGGGCAATTTTCCATTTGAATATGCCGCACGCGCGATAGACGAAAAAACGAATACTGAGTTTTTCGTCTATCAACAAGAGGAGTCGGGGAGGTTCGTTGACTCGTATCATGCGTCACTTTGGGAAGATCGGTTAGAGCGACGGATCCCGTCGCCGACTCTCGAACAACTGAACAATCAATTGAGCGTGACCGTACTTTATGACAACGATAAAATACAGCAGCTAGGTGACGCGCGTTTTGATTCAAAGGCTTATTTACGGAAGGAAGTCGCTCCGACGCTCTTAGTGGACGTTCCACGCAAGCGACACGAACAGGATAAAGCGCAGGTCACAGCGTGGGCAAAGTCGTTGCGCGAACAAAAGATTCTTCAACATATGACAGTCAAGGTCGATTATGTTTCGGAAAAAGGAGAATTGCTTGAGAACGGAGATTCGCTCTTCGTGAAGCTGTAAGATGGATGGAAAAAATGAGAGTACGCGGTTCCTCTTCGATTTGTTATACTGGAAATACTTGTAATGAAAAAGGGGGAACTCTCATGAAACCACCACGCTTACAAAAAGGGGATATGATTGCCATCGTCTCGCCGGCGTCTGCTGTCGCAGCATACGTACCGCGTCGTCTCGCCCGCGGTATCGCAACACTTGAAAAAATGGGCTTCGAGGTCGTCTTAATGCCGAACGCAACGGCTGTTCATAGTCATACGGCAGGAACGATCGGGGAACGGCTGCAAGATTTACATATGGCGTTCGCAGATCCGTCAATCAAGGCAATCATCTCGACCATCGGTGGGTTTAATTCACACCAGCTACTCGACGAACTCGATTATGAATTGATCCGGAACAATCCGAAGATCTTCGTAGGTTACAGCGATATCACGGCACTGTTTGCTGGGATCTATCAGCAGACAGGATTGACGACGTTCGTCGGACCCGCACTGCTGACGCAGTTCGGTCAATTCGATGGTCTTGATCCGTATACAGAAGAATCGTTCAAACGTACGTTCATGCAGACGGAGCCGATCGGTCGGATCGAAGCGTCTGAGGAGTGGACAGATGAGGTTTTACGCTGGGATGTCGCGGACGACCGAAGACGAGAACATCAAGTGAACGCAGGGTACACAATCGTTAAGACCGGTGTCGCAGAAGGTCCGATTCTGACGGGGAACACGGGAACACTTTTACTGCTTGCTGGAACTCCATACTTGCCATCGTTTGACGGTGTCGTTTTGATGCTTGAGGATGACGAAAGTGAGACACCAGAAACGATTGACCGGTATTTCACGCAATTGCGACACATGGGTGCGTATGACAAGATTGCGGCACTCGTCGTCGGACGTTTCCCGCGCAAAGTCGATTTTGACCCGGACTTCCCGCTCAAGGACATCATTCTGCGCGCGACGCGGGGCTATGATTTCCCGATCATTCTCGATGCGGACTTCGGGCATACGGATCCCGTCACGACACTCGCGAATGGGGTGCGGATTCGTGTCGAAGCCACGGATTCGGTGACACTCGATGTGTTAGAGGCAGCCGTCGAGTAAAAAGGTCTGCACGACGCCTTGAAATTTGGTACACTGTACCATGGAATCACGATCTTGAATCGTGACGAATCTCCTGCTGAAAAGCACGAAAGGTTGGTCAAACATGCAAAAAACTGGTCATATCTTATTAGAAGATGGAAATAAAATCGAATTCGAATTGTTCAACAATGAAGCACCGATCACGACTGAAAACTTCGAAAACCTTGCGAACTCGAACTTCTACGATGGATTGAACTTCCACCGTGTCATCCCAGGCTTCGTCTCACAAGGCGGATGCCCAATCGGAAACGGTACAGGCGGTTCAGGAAAAACGATTCCTTGTGAAACGTCAACATCATACCCACACAAACACAAGGCGGGTTCACTCTCGATGGCACACGCTGGTCGTAACACAGGATCAAGCCAATTCTTCATCGTACACGAGCCACAACCGCACCTCGACGGCGTACACACGGTCTTCGGACAAGTGACTTCAGGTCTCGAACATGCACAAAAAATGAAGCAAGGCGCTGGCATCAAAGAAATCCGCGTCGAAGCGTAAGTTCTTGCTCCTCTTCGAACGTTCGAAGAGGAGTTTTTCTTTTTTCAGAACCGGGTACAATCAGTAAGGGAACTCAACTCGAAAAGGAGTGTTTGTCATGCGTTTAGAAGGAAAACGAATCATCCAAGTCGTCAGCAATGACTTCGAGGATTTAGAATTATGGTATCCAGTCCATCGCTTACGTGAAGAAGGCGCAATCGTCGACATCGTCGGTGAGAAAGCGGATGAAACATATATCGGGAAGTACGGTGTCCCAATCAAATCGAATAAGACGTTCGATGAGATCAATCCAGCAGAATACGATGCGATTCTTGTTCCAGGTGGTTGGTCGCCCGATCTATTACGCCGTTTTGACTCTGTTCTGAACATGGTGCGTCATTTTGACCAGAACAAACAACCGATCGGTCAAATCTGCCACGCTGGTTGGGTGCTGATCTCTGCCGGCATCTTAAAAGGTGTCAACGTCACGAGTACGCCAGGAATCAAGGATGACATGACGAATGCGGGTGCAATTTGGCATGATGAAGCCGTCGTCGTCGACGGACATATCGTCTCGAGTCGTCGTCCGCCCGATCTACCGGACTACATGCGTGCCTTCATCCAAGTGATGGAAGAACAAGCGTGATTCAGATGCAGGGGACGTCACGTGACAGTCTCCTGCATTTTCATGGATTATGAAAAAAATGCAGTAATTCTGTGTGAGAAGGTGTAGAATGAATGAGTCTCAGTCGTTCATACTCCTGAGAGTTGTTGAAATTAGGAAGGTGTAGAATCACATGCTAGTAAAATATAAGAAGTTGAATGAACGGACCGCGATGGGGCTGATCGCCTTTTCGTGCGAAGTGAAGGATCCGAAGTATTTGCTTGAAACGGTTCAAGCCTATGAACAGGAAGAAGACCAACGCTTGTATTTGTACAAACAAGATGAGGATTTCGTCGGTGTCATCGGGTTTCAATTAATGGATGGCCATGCTGAATTGAAACATATCGCATTATCACCATCGTTCCGTGGAGAACGGATGTCGTATCTCCTACTCGATGAAGCAGCCAAGCTTCTTCGAACGGATATTACGGGTGCGACCGAAGAGACGCAACGCCTCGTCGACAAATGGAAAAATCAATAAAAAGACCGGTCCATGGCTCAGATGGACCGGTCTCTTCGGTTTTGTAGCGCTTCTTGTCGTGCCGTGACGACATCCGTACGATCGCGCAAACGGTGTTTATGCGTCACATAGTCGAGATCAGGTGCTGTCGCTTCAAGTGCGACGGTTCGGATGACGTCCGGGAAGACAGGTAACGGGATGTGCCGATAGACTTTATCCGTAAAATGGTCGCGATGATCGAGCAAATATGAGACGTCGATCCCGGACGCAATCAGTGTTGCCCGGTGGCGTTCGATTTTATCGAATGCTTTCGCATATGTCCGCTGTGCCCCAGTCGTATTGCCGCGACGGTGATGATAGCGGGCGACGGCCAGCTGGATCAGACCGACAAGCGCCTCGTCCTGACGTTGTCCTTCTTGCCAGACTTCCTCTAAGATTTCATGGCACTCGAAGTAATCGTGCCGAATGTTGAATTCAAATACGAATCGTTCAATCGGATTCATGGAATCACCTCTTCCTTTGAATATAACATAGTCGAACCCATCTGTTGTATGGTATACTAAGGCGCAAAAAACGTTGATGGGCAGGGAGAATCATGGAATCATACAGTGTAAAGATGGATGCGTTTGAAGGCCCGCTGGACTTGCTGTTACACTTGGTTGGTAAATTAGAAATCGATATTTATGATATATCCGTTTCCATGGTGACGGATCAATATGTGTCCTATATCCGTGCGATGCAGCATCTTGAACTAGATGTTGCTAGTGAATATCTTGTCATGGCAGCGACGCTGTTGCAACTGAAAAGCAAACAACTCTTGCCGATCGAACAGACGGAATACGATGAGATTCCCGATTTCGAGGAAGAACCGACGCGAGAAGGTCTGATTCAACAGTTGATCGAGTATAAAGCATACAAGGAAGCAGCACTCGTCCTGAAAGAAAAGGAAGAGGCACGCCTTGAGCTGTTCTCGAAACAACCAGAGGATTTGATGCGTTATCTCGACACGGATGCACAAGAGTATAACGGTACGTTATCACTGAGTGATTTATTACGTGCTTACGAAAAAATGCGCCAACGGGAAGCCTGGAAGGTACGCCGTTCGAAGACGGTCAAACGGGAAGAACGTTCACTCGAGCAACAGATGGAGTCTGTTGCCCGGTACGTCGCGACCCGTGAGCGTACGACATTCTTCGGTTTTTTTGCGGAGCAACCGACGGTCGAAGAACTAGTCGTCAGCTTCCTCGCTGTTCTTGAGCTCGTGAAGCAACGGGTCATTGATTGTGAACAGATGACCGATGATATCCTATTGCGGAGCATGGTGAAGGAGGAGAGTCAGATTGGCGTATGAACAAATCATTGAGAGCCTGTTATTCGTCGTCGGAGACGATGGGATCGATCCGCGTGGTCTCAGTCAAGCGCTAGAGATCAGTGAAGCGGCAGCACGTGAACAGTTGCTGGCTCTTCAAACGACATTCGAAGCAGAGCAGCGTGTGTTGCAAATCGTGGAGTCGGGTGGTGTCTTTAAGATGGTGACACGAAAAGAGATGTCGCCATATATTCAGGCATATGCCGGTTCGCTCGCAGAAGATTCCTTGTCTCGAGCAGCGATGGAGACACTCGTCATCATCGCATACAAGCAACCCGTCACACGTGCTGACATCGAAGTCGTTCGTGGTGTGAAGACGGAGCGTGTCATCCATACGTTAAGTGCAAAAGGTTTGATTGAAGAGGCGGGACGCGCTAAAGGCGTCGGTCGCGCAAAATTGTATAAAACGACGGATCATTTCCTGGACCATTTTGGTCTGAACAGTATTGAAGAGTTGCCGCCACTCGAGTTCGAAGAAACGTTCGAATCGGATGGAGATCTCTTCTTCCGGAATGATCCTTCATTAGAGGAGAGAGTGAATTAATGGAACGGTTACAAAAAATCATCGCACAAGCAGGTGTCGCTTCGCGGCGTAAAGCAGAGGAATTGATCACAGCAGGTCGCGTCAAGGTCAATGGAAAAGTCATTACGGAGCTTGGGACGAAAGTCGGAGCACGTGCCGAAGTCGAAGTAGACGGCGTGAAGCTCGAGCGGGAAGAACACGTCTACTACATGCTCTATAAACCAACAGGTGTCGTCTCGACGGTTGAGGACGATAAAGGACGTAAGACGGTCGTTGATCTCGTACCACCCGGACACCGTGTCTTCCCAGTCGGTCGACTCGACTACAATACGAGCGGTCTTCTTTTAATGACGAATGACGGTGAATTCTCGAACCTCTTGCTTCACCCGAAATATAAGGTACCGAAGCGCTACATCGTCAAAATCAAAGGTGTACCAGAATACTTCCACGTCAAAGGTCTTGAAAAAGGTGTCGTCTTACCGGATGGTTTCAAGACAGGTAAAGCACGTGTCGAGATGCGCGATATCGATAAGAAGAAAAATACAGCGATTCTTGAAATGGTCATCTACGAGGGACATAACCGTCAAGTCCGTCAAATGGTCGAGACACTCGGTTCGGAAGTCTTGAAGTTGAAACGTGAACAGTTCGGTTTCTTGACACTGGCAGGTCTTACTTCTGGCGAGTGGCGTGAACTTTCAAAAAAAGAAGTCAATCAATTGCGTGAGCTAGCGGATCCAGCCGCTCCACCTACGAAAAGACGTAAGAACACAAAAAAACGTTAATTTGTAAAGCGAGAAGCTCATCCTCCGGGTTGAGTTTTCTTTTTTTGTGACAAAACGATTAACGAATTTCACATTTTGTCAACGGTAAAGCGATTTCAAGTACAATATGGGTGGAGGCGGTAAAATATGAAAAAAACGAAACAAAATCCGGAAGAACGCTTAGCAGCGGCCCAGCAAAAAAAGAAGAAACGCTCCTTCTGGCGTCTGATGATCATGACGATTGTCTTGTTCGCCGGAGCAGTCGTCATCATGCAATTCGTCGATCAAGCGACACGTGATAAAAACGGTCGTGTCATGGCAGGCGATGATGCCCCTGGTTTCGCACTCGTCGATCTATATGGTGAGAAACAGCACTCGATGGACGAGTATAAAGGAAAAGGACTTTTACTCAATTTCTGGGGAACATTCTGTGAACCATGTAAGAAAGAGATGCCATTGATCAATGACAACTATCAGATGATGCAAGACCAAGGCGTCAATTTCGTAGCGGTCAATGTCGGTGAAACACCAGTTCGTGTCTCAAGCTTCATCAAGGATATTGGCGGAACGGACTATCCGATTCTCATGGATACGAACAGTTCGGTCGAGAAGGCTTACGGGATCTACAACTTACCTGTGACATTCATCATCAATAAAAAAGGTGAAGTCGTCGAGAAATATGAAGGTGAGATTGATCAAGCGAAGCTCGAAGAGATGGTGAAGAAGGCGAACGAGTAACGCATCGAAGGGGGATTTAAGGATGCAGGAGCAAGAAGATTTCAAACAACTGGACATGCGTTACGAAGAAGCGGAGCTTCGATCGAAACGTAAAAATCCATCTTGGATCGACCGGGCATGGACGTTCTTCTCGTCCGTCAAGGTCGGGTTATGGTTGATTGCCTTGATCATCATCGCGAGTGGGGTCGGAACGATCTTCCCGCAAGAGATGTATATTCCACAGGCAACACCACCGGAAGAGTTTTATCAAAAAGAATACGGCACGGCAGGTGACATCTACTATACGTTAGGATTCCACAATCTATTTGAATCATGGTGGTATATCGGATTGATCACGCTTTTATTACTCTCGATCATCATCGTGTCGATTGACCGATTCTTCCCGCTCTACAGAGCACTGAAGAAACAACCGGTCATCCAGTCGGACCGTTTCATGAACGGTCAGCGATTTGGCGCGGAAGCGACTGGCGATGTTAAAAAAATCGATGCGATCGCACCGTTGCTTGAGAAAAAAGGCTATAAAGTCCGTCGACAAGACGGGGCACTCTTAGCGGAAAAGCAACGTTTCGGACGATGGGGTCCATACATCAATCATATCGGACTCGTCTTATTCTTCGGTGGTGCGATGCTTCGAGTCGTACCAGGGATGCACGAAGATGAATTGCTTTGGCTCCGCGAAGGGGAGACGTTGCCGATCGAGGCGACGGACAATCAGTACTACTTGAAAAATGAAGCGTTCAACATCGAGTTCTATGATCCTGAGAAGGTCGATGAGAAGTTCAAGAAATCACTTGAAGCAGCAGGCGGAAACGTACCGAAGAACTATGATACGAAGATGACGCTGTACAAGAAAGTCGGCGAAACGTCCGATTTCAAACCGAAGCTTGAAGAAATCAAGTCAGGTGAGACGGCAGTCAACCGCCCATTCGAATTCGATGATTATCAAGTCTTCCAGGAACAATACGCGGCAGATCCGGAATTCAAGACGATGTCGTTTAATATCGTCAACCAGAAGACGGACAAAGTCGTCGATACGATCAAAGTCGACTTGCGTGATCCGAAAGAAACATATGCTTTAAAAGATGGGTATGAAGTCGAACTGAAGGACTTCCTTCCGGACTTCGTCGTCAAAGATGGTCAGCCAACGACGAACTCGGGACGTCCGGTCAATCCAGCCTTCGTCTTTAGTATCAAGTCACCGGAACATCCGAAAGGTGAACGGAGTTTGATTGGGATCAAACTGAACGTCGGTGGAGATGAGAACCAGTACAAAATGGCATTCGCGGGTACAGAACTCTCGAACATCTCGGGTGTCCGGATTAAAAAAGATCTGACGCTACCGTTCCTGTTTGCAGGTGGTATCATCTTCATGGCAGGTCTATTGATCGGAATGTACTGGCCACACCGTCGTCTCTGGCTCAAAGAGAAGAACGGTCGGATCCAGATTGCTGGATTTACGAACAAAAATGCATTGGGGCTTCAAAAAGAAGCTAATCTCGCGTTGACGGAAGTCGGTCTACCAGAACTTGAGGATCGACAAAAGTTGCGGGAAGAGGGGGAAGCTAAATGAATTTGCTTCAGTTGAGCAGTAACCTGCTCCTTACATCGTTCATCGTCTACCTCGTCAGTACAGGATTCTTCGCTGTAGCGACGAGTGGTAAAAAAGGACCGACGCGTTCTGGTAAAATCGCCTTTACGCTCGCGATCATCGGTTTCCTCGCGCAGCTTGGATATTTCTTCACGCGCTGGGCTGGAGCTGGGCACGTTCCAGTTTCGAACTTATATGAATACACGACATTCTTCGGCATGATGATGGTACTTGGTTTCTTGATCGTTTATGCCATCTACAAAAACAATGTCCTCGGTTTGGTTGCGATGCCAGTCGCATTGCTCGTCATCGCCTATGCGTCGATGTTCCCGGATGAAGTCCAACCGTTGATCCCAGCACTACAAAGTGTTTGGCTCAAAATCCACGTCACGACGGCAGCGCTCGGTGAAGGGATTCTTGCCGTCAGCTTCGCGACGGGATTGCTGTATCTGATTCACGCGACGGATTTCAGTAAGGAATCGAAAACACGGACGTGGCTCGAAGTCGTCATGTTCTCACTCGCATGTGTCGTCGGTTACATCTTAGTTGGGCTGTTGTTCAAAGCAACAGGTTCTGCGTCGACGATCGAATACGTTGCGAAAAACGGTGCAACGATGACGCATGACTATGCCATGCCAGTCTTGACAGGTCCTGAAGGCGGAAAAGTCTTATCGGGTTCAGGTGCCGTCATCGAATTACCGAACTTCTTGAACGCGAACAAAGTCAATACGGTCTTATGGTCGATCATTGGTGGCGTCGTCTTATACGTCTTGCTTCGCTTCGTCATTCTTCGCAAGCGTCTTGCTGAGAGCTTGAAGCCGATTGCGCGTAAGATTGATCTTGAGACAGCAGATGAGATCAGCTATCGTTCTGTTGCGATTGGTCTTCCGATCTTCATCCTGGGCGGTCTGATCTTCGCGATGATCTGGGCGCAAATGGCATGGAGCCGTTACTGGGGCTGGGACCCGAAAGAGGTATGGGCACTCATTACGATGCTCTTCTATGTCTTTTATCTCCACATGCGTATCCAGCGTGGGTGGATTGGTAAAAAATCAGCGTGGTTATGTGTCGGCGGATTTGCCGTCATCATGTTCAACCTCGTCTTCGTTAACCTTGTCGTAGCAGGATTACACTCGTACGCATAAGAAAAAGCAAGCAGCGGATCCGGAAACGGTCCGCTGCTTTTTCGTGTGCGTCTGACCGAAGTGTGCCTTTTCGGAGAAATCAGCCAGAGCAAGCCATTCTTTTCGTTTCATAGTATACTAAAAGAGTAGTAGGATAGAGGAGTAGAGTTTAGTTCATAGGAGGAGACAGCATGTCAGAAGAAGCACGTATTTTAGTCGTCGACGATGAAGAACGGATTCGTCGCCTGTTGAAGATGTATCTGGAGCGGGAAAATTTCACGATCGAGGAAGCAGACAATGGAGAGACGGCGCTTGAAATGGCGCTTGAGACAGAATACGATGTCATTCTCCTCGACTTGATGATGCCGAAGATGGACGGGATGCAAGTCTGTGAAGAACTGCGGAAAACGAAGGCGACGCCGATCGTCATGTTGACGGCAAAAGGCGAAGAGACGAACCGCGTCCATGGGTTTGAGATGGGGGCAGATGATTATATCGTCAAACCATTCAGTCCACGCGAAGTCGTCTTGCGTGTCAAAGCGATCCTTCGCCGAGCAAGTGCGACGAAATTCCTCCACACGGATGCGAAAACAAAAGATGTCATCGTTTTCCCACACTTGACGATCGACAATGATGCCCACCGCGTGACGGTTGAATCACAAGAAGTCAATTTAACACCAAAAGAATACGAACTCCTGTATTTCTTAGCAAAACAAACGGACAAGGTATTCTCGCGGGAACAATTACTCAAGGAAGTCTGGAACTATGAATTTTTCGGAGATCTGCGGACGGTCGATACACACGTCAAACGTCTGCGTGAAAAGCTGAATCGTTTGTCTCCGAACGCCGCTCAAATGATCACGACGGTCTGGGGTGTCGGATACAAGTTCGAGAATAGTCCGACCTGACGATGAAATGGTTGCAAAGCGTTGTCATCAAACTATGGGGAACGATTCTGTTACTCGTTTCGGTCGTCTTGATCGCCTTGACGATCTTGTTACTTGAATTTTTCAACTCGTTCCATATCGAACAGGAACGGGGGCACCTAGCAAAGCTCGGTCAACAAGTCGAGACGGTCTTTCAGGCGCACTCCGGCATCGAGGAAGGGTCGAGTACTGCGGTCGAAATCACGGATATCTATGGCGCGACACTGATTGCAAAGACGCAGGATGATTCCGTCGAAGCGAATATCTCACAAGCGAAGGCGAACCGGATCATCAAGGAACTCGAACGTCAGAACTGGAAAGCAATTGATGGTGAAGAAGGCGAGACGGCGATCGGCAACTATGAGACCTTCGATGGAAAAGCAGCACTCGCGTATCGGGCACCGCTCATTACGGATAGTGGCAACGGAACGATCTACTTGATCGAGCAATTGACGAACATCGAACAGGCGAATGAGGGTGCACGTCAAATCATTCAACTCTGTGTCCTGCTAGCGATCATCGGAACGACCGTCTTTGCCTTCTTCCTCTCGACACGAATCACGGCACCACTGCGAACGATTCGTCAAGCTGTCGTTGAGGCCGGTGAAGGAAAGTTCGATCAGAGCCTGACGCAACGTTCACGGGATGAAATCGGTGACCTAGCGCTTGCGTTCAATGAAATGAGTAGTCAGCTCAATCAATACGTCACGGATCTCGATAAGGAGCGGCATTTACTCTCCTCGATTCTGCGCTGTATGGCAGACGGCGTGTTGACGTTCTCGAAATCAGGTGAGCTCCTTGCAACGAATCCACCGGCTGAAGCCTTTTTGGCGGGTTCTCCCGTACCGGATGAACTGATTGAGTTATTCCAGACGGTCATGCGTGAAGAGACGGAGATGACGGTCTCCTTTGAACGAGAGGGACGCTTCTACATCATCATCGTCAGTCCGTTACTCGAACAAGAAGAACAGATCGGAGCGGTCGCCGTCCTGCGTGATATGACAGAAGCGCAGCAACTCGAGAAGATGCGTGCTGATTTCGTCGCGAACGTCAGTCATGAATTACGGACACCACTCGTCATGTTGCAAGGGTACTCAGAAGCGATTGTCGATGGCATGACCGAAAGTGACGAGGCGACGAAAGAATTCGCATCGATCATCTATGACGAGTCCCAAAGACTGTCGAGACTTGTTAACGATCTTCTTGATCTTGCGCGAATGGAGGCGGGATACCAGGAGTTACGGATTGAATCCGTCGAAGCAATACCTTTTGCAAAGCGGGTGATCAAGAAGTTCAAACAGATGGGACGCGATAAACAGGTCACGTTCTCGGTTTCTGGTCCGAACATCGCGTTTGAAGCAGACCCTGATCAGATGGAGCAAGTCTTGACGAACCTCCTCGGTAACGCCCTGCGTTATACGGAGAACGGTGAAATCAAGATTAAGATTGACGAAGATAGGGAAAACATTACATTATCCGTCATTGATTCGGGTGACGGAATTCCAGAAGAAGATCTACCGTTCGTCTTTGACCGTTTTTATAAAGCGGATAAAGCGCGGACACGTGGCAAGACGGGTACAGGAATCGGTCTTGCGATCGTGGCGAATGTCGTCCGAGCTCATGGTGGTGAAGTCGAAGTCGACAGCCGCTTGGGAGAGGGAGCGACCTTCCGGATCCGATTACCGAAAAAACAAGGGAAGCGAACATTATGAGTCGCTTCCTTTCGCTATAGGAGTGAATGAAAAATGAAAATTTACACGAAGTCTGGTGATGAAGGAGAAACATCTCTCGTTGGTGGGAGAGTCAAAAAAAATGATCGTTTGATCAGCTTGATGGGAGAACTCGACGAATTGAACAGTTTCGTCGGACTTGCCCGGACGAAAGCATCATCAATCGAGGTGCGTGAGCAACTGACAGTGATCCAGCACGCCTTATTCGATTGTGGTAGTGACTTAATGTATGTCGAACCGCGTCCGTCACGTTTGAGTCAAGAAGCGACGGTTGATTTAGAAAGTTGGATTGACACGTTAACGGAGTTATCACCGCCGCTCGATAAGTTCATCTTGCCTGGTGGAACGGAAGCAGCTGCAACGTTACACGTGGCACGGACGGTCTGTCGTCGCGTTGAACGTTCGATGATCGATGTTCCTCAAGCGGCTCATTTGTTACCGTTCATCAACCGACTCAGTGACTTCTTCTTTACAGCAGCCCGTTACGAGAATGCCGTCAAACAAAAAGCAGATATTGAATATGTCCGCAGTGCGCATGTATTCAAACGAAAGGATGGAGAGCAATGAGTCAGTCATTTAGCACATGGAAAAAGGAAGGAACGAGCTACCATCTCGTTCCGACCGACAAATTCAAGACGACGACGATTCTCGTCACATTTTCAGCACCGTTAGAAGCGAAGACGCTGACAAGCCGTGCAATCCTACCGTACATCATGGAAAAATCGACAGCCGCTTATCCGTCGATGAAAGCTTTACGTGAGCCGCTTGAAACACTATATGATGCGGGACTTTATGCGGACGCGTCGAAGTTCGGAGAAGAGCATGTCATCTCATTCCAACTCGATGTCGTCCGGGGAGAACTCGTCCATCATCCGTCGTTGTTAAAAGAAGCACTCGAATTGCTCGAGCAAATGGTGCTGTATCCAGATTTGACGGAAGGTGGCTTCCGTGAACAGTTCGTCAAACAAGAAAAACGATTGCATGCCTTACGGATCAGTTCACTATATGACGATAAAATGCGCTACGCACAGCAACGTCTTCTCGAATTGATGGCACCAGGTGAAGCCGTCGCGTTGCCATCTCTTGGAACACTCGAAGAACTCGAACAGATCACCCCGTCATCCTTGCGTGATACATACCGTTCGATGATTGAAGACGACCGGATTGATGTCTTCGTCGTCGGACATGTAACGAAGGAGGAGATGGAAGACGCTCTATCATTCTTGCCATCGCATTCTGAAAAAATCAGTCATTACATTCCGGCACAAAAAGCAGTCAATGGCGTGAAACGGTCGAGTGAAACGCAACCGATCAAACAAGGTAAATTGCACCTTGGTTACCGGGTAGCGGTCGATCCGACATCTGCTGACTCGATTCGGATGCAAATCGTCAATGGTCTGTTCGGTGGCTTCCCGCATTCAAAACTGTTCATGAATGTCCGTGAAAAAGAGAGTCTCGCGTATTATGCGGCTTCACGATACGCGGCATTGAACAGTGCACTCTATGTTTATGCAGGGGTCGACACGAAAGAAGCGGAACGTGCTGAGAAAATCATCTTGGAACAACTCGTTGATTTAAAAGCAGGACAGTTCACGGATGAAGAATTGACACAGACGAAGGCGATGTTGATCAATGCGCGCCGTCAAATCCTTGATCAGCCAGGTCAATTGATTGGTTGGTTGAATGGTTCGAAGATGCGTGGACTGACACTGGAGGATGAGATTCATATCATTGAAACGGCGACACGTGAAGACGTCGTTCGATTAGCAGCGGCAATCGATCTTGATGCCGTATATCTATTGCGAGGTGAAGCATGATGGAACAACTGACTTATCACGATACAGACGAAACGGTATACCACGAGCAGCTCGATAACGGCTTATCCGTCTATTTGTTGCAAAAAAAAGGATACGAAAAGACGTATGCGACGTTTACGACACGTTATGGTTCGATTGATCAACGATTCAAAAAAGGGGAGGAATGGATCACGGTACCGGACGGCATCGCCCATTTCCTCGAGCATAAGATGTTCGAATCCGAAAAAGGGGACGTCTTCCAAGAGTTTGGTCGTCTCGGTGCCTCTGCGAATGCCTTTACCTCGTTCTCGCGGACAGCGTACTTGTTCTCAGCGACGTCGCTGATCGAACAAAACCTTGAGACATTGATCGATTTCGTACAAGATCCCTACTTCACGCCGGAGAGTGTTGAAAAAGAGAAGGGGATCATCACGCAAGAAATCCAAATGTACCAAGATAATCCGGGATGGCGTCTGTTCTTCGGTCTGATCGAATCGATGTATGCATCGCATCCAGTCCGGATCGATATCGCGGGAACACCGGAATCGATCAATCAAATCACAGCCGATGATTTGTACACGTGCTACCGTACGTTCTATCATCCATCGAACATGGTGTTGTTCGTCGTCGGAAACATCGACCCGGAAGAGACACTGGCATTGATCAAGGCGAACCAGGCGAAGAAGGACTATACGGATCGCCCGGCAATCGAACGAGATTACGGTCAAGAGCCGCATGGCGTACATCGTCCACGCTTTGAACTCGAGCTCGACGTTAAGACACCTAAGGTATTGATCGGTTACAAGGACGAATCGCTTCGCGGTGAGGCACAAGTCCGCCGTGAGTTAACGAGTGAACTGCTGTTACATCTCTTGTTCGATCAGACATCATCGACGTATTTGGAACTGTATGAAGACGGTCTGATTGACGATACGTTCAGCTTTGATTACTCGAGTGAGGAAGAGTTCGCCTTTGCGACGTTTGGAATGGAGACAGAAGATCCAGACAAGTTCATCCAAGCGTATGAGACGCTCCTGCAAACACGTCCTGACTTTACGGAAGACGAAGTCACACGCAAGCGGAACATGATGCAAGGGAAGTTCCTCCGTGCCTTGAATTCACCGGAATTCATCGCGAATCAGTTCTCGCGTCACGCACTTGCCGGTACGAACCTGTTCACGCTTCCAACGTTGATTGCTTCGATTACGAAAGAAGAGATTGAAGCCCGCTTCGACGAGTTGTTCGCCATTGAAAACCGGGCGATCTCAATCGTTAAACCGTACGCGTGATGCGAATCCTCATCACCGGTGCGAGTGGCGCCATTGGTCTTGCGGCAGCAAAACAACTCGCTGCCGCCGGACATGAATTGGTGCTTCAGACGTATCGACAGCAAGCGGTTTTAGAACGGATGATAGAGGAGTGGCAAGGCGAGCACCACATCCTGACTGCGAACTTAGCAGACGAGGAGGACTTGCAGGCATTTTGTGCGGCATTACCTGTCGTTGATGCCTTCGTCCATTGTGCCGGAACGAGTTATAGCGGTCTGTTGCTCGATCAATCGGCAACATCAATGCACGAACTTTGGAAAATCCATGTCGAGGCGTTGATGCGTATCAGCCAAACCGTGACACGGACGAAACCGTTCACGTCGAAGCTTGCGATCGTCGTCATCAGTAGTGTATTAGGGGAACAAGGTGTCGCGGGTGAGGTCGTCTATTCGACGTGCAAGGCGGCACAGCTCGGATTCGTCAAGGCATACAGCAAGGAACTTGGACCGATGCACGGACGCATCAACGCGATCACGCCGGGGTGGATCGATACGCCGATGAACGCGATTTTCTCGGAAGATGAAAAGGAACAAGCGATCGCTGAAATCCCAGCCGGTCGATTCGGAAAAGCAGAGGAAGTGGCTTCTGCCATCCGTTACTTAGTGCAACCTGAATCAAGTTATGTGTCCGGAGCCATCCTTAAAATAGATGGCGCGTGGATGTAGGTGATGGAATTTCAGTTCAGGAATGCTTTTCATTTTTCAAAAAATCATTTAACATGAGGAATGGATAATCGTATTGATAGAGGAGGATGGGCGCGTGAGTGAGTTCGAGCAATGGTATCTCGAATATGAATTAAAGGTCAACCGTCCCGGTATACTCGGGGACATTGCTTCGTTGATGGGAATGTTACATATTTCGATCGTGACGATCAATGGTGTCGATCATCAACGACGCGGTATGTTGCTCCAAACGAAACAACCGGATCAAATTCCACGACTCGCCGCTATTCTCAAGACGATGTCAACCATAGAGGTCATCAAACTACGAAAACCAAAACTACGTGATCGAATCGCGATTCGTCACGGGCGCTATATCGATCAAAGCAGTGATGAACGAAAGACGTTCCGCTTCGTCCGGGAAGACTTAGGGATTCTCGTCGATTTCATGGCAGAGCTATGTAAACAGGATGGCCACTTGTTGATTGGTGTCCGCGGCATGCCACGCGTCGGCAAGACGGAGTCAATCGTCGCAGCGAGCGTCAGTGCGAATAAGAAATGGCTGTTCTTATCGTCGACGTTGATTAAACAGACGGTTCGAACATCGTTGTTCGACGATGAGCGGACGGGTGATTATGTCTACATCATCGATGCGTTAGTATCACAACGAAATTTCGATGAACGACACTGGCAAATCCTGCGTGAAGTCATGCGTCTACCGGCGACAAAAATCGTCGAACATCCGGATGCGTTCGTCAAATCCAGCGAGTATACGTGGGATGATTTTGATTACATCATTGAATTACGCAACACGACTGAAGAAATCATTGTGACTGAACTGCCTCGTTCCCATGGTGGAAATGATTGGTTCAACTTTGAATAAGTATGAAAAATGGAAGGTGTGTTACCGATGACCGAGCTCGGAACCTACTTAAAAGAACAACGGGAGGCACTTGGTGTCTCTCTCGAACAAATTCAAACGACGACGAAGATTCAAAAGCGTTACATCGTCGCGATTGAAGAAGGGAATTATGATCAATTGCCGGGTGCTTTTTACGCCCGGGCCTTCATCAAGACATATGCGGAAGCACTCGGTCTTGACGTCGATGAAGTCTTTACGACCTATAAACGTGATCTTCCGGAACCGGAAGCACAACCGGTCGTCGAATTGTCACGACGCGCGACGTATTCGAAATCAAGTGCTCCGAAGAAGAGCGTTGCGAAGCGTTGGATTCCGAACATCATCATCATCGTTCTAATCTTTGCGATCGGCGCTGCCTTGTATTATGGTCTGCAGACGTTCCTCGACGGTAACGAAGAGGCGAAGACGTCCGCACCGAAGCAAAATGATGTCACGATTGATCAAGGGGATGCACCAAGTAAAGAGACGGATGCGCCTGCGAAGACGGAAGAAGAGCCGAAGGAAGAACCGGCGAAGCAGGAAGAAACAAAAGAAGAACCTAAAAAAGAGGCACTTGCTGCGAAGTCGACATCTGGTCAAGATGTCACGTATGAAGTCGCAACGAAAGATACGATGAGTGTCTCGATTCAAATCAAGAAAGATGCCTCTCCGTCGCCATTCGTTGGTGTACGTGATACATCACTTGAAGGAGAAGCACTCGCGCCAGACCACATCAACGCATCGGATCCGAATCCGATCGTCGTGAAGGACGCGAAGACGGACTTGATCCGGATCCGGATCGGTTCGATTAAAGGGATTGATAAAATCGTCGTCAATGACCAAGAACTGAAACTGAACCGTTCGCTTCTCGTCCAAAACATCTATCTAAAGAAAGTAGCCACGCCGTAATTCGGCGTGCCTTCTTTTAGATGGCATGTCATTTACATACGAAATGAAGGAGGAGGGCGTTACATGAACTTACCGAATCAATTGACAGTATTACGCGTTTTATTAATTCCCGTGTTCGTCATCGTACTTGCGATTGATCCGAACTGGGGACAGTGGGATGTACTGGGAGCCGAGCTTCCCGTCTCACACTTCGTTGCAGCTATCATCTTCCTTGTTGCTTCACTGACGGACTGGCTCGATGGTTATATCGCTCGCAAACAAAAATTAGTGACGAACTTTGGAAAATTCATGGATCCACTTGCCGACAAAATGTTAGTTGCAGCTGCTCTCGTCTACTTGGTGGAACTTGGATTCGTCGCAGCATGGATCGTCGTCATCATTCTCTGTCGAGAGTTCGCAGTCACGGGTCTTCGTCTCGTCGCATCTGACGAAGGAATCGTCCTTGCTGCCGGAAACTCTGGGAAAGCCAAGACATGGGTCCAGTTGACATCAATTACGGCATACTTGTTGCACGATATCATCTTTGCGATGTGGAACATTCCGTTCGCAGATATTACGATGTGGCTTGCTTTGATCTTGACGATCTACTCAGGCGTCGAATATTTCTCGAAAAACATTAAGTTAATTACGAAATCCATGTAAGATGGATCAATTTAGACTGTTCGTCATACCGAACAGTCTTTTCTTATACTTCAAGAAGGTGAGGAATCAACATGAAAGCAGAAATCATCGCAGTCGGAAGCGAACTCCTCCTTGGGGAAATCGCGAACACGAATGCACAGTACCTTTCCGAATGGTTAGCGAGTGCCGGAATTGACGTTCATTATCATACAGTCGTCGGTGACAATCGTGAACGGATGCAAGAAACATTCCGTCAGGCACAACAGCGGGCAGATCTCCTCGTCATCACAGGAGGTCTTGGACCGACGGAAGACGATTTGACGAAAGAGGTGCTCGCTGATCTTCTCGGACGTGATCTCGTTCTCGATCAAGCGGCGTACGAGCGAATCGAAGGGTTTTTAAAGACACGTCAACGAGAGATGACGATTAACGAACGAAAACAAGCATTAATCATCGATGGTGCGACGGTTTTACGCAATGATGCAGGACTTGCTCCCGGTATGTCGGTTCAGACGGAGCATCACCAATATATCGTCTTACCCGGTGTGCCACGCGAGATGAAGCAAATCCTCAAAGATCACTTCAGTCATCTGTTCGGTCAAGAAACGATCCGTTCTCGGACATTACGATTCTTCGGAATCGGGGAGTCGGCTTTAAACGACCGTCTTGAAACGTTGATCAAGGAAGCAACAAATCCATCGGTCGCACCGTATGCGGAGCTCGCTGAAGTTCGGTTGCGCTTGACGGCTAAAGCTCTCGATCAACAGGAAGCCGATCGTATGCTCGATGAACTCGAACAACACGTCCTTGCTGAAGTCGGCATGTACTTTTATGGATATGGCGAGACGAGTCTGCCGGAAGTCGTTCTAAAACGGTATCAAGAAGCAGGATTGACACTTTCGCTCGCCGAATCACTGACGGGAGGAGCCGTCGCGAGTGGTCTCGTTGATGTCAGCGGTGCGAGTCAAGTGTTGCGTGGGAGCGCCGTCGTTTATGATGATGCAGCGAAGCAAGCCGTGTTATCGGTACCAGAGGATTTATTACGAGAGCATACTGCTGTCAGTAAAGAGGTCGCGATCGCGATGGCTGAAGGGGCGCGAGAACTGTATCAATCCGATATCGCCGTCGCCTTAACGGGGGAAGCAGGCCCGACGAGCAACAGCGGAAAAACGGTCGGAACGG
This sequence comes from Exiguobacterium sp. s39, assembly GCF_018618925.1. Taxonomy (NCBI): domain Bacteria; kingdom Bacillati; phylum Bacillota; class Bacilli; order Caryophanales; genus Exiguobacterium; species Exiguobacterium sp. s39. The sequence goes on from NZ_JACSNA010000001.1 coordinate 363,778, forward strand.
TCTATTGTGCTGTTGCGGACGCACATGGAACACGGATCGTCGAATGGCAATATCCATCGTTCGACAGAGGAATGATTCGACTGCGCGCCGTCAAGGATACCTATTTCCTTCTACTGAAACATCTCGAAAAAGCATCAGAGTGAGAAAAATGATCAAAGTGTAAGTATGCGAATAAATGTTCGTAAAATGCTTGTCATTCGGTCTCAAAAGAAGTACAATAATCTCAGTAAGATAATTAAAAGGAGGCCTGCTACGTGAGTGATCGTAAAGCAGCACTTGAGATGGCGTTACGCCAGATAGAGAAACAGTTCGGTAAAGGTTCCATCATGAAACTCGGAGAAAATGCGGATCAGAAGGTATCAGTAATCTCTTCTGGATCGATTACATTAGATATTGCCCTAGGTGCAGGTGGATACCCACGTGGACGGGTCATCGAAGTATACGGACCTGAATCGTCAGGTAAAACGACGGTTGCGCTTCATGCAATCGCAGAAGTTCAGAAACAAGGCGGACAAGCAGCATTCATCGATGCGGAGCATGCGCTTGATCCAGCATATGCAAATAAACTCGGTGTCAACATCGATGAGCTCCTCTTGTCACAACCGGACACTGGGGAACAAGCACTTGAAATCGCGGAAGCACTCGTTCGTTCTGGTGCGGTCGATATTCTTGTCGTCGACTCTGTTGCGGCACTCGTACCAAAAGCAGAGATCGAAGGCGAGATGGGTGACTCACACGTCGGTCTTCAAGCACGTTTGATGAGCCAAGCGCTTCGTAAGTTGTCTGGTGCAACGAATAAATCGAAGACGATTGTCATCTTCATCAACCAAATCCGTGAAAAAATCGGTGTCATGTTCGGTAATCCGGAAACAACTCCAGGTGGTCGTGCACTTAAATTCTACTCGTCTGTTCGTTTAGAAGTGCGTCGTGCGGAAGCGTTGAAAAACGGTACGGACGTCGTCGGTAACAAAACGAAGATTAAGGTCGTCAAAAACAAAATCGCACCTCCGTTCAAACAAGCGGAAGTCGACATCATGTATGGTCTCGGGATTTCGAAAGTCGGCGAGTTGATCGATATCGGAACAGACCTCGATATCGTTCAAAAGAGTGGTGCATGGTACTCGTACAACTCTGAACGTCTCGGTCAAGGGCGTGAGAACGCGAAGCAATACATGGTCGAGCATCCGGAAGTCGCAGCAGAGGTCGAACGTTTGATTCGTGAACACCACGGTCTCGTCGATCGCGAAGAGCCGGTTGATTTCGAAGCAGAACAACCAGAAGATCTATTTGCTGAATAAACCGTTTCAGAGAGGATTCGCGTGCGAATCCTCTCTTTTTTAGTGTAAAAGAGGAAAACAGTGGAATTCTTTCCCGTCCGTTCGTTGACAATGAACGAGTGCTATCCTTACAATATAGATGTACGTTTTTTAGACAGCTTCGATGAAATACCGAAATGAACTAAGAAACACCTTGCAAAGGGGAGGTGAACCCATGAGTACACTGACTTGGATTGTCATACTTCTCCTCACTTTGCTGATCGCATTCATCGTAGGCTACTTCTTGCGGAAATCGATTGCAGAAGCGAAAATTCAAGGCGCAGAAACGGAAGCGAACAAAATCGTCGAACGTGCGCGTGAATCGGCTGAGGCAACGAAAAAAGAAGCAGTACTCGAAGCGAAAGATGAAGCATTCAAACTTCGTAACGAAGTGGAAAAAGAATTGCGTGAACGTCGCCAAGAGCTAGCGAAACAAGAAGCCCGGTTGCTCCAGAAAGAAGAGACACTCGATCGCCGTGTTGACGCTATCGACCGTAAGGAAGATCAGATCAATACACGTGATGCAGAGATCGCGAAACGGAAGCATCAAGCTGAAGAACTAGAGCGCAAAGTAGAGGACCTGTATGAACAGGGACGTCAAGAGCTTGTCCGCGTCGCGAATTTATCGCAAGACGAGGCAAGAACAATCATCATGGATGAGACGAAACAGGCTGCTTTACATGATGCAGCCATTCTTCAAAAAGAAATCGAACAAAAAGCAAAAGAAGAAGCCGACAAGAAAGCACGTAACATCTTGTCACTTGCGATTCAACGGTTCGCCGCTGAACATATCGCAGAGACGACTGTATCGGTCGTCAACTTGCCGAACGATGAGATGAAAGGTCGGATCATCGGACGGGAAGGCCGCAACATCCGTACGCTCGAGACCTTGACTGGGATCGACTTGATCATCGATGATACGCCGGAAGCCGTCATTTTGTCTGGTTTTGACCCAATTCGTCGCGAAGTCGCTAAAATGGCGCTCGAGAAATTGGTTCAGGATGGTCGGATTCACCCGGCCCGTATTGAAGAGATGGTCGACAAATCCCGTCGTGAAGTCGACGAGCGGATTCGAGAAATCGGGGAAGAAGCGACGTATGATGTCGGGATCCATGGCATTCATCCGGACCTTGTCAAAATTCTCGGTCGCTTGAAGTACCGTACGAGTTACGGACAGAACGTCCTGTATCACTCACTTGAGGTTGCCCACCTTGCAGGTATGATGGCAGCTGAACTTGGAGAAGATGTCACGCTTGCGAAGCGTGCGGGTCTTCTGCATGATATCGGGAAAGCGATCGACCACGAAGTCGAAGGCAGTCACGTTGAGATTGGTGTCGAGCTCGGTACGAAGTACAAAGAGCATCCAACCGTCATCAACGCGATCGCATCCCACCACGGGGATACGGAAGCGACATCTGTCATTTCCGTCTTGGTCGCAGCTGCGGATGCATTATCTGCTGCTCGCCCAGGTGCACGTCAAGAGACACTCGAAAGTTATATCCGCCGTCTCGAACGCCTCGAGGAAATCTCGGAATCGTTCGACGGTGTCGAAAAATCATTTGCGATCCAAGCGGGTCGTGAAGTCCGTATCATCGTTCGACCTGACGTCGTCGATGACGTACTGGCTCACAAGATGGCGAGTGACATCCGGAAAAAAATCGAAGAAGAACTCGATTATCCGGGACACATCAAGGTCACGGTCATTCGGGAAACACGGGCAGTCGAATACGCGAAATAAGTGGAGTGGCGGGCGACCGCCACTTTTTTTAATGAACGGAGGAACAGCAATGAAGATTTTATTCATCGGAGACGTCGTCGGTGCACCCGGTCGACATATCCTACAACAATTCACAGCACGCTTGAAAGCGAAGTACAACCCGAACGTCATGCTCGTCAACGGCGAAAACGCAGCACACGGACGCGGCATTACGAAGTCGATCTATCATCAATTCCTTGAACTCGGATTCCACGGGATCACGATGGGGAACCATACGTTTGATAACCGCGACATCTTTGATTGGATCGACGACGCGGACCGAATCGTCCGTCCGGCGAACTATCCGGAAGGTACGCCAGGTCGTGGGATGATGATCGTCAAAGCAGGCAATAAAAAGATTGCCGTCATCAACGTCCAGGGAACGGTCTTCTTACCACCACTCGGTGACCCGTTCCGTACCGTCGATGCACTGATTGCGGAAGTCGAAGGAAAAGTCGATGCGATCTTCGTTGATGTTCATGCGGAAGCAACGAGTGAGAAAATTGCAATGGGCTATCACCTCGACGGTCGAGTACAAGCTGTCGTCGGCACACATACGCACGTCCAGACAGCAGATGAGCGTGTCCTTGACGGAGGAACGGCTTATATCACGGATGTCGGGATGACAGGTCCGCTGAACGGTGTGCTTGGGATGCGTCAGGAAGATGTCCTACGAAAATTTAAGACACAGCTCCCAACACGGTTTGAAGTTGCCGAAGGACGGGAACAACTTAATGGAGTCTTGATTCATATCGATGACACAACAAAAAAAGCAACGAAGATTGAACGGATTCATCTGACGGATCAGTCAGTATTCTTCGACTGATTGCCATTTCTGGATGGGGAGGTACACGCATGGACGTCCTGAAAGTATCAGCTAAGTCGAATCCAAACGCGGTAGCAGGTGCACTCGCGGGTGTCATTCGAGAGAGAGGTTCCGTCGAGATTCAGGCCATTGGTGCGGGAGCGCTCAATCAGTCTGTCAAAGCCGTCGCCATCGCACGCGGATTCGTGGCGCCTTCTGGCATCGACTTGATTTGTATCCCAGCCTTCACAGACATTTTGATTGATGGGGAAGAGAGAACCGCCATCAAACTCATCATCGAACCACGATGACGAATTGGACATAGGTCCTATTTGCAAGTAGACCATTTACTCGACTGGAGTAGATGGTCTTTTTGCTACGTCCGCGAAATTTTCTCACCTTTCCACCGAGGGAGCATTGTACTACTTCCGGTAAATCGGTATCATGAGGGAGGATAGAGAGAACTATCATTTCAGGGGACAGAGAAGGAGCGAACGTCGATGTATAATCAGTTATCATGGAAAGTTGGCGGTCAGCAGGGAGAAGGGATCGAATCAACAGGCGAAATCTTTGCGATTGCCTTGAATCGACTCGGCTATTACCTGTACGGCTACCGTCACTTTTCGTCACGTATCAAGGGAGGACATACGAACAATAAGATTCGTGTCGCGACACAGGAAGTCCGGACGATTTCCGATGATCTCGATATTTTGGTCGCGTTCGATCAAGAGACGATCGATGTTAACTTCCATGAATTGCGTCAAGGTGCCATCATCATCGCGGATGCGAAATTCAATCCGACGAATCCAGACGAAGCACGCGCTTCCTTGTATGCGATTCCATTTACGGAAATCGCAGCTGATCTCGGTACGGCATTGATGAAGAACATGGTCGCGATCGGTGCATCGAGCGCGATTCTCGGCATTGCACCGGAGCGTTTCCAAGCCGTCGTCGAACAGATTTTCGGTCGAAAAGGTCCAGACATGGTCGAGAAAAACTTAGCAGCGATTCGTGAAGGCGCAGCAGCGTTCGAAGCACTCGCAGGAGAGGGCGAGCGGTTCGTCTTGGAACCGGCGGACGGAAAACAACGGATGTTCATGATCGGAAACGATGCGATCGCGCTTGGTGCGATTGCCGGTGGAGCGCGTCTGATGGCAGCTTACCCGATCACACCATCATCTGAGATCATGGAATACTTAATCAAGAAACTGCCGCAGTTCGGCGGAACGGTCGTCCAGACGGAAGACGAGCTGGCAGCAGTCACGATGGCAATCGGGGCGAACTATGCAGGTGTCCGTGCTTTGACGGCATCTGCTGGTCCAGGATTGTCATTGATGGCGGAAGCGATCGGGTTATCCGGGATGACGGAAACACCGCTCGTCATCGTCGATACACAACGGGGTGGTCCGTCAACCGGTCTACCGACGAAACAGGAACAGTCTGACTTGATGGCGATGATCTACAGCACGCATGGTGAGATTCCAAAGGTCGTTCTGGCACCGTCAACGGTCGAGGAAGCGTTCTACGATGCAGCAGAGGCATTCAATATCGCAGAGGAGTATCAATGCCCTGTCATTCTATTGACGGATTTGATGCTGTCGCTCGGAAAACAATCGGTTGAGCCACCGGATATGTCACGCGTTGAGATCCGTCGCGGGAAGTTGATCCAGGAAGACTTACCAGAACTCGAAGGAAAAGCGTACTTCAAACGCTACGAAGTGACGGAAGATGGGATCAGCCCACGTGTCATTCCAGGCGTCAAGCACGGGATTCACCACGTAACAGGTGTTGAACACAATGAGGAAGGGCGTCCGTCGGAAGCGACGAAGAACCGAGTCGATCAAATGACGAAGCGACTTCGGAAGCTGAATACGTTCCGCTTACAGGATGCCGTTCTCGTAACGGAGCATCATGCAGAACCGGATATCTTATTCGTCGGTTTCAACTCGACACGTGGAACGATCGAAGAGATCATGCCACGACTCGAAGCACAAGGAATCAAGGTTGATCACTTGCATATCCGTCAAGTCCATCCGTTCCCAAGTGAGCTCGTCACGCCGCACTTAGAGCGGGCAAAACGAGTCATCGTCGTCGAGTACAACGCGACGGGACAACTGGCGAAGCTGATCCAGATGAACTGTGGACATGCATCGAAGATCGAGCATATCCTGAAATTCAATGGCGACCCGTTCTATCCAGCAGAGGTCGTCGAGCAGGTCGTAGGAGGGGTATATCATGGCAACCTTTAAGGATTTTAGAAACGATGTCAAACCAAACTGGTGTCCAGGGTGTGGAGACTTCTCGATTCAAGCAGCGATTCAGCGTGCTGTCGCGAATGTCGGGCTCGAACCAGAAGAGTTGGCATTGATTTCCGGGATCGGCTGTTCTGGTCGGATTTCCGGTTACATCAATACGTATGGCTTCCACGGCGTTCATGGACGGTCTCTTCCGATCGCCCAAGGTGTTAAGATGGCGAACCGCGAATTGACGGTCATCGCGTCTGGTGGCGACGGGGATGGATTTGCAATCGGTATGGGACATACGATTCATGCATTCAAGCGCAATGTCGACATGACGTATATCGTCATGGACAATCAGATTTACGGCTTGACGAAAGGACAGACGTCACCTACTTCTGCACCTGGATTCAAGACGAAATCGACGCCAAAAGGGTCGATCGAAAAGAGTGTTTCACCGGTTGAACTCGCCTTGACGGCTGGGGCGACGTTCGTTGCCCAAAGCTTCTCGAATGATTTGAAGGGCTTGACGCAACTAATCGAGCAAGCGACGGCACATAAAGGATTTGCCTTCATCAACGTCTTCAGTCCATGTGTCACGTTCAACAAGGTCAATACGTACGATTGGTTCAAACAGAACTTGACGAAGCTGTCCGACATCGAAGGATATGATCCGTCGAACTTGGATCTTGCGAAACAGACCGTTCATGCTCACGACGGACTCGTCATGGGATTGATCTATCAGGATGAAACACGTCCTGATTACCAATCACAAATCGATGGGTATCAAGAATCGGGTCTTGCGTATGCGGATCTTGAGCTGAACGAAGAAACATTCGGTAAACTGGCAGCAGAATTCATGTAAGATAGAGGAAAGATGTGTTTGGTTTTTTGGGGATGCTAAACATTTGGAAGTTCGCCACATATAAAAAAACGTGAGCTTCCGCGAAGGAGTCGGGGAAAGATGACGAAATTAGTAACGACGGTAGAAGAGACGACAACGACGAAAACGATGCGTGCACTCGTCAAAGAAGAGCGCGGGTTCGGTGCGGCACTGAAAGAAGTACCAGTACCCGTACCGAGTCGTGGAGAAGTCTTGATTCGAGTCGAGGCAACATCGATCTGTGGGACGGACGTTCATATCTATGAGTGGGACGCGTGGGCAGCCTCGCGTGTCAATCCGCCGTATGTCTTCGGTCACGAGTTCTCGGGCGAAGTCGTCGAGCTCGGAGAAGGCACGAAACGCTTGAAGCTCGGTGATCGTGTCTCGGCGGAGACGCATATCGTCTGTCATCAATGTAAACAATGTCTTCGTGGACAATATCACATCTGTAAGAACACGAAGATCATCGGTGTCGATACACAAGGATGTTTTGCAGAATACGTCGTCATGCCGGAAGAAAACCTTTGGGTCAACCCGGAAGATATGCCAGCAGGGATCGCCTCGATCCAAGAGCCGATGGGCAATGCCGTCCATACGGTTCTCGCGAGCGATGTCAGTGCGAAAACGGTCGCAATCGTCGGTTGTGGTCCGATTGGTCTGATGGCGGTCTCCGTCGCTAAAGCAGCTGGTGCGGCGGAAGTCGTTGCGATCGACGTCAATCCGTATCGTCTTGAACTCGCGCGGACGATGGGGGCGGATGTCGTCATCGATTCACGTCATGACGATGTGTTAGAGCGGATCGAGCGCATGACGGACGGAGATGGAATTGATGTCGTCTGTGAGATGAGTGGTCATCCGGTTGCGATTCGTCAAGCCTTCGAGATGGTGACAGCAGGTGGAGACGTCAACATCCTCAGTCTGCCGGTCAAACCGGTTGAAATCGATTTGACGAACCACGTCGTCTTCAAAGGTGTCCGGGTCCAAGGGATCACCGGTCGGAAGATGTATGAGACATGGAGCCAGGTTTCTGCTTTCTTATCGAGCGGAAAAGTCGATGTCCGACCATTAATCACACACACGTTGCCGCTCGAGCGGTTCGAAGAAGGATTTGAATTGATGCGTCAAGGGAAATGCGGGAAAGTCGTATTACAACCAAGGGGGACGAATTAATGGGATTTGAACACTTACGGACAGAACTAGAAGAGATGAAACAGGCGGGCACGTTCCGCAACCTCGTAGCACTTGAGAGCGCGCAACATAACCGCGTGACGATTGACGGGAAGGAACTGATTCAACTGTCGTCGAACAACTACCTTGGACTCGCCGCACATCCGCGCCTCGCTGAACAAGCAGCGGAAGCAGCGCGCACGTTCGGTGCTGGAACAGGATCCGTTCGGACGATTGCCGGAACACTCGAGATGCACCAAGCATTCGAACGGGAACTCGCGACATTCAAGCACACGGAAGCAGCACTTGTCTTCCAGTCGGGATTCGCAACGAATCTCGGTGTCTTATCGGCACTGCTCGGTCCGGAAGACGTCGTCATCTCGGATGAGTTGAACCACGCTTCGATCATCGATGGGATTCGTCTGACGAAAGCGAAACGCCGCATCTATAAACATGTCGACTTGGCGGATCTTGAAGCGGCCTTACAAGAAACACAAGACGCGCGGACGCGCCTCATCGTCACGGATGGTGTCTTCTCGATGGACGGAAACATTGCACCTCTTCCAGAGATCGTTGAATTAGCCGAGCGTTATGACGCACTCGTCATGGTCGATGATGCCCATGCGTCAGGTGTGCTTGGGAAAGCGGGACGCGGTACGGTCAATCACTTCGGTCTTGACGGACGTGTTGCCCTGCAGGTCGGTACGCTCTCAAAAGCCATCGGTGTCCTCGGTGGATACGTCGCATGTGAACAGCACGTTAAGGATTATCTGATCCATAAAGGACGTCCGTTCTTGTTCTCGACATCACATCCACCAGCAGTCGTCGAAGCGAACCGGGAAGCGCTCCGTGTCATGGAGGAAGAGACGGAACTCTTCGATCGTCTATGGGAAAACACGGAATTCTTTAAACAAGGACTCCGTGATCTTGGATTCGACATCGGAACATCGACGACGCCGATCACACCGGTCATCGTCGGGGATGAAGCACGTTGCCACGAGTTGTCGGACCGCTTACGTCAAGAAGGTGTCTTTGCTCAAGGCATCGCCTTCCCGACGGTCGCAAAAGGAAAAGCACGTGTCCGGACGATCGTGACGGCGGAACATACGCGTGAAGATTTAACGACGGCGCTTGCAGCTTTCGAAAAAGTCGGTCGTGAATTAAACTTGATCGGTTGATATCGATCACGGACGAAATGCGTCCGCATACTTTCAGGCAGCGGATCAGCGATTCGCTGCCTGAAGTGCGTCATGACGAAAGAATCAACGTCGACCGTTTTTACTTTTGCGAGATAGGGAATAACAGATGAGGAAAGGATGTGACCTGATGAGTACGAAGAAGAAAGGGATTTTGCTCTCATTTTTGATGCTGACGCTGCTCCTTGGGGGTTGTATTCGCATCCAGTACGATGCGACGATCCATACCGATCAGAGTGTTACCTTAAAGACGACATATGCCGCAAAGGAACACCCAGTGGCGCGTTTATTGAATCTAAATCCGAATTGGAATAGTTATGTCAAACAGGCAGAAAAGAACGGCTATGCAGCGAAGGCGTTCAAGACGAAGGATGACTATGAAGGGATCCGGATGCAGAAGACATTCGCGAACTTCAAGGACATGACATCGATCAAGGACGAATGGAAGACGGGGATTGGCGGAATTCTCATTCCACCCGATACGAAGTTCGACATGAAAAAATCGGACGGTTTTTGGTTTGATACGTATCGACTTGATACGAACATCGATCTCAGTATCGATCGTTTGAATATCAAAGGCTATCAACCGACAGGACAAGTCAAGAAACTCGCCGATCGGTATATCCGTCAAGCCGATATCGAGATCAAGCTCCATGGCCCAAAAGTGATCGGTCTCCAAAACGGTGAAAAAATCGACTGGTCGAATTACCATGATGTGTCATGGAAATTATACGGAACGAAAGCCAACCAGCTACAGTTGATTGCGTATGTACCGAATCCGACAGGTTGGATCATTACCGGTATCGTGTTATTAATCGGTGTCGGATTATTCCTCTACTGGGTCTTTCACCGTGTCCGTCGTTTGCGCCGGCAACAGTTGAAGACGATCGGCATCTCGCTCCTCGTCTGTTTGATCGTCGGGGGAGGCGCGTGGTGGGTGTTCGCGGAGGATACGTCGAGTGCGCCGCCACCAACGCGTCAAATCGTCACACAAGGGAAGAGTGAAATCGTGCCGACGTTCCTCGTCCACGGGTTATTCGGGACGGAGCGGACGTTCGTGCCGATGATTCAAAACTTCACGAATAAAAAAGTCGCCGATGATGGCGGTCGATGTGACGTGACCCGTTCCGGGAAAGCGACCTGTAGCGTCAAACCATCATCGACCGGCTACCCACTTGTCCGAATCGTCTTCGCAGATGATGAGGCAAGCCTTGTCGATCAGCAAAAGTGGTTGAATGCGGCGATTGCAGCTTACGATGCGAAACAAAAAGCGACCTTTGCCGATATTCAGCTCGTTGGGCACAGCATGGGTGGTGTCGATGTCGTCGCCTACACGGTCCAAGAGGAGATGCCGTATCACGTCCGAAAAGTCGTGACGCTCGACTCACCGATCGCCGGTTCGGATTACGCGAAGCTCGGCTTGACACTTGCGCCACTCGGCACGAATACGAACAGTCCTGCCATACGTGATCTTGCGAAAGGTTCTCCAGCAATGAACAATCTGACCCAACGGCTTGAGACGTGGCCACGCGACGTGCTCGTCTATTCGTTTGGTGCCAAAGGAGGCGACTTCAATCTGATTTCGTTAAATAGTTCGTTTGCACTCGAGAACTACACGGATAACATTCAGACGAAATCCTATAAGTATGATCACTTCACGATTCATCGCCGGGAGCCGGTCTTCCGCGAAATCCGCAATTTCCTGTTTAAAGAAAATCGAGTCACGGAGGAGGAACCATCATGAAACAGGTCGTCATCGTCGGCGGAGGAATTGCCGGTCTAACGGCTGCGGCATTGATTGCACAAGAAGGACATGCCGTCACGGTACTTGAGGGAAGTCGTGAATGGGGAGGATCAGCCGGGAAGTTCACGCGCCGGGACTTGACGTATCCAGTTGGAGCGACCCTTGGGATGGGATTTGAACCGGGTGGCATTCATGCCCGTGTGCTCGATCATCTCGGAGTGACGCACCAGGTCAAGCCACTCGACGTCGTCATGACGATTCGCATCGAAGGACGATTGATTCATTATTATCAAAATCGCGATGTCTTTCTAACCGAATTGACGTCACATTTTCCGGAGCAAGCATCGTCGATTCGGGCATTCTTTGCTGAAATCGAGCAGATTCATGAGGCGATTCGTCCACTGATGGCAGAACTGCCGGCATTGCCACTTCAAGATTTAGCCGACGTCCGGCGGTTAGTCCGTCACACGAAAAGTGTCGTCCTCTTACCGTATTTTCCGCTGACGATTGGTCATCTGTTACGCAAACATCGATTAGCGGATACGCTGTTCGCACAAGTGATCGACGGGATCTTGCTCGACAGCATGCAGACTGGGCAGGAAGCATCTGCTTTACTAGGAGCCGTCGCCTTATCGATTTACCACGAGGGTGCTTATTATGTCCTGGGTGGATTATACCGACTGGCCGAGCAATTGAAAGAGACAGCCGAGGCGAGCGGGGCAACCTGTCTCCTTGGGCGAAAAGTCACGTCGATTCGTAAGACGCCGGATGGTTTCTTGATCGAGGATCGTCGCGGACGCTTGATGCTTGCTGATGCTGTCATCTGCGCAGTTCCGCTTGAAGGCATCAGGGAAGTCGTCAGTTCGGATATGAAACGAACGTTACGACGGACGTATCAGCGACAGGAAAAGCTACAGCAATGGGCGACGTTTACGTATTATGCGGCGATTCCGGAGTCGATCATTTTGTCTGACGAAGCATTCCGGCAAGTTCATGATCCGTCCTTACCTTCAGGTCATGCCTTCATCTCCCTCTCCCGTCCGGACGACCGATTACGTGCACCAGCCGGTCAGCGGACGCTGACGATGTCATGTCATGTTCCGATTGGTACGTTTGATAAGACGGACCGGAAACGCTACGACGAACAGGTCGAGGTGATGTCGGCGATCTTCGAAGCTATTCTTGAACAACAGTTTCCTGGCTTCGTGCAACAGGCGATCGAACGCCATCCGGGTGGACCCGGTGCGTGGGTACGCTATACGTTCCGTCCGGACGGTGGAGTCGGGGGATATCCGCAACGTCCGAGTACAAGTCTCTTGTTCGCGGCTCCGTTTCGTACGGGCATCGATCACTTCTTTGCGATCGGCGACACGATCTTTCCGGGTGCCGGGACGATTGGGGCGACGACGTCTGCGATTCATGTTGCCCGACAGTTTAACGTCAGATTATGAGAAATCGTCGTAAAATGATGAAAGAAGCGACGCATCTGTCGCTTTTTTCACATTTGAGGATTATGATGAGGAAGAGTCGGGAACATGATATCCATGAACAGAAAGAGAGAAGGAGTGAAGAACCATGGAGACATTCGAGCAAAAATGTCAGTCGTTCATTCAGGAACGACGACCTGAAGTCGGTCCGATTCAATTCGAGTCGGCGCGTACGTTTCTCAATGCACGCGGTTTAAGCGTTTACGAACGGATTTATCAAGGGAAAGAGGAAGTCCGATTAGCGTTCGTCGAGCAGACGAATGGTCAACAACTCGTGTCATTAATGGAAAATACATTCGGCAACGGACTGGTCTATTTTGTCTCAACGGCAACCGCGACATGGGATGGCGACCGTTTTGGTGAATACACGTTTTAAGTACATAGAGAGTCCCAGTCGATGACTGGGGCTCTTTCGTGTCGAAACCTAATCCTTGTCCCGTTCGTAAGGTAGATAAGTGACTCAGTTGAAGGAGGAAACGATGTGTCATCACTTGAACAACCTAAAACATCGACACGGCGGCTTGCGACCGTCTCGTTGATTTTCATGGCGGTCGGATTCATCGTCTCATTGCCATTTAAAGAAAATGCGTGGGTCTTTTGGCTCCAGAGTGGTTTTGAAGCCGGACTCGTCGGTGGGATTGCTGACTGGTTCGCGATCACGGCGTTGTTTCGCCATCCGCTTGGCTTAAAGATTCCCCATACGAACCTGTTGCCGAAAAATCGGGAACGGGTCATCGAATCAATCGTTCATATGCTCGAGACGGACTTGCTCAATAAAGAGAGTATCGTCGCGAAACTCCAGCACATGACGCTCGCAGATCGTGTCATCAAAATCTTACGTTCGATTCTCGTTCTGCCTGCTTTTCGAGCGACCGTCACCGAACTGTTGATTGGTTTAATTCGGAAACTACCGAAAGAGGCGATTCTTGAGTTTGCGAATACACGGGTGACGGAGACGATCAAAGCGTATCCGTCAAAACGGCTGGCTGTCCGAGCGATGGAGTTAAACGAGGAACGTCGCCTCGACGAGTGGCTGATGGACCAGTTACTCGATTATGGGCAACGTCTGCTCGAAGACCCCGTCATCCGCGATCAGATTGGGCGCCTTGCCTATACGGCGATGATCGATCAAGAAAAGAATACGTTCTTGCGGGTGACGGCGCGAACCGTCCAAAAAGTCTATTCAGAAGAAAAACTCAGTCTAGTCATTCAAGGTGTCTTGTTGACGGTCATTCAAGATATGCGACACGTCCATCACCCGAATCGTTTAGCGATTCTTGATCATTTGCGTCGTAATCTGGCACAGTTGTCGATTGATGAAGAGCGTCTAGCGAAAATCGATGCCTGGAAGGCAAGCGAGGTCGACCGGTTTGACTTCGTTCCGGTCATTGAACGCGCGTATGATGCTGGTCTGATCGAACTCGAACGCTACTTGACGTCAGATGCCTTCTGGACGGAACGGGCGATGCCGATGCTTTCTCGCGCTTTAGACGACTGGGAACAGCATCCGACGTTCAAGGATAGCAGTGATCAATGGATGAAGGAGCAACTCGTTCGTTTCGTTGAACAAAATCACCAAAAAATCGGTGGACTCGTCCGCGAGAACTTAAACCGGTTCGATACGGAGACACTGATTCATATGATCGAGGATAAGGTCGGCAGTGACTTGCAATGGATTCGGGTCAACGGGGCATTGTGTGGATTCATCATCGGTTTGATTCTCGGTGCGATCAAGGTGTTCGTCGGATGAGCCGGTGGACATATGATGTGACGTTGTCGGAAGCATTTGATTTTAAAGGAGTCGTGTCTCGTTTGACGGGAGACCCGTTACAAATCGAACAGGATGGGCGACTCGTCGTTCCGATCTTCATCAACGATCAGGCATACATCACGACGATGGAAGCCATCGATGGTTACACGTTACGGATTGACGGTTCAGGACCGCAAACAGCGGTGCTGACGCAACTCAATCGACGCTTTCGACTCAATGAGCCGAATCCTGCGCAGCGTCTCAAGGCGACGTCGTTACACGCGATCGTCGAACAGTTCGGTGACGAACGACTCGTGCTTGATCATTCACCGTTCACGGCCTTGATTCGCTCGATCATTCATCAACAAATCAATCTGTCATTTGCCCATACGTTGACGGAACGTGTCTTTCGAACATTCGGAACGGTCAAGGACGGAATCATTCTTCCGCCGACACCGCGTCAATTAGCAACGGCGCGTCGCGAGGACTTGCTTGCTCTGCAACTATCAGGACGTAAAGTCGATTATCTGCTTGGCGTAGCGACGGCAACAATCGATTATGATGCATTGACGTCAGCCGACGACGCAGAAATCGCTGAGACTTTGATTGCACTGAAAGGCGTCGGACCATGGACGGTCCAAAACGTCCTGATGTTCGGGTATGGTCGTCCAGATTTGTTTCCGGCATCTGACATCGGGATATTACGGGCTTTCGAACAGTTACTCGGTTACCGACCGACTGTTGAAGAGGCGACGCGACTGGCAGAGGAATTTGCCCCTGTCCGCAGTCACGCCGCCTATCTATTATGGCGTTCGATTGAATAAGGAACTATTCTTGTCACTCTATCGTGAGAACGGTATAATGAATGCGACAGAACGAGGAATCGTTCAGAATGCTAAGGGAAGCGACGTGTTCGCTAACGATAGAGGGGACGAATGTGGATGTATACAGATGAACAAATCATCGAAAAAGCCAATGAAATCGCCAAAATGATTTCAGAGACACCGGAAGTAGAACGATTTAAAGCGGCAGAAGCCAACATCAATGGGAATGAAAAAGTCCAAAAGATGATGAAACAAATCAAGTTCCTTCAAAAAGAGGCAGTCAACTGCCAGCATTACGGCAAAACAGAAGCACTCGCACGTGTCGAAGCGAAGCTCGATAAATTGTTCGCTGAGCTCGATGAGATGCCTGTCGTCCAACAGTTCCAAGAAACACAAGAAGAAGTCAACGGACTTCTCCAATACATCACGGTGACGATCTCGAACGGGATTACGGATCAAATCATCGAAGCGACGGACGGAGATGTTCTCGCTGGTAAGACAGGTAGCGGCATGGAAGCAGAAAACAAAAGCGGCGGTTGCGGCTACTAATCACGAAATGAACGAAAAGCCGACGGACATCCGTCGGCTTTTTCTACGAATGAGGTGGAAGAATGGAAGCAGTACACAACACTCCGATGATGAAACAATACTTCTCGATCAAGGCGGATTATCCGGATGCCTTTTTGTTTTATCGACTCGGTGATTTTTACGAATTATTCTTTGAGGATGCCAAAAAGGTCGCCCATGAGCTGGAGTTGACGCTGACGGCGAAAAACGGCAAGAACGCGGAACATCCGATTCCGATGTGTGGCGTGCCCCATCACGCAGCGAACGGCTACATCGAACAGTTGATCGAGCGTGGTTATAAAGTGGCGCTTTGTGATCAAGTCGAGGATCCGAAGTTGACGAAAGGACTCGTCAAACGCGAAGTCATCCAAGTCATCACACCGGGAACGTTGATGTCCGCCTTGACGGAAAAAGAGAATCGGTACTTAGTCGCGGTCGTCGAACAGGACGGTCGCTTTGGGATTGCTCGCGGTGATGTCTCAACAGGTGAGAGTGCCTTGACAAGCGTTGCGACACTCGACGGTGTAGTCAAAGAACTGAGCATCATTTTGCCACGGGAAATCATCGTCACGACAGAGGAACACGAGACGGCGCTCGCGCACTTACGGATTCCACTGACGCGTAGTTCTCGGCGCGAATCGCATCCGCACGGGGATCGTGCGATTGATGCAGCCCAAGCGGAAGCCTTTGCAGTGCTCTATGCCTACATGCACGATACACAAAAAAGAGCGTTGACACATCTACAACCCGCTGTCGTCTATGAAGCGAGTGACTTCATGCAACTCGAGCCAAATACGGTCAAGAATCTCGAACTCGTCCGCTCGGCACGGACAGGAGACAAAAAGGGTTCGTTGCTTGGTTTACTTGACGTGACAGGTACAGCGATGGGCGGACGGATGTTGAAACGCTGGCTTGAAAAACCGTTGTTATCGGAACGTGTCATCACCGAGCGGCTCGACGCTGTCGAGGAATTGTTGCAACACTACTTCGAACGTCAGCAATTAAAAGATACGTTACGAGAGGTCTATGATCTCGAGCGACTCGTCGCAAAAGTCGGTTACGGTACGGCGTCTGCGCGCGACCTCGTTCAATTGAAGTCGACGTTACGGCTGATTCCCCGCATTCAATCAGCGCTCGAGGAGATGATGAGCGAACGTCTTGGTCAACTCAGTCTCGGACTTGATCCGCACGATGAGTTGAGCGATCTACTCGATCGTGCTTTCGTCGAAGCCCCACCGATCTCAACGAAAGAGGGCGGAATGATTAAGGCTGGTTATTCAGCAGATCTCGACGAGTTACTCGTCGCCTCAAAAGACGGCAAGACATGGCTTGCGACACTTGAAGCCAGTGAACGGGCAGCAACCGGTATCAAGACGTTGAAGATCGGCTACAATCGCGTCTTCGGTTATTACATCGAGGTCTCACGTGCCAATGCCAAGCTGTTGCCGGAAGGACGGTATGAACGGAAGCAGACACTTGCCAATGCTGAGCGTTATATCACACCGGAACTGAAGGAAAAAGAAGCTTTGATCCTTGGTGCGGAAGAGAAGAGTGTCACGCTCGAGTACGATCTCTTCTGTGGAGTGCGCGATGAAGTCAAAGGACACATCGAAAGCTTACAACGGGTCAGTCGCCGGATCGCGGAGCTCGACGTCCTCGTCGCACTGGCTGAGATTGCCGAGACGCACGACTATGTCCGACCAATCACGACGACGGGACGAACGGTTGATATTCAGCAAGGACGTCACCCGGTCATCGAAACAGTCTTACCGCGCGGTGAATACGTCGCGAATGGGATCACCTTAAACGAAGGACGCGAGATGCTGTTGATCACTGGACCGAACATGTCCGGTAAATCGACCTATATGCGACAGTTCGCCTTGATCGCCTTATTGCATCAAATCGGCTCGTTCGTACCAGCTGCTCAAGCGGAACTGCCGATCTTCGATCAAATCTTCACGCGAATCGGGGCGGCAGATGACCTCGTCAGTGGACAGTCGACATTCATGGTCGAGATGGTCGAGACACAAGAAGCGTTGACGCGTGCAACGGACCGGTCGTTGATCCTGCTAGATGAAATCGGTCGCGGGACCTCGACGTACGACGGGATGGCACTCGCACAAGCGATCGTTGAACACATCGCCCGGCACGTTGGGGCGAAGACGCTATTTTCGACCCATTATCATGAACTGACGGTGCTCGAAGAATCGATTGATCGATTAGCGAACGTTCACGTCCGTGCCGTTGAACAAGATGGGCGTGTCGTCTTCTTGCATGAAGTACGCGACGGAAAAGCCGACCAATCGTACGGGATCCACGTCGCGCGGTTAGCTGATTTACCAGACAGCTTGATTGAGCGGGCGCAAGTCCTCTTGTCTGAGTTCGAGCAGGCAGAGCCTGTTCCGGTCGCAGCACCTGTCAAAGCTCCTGTTCAGGAGGAGCCGATTGATCAACTCAGTCTGTTCTCAGAAGCGGATCCGCTGCGTGAGACGATGGCGAGTCTTGATTTGATCAACATGACGCCACTCGAGGCATTGAATACGCTGTACCGCCTACAAGCCGAAGCGAGAAAGTGAGGAGAATGCAGTGGGAATCATTCGTGAATTATCCGATAGTTTAGCGAACCGGATCGCGGCGGGAGAAGTCGTCGAACGACCAGCATCGGTCGTCAAGGAACTGGTCGAGAACGCACTTGATGCCGGTGCGACACAAATCGATGTCGAACTCGAAGAAGCTGGAATGAAACGGATGACGATCCGCGACAACGGACACGGGTTTTACCCGGATGACGCTGAACTGGCTTTCGTCCGTCACGCGACGAGTAAGATTAAGGATGAGCATGACTTATTCCGAATCAAGACACTTGGTTTTCGCGGAGAGGCACTTGCCTCGATCGCGTCCGTCAGTAAAGTGACGTTGAAGACGAAACGTGAGGACGCGGAAGGGATTCAAGTGACGCTTGAGTACGGGACGGTCGTTGAACGGACACCAGCAGCAATGAACCGGGGAACGGAATTGACGGTCGAGCATCTCTTCTTCAATACACCAGCACGGCTGAAGTATTTGAAGACGACGCATACGGAGCTTGCGGCGATCACGGACGTGTTGAACCGGATGGCGTTTGCTCATCCAGACGTCAAACTTCGGGCTACCCATGAAGGGAAGACGTTGATTCAGACGAATGGATCAGGAGACGTCCGGCAAGCGCTGGCGAGTGTCTACGGTCATCAAACGATTCAAGGAACGTTGGTCGCCAAGGGCGCGAATGCCGATTATCAATTGACGTGTCATCTCGTCAAACCGGAAGTGACCCGTGCCTCGAAGAATTACATTACGTTGATTCTCAATGGACGTTCGGTCAAAAACTTCGCCCTGACGCAAGCGGTCTTGAACGGTTACCATACACTCTTGCCGATCGGGCGGTATCCGATTGCAGTCATCGAGGTGACGATGGATCCACTCCTGATCGATGTCAACGTTCACCCGGCGAAACGAGAAGTCCGTCTTTCAAAAGAGATGGAGCTCTGCCAGTTGATTCAGGAGACGATCAAGATGACGCTCAGCCGGGAGACACTGATTCCGAAAGTGACGCCACCGAAACCAAAAAAAGATCCGAGTAGCCAAGAAAAACTCGATTTTTCTTACGTCGCGGAACCAGTCGAAGAGACGTCATCGCGAGCGGTCTGGAATTATCCGATTCCGAAAAAGCCGCAAGAGGACGATCGACCATCTGAAGTGCAATCATTACCGTTTAGCAACGAGGATGATCTGTTCGAGCCCATCGCACCAGTCAAGCAGGAGTTTACTGAACCGATTGAGGAGCCACCCGCGCGTCCGCGCTTTCCGCATCTCGACGTCATCGGTCAACTCCATTCATCCTATATCGTCTGTGCCGGGGAAGACGGGATGTATATGATTGATCAACATGCAGCACAGGAACGGATCAAATACGAGACGTATAAGGTCATGTTCGGTCGACCACCGGAACAACGACAGCAATTGCTCTTACCGTATACGTTTGAAATCTCGTCGGATGACATGAAACGGATGGAGGAAGTCCTTCCGTTGCTAAAAGACGTTGGCATCGAGTTCGAAGCATTCGGTCCACAAAGCTTCATCGTCCGAGAAGTTCCGACGTGGTTCCCGTCACATCGGCAGGAAGAGACGATTCAGGAATTACTCGATGAAGCATTGATGAAGCGAAAAATCGATCTCGAGACGTATCGGGAAGATGCCGCCATCATGATGGCGTGTAAGAAATCGATCAAGGCGAATCATCCGTTGAACGATGAGATGATGCGCCGGTTGATTGACGATCTAGCGAAAACGGAAATGCCGTTCACGTGTCCACACGGACGTCCGGTCATCATCGAATGGACGACGTATGAACTTGAGAAGTTATTCAAACGGGTCATGTGATCAAGATGAGGAGACGATTCCATTCAGGTGTCGTCTCAGATTAAAAAGGGAGCTGATTCAAAAGTCAGTTTCCTTTTTGTTCGTCTCGAATCATTTTTTGTACTGATACACGACTGACTGGTTTTTGTTTGTGCTAATACAAAAAAAGGTGAGAATTTTCATGAGAACGGTTACTTCAGTTGATTAACTAGATTTCATTGATTGTTGAAGGAAAGAGGCGGATAATAAGACCCGAAACTGTTAACAAGGGGACCTTTATCATGTTGTCACGCGTTATGCGTATCATTCAAATCATTGCTCAAATCGCACTTATTTTTTGTTTTTCACTCAGTGGGGACTGGGTGAGCGAAACTTTCCAGTTACCATTACCTGGTAACATCATCGGCTTGATTCTGCTGTACGTGACGTTAAAAAGTCGATTGCTTCCTCTCGTCGCTGTTGAACGGGGCGGAACCTTTCTGCTGTTCGTCATGCCGTTATTCTTTGTACCAGCACTGTCCGGAATCATGGATTATACGGCATTCCTTCGAACATCTGGTCTTCAAGTTGTGTTGATCGTCGTCGTCAGCAGCCTGCTGACGTTAGTCGGATCAGCGTATATCGTCGATCGCTTGGCACACCGGAAAGAGGCGGTGAACCCACATGAGTGAGACACTGTTCTGGATCATCCTAACCATTCTTTTATTCAGTGGCGCGATGTTCCTTTATCAACGTCATCCTCGTGTCTGGACGTTACCGATCCTGACGGTGACGGCTGGCCTGATCGTGATTCTCGTCTATAGCGGCGTCTCACATGCAGAATACATGCAAGGAGGACAATACTTGTCGAAGATGCTCGGTCCAGCGATCACGGCATTTGCGATTCCACTCTATCGGGTCCGGCATCACGTCCGCCGTTTTTTACCGGAAATCGGACTCGGTGTGTTGCTTGGAACCTGTATTGCGATGAGTTCAGATTTGTTACTCGGTCTGCTGCTTCATCTCGAGCGGACGACGAACCTTGCCTTGTTACCGAAATCGGTCACGTTACCCGTTGCCTTAGCGATCTCACAAAAAGCAGGCGGGACGACGACGTTGACGGCTGCCTTCGTTTTATTGACCGGATTGACGGGATCAATCGTCGGACCAAAATTAATGACGGGCTTGAAAATTCGGCACTTCGTCAGCCGTGGAGTAGGCTTGGCATCGATTGCCCACGTCATGGGCGCGACGAAATCGATGAGTCTTGATCAGCGCGAAGGGGCGGTAGGTCTGTTGACGATGGTCTTGACGGCTGTCTGTGCCAGCATTCTCGCACCGTTTTTAATCACATGGTTATATGGCTAAACACTCTGTTTTTTCAACGGAGTGTTTTTTTGTAACCGATTGAAACTTGTCGACCACTTTTGCAGTATAGTACAACAGAAAACAGGGTGGAGGAGAAGAGGATGATCATTTGGATTAACGGTACGTTTGGCGTCGGGAAGACGACGGCAGCAAAAGGGTTACAAAAGCGTTGGAGCGGATCATACATTTTTGACCCGGAAGAGACAGGCTATTTCTTACGGGCACAACTGCCGGAAAACAAAGACGATTTTCAGGATGAGCCGTTGTGGCGCACGTTTAATCGACAGCTCCTCGAACAGCTCGATACGGAAGATGCGCGGATCATCGTACCGATGACCTTGACGAATCCAGCGTACTTTCAGGAAATTATCGGAACGTTACGCGAGACTGGACATGATGTCCGTCATATCGCCCTGATGGCGAAGGAGACGACTGTCAAACGCCGCCTGATCAGCCGCTTTGAGCGTCCAAACTCGTGGGGCGGTCAACAAGCGGAACAACGACTACGGCAATTATCCGATCCGCTGTTCAGTCAACAGATCGAGACGGATGATCTGACGAAAGGGCAAGTCATTGATGCGATTGCTCTCGTGACCGGGATCGGACTCTCGCCTGCCCGATCGTAAAGGATTCAAGAGGGATGTTTCCGGGAATCATTAGATGATAATAGATGAGGAGGAAACAATCTTGAACGAAGGGCAACTTATTGCTAGGAGGATTTATGAATATGAAACACTGGATGACTGAGAAATTGGGCAGACAGTTGATGGCGATTTTTTATAGTGTCTTTGCACTAAGTGTCATCACATCGGTTGCCAGTTATTTATACGTGGATAATGCAGACGGTCGGACGAAGGAGCAAGTACTTGACCAGTTACAAAAGACACAATGGTTCTGGTTCTTGAACTTGATGATTTTTTTATTTTGTCTATTGTTCATCGTCCGTCCCTTAATTCATCGTGTGACGTCACAACTCCGCGAATTGAACGTCAAGAGTCGTCGCCTTGCAGAAGGCAAGTCGATTTCGCTCGAACATGATGTCGACAGCCATAATGAAGTCGGTCAATTGACTGCATCGTTTTACCAGATGGCACGGTCGATCTCATCACAACATGCGGAATTGTCAACAAAGAATCAAGAAATGGAACACAATCAGGAAGTATTGAAGCAAAAACAGAATGAGCTTGAGCGTGCTCTTGAAGTGACGCGGACGAATGAACTCCATTTGCAGGATCGGAATGAACTGATCGAAACGCTTGCTTCAAAGGAGAGTTTATTCGATTACTCGTCTGTCATCAGTACGATTGTCCGGTTGACGAAGACAGAGTTCGGTGCATTGTTATTGATTAAGAATAATGAAATCGCGCAAGTCGTTCCAAAAGAAATGACAGAAGAACAACAAGAGAGTTTAAAGACGGAGTCGTTACTACTAAAGCGAGTCATGATTTCAAAGGAAACCGCACATTCCTCAAAAAAGGTCGCGAACGACGATCTGATCAAGTATCCGTATCATGTCTATGAAGGTGTCATTCCGATCATGGATCCGGCAAAAGAAGAATTGATTGCTTGTCTTTATCTAGCACGGTTTGACGCACCATTCAACCAACAGGATTTAGCGGAACTGGAATCGTTCTCAAAACAGATTGCGATCTCATTGATGCGAATGTCACTCTACGAACAGATGGAATACGAACGAAAAGAGACGGCACAACTGCTGAATTCCGTTCGGGAAGCGATTCTCTACATCAAACACGAAGAGAAGACGATCTTAGGAAATCAGGCGTTATTCGATATCTTCCAGTCGTTACAAGTCGAAGAAGACAACGATTCGATGACCTTCCTCGAAGTCCGACCGGAAACGATGTTCGAGCAGATGGACCAAAAGGAAGCGTTTGAAGCATACTTTGAAGAAGTCTTATCGGGTGAGATTCCGGAGGGCATGTTCTCCTTGTCGATCGACCAAGGGGAATACTTCATTCAAGTCTATGCCGAAGCCATTGCGCACGGGGGACATTCAAAAGGAACGATTCTCGTCTTCCGTGACGTCACGGCTGAGACAGAAGTCGACCGCGTGAAGTCGGAACTCGTCTCAACGGTCTCGCATGAACTTCGAACACCGCTCTCTTCGATTTATGGCTTTACGGAGCTCATGTTGAAACGGGATTTGGATCCTGAGCGGAACAAGCGATACTTGCAGACGATTCACGATGAATCAAAACGTCTGACCGATCTCGTCAGTGACTTCTTGAACGTCCAGCGGATGGAGTCAGGAAAGCAAGAGTATGACAAACAAATCTTTGATCTGAAAGAAATCGTCAAGGAACAAATTCAGTTTTATCAAGCAGCGACGGAGCAACACAGTCTGAAACTTGATTTGAATGATGAACAGGACTTCATGGTCGAGGCAGATGCGAACAGCATGAAACAGTTACTCGGTAATCTCTTGAATAACGCGGTGAAGTACTCACCGGACGGCGGGGATGTCGTCGTGACGATGACCCACCAGCACAATCAAATCGAACTCAGCGTTCGCGATTTCGGGATCGGGATTCCAAGCCACTCGATGCCGCATCTATTCAGTAAGTTTTACCGGGTCGACAACTCAGACAGCCGAAAGATTGGCGGGACGGGACTTGGATTATCGATCTGTAAGGAAATCGTTCGCGCACATGATGGCAATATCGAAGTCGAATCGATCCTTGGAGAAGGAACGGTCTTCCGGGTCAAATTGCCGAGTGCGACAGACGCGTTACTCGAAGCAGAATGAAGAGACGAAGAAGAGGCGATATCATGCGCCTCTTCTTTTTTGTCGTTTCACGTGTGAGATTCGTCCAAATTCATGCGTTTGGCTAAAACGAGTAAGATGCAGACATTTGAACGATAAATCGAACAGATTGATGACAGAACGGCTGAAACAGTTGAAAAAATCGTAAATTGTGCAGGGATTGCGAACGTTTCTGTACTCTCGCTATAGTGATTACAAAAAAGCGTGAGAGGAAGAAGAATCATGGAGAGCTTAGAAGCGTTACTCACACCACCGCAAGATATCGAACAAGAGAATGCAAACATTGATGGCAAAACACCGCTTGCGAAATTACAGCGGATTGCTGGAGAAGCAGCGCGACAGATGATGCGACAACATCTCGAAGCAGATGTCTTGCAGGCGCTTGACGACAACATCTTGTATATCCACGACGCCGATTACTACGTGACGGGTACGACGACTTGTGCCCAGATTCCGCTCGGTCAGCTACTCTCAAACGGATTTCAGACGACACACGGTTCAATCCGACCAGCGCAAGACATCCGTTCCGCCCTTGCCCTTGCAGCAATCATCGTCCAGGCGAATCAAAACATGCAGCATGGCGGACAAGCCTTCGCAACCTTTGACGATGATGTAGCACCATTCGTCGAAAAGACCTACCAACGCGAATGGACCAAACTAAATGACCTCGTGCCGCATTGGAAGCGACGCAAGCGGGAGCGGCGCGCATGGCAGGAGACGTATGAAAAGACGTTTCAGGCGTGCGAAGCGTTCATCCATAATACGAATTCGATGCATTCACGCGGTGGGGGACAGGTACCGTTTTTATCCGTCAATTATGGAACGAATACGACGCAGGCAGGGCGGCTCTTCCAGCGCGCCTTGCTGACAGCGACGGAACGCGGGTTAGGAAGAGGGGAGACGCCGATCTTTCCGATTCAAATCTTTAAAGTCAAACAAGGCATCAACCTGTCACCGACAGACCCGAACTACGATTTGTTTCAACTTGCCACCCGCGTGACAGGAAAACGACTGTTTCCGAACTTTGCGTTTCTTGATGCACCATTCAACCGTCAGGAGCAACCGGGGGGAGCCGAAGTCGCGTACATGGGATGCCGGACCCGTGTGTTTGAAGATCGTGGAGATATCCCGTCCGTCACAGGACGAGGGAACTTATCGTTTACGAGCATCAATCTCGTCCGTTTGGCACTCCAAAGTAAAACCGTCGATCAAATGTTCGAAGCCGTCCGAGAGACGACAAGACTTGCATGCCGGCAACTCATCGCGCGTTATGAGTTCCAGGCAAGTCGAACGGCTGACGCGTTTCCATTTTTATATCAACATGTCTGGAAAGACGGTGAGACGCTAAAAAGTACAGATCAGGTGGGTCCGGTCCTCAAGCACGGGACGTTAGCGGTCGGGTTCATCGGTCTCGCGGAATGTTTGACCGTTTTGACGGGCAATCATCATGGGTATTCCGAATTGGCGCACCAGATTGGTCTTGCGCTGATTCAAGCGATGCGAACGGTCGTCGACAACTATGGCGAGATGACGGGATTGAACTTCAGTTTACTGGCAACTCCAGCTGAAGGGTTATCCGGTAAGTTCACACGTCGTGATGCTAGTGACTTCGGTGAAATCAAAGGAGTGACCGATCAGCCGTATTACACGAATTCCTTTCATATCCCTGTCGATGCGCCCGTAACGATCCGTGAAAAGATTCAACTCGAAGCACCGTTTCATGCATTATGTAATGGTGGACATATCACCTATGTCGAGACAGATGGCGCCCTTGCCGGAAATCCACAAGCGATTGAAGACATCGTTCGTTTGATGGCGGAAGCTGGAATCGGCTATGGGTCAATCAATCATCCCGTCGATCGTTGTCTTGATTGTCGAACGGAGCAGACGATTGAGGATCAGTGTCCGGTTTGCGGGAGTAAGTCCATCGAACGGATTCGACGGATTACAGGATATCTCGTCGGTACGCTGGACCGCTGGAATGAAGCCAAACGGGCTGAAGAGCAGAATCGGGTGAAGCACGATGTTACGCGTTCTTTCCCTTCATCCTGATTCTGTCGTTGATGGACCCGGTTTGCGAACGGTCCTGTTTCTTGCCGGTTGTCCACACCACTGTGTCGGCTGTCATAATCCGTCCTCCTGGGATCCGGCAGGTGGAGTGGATTGGACGATTAAAGAAACAGTGGAACGGATTCAGGCGATCGGAAATCGTCGTTTGACATTATCCGGCGGCGAGCCGATGCTTCAAGCGGCAGCACTTGTGCAACTTCTCGAACAACTTGGACCAGATTATGACGTCATTTTATATACTGGCTATGTACTAGAGGAAATCTTACAGCGTCGACGGTGGCATCCACTAATACTGCGACTAGACGGACTCATCGATGGTCCGTTCATCCTGTCGAAACTCGACCGAACGACACGTTTTCGGGGCAGCACGAATCAACGAATTTATGATCGACAGCAACTGCAAAAAAGAGTGTTACACAAAAACAAAAACTCCCCCGTCTCATCAGACAGGGGAGAATCAGATCATGCATATTTTTGTTCTTGATCGACGGATTCGACGACTGCGAGTGTCGTCGTCCGTCGTTTTTTGATGAAAAACGATAAAATCAGTGCCGCGAGTGCAAGTAACGTTGCGATGAAGAACGTATCGTTGATTCCTTCGATCATCGCCTGCATTTGCAACCATTCCGGATTAGCGGCTTCAGGTTGTGAAGCGAGTTCCGGAACGTGATGTTTCGTCCGCGACGTCATGATCGTCACGAGCAGACCTGAACCGATCGCACCCGATACTTGTGACAACGTATTGTTCAATGCCGTACCGTGTGGCGTCAAGTGTTGCGGAATATGGTTCAATCCGTTCGTCATGACGGGCATCATGACCATCGAGATTCCAAGGAAACGTAGCGTATACATGATGACGAGGAACGCGTATGACGTATCCGCAGCTAGCTGACTAAACGAGAACGTCGTTAAGACCGTCAGTGATAAGCCGATGATCGCAAGGATCCGAGCACCGAATCGATCGAACAGACGACCTGTGATTGGTGACATGATCGCCATGACGATCGCACCCGGTAACATCAAGAGACCGGAGTGAAACGGTGAGATACCGCGAATCGTCTGGATATAGATCGGCATCAAGATCATTGCGGAGAACATCGACATGTTCAAGACCATCGAAATTCCTTGCGATAAGGCGAACATCGGATAACGGAAAATCCCGAACTCAAGCATCGGTTCTTCGAGCATGAATTGACGTATAATAAAGGAAGTCAGACTAATCACACCGATGATCAATGATCCGATGACCGTCCAAGATCCCCATCCGGCAGAACCAGCGGAACTAAATCCATACAGCAAACCACCGAAACCAAAGCTTGAGAGAACGAGTGAAAATAAATCGAGTTTGAGTGTGCTACGAACCGTCTCTTTCTTCAATAAGAAGGCACCCGTGAACAGTACGAGTAATGCGATCGGTGTAACGAGATGGAACAACATCCGCCATTCATAATGTTCAAGAATCCAGCCGGACAATGTAGGTCCGATGGCTGGGGCGAACGTGATGACAAGTCCGAAGATGCCCATTGCTTGTCCGCGTTTCTCGATCGGGAAACCGGTCAAAAGAACGTTCATTAATAGTGGCATCATGATCGCAGAACCAGATGCCTGCATCATCCGCGCACCGAGTAGAAGCGGGAAGACGTGTGCTTGTCCAGCGATGATTGTACCGAGTGAGAACAGCGTCATCGCCGTCAAGAACAGTTGACGTGTCGAGAACTTCTGGACAAGGAAGGCTGACGTCGGAATCATGATTCCGTTGACGAGCATATAGCCCGTCGTCAACCACTGGGCGGTGCTTGCCTGAATACCGAAGGATCCCATGATCGACGGTAAGGCGATATTAAGTAACGTTGAGTTCAGGACCGCAACGAACGCACCTGCCATAAGGACAGTTAAAATTAAATAAAGTCGTGATGATTGCTTGCTTGATTGCATTTCGTTATGCTCCTTTTGTACTACGAGTCTAAAATGTTAGACTTGAATTCTATGACTAACTTGGCTATCTTACCAGGCTAAGTCGAATGAATTCAAATTATTTGCTTCATACACTAAAATAAGTGATTGTTAAACCATTGCAATCATTTGAACAGAAAAGGACAAGACCATGAATCCAAAAAAGAAACAACTACTAGATGCTGCCTATCAGCTATTCGTCGAAAAAGGTTATCAATCGACGTCCATCCAGGACATTCTTGAGCACAGTAACGTTTCCAAGGGAACGTTCTATAACTACTTCTCCTCTAAAAATGAATTATTCATTGATGTATTTAATACCGTCTTTGAAAAGATGCGGACGGCACGCAAAGAAATTCTCGTCGGACGAGATGTTTCGGATTATGAGACGTTCATCCAACAAGGTAACTGTTACTTGGAACTGATGCAAAAATATAAATTGTATACGTTGTTCGAAGAGGCGATTGCTTCGAATGAAAAAGAACTGAAGACGTTCATGGAGAATAACCGTCTTCTCGAGATCGAATGGACGTTCGAACGATTACGTGATTTATTCGGTCAGACGAAGGAACCGTATCTTCTAGATTTAGCGGTCATTTATACAGGGATGTTGCAATATGCGATGTACTTCTTCCGTCAATCCGAACCGAACACACAACCGGAACGGGTCGTCCGTTACGTATTCAATCGATTGACGCATCTCGTCGAAGACGTCAGTCGGACAGAAGAACAGTTGATTCCCCCGCGTTTCCTATCCGTTTGGCTCGATCGTCCACAAGATGAAGTCGTCATTCGGAAGGATTTGTTCGAGAAGACGAGTGCGCATATGAAGCGCTTGATTACCTTGTCATCGATTTCCGATGAATCGAAGGAAGCCCATGAAGAGGTTCTTGATTTCATCTATGAAGAACTACTCGAACGGAAGAAACCGAAAATTCATCTTCTACGCCGTGCACTCGAGACGATGGACGAAGATCCGGTCTTTGCGGGTCAGGAAATCATGGCGACCTATAAGGCGATGGTCGATGAGATTGCCCGTGTGCGGACCAAAACTTCCTAAAAAGGTTGCTTTTTGAAACTAATCGGATTACACTGAGACCATTCATGTTAGAAAAGGGGTCTCAATCATCATATGTTTACTCAATGGAAAAAAGAGTGGTTCCTGCAACCAAAAGCGGATTTGCTATCCGGAATCGTCGTTGCCTTGGCACTCGTTCCGGAAGCAATCGCGTTTTCGCTGATCGCTGGCGTTAATCCGATGGTCGGTTTATACGCTTCCGTCATCATTGCGATCGTCATCTCGATTGCCGGCGGTCGTCCCGGAATGATTTCAGCTGCGACCGGTGCGATGGCACTCGTCGTCGTCCAGCTCGTCAAGGACCATGGTGTCGATTATTTACTAGCTGCCGGTATCCTTGCCGGAATTCTACAAATCGCGTTCGGATTTTTAGGAATTGCTAAGTTATTACGGTTCATTCCTCGATCCGTCATGGTCGGATTCGTCAATGCTTTAGCGATTTTGATTTTCTCGGCACAACTGCCGCAATTCGAAGGACAGAACTGGATCATGTACGCAATGGTCGCCGCATCACTCGCCATCATCTTGTTATTCCCACGCGTGACGAAAGCGATCCCGGCACCACTCGTTGCGATCACGATCATGACAGTGTTGACGGTCGTCTTCTCACTCGATACACGAGTCATCGGGGACATGGGGCAAATCGAAGCGGCGTTACCAAGCTTCTTCTTGCCGGATGTTCCGTTCTCGCTTGAGACGCTCCAAATCATCTTCCCGTATGCATTGTCACTTGCATTCGTCGGGTTGATCGAATCGTTGCTGACAGCACGAATCGTCGATGAGATGACGGATACGACGTCAAACAAAGCAATAGAATCACGCGGACAAGGAATTGCGAACATCATCGCTGGTATGTTCGGTGGCATGCCGGGCTGTGCGATGATCGGTCAATCGGTCATCAATGTCACGTCCGGTGGGCGTGGTCGATTGTCGACGTTGACAGCGGGTGTGTTCCTGATGCTGTTGATGTTTACGATGAACGATCTATTGATGACGATTCCAATGGGAGCACTCGTCGGCGTCATGTTCTTCGTCTCGTATGCGACGTTTGACTGGGGATCATTCAAGATGCTCAAGACGTCACCGAAGAGTGATTCTGCTGTCATGCTCGCAACCGTTCTCGTCACCGTATTGACGAACGATTTATCAATGGGCGTTCTTGTCGGAATCTTGCTTGCTGCGTTATTATTTGCGTCAAAAATTTCTCGTATTCAAGTCGAGCGCAAGGAGCAAACAGATCGAGTCCGTTATACGATTCGTGGACCGTTGTTCTTCGCATCGACGACAGCATTTGCAGAACAGTTCCAGCTCGAAACTGATCCATCGTCCGTCATCACGCTCGATTTCTCGGCGTGTCACTTGTTTGATGATTCTGCCATCGAAGCGATCGAGAACGTCGTCTTGAAATACGAACGACTTGGAAAAAAAGTCGAACTCGTTGGATTGAATGAAGAGTCGCAGGCTCTTGTCGATCGACTAGCTCAACGGATTGCATAAGAGAACAGGAAGAGAATATGAGGAAGCGGTCGGCATCGTGTCGACTGCTTTTTTGTTTTCTTCTGATTGACGATGAGAAGTGCGCCCATTGATTGGTTTCGCTATACTAAAAACAAAAGGGGGCAGTTAAGATGAAATGGTTTCGATTTGAGCAAGAAGGAAAAGTAGGCATCGGAGTTGAGCAGGATGGGGCTACATATGATGTGACGGCACAAGTCTATACGGATTCATTGTTTGAAGTGATTTCACGTGAGTTCGATGTTGACCTTGATTTAGATATCGCGCCACTACTTAATGGAGATGTTCGAAAACTGGCACCGTATGTTCCAGCACGAAACGTCATCTGTGTCGGCAAAAACTATGCCGATCACATCAAAGAGATGGATACGGCGGGAGCGGGGAAATTCGTCTTGTTCACGAAAGCACCGACGTCGATCGTCGGACCGTTCGAACCGATCGAACGGCATGCGGATTTGACGCAACAACTCGATTATGAAGGTGAACTTGCCATCATCATCGGCACGACAGGACGTGATTTAACACCTGAGAATGCACTTGATCACGTGTTCGGCTATAGTATCGTCAATGACGTGACAGCGCGGGATTTACAAAAAGAACACGTCCAGTTCTTCCGTGGTAAATCGCTTGATGGGTTCTGTCCGTTCGGACCGGTCATCGTCTCAGCGGACAGCTTTGATCCAAGTGACGTCCTCGTCGAGACGCGCGTGAACGGGCAACTCCGACAGTCGGGATCAACCGCGTTGATGTTACGCGACGTCGTGACGATTTTAGTTGAAGTGTCGCGCGGAATGACGCTTGAAGCAGGGGACATCATTGCGACAGGAACTCCAGCTGGTGTGGGTCACGGCATGAAACCACCGGTCTACCTTCAGACAGGGGATGTCGTCGAGGTATCGATTGAAGGAATCGGTCGCCTGCAAAATGAAGTCCAGTGAACGAAGATGACCGAAATGATTGAATTTCATTCACCGCTTTCCACATTACTTTGGAAAGCGGTTTTTTATTTTGCGAAATACATAGATAATTTGAAAAATGATTGATTTTATTCGATAAAACAGTCATCATATGACCGTTTTTGATGTATAATGAAACTATAAGGACGGTTTAATGTCGAAAAAAGTCGTATTTTGAACGTTTTATAGAAAAATTATATAATTTTTGAACGTTTTTGATTGATTTTTGAATGTAAACGCTTTATATTATAGATGTGGAGGGAAACCTTATGTTAACGAAAAAACGCCATCAACTCATTCTCGAATTACTAGCTCGAGAAGAAGTCGTCAAGATGCAAAAAATCGTCGAGCAAACCGGTGCCAGTGAGTCTACGATTCGTCGGGATTTATCACAGCTTGAGACAGCAGGTCATCTGCGTCGGGTACACGGGGGCGCGACAGCGAACCATTTGCAAATTGAGGAACCGAGTTACTTCGAAAAGAGTGACAAACATGTCGAAGAAAAGGAACGGATCGCACGAGCGGCCGCTGACCTGATCGAAGACGGCATGTATGTCTACCTCGATGCCGGAACGACGACGCTTGCCATCGTTCCGTATCTCGAAGAGAAGGCGATTACGGTCGTGACGAACAGTCTTCCTCTAGCGAACACGTTACTCTATCACCGTATCCCGACGTTCGTCGTCGGAGGTCAACTGAAGCATTCAACGCAAGCACTCGTCGGTTACAACGCACGTGAAGGAATGTTGATTTACCATTTTGATGTCGCGTTCCTTGGGATGAACGGTGTTCATCCGACACAAGGCTTCACGACACCAGATCCGGAAGAGGCACTCGTAAAGAAGACAGCGATCGAGTTAGCAAAACAATCGTATGTACTCGTCGATGAGACGAAACTGGATGCAATCAGCTTCAGTCGGGTGGCGTCCTTGCAAGCGGCGACGATCATCACGACGACATCCAGCGAGCAAGAAGCGAAATACAGTCAATACACAGAGGTGGTGAACGCGAAATGATTTATACACTGACACTCAATCCATCCATCGACTATTATGTCACGTTACCGGTATTTGAGGCAGGACAAGTCAATCGTGTCGAACAGGCGGAAAAAGTGGCCGGAGGGAAAGGAATCAACGTCTCTCTCGTCCTAAAAAACTATGAGGTAGAAACACAAGCACTCGGATTCCTTGGGGGAAGTACCGGACAATTCATCCGGACAGAACTCGAGAAACGAGGCGTGTTAACGGACTTCACACCGATTCAAGATGAGACGCGGATCAACGTGAAGATTCGTGCCGATCAAGAATCTGAGCTGAATGCAGCGGGACCGAAGATTCAACCGGAAGAGCTGGAGCATTTATTATCCCGATTCAAGACGATGCAAGCCGGTGACATCGTCGTCTTCGCAGGCAGTATCCCAAGCAGTCTACCGCATGATCTCTATCGTCATATCGCGACGATCTTGAATGAACGGAACGTCCGCTTCGCCGTTGATACGACGAAGGAAGCGATGCTTGAAGTCTTACCGCTCGGTCCATTTTTAATCAAGCCGAATCACCATGAACTCGGTGAAATTTTCGACGTCGAGATTACGTCGAAGGAGATGGCCGTTCCATACGCCCAACAGCTCGTCGAGCGTGGTGCCGAGAACGTCGTCATCTCATTTGCAGGAGACGGAGCACTGCTCGTCAATCGTCAAGGTGCCTACACGGCAAACACACCGGCAGGAAAGCTCGTCAATTCTGTCGGTGCCGGAGATTCACTCGTCGCTGGATTCGTTGCCAGCCATGCGCTCGGCAAATCACCAGAAGAAGCGTTCCGCTATGCGGTCACGACTGGTAGCGCGTCTGCTTATTCCTTCGGTCTTTGTACGAAGGAAGATATCGATCGTCTTCTCGTAGACGTCAACGTCGTTGAACTCATTCAATCCTAAAAGGAGTGTGACTACTCATGAAAATTACTGATCTCTTAACACGTGATACGATTCAGCTCGATTTACAAGCGTCATCTAAAGCCGCTGTCATCGACGAACTCGTCAACGTCCTCGATCGGGCAGGAAAACTGAACGATCGCTCGGCATATAAAGAAGCGATTCTCGCACGGGAAGCGCAAAGCACGACAGGTTTAGGGGAAGGCATTGCCATTCCACACGCAAAAACAGCAGCAGTCAAAACACCAGCGATCGCCTTCGGTCGTTCGACAGGTGTTGACTACGAAGCACTCGACGGTCAACCGAGTCGGTTGTTCTTCATGATCGCAGCGGGTGAGAACGCTGATAATGCGCACCTTGAAACACTTTCGAAACTATCCGTTTATTTGATGGATATGAACTTCCGCGATACGATCCTTGCGGCTAAAACGAAAGACGAAGTCATCGCAGCAATCGAAGCGAAGGAACGTGAAGAAGAAGGTCCAGTTGACGTCTCAAGCGACAACGTTGACCAAGACGCACCGTACATCCTCGCTGTCACAGCTTGTCCGACAGGAATCGCGCACACGTATATGGCAGCTGATGCGCTTCGTCAAAAAGCGGAAGAGATGGGTGTTCGTATTAAAGTCGAAACGAACGGATCGACAGGTGTCAAGAACGGTTTGACACAACAAGACATCAAAGATGCGACAGCCATCATCGTCGCTGCGGATAAAGCAGTTGAGATGGATCGCTTCAACGGGAAACACGTCGTTGAAGTACCGGTAGCGCAAGGGATTCGTAAACCACAAGAATTGATCAACCGTGCCGTCAAACAGGACGCACCTGTCTATAAAGCGAGCGGTTCAAGCGAAAGCTCAAAACCAGCGCGTGGTGGATTCTACAAACACTTGATGAGTGGGGTATCCGCGATGTTGCCACTCGTCGTCGCTGGTGGTCTCTTGATTGCGATCAGCTTCTTCTGGGGAATCAACTCCGCTGACCCGAAAGATCCGTCATACAACGAGTTCGCTGCTCAGTTGATGACAATCGGGAAAGCAGCGTTTGGTCTCTTGATTCCGATTCTCGCCGGATTCATCGCGATGTCGATCGCTGATAAACCAGGTCTTGCTCCTGGTCTGATCGCTGGGTTCCTTGCTAGCAGTGGTAACGCTGGTTTCCTCGGTGGATTGATTGCCGGTTTCCTTGCTGGTTACGTCGTTCTCTTACTCGTTAAAGTCTTCAAAGGTCTCCCGGCAGCTCTTGAAGGAATCAAACCAGTCTTGCTCTATCCACTG
Organism: Exiguobacterium sp. s39; assembly: GCF_018618925.1. NCBI lineage: Bacteria > Bacillati > Bacillota > Bacilli > Caryophanales > Exiguobacterium > Exiguobacterium sp. s39. Next base: position 398,819 of record NZ_JACSNA010000001.1, read on the forward strand.
TTTGGTTCATTCATCACAGGGATGATCATGTTACTCGTCATCAATGAGCCGATCGCGAAGTTCATGACATGGCTCACGGATTCACTGAACGGACTCAGTGGTGGGAACGCAATCCTCCTCGGTATGCTCGTCGCAGGTATGATGGCAATCGACATGGGTGGTCCGATCAACAAAACAGCATACGTTTTCGGTACAGCTGCTCTTACAGCAGGTAACACGGAAGTCATGGCAGCCGTCATGGCAGGTGGGATGGTTCCACCACTCATCGTTGCACTTTCATCAACATTGTTCGCACGTAAGAAATTCACACCGCAAGAACGTGAAGCAGGTATCGCTGCTTACGCAATGGGGGCATCGTTCGTCACAGAAGGTGCGATTCCATTCGCAGCAGCCGATCCACTCCGTGTCATTCCGTCAAGTGTCATTGGTTCAGCGATCGCTGGTGCGTTGACGATCGTCTTCGGCGTCTTGCTCCCGGCACCACACGGCGGTATCTTCGTCTTCCCGTTACTTGATGGTCCATCAGGTACGGTCATGGCGATCGTCGGTTACGCGGGTGCGATCCTCATCGGTTCACTCGTCGGTGCGGCAATCCTATCCTTCCTTAAAAAACCGCTTGTTGACCAATCGGTCGCGAAAGCGGAAATGACAGAAGGAACAGGTACGAAAGCATCATAATTCATCTAAATCCTCTCCGTTTTCAAGCGGAGGGGATTTTTTGTTGAATTTTGACGGCTAACGGTGAAGAATAGAGGGCATACTGAATAAGAAGGAGGGATGGACATGGGTGGACAATCCTTACAAATCGGACCACGGACCATCAAGACAGGTCTTGCGGTCATCTTGGCGCTGTTGATCAGTAATCTGTTCAACCTCAGCCCGATCCTGCCTGCAATCTCGGCAGCGACGACACTCCTGCCTTCGGTCTATCAGACATGGAAACAATTTCTCGAGGAAGCAGAAGCCAACTTGATTGGTGCCTTTTTGACTTTACTCGCACTTTGGATTTTAGGGGATAATCCAGCGAATCCGCTCGCGATCGGAATCGTCATCATGGCAGCGATCTCGATCTTGCTAGCCTTTGGTTTCGGGCGGACGATTCCACACGTCGTTTTGATGATCATCGTCATTCTCGAAAGTGTGGCGACAGCGACCGAGCCACTTTGGCAAGTCGTCTTGATCCGTTACTTGCTCGTCATGCTCGGGATCGGCTGTGCGCTTGGCATCAATGCGCTGATCTTCCCGCCGCGCTATGGCAATGTCTACTATCAAAAAGCGACGAAACTCTTCGAAAAGCTGCTCGTCGTCACGCGAGCGATTGCCTTCGAAGGAAAAGTTGCTCCATACCGGGCAGCGATTGATAAAATGTCAAATTCGCTCCTTGAGACACAAAATCTGTTCAACCTACACAAGGAAGAGATTCGAGGAACGCGTCAGAAGCACGCCTCGCTCTTACGGAACCTGTTGATCCTCAAACATATGCAATCGTGCCTCGAACGTGGTGTCGCGACAGCAGAGCGCTTCAAAGAGCGAGAGAAGGCCCTTGACTCGATTGCGGATGATCTTCGGAGTGAATTGTTTTATCACTTGATGCATATCGCCCAGCGCCAAGAGAAGGTCTTGCTGACATATGATCTCTTGTTGACAGAAGAACCACTCGCGATGGAGGATCTCGTCAAAGAGAATATTGCCTTCGTTAAGCATTCTTTCCTTGACCGCGATGAACTCGAAGAAGAAGTTATCATGGAAATCTTACCGATCGTCGTTTCGATGAACGAGTGGATCCAAGAGCTTGAAGCATTCGAAAAACGGCTCAACGGTGCGCTTCGTCGTCATATCACATCACTGACGATTGAACAAAAATCAGTCCGTGATAAAACATTTAATCGATTTAAACGTAAAAAAGCCATTGACGAAAGTAAAAAGTAAGCGTATAGTCCTCCTTAACGATACTTTACTTGCTAAAAGCATAACAGTATAACAGCATAACAGAACGAAAGTTTAAGCGATGATGAAACCGAAGTAAAGACCATCTCCCTGTTTCAGAGAGCACGTGGCGCTGCGAACGTGTACACAGATGGTGTTGAATTACAGTTTCTGAGCTTCTTGCATAAGCGAGCGGAGCACACCGTTATCCCAATCATGAGTGACTCAGTCAATGACTGGGTAATCAGGGTGGTACCGCGGCTTTCGTCGCCCCTGTCGAACATTATGTTCGGCAGGGGCTTTTTTGTTATCTCACATTCATTCAAGGAGGAACTCATATGTCTACACCAATCATTCCAAGTCATTTACGTCCACACGTCGCACCACAGCACTACGAAGACTACACACCAACGGATCATGCCGTTTGGAGATACGTCATGCGACTGAATTTAAATACATTACAAGATACAGCACATCCGGCATACCTCGAAGGGCTTGCTGCATCAGGTATCAGCCCGGAACGGATTCCGGACGTGCGTGAGATGACAGCGAATCTAAGCCGTGGAGGCTGGGGAACAGTCGCTGTTGATGGTCTCATTCCTGGCGTCGCCTTCTTTGATTTCCAAGGGCACGGTCTCTTGCCGATCGCGACTGACATCCGGAAGGTCGATAACATTCTTTACACACCAGCGCCAGATATCTTGCATGAAGCAGCGGGGCACGCGCCAATCTTGATGAATCCGGTCTACGCGGAATTCGTTCGACGCTTCGGTGAGATCGGGGCACATGCCTTTAACCATAAAGCCGAGCATGATGTATTCAAGGCACTAAAGAAATTGACGATCGTCAAAGAGAGCCCATTCTCGACGCCGGCCGACATCGAGCAAGCTGAAGTCGAACTCGCGGAGACACGGACACACGTCAAAGGGATTTCGGAAGCGAACGAAATCTCACGTCTGTTCTGGTGGACGGTTGAATTCGGTCTGATTGGTGATATCGACAACCCACAAATCTACGGGGCAGGTCTTTTATCATCCGTCGGTGAAAGTCGCCACTGTTTGACGGACGCGGTCGTTAAACATCCATTCTCGCTTGAGAAAGCACTTGCGACGAAACATGACGTGACGAGCATGCAAAAAGAACTCTTCGTCTGTGAATCGTTCGAACAGCTCCGCGATGCACTCGAAGAATTCGCACAGTCGATGTCTTACATCCGCGGTGGTATCCACGGACTGACGAAAGCGGTCGAATCAGGTAACCTATCGACGCTCGTCTTCGACAGTGGTCTCTCGCTTGTCGGTGTTCCTGAAACGCAAGAGATTCACGATTCGCTGCATCTCGTCAAACTAACTGGACCGACAGCGCTTGCTGCGAACGGTGAAGTGTTGACAGGTCAAGGACTTGCAGATCATCCGGAAGGCTTTACACTCCTTCACGGCAAGGAATTGAACGAAGTATTGATGCAAGTCAAAGTCGGTGAACGTCTCGACTGGGCGGAAGGAAATGTTCATGTCACAGGAGACATCACAGCGATTCAAAACGTCAATGGAAATCGGGCGCTCGTCGTCTTAGAAGCAGCGACGCTTGCAAACGACGGGAAAACGATGACGATGGACCGGATGGAATTGATCGTCGGTGACATCACGTCAGCATTCCCGGGAACGGAAGTTGAAGCACTGAAGCCGATTCCGGAAACGGTCGAGTTCGAACGAATCGAACGTCCGTTGACAGCGGCTGATCCGATCTTCGAAGTCGTCCGCGAGATTCGCGAAGGTCGTGCCGGACGAGAACGGTTACCGCAACTGATCGATCAGACACTCGTCCAGTTACCGGACGCTTGGTTACTCCGTCTTGAATTACTTGAGTTAGCGGATGAAGTCGATCAACCACGTCTGATTGCAGATCTCGAGCGCTTAAAAGCGACATCTGAGCAGCGAGATGAATTGATCACGCGTGGGATGGCCTTACTCGACGTCGTTCATCAATGAGTCGAACTCCGGTTCTGAACCTGTTAGAATGGAGACATTCGGTAAAAGGGGATGATCGGTTATGACAAATTATTATCAAGACGTAAAGGAATTCCACCGTGTGTTTTCACACCCTGGCGCAACGACGCCAACACCTATGACGGTCGATCGTGGAATCAAACGCTCGACCTGGACGGCAGAAGAAGCGGTCGTTGAGTTCCTGCATCAATCGGCGACGAGTGAAGCAGAATTTCTCGAAGCGATCGAACGTTTCAAGTCAGGACTTGATACAGCGGTCGAAAAATCGCTTCAGATGAAACAACCCGAAACAGATGTCGAACGGCTCGTCGGACAAGGGGATGCCTTGACGGACGCCCTCTACTTCATCATGGGAAGCTTCGTTGAGATCGGGCTTGATCCGGCTCCATTGTTCGAGATCGTCCAGCGTGCGAACATGGCGAAGCTTGGACCGGACGGAAAACCAATCTTCCGGGAATCGGACCAAAAGGTCATGAAACCGGAAGGCTGGCAACCACCGGAACCACAATTAGAAGCAGAAGTACGTCGGCAAATCGCTGTAGCTTCGAGTACGTCGAAAGCGTGATTCATGACGATAAAAAGAGAGGGATGACTGGTCTGCGAACCGGTCATCCCTCTCTTGTTGTATCTATTCACTTTTGACTTGATAACGCGATAAATCGAGTTGACGGGCGGTCAGGAACTCGACCCCCTCTGCTTCAAGTGCCAGTCGCTGTTCATCGCCTTCAAGCGATAGTTTTCCGCCAGCAGCAAGCACGCGGTGCCACGGTAGACGTTCCGTCTTACTCATACTGTGAAGAATCCGCGCTACTTGTCGGGCGCTACGCGGATGACCGGCGAGTCGAGCGACTTGCCCGTACGTCATGACCCGACCAGCAGGGATCGAACGAATGATAATCAGGACATCTTGCGTGAATGGTGTCATGTTTCGTCCGTAGCAACGACATACTGTTGAATCTTATCGTCTTCATCAAATCCAATCGTCACATCGATGATACCTTGTTGCAGGCGAATCTGGAGTTCGAGACGGTCCTTGATGTCGTCCGCTTGTGCGATTGTCAACGTCGGGTCGACTTCAATCTCGACTTCGACGTGGAAATGATCGCCTTCCTTAATGACTTCGAGTTTACTGATGTCCTTGACGTCAGGGTCCTTCATGATTAGTCCACCGAGACGTGCTGCCATCGTCTCATCGGCTTCACCTAGTGCACCAGCTGCGTTTTGCAGGAAGACATTCCCGACGACGTAAAACATCATCAGTCCGATGAGGATCGAAGCAATTCCTTCTGCCTGATGAAACGGTGTTACATGCGAGATGATGACGGCAATCATTGCGACGATGCCACCGGCCGTTGCGACCAAATCTTCCAGAAACACAAGGCGTGTGGCGGGTTTTGCTTGTTTGAGTGAGCGGAAGCTGTCAAGAATCAAGCGTGGTCCTTTCGAGTCTAACTTCGCATCGTGTGCGATCTCTTGCATCGCTTTCACGAAAACGCCACTCTCTAAGACGACACCGACGAACAAGACAGACAACGTGATCCAAAAGCCAGTTGATTCCGTCGGTTCGATGATGTGGGCGATCCCTTCATGAATTGTCTCGTACGCCATGATACCGACGAAGAGGATGGCACCGAGCAAGACGAGATTGACGAGACGACCGAAGCCGTTCGGGAATCGTTTCGTCGGTGCCTTTTTACTGAGGGCAGAACCGATGAAGACAAAAAATTGGTTGGCAGCGTCCCCGAGCGTATGCATCATCTCCGCGAACATCGCGACATTTCCCGTCAGGACGTAGGCAATTGCCTTGATGATAGCGATGACGGAGTTAACGATGCCTGCCGTCAGCGCCGACCGGTTTCCCCGGCGTAATAATGTAAAAAATTCTCCCATGATTGTACTCCTTTTAGTTAAGTTACGTATTAGTTCACTTTATTATGTTACATCATTTTGAGAAAAACGACTATCTTCACACGAAAAAACCCACGCAAGCTGCGCGGGTTTAACTCGTCAAGACAAGTCGACTGTTTTATTGATTTCGTTCTCATCGTCTTTGCCGACGACTTTCTTCAAGACTTGTTTGACGGACTTCGTCGTGTTTCCCGTTTCCCAGTATTCAGCAGCTTCCGTGTTGACCTTGATCAAGACGACTTTCGGATCTTCGTATGTCGTTCCAAGGTATGCTTCGTAGCGTGGGCTCCAGAGCTCTTTTTTTCGTTCGATGTCTTCGACGAGTTCTGCTGTCCCACGGATCGAGACGTATGATTTGTCGACGTACGCGACGTTAACACTTGGATTCTTAAGTAGTTCTTGATACTTGTCTGTTTCTTTTGAAGTGAGGAACCAGAGGTCGCCATCAAATTCGATATCCTGCGTTTGCATCGGACGCGATACGAGCCCTTCTGTTGAAATCGTCGTCAGCATCGCTGTTTCGATTTTATCAATCAGTTTCTTGACCGTTTCGACTGCTTCTTGATTTGTAGTATGGGTTGACATGTAACTCCACCTCATTCGTTAGATTTTTATGCTCACTTAGGCATTGTTCCCTGAATTTCAAAATGAAAACGTCCCCATGACAGAAAGAAGCAGTTTCGTTGCACCGTACAACGAGGAGGCGTACAGTGTAGGTACGCATTTGAAAGAAAAAGGAGAGACATACATGAAACTTAGTATTTTAGACCAATCCCCGGTCTCTAAAGGACAATCCCCATCTGCTGCCTTACACGAAACGGTCGAGCTCGCGAAAATCGCGGACGAACTCGGCTATCATCGCTTGTGGGTATCTGAGCACCACTTCGCTAAAACACTGGCTGGTTCAAGCCCGGAAGTCTTGATCGCCTACATGGCGGCCGTGACGAAACAGATTCGCCTCGGTTCAGGGGGTGTCATGTTGCCGCATTACAGTGCCTATAAAGTCGCAGAGAACTTCCGTGTCCTTGAAGGGCTTGCACCAAACCGGATCGACCTTGGCCTCGGTCGGGCACCGGGCGGTATGCCGCTTGCTACACGTGCGTTGCAAGAAGGATCGTCGCCACGTTTTGGTGGAGCCGATTACGGCGAACAACTCGATGATCTCGTCGATTACTTGAAAGACGGAGCGCCTGCCGGACACCGGTTCGCGGGACTCGTCGCAACACCAGAAGTCGATACGACACCAGAAGGCTGGTTGCTTGGATCAAGTGGTGGTAGTGCCTTGAACGCCGCGCAACGCGGATTCGGATTTGCCTTTGCTCACTTCATCAATGGACAAGGTGGACAAGAAGTGATGGACTACTACCGTCATAACTTCATGGCGACGTCGTTCAATGAGACACCACAAACGCTCGTCTCGATCTTCGTGACGTGTGCTGAAACGACGGAAGAAGCAGAACGGTTAGCTTCAAGCCTGGATCTGTCACTCCTCCTACTTGAAAAAGGGGTCTCGTCGACAGGAACGCCAACTCCAGAAGAGGCAGCGGCGTATCCGTATACGTTCCAAGACCAATTCCGGATCGCTGAAAACCGGAAGCGGATGATCGTTGGTAACCCGGAATCCGTTACAAAACAATTGCAAGAGCTCGCTGATTCCTATGGCACAGACGAAGTAATGATCGCTTCGATGATCGCTGACAAGGAAGCAAAACAACAATCATTGAAATTAATCATGGATGCCGTCAAAGCGACGGTCTGACCGATACGCACGTCCTTTCTCACGAAGTGAGGGAGGACGTGTTTTTTGCGTCTGCTACAGGAATGCTCTCGGATAAGATGTCTTTACGAAGTCGGAGGAATCCGAATGATGCTGCACCGAATAAGCCGACTGTACCGACTCCAAGTAGCACGATGATAGATACATGATCACTGAGTAAACCAAACAATAGGGTACCGATCGGCATCATCGCCATTGCAATCGATTCCAGCACACCGATGACACGTCCGAGGTAAGCCGGATCGGTCTGTTTTTGAACGATGAGCTGCAGTGGAATGTTCATCCGTAAGACGAGCATGCCGTCGATGAATAATAGAATCATGAAAAAAGGTAGTAGTAGAGCAGATGGAACATAGCCGAGTAGAGCAAGTGCAGGAAGCGCATAACAAGAGGCGATTAAAAAGAGCGACTCGAATATCGTGCGTAACGGACGTTTCACCGTAAAGCGAGGTAAAGCAAGAAGCAACGAAGCGACAAGAAGACCGGCACCTAGTGCGGACTCGACCATTCCAAACCGAAATGGTGTGAATTGCAGTCGATCGAGCAAAATGATCGGTAACAAGATTTCGAAAGCGACAAAAAAGAAGTTCAGGACGATCGCCATCAGGACGAGTGTCGTCAATACTGGTTGACGGAACAGATAGCGGTAGCCCTCTTTAAACTCCGAGACGAAAGACGGAGTATCGGTATTAGCTAGAGGAGAGGTATCCACTGCAAGAAAGCGGAGGCGGCTATTCCACCAGGCAGCAGAGGCAAACAAGAGAAACGGTAAGATCAAGAATTGCGTGATGGAGACAGTGGCGATGAGCAATCCCGCAACGAGTGGAGCAGTGATCGTTGAGGTCGATTGAATCGTCGAGAAGAGTGCGTTCCCGCGTTGTAACTCCTCTTCTTCTACGAGTCGCGGTAACGAGCTTGATAAGGTAACGGACAGGAACGTCGACAGGCTCGTCAAGAGGACACTAGCAACGATGTAATGAACGGTATGTAGAGGGGCTAGTAGCGAATAGAACAAAAGTCCAAACAAGACGAGTGCACTTAAGCTTTCGGTCATGACGATGATTCGTTTCCGGTTCCAACGATCAGCGAGGACACCAGCAACCGGTGAGAGCAAAATCCGTGGCACTGATCCTGCAAGCAGGACGAGCGCAAACTGAAAACCAGACGATGTTTCCCGTAAGACGGTTAATCCGGCGACGAACGTAAAGAGACTAGCTGCGAATAATGAACAAAACTTTCCGAATAAGACACGCTTTAAATTAAATGACATCCTGTTCACTCCTTCATAGTTAAATTTTATTGAACTTTAGTGTAGAATAAAGGAGTGGAAGAAAAATGTAAAGGTAAAGTTCAATAAAATTTAACTTTTGTGATAAAAGGAGTGACCAGTGTGTTAGGGGAACGTATCAAACAGATCCGAAAACAGAAAAAAATGACGCAAACGGATGTTGCGACTGGTATCATCACGAAGTCAATGCTCAGTATGGTCGAGAACGGGAAAGCGACACCGTCTGTACCCGCATTACAGGCGATTGCTAGGCGATTACAGGTGACGGTCGAAGAATTGATGCTCGATCCGCGGGATGTTCAGATGCGGGAACTCCTCGAAACAATCCGTTCGCGGCATACCCCATATTTTTCAGACGAAAAAATTCAGGAACTGCTAAAACCTTACTTGGTTCCGGAAACGACTTCTTATTGGCAAGGGCAGGTCTACCATAAATACGGCGATGCCCTCCGAACGAAGAATCCGGAGCTTGGTTTGACGTATTACGACCAAGCGGAGCAGATTTTTCGACAGCTCGGTCGTCAAGATGAACAGTTGCTCGTTCAGATCGCAAAAGTCTATTTCTTATTTAATCTTAAACGGACGAAGGAAGCGTATGAACTGATCGAAGCAATGGATATACCTCGTGAGATTCCACTTGCACCGAAAACCTATTTAAAGCTTCAAATCCTGCGTGCGCTCCGAGCAAGTTTGTTCGATGATCACTACACAGAAGCGATCGCCTTATTGCGTGAAGGGGTTCAGTATATGCGGGAGCAAGATGTCTATTATCATGTCATTTCGTTTCAACGTTTTCTCGGACTGTTTTTATATCTAGAAGGGGAAATCGAACAATCACAGCAAGAGTTTGATCGACTGGAGCAGTTTTTTGCATTTAGTGAAACGACTGCCGTTGGACGAATCGAAGTCGATTTGACGAAAGGACTCATCGCGATTTTTGAAAACGATACGACCGGCATGCAGATGGCGTGGGAAAAACTCGTTACTGTGGCGATCGACGACGCGAAGCATTACATCGGACAACTCGAAGTCCATCTCCTTGTCAATGGCATCGAATTACCGAATCAGACGCTTCAGCAGAGCGTCGATAAGATATGGGAGATGCAAGATGCCTGGCTTGCGGCGAGTGGGTTCGACCAAGCGATGATGTTGCGGACGCTCGTACTGGCGATGCGGCACGGGGTTGGTCAGGAACGACTGGAGGATGTCTTGCGATTGAAGGATGACCTTCAAAGTGAACGACTCAAAGACGATCTTGAGCGAGAGATACAAACATTGATTAATGTTCAATGACGAAAAAACAGGCATGAAGCGAGTGCGCTTCATGCCTGTTCGTGTGAGGATGTCGTTCTTCTGAAAATCAATAAGACGCATGCAAGGACGGAAACGATCAAGTGACCGATATAGACGTCTCCCGTCTGGATATAATGCAAGAGCATCGAGCCACCAAAAATCAATAAGGCAAGAAAGAGGAGCCGAACATAAAGTGTTTTATAAGACATGCGGACATATCCTTTCCATATCCAGTATATCCCAAAGTAAAGTGAGAAGACAAAAAACATCCATCCTAAGGGATGGATAAGGAGATGATTAAAGTGATTTAAATCCTAATAGTTTTTGTGTCCAGTAACGTTCCGATACACGGCTGATGCCGAGTGCCGGTGTATTGGCATGAATGAACTGATCGTTGTTCAGCATGATTCCGATATGCGTCGGACCAGCAGCATATGTGTTTTCGAAGAAGATGATATCGCCGCGCTTCGGTTGACGTAATTTTGATAACTTCGCTCCGAGGTACCGATCATCGTTCCAGTAGCCGTTGACGTTCGTTCGTCCAACTGCATAGCCAGCGGCATTCAACGTATAGTTAATGAATCCAGAGCAGTCGAATCCACCATTAACGGGGCTGCTTGATCCCCAGACGTATGGTGTACCGAGATATTGTTGACCAATCGAGATGGCACGTTCCATCAATGTCGAACCAGGAACGGTCGTCACAGGAGGTGTCGTCGGAGTGACCGGAGGCGTCGTCGTGACGGATCCCGTCGTGATGTAACTCTTCGCGACATAGTAGAGACCCGTTCCGATCTTGATCTGGTACCAGCCGCTATCTTTACCTGTCGTTTCACCTGTGACATTGACTGTCGAACCGTGTCCGACTTGTGTGAAGACTTTAGACGACGTCGAAGGCAATGTGCGGACGTTCAGCCCGGTTGGGGCATTGACGCGATACGTCTTCGAGGCATCAACTGGCGTCAAAGAGACTCCAGGAGTCGTCGGTGTTGTTGGTGGTGATGCTTTTGTTGAAGCTTTGACATAGGTCGAAGCGACATATGCTTCTTTTCCGTCAAGCTTGACTTGGTACCACGAATCAACGGCACCTGTGACATCGAGCACCGTCTGATGCGGTAATGTCTTGTAGATTTTTGCGTTCGTCGCTGCAGCAGTCCGTGCGTTCAAGCCTTCCTTCGCATTAACCGTGTAGACTTTCGATCGATCAACCGCTTTAACGACTTTTTTGACGGGAGTCGTCGCTGGTGGCTTGGAGTCCGTCGTGACGTTCGAGGTCTTTTTGCTGACTAACGTCGCATGGACGTAAGCCGTTTGCTTTTTATACGTGATTTGGTACCAATCTCCTGTTTTTTTCTTAACAGATACGATTGTGTTCTTTGCCAGTTTTCCGAGTGATTTCGAACTCGTCGTTGCTTTTTGGCGAATGTTGACGGCATCGGTGTTCGTTATGTAAGTCGTAGTTGTTGGAGCCTTTTCCGTCGTCGCTTTGACATATGCTGAAGTGATGAATGCTGGTTTCGACTGATAGCGGATTTCATACCAGCTGTTGACTTTCTTGACAGCTGTCAGCTTCGTACCTTTTTTTAGCGTCGTGATGACCTTCGCGGAAGTCGAGGCAGCCGTGCGAATGTTGACGTTATCCGTCAAAGTCAGTGTCGTTGACGCGGCTGAAACCGGAACCGTGGTACCGATCAAAGCGAGCGTCGTGAGTGCGAGAACAGTCTTTTTCACGTGACATAGCTCCTTCCAATAGATAGGTGAAAATCGTTGTTACCATTTTGTCATAAAAAACGCTTATTTCCCTGATTTAAAAATATAATTTTTGTCTGGAAAACTGTAATACCGTTTTTCAAAAAACGAATAGGTAGAATGAGTATTTTCAAAAAAGTTCAAGTACACTAGGAGTATTAGGAAGGAGGCTACACATGTTACGCCGTTTTTATCAGTATTATATCCCGCACAAACGATTATTCTGGCTCGATTTCATATCTGCCTTATTCGTCGGGGTTTTAGAACTTGCTTTTCCACTCGCTGTCCAATGGTTCATCGACTCATTGTTGCCAAACGGTGAGATGAACTGGATCATCCTCGTCAGCGTCGGACTATTAGCACTCTACATCATCAGCACGTTGATGCAGTTCGTCGTCAACTATTTTGGACATAAGCTCGGGATCAATATCGAGACCGATATGCGTCGTCAACTGTTCAGCCATGTGCAGAAACAGTCGTTCCGCTTCTTCGATAATACGAAGACGGGTCATATCATGAGTCGGATCACGAATGATTTGTTTGATATCGGGGAACTTGCCCATCACGGTCCGGAAGATGCCTTTATTGCCGTCATGACATTGCTTGGTGCATTCTCGATCATGTTGACAATCAACGTACCACTCGCGCTCGTGACAATCATCGCCGTACCATTCCTGATCTGGCTGATCAGCTATGCGAACGTCCGGATGAATAAATCATGGGACCGGATGTATGGCAACATCGCGGAAGTCAATTCACGCGTCGAGGACAGTGTCTCTGGTGTCCGTGTCGTTCAGTCATTCACAAACGAAGCTTACGAAATCGAGCGTTTTGAAAAAGACAACGCGACGTTCAGGCAGTCGAAGATCAATGCCTACAAGGTCATGAGTAAGAGTCTATCCGGCATCTACTTGACGACCCGTGTGATGACGCTTGCCGTCTTAGTCGTCGGTGCCTACTTGACGTATCGCGAAGCTTTAACGGCAGGGGAACTCGTCGGATTCATTCTTTATATGAACATTCTGCTGAAGCCAATCGACAAAATCACCGCATTACTTGAGATGTATCCAAAAGGGATGGCTGGCTTTAAACGCTTCCTCTCGATGATTGATGAGGATGCATCGATTCCGGATGCGCCAGACGCACTCGTCGTTGATCGGTTGAACGGTGGCATCACATTCAAGGATGTGGCGTTCGGTTATGAAGCCGATCGTCTCATTCTAGAGAATATCAATCTGACGGTCGAACCGGGTCAGACCGTCGCGTTCGTCGGAACATCAGGGGCAGGGAAGACGACGATCTGTTCGTTGATTCCACGTTTTTACGATGTTCTAGATGGCGCAATCACGATTGACGGAATCGATATCCGGCAGATGACGAAGGAGTCTCTGCGACAACAAATCGGGATCGTCCAGCAGGATGTCTTCTTGTTCTCAGGGACGATCGCTGAAAATATCGCCTACGGTGACCTGAATGCGACGCACGAAGACATCGTGCAAGCGGCGGAACGTGCCCATCTCGGTCCGATGATCGCGGATCTTCCGGATGGCTACGCGACACAAATCGGCGAACGGGGACTCAAGTTATCGGGTGGGCAAAAGCAACGACTTGCCATTGCACGGATGTTCCTGAAGAACCCGCCGATTTTGATTCTCGATGAAGCGACGTCTGCGCTCGACACGGAAACGGAAGCACTGATCCAAGAATCGCTCGCCGAGTTGTCCGAGAACCGGACGACGCTCGTTATCGCCCACCGTTTAGCAACGATTCGAAATGCCGATAAGATTTTCGTCGTCACGAAGGACGGCATCGTCGAAGAAGGCTCGCATGACGAACTGATGAATCAAGGTGGTTATTTCTCCCGGTTGTTAGAGAGACAACGAGTTTGAATCGATTTGAAAGAATGGAAAGCAATGGACATGTTCCGTTGCTTTTTTTGTTCGTTCAAAAATAAGATTGTGTATGCTAATTTTAGGGAAAACGATTGATAGAAAAGAAGGCGAGGTGGAAGGATGTACGGTCAATTCTGTGAGAACTATGATGAGAGTTATCCCGTCTTGCGGGAAGAGACGTCACATGATTTCCATCGTTTTTTTGCACTGTCTTACACGATTCATGATACTGTCTTTGAACAAACTGTATATGAAAGACTAATGCGGACAATCAAACGCAAGACATCGCGTTTTTCAGCGCTTCGGAGCCGTTATACGCCGTTACTTGTCGCCCATGTTCAATTGAATAGCACGGATCCCGATGTCCTCATCGAAGAGATCATCGTTGCGGAAAAGAAGATTAAACATCGCCTGATTCGTGATAAAGGGGTTCGTCCATTTTTTGCGCTCAACGAAGTATTGAATCGGCGTCAAGGAATTGATGCCTTTCCCTATATGGAACGCCTGCACGCGACACGCCCGCATTTGAATGCAGCAAAGCAGTACGTCGTGACATCGACCTTGCTTGAACAGCAGCCATTACCAGAGGAATTTCTAGAGCGGGTCAATACATCGGAAGAATGGCTCGCGCAATATATGGAACGGACGAGTGAACGTGTCATTACAGCGCAAATCTTAGCGGCGCATCCAGATCCTTCAGCGCAACAGGAACGAATCATTGCGTGGCGGGAACTGTTAGAGCGGCGAGAAATCATCATCTGGGATCGCTTGATGCCAATCCTTGCGTTACTGCCTACAATGGAACGTGTCGACTGGATTTATGTGACTCGGATTGTCGACCGGGAGCGGGCACGGAATCGATTTTCAGACGAAGTCAACTGGTTGATTGCCTTTCATTTGTTGCTTGCTAAAACGGGTGTGACACGAGTTCAAGCCACGTTGCTATTGCTGGCTGCACTAGAGTTGACGAAAAAACCGTAAAACGAAAAACGAACGAGGAGTGGCGCGCGCCATTCCTCGTTCGTTTGGTTTAGTGACTTAATCGAACGTCGTAAACGTCGCATGTCGTTCGACCGGATACAGTTCCGTACCGGCGACAGCGTTCAAGATCAACTGGTTCCGCGAGACGGACATCCCGAGATTATCCGCAGCCGGACCGTGTGACAGCTCTAAATTAGCAGTTGCGTAAAGATGATGGGCTGTCTCGACCGAACGCACGATTTGGTAGTCGGCATCGACTTTCCAGGCATTCGGTGCTTCGAACACGATATCAAGTCGGTCGATGAAGCTCGGAAGGGATGGCGAAAAACCAGTTGCCGCAATGACGGCATCGGTTACGGACGAGCGCTCGTCCTCAAGTTCTTGATGTTGCATCGCAATCGTGAACCGCTCATCGTACGTAATCTCTTTTACTTCGAGATTTGCGCGGATCGCGACCTGTCGTTGTTCCTCTTCCGTCAAATCATAGAGATGGGCGTAGATCGATTGTAGGGTCTCCGGACTAATACCGTTCTGAGAGCGGGCGAACTTCTTGACCGATTCTTGACGTACTTCGAGTGGAAGTTGGTTGAAGTACGTGACGTAGCTCGGTGAAAAAATTTCTTCTCCGAGTTTGCCGGTCTCAAGTGTCTCAAACAGTGTCGAACGCGCGATCCACTCGAGTTCAGGACGCTCTGGAGCAGGAGTCGTCAAGAGATCAAGGAAAATCTCGGCTGCACTTTGACCGGAGCCGACGATGCTGATTTTGTTGCGCTGAAGTAAATCTGCCTTGTTCATGACATATTGCGTATTATGGATGACGCGTTCGTCAAACGTATCCGGGATGGCGGGTTTTGACCCAGTGCCGATGACGACGTTTCGTGCTTCGAACGTTTCGCGTTTACCGGTCGAGACATCTTCGACGAGGACTTCAAAACTATCACCGGTGTCTTGCACGTCGATGACACGTGTCGAAAAGCGGAGATCTTCAAGTTGTGTTGCGACCCAGCGTAAGTAATCGTTGTAACCTTGTCTTGAAATCAGAAGTTTTTCATAGAAGTAAAACGTGTGGAGACGGTGAATCGATCGTAAGTAATTGAGATAGGAAAACGAACTTGTCGGATCGGCGAGTGTGACGAGATCGGAGATGAAGCTTGTCTGCATCATCGAGTCTTGGATCATCATGCCGGGATGCCAGGAAAATTGTTCGCTTTCGTCAAAAAATAACGTCTTTAAATCTGTCGGATGCGCAAGTGCGCTCAATCCTAAATTCATCGGACCAATGCCAATGCCGATTAAATCATACATAGAAAAAGCCTCCCAATTCGATATTGTTCTAAAACAATACCCGAAAAGGAAGGCGGACGAAACGTCAGGCTGAAGCTTTACAGCTGGTCGGTCGTCGTTGTTTTGGTTTCGACAGTCATCGTTTTCCCATCACGGATGATCGTCAAGGAGAGCGGTCCATCTGATTTGATCAGTGCCGTTTTGATATCAACGAATGCTTTGATTTCGGAGTCATTGATTTTCGTGATGACATCACCTGTTTTCAGTTTAGCCGCAGCAGCTGGACTGTTCGGTTCGACCGACATGACGACGACACCTGTTTTTTGACTGTCTGGTAGTTTGACTTGATCTTTTAGATAACCGGCAGGGAACGCCGCGACGTCTTGTAAGGACACACCGAGCGTCGGATGCTCGACTTTACCGTTTGTTTCAAGCTGTTTGAGGATTGGTAATGCATCATCGATCGGGATACTGAAGCCGACGCCTTCGACACCAGACTCAGCGATTTTCATCGAGTTGATTCCGACGAGTTGTCCTTGTTCATTGATCAAGGCACCACCCGAGTTCCCGGGGTTAATGGCAGCATCGGTCTGGATGACCGTCGTATTGAAGTCGTCTTGTCCGTCACTGTTCGTATCGACCGGTACGGTCCGGTCTTTCGAACTGACGATTCCGCGTGTGACGGAGTTTTGGAACTCACCGAGCGGGTTACCGATTGCGAGGACGGTTTGTCCGGCTTTTAAGTCCGCTGATTTTCCGAGTGTGATGACACCCGGAACATCGCTTGCGTCAACTTCAAGCACAGCTAAGTCATAGGTTTCGTCGCTACCAAGCAGTTTAGCCGAGAGCGTCTTGCCGTCATTCAACGTTACATCGAGTTTTGATGCCCCGTCGACGACGTGATGGTTCGTAATGATGTATGCTTTGCCGTCCTCTTTCTTATAGATGACACCGGACCCTGAACCAGCCGCTGCTTCTTGTTGCGACATTGAGTTGCCCGCTTGATAGTTCGTTACGGTCACGACAGATTTTTGAGCCGTCGCGACTGCGTTCGTCACCGGATCATTCGTCGTCGTTGAGACTTGTTTGGGCATACCATTTGAAAGTGGTGTATCAGCGACCTGTTGTTCTTGGTCGAGTAGGATCGGAAAGGCAACCGTAGCCGTCAAGACCGCGCCGATGATGCCTCCAGTCAATCCAGGTAAAAGTGCTTTCGTTTTTCCAGCCATAAGTCATCATTCCTCTCTGTATGATTTCTGACTTCATCATAGCAAATGAAGCAATCTCTTCTCTGATTACGGGAGACATTCCGAAATGACTCATCATTCCCCATAATTCGACGACAATTTCTAAAAGTTGAGATAATCAGGTCATTTCGATACACTGAAGCTGTCTCGAACATATATTTCATTAACAGAAAGAGAGTGTGGAACATAATGCTATTGCGTCTAGTCTATGGAGCAGGATTACTGTTTGCGGGAGTTGGTCATTTCCGCAATGAAAAAGGGTTCGTCAGCATCATGCCGTCGTTCATTCCGTTCAAGCGCTTCTTCGTCCAAGTGACAGGGGTCATCGAAATCGCTTACGGTGTCATGTTGTTGACAGGAAAAGGGGTGCACCTCGTTCGTAAGACTCTTCCTGCCTTCTTATATGCTGTCTTACCCGCAAACGTCAACATGGCAGTCAATCCAAAGCCGATTAATGGGAAACGTCTTCCGTCTTGGTTGCTTTGGACACGGTTGCCGCTCCAATGGGGGCTCGTCTCTCTTGCGAAACGTCTGAAATGAATCGGAACAAAAAGCCGCCTAAATGGCGGCTTTTATTGTTAGAAACGTTTATTGACAGCAAGTAAGGAAGCTTTTGCAATCTCTTCGTAGGTAGAATCGTTCGGGTGGAATTGGTCACTCGACAAATCGCGTTTGACGTCACGCACGAGATTGAATGTGTCGATGATCTCGACGTCGTACTCGATACCGAGCGTCCGTGATTTTGCGTTCCAATCTTGTACGATGGCATCGAATGCTTCACCGTTTTCCGTTGCACGGAAAGGATTATAGAGCCCGACGTAGAAAATGACAGCATCCGGATTTTGTTCTCGTAGGATACTGAACGTCTTTTTCAAGTTCGCTTGTGCCGTCGTGACGGTTTCGGCTGTCTTCTTCGCATTGAAGTTCGCGACGCCTTCACCACGGTTGAATAAGTCATTTCCGCCAATCGTCACCGAGATGACTTTTGCTTGTTTGATTGAACGTAAGACTTCTTTTTGTTCTAGTTGTTTCAGTAAATCTTCCGTCCGGGCACCACTGACGGCAAGATTCTGGAAGCGCTCGACAGTGTTATCTTTGACAAGATCGCGTCCGACGATCGCGGCGTAACTATTGCCGTTTGATGCTCCGACACCACGTGTCAAGGAATCACCAAGCGCGACGTACGTCCCGCCTTTTTTGACAGGCTCTTCCTTCGTAGGTGTCAGGACGGCACGTTTTGGTGGGTTGACGACGTCACTATAGGCACTGACGAAGCCGTATCCAAAGATTGCCGTCAAAACGAGTGAGACGGTTAAAAACAGGGGCCAGCGTAATCGCTTCATGAACGTTCCTCCTTCTAGGTTCTAACCTGATTGTAGCAAAAGTTGAAAGAATGTGCGGAAATGAAGTGTTCTGACAAGTCAAATGATTCATTATTCCGCTAGAATAGACAATAAGAGGTGAGAGACGTGAAACCAACAGTGAAATTAGAAGGTGTAACAAAGGTGATCGGAAAAAAGACGATCATTGATAATATCTCGTTTGAGATTCAACCAGGTGAAGTCTTTGGCTTCCTTGGACCGAACGGGGCAGGAAAAACGACGACGATCCGGATGCTTGTCGGCTTGATCAAACCGACGTCCGGTAAAATCACGGTCTGTGACTTCGACGTCCGCAAACAGTTCGTCCAAGCGATGGAGCGGATTGGCTCGATCGTTGAAAATCCAGAGTTGTATAAGTATTTGACGGGTCGCGAAAATCTACAAGTCTTTGCCCGGATGTTACCGAATGTCGATGATGCCCGGATTCAGGAAGTCATCGATCTCGTTGATTTGACGGCGCGTGTTGATGATCAAGTCCGGACATACTCGCTCGGGATGCGGCAGCGTCTCGGCATCGCACAAGCATTACTCGGACGACCAAGCGTCTTGATTCTCGACGAACCGACGAATGGTCTCGATCCGATGGGGATTCGGGATTTACGTCAATTCATCCGCCGGCTCGTCGAGGAAACGGGACTGTCGGTCCTCGTCTCGAGTCATATCTTGGCTGAGATCGAAATGC
Source organism: Exiguobacterium sp. s39 (assembly GCF_018618925.1). NCBI lineage: Bacteria > Bacillati > Bacillota > Bacilli > Caryophanales > Exiguobacterium > Exiguobacterium sp. s39. Next base: position 418,234 of record NZ_JACSNA010000001.1, read on the forward strand.
TTGCCGATCGAGTTGCGATCATGAGTTATGGCAAAATCGTTCAAGTCGGAACGGTCAAGGAACTGGTCGAGTCGCTCGCACCAGGCGTTGACTGGCGTGTTGATGATGCCTTTAAGGCAAATGAGATTTTATCAGCATCGGATCAAGTCCAAGTGTCCGAAGTCGTCGATGCCAATACGGTTCATACTTTGATGGATGCAAGCAAGACACCAGCACTCAACAAACAGTTGCTCGAAGCAGGTGTCGAAGTCTGGACGATTGAACGGAAAGTCCAAACGCTCGAAGATCTGTTCATCACGTTAACGGGAGGCGATCACATTGCGTAATCCGAACATGATCGGTCTCGTACGAAATGAAGTGACGAAAATTGCTTCAAAACGTCGTTTTGCTGTCGTTGCGATCATTCTCGTCGTCCTCGTCTCGATGTTTACGTACGCACAGTACCGAGACATCCAGGAACAAATCAAAAAGCAGGGAACGCTCGATTGGCGGGTTGAGTTACAACAAGACATCGTCGACACGCAGAACCGTCTTGCTTCTAGCAGTATTCAAGATGAGTTCCGTCAGTTCCTTGAGTTTGACCTAAAACAGAATCAATACTATCTTGATAATGACATCAACCCGAACTATCCGGGAGCCCCGACGTTCATCCGAATCTTCTTCTCGCAAGGATTGACGCTGATCTTACCGCTGTTCATCATTGTCATCATGGCGGATATCGTCAGTGGGGAGCAAAATGACGGAACGATCAAGACATTACTGTCGCGACCAGTCCGGCGCTGGAAGATCCTGATGGCGAAATGGTTGACGGTGTTACTCTATACGTCGATGCTGATGGCATTGACCGTCGCCGTCTGTTATGCGATATCCGGGATCGTCCTCGGCTATGACGGATGGACCGCACCGATCTTGACCGGGTTCCAAGCCTCACCGAGCGGTACGTTCTCGACCGAGTTCGTGCATACGTTACCGATGTGGGAGTACCTCTTGATGGCAGTCGGTCTAGCGTGGATCGTCACAGCTGTCGTCGGAACGATCGCCTTGATGGTCTCTGTTCTCGTTAAAAACACAGCGACAGGGATCGGGATCATGATGGCAGTCTTGATTTCCGGTACGTTACTGACGACGCTCGGTTCAAGTTGGACGAGCTCGAAATATCTCGTCAACGTCAACTTCGGACTGATCAATTACCTCGATGGACAAGCGCCACCAATCGAGGGGATGACGCTTCCGTTCTCACTCGCTGTCCTTGGCTGTTGGACAGTCGCAGCGCTAATCGTTGCGTTCTGGAACTTCACACAAAAAGATATGTATTAAGACTCTAAGACTCACGAAAGTGGGTCTTTTTTTATGAAAATTGACATGAGGAGAGGCAGTCAAAAGAGATGTGCCTATTTTGAACTACCGGAAGTAAATGATCTTCAACGGATCTTTGTCAAACCAAAAGACCGAATTGACGTGGTCCGTGATGTAGAACAAACGACGTCGAGCGGTTCATCGAGCTAAAAATTACGGAACTTATTTCGGCAGAGTTAAACCGGGTATTGTTCTCTATGAAGTAGAGGGGGATCGATGCAAGACGACAACCACTATATATGTCGGTATTCAAGTTCCAGAAAAGTAAGGCTTGACCTGCCTCTCAGGTACGACTGTACAGTGAAAGGAGGAGGTGGGGAAAAGATGATTCCAATTGGAAGAGTCGCACATGTAACCGGTTTGTCGGTAAAAGCGATCAAATTTTATGAAGAACGTGGGTTGGTCCACCCCATACGGTCCGGTAATCAATATCGGATGTACGGGATGGAAGATATCCGACGTTTGAGCGAAATCAAACGCTTGCGTCAGATTGGACTCAGTTTAGAACAAATTCAGTCCGGTCTACCGGTCGAAATGTTACTTGAAACAAGATTAGATGAAGTTCAATCAGAAATTGAACAGCTTCATCGAATCGAGAAACAGATTAGACTAATGCAATCAGGAGGGAACGACATGAAAGTTCGATATGAAACATTGAATGAAGCAATTCCAGTCTACGGATATGCAGGAACTTTAGAAGAAATTCCACATTTGTGGACGAAGCTTCAACCAAATCTGACGACGGATGAGTCCTATGGCGTCTGTCTCACACAGGAAAACGGTTATGTCGCTGGGATGACGGATTTGTTAGCGGAGGAAGATACGTGCCGTGTCGAACTAACGAAAGGGAATTATATCGTTGCCATAGTCGATGGAGGGATCTCGATGATTTCATCTACGTATGAACAGTTGGTACGTGTTCCAGGTGTAACGCTACGGGATGCGGTCGACTTTGAACGCTATATCCATGGGCAGGGCGGAGCGGATGATCTTATCGAAATATGGATGCCCATCGAATAGACAAAAGTTCTCATTCATACACAAGTGATTGAACTTCGGGTAATCTTTTGTTCCTCGCCTCCGATCTCATGGACTTGGAGATTTTTTTAATGTAAGTAATCCTTACGTGTACTGCCTTAAATTTAAAAAATGGATACCTCAGTATCGAGAAACAATTAGCTCGCTTGAACAGATGAGGCTGTTTTTTTCTAAAGCGACAATCGATCGTATGTCTCGATTATTTTTTGATACTGAAATTGTGTCGGCAACGAAGCATCTACTATGAGAATCGGGGAAATCGATTGATCCATCTGATACTGGTGTTCCGCAAATGTACCGATCATCGTGGGATCCGTCGCCGTGTGATACGTCCGGCACCAGTCAAGGAATTCATTGGAGCCTGTAAAATCTGGGTATCGTGCTGCTTCGCGTGCGATGAGACGTTCCATCCGAACCGATTCGTCGAGCGACAGGAAGACAAGCAAGTCCCGATTGATGAAACCGTCCGGATGCCAGGCGAAGACAGAACCGGAGACGATGTAATCGTTGTAAGACATAAGATCTGCTTCATACATGGAAAATCGCTCGGAGACGTCTCGCTTTTCAGTGAACGTCGTATCTTTCCAAAGATAATGGTCTGTATCAATCCAGGGAATCTGTTCAGCTTGCCCGATGAAGGCGCCCAGTGTACTTTTTCCGGTGCCTGATCCACCAATGATTTGAATACGCACGACAATCGGCTCCTTTCGAAATAATATACTGGTACGCAGAACAGGCCCGGGCATGATGCCGGACCTGTCGCTTGGAAGAACGAATTCTCCCTATGTCGTCTCGTGCAAGCACAAGACATGGAATCGAGAGGCAGTGCCTCTAATAGGAAGCCGATGCAGGTCAGCCTCCGCGCTACGTACCAATCGTACTTTTATCATACTGATTCCAAGAATTGGTGTCAAACCTGCTCGAAAGGGTTTACAAACCGTTCAAACCGTCAAAAGAGAGAATAACGATGACTAGAGGAGGAACGACCATGGCAGATTGGGGCATCATGCTGACAGGCGTCGTCATTTGTGGGTGGTGCATCTTTAGTGCCATCTATGACGATTTCATCCGTCGCGTATAAGACGAGCAAACATGAACCGTCCAAGGAGGGCGGTTTTTTTGTTGATTTTTTTAATCCGAGTAAGTGGCTGTGGTACACTCGAATCAGAATGAAAAGATAGAGAATGGGTGAAGAAAAATGAAGAAACAACCAGTCATCGTCATCGTCGGACCGACGGCAGTCGGAAAAACGAAGACGGGCATTGAACTAGCCAAACGACTAAACGGAGAGGTGTTATCCGGAGATTCGGTCCAAGTCTATCAAGGGATGGATATCGGATCGGCAAAAGTGACGACCGAAGAGATGGAAGGAGTGCCGCATCATCTGCTTGATCTCGTTACACCGGATGATGAGATGAGTGTAGCGCGTTTCCAGACGGTTGCCCGAGCGACGATCGATGAGATCGCAAGTCGGGGGAAGTTACCGATCATCGTCGGTGGAACAGGGCTTTATATCCGTTCGATTTTATATGATTATCAGTTCACCGAGCAGGCAGAAGATCCAGCCTTACGAGCTGAACTCGAAGCGTATGCAGCGACACATGGAGCGAACGCGCTACATGATCAGTTGAAGGAACTTGATCCGGTGCGTGCCGAAGCGATTCATCCGAATAACATTCAGCGGGTCGTGCGGGCAATCGAGGTCGCGCGGACGGGTCAGACACAAACGACCGGTAGTAAGCCTGCACTTTACGAGAGTCTACTGTTCGTCCTACACATGGAAGACCGGGATCGCTTGTATGATCGGATCGATCAGCGGGTGGATTTGATGGTCGAAAGTGGGCTTCTTGAGGAAGTGGCGCGTCTTGATGCTGCCGGGTACCGTCAGACGAAGGCGTTGCAAGCGATTGGTTATAAAGAGATGTTACCGGTCCTTGACGGGGCACCACTCGATCCTGCCGTCGATATGCTGAAACGGAACACGCGACGCTTCGCTAAACGTCAATTGACGTGGTTCCGTCACCAATTTGATGGCGTTTGGGTGGATATGGGAAAGTTTTCATTTGAAGAAACGTTCAAAATTATCTATGATAGAACTGTAGAGTTTCTGAAAGCGGTTAAATAAGAGTTGCCCGAAGACAGAAACAGATAAAAAGAGGGGGCACGGGGAATCATGAAAGCGACATACAACATTCAGGACGTCTTTTTAAATCAATTACGGAAAGATGCAGTCCCGACAACGGTTTTCTTAATCAGCGGGTATCAATTACGGGGGCTGATCAAGTCATTCGATAACTTCACGGTCATCTTGGAGTCGGAAGGCAAACAGCAGTTGATCTACAAGCACGCGATCTCGACGTTCGCACCAGCGCGCAACGTGACGTTATATGAGCAAGAAGAGACACAAGAAGTCTCTCGCTAAGTAAAAAAGACGACCGGGGGGTCGTCTTTTTTTGTTCACTTCATTATTTATACGCTGGCTGAGCAAGCGTACGAAGAACGTCGACAAGATATCGTTCTAAGTCAAGGATATCAAGTCCGATGAATCCGGTATGATCGGTTTCAGCAAAGTAGAACGTAACTCCTTGGAGGTGACACGAACTTTTCGGAATCGTGTTTTGCAATCGGAGCGAGAAACGATCTGTATGTTCTGCGTATAAGAATGCTTGTGAATGGACGGCGCGGATCACATTCGCTTCTTCATTGAAAAATTCGATTCCGACGATGCGTCCCTCTTGATCAACGTCTACGTTGAGGAATTCATTTTCTTCTAGCTCGTCAGTTTCTTCAATCGCGGGAGTAAATGTTTCTGGGAAGAGATATAGATATCCCATTTCTGCTTCTTGATCATAAGTCATTCGAATCGTCATCTATGTCACATCCAAGCCTAATGATTTTTTTACAACAACGGTGTCAGTTCCTCGACCGCCTCTTCATAACGTCGGAGCGAGACATCCTTATAGAGGCATGTCTTCTGCAGACGTTCTTCCTTCGTCATCTCGTCCTGATACGTTTTTAAGATGAAACTGTTGCGTAACATCGACGGCGTCAAGATCCGCTTGTTATCGGACCGTTCATTCAGCTGACGCATCATCTTCGTGATCATGACGATCGATAGTTGCTTCGGTGCATTTTTGCTGTAGACCCAGCGGAATGTCATCCGAGCGAAGTCGAAGGCGACGAAAAAGGGGTCGGTACTGTTATAACGGGGGCGGACCGGCTCCGGAATCGTCTTCAAGTAACGCAACATGATGTCTTGATCTTCCCGCTCGAGGTGAAGCAGGTAACGGTTGCCGAGTCGGTCATGAACGGTCATCTCTTGCTGAGCGAAATTGAGATCGTGCATCTTCAAACCAATGATGTGATGGACACGTAGACCGTAACGATAAAACAGACGGAGAATCAATTCGTTTCGATCGATCAAATACGGACGTGCCTTCAATTGATGTTCCGTCAAGCCGCGATCGGATTGATTCGTCCGGACCAATTGTTCATATTCCTTGAAGGAAGCGACGTGTTTTGCCGTCAATTCGTGCGTCGGTTGTGCGTATTCAATCAGCTTCGCCTTCGTTTGTCGAATCTGATAATTGACTTGATTGATGACGGTGACGATCCGGGCAACCGTTGCTTGCTGGTAGAGTTTCTCTTCGATCAAGTATTCATTGATGAACGTCTTCCACGTCTCGATCGAAATCGCCTTGAAATCGTCGATCGTCTCGAGTGGTTGGTCGACATCGGTCATGTAGCGATGGACTTCGATTAAATCATAGCGATAGCGGCGGACGGTCGAAAGTTGCCGTCCACTTGTCGTTAGATAAAACAAATAGCGTTCAATGAACTCTGGAAGCGTATACGACTGTTCGCGTGCCATGGTTTTCCTCCCCTTATCGTAATCTTTCTTCCATCATAAACCGAACGGATGTTTCCTGTCCAAAAAAGTTCAGACGAACCGGTGCCTGTGGTATGATAAAGGGCGCAGTACGTCTTTACTCGTGAAAGGAATGATATTATGTCAGAACGCGTCATCGTCGTTGGTTGCCAGCTCCCCGGTGTCCCGGACCATGTCTATGAAGAATCGGTCGCGGAGCTCGAAGCACTCGTAACGACTGCGCATGGTGTCGTCGTCGGTCGTCTGGATCAAAAACGACAAGCGATTGATCGCCGTACGTTCATCGGAAAAGGAAAGGTTGAAGAACTCGTTGCTTTAGCAGACGAACTTGAACCTGATTTAATCATATTCAATGCCGAGGTCACGCCCGGTCAGATGAAGAATATCCGGATCGCCTTGTCGGACCCGGAAGCCATCAAATTGATTGACCGGACGCAGTTGATCCTCGATATCTTCGCTGGTCGAGCCCAGTCACGCGAAGGGAAATTGCAGGTCGAACTGGCACAGATGAGTTATCTCTTACCACGTCTTGCCGGGCAGGGAACACAACTGTCACGTCTTGGTGGCGGAATCGGGACGCGTGGACCAGGTGAATCGAAACTCGAGACGGACCGCCGTCATATCCGGCGTCGGGTCGATGAGATCTCGAAACAACTCGAGACATCCGTCGCGCACCGTGCCCGTTACCGGGAACGTCGCAAAGAGAACCAGACATTCCAAATCGCGCTCGTCGGTTATACGAATGCCGGCAAATCAACGATCTTCAACCGGTTGACACAAGCCGACACATACGAGAAGGATGAGTTGTTCGCGACGCTTGATCCGTTGACACGTCAAGTCGATTTGCCGGAAGGTGGTCAAATCCTCCTGACGGATACGGTCGGTTTCATTCAAGATCTCCCGACGAAGTTGATCGCGGCGTTTCGTTCGACACTCGAGGAAGTGCTGGAAGCCGACTTGATCCTCCATGTCGTTGATGCGTCGAGTGAGCATTACTTGAATCAGATGCAGACGACGAACGATGTCCTCGATGAACTCGGTGCCGGTGACATTCCGCAACTGGAAGTCTACAACAAGAAGGATCAATTGAACCGCTTGTTCACAGGTGGAAAACTGCTGATTTCTGCGCTTGACCCGCAGGATATCGAGCGCTTGATCGAAGAGATCGAACGTTCGATCAGCGAAATCCTCGAGTATCTCGAGATTCGCATTCCAGTTGACGGATTTGCCCATTACAATCCGGCGAAGGAAGTCATGATGAATTTGAAGGAATCGTTCGAAGAAGATGGTTCCGTCATTCTAAAAGGTTACTTGCGTAAAGATACGCGTCTATACGCGACATTGAAACAATACGAGGTGTAAACATGTTTTCAGAATTAACCCATTACGAAACGCTCCGTCCGCTCATTGACCGGGCGGAGGAACAAATCGCCCCGTACGTCAAGAAAGCGCAAGAGGTCGCGGAATACAATCAATTCCGTGTCCTCGATGCGTTCCGACGTCACAAGGTCAGTGATTTTCACTTCATGCCGTCAACAGGTTACGGCTACAACGATGAAGGACGCGATACGCTCGAACGGATCTATGCCGATGTCTTCGGTGCGGAAGCCGGTCTTTGTCGTCCGCAAATCATTAGCGGAACCCATGCGATCGGTATCGCGTTGTTCGGTTTGTTATTGCCAGGAGACGAATTGCTCTATATCACAGGAAAACCATACGATACGCTTGAAGAGATCGTCGGAATTCGTGGTGACGGACGCGGTTCATTAAAGGAACTGGGCGTCCAGTATGATGTCGTCGAGATGAAAAACGCCGAGACGATCGACGTACCGACCGTTCTCGAACGGATCACACCGCAGACGAAGGTCGTCGGGATTCAGCGTTCAAAAGGCTATGCGACGCGACGTAGTCTGCCAGTCAACGAGATCGGAGAAGCGATCGCCACCATCAAAGCTGTCCATCCGCACGTACTGATCTTCGTCGATAACTGCTACGGTGAATTCGTCGAGACAATCGAACCGACGCACGTCGGGGCAGACTTGATGGCAGGGTCGTTGATTAAGAATCCGGGTGGTGGTCTTGCGAAGACTGGCGGTTATCTCGTCGGTCGAACGGACTTGATCGAACGGGCATCGTTCCGGATGACGACGCCAGGGATTGGCGCCGAAGCCGGTCCATCGTTATCGGCACTTCCGGATATGTATCAAGGTTTCTATATGGCACCACATACGGTGAGCCAAGCGTTGATGGGCGCGATGTTCACGTCGAGCATGCTCGGTCAGTTCGGCTTTGATACGGCACCGCATCATACGGCAGAACGGACGGATTTGATTCAATCGGTTTCGTTCCATGCGCCGGAGCCGATGATTGCCTTCTGTCAAGCGATTCAAGCTGCTTCACCCGTCAATGCACATGCGTTACCGATTCCGGATTATATGCCGGGATATGCGGACGATGTCATCATGGCAGCAGGAACATTCGTACAAGGATCATCGATTGAATTGTCAGCGGATGGTCCGATCCGTGCGCCCTATACCGCGTACGTCCAAGGTGGTTTGACGTATAGCCACGTTAAGATTGCCATCATCTCAGCCGTCAATCACTTGATGGAAAAACAATTAATTCCAGAAAAAAACGTTTAATACTAGAATATCTCGTGAAAAGACCTCTGAACGACTTCATGTAAAGTGATTAAAAAAGTTGTGTTAACTTTTCTTACATCGCTTGACAAGTTGCCTGACAGAGGTTTATTCTCATGGAGTAAGGAAAAAGGAGGAACCACATGGCAGACTCATCACGCCAGTCCAAGCCACTATTTCCCATCGGAGTCGTTCAAGAGTTGACCGCGTTATCTGCCCGCCAGATCCGATACTACGAAGAACAAGGACTGATCAAACCGGAGCGGACAGAGACGAAGCGTCGCCTCTATTCGTTCAACGATGTCGATCGTCTGTTGTCGATCAAGGAATACCTGGATCAGGGACTGAATATCGCAGGGATCAAATTGATTTTTGAAAACGATCTCGTCAAACGCGAACGCGTTGCGGAGAGCGTCGTCGAGACGCGCCCGGAACTATCTGACGGCGAATTGTATAAACTCCTGAAAAATGAATTGAAGGAAGCAGGACGACATGGAAAGACGTCGCTCATCCAAGGTGAGCTCGGGCGTTTCTTCAAGTAAGGACCTGTAACCATATAAAAACGAATCGGAGAGGGGATTTGTCACATGACACGTCGCAACATTACACGAGAAGACATTTTGAAAATCGCTAAAGCTGAGGATGTACGCTTCATTCGCTTACAGTTCACAGATATCCTCGGAACGATCAAGAACGTTGAGATTCCAGTAAGCCAATTGGAAAAAGCACTTGATAACAAAATGATGTTCGATGGTTCATCGATCGAAGGATTCGTCCGAATCGAAGAATCAGATATGTATCTCTTCCCAGACTTGAACACATGGGTCGTCTTCCCATGGACAGAAGATGGAACAGGGAAAGTTGCACGTTTAATCTGTGACATCCACAATCCGGATGGCACGCCGTTCGCAGGAGACCCACGTGGTCAGCTCAAACGGGTACTTAAAGAGATGGAAGAGCTCGGTTTCTCATCATTCAACGTTGGACCAGAGCCAGAATTCTTCCTCTTCAAGAAAGATGAAAAAGGTCGTCCGACACTTGAATTGAACGACCAAGGTGGATACTTCGACCTCGCACCAGTCGACCTCGGCGAAAACTGCCGTAAAGAGATCGTCATCGAGCTCGAGAACATGGGCTTTGAAATCGAAGCATCACACCATGAAGTTGCTCCAGGTCAACACGAAATCGACTTCAAATATGCGGATGCGATCACGACAGCGGATAACATCCAAACGTTCAAACTCGTCGTCAAGACGATCGCTGCGAAGCACAACTTGCACGCGACATTCATGCCAAAACCACTCTTCGGTGTCAATGGATCAGGAATGCACGCGAACATGTCGCTCTTCAAAGGCAACGAGAATGTCTTCTTCGATGAAGGCAACGAAGACATGCAATTGTCGGATGATGCACGTGCCTTCACGGCAGGTATCCTCAAACACGCTCGTGCGTTCACGGCGGTTTGTAACCCGACAGTCAACTCATACAAACGTCTTGTTCCTGGCTACGAAGCACCTTGCTACGTCGCATGGTCAGCACGTAACCGTTCACCACTCGTCCGTGTTCCTGCAGCACGTGGACTCTCGACTCGGATCGAAGTTCGTTCAGTCGACCCAGCAGCGAACCCGTACCTTGCGCTTGCGACATTGCTCGCTTCAGGTCTTGACGGAATCAAGAACAACTTGAAAGCACCGGCTCCAATCGACCGTAACATCTACGTCATGGACAAACCGGAACGTGTTGCAAACGGAATTGATGATCTTCCATCAACACTCAGCCACGCACTCGAAGTCTTGAAAGCGGATGACGTCGTCATGCACGCTCTCGGCGATCACATCGCAGAACACTTCGTTGAATTGAAAGAAATCGAATGGGATATGTTCCGGACGCAAGTCACGGAATGGGAACGCGATCAGTACATGGTCTTGTTCTAATCCAACTCAAGCACTTCTGGACTTCTGTCCGGAAGTGCTTTTTTCATAGCGTCGACAGGGATTGAGTCAAGGATGTGGAAAGATACAAGAGTACAAAGAAAGGGAGACGATACATCATGAAAAAAGGATATGAAGGCAAAGAGATTACGGTCTATTTTGATTCGGAAGTCTGCATTCACTCTGGTCATTGTGTACAAAGTCTACCAACTGTCTTTGATGTCAAGCGGCGTCCGTGGATTGAAGCGGACGGGGCGCCGGTCGAAGACGTCATGCGGGTCGTCGACGGTTGTCCGAGCGGCGCCTTATCTTACGAACGGAGGGAAGCAAATGGAGCTGAAACGAGCGGAACGTAAAATCGAAGTCCATCAGGAAGGTGAAGTGATTGGGGAAATCACTTATAGCGACACGAACAACGGCATGTGGATCATTGATCACACATACGTCGATCCCGCGCACCGCAATCAACAGATTGGGGAACAACTCGTTGCCGAGATCGTCAACTGGGCACGAGAAGCAAACGTCAAGCTGTTACCGTTATGTCCGTTTGCGAAAAAAGAGTTTGAACATCAATCGGATTATCAGGACGTACAAGCAAATACGTGAACACAAAAATCTCCTCTAGTCTCTTAAGACCAGAGGAGATTTTTTCGAGTCATTGTTTATGATCCCTGACCTTCATTTTGCGAGAAACAATCATCGTACCGAAATAGGCGACGACGTACAGCACGACCAGTCCTTGTTTTAGCATATAAGGTAGATCCATTTGACTCGCGATTAGAAAAATGGCGCACAACAATATCAAATAGGGTATAAACTGCTTATTTGGCATATCAGAACCTCCTTCACTATCCATTTATTTCTATTATAAGGATAACACAAGAGATGCATCGAAATAGGCTAAAGATGAATGACTTACTTATAGATACAATCGTAGAAACGCCATCGTGACAACACCAGTCACGACCGTCCAGGATAAACTTTTACTGAAAACCGCGATTGCCATCGTCGGGAGGGCGGCGAAGACATGAAGCGTCGAAACCGTCGGAAATGCCTCGTCTTGCGCGATAAGTAGATTTTGAAAAAATAGCGCACCGAGTAAGCAAACCGGAATGAACGAGAGCCATTCTGTTACGAGGCGCGGTAACGTCAGTCCATGAAGGACGAGAAACGGTAAGACACGTGGAATCCAAGTGACGAGTCCACAAGCTAAAAAAAGAGCGATTAATTCTGGGCGGATTTCCATCGTGTGATCACGACTCCTATACTTGCGCCACCAAGCGTCGCGCAAAGAACGGCGACTTCTGGAGAAAAGTAGCGCATGGTTATGTAAAGCAATAGAAAGACAATCAGTAAAAGACAACTATTCACGGCAATACGGGAACGTTCCCCTTCAAACTGTAAGTACAATAAGCCGATGAACATCGCTGTCAGGGCAAAATCGAGACCGAAGCGCTCGGGATCAGGGAACCAGCTTCCGACAAGGGCGCCGAGAACGGTTGCGACGATCCAACTGAAGTAAGCAGTCAGATTCAAGCCATGCATAAAGGACGGGGAGAGCTTCCCTTTTTGGGCAGTGTTCATTGCGACAGCGAACGACTCATCCGTCAGTAGCGTTCCGGTACCGAGACGGTCGCGGAGATGCCGTGTCTCAACATGTGGCGCAAGCGTCAGACTCATTAACAAGTGCCTGAGATTGACGATGAACGTCGTCAGAATGATGGCAGAAGCAGGACTATTTAATAGTAAGAGACTCGTGATGATGAACTGAGCGGCGCCGGCATAGATGAAGACGGACATGAATCCGACTTCAAGAGGGGATAAGCCGGAGGCACGACCGACGATCCCAGCTGAAAAACCGATGCCGATATATCCGAGGACAGTGGGTAGACAGGCACGGACACCTGCTTGAAAGGCTGATGACATTCGATTCCTCCTCTTTTTTAAGAGCATAGCATTCATGCGGAATGTCGTCACCAACTGGTCAATATTTTCATCATTTTTTTCGACATATTCGACTTGATTTGGTGGTAAAGACTAAGTGGTACGGCAAAAATCAGTTAGGTAAAGGAGCGTTTTTCATGCACAAATTAATGAAAGATTCAAACCGGTTCGTTTCAGACATGGTCGACGGACTCGTACTAGCTCACCCTGATTTGTATAAAAAGGTCGAAGGGGTCAATGTCGTCGCGCGGAAAGTACCGCTTGATGGAAAAGTCGGACTCGTTTCTGGTGGAGGAAGTGGTCATGAACCAGCGCACGCTGGATTCGTGGGTGACGGTATGCTTGCTGCGGCTGTTTGCGGGGAAGTCTTTACGTCACCGACACCGGACATGGTGCTCGAAGGTATCAAGGCAGCCCATGGTGGAAAAGGTGTCTTACTCGTCGTCAAGAACTACTCGGGTGATGTCATGAACTTCGATATGGCGAAGGAACTCGCTGAACTCGAGGACATCGAAGTCGACACGGTCGTTGTCAATGATGACATTGCTATCAAAAAAGAGGAAGACCGTCGTGGTGTCGCGGGAACCGTCTTCGTCCATAAGATTGCTGGTGCTGCAGCTGCAGATGGAAAATCACTGAGTGAAGTCAAGGCAGTCGCAGAAAAAGTCATCCAGGGCGTTCGTTCGATCGGAATGGCACTCTCGCCATGTTACATGCCGGAGAGTGGCAAGCCAGGTTTTGAGTTGCATGATGACGAGATGGAAATCGGAATCGGGATCCATGGTGAAAAAGGACTTGAACGAAAAGCGGTCGCTTCCGTTGATGCGATCGTTAAAGAGTTGCTCGATCGTCTGACGAAAGAGGTACCAGACAAAAAAGTTGCCGTCATGGTGAATGGGATGGGTGGAACACCAGAATCCGAACTGTATATCACGTATAAATACGTCGCGGAAGAACTTCAGGCACATGGTTACGAGATTGCCCGTTCGTTCGTTGGAAACTATATGACGTCGCTCGAGATGCACGGATTCTCAATCACGCTTTTACCAGTGGATGATGAACTGCTTGGGTATCTCGATGCAGAAACGAAAGCGATTGGATTCTAATTTAGATAAACGGGGTGTACAAAGATGAAGTTGACGACGGAACAGTTACGAAGCGCGCTCATCAAAGCAGCGGAAAAGATTGAACAGCACAAGGATGAATTGACGGACCTTGACCGGGAAATCGGTGACGGGGACCACGGGATCAATATGTCACGTGGCTTCCAAGCAGTCCAAAAGACGTTAGAAGAACACGGCGAGTATGAGGACTTAGGAGCTTTGTCGAAAGAGGTCGGGATGACGCTGATCAAGACGGTCGGTGGGGCATCCGGTCCTTTGTACGGCACGGCATTCGTTAAGTTCGCTGGTGCGTTCAAAGGGAAAACGGAAGTCGAAGGTGCAGAACTCGCGGATGCTTTCCATGAAGCGACGGAAGGCATCAAATCGCGTGGGAAATCGGAATTCGGTCAAAAGACGATGGTCGATATCTGGACACCGTTCCAAGAGGCGCTCTCGCAAGAAGGGGATTTGAAAGCGGCAATCGATCAAGCGCTTGCTGATACGAAAGCGCGCATCGCAACGAAAGGACGCGCGTCTTACTTCGGTGAAGCGACGGAAGGCGTCCAGGACCCAGGTAGTCTATCAAGTGCGTTGTTACTCGGCGAAATCGCGGAGGTGCTTCATGGTTAATCTTGTACTCGTTTCCCATAGTGAAAAGCTTGCGACTGGACTAAAGGAACTGTTAGCAGAGATGGCACCGGATACGCCAGTCTTAGTAGCGGCAGGTCTTGAGGACGGTAGCATCGGAACGGACGCGACGCGAATCGAAGAAACACTAAATACACTGGACGATGATGGAGTCGTTTTAACGGATATCGGTTCTGCGACGATGAACACGGAACTGGCCCTTGAACTATATAGTGGCGAACGGACGGTTCGGTTTATCGACGCACCACTCGTCGAAGGCGCGTTTTTAGCAGCAGTCTTAAGCGGACAGTCGAAATCCGTTGATGAGATTGAAGACGGATTGAAAAAAGAGTTTAGCAAATAAGGATCAGATTCCCCTTTGCGATTAGGCGAAGGGGGATTTTTTTAATGAAAGATGATCGTCGATCTTATGCGTGACGACTTAAAACGACGAGAGCCATTTTTCTAACCACTCTCTAGGTAAGCGAATTGTAGCTAAATCAATGGTTTGTAATTCATTTAGAGAATAACTGTTAGCAAGATAAAGATCCCATTGTGCATCGATATCGTTCGCTACTTCAGTCGCTTGCTCACTTAACGGATAGCTCCCACGTCCGTCGGTTGCGATATGGTAATGATTGTTATGGTACACGTCGGTCATGTAGCGGTAACACCACTCCGACAGTTCTTCATGTGTGATGTTGCCATCCAGCGCGTCCTGAATGCATGCTTTTAGTTGTTGATCCGAATAGGTAAGATTCATGATACACCCCGCATTATGTTTCTATAGAATTGTGAAAACCCGGTCCCTCTGCAAAAGGGACCGGGTCAGTTGTTTTATTTTGATGGTTTGAAGACCATTGTCGCTTCCACTGCTTTTTGCCATCCGGCATAGCGTTGTTCACGATCGTCTTCTTTCATCTCTGGTTTGAACTGGTGATCCAGCTTCCATTGTTTTTTGATCTCCGCTTTATCTTTCCAGTAACCAACAGCTAATCCAGCAAGGTAGGCTGCACCAAGTGCTGTCGTTTCATTGATTTCTGGACGATCGACAGGAACGCCGAGGATGTCCGATTGGAACTGCATCAAGAAGTTGTTCGCTACTGCACCACCGTCGACACGAAGTGTCTTCAGTTCGATACCAGAATCTTGTTCCATCGCTGTCAACACATCGCGTGTTTGATAAGCGAGTGATTCAAGCGTTGCACGAACGAAGTGTTCCTTATCTGTTCCGCGTGTTAATCCGAAGATTGCCCCGCGTACATCTGAATCCCAGTATGGCGCACCAAGACCAACGAAGGCAGGAACGACATAAACACCGTCTGTTGAGTCGACTTTCGTTGCGTAACCTTCTGAATCTTTCGCATTTTTCAGCATCCGGAGTCCATCACGGAGCCACTGGATCGCAGAACCAGCGACGAAGATAGAACCTTCCAGCGCATATTCCACTTTTCCATCGACGCCCCAAGCGATCGTCGTCAAGAGTCCATGATCAGAAGAAACGGCTTTCTCACCTGTGTTCATGAGCATGAAGCAACCTGTTCCGTATGTGTTTTTCCCTTCACCCGCTTCGAAGCACGTTTGACCGAAGAGTGCTGCTTGTTGGTCACCCGCAATACCAGCGATTGGCACTTCGTAACCGAAGAAGTGATACGGTACCGTTTTGTCGTAGACTTCACTCGACTGACGAACTTCTGGCAACATGGAAGCAGGAACACCTAGGATATCGAGTAACTCTTCATCCCATTTTTGTTCGTAGATGTTATACATCAATGTTCGTGAAGCGTTCGTGTAGTCCGTGATGTGCGTTTTTCCACCAGACAGTTTCCAAACGAGCCACGTATCGATCGTACCGAAGAGCAATTCACCATTCTCTGCTTGCTCACGTGCACCTTCGACATTGTCGAGGATCCATTTAACTTTTGTGCCAGAGAAGTAGGCATCAATCAGAAGTCCTGTTTTGTCGCGGAACTTCTGGTTCAAACCTTGTTCTTTTAAGTCGTCACAGATACCAGACGTTTGACGCGATTGCCAAACGAGTGCGTGATAGACCGGTTTACCTGTTTCTTTGTTCCAGACGACCGTCGTTTCACGTTGGTTCGTGATGCCGATTCCAGCGATTTGCTCAGGTTTGATATCTGCTGTCCCGAGTGCTTCTGCCATGACAGCAAGAATCGAACCCCAGATTTCGTTTGCATCATGCTCGACCCAGCCTGGTTGTGGGAAGTATTGCTTGAATTCCCGTTGTGCCGAGTTGACGATTTTCCCGTCGTGATCGAAGATGATCGCACGTGAGCTTGTCGTACCTTGGTCGAGTGCTAGGATATACTTGTTTTCCATTTCGAAATCCCCCTTGAGCGGTATGTGTTAGTGAGACGTGATCTTAGTAGATCAATTGATAGATGAACACGGCAATCGCTCCACCGATGATTGGACCGACGACAGGAATCCATGAATAGCCCCAGTCAGATGAACCTTTATTCGGAATCGGTAGGATAGCGTGCGCGATACGCGGTCCAAGGTCACGAGCCGGGTTGATGGCATACCCTGTTGTACCACCGAGCGATAGACCGATGACGACGACGAGTAAACCGACGATGAGTGGTTTTAAGCCGTCTCCGAACGTCGTTAAACCGAGTGCCAAGATACCGAAGACGAGAACGAATGTCCCGATGATCTCAGAAATCAAGTTCGACGGCGTATGACGAATCGCTGGACCTGTTGCGAACACACCGAGTTTTGCGGCTTGATCATCAGTCGCTTCAAAATGTTTCATGTAATGAAGCCAAACGAGAATGGCGCCGATGAAAGCTCCGACAAGTTGTCCGGCAATGTAGATCGGAACGTCTGCCCACGGTAGGTCAGAGTTCAAAGCAAGTGCAATCGTCAATGCGGGGTTCAAGTGTGCTCCACTTTCAGCAGCTACGAATGCTCCTGTCATGACGGCAAGACCCCAAGCGAACGTGATGACGATCCATCCGCTGTTTTCCGATTTCGTCTTTTTCAAGACGACACCGGCGACGACTCCATCCCCGAGCAGGATGAGGATCATCGTACCGATCATTTCCAATACAAAGTTATTCATGCAAAAACCCTCCCTTTGGATTAAAGCAGATAATGGCCTTTCTACTTTAAATTACTCCGATTTGAGAACGTTTTCAATACATATAATTGAAATATAGGAATGGAAATTTTTTATTTTGATGTTTAAAGATACGTAAAAGTGGATAAGAAAACACCTCTTACTGCCTGCAAGCAAGCAAAAGAGGTGTTACCGACGACGTTTTTTTCTTTTTTTAGGTCGAAACCAACTGCTGGAATAATCTAGTAGGATATGAATCGTGCTGGCTACGATGATGCCAATAACAAAAGCTGGCAGGGAAGCGAACCACGAATCAATCGTAGCAGAATCAAGAACCTGAAAATATAGACTTAAAAATAGTAGCGGAATCAGAATCGCAGCACTATAAAGAAGCCGAATGATGTCTCCGATGATCAGTCCATGCGACCAGATCGATCGGTGAGGCATGATCTTGACATACGGCATCCACAAGACTCGAAATGGTCCAAAGCGATAATAAGGTTCTGACTTTAAATCGAGGTCGGGTGACAACCAAAGGGTACCGACAGCGATACCGATGGCGGTTGGTAACCAATCGGTTTGTTGCGTTGCGACCGAATACGCAACGTAACCCGTCAGTGCGACGGTATTGACGGTATCATGTACATTTCCTGAAGGCATGAAAAAAGACCAGTCGTAACTGGTCCCTCCGTCAATGAATCGTCCGATACACGCCGATTACCTTACCAAGAATGGAGACATTATCGAAATACATCGGATCCATCGAGTCATTTTCTGGTTGTAAACGTACCTGTTGATCTTCTAAGAAGAACCGTTTCACCGTCGCTTCGCTATCTTCGGTCATAGCTACGACGATTTCTCCGTTTTCTGCTGTGTTTTGTTGGCGCACGATGACACGATCGCCGTCAAGAATACCTGCATTAATCATCGATTCACCATCGATCGTCAACATGAAGACCGTTTCGTTTCCTACATAATGTGCAGGGAGCGGGAACTGTTCTTCGATATTTTCAATCGCTGTAATCGGAAGACCCGCTGTGACTTTCCCGATGACGGGAACATGGACGATGGCTTCCGTGATTTCTTCAGGCTTATCAAGCAATATCTCAATCGCACGTGGTTTCGTCGGGTCACGGCGAATCATTCCCCGCTTCTCGAGTCGATCCAAATGACCGTGTACCGTCGAGCTAGACGCGAGTCCGACTGCTTCTCCGATTTCACGAACTGATGGTGGATACCCCTTCAGTTTCACTTCAGAGACGATGTAGTCGAGAATCTCTTGTTGGCGCTTAGACATTTTCCGCATACGAATTGCCACCTCTTTCTGGATTGAAGTTTGAAATGTAAGAATATATGTTTCTAGATTCACTATAACATAGAACAAATGAGCGTACAAACAATTGTTCGACATTTTGTATTGACCGAACACGGGTTCTGTGTTTATTATGAGTTATGCGAACAATTGTTCCGCGAACATTTATTCTAACTCATTCATTTCATATTTGGAGGGATTCATGATGATTCATACGATTCGTACTCATGCTTTTTCAATTCTCTTCTATGCATTAAGTATTGCCTTCGTGATCTTTTTACTCACACCACGCCCGGATGAAAAAGTGGCGCAACTGATGACAGCTTCCGTTACGGTCGATGAGAACGCCACAGTCGAACAAATTGCTGAAGTCTACAATGACGGTTCGATGTCAGATGAAGAATACGTCAACTGGTTGATTAAAAATAATGATGTCGAGACAAAACACGTCATCTCAAAAAGCAAAATCGTTGTACCAATCGCACAACAATGACAAAATGGAAAAGTTGTGAAAGAACGAACAGGGATGTGAGGTACGATGAAGGTCGTGATTTATTGTCGGGTGTCGACCGAAAAAGAAGCACAAGATAGTTCGATCGAACGCCAACGGATGGAGCTTTCGAAGGTCGCGTCTCAAAAGGGTTTTGATGTCGTGGATGTCGTCTCTGAAAAAGAGAGTGGATATGACGTCGATCGGGAAGGGATGCTGACGGTTCTTGACCATGTGACACGTGATGCGGTAGATGCGGTACTCGTGACGGATGACACACGGATTGGTCGAGGGAATGCGAAAATCGCTATTTTGCACACGTTTAAGAAGCACGGTGTTCGGTTGATGACACTTGATTCTGATGGAGAATACCAGCTTGCGGATGCAGAAGCAATGGTCCTTGAGATTGTCTCACTGGTGGAAGAATATCAACGGAAACTGCATAACGCAAAAATCGCGCGCGGCATGCGGCGAGCTGTTGAACAAGGCTTTCGCCCGGAACGAAATCTGAATCGCCAAGGAGAGAACGCTGGGCGTAGTCGAAAGGACGTACCGATCGAAGAAATCGTACGTCTTCGAGAGCTCGGACTGACGTTTTCAGATATCGCCATCACCTTGCGTGGGATGGGACATGATATTTCAAAGGCAACGGTCAATCGTCGATATCTTGAATACCGCGAACTGACACCTAGCCCGGAATGAAGAGCAAGTTACCCGTCGACTGACGCGGTTAACTTGCTTTTTTTTATAGCCTCTTTTAAAGTAAGGATACAATTGAACAACTCAAGTTTGAGTCGTACAGAAAGAGGGATTCCATGTTATCACAAGAACAATTAGATCGAATCAATGCATTAGCGAATAAATCAAAAGTCGAACCGTTATCAGAAGCCGAAACGGCAGAGCAAAAAGAGTTACGTGCAGCGTATCTCGCAGCATTCCGTGGATCGTTCAAAAACCAACTCATGGGCATGAAAATCGTCGATGAAGAAGGAACGGACGTAACACCAGAGAAATTGAAACAAGCACAAGAAGAAGAACGGAATAAACAATAATCGTTTATTTCTTCTATAGTAAGGAAGAGGTCCCCAATCGGTGGATCTCTTTTTTTGTTAGATTGGTTAGATAGGAAACATTGTACGATAGCAATACATCTTAATAGAGGGCATTCATCGATTCAGACATCCTGTATGAGTCGATAGAACGGCTATAGATAGCGCATTCATTTTAATGTGACATACTATTTAGAAAAGTTGTATCACATTTAAGAGTATGCTAAAATGAGTAGGAATTTGTGAAAAAGAGAGAGGATGATTGTTTTGACGAACATGACGACAGTAGAACAATTAGCAATTAATACGATTCGTACCTTATCGATTGATGCCGTACAAAAGGCGAACTCGGGTCACCCAGGTATGCCAATGGGAGCAGCGCCGATGGCATTCTCGCTTTGGGCGGATCATATGAACCACAACCCTAAAAATCCAGAATGGTTCAACCGCGACCGTTTTGTACTTTCAGCCGGACACGGTTCGATGCTTCTCTACTCACTCCTCCACCTATCGGGATATGATCTATCAATGGATGATCTTAAATCATTCCGTCAATGGGGATCAAAAACACCAGGTCACCCGGAATACCGTCACACGGCTGGTGTAGATGCGACAACAGGTCCACTTGGTCAAGGGATTGCAATGGCAGTTGGTATGGCGATGGCAGAACGTCATCTTGAAGCAAAATACAACCGTGACGAGCTCAACGTCGTCGATCACTTCACATACGGAATTTGTGGAGATGGAGACTTAATGGAAGGTGTCTCAGCTGAAGCGGCTTCACTCGCAGGTCACCTTGGTCTTGGTAAATTGGTCGTATTGTACGATTCAAACGATATCTCACTTGATGGCGATCTCGATAAATCATTCTCTGAAAACGTCCAGAAGCGCTTCGAAGCGTACAACTGGCAAGTCATTCGCGTAGAAGACGGAACGGATATCGATTCGATTTCGAAAGCAATCGCGGCGGCACAAGCAGAGACGACAAAACCGACATTGATCGAAGTCAAGACAGTCATCGGTTTCGGTTCACCGAACAAATCAGGGAAGTCGGCTTCTCACGGTGCACCACTCGGTGAAGCAGAAATCAAGTTGACGAAAGCTAGCTACATTTGGGATCACGAAGAGTTCTACGTTCCTGAAGAAGTCAAATCATTGTTTGACGAGCGGATCGTCCAACGCGGTGCTTCTGCAGAAGACGCTTGGAACGAGACGATGAAACAATACGAAGCAGCGCACCCAGAATTGCATGCTGAACTCGTTCGCGCAATCGCAAACGAATTGCCAAGCAACTGGGAAGCAGATCTTCCGACGTACGACTTGTCATCGAAAAAAGCGACACGTCAAACGAGTGGTGAAGTCTTGAACGGTCTTGCGAAGAACGTTCCGACATTGTTCGGTGGTTCAGCTGACCTTGCAGGATCGAACAACACGATGCTTAAAGGCGAAGCAGACTTCGATATCGACCCAAGCGGTCGTAACATCTGGTTCGGTGTACGTGAATTCGCAATGGCAGCAGCTGTCAACGGTATGGCACTTCACGGCGGCGTCATTCCTTACGGTGCGACATTCTTCGTCTTCTCGGATTACCTCCGTCCAGCTGTTCGTTTAGCAGCATTAATGGGACTTCCATCAATCTTCGTTCTGACACACGACTCGATTGCTGTCGGTGAAGATGGTCCAACACACGAGCCAGTCGAACACTTGATGAGCTTCCGTGCAATGCCGAACGTCACGATCTACCGCCCAGCAGACGGAAAAGAGACAATCGCAGCATGGAAAACAGCGGTACAAGCAAAAGACAAACCAACACTTCTCGTCTTGACACGTCAAGGTCTTCCTGAACTTGAAGGCACGACGACGGAAGGCGCTGAAAAAGGTGGTTATGTCATCGCTGGTGACGTCACGAAAGCTGATACACTCTTGCTCGGTACGGGTTCAGAAGTGCACCTTCTTGTTGAAGCACAAAAAGAACTTGGTGAATCAGTAGCTGTCGTTTCGCTTCCATCATGGGAAGTATTCGAAGCACAGTCAGCAGAGTACAAAGAATCAGTTCTTCCGAAACACATCACGAAACGTGTAGCGATCGAAGCAGGGGCTTCACTCGGTTGGTACAAATACGTAGGAACAGAAGGACAAGTCATCGGAATCGATCGTTTCGGCGCATCTGCTCCTGGAGACTTCCTCTTGAAAGAATACGGCATGTCTGTTGAGAACGTTTTAGCGACAGTCAAGCAACTCGGATAATCATTTCCGGAAAAACGGGTCCGATCTTACGTCGGGCTCGTTTTTCATCTATTATCATCTATGCAAACAATTGGAATTATAGTATAGTAAAAAGCGACGTTTTAAGTTAGAGGAGGAAGCAACTTGGCTACATGGATTTGGATTTTAATTGCCCTTCTTTGCTTGGTAGCAGGTGTCGCCCTTGGTTTCTATATCGCTCGTCGATACATGATGAACTACTTGGAGCAAAACCCACCAATCAACGAAGATATGATTAAGACATTGATGATGCAAATGGGTCAAAAGCCATCACAAAAGAAAGTCAACCAAGTGATGCGTTCAATGAGTGGTTCAATGAAATCACCTAAAAAATAAGCTGTACGAAAGGGGACCAAATGGTCTCCTTTTTATTTGCTATTTTTTAGAAAGAGAACTAATCTAAAATGTGAGACTATTTCAAATAATCATAGGATTTAAAAAAGGGGGGAGACTTGAATGGGAGTCTTCAGGAAACTCAGTTGGTTTTTCCGACGAGAATGGAAAGCATATAGTCTTGGGGTCGTCTGCTTGATTTTTGTAGCAGCGTTAGAACTCATTCCACCGAAGATCATCGGGACGACAGTCAATGGTCTAAGTGAGGGGAGCTTGACGAAGAATGATTTGATTCGTCTAGCAGGTACATTGTTGCTCATTGGGGTCGCGACGTATTTCATTCGTTATTTTTGGCGTTTTCATATCTTTGGGGCATCGATTCGTCTCGGTCGATTGTTACGCAGTCAACTGTATGGTCATTTTTCAGATTTGGATCAATCGTTTTATAAGAAATATCGGAGCGGAGATTTGATGGCGCATGCGACAAACGATGTACAGGCGGTATCGATGACAGCGGGTGCCGGTATTCTAACGCTCGTCGACTCGGTGACGATGGGGAGCTTCGTCATCATCACGATGGTCACGACGATCAGTTGGAAATTGACGCTTGTATCACTTCTACCGATGCCGCTGATGGTCTACTTGACGTCACGCTACGGGAAAATGTTACATTCGCGTTTTCATGACGCGCAGGAAGCCTTCTCCGATTTGAATGATAAGGTCGCGGAAAGCATTAGTGGTGTCCGTGTCTTAAAAGCAACAGGAGAAGTTGAATCTGATGTACAGACGTTCACCGATCTATCGGATGACGTCGTCCAAAAGAACCGTCGTGTCGCAAAAATCGACGCGCTGTTTGACCCGACGATTTTTGGATTAGTTGGTCTATCGTACATCATCGCTGTCGGATATGGTGCGTACTTGTTACAACAAGGTGAGATCCGAATCGGTGACATCGTCTCATTCACTACATATCTTGGTTTATTGACGTGGCCGATGCTCGCATTCGGTTGGTTGTTCAACATCGTCGAACGTGGTCGTGCTTCTTACGATCGGATCGAGCGGATGCTTGCGATCGAACCGGAAATTAAAGACGCGAAGGAAGCAGCGACGCGTGTTTCATCACCAGAACTCCACGTTGGGATTGAGTGTTTTATCTATGATACGCAACCGGTCTTACAAGACATCGATGTGACATTGAAGCCCGGTAAATCGCTCGGAATCGTCGGAAAGACTGGTGCCGGGAAATCGACGTTCGTTCGCTTATTGACTCGCGAATACGACGTCAAACAAGGCGCAATCACGATTGGTGGACGAGACATCAAACAATTGACGCGTGACACCGTCCGTCGTCAAGTAGCGATCGTTCCACAGGATCATTTCTTATTCTCGGCGTCGATTGCTGATAATATTGCCTTTGCAAAACCGGATGCATCAATGGAAGACATCATGGAAGCGGCACGTATTGCAGCAGTCCATGAGGACATTCTCGGCTTTAAGGAAGGGTACGCGACGATGGTCGGGGAGCGTGGGGTGACGTTATCCGGTGGTCAAAAACAACGGATCTCGATTGCCCGGGCATTATTAGCAGACTGTCCGATTTTAGTGCTCGATGATGCCTTGTCTGCGGTCGATGCCAAAACCGAGGAAGCGATCATCCACCACTTCCGCACGGCGGATCACGATCAGGCACAAATCATCGTTGCCCACCGGTTATCGGCTGTGTCGCATACCGATGAGATCATCGTCCTTGAAGACGGTCGGATCATCGAACGAGGCACACATGAGCAATTACTCGCTCATGACGGTTGGTATAAAGAGACGTACGATCGCCAGCAACTAGAATCACTTGTCGAACAAGGAGGGCGTTCCGAATGAATCATGATATCAATGAAAAAGCCGTCCTGAAGCGATTGCTTGATTTCGTCAAACCGTTCAAAAAGCAGGTCAGCATCGCCTTCATCCTGCTGTTCATCACGACAGCAGCAAAACTCGGGGGACCGTATCTCGTCAAGATTTTCATTGATGAATACGTCGCACCGGGTACGTATCCAGTACAGGAAGTCGCACTCTTATTTACAGCGTACTTGTTACTGCATACGACAGGGATCATCGTCGATTACTTGCAGGCGTTCGAATTCCAAAAGATTGCCTTGCAAGTCATTCAACGCTTACGCATTGATGTGTTCCGTCATGTCATGCACCTACGGCTTGCCTATTTTGACCGGACACCTGCCGGAGTGCTCGTGTCCCGGATCACGAACGATACGGAAGCAATCAAGGAGCTCTACATCGGTGTCTTGTCGACATTCGTACAAAGTGGTGTCCAGTTGATTGGAACATATATCTTCCTCTATCTACTAGAGCCGCGACTCGCGACGATTGCATTACTGTTGTTACCATTGTTTTATTTCATCATTTGGATTTACCGAAAGTATTCGACGAAGTATTACGCGGAAGTCCGCGATTTACTATCGAAAATCAATGCCCAACTGAACGAATCCATTAACGGGATGGCGATCATTCAACAATTCCGCCAAGAAAAACGCTTGATGGCAGAATTCGAGGAGACGAACGTTGCCCACCAGAATGGACGTTATAAGAACTTGAAGCTCGATAGTTGGTTACTGCGACCAATCATTGAATTGTTACTCGCCATTTCAATTGCGACACTCGTGACGTATTTCGGTGTCCTATCGTTCTCACAAACGGTCCAAGTCGGTGTCGTATATGCCTTCATCAGCTACATGGAGCGGATTTTCCAACCGGTTCAGCAAATCATGCAACGGTTGTCCGAGTTCCAACAAGCTGTCGTCTCAGCAGACCGTGTATTCAAGGTCCTCGATACGGATGAGCCAGAACCAACGAAACAACTCGAAGGGGATGCGCGAGTATCGGAAGGACATATCGTCTTTGAAGACGTGCGCTTTAGTTATGACGGAGAGAAAGATGTCTTGAAAGGGATTTCTTTCGAGGCGAAAAAAGGGCAGACGATTGCCCTCGTTGGTCATACGGGAAGTGGAAAAAGTTCGATCATCAATATCTTGATGCGCTTTTACGCGTACCAATCGGGTCGGATCTTGATCGATGGTCAACCGCTTGAGCAGTTATCGGAAGAAGAACTACGGCAACACGTCGGACTCGTGTTGCAGGATTCATTCTTATTCACGGGAACGGTCGCTGATAACATTCGATTATTCGATAGTTCGATTTCCTTTGATCGAGTCGAAGCGGCTGCCAAATTCGTACAAGCAGACGGATTCATCAATCAACTGGACCAGCAATATGACAGTCCCGTTGCGGAACGGGGGGCGACGTTCTCAGCTGGGGAACGTCAGTTGATTTCCTTCGCACGCACGATGGCGCGGGATCCGAAAATCCTGATCCTCGATGAAGCGACGAGTTCGATTGATACGGAGACAGAGGAGAAAGTTCAAGTCGCACTTGAACGGATGCGTCAAGGGCGGACGACGATTGCCATTGCCCACCGTCTATCGACGATTCAAGATGCAGATTTGATTCTTGTGTTGCATCAAGGGGAAGTAATCGAGCAAGGAAATCACCAAGAATTAATCGCACAAGATGGTCTGTATAAGAAGATGTATCAGTTGCAATCCGGTCATGTCACGGTCTCTTAAAAAAAGACATAAAAAAAGCCTGCCAGGCGGCCTCGCCCGGCAGGTTGTTTGTTCTGATTAGTAGACTGTGACTGTGACGTTTTGGCGTCCCCAGTTAAGTGCTTCTTGTTGTGAACCAACGAGAAGGTCAAGTTTGTTACCTTGGATTGCGCCACCACGGTCGAGTACGATTGCTTCACCAATGCCTTCGATGTGCATACGTGTACCGATTGGGTATTGTGAAGAAGCTGCTACGATACGCATACCATTGTACGTGATCGTATTTGTAACGTCATAACCGCTTGCTGTCAACGCACGACCGTTGTAGAGTTGGCTACCGTTGTTAGACGGGTCGTTCGTGTAAGCAGTGACGTTCATTGTCACTTTCGTACCTGATTTTGCAGGTGTCGATTGTTTTGTTGCAGTTGCTGGTTTAGCAGCTGCTTTTGGTGCTGGCTTCGCAGCTGGTTTAGCAGCTGGTTGTGCTTGTGCTGCTGGTGCTTTCGATACGCCAGCGAGTGAAGTATAGTCGCTGTGTACGTAGCGTGTTTTACCATCGATTGTTGTTTTGATCCATGCACCGACTTTACCTTCTACGTTGACTTTTTCGCCTTTGTAGAGGTTACCGACATCTTTCGAGCTTGTCGTTGGTTGTGTGCGGACGTTTAGTACTGCCGTAGTAACTGTCGCTTTTTTAAAGTCGAATGAGCCTGCTGCAGACGTATACGCGCCATGGACATAACGTTTTTGACCGTTAATGTGTGTTTGGATCCATGCGCCAGAACGTCCTTCGACATTTAATGTTTGACCTTTATATACATTGCCTACGTCTGCTGATGCAGTTGTAGGTGCTGTGCGTACGTTGAGTACTGGTGTATTTACTGTTACCGTTTCTGAGGCAGCCTCTGTCTCTTGGGCAAATCCTACTGATAGAGCTGTTGCTGCAAGACCGGCAGCGAAAACTGCTTTTTTCATTATTGATGTCCTCCTGACATATGCTGTGTTTACTGTTCCTACTTTACACGGCAAAACTGACCTGTGCGTTTACAGGTCAATGTCATTCGAGTTACAAACCGGGCTATTGTGACAACGAGATTGCAAAAGGTCGGTTTTTGTCATCGATAGGACATACTGATTATGAAAAACGGATGTTTATAGGTCTTTTGGATTACTTTTGCTGAAAGATTCGCACAATTCAACAGAAAAAAGTCTTAAAAATAGAAACTATGTCATCCTTCTATCGTCTAGTGATGAAAAAGTGAAATGGAGGATACGCAGATCAATACTTGACGATCGTCGTCACGCCGAACGCTGTCAGGTAAGAACGATGGAACAATTCCTGCATCCAATCGTTAGCGGAAAGCTGAAACGTGCCGTGAATCGTTTGGTACGTTCGCTGTTGAATATTGATTTCAATCGGCTCTAGTAAGGGGGCGGATGGTAGATGGTCATGCATGCTGTCATTTTGATTTTCAATATAAAGCAACTCGAGGACATCTCCTTCTTCCATATAACGCTGTAAGTAAATCATGAACTCCCACTGATCAGCACCTTCGATCGTGTACAGGTAAGGCATCGTGAACCTTCCTCGCTTCAATGATACGTATTCAATCGCTTCGACTTCATGTACGTATAATTGGGGGAGATCGTCAGGTATATAGAGAGGACGAGAACTAGCAATGAATGTAAGAGCGGACATAAAGCACCTCCATCAGAAATAAGAAGTCACAAAAAAGTCAGCATTCGCACTCGAATGCTGACCAGATCGTGCATTAAGATAAAAGCGGTTCATTCGAACCGTGAATGGTATAGTTTTGGACGATGCGTGAATATTCTAAAAGCAAGACGTCGAGTTCATGACTAAGTTGTAAAACACGCGGGGAGGTGAAGCTGGACTGGTCAGCTTGATGATATAGTTCGCTACGTTTGGCTTCGATCGCTAACGTCAATAGTTGTTGTGTCGTCATAGCAGTCTCCCTTACATTGGTGTCGTATCCATATTCTAGCAAGTCCATTTACTAGGTGCAACGAGATTTCAGTAAAATCGACGAAATGTAATTTTTTTGTAATTTTGGCGGACACGAATCTTTTGCAACTTTCTGTGAGATAATAGGTGCTAAATGCAGAGGAGTTTGGCAAAATAGAGGAGGAACTTCTTCTATAGTAGTAAAGGAAAGGGGATGCTCATGATGGAGCTCTCGTTATGGTTAGCGTTTGGGGCAGGATTATTATCTTTCGTCTCTCCGTGTACGCTACCACTGTATCCTGTGTTTCTCTCATACATCACAGGCGTGTCGGTAACGGATTTAAAAAAACGGGGCGTACGAGAAAAGCGATCCTTGTTTCATACGTTAGCGTTCCTCGTTGGTTTTGCGATGGTATTCGTTGTGCTCGGGTTATCGACATCGTTATTCGCAGATGTCTTTATCACATATCGGGATACGTTACGGATGGTTGGGGCACTCGTCATCTTCGTATTTGGGATTGTTCTCGTCGGATTATGGCAACCAACATTCTTGATGCGTGAAAAGAAACTGAATCTCGGGGAACGAAAAGGGGGGTACGTCGGGACGGTACTCGTCGGAATCGGTTTTGCAGCCGGTTGGACACCGTGTACAGGTCCGATTCTCGCAGGCGTCATCGGATTAGCTGCGACCAATCCGAGTCAAGGCATGTTCTACATGCTCGCGTATGTCCTTGGCTTCTCGATTCCGTTCTTATTGATGGCGTTCTTCGTCGGTCGTTCGCGCTTGTTCGTGCAGTATAGTCTGAAATTAACGAAATTCGGGGGAGCCTTGATGATGGTGTTCGGAGTCATGCTGTATTTTGATGGCTTGAGTAAATTCGCAGCATGGATGAGTGACATCGTCGGATTCACTGGATTTTAATCAAGGAAGTGATCGGATGATTTGGATATCAACTGGGGTAGCGCTCGTCATGGGATTGCTGATCAGCTTCATTCGTGTGAAGGCATCAGCAAAACCGACGAATGCTAAAAAAATCTTGATCCCGCCCTTTGCGATGTCGACGGGGATGCTACAGTTTTTATACCCAGCATCCCGTCTGACATGGACGGAAGTGGCAGAAGCATTGCTCATTGGAGCCATCTTCAGCATCTTTTTGATCAAGACATCCAATTTTTATGAAGCAGAAGGGCAGATTTATTTGCAACGTTCGAAAGCTTTTTTCATCGTCTTATTCGGTATCTTATTCATTCGGACGGTTGCGAAGTTCTTCATCGGCGGGCAGATTGACATTTTCGAAACGGGCGGCATTTTTTATCTCGTCGCTTTTGGAATGATCGTCCCTTGGCGCTTCGCGATGTATTTGAAATACAAACGAGTAAAGTCAGGCACCGTGCCGGTCGCGCACTTACCTCACTAAAAAAACCGCTGAAGGCGACTTCGGCGGTTTTTCGTGCATCCTTCAATTTTGGAAGTATAATGCGTAGTCTCGCCAGTCGATGGCGTGCTCCGTCAGTGCTTTTTTCAAGAATTTATGATCGCGTTTTGGCGTAGCGGAAATATATCCTTTGACGACCAGTTCAGATGTCATCTCTGTCGCTTGTTCCTCCAGTGCGAACTGTCCGATCCGCCCGGCAATCTTGCGGCGTGCGACATCACGAAATGCCGATGGAACCGGCATGACGAGAGCGTTCAATAATTCCATCGTCTCATCCGTCCAAAGATGTCGTGTTTGGTCGATGTACTCATCTTCCCAGTCCATCATCGATTTACCGTCTTCTTTCGGTAACTTTTTGAGGAACTTCCGGAACATGAAAAACCCGCCAATCGCCATGAGTGTAATCATGATAAAGCCCCAGAGCAGAATCCCGTTCATGAACCATTCCATGCGCGACTCATCCCCCTTTCACATCAAATATAGATTAGCATAAATCAGGTGGACGTGCTATGATGAATGACGGAGAAAGTGAGGCGAAAGAATGCTGCAACCATACGTACAATTGGACGAGACCGGACAGCCCCGTAAAGGTGTCTTACCTGAAACAGCGGACGGTCGGATCGTTGAATTCTATTATGATACGAAGGGTGAGGAGATCACAGTCATCTTCGTCACCGTTCCGGCAGAAGATGCGAGCCGGAAGCGTGCGTTTACGGTCGGGAAAACGTTCAAGACGGTCTCGACACTCGAAGACTTCACGTTACTTCACTATGAATGGGCAAATGACCAGATTTTCGCAACACTCGAGATGTTCGCGGATGGGTCGAAACGTCAAATCGACGCTTCGAGATTGCTCGACTATTAAAAAAGAAGGAGATGCGGATTGCCGCGTCTCCTTCTTTTGATATTCAAGAAATATGAAGTCGGATGACCTCGTCATGCAGTTCAACCTGTCCACCGATCGGGAACGTGAACAGAGGACTCGTATGTCCGAAGTCGACATTCGCAAGAACTGGTACGTGCTCTAGGAATGGATAGAGCGAGATCAGATACTGCAAATGCTCTTCCGTCATCTTTGTTGCGAGTTGGAAGCGCCCGAAGACGATCCCGCGAATCGTTTCGGCACCCGGTTGCGCCATCAAAGAGGCGAAATCACGAGCGAACGTCGCTGGATGGACTTCGTAATCGTCTTCAAGAAATAAAATCGTATCCCGTAAATCAGGGAAGTGCGGTGTGCCTTGCAGGAGATTTAGCGTACAAAGATTCCCACCGAGCAGTCGACCGCTTGCTTGACCCGGTGATAAGAGAAGTGGACCTTTGTTTGGTAACGTGATGACATGTCCGCGATCGGTATCGCGCCAATGGACCGAAGGCTTGATTGTAACGGGTTCTGTTCCGAACAGGACTTGCTTGAAGTAATCGATCGTATAGGCGTCGCGATCACGGAAAGCCCGTAACATCGGTCCCGAATACGTCACTAAGCCGGTATTCGTTAGAATGGCATGACTGAGTGCTGTGATATCGGAGAAGCCACAAAGGATCTTCGGATGTGTCCGAATCAATTCGTAGTCGAGTAAGTCGACAAGTTCATTCGTACTGAACCCACCGCGAACGCACAGGATCGCATCAACGTTCGGATCAGCGAACGCGGCATGAAGATCAGCAACCCGTAACTCAGGATCACTGGAACCGAACGGATTGACGGCACGCGCATGTTGACTGATCGAAACACGTAATCCGAGCGATTCGAGCGTTTGGATCGCACCATCGATGATCTTCATCTCGACCGTTGAGAGACTAGAAGCGGGTGCGATTAAGCGGACATGAGAACCATCCACCAACTTCTTTGGCGTTAACGTCGGCAGGTGGGTAGCGATGATCTCTAAACGGTTACCGAATGGATCGGTTGTGAAGAAACGACGACGTGGCGCAAGGCGTGTGTCATGCTCAACCGGATAACCGGCAGCTTGAAGAGAATCGCTCAACTCTTCGAACGCAGCGACGGTTAATCCAGGATGCGCTTTTTTAGCAGGGGAGAAGGGATCCTCGATGCCGAGATGAAGTGCTGCACCATGTTCTTCGAACCAGACACCACCGCTGGCTTGAACACCAGTCGGTTTTTCGACTTCCTTCATATGTAAAAGCCCGGCATAAAATGCACGGGCGCGATCTTCTTCGTTTTTCGGCATAGCGAGCTGAACATGATCTAACATGAAGACACTTCCTTTACGAATGAGATTCAAGCAACGAACTGGGTGATTCGTTTTAGTTCACGTTCGACGAGGTTCAAGTAGAAGACACCTTCGATCCGGCGATCGAGAGACTGTGCAATCTCATAGAGATTCGTCCGAAGCGCTGCGAGATACGACGCTTCCTCACCAAGCGATTGACGATGGGCGAACGCATAGTGAGCGAGTAGGAACTGAAGATATCCACGATCAGTCAAGAACGGGATCAATTGTTTTTTCTCTTCCATCGACCAAGTATAGTTCGTATCATAATACATCTTCGCATACAGGTGATACGGTTCGTCACCGCCTGTAAAGAGGTTTTCACCCCGTTTGACTTCTTCGATCAAGCGTTCGCTCCAATCGAAGCGTTCTTTTTTGCGACTGAGGAACAACGGTAGGATGTATGGATGAGCCTGATCCGGCATCCGTGAACAACCGCGTTCATGCCGAAGTGCTGCATAAAGTAGCAAGGCACGATCTTCGAAGCCACGTTCGATCGCATACGTCATCCGGCTAAATGCTTCGCAGGATGGGCAATCACTAAGTTCGTCACTTGGCGCGTCAACCCATTCCGATAGATAATGATCGGCTTGTTCCTCGTCACCGAGTTTGCTATAGACCATGAAGCTGATATAGTCGCGCGTCCGAATAAAGCCATGCGCGTCACAGAAATCGATGAAGCGATCAAGATCTTCTTCGAGAAGCGAGACCGTCACGTCTTCTTGTTCTGCCATATAGATCAAGTAGGACTTGTAGTTCCAGTACAAATCAAGTTCTTGTTTTGGAGTTAGTGTCATCTCATCTTTTCGGATCCATTCCATCAAGAGCGTGAAGGACACAAGAAACGATCGGAAGTGTCCTAAATCAAATTGATTTTGTGAAAATGTCCATAAGGAGAGGAAGCGGAGTGAATCATCAGCTGTTTCCTCAAAGATGGCCCATAAGGCCTCACCGCGTGCAACGGAGGGTTCTTCTTCCTTTAAGCGAAGATATAAGAGATGGAGTTCTTCTTGAGGGTTCATCTGTACCCCTCCTTTCTTATATAAGTATACCACGAGCGTTTTGAGAAATCGCAATTGAGCGAGGACGGAATAAAAAAAGATTCCGAACCCGCTCAATCGCGGTTCGGAATCATTTCAAGTATTTGTGGATGAGTTTCAGCTGTCGGATGTAGCAAATCATGTACTGTGTAACCATTGAGTACTTGATGGAACGCCGCAATGGCATCATCGAAAGCATCACGTGCTGGATTGAGCGAAGGAATCTCGTGAATGCCTTCTTGCGGATCGAGAAAATGAACGGTTGGTTCAAACAGTTGTACGACGTCACCGATATGAATTGCATCCGGAGGGCTCGCTAATCGAAAACCACCTCCACGACCACGGACAGATTCAATCAGACCACTCTGTCCTAAACGATAGACTACTTTCATCAAATGATTCTTAGAAATGTCGTAACAATCCGCTACTTCCTGGATTCGGACTAAACGATCGGGATGAGTTGCTGCGAACAGCAGAGACCGAATCGCGTAATCCGTATAACGTGTCATGCGCATTTTCATCACCTACTTAACACACATACTAGGGGGGGACGCAAGCATTTACAACTTTCAATGTGCAAAAAATAAGATGCATTTTAGAGATTGTTTTTGAGAGTAGCTTCACGCATAATGGACGGTGAAAGGTAGGTTAAATTATGCATTTCGATCAGGCATTACACCTTTTGCAACAGCTCGGTCCATCGATGGAGCAAAAGGGATTGCGGATCGCGACGCGCTTCTATGACTCGCTCGAGGCGACGTACGAAGAAGAATTGCGCGCGCTTCGAGAAGCGGGGGCTCAGGACGGAACTCGCGCATTACGGATTTTACGCCTGAGTCAATTATTGAATCAGATTACAAACCAGCATGAATCGAGTGAACTGTTTAAATTGATTTTACTGAATGAAATCGACCAGACGAAATCGTTTCTGTTGACGTACCCTGACATCATCAGTCGTGAAATTCTTCAAGCTATTCAAATCGAATATGACCTTAAAGAAGATGCACCTTTACTTCAAGCATGGGCAATTGTTCACCATCAACTCGTCGATACGTGTCGGCATTTTTGTAAATACCGTCATGCTGAAAACTGGCGTCAAAAAGATATTTTGTTGATTGCAGAAGAGCATCATCTTGGAGCCGTCATCGACGAAGCTCGGCATGCACTCCTTAGTGGTCGAAAGACGACGTTACTTCACATTTCAGCTGAAACACTAGCAGAGCAGATGCTAGCGAATGTCGTATCCCTGACGACGAAAGGAATGGTCCTTCATCAAATCCAGCAAACTGGCTGGGAGCTACAGATGCACGAGTTCCTGACGATGATTACAGCAAATGATCCGATCGTCTTCGTCAGTGGATCGACGAATTTCATTGATGAAATTCAGCAACGACTCGA
Source organism: Exiguobacterium sp. s39 (assembly GCF_018618925.1). Taxonomy (NCBI): domain Bacteria; kingdom Bacillati; phylum Bacillota; class Bacilli; order Caryophanales; genus Exiguobacterium; species Exiguobacterium sp. s39. The sequence goes on from NZ_JACSNA010000001.1 coordinate 452,977, forward strand.
TCCGTTACCGGTCCTGTTCGGTCCGTTCGTAGCGGCAAATCAATTACCATCTTAACGAGAAAAGCGACGTGTAACGCTCTGACTGAAGTCGGGGCGCTACACATCGCTTTTTTAGCTTTAAGCAGATTTCGTTAATCGTTTCGCGCGCTGAATCGACCGGTCGAGTGCAAGATAGACGCCACCTGACACACAACAGAGCAGTCCGATAAATGCTAGGGCAAAGTCACCTTTTCCTGAATCGAGGAACAACGATCCGAGAAGTGGTGCGGTGACGCCACCAATCAACCACTGGAGACTCGCAGCACCGTTGTACGTTCCGCGGAGATGTTCTGGTGCGATCAAGGCGATGAACGTCATCTGGACAGGTGACATGATCATCTCACCGAGCGTATAGAACGCATAAATCGCAAGCAATACCGTCACGAGCACGACATAACTCGTTCCGAGTGAGAACAGGTAAGACGGAACGAATGCGAGGAAAATCATGCCGATTCCGAAAATCGAGGCCCCGAGCAACATGACTTTTCCGAATGCTTTCCCTGATAAGCGAGCAGCGATTGGGAACTGGAATAAGACGACCATGATCCCGTTCAGTGCCATCAAGTAAGGAAACGGATTTTGTTTCGTTGGTAATCCCGGTAGTGCCTCCTTCAAAAAGACCGGTAACATACTCTCGACGAGGGCAAATCCCATCGAGATGAAGACACCCGCCCCGATGAATATTAAAAAGACATGATCCTTCCGCAATACAGTGAGCGGTGATACTTTGACTTCGTCCGTCTTTTCGATATACTCCGGTTTCGTTTCTTCGATGAAGAAGTAGAGAACGAGTCCGTACAGGAAAAAGACGAAAGCGGCAGAGTAGAAGATGAGTGAACGGTCGACGAACAGGACGGCACTTCCGAGAAGTGGACCGAATGCGGCCCCGACGTTATGTCCCATCCGGAGCAGACCGAACGATTCGTTTAGGCGTTCTGGTGGTGTGACGTCAGCGACCATCGCGCTTGCCGCGGGATGGAACAGTGAACTGGATAAACCGAGCAGCGCGTTCAACGCGAGAAGCGGTCCGAATGAATCAGCGAACGAGAAACCGATTAAAGCAATGACGTCACCGATGATCGAGAGGACCATCAGTGGTTTTCGACCGAATTTATCAGCGAAGTGACCACCAAGGACGGCGCCGACGAGCGACATAATCGGTCCGGTCGCCATGATGACACCGACCAAGAAGTAGGAATCGAGTCGATCCGCATAATAAAGAACTAAAAATGGTGCAATCATGAACATCATGATCCCCGTGATCGTTTCCCCGACGAACCGGATCCAGATGTTGCGATCAAGCTGTTTAAGTGCGTTAAGCATAGTGAAAAACCCCTTATATTCCGTTTTTAGACAATAGAAAAGACGGATACGCACAAATATGGGCATACCCGTCCTAATATAAGAGGGCAGCATGTACGTATACGCATACGCACACCCTGCTTAATTAAAAATTAAACGATTGGGTGACGTACAGTTGTAGCCGATACAAAGACAGTGTGGACAGATGTCCAGGCTTGATGGAATACCATTGTACGTCTCCTCCTTCTGTAATAGTGAACTTCCTAGTCATCGTAAAGAAGATCGTGATGAATTGTCAACTTTAAATCTGAAAATTGAGTCAATGAAGTGAAATGGACGAGACCTTGAAAATTCGGTATGATAGACTAGTTGCGAAAAAGATTGATCGGACTTTTGAATATATCGGTGAAAGGAACTACCATACATGACAAACATTCTACAAACGGAAGTCGAAAAGCGTCGGATTTTCGGCATCATTTCCCACCCGGATGCGGGTAAGACGACATTAACTGAAAAATTCCTCCTGCACGGAGGGGCAATCCGTGAGGCAGGTTCTGTCAAGGCACGGAAAAACTCGAAATTTGCGAAATCGGACTGGATGGAAATCGAAAAACAACGCGGAATCTCTGTTACGTCTTCGGTCATGCAATTCGAATACAACAAAAAGATCGTCTCGATCATGGATACACCAGGTCACTCGGACTTCGGTGAGGATACGTACCGAATCCTGACAGCGGTTGACTCAGCGATCATGGTCATCGATGCGGCGAAAGGGATCGAGTCACAAACGAAGAAGCTGTTCCAAGTCTGTCGGATGCGCGGGATTCCGATCTTTACGTTCATCAACAAGATGGACCGTCAAGCGCGTGACCCACTCGAATTGATGGAAGAACTCGAAGAAGTCCTCGGCATCCCGTCTGTAGCTGTGACGTGGCCAGCTGGTTCAGGGCAACAGTTCGAAGGAGTCTATGACCGTGTCAAAGGACAATTCCATTGTTTCAAGAACGATCGTAAGTCGATCGAACTCGGTGAGGAAGGTCTCGCGAACGAAGAACTCGCGACGACGATCAACTCGGAAATGTACGAGACGTTGATGGATGAAGTTGACTTACTCGACGGCGCAGGTAACGAATACGATGAAGAATTGATCGCAAAAGGTGAACTGACTCCGGTCTTCTTCGGATCAGCCCTCGTCGATTTTGGTGTCACACCACTTCTTGAACATTACTTGAACCTGTCCCCTTCACCGACACCTCGTGAGTCGAACAAAGGGAAGGTCGAACCGGCACAAGACTTCTTCAGTGGTTTCGTCTTCAAGATTCAAGCAAACATGAACCCGAACCACCGTGACCGGATTGCGTTCGTCCGTATTTGTACGGGTAAATTTGATCGTGGAATGGACGTCGTCTTGACACGGACAGGCAAGAAGATGAAGTTATCTCAATCGACACAATTCATGGCGGATGAGCGGGAAACGGTCAATGAAGCGTTCGCAGGAGACGTCATCGGGTTGTACGATTCAGGCAACTATCAAATCGGTGATACGATCACGAACGGTGATCCATCATTGCAATATGAAGCACTCCCAACGTTTGCACCAGAACTCTTCTTGAAGGTCTACACGAAAAACGCCTTGAAGTCGAAACAGTTCCAAAAAGGTGTCGAACAGCTCGCGCAAGAAGGCGCGATCCAGGTCTACAAGACGGAATACAACGAAATCATCCTCGGAGCGATCGGACAACTCCAATTCGAAGTCTTCGAGCACCGGCTCAAAGGCGAGTATGGCGTTGATATCTTGAAGGATGCTGCGAACTTCCAAGTCGCGAAATGGATCAAGCCAGCTGAAGTCGCTGCCGTCAAACAACTGACGGATTCACGGACGGTTCTCGTCTACGACCGTTGGGAAAATGCTGTTCTATTATTTGCGAATGATTTCGTCTACGAGCGGTTCGTTCAGAAAAACGAAGGAACAATTACATTGGTCGATTCACCGCAACAACTCTAAGTTTTTAACGTACTACTTTTCGAAGTGGTCCGTTTTTTCGTTCCAGAAATCTCGTTTGATGGCAAGCGAACAAGGGTAAAAACAGAGCGAGTTTGAATTCATATGAAAAAGGAAGGTGTCATGTGATGGCGAAACGGTTTGTTGGAATCTATCAGGATCAATCGAGTCTGGAACGAAAAATCGAGGAATTGAAACAACAGGGGCATCATGATTCGGATTTATCTGTCGTCGGTCGAGATGACGCGGCAGACGAAGCATCGGGTGCAAGTTGGATTGATCAGGTCAAATCAAAATTTTCTAAAGAACCACCGCTCCGCGAGACATTAAAACGTGTCGGACATTCGGACGATGAGGCAGAACGGCATTACGCAGAAGTCGAGCGTGGCGGTCTTGCATTGTTCGTCAAGGATCGAGATCACGATCATGACCACGACCATGAGCACCATCATCACCATGACCACGATCATGATCATGACCATGACCATCGGCACGATGATAACAAGGTCGAAAATCCGGGGAACAATGCCTATGAATCCGATCACCGCGGGGACGGTGAGAAGAGCGACCGGACGAAGTGGAAAGCGGACGATCTCGACTAATACCTAGAAGTGAAGGCACCGATATCGGTGATCTTCACTTTTTTTCTCGCGTCCGGAGTCGCAAAGCGAGATGTGTGGGGAATCGAGGTGCTATACTGAGAGCATCGAAGAGGTGATATGACATGAAAAAAATAGTGACAGCTTTAGCAGGAATTGGTCTTGCAAGTGCTTGGTTCATCAACCGATACCCGGTGTTCGGGAAACGACCAAGCCGTGCAGAGCGGCGGAGTTTCGAACGATCAGATCGTTTTGTCGACGGGAAGTTCAAAAATGAGATGGATTTCCAGTTGAAGATGGAATGGGACTCGATGAAAAGCATTTTAAAGGATTACGGACGAAACATTCCGAATCTGCGTCCTGTCAAAGCGTTACCGACGCTTCCGTATCAGCGACGTCAAGACGATAGTGAAACACCACGTGTCACATGGTTCGGACATTCGGCATTTTTACTCGAACTCGATGGGCAAACGATTTTCTTTGACCCGATGCTCGGGCGCGCACCATCACCGTTCCCGAAACTGGGTGGAGGACGTTTTCAAACGACGCAGACCGTCGATCTCGATCGCCTGCCGTTGATTGATGTCGTCGTCTATTCGCACGACCATTATGATCATCTGGATTATCCATCCGTCCTCGCCTTGAAAAATCGAGTCGGTCGCTTCATCGTGCCGCTCGGGGTCGGTAGTCGTCTCCGTGGATGGGGTGTCTCGGCTGAGCGAATCACGGAACTCGACTGGCATGAATCGACGCAAGTCGGTGGCATCAAACTGACAGCGGCTCCGTCGCGCCATTATTCAGGGCGAAATGGTCTTGATCAATTTTCAACGCTATGGGCGTCATGGGTCATCGAAGGCTCGCAAAAGGTCTTCTTTAGTGGTGATAGTGGGTATGGTCCACATTTTAAAGCGATTGGCGAACAATATGGTCCGTTTGATTTAACGATGATGGAATGTGGGCAGTATGATGTCCGGTGGTCCAATTCGCACATGTTACCGGAACAAACGGTTCAAGCACATCGTGATGTCAAAGGTCGCGTTTTGATGCCGATTCACTGGTCTGCCTTCATCCTCGCGTTCCATGCCTGGTTCGAGCCGGTCGAACGGTTGCTCAAGGAAGCGAAACGCGATGAGATTCCGGTTCTGACACCAATGATCGGGGAGAGTGTGACACCCGAGAGCACGACACGAAAATGGTGGCGGGAAGTGCGTTGAGTAAAATAGCTTTTTGATTTTAATTGAATGAAATGAGAAAAAAGTAGCCTTTTCGATGTGACTCGAAAAGGCTACTTTTTTAGATGAATAAACAGAGGAGATGTTCATCCTCGACCCTTACAGGAAAGCGAGGATGATGACATCGTTCGGTCGTACAATACCATTTAGCTCGCTAATCGATCAGCCTGTTTCGCGCGACGAGAGCGAACTTTTTCGATGATTTCGAAACCGAGCACAAGCATCGTTCCGACGAGTAATCCGTTACTGAGGAACGGGCGAAGCGTCAAAGGCAGGACTTCCGCGATGACGGTCGATTGCAACAAGATACTGATACCGATGACGGCACTGATCGCAAACGCATGGCGGCGACGGCTATTCTCCATGTTACTTTCCGCAGACTGCCAAGCAATCAGGAACATGTGTGGCAATGTCGCAAGCAACGCGGCACTCGCGACGCTACGCGGTAATGTTGCGATGATACCGATCAAGCTTGGGAAGAAACCGATCAACGCGATGACGAGCGAGGCAATCAAGAACGGGCGACGTTTCCGGCTTCCCGTTTGCGCGATGAATCCGCTCGTGATCGGTAACGGCACCGGCACAAGCGTCGAGAATGTAGCAGCGAGTAAATGAATGACGCCTTCGATGGATAACCCTTGGTGCAGACGTCCTTGTTTTTGAAGCGTCGCTTCGACGGCGCTTAAAGCGGCAATCAAATTGACGACAAGCAAGATCGCGAACGGAATCGCGACAAGGAATGCACTGCCGTCAAACTGTGGCCATCCGAACGGTAACGCTTGCGGTGGTGCGAACAAACTAGACGATGCAGGAAGCGACGGACGGCTGACGAGCCAACCGACGATGATTCCGATCATCAAGGCAAACGGACGTAAGCGACTCGGTCCGAATTGGCTGAGTCCGAGCACGAGCAAGAACGTGATGATCCCAGCGAGGCGTGTTGCCTCGACGGCGAGGACGGCACCGAGCATGACGCCCGTTAATTGAATACATAATAAGAGCAAAAACGTTCCGCTGACGAGCGGTGTGAAGACGGGTAATAAGTATTTCGTCCATCCTGTCAAACCGAGAATGATGAGGACGACGCCGGCAATGACGACGGCTGCCATCGCGATCGTAAAGGCCGTTTTTGAATCGACCGGTAGTGCGGCGATGACGACGAAGATGCTGACCCATGATCCGGCAGGTCCCGATACGATCGGAAGCCGGTGGCCGAAGGCTCCGTGTAGGAAACAGGCAATCCCGCCTACAAAGAACGACCGTTGGACAAGGGCAGCTGTCTCGACTGAAGAGAGGTCGAACAGACTGGCGACAACGATTGGTAAGGCGATCGTGTTCGCGAGTAAAAAGACGATCCACTGGAAGGTAGAAGTCGTTTGTTTCATGAAAAAGCTCCTTTCTTAAACTTCAGATATTCCTGCATCATAGCATATGATTGATGTTATGATTCATATATCTTTATACATGAAAACATATGAAAGAGATGATGAATATGGATTTACGCCAGTACCGCTATTTTTGTGCGGTCGTCGAGGAACAATCCGTCACGCGGGCAGCGGAGCGCTTACGGATGGCACAACCTGCATTGACGCAGCAAATCCGGCGGATGGAAGAAGAGCTAGGCGTTCGTCTGATTGAGCGGGCAGGACGCGGGATCCGGATTACATCGAGCGGCAACCGCTTATATGAACGAGCGGTTTCGTTGCTGCAGTTCGAGCAGGAGACACGGATGGAAGTGAGCGACATCGAAGCCGGGCGAACAGGGATTTTGCGGATTGGTGTCAACACGTTATCAGCTAGTCGGCTTGTCGACTGGATCGAGCAGATGAAACGACGACATCCCGGCATCATCTTACAAGTTCACCAAGGAGAATCGAGTGCGCTCATCGAACGGTTGAAAGAGCGGTCGCTTGATGCGGCGTTCGTCCGTCTGCCGATTGATGCGCAAGGGATTTCGATTGAATGGATGGAAGAAGAACCGTTTCATCAAGTCTGGCACCCCGATCATCCGACTGCGGATCTCATCATTCCGAGTCAGGAAGGACTCGGTGTCTTTCAGACGTTAAGTCAACGGCTCGGTGTCGTATCGCAAGAGACGTGTTCCGATGTCTTGACGCTGATTGGACTCGTACGCAGTGGACAGGCGGTGACCGTTTTGCCGGAGAGTACGTTGCGGGAACTGGATATGACAGGGCTGCACCAGACATACCTATCCGGTGCCGCGAGTACGACAGCCTTCGTCTGGTTGACAGAGACGGGACCGACGACACTGACAAAACAATTCATTGAAATCATGAAAGAAACAGCAGAATAATTAAATGGATAGGAAAGAAAGGAACGATCGTATGAAAACAATTCAAGGCACGTATGGGGAAGCAAAGATTTTCACGGATAACGTCGACGACCTGACGATTAAGCAAGTCACAGCTATGTTAGAGGAACAATTTGCGACAGACAGTCGCGTCCGGATCATGCCGGATTGTCATGCTGGAAAAGGATCTGTCATCGGAACGACGATGCATGTGACGGACGAGGTCGTACCGAACCTCGTCGGTGTCGATATCGGTTGCGGCATGTTATGTACACGACTTGCTGAACAAGAACCAATCGATTATGCGAAACTTGACGCGACGATTCAGCGTCTTGTTCCAAGTGGCATGTCGGTACGTCAGCAAGCTCATCCATTGTCCGAACAGGTACCGTTTGATCAAGTGCTTGCACCGTTTAACGAGACACGGGCACGATTATCAATCGGTACGCTTGGTGGAGGGAATCATTTCATCGAACTGAACCAGGATGCAGCAGGACAGCGCTATCTCGTCATTCATTCTGGTAGTCGCAATCTTGGGAAGACGATTGCCGAACATTATCAAGCAGAAGCGGAAACGGCACGCTTCCAATTTGACGCGGACCGAGTCATCGCCGAATTGAAGCAACAAGGGCGCGAGTCGGAGATTCAAGCCACCTTACAGCAATTGAAGGAAAAACGGTCTACGTTTAACAAAGATTTAGCATCTGTTTCCGGCGAAGCGATGGAGCGTTACCTCCATGATCTTAAGATTGCCCAACGATACGCAGCATTGAACCGTCAGGCGATGACCGAGGTCATTTTCGAGGCGATGGGATGGACGGTAGCGGATCAATTCGATACGATCCACAACTATATCGATCTTGACGCAATGATTCTAAGAAAAGGTGCCATCTCTGCAAAAGCCGGCGAGCGGGCAATCATTCCGATGAACATGCGTGACGGCTCCTTAATCGTCGTCGGAAAAGGCAATCCCGATTGGAACTATTCCGCGCCACATGGAGCAGGTCGTATCATGTCGCGGTCAAAAGCATTCAAAACAGTGGAACTGGATGCGTTCGAAAAGACGATGACCGATGTCTGGTCAAGTTCAGTCGTCGCATCGACACGTGACGAGTCGCCGTTCGTCTATAAACCGATGGACGAAATCATCCGTAACACGAAAGAAACGGTCGATGTCGTCGAGATCATTAAACCGCTGTACAACTTTAAGGCGAAATGATGGAAGGGTATCAACAATGGGGGAGGATGTTCTATGAACTATAAGGGGACTATGCTGATTCTGTTTTCAAGTGTGTTTTTAATCGCTGGATGCACGGATGAGGCGGTTATGACGGAACAGAAAAAAGTAGAAGTCAAAACTACTACGCATACGAATCAGAAGACGAATCAGACGAAACACCCCATCTTAAATCCAGTTCAGTATGAAAAGCTGTTCAAGCATATGAATGAACACTTGAAGATGGATCAGTTTCAGTTGAAGGGAAGTACGATCGGTGCAGACTTCACGGCTGTCGACCAATCATTGAGTTTTGGTAAGAGACGTTGGTTAACGGTTGACGGAACGATTGACACACCGTCGACACAGGAGACACTTTATTTTGAAAACCAGAAACAAGATACGCAGTTAGCGATTCATTTTGCGTATACGGATCGATACATAGGCAATGATCTGGTTCAGTATCAATCAAACGGTGGTTACGGCGAGCTCATTATCATTAGCTACAAAAACATCCTCATATCCGTACAACAAAATTCATTAAACAAAGTAGATTCTGACACGACACAGGAAGCAGCAAAACAGGTGATCCAGGAATTAAAAAACGTTCCCGCCTAAAACGAGAACGTAAAGAAGACAACTCTGATTTGATTAGACTGCACCATCCGGTAATGTCTCACCTGTCCGGCGAATCGTCGCTCCGAGTTCAGCGGCGATCGCATTGACGGCTTCTGAATCTTCGTTGACTTCACTGATCAAGATGACACCGTAATGGTCAGGATTGATCTGATTCAGCGTCCGGTTGAATAAATCAAACGATTCCCGCTCGTTCTTCTCATCCCGGTTCGCACCGATCAAGTAACCAGCAACGGAGCCGACGAGCATACCGAACGGGCCACCGACGACACCGATTGCCATGCCGATCAATGAGCCTTTGAAGGATTGGTCCTGTTGCGTGAAGTCGATGGCATCGATGAAAGAGAAGCCCTCTGCTTCGTCACGTTTTGCGAGAACCATCTGATCCATCTCGATTTCCTTGATTGCCTCGAGATCCTTAATCATCGCAAAGCCTGTTTTTGCTTTTTCTAAATCACTGAAAATGATTGTCGTAATGACGTGCGTTGCATCGCTTTTATATTTCGCCATAATAAACGCCTCCACAAGAATCGGATATCGTACTACACTTTTTAAGTACCCTGAACATTCTAAATGGAAACGCGAGACTGGAAATATGAGAAAAACAGGACAACAGAATAATTTTCTAATATCGGCAATAAGTAAAACTTATCGAAAGTCTTTTGTTCTTTCAAATTGTAACGGAATCCATATTATACTATGATAGAACTGTACAAGTAAGCGGTATCAGGGGCTTGATGTCGTGAACACTTAAAGGGGGAATCACCATGAAGCAAACAGATGTGTCGCAAGATGTCTTTGGCGCACGCCGTTCGTTTGAAGCAAACGGTAAGAATTATCAGTACTATAGTCTTGAAAAATTGGAAGAACTCGGATTGACGGAAGTCAAACGTCTTCCATACTCGATTCGTGTCCTACTCGAGTCAGTACTTCGTCAACAAGATGGTCGTTCGATCACACGTGAACACGTCGAGAACTTGGCGAAATGGGGAACAGCTCAAGTTTCGAACGATGTCGATGTTCCGTTCAAACCGTCACGCGTTATCCTTCAGGATTTCACAGGTGTTCCAACGGTCGTTGACCTCGCGTCACTTCGTAAAGCCATGCAAGATCTCGGTGGAGACCCATCGGTCATCAACCCAGAAGTACCAGTCGACCTCGTCGTTGACCACTCGGTTCAAGTCGATGCTTACGGTTTTGCTGGAGCACTTGCAAAAAACATGGATCTCGAATTCGAACGTAACGAAGAGCGTTACAAATTGCTTCGCTGGGCGACATCGGCATTCGATAACTACCGTGCTGTACCACCAGCAACAGGGATCGTCCACCAAGTTAACCTCGAGTACTTGGCATCTGTCGTCCTTGAAAAGGAAACAGCAGACGGTACAGTTGATGTGTACCCGGATACACTCGTCGGAACGGACTCACACACGACGATGATCAACGGTCTTGGCGTCCTCGGTTGGGGAGTCGGTGGGATCGAAGCGGAAGCGGGCATGCTCGGACAGCCATCGTTCTTCCCAGTACCTGAAGTCATCGGTGTACGCATCACAGGTGAGATGCACCCAGGAACGACAGCAACAGACGTTGCCCTTCGTGTAACGGAAATGCTCCGTCAAGAGAACGTCGTCGGTAAATTCGTCGAGTTCTTCGGTCCATCACTCCACTTGATGTCACTTTCTGACCGGGCAACAATCGCGAACATGGCGCCAGAATACGGTGCAACATGTGGATTCTTCCCAGTCGACACAGAAACATTGACGTACCTTCGTCTGACAGGTCGCGATGAAGAATTGATCGAAAAAGTCGAGAACTACTCGAAAGCAAACGGTTTGTTCTACACGCCACAAAACGAAGATCCAACATTCACGAAAACAGTCGAACTCGATCTTTCGACGATCGTTCCTGCTCTCGCTGGACCAAAACGTCCACAAGACCGGATCGATTTGACGGATGTTCATACATCATTCAAAAAAGCGTTGACGGCTCCACAAGGAAACGCTGGATTCGGCTTAGCCGAAGAAGAAGCGAACAAAGTCGCTGTCGTTCAGTTCGAAGACGAAGCAGTTGAAATGCGTACTGGTGACGTGGCAATCGCTGCGATCACGAGCTGTACGAACACATCAAACCCATACGTCATGATCGGTGCGGGACTCGTCGCGAAAAAAGCGATCGAACTCGGTCTTTCGGTTCCGAAATACGTCAAGACATCACTTGCGCCAGGATCGAAGGTCGTTACGGATTACCTCGAGAAATCAGGACTCCAAACGTACCTTGATGAACTCGGCTTCAACACGGTCGGTTACGGCTGTACGACATGTATCGGTAACTCCGGTCCACTCGACCGCGCTGTCGAAGACGCGATCCTCGGTTCAGACTTACTCGTTTCGTCTGTCCTCTCCGGTAACCGTAACTTCGAAGGTCGTGTCCACCCGCTCGTCAAAGCGAACTACTTGGCTTCACCGCCACTCGTCGTCGCGTATGCACTTGCAGGAACAGTCGACGTCGATATCATGAACGCGTCACTCGGAACAGGCAAAGACGGACAAGAAGTCTTCTTCGCTGACATCTGGCCTTCACGTGATGAGATCCAAACGATCATCAACACGGTCGTCACACCAGAAAGCTTCCGTGCAGAATACGATTCAGTCTTCACAGGAAACGAACGTTGGAACAACCTTGACGTGCCAACAGGGGATCAGTACGACTTCGACGGTGAGTCGACGTACATCCAAAACCCACCGTTCTTCGAGAACTTGGCGAAGGAAGCTGGTCAAGTCGAAGCCCTCAACGGACTCCGTGTCTTCGGTAAGTTCGCTGATTCGGTCACGACGGACCACATCTCACCAGCTGGTTCATTCTCGAAAACGACACCAGCCGGTCAATACCTCGTCAATAAAGGGGTTGCACCAAAAGACTTCAACTCATACGGTTCACGTCGTGGTAACCACGAAATCATGATGCGCGGAACGTTCGCGAACATCCGCATCCGTAACCAAGTCGCACCAGGTACAGAAGGTGGCTTCACGACGTACTGGCCAACAGGCGAAACGATGGCGATGTACGATGCTGCGATGAAGTACAAAGAAGATGGCACAGGTCTCGTCATCCTCGCTGGTAAAGATTACGGTATGGGTTCTTCACGTGACTGGGCAGCAAAAGGAACGAACTTGCTCGGCGTCAAAGCCGTCATCGCGGAGAGCTTCGAGCGGATTCACCGTTCAAACCTCGTCATGATGGGTGTTCTTCCACTGCAATACGTGGCAGGTACGACAGCTGAAACACTTGGTTTAACAGGTGAAGAAGCAATCAGCATCGCAATCGATGAGTCTGTTCGTCCACGTGACATCGTTAAAGTCACAGCGACAGCGGCAGACGGAAAAGTCACTGAGTTTGAAGCGATCGCTCGCTTCGATTCAGAAGTCGACATCGATTACTACCGTCACGGCGGGATCCTTCCAATGGTCCTTCGTGAGCGTCTCCAACAAGCATAAGTTGTCTAATCAAAGGTGGGGGAAACCCCACCTTTTTTTGACGAGAGGAGGAAAAAGGTGAACCGATTCAAGAAGTGGTTTCAACCGAAGGACGATCAGCCGTTGCCGATGCGTGACGTGACGCTTGATGAAGTCAAACAAGCGACGCATGCCTTTGAATCCGAACTACCGAAAGGAACGAATCGGACAGTGCTTCTAGATAATGAGCAACGCATCGACTTAAAGCAGCTGGAGCCGTATTTGAAAGCACGTTCGACACAAGTGTTTTACATGTCGCGTGAGACATTCACCATCATGGAGGCAAAAGACCGGGAACTCGTCTATGAGATGGATCATGTCCAAGTTGCCGTTGATCGCTATTTTGATCGGGTGAAGAAACTCCCGTTGAAACCGTATAGCAAAACGTTCCAAGTCGACTGTGCGATGTTGTTTCAGGATGGCTATTTGCGTGAAATGCCGCATCATAGCTATTACTTGGTCGATGAGTCGATGATCGTCTCGCTGACGCCGAAGGAAGCGTAAACGTAATCAAGGGTGGACCGAATTCATTCGGTTCGCCTTTTTTTGTCGTCCTGACCGTTTTCAGATTTGTTCAAAAGTCTGACGAATTTAGTCAGAAATCGTGAAATCTCGGACAAACCCTTTGTATTCTCCTTATAAAACCGATACGATGATAAGGAATAGAGACTTGAGCTAGGAAGGTGTACATGGCATGACGAAACGAACGAGCACGTGGATTGCAGTAGCAATCGTGGCAATGGCGATCCTCCTTGCCTACAATTTTTATCTCTTGAACAAGACGCAGACCGCAAGCGATGAAAAAGCCGCGACGGTCAAACCGTTTTATACGATGACACGCATCCAATATGTTGAGAAGAAGCTCGCGACGAAAAAAGATGAACTTGAATCACGCACGTATGAAGTCGTCTTTAATGACAAAGGTCATTTCCGGACAGAAGTCGTAGACGGTCCGTCAAAAGGATCGCTTGCGATCTGGAACGGGACGATGTTCCGTGAGTATGATGCGACAGGGAAGTTAGTCAATGAGACGAAAGCCGGCAAAAGTGTCAGTGCGCCGCGCCCATTCCTCTCACGTGGCTTCAACGAACAGATCCTCGCTTTCATCAACAAAGGTGACTTTGGACAAGTCGAGGGAGAAGCGGACATCGCCGGAATGGCAGCGGACGTGTACGTGAAAAAAGAACCGTCCAGCACGGTACCAGAAGAATGGATCAAACAATATCCATCGATCTTCGATAAAGAAAACAACCAAGAACAAGCAACGTATTATGTCGCTTCCGACCGTTCGAAAGTACTCGGTGCGGAGTCACGCAATAACGGTAAATTGTTCTACTCTGTCAAGATGAAGAGTTTTGAAACGATCGATTCGTTCGATCCGGATTGGTTAAAAGCAAAATAAACAAGAAACGGCCGGCGATGACGCTACGAAACGGTAGCGGACAAAGTCGGTTTTTTCGAGACGCAGGAGGTTCAACATGGAAGCATTCTCGAAAGAGGAGATGTTCAATCAAATCAAAGTGTGGGAAGAGGGCGCGAAGGTCGAGGAGGTGCTTGCGCTACGTTATGCTCAAAGTAGCCGCTTGCTTGGAGAGACGGAAGCACTCGTCCGCATCTTGGCGTTACTCGTCGAACATCGCTATATCATGACGGGACGACTGGACGCCTTAGCTGAGAGCTGGATGCAAAAAATCCGTCAGCATGGTCGTTTGCCAGCCCGTCTTGAGCAGTTGTTGACGGAACAACAATTACAAAGTACGTATCAGCGCCTTGTTGCGCATACGTTTCCGACGATTCGCGAGACGGACAATGCGAACGCCAAACGATCAGCGACGAAGGAACTGATTCTCCAGGCAAGCCAAATCGTCGAGGAGACGGAACAAATCGTCGAACTGACGGAACGACTGCGTCGGTTGGATGCCGGACGCTGGACAGAACTGTTCGAGGCTGGAACGGCATTACTACGTTCGAGTGCCACGCTTGAACAGACAGCGCAGATATTCGTCGACAGCCTACAAGAGCGTTTCTATTCCCGGGAAGCGTTTCGCGAGATGACGGAACTGAAAGCGACGACGATCCAGGATCTCAAACGTGTCGTCGCTTTGCTCCCTGTCGAAAGCAAACAAGTCGAACGCTCAGCACTCGAGGAACTTGACGCGATGATTGGTCTCGAAGACATCAAACAACGGGTCCATCATATGTATCGCTTCTTGAAGTATCAACAGAAGCGATCGGAAGATGGCTACCGTTCAAGCGATCAACCATCGCTACACATGATCTTCATGGGTAATCCCGGAACCGGGAAAACAACCCTTGCCCGTCTGATGGCAAAGATCTATCACGAGCTCGGACTTCTCGAACGACCGGAAGTCGTCGAGACGGATCGTTCGTCACTCGTCGGTGCGTTCGTCGGTCAGACGGAAGAACAGGTCATGAGTAAAGTCCGCGAAGCCGTCGGAGGGGTGCTCTTCATCGATGAAGCCTATGCCTTAAAACGTGCCGGACAAAGTGGGAACGATTATGGTCAGGCCGCGATTGATACGCTCGTCGCAGCGATGACGAGTGGGGAATATGCAGGGCGATTTGCGGTCGTGCTTGCTGGATACCCAGAAGAGATGCGTGATTTCCTGAAGGCGAATCCTGGACTCCGGAGCCGTTTCCCGGAATCAAATCATTATCTACTCGCCGACTATACGGATCAGGAGCTGCTCGCCATCGGACGGTCGATCGCGACTGCGAACGATTACGTCTTGACGGAACAAGCAGAGCGGGCGTTGCTCGGTCGTCTGGAACGAGAACGGGTTGACGCCAGTTTCGGAAATGGACGCGCCGTCCGTAATATCGTGCTTGATGCGATCTTCAAGAAGGGATCAAGCCTTGGAGAGAGTGCCAGTCACGAAGACTTTGCCTTACTTGAACAAGAAGACTTCGAGATGGTGCAAGAACCGGATGCAACCGTTGAGGAGCGGATCGCTTCGCTCGTCGGATTGTCTGATCTTAAAGATGAACTCAAACAGATTGAAGCTCTGTTGTCGATGCAAAAACGTCGCCGGGAAGCTGGTTATAAAGTCTTACCGGTCGAACTACATGCGGTCTTTAGCGGCAATAGCGGAACCGGAAAGACGACCGTCGCGCAGCTCTATGCCGATGTCTTACGACAATGCGGTTATTTAAAACGGGGACACTTGAAAGTCGTCAGCCGGGCGGATCTTGTCTCTGGTTACGTCGGACAAACGGCGCAAAAGACGCGAGACGCAATTCGCGATGCGCTGGGTGGTGTCTTATTCATCGATGAAGCGTATGCGTTAAACGGTGGAGCGAACGACTTCGGGAAGGAAGCGATTGATACGCTCGTGGATGAGATGACGAAACATCAAGATAATCTCGTCGTCGTCCTTGCGGGTTACGAGCAACAGATGAACGCTTTGCTTGCGAGTAACCCAGGATTGAAATCACGCTTCAAACGGTCATTCCACTTCCCGAATTACTCGCCAGACGAGTTGATTCAAATCATTGAAGGATACGCAGCGCGGTTCGGATACGAGCTGACGGAGGACGCACGATTGACGCTTACCGAGAAGATTGATGTCGTTCCAAACGGAAACGCACGGGCGGCGATCACGATCGTCGAACAGGCGATCGCGAAGCAGTCGATGCGATTAATTGACAAAGTTAGCTTATCCGGTTCAGAATGGTCCTATCTTGAAAAAGAGGATTTTTAAGGGGGAAGCTACATGCACACGATTGAAATACCTGTCCGCTACGCCGAGACGGACATGATGGGCATCGTCTATCATTCGAATTATCTCGTCTATTTGGAACTCGCACGGACGGAATTGATCCAGTCCTTAGGTCTTGACTATAAGGAAATGGAAGATGCGGGGTATGTCTCCCCGGTCACGAATGTCAATCTCGATTACAAACGCTCGTTGACGTACGGTGATACAGCGGTCGTCACAGTCTGGATTGATCATTACGATGGACTACGGACGATTTATGGCTATACGGTCAAACATCCGGACGGGAAGCTTGCGGTATCTGCGAAGACGACACATGTCGTCGTCAAGAAGGAAAACTTCCGACCGATTCGCTTGCCGAAGGTGTTCCCGAACTGGCACGAAATTTATGAGAAGATGAGCGAGACGGACGCAGCACTCTTAACGGAAGCGTGAAGAGATACATCAAAAGCGGGATCGATTTTTGAATCGATTCCGCTTTTTTTCTTTTTTTCAGTCTGAACAGTAAAAATTAGCACTTGGTACTAACGACCGATGACAAAGTCAGGATCATTTGCGAAAATAAAGAAGCTGAAGTAAGGTAGGGACTTACTCCATCTGTCGGAAGTAGACTCGACGGATGGAACGATTAGCGGTAACATAGAGAAGCATAAAAAGAAGAGGGGTCTTACTCATGAAAAAAATCGTAACCGTCAGTACGTTAGCGCTTCTCCTTGCAGGATGTAATCCTGGGGATCAACAAGCGGATGATACAACGAAAACGGAACAGAAATCAGATGAGACAAAACAATCAAACGACGAAACGAAAAAAGAAGACACAGCAAAAGACACGAACAAAGAAGAAACAAACAAAACAGACGAAACAGCAAAAGACGATACGTCAGAAGAAGCAAAACAAGAAGACAATTCGTCTGATGCGGCAACGCAAGAAGATCAAGAATCTTCAGATGAGACGAAAAAAGAAGAAGAACAAAAAGACGATACACCATCTTCAGAGAACAAAACAGAGGACAAAAAAGACGAATCGACGGATAAACCGGATAGTTCATCTCAGGATCCAGAACAAGAGAAACCGTCGAAACCAGAAGATGAGACACCAGACGTCGATAAATCAGCAGATGCCAAAGCAGATCTATCACTTGGTAATCTCGTCGTCGTCAATAAGAAATACAGCTTGCCAATCGACTACAAACCATCGGATCTCGTCGTCCCAGACGTCAGCTTCTCATACTCAGGTGTACTTGAGCAGAGCTACATGCGGGCGCCAGCTGCGAAACAGATGGAGAAGATGTTTGCCGCTGCTAAAAAAGAAGGCGTGACATTGAACGCAGTTAGTGGATTCCGTTCAGGCGAACGTCAAAAAGTATTGTATAATAATTATGTCGCACGTGATGGCAAGGCAGCTGCTGATCAATATTCAGCGCGCCCTGGTAACAGTGAACACCAAACAGGTCTTGCTTTTGATATTTCGGCACCAAGCGTTGGTAACGGGTTGACGGCTGCCCTTGGTGATACGAAAGAAGGAAAATGGATTGCGAATAACGCAGCTAAATATGGTTTCATCGTGCGCTACGATCGTGGCTTCCAATCACGGACAGGCTATACGTATGAGCCATGGCACATTCGTTATGTCGGTGTCGATGCCGCGACACAAATTAAAAATAACGGACAGACTCTTGAGGAATATATGAAAGTCGGTCACTAAGAGGTTGGAGGTTGACTATGATTGAAATCATAGGGATTTTAGTTCTTGGCTATCTGCTTGGTTCGATACCGTTCGCACTTCTCGTCGGGAAGTGGGGACACGGGATGGATATTCGCCAACATGGTAGCGGGAATCTCGGAACGACGAATACGTTCCGTGTCTTGGGAAAAAAGGCGGGAATCATCGTCTTGATCGGTGATTTCGGAAAAGGAGCCGTCGCAAGCCTCGTTCCAATTTTGATGGGAGCAGACATACATCCGTTGTTTGCTGGACTAGCAGCTGTCATCGGTCATATCTATCCGATCTTCGCGAAGTTCAAAGGCGGAAAGGCAGTTGCGACGTCCGGAGGGATGTTGCTCGTGACGAGCCCTGTTCTGTTCATCTTCCTGCTCGTCTCCTTTTTGACGACACTCCGTCTGAGCCGGATGGTGTCGCTTAGTTCAATCGTGGCGGCAAGTGTTGGAATCGTTGTTTCCATCACGATTGGAGTCTTGACGAACGACTGGATCGTTCCGACGTTCTTTACGGTTCTTGCCTTGTTCGTCATCTTCAAGCACCGTGAGAACATCCAACGGATTCGCCAAGGAACAGAGTCTAAGATTCCACTCTTTGCAAAGAAACCGTCTGAATGAGTCGTTAAGACGCATCTACATCTCGTTCATTGAGATGCGGATGCGTCTTTTGTTTGTGGAAAAAGTCGGATAACGGACGAATTCAACGACATTTCATAGGAACTACACGTTTATTTACATCGGATTTACAAGACCTTTACAGACGTTCGATACACTAGAACTAGAACTTGTCTGTGAAGGGGGAAGCGCACGTGTCGTTGTTAGGAGAAGAGCGGAAATCACGCATCATGGAATGGCTGGAAGAGGAAGGGAAAGTCATGACGAAGGATTTGATCGAACGTCTCGATGTCTCGGGAGAAACGGTACGACGCTACTTAGAGGAGCTCGAGCGGGAACGGCAGTTGAAGCGCGTCTATGGCGGCGCCATCTATCAAGGAGGAAAACGAGAGACACCGATCTCACGTCGGACGGATCAGTTATCTCGCCGTTTAGCGCGTTATGCGAAAGGATGGCTTAGCGATTATTCCTGTATCTTTCTTGGTCGAGGTGAGCCGGTCGAGCATCTGTTGCCGTATTTAACGGGGAACGCAACGATCGTTACGAACTCACTGATGGTCGCTAGTCACTTGGAGCAGTGCCGTAAGACGGGACCGTTCAAAGGTGAAATTCGATTACTCGGTGGGACAGTCGATGCCTACGGGCAGACGGTAGGAGTTGAAGTCTTGCAGGCGCTCGATGCTTACGCTTTTGATGCCTGTTTTCTATCGTTTGACGGTGCTGAAATCGAGCGTGGCTTCGTCAGCGATGATATTGAATCCTCGCTGATTCAAAAAGCCGTCATCAGCTGTACGAAGGACGTCTATGCCTTTTTGGCGAATGATGAATTCCAGGGCAATCGTAAATATAAGGTGGCGGAGTTCCGCCGTGCGAAGATCGTTCTCAGTCCAGCCTCCTATCCACCATCGTGGGAGATGAAACTGTTCAACGAACGCGTGAACTGGATGGTCGTCTCATGATACACTGATGCGGGAGGGATGCATCATGTTAGAAATCATCGCATCGACCGTAGAAGAAGCGGTCGCAGCAGAACAAGCCGGAGCGGACCGGATCGAGCTCGTTTCCGCATTATCCGAAGGTGGGTTGACGCCGAGCTATGGACTGATTCGTCAAGTCGTCTCGACGGTCGAGATTCCGGTTCACGTCCTCGTGCGACCGCATAGCAAGTCGTTCGTCTATTCGAAATCAGACGAAGAGACGATCATCACGGATATCGACTTGATCCGTGAACTCGGTGCTGCCGGGATCGTCGTCGGCTCATTGACCGCAGACGGTCGTGTCGACGAAGGCTTCCTTGGTCGAATCATCAAACATAAAGGGGAACTGTCATTGACGTTCCACCGGGCGATCGACAGTAGTCGAGATATTCTCGAAGCGGCAGAAGTGCTCGCTGATTTTCCAGAAGTCGACCGGATCTTGACGTCGGGTGGTCAAGCGACGGCGTTAGAAGGAAAAGAGACAATCGCTCGCTTGATCGAGGACCATCCGGACTTGATTATCTTACCAGGTTCCGGGATTACGCTTGAGAATGCGGAAGCACTTCTTGAGGCGACGAAGGCATCGGAACTACATGTGGGTTCCGCTGTCTTACAAGACGGTATCATTCAAAAAGAACGTGTTGAGGCATTGACGCGACTTCTGCGCTAATCCTATACCGCACGAATCCATTTTTCAAATCTTATGAGATGAGAGAAATGGATTTTTTTGTATGTGTTCGTGACGGATTTTCGACGATTCCGTGACGCGTTTGAAAAGCAGAGCGGGATAACTAGGTTTTTCAACGGGACTACGCTAGAATCAAAGATGGAAATAGTGGAAATGAAGGAGTACGACATGAACCCTAAACAATTAAAACAAGACGCCCTTGGTACACTAAAAGGACGTTGGTTGGTCGGGCTAAGCATCTCGATCATCTACTTCCTTATCTTTGCGCTTGCAGCAAGCCGGATGTCCTTTGACCAAGATGACATCGACAGCATGGTCCGTTTCATCGGACTGAACATGGTCGTAACGATCGTGCTTGCTCCGGTGACGGTTGGACGAACGATTGCTTACTTACGCTTCACACGCGGGGAGTCTGCCGGTATCGGAACGTTATTCGAAGGGTTTTCTTCGTTTCGACGTGCTTTCCGGACGATTGCTGCGTATGCAATCGTGACGGTATTGGTGTATGTCGGATCATTTTTGATTTTACCGGCATTGTACTTTTATCTAGCGTATCGCCTCGTCCCGTACATTTTGGTCGACCGACCAGAATTGTCGTTTTGGCAAGTACTTGGCGAGAGCCGTCGGATGATGAAAGGGCATAAGCGTGAATTGATCATGCTTTACTTGAGTTTCATCGGCTGGGGTATCCTCGCACTACTTAGTACTGTGGGTGTCATCTTCTTGACGCCATATTTCGATACGACGATGGCACACTTCTATGAACGCTTGAAACCAACACGTCAATCATCCGTCGAGGGATGAACGAAAAAAGCCTGTACATTACGTCAGTAGACGTAGCGTACAGGCTTTTGCTTATTCTACCGAAGCGCGTGAACGTTCGGCGAGCAACAGATAAAGCGCTTGTGTACCGGAATCGGCGTGACCCAGCTCAGCAAGTTGTTCATATAAATCCTTCGTCAGTGCGAGACCAGGTGTCGCGATGCCCATCTCAGCTCCTCGCTCAAGGGCAAGGCGCATATCCTTTATGAAGTGTTTGACGAAGAAACCAGGTGAGTAGTTTTCAGCGATGACGCGCGGAATCAAGTTCTCAAGACTCCAGCTACCGGCAGAACCAGATTTGATCGTCTCGATGAATTGCGTCGGGTCAATCCCGGACCGCGTGACGAACAACAGCATCTCCGCTGTTCCGATCATCGAGCCGGCAATCGCGATTTGGTTCGCGAGTTTCGCCGATTGTCCTTTACCAGGACCACCGAAGAGTGAAATCGATTTTCCCATCGCTTCGAATAAGGGCTTCGCTTGTGCGAAAGCCGCTTCTTCCCCACCGACGAGAATGGCGAGTGTTCCGTTCTTCGCGCCGAGGTCACCACCTGTGACAGGTGCGTCAAGTGCCTGAAGACCGCGTGCTGCCGCTTCCTTCGCGATTCGTTCTGCAAGAGCCGGACTGGATGTCGTCATGTCAATCAGAATCGTTCCTGGTGCCGCATGATCGAGGATTCCGTCTTCAAAGTAGATCTGCTCAACGTCTTGCGGATAACCGACGATCGAGATGACGACGTCGACATCCGTGACGACGTCTTGAATCGTATCGACGATCTCGACACCATCTGCTTCAAGGACAATTCCTTTTTCTTTCGTGCGATTATATCCTTTGACTGTAAAACCTGCCTTGCGCAGATTGCGGACCATGCCTTGTCCCATGACACCTAATCCGATGAAACCGACTGTCTTCATACGTGATTCCCCCTTGCACGTTCCGTGCCGATGAATTGTTGCGTTACGAGCTTATTATACAATGGATTGTCGACGACAAGACGATCATGTGTCCCGATGCCGGAAATCCGACCATCTTCAAGGACGATGATTTGATCGGCATGACGGACCGTCGCGAGACGATGGGCGATGACGAACGTCGTCCGTCCGACCATCAATCGCTCGAGTGCTTCCTGAACGACCCGCTCGGACTCGGAGTCGAGGCTTGACGTGGCTTCATCCAGTAATAGAATTTCCGGATCTCGGAGGAGTGCACGTGCGATCGCGATCCGTTGGCGTTGACCACCGGACAACTTGACACCCCGTTCTCCGATTTCAGTTGCATACCCCTCCGGAAAACGTTCAATGAACGTATCGGCATTCGCCATTCGTGCAGCCTCACGGATTTTGTCTTCACTGACGTCTTCTGCAAGACCGTAGATGAGATTGTCACGGATCGTTCCCGATAAAACAGGTGAGTCTTGCGCAACATAACCGATCGCTTGGCGCCAAGACGATAACGTCAAATCAGCGATAGATTGATCTCCGAGTCGGATCTGACCGGACGTCGGTTGATAGAATCGCTCAAGTATCGCGAATAATGTCGTCTTCCCGGATCCACTCGGACCAACGATCGCTGTCGTCTTGCCGCGTGGTAACGTAAAGCTGACATCCTGGAGGATCGGTGTTTCATTGTATCCGAATGACAGGTGATCGACCGTGACGTCCGTGAACGGACGCGGCGCAACAAGCGCTCCAGGTGCTTCCGGTGTCTCATCGAGAAGCTCGATGATCCGTTCTGTCGCCCCGCGAGCCTTCTGTAACTTCGTGATGAATTCAGTCATCGTCACGAGTGGCGTCATGATTTGGAACAAATAGAGTGAGAAGGCGACGAGTTCACCTGCTGTGATCTGGTTCGTCGCGACGCGGTAGGCACCAAAGCCGATGATCAAGATCAACATCGTCGTCAAGGTGACGTTAAAGATTGGCAACAAAAGGGCTTGGATTCGTCCTTCCTTGACGCCATAGCCATAAAGATTCTCAATGCGAGTTTTCCCACGGTCGAGCTCATAGGATTCAGTCGCTTGCGATTTGACGAGTCGGACTTCACCGAGCATCTCGGCAAAAAAACCGGATAATCCTGCGAGTTCCTTCTGAGTCTCACGAGATATCTTATGCAACTTCCGCACGAGCGGGATGATGATTAGTAGCGTCACGGGTACAGCGATGACCATGACAAGTGTCATTTGCCAGTCGAGGAAGAACAGGATCGTGATCGCCCCGATGATCGAGACGAGTGATGTCAGCAGGCGGACAAGTTGCTCCGACAGCAATTGCTGGAGTGTCGTAGCGTCACTGTTGAGTCGCGAGACGAGCTCGCCAGATTTCGTCTCATCATAGAACGGAATCGATAAGGTCAACAGGTGTTTCCATAGGAGCGTCCGCAAATTAGCGACGATTCGTTGACCGACGATCTGTAACCAATAGATGGATAAAGCATTCGCGACGACTTGGACGACGAAGACGATCACAAATAAACTGATCAACTGCGGAGTCAGTCGATCGACTGTAAAACCGTCAATCAACGTCTTTAAGAACCAAGGAATGGCGAGGGCAGCCAGCGCTTGGATGACGGAGACGGAAACAGCGGCGGATAATAATCCGACCGGGGGTTTCGTTTTTTTCAATAACAGGTAAAAAGATTGGAACGTCGCAGCGTTCATTTCAACACATCCTCTCTTTTCCATTGTCCGAAAGAACGAAGAAACGGTCAAATGGGAAACGCGACTTGACAAGAAATCTTTTGGTTTGTGACACTGATAGTGGAACCAACAAGGGAGGATACAGATGTCTATTTTCGTAGATGCGGACGGATGTCCCGTTGTCGATCTCGTCATTCGACACCGACAGGGACGTGACGTCTTTTTAGTTTGTGATACAGCACACCAGATGATGCGGGAGGGGGCGACGACGATCACGGTCGGACAAGGACCAGATGCCGTCGATTACGCGATCGTCAATCGGATGAAACGTGGTGATCTCGTCGTGACCCAAGACTACGGTCTAGCAGCACTCGTCTTAGCGCGAGGAGGACTCGCGATCGACCAAAATGGTCGTCAGTTTACGAACGAGAATATCGATCTATTGCTTCATACACGCCATGTCGGCCAACAAATCCGACGAGCGGGTGGACGGACGAAAGGACCGAAAAAACGGACGCGCGATGCGGATCGGGCATTTGAAGAGGCATTTCGTGCATTAGTGCAAACCAGCATATAAGGAAGACAGTACTCGAACTGTCGATCAAATAGGGACCATGCTATAATTTGTAACAGGAATGCATTCAGAAAGGAGGATACACGTTGAAACGAATCTTACGCGACCACTCGAAGGACCGTCCTTACCGATTGCGCCAAGGAACGGTTCCGGCATCAGCTGAGGCACGACTCACATCACTCGATCAACGTGAAATCAATCGATTACAACAGAATTTACGGGAAGTCGAACTGAAATTGAAGCAACGCAATGAGATCATGGAAGCGTTAGCGACGCAAAATGTCGAAGCGGCCTGTGAGACCGTCCTGACGATCTTGTTGCAACTGCTCGATGTAAAAGAAGGTGCCATCCTCTTGTACCGTCGCGAACAGTTGAATCATTTCGTCGCGCAAGGCATCGACGAGATGGAGTTGATTGAAAAAGATCTCGATCAATATTCAGTCTTACGTCGGGCGTTCGTCATGCGTAAATCGGTTCAATTACCGATTGGCGATCAGTTTGAATCGGCGATCCCCGTCCAATCTCCAAGTAATGGACAAGTCGTCGGGTTACTTTATATTCGTCATGCTTTTCCTCAGTTCAATCTAGAGCAAGTCGGGGACTTACTTGATCTATCACGAAAACTCGGAATGACGCTTGAACGCCATCTCCTGTTTCATCAGATGGAGCATGAAAAAATCAAGACGTATCAGCTCCTCGACTCGATTCGGGAAGCTGTCCTATACATCGAGAGTAGTGGGGAACAAATCTATGCGAACCAAGCCTTGTTGAACATGTTTCCACCGAAGCTCGTCAATCAGGCGCAAGGATTCCGCCACGCCTACGAACGGGCGACGTCGCTGTTTGAACATGTCGATCAGCCAGACGCACTCCATGACTACATCGGTCAACTGATGAATGGAGATATTCCGGGAGAAACGATCGAACTATCAGCGTTTCGGGGGAACTTGCTACTCAGTGCTTACGCCGAGCGGATTGCGATCGCAAACGTCGAGTGGGGCATGATGCTCGTCTTACGGGACGTGACGAAAGATAAGGAACTTGATCTCAAGCAGGCAGAATTCGTCTCGATCGTGTCGCACGAGTTGCGGACACCGCTCTCTTCCATCATGGGCTTCACGGAATTATTGATGAAACGAGAAGTCGATCCTAAGCGCCAAAAGCGATATTTGCAGACGATTCATTCCGAAACCGTTCGTTTGGCGGAATTGATCAATGACATCCTGGAAATTCAAAAAGGAGAAGATTCGACGCATGGGACGCAAAAAGAACCGCTTGATGTGAAACAATTGATGTTCGAGATGAAACCGATGTTTGATCTCGCGAGTCGCGCGCATCGCATCAGCGTCCAGTTCGATCCAGGCTCCTATACGATTTCAGCAAGCAGTGAAAAGATGAAACAACTGTTCACGAACTTGATCATGAACGCGATTAAATATTCGCCTGAAGGTGGGGCAATCCGGATCAAAGGGTCAAACCAGTCGGATCAACTACGGATTGAGATATCAGACGAAGGGCTAGGGATTCCAGAAAAAGCGCTCCCTTACATCTTTGATAAATTTTACCGAGCAGATAACTCGGATACACGTAAAATCGGTGGAACCGGCTTAGGACTCGCGATTTGTCGGATGATCGTGCTTGACCATGGAGGAGCGATTTCCGTCCAATCGACGGAAGGAGAGGGCAGTACCTTCATCATTCAACTCCCGCTCGACGTATGACCGACAATCGACTGAGAAAGGAGGAAGACACGGTGAATAATTCACACATTCGTTATGAAGCATTGCATCCGCTCGTCGAAGAGATTCTTGAAAAACTGAGTGAACGAATCGGCGTCAACACGTTATTTTTTGCATTGAACGACTCCTACAGCAATTTTGTTGTCAAGGCGATCAATCAAGAACGACAATTGATTGAAGAAGGCTCGACCCATGTCTTCCAACATGTCCTCTGTAAGCTGGTCGTCGATGAAACGGATGGAAAGGTTTCAATCAGTGAATTGCTCAACGATCCGTTGACGGTCAATCATCCGGTCACGAAAGCACTGGGGAACGGAAGTTTCATGGGAGTGGCAATCAAGAATGCTGAGAATGAGAAGATCGGGACGTTGTGCGCCTTCGACGATCAACCATTCGACTTCAAGGAGCAGGATATTGCACTTGTGGAACATTACGCTGACATCATTAGTAAATCAATCAACGTTGAAACGTATGTCATCAAAGACGCTTTGACAGATGTCTATAACGAACGCTATATGAATCGTTTAATTTCGAGTGTGACGATTCATCCAGCTTTCTTGATGGTCTTGAACCTCGACCGTTTTCATGCGATCAATGCTACGCACGGTTACCGGATAGGGAATGAAGTGTTGCGTGAAATTGCAAGTCGTTTAAAATATGTACCGTTACCGAATCATGTCGTCGGACGGATGGATGGTAATGAGTTCGTCGTATTGGCAGAACTTGAGCAAGAGCAAGAATTCGAACAGCATGCAATAGACTATGCCCGCATCGTCACGGAAGCGATCGAGCAACCAATCGTTGGTGTCGCGGACGAACCGATTCACGTGACGGCATCGTCTGGTGTCAGTCTCTTGACGGGTGACATGGCGAGTCGTCAGACGCAGATTTATGCAGCGGAAGCTTTGATGCAACAAGTCAAACACGACGGAAAACGACGGACCTCGTTCGTCAATCCAAACCGGCATGCGGAACAGCACCCGTTTGCATCGGTCCTTGAATCAGAGCTGTCGCATGCACTGGAACGGGGGCAGTTCGAACTTTATTACCAATGGATCGTCGATGCGAAACAAGAACATTATGTCGCGGTTGAAGCACTTTTGCGCTGGAACCACCCAGTGCTTGGCTTCGTCAGTCCGACGGATTTCATTCCGATTGCTGAGAAGATGGAGATTTTTCCGGACATTGGTCGATTTACGATCTGTCAGGCAATCTTGGATCAACGCCGGTTAGAAGAAACGTTTGGTCGTAAGATTTCCGTCGCCGTCAATCTATCGGCAAATCAGTTCGAGTCGGATCAACTATTTTCCGAGTTAATTCGACTAACAGAAGAGTCTTACTTCCCGAATGAGCGTCTCATACTTGAAATTCGTGAGGAAGTACTGCAAACACGTCGTCGTTTTGCCATCAAACGCTTGGAACAGTTACGCCAAGCAGGCTATCGTCTGACCGTCGATCATTTCGGCAGTCATTATGCGTCGCTCAATTCGTTGTTACGCTTACCTGTTCAAGCGGTCAAACTCGATCCGATTTTTACACGTCGACTCGTTCAAAATCAGTTGGAGCGCTCGATGATTCGCTCTGTCCATTCCTTGACGTCGACGTTGAACATCGCGCTCGTGATTCAGGAAGTCGAAACACCGTCACAGCTGCAACACATTCAAACGTTAGATGAGTTATTGTATGTGCAAGGATACGAGGTCCATCATCCTCAGCCCATCGATCAACTGCTCGTCGAAGACATCATGCGAGGACGTGCTGAGGTTTAACCGTTCTTCAGTCGGGAATACCTTAAAAGGTGGAACAAGTACATTTTAAGGGGGATGCCAAATGGCTGATCAACACGATAAAGAAACGGATCCAATTACTTCAGGTAACCGAATGACGAAGGATGAGATTGCGGGGCGTGATCCGCAGAACCATGCGGAGGTTCCGGAAAAATCGAAGGATGAAAAAGAATCGAAGCATCCAGATCAAGAAGCAGACAAATCAAGTGAAGAAGCTTCAAGTGAAGAGGCTCCCGATTTGTCCCATGCTTCAGATGAAGATGGGGATGTCCAGCCGTCTGATGAAGACAACCAACAAGATAAAGAATGACTAAAAATAAGGGTAATCGACGTTCGGCAGTAATGCCACGCGTCGATTGCCCTTTTTAGTGTAGTGTTCTCGAATGTTACTCGCCACCCCCACCGCCGTCACCACCACCATCAAATCCACCGTCGATCCCGCCGTCCGTCGCATGGGACGTATCGGTCAAATCAACAGGGAAGAGTAAGAACGGAAGCGCGTCGGCGCCGTCCGGTGGGAGAATCGAAGATGGAAAGAGTTGTTGCAAGATCGTTTGTTGACTTAAATACAATCGGATCGCTGTCAAATAGACTAAGTCTTTCCGGTACTTAAAATGTAAATCGGAGCGTAACGCCTCTGCCATCCGTTCGAGTGACGAAGCGTGAACGTTTGGGTCACCGAGTAACGCAAGCATGCCGTGGAACGACAGCGGAACATGGTGTTTACGATGTATCTTACGGGATGACTCCACTTGTGCGATATAGCGATCCCAATCGTCTTCAGGCAATAAAGCGAATATCAAGGCGACGACATACGTCTGTTGAGCGCGTCCGAATCGTCGTTTGAGTCGTTGATAAACCATCTCGATACGCGAGGCGAGTTCGTCTAACTCACCGCGTGTCGTAGCGTGAAAGTAGACGAAAGAGATCAATAGCGGTGACACGATGAACCGATGTTGTTTTTTGAGGCGTGTATATAATTGTACCGTTCGTTCGAGTACCGCGTCCTGTGGAGTTAGACGGCTGATGAACAGGGCAGTAGAGTAGGCATTCAAGGGATGCGACAAGCGATGCGATTTTAAATAGCCATGAATCGACATCATCTCAGCAATCCGACTCGGTGTGTGGGCGTCAAAGGCATGAATCTTCGAAGCAAGTAATAATGCCTGGGTCGTTTGTGTACGCAACCGTATTTTCAAATCGTCTGCTGTCTCAAGCAACACACTTGCGGAAACCTGCTCCGTTCCAATCGTCCGGTCGAATGCCAGTTCGATCAGAATGCCATCCTGATAGGTTCTGAATTCTGGTCCAATGTGATCCAGCTGTCGCAAGAAAGTCGTCGCGATCTCCATGACTGTTCCTCCTCTGCCTTTTCTTCTAGTGTATCACGCAGTGAAAGCGTTCTCTTATTTTTTCAGTTGGGTGTCAATCAATTGTTCTGCTGCGCGCCGGTACAAGTTACTCATGTGAGCCATAGCGAGAATCTGTTCCAGTGGATCGGTCGTCGAGGCGGTCAGAGCGTCTTGTTCCGTTACGAAGCGCGCTGTATTTCGTTCCGTCAGTTCGAGGTAATTACGATAAAACCCTTCAAGATCGAGTTGGTCCTGTTCGATCCCTGCGTTCAAGGGCGAGAGAATCGTCTTGATATCATTAATCGAAAACGAACTTTTCAATTGATAAATCAAGCTGATCAGAATCAAGTGTTCCTTCGTATACTTTTTATTCGTGACCGGAAAGAATAATTTCTTTTTGGCATAATTGTTGATCATCGTCTTCGTCAAAATCGTCTCGTCTGCACTTCGCGTCGTTTCCTCGAATGTCCGCTCGAACAGTTGGATGACTTGATCCATATAGAGATCGATATTCGGGATATCTTCGAGCTGTAATTGACGATCGTGTCTCGTGTCGTCAGAATGTGTCATAAAAAAACCTCCAAAATCGCTAAAATAGGACTTTCTACTTCTCCATCATATGATAGAATACGTATATAACGCCATGTAGTATTCAAAACTACATATCAGAGGAGGAACGAAAGTGAAAGCTTATATGAGAGAACCGATTAATGGATTAACGCATCTTGGAGGGGCTGTCTTTGCTTTTGTCGGGTTACTGGCACTTGTCATCAAGGCATCGTTAGAACGGGGGGCATCACTTGCGATCGTTGCAGCGATTATTTTTGGTGTCAGTATGATGGCGCTTTATGCTGTTTCGGCAACGTATCATATGGTGCTTGCGAGCGACCGGGCGATCGCGATCTGGCGTCGGTTGGATCATTCGATGATTTATCTGTTGATCGCCGGGTCTTACGCACCGTTTTGTCTCGTCAGTCTGAACGGTCCGACCGGTTGGGTCTTGTTCAGCATTGTCATGTTGATTGCAGTCTCTGGAATCACCTTTAAATTGGTTTGGTTCAACAGTCCGCGTTGGTTATCAACGACGCTCTACATCGGAATGGGCTGGATCATGGTATTTGCGATCACACCACTCGCGCAAGTCTTATCACCGCTCGGCATCGGATTGTTGTTCCTTGGTGGTATCTTCTATACGATCGGTGGCATCATCTATGGGCTGAAGCCACGTATTTTATCGTTCAAACATCTTGGATTCCATGAAATCTTCCATATCTTCGTACTACTGGGTAGCCTAGCGCATTTCCTATGTGTCTACTTCTTCGTCTTGTGAGGATGTCCTCCTTCAGTCAATGGCTGAAGGAGTTTTTTTGTGTCTGATGGAAAATACAGGAGAAGTCGAGTGTCCTCACGAATGAAAGAACGAATAGATCACGCATAGGGGGAAAAACATGAAACACACACGATGGCAGTTAGAGACACTCTACACGATAGATGACGTCAAAGCAGGAATTACTACGATACAAGCGGCGTTGACAAAACGTCCGACTAATGTGGCAGAACAGGTCGAACGTTATCAGCAAGTCGCGCGCGACGTCGAGGAATGGAGCGACTTCATTTATTGTCTGTACGCTGAAGATGTCACGCGCTCAGAAGTCCATCCATTGCTCGAAGAGATCGAAATCGTGCAAGCGATGGTGCGCAGTGAGGCAGCAGCACTCGATACGAAGATCGCCGCACTGTCACAAGAAGAGTGGGAGGAGCTCGTCACGGGTTCACCATACGCCTTTTTCTTGAACGAACGCCGTGACATCCAGTCCCGTCGTGCACCACTAGTTCAGGAACAATTGTTGCAGGATCTCGGTGTGGACGGGTTCCAAGGCTGGGGGCAGCTCTACAAACAGCGCTTCATGGCATTGCGCGTCGACTTGGACAAAAAGCAGGTCACGATTGGTCAAGGGCTACACGAAGCGATGTTCGCACCTGACCGTTCGGCTCGTTTAGCGGCAGCGACAGCAGTTGACACCGCTTGTGCAAAAGAAGCTGACTTGTTTGCGACGATTCTGAACCGGATTGCTGGCTTCAGACTGCAATCCTACAAGATGCGGAACTGGGAGCAACCGTTGACCGAGTTGCTTGAGCAGAACCGGATCTCGGAAGCGAGCCTAAAAGCGATGATGGAAGCACTCGATCAACACCGCGACCTCTTTCACGCCTATTACGCTCGGAAGATTGCCCAGGCGGAGCGGGTGACGGGAGAATGGCATGATTTTGAGACGAACACCTATCGCTCCGCGCGTCACGTTCCGTTTGAGATGGCAGAGACAATCGTCACGACACAATTCAAACGATTGAATCCGCAGCTCGGCGCCTTCGCGGAAAACGTGTTTAGTGAGGGATGGGTCGATGCAGAGAATCGTCCTGGAAAAGCGGAAGGTGGATTCTGTGCCGCATTCCCGATTGCAAAAGAGAGTCGAATTTTCATGACGTACCGTGATAGTTATCCGGACGTCGCGACGCTCGCTCATGAATTCGGTCATGCTTATCATAATTATTTACTGCAAGACGAACCGTATTTAAATCAAGTCAAAGGAACGAGCATCGCGGAGACGGCTTCGACGTTCATGGAGAATCTCGTCCTCGATGCTGCCATCAAAGAGACGACGGAGCGGGAGGAAGTGCTCGCTCTCCTAGAGGTCAAGATCCGGGAAGGGCTGAAATATGCCAGCATCGTTCCCGGCATGTTCCGGTTCGAGCAACGTTTTTATGCGGAACGTCAGCAAGGGACGGTCAGTGCCGAACGGTTAAGTGAACTCCTGCAAGAGGAAGAACGGTTAGCCTATGGTCCGGTATTGCCTGAACCGGCGCGCTATAAATGGATGTACATCAGTCACTTGTTCAATCCGAATCTTGCGTTCTACAACATTCCCTACACGATCGGTTATCTACTCAGCAATAGCCTGTATCAGACGGTTCAAGCGAATCCGAGACATTTTTCGACAGTCTTTGAAGCCGTCATGCATGATTCCGGTCAAGCGACAATCGATGAGATCGTTACACGTCATCTCGACGCTGATCCGACATCTGTCGCGTTTTGGATGGAAGCTCAACAACCGCTCGTCCAGGCAATTGAGCAGTACCTGACGTTAACGGAATCCTCTCTCTCCGTCGATTGAAGACGAATCGAAACGGGAACAGAAATGTAGGGAGGGATGCGGATGTATGAACAGGAGAAACAATTAGTCGCTGAGGCAGCACTAACTTACGTGAAAGATGGGATGATAGTGGGTCTTGGGACGGGTTCGACGACGGAACGGTTCATCGAGGCGCTTGGTCCACTTGTGCAGGCGGGACTACAGATTCAAGGCGTGGCAACGTCACTTGCGACGGTCCGACTCGCGGAACAGTTATACATTCCGTTGATCGACTTGGAAGAGGGAATGGAAATCGATTTGACGATCGATGGGATCGATCAGATTGACGGACGATTTCAAACGATCAAAGGTGGTGGCGGTGCACTATTTCGCGAGAAAATCGTCGCACTGATGAGTCGGGAATTGCTCTATCTGACCGATTCCTCGAAGTTCGTCCATCATTTAAGCGGACCGTTACCTGTCGAACTGGATCCGTTTGCCTTACCGTATGTGCGACAACGGTTACGTGATAAGCATGTCTCAGCAACGCTACGCGTGAAAGACGATCGTCCCTTCGTTACAGATGGATGTCACGTGATTCTTGACGTTGATGTATCAGCCATCTCGGACGTCCGAGTATTTGCAAAAGAAGTGAAGAGCTGGTCGGGTGTACTCGATACGGGTTACTTCGAGCGACAGCCAGATCATGTCCTGACGGTCGAAGAGGGCAAGGTCAAACGCATCGCGCATCCACGACTGCGTGACGGCGGTGGATTGGTTTAAGGGAAGAAAGAAGGAAACCATATGGGCTTGAAAAAACGGTATTTATTCGGAGCAGGTGTCATTGCCGGTGCGAGTCTACTGTTGTTCAGGAAGCGGGAACAGGGCACACAGACCGATGCGTTACGTGATTATTTAGCGCATCTCGATCAGGATCCGAGTCCAGATGCTACGAAAGACCCGGATGAGGTCGGATTGACGAAACTGGATTCGATCTATCGGTCGGAGTGGCAAGCGAATGGTTTTCCGCGTTCGCGGACAGAGCTAGAAGAGCTTGAGAAATAGTGGCAGTCAACTATGAGTAATTAAAACGGCTAAAGTCCGGATTTGAACGGACTTTAGCCGTTTAGTTGTGAGCGTAGTAAAAAATAAACGCAATCCATAGAAAATTAAAAATGTTCAGCAGGAGGCAAATGTATGTATAGTTGGTCAAGAAAAGTGAGGCGTATGTGGTTGAAGTTTGGCTGGATTGTGATCATCGCTTGTTTCGTTGTTATCGTTGGTTCATTCGTTTTAATCATGAATGGCAATCCGATCAAAGAAAAAGAAATCGGAAAACGATTGGAAGTAGATTTAGAGCGAGAGTATAAAACGAAATTTGACCTAGAGTACACTCGTTACGATGCGACTAGAAGCGAATATGGGGCAATTTTTCATACGAACGAACCGGATAAGAAGGACGATGTCTCGTTCTATGCAACGTATCATAATGATTATGAATTGTACGATACATATCGGGAAGAAATTTGGTCACGTGATATTCGTAAAGCAGTCACGAACGAAGCAACAGAGGTGTACGGAAACAATTTTATTAGGGTCGAGGTGAACTCTCCACCGGAATTATTCATAGATGACGTAAAGCTAAATAATGTATTGCGATATACCGAATTGAGCGAAGAATCGATGCGGCATGTGCAGATCATGGTGAACGTACATAAGGAAGCGCGACACACAGTGAAAAAAGACTTGGCAAAATTAGTGACGAAAATGAAAGGCGGATCGATGAAGGCTGGAAAGGTGATTGTGATGGGAGCAGATGACGAGAAGGCTACAGCATTTCGTTCATGGGTATGGATTGATGTAACGAATCTTCCAAAGGATTTTAAGATGTCTGAGTTCAATAAATTACTGGAATGGGATAACACATTTACGACTGTAGAACAAGAATCAACGTAACTATTTGATTAAATCATTATCTATATAAAAAGACCATTCAGAAAGTTGAATGGTCTTTTTATATAGAGTCGCTGTTGAAATTTTATAAGTATACTTCCATGAAAATGATAGGTTGCTTTTCATATGTAAAGTCAAAAACAACAATCATCTTCGAAACGTTTCAAGCTCGTAACAAGACACTTTATTTATATGTTTATTGACTTAAAGTTAAATTTTATCTCCTCTTAACTTAAAAAGAATGGAATAGTGATTTGTCTTTGAACTAAAATCGATTTAGTAAAAGCCTTCAGATATATCTTAAAAGTACAGGAGCCTTATACAGTAGAAATATTTAAAAAGATTTAGTATATAACTTTTTACCCTGTAAATAAGTGAGCTTACCTAGTTGTAAATTAATTGATTTTAAGTAAGTCTCTTCGAAAAAAAGATAAGGATCATAGAGATTATTAGACAGAGTTACTATCTTTTTTAAGGTCTTTCCATTAACATCTCGTAAAAACAATGAATTATTCTCTGAGACTATATAGTTACCGTTTAAGAAATCAATAGCCTCTATCGTGATGGTAGTGATATTTTTATTTTTGAACACATGATCGTTTGTTTTGTAAACCATTGCTTTGGTTTGTCCTGTTACATAGTCGTAAAGATCAAATCGATGACGATAAGTAGTGACTGCGCTTAAAAAGGCGATTCCTTCATCATAATGGATATAGTTTAATTTATCACAGTTTGAAGGCGTGAGAAGTTTTCCTTTACCAATTTCCAAGATAGTAGAGCGATAACTTTTAACGTTCATTTTATAGAAAGATCTGTTTTTGACATAAAAGATTTCTTTATCGGACATCCAAAAGTCCTGAACATCAGTTACGAGAATTTTTCGTTCTTTTCCGGTTGAAGAAACACGGACCAAATCCCCTTTACTGTTGCTTTTATTCGAGACAAAGTAGACGTATTTTCCATCGCTTCCAATGTGTCCTCTTCGTCCATTGATATTTGCCCCTTTTACAGTGGAAATGACTCCGTTTTTAGAGCGGAATCGAAGTTCATATTTTTCAAAAGCTAACATACAAACAGAGTCGATAAAATGATTTTTTTCACTTTCTGTATAGAAAAGATTATTACCAGCGGATACAACATTAGTGATGGTATACGGATAAGTAGGAGATTCATTTTTCGCTGCATAAACTAATTTACCATTTTGGTAAATTCCAGAGGTTATACTTTGTTGCTTTGGAACTGTATAGTAAGGTGATGTAGCATCTACATGTATAGCAAGGGAACAAAAGGTCAAAAGCAAAAGTATAATTTTTTTCAAATGCATCTTCTCCTTAAATTAAATATAAATAAATAGTAAATTCACATGTATTATTTTAAATGAAAGAACAGAAAATAATATCCTGTTTTTGTAAAAAAAGATAAGTATGTTTTTTTAAGAAAAAAGATAGAAAGTTTGTATTATTCATGGTAAACCATTTCTTACGTATTAATGATTCAAAATCCCTTTAAAAATGATTATGATAAAAATAAGTCGATCTTGATAAACATCCTAATTTTCATATTTTTTAATTTTGGGATAAAGTATATTGGATTCATAATGAAAAGACTTGATTACTTAAATTTCCGTTGTTCTCATAATGCACGAAGACTTGGAATACTGTTTTTTTAGTTTTTAGCGTATACAAAAACTCCTCCTTTAAAATACAAAATAGGAGTTATCCTCAATCTAAACAGCCCTAGATCCTAATGATCCAGGGCTGTTTTCATGTGTTTTAATATGTAAGCGATCCTGCAATGATCAAACCGATCGAAATCGATAAGAAAAGGAGCAGCAAGCCGACTGCTTCGTTATTCGCATCAATCTCTTTCGTCATGCTCAAACGTGGAATCAATAAATCTGCAAGATAGAACAAGACGATTTGTAAGACGATCGCGAGTGCACCCCATAACACCATATCGAGAATGCTGACGGAGTTCGAGATACTCGAATAGAGGACGATGGCAAGACCAAGAATTCGTCCACCGAAGGCGTAGACGGCTGCTTTCTTTCCGTTACGGATTAGTTCGAGCTCCTTTGATTTCGTCGTCACCTCGAACAGGACGACACCGATTGCAAGGAGTACGGTCGCGACACCGATATACGAGAGCGTTGAAAGGAATAGATCACTGAATGTCATGCTGGTACCTCCATCATGATTTTTTATTTTTTTTGCGTTGTTCGTATGCAACATACAATTCAAGCAGTGCTCCGACGAGAATACCTGCTGATACATACAAATAGAAGTTGTCACCAATGAATCCGAACAAGAGACCTAAAATGAGGCCGATCAGGATATAGGGACCTTTTGCTAACTTCATGCCAATCACCTACCTCTTCTTTAAAGGTAGCGGATTTCAGAGGTGGCGTCCATCGTTATTCTTGAAAGCTGACGGCAGATTCTGCATTAGGAGAAAACAGGACGACTTGATTCCGTCCTTGTTGCTTTGCCTGATAGAGGGCAGCATCCGCATCCAGTAGAAGATCGTCGATTTGCAGTGTCGTCTCATCGTACGCGGCTAAACCAAACGATGCCGTGAGCGATAGCTCTGTCGTCGCTAGTCGGAACGTACTAGAAGCGATCCGTTCACGTAATTGTTCTGCTAAAGGCAGGACTTCAGCAAGCAGAACACCCTCAAACAGGACCGAAAATTCCTCGCCGCCGTTACGGGATAAATACCCGCTTTCTGACACTCCATCACGCAGTCGATTGGCGAACTGCCGTAGCACCTCGTCGCCAGCCTCATGTCCATACGTATCGTTGACCTGTTTAAAATGATCAATATCGATCGTCAACAACACGACCGACTGTTTGTTTAGGATCAATCGCTGTTTGACATCCGTATAGTATTCGTTGAAGGCGCGTGAATTATTTAATCCTGTCAAAAAGTCGAGTTGCGCTTTTTGCCGAAGCATCCGTAATGATTGTTTGGTCAACCGAATATCACGGATGATCACTAGGGCGAGCCAACTACTGACGAAAGAAGCAGGAATGACGACTGCCATCACTTCAATTAGAAGAATCTGTTTCGGTAAGACAATCCATAAGACAAGAGCGTGTAAAGCCGTCGCATAGATTGTCACGAGTGTGAATGTTCGTTTTGCATAGGGTGGCATCTCGCGAACGATTAAGCTTGTTCCTAAGGCAACGGCGACGATGAAACCGAATGCGGTGAAGGCTGCTAGATTCGTTCCTAAACTGAAACGATAGATTATGATCGCGATCGTCACGATCGTTGTCGGGATGGCGCCACCAAAGTAGGCAGCGACGACGACCGGAATATGACGCAAATCAACCATGACGCCAGGTGCTGCTTCAATCGTCATCTGCATGAGTAATAAAGAGATGACACTTAGGGCAAGACCATACAACACGCGCGTCGGACGTGGGGAGTCACGGGTGATCGGGAGCGGTGATAATTTTCCTAGCAGATAGAAACCAGCCATTAATAGCGTCACGTTATGCAAGACGTCAAAAAGGATGCTTTTCATGAATTGTCCATCCTTTCAAATAAAAAGTACGTTACTTAAAAGACATACGCCATAAAAGGACTAACTCCTGTTCCTTGAAAAAATAATCTATCTGATGCAATTGTGTCTATAATGTGAACTTATGATTTCTATAAGCTGTACTTATAGTTTGACGGAATTTAATTGACCTCCTCGACACTGCGTTGTTAAATGATGAAGAAGCGATATGAAAGCGCTTACTAAAATCGAAGGAGATCTACTTATGGAACTTGTCATCATTCTTCTTGCCTTATCCTTATTGATGTTCGTTGCCTATCGTGGTTTTTCGGTCATCCTATTTGCGCCAATCTGTGCCTTGTTCGCCGTCCTACTGACGAACCCGGATTGGGTGTTACCCTTCTTCTCGAATATCTTCATGGAAAAGATGGTCGGCTTCATCAAGGCGTACTTCCCGGTCTTCCTCCTCGGAGCGATTTTCGGAAAAGTCGTTGAGATGTCTGGTATCGCGGAGTCGATCGCGAAGACGATCATCCGCATGATCGGTGCGAAACGCGCTATTCTTGCCATCGTCTTACTCGGCGCCATTCTTACATATAGCGGTGTCAGCCTGTTCGTCGTCGTCTTCGCTGTTTATCCGTTCGCAGCGAACTTGTTCCGCGAAGCGAACATCCCGAAACGCCTCATCCCGGGAACGATCGCCCTTGGTGCATTCACGTTCACGATGGATGCGTTACCAGGAACACCTCAGATTCAAAACGTCATCCCAACGACGTTCTTCAAAACGGATATCTACGCTGCACCAATCATGGGAACAGTCGGTGGATTGTTCATCCTAGTCGTCGGCATGTGGTATCTCGAGTCACGTAAGAAAAAAGCCCATCAAGCAGGGGAAGGCTACGCTGGATTTGAAGCAACGGCGGCAAGTGCCGCACCGCAGATGGAGTTGAAGAACGAACCGGAAATGACACTTGAGACGGATCGTCAACCGGTCTATCGGCAAGTCCTTGCCTTCGTTCCACTCGTCCTCGTTGCCGTCATGAACAAAGTCTTCACACTCTCGATTCCGAAATGGTATCCAGAAGGATTCGATTTTTCAGCAATTGGTCTAGAGGCATTTGGAAAAATCGAGACGCCGGCCGTTCTTGCAATCTGGTCCGTCCAAATGGCGTTATTGATCGGAATTCTCGCAGCGATGCTGTATGACTTCCCGAAGATCAAGACGAACTTCCAAGCTGGTTTGAACGTCAGTATCGGTGGCGCGCTTCTAGCGGTCATGAATACAGGTGCTGAGTATGGTTTCGGAGGCGTCATCGCAGCGTTACCAGGATTCAAGTCCGTCTCAAGCGGGATTTCAGAGACGTTCACGAATCCGCTCGTCAACGGAGCCGTCACGACGACGACGCTTGCCGGTGTCACCGGTTCCGCATCGGGCGGAATGGGAATCGCGTTAAGTGCGATGTCGGATAAATATACGCAAGCGATCACATCAGGTGGCGTGCCACCGGAAGTCATGCACCGCGTCATCTCGATGGCGTCCGGCGGGATGGATACATTACCGCATAACGGTGCCGTCATCACGTTACTTGCCGTCACGGGGCTGACGCATCGTCAGTCGTATAAGGACATCTTCATGATTACGATCCTCAAGACAGTGACGGTCTTCTTGATGATCGGATTGTATAGCTTGACTGGTTTATACTAAGGATTTTTAAAGGGGGCATCATCAGATGAAGCAGGGGAAAGTATACGGATCATTCGCGGAAGCGACAGCAGACATCTTTGACGGGGCGACGCTAGTCGTAGGGGGCTTCGGACTCTGCGGAATCCCGGAAAAATCAATTACCGCGTTGCAAGAGAAGGGCGTCAAGGATTTGACGGTCGTCAGTAATAACTGTGGTGTCGATGACTTCGGTCTCGGTCTCCTCTTGCAGACACGACAAATCAAGAAGATGGTTTCGTCGTATGTCGGGGAAAACAAGACGTTCGAGCAACAATACCTCAGTGGCGAGATCGAAGTCGATCTCGTCCCACAAGGTACGCTTGCGGAACGTATCCGTGCCGGTGGAGCTGGCATTCCCGGTTTCTATACACCAACAGGCGTCGGCACACCGATTGCTGAAGGGAAGGAACAAAAGGAGTTCGACGGGAAGACGTATCTGCTCGAAGAAGGAATCGTCGGCGATTTTGCGATCGTCAAGGCATGGAAAGCAGATCGACTCGGGAACCTCGTCTTCCGGAAGACGTCACGCAACTTTAACCCGATTGTCGCGACAGCCGGAAAAGTAACGATCGTTGAAGTCGAAGAACTGGTCGAAGTCGGTGAACTCGACCCGAATGAGATTCATACACCTGCTGTCTACGTTCAGCGCATCGTCGTCGGAACGGATTATGAAAAACGCATCGAACGCCGGACTGTCCGGGAAGCTTGAGGAGGAGACGGATATGAAAACGACACGAGAGATCATCATTGAACGCGCACTTCAGGAAGTTGAAGACGGGATGTACGTTAACCTCGGGATTGGGATTCCGACATTGATCGCCAATGCGATTCCGGACGATATGCATGTCATGCTGCAATCCGAAAATGGACTGCTTGGCATCGGACCGTATCCGCTTGATCATGAAGTCGATGCCGATGAAATCAATGCCGGCAAAGAAACGGTCACGGCACAATCCGGTGCATCTTACTTCGACAGTGCCGAATCGTTCGCGATGATTCGCGGTGGGCACATCGACCTCGCGATCCTCGGCGGGATGGAAGTCGATCAGAACGGTGACCTCGCGAACTGGATGATTCCGGGCAAGATGGTCAAAGGCATGGGCGGGGCGATGGACCTCGTCAATGGAGCGAAACGCGTCGTCATCATCATGGAACATGTCAACAAACACGGCGAATCGAAAGTCAAACAGGCGTGTACCTTGCCGTTGACAGGACGTGCCGTCGTCAACCGTCTGATCACGGATCGGGCCGTCTTTGATTTCACGCCGGACGGAATGGTCTTGATCGAGACGCTGAATGGTTATACGGTCGAAGACGTCAAACAAGTCACGGAAGCACGATTCACGGTCAGTCCGGAACTCGAGCGCGTGACGGCAGGGGAGTGAAGCAGATGGTTCAAGGAGATATCGTACTCGTAACAGGTGCAGGAAGCGGAATTGGTCTTGAAATCTCAAAGGCGTTCGCTGCGGCAGGAGCGAAGGTCGTCGTAACGGACGTCCGCGCGGAAGCAGCAGAAGAAGCTGCGGCAGCGATTCGCGCAGCTGGTCATGAAGCGGTTGGTATGACGCTCAACGTCACCGATGAAGCACAGGTCGAAGCCGTCTTGAAGCAGACGGTCGAACAGTTTGGTCGACTTGACGTCTTGATCAATAACGCGGGTCTTCAACACGTCTCACCAATCGAGGAGTTTCCGACGGAGAAGTTTGAATTGATGATCAAGATCATGTTGACGGCGCCGTTCATCGCCATCAAGCATGCCTTTCCGATCATGAAGGAACAAGGCTACGGACGGATTCTTAACATGGCATCGATCAATGGTTTGATCGGCTTTGCCGGGAAAGCGGCGTATAACTCGGCGAAGCATGGGTTGCTCGGCTTAACGAAAGTCGCAGCCCTTGAAGGAGCGGAACACGGAATCACCGTCAACGCGATTTGCCCGGGGTACGTCGATACACCACTTGTCCGGAATCAGATGGAAGACTTGGCGAAGACACGTCACGTCGAACTCGAAAAAGTACTTGAAGAAGTCATCTATCCGCTCGTTCCGCAAAAGCGTCTGCTTGCCGTCGAGGAGATCGCGGATTATGCGTTGTTCCTCGCGAGCCGCAAAGCAAGGGGCATCACGGGACAAGCGAATGTACTCGATGGAGGATATACGATTCAATAAGGAGATGGAGTAGATGAGTGAAGCAGTCGTCATCGTCAGTGCGACGCGCACGGCAATCGGGAATTTCAATGGGAGTTTGAAAGACGTCAAAGCAACGGAACTCGGAGCGACGGTCATCCGCGCAGCACTCGAAAAAGCAGGTGTCGCAGGGAATCACGTCGACGAAGTCTTTTTCGGTAACGTCCTCTCAGCAGGACTTGGTCAAAATCCAGCACGGCAGGCGGCACTCGCTGCCGGATTACCGGAGACATGTCCAGCGATGACCGTTAACAAGGTCTGCGGATCCGGTCTCTCAGCCGTCCATCTCGCGTATCAGGCGATCAAGTCGGGCGAAGCCGATGTCATCGTTGCCGGTGGGATGGAGAACATGAGCCAAGCGCCGTATGTCTTATCGGGCGCACGGTCTGGACTGAAGATGGGTGACCAACCGCTCGTCGATACGATCATCCAGGATGGACTTGAGTGTGCGTTTAATGACTATCACATGGGAATCACGGCAGAGAATTTAGCCGACGCCTATGAACTCTCCCGCGAAGCCCAGGATCAGTTCGCTGCGACGAGTCAGCAAAAAGCGCAGACGGCATTAGCGGAAGAACGGTTCGTCTCGGAAATCACGCCAGTGTTAATTCCACAACGAAAAGGCGACCCGATCCGTTTTGATCAAGATGAGTTTCCACGTGCCGGAACATCTGTCGAAACACTCAGTCGTTTGCGCCCGGCATTCAA
Source organism: Exiguobacterium sp. s39 (assembly GCF_018618925.1). Lineage (NCBI taxonomy): Bacteria > Bacillati > Bacillota > Bacilli > Caryophanales > Exiguobacterium > Exiguobacterium sp. s39. The sequence goes on from NZ_JACSNA010000001.1 coordinate 495,677, forward strand.
AAAGGACGGAACGGTTACGGCAGGCAATGCATCTGGCATCAATGACGGGGCTGCCGCACTTGTCATCATGTCCGCGACAAAGGCAAAAGAACTCGGTGTGACACCACTCGTTGAGATCGTCTCAAATGGAACGTCCGGTGTCGATCCGAGCATCATGGGAATCGGTCCCGTCCAAGCGGTCCAAAAGGCACTCGATAAAGCGGGACTGACGCTTGAGGAGATCGATGTCATCGAAGCGAACGAAGCATTCGCGGCACAATCTCTCGCGGTCGATGCGGAGCTACAGTTCCCGCACGAGAAGCTCAACCGCAACGGTGGCGCAATCGCGCTCGGTCATCCGATTGGTGCGAGTGGTGCGCGGATTCTCGTTACGCTGATCCATGAACTCGAGCGGACGGGTGAGATGCATGGTCTTGCGACGTTATGCGTCGGTGGCGGTCAAGGGGTTGCGACAATTGTAAAATCTGTAAGAGGATAATTAAAATAGGATCAATTCAGAGAAATGAAAACACTCCTTTTGTTTTTCATGACTTAAGAGAGTATATAAGATTTGAGCTGTCTTCGTTTACTGAGAAGACAGCTTTTTCGTTTACCAACAATTATAGTGTTAGATATAGTGTTAGACTTAATTTTCGCTATTTTTTTTTGAAACTGCCACCCATACTTCACTGTATACCTGCTCTGGGTCATTACCATGAATCGTAAAGGATATGGCAGGCAAGTCAACCAATTCATAACCAGAGGAAGGTAACCATTCGGAGTATGAACGAGCCATTGTTTCTTGTAAAGTCGCCGGGAAAGGTCCACGATTCGGGAAAATGACCCATGTCGAAGCATCAACATACAGTTGTTCGAGTCCGATATCAGAATCCCTCAATTTTTGTGATGTAGCATATCCTAACATATGGGTTAGTGAACCGGTTTCTTCCTGAAAATGTTCCTCATGATCATAAGATACATTCAATATATGGTGAGGATAAAAATCAGCCATTGCTTTCATTTTTTCTCGTTGATCCGTTGTGATGGATTGGGCAAGCTCTAGAATGGATTCATTAACTCCTTCAAATTGTATTGGTACACGTTTAGAAACACCTGTTATAAAAAATGAACTTTTTTCCTCGATTTTAAATTCCATTGAAGTTCCTCCTTTAATCTCTAAATAGAATGTGAAAGGAGGAAAGGTTTTTTGAATTTTATTTTTTATGGCAAATGATGGTAAATAGCCTGACCAGTTACGAAAAGCTCTTGAAAACCCTTCTACAGAACGAAAACCATACTGGAAGGCGACCGTAGTTACAGAAGTGCCTTGAATCAAGTCGCGATTCGCTTCTGATAAACGTCGTTGTTTAATATAATCTGTTAATGTGATCCCAGACATATAAGAAAACATTCTTCGAAAATGATAATCGGATAGCCCTGTCAATCGAGTCACATCTTCAGGTGATAGTTCTTCTGTCAAATGTTCATCGATATAGTGCATCAATTGATTTAATTGTTCAAGCAATATTTATCTCCTCCTTTCTCTATTCAATATAAGTGTTGCTGACAAAGAAGACTTGATATTTTACATACTAATTAAGTCGATTGATAAAAATCATTATTGTAAAGATTTTAGATTATAATATCTTTTTTGGGACAAGAAGTGAAGTTCTACTACGTCATATGAACTTATGAATTCGGTTTCATGCTTCGATGCACAAACGTAACAAATTCTATGGACCGTAGCTCCACCAAACTTTCTGCGCAATTTTCAGAATATTCTCCAGATAAACTCCTAGCACGAGCTCTTAAACGTATGTTATCCTTTCGAACGAAGTACTTCATCTGCTTAGGGAGCGAGATGAAGTCGATCATCATCAGTGGGGGTTTATTATGTCTAAAACTGTTCCAACATCATTTATCATCGTCATCGGCATGATGCTCTTCGCCTTATTTTTCGGGGCAGGAAATCTCATCTTTCCGCCGATGCTCGGACAGCTCGCAGGGGAGCATGTCTGGGTCGCCAATGCCGGATTCCTCGTCACCGGTGTCGGTCTACCATTGCTTGCGATTCTTGCATTCGCGTTTTCAGGGGAACGCGATTTACAAGCGATGGCGTCACGCGTTCATCCTGCGTTCGGAATCGGGTTCTCGGTCATTTTGTATCTTGCGATCGGTCCCTTCTTCGCGATTCCTCGTGCCGGAACGGTCTCGTATGAGATCGGAATCAAGCCTTTCTTCAGTGAATCGACGAGCCACTGGCCGTTGCTCATCTTCACGGTCTTGTTCTACACGGTTGCGTGTCTCTTATCATTGAATCCGACGAAAATCGTCGATGTCGTCGGGAAAGTACTGACACCGATTAAGATCACGTTCATCGGTCTGTTGATCGTCGTCGCTGTCCTCCATCCGATCGGAAGTTTTCAGAATCCTTTGAAGACATATCAGTCGAATGCTTTCTTTAACGGTTTCCAGGAAGGATATATGACGCTCGATGCACTTGGTGCTTTCGTCTTCGGAATCATCATCATCGCAGCGATCAAGGAAAAAGGTGTCACATCGAAGCGACAGTTACTCTTGATTTGTACGAAAGCGTCATTGATCGCAGCAGCCTTGCTTGCAATCACATACTCGGCGCTTGCCTTCATGGGTGCTTCGAGTGTCTCGGAAATCGGACAACTAGCGAACGGAGCAGAGATCTTGTCGGCTGTGTCGGATCATTACTTTGGTGAATACGGTGCGATCTTACTCGGTCTGATGATCACAGTCGCCTGTATGACGACAAGTGTTGGGTTGATTACGGCCTGTGCCGCGTTCTTCTCGGCACTCGTGCCAAAAATCTCGTACGTCAAATGGACGATTGGTCTATCGGTCTTCAGCGCACTCGTCGCGAACATCGGTCTGAATCAATTACTTGCTGTCTCAAAACCAGTCTTGATGACGCTTTATCCACTGGCGATCTGTCTCATCTTCCTGACATTCTTGCATCCACTCTTTAAAGGCAAACCTGCCGTTTATCAAGGGGCGCTGTGGATGACATTCGTTGTCAGCTTATTTGATGGATTAAAGACAGCGAAGATCAACGTTTCAGCTGTCACAAACGTGTTCGACGTGGTATTACCGTTTGCTTCCGTCAGTCTCGGATGGGTCGTTCCAGCCATTATTGGCGGAGTGATCGGAGCAGTCGTTGGTAAGAAAACAGCACAGACACACTCGTCGTCGCGTGTGGCTTAAATTAAATCCTTTCACTCAGATTACACTGGGTGAAGGGATTTTTTGTTGTAACGATGAAAAATAGTCTAACAACAGTTGTTGACAAAAAGCGGTAGCATGATGCTATAGTGTTAACGAAAATGATATTCATTATCAATTAGAAGGGGTGATAGGTGATGTTCATCCAGTTGAAAACATTCAAAGCTGATATACGGAAAAAGCATCTGATAGCAAATGTTTTTTAGGAGTGAGTTGAAAATGACAGAAGCACTACATACATTTCGCGTGAGAAAACATGCGTTACAAACAGGAGGACAATTGGCGTTACGTCCGAGTTTGATCGTCGTCATACAAGGGGCTGGTATTACCTACACGGAAAGAAAACGTCTAGAGGCGGGAGAAGCCTGTTTCGTCAAGAAATCAGGTGAACGTTTCATCGTTCAGGAGGGACATTGTCTCTTGTATCAGTTAGAGGTTGACCTGACGGCATTTCCAATCTTCCGACAACCAACGAATGAACTAGTGGAGTGTTTAGAACGAATGCAAGGGTGTCCAGAAACAATGACCGGTTCTCTTAGACAGCATCGCTATCTGTATCAACTGCTGGAGCAATTAAGTGAACGTCGTCATGAGCAGACGTTTGAGGAAGTGACGTCCCAGTGGTTAGAAGAACTCGGGAGATCAAGAACAGTCAGTGACTTGGCAAGTGAGTTGAACATGTCACTGCCGACGTTTTCCCGCCAATTCAAAAAGTACTACGATCAATCACCAAAGGAACTGCTTCATCAATTGCGGATGCAACGGGCGAAGGAGTGGATGATTGCACATCCAGATTGGACGATTGCCGAGATCGCAGAACGTGTATCAATCAATGATGAATTTTATTTCAGCCGTCTCTTTAAAAAACGTGAGGGACTATCACCAAGTCAGTACCGAAAACGGTTGATTCCACGGGTCGGAATCTGGAGTCAAGCGTTGTTACAAGATCACTTATTGGCACTTGGCATTCAACCGGTCATCGCACCGTCTTTTCCGACACAATATCGTTCGAACGGGGTGCCAGACTATTTAAGTGAAATCGAAGGTACGCGACTATACGACGCGTCAGCAACGATTTTACCGGAATGGTTTGAGACATCAAATCTTGATCTCGTTTTACGGACACCGATACGAGGTGAACTACCACCTATGTTGACCTCTTGTCCGATCATCGATATTTCGAAACAAACTTGCTGGAAGGATTACTTGTATGATGTTGCTAAGGCAACCGATATGCTTGAGCGAGCGACTGATATCATCAACGAAGTCGAGACACTTGAATCAGTTGTGAAGCAACAATTCGAATTCAATCGGAATGTGACATGGGCCGTCATTTGGATCAGAGACTCAGAAATCAGACTGTACGGACGAACAGGGCATACGATGTTGGATTTTCTGTTCAATGAAATCGGTCTACGAGCAGTGGAAGGACTTCCGCATACCGTCTACATGACGATCAGCCTAGAAACATTACAGCAGTTAGATCCGGATGGTCTGTTCATACTGTGGAGTCAACCTGCAGATGTGGAACGAATTCGAGGAACGAAGGAGTGGAAAACGCTTCGTGCCGTTAGGACGGGGCGTATATTTCACCCAGACAGTGTAGATTGGGATCCGTGGGGACCACTTGGGAGGATGCATATGTTACATCAATTGCATACATATATCAGCGATAGTAACTGTTTTGTTTGTCCATGAAGAATGAAAAGAAAATCCATGTCATTCGTCATTGATAATGATTATCATTACAGATGGAGTTCACAATGAGGCAGAGAAGGCTGATAAATGAACCTAAAAAGTCGTCACCTTGTCGTACGAATGTTAGGGAGGATCGTTTGTTTGATTTGTGTTAAATCTCACGACGATATGTGACTTCTGGCATTTAATCGATTGTGAAAACGGATTGAAGAAACTTGAAAACGTTTTACTTAAAATAAGTGCGTATACGCACCATCAAAAACGGGGAAACCCGTTTTTCTATTGATATGGAATGAGAATGATTTTCAATAAGGGGAGGAACAGAGCGTGCGAACATGCGAAGAACAAATCGAGCGATTAGCGACCGAGGTGACGCTTCAATCGTTCATGAACAGCTACATCAGAGAAGTGAACCCGGGCGAATGGGTCAACGAGAGACCGTTTGATGCATCCGAGACATCCTCTTTTTATTGGATGAAGCCATATCTCATTGAAATCAAACGTCGTTCCATCATCGGACGCCACGAGATTGGAATGATCCGTGAAGAGACAAAGAACGGATGGCGGGAAGTTTCAGCCATGTCTTGTATCATCACCTGTTGCATCAAGCTTCAAGATCAACATCCGGATCAAACGGACTTACTCTTTCGCGTTCTTGACAGTCACCGGACTGTGCAATTGATTTTGGAGGAACAACTGAACGCACAAGAGCAACAGACGTTCATCGATTATGAACAACGCTTGTGGTGTGGCCATTGGTTTCATCCGACCCCGAAAAGTAGAGTCGGTATGACCGACTGGCAACAAAAGGCGTATGCCCCTGAATTCCGTCAGCCGTTTCAACTTCACTATTTCACAGTACATGAGACATTGCTCGAGGAACGTTCAGGTAGCAACGAGACGATTAGTCAGCTGATGAAAAATCAACTGGGTAACTCAATCCAAGCGACGGCGCAAGAGCGAGTCATTCCAATTCATCCGCTTCAAGCCGAGTATTTGTTACGTCAGCCGACAATCAAGCAACGGATCGAGCAAAGTATTCTCCGTTATCATGGCGCAACTGGACCACTCTATAACGCGACTTCGTCGATACGGACCGTCGAAGCACTCGACCGAAGTCATATGTTGAAGTTATCCATACCTGTCCAAGTGACGAACTCAAGACGCGTCAACAAGCGGCACGAATTAGAGGCCGGTTATTTGATGCATCGATTGTTTCATCATCTGTCTCTTCCTGATACATTTGACCTCATTCATGATCCTGCGTATTTGGCGATCCGGACTAGAGAAGAAACTGGATTCGAAGTTATTTTGCGAGAGCCAGCACCCCATGCGGTAAATGTTGCGGCACTCGTCCAACCGGCATTACCGAATTCGGAATCTCTCCTACTGCGGCTCATCCGGCAGTCGGGATCCATTGAAACAGAGCATGTCACTCGGTGGTGGAAACAGTACCTGGAGTTGACGTTAGGAGCGATCGTTACACTGTATGAGGAACAAGGAATCGGACTCGAGGCACATCAGCAAAATAGTCTCATCACATTCGAAGACGGATGGCCGGTTCAATATCACGTCCGGGATAATCAAGGCTATTACTTAGCAGACACGAATCGAGATTCCTTCATCCTGCTGGAACCGGAATTGAAGCATACGACGTTGTTCTACCCAGAAGAGGTCATTGCTGAGCGTTTGACGTATTACATGATTTGGAACCATCTAGCGAGTGTCATCGACCGATTGGCAGCAGACACATTATTGAACGAAGAAGTTGCTATCGCGTTACTGCACGAATGGTGTCAGGTACGAGTTGAAAGTCTAGAAGGGCGAGGCAGAGCTTGGCTTTTGATGTTGTTAGAATCGCCGACACTTCCATATAAGGCGAATTTACTAACACGCCTACAAGGACTCGATGAACTCGAAGTCGAGGGAGAACGAGTTTGTTTCGTCGAGTTGGATAATCCGTTACGGGAGGACAACTATGCTTTACGACAGCAAAACACGTATCTGCAAACAACTTCTTGAGAGTTTGTTATTCGAAAGGATTCTTCCTTTTACTGAAATGATTGTCGGAATGAAGCATCGTTTTACATTCCACATAAAAGATAGTGAAGTCGCAGTCGAAGGAAAACGCGGTCCGTTCGACCGGATTCGGCTCGACATCTCGACGTTACGCTCATCAAAGTCATCTGGCGTCAACGATTGGTTTGAGTATCTTTTGACACAATTGCCAATCCCGGACGACTTTCAGGAAGAGTTGCGACGTACACATGATTTCGATGACTTGTCGCAGCGACATCGTCTACCAATCCACCGAGCAGGTTTGGATTATGAAGAGTTGGAGCAGACCATCATCGAAGGGCATCCCTATCATCCTTGTTATAAATCAAGGATTGGTTTTTCGCGAGCTGATCACGAGGCATATGGACCTGAAGCGGGCAATCGCTTCCAGTTACATTGGATTGCCTTACCTTCTACGCTCGTTCAAGGGAATGGAATCCTACCTATTCCACTGATTCTTGGAGAATCGCTTCTACATATGTTTTTAGTCAAACTGGAAGAGCTCAATCAAACCGATTATCAGATTCTTCCGGTCCATCCGTGGCAGTGGTCACGTATCCAACAGGAAGTGGCACAAGTCGGAGGTGTCGACTTAGGAGAAGGTGGTGTCTTCGTACAAGCGACGCAGTCGATTCGAACCGTTTTTTGTCCAGGTCACCCCGAACTACCGCATATCAAATTGCCGCTAGACTTGAAGCAAACGTCAGCCGTTCGGACTTTTTCCGTTCCGAATGTCGTGGCAGCTCCTGCGGTATCGGATTGGTTGAAAAAACAGGCGAGTGAACTGCCGGTGACGCTGTTATCTGAATTTGCTTCATCTGTCGTTTCGAGCGGTCCACTTGCGGGTCGGGTCGGCTGTGTCTTTCGAGAAAATGTCTTGACGTATGCTCAACCGGGCGAGCAAGTCATGCCTTTGACGGCACTTGCTCAAATCGAGGTCGACGGAAGACATTTTCTAGGTCCGTGGTTGGAACGATATGGTCATGAACGGTGGCTCCGTCGATTCTTCGGCGTCTATCTCGAACCAGTCATCCGACTTGTGACCGAGAAAGGAATCGGTGTGGAAGCTCACGCACAAAATACGTTACTTGTCTTACGGGATGGATGGCCGGAACGGATCATTCTCCGCGATTTTCATGATAGCGTCGAGTTCGTCACCGAGTTGCTCGATGATCCATCGGATGTACCCGATTTTAAGAGGCTACATCCTGATTTTGATGCACCGCTCAATACCTATTATGAAATGTCACACCCGCTTGCCTTACGCGAGCTGCTGTACGATACATTATTCGTCTATCATTTGACGGAACTAGCGTATCAACTTGAACTGACGGAGAACTTGAATGAAGCGACGTTCTTTGATTGGATGCATCAGACGATTGAGGGATTGCAGATTGATCGAGACCGACTAGAACGAATCGGATGGTACGAACAAAGAGTAACAGCAGAAGCCTTGCTGGCACCACGGTTTGGTTTGACGAATCAAATCGATGTAAAAAATTCACTCGTTCAACGAGGAGAGGAAGACGATCATGCTATGGATTGAGAAAGAATGGGTGACAGAAGAAGAATTGACGATACATGAACTGGTGAAGCAATCGTTCATAACGGAAGGGAAGACCGTAGCCATCTGTACGTCAGATACAAAAGCGTGGTTAGCCCTCTGTCTTGCGATGCGACGAATGAATGGAACAATCCTTCCCATTCATCCAGAAACGCCTGTTTCTGGTGCTGAGCGTCTAGCGATACAAGCAGGATGTGGCTATTTGATTTATCAAGAGACCATCATTCCGCTTCCGGAAGCGGAAAAACGTGCGGGTGGATTGATTCAATTCAGTTCCGGTACGACGGGACAACCCAAAGTCATTCACCGGACATGGGAGTCGATCGAGACGGAACTGACTGCCTATACGAACAGTTTTCCGCTGACGACGAAAGCGACGATCGTTGCTTGTCCGACGACGCACTCATTCGGATTACTGTGTGGAGTGTTCGCGACTTTAAGACGCGGAGCGACACCAGTCATCCTACAAGACTTCTCACCACGTCATGTGCTAGCAATCCATCGTTTGCATCCGGACGCGATCATCTATACGGCACCGGGACTGGCGTATGCGATGAGTTTGTTCCCGGAATCAGTTCACGCAGTGATGATTTCCGGGATGACATTACCAGAAAAATGGTTCCGTTCGATTGAACGGAAGACACATCATTTGCTTCAACAATATGGCTGTTCAGAAATCGGTTGTATCGCACTTCATCCGAATCCGCCGAGTCCGCAAGCGATCGGATTTCCATTAGAACACCTTGAAATTGAAACTGGAACGAAGGGAAAACCAGCAGAATTAGTCGTTTCGCAACAAGGCGTACGGATTGGTACGAAGGATTTAATGTACGTTGAAGACGGGCTGCACTTTCTTAGCCGACTCGATGAGATGATCAATGTGTCTGGCTTATCCGTCTATCCCGGGGAAGTCGAAGATGTCTTGTATCAGCATCCGACCGTCGAGGCTGTCGTCGTCTTTAAACGAATGGATGCGTTTCAAGGAGAGCGCGTCTGCGCTCAACTCGTGACGACGGCATCAGAGGAAGAACTGAAACAGCATTGCATGAAGCATCTCGCACCACATCAACGACCGACGGAGTGGCAACTCGTTGAGCAAATCGAACTGTCTGCGAATGGGAAAGTGAGTAGAAAACGATTGGGGGAACAAGCATGTCCAGTTTAACGCTTGCGCAATTCGAAGATATACTGAGCGAACAGCTCGAATGGTCATCATCTGTCGCTGTCTTGACAACAGACTCTCTACGAGATGATCTAGGACTGGATTCGATGCGTTTGATTCATCTGTTGCTTCACCTTGAATTGGAACACGGGTTAGTGATTCCAGATGAGCACATGTCAGCCCTCCCCAAAATGCGAGTAGAAGAGTTAATGTCTGTTTTACAGGAGGTCATACATGATTAAAGTACACTGTCTCGTCAGTTGCGTCTGCGAGACGATCAAACGATCGGCCGCTGACCATCGTCCCTATTACTTTGGCGTATGGGATTCTTCGTTTTCCTTGTCAGCCGATTATGTCCTCTCGCATCATGATGAGAAGATCAACCATCAGGAGATGCTTGATTGGTATGAACGTCTTTACGGAATCCCAGTCGAAGAATGGTACGACCACGAACAGTCAAAAGACGAAAACATCGCTCAGCTGATTCAACGAATCGAACAGAAAAACGAGGACGAGTCAGTGATCGTCATGTTGGATTTAGCTAGTCTACCTGAGCGCGAAAATAAATTTCACCATGATGTGTTTCCCCACTACGTCATGTTAGAGGCGACAGAAGATCCGGAAATATGGCACATGCTTGATCCTGATTTCCGGTATGAAGGTGAAATAGAAAGAGAACGTATTCTTGCAGCAGTACGCCGTCGTGCTGTCGCTGGTGGGTTTGCGTTTCGTAGTACGAATGTTCGAGTACCGGACGCGACGACGGTAAGTGCGTATTTCATGAGTTGTCTAAACGTACATCATCCATTGACTGAGGCGGTCAAACGTGTTGTGCATCACTATCGTGAACAACCTGAGGGATTACCGAATGCCTTAAAGCAGTTACCTGTGATTGCCATTCGAAAATATGCCTATGAGCATGCATTTGCTTATTTATATGAAGCGATTGGACGCGACTTGCAGACATCTGATTTTGAAGAATGGACGGATGAGGTTGAAACATTAGTCAATCAATACTCTGTCATCCAGCATCGGGCTGTCAAATACGCTGTAACGCGTCAACCGGAAGTGTACTTAGAAATCGAACGATTGATCGAAAAACAATGGGCACGGGAGAGTGCAATCAAACGGCAACTCGTCGACACGTTCCATGCGTATCAACGACAGGAGGGAATTGAACATGAAACTCGCACTCTGTACGATCAGCTATCGGCATCATCTGCGTTCATTTAATGATTTGATCGATTTTGCTTCAGAAGAACACTTTGACGCCATTGATATTTGGGGAGTTCATGCTGAACATTTAAGAACGGAAGAAGTCGATCGGCTGAAGTCATCCCATCTAAATGTCAGTATGTTGAGTCATTATTTAAATTTAAACGCACCGATGTCAGAACTACTTGCGGAGACAAAACGACTCTCGCAATTAGCGACACGAATCGGAACGGAGCGCATCCGCATCTTTGCGGGTAATGAGGCGAGCCATACCTTATCCGATGCCAAATGGGATCAACTCGTTTATCGATTAAAGGGGATTTGCCGTGTCCTTGATCCTGCAGGACAGCGATTATTACTTGAATTTCATCCGAACACTGCAACAGATACGGTAGAGGCAACGGTTCGTTTATTACAAGCGATCAACCACCCGGCATGTCGGATCAACTTTGACGTCTTACACGTCATCGAATCAAAGGCTGATCCCGTCGAAGCATACTTCAGACTTGCATCGTATGTGGATCACCTTCATTTAAAGACAGTGGCGAATGCTGAACAGTTCGCAGTATTTGAACCAACGAATGTATACGCAGCAAGCGGATCACGGGAAGGGATGGTTCCATTATTCGAAGGGATCGTCGATTATCACCGGTTCTTTGAAGACGTATCGGCTCATCTCGATCACTTGACGGCAAGCCTCGAATGGTTCGGTCCTGATCCGGACGAACGATTAAGAGAAGATCGGAGTCTCATCACACAAGCTCTTGAAAGAGTACCCGTTTTGTCAAGATGATTCGACTTGATGGGGTTTAAACGTCAGCAGAAAAGGCAATTCCTCTATTGTATGTCATTAACCATCGTGTCCCTTACAGAAAGGATGTTGAAACATGTCAGAACGTGTCTTCATTAGTCCCTCAAAGTATGTCCAAGGAAAGGATGTCATTGACCGGCTCGGTACATATGTGAGCCCGTTCGGTGAAAAAGCGCTTGTCATCGCGGATGATGTCGTTTGGAAAATCGTCAAGGAACGTGTTGAGCATTCGTTGTCCGGCGAAAACGTCGGCATCGAGAAAGCGGATTTCAGTGGCGAAGCCTCGCGGCATGAAGTGAAACGAATCGCTGAGCAAGCACAAGCAGCAGATGTCCGGTTCGTCATGGGTGTGGGAGGCGGAAAGACGCTCGATACGGCAAAAGCCGTCTCGGATGAGCTGAACGTGTCCGTCGTCATCGTTCCGACGCTTGCTTCGACCGATGCCCCGACGAGTGCCTTGTCCGTCATCTATTCCGACGAAGGGATTTTCGAAAGTTATCGCTTCTATAAGAAGAATCCCGATCTCGTTCTCGTCGACACGAAACTGATCGCCCAAGCACCAGCGCGTTTCTTCGCGTCCGGAATCGCCGATGCGCTCGCGACGTGGGTTGAGGTCCGGAGTGTCGTCGCTTTTGGTGGACAAACGATGGCAGGGGGACGACCGACGATTGCGGCACAAGCGATCGCCAAACGGTGTGAGGAAGTCTTGTTCGAGCATGGTCGCTTGGCGTATGAATCCGTTCAAGCGCAAGTCGTCACACCGGCACTTGAAGCCGTCGTCGAGGCGAATACGCTCTTAAGTGGACTCGGTTTCGAGAGTGGTGGGCTAGCTGCAGCGCATGCGATCCATAACGGGTTCACAGCGCTTGACGGTGAGATTCACCACTTAACGCATGGTGAGAAAGTTGCCTTTGGTACACTCGTTCAACTGGCGCTCGAAGAACATCCACAAGAAGAAATCGAGCGGTACATCGCGCTCTACACGGATCTTGGCTTACCGGTGACGCTCGAAGACGTCAAGCTAAAAGATGCGTCGCGTGAAGATATCGTCAAGGTCGGCGAGGCAGCGACTGCTGAAGGCGAGACGATCCACAGCGGTTTCAACGTCACGGCGGACGAAGTCGCGGATGCGATCATCGCAGCTGACCGCTATTCGAAAGCGTATCTAGCGAAACATGCTTCTTCCTGATTGATGCGTTTAAATCCGCTTCCTCTACCGAGAGGAAGCGGATTTTTTATGGGCTTTCGTCGAATGACGCTTGAATTCTTCTTAAAAACACGCTATCGTTATAAAACGTAATGATTACGATTTAATTCAGATAAAGGAGTTTTTGTGATGACGGATCGATATGAATGGGTGATTGTTGGCGGAGGAATTCATGGAATGACGGTATTCAATGCCTTACGTGAAAAAGGAATCGATCGGGAGATGATACGGATCATCGACCGTCATCGGCAACCATTGATGAACTGGCGTAAACAAACCGAACGGATCGGCATGCCTTACCTACGTTCAACTCGGGTGCACCACACTTCGACGAATCCGACGAGTCTCAGGCATCATGCGGAAGAACAGGATTATACACATCAAGCCTTCAAGGATACATACGGGCGACCATCCTTGGAATTATTCAACGACCATGCCCTTCAATTGGCGCAACGAAATGAAGTGGAGGCGAGCTGGGTCCAAGGGGAAGTCACAGGACTAAGACGAGAGAGCGGAACGTGGATCGTCTCGACAGACGAAGGTGAGTTACGAGCAAACCGTGTCGTTCTCGCCCTCGGACAATCGGAGCATCACGTCATGCCAGAGTGGGCGAAATCGGCGCGTCACGTTTTCTTATCGAAGCACGATACACCACCGGTCGTCATCATTGGAGGTGGAATCAGTGCCTTGCATCATACGATTCAATGTGCCGAGCGCTATCCCGGGCAGGTGACTCTCCTTTCACGACGTCCGCTCGAAAAAAGTGCGTTCGATGCCGATCGGAAGTTCATGGGACCAAAAGGATTGACACCATTCAAGTCCTTGTCGGCTAGTGAAAAACGAGCATTGATCGTACAGGAGCGTCGCCCCGGAACGGCAACACAGGACTTGATTCAACGTGTTCGTCATCTGATTCGGGAAGGAATCATCACTCATGAGATCGGTGAAGTCGAGCAGGAAATCGGAAGCGGAGTGAAGCTGACAGATGGTCGCATCATCACCGCTGAATCGATTATTTGCGCAACGGGTATCCGTCCGATGGTCGTCGAAGGATCTTGGCTTGAAGCGGTACAGCAAGAGTTGAATCTGCCATTGTCTCCTTGCCGGACACCGTTATTAGATGAAGAAACCTTTGAATGGGGAGAGAACTTATTCGCGACAGGCAGCCTCGCTGACTTGACGGTCGGACCGTTCGCTCGGTCGATTTACGGGGGACAAGCTGCAGCACGTGCGATCGTCTCGACGATTGAAGAGGAGCAGACTTCACTTGCTTCCGTCTAAAAGGATAAAAAAAGGCCCGACCATATGACGTCATTGATGAGTCATGGGGTCGGGCCTTTTTTTAGAGGTAATCGAGTGGATTGACGCTGCTACCAGCTGATGTTGCGCTGTAGACGTACGATCCCTTATGGAGTTCAAAATGTAAGTGTGTTCCGAAAGCGTTACCTGTCTCGCCGACTGTACCGACTTTTTGACCTTGGGCGACGGTTTGACCGACCGAGACGGAGCGGCTATTCATATGTGCATACAGACTGATGAACGGCGATCCGTTGACAGTGTGTGAGACCATGACGTAGTTGCCGTATGCGCCTTTGAACTGAGACGTAATGACCTTACCGCTTGCTGTCGCATAGACTGGAGTACCTTTTGCTGCGCCATAATCGATACCGTTATGGAACGTATAGCCGTAAGCACCGCTTGCCTTACCATATCCTTGCGTGATCGGACCACTCGTTGGTGTCGCGAAGCTTTTTGACGTCGACGTCGAGGCTTTTGATGCACCACTGCTGTTTGTCAGTGTCAAGACAGCATATTTCGAGACGTAGTCAGCGTGAACGAATCGTTTGTCGCCACCGTATAGGAACTTGATCCAGTCACCTGTACGACCGAGGTAGCGGAATGTTTCGCCTTTATCGACACTTCCGACGACTGCACTGCTCGTCGAGTTGCTGCTACGAACGCGAAGATTGTCGACGTTGATTTTAATCTTATAGATACGTGTTACAGAATATTTCTTAACATATGTAGAAGAGACGTAGACTTTTTTTGAACCATAGAGGATTTTCGTCCAGTTCCCTGTCCGTCCGAGATACTTGTATGTGTCACCTTTTTCAAAGCTCGTGACCGTACCGTAAGATGTCGAAGGACCCGTCCGAGCGCGTAAGCCGTCCTCCATGACCTTCACCTTATAGAACGTCGTTGCAGCATCCGCACGCGGGATGGCAAACGATGCAAAACTTGCAACAGCGATTGCTGTCGCCGAGACACCTTTCCAAAAACCATGCATGATTCATTCCTCCTGAATATGTAATCTGTATGACTAAACCGTTATGTAAATTTCATAGATGAGTATAACATTTACGAATTTGTTTAAATGTTACATTCACATTTCGATATTATTTCAATAAATTATATTAAACGGACTTAATTTTATTCTTTTCCCAATAATCCATAAAATTCTTTGACAAGATTGGATGGAATTGGATAAGATGAAATGCCCACTGAAAATCAAAAAAGGTACCTCAGATGAGGTACCTGGAAATGCTTATAAGAAAGCGAGCGGGTTGACACTGCTTGCTGCTGAAGAACCGCTGTAGACATAGTTTCCACGGTGGATTTCGAAGTGTAAGTGTGATCCCGAAGAGTTACCAGTGCTCCCGACAGCTCCAATGTTCGCGCCTTTCGGGATCGATTGACCGACGAAGACAGAACGTTTGCTTAAGTGAGCATACACCGTTGTGTACGAAATACCGTTCACTTTATGTTCGACCATGACATGGTTACCATAAGCTCCCTGATATGACGACTTGATGACTTTTCCGGCAGCGGCTGCTTTAACTGGTGTTCCAGTAGGTGCTCCGAAATCGATTCCGTTATGGAACGTGTAGCCGTATTTCCCGCTAGCATTTCCGTATCCTTGTGTGATTGATCCGCTTGTTGGACGCATGAATCCAGTAGACGAAGAGAATGATGCTTTTTTCGCTGATTTACTAGAAGCGCTATACTTCTTGACGTAACCAGAATAAACGAAGCGTTTTTCGCCTTTATGCATGATCTTCGTCCAGTTTCCTGTCCGACCAAGGTATTTGAATGTTTGACCCGCATTGACGCCGTCGACGATGCGGTGTTTTAACGATGGACCAGTCCGGACGCGGAGTCCGTCTGCTTTGATTTTAACTTTATACGATGAGCCAGAAGCGGCTTCAACCTTACCTGTACCCGTAGCTGCAAAACCTGAAACAACGAGGGCGCTCATTGCTAACGTCGTGATTGTTCGTTTCATGAATGTTCCTCCTAAGTTGAATATCTAGTGTTGTCGTCGGAATGACATCTATAGAAGTGGATGCGTTTAGTGTGTGTTGAAGTGAGTGATGCGGTCATTTGACTAACGAGAGTATAGCATTCAAACATCAGACGATTGTGTTTCAATTTGATTGCTTAAATATATTCTAATAACAATTGTTGTAATATTGAATACATATTCAATCTCAAAATCCCTTAAAATCAAGATGAATCCGTGTTACAACGAGATGAATTTGATGACAAAACGCAATCGTGGGAAATGATGAGAAAGTATGGGAGTCCAATAAGATGAGAGTAGGTAATGGAATGGATTTGACGTTTACAGTAAATCAAAAAAAGCTTAACATTCGCGCAGTGGCGCTGTTGATTCAAGATGGACATCTGTTGATTCATCGCCAAGGAGAAGATGATTTTTGGTCATTACCGGGAGGGCGTGTTCAGTTCGGTGAAAGTGGTGCCAAAGCGATTGCACGTGAATTGGTAGAAGAACTAGGTCAGTTGATCGAGCCACCGGTCTTCCGTTTCCTCCATGAAAATTTCTTTGAGTACGCTGATCACCAGTTTCATGAACTAGGAATGTTTTATGAAGTCGTTTGCAGCAAACCGCTACCTTTATTAACAGAGGATTTTTACGGTCCAGAAGGTGACGAATTAACGTATCGCTTCGTTCCGTTCGACAAACTGGATCAGTATACATTGTATCCAAGCGAACTATCAAACATGCTCCAAACGAATGTATTCCCGACACTGTTGACGAATGACATCTGACTTTTCCAGAAAAACGTTTATAGATGTATCGCAAGGGAATGGTTAATCATGTAGTTCATTCCAACAGTGATAAGGGAGCTGATCGTTCATGAGAGAAGAACAGTTCGAAGCGATGCATCAAGAAGCACGAGGGCAGACGCAGGAACAACAACCCGGTGTCGAGTACGCCATGAAACCAGAACCAATCTACGATGATCCGGACTATGTCGGTTCAGGAAAACTGACGGGGAAGGTCGCGCTGATCACGGGCGGGGATAGTGGAATCGGTCGTGCCGTTGCTGTCGCTTATGCGAAAGAAGGGGCAAACGTCGCGATCGTTTACTTAAATGAGGGGAAAGACGCGGAAAAGACGAAATCGTTGATTGAAGGCTACGGGGTCAAAGCCTTAAAAATCGCAAAAGATGTCAGTCAACCGGAAAATGCACAAGCGATCATCGATACGGTCATTGCAGAATTCGGTCAATTGAACATTGTCGTCAATAATGCTGGGAAACAATTCCCGCAGGATGATTTTCTTTCGATTACACCAGATCAATTGAAGGAAACGTTCGAAACGAATGTCTTTTCGATGTTCTATTTGATTCAAGCGGCGCTTCCGCATCTGCATAAAGAAGATGCAATCATCAATACCTCATCGGTGACGGCTTATCGTGGGGCACCGACGTTGATCGATTACTCAGCTACAAAAGGGGCAATTACGACATTAACACGTTCACTCGCCTCGAGCTTGATTGAGAAGGGAATCCGCGTTAATGCCGTCGCACCCGGTCCGATTTGGACGCCACTCATTCCGGCGACGTTCTCGAAGGAGAAAGTCGAGTCGCATGGGGAAGATACATTAATGAAACGCCGGGGACAACCGTCGGAAAATGCACCGGCTTATGTCTATCTGGCTTCTCGCGATTCAAGTTACATCACGGGTCAGACGATTCATATCAATGGCGGCGATTACATCACGTCTTAAGGGGGAGATCAAGATGAAGAAAAATCCGAATGAAGTGCCAGAACGCGAACCGGATCATCAACCGGACGAGATACCGCAGACACCACCGAGTGAGGTGCCAGATACGCCACAGGAAGACCCGGTCCGTCAGCCGGAACCGGATACGTTTCCAGAACCGACCGAGATTCCGGATACACCGCAGGAGGATCCGAATCCCTATTAATGAGTGAAGTGACCACTATCCAAAATTGGATGGTGGTTTTTTCGTGATAAAGAAGACAAACTATCTTGACAGTCAAACTGTATGGTGAGTATGATACAGAAGAGAAGTGTATTATTGTTTTAATACATTAAACAGGAAAGGGAGGTCTACCGATGCAGTTCGACCAAAGAAGCCCGGTGTATCTGCAGGTCGTCCGTTGGTTCAAACAACGAATCGCGACCGAGGAATTGCAAAGCGGGCAAGAGATCCCGTCCCGCCGCGAAATCGCCGCACAGCTCGGAATCAATCCGAATACCGCACAAAAAGCATACAAAGAGATGGAGGAGCAGCAATTGATTACGACAGAACGGAATGTCCCGAGTAAGATTACACGCGATCCACAAGTTGTCCAAAAAGTACGTGCTGAGATGCTAGAAGAAGCCGTCTCTGAATTCATCGATGCCGTCAAAGCGATTCAAATCCCACTCGATGAGGTCGTCTCAAAAATCGAGACGGTGTATCAGGAAACGGAACGGAGGAAGATCGATGCTTGAAGTCCATGGGTTACAAAAGAAATACGGTAAAAAGCCAGTTCTTCAAGGTGTCTCGTTCTCGGTCCCGATGGATCAATTGACGTGTCTGATTGGACTTAACGGTGAGGGGAAATCAACGATCCTGAAGGCAATCGCAGGCCTTGTCCCAGTTAACGCGGGAACGGTTCTCGTCGATGGCGAGGTCAATCGAAATAAGATCGCCTTTGTTCCGGATATCCAGACGATGCCCGGCTACATGACGGTCGGTGATGCGCTGACGTATATGGCGGATTATTATTCTGACTGGAACCAAGCAACAGCGGATGAGCTGATGCGGATCTTCCAGCTACTCTCGACAGATAAGATCACGGACTTATCAAAAGGGAATCAGGCGAAGGTTAGCTTGATCCTCGGATTTGCGCTCGATCGTCCGTACTTACTACTCGACGAACCGTTTGCTGGGATCGATCTGTTTACGAAAGAACAGATTGCCGGACTATTCTCGAGTCATTTCATGGAAGGGCGCGGTATCCTGATGACGACACACGAAATTCAGGAAATCGAGCACTTGATCGACCGGGTCGTCTTCTTACAGGACGGTCGAATCATCGATGAACATGAGACGGAAGAGATGCGGGAATTGTACGGGAAGTCGGTTCAGGACCGGATGCGGGAGGTCTATTTGCGATGAAACAATACATACAATTGACGAACGAAGAGATTAAGCGGAGTTTTAAGGTATATGTAATTGCGGTCCTTGTAATGGCAGCGATTGAACTGTTGTCGGTCGTTGTAAACGTTAAACTACATGAGCGCAGAATCGAAGATTACCTGAAGTCAAATACTGCTACATTGTATGAAGCATTCAATGATATTGGGAAAATTTCATTCATTGATACAACTTCTTTTTTCAGTTACATGACATTGATTGGTATGGCATTAGTCGTCATTTATACAATTCAGATTTGGTACCGAGATTGGATTGGAGAAACGAAGTATATTTATCGTTTATTGATGCTTCCAGGAAATCGTGCAAGTATTTTTTTCTCGAAAATGACGACAGTTTTTTTGATTATCATGAGTTTCCTTGGTATCCAGTGGTGTTTGATTCAAATTGGTAATCGCCTGTTCCGATGGGTTGTTCGAGAGGATTATATGGATAAAAATAGCTTACGAACTGTCGGAAGTACATTAGGTGAATTATTTTCGCTGAATTTGACGAATTTAATCATCATTCTTGCGGTATCGTTGTTTATCGTAAGCTTTATGTTTTTGCTTGTCTTAATTGAACGCTCCTATCGTAAATGGAGTGGCTTCATTCGAGTAGGAATTGAGATTTTTATTATGGTCATTTGCTTAGTAGCAAGTATGTATTTCTTAGATCAGACTAAGCTGTTATTGGACTCAGAAAAAGCGTATGTATTAACGGGGTTATTTGTTCTCTATTTTGTTTACGTGATTTGGAGAAGCCTTCGTCTACTAAAATGGAAAATTGCTGTTTAAGGAGGACACTATGCGTTCAATAAAATATGTATTAATTTTAGGTGTCATCTGTATTGTGTCTTTAGGATTTTATGTTGGGCAGGTCCTCTCTTTCGATAAGGTAAAATTTATCGTCGAAACGAAAAAAGGCGATCCGAACGAAGATGTCGTTCAAAATATGCAAGTTCATCTCAGTGAGTGGGGTCAAAATCCGAACGAATACAATATTTCGATGAACGGGGACGTTAAGCAGTACAATAAATCAATAATGTCGTATTTATTTAATTATGAATCTAGTTGGAAGGATGCCCCACGTTCGTTCCAGCAATTCATTTGGAAGAATGATACACACGTATTTTCACAAGATTCGGTTACATATGGTCTAAATAAGTTGAATAATGACGAGCTAGAGCTACAGTATTGGAATGCTTTGAATAAAAAATTGTCAAGTATGACAATTAAATTGCCTGAAACTCAAATGAATGAAATGTTACGTTTTTCTCCGTTTCAACGCTCAGGAGATATGTTATTGATTGATTCGTCTACTCTTAACAGAGAAATTGAAAGAGAACATATCTATCAAATCGACTTAACAAAGAAATCGATGACAAAAATTAAATTACCTGACGCTTTAGGAAAAGATGATACGATTCGATCGTTTTATGATGGGAAAATGATTGTTGACGAAGTAAAAGAAGTAGAAGATTCTGAGGATTTTTTATCTGAAACCGTCGTGAAAGATGGTAAACAAACGAAAATATTAAAAGAATTCGAGGAAGTTTACTCCTCATATGCTATAAACGGTGGAAAATATTTCTTAGGTCTTGATGAATCATCTGCACAAGTATCAGATAAGAAAAAGTTGAACTGGCAAATCTACGATCTCGAATCACATCAGTCCTCTTCGCAATCGATTCAGCTTGATTCGATTGCGACGGATGAAGCGTTCTCAAATAGAAGCGTTACGGTCGATCGCGATCATATTTACTTCGCTTACCGAACGAAAAAAGATGAAGTCAAATCATTGGTGATCGATCCACTGACATCTGAGATTATTTATGAAGCTGACATTCATAAAAAAGGATCAAAAAATGAACTACTCTTAAATAGCATCATAACAAATTAATAAAATTAACCAATTTCCATTCTTAATTTGAAACCTCCCGTTTTCTTCCAACGTATAATGACTATACAAAGGGGGAACTGACATGCAATTCTTGATTTTTGTCGTCTTTGCAGGTGTCATGTATTGGTTCTACTACAATTTCTTAC
Organism: Exiguobacterium sp. s39; assembly: GCF_018618925.1. NCBI lineage: Bacteria > Bacillati > Bacillota > Bacilli > Caryophanales > Exiguobacterium > Exiguobacterium sp. s39. Next base: position 517,126 of record NZ_JACSNA010000001.1, read on the forward strand.
TTGGGTATCGTAAGAAAAACATCACAATGACGTTCGACGATCGGTTTTATTCACTCGACGAACATGTCTCAGCAATCGAACAAAAGCTTGCAACGGATGGGCATTCGGCACGTTATCTTGGTGACCGTCGCTTTGAAGTCGATGGTAAACCTTATCTGTTCCTTGAGCGGACAGTCTCAGTCGGCGGGGTTCCGACACAGCAGACGATTCTCGAGCAACAAAAAAAATAACTCTCCCGCGTACGGGAGAGTTTTTTCGTTAGACCGGAATCCGGTCTAGGGGATGCGGTTGTTGCGATGAGCGATACCAGCGGATGATCCAGTGATCGATGCCGATTTGATACGCAAAGCGTCCTACAGCCAGTAAGGCGATTGACGCTGCTAAGAACACGGGGTTCAACGCAATCGTCCCAGCGAGTAAGTAATTGAGATTCATGATACTACCGACGACCAGTGCAGGAACCGTCAACAGACTAAGAATCAACAGAATCCCGACGACGAGTTCCGTGAACGGAATCAAGGCGTTGATCAGTCCGACATTCGGTAAGGCGAGTTGCTCGATCCACGTCGCATACCAGGAACTGACGAGTGCGTCTTCGCCAGTTGACTTCGCGAGCGCTCCTTCGAGAAACGGTTTTGCATCAAAGCCATTGATGTACTTACCGATTCCAGCGATGAACCACTGGATTCCGAGCCAGAGTCGGATGACCGTCAATAGACCGAGACCGATGATGTGTAATACTTTCACTTTCAGACACTCCTCTACTACAACATAGTCCCCATCATACTGAAAAATCATCAGCGAGATGGGGACTATCATCATAACGTCATCGAACCGTCATCGACCTGTCACAAAAAAGGATAAGGTAACGGTTTCATGACCGTTGATCGAGGCGATGACTGATTGCAGTCAATAAAGCAGCAACGAGCGCGACCAGTCCACCGACGAGTGCCGTGTTCATCATCGGACCGTTCGCATAGACGATGCCACCGAGTGCCGAACCAAAAGCAATCCCGACGTTACTCGCAACCGGCATCAATGAAGCAGCGAGTCCTTTTGCTTCCGGGTTGAACTTTTCAGCAAGGTCAATCAAGTAGATCTGTGTCGAAGTCGTCAGTAAAATCGACATCAACGACATCAAGGCGATGTTGAACAGACCAAGCGGAAGGGATGCTGTCGTGAAGTATAACGCAGCAAGTACGATTGCTTGTACGACGAAGACGAATCGTAAGCGTCCCATCGGATTTTTGCTAGCGATCTTGCCGGCAAGGATGTTACTGAAGATCGAGACGACGCCGTAAGCGAGCAGGATCGGACTAATCCACGTTTTTGCGATGCCAAGTTCTGTTTGCAGGATCGGCACGAGGTACGTGTAGACGACGTAGGTTGCCCCGAATCCGAATGACGGAATGAAGAAGGCAATCAGGATTCGTGGATTAGCGAGCAATCCAAGCTGTTCCTTAATTGAACCGGAACCCGTCGATTGCTGGACCGGAACGATCTTCCATACTGCGAGGAACGCGATCAATCCCATGACCGTCGTCAGCCAGAACGTGGCTTCGAAGCCAGCGTGTTGACCGATGAACGTACCAATCGGAACACCTAAAACGTTCGCAAGTGTAAAACCACCGAAAATGAACGAGACGGCGACACCGCGCTTCGCGACAGGTACACCGTCACTTGCGACGACCATTGCGAGTGAGATCAAGACACCAGTCAGGATGGCTGTCAGAATGCGGGTTGCGAGCAATACTTCGTAACTTGGTGCAAAACTACTGGCAAGATTCAGTAAGACCCAGGCTAGTAAGAGACGTAGGATCAGGCGACGCCGTTCCAGATGACCGGTCATCGACATGACGATCGGCGTACCAATCGCAAAGGAGATGGCAAATGCCGAGACGAGCGTACCGGCTGTTGCGATCGTGATATCAAGGGCTGAGGAGATTTCAGCGAGGATCCCGACGATGACGAATTCGCTTGTTCCGAGAACGAATGTCAGGAGCGACAACGTAGCGATCAAGAGCCAATCGTGTCGACTTAAACGAGTAGTAGGTGACATGGATGATTCCTCAATTCTAGCGCTTACGCGCGAAACTATGAGTAACAGGATAGCATGAAACGATTTCGTCGGGTATCGCAAAGCGAGATTTCGGGAAAAGAACCATTATTCGAAATAGCGTGTGAATTTCCAGGCTTGCTGTTTTTTGCGTATACTACAGAAGAAGACTACTTATAAAGGAGTGGAAACGATGCAAGCGACAGTGACATGGAACAAACAGATGGGGTTTAGTGGACAGACGGAATCAGGGCATCATCTGGCGATGGACGCAGCACCCGAAAACGGTGGTGAAAACCAAGCACCACGACCGACCGAACTCTTGCTACATGCCGTTGCCGGCTGTACTGGAATTGATATCGTCTCGATTTTAGAGAAGATGCGCTTGACGATCACCTATTTCGAAATGGATATCGAAGGAGAACGGGCAGAGGATCATCCGCGGCGTTTTACGTCGATCTCGATTCATTACCGGCTTGAAGGTGATCTCCCGGAAGATAAGGTCCGTCGTGCCATCTCTTTATCAAAGGATAAATATTGTTCGGTCTCGCAATCCCTGAACGCTGAGATTTCCGTCTATTATTCGATTAATGGTGTGCGAAGCGAGGATCCTTTGTGAAGAAAACCGTACTGATCGGTTGTCTGTTGCTTGCAGGGTGTGCACAGGAGACGACGGAACCAACGAAACCATCACAACCGGAAACGAAGCATCCGACAGAAGAAAAGAAACCGAAGCCTGAGCCGACGAAAGAAGAACGACAACAAGCACGATTAAAGCAGCAACTTGAAGCGATGTCGACGTCAGAAAAGATCGATCAACTGCTCTACATCGGAGTCGCCGGCACGGAACTTTCAGCAGCTGACCGGAAACTGTTAAAGACGCATGCGATTGGTGGGGTCTTACTGCTCGGCGGAAACATCACGTCGGAAGAGCAACTCTTGACGTTCACGCGTGCGATTCAAGAGACGAACCAAAAACCGTATGCGTTCGTCGGGATTGATGAAGAAGGCGGACGCGTCAGCCGGGTACCGGATCAACGATTACGTCTACCGACGAGTCAACGGATGGCGCAAGGAGCAGATGAAGTGAAAATGGAAGACGTCGGACGTACGCTCGGACATTTGTCACGTTTTTATGGCTTCAACATGGACTTCGCGCCGGTCCTTGACGTCAACAGTAATCCGAACAATCCGATCATCGGCGACCGTGCGTTAAGTGCTGATCCGAATACCGTCGCGACGCTTGGTACGGCCCTGATGCACGGGATGCAGGAGACGGGAACGATTCCGGTCGTCAAACATTTTCCCGGTCACGGCAATACGAGTGTCGATTCCCATGTCGGGCTACCGAAAGTGACGGCATCAAAGGAAGAATTGAAGCGGACGGAGCTGTTACCGTTCCAAGAAGCGATTCAAGAGGGCGCCGAGATGGTGATGGTCGCCCATATTCTCTATCCCGCGTATGACGATATGAATCCGTCCTCGCTCTCAAAGCCGATCTTGACTGACCTCTTGCGTCAACAACTCGGATTCAACGGTGTCATCATCACGGATGATCTCGTCATGGGGGCGATCACGAAACAATATGGTCTCGCAGAAGCGGCACGTCAGTCGCTCGTCAATGGAGCTGATATGGCGATGTTTTCAGAGGCAGGTGCTTACACAAAGGTCCATGCTGAAGTGATGCAAGCCGTCAAAGACAAAACGCTGACGCCGGAGATGCTCGATGCCAAAGTAATGCGCATCCTGAAGCTGAAGCAGACGTATGCCGACAGCCAAGAGCAACAGCGACCAACGAAATCGGAACTGATTCAGCAAGTGGAAGCGCTCAACTAGGACTAGCGAAGCAAAGCGACTCATGCTAGACTAATGGGGCAAGCCAATTAAACACGAAAAGACACTAGGGGAGTCTCCCAGCAGACTGAGACGGAAGTATCCGGACCCTTTGAACCTGATCTAGTTCGTACTAGCGGAGGGAAGTGGCTCGAAACCTTAGATATCCTTAGCGCTTCAGCGCATTTTCGGACCACTCCCTTCAACATCGGGAGTGGTCCTTTTTCGTATGGAAAGGAAGAACATGATGCGTCTACATCTGATTTCGACGGGATCCATTAATCCGCTTGACGAAATAAAGACCTTTCAATCGCTTCAACCTTATACGGATCAGCTACATCTACGTGAACCGAACTTGTCGGCGGCAGAATTACTTGATCTAATTGAAGCGCTCCTTGCGCATGGTTATTCGCCTGATCAGGTAACGGTTCATGATCGGGTCGATGTCGCCCATGTCGCCGGCATCGGTGTGCAGCTGACGCGCCGTTCCTTACGTGTCCGCGATGTGCGACGTCATTTTCCGAATCTCGTCATCGGGAAATCAGTCCATTCGCTAGCAGAGGCACTGGCAGCAGAAGCGGAAGGAGCCGACCGCCTGCTGTACGGTCATATTTATCCGACAGCGTCGAAGCCGGACGTGCCACCACGAGGGATTGACGCCTTGAAGCAAGTCGTCACCTTCACGACGAAACCAGTCATTGCAATTGGCGGGATTACACCAGAACGCATGCCTGAAATCGTAGCGACCGGTGTAACCGGAATCGCCGTCTTATCGGGTATTCTCGGTCAATCGGATCCGCTCGCCGCCGTCAAGCATTATCAGGGGGTACGGGTATGACGAATCACATCATCATCGGCAGTGGAGTCATCGGTTTGACGCTTGCTTACGGTCTCGCCTGTCAGAATGAATCCGTCGTCGTCTTAGAACGCGGAGCAGGTGGACAAGGAACGAGTCGCGCGGCTGCCGGGATGCTTGCGACGGACATCGAGCTCAGAGAGGAATTGCATGCACTTGCCGCGCGAAGTCGTCGTCTGTATCCGTTGCTTGCACGTCGTCTCGAGCGAGAAACAGGCATCGATTGTGGATACCGGGAACAACCGTTTTTGTTAAAGCGTAAAGGGCGCGAGCATCTGTTTCCAGCTGTCGGTCAAATCGATCCACGACGACTGACGACTGCATTGATGTATGCCTTACACGCACGTGGCATATCAATTGAAGAACAGGTAGAGGTCACACGCATCGAAGAGAACGATGACTTCATCAGGATCGAATCGAATGCGGGAATCTGGACCGGACAAACAGTGACGGTCGCTGCCGGACGGGGTTCGCAAGCCTTGCTCGATACAGCCGGCATTTCGATCGCGACATATGGGGTCAAAGGGGAATGTCTCGCCGTCCGTCTCGCGGGTCAGCCGTTACGCTCGATCCTGTTTGACGACGCCGTCTACCTTGTGCCGAAAGCAGACGGTCGGATTTTGATCGGTGCGACCGAACTGCCGCACGACGAGACAGTCGGTGTCAGTGTCGCAGGGGTCACGTCATTGCTTCAAGCAGCAGAACGACTGTATCCACCGATTCGTGACGCGGTCATCGAAGAAGTCTGGTCCGGTGTACGACCACAAACGGCGTCCGGCTTGCCATATATCGGAGTCGCCGATTCATCCCGTCGGATCTTCCTAGCGACGGGGCATCATCGGCATGGCATATTACTCGCACCGGCGACAGCGGAAGTCTTGGTAAATACATTACGGTTGATTCAGAAGGAGGAAGTCCGATGAACATTACGATTAACGGCAATGACCACACGATCGATCAGATTGAAACGATCGAGGACATGCTCACGCAACTTGGCTTAGGGGAAAAGCTCGTCATCGTCGAACAGAATCGACAAATCATCGATCGCGCGGCGTATGGTCAGACGGTCATTCGGGACAATGACACATTTGAAATCGTTCATTTCGTAGGAGGAGGATAAACATGCTGAAAATTGGAGAAAAGACATTTGAATCACGATTATTACTCGGAACAGGGAAATATACGGATGCTACGGTACAGCAGAAAGCAATCGATGCGTCTGCTTCACAAATTTTGACATTCGCCGTCCGTCGGCTCGATATCTTCGACAAACAACAAGCGAATTTTTTGGAGTCGCTTGATTTAGCGAAGTACGATTTACTGCCGAACACGGCCGGTGCGAAGACGGCGGAGGAAGCTGTTCGGCTTGCGAAGCTTGCGCGGGCATCCGGTATGTGCGACATGGTTAAGGTCGAAGTGATCGGTTGCGACAAGACGTTACTACCTGATCCGATCGAGACGTTACGGGCTTCTGAAGAATTACTCAAAGAAGGTTTCATCGTCTTACCGTATACGTCGGACGATGTCGTCCTTGCACGGCGACTCGAGGAACTCGGTTGTCACGCCATCATGCCGGCAGCGTCACCAATCGGTTCCGGGCAAGGCATTCTCAACCCACTTCATCTACGATTCATCATCGAGCAGACGACGGTCCCGGTCATCGTCGACGCCGGGATCGGCTCACCGACTGACGTCGCCTATGCGATGGAACTGGGAGCGGATGGTGTCTTATTGAACTCCGCTGTCGCCCATGCTCAAGATCCGGTCAAGATGGCGCACGCCATGCGACTAGCTGTCGAAGCAGGGCGCTTCGGATACGAAGCGGGACGTATCGAGAAGAAACAGTATGCGGTCGCGAGTAGTCCAACGAGTGGATTGATTCGATGAACCGTTACTCACGGCAAACTCGATTTCAACCGATCGGGGAAGCGGGACAAGCACGCTTGGCATCAGCGAAGATACTGATCATCGGCATGGGAGCGCTCGGAACGGCGTCGGCAGAGCAACTCGTCCGCGCCGGTGTCGGCGTCGTCCGAATCGTCGACCGTGATTATGTCGAGTGGAGTAATCTACAACGACAACAGCTTTATACCGAAGACGATGCGCGTCATATCGTACCAAAAGCGATTGCCGCAAAAGCACGGCTTGAAGCGATCAATTCGACGGTGACGATCGAAGCGTATGTATTAGACGTCGACCGGGTAGCGCTGACGTGGCTTCTCGATGATATCGATCTGATCATCGACGCGACGGACAATTTCGATATTCGTTTGCTGATGAACGACATGGCGTTGATGCGTTCGATTCCGTGGATTTACGGTGGATGCGTCGGCAGTTATGGGATCACGTTTACCGTCCGTCCCGGGGAGACGCCGTGTCTGCATTGTCTGCTCGATCAATTACCGCGGGATCAGGAGACGTGTGATACAGCGGGAATCATCGGACCAGCTGTACAGATGGTCGCTTCCTTACAGGTGACGGAAGCGTTGAAGTGGTTGAGCGGAAAGACGGACGCCATGCGGACGCGCTTGCTTGCGTTTGATGTCTGGTCGAATACGTTTCAACAAATTAACGTCCAGTCACTGAAGCAAACGGAGTGCCCGTCATGCGGCATCGAACCGTCCTATCCTTACTTATCGGATCAAACGGTTCATTTCACGGCACTGTGCGGTCGGGATGCCGTTCAAATCCGCGGAGACGGACAGCGGGATCTGGAACAGTTGAAACAACGTCTCCAGCCGGTCGCTGCGATTTCCGCCCATAATCCATATTTGCTGGCGTTTACGACGGACGAACATCGGATGGTCGCTTTCCGAGATGGACGCGTTCTGATTCATGGCGAAGCGGATCTCGTCAAAGCGAAACGCCTCTATCATGCCTATTTCGGGTAACGTTCACAAAACAGTAAAACTAATTTTAAATATATATGTTTTAAATGTTTGAAAAACAGGTAAATAAGACTTCAGACATAAATCGGTCTACAGGTTTTGAACGTGAAGAGGAGTGATTCAGATGAAACAAGAATTCGATCCAATCAAGGATCAGGCACAGACGGAAGACGCCCAAGCAGTTGTTCAGCAACCCAACTGGAATCCGGATCGGTACCGGACGAACTTGAACCCATTCTATCTGTCACCTTGTAGTGTCGAACGTAGAGAAGACGTGCATCAGGATGCATCGAAAATTCTCGAAGTCGAGACGTCGTCGCCCCTCCAACAACTTTTTGAACACAATCAAGCAACGCATAAATCAGAACAATCGGGCAAAAAATTCAAGACAGGCATCGTCGTCGGTGTCGGTGCGATTATCGGCGGATCGGTTTCTGTGATTCGTTCCGTTCAACGCTTTAGAAAACAACGGACGAAATAACACATTCGTCGCAAGAGTGAAAAAAGCAGGAGGCATTCGCCTTCTGCTTTTTGTGTTACCCTTTCGTTTCATAAAAGAAATAAAGGGGTTTTAGTATGTATGTTGTTTCTACTTGTTATATCTAGATTTATCAGTTAGTTACGTTATCAAATGCGGTAGATTTACCGTTCACGTAAACATCGATGATTTTATGTTCAGGATCTAATGTTAACTTGTAGACATGCTGCTTCGTTTTCTTATGAGTTTTAGATTCATTCAATTTAATCTTTAGCGTATCTCCTTGTTCCTCAAGATCAGTAGCAACTGTTTTCTTTGACTGATAAACAACATAAGCGACTTTGTCTTTCGTATTGATCAATTGCAAGGTATTTGCGGGATTAATCTTCGTTTGTATTTCGTTTGGTACAATCTTTAACTCACTAAAACTGAGCTTAGACTCATTGATGCTACACGCTGATAACAAAGTACATAACAGAGCTAACAGTATAAGTCTTTTCATGTTTTCCCTCCTGGCTTTTAAATGAGAAGTATATATTGTATTTTAACAGTTTTTTAAAGTATGCAGACCTCAAAAACTAATAAAATTTTCTATATTAGTCATATTATTGATTCATAAAAAAATAAAATGGTAAAGTAAATACTATTGATTAACTCATTTCTATAATTATAAATAGCGATGTAACATCAAATTTAAACAATTTTAAGTTATTTAGTAATCGGAGGGTTTTAATTGCGTAAGATGGGATTTTGTTTTGTATTAGTAGCTTTGACTAAGCTATGGCTATCTATTTACTTAGCTGAGTTTTTATTTCTTAGAGAGCTAGAAGTGTACAAAAGTGTCGGAGGTGATGCGATTGACATGATTCCGAGCCTTGCTTGGTGGATCATTCTTTTGGAATGTATCATAGGTATTACTTTGATTGTTACAGGTGGGAAAAGAAAACTAAAACAGACTGTAGATAAAAAGTAAACGTTCTATCTATTTTCTATTGAAACTAATGTGTAGTTTTTCTCTTAGTCGAGAAGAATTACACTTTTTTTCGTCATTACGTGTCATTGGATTGATGTGCAACACGAAAACTTCTGCTTTTTATGTTCCAAACGGATGTTCGTCGCAGAACGAACGCTTGCATGCTACACTTAAGCTACTATATTCAAAAAGTGAGTGTGATGAAGATGAAATGGATACATACTGCCGATTGGCATCTCGGCAAAATCGTTCATGGCGAGTCGATGCTCGAGAACCAGCGGGCGGTCTTAGCGGATTTTTTGACACTCGTCGACCGCGAACAACCGGATGCGATCGTCATTGCAGGTGACTTGTACGACCGCGCTGTACCACCAACGGAAGCCGTCGAACTGCTTGACGAGACGCTCGCTGCCTTGATTCTCGATCGAGACATCCCGGTCGTTGCGATCAGCGGAAATCACGATTCGGCCGAACGGTTAAGTTTCGGAACGACGTTACTCCAACGGGCTGGTCTGCATCTCGTCGGAAAACTAACGCCGGTCATTACTCCGGTCACGATTAAAGGAGTGTCGTTTTATCCGGTGCCATTTGCAGATCCTGCGACCGTTCGGTACGTGCACAAGGACGAAACGATCAAGACACATGATGATGCGATGCGGACGATCCTTGCCGGATGTATTCCAGACGGACCGAGTGTCCTCGTCGGTCATGCCTTTGTGATTGGCGGACTCGAGACGGATTCGGAGCGGCAATTGTCCGTCGGAACGGCAGGGCAAGTTAGCGCAAGCCAGTTTGCACCGTTTACGTATACGGCACTCGGTCATCTGCATAATCCACTTGCGATTCAATCCGAGACGGTTCGCTACAGCGGATCGCTCTTGAAATATTCATTCTCGGAAGCCCATCATGTCAAAGGGGTCGATGTGTTGACTTTGAACGATGCGGGTACGTTCGATCGTCGGTTCGAACCACTTGCACCAAAACGTGACCTGCGGGAACTGACTGGAAGTCTCGCTGAGCTGACAGACCCGGCATTCGTCGCGACACAAGACACGGACGATTACTTAAAGATCAATCTAACGGACGGCGAAGCCTTGATGGATCCGATGGGCAAGCTGAAAAAAATCTACCCGAATATCCTTCACCTCGAGCGAATTGGATTCGTCCGCGAGAGTACGCGGGCAGTCAAGGCGTCGCGGGAGCAAGTTAAGGATGCATCCGTTGCGGATCTATTCAGTGAGTTTTATGAAGCAGTCCGTGAGAAGAAACCGACGGAAGCGATGCAAGCCGTCCTGAAGGAGGAAGCGACATGCGCCCAGAACGACTGACATTACGAGCTTTTGGACCGTTTGCTGGTGAAGAGACGATTGATTTCACGGCACTTGCCGGACGGACGATGTTCGTCATCTCCGGGAATACCGGAGCAGGGAAAACGACGATCTTTGACGCATTGACGTTCGCCCTGTATGGCGAAACGTCAGGCGGCGAACGGGAGATGAGCGAACTGCGAAGTCATTTTGCCGTGCCCGAGCAAAAGACGGAAGTTGAACTGGAGTTTACGCTGAAAGGGGAACGGTACCGGATCATCCGCCAACCGAGTCAACCGCATCCGGTCAATAAAACCGGCTACTCGCATGAAGCCGAGCTCGCTCGGTTCGACGGAACGACATGGAAGCCGCTTGCGGTCAAGATTCCAGAAATCAAACAACGCGTTCAAGAGTTGATTCAGCTCGACCATAAACAATTTTCACAAATTCTCCTGTTGCCGCAAAATAAGTTCCGCGAACTGTTGATGGCAGAGTCAAAAGACAAACTCCAGATTCTCAAGCAGCTGTTTAAGACGGAACACTATGGTGAGTTCCAGCAACGTTTACACCGACAAGCGCTCGATCTTGCGGCACGCATCAAGGAAACGAAGACGAAACAATGGGCAAAGCTTGAGGAACTACCTCTGCAAGCGAACTGGAGTGAACTAACGGAAGGCGACATCCGGTTACGGATGGAGGCGTTGACGACGGAACGGGACGAATGGTTAACGGCTGCTCGTCAAGCTGAAATAGAGACCCGTGCGATCGTCGAGAAGAAAACGACACAATTGCAACAAGGCGAGCAACTCGAAGCGGTTTTCCAAGAGCAGGAGCGACTTCAACGAACGGAACAGTTGCTAGTGGACCGCTTACCGGAAATCAAGCGGATGCAACAAGAAGCATTGGCAGCTGAACGCGCTCAAATCGTCGCACCGATCTATGACCAGTGGCAACAGGATCAAGAACAATTGACGCAACTCACGCATCGAAAACAGGAAACTGAACAGCACATCGCTCGCTTGAAAGAGCAACAAGAGGTCGTTCAAGCAAAAGTGGATCGATTGCTAGCGGAGGAACCACAGATCGAGCAACTCAGTCGTCGCCTCGAAAAGATTCAAGAAGAACGCGAACGGTTGGAAGCAGAAACGGCTTTACGACAACAACAGCAACAACTAATCGAACGTTCGAAGCTTCTGGACCCAGAGCCATTACGGAAGCAACTCGAACAAGCACGGACGGAGCGTAAGACTGTTCAAGAACAACTGCATCCATTGCAAAACATCGGAGCAGAGCGCTTAAAGGTGCAAGAACGGCGCTTCATCCTGCAACAGCTGGCGACGAAGATGGCGGAACATGACAAATTGGAAGCAGAACGGCAACAGCTGATTGTCCGCGGCACAAGCGTTCGGGACCAAAAAGAGGCAGCAGCGCGCCAATACGAAGAAGCGCGTAGATACGAACGGGAACAACTGGCTGCTGAACTTGCCAAAGGATTGACAGACGGGACGGCTTGCCCAGTCTGCGGCAGTACGTCGCATCCACAGCATGCTGTCGCCGTCGCAAAGGAACTATCCGTCGATGTAGCGCAACAGCGGTTCCTAGAAGCTCAACAAGCGCATCAAGAGTTACAAGCCTCGTACCGAACGGTAGCCGAACGTCTCGGACAACTGACGACCGAGATTCAAAAGACGAGTGAAAACGAGTCATCTCATGCGGATGTTTCAGCACAGCTTCGGGAAGTCGAACAGACGGAAGCCCGATTAGCGTCAGCACAGACGGAAAAAGCGCGTCTTGAGACTCGCCTGCAACAACTCGAGCAATCCATGGACCAGCTACAACTGAAGATCGATGCAATGATTAAAGACCGGACCGTCATCGAATCGGAAATGGCACACTTGTCTGGTCGCCTAAGTCAATCAGGAGAGTCCGCGAAATCGCTACCAGCACTCCGTGAGGAGCAACAACAGGCAGAAACACGTATCGAGCAGTTCAAGCAAGACAAACAGCAACAGCTACGCGAGAAGGAACAGCTCGATCGTGACTTCGCGGAACACCAAGGTCGATTCCGTCAATTGACTGAGGCATCTGCTGAACAAAGCGACCGATTAACGAAACGCGAAAACGAATTACACGCAGTCCTGGCAGAAGAAGCGTTTCCGACGATTGAAGCCTTCCGCGATGCGAGACGGTCTCGTGACGAACTCCGTCACCTCCAAGAACGTTTGGAACAAGATCGTCTAGCGCGGCAGGAATTGAAGCTGAAGCAGGAACAAGCCCGTTTGAAGACAGAAGGTCAAGTGCGTCCGGATCTCGAACAGTTGCGGATGGATGTGAAGACGTCGTCGCTCGAACTGACGGAGCGGACCGACCGACGTGTCGGGTTTGAGAAGGAACGCGCACACATCGATCAATTGATGGCGGCTTGGGAAAGCTTGCAACGCCAGATTGAGGACGAGGATGCGAGATACGGAGTCATCGGCGAACTCGCTCGCGTTGGTGTCGGGGAGAATGCGCAACGGATGACATTCGAGACGTACGTCCAGACGGCATACTTCGATGAGATCTTGTTCGCCGCAAACCGGCATCTGCACGAGATGACCTCTGGTCGTTTCCAGCTTGAACGGAAAACGGAGGCGGGAAAAGGACTCAAGAAATATGGGCTTGATTTAAATGTCTTTGACGCGTACACGTCGCAAACACGTCACGTCAAGACGTTATCTGGTGGAGAAAGCTTCAAAGCATCACTTGCGCTTGCGCTCGGATTGTCGGAAGTCGTTCAAGAAGCAAGTGGTGGCGTGTCACTTGAAACGATGTTTATCGATGAAGGATTTGGAACACTTGATCCGGAATCACTCGAACAAGCGATCGAGACGTTGCTCTCGATTCAAGCGAGCGGTCGCATGGTCGGGATCATCAGTCACGTCCAGGAACTGAAGTCACGAGTTGACGCAAAAATCGAGGTCAAACAAGGAAAAACGGGGTCGACGATTACACTAGTCGTCGAGTAAGGAGCTAAGATCGATGGAAACACGAAACATGGTCACAAAATCACAAATCAAAGAGGCGTTACGCGAATTAGGTGTGGCTCCCGGCATGAAGCTGTTCGTCCATTCGTCTCTCAAACAAATCGGCTGGATTCCCGGTGGCGTACAAGCATTGATTGAGGCCTTACAGGAAGTCGTCACGACGGATGGGTTAATCATGATGCCGGCGCAAAGTACCGATAATTCAGATCCGAAGAACTGGAGCCAACCGGCTGTGCCTGAAGAATGGTGGGAAACGATCCGCCGGGAAATGCCGGCATATGACCCGGCAAAAACGGTCACACGCGGCATCGGTCGCGTCCCGGAAGTCTTCCGAACGTATCCGGGTGTCGTTCGAAGCAACCATCCGATGTGGTCCGTGACCGCCTGGGGGAAAGATGCGGCGACATTCGTTGCCAATCATACATTAGAAAATGGCTTCGGTCCCGGTTCACCAATCGAACGCTTCATCGAGGCGGACGGCCAAATTCTGCATATCGGTTCTCCTTGGGATACGACGACCGTCTGGCATTACGCGGAATACGGGTTGAATCGTCCGGACGTCGAGGATGGTTGTAAAGTCAAAGAAGGAACGACGGAACGATTCATTCACTACCGACATCGTCAAATCGATAGTGACGCGTTTGGACCGATTGGCGAAGCGTTGGAAAGTGCCGATTTCGTCACGTCCGGTCTGATCGGACAAGCGAAATCTTACCGCATCGATGCCAAAGCCTCGATCCCAGTCGTCATGTTGCAATTAAAAGCGCTCGATCAATGGTTATTTTGAAACTTTTTCGGGAAACCTTCGTAGTAGAAAACAGAATCATAAAAAGGAGTGAAAGCAATGGCTTCACGTTTTAAAGTAAACCCGGCATTGCGTCGCGGATTCGATACGGCACGTGTCGGAGAACGACCAATGACAAAAAGCGGGACGATGAGCAAGATTTTCTTGATGCTCGCTCTCGTCACGGCAGCAGCAGGGGGAAGTTGGTTCTTCCTCGCAGAAAACCAAGCGTTCCTATTCCCGGCATTAATCGGTGGATTCGTCATCGGTCTGATCCTTGCCTTGATCATCACATTCAAACCAGCAACAGCACCGGTCCTTTCACCGGTCTATGCGTTGGCAGAAGGTGTCGCCGTCGGAGCATTGTCGCTCGTCTTTGAAAGCATGTACCCAGGTATCGTCGGGAAAGCGGTTCTTGCGACTTTCGTCGTTGCGTTCGCGATGTGGTTTGTCTACTCGACAGGCATGATTAAAGTGACGCAACGTTTCCGTTCTGCGGTAACAGCAGCGATTCTCTCGATCTTCGTCTTGTACGCAGTCAACTTGATTCTCTCGTTATTCGGTGTCGATCTCCCATTCATGACAGGTAGCTCACCGCTTGCGATTGGTATTCAATTCGTCATCGTCATCGTGGCATCCCTGTCACTCGTGATGGACTTCGATTTTATCTCGCAACAAGTTCGCGCCGGTGCTCCAAAATCGATGGAGTGGGTTGCAGCATTCGGATTGATCGTGACGATCATCTGGCTCTATATCGAATTACTCGATCTCTTATATCGCCTCGCGGCGCGGGATTAACAGCAACGGGGCTGACTCAAAAGTCAGTCTCTACAAAGATAGGGGTGGCAGAATGATGATCTGCCACCCTTTTCTCATAATAAAAAGAATGACGCGTTTCACGCAACTCCTACAGGAAAAAGCGCATCTTTGCGCTGTCAGAGACAATCAAGACCCGCTTTCCTGCTTGAATAAGGCAGGAAAACTGGCTTGTGTCTCGCCTGAGGAAAGGGCGTGAAAAGACGCGTCATTCTTTTTGTTGAGTCAGCCTCGTTTTTTGTCGCAAGAAGGGATAATTATGTGAAATGAGAAATAAAAGAGTGGTGAAACGAGAAGGAGGATCCCATATGAAAGAACGTATCGTCATTGGAGCAGGACCGTACCACAACAATCCCGGTTGGTATCATACACAGGAAGATGAGCTGAATCTACTCAATCGGTCCGATTGGGAACGATTGTGTTCGAACGACACGTTGCAAGCGATTCTTGCGGAACATGTCTGGGAGCACTTGACGTTCGAAGAAGGAATTGACGCGGCACGTCATTGTTATACATACCTTGCACCAGGGGGATACGTCCGTTGTGCTGTGCCGGACGGTTATTTTCGGGATGACGCATACCAATCGATTGTTCAAGTCGATGGACCCGGTCCAAATGACCATCCAGCGGCGAGTCACAAAATCGTTTATACGCACGAAACATTACGACAAGTATTTAAAGAGGCTGGATTTCAGGTGCGTCTTCTCGAATATTTCGATCAGGATGGAATCTTCCATCAAGCGGACTGGGATGGCGCAGACGGTGTCATTTTCCGTTCGAAGCGATATGATCCCCGGAATGCAGAACAGATGAGATTTCCTTCGTTGATTCTTGATGCAATCAAATCGAAATGACAAATAACGGTGAGCGCCCAAATAGGTGCTCACCGTTTTCTTATGAATGAAATCCTTCCTTGATCGTTCGCAGTAACACACGCGCACTGGGCGATAAAGTCGCCTCCTTTTTCCAAATCAAATGGACGTCCGAGACGACGGGAGGATCAAGGGGAAGAAAGATTAGATCGGAAGCGGTCGTATCGATGATGCCATCGATTGCTAGAGCGTGACCCACTCCTTGGCGTACGAGTAAGGACGCATTGAACAACAGATTATATGTTCCGATGATCTGACAATCCTCAAGCGTTAGACCACTCTGTTCACGGAAATACGTATCGAGTTGTGTCTGCTCGGATAAGAGTAACGGGAGGGTGACAAGTTGTTCTCGTGAAATCGTCTTAGACTGTGCGATCGAGGCATCACGACGTGTTAAGATCCCCCAACGGTCCTGACCGGGCAACCGAAAGGAATGAAATGCGGATAGATCGAACGGAGCAATGACAAGTCCGAAATCGAGCAATCCCTTTTCGAGCCGGTCGAGTACATCATTCCCATTGCCGCTGTACATACGAATCGTTACATCAGGATGAATGGTGTGTAACTCTCTAAACGCTTGCAACACCGTCGTCAATTGTTGAGTTTCGCCACCACCGATATGAATTTCACCCGTCAATACTTCTTTTGTGTTCAAGTCGACCAATACCTTATCTGCTAGTGTAACCATCTCGCGTGCGCGCTCTTCAAAGAATCGTCCCTTTTCAGTCAAACGAAGCCCTTGCTTCGAGCGTTCGAACAATTCGACCCCAATCGTCTCTTCTAGTTGTTGCAGCTGACGCGATAATGCCGGTTGCGACAAACGAAGGATCCGTGCCGCCTTTGTAATATTTTTTTCTTCGACTAAAGCTAAAAAATAGCGTAATTGTTGTAATTCCATCATTCCACCTCTATCCATGCAAAAAACGTATGATTTATTACTTAATATTAGCATTAGACATGAATGGTTGTCAGCCGTAAGATGAGACCAAGCGATCAAAAGAAAGGAGGATGTACAATGACTGAACTGCAAACCTATGTAAGAGAACATACGATTCTTCCAGCGGATCCGGTCCTTGAGCGCATTCATGCCATTCAAGATGAAATCGAACCGGAATTACAGCGATTGAATCAAGTGGTCTCACAAGAAGAGAGGAGACAGGCGCTTGCCGTGATCACAGGGCAAGACATCGATTCGTCTGTTAGAGTCTTAACGCCTCTATTTACGGATTTCGGACGGCATTTATCCATCGGCAAACATGTTTTCCTCAATCGAGGTGTCATGTTTACGGATCTTGGGTCGATTCGGCTAGACGATCATGTCTTAATTGGTCCGTTCGCACGGTTGCTGACTGTCAACCATCCGGAATCACCGACGAAAAGAGGTGGCGTTGAGACAGCGCCGATTCATGTCGGGCGTAATGCTTGGATTGGTGCCGGGGCGACGATTTTGCCTGGCGTGACGATTGGTGAGGATGCGATCGTCGCAGCGAACGCAACAGTGACACGCGATGTTCCGCCCCGTACGATCGTCGCAGGCACTCCAGCGAGAATCATTCGAACGGTCGAGGTGTCGGATGAATAGATGGTACTGTTGTCTGCTTACATTTTTTCTGTTGAGTGGATGTACCGATACGAAAGAATCGTCACGACCGAGTGATCTAGAACAAAAGGAGCTGAAATCCGTCTTGCTTCAAATCGATGAAACAACCGTCCCGATTCGTTTTGCGGACAATGAGACAGCGATGGCATTGCAAAAAAGATTGCCGCTGACGATGCAGATGAAAGAGTTGAATGGGAATGAAAAGTATCATTACGTTCCATTCTCGTTACCGACGAATCCAAAGTATGTCGGAACGGTGCAAGCGGGAGATCTCATGCTGTATGGATCAGATTGTCTCGTCCTATTTTACGAGTCGTTTCAAACAGATATTCAATACACGCGAATTGGTTGGGTCGAACCGAATCGATTATCTGAACTATTATCAGCTGATACAGTACGTGTTCAAATGAGCACGCAACAATAAGAAAACAAGAGAGGACGTCATCATCATGGCCATTCAAGGAAAAGTCATTATCATCACAGGAGCAAGTTCAGGTATTGGAGAAGCAACAGCACGCTTACTTGCAAAGCAGGGGGCAAAGCTAGTGTTAGGATCACGTCGCAATGATCGACTGGCGAAACTCGTCGATTCGATTCAAGCGGACGGTGGGGAAGCAATATACCAAGAGACAGACGTCGTGAAACTGGAAGATAATCAACGA
The DNA here is from genome assembly GCF_018618925.1 of Exiguobacterium sp. s39. Taxonomy (NCBI): domain Bacteria; kingdom Bacillati; phylum Bacillota; class Bacilli; order Caryophanales; genus Exiguobacterium; species Exiguobacterium sp. s39. The sequence goes on from NZ_JACSNA010000001.1 coordinate 535,277, forward strand.
CTTATCGAAGCAGCATTGACGGCGTATGGTCGAATTGATGCAATTTTCCTCAACGCGGGGCTGATGCCGAGTTCTCCACTATCTGCTTTACAAGTAGACGAGTGGAATCAAATGATTGACGTCAATCTCAAAGGTGTCTTGAACGGGATTGCAGCTGTCATGCTGACATTCACCTCCCAACGTGCGGGGCATATTCTGACGACCTCATCCGTAGCAGGTCTTAAGGCGTATCCGGGTGGAGCTGTATATGGCGCAACGAAATGGGCAGTACGTAACTTAATGGAAGTCTTACGGATGGAGTCGGCGCAAGAAGGGACGAACATCCGAACGGCGACGATTTATCCGGCAGCGATTCATACCGAATTGCTCGAGACGATCTCACACGGGGAGTCGCTTGAAGGAATGACGGCACTATATGACCAATACGGTATCTCACCAGAGAGTATCGCGCGGATCGTCGCCTTTGCGATCGATCAACCAGAGGATACGAACGTGAGCGAATTTACGGTCGGTCCAACGACTCAACCGTGGTAAAAAGGAGGAGTATTAATGTTTCCACGAGGCGAAAAGAACGAAGCGTATCAAGAGGTATTCACAGGTATCAGTTATTTAGCACCACTCGTCGACGAATCGTTGCCCGTTTCCGTATCACATGTGACGTTCGAGCCGGAGACGCGGAATCATTGGCACATGCATGATGGGGGATATCAAATTCTACTCGTCACGGAAGGGGAAGGCTGGTATCAAGAAGAAGGGAGACCCGCTCGACATTTGCAAGCAGGAGATGTCGTCGTCACGCATGATGGTGTGAAGCATTGGCACGGGGCAACACGGTCTTCCTGGTTTTCGCACATTGCGATCACTGCTGGGACACCACTCTGGCTCGAGGCAGTTTCGGACGAACAATATGAAGTAACGGAATGAATAGAAAGACCATCTGAACTTCGCTGTCAGATGGTCTTTTTGATCATAGTCCGTGCTCGCTTTTCAGTTGATCGACGTATTGTTTTGCCTCGAGCAAAGACGATCCGAGAGTCTCTCGAACGCGTTTGACAGCTTCAACCGTCTTTCCTTCATGAAGCAACTGAACTAATTCGACTTGTAACGCTGCTTCTTCTAGTGACACCTCATTCAGACCGAGGTGCTCCTCGATCCGTTGTAGCTTCTTCAGAATCGTTTGTTGGCGGCGTTTCGCTTCGTCCGCTTTTTGTGATAAGGACATCCAGATGAAGAATAAGACGATCAGTGGTGCGAACGTGACGACAGAATCCATAGTGAACACCTTCCTTTGTTTCACCGTACCATAGGACAGTCTCCATAACAAATAGTGGAAAATGAGGTGGAAATTGATTATGCTGATATAGTGGAAAATAAAGGGTTAATATGGAAAGGAGATAAATCTAGTGGACAATGTGTTAGTGACATTTTTACCATTCTTGATTCAAATCGGACTGATCATGGTGCTATTCTTCTTCGGAACGTTTGGTCTGTTTTTCTTTGTAAAGCGCAGTTCGTATCACAGTAGTCGTTATTATCGTTTAACGCGCGAACCGTTTTTGCGAATCGTTCGTGATAAAGGGAAATGGGGTGAGTACTTGACGACACGTCAACTCGATCAAGTTTCCGGATACGGCACTTATGTCTTTAATACATACTTACCACGTGCGCGTGGAGAAGGAACGATGGAGATTGATGTGACGTTCATTCATGAAAGTGGCATCTATGTACTCGAATCGAAAAACTACAGCGGGTGGATTTTCGGACGCGAGCAGGACCGTCAGTGGACGCAGCAGTTCCAGAATCGTTTCAAGCAACGGTTTTATAATCCGATCAAACAAAATGAAGGGCATCTCAAAAGCATGCAACGCTTCTTAGAAGGAACGGATCCTGCGCTCTTTCACTCCTTGATCGTTTTCAGCGAACGCTGTGAACTCAAAAAAATCACGGTCGATTCAGCGCATGTCCGTGTCTTGAAACGAAACGTCTTACGTAAGACGATCGAGCAACTCGCGACTGGAAAGCCATTGACACCAAGTCAAGTCGATACGATTGCAGGGAAACTCGGGGTTCATTCACAAGTCGACCGTGCCACGCAACAAGCGCATATCGATGGAATTCGTCAACGCCAGGCAAAATGAGACCGTTGACGGACTTGTTCTTCTTCAGGTATAGTGAATAAATAATAAGTAGTGCAACTATATGGAGATGATGGGATGAAAGAATCGGAATGGTCGCTTGGCATGCAATTATCCCGTAGTTATTATGCGTTCAAACGTGCTGCTGCTAAACGGATGGAAGCGTTCGGACTGACACCGGAGCAGTTTTCTGTCCTGAGCGAACTCGCTAAACAAGATGGTGTTTCGCAAAAGCAGCTGGCACTCGTGACAGAACGTGATCAAACGACGATCGGTAAGATTCTGGATAAGCTCGGTAAAAAAGAACTAATCGTTCGGACGCCGGACCCCCGGGACCGACGAGCGGTTCTGCTCTTGATGACACGAGAAGGACGCGACATCGTCGATCGCCTCGGGCCAGAGCTCGATCAGCTACAACTCGAAGCGTTCCGTGGACTATCGCGAGAGCAAATCGAGCAATTAAAAGATACACTTGAGACCATTCACCGGAATGTGACGTGAATGGTTTTCCTTCGGATATATAGTTGCACATGATATTATAAGTAATGCATGTAAAAGGAGATTGTAATATGAAAGCATGGAAAGATGTCTGGTCAATGACACAAACGAAAGTGGGGCTCGTCTTCGCAATCGTCGTCCCGCTCTTGTTCCTCGTCGTTTGGATGACTGGTTACGAAGGAACGACGGAACGGCTCGATCAATTGAACGTCGGTGTCGTTGGCGAAGTGAATGACCCGTTCGTCAAATCACTAAAGGAAGCACCGTTCACGGTCCAAGCACTTTCGACCGAAGTGAAAGGATTGGAAGCACTCGATGCCAATGAAGTCGATCTCGTTCTACAAAAGGATGATGCAACGCGTCAACTGACGGCACACGTCAGCCAGACGAATGCCGAATTCGCGAATGCGATTCTCGAGCGGGCAACGGAAACGATCGGCAAACAGTTGAATGGTGAGCCAACGTTTACGACATCGATCGTCACGGAGCATGCCGTCTCGGATTTTGCCTTGTCGATGCTGCCACTCGTCCTCGGGTTCGTCATCTATATCGCGACGATGACGATGGGGATTCAATTCAATCTTGTCAGTACGATCTTAAGTAAGCGTCATTCGATCTGGTCGCTATTTTGGAGTCGCCAACTGTTGCACGGGATCGTTCTTTTGGTCGTTCCATTACTGCTCGTTTCCATGGCACATGTATTAACGGACATCACGACACCATTCATCAAACTGTGGGCGTTCGAGCTCCTCGTCGTAGCGACCTGTATCGCCGTCACGCAGATGAACTTTGCGATATTTGGACCGATTGCTCCACTCGTCAATGTTGCGTTGATTCCGTTCCAGTTGATGACTGCCGGAAACATCGTGCCGGCGAAGATGCTGGCACCGTTTTATCAATCCCTCGGAACGTTCTTACCTGTTCCGAATGCCGTGGCTGGATTCAGTCGATTGTTATTCATGAATGGATCCATCGGTACGCAAGTGTTGCATTTATCCCTGCTTTGTTTCGGTAGTTTTATCATAACGTGCTTAGTGCTGAGTTGGAGGGAGCAACGACAAGCACAACGTGTTGTTGCATGAAGAATATAAGAAGAATCGTCATCGAATGGGATGGCGATTTTTTTATTTGAGATCGATTTATGAAAAAATCATTGCATAACAAAAACGTTATATAATAATATGGTTATGTGAAAAGCGAAATTGATAACTTCGCTCCTGTATCAGGCATGGATTATACGTTTAAGAGAAAGGAGGACTCTCCAGTGATCGAGACAGCAAAACGGGTAGAAGAGATGAGTCAGTTCTTAAAGCTACTGAGCGATGGAACACGTCTTGAAATTTTGCGAAGACTACACGTTCGGGAACATTGTGTCTGTGATTTCGTCGAAATGTTTGATATTTCGCAACCTGCAGTCAGTCGTCATCTAAAATTATTGCGTCAGTCCCATCTCATCTTGGAACGACGTGAACGACAATGGATTTATTTTCGAATCAATCCAGATCACCCGCAACACAAGTTGTTATTGACGATTTTAGAAGAAATGGACACTCCGGACATCCCGGACAGAAGTTGCTAAGGACACACACCGTGGATGAAATGGATTAGCACGAGCAAGGCATTGGAATCGAGACGATATTCCATTCTTGATGACACGTTCAAGATTGGCGAATCGTTAACAAAGCCACTCGAAATTTAATACAGAAATGAAGTGAACGCATTGACCGGTACACATTTACTAGCGATCGGAATTTTTCTGATCACCTTATTCTTAATCATTAAACAACCGAAAGAACTCGGCATCGGTTACTCAGCGATGGGGATGGCACTCGTTGCGCTATTGACGGGAGTCGTCAATCTCGATGATGTTTCGACTGTCTGGGGCATCATCTGGAATGCCACCTTTACGTTCATCGCCCTGATCATCATCTCATTGATTCTTGATGAGATCGGATTCTTCGAATGGGCGGCACTCCACATGGCACGCATCGCGCGAGGTGGTGGTGTCAAACTATTCGTGTATATGACATTACTTGGTGCTGTCGTTGCGGCTTTATTCGCGAACGATGGGGCAGCATTGATCCTGACACCAATCGTCCTCGCGATGGTTCGTCACTTGAAACTTCCGGATTATGTCGTGTTAGCCTACGTATTCGCTTCCGGATTCATTGCCGATACGGCCAGTTTACCGTTCGTCGTCTCGAACCTCGTCAACATCGTCTCAGCAGACTTCTTTAACATCGGGTTTACGGAGTATGCGTCACGGATGGTATTCGTCAATCTCTTTTCTGTCGTAGGCAGTCTGATTGTCTTGTATCTCTATTTCCGAAAGAGTATCCCAAAGAATTACGATGTAGCGCAACTCGTCGCACCCGCGACAGCGATCAAGGATCAACGGATGTTCAAGTTATCTTGGTTCGTACTCATCTTGCTTGTCGTCGGATACTTTACGAGTGACGTCATCGGCATTCCAGTCAGTCTTGTCGCTGGAATCATCGCCTTGTTCTTCTTATTGATGGCACGTCGTTCACCGAGCGTACCGACGAAAAAGGTCATCGGTGGTGCACCGTGGGCGATCGTCTTCTTCTCACTTGGAATGTACATCGTCGTCTACGGACTTCAAAATGCAGGATTGACACAAGTTCTCGCTGACATCATTGATGGCTTTGCGACGAATTTAGCAGCCGCGACATTTGGTATGGGCTTCTTGGCTGCCATCTTGTCGTCCATCATGAATAACATGCCGACCGTCATGATTGATGCCCTTGCGATCGATTTGAGCCAGGCGACTGGAACGATTCGAGAAGCGCTCATCTATGCGAACGTCATCGGATCCGATTTAGGACCGAAGATCACGCCGATTGGTAGTTTAGCGACATTACTTTGGTTACACGTGCTTCGGACGAAAGGCGTGAAGATTGGTTGGGGTCAATACTTTAAAATTGGAACGATTCTGACGATTCCGACACTTGCCATCACATTGCTTGGCTTGTATATCAGCTTGATACTTTATTGATTTTTAAGGAGGAACTAGAGATGAAATTGATGATTATTGGTTCAGTTGCTGCGGGAACATCAGTAGGAGCAAAAGCACGTCGTAACAGTGAAGAGTTGCAAATCACGATTTATGATCGGGATCAGGACATCTCGTATTCAGGTTGTGGGATTCCCTACTTCGTCGGTGGGGAGATCGCTGACATCGACGAATTGACACCGCGAGATGCCGCTTTCTTTAAAAAACGGTATAACATCGATATTCATACACAACACGAAGTTGAATCGATTGATCATGCGACAAAAACAGCTACCATCGTCAATCTTAAGACAGGGGATCGATTCACGGACACATATGATACGTTAGTGCTGGCAACCGGTGCTTCAAGTATCGTTCCACCACTTCCGGGAATCGAGCATGAGAATGTCTTTACGGTTCGAAATGTCCGCAATGCCGACGCGATCCGGTCCTATATTGATGCCCATGATCCGAAAACGGCAACGATCGTCGGCGGAGGATTCATCGGACTCGAGATGGCAGAGCAATTAACGTATCGCGGTATTCAAGTCACGCTCGTCGAACGCTTGCCGCAAGTCATGCCGCCACTTGATCGCGATATGGCAGAACGTGTAGCGGATCATTTGAAAGATAAAGGGGTATCCCTCTTGCTTGGCGAATCCGTGACAGCGTTCAACGGAGAAGAACGTATTTCTGAGGTCGCGCTTGAGAGTGGAAAAACGATCGAGACGGATCTTGTCATTTTATCTGTTGGCGTCAAGCCGAACACGGGTCTTGCGAAACAGATCGGTGTGGAGCTCGGTAAAACAGGGGCGATCGCAGTCAACCGTCACATGCAGACGAATGTAGCCGATGTCTACGCAGTCGGCGATGTCGCAGAGAGTTTCTCCGTCATCACGGGTGAGGCACTTTATCGTCCGCTTGGTTCAACAGCAAACAAGATGGGACGGATTGCCGGAATGGTCATTACCGGAGAAGAAGCGGAGCACCGTGGTATTTTAGGGACAGGAATCTTTAAGGCGTTCGATTTGACTGTCGCTCAAACGGGGTTGACGGAAAAAGAAGCGCGTGAGTCAGGCTATGACATCGAAGTCTTGCATAACATCAAACCAGATCGTCCGGAATACATGGGCGGGAAAGAGATGACGATCAAAGCGATTGCCGATCGGGCAACAGGGCGAGTTCTCGGAGCCCAGATCGTAGGTCCGCAAGGTGTCGACAAACGGATTGATGTCCTAGCGACAGCGATCACCTTTAAAGCGAAGGCAGAGGATTTATTCCATCTCGACTTAGCTTACGCTCCACCGTTCGCGACGACGAAGGATCCCGTTCTCTATACGGGAATGGCACTCGATAATGCCATCAAAAAAACAGCGCGTTTGATGACACCGAACGAATTAATTGACCAAGTCGCGAATGGGAAGTCGTTCCAAATCATCGATACACGCTCGAAAGCACAATTTGAAAAAAATCATGTTGATGGAGCGATCCATATTCCGCTTGGTGAACTGCGGACACGCGCGAAGGAATTGGATCCGACGTTACCGACGATTGTCTACTGTAATAAAGGGGTAACCGGGAATGCTGCGCAAAATGTCTTGAAAAATCTTGGATTTACGGATGTATGCAACTTATCAGGTGGGAACAAGAACTATCAACATATCAAAAAGTGTCTATCATAATCACACATGATATAGCGTGAGAACTGCTGAATTTCAGCGTTCTCACGCTTTTTTTTATAAAGAAATATAAAAATTCAAACTAAAAACGTTCCTTTTTGGGAACGGTGGTGCTAGACTGTCGATAGACACAGACGATCTTTCATCCAAAGATGGATGGTTAAATCAATATAAAAAATACAGATAGGAAAGGTGGAAAATGAGAGTGAAAGATAGTTTAAGAGAACAGTGGTTCTCAAATATTAGAGGTGACATGTTAGCGGGAATCGTTGTGGCGCTTGCTCTGATTCCTGAAGCAATCGCATTTTCAATCATTGCCGGGGTTGATCCAATGGTGGGATTGTATGCATCGTTTTGTATAGCCGTCATTATCGCATTCGTAGGTGGACGACCGGGGATGATTTCAGCTGCGACAGGAGCGATGGCGCTTCTGATGGTGCCACTTGTCAAAGAACATGGCGTCGAGCATTTATTAGCAGCGACAATATTGACCGGTGTCATTCAAATGATTTTTGGCGTATTGAAAGTAGCAAAAGTCATGCGTTTCATTCCAAGAGCAGTGATGATCGGATTCGTCAATGCATTAGCAATTTTGATTTTTATGGCTCAAGTCCCACATTTCATCGGAATCTCGACGATGACCTATGTATTCGTTGCCATTACATTATTGATCGTCTATGTCGTGCCGCGTTTCTTCAAGGCGATTCCGGCTCCATTGATTGCCATCGTCGTCTTAACAGTAGTAGCTATCAACATTAATGCTGATTTGCGAACAGTCGGAGATTTAGGAGCAATTCAACGTTCTTTACCGTCCTTTTTCTTACCAAATGTTCCTTTGAATTTTGAGACCTTACGAATCATCTTCCCGTATTCATTGGCACTCGCGATCGTTGGATTATTGGAGTCACTATTGACAGCAACGATCGTCGACGACATGACAGGTACTGAAAGTGAGAAAAATCGTGAAGCACGTGGGCAAGGGATCGCGAACGTCATCACTGGATTCTTCGGTGGTATGGCGGGATGCGCGATGATCGGACAATCGGTCATCAATATAAAGTCAGGAGGACGTGGTCGATTATCAACGCTCGTCGCCGGTATCTTTTTAATGTTCTTGATTATTGTCCTCGGTGATCTAGTCGTTCAAATTCCGATGCCTGTCCTTGTCGGTATCATGATCATGGTATCAATCGGAACATTTGATTGGTCATCCTTTACGTATATCAAGAAAGCGCCAAAAGCAGATGCGTTTGTCATGCTTGCGACCGTCTTCATCGTTGTTGCTACGCATGATTTGTCCGTCGGTGTTATCGCAGGCGTCATTCTAAGCGCGTTGTTCTTTGTTGCGAAAGTATCAAAAATTAAGGTCACGCAACAAACGAAGCCGGCAAGAATCGTCTACAGCGTGAAAGGTCCATTATTTTTCGCATCGGTTGACCATTTCATTGCCTCCTTTGATTACGAAATTCAAAACGAAAAGATTTTGATTGATTTTGGGTCGACTCAAATTTGGGATGATTCTGGAGTAGGGGCGATCGACAAAGTGATGATTCGTCTGATGGCGAATCAAAATCATGTTGAAATTAGTGGATTGAATCCTGAAAGTAAAAAGCTAATCGATCGCCTTGCGATTCATAACGATCCGACCGCGAAGATGCCTATTCATTAAATACAAGGGAGTGAACGATATGTACGAACATATTCTATTAGCGGTTGATGGTTCAGAACATTCGGTCCGTGCGACCGAAGAAGCGATCAAAGTTGCTCGACTGAGTGAGAGAAGCAAAATTGAAGTCGTCTTCGTCGCTGATTATTCGAAGGTGAAAGATGATGTACTGCATACAGAAGGAAAAGAAGCGCTCGAAGTTGCCCGACGAAAAAAACTATCAGCGGTTGAAGAAAAACTGGAGGAAGCGAATGTTTCCTACTATGTGACGATTCTAAAAGGAGATCCGGGTCCGGCAATCGTTGACCATGCGAACAAACAGAAAGTTGATGTGACGATTATCGGCAGCAGGGGTTTAAATAGTTTGCAAGAGATGGTGCTTGGAAGTGTGAGTCATAAAATTGCAAAACGCGTGAAAAGCCCTGTCATGATTGTAAAATAAAGTACTACATCAAAAATATCTAGAGATTCTCTAGGTATTTTTTTTTCTTGTCATTTTACATGGAATAGGATATTTTTAGTGTATCGGGAGACGATATAACGGAAGACGTAGTAAGGAAGTGGGAAAATGGCACGAACAGTCCAGGAGACAGCATTAACAGAAGCCGTGTATTATATTTTACTTTCACTTCAACAACCCCGTCATGGCTATGGCATCATGCAATTCGTCCAGGAGTTGAGCAATGATCGAGTCAAGTTAGCTGCTGGTACATTGTACGGCGCACTCAGCAGTCTGGTCGATAAAGGGTGGATTGAAGCGATCGAGCAAGAAACAGGGCGAAAGAAAGAGTACATCATGACGAATCAGGGGCGGGAGAGATTACAGGTAGAGCTAGATCGATTAAAAGAACTCGTGCGACATGGACAAGAAACGATGGGAGTGGATCAAGGTGAGTAGTAAAACGGTCTATCGCTTTTACGCTGATTATGCAAAAGAAGAAGTGTGGTTAAATGAGATGGCAAACAACGGCTGGTACTTACAGCAGTTTCGACTCGGACGTTATGTATTCATAAAAGGTGAACCTGGTATGTACACGTATCGAATTGAGTTATTAGAAAACATGCCAAAGCATCCGAAGTCGCAGGATTACTTTGCGTTTTTGGAAGAGATGGATATCGAAGTCGTGGATACATCGTTCCGCTGGGTCTTCTTAAGAAAACGGACCTCGGATGAACCATTTCATTTGTACTCGGACTTTGATTCACAGATCCATCACGAACACCGGATTTTGCAACTCTACAAAGTCGTTTTTTTGGTTAATATCATTGCAGTACTCATTAATTTGTTTAATCCGATTACCGACACGATGATCTGGTTCAATCTCGCAATCGTGACGGGTCTCTCATTCGTGATGCAACGCCACGAACGTAAAATTCAAACGTTACGTGGATTGCGTGCCATTGCGGAGCAAGATTAAAATAATATAACCTGATTTCAAAAATCCTCACGTCTCTAAATGAAACGTGAGGATTTTTTTAGTGGTTAGAGTTCAGGAGGATGTTGTAAAGTTGGTCAATTCGTCTAACAGTGTTGTAAGAAAGACGTAATACATCGATCAAACAGTGTATAACTAGGTAGAAATAACTGTTTAAATAAACAAGTCAAGGAGTCATGAATCGAATGGATAAGTCTATCCGTAAAAAGCAGATCTTTTTTAGTCTAGTGTTTTTTGTCAGTGGAAGTATCCTTTTAGCGACCTGGATGAAAGTGCAACAGGATCGCGCGAACGCAACTGTCCTACCACGTTCTTCGATTACAGCCATCGAGTTTAGTCCTCAACAAGACACCGTGATGTTGGTCTATCCAGGACAGGGACAAGGGAAAACGAATGATCCTGAACTTGCTTACAGTTCGATTATCACGATCAACATGAAAGGACAGGTACTAAACGAACGTCAGGTCCATGATCCTACAATCACGAACATGACGCTTGTTCAAAAACCGAGTACGCCGAATGTGTTGTATGCCTCTGGCGCAGGATATCCGAATCACTTCCATACATTCGATTTTACGAAACGACGGTTTGTTCAACATAATGTGACGTATTTCAAGCACGATCCCATGATGGAATCGATCAAACACTTTGGTACGAATACATGGTTCAAGACGTTGAATTCATATAAAACCGGGACGCAGCGCTCGTCTCAAGGAACAGGCTACTCGCACACCTTTTCTAATTTTGATACAAAAGAAAACTATGAGACGCCTGCGCGTTTCGAACCAGGAAACTCGATGATGATTGAATTGAAGCAGCATTTAGCGTATGCCAGTATTGGTAGCGATCATGAACAAGAAGAAAAAGCAGCGATGATTTTTTTGGATAAGCGGACTGAAAAACCAGTCGTATATCGGAAAAGAGATGAACCATATGCATACTCAGCACTTTATGGAAAGGATGATACGGCATACTTCGCTAGTACGGATGGCTGGATGATTCGGATCAATGAGGCAGGTGAACAAACCGAGCAATATTATCCGTTTCTTCAGAATACGAATTTTGATAGTACCGATCCGATTCGAATGATTGATGCAACACAAGGAATTCAAGTCGTTCAGCAATTTTCTCGTGATAATCAAAACCGGGATCGCCACATTTTAGTCAAATGGACGTTCGGTCAATCATTCTCGGTCCAGGAAATCATACCGAAATTTTGGAAATCAGACAAATGGTACAAGTACTTATATATTCATCCCAAGACGAAAAAATCATACTTCATCGAATTTGACCCTGAACACCCGGATAAAGGGAAACTGCTCATTACGAATCAAAAGTATGAGTTGCTTCACGAGATGCCGGTTGAAGGACCGATTGGAATCGACTTTGTGATTGAGTGAGGCAGGGGGGAAGATGTTTTGAACCGTATCGAGCGATTTGAATTTGAATTTGAAGAAAAAGCGGGAGACCGACTTCCGTTGTTCACGTATCTAGAGCAACAGCAATCAGATTGGTCTTCTTTACAAGATGATGAAGCGCGTGAGGGAAACTTTCACGTAAGTATGTGGATCAGTGGAGAGAAAATTTCCTGGTCATATGACGTGCGAGAACGGGACGAAGTAACACAAGCATATCGGTTTGGCATTTTCATGCAACGCTGGAAAAATATCTGGGAATGGAATCAGCAACGTCACTTGCTTAGTGGAAACGGATTTGGAATTCATCAAACACTAGCCGACTCCGTCAGGACATCTGCCAAGTCTGAAGCACATTTGGAATGGGCATTGAACGAGCTTGCTGGCTACGATGCGGAAGGACTACTCTTTTATTATGGTCCCGGACCGTGGGACGACTTTCAAAAGGCGGATGATGAGCTGGATATGTTTCTCGAGTTCGATGAGATCAACACAAAAGAGAAGATGCGTACGGAAGGGCTGTATTTTGATCAAGATAGCCAGCGCTGGATCGACATTCCGGCGTCGTTACCCGTCATTGGTGAGACGATGCTCGTGATGTATCGCCAATTATACGAATGATTCATTTGATCAAAAAAGCTCACGTCTCGGAAATCGAGACGTGAGCTTTTGTATTAGAATAACTCGTTGATCGGTGTGTCACCTTCGAGTAGTGTGACGACTTGCTTCGACGCCTTGTCATGACCGATTGCTGCCAATATGACGCGTGCGACATCCTCGCGCGGAATTTTTTTAGTTGCTTGTTCGGACGGATCCGTTGTGACGTTTCCTGTGCCGGCTTCATCTGATAGTCCGCCTGGGCGAAGAATCGTGTAGTTAAGTGACGATTCCTTCAGGACACGATCCGCGTAGCGTTTTGCAATGTAATACGGCTTCATGCTGTCAGACCATGTTTCCGGCGAATCGGCATTCAAGGCACTGACCATGATGAACTGTTTTGCACGTATTGCTTCCGCTGCTTCAATCGATTTGACGGCACCATCGAAGTCGATCAGCATCGTCTTGTCCGCTCCTGTGTGACCGCCGGATCCTGCCGTAAAGATGACGACATCTGATCCTTGTAATGCATCAGTGATTGTCGCGACGTCCGCTTCAAGATCGAGATGGAACGGGGTATGACCTAATTTCTCAAAATCACTGAACTGGTCCTTGGAACGTAATCCTACTTTGACATCGTGCTCCGAATCCTGCAGTAAGCGAGCAGCGTGACGACCTACTTTACCATTTGCACCAATGATGAAAATCTGACTCATGTTCCATTCCTCCATTTCACGATTTGATGATTCTGTTTCAGTATGGAAAAGACGAGGGGTTTCTGTAAAGAGAGACGACTTGTAGAACTGTAACCGTCATCAAAACATCTTTTTAATGCTTTTATGCATAAAATCGTCAAATTATCTTGAAATCACGTGTAAGTGTGGTAGGATAATGACTATTACCCACACCGAAAATCATTTAGGTTAAATTGTAGCAATATTCGGTGAATGGGCAACGACGAAACAGAAAGGAGAGATACGATGAGAAAAAAACCATGGCTACTGGCAGGACTTGTTTTGACAGGCGTTGCCGCTTGGATGATCTGGAATCAACAGACGGATGCCGAAGCACATGACATCTTCGAAGACCACAAGCTGGTCGTCGGAACGACGGGGGATTATAAGCCCTTTACATACTGGAACGAGGACCGGAATCGTTATCAAGGCTTTGATATCGATGTCATCCAAGCGTTCGCCAAAGCAGCAAATCTTGATGTGACGTTCGTCAAGACAACATGGCCGACATTATCGGAGGATACGAAATCAGGAAAGTTTGATATCGCTGTCGGTGGCATCACGAAGAAAGTCGAGCGCGAGGTCGTCGGAGACTTTACATCGTCGTATTTCTCCTTTCAAAAAGCACCGCTCGTAAAGAAGAAAGATGTCGAACGCTTGAATTCGCTCGCTGCAATCAATGATCCAGCAGTCAAAATCGGTGTCAATCCGGGCGGAACGAACGAAGCGTTCGTGAAGAAGCATTTTCCGAAGGCAGATGTGACCGTCTTTGAAAACAACTTGGATATTCCGAAAGCCGTCCAAAGCGGACAAGTCGATGTCATGGTGACGGACGACATCGAGGCGTTGCATTACGCGACAGAACTCGATCTTGCGGTGCCGAAACTGACAGAGGCATGGGAACCAGCCGAGATGGCGTATTTGATGAAACCGGACCAAAAACAGCTTGGAGACGTTTTCCGGGTCTGGATTGAAAGTGCAGAGGGGCAAGAACAAGTTCAAAAATTGAAGAAAAAATGGAACATCGTCTCGACACGTGAGACGGTCGGAGCGAAAGGAGCGGGAGCACATGAGTAAATGGGGATGGATCGTCGTCGGAGGTGGAGTCTTGTTTGCAAGCTTACTGACGCTATGGCAAACGGAGCAACCACGACGTGTACAAGCGAAGAACGTCTTTGCGACGAAAAAAATCGTCGTCGGAACGACCGGGGACTATAAACCATTCACCTACTTGAACCGGAAGACGAACGAGTACGAAGGGTTCGATATCGAAGTGATCCGTTCTTTCGCGAAGACGACCGGCATCGATGTCGAGTTCGTTCCGACGACATGGCCGACGCTGTCTGCTGATCTTGCTAGCGGAAAATTCGATATGGTCGTCGGGGGTGTGACGAAAAACATCGAGCGCGAGATCATCGGCGACTTCACGTCGAGTTATCTGTCGTTCCAAAAGACACCACTCGTCCGTAAAGAAGATGCTAAGCGTCTTGCTTCGATCGAACAAATCAATCGTCCAGACGTGACGATTGGTCTAAATCCAGGGGGAACGAATGAACAGTTCGTCCGTAAGACGTTCACGAAGGCGAACATCGTTATGTATGAACAAAATCTCGACATCCCGCATGCGGTCGCATCGGGCGAAGTCGATGTCATGATCACCGATACGGTCGAGGCGATTCATTATGAAGCGCTCGACAAACGACTCGCGGCACCAAGAATTCAAGAAAAATGGATTCCGGCGGAGAAGAGCTACCTCGTCCGAGAGTCGGAAGGGGACGTTGTTGATGTATTCAATCTGTGGATGCAATCGCACGAAGGTCAAGAAGAGATGGAGCAATTAAAAGAGAAATGGCAAGTAGCATCATAAAGGAATCGTGTCTCCGTATAACAGGAGGCACGATTTTTTAGTAACAGGAATCTAATGGGAAAGGGCGAACAAGTATATAGAAGCAAATTAGGAGGAATCAATATGTTGAAAAACGTGTCAGCGAGGCGATGGCTCATCATGACCGTTCTTTTTGCCTGTATCACTTATGGATGGATCGTCATCGGAGATGCATGGATCAATCCTACATTGTTATTCGCAGGGGCGATTGTACTTGCGAGTGGTACAGTGCTTTCGTTTAGTCTCGCGTTGGCACGAGTCGTTCGATTAAAAGGAATCGGATTAACGATGATGCTGGTGTCAATCGGTACGACGCTTGTGGCGTCTGTTGGTGTAGTATATGGCATTTATATTTGGTCATAAAGAATCTAAACAAAGTAAGAACTCTTTTCTGAAAAGGAAGAGTTCTTACTTTTATTCATTTTATCGAAACGTTTCGAAAGAAAGGTTGAAGATTTTTATGAAAGCGCTTATAATTTTGATTAACAGGTGAAACGTTTCGATAAATTTAAGGGAGAAGAGGTGCTGATAGATGAACGTTGAAGCTTTACTACAGCAAATGACGCTACAGGAAAAAATCGGACAGCTCGTTCAAATTCTTCCTTCTGTCTATGATCCACAGACATCTGATACTGTGACTGGACCAGTGGCTCAACTAATGGAGGAAAGTGGTCTGACAGAGGATAACCGTTATGAATTAGGATCTGTCATCGGAATTCATCAAGCAGAACAGGCATTTCGCATTCAGCAAAATTATTTAAAACATAATCGATTAGGAATTCCACTATTGTTCATGGCGGATATCGTTCATGGTCATCGAACGATTTATCCAGTTCCGTTGGCGCTTGCTTCTATGTGGGATAGTGACGAAGTGGAAATGATGGCACGTCAATCTGCTATCGAAGCAACAGCTTCGGGACTGCATGTTACTTTTTCGCCAATGGTGGATCTTGTACGTGATGCGCGCTGGGGGCGTGTCATGGAATCGACAGGTGAGGATGTTTGGCTCAATGGAGAATATGCGGCAGCCTTCGTACGTGGTTATCAATCCAAGGATTTAAAACAAGCTGATTCTTTAGCAGCTTGCGTCAAGCATTTTGCGGCTTACGGTGCCGCTGAAGGTGGTCGTGATTACAATACGGTTGATATGTCGGATCGTGAATTACGAGAGTTTTATTTACCGGCTTATCTACGGGCAATCGAAGCGGGTGCCCGACTCATCATGACAAGCTTCAACGTCGTTGATGGTGTTCCCGCAACAGCTAGTACGTATCTGTTACGCCAAATTCTTCGAAAAGAGTGGGAGTTTGACGGGGTCACGATTTCGGATTGGTCTTCTATTAAGGAATTAATCCAGCATGGTGTCGCGGGTTCTCTTGCTGAAGCTGGAGAAAAAGGAATCAAAGCGGGCGTCGATATCGATATGATGTCAGGTGCTTACTTAAATCATTTGGAACAACAGATCGATGATCAAGTCGTTTCGATGGACTTATTAGACGAAGCAGTACGCAGAATACTTATGTTAAAGCAAGATCTTGGGTTGTTTGAAGATCCTTATCGTGGCATTGATCCCGAACTTGAGAAAAGAGTCCACTTATCTGAAGGTCATCGGAATACGGCACGGCGTTTAGCTGAAAAAAGTTGTGTCTTACTGAAAAATGATAAAGTGCTGCCATTAGCAGACGATCAGCGGATCGCGTTGATTGGACCGTTTGCTGCTTCAACGGACGTACTTGGTCCATGGGCAGGCAACGGAAAACGTGAAGAAGCGGTTTCCATTCGAGAGGCGTTTGATGAAGCGAACATTGATTATGTTATTGCAGAAGGATCAACGATTGATACGGAAATTGACTGGGATTGGGCGATGGAAGTAGCGGCGCAAGCAGATGTGATTCTTATAGCTTTAGGTGAAGCGTCTTGGATGAGTGGAGAAGCTGGAAGTCGAACGGATATCCGTTTGCCGAAAACACAACGCGATGGATTGGCAAAACTTGCGACACTTGGAAAACCGATCGTGACCGTGCTATTCAACGGGCGACCACTCGATCTTAGAGATGTCGTTAATCATTCCGATGCAGTGCTTGAAGCATGGTATCCGGGAACAGAGTCAGGACGAGCGATTCACCGTTTACTGTATGGTCATGTGATTCCTTCTGGAAAACTAACGATTTCATTTCCGTATCATGTCGGTCAGTTGCCATTACGTTACGATGCCTTACCGACGGGTCGACCAATGACGATCGAAGGCGCTGATCCACGCTATACAAGCAAATACCTGGACGCTCCAAATGAAGCGTTATTTCCATTTGGTTTTGGATTAAGTTATAGCCATTTTAACTATACGCAGTTAAGGCTATATGAGCAGCCGGAGGGAACTGCATGGGAAGCATCCGTTATTGTTACGAACGAAGGCACATTAGATGCGGAAGAAATCGTTCAATGGTATGTGCAAGACCCGGTTGCTGATGTGTCACGTCCCTTACGTCAATTAAAAGGATATGAACGCGTTCTTGTGAAAGCCGGTTCCAGTCGAGAAGTGACATTCCGTATCGATGCTTCGATGTTGATGTATCAACATCCGGACGGTTCGGTTAAAGCGGATTCTGGTGAATTCATTCTCTATGTTGGTACGGATAGTACATGTGCATTACATGAAAAATTTTGGTTGAAACAGACTGTTGAAAAGGGGCAATTTGATGAACACATTAACGACCATTCCACATCTACGACACGATGAATTTAGTGTGACACTGACTGAAGGCGGCGACATTCGTCAAATCCGTTACCAAGGTATCATGATCAATCAATTGATTCATCATCCATTTAATGAATCCTTGATGAATGTATATGTTCGTCATGGTTCCAGTGTGGCCTTACCGTTACTTGGTATCCATTCGCCTAGTAAACTAGCAATATCTGAGCGTACGATCAGCTGGAAAGGTGACTACGAAACATTCGGATACGAGGTCGTCGCAAGTCTTCACACGACTGGAATGCATTTTAAAGTCTCACTCATTGGGGAAGGAGAATTTGACGTAACCTATACACAGGATTTAGGACTGGCTGACGAAGCCGGTGTACGTACGAATGAGGCATATATGGCACAGTACATTGACTACGTCGCGATCGAACATGGGATATTGGCTCGACAAAACCAGCGACAGTCGACAGGCTTTCCGAGCGTTGCGATTCTTTCGCATGATCGAATCGAAGAGTTTGCGACGGATGGATTCGATGTGTATGGTGCGTCATTTCGGCAAACGAATGTAGCAGAGGGATTAAATGCACACTTACCCTCTCGAATAAATCAGTATGAGTTCGCATTACCGACGATTCGAACAGCTGTCAAAGAATCAGCTGGAGAGCTATCTTTCCAATTTGAGCTACGGTTCATTCCTTCGATGGAAGAAGCACTTGATGAACAATCGATTGATCAATTTATACCTTTATATGAGCGTGAGGAGGAACGGAAGGGACATCACCGTACGGCTTTTTTACAAACACCAAAGACGATTGTCGGGAATACAGCGACGAAACAACAACTTGACGGTTTGTATCCGGAAAGGTTGCTTGAAGAATGGGAAGGAACACAGTTGTTGTCCTTCTTTACACCTAATGGTCATCATGTTGTTCTAAAAGAAAAGGAACTTCTTGTTGAGCGTAGTCATGCAAGCATCTTATTAAATGCGGGAAGTTTAGCGCCAACAGAAAAGAAATTGGCGACAACAGTCCATATGAATGGTGTCTTCAATTCGCACATCGTATATGGGAATACGAATTACAACAAGTGGATGTCGAACGTCAGAAATCCTTTGAACATCCCTAAAACATCTGGGCAACGCATATACATTGAGCAAAAGGAAGCCTATCAATTATTAGCGTTACCTTCGATTTTTGAAATGGGATGGAACGAAGTAATCTGGTACTACTTCTTAGATGACGAGACGATTGAAGTCCGTACGTCAATTGGTGCTGAGCGACCTGTGCTTGAGACGACGGTTAAGACGCGATATCCGCGTGCGATGAAAATCAGTCAGCAAGTGACGATGCACACACAAGAATATGATGTGCCGTTTCAAATGGAACGGGTAGGAGCACGCCTTCATTTTACGGCAACAAAAGAATCATTGAGTAAACGTATTCTACCTGATTTGACATACACGCTTGAAATAGATCAGCCTTTTTCAACGGGCTCCACATCTGAATGGTTAACTCAGCCAATCGTAGACGATTTGGTATGGTTATCTGTCGGAGCGACCGATCATCTTGTTATGAGAATGGGTGCAGGAATGCAGTGTGAATTCAATGCTGACGAAGAACGGAAGTCCTTCGATCAATGGAAGGCTGCTTATCGAAAAAACCTCAAATTTGAAGACGTCTGGCAGGACGCGAATGCTCTACAGTTTCAAGTAGACTGGTACATCCAAAACATGCGGATTCATTACCAATCACCGCACGGCTTAGAGCAATACGGTGGTGCTGCATGGGGAACACGCGACGTATCGCAAGGTCCGATGGAATTTTTACTGGCGTTCGGTCATTTTGAAGAAGCTCGCGCATTACTGCTTCAGATTTTTTCACATCAATTCGAGGCAGGACATTGGCCACAATGGTTCATGTTTGATGAATATGCTGGTATCCAGCAGGAGGATAGCCATGGTGATGTGATTGTCTGGCCACTGAAGGCTTGCGCAGATTATCTTCAGCGAACACACGATTGGGCATGTCTCGATGAACTGCTTCCATATCGAACCGAGACCGGTCAGGAAACACTAAAACAATCGCTCTTGCATCATGTGGAACGAGCGTGTGCACGGATTGAAAAGGATTTCGTACCGAACAGTGTCTTTTCCGCATACGGCGGAGGAGATTGGGACGATACGTTACAACCAGCAGATGATGCGTTAAAGAAAAAATTAATCAGTACTTGGACGGTAGCGTTGACATTTCAAACATTCCGTACGTTAGCAAACGAGTTACCACAATCGTCATTAAGCATGCGATTAGCGGAACTAGCTACTACCATCGAACAATCCTTCCAGTCAGACATGATTCTGGACGGGGTCATCCCTGGATTTTTACGAGTCGAAGAAGATGGATATCATCCGATGATTCATCCCACAGATGATGGACTACCAATGAAATATCGTTTGTTACCGCTGACCCGTAGTATCATCGGAGAACTCGTTACACCAGAACAAGCTATGCAAAACTTAAAGATCATTGAAGAACATTTAAAGTTCCCGGATGGTGTGCGTTTGATGGACCGACCAGCACAATATCGTGGTGGTGTGAGTCGTCATTTCATGCGGGCAGAACAAGCTGCTAATGTCGGTCGTGAAATTGGGCTGCAGTACGTGCATGCCCATATTCGTTACATTGAAGCACTGGCGAAAATCGGAGCTGATGAAAAGAGCATAACGGAAGCATTTGACGTCATTAATCCTGTGGATCTAAAAGTGCCGAAAGCAGTCCACCGTCAGAGAAATGCGTATTTCAGTAGCTCGGATGCTGCGTTTACGACGCGTTACGAAGCGCAAGAACGTTGGAACGAATTGAAAGAAGGTAAGATTCCGGTTAAAGGGGGATGGCGAATTTACTCGAGTGGACCAGGTATTTGGCTGAATCAATTAATGACGAACGTCTTAGGGATTCGAGAGCGTTCAGATGGACTAGTTCTTGATCCAGTCATAACCGGAACTATCCAGATGGACCTATTCGATATCCCTTGTCGTATTCGAATCACACGGGGTGAACAAAGACGCATTTTATGGAATGGAGAACTGCTCAATCTTTCAAATCAATCCAATCGTTATCGTCAAGGTGGTTATCTATTGCAACGTGAGGCGTTAAACACGATACTTCCAAGTGGAAACGAACTGCAAATCGAGCTTCCGCTCTAAAGTAGGACAGGATGACTTCGCGGAAGTCGTCCTGTCCTTTAGCATATGAGAAATGGAGTGAATGACATGATAAAAAGTCATCGGCATCAAGTAGTCTATCATCTATATCCGAAAAGTTTTCAAGATACGAATGGAGACGGAGTCGGAGATCTGAACGGTATTCGGAAACGATTGGATTATCTGCAGAGGTTAGGGGTGGACATGATTTGGTTATGCCCAGTGTACACGTCGCCTGGTTATGATCACGGGTATGACGTAGCGGATTATACTTCAATTGATCCCCTCTACGGGTCTATGGACGAGATGGAAGCCCTGATTGACGAAGCGAGTCGGCATGATATCACGATCATGATGGATATAGTCGCGAATCATACCTCATCCTGCCATAAATGGTTCATCGCATCTGAACATGATCCAGACGGTCCATACGGAGACATGTATATTTGGCGTGACGAACCGACAGAAGTGGAATCTTTTTTTGGGGGTTCTGCTTGGACGTACTCGAGTATACGTCAGCAATACTATTTCCACTCTTTTGCGAAGGAACAACCGGATCTTAATTGGAATCAGCCGATAGTGGCAAAAGAATTTGCACGTAATCTATCGTTTTGGATTGAAAAAGGAGTTCGTGGATTCCGTTTTGATGTCATCGATTTAATCGGAAAACAAATTCATCCGCACCGCTGGCTAAATTTCGAACGTGTACAGGAGGGATTACGAGAGATGTTGGCACCCGTTGATCGTTCAAATCTTCTTTTAGTCGGCGAAGCAGGAGGTCTATCTCCATCCGAAATTCGTCAACTTCAAGAAGAGAGATTACTTGATGTGGTGTTTAACTTTGAGACGTGCGCTCTTGACGAGGTGGCGGGTAAAAGTAAATGGCACCTCCAATCGTTTGATCCAGCAGAACTAAAAATGACGATTAAAAAATGGCAAGATGAGATGAAAGAAGACGGCTGGAATAGCTTATTTTGGAACAATCATGATCAGCCTCGCGTTCTCTCTAGATGGTACGACGATGATATAAGAGCAGCAAAAATGCTGGCATTGCTCCAGTTGACATTACGAGGAACCCCTTTCATTTATCAAGGAGACGAGATCGGGATGACGAACGGAATCATTCAGCAATCTGATTACCAGGATATCGAAACCCTCCATTATTTACAGCAAGGTGGAGCGATACAGTCCGTTCAGCTGAAGGGTCGTGATCATGCTCGTCTTCCGATGATGTGGACGAAAGAGGGGGGATTCTCGACAGGATCAGCTTGGTTACAGGCAATGACCGATGCTGATCGTAACGTCCACGATCAACAACTGGATGATGATAGTCTCCTTCAGGTGTATCGACGTTTACTTTCGATACGCAAGACAGAGCCTGCCTTATTGGATGGAGAAATGAGGTGGCAGGAGACGCCATCGACGATGATCGCATTTGATCGAATTCATGGCGAACAGTCCCTTCGTATTTTAGTTAATTTGTCGAATCACTCAATTCGACATCGAATAAAGATGGGTAAGACATTAATAGGTGTAGGGGACTACTGTGAAGAGGAACTCGGTCCTTACGCGGCGGTCCTATGCTATACTTTTTGAAGAAGGAAGTGAAGTGAAATGACAGGAATTAAGGATATTGCAAAGGCAGCAGGCGTCTCGATTTCGACCGTTTCCTATGCGTTGAATGGGAGTACGAAAGTGACGGAAAAAACACGTCAACGTATAATGAAAATCGCGGAAGAGTTGAATTACATTCCAAATGCTGCTGCTAGAACGCTGAAGACTCGCAAGACGCATATCATCGGTGCCTTTCTAGGAGATTATTCAGGATCGTTTTACGGCGAATTATTAAAAGGAATTAATCATGAGTTGTCAGAAACGGGATATGAGCTGATCGTCTGTAATGGACCGGAATCCCATCGCCTCATGACAGAACGGATCGTCGATGGCGGGATAATTTTAGGTCATCGTTTCACCCAAGAACAAATTCTTGGATTTGCTGATCGGGGACATCCGCTGACGATTCTTGATCGAAACATGGATCATCCGAATATTAGTTGTGTGCTACTTGATAATGAGATGGGTATGCAACAAGCGATGCGAACGATAATCGCTACAAAACCACACTGTATTCATCTCGTCGATGGACCGGAAGAAAACCATGATGCTTTCGAACGTCGTGCTGTTGTCCTAGAACAGGCAGACTTAGCAGGTGTTGCGGTTCGTATATGGGAAGGTGGATTTACGAAACGTTCTGGTATCCGTGCTGCAAGTGAAATCCTTGAAGAGTTGAAAGATGGGGATGCCATCGTTTGTTTAAATGATGATATGGCTCTTGGCGTATACGATGTCTTACAAAATACATCATTTCGGATTGGTCTCGATATATCACTGACGGGATTTGATAAGCTTGAGGTTACGAATTATACACAACCGAAAATCGCAAGCGTCAGTTATTCGAAGTTAGATTGGGGAAAGTCCGCTGCTCGCGCCTTACTTCAATTGATTGATAAACAAGAGCGAACGAATGCGAAGATTGATTCAAAGTTCATCGTCGCAGGATCGGTCCTCCAAAAGAAATAAAAAAAATAGGTTGTAAGCGCATACATGTATGCTTATAATGTTTATAGAAACGTTTAACCTGTTGCTTTAAGGAAAAACCTTTGTATAAACATTATTTTTTTAGAAAACAATCGAAACGTTTCGATTAATACGAGATGGAGGAATGGAACCATGAAAAAACTCGGACTAGCACTTGCGGTCGGCGCATTGTCGGTATCAACATTAGCAGCTTGTTCATCAGGATCTGGAGAAGATGACAAGACATTAACGGTATGGGCAATGGGTGAAGAAGGAAAGGCATTACCGAAGCTCGTAAAAGAATATGAAAAAGCAAACAAAGGTGTCAAAGTGAAGGTTCAGGCGATACCATGGGATACGGCACATGATAAATTGTTAACGGCAGTCGCTTCGAAGAACGGACCAGATGTCGTTCAAATGGGTACATCTTGGATGCCAGAATTCGTTGAAGCTGGTGCTCTTTCAGACATGAAAAAATATGTGGAGAAATACCCATCTCTTGCAAAAGATAATTTTTATGAGGGATCTTATGAAACAGTCGAATTAAAAGATGGCGTTTATGGTGCGCCTTGGTATACCGATACTCGAGTTCTCTACTATCGCAAAGATGCGTTATCTGATGTCGGGTATAAAAAAGCGCCAGAGACATGGGAAGAACTCGAGGATGCTTCAGCTAAGCTTGCGAAACGTCCAGGCGAAAATATGTACGGGATTACTTTGGATACGAATGATCAAATGTTGAACTTCATGTTTGCACGCCAAAATGGATCGGACTTATTGACGCAAGATAACAAACCGTTATTTAATCAGCCGGAATTCATTGAAAGTGCTGAATATTTAACGAGTTATTTCAAACAAAAGTATGCTCCGATTGATTTAGGAATGGATATCGTACAAGCATTTGGTGCAAAGGATCCGAATGTTCCAATGTTCATTAGTGGACCATGGATGATCAATCTGATTAATGAACAGATGCCGGGTATTGAATCACAATGGGGGACTGCAGTTCTTCCAAAAAAAGAAAATAATATTTCATTCCTAGGTGGAGCGAACCTGAGTATCTTTGAAAGTAGTTCTAAAAAAGATCAAGCAGCGAAATTCATCGCGTATATGAGTGAACCAGAAACACAAACAGCATGGATGGAGATGACGAAGTCGCTCCCTTCAACAAAAGAAGCATGGAAAAACGATACACTTCAAAATGACGAGAAACTTAAGACGTTTGGTGAACAAATGAAAGCTGCTCAACCAATGCCTCTCATCTCATCGTGGGAGAAAGTATCACAAACCTACTTACAGAGTTTCGAGAAAATGTACCGTGGCGATGCAGCGGTCGACAAAGAAGTGGAAGTGTTCCAAAAGAAAGCAGAAACCATCTTAAAATAATCGAAGCGGAAGCTTAAAGGAAGGAGTCCTCTGAATGAGACGGTTGCTCAACCATCAGGCGCCTTATCTGTTCATTGCACCTACCATCATTTTACTGTTTCTGTTTTCGATTACGCCGCTTTTCGTCGCCGTAGTGATGAGTTTTACGAACATGGATTTAGCGGGAATCGCGAACTATGCAAACATCGAATGGATCGGTACTTCAAACTATCTTGAAATTTTTAAAGATGAGGTTTTCTTAAAGGCATTAACGAACACGGTTTTTTATGTCATTTTGGGTGTACCACTTGTCATTACACTCTCGCTCTCCATTGCCATTGCGATTAACTTTGGTCGTGGAAAAGTATTTGAATGGTTTCGTGTCGTCTTTTATATGCCGTCGATTACGAACGTTGTTGCTGTTGCCGTCGTTTGGGGATTCTTATTCAATCCCCAATACGGGCTCTTTAATTTTATCCTGAATGCAATTCATCTACCGGATGTTCCATGGTTGCAAGATCCACTTGTTGCAAAATTATCATTGATCCTATTAGCCTTATGGCGGGCTGTCGGAATCAACATGATTATCTTCCTTGCGGCATTACAGGGGATTCCAAGAACGTATTATGAAGCAGCTGCACTCGACGGAGCCAGTACGTTTCAACAAATGTTTAAGATCACGATTCCTCTCTTACGATATGCCATTTTCTTCGTTACGGTGACGACATTGATTGGATGGATTCAATTTTTTGAGGAACCGTTCATTATGACGGAAGGTGGACCGTTGAATTCAACGACGTCATTGGCGCTGTTCATTTATCAAAACGGTTTCCAACTGAGTAACTTCGGATATGCTGCTGCTGGATCCGTTGTCCTATTCGTTTTAATCATTACCGTCACATTGATCCAGTTCCGTGTTCAAAAAAATGATAATCCATACTAAGGAAGGGGGGACGATTCGATGATTCCGAAAGAAAAACCTGTGATTGTAACAGGCAAGGAAGCTCGATTTTCACCAATCGCACGTCCGGAGAAAAGAAGACAGAAGGCTACTTTTCAATGGGGTCTTGCAACGGTATTGACGTTACTAGGTCTTTGTTTTCTCTTACCGTTTTTTTGGATGGTTCTTTCTTCAGTAAAAACGGATGCAGAAATTTTAGCACTTCCGCTAACGATTTGGCCAAAAGAGCTAACTTTTGAGCATTACGTTAATTTATTCGTGAACCTAAACTTTTTGACCTATTTGAAAAATACACTTTTGATTGTATTAGCATCGTTTTTCGGTCTACTCTTAACGGCGATGGCTGGTTATGGATTTGCCAAATTTCGTTTTAAAGGGAGTAAGTTACTATTCATTGGAGTACTCGCTACAATGATGATCCCGGGTCAAGTAACAATGATTCCAGTCTATTTAATGCTTAATCAAATGGGGTTAACGAATACGATGACAGGAATCGTTTTACCTGGATTAGTTGGTGCGTTCGGCGTGTTCCTATTTCGCCAATTCATGACGACGATTCCAGATGAGCTGCTAGAGGCATCTCGACTAGATGGAGCAAGTGAATGGCGTATTTTCTTCTCAATCGTTCTTCCGATGTCAAAACCCATTCTGGCGGTACAGGGAATTTTAACATTCATTGGAGCATGGAATAGTTTCTTATGGCCACTCATCATCGCGAATGACGAATCATTGTACACTCTATCTGTTGGCTTAGCGTTACTGCAGGGGCAACATGGTGGGAATTACGGATTGCAAATGGCTGGAGCTACTTTCATGGTCATCCCGATTATCATCATCTTCATGATTTTCCAAAAGTACATCATCGAAGGATACAATATTTCAGGTATGAAATAGGTATATGTTTTAATCTCGCGTTCTCTTTTGAGAGCGCGTTTTTATATGCAAAAATCGCTGAATAGTTCGTGTGGAATGATTGTACGTTACGCCATCTGTATAAAAGTTTTTTTGATTCGAGAACAGAAAAAACGGGAAAATCTTGGACATGACTTTGAATTCAGGGAAAGAAGGAATGAAGATGATTCATGTCGAGAATTTGACGAAGACGTATGACGGGAAAGATGTCGTCAAAGGCATCTCGTTCGATGTAGAGGCAGGAGAGATCTTTGCTTTTCTAGGACCGAACGGGGCTGGAAAGTCGACGACCGTCCAGATGCTGACGACGTTGATTCCAATTTCCGGTGGTCGAGCGACGATTCAGGAATTTGATGTCGTCAAACAGGAAAAACAGGTTCGCTTGCAGATTGGGGTCGCCTTGCAAGATACCGGCATCGATGAAGATTTGACCGGTCTTGAATTACTTGTCCTACAGGGAAAATTATTTGGATTAAGTCAGACGGAAGCTAAGAAACGGGCAGAAGAATTGCTACGACTCGTCGGACTCGATCAAGACGGTCAGCGTCGATCAGGTACTTACTCCGGCGGGATGAAACGACGGCTTGATCTGGCGTTGACGCTCGTCCATCAACCAACTGTTTTGTTCCTTGACGAACCAACGACAGGACTCGACCCCGCGAGCCGTGTACAAATCTGGAACGAGGTCCGACGATTAAACGAAGAGTTCGGAACAACGATCTTTTTGACGACACAGTATTTGGAAGAAGCCGATCAGCTAGCCGACCGAATCGCGATCATCAATGAGGGACAATTGATTGCCGAAGGAACGGCAGCTGAGCTGAAAGCAGCAAATGGAGAAGAGCGGATCGAATTGACGCTAGCTGAAAAAGAGAACGAACGGATCGTTTTAGAGACGTTTGCCGGTCGTCAGGAAAAAGACCGCCTCGTCATTCCTTCGCGGGGAACGGAGACATTGCGCGCGGTCGTCCGTTTTCTTGATGAACGAAAAATGGTCGCTACGTCACTGGTCGTCAAACAACCGTCGCTTGATGATGTCTTCATTCGTTTGACGGGACAAGCTTATAAGGAGGAATCGTGACATGATACGTGAAACGTGGTTTCTGATGCGGCGGAGTCTCCTCGTCACGTTACGTAATCCGTTTTCCTTCATTCCGAACTTGATCATCAGTGTCTTTTTCCTGCTCGTCTACACGAGTGGTCTCTCCGGCATCTCGAACTTACCTCAATTCGACGGCGTCGATTATTTGAACTTCATTTTGCCTGTTTCGATCGTCTCGGGTGCTGTCGGCGGAGCAGGGGGAGCGGGGCAAGCACTCGTCAAGGACATCGAGAGTGGTTATTTCGCTCGACTCTTATTGACACCGGTCTCCCGGACCGCAATCGTCCTCGGACCGATGCTTGCCGGGATGCTGCAATTATTCGTTCAAACATTACTCATCTTCGGAATGGCATTCTTGCTTGGTCTATCGATTCCAGTCGGTGTCAGTGGCTTTTTCTTGACGATCTTACTCGCGCTTGGCTTCGGTCTCGCCTTTGCCGGTTACTCGGTCGGTGTCGCTTTGAAGACACGGAACGCCCAAGCCGCGCAAGCCGGAACACTTTTGTTCTTTCCGCTGATTTTCCTGTCGACGACATTCGTGCCGAAAGACTTGATTGAAGCCGAATGGCTCAAGATTGCCGCGACGATCAATCCGACGACCTATATCATTGAAGGGATGCGCAGTGTGTTGACCCGTCCGGAGATTGATTGGTCGGTTTATTGGCAAGGTTTGATCGTCGCTGCTGTTCTCAGTATTGCGATGGTGATCTTTGCTGCGTTGAACGCACGTGGGGCATTGAAAAAGTAAAAAAATGGACCCGTTTTTAAGCGGGTCCATTTTATGCGGCTATCTAGTTGACTGTCTTATTTCAAATCGCGTTTTTCTTCCTCTTCTTTCGACGATTTACTTTTTGCGTCGAACTCGGAACGCGTCATGACATCTTCGACATGCATGTTGATTTCGATGACATCGAGTCCTGTCATATCATGGACTGATTTTTTGATTTTCGTTACAGCGTCTTGGAAGATGGACGGGATGTTTTTGACGTACTCGACGATGACTTTTAAGTCGAGTGCGACTTGTCGTTCGCCGACTTCCGCGTCGATGCCTTTTGTGATATCTTCCGTGCTCCGGAAACGATCTGTCAATCCACTCATGAAGCCACCACTCATTGAGAGGATGCCTTTGACATCATTTGATGCGATACCGGCGATTTTCTTAATGACTTGATCTTCGAATGTGAGTTTATTTTCGTGTACTACTTCGTTTTCGTTTTGTTTAGTGTTGATTTCGTTAGCCATGAGAAATCTCTCCTTTTAGTGTAAGTTGAATGATTTTTTATTTTCTGTATGCTCAATCCCGTTGAAAGAACTGAATCCATCCTTCGACATCGAGCGCATTATCCCGCCACTGACCGATCAAGTAACCGATTGTTGCGAATACGATGATCAACAACGTCGGTCCAAAACCGATCGTCAAGAACAAGGTGGCGAGGATCAGTCCGACTAGTCCGCCGAGTAGACGGTAGCGATACGGACGAAGTGCTTCGCTCGTTTTCATGATCTTCCTCCTCTCGTATCTTAGACGACGCGTTCAGACGTTTTTGTCTTCGTGTCACTGATCCGGACGCGTGTTTTTGTGACAGGTAGTTCGAGCAACGATTCGACCGCGTTCTTGGCGCGTTCTTGAATGTCTTTTCCGATTGTCGGCAAGCCTTCTTGACCGAAGACGGAACAGTCGATTTCAAGCGCGATGGTTTCTTTTTTCGAGTGAATGTCTGCGTTGACGCGTGGCGAACGTACGCCGTTGATACCGCGAATCGACTCGAGTGCCGTTCGTTCGATCGTTTGCTTAGAGATCGTGATATTCCCGTCACCCGTTTGAATCAGGAGACGTTGTCCTTTTGAACGACTGAGTAGTCCAGTGAATAATAGAATGACAAATACGAATGCTAGGAAGCCACCAAGTGATAAAATCGTGTAGCTATACCATTGTTGATCTTGCCACTGTTCAATCAAAGGACTGAGTCGTGGAACATCATAGACGCCAAGTACAAGAAGACCGACGCTGACTAAACCGAGAATGCCGATCAGGACGAGTAGGAAACGATTGAATCCGATCATGTTACATCTCTCCTTTCTGTCGTTAAAATGTTTTAACGTGATTGTTCTACACATGAAATATTATGTGTATGGTGAGAATATTCCCGCTCAAACGAACTCAAAACATAAAAATACACTTCGAATAAAAAGACTATTTATTCTGAAAATTTATCTATTTATTAGAAAAATAGTAGATGAAATACGGCTTTACGCATTGAAATCAAGAATGTTACGACGTCTTAAGGGTTTAAGCGTTCGCGAAAAAATATCTATCATGAATATCATTCAATGTCAATATAGAAAATAATCTCCATCAAAAAACTCCTCTCATGCGGTCATGAGAGGAGAGACAGACGTTTATTTTTCGACTTTCGGTACTTTTACGATGTAATAGACCGTACTTAAGATCAAGAAAGCGACTCCGATTAAGATCGAGACGCGTGTCTCATCGTTGAACAACATCCCGACTAGCACTGTCACCAGCGCGACGATCGACAGATAGTTCGTCACCGGCGCACCGGGCATCTTGAACGGATGTGAGGCTGTCCGTTCACTTTCGAGTTTACGATACCGGATATGACTGATTAAAATCGCGAACCACGGTACCATCCCTGGTAGTACCGAAGCACTGTAGACATACACGAAAATGTTCGTATCCTTCCCGAGAATGAGTGGCAAGGTGATATCGAGAATTACACCGAAGAAAATCCCGATTGAAATCGCGAAGACCGTGTAGAATGGAATGCCGCGTTTATTGACTTTCAAGAAGAAGGACGGCACTTGTCCTTTTTCAGCCAATGCATAGATCATCCGGCTTGCGCTGAAGATCCCGGAGTTACAACCGGATAAAGCGGCCGTGATGACGACGAAGTTGATGATCCCGGCAGCAATCGTGACACCGACCTTGGCGAATGTCGCAACGAACGGACTGCCGAGATCCGACAACTCATTCCATGGATACACCGTGACGATGATGAAGATGGATCCGACGTAGAAAATCAAGATTCGCCAGACGACACCATTGATCGCCTTCGTGATGTTCTTTTCTGGATCTTTCGTTTCTCCGGCTGTCACGCCGATCAACTCAACTCCGATGTAAGAGGCGAAGACGATCGAGAGCGCAAAGAAGAAGCCGGTGAAACCATTCGTGAAGAATCCACCGTTCGCCCAAAGATTCGAGAAGCCGACCGGGTTTCCGTCATTCCCTAAACCAAAGAAGATGATTCCAAGTCCAGCGACGATCATTAGAAGAATCGTTATTACCTTGATTGAGGCGAACCAAAACTCGAGTTCACCGAACATCTTGACGGAAGCAAGGTTCGCAAGCGTCAAGAGAATGATGACGACGACGCCTGGAATCCAAGTCGGTAGTTCCGGCCACCAGAAGCGTAAATATGTCCCGACAGCGATGACTTCACTCATCCCGACGACGACCCAGTTGAAGATATTACTGCTTGCTGTCAAGAAGCCAGCTGCTGGATGGATATAGTCGTTTGCGAACTTTGCGTACGAACCACTGTGAGGATGGGTGTAGACCATCTCACCAAGTGCCCGCATGATAAAAAAGATAAAGACTCCTGCTAGCATGTACGCGAGTAAGACAGATGGTCCCGTCCAAGCAATCGTACTCGATGCTCCAAGGAAAAGACCGACCCCGATCGTTCCTCCGAGTGCAATCATTTGTACCTGTCGTGCTGTTAAATCTCGTTTCAAATTCGAACTCATCATTTCCCCCAAAAAAATTCTGTGACGTCATAATGTTCAGACAATTTGTCCGAATAACTATAACGCTGAGTATACTATCCTCAGATAGAACTCGCTAGTCTTTTTGAAAATTTGGGTTAGAGGTTTTCAAAAGTAAAAAGATTATGAAACAACTGTGTAACGGCTTTCATTTGCCTGCTAAGAGAGAGACAAGTCGCTGACCGAGTCTCCCGAAATATAGGTGTTCCGAGGTCGCTAGTACGATCAAGTCATTACGCATTGTAAGGTCACCTGACAGGGTATTTCCCTGTTCTGTCATGAATCGAATCGAACGAACACTTTCAAAGAGCGTACCTTTCCGTTCGAGTAAATGTGCTTCATCAGAATTTGCGGCAAGCAGAAAATCGTCGTACCGAGCGAACTGAGAAAAGGCGATCGTAGGTGCCTCACAGACGAGATCTTCCTCTTGATCGATACGAATGAAACGGTAATCAGAGTAGTAGAAGAACCAGACTTCTTTTGATGAACAGACGTTTAAGGCGTAACAATCATCAATCGGGTATTGACGGTTTTTATATTGTACTTCGCCCGTATCGTCAAAAGCGACGAGACCAAAGGCACCATTTGAACTGGTTACGGCGTCAGCATAGACACCTTCGTCAAAATAACTGACCCAAATCCACCCTCGTTCATCGATTTGCATGTTTTGAATCCCATCATCTAAACAAAATTGATTGACTAGATTTCCCTGAACATCATAAATAAAGGCATTCGGCAACCACGTTCCGTCTACGTCATCATCGCAACGGGAAGCGACGAGTAACAAACGTCCATCCGGAAATCGATCGACGAGCGAAAAATCAATTTCGCTTTTTTTAACGATCGTCGTCTTACGCCAATCATCCTTCAATTGATGAATAGAAAGGACGTGTTCATTGCGTGCTTCGTCGAGGGTTTCTTCGACGATTAAAATATGTCCGTCGACGGTGATCCCAGTCGCGACAGGATGACCCGCCCGGTAGGAGGCAGTCAAACGACGTAACGGAAAATGGGCAAGCGGGGATGTGAGCATGGCAGGACCTCCTGTTTGTTTAAAAAAACAGTCCGTCGTCAGACAGACTGCTAGTTGTTCAAACCGTTCGTTGACGGCGTTTGTAGATGACGTAGAAGATGATCAAGACGACAGCAGCGATTAAGACACCGTTCGTATACGGTGCAGCGACTTCCTTGATCGAGCGCCAGTTCGTTCCGAGCGTTTCACCAAGATAGAGGAATAAGATCGACCATGGAATGATCGCAAGCACCGTATAAAGAGAAAACTTCGATTGATCCATCTTAGCAAGACCTGCCGGAATCGAGATGGCATGACGGACGACCGGGATGAAACGGGCGCCAAAGATGACACCTTGTCCGTACTTTAAGAACCAACGCTCGGCTAAATCCAAGTGATGCTCTGAGATCAAAACATACTTTCCATATTTCAGAATAAGGGGACGACCGCCGTAGCGAGCGAACCAATATAAGAATAATTGCGAGAATAATCCACCGATGACGGCAGCGACGATGGCGAGCGGCCAGCCGATCGTTCCTTGGGAAATCATGAATCCACCGTAAGAGAGGACGATTTCACTCGGTATGATTTCAATCATCAACCCGAGGGCGATGCCGAAATATCCGAGATCGGCAAGCGAAAGCAAAATCTGGTTGACGACTTGAGATAACACGTTAGACAACTCCTTTGTATCAGTTCATTCCTTTATTTTAGAGAACCGAGGACGAAATGAAAAGGAAAAAAACGGAGACAATTCAAAAGACGGATTCGCGATGACAGCGAATCCGCCTTGTTTTTACAATACGACCGCAGCGATCGTACCGAAGATGAGTAATGGAATGTTGTAGTGCAGGAACGTCGGAATGACCGTTTCTCGCATGTGATCGTGCTGACCATCAGCATTCAAACCACTCGTTGGTCCGAGTGTCGAGTCAGACGCCGGGCTACCCGCGTCACCGAGAGCACCGGATGTCCCGATGATGGCAATCGTCGCTTCTAAGCTGAATCCGTACTGGATACATAGTGGAACGAAGATGGCAGCGATGATTGGAACGGTTGAGAAACTCGAGCCGATCCCCATCGTGACGAGAAGACCAATCAAGAGCATGACGAAGGCGGCAACGAGTTGCGAATCGCCCATCAACGCTTTCGAGTTCTCGACGAGAGGCTCGATATCGCCCGTCTTACGCAAGACGTTTGAGAATCCGTTCGCTGAGATCATGACGAAACCGATGAATGACATCATGCGCATACCGCGTGTAATGACGTCATCTGCTTCACTGAAGCGAACAAGACGAAGTAACAAGAAGAGAATCAACCCCGTCGTCGCAGCGAGAATCATTGATCCGGTCTGTAGTTGTACGATCAAGGTCGCAATGACGACGACTCCACTTAAGACAAGCTTCGTTTTCGTGATGACCGGAATTTCATAATCGTCTGGAGCGATGTCGCGAATCTCATACGTCCGCTCTTTCCGGTAGGTGTACAAACCGATCAAGAGACCAACGACCATTCCGAGTGCTGGAATCGCCATTGCTTCGATGACGGAAGCTCCAGCAGTATCGAGACCATTTGCCTTCAGGTTCTTCAGCAAAATCTGATTGAGGTAAATGTCTCCGAATCCAACCGGTAAGAACATGTACGGTGTCACAAGACCGAACGTCATGATGATCGCTATCCGGCGTCGATCGATCTTAAGCTGAGAAAAGAGACCGAGCAACGGCGGAATAATGATTGGAATGAATGCGATGTGGATCGGCAACACGTTTTGTGAACTGATCGCAAGCAAGAGAATCGCGAACAAGATGAATCCTTTTAATTTTTTGACGGAAGCGGCACTTGCGTTACCACGCGAACGCGCAATCAAAGAGTGAGCAAGTGCATCCGGTAAACCTGTTTTCGAGAGGGCGACGGCAAATGCACCGAGCATCGCGTAGCTAAGGGCGATTTCTGCTCCGTCA
The DNA here is from genome assembly GCF_018618925.1 of Exiguobacterium sp. s39. Taxonomy (NCBI): domain Bacteria; kingdom Bacillati; phylum Bacillota; class Bacilli; order Caryophanales; genus Exiguobacterium; species Exiguobacterium sp. s39. Next base: position 569,911 of record NZ_JACSNA010000001.1, read on the forward strand.
CCAAGACCACCAGAGAATGCTTTTGTCGTCGCAGTCAGGTCAAGACCACCGACAAGACCACCGGCAAACGCACTGATGACCATCGCGAGAACGATGTGGACGCGGAAGATCGCTAAAATAAATAGTAAAAAGACGGCAAACAATACGGCGTTTATCATTCAGTAAAACCACACTTTCTTTTGTTATCACTGTACTATACTAAAGTATCTTACAGCCATGTTGGAATGCTGTCAAGAGTAAAAGTCTGACCTCGTAATCGAAAGATGAATGATACGCTTTTTAGCTCTCCACAAGAAGTTACATTCTGTTATACCCCGAAGCATGAAATGAGAAGCGTTTTGATCACTGAAAATGACTCATACGAAAAACGTGCCATCCTTCTCCGGTAAGAGAAAATGGCACGTTATCTTTAATTTAAGACGGAGTAGAATATCTGAATCTATTTGCGTTTCTTCTATAAAGAGTGATCAGCAATCGACGACGTCGAGCTTACCAGTACCCGGATCGATGACGAGTCCGTGGACGTTCGTCCCAGGTGGTAGTAATGGGTGGTTCTTCACGAGGCTGACCGAGTGAGCGACGCTCTCTTGAACTGACGTGAAACCACGCAACCATTGATTCAAATCAACACCAGATACTTCGAGTGTGTGAAGAATCTGTTGGTCGATGCCCCGATCCTTCATTTCACTGATCATGTGTTTTGGATCAATCGTGCTCATACCGCAGTCGTGGTGACCGATGACGACGACTTCTTCAGCACCAAGGGCATACAACGCGACGAGAATCGAGCGCATGACGGAACCGAATGGGTGCGATAGGATAGCACCGGCATTTTTGATGATCTTCGCATCCCCGTTCTTAAGACCGAGTGCGTGTGGGAGGAGTTCCGTCAAGCGGGCATCCATACACGTCAGGATGACGACCTTTTTGTCTGGGAACTTATCCGAGACGAACTGTTCATACTGTTTTTCGGCGACGAATCGCTCGTTGAAGGCTAGCATTTCCTGTACAACTGACATTCAAGTGTCCTCCTTTAGTGGTAGCTCTTAATATGTACCCCATATCAGAATACAAGATGATGAAACGGCTATCAAGTCACGAAAATGCGAGGTGTGACAAATCGCACACATCCATGTACATGAAGCAAAATGATGAAAAAGAAGATTTCACAACAGTTGTAAACGCTATCAAAGGTGTGAGGGAATTCACAGGATGGTCATGCACAAAACAGGAAAAAGGGGTTATGATTGATTTGTGAAGGAAAGCACAAACTATTGAAAAACAGCTTGGCATTCCTGACATAATGGTTGGCAAATCAAACTCAGATTCGTTCCACGACAGGGAGGAAACCACTCATGGCTGTGAAAGAAAAAACAAAATCGACGGCAACGCCGGTCGAACAAGCAGTTGGACAAATCGTTGAAAAAGGGCAACGCGCATTACAAGAATTACTGACATTCGATCAAGAAAAAATCGATACGATCGTTCGGGATATGGCACTTGCCGGACTTGAACGGCACGTCGAACTCGCTCGTCTCGCGGCAGAAGAGACGGGACGCGGTGTCTTTGAAGATAAGATGATTAAAAACATGTTTGCGACAGAATACATCTACAACAGTCTACGTCATGAAAAAACGGTCGGGATTTTAGAAGAAGATGTCCAAAACGGCATCACATATATCGCTGAACCCGTCGGTGTCGTCTGTGGTGTCACACCGGTCACGAACCCGACATCAACGACGATGTTCAAAGCATTGATTGCGATCAAGACGCGCAACCCGATCGTCTTCGCGTTCCACCCATCGGCACAACGTTGTTCCGTTGAAGCAGCGAAAACACTCCGCGACGCAGCCATCAAAGCAGGGGCACCGAAAGACTGTATTCAATGGGTCGAAGAACCATCACTTGAAGCAACGAAAGTCTTGATGAACCATGAAAAAATCGCCATGGTCCTTGCGACAGGTGGAGCAGGAATGGTCAAATCGGCGTATTCAACAGGTAAACCGGCACTTGGTGTTGGACCAGGGAACGTTCCATGTTACATCGAACAGTCTGCGAAAGTCAAACGGGCAGTCAGCGATCTTGTTCTTTCAAAAACGTTTGATAACGGGATGATTTGTGCGTCTGAGCAAGCCGTCATCGTCGACCAAGAGATTTATGCGACGGTTCGTGCGGAAATGGAAGCACTCGGTTGTTACTTCTGTACACCGGAAGAAAAACAACGCCTCGAATCACTCGTCATCAAAACCGATACGTGTGCCGTCAACGCGGACATCGTCGGGAAACCTGCGACATGGATCGCAGAAAAAGCCGGAATCGATGTTCCGGAAACAACGGTCATGCTCGTCGCGGAACTCGAGCACGTCGGAGCAGCAGAACCACTGTCTCATGAAAAACTCAGTCCCGTCCTCGGTGCGTACCGCGTCGCTTCAACCGAAGAAGCGTTTACGATTGCCGAACAGATGCTTGAAATCGGTGGTCTCGGTCATACAGCCGTCATTCATACGACGAACGATGACTTGATGACAGCGTTCGGACTCCGCATGAAAGCCTGCCGGATCCTTGTCAACAGCCCATCTGCTCATGGCGGAATCGGTGATCTGTACAACGAGTTGACACCATCACTGACACTCGGTTGCGGATCATACGGGAAAAACTCTGTTTCTGAAAACGTGACAGCGAAACACTTACTCAACGTCAAAAAGGTGGCGAGACGACGCGTGAACATGCAATGGTTCAAGGTCCCTGAAAAAATCTACTTCGAAAAGAACTCCGTTCAGTACTTGCGGTCGATGACTGACGTCTCACGTGTCATGATCGTGACGGATCCAACGATGGTACAGTTCGGGTATGCCGATAAAGTAATTCAAAACTTACCACAGTCCGTCAGTTACCGGATCTTCGACCAAGTCGAACCAGATCCATCGGTGACGACTGTTCAGACAGGTGCTCAAGCGATGCGTGATTTCAAGCCTGACTTGATTATCGCCCTCGGTGGTGGTTCAGCGATGGATGCTGCAAAAGGAATGTGGCTCTTCTATGAACAACCGAACGAAACGTTCTCAAACTTACGTCAAAAATTCCTCGATATCCGCAAACGGGCGTATCAATTCCCGACACTCGGTCGTCAAGCGAAGTTCGTCGCGATTCCGACGACTTCTGGTACGGGTTCAGAAGTAACACCGTTCACCGTCATCACGGATAAAGAGAAAAACGTCAAATACCCGATTGCTGACTATGCATTGACACCAGACGTCGCAATCGTTGATCCAGAATTCGTCATGACCGTCCCAGCTTCAATCACTGCTGATACCGGAATGGATGTCTTGACGCATGCGACAGAAGCATACGTCTCGGTGCTTGCGAACGACTACACGGATGGACTGGCACTCAAAGCAATTAAGATGATCTTCGACTACTTGCCACGAGCATATGCTAACGGATCAGACGCTGAAGCACGCGAAAAAGTGCACAATGCGTCAACGATGGCAGGGATGGCATTCGCGAACGCCTTCCTCGGCATCAACCACTCGATCGCGCACAAAATCGGTGGCGAGTTCCATACGCCACACGGACGGACGAACGCGATCCTGATGCCACACGTCATTCGCTATAACGCATCACGTCCAACGAAACTAGCAGCATTCCCGAAATACGAATCATTCGTTGCGGATGAACGGTATGCCGACATCGCACGCTACCTCGGTCTTCCGGCAGCAACGACGGAGCAAGGGGTCGAATCCCTCATCCAAGCCGTTGCTGATCTTGGACAACGTCTCAACATCAAGATGTCATTCAAGGCGCAAGGCATTCAAAAAGCAGACTTCGAGGCAAAACTCGATAAGATGGCAGTCGATGCCTTCGAGGATCAATGTACGACGGCGAATCCGAAGATGCCGCTTGTCGCTGAGTTACGGACGATCATGGAACAAGCGTACGAAGGCATCTAATAGAGAAAAATACCATGGCACCTGATCGTTCAACCGGCTTCTCACTGTGAGAAGCCGGTTTTTGTTTTGGGAATCAGTGGAGACAGTTAGAGAAAAAGTGGGATATAATGGCTGTTGAATGAATTTGATGTTTTTGGTTTCGCTGTAGCAGGAATATTCAAACATCAGACATTAAAAGGAGGAAATGGGATGGAGTCAAGGCAAGAAAGGAAACAACGACGGTTTTCCGTCTGGGATGTCCTGTTTGGCGTCCTCATCGGTCTCATCTTTTTCGGTGTCATCTATGGTGTGATGGCATTTTTGACTTCACAAATCACCTCATCCTCAGACTATCAGGATCTTGTGACGCAGATGCAACAGGCGGACGTCTCCTGGAAAGATGCAGACATCACGGTGTCATTGATACTTCTGTTCGTCGGTGGGCTATCGATCACGATGCCGAGCGCGGTCCGGGAAGGGATCATCAATCAGGTGCTCGATGCGAGTTCTGCCGGCGACGTCTTATCGTTGTTTGGGATTGACTTAAAGCAAGTTCTTGCACCACTTACGTTTGATGTCTCTTACGGCACGTTACTCTATTCCGTTTTTGGCATCGGTTTGATTGTCCTGTTATTTTTAGTATTACGGATTAAGGCAAGTCGTCTTGGGTGGACGATTCGATTGGTTAGTTTCTTCTTAACCGTCGGGATCATCTGGTTCGTCCTTGCCGGACGCGGAAACGACGTGCCATTCCTCTCGTTACAAGACGGCTATGCGATGAGTGGCATCTTACCGCTTCTCGTCGTCAGTTTGCTTGGTTGGATGGCGTTCTTCCCGCAAAAGTTATCCGGTCTGACAGCTGCTGGACGTGCCAGCTTACTGATTTTGATGCTCGCAAGTACGCTTCAACTCGTCTTTACGGTACAGGACGAAGCGGAATATGACGGCGATTCTTCACTACGGACGGCACTCACCGTCGCGAGTCTGAACGCCGGAAGTGGCGGGATGTACGACTGGATCCACGGCGGTCAAGTCGTGTATCAAGCAGACGTCCTTGGAGCGAATGCGGAAATCCCCGTCTCGATGTTGAACGGGGAGACCTCAACGGATCAGCTCAATGACTCGATCCAAAAAGTCGTCGATGGGATCGACACGGACCGGGTGACAGAACAATTGTTGACGTTACTCGGTGGAGAACGTCCTGATTTGTCAGCAACACAATTGAAGCTCAATCCTGTTGATTACGGCGTCGCGCGGCAGACGATTCAAGTGATTGATGCGGAATCGGCAGGAGCGACGCCACCGAATGTCTCCAGTGAGAGTGCGTATTGGGTGTTGTTGCTCGTAACGTTTGCGATCTACTTCGTCTGTAGTATCCGAAGCTTCAAATCGATCATCGATCCGTTCGTCTTTGCGATCGCGATCGGTGTCATCAGCTTCATCGTCAGTCAAGCTTCGTACGTTCAGTTCGCAATGAAATGGCGCAGTGACGTCTTATTCGAGTTCGCTCAACAGACGGCAGGCTGGACAGTACTATACGCCGCAGGGCTTGCGTTACTTGGTGGAATTCTTGGTTATGTCGTCCGACGGAAGCCAGACAAAGCGGTTTAAAGAACGTTGCTGTCATGCTCGCTTTCCACAGGCGAGAGGTAAGTCACGTATCCTAAACTACGACCGGGTCTCACCTGACCCTGACGAAAGCGAAAAACATGCTTTCTTTGCCTGTAGGAGTCGAGAAGGAACAGTTACGTTCTACATCAAGCATAAACGATACGTTTTCAGGTTCATGTCCTGAAATGTATCGTTTTTTTGCGTGGTTCATCTCATTTGCATCATCTCCTTTTTTTACCATGTAAACTTGGTTTGTAAAGGTAAAATCAACAATGTTAAGCCAGTATTTGGAATTAGTTAAGTAAGTTAAATAAGACGGATGTCCGACCTATTTGAAAGGGCTATTAGCTATAATCGAACCATGCTAAATTAATGAAGCAGTCAAAACATCCTGGGGGGAAAATCCATATGAAAAAAGCAACGAAACTCGTCATCGCGTCGACATTGATCGCACCGATGCTCGTACCAGTCGTTCAAGTCAAGACACTTGCTGCCGACAACAGTGTCGTCAAGTTACGCTTCCTAGAAACAACGGATTTACATACGAACTCAATGAACTACGATTACTTCAAGGATGCGCAGGACGAAACGATTGGTCTCGTCAAAGCCGCTACGGTCATTAAACAGCAACAAACTGAAGTGGGCGCAACGAACAGTTTCTTATTCGATAACGGGGATACACTTCAAGGAACGCCGTTTGGCGATTACGTCAAGAACCAGTACGACAAAGGAAACAAAGGCAAACATCCGATGTACGAATTGATGGAATACCTCGGTTATGATGCGGTCACGCTCGGAAACCATGAATTCAACTTCGGTCTTGATTTCCTCAAGTCAGCGATGAGTGCTTCGAGCGGTTCAATCAAGTTCGTCAACTCGAACGTATTGGATGCAGTCACGAAAAAGCCGATCGTCGCGGACTACAACAAAGATGGAAAAGACTATCAAATCATCGAACGTCAAGTCAAGGACCAGAACGGTGACATGAAAACAGTCAAGGTGGGTGTGTTCGGAGTCGTCACGCCACAAATCATGGCATGGGATGCGGGGAACCTGACAGGGAAAGTCACGGCTGAAGATATCATCCCGACTGCTAAAGCAACAGCGAAAAAATTAAAAGATGCTGGCGCAGACGTCGTCGTGGCACTCGCACACACAGGGATCGGGGATACGACGGATCAAAAAGATGGCGATGAGAACGTTGGCTACGCGTTGACAAAAGTCGCAGACATCGATGTCTTGATGACAGGTCATCAGCATGGAAAGTTCCCAGCAGCCGATTCAGCGTTCAACAAACTGCCGAACGTTGATGCTACGAACGGTCTAATCAATGGCAAACCGGTCGTCATGGCGAACACACAAGGGAAAAACGTCGGAGTCATCGATCTTCAGTTGAAGCAAGTCGACGGGAAATGGGTCGTTGATACGTCTGGTGCGAAACTAGCGGACGTAACGAAAGACACGACAGCAGATGCCGGTGCTGTCAAGTTAATCGAAAAAGCACATGAAGGAACACTCGCGTACATTCGTCAAGAAGTCGGAACGATTAATGACGACATCCAAAGTTTCTTCGCTCTCGCGCAAGACGATGATTCCGTTCAGTTCGTAACGAACGCTCAGAAATGGTATGTCGAGAAACAACTCAAAGAAAATGCCGATCTCGCGAAATATAAAGATCTCCCGTTGTTGTCAGCAGGTGCACCATTCAAGACAGGTGGTCGTAACCAAGTCAACGCATCCGATTATACATTGATCAAAAAAGGACCAATCGCACTCAAGAACGTCGCCGATCTCTATGTTTATCCGAATACACTCGAAGTCGTCAAAGTAACAGGTGCTGACGTCAAAGACTGGCTCGAAATGTCAGCCGGTCAGTTCAACCAAGTCGGCGGTGAGCAAACGAACTTGTTGAACAAAGATTTCCGTAGCTACAACTTCGATATCCTCGATGGATTGACGTATGAAATTGATATCACGAAACCAGCGAAGTTTGACTATAATGGTGACTTATCGAAGGAATTTAAAGGTGACAACCGCGTCCAAAACATCAAGTATCAAGGCAAAGTAATCACAGACGACCAAGAATTCCTCGTTGCGACGAACAACTACCGCGCTGGTAGTGCGACGTTCCCGGGTCTTGGGAAAGGTCAAAATATCGTCTACAAATCGGCTTACGAAACACGTAACGTCATCTCGGACTATATCAAAGCGAAACAACCGGTTGATTATAAAGCCGATGACAACTGGTCACTCGTCGCAAGTAAGCCGATGACGGTCAGCTTTGATTCAGCGGTTGCAGCTGCACCGTACGTCAAGCGGTATGAAGGAATCACGAACACAGGTGAAACACGTCCAGGTGAGACAGGTACGTTCCTTAAATTCAACATGAACGTGCCGATGAAAGACTTCACGGTCTCGGCAAAAGCAGTTAAACCAGGTGCAAAAATCGTTACTGGTCAAGCCGTTCCAGGTGCGAAAGTCACAGTCAAACTTGGCGAAAAAGTCCTTGGAACAGCAACAGCAAACGAAGCGGGTCAATACGAAGTCGGAACACGTCCGCTCAAATTGCGTGACAAGTTGACGATCGTCTCTGAACTCAGCTTCATGAAGACAGAAACGAACGTCACAGTCGGAACAGGTGTCGTTGCGACACCAGCGATCGATAAAAAGTCAGCAGTCTACGGTTCAACGGTCCTCCGCGGTAAAGCAACGGAAGGTCTTGACGTGACGCTCTATAAAGGATCAACGAAGATCGCGAAAGCGAAAACGACGGCAAGCGGCTTCAAGATTGCGGTCAAAAATGGTCTAACGACAGGTACGTACACGGTCAAGTCGACAGACATCTCGAACAAGATCACGAAAAAGGCGTCGTTCACGATCAAGAACACGTATCCGGTCAAAAAATGGTCAGGCAAAAAGACGTTGACAGGTAAAGTCGAAAAACGACAAATTGTCCGACTCTACCAAAAAACAGAATCTGGTTATCAATTGATCGCTCAAGACGTGGCGGATCAGCATGGGAACTATGTCTTGAAGATGCGTAAGGCATTGACGAACGGCTCGTACAAACTCAACATCTATACAGCGAAAGATCATCTCGATCAGTCACGCTACTTCATCACGAAGTAATATGTCACACGGATGTCTGCATATGCAGGCATCCGTTTCTATTTGGCTAGATATGTGCGTTGTGAGAGTAGAAATCGTTTAATGCGTTCGTAGATGGTTGCTTGCTCGACTGTTAATTGATTCGTCGCGTGCGACATGTAGAGTCGTGACGTAATGGTAAACACATCGTCTGTGATGAAGGGAAGTCCCATCTCGCGACAGACGGAGACGGGAACGAAGCTGAAATACCGTTGCTGGCGTAAGGCGAGTTGCAGTGAGACGTCATCAATATAGTGCGAGGTATCGGCATAGATGTTTAGTTCCGCCATCTTCAATTGGATGAAGCGGTTGTAGTCCTTATTGTGGGAGGGAAACAAAAAGGCAGTTTCCGTTGCATCCGCATAGAGCGCTGTAATCGCTTCTTTCTCTGAATAGGAAGCAGGATAGGTGATGACGATATCCTCTTCTACGATCGGTTCGCTCGTAATGAGCGGATGCTTGAGTTCCATGAAGCTAATCGAGAAATGGAATTCTTGATGGAGCAGACCGCTTAAAATGTCGCGATTTGAGAGGATGTCCGAGTTGAACAAAGGTGCCGTCTGCGGTAGGAGAAATTCCCGTAAAATCAATTGGATGAAGCGACCATGCGAACTGGCAAGACTAAGTGGCGTTTCGGTAGAGGCATCATTTCGCGCCATGCGTTCCTGGACCCGTGTCAGCTCGTGTTCGATTTTTTCGACTGATTGCAGCAGAAGTCGTCCATTGTCGGTCAAGCTGATCGTTCTGCCTTTTCGATGAAACAACGTCGTGTTCAATTCACGTTCTAGTTTTTTGATCGTCGCACTGAGGGCGGGTTGGCTGATGAATAATCGTTCGGCAGCACGCGTCACGTTCAATTCCTCCGCGACGTGACGAAAATAATTCAAATGTAAGAGTTCCATGATATCCTCCTAACATAACCTATAGGTTATTAAAATATATAAATATATATATTTCTGTTTATGATGAAACCAGTATATCGTAAATACCAGAGGTGATAGATATGAAAATCGGAATTTACGGAGCAGGATCACTAGGAACCATCATGGGAGCTTATTTGAGTCAACAGTATGCGGGTGTCGATCTGATCGATACGAATCGCGCACATATCGAAGCGCTAAACACAACAGGCGCGCATGTCATTGGACCAGATTTGACGCAAGCCGTCCATGCGATGCATCCGGATGACATCACGGAGATGTACGATATCGTATTGTTGCTGACGAAACAGGTCTACAATGAACCGGTCCTGGCGAAAGTCCGGACGATCTTGAAGGAAGACGGTATTCTCGTCTCCTTACAAAACGGTGTACCAGAAGAATTCATTCAACAACAGATTCCACGCGAACGTATCATTGCGGGATCCGTCGAGTTCGGAGCGACATACGTCGGACCAGGTGAGTCACGTCTGACATCGGATTACGAGCACTTCAAGACGTATGCGATGCAAATCGGTGAACTGGACGGCAAGAAGACGGACCGAATCATTCACTTGAAGGAAATCCTTGATCACATCGGTGGGACGGAAATCTCTGATAATCTACCGGGAACGAAATGGTCAAAACTCGTCATCAATAGTACGTTCAGTGGGTTATCCGCTGCGTGTAACGGTACGTATGGAGACGTTCTCGATCATCCGGTCTTGTTACGGGCAGCGATCCATACGATGCAGGAAGTCGTTGAAGTCGGTCACGCCCACGGCATCATATTCGCGCCGATGAGTACGTTTGAGCCGGCAGCCTACGCAACACTAGACGATATCGATGAAAAATTGATCACCGTGCCACAATTGATGTACGGGTCGCGTGACTTAGAAGCGAGCATGTTGCAGGACCTACAAAAAGGGCAACCGACCGAAATTCGTTTCATTAATGGGATCGTCACGATGTACGGCAACACGTACGATATCAAAACGCCGTTCAACTCACTCATTCAAGAAATCGTCGAAGAAGCGCAAAAAGCGAAGACGGTTCCAAATTTTGAAACAAGTGTCGCACGCTTTGCCGCATTGTTAAACGCATGAAGGAGGGATTCAGATGAGACAGGAAGATGTAAAAAATATCGTCGCGACACCGATCAATGCACCGGTCTTTCCGGCGGTCGATATCTTCTTTCGGAATCGGGAATACTTGAACATCATCTATGAGACGGACATCGAAGCCTTACAAGCAGTCGTTCCGGAACCGCTCGAGGTGCTGAGTAATCAGATCAAGTTTGAGATCATCAACATGCCGGATAGCACGGGTCTTGGGAGTTATCTCGAGTGCGGGCAAGTCATTCCGGTTCGGTATCAAGGAGAGGTCGGTGAGTTTTACCTCTCGATGTATGTCAACAATCAGCCGGCGATCGCCTCTGGTCGTGAAGTGGCTGCTTTTCCGAAGAAGTATGGCTCACCCCGGCTTTATCTCGATAATGATGTACTCGTTGGAACGCTTGACTACCATTCACTCCGTGTCGTTCAAGCGACGATGGGATACAAGTATATTCCGATGGCAGTTGAAGAAGCACAATCAATCATCGGTGCGCCGCAATTCATGCTCAAACAACATCGCGGTTATCAAGGCGAGTTGATTATCTCCGAACTGACGCGGAGTCAAATCACGGATCTTGAGATTAAAGAAGCATATCGTGGACCGGCGCGACTTCAGTTATTCGAACATGTCATGGCACCACTCGCTGACTTCCCTATTCGGAAGATCGTCGATGCCCAGCATATCATCGCTGATCTTCGACTTGGTGGACCTGCGAAACTGTATGATTATTTAACGGATTAACGACTCTCTAACATCAACGACCTCCAAAATGGATGGTCGTTTTGTTTTACCCCAAAAACTGGCATACTGAATTGAGAGGGGGAAACGACCATGCGACAAGTCAATGTGTTACCGTATCAATCAGAATGGGCGAGTGCATATACGCGAGAAGCGGACCGTTTACGAGAGGTGTTCGGATCACGTCTTAAGCAGATCCATCATATGGGGAGTACATCAGTTCCGGGACTCGCAGCAAAACCGATCATCGATATCTTACCCGTCGTCGATACGCTCGAGGGAATCGAGCAGTTTGACGCACAAATGGAAGCGCTCGGTTACGAGGCGAAGGGTGAATTCGGGATGCCGGGGCGTCGCTATTATCGAAAAGGCGGCGACGAACGGACGCATCACATCCATCTCTATGCGGCGGGAAATCCAGAAATAAAGCGTCATCTCGTCTTTCGGGACTATTTGCGTGCGCATCCAGAAGAAGCCACTGCTTACGGAGCATTAAAGGAACAATTAGCAACGACATATCCGCTTGATATCGAAGCCTATATCGTCGGAAAGGATGCGTTCGTCAAGGAACTCGAACACCGCGCAATCGCTTGGGGGAATTCGCATGACTGACTGGGAACATGCCCTCATCCGCCATGTCGGCGTTGGTGTAAAGACGTCGAAAGCGTTGTTTGAGAAAATCGAGGCGCAGGACTGGGACGCACAACCAATCCCCGGGAAACGGACCGTCGGTGAAGTCGCTGTCCATCTCGCTGTGTTACTTGAAGCCGATTTGATGATCGCAGAAGGGGCGACGGCTGAAGCGATGCAGGCGTTTTATGCGGAACCGGTCCCGCGCGATCAGTTAAATGAACGAATCAATCGTGCGTTTTCTATCTATCAGAAGAAAGTCACGACCGGATTTACGACGCGTCCGACGTACTGGGGCGTTACCGACTCGATGAACGGCTGGGCAATCGAAGCAGCCGTGCATCTCTATCATCATCGGTCTCAGCTGTTTGATTATTTGAACATCCTTGGATACGAGCTAGAGATCTCGTTATTTGAATGAATGGAAGTAGGGGTAGTGTATGGAATATATCGTTGAAACATCAGCCGGTCGCTTTGATACCCGGCTGACAGGAAGTGGGAACGTCACATTCGTCCTTGATCACGGGATGATGTCGAATCGACACCAGTGGGGCTGGCTACGGACCGAATTGTTGAAGCGGGGACGTGTCTTTGAATATTCGCGTCTCGGGTATGGTCGGTCAAGTCGTGGTAAAAACAAACGACTCTTTACACATCAAGCAGAAGAGTTGGCGGACGTCTTACGGATGCTTCGTGTCAAAGGACCGTATGTCTTCATCGGGCACTCACTCGGCGCTTATATCTCGCTCGCGAGTGGACGATTGTTTGCAGACGAGACACGCGGCATCGTCTTGCTCGATCCGTCGCATCCAGATGTCGACGCAGCATTACCGAACTGGTACGAACGAACACAAGAGGAGTGGAATCGATTCCTCTATTTCCTTAGTCACGTCCGCCCGATCGCCTGGATGATTCCTGATCGTCTCGGCAAAAAGATGTTCAGTGTCTTACCGGAAGCCGATCAATTACCGATGTGGCGGCATTTTGCGGCACCTGGACATTGGCGGGGGACGCTCGACGAATGGCAAACGGTCGAGGAGAACAATCAGCTGATTCTTTCGTTGCTTGAAGACGTGACACAGCCGGTCCTCGTTCTGTCTGCTTCGAACTGGGCAGGCGGTATGCCGGAAAGTTGGTTGAATCCGGCATTGACCGAACAAATCAATTCGGCTCACGCTGCGTTCGCCGATAGTTTACCGAATGGGATGTATCATGTGATTGCGGATACGAACCATTACACGATTGCTGGTTTTTCGCATGAGGCAGCGGAACGGATCACGGATTTGATCGGGGTGACATGGGATTTACCGATTCAAATTCAGTAGTAAGGTTACGCTTTTTCGTTTCACTCGAATCGTTTTCCTGGGACAAGCATCGCGCCGCTTCACTTCGTTGCAGGGTCGCTCCTGCTTGTATTTCCCTAAGAAGAGATTCCGAGCGAAAAAAAGTTTCTTTTCTTGTGCTTCGGAATATCTGACGGAGCTGACTCTAAAGCCAGTATCTACAAAGAATGACGCGTCACACGCCACTCCTACAGGAAAAAGCGCATTATGCGCTGTCAGAGACAAACAAGACCCGCTTTCCTGCTTGAAGGAAGCAGGAAAACTGGCTTGTGTCTCACCTGAGGAAAGGGCGTGAGAAGATGCGTCATTTTTTTGGAGTCAGCCTGGTCTACTCCTTGAGTCGATGCTTATCGGCTTTTTTAGGGAACAAAATAAATCGAAATCATTACGATTGACGTCAGGTAAAAAGTCGGTTACTCTATAAAACGTAACGATTACGTTTTAGGAGATGAATGATGATGCAACCGATATCGATCACCGTTTTATCCGGTTACTTGGGATCCGGTAAAACGACTCTATTGAACCATTTACTACATAATCGCGAAGGGCGCCGCCTCGCGATCATCGTCAACGACATGAGTGAGGTCAACATTGACGCGGCATTGATTGAGCAAGGCGGATTCTCGCGAACGGAAGAGTCGTTCGTCACACTTTCGAACGGGTGCATTTGCTGCACGTTACGCGATGATCTTTTGCTTGAAGTCAAACGCCTCGTCGACCAAGGCGATATTGACGGTATCGTCATCGAATCGAGTGGTATCTCGGAACCGATTCCGGTCGCCCAGACTTTCACGTACGAAGATCCGGACAGTGCAATCGACTTATCACAAGTCACGAAAATCAATGCGATGGTCACGGTCATCGATGGGTATCGCTTCCTGAAGGACTTTGAATCCGGTGAATCGTTGATTGAGCGGAAACAGGCAGTCGATGAGACAGACGTGCGCGAAGTCGTCGACCTACTCGTCGATCAAGTCGAGTTCGCGGACATCATCGTCTTGAACAAAGTTGATCGTCTGACACCGGAAGAGCGCCATACCGTCATCGGTTATCTAAAGGCATTAAATCCAGTTGCCCGTTTGATCGAGACGACGTATGGTCAAGTCGATCCGGCAGACATCTTAGATGTTGATTTATTTGATTTTGAACAAGCGGCAGCGAGTGCTGGTTGGATTCGTGAGTTGAATGCGGAAGAACATATTCCGGAAACGGAAGAGTATGGGATCAGCTCGTTCGTCTACAAGCGCGACGTGCCGTTCCACCCGGAGCGTTTGCTTGCCTTGATCGAAGACTGGCCGCAAGAAGTCGTCCGGGCGAAGGGATTCTTGTTCCTTGCGACACGTCCCGAGATGGCATTGCTGTTCCATCAGGCAGGATATGCGTCGAACATGGAATACGCTGGTCGTTTTGCATCAGATGAGGATCGACGGACCGAACTCGTCTTGATCGGCATCGGACTAGAACAAGAGAAGCTCGAAGCGCTATTCGATGCGTGTCTCGTCAAAGAACACGAAACGGACTGGGCGTCACTGAATGATCCAATTCCTGGTCGCGAGATGTACGAAGAAACATTTTTATAATAGGTCAATCTTTCGAGAAACCGTATCTGCGGTTTCTCTTTTTTGTTATATTTTCATAGTGAATGGGGAAAGAATACTAGTGAAGGTATGTTAATTGAAGGAGGAAAATCTGTGCGCAACCGGATTTTACAATTCGCACTCGTATTTTTAGTCGCCGGTGGAATCATTTGGGGACTATATCAACTCGGCTATTTATTTTATGTCTTAACGATTTCAGCGACGGTCGTGCCGCTCGCCGTCATCATGATCATTTTCATCGAAAACCGGACAGCAGAATCAACGATCGCTTGGTTCCTCGTTCTGATTTTCTTACCAATTCTCGGAGTCATCATCTGGTTGATGTTCGGTCGGAATCCACGGCGTCGGCGCCGGAATCGTCGTTCGCATGACGAACGGAAATTGCTCAAGCAAGCGATTCGTCCAGTTCGGTCGCTTGCTGTCAGTGAGTTGCCACCGAATCACTTGAAGCTTGCGAACACGATTCGTAACTTCGGTGGTGGCGGGGTGGACGTTCATACAGCAAGTGACATCCTGACGAACGGGGAAGAGACGTTCCCAGCGATTCTTGACGCGATTCGTCAAGCACAGCATCATGTCCACATCCAGTACTACATTTATCGGAACGATGAGACAGGCAAGGCAATCCGTGAAGCGTTGATCGAGCGACTCGAAGCCGGAGTAACGGTGCGGTTCATGTATGACGGACTTGGAAGCTATATGCTCGGTGAGAACTTCCTGCGCCCGCTACGCGACGCTGGAGCGCATATCGCAGCCTATGATCCAATCTCGAGTCCCTTGTTCATCTTCACGGCGAACTTCCGCAATCACCGGAAAATCGTCGTCGTTGATGGAAAAGTTGGCTTCACCGGCGGATTGAACGTAGGGGATGAGTACGACGGCAAGAGTAAGAAGTTCGGGTTTTGGCGTGATACGCATTTGCGGCTCGAAGGACGTGCCGTCAAAGAATTACAAGCGACGTTCCTCGACGACTGGATCTATGCCCAAATCGAATCGGATGACACATGGGAGACGTTTGCGGGGGATGAGTCAATCCACCAGTACTTCCCGAAACATGATGTGGCGTCAGACGGGGCGATTCAAATCGTCACGAGCGGACCGACCTCAAAGGACCCGGCGATTCGCAATGCGTTGATTGCCGCGATCATCGCAGCGCAACGTTCGATCTGGATTGCGACACCGTACTTGATTCCGGACAATGAGACGATGACGCTACTCCGACTCGCGGCACGTGCCGGACTCGACGTTCGCATCCTGACACCGGGTAAAGGCGATAGTTTTACGTCTTATTACGGGACCCGGTCCTACTTCGGACCACTTCTGAAGGACGGCGTCAAGATTTACACGTACAACCGTCACTTCATCCATGCGAAACTGTTTCTCGTTGACGGGAAGATTGGTGCCGTCGGAACGGCAAACATGGATATTCGCAGTTTTGTCCTTAACTATGAACTGATGGCGTTCCTGTATGACACAGAAAGTACGGAACAGCTCGAGCGTGACTTCATCGCTGATTTTGATGTCTCGATTCAGTTATCATCGAATGATTACGTCAAACGTCCGCTCCGCTTCCGCATTTTTGAGTCGCTCTCGCGCTTGATTTCACCCTTATTATGACGCAACGTTCCGCATCGATTTTCAGGTGCGGGACGTTTTTTTGGTTCATTCTTCCTTGAAGTGGGAACATGAACTCTTATACACTAGATGTGTAATCGGTTGCACACTACTTAGCCTGGAAGGAAGTGAAAGGGGCGTAAGTCCCGAACCCGTATGCGAACAATTGATGAATCCCATTTCTACACGCGCGACATGAAACCACAAGCACGACCAGACGCCATCATCCAAGGAGATGTCTACCGTTTCACGGTCTTGACGAGTCGCATGATTCGACTCGAGTACGCGGCGGATGGACAGTTCGAGGATCGACCGACCCAAACGGTCTTCAATCGTGATTTTCCGGTACCTGCTTACCGCATCGTCGAAAACGAGGAAGAATTGCAAATCATCACCGAGCACGTCCATCTGCATTATACGAAGGGACCGTTCGCTGCGAACACACTCTATGTCGATGTCTTAGGGAACTTCAGTACCTACTACAGCCGCTATACGTTCGGCGGACCGCTCCGGACGTTAAAAGGAACGGCACGGACGCTTGACCATGCGGACGGCGTCATCCCACTCGAAGAAGGGATTCTTTCACGACAAGGATACGCGGCGATCGACGACTCGAACGCTTTCGTCCTGACGGAAGACCACTTCGTCGAACCGCGACGCTCCGGTACGCATGACATCTATTACTTCGGATACGGTCACGACTACAAACAGGCACTGCGTGACTTCTACCACCTGACAGGACCGACACCGATGTTACCACGTCAGGTACTCGGTAACTGGTGGAGTCGCTACTGGCGTTATAGTGAGAAGGAATACAAGGATTTGATGACGCGCTTCAAGACGGAAGACATTCCGTTCTCGGTCAGTGTCATCGATATGGACTGGCACGTCACCGATATCCCGGAACGCTACGGAAGTGGCTGGACGGGCTATACGTGGAACCGTGATCTATTCCCGGATCCACGCGGATTCTTACAATGGTTGAAGGATGACGACCGGATGGTCACGCTCAACTTGCACCCGGCGGACGGTGTGCGTGGGTTTGAAGAAGCCTACGAGGCGATGGCGGTCGCGATGGGCGTCGATCCCGAATCGGATGTCCGGATCCCGTTTGATTTCTCGGACCGGACGTTCATCGAGAACTACTTTACGAAGCTGCATCATCCGCACGAGGCAGATGGAGTCGACTTCTGGTGGATCGACTGGCAGCAGGGCGCGAATTCGAAGATGAAAGGGCTTGATCCGCTCTGGATGCTCAATCATTATCATGCGCTCGATATCGCTCGCGACGGCAATCGACCGTTAATCTTCTCGCGTTATGCGGGTCCCGGAAGTCATCGTTATCCGGTCGGTTTCTCAGGCGATACAATCATCTCGTGGGCATCGCTCCAATTCCAGCCGTATTTCACGGCGACGGCGTCGAACATCGGTTATGGATGGTGGAGCCATGACATCGGGGGTCACCAACGGGGAGAGAAGGATGACGAGTTATCGACACGTTGGCTCCAGTACGGTGTCTTTAGTCCGATCATGCGCCTGCACAGTACGATGAGCATCTTCAACGGGAAAGAACCATGGCGTTATTCGACCGATGCGGCGAACGTCATGAAGAACTATTTACGACTCCGACACCAACTCGTGCCGTACATCTACACGATGAATGCCCGCAATCACTTTGACGGCTTGCCACTCGTCTCACCGATGTATTATGAGCATCCGGAAGACGATCAAGCATACAATGTCCCGAACCAGTTCTACTTCGGAACGGAACTGATCGTCGCGCCGATGGTCACACCAATGCACCGGAAACTGCACATGACGGCGACGACAGCGTGGTTGCCGGAAGGGGAATGGTTCGATTTCTTTAATGGGCACCGATACCGCGGCGGCAAGCAGATCCGTCTGTTCCGTTATCTCGAAGACCAAGGCGTACTCGCAAAAGCCGGTGCGATCGTTCCACTCGGTCGTCATCTCGAACAGTCGAATGCCCTGCATAATCCGGACGATCTCGAAGTCGTCGTCTTCCCGGGAGCATCGAACCGGTTTACGTTGTTCGAAGACGATAGCACAGGTGTCGCGCACCGCGACGGTGTCAACGTCGAGACGACGTTTGCGCTCGACTGGGAAGCACGTGAGTTGACGATCGCGGCACCAACCGGACACCGTGACTTGCTACCCGAAAACCGCTCGATTACGTTGATCTTACGTGGAGTCCGTGAAGGATACGTTCAGCGCAACGGAGAGAGTGTCACCGGCGTCTATGATCATGCGACGCAGTCCCTTCGCGTTGAACTGGGTGAAGTGACCGATACGATCACGTTGTCGCTCCAAGTCGAGATCTCGACGAACGAGAACAAGATGGACCGGTTGTATGCATTTCTCGACCAAGCGGAAATCAGCTATGATTTGAAGGATCGTTTGTACCGTCTATTGTCACAAAAGCTCGACCCGGTCAACATGATGCACCAGTTGCAAGCACTCGAACTCGAGAAGGATCTCGTCGACTGTCTACTTGAGTTGATGTTGTCTTAAATGATTGGATAGGTATGCGAAAAAGCCAGTATTCGTCATCCGTATGGACGAGGAATACTGGCTTTTTGATTGAGGTCAGAACTCTTCGTCTACCTCTTCATCCATCCAAGATAGTAAGTCTTCTGCATCGAGATCGTCACCTTTACTGAGGATCAAGGCTGTGACGTCATCTCGTTTCTGTTCTAATAACTCCGGGTTGTTCGTCAAGACTTCCATGAGGTAATACGCGTAGGAGTCGAGGAAATCAGGCTGATCGTTTCGTTCGATCAGTGTCATGAACGCTTCGATCAGTTCTTCCTGTTCTTCATCGAGAATCATCCAGTGGGAGTAGGCGAGGAGTTTTTCATTTTCGTCATCTCCACGGAGAATGTCCTTGATTTCAGGTAACGTCAGAAATACGACATCCGGCATGACGACTTCCGGAACATCGCTGCTCAGCTTCGTTAACCATTCGTCATAGGTCGCCGCGACGAAATAGGTGGTCTCATCCGAAATATCGAGGCACCAGACAGTCGGCTCGGCGGCATCCGTGAAGTGGAAGTACCAAAAATAGCTACCTTCTCCTTCCGCGAACATCATGACGTTTCCTTCGACATCCCATTCCCGGAGGACTGACAATTCGTCTAGATACCGTTCGAATGTCAATGACGTCATGGAACGGAGTGGGAGGTGCAATCCGCTTTCTTCGTCCGACCATGTATTCTTGAACTCGACCATCACGGCCATTGCTTCTGGGGCACCACCGTTTTGTTCCCGGATTTGTTCGAGGTAACGGACGGGGAGTGAACCGTTGACGGCTTCCTCGATTCGTTTAATGTCTGTTTCTTTGACTGAAATCATCGTTTCTTCTTGTAACTCTTTATCCCAAAATGGCATCGTATGACCTTCACCTTCCTTGCTATGTAGTATGTAGACCTTGATTATACGCGAAGCTGATGGAAAATGTTTCAAAAAAAGACCCTTTCCGTTATGGAAGGGTCCATTGCGTCATTTACGACGCAATTTTTTCGCTTTTTGTTTCATGTCGTTGTACGTGATCATCGGGCTATCGTCCATCGTCAAGCGCAGATGGTTCGGTTCGCCTTTGTTCGTGATGCCGGAGCAGTACAAGATGTCGGCATATTCATTGAATAGATCCTCGTAAGCCGGTAAATGGTGCATCAGTCGACCAGGCGATCCCCAGCCACAGAGGACGACGCCATTTTTCGCTTTGACCTCAGCAAGCGTCTTCGCGACGAACTCATAGTTCGTCTCATCGAAGCTCGCTTGCGCGAACGGCAGATCCTCGCTGACGAGCAGGTCCGGCATCAAACTGATGATGTCATATTGTTTGACGGGGTCACTGACATACTTCTTCATCAAATTGTACGCACGTTGTGTCGTCGTTCCAGAGAGAAAGGCGTCCGTCGTCCGTGGTGTGTAGATTAAAGCGGCGACGTGCGTACCTTCTGCGATGTCGTCAAAGATGTAGCTGCGTAAATAGCGTTTCGTCTTGTCTCGATCAAACGTCGTTTGGACGCGGATCGACGATTCCTCAATCAAGAGTTCGGAAGAATCGGCTGGTGTCATGGGTGGTGCCTCCTTTTAATTGGTCAAACGTGAGCTGATGCGAAGGAAGAATGCGAGTGTCTTCTTCTTGAGGTCGAGGTCGTTCGCATCGATCGCCTCGACGTGTTGCTGGTAACGATCATATTGGGTGAGCACGTCAGAAACATATTGTTCACTGCGATTGTATTCAAACAGTGCTGTCGCGAGCGTGTCTCGGTCGGATGTCTCTTCGACATCGTGTTGTTTCAGGTATTTCGCTGCCGTGTGGGCGCTGTCGACGAGACTCGTCGGATCGGCTTTCCCGTCGCCGTCCGCGTCGACTCCGAGACCACCATATTTCTCGATGGCTTCCGGGTCCGTCACGTCGATGCCGTCGTGCTCGATGTCACCGAGCGATGTGCCACCTTCGTATCCCCAACCGACCCATGTTTTCGGCATGAATTGGAATGGACCGATGGCGCCAACGGACGATTGCATCGCTGACGAGTTTGAGAAGATCGTCTCGACGCGATGGATGGAGGCGAGTAGCTTCCAGTCGATGCCGTAACGTGCCGCGGCTTGTTCGTAGATGTCGATGTTCTCGGCAGGTACGCCATGCTGTCCATAATACGTACGATACATTTCATTTTGAACACGTTCCCGATTTTGCCAGTAGATGAAGCTACTGACGATGAGGGCGAACAGTACGAACAAGATGCTGATTCGAAAAACTTTTCGCATATTGTTCTCTCCTCTGTATAGGATTCCACTGAATGGTATCATATTTTAGTAGGGTCTAATAGCACTTTCTGTGACGGGAGTGTGGAATCAAAAAAGGAGTCGAAGTCATGTATCTCTTCGTAAATGGATTTTTACTCGGATTGCTCGTCGTCCTTTCAATCATCGCAGCGGTCCGTCCGGTCGATTTGACGATCGTCCCACGCAAGGAATTCTACCCCTCGATGGTCCAGTCGAGCGGTATCTTATGTCTGTTGCTCGTCGGTGGAACGCTGGTCAGCGGTACGCTGTTACCGGAAATCGGCTTGACGTTTTTTGTCCCAAGTGGACCAATCTGGTACGCGACGATCGGACTGATCGTCTTTCTCTGTATCGTCTTGCTTTTGACAGCGACCGTTCCAGCGTTTCGGAAACGTTTGTTGCCGCTCTATCAAAGTGAGGCGGAACGACTGATTCTGCCGCGAACAAAAGAGGAGCGAACCGGGTTCCAAATGGTCGCGCTGATGGCAGGGGTGACGGAAGAGTTGATCTATCGCGGGTTTCTCTTCCATACGCTTGGATTATTTTTACCGTTCTCTGAAGTCAGCTTCGTCTGGATCGGTGCCATCCTGTTCGGGATTGCCCATCGTTATCAAGGGTGGTTCGCGATTCTCGTGACAGGACTGATCGGAGCGGGATTCGGCTACTTGTATCTAGCGCTCGAGACACTCTGGCCGCTGATCATCATCCATGTCTTGATCGATCTCGTTGCCGTCTACGTTTACAAGGACGATGTTAATTCCTGACATCGTCAAAAAGCGTTGAATTTGGTAGACTGAATGTCAAGCGAAGTCATCGTTTAAATTGGTCAAGTTGACGGTTGCAGAACTAGTCAAATGACAGGTAGAATGAGAAGGTAAACGCTTACACATCAAAAGGAGATGGATGAAACCATGCGAACGATCACTTCCACTGGCGAGCGAAAGAAGACGAGTTGGACATTGAATATCGGCAATCAGCCACATTTAATGATGGATGGTGTGACAGAACAAACGCTTGATGCCGAACAACGTGTCGTCTATGACGAATTTTTGATTCCGACGACGGACACTTTGATTCATCGGTTCAAAGCCCGCTTCCCGAACCATCTCTGCGAGAACGGGTATGATGTGTATGGCGCTGCCGCTTTTGACGAACAGGTCGTCGAACTGATCTCGAATTGGTTCATCGAGCTGGTCACCGTCTTAACAGCGATGCAGCGGACGAAAGGCATTCAGCATGTCCAGATTGAAGGCGGTGTCGCAAAACGGACCGACTTCTTACCGACCGTGCGTCGGACATGCCGGGCACTGGAGTCAACGATTGATATTTATTGAAACACCAGTCACGTGTTCAGAGGGACCGTCCATTAGGGCGTCCTCTCTTTTTTTGTTCATCTCGAATCGTTTTCCTGGGAAGTGATTTCGAGTGAACAAATCGCTCTCCTTTCTTCCGGTCATAAAAAGTAGAAACGAAGTCGAAATACTCGCGGAGTCGGACATTTTTGTCCGGCTCCTTTTCATTTTCTGGATGATAGCAGGAAAAAACAGGTTGACGCTAGACTGTATGGCATGTACCATACAGTTAACAGATGTACTATTGTCTTAATACAATGGTGATAATGAAGGAGGGGAATTCTAGTGCTTGAAGTGAAGGGGTTACAAAAGCGATACGGACGAAAAAAACAGGTCTTACGTGACGTGACGTTCTCTGTCGGTCTAAACGAAGTGACATGTCTGATTGGCTTGAACGGGGAAGGGAAGTCGACGATTTTAAAAGCAATTCTCGGTCTGATTCCGGTAGATGCCGGGACGGTGACGGTCGACGGCAAAACATCGCGCGACCAGATCGCGTTCGTGCCTGATCTCCAGACGATGCCGAGCTACATGACGATCGGACAAGCGCTCGTGTATATGGCGGATCATTATCTGGATTGGAATCAAGAGACAGCGGAACGGTTGCTGCAGACGTTCCAGCTGTTTACGACGGATAAAATGGCGAACTTGTCAAAAGGGAACAAGGCGAAGTTCAATCTCGTCTTAGGATTCGCCCTCGATCGACCGTACATATTACTCGACGAACCGCTCGCAGGAATCGATCTCTTCATGAAGGAACAGATTGCCTGGATTTTCTCAAGTGAGTTCATGGAAGGACGGAGCATCCTGATGACGACTCACGAAATTGCCGAGGTCGAGCAGGTGATTGACCGAGTGTTGTTCTTACGGGACGGGAAGATCGTCGAAGTCAAAGAGACGGATGAGCTGCGCGGCCGTCATCATCAATCGGTCCAGGACCGGATGCGGGAGGTATATCAAGGATGAAACGCTGGTTGTTATTAACAAATGAAGAACTGAAACGAAGTACGAAACTACTGATGTTGTTGATTTCAGGATTGATCGTCGCGGAAATCGCGTCACTGCTCTATCAGATTTACGATTATCAAAGCACGATCGAGAAAACGATGCGGATCGATCAGATTTCAGAAATGGACGCAATTGCACAAGCAGGTGGTGCGTTGACCTTCGCACAGGCAACGGATTTTTACGATTCAATCATTGTTTTAACGATGGGGATGATTCTCTTGTTCGCGTTCTGGATTTGGTATCGCGACTGGGTGGGCGAGACGAAATACATCTACCGACTACTATTGTTACCGGGATCACGTCGGGCGATTGTTGCATCGAAAATGACGGCACTTTTACTTGTCGTTACGAGTTTGATCGGAATTCAGTGGGTGTTGTTGTTACTTAGTCGCAATCTTTACTTATGGCTATTGCCAGATGCTCAACAGGTCACAGCCAGCATCAACGAATACTCCTTCTACATGAAGTTGTTCTATACGATGTACCCAACTGACATTTTATTCATTTTACTAATGACATTCATCGTCATCTCGTTCGTCTTCATGACAGTATTACTTGAGCGGTCGTTTCGAAGAGGAAAAGCGTTCTTGATCGTCGGATTACACGGGATTGCGCTGATTGGTGGTTATATCATTTTAGGCTTAGCATTGTCAGCTATTTCAAGCAACCTGAGTCAACTGCATATGCAATTTTATTTCGGATACGTCGTACTATTAACGTTATACGTGTCATACAAAAATCTGCGGCTAGTCCAGACGAGACTATCCGTTTAAGGAGGAGACTTCATGAAGCGATATCGACAACTCCTGATCTATGGATTGATCATTTTCATAACAATCGGAAGCTACATCGGCTATACACTGTCAATCAAAAGCGCAGACTTTTCCCTCGAGACCATCAGTGGGAAATCTTCGCAAGTAGAAAATTTTAATTTACGTTTACAGACTAAAGGAATGCGTTCGACGATTTATGATGCCAATGCAAATGGAGACATCGAAAAACAGTCAAACTCTTACGTCGGACAACTATTTCGTGAAGATAGCATGGCGGATTTGCCAGACAAATATTACGAATTCACGACACAAATGGAAACGAATGTGAGTGGAGATGGACAATCAGAGTATGCGATTCAGATCAAACACAATAAATTACGATTTAAGATGTTTACGTTCAAGACCGAGGAAATGTTCGAGAAAACATTTCAGTACGATACGAAACTTGAGACGGGGATGGACTTACAAGCCAGTGTCGTTGATAAGCAGGCGATGAAGGTCTACATCCAACTTGATCGTGTCGATCAGCCCATGGAAACGAAACTCCTTGTGCTTGATTTAGCAGGCGATCGGGTCGAAGAAATCATTCTTCAAAAACCAGTAGCGCCTAAAAACGCTCGTCAATTTTTAGCGATTCACCAAAATGAAGTCGTCTACACGGAACAACCGTCTGACAGCGATGAAGAGAACACAAAACTATCTTATTTTCTCGATGACGGGAAGGTCGTTCGGTCCATCAAGGAGTTAAATCAGCAACAAATCGGGTTTACACCCTATGCGAACGGTCGTTATTTAATCGGATTCCGTCTGCCGGAAGGGGAGACGAAACGAATCGAATGGTCGATGTTCGACTTGGAAACGAAACGAGTATCCGAGCATAGTGTAAGCAGTCCGCTTGTTTTGAAAAAGATTGATTGGTTGGATTCGACGGACGAAATGAAGCTCTATCTCTCATCCGAGACGAACGAAGGATTCCAAGTATCCGTGATCGATTTAAAAAATGAACAACTGATGTACCAAGGGGAAATCAAGGATGCGAATCAGAAAAAAGGAACGAGTATCTACGATTTTGCAGTTCAATGAAACGGAGACGTCATACCGAAACCGGATGACGTCTTTTTGAAAGGATAAAATGATATGAAACTAGAAATCGAACAGTTATCAAAAATCTATCCGAATCGAAAACAAGCGTTGCAGGATATCACGTTGACGCTGGAAGCCGGAGTGTATGCCTTGTTTGGTGAAAATGGAGCAGGGAAGACGACGTTGATGAAGATTCTTGCTGGACTGTTACATCCATCGCAAGGGGGGATTCGAGTCGATGGTCACGTCGTCTCACCGCTAGAAGAGACGTACCGCGAACGAATCGGGTATTTGCCGCAAGAGACACCGCTTTACGGTGATTTCACGGCAACACAGTTTTTAACGTACTTGGCAACGGTCAAGGGCGTTCCTAAATCCGTCATCACCTCTCGCGTTGAGCAAGCCTTGATCGATGTGAATTTGCTAGAACAAAAAAATCAGAAACTTCGCCGCTTCTCAGGTGGAATGAAACGACGGATCGGAATCGCGCAACTACTGTTGAACGACCCGGACTTTTTGATCATCGATGAACCGACGGCAGGGCTTGATCCAAAAGAACGAATTCATTTTCGAAACGTCATCGCGACGATTGCGCGAAAACGAATCGTCTTACTGTCGACACATATCGTCTCGGACGTTGGGTCGATCGCAAAGGAAATCATCCTGATGCAGCAAGGGAAGATCATCCGCCAAGCCAATCCCTATACCTTGCTCGATGAGATCGCGACCTCGATCTGGTCCGTCGATGTATCGGACGAGACATTACTCGTCTTGCAGGAGACGTACCAAATGGGTGCGATTCACCAAACACGGTCTGGTAAAAACCGCGTCCGGATCATCTCATCCGATCGACCGCATCCAGATGCGGTTCAGGAAGAGCCGCAACTAGAAGATTTATACCTTTATCACTTAGATGAACGGATGCGTGGCGCGTGATGTCGATGTTACGATTCGAATCATATAAATTATACAAATCGCTAATCGTCTGGTTGCTGTTGATCGGTATGGGAATCTTTTTCTTACCGACATTAGTGGAACCGATTGATCATGTCGTCAAGTCCCGCTATCCTTCGTTCGAAGGACCAGCGACGAAAGACGTCTTTAAGATGATTGAGACAGATAGCAATATCATCAATGATCCAGATACACGAATGGGAGAAGACGAAATATTTTACAAGAATGAAATCTATGCTCAAATCTTACATATGGAAGAAGCGCAAATTCAGCGGCAGCAACGCCTCGACGTTTTAAAAAGCGATACGTTCGAGCAAAAGCTCGTCAATCGTATCAACGTCGCATCGATTCGCTATCACGATCCGGCGGAAATCGTAGCGACGTTCGTCAATCAATCCGGACTCCTGTTCCCGTTGATCGGACTCCTGCTCGTGACAATCAGTTATACACGTGAACGCATGACCGGAGTCGAACAGTACCAGTTGACGTCGCGGAATGGACGACATCTCTTATTACGTGCGAAATGGATGGCTGCCGTTATGTACGTGACGATCATCCATGTATTAACGTATCTTGCGACGATTTTAGTCGTCCGTTATCAACTCGGACCGATCGATTGGTCGGCACCGATGCAAGCGATGGACAGACTTGCTACAGCACCGTATCCGTTATCGATTGGTGGATATGTACTGTGTACGTTCATTTATCAGGAACTTGCCTTTGTGACGCTAGCGACAGCTATTTTATGTGCCTCGTTATTCGCGAAACAGTACAGTCACGCCTTCGTTTACGTGACGATTTTGATCGGTTTACCATTGACATATGGTTACGTCATTCCGGACGTTTTCTTCCCGGAGTTCGTGCAAGTGTTGATCTTCTTTTTCCCAAGCCGCGGCGTGCTGACGCGTGAACTGTTCCAGACAGATATACCGTTCGTCTTACCGATTTTTGTGATGCTCGTTTGGATTGTACTGATCGTCACCCTTTACGTATTCATGATGCGATCTGTCAAAAGGAGGGAGCTGACATGAGCTGCGACTTATTGAAGGTGGAATGGCAAAAGGTAAAGCAACAAAAGATGGTGTGGGTTCTCCTGTGCCTTGTGTTTATCGTCGGTCTGATTTTTTCGTTTAGTCGGATGGGCTTGCCTGGAACGGAACGGACGAATGCACCGTTCGAAGGGAAATTGACGAGGGACTTCGTGCAACTGGCAACAGAAGGAGAAAAGCGTGTAACGAAGAATGGAATCACGAAAGCAGAACAGCGTGAACACGACATTTATTTGCAGATTCTGAAGGCAGACGGCCGGCATCAGTCGCAATCGCAACGTGTCGACGAATTGCGTCAAGAAGCGCGCTTAGCGACATCTGACATCAAAAAACGAAAACTCGAACAAGAAGCGTCGTTGCTTGCGAAAATCGATTATCAACACGTTGGCAACTACCGGACGCTTGATCAATTCATCGTGTTTCTCGGTGTCGGAGGTTTTGCGTTGCTGGCGATCGTCTTGACGTTAGTGACCGCGACGAGTTTTTCGCGCGAAGCGCAGACCGGGATGTTGCAACTGCTCTATAGCTCAAAGCATGGTCGCAAAGACGTCCTGACGGCAAAATTAGCACTCTCGATCCTGCTCGTCACTGGCATCATCCTCGTTTACAATATCGTGCAGTGGCTCTTATTTTTCCGTCAGTCGAGCGGCTGGGAGTTACCGATTCAGTTTAACTATCATGATTCTCCATATCCGTTGACATTCGGGCAACTGTATCTGCTCGCTATTTTGATGCAGTGGTTGGTCGGCATCTCGTTAGTCATGACGTTCACGTTTTTCTCGTTACTCATCCGGCATGTCCTTGCTGTTCTGATACTAGCATCGATCTGCTTGATTGGTCCGTTCATACTTGAAAAGTTCTTTGGAGGCATCATGGCGAGCGAAACGATTCGCTCACTTCTTCTCCTGACACAAGGGCAGTCATTGATGGTGTTCGTATTGTTTAGGGATTACCTCGCTGTACCGGTGTTTGGGCAACCGATTATTTTACCAGTAGTCGTCATCGCGAGTAGCATCGGGACAATTCTCTTGTTCGGCTGGGGTTGTTACAAACTGGTCTCGCGTCAGTCTGCTTAACCAAAAACGCTCTGACCTGGAAAAACTTATCCAGTCAGAGCGTTCTTTTTTTTCGTTTTGACTAGGAATCGATACGTCGTGAGGCGAAAGCATCAAGACGTGAAGTTTTTCTCTGCCGCTTTACAGGCACGTAACAAGGCATCCTTGAAGAAACGATCTTCCTGCGAAGCGAGTTGTTGTGTTGCTTCCTCATCTCCACGTAGGGAGCGGGCGAGCATCTGGATGACCTTGACCCAGCGCCGGACGTGATCGAGTTGCGGGCGACCCATCGCGACGTATACCGTGAACCAATCGTTCTGATCGCGACGGATCATCCGTTGGAACAGTGATTTTGCGAGATCCACTTCTTCGGTCGTCGGGAGCTCGTTCGTCTCGAAATAGCGACGTAACGCGGCGACGGCAGTCGCATACGCTGCCTTGACGTCTTCCGACGGCTGATGTTTGCCGTAGTCGGATGTCGATAGATGAAGTAAGGCAGGTTTTTTCTCGACACCCGTGATCCAGGCGGAGATCGTCTTATTGCCCTTATAAGCTTGACGATTCGCGACCGGGAGCTTCGCCGTGACGTTTCCGACTTTCCCGATCAAGGTCACTTTGTTGTTGCGATCCTGGATTTCGGTCACTTTCATCTCGACCGTATCACCCATTTCATGAGGAATGGCTTTCGGCTGGAGCTTTTCTCCTGCCGAGAGCGGCGAACGCTTGCGGATCATCCGCAGTGCTTCTTGTTCAATCCGGTCGTCAAGCGACCACAGATGTTCCGGTGGGACGTTGCGGAACCGGCGACGTCGCACCTTGATGTACTGGTCAAGCGCGTCAGCAGCTTGCTCCCGCGTCGATTCACCACGTGCGACGGGACCGATGATGTCTCGGAGCGTAATGGATTCGAGACGTTCCATGATGCCTTCGAACGGGATGAGTTCCATTACGTAGAGACTACAGACGACGAGTTCGCATTCGCGAGGAGTGAGTGGGCGTTTGGCCATAAATTGACTTCCTTTCAGCTGGTTGATGTTTCTAGTATACCAAAAAAAAGCCATCGTCACGTAATCCCGTGACGATGGACTGAAAAAGCTTACAAGACGAATGCCGATTCCGAACTGTTTTGCAATTCGGCGGACGCGAGACGTGTGACACCGTTCATGAACGGGTCATGGGCGACGAACAAGTCACCGATTGCTTTGATCTCCGCCACGGTCGCATTCTCCTTCGCACCAGCGATGCGCAAGCGATACGGTTTTTTCGTCACCGTATCGAAAGTCAGGACGATCGTATGTTCCATCAATGGTCACTCCTTTCATGAAATGTAGAGGATGGGTTATGCCTTCAGTAAAGCGTAGTCACGGCTGATTTCCGTCAGCGCGTAGCGTCCGTCGAGTAAGCTACCGATCGATTGCCCGATCGAAGCGACGACGTCTGCTGGAAGATTCGAACGTAAGCCGTTGTAGCGGCGGCGAGCGACGACGGCATCACCGTTCGCTGTCACCTTGTCCTTACGCTCGAAGACGATGACGAGACTCGTCTTGATCTCTTCTGCTTGTGTCATGTGTATCACCTCCTTCGCCCTTATTGACAGGGGAAGAGACCGGATTGTTCGAAAGGAATGAAAAAAACATGGTCTGGTTACGTTTTTTACGAAAAGTCTCGTTTCTACGGATGCGGACGCTCGGGTATGCGTCCTTAATTTTCGTCTTCGGTGTCGCGGGCATCATGTATGCGCTTGAGCCGGAGACGTTCGGGTCCTACTTCCGCGCCGTCTACTGGACGATGACGACCGTCGTCACGGTCGGATACGGTGACTTCTTCCCGAACTCGGATACCGGTCGGATTCTGACGATTTTCGTTTTCATCTTCGGGATCGGAATCGTCGGTGGATTGATTTCAAAACTGGTCGACGGTGTCCAGTTGATTCGTAATCAAAAGGAAAGAGGGTTGTTACAAGTGAAGGAAACAGGGCATACGGTCGTCTTCGGTTACAGTCGGCGTTCGAAGCACGTCATTGAGTCATTGCTCGAACATACGGATGTCGTCCTCGTCGACGACCTAGAGCGGGAGCCATTCAGTCACCCCCGGTTCCATTACGTCTGTGGTGATCCGGCGCTGACGTCGACGCTCGAACGAGCACACATCAAAAAGGCGGTCCGTGCGATCGTCCTCGCTGACCATTCGATTCCACCGGTCCATGCTGATGGACGAACACTGTTGATCGCTTCAAGCATCGAACGGGCGAATCCGAACATCTACACGATCGTCGAGATGATGCTCGAAGAACACCTCGATAGCTTTGAACAGGTCAAGGTCGATGAGGTATTGCTCGGTGACGAGACGATTGCCCGGATGGCGATCCTCGCGTCCCATCATCCTGGCGTAACGAAAGTCGTGACGAACTTATTGACGAAGGATGGTGAGGGAATGTTCTCGATTCCGACACGACCGGAATGGGCGACATACCGCGATGCGTTTCATGCTTTGCTGGAAGAAGGGGTGACGATTCTATCTGACGGGAAGCGGCTTGATTTGAACCAACGTCTCGACGAAACGATTCCGAAAAATGGTACGCTGATCGTCTTATGTTCGGAGGAAACCGCCCAACGAATCGGAGGAATTTAGGTCGGGCATGATTCAACTAATCTTTTTTCGGGTATAGTAAACAAATTTACTAAACGGAGGAAAAGGATTATGACACAACCACAACCAGAATGGATCCAAGAATTATTTGAGACGGTCGATCAAGGCGAAATTAAAAATGCACCGAAATTACTCTATATGGCATTGACGCTTGAACCAAGTTATTTTACAAAAGCAGTTAGTCGTTTTAATCAACGATTGGAAGTCGAACCATTAACGGACGTTTCGGAACTACTGACGGTGTATCGTCAATTCTTCCTCTCAGCTAATCCGTCAGAGGAATACTGGTCACTTGCCTGGAACGAACTCATCCAGACCCTACAACATATGATCGATCGACCAGAAGCGCAGCAATTACTTAAAGAACATGTTGATTTACTCGACTGGTGGTCAAGTGAATCCTTACTGTCACTCCCGAGCTGGTTGACGATTTTAGATGTCGCAGAACGGATTGACGCGCTCGATCAATTTAGCAGTTATCTTCCAGATATCTTCGAGAGCTATGCGCTCGAGACAGCAAAGGATGAACCGTTCGCTCGTCTTGCCTGGTACGCACTCGCAAGCAATCAACAAGAGTTGCTTGCCCCGTACAGAGAACGGATTGAAGCTGGTTCATCGAAGGAAATTCAGTCTCTTCGTCAAGCGGATCTCGTCGATCAAATTGAAACGACACGGGTCGTTATGTTAAAGTCGAAAGATAACGAGCCGATTGAATTAACATTTGATCGAAAATGGACATTATAAATTATCGAAGAAAAAATGACACCTAGAAGCCGCACGAATCCAATCCAAGGGGTGTAGGGATGATTCACGTCAATTTACCGAGTGGTGACTATGTCGTGTTAGTAGAAATAAATCGTGAAGTGCTGCTGTGTCATTCGATTGAAGAAGCGGAACAAGCACAACGTGACCGGTATGAACTGGTCGGACGGATGAGCGAACGCTTGCCGGCAGAAGTGATCGGACCCTCGATTGCGGACTTCGTCCGCTTTTCGACCGGGTTCATCGGCGAAGAAGTAACGTGGCATGAAGAAGAAGAAGCGTTCTTTTGCCAACAGTTCGAGACGTTCGACGGTTCCCCGTTAGGTGAAGATTTGACGGGTATCGATGCAACGCGTTGGCGTGCGGTCCTTGCACGCTATTATGCTTACGTGACGATCGGAAAGATCATTCCTTTTGAAGTCAGCGAAGAACCGGACGGTACGGTTCCGCTTTAGTCCAAACGATTCTTCGGTCGGCGCGTAAACAGAGAAGGGCAGGGTTCCCATGAAAAAGCAACTTGCACTACTCACGCTAGCGACAATCGTCGCCATGCCAACGTCTGCTTTCGCGCAGTCTCAATACGTACAATACGACCCAACATTTACAGAACAACAAAAACAAGAATGGTTGGCGAATCAAGGTCTGACCGAAATTCGTGCCTTGAAACAAAAAGGATTCTCACTCGTCGAGCCCCTTGCGCACCTCGAAGAAAAGGATATCGACGCCGACTTGATTCCGATCACGGATGTCAAAAAAGCAACGGATTCTGCCCAGTTCCAGCAAACGTACCTCGATCAGTCACGGATTCCGGCTTATTGGAAGTACAGCCGTGGGAAATCGGACGTTCGCGTTGCGATCATCGATGACGCGATCGATACGAAACACCGCGAGTTCAAGGATGTCATCTATAAAACGACGACGATTTCCGGGATTCGCAAACCAGATGATCACGGGACACATGTCGCGGGGATCGTCGGGGCGCGTGAAGACGGTCAAGGGATCGTCGGTGTTGCTTCTGGTGTCAAACTGATTGGGGCGGACGTCTTTGACGGAGAATATGCCGGGTCGATCGATATCGGCGACGGTATTTTGTATGCCATCGAGCAGGGGGCAGATGTCATCAATCTGTCGCTCGGGCAATATGAATACGATCCGTATATGGAGTCCGCGATCAAAAAAGCAGAAGCGAAAAACATCCTCGTCGTCGGTGCAGCCGGAAACGACGGGAAGGGGAAAGTTCTTTTCCCAGGCTCGATGAGTCAAGTCGTTGCCGTCGGATCAGTCGGGACGCTTGGGCGTGCCTCGACGTTCTCGAACTACGGCAAAGGACTCAACATCATGGCGCCGGGTGAAGGGGTTTACTCGACGATCGTCGGGAATAAATACGGCTACTTGGACGGAACGTCGATGGCGACACCAGTCGTCAGCGGTGTACTGGCACTCGCGAAATCGAAGAATCCGTTCGTCTCGAATACGACGATGCGCAGTAAGTTATATGCGGCAGCGACGAAAAAATCAGGCGATACGAAGTCGCATTACGGGACGGGTCGCTTGAACGCCGGAATCTTGGCGACGTTACCGGCACCGATCTCAAAGATCTCGTTGCCGTCAACGGTCAAGCAGAATCAACTGTTTTCATTCTATTTCGATGAGTACGCGAGTGCGAAGACGACGACACGTCTCTATAAGGACGGGAAGGTCGTCAAAACGTTCACGCAATCGAATTTAAGAAATGGAACCCATAAGTTTACGTATAAGTTGAAAGACAAGGGGTCTTACAAGCTCGTCTTTACGACGACAGGCGGACGCCATACGCGGACCGTCGAACGCTTGCTGACCGTCAAATAAAAAAAGCGCCTCCCACTTAGTGAGAAACGCTGTACAAGACCCGGAGATTACTTCGGGTCTTTTCCTTTTTTATAGACGGGCGTCGGAGGTGTCAATGCCTCTCCAGTCCACGTGATCATCGCTTCCATCTTGTATCCTGTGTCATCCTCATGGACGAATGACAGGCGACTGGAATCGATCAATTGGTATAAACCATAAGCGACCTGGTCGGCCCAAGAGCGTAACGTCATTGCTTCATCATACAACGGGATTTGCTCAGGGAAACGTTCATTCATAAGCAAGATATCGTGTTGATCGAAATGATAGCTACGTTTTGAGAGTGCATCGGGCGCCTTGACGTTGAACGGCTCGAACGCGTGGATGAGCTCTCCTTGACGATAGAAGGCGAAGATGCCGTTTCGCAGATGAAGTGCCTTGATCTCATCGATTTCGATCAAGAATGTCAACTTGCGAACCGTTCGCCGGTTCGTACCAGAGCGTCGTTTTTTCATACTGCATGCCCCCTTCTGAACTCTTGTACTATACCGTGAAATGAGGCAGGGACGCAACTTTTTCGTTTATAAAACGAGAATTGCCTCTTGCAGGAAAGCGGCATCTACGCTACACTCATAAGCAGTGACTATGTTGGTTCGGACAATCGCGGGGCATTTCGGTGCTTTGAGGAAAGTCCATGCTCGCACAGCCTGCGATGGCTGTAGTGATCGTGCTACACAAAAAGATAAGTGTAGGCAGCGTCAAGCTGACGGCAGAAGGAACGCCTAAGTCTTCGGATAGGGCCGAAACTTCTTGAAGGTGCCACAGTGACGGAGCTTCATGGGAAACCATGAAGGTGGAACGAGGTAAACCCCACGAGCGAGAAACCCAAATTTGGTAGGGGAATTTCCGGAGCGGAATTGAACGCGAAGGAGAGCGTATGCAAATACGGAGATAGATGATTGTCGCCTGCGTGTGAGGGTCAAACCGTTTGGAACACTAAGGAACAGAACATGGCTTACAGGACCACATAGGCTGTTATTTTTAAGTTGAACGAGAGTCCAGGTCCACCCTGGGCTCTTTTTTTATTGCAATGAAACGATCCAGTGGAAGAAACGATAAAGGAGTGAACGCGATATGGCAAAACGCTTAGTCATCGCGACAGCAGCGATGGGAATCGAAGCGCTCGTCGCAAAAGAAGTCCGTGCGTTAGGATACGAATGTACGGTCGAGGACGGAAAGGTCTACATCGATTGTGAGATGGAGGACATTCCTCGTTTAAACATGTGGCTCCGGACAGCGGACCGGATCAAACTCGTCGTTGCCGAGTTCCGCGCGACGACATTCGAAAAATTGTTCGATCAAGTCAAGGCACTACCGTGGCACGAATTGATGCCGTGGGATGCGAACTTCATCGTCAACGGTCGTTCGGTCAAGTCGAAGCTGTTCTCGATCCGTGACTGTCAGAAGATCACCGAGAAAGCGATCGTCTCGCATATGCAAGAACAGTACAACAAAGGAACGGAATGGTTGCCGAAGACAGGTGCAAGCTATCCGATTGAAGTCGCCTTGTTAAAAGACATCGCAACATTAACGATCGATACGTCTGGCGACGCGTTACACAAACGCGGCTACCGTGAATTCCACTCAGCAGCCCCGCTCAAAGAAACGATGGCAGCAGCGATGTTGATGCTGACGAACTGGAAGCCGGACATGCCGCTCTACGACGTCTTCACCGGTTCAGGTACGCTTGCAATCGAAGCGGCGATGATCGGGCGTAACATCGCACCGGGGATCAACCGTGAGTTCGTCTCGCAGGAATGGAAATGCATTCCGAAGAAGGCGTGGTTCGATGCGATCAAGGAAGCGAACGACAAAGCGGAGTGGGACAAACCACTGAAGATCTACGCAAGCGATGTCGATCCAGAGATGGTCAAGCTCGCGAAAACAAACGCAGAACTCGCAGACGTCCGTGATGCGATCAACGTCATGCAACGCGACGCAGCAGACTTCAAACCGAAGGAAGACTTCGGTGTCATCATCGGAAACCCACCGTATGGCGAACGTTTGGAGGACGCACGTGAAGTCCATCAGTTGTACCGCAAGATTGGTACGGCGTATAAAGAATTCCCATACTACAGCGTCTATATGATCACGTCGTATGTTGAGTTCGAAAAAGCGTACGGTCGCCCAGCGACGAAGCGCCGAAAGCTGTACAACGGGAACATCGAAGTTCAGTTCTATCAATATTATGGTTTGCGTCGGAAACGTCCGCAGGCTTAAGCGATTTGTGAGGGGTGAGTGGGAGTCAGTTCCCACTCACTTCCCACTTTTTTTATTTTTTTCGTCAAAATGTCATGAGCCGCTCGGTTGAGCGGTTTTTTTTGTTGTCTATTAATGTCACGAGTTTATTGTCGGTAATTCATGTAACGTGTGAATTACATGCGTATACATATTCATCGTCGTTTTATCAGTAGCATGACTGAGTATTTCTTTAATGATCTTTGGGATTGAGCCAGCCTTTCGACGCTAGTTCGATATTTGTAGATTTTTATAATTAAACTTTCATCTCTTACGTACATACGTTCTGTTCATGTAAATAAGAAAAGGCACTAGAGTGCCTTCCGTGTGCTATGTTCACGAACCTTCTTCATCTGCATGACTCATAAAATATTTAGAGTATGCTTCGATGTTCGGTTGAGTTAGTCGTTTCATGTTAGCGAGCGTATTTCTAATATCACTTGCTAGTTTCTCAGCATCGGGGTAATCATGTTTATCGATGCTATAAAATTGCTGTTGAAGTTCTGAATAAAGGTAATTCAATTCCGTTTGATTAGTAACTAGTTGTTGAGTAGTATTTTTGAGTTCTGGAGGGGAAGCCGTTTGCTGCATCGTCATGATTTCTTTCCCAGTCGCATCGATCATCGACTTTAATTCGAACAGGCTAGAGGACAAAGGTGCGACTACTTTTCCTTTGTCTGTTCCGATAGATGCATTCAAATCATCAATCTTGAACATCATTTGATCGAATCCTGGAGAGATATTAAAAATAGCTGATAACAATGTACCGGTATCGTACGACGATTCAGCTACTTCATCTTCTGCCTTAGCATCTTCCGTTGTTGATTCTTTAGTGACTGGTTCCGCCACAATAGGTTCTTTGTCTTCCACAGAATCCGGCTGCTCCACTACGTCATTCGTCGCGTCGATGTTCATGTCATATCGAGTGCCATCCATGTTTTTGAAGTTGATTGGAGAATTCAACTTTTTAATCATGTCTTTTTTTAGACTGTTAAACAGTCCGAGGTGAATCCAGTAGCCGCTCGCTTTTTGAAAGTAGCGTTCCGTGTCCATTAACACCATGTCTGAAAAGTTATCGAGATTCATTTGATTGAGTTTATCGCGGGTGTAATAAGATTTAAGCACGGTCTCCATTTTTTCATTTCCGTTATCATCGGTCATGACGGTAGGACGCTCGAATGCAAATAGATCAAAGCTTTTGTTTTTATATAGTTGTTTCGTCAATCGAATAGAGTCGAGAGCGTACGAATCCAAAAGTGTGTTCTCACTCCAGAATCCTGAATCTTTGTAAGTCACAATTAATGTTTTGTTTCTGACTTTAGCGCCTTTGATGTCTTCGCTATACTTCTTTAATTCATTACTGATCGTCTCCGGCGTTGCGTGTTCGAGATCTGCCGTGAATTCCGGCTTCTTGTTCTCTTTCTTGTCTTCTGCCTTTACTTCTTTCTTCACTTCCGTCGGTTTGTCATTCTGCGCGCTGTAGATACTGCCAAACATGCCGATGATGAGTACACCGAATATAGCGAACAGCTTACCTTTTCCGCCCATTCCAGATGGCTTCCGATTCGAACGCCTTCTTTCTTCCAATGTAGACCCTCCTTTATCAGTTCTTTTGATACCTATATTGTCATTTATGTTTTTAATTTCCATATTAATTCTAACTCAAAATGGTTTATTATACGATATGGATTTAGGCGATGGGATAACTATCTTCGCATCGAACAATCATATACCTAACGTATATGAATATTGAAATGCAGTTAATGCATTAATTTCCAAGTGTTATAGTTTCTGTCGTGAAAGGACACAGGTAAAAGTTACATTTAGTATATGCATGATTGGTGTTGCACAGTCATTATATAGTTATTAAGAATCTCTCTAGATTAAATTAGGACAATATAAAAAATACCTTTGAAATGACATAATTAAAAAGTATAAGTTTTGAAGGTATCTTTGATTAGCACAGATAATATTTTTGAGTAGGATGATATGAACAGTAGTCAAAAGATAAATATTAATGAGGTACCTCTACATACTAAAGGAGATAAGCGTGACAAGAATCTGGATCGAAGAGTATGCAGTGACGGGTGACTTAGGGCGTATGCTCGGTCATTTTTTAGATATGGACGAATCAATTAAAACGGCATATTTAATTAGCCCGTCAGAAGGAGACGAATCTGTTTCACCATCGAAGAAAATTTTGTTTGAGTTTTTAGAGCATCGAAACGATTTTCCGTTGTATCTGTATTTTTCAGATGAATATGTATTAAGAGAACGACATCAGCAGTTCTTTCAGCAACAGGATATTGACTATACCATTCAAACGGTTTATCCAAGTCGCAAATATCATTTAGATCCGCTTGTTTATTTTACAGTTGAATTAAAGAACAAGGAGGCACTCATTCGCGTCATTCGCGAGACGTACTGGTTAGCAGAAGAGAATGTTTTCTATGTGATTTCGAATTACGATAATTTAAAATTTACGTTTGAGGAAAGGCAACATTGGGGTTTCCAGCAATATCTACCGATTGCTTCATTTGATCGAACTCCTCCATCGGTGCTTATCAAGCCTGGTCATGACGGATGTGGTTTTTTCATATGTTCAAGCGATCGATCGGTGAATTCGTTAGAAAACGTCATTCGGAGTATGCCGGAAGAAATCATCACGTATCAAGTCAATGATGAACTATATGAACTTGAGTAATGAAGAGTAAATTCACTCTTCAGCTATCGGAGGTGCTGCATGAAACGAGCCATCAAACAGATCAATCCATCGTCTAAACGCTTGGGTGTATCACTAATCGATCTAAAACGTGCAGAAAAAATCCTCGGTGTAAAATTCCCTACGGATTACATTTCGCTCATGCAGGAGTCAAATGGTGCAGCCTTTCATGACTGGCAACTCTATTCGATACCTACTGAATCTAGTTATTCTGTTGAAGATATTATCTACCATCACATAAATCGTCCAGATGGTTTACCGGAGGATATGATTTGCTTTGGTGAACATTTAGATGGGAGACGGTTGTGCTACCGGATTCGACGTCGTTTTTTACAAGAGCTCGTCTTCACGTGGCATCCTAAAAAGGGACTTGAAAAATACTGTGCCTCTTCACTCAACGAATGGGTAGAATCCGAAATGTTACGTGACCGGGCTAATAAAAAGATTACCCTTGGTACTTTTAGTGTTAGTAGTCATCGACTGCTCGTGACGGATTCGAATGAAAAAGATGTAGCATCGATTGTCTTGGAGCAAGTGAAGTCTGGCGCATGGACGGCTTCCATCACATATGATTCAGATGGAACGGTTCGTTTGCTTTCAGTATACGAAGGTGTCGATCAGCCGACGGGCAGGTGGACGCGCTCGCATGAGATTGCGATTGATTCGGGATTTGTACTGATTGGTGATGATGTTGCGTTTCGTGAGGAGGAACTAGCCGAGGAACTCTTTTTCGGTCAACAGGACGTCCATTTGTTTCAAGCGGGTATCATGACCGAGTCTGGATATGGAGACGGCATCTATCATCTGAAAGTAAAGAAAAATCGAGATAAACAAATCATCGGAGTACGAATCAACTTCTTGGAGTAGCAATTGAAAGACCGGTCGAAGGAGCATTCCTTTGACCGGTCTTTTTGCGATATGTAGTTATTTGATGTTGTCGATGGCGTTGCCATCTTGATCGACTTGAGTAGAAAGTCCTGTCCAGCCACGACCTTTCGTTTCTAGCCAGCTGGTGAATTCGACGAGAAATTCCTCGTGTGGTACATGGCCACCATCTTTTTTGACGACGACATACCCATCAAGCTTTACATATGACTCCTTCAGCGATTCCATTCGTAATCTCCTCCTAAGCAGCGGATGCGAAAGTAAGAGTATAGCCCTCGAAACACTCATTTACAAATGATATCCATTTGTCTTTCTAGTTTAACAAATGATCCGCTCGACATAAGATCGTCACCTTCACACCATCAGCGACAGAAAAGCCATTCATTCGTGTGCCATCATTCATGGGAAGTGATGTCGTTTGGACGATGTCCTGGAAGAAAAATAGGTCACTTCGTAAACGACGCAGTAACTGGCGAACGTGATCGTACGTAATCGCTTGACCACTCAACTCCGTCAATCGCTCGGCTAGCGTTGGATACGTCGACGTCGTGCCCGTCATGATTACGAAGAGTGCCAAAAATCCGTTCGGATTCAGTAAGATGGTTTGATTTCTCCACTCGACGAAGGTTCCCTCTGAACTGCTCCGTAAGACGATTTCTTGATTGTCAGCTTGATACTCCTGAAACGAACGTTCATTGATCAATATCTCCGCTCCATCTTGGATTTTTCGGTAATAGAGACGATCAAACAGGTGCTCATCTTCAACGAGTAATTCGTTTCGGTATTTGTTGAGTCGTGCCGCTTCGCCCGGATGCTCCTCGTGTTCTCGGTATTCGAGTTCAGCAAGTGATTCGCGCGCTAGGTAGATGCTGCAGTTGACGACAAACATATGCGTCAGCGTCGTCTGAATGTCGCTCAGAGCAGCGTCGACCGTACCGTCGAGCGCTCGGCTGAAGTGACGTATCGCTTCCGCATACTGACGATTGACATAATGAATATAGCCGAGACGATAATTCGCAAGTGGATGCTTCGGACGAAGGCGGATTGCCATAGTCAATGCGCGACGCGCTGCGTCATAATCCGGCGTCTCCGAAAATTTTGAGTACTCCGCTTGGCGGACATACAGATTCGTTAGTTCGTCTTCCAAATGTCTTCTTTCATCTCGATCCGTCTTTTCCCGTATGGTGCGGTGTAGTTCTTGCGCTCGTGCATAACTCGTTATCATCTCGTTCATCCTTTCTATCTCTTTTCTTTCATCATAGGGCGGACCAACGCGTGTGACAAGCTGTCACAGTGGTGTTGCTACTCTATAGGTATCAACATTAAAGGAGTCGATGTGAGATGAAAAACGAAACCAAATGGATTCGATATGGCATTTTAAGTGGAGAAGTCATCAAAGAACCAACATGGTCAGCTTGTGTACAGGATGTCGTGCAACGAGCGGGTCAACAAGAAGCGACGGATGAAGAGATTCTCGATTGGATCGAAGAAGCAAAACATCGCTATGCACCACTTGACGATCATGGGATGGAAGCATTGTTTGATTCAAGAAGACAGGCGTTACCCTATCACCTGTTTGACGGGCATGTCCGAGGCGTCGTTCGTATGATGAACGAACTTGGGATTTTGACAAGTTCCTGTTGTGACGGTCACGGTAAACGAGCTGCTCGGGTATATACGCAGGATTTGCTGACGAACCAGCAACGGTATTTGCTTCGTTTAGCGACAGACGCAGTTCCAGGGTTGACCGTGTCCTTACAAAGTCGGTGGATTCAACTTGAAGTGAGAGGTCAGCGTTCGCTATTGCTCGATTTAGCGGAAGTCTTATACCGCATCAAACAAGACGCATCGACGATACAAGAACTGGAGTTGCAACGCTTTAGAAAGCGTCTGCTAAGATGGCTCGCTATTCCTGGACAAAGCAGAAGGGAACAGATGGTTCGTAGTCGCTTACAACAGGCAGTCCGCCGGTTTGCTGACGATTCTTTTGTCGATGAAAAAGGGAACCTGCTCGTGACCTATCATCAAGGGGAAGGACCGGTCATTTTATTATCGGCACATCTTGATACCGTCGAACGTATCGATTCGTACCGAACGCTGTTTCAGGAAGGAACAATCTTAACGAGCTCAAACGGGATTCTTGGGGCAGATGATCGAGCGGGCATCGCTGCGATTCTTGAACTCATGGAACGCATCCCAGCGACTGACTTCCGCGGAACGATCAAGCTCGCTTTTTCAGTCGAAGAAGAAATCGGTTGTCGTGGTGCGGAAGCGATGGACGCGTCCTTTTTAGAGGACGTCGACGCAGCAATCGTCTTTGATCGCCGTGGTACACGCGACATCGTTACAGGTTGTTATGGCGAGTTTGATTTTTGTGAGACGGCTTTTGGTGCATGTTTTGAGCAAGCCGGTCTGTTGAGTGATATGCCGGATTGGCGAACGACACGGTACGGGGGAAGCAGTGATGCGAAACTATTCGCGCTACGAGCTATTCCAGCTGTCAACTTGTCCGTCGGCTATCTGCATGAGCATACGGATTTTGAACAGGTTGATTTTGCGGCAACGCTCGAAACCGTCCGTTTGGTCGAAACGTTACTCCATCATCGGCTGCTCGAGCGTTATTTCGCTGAGCGGACAGAAAATCCAACTCTAGGCGGATATACCGAGTAACGGATTCCAAATATAGTAAAAAGGAAAGGTGAGAGGAGACGATACGATGTGGATCATACTGGGTTTACTGGCGATTGGATTTACGGCACTG
Source organism: Exiguobacterium sp. s39 (assembly GCF_018618925.1). Taxonomy (NCBI): domain Bacteria; kingdom Bacillati; phylum Bacillota; class Bacilli; order Caryophanales; genus Exiguobacterium; species Exiguobacterium sp. s39. The sequence goes on from NZ_JACSNA010000001.1 coordinate 612,547, forward strand.
AATATCATCTTTTATTTGATCGGTAAGGACTATCGTTTCCTGATGGTGCTCGGACTGAGTTTTACGGCACTGACTTTGTGCGCTGAATACCGACTCGTTGCGGAATTCGTGGCGCGGGAGGATTGGGCAGCGTTACAGGACGTCGTACCGGGCATGGAGCGAGCACTATGGGTGCTGACGTTCATCTCGATCGGATTAAATGTATTGCCGCTACTGTTAGACTACCGAAAGAATCGATCTCGTTGACGAACCGAAGAGGAGCTGAATCCTGATGAGCTATACATTTTCACCGCTGACGCAACGACAGGCGGAACAGATTGCCTACGAGTGGCAATATGACGGGGCGTTTGCATTTTATGATATGCCGAACGACGAAGAAGATTTAGCAGAATTTCTCGATCCAGCAAAGCGGACGGAACATTATTTTGCTGTGTTGGATGGGGAAGAATTGATTGGTTATTATGTATTTGAACCAAACGTAGACGTCGTTGACGTCGGGCTTGGCATGCGACCAGACTTGACGGGCCGAGGAAATGGAGTGTAATTTTTAGAAGCCGGTCTTGCGTTCATCATGGACCGATATGCACCTAAACAAATTGAATTAGCTGTCGCGACATTCAACGAGCGGGCGATTCGCTTGTATACGAAAAGTGGCTTCCTTCCCGTCGAACGGTTCCAACAGGCGACGAATGGTGGAAGCTATGAATTTTTGAAGATGCGTTTACAACCCATCCACTCGACGGAACCTTTTCCAAACTCTATAAGTAGATAACAGAAAAGGAGATGATGTCATGGCACGCTGTACGAATTGTCAGTATAAGTTCAGCACAAAAGAAGTGCTCGCTGTCAGTGTTGTGATACATGGGAAAGGCAAGACGTGTCCGAACTGTGGCGTGAAACAATACATGTCCCGGAAGTCACAATTTTATCTATCACTCGGGAATATCAGTCTCTTGTTCGTCCTGTTCTTGCCATTTCTAATCCGGTTGAGCGACCGGGAAGAATCGATGAGGTAAGATGTCGGTTACTTTTATTTTCATGAAACTTTTTCCTGAATCCACCAGTAGATATGGAAGAAGGAGATGGTCAGATGGTACGTTGTACGAATTGCCAATATAAGTTCAAAACGAAAGAAGTGCTCGCTGTCGGATTTGCGAAACATGGCAAAGCGTGTCCGAACTGCGGCGTGAAGCAATACATTTCAAAAGACTCGCAACATTACTTATCGCTCGGATACGTCAGTCTCTTGTTCGTCTTGATCCTACCGTTCGTCATCAAACTGAGCGACAAAGAAGAGACGATCTGGTAAAGCATTACGCGCATGCCTGAAAACGACAGGGTGCGCGTTTTGTCTTATACTCGGGGCAAAGGAGCTGGGAAACATGCAAACCGTATACGATGCAACCGTACAAAACGCAGCGGGCGAGACTGTTTCATTAGGTGACTATGCGGGGCGTGTCCTCGTGATCGTCAACACGGCAAGCAAATGTGGGCTTGTCAAACAACTTGGCGAACTACAGGCATTGTACGATAAATATGACGAGCAAGGAGTCACGGTGCTTGGCTTTCCGTGCGATCAATTCAATCAGCAGGAGTTCGCGAGTCAGGAAGAGACGATGCAGTTCTGTCAGCTGAACTATGGCGTGACGTTTCCGATGTTTCAGAAGATCGACGTCAATGGACAAAATGAACATCCGCTTTATACATTCCTAAAACGCGAACGGTCGGGTCTGCTGTCGTCAAAGATCAAATGGAACTATACGAAGTTTTTAATCGATCGCCAAGGACGTGTCGTACAGCGGTTCAGTCCGGTCGATTCCGTCCAGTCGGTTGAAAAAACCTTATCTTTGTATCTATAATCCAAGTAACCGTCTGGCGTGAGGCGTTGGGCGGTTACGAATGAATGTGAGAGGTACATATGAAAATCAATTCTGTCTCAATCAGAAAGATGCAACATACCGATTATGAAATCATGTCTCAATGGTTAAGTACAAAAGAAGTGTTAGAGTTCTATGGAGATATGAACGCACCATTTACGTTGCAACAAGTGATAGATAAATACGAACCGAGAGTAAATGGAGAGATACCTGTCGCTCCATACATCGTAGAGTTAGAGGATGAACCTATTGGATTCATGCAACGTTATTTGATAACGGACGAACAAAAAGAGGCATTTGGATATCCTGCGAATTTTATCATAATTGGAATTGACCAGTTTATTGGTTATCCTGAACTTTTTAATAAAGGTATTGGAACGAAAATGATAAAATTATTCGTTGAAGATATCGCTCGAGGCAAGGAAGTAAATCGAATTATTCTAGATCCTGACGAATCAAATCTTAGAGCAATTAAAGCTTATGAAAAATGTGGGTTTCAGAAAGTTAAAAAAATCAATGAAGATACGTGCTGGATGATGGAGTATACGATTGATCATCCATAATCTGCTCCTATGAAAATGGTTCAGGTCATTCAACGCTAAACGAATCAAAGGAATGCTTGACGATCGCATCGCTGCGCTTATGTCCGAGATCGGTCAGAACCGGTGGACGGGGGGACAAGACATGAAAATCCTGCTCGAACGCACGAAGCCAGTAATGAACCCAGTCTTTTGTAGGATCGAGATTCATCATTTCACGTGCGAATGTCAGTAGCTTTGAATCGGTCAGCGTCAGAAGTGGAATCGGGTTGATCTCGACATCTTCTTTTAGTTCATAGAGGTCCGGTGAACGAAGCAGAATCGCATCCGCCTCGAAGGTCAATCGGAAGTAATTGCAGCTGTAGTCGCCGACGATGACCATCGTCTCCTCCGTATGCCCACGAAAATGAAAGATCAATCGGTTACCATTTGCGACATCCATCAAGAACTGATTGAGTCCGATGTGATAATCTTCGCGAAATTGTAGTTTCTCAAGCGTGATTTCTTGCATGATTTAGCCTCCAGTCCGAGTTTGTCGTTCTTCTGTCAAAACGGTTTGGCGCGCTGCTAGGCGAGACGAACCGATCAATAAGGCGATTCCGAGTAATAATAACGAGATTCCGAACCAAGCCGTACCACTTAATTCTTCACTAAGGACGAACACACCAAGCAAGGCGGCAGTCAGCGGCTCACCGAGCGAGAGCGTGACGGCAGTCGACGATGGTACGTTCGATAGTCCTTTCGCGAATAACCAGTAAGCGATTCCGGTCGCAACGACGCCGAGATGGAGGCTGATTCCGGCACCACGTGACGTGAACAACCAGGAGAGATCGAATAAGAAGAGCAGAGGTGACAACAGTAAGGCGCTCGTCGTGAAAATGACGGCAACGACTGCCAGCGGTGCGTGTGTCTTGACGAGGTTTCGACTGACGAACGTATACCCGGCAAACGATAGTCCGGCACCGAGTGCAAGGATGATCCCGATTGGATCAATCGCAACCGTTCCTTGATTGTTCAGAAGCAACAGACAGCCGGTGATCGATAGTCCGGTCGATGCCCACCACAGCAGCGCTGGACGTTTCTTTAGGAACAGCCACTCGATACAGCCGGAAAAGATCGGTGCGCTACCGATTGCGACGACGGTACCGACGGCGACACCGGTCATCAAAACAGCTGAGAAGAACAGCGGTTGGTAAGCCGCCATGCTGACGGCAGCAAGTAAAATCGTCCGCACCGGCCAGTCGCGTAACGTCAGTGTTCCTTTGAAGAGAACGAGACAGAGTAAGAACAGTCCACCGACAGCCAGACGAACGGCACCAATTGCAATCGGGTGTGCATCTTCCGGCGCAAAGGCTTGTGAGGTCCCCGTCGTGCCCCAAAAGATCGCAGCGAGTAATATGAGCAACATCGATGATGATTTAGACATGGGTCACCTCTTCGAATGCAATTTTTTAAAATGATATTAGAACGAGAATACCACAGAACGAGTAGGATGGAATACACCAAATAATTGAAAAAATGGTATGGTGTATAGGGTGAAGTCGTATCATTCACGAATACGAAAATGAAAAGGATGGGACCGATGAAAGAAATGAACCAAATCGAAGCGGTACTTGACGTCTTATCACAAAAAATCAATCACGGGTCGACCTTCATTCAGCGGCGATACGATACAGGAGTCGCTCAATTCAATTTGAATGACCCGGTGACGGAACAGGCGATTCAGTCATTTGAAAAACAGTTCAAACTAACGTTACCAAGTGAATATAAGACATTCCTTCGTTTACATGACGGAGCGGAGTTGTTCATGATCCAAGGTCTTGGTATCGAACTCTATCCACTTGAAAAAGTCATTGAAATGACGATCCAGGCTAAAGAGGACGACCTGATCCATGAAGACTATGATCACTTCTTGATGATTGGCGAAATGAACGAAGGATATGTCTTGATCCAGACGGAAGATGCAAAGATGGATGAGACACCGTATATGCACTGGATGTTTCATGAGTTATCGACAGAGGAGACTGACCCGATTGGACAGAACTTCGGCACGTTCCTCGAGTATGCGATTATTGCGCAAGGCGATATGTTCTGGGAGTTCAAGGACTTCTCGATTGCAACAGATGCTTATTATGTAGAGAATCACAATTCTGAAGAGGAAGTGAACAAACCACGACCGATTCGCTTCGTCGACTCGGTTCGCGTTGAAATCGAGTATCCGATTGCGAAAAGGGATGCGTATTTCTCAGTTAAGATTTTCGAAGGGAAACAAGAACAAGAACGTCTTGGCAGTAGCTACGACTCGGATTCGCGCTTTGAACAAGTGATGCAATCGATTCGAGAATATCTAATGGCAGAGCGATTCCAGTATTCGTCGATCATGATCTTTCAAACGGAACATCGGTTTTGGCAGAATGAGGACGAGACAGGTGATCCGTTGATTCGTAACCATAATCCGCAACGTCAAGGACTGAGCTTCGATGGATATCGTGCTTTCGTCGAGGAGCCACCTCGCCCACTCCCAGGGTGGGAATGATTCAGAAATTTCTTCACACAGAACGGAGTTTTACAGATGAAAAAATGGTTGTTATTCCCCATGATACTTTGTTTGAGCGGTTGTATGATTCAACCGCAAAGTGGGAGTGAGACGAATGAGACATCCTTCAAAGGGACTACGAAAGAGGGACTCGTCTTTGAATACAAATTGACGAACACAGGAGACCATGCATTTGATGTCGTAGCTCGCTCTGGGCATTTGTTGAATGTCATCGTTCGTGAGAGCAAATCAAGGACAGTCGTCTTCGATTCAAGAAAGCAACAGAGTAAAACAAGCCAACAAAAGAAACGCGTCAAAGCATCGGAAACCGTCGTTCTCAAACAAACGGTACAAGGCGGGACAATCGAACCGGGTACATACGATATCGAATATCTCGTTGAGGAGAAAGAACAGTACAGCGACAGTTCTAGTTCAGTAGAGGATATGGAAGAGAAATTAAAATGATTTACGCCTCTGGTGAATGACTTCTTTAATAAATATCTTAGAACCTCATACAGGTTTCAGTACGAATGATGTTATGAGTAACATGAGACGTACAAAAGTGGTCCATGTGAAGCTGGTTTTTATCCGTTAGGCATCTAACGGGTGAAAATCAGCTTTTTATTCACTAATGATACTATGCGACGCTACTCTATCAACTGACGATCGATCAATCCTACGGACCACGCATCCCGTTACTCGTCGCGACGATTGGTCGGGAGCGAATGTCTGCGTTACTGGACTTTGCGGATGAGGAAATTACGACAAGCAGGAAATCAAGAGACCGAGCCTGAAAAAGAAGGACAAAACCTTATTTTTATATATCGAAATTTAATTTCAAAATTAAATAAATAATATTGAATTAAAATTTCTTAATTGTATAATAAAGGGAGGGAAGAGAAAGGGTGAAGCAGATGTTAGATCAATTAGCAACGGAACGTCGGAATGAACAGACGATGCAACTCGATGAGATGACAGTCGAAGATGTCTTACGGGTGATGAACGCTGAGGATCAAACGGTCGCGACGGTCATTCGGGAACAAATTCCTGTCATCGCGGAAGTCGTCAAACACGTCATTGCATCATTCAAAAACGGAGGACGCTTGATTTATATCGGTGCTGGTACGAGCGGACGACTCGGGATTCTTGACGCGGCAGAATGTGTGCCGACGTTCGGGGTCTCACCAGACATGGTCGTCGGTTTGATTGCTGGTGGCGAACGCGCGTTAATCAAAGCGGTCGAGGGAGCAGAGGATAGTCGGACGCTTGCCGTCGACGATTTGAAAGCGATCCAGCTAGAAGCACGTGATACGGTCATCGGGATCGCAGCAAGCGGTCGGACGCCGTATGTCATCGGCGGGCTTGATTACGCGAAGGAAGTCGGAGCGGTGACGGCAGCGATTTCTTGCAACACGGATGCGGTCATCAGTGGGCACGCACGCTATGCGATCGAAGTCGAAACAGGTCCGGAAGTCTTGACGGGGTCAACAAGACTAAAGGCTGGAACGGCACAAAAGCTCGTCTTGAACATGGTTTCGACAGCGGCGATGATCGGTGTCGGCAAGGTCTATCAAAACCTGATGGTCGACGTCCAGTCAACGAACGAAAAACTGGAGATCCGGGCGAAGCGGATGATCCGTGAGGCGACAGGAGTCGATGCCGTAACGGCGGAGCGTGTCTTCCATGAAGCACACGGGCACGTCAAGACGGCGATCGTCATGATTCTCGCAAATGTTCCGCATGCGGAAGCCGTCGAACGATTACAGCAAGCGAACGGATTTGTCCGAGACGCACTCTAAGGGGGAAACACGATGAAGAAGGAAGAAGTGCTGGCACACGCGATTCTCGAGCACGTCGGTGGAAAAGATAATCTCCGGCAGCTTGCGCACTGTATGACGCGGGTTCGTTTATCGTTAAAGGATCCGACGCAAGCCAATATCGATGCGTTAAAGCGGATTGATGGGGTCATGGGGGTCATCGATGACGAGACGTTACAAATCGTTGTCGGTCCGGGAACGGTCAATCGGGTAGCCGACCACTTAAGTCGCGAAACAGGACTCGCGATCGGGGAAGAGTCCGTTGATCCGAACTTGACGCCAGAAGAACGAGCTGCCGTCGAACGGCAAAAAGTAAAAGCAAAACAACAGTCACCGTTCAAACGCTTCTTGCGCCGAATCGGGAACATCTTCATTCCGCTCATTCCGGGACTCGTCGCTTCGGGGATCATCAACGGCGGTGCGAACTTTGCTAAGAATGCGGGTGTCGATGCAACACAGACATGGATGCAGATTTTACTCTTGATCGGTGGGACGGTCTTTGCATATCTCGCAATCCTTGTCGGATGGAATACGGCGAAGGAGTTCGGTGGCACGCTGGTGCTCGGGGCGATTGCTGGTGGGATTCTATTCAACCCCGTGCTTGCGGACATCACGATTTACGGGGAACCGCTCGTTCCAGGCAGGGGCGGCTTGTTTGGTGTCATCTTCGCTGCGTGGTTGATGACCTATCTTGAGAAACATATCCGTCGCTTCATGCTCGCATCGATTGATATCATCTTCACGCCATTGTTGACGGTGCTGATCGTCGGATTCGCCTCGCTCTATGCGATCATGCCGGTTGCTGGACTGTTGTCTGACGGTATCATGAAAGCAATCAATGCCGTACTTGAGGTCGGTGGACCACTCGCCGGGGCAGTACTGGCCGGCTTCTTCCTACCACTCGTCATGGTTGGTCTTCATCATGGACTGACACCGATCCATCTCGAGTTCTTGAACACGATTGGCAACACGCCACTCTTACCGATTCTTGCAATGGCAGGAGCGGGTCAAGTCGGGGCGGCAATGGCGATTTTCGTCAAGACGCGCAATCCGCGCCTGCGTAACATCATTAAAGGTGCGATTCCGGTCGGTTTCCTTGGAATCGGTGAACCATTGTTATACGGTGTTACGTTGCCGCTCGGTCGTCCGTTCGTAACGGCATGTCTCGGCGCAGCAGTCGGTGGTGCCTTCCAAGCAACGATGAAGACGACGGCGCTTGGAGTCGGCGTATCCGGTTTATCATTGACACCGTTGATCGATAACGGAATGTACTTGACGTACATCGGTGGTCTCGTCATCTCGTACGCGGCAGGATTCCTGTTCACGTATTGGTTCGGTTTCAAAGAAGAGATGGCAGACGGTATTTAAGGTATTAAAAAGCAGTTGAATCCTTCGAAAAAGAAGGAATCAGCTGCTTTTTCCCTAAGTAGAGAAGTGAAGGAGTGAGTCGATGAAAGGATTATCAATCTATTTAAGTGAACCGATCACAGACGAGACGAGCGAGTGGCTACAGCGGATGCGCGCTGTTGGCTTTACGTCGCTCTTTACATCGCTACATATTCCCGAGGACGATTCTTCACTGTACGTCGAACGCTTGCAAGCGCTCGGTCGTTTAGCACGTGAGCTCGGATTCGAACTCGTAGCGGACATCGCACCAGCGTCGCTCGCGACGCTCGGCAAGACATGGGAGACGGCAGCGACGTTAACGGACTGGGGTGTGACAGGACTCCGTCTTGATTACGGCATCAGTCCGCAGCAAATCGCGACGTTATCGAAACAGATGATGGTTGCGCTGAACGCCAGTACGTTAACAGCAGACGAATTGACAGAGATGAAGGCACAGGGTCTGCGAATCGATCAAACGGAAGCGTGGCATAATTTTTATCCGCGACCGGAAACGGGACTCGACCGGACATGGTTTGACGAAAAGAATGCCTGGTTGCAGACGCAAGGATTACGGGTTCAAGCGTTCATACCGGGTGACGAGACACTCCGTGGACCGTTGTTTGAGACGTTACCAACACTTGAAGAACACCGAAATGCGGCACCGTTCGCCAGTTACATCGACTTACAATCGACCGTTGATCGAATTCTTGTTGGGGATCCACGATTGACGGAGGCGACGATTCGGCAATTCGAAGCAGAGCAAGACGGCATCATCGTACTGCGGGCACTCGCGAACGGACAGCAAGCACAACGGGAGACGGAAACGAATCGGTTTGATCCGGCGCGGGATGTCATTCGATCCGTCGAGTCGCGGATGAAGCCGTCGACGATCGATCTAACACCGCAAGATCCGTCTGCCCGTCCGCTTGGAACGATCACGATCGATAATGAAAAATACGGACGATACGCGGGCGAGGTTCAAATCACGAAACGTAATTTGTCGGCAGATGAGCGAGTCAACGTCATCGGACGCGTGATTGAGGCTGATCAACCATTGATCGCACGGCTTGGTCCAGGAAGTAAGTTTCGGATCGAATGGGTGACGCCATGAAGCAGCTCGTTGCGGAACGACTCGCCTATCTGTACCGAGGGGAGCTGTTCACGGTCGTCACTATTTTACCGCTGAGTTGGTTTGGTAATCGTGTCTTTCCACGACTGCAGTTATTTGAACTCAGTGCCTTTTGGATGTCACTGTTTTTGTTTGAGCTGTTGTTGATTCAAGGAGCTTGGTATTGGTACAGCAAGTCAAGGCGTCTGAAGAAGGAAGGAACGTCAGCCACCCCGGTACCCGTCGTCCGACGATTACGTCACTGTCGTGTCATCAATCTGGCTTTGATCGTCCTGACAGCGTGTGCGTTCGGAATCGATTGGATGCGTTTCCGATCTGAGCTTCCCGTCTCCGGAACACAACTTGCCTTGTTATTATATGTATTCGCAATTCTTGAATATATCAATTATTTCCATATCCAACTTATGTACGATAACCGGTCAGATGTGCAATACTTAATACGGAACAGACGTTTGAAACAATCAGCATTGAATAAGGATATGCAACGACTTCGTTAAGTAGTCTAAGGGTTCATAGAAAATAGGAGGGATTGTATGCTCGATATGCTCATTCGTGGCTATCGAAAGTTACGGAAGCTAAGAGGACGTTAATAAGTTTTGCAAAATGGATGGTATGGAGTGTGATGAAAAGTGAAACGAATTGGTTTACTCATCATGTTAAGTCTATTGATTGGAAGTGCGATGCCACTCGATGGACAGGCGAAATCGACGTCAAAGAAGGAAACGATTTGTATTGATCCAGGTCATCAAAAAAAGCAAAACTTAGCAAAAGAACCGGTCGCTCCACGTTCGAAGGTCATGAAAGTGAAAGTGAGCGCGGGGACGAGCGGAGTAAAGACGAAAATTCCAGAGTATAAACTGAATTTACAAGTCGGATTGAAATTAAAAGCTGCATTAGTGAAAAAGGGATATCGGGTACATATGACGCGAACGACACACGATGTCAACATCAGTAATGCAGAGCGTGCAAAATATTGTAATGCGAAGAAAGCTGCCTTAACCGTTCGGATTCATGCAGACGGAAGCACGGATCGAAAGGTAGAAGGAATCTCCGTCTTATATCCAGATGATCAAGTGACGAAGGCGATCAATAAGACGAGTAAAAAACAAGCAACCATCATGTTGAAGCACTTGATTGAATCGACGAAGGCGAAAAAGAGTTACGGAACTGGACTTGTTCCACGAAAAGATCTGACGGGTTTCAATTGGTCGAAGACTCCTGTTGTGTTGATTGAAATGGGCTTCATGTCAAATCCAACAGAAGATCAAAAATTAGCATCTGACAGTTATCAAAAAAAGCTCGTGAACGGGATGGTAAAAGGGATCGATGCGTCACTAAAATAAAGATTCAATCAATCATCAATGATTAAAAAGGGGAGAATTCGATGAAGAATACAAGTTGGTTAAACCCACCGACACGTATCGAACAGGAAACACCGTTACGTTTCATGACGGATCCGGATACGGATTTTTGGCGCAATACCCATTATCAGTTCAACCGTCTGACGGGGCATGCACTGTTGCAGGATTCTCCGGAAGGGGAGTTCAAGTGCCGAATCGAAGTAAAATTAAACCCGAATGCGACATATGATCAGGCGGGGATTTTGCTTTATGTGAACGACGATCACTGGGTGAAGGTCTCGGCTGAGTTCATTCCGGATGGTCCATCGCATCTGGGTGCCGTCGTGACGAGCTTCGGGTACTCTGACTGGTCGTGCCGGGATGTCGACAATACGCTGTTTGACGCACCGCTTGTCTTTGAACTCCATTACCTCAATCAAGACGTCACGTTGTATCACGTAACAGGAGAGCACAAAGAGCAACTCCGAATCGCACACTTACATGACGTGACTAATTTTAAGATTGGACCGTATGCGTGTAGCCCGGATGTAGAAGCGGCAGGATGTGAAGTGGAAGTACTAGAGTTCTCATTAGAAACAATTGTTAAATAAACGCCATAGTAAATGGACCGATGTCAGGCATCGGTCCATTTTTTGATCGTAACTAGAGACTAATCAAAACTTAGCTGCTTGTTCCGGCATCTGTCCTGTGTATGACGATTGAGGTCTGAAGATCCGGTTGTCTTGCGATTGTTCGAGGATGTGTGCCGTCCAGCCGATGATACGGCTAGAGGTGAACGTCGGTGTGAACAGTTCTTTCGGAATGTCGAGTCCTTTTAAGACGGCTGCCGCGAAGAATTCAACATTCGTATACAGTTTTCTACCCGGTTTGTATTCCTCGAGTAAATCGATTGCTGTTTGCTCCATTTGTGTAATTAGGTTGAACCAATCGCTCTCTTGTGCGAGATCCTTTGAGACGACTTTCAAGGCTTCTGAACGCGGATCGCGTGTTTTGTAGACGCGGTGACCAAAGCCCATCAGTTTTTCGCCTTTCTCTAACTTGTTCCGGATCCACGGTTCGATGTTGTCGATTGTTCCGATCTCATCAATCATCTCAATGACTTCTGACGGAGCACCACCATGAAGCGGTCCTTTCATTGATCCGATCGCGGCACAGACGCCAGAAATCATTTCCGATTCCGTCGAGACGACGACACGAGAAGCGAACGTTGAAGCATTCATGCCGTGTTCAATCGTTAGGATCAGATACGCCGTCAGTGCTTTGATCTCAACTTCACTCGGCAATTGTCCTTTGATCATATAGATGTAATTCGCGACGTGATCAAGTTCCGGATTCGGTTCGATGAAGTCAGCATCTTGATTTTTTTGATATTTATAGGCAATGATTGTTGGTAAGAGTGCTGTTACGTGCATCGCTTGATCAATTGTCGGTGGCCAAGCGAAAGCGGGTGTACCAAGTGCCGAGATTGCTGTTCGCATCGTACTCATGACATCCATCTCGTTCGGCAATGTATCGAGAATCGTCTTAACGTAAGAAGGAAGTTCACGGTAGCTCGTCATCTGTTCTTTGAACGTGACCAATTCCGATTCAGTTGGGAATTCACCATTCCAGATGAAATACGCCACTTCTTCGAATGAATAGGATAATGCGAGTTCCTTTGCCCAGTGTCCGCGATAGATAAGGTGACCTAACGTTCCATCGACTAAACCGATTTGTGTTTCAGCGGCAATGACGCCTTCGAGTCCTTTTTTGTATTCCATCTTCAACACTCCTTTTCTAATATCTACTGTCAGTATGACTTACAACGATACTAAATCACCAGTTATTTGAATGCGTTTCCAAAATTATTCTGTGGAGCGCTATAATTAAAGTGCATTCTGTTTCATGAAACAAATCAAATATATAGTAACCATGAAGGAGTACATATGAATAAAGCAATGATCATTCGCTTATTGGGATTTTTCTTTGTATTACATGTCTTTTTAATGATCGATATTTTCTTTTCAGTGAGCCGAACGATTCTTGAGCCGCTTGCATTAGTCGTTGCTTCATTGACCATGCTCATTCCCGTAAAACGATTTAAGCCACTAGAAGAACAAACGCTGTCGGTTTTCAAATCGAGTATCGCTGTCCTAGTAGGAATGCTCTTGATGAGCGGATTATTCTTACCCATCGTATTCCTCTTTGGATGAGTAACTATTGATAGAGATTTAACTATTGATCCGAAAATTTCACCAGGCGTTATTTAGGAATACGACGTGGAATAGACGTATTTTTGGCTTAGATGCCTGATTTGTTCGACTATGTGAGATTCTAAACGACTGGTGGAGTCAATGGTGTGATCTGCGTAAAAACGGAGTGATTTATGGCTTCCGATCATGACCGCATACTGTGCTCCTTTGAATAGCTCGATATCATTCGCGTCATTCCCAAAAGCAATGTATCCCTCGTTCTCGATACCGAGTGTTTGTAAAGCAGTCCGTTTATTGATGGTAGTCGGACTAATGTCCAATACTTGTTCCGATCCATGATAATGAACAACGACATCCATTCGAAGTAGCTCGTTTTCTAAGGCTTTCAGATTGTTGGCACTCAAAATAAGTATTTTTATGATTCGATCATGGTGAGCTAGCGGAACGTTTTGTGCCGTCTTAGCCGGATCTAGATTGTTCAGGATAGGATGGTCTTGCGGTCCGTTATATGTATAATTCCAGTCACTATCGATTAAATATGTGGCTTTATGCTTGTCGAGTAATCCCGTAATAAGGGAAAGCTCACGATCGTCGAACGATTTGGACTGAACGATTGTTTGTTCCGATGCGACCAACGATCCGTTTCCGCCGATTAAGATATGGTCGTGGAATGAAGGATGAATGACGGGTAGCATGTCACGGATAGGACGTGCTGAAGCAAAAATCACACGGTGTCCGTCGTCCTCGACTGCATGAAGCGCCTGTGCGATGTCTTGAGACATCGGTTTTCCTTTAAAACAAATTGTTCCATCGAGATCAAATACAAAATTCATAAGCAACCCTCCGAAAGTCAGTTGATGCACTTATCATAACAAATATTTACAGATAACATACCAATTCTTTATTTTGAGAAAACAAAAAGACTCCAGTCAATGCTGAAGTCTAATCATTGGTACCTTATGCTAAAAACGTATCTCGCTGGTCCTGACGTTTATCAATCATGATTTGTGCTGCCGGAATGTTAGCAGCCTGCAACACGTCAATCGTGTCTCGGAGAAATTCATCACTACCAACGATGTAGAACAACCCTTCCTTGTCCGCTGTCATCGCTTTGACAGCATCGTAGTAAGCGGAGCGACTCTCGACATAAGCGGGGCTAAACTGCTCGTGCGAAGGAAGCTGAGTTTTGAATAGTTCAGTGCGCGCCGAGTCGACATTCAACGAGTACATGTGCGGAATGCCACTTCTGTCAGCCTGATGTTGCAGGATGATTGGTCGAAACGTTGCCAGACCAACGCCTGCTGACAGTAAGTACACCGTACGATTTTCCCGGCGTAGCGGAACGTTCGAATGCGTCTTAAACAAAGCAATCTTCTCACCCATTTTCAGCTGTCGAAGTGTCTCCTTAAAGACGGAACATTCCGGTTTAATCCGTGTCGTGATGCCGATCGTTCCTTCATGAGGGAGCGTCGAGATCGACATATGCCGAATCAGACTGCGGTTCGGCTTATCGCCTGCATTAAACCCTTCTAGCGCCATATGCGTATGGGCGCCTTCCTCCCAAACGAAACCATCTGGGCGTTGCAAATGAAACGTGTAAGTGTGTTCGCCTTCTTGCGTTACCTGTTCTAGTGGTAGCCAATCGATCTGCATCATTCATTCCTCATTTCTATATAAGTATCAATAGACAGCAATCGGACCGTATGGACCTTCGATGATCTCAAGATGAGTCTCGAAGATCTCGGATAATAGCGCTTCATCCATGACTTCGGCGACCGTTCCGAAGGCGGCGATTTGTCCGTCCTTCATCGCACAAATGTGGTCTGCGTATTTCGCAGCAAAATTAATATCGTGCAAGACTGTGATGATCGTCCGTCCGAACGTATCAGCGACGTGTCGTAGATAACCCATCATCTGGACCGAGCGGGCGATATCAAGATTATTGAGGGGTTCGTCGAGTAGAATGTATTCCGTTTCCTGACAGAGTACCATCGCGACATATGCCCGTTGCCGCTGTCCGCCCGATAATTCGTCGAGGTAGCGGTTCTCAAGCGACGTCAACTCGAGAAAATCGATGTATTTCGAGATGATCGTCTCATCGTCAGCCGTCAAGCGACCTTTTGAGTAGGGGAAACGTCCGAAGCCGACGAGCTGCCGGACTGTCAGCCGCGTCACGAAATGATTTTCCTGCCGCAAAATCGTGATGATCTTCGCTAAGTCTTTCGATTTGCTACTCGTCACATCCATACCAGCGACTTCGATCTGTCCGGCATCGAGATCAAGCAAACGACCGATCATCATCAACGTCGTCGACTTACCGGCACCGTTTGGACCGATCAACGCCGTGAATCCGCCTTTAGGAATCGTTAAGTCGATTGGACCGATTCGGACCTCATCCGTATACGATTTTTTAACTTGTTCAAGTGATATCATAGGGACCTCTTTCTAAGCAACACGATAAGGAATATCAGTCCGCCGAACAGTTCAATGATGACGGAGACGACGCTTGGCGTGTTGAAAATGTGATACATGAAGAAATAGGCAGTCGTCAAAACGAAGAAACCAATCGCGAATGCCATCGGGAAGACGTATTTATGATCGTACGTCGCAGCGACCTGATAACTGAGTGTCGCCACTAAAAAGCCGAAGAACGTCAACGGTCCAATCAATGCCGTCGACATCGACATCAGGAGTGAAATCAGAATCAAGAAGTAGATGACACTGCCACGATGATTGACGCCGAACGATGTCGCGACCTCTTTACCGAGTGCGACGACGTTGAGTCGTCTTGACGAGAAGAAGAGCAACAGACCGACGATGAGGACGACCGGAATGACAATCGGGAAGTAGGCCGCGTCGGCATTCGTGACCGAACCAAATAATCGTGCTTGTAAGATATCGAACTCGGACGGTGCAAGCATCTTTCGCATGAATGACGACAGCGAGTTCAGACCCGTGCCGAGAATGATCCCGACGAGCAACATCAGCTGCAGGTTCGCGTATTTTCCGGATAACAACCATCCGTATAATAAGAGACTCATCGCGAGCATGATCGCGACCTGTGTCAAAAAAGCGCTCGTGCCGGTAAAGCCGACGAGTGCTCCCGCACCGAAGAAGAAGATCATCGATGTCTGGATCGTCGAATAGAGAGCATCAAAACCAAGTAGGGACGGTGTGATGATCCGGTTACTCGTGACCGAATGAAAAGCGACGGTCGCAAGACTTTGGCAAATTGCTGCGATCGCCATCGTGATGACGGCGGTGATCCGGCGTTCGACGACCGGCCAAAAGGACGGAGAATCAAACGGAACCGGATTATTGTAGAGCAAGAGACCGATCGTACTGAGCACTCCGCCGCTGAGGAACAGGATGAGGAGAATCCAGTAGCGGCGCTCGAGTCGTTTCGACTGAAACGCAGACGCCCGGCGATTGGTTTCACGTGTAACGCTCG
This sequence comes from Exiguobacterium sp. s39, assembly GCF_018618925.1. Lineage (NCBI taxonomy): Bacteria > Bacillati > Bacillota > Bacilli > Caryophanales > Exiguobacterium > Exiguobacterium sp. s39. The sequence continues at coordinate 628,835 of NZ_JACSNA010000001.1, forward strand.
GTTGAATTCGTGTATGTTCTTGTTGTTTGATTGCGGTACTCATCTGACACCTCCAGTCTTCCGTCGACGTAACAGAATGATGATGAAGACGGCTGCCCCGACCGTTCCGAGAATCAAGGAGACCGGTAGTTCAAACGGACGGATGATCGTGCGTGAAATCAAATCACTGATTAGAATCGTCGCCATCCCAATCAGACAGACCCACGGCAGATTACTACGGAGATCGTCACCGCGAAACATCGAGACGATGTTCGGAACGATCAAGCCGAGGAAGGGCAGATTGCCGATGACGGTCGCGACGACACCGACTGATAGGGCGATCAGCCCGGTCGCGATCAGCATCAGTCGATTGTAGTTGACGCCAAGACTCGTCGCGACGTCTTCGCCGAGTCCGACGAGCGTCAAGCGACTCGCAAGAAAGAAGATACAGACTGTGACACCGATGATGATCCAGAGGTATTCGTAGCGACCGATCTGGACGGATGCGAACGAGCCGACGAACCAGCCTTCGATCGCCTGGCTGGCACGGAAAAACAACCCGAGGAACGTCGAAATCGCGGAGATGACAGCTCCGAGCATCAGACCGATGATCGGGACGATCAACGATGACCGCAGTCGGACCGAACGGAGAAACCAGAAGAAGACCATCGTCCCGATGAACGCAAACACGATGGCACCGCTCATCCGCATCATCAATGACGGTGCCGGAACGAGTAAGTAAACGGCTAACAGTCCGAGTCCCGCCCATTCGATCGTTCCCGTCGTCGTCGGTTCAACGAGCCGATTTTGCGTGATCAGTTGCATGACGAGTCCAGCCATTGCCATCGCAGCACCCGTCAGCATCAAGGCGAGTGTCCGCGGAACACGTGTGATCCAGAACATATCGAAATCGTTCGCTGCACTCCGTAGTTCGTAGACGCCCGTGAAGAGGGAAGCCGCTGCGAGCGCTAAGACGAGACATAAGGTCAAGACGAACGGCTTCGTCCAAACGACAGAAAAGGAAGGTCGAGCGGGTGGCTCAACTCTTCCATTCATTTGTTGCTGTGCGTGTGCCATTACTTCTCGAGCGCTTTCGCGATGTCAGTGAAGAATTCCGAGTACGTCTGGATCGATTCATTCAAATACGTGTCTTTCGGTGCGTAGACGATGTTGTCGTCTTTGATTGCTTTTGTTTTCTGCAGGGCAGGTGCACGGTCGATGACATCTTGCGCCGGTACGGCACCTTCTGCGTTTCCAAGTGGTGCGTCACGATCAAGGACGAGTAACCAGTCCGGGTTACTTTGAGCGATTGCTTCGACCGAGACTTCATCCCCTTGGTCGTTGCCCGATTTTTGTTTGACTTCGAGGGCTGGTTTCCAGTCGAACAAATCATACATCGGTCCGAAGACACGTCCACTCATCGGAGCAGAGAAACCGATATCACCGCCTGAGACGATGACCGACATGATGCTGTCCTGTCCGTTATATGATTTTTTAACGTCTTTGATCGATTGCTCAAGCGATGTCACGAGCTGATCCGCTTCTTGTTTTTTATCAAAGATTTGTCCGAGTGTCTCAGTCGTATCTTCAAGTCCTTTGACGAGTAACTCACCTGGTGTACCGGAGTCTTCCGGTAAAGTGATGTCAAGGTCGATGACAGCAGCGTTCGGAACGAGTTTTTTGATGTCTTCATAATGATCAGCGAAACGTTGTCCGACGATGACAACATCCGGATTAACACCAGCGATTGCTTCGAGATTCGGTTCGAAGTGCATGCCGACATCGACGATATCCTTATCTTTCGCATACGGTGACTCAGCCGGGAGCAGTCCGACTGGTGCTGCTGCGAGTTCGACGTCCCATGCGGCAAGCGTCTCGAATGTCCGGTTGTCGAGTGCGACGACTTTTTTCGGATCAACCGGGACGTTGACCGTTCCGTGTGCATCCTTGATTTTGACCGTCTTTGGTGCTTCCGCGTCTTTCTTTGTGTCTGCTTCTCCTGCGTTCCCGCATGCCGCCAGTAAGACAGCAAGCGAACTCACGACGAGTGGTGTTTTCCATTTCCCCATGATGATTCAGCTCCTCTTGTTTAATTTGATAACGCATGAATCACGGATTAAGTAGCAGATGGATTATGTAGTTCTATCTGAGTCATCTGTTCTTAATAAGTGATAATGATTATCATTGTCATGTTCACCGAGAATGATAGCAGACGATTTTAGAAGACGCAACGCTCATTTCCAGCCAAATGGCTGTCCGAATTTTTACCTTCTATAAACTATACGAAAATAAAAAAATGATAATCTTTCTCATTTAGGACTAGAAATAGGGCCATCGAACGCTTTTTACAAAAACAGGTTTAAACGATAGTCAAAAGAGAAAGTGGTAATAAATGTAACCTTTTCGTTTTTCAAATCAGAGACGCTACAGAAGATGACTTCGAAATGAGGTGCTGTATGAATCAACCATTTGAAGACTTGAAGATGTTTCAAAATTTTGATGAATTGGCAGATGATGTTCTCGATTTCGCAAAAGAGATTCTACCGGACCAGATGCTGTATTTATCAGCGATCGAAGCAGGACAACAACGGATGCTGAAGATTGCGAACGCTAAGGTGGATATCCCAATGGTCGAAGGCATGCAGATTGAATTGAACCAATCGTTATGTAAACTGATTAATTTCGAGACGAAACAGCCGGTCGTCCTCGAAGATATTCCGAACGCGGAACAACTCGGCGATTGGCGAAAAGGACTGGAGGAGGCTCACGTCCGTTCCTACCTAGGTATTCCAATCGTCTTGACGAGCGGGGAGACGTTCGGTACATTATGTGCGATCAATAATCGGGTTAGCTTGTATGAGCAGAAGAATGTTCAGCTATTGCAACGGATCGTCCGACTCTTCTTGTACTACTTGGAGCTCGAACGTCATGCTTGGAAGGACGCGTTGACAGGACTGCATAATCGACGGTACTTAACGAAGCAGTTCGATGATCATCCCGGACAGACAGGAGCCATCTTCTTCCTTGATCTCGATGGATTTAAGCAGGTCAACGATGTTTTCGGACACGAGACGGGGGATATCGTCCTGCAAGAAGTCGCACAACGCTTGCGACAGTTCGTCCGCGAACAGGAGGATGCGATAGCCGTGCGACTAGGCGGAGATGAGTTCATTCTGCATTTCGGACACGCCGATTCGAGGGAAGAGTGGGAACGACTTGCGGAGCGGATTGTCGCTGCGTTAAGTGAGTGGGAAACGGACTACCGTGTGTCGACGAGTATCGGGATCGTGATGTATGACACTGCGATTCGTCCAGAGTTGCAAGGCTTGTTACAACAGGCGGATGTTGCGCTGTATTCCGCTAAGTCGTCTGGAAAGAATACGTATCAGTTCTATGAGATGGCGAAGAAATGAACGAATATAAAAAGACCTGACGCTTCTGAATCCCTTCAGAAACGATCAGGTCTTTTTAGTTGCCATGAAGACGATAGACGATCCGAATGATATCCTTTTTCGGAAGCTCAGGGTACTTGAGGCATAACTGTTCAACGCAGGACACAGGATCGGTATCTTCTAACAAACGGATGGCTTCTTGGACGATTGGCTCATGTTGTGCGCTGACTTCAGAAGACGAAGCAGTTGAATCACTCGATTGATGAATCAAGTAAAACAATACCGTATGTACAGATACCAGCACGACTTTCGTCGCAAGCGAGATCGTGATGGACTTCACGTAGAGATCCATCCAAAGTAAGACGCTCAAACTGACGGAACCGTCCACGATAGCAAACAGAATGTTCGAGAAACGATGCTTAAACAGTCCACCGAGTGCACGCATCATCCCGTCAAAGACGACGCTGACGACTAGACTAGCGAAATAGAAGCATAGGAGAAACACCAGACAACCAACGAACGAGTCGTAGGAAGCATCTCCAACGTATAAGATCAGCCCATCGATCATCAGCAAAGGAAGCACTAAGAGGAGACCAAGAAATACAAGCGAGACGGAGGAAACCAGTCGTGACATCATATCATCCTTTCAATGCGAATCGTCTTGTTAGACAAGAGACGCAGTATACAGAATAGGATACCGTTTAACGCATCTGATTACAATTATTGACAAAAAGAGATGTACTCAGAATATTTCTCAGTTAAGTGTGGAAATCCTGTCAAAAAGCGTCTCGAAGTCCAGTTAACATCTGGATTATCCATTGACAATCCTTACCTTTCCCTCTTACAATTGAAAATGATTATCAATACAAGTTGGGAGTTCTGCCTACCATGAACGTTAACCGTAAAAAATTACTGATTTCTACCGTCTCGATCCTGTCTTTGACATCATTATTGATCGGCTGCTCGAACCCGGGCGAGTCGACAGGAGAGCGAAAAGATAAAGATACATTGACGCTCGCGTGGCCACGCGACGTTGGAGCGATGAATCCCCACGTCTACAACCCATCACAACTGTTCGCGCAGTCGATGATCTATGAGCCACTCGTTCACTACGGGGAAGGTGGAAAGCTCGAGCCATACTTAGCCTCATCTTGGAAGATCTCTCCGGACGGAAAAACGTATACGTTCACGCTCCGTGACGGCGTCAAGTTCTCGGACGGTTCGACGTTCGACGCAGCGATCGTCAAAAAGAACTTTGACGCGATCCTCAAACAAAAAGCCTTACATAGCTGGCTTGGCTTCATCACGAAAATTGAGAAGACGGAAGCCGTTGATGCGAAGACGTTCCGCCTGACATTATCCGAAGCGTACTACCCGACGATTCAGGAACTCGCGGTCGTCCGTCCGGTCCGTTTCCTCGGAGAAGCGGGATTCCCGGAAAACGGCGATACGTCGAAGGGTGTCAAAAAGGAAGTCGGGACAGGTCCGTGGATGCTCGACGAATACAAACCGGATCAGTATGCGACGTTTAAGGTCAATAAGAACTACTGGGGTCCGAAGCCGAACATCGATCACATCAAGGTCGACATCATCCCGGACGCGGAAACGCGTGTCTTAGCACTCGAAAAAGGACAGGTTGATCTGATTTACGGTGAAGGGGCGATCAGCATCGATGCCTTCAACCAGTTGAAGACGGATAAATCCTACAAGACAGAAATGTCCGAACCAGTCGCGACGCGTCTCCTCGTCTTGAATACGAAAAATAAGCGTCTGTCTGACGAACGCGTCCGCCAGGCGCTCCAGCACGGGTTTGATAAAGCCGCTCTCGTCGAAGGGATCACGTCGGGAATAGAAGCACCGGCTGACTACCTGTTGCCACCGAATATGCCGTACACGTCGAACCTAAAAGTGAAGCAACGAGATTATGACGTCAAGGAAGCGAATCGTCTTCTTGACGAAGCAGGTTGGAAACTGCCGAAAGGTGAAAAGGTTCGCGTCAAGGATGGTCAACCGCTGCAAATCGGGATGATGTATGATGCGGCCGAGCAGGTCCAAAAGGCAATGGCCGAAACACTCCAGTCGGAATGGTCGAAAATCGGTGTCGAGCTGAAGACGGAAGCTGTCGAACTGCCGGATCAAGTTCAGCGCTTCAAAGACAACCGATTTGACATCAACTTCTATAGTAACTTCGGTGCACCGTATGATCCGCATACGTTCGTGAACCTGATTGATACGGATGGCTTCGGCTTCAAGGAAGCGATTTCGGCTTATCCGAATAAAGAACAACTGTTGCAAGAGATCAAAGATGTCTTAAAAACGACAGACGAGACGAAGCGTCAGAAGATGTACGCCGACATTCTGCCATCTCTCCAAGATCAAGGGGCATTAATTCCGATCTCGTACTTGAAGAAGATGGCGGTCTATCAGTCGGACGTGACGAACTTCCAGTTCCCGGCGAACCGGGATGAGAGTCCATTTGCCCGAATCGGAATTAAGTAAAGGAGGGATGACATGGGGGTCTTCCTCGTCAAACGCATATTATCCGTCATCCCGATCTTGTTACTTGCGGTCTTGATTCTGACAGGGTTGATTCATTTGTCACCGGTTGATCCGGCACAGGCCTATCTATCCGCTGCCCACATCCAACCGACGGATGAACTGCTCGCTGCAAAACGAGCAGAATTCGGACTCGATCAACCGTTCTACCAACAATACTTCGATGCCGTCATCCGCTTGGCGCAGCTCGATTTCGGAACATCGTATCTTTCCGGAAAACCGGTCCTTGAAGATGTCTTGCTCCGCTTACCACCGACGGTCGAGTTGGCATTAACGAGTCTACTGCTCGCACTCGTCATCAGTATCCCGCTCGGGTTCCTTGCCGGGATCAAGAAGAATGGCTTCTTTGACCATCTCAGTCGGGCAATCGCCTTCATAGGTGCTTCAATCCCGTCGTTTTGGCTAGGGTATCTGTTCATCTTCTTCTTTGCCGTAAAGCTGGATTGGTTCCCGGTCGGCGGAACGGGAAGTGTGATGCACTTGATCTTACCGGCATTGACCCTCGCGTTTCCGTTGATTGCCTTGTATACACGATTGCTCCGTGGCAGTGTGATTGAAGCATTGAACGAACCGTATGTCTTGTTTGCCCGGACACGTGGCTTAAAGGAAGGACGGATTCTTGGTAAACACGTTCTCCGGATGGCGATTCCACCGATGATCACGGGTCTTGGGATGAACCTCGGGAAGTTGCTGACGGGAACGATCATCGTCGAGACCGTCTTCTCGTGGCCAGGATTCGGTCGTTACTTCATTGAAGCGATCTTTGACCGGGACATGCCGGTCATCCAAGGCTATGTCTTTCTCGCTGCCCTCGTCTTCATCGGTAGCAGTTTGCTCGTCGACATCATTCAAGCCGTGCTCGATCCACGACTAGCGAAAAAAGGAGGGACGGTATGAATACTCCACTTCCAGCAACGATGATCCGGTCGCGGTATACGCCGCTTCTTTATCTTTGTGCATTCGTCTTAATCGGTATGGCAGGCATTGCGTTGTTCGCGCCATGGATCGCACCGCATGATCCGAACCTCGTCGACTTGACGCAAAAGCTTCATGGTCCGTCGTCAGCCTATCCGCTCGGAACCGACCAGCTCGGACGCTGCCTCTTATCGCGCTTGATTTACGGCGCGCGGATCTCACTCGGCTGTGCCGTGTTGATTTTCGTCGCCTCACTTGCGATTGGATTGTTCGTCGGAACACTTGCCGGTTACCGTGGTGGTTGGGTTGACCAGCTCTTGATGCGCCTGTGTGACGGTGTGATGGCATTTCCGAGTCTGATTCTCGTCCTCGGTCTCGTCGGTATTTTCGGTCCAGGTCTCAAGCAGGTCATCATCGCCTTGATGCTCGTCCAGTGGGTCTACTACGCGCGGATGTTCCGCGGAATGGTCATGACGCTGAAAACGGAAGCGTTCATCGCTGCTGCTCGCGTCAATGGTTCGTCTTCGTGGAAGATCATTCGGACGCACATCCTGCCGAACATCTTACCGCCGCTGCTCGTCATCGGAACGCTTGAGATGGGCTGGGCGATCATGGATATCTCGGCGATGTCGTTCCTCGGGCTTGGTGTCCAGTCACCAACTGCCGAGTGGGGGGCAATGATTCACGAAGGAAAATCGTACATCCGGACGAATCCGGAATTAATGATTTATCCGGGACTTGCGATCATGCTCGTCATCATCAGCTTTAACCTAGTAGGAGAACAGTTAGCAGAACGATTCGGTGTGTCAAAAACAATGAAATGAGAGGAGGTGCCCGTATCGAACCGATCTTAGCTGTCGACGGTCTGACCGTCCGTACGAAACAACAAGTGACACTGATTGAAGAGGTATCATTCTCGATTCAACCAGGTCGGATCCTCGGTCTTGTCGGAGAGAGTGGTTGTGGGAAGACGGTGACGAGTCTCGCTTTGATGCGTCTGCTCAATCCGCAGACGACAGACGTCACCGGTGACATCCAACTGAATGGCAGATCAATCATGTCTCTATCCGAACGAACCGTCCGAACGATTCGAGGCGGTGAAATTGCGTTCATCATGCAAAATCCGATGAGTGCCTTCACACCGGTCTATTCGATCGGGCACCAGATGATCGAGACGATTCAGACCCATTCACGTTGTTCAAAACGTGAAGCGAAACAACAAGCGATGACGGCACTCGAAGAAGTCAATCTGACGGATGCCGCCCGGTTGCTCAAAGCTTATCCGTTCGAACTGAGTGGCGGTATGTTGCAACGGATCATGATCGCCTTAGCCGTTGCCCTGCGCCCAAGCGTCTTGATTGCCGACGAACCGACGACGGCACTCGATGTCTTCAATCAGAAGACGGTTCTTGAATTACTCGAACGGATGCGGGCGACTTACGGAACGGCGATGTTACTCATCTCGCATGATCTCGGTGTGATCGCTGAACTTGCAGACGATGTCCTCGTCATGCAGCAAGGACGGATCGTTGAGCAAGCAGATGTTTTTGAATTATTTGATCGACCGCAACATCCGTATACACAGTCCCTTCTTGCACAGCATCTAGGAAGGGAGGCGTTCGGATGAGTCTCTTGCAGATCGATCAAGTCTCACACGTCTATAAACGCCGGTTTCAACCAGCAAAGACCGTCTTACACGATGTCTCATTGACGCTTGAAGCGGGACGCTGTCTCGGCTTGCTCGGGTCGAGTGGTGCCGGGAAAAGTACGCTCGGACGATTGTTGCTCGGACTCGAACGCCCAACGACCGGAACGATTTGGTTCAATGGTGTCGATCGCCACGCGACAAAACGACCATTTCAAGGAGATGTCCAAGTCGTCTTTCAGGATTCCTTCGCTGCGGTCAATCCGAAGCTGACGGCTGCCGATATCATCGCCGAACCGCTTGATAACTTTATTCGTTTAAAGGGTGAAGCACGGCAACAGCGTCTCGTCACGCTTATCGAACAAGTCGGGCTCAAGGCGACGGATCTGACAAAATATCCGGCGCAGTTCAGTGGTGGGCAACTACAGCGAATCGCGATTGCGCGAGCGATTGCTGCTGAACCACGTCTGATCGTTTTAGACGAAGCAGTCAGTAGCCTCGACATGGTCAACAAACGATTGATTCTCGCATTGCTAGCTGACTTGAAACGGCTACACGGTCTAACATATGTCTTCATCACGCATGACATTAAAGCTGCCGAGCAACTTTGCGACAGCTTCGCGATCTTAGAGCAAGGACGCCTCGTCGGGCATTACCCGAGTCTAGTTGCATTTGATGCTGCGACGGATCCTGCCGTTGAACGGATGCGCCAAGCAAAGCTTGCCGTGCATCCAAGGCAACGAACGATTCGAAAGACACAAGCAAACAAAGGATAACGGACGGCTGAACGGCTCCGTTATCCTTTTTTGTTGTATAGCCGAATCAATAAGCCGTTTTTCGAAACCGAAGTGCAGACCAGCTAAGTGTTAGGGCAATCCAAACGAGACAAAAAGCGACACCAATTAGATGGGACGAAGAAAAAAACGACGTGTTCGATGGAAGCGACAGTAGCGCACCAGGCGTGAAAAATAATACATCTGGCATTAGCGAAGGTAGTGCAACAAGTAGTAAGGAAACGACGAGCGACAGGATGCCAATCGGAACAGCGCGTTGCAAAAAGGTGCTGATCAGTAGTGTCAGACTGACGACGAATAACATCCAAAGACTAAAATCGAGGATGATGCGTAGCGCAAGCATCAGTGAGAGAGATCCGAACCAATAGACTGTCAGACAATAGGACGTGAGTGCGCCGATTAGAATCCCGAATAGACTGATCATCCCGTGACTGAACCATTTCGACAGCAGATAAACATTCCGAGAGACAGGGCGCGTCAGAATGAAATCCTGCATGCCAGTTTGTCGGTCTGAAGCAAGCAGTCCCATGAGGCTCATGATGAGGACAATCAAGCCGAGCTGATTGAACTGTCCGTGAATCGTTGCGCTGAAGACGTCAAGCGGTTGTGGAGTAGGACGATTCGGATCGACGATGATTCCGTCTGCATTTCCGACGTGTGCGAGCAAGACATCCATGTACATCAACAGCAACGGTTGTGTCACACCGAGGGCAATGAAGAACAGCGGTAACCAGACGATTTTCCATTCTTTCCATGCTTCCAACCACTCGGTCCATGTCAGTGTATAAAAGGTCCTCATACGTCTGCCACCATGTCGAGGAACCGTTCCTCGAGTCCAATCGGTTGATAGGCAATCGAAGCAATCGACCATCCTAGCTGAATCAGAGTAGTCGCTAACTGCGAGAGATCAAGCGGCTGCTGCGCGGAGAACTGATAGCAGCACGGGTTGATTCGATCAATCTCGACTCGTGGAAATCGTGTCGCAGAAAAAGACGGGGCAGCTGTAAGCGTCTCGACTTGAATCCGGTATTGATCCACGTTGCGTTGATTGTCGAGTGGACCTAACAATTTTCCGTGTTTAATGACGAGGAAGCGATCGCAACACGTCTTTGCGTCTTCTAAGAGGTGCGTTGAGACGATGATCGTCATCCGTTTCTTTAAGCGGAGGATCAATTGATTGATATCATGTCGACCACTCGGATCAAGGGCGGAAGCCGGTTCGTCGAGAATCAAAAATATCGGTTCATGTAAGATGGCTTGGGCGATTCCGAGACGTTGGCGCATCCCGCCGGACAAGCGTTCGATGACTTCTGTTTGTTGATCGTGGAGTCCAACTTCATGTAGAACGTCCGGAATCCGCTTATTTAACGTTGCGCGATCGAGACCTGACAAGCGACCGAAAAAACGTAATGATTGTTCGCACGTCATCCAAGGCTTAAAGTCGGTCTGTTGTGATAAGTAGCCGATCGATTGCTGCTGTTGACGGATGGAGCGCGAAGACATCGTGATGGAACCACGGTCACTCTCGATCATGCCGCTCAGACATTTCAGGAGTGTCGTCTTTCCGGCACCATTCGGACCAATCAGTCCAAGACATTCATGTTCGTGAATCGTAAAGGAAATATCGTCTAAGATAAGACGTCGTTGAAGTGAAAGCTGGAGATGAGAAATCTGAATCATGCTGTCATCCTCCTTCCGAGGACGAAGTAGAGAATCGAGCCAATCGGCTGGACGAGGAGAATAATCAATAACCAAGTAGTCGGTGTCGCGATCCGGTCCTTCCGTCTAAACCAATCGATACAGGCGCAGCTGAGTAGAATCAGGTTGATGGAGATGTAAATCAATAATAGGGGCAGGAATTGTTCCCAGTTGATTTGTGATAAGGCAGAGAAATCTGTGTTCATAAAAAACCCTCCTTTTCTATTACCATTATCAATAATGAAAATAGAAAAGTCAATGCCATAGACGAATTATCGTTAGTTCTCAATCAGTTAGAGCTATGATAAACTTCTCTTATCAAAATTTTCCAAATGCGATTTGAATCAAATAGTTTAAATGAAAAACGAACTATCAAACGAATCATGATTTTAAGGAGGCTTATATGCAGATTTATCAATTCAAAAAAGAGGTTGGTAAGAAGATCACGAAATTTGATTCGAACTTTGTGATGTCACGGATCATGCAGACGGAAAAAGTGACGCACATCGGATGCATCCATTTAGAGAAGGATGGCGTGGTCGGTTATCACCAGGCTGTCGTGCCGCAACTTCTATTAATTGTAGAGGGTGAGGGCTTTGTAAGAGGGGAAACGGATGACTACATAAATGTTCAGTGTGGGGAAGCCGTGTTTTGGAAACAAGGAGAATGGCACGAAACGAAGACGGATACGGGTTCAACAGCGATCGTGATCGAAAGTGAGTCACTGGATACGTCATCTCTCGTTTCCGTATGACGAAACTAAGTGGGATACATAAAGAAGTTGACTCAAAAAAAGAATAATTCGCTTTCTCACGCCCTTTCCTCAGGCGAGACACAAGCCAGTTTTCCTGCTTCATTCAAGCAGGAAAGCGGGTCTTGTTTGTCTCTGACAGCGCATAAATGCGCTTATTCCTGTAGGAGTGGCGTGTAAAGCATCATTCTTTTATCTTTGTAGAGACTAAAGTTTACGTCAGCCTCTATTCTTATTCCGTACACCATTTTTCTAATTCTTCGAGAAATAGATATAACCGAGCAGTTATCATTTCTCGATTTCCCATCTGTTGCGTTGTTTTATGAGTGAGATGAGGCTGATGTAGAATGTCGAAGTGCTCATACGCTTCTTGCAATATCCATAGTGTATACTCATCCAGTAATCGTCGAGTTTGCGTGGTGCGTTCGTCTCCAACAACGTTAAAGCAATATCCGCTTATAAATCCATCAGCTATGTTATTTAGAATATTACTTTTTTCTTGATACGCTTGCTTTATGTATCGTGGTGCATTTGAAAAGGCTGGTAGCAGAAATTTGTAACAAAAAACGAAGTAAGCCGCATATTTCAAATCAAAATCCAATCTTGGAAACGGATCAATGATTGCAATGTGTTCATCACTTAAAATTAAATTTTCTGGTGTTACATCTTGATTCACGAGAGAGATGTTTTGAACCTGAGTTCGTCTATTTTCAATTAAAGCATGAATATGTTTACCGACTTTTTCTTTATCAAAGCAAAGACTAGAGTGAATGAGAGCATTTAAGGCGGTTAAGACGTGGTCATTTTCTTCCTGCCATAATTCATCCCTGTTTTTTGAATCGCTACCTCGTAAAGTTTCCCCTTGCCAGTGCAGTTCCCCGAAACCTGCAATAGAGGTTTTCTGGTTGTGTATATTGTGATAAATTCTCCCTAATTTCTTACCGTAAGAATGGGCTTTATTCTGATCGAGTAACAATAAATCCGTTCCACGACCCATGAACGTTTCTACTGTAAATACTGTGTCATCTTCAATGAAATACTCATAAAAGTCAGGACAGACATTTTGATCACTTGTATTGGCGTGTAAATAGTAAGCTTTCGTAGACTCATACTCTGTAGTCAGCTCTTGTTCATCAATCTGTTGCAACTCCCCATAAGCCTCATTCTTTTTTATACGAATCACAAGGTCTTGATCATCTACTCTCTTTAACTTATATACAGTGTGCCAAGCTCCTTCACCAATCTTTAGAATCTGTTCTGCTTTTATGTTTAACGTATCCCTTACAATTGCATCAAGATTTTCTTTGATCCGTTTCATGGGGTCTATTTTCTCTCCCTCACAATGTTGTCTCGTATCAGTTTGCTGAAAATACGCTTCTAGAAACGGAGCGTGTTTAGGGCAAGATGACGAGTGAGACGGTCCGTTCAGTTGCCTGGTCTTCTGTCTCTAGGTGATGATATTTTTCAAGCAATGTCCGCATGTCCTGTTGAAAATCATTGAAGGTTTCATCCGTCAGTTGCAATTTCGCGATCGAGAACGTCGAATGGTCCTGACCTTGCGTTTGAACGGTCTGTTCGAAGTACGTCTGGTACTGCTGCAAGACATACATGAAGTAGAACGAGACGAAGTTCACTTTTTCATCGTACGTCGCACTGTTCCAGTCTGCTTCGCTGATTTGATAACCGCTCGTGTTCAAGGCATAGATTTTTTCTTCGACTTTTCCGACGCGCTGGACGGCGACGATTTTCAACAACTGATCGTCCATCATCGCATTAACTTGCCGGTACAAAGTAGACTGCGGTACATCCGTTAAGCGTTGATTCAGTTGCATGATCGATAAACCGTCTTCGCGATCAATTAATTCAAGTGCAATCTTAAACCGGACATGATTTTTGAATAAGTTAAAGTTCACGTCGTGTTTCACTCCTTCACTCAATCGATTCTAAAACTATCTTATCATGCTTTTGGAAACATTCTTAAAAATGATAATGTAAAAAGAGGGAATTTGATGTATTCCTTGAATGATTTACATTAGAGTATGTTTTAGAAAGGAGCCTTCATATGAAAAATACAAGTTATCGCTACGGTACATATGCACTCATTACAAGTTTTTTCTTATTCTTCATCGTTCAGATGTTCCGAGCGTATATTGAATTATCTCCAGAATTTCTAGGAGAAAACCTTGGTGAGTATTACTTAACATATTTCCCGATGAGTGCGTTGATTCTTGGACTCGTCTTACTGATCCACGGCTGGTGGACTGAAGATGAGAAAAAACAGCGTGAAAAGTTAGTTGCAAAAAATCAACAAGAATCGAATGAATCGGTGTGACATCATTCCGTTGATACAGAAGACCGACAACGAATTTTCGTTGCCGGTCTTTATTGTTTCATATGCCTTATTTCGCAAAACGCTTAATCGCGAAAGGTCCGATCGGTTCAGTCGTCGATCGTTGCATGATCAATTCACTGAGTACTTTTCCGACTAAGCTGCTGAACTTGAACCCGTGACCGGAGAAGCCGGCGGCGATTGCGATATGCGGATAGTCCGGATGCAAATCGATGATGAAGTCCTCGTCTGGCGTCATCGTATAGAGACACGGTTTGCCGTGAGTTAAAGTATCGATCGAGGGCATGAACGTATTCGTGAACTGTCGTAAATCAGCCAGATCACCCGTCTCTTGACCGAATGGACGGCGTGGTTGATTTGGATCAACGGGAATGCCACCGTCGTGACGTCCGATTTTCAGGCCGGTTTGAGCAATGCTTGGAAAACCGTAATAATAACCGGCGGGTGTATCAAAGGCGAAGGCAGGGAACACCGTGTCGTTAAATACCTCTTCCGCTGCTTCGAACCAGGCGAACGTCTTGCGGACCGGGCGTAGCGGTAAGGAGAGTCCAGTCTGTTCTAGTAACGGACCAGACCAGGCACCGGCTGCGACGATCAACGCGTCAGCCGAATAGGTGTCTGATCCGACTGTCACGTCAACGCCAGTGGCGTGGGCAGTAAGCGTCGTCACTTTCGCATTCGTCCGGATGTCGACGCCGTTCGCGACAGCAAGATCGCGATACGCTTCAATACAATCCTCGCACTTCAACACACCGGACGTCGGTTCAAAACAACCGATATACTCGTCGGGCATCGTTAAGCCGGACCAGCGCGTTCTCATTTCCTCAGCCGTCAGAATCTCAAGCGGTAGATTGTATTGCGCTGCACTCCTAATGATCGTCTGCATCGCATGGGACGAGCGGTGACCGGCGTTCAAGACTCCGGTGTTTAGAAAAAGATTTCGACCACTGATTTGTTCCAACTCGTACCATAAGCGTTGCGCGGCTAACGCCAGTGGCACATAAGCTTCTCCTTCACCGTACGCATGGCGAATGATCCGAGTCTCCCCGTGATGGCTCGCCTGATCATGCGGCGGATTATGGGCGTCTAGTAGTAAGATGTTTTGATCGGTTCGTGAGAGATAGTAGCCGGCTGCCATCCCCATGGATCCGGCACCGACGATGATGACATCATAATGGGACATCTGGTTCGACTCCTTCATATGTAAGTTCACACCAGTATAGAGTGAGAACTAGAAAAGAACAAATGAAAGATTAAATCTCGAATCGACGGGTTTCTTGTTCTAAGTGTTCTGTCCGCTCGTTCAAATTGCCGACGAGCGTATGCAACGTCGTGATCGTCGCGATCATCTGTTCAGATGAAGCGGCAACTTCCTCGTTACTTGCCGTGTGTTCTTCCGCGACAGCAGCAATTTCCGTCAAGGCATTACGAATGAACCGTTCTGCCTGCAAGACGTCTTCCATCTGTTGGGTCATCTGCTGTGTTGCCGTTGAGACGTGCGTGACTTGATCCGTCAACCGTTCGAACGTCGTATCTGTATCGAGAACGATCTGTTCACCGGCTGCTGTTGCTTCGACCGTCGTCTTGAAGCTATGTTGCATCTGCTGCGCACTGGCTTCAATCGACGTGACGATTGTTGCGATCTCACTGACACTGCTAGCGACGTGGCTTGAGAGATTCTTGACCTCGGTCGCGACGACAGCGAATCCTTTTCCTTGTTCACCAGCTCGTGCCGCTTCAATCGCGGCATTAAGGGCGAGTAGATTCGTCTGCTCGGAGATACCGCGGATGATACCGACGAGCGTTTGGATATCCGATGATTGCTGTTTCAGTAGATCAATCTGTTCAGCAGACTGCGTGACGTGCTGATGAATGTGGCGCATCTGTTCGACGGAAGCGGACATTTGATCCCGTCCGACTCGTGTCAGTGTTGCCATCTGCTCCGTCGTTCCTTGAATTTCGACACCAGACTGATTCGTCGTCTCGATCAATGTTGCGAACCGATTCATCTCGTCATTCAACGAAAGCGTGACTTGCGTCTGACTTTCTGTCCCGGTCGCGATTTCCGACATCGTATGAGCGATTTGTTCGGAACCGTCGAGCACTTCTGACGTACTTTGATCAATCGATTGACTCGTCGTCGAGACGAGAGTGGCTGTCTGTTTGATATCAACGATCATCGTCCGTAACATCTCGTTCATATCACGAATCGAGATCGCAAGCGCATAGATTTCGTCTCTCGAAGCAATCGTCAAATCGGTTAACGTCTGTTTTGCCTGATCCAGTCGTCCGTCGGCAATCAAGGCAGCGACTTTTTGTAACGTCTCAAGTGGACGTAATTTTCGACCGAGGACGATGTAGAGCAAGACGAGTGTGATCGTTAACAGAAGAAGTAAAAGTCCAATGAAAATCGGTGCATTTTGTTTTAATAATTCTGTTGTGAGGGCATCGATTTCCTTCGCAGCGATGTCGACGCCAAGAATTCCGATGATTTGACCAGACGTATTTTTTAAAGGAACGTAGACACTCATATACTGTCCATATACAGGATCATCAATGATGTCCGTCGCGTGTGTTCCACCATTTAATACGTCCTTCATGTCAGTAACTTTTGCGCCACTCGCCGGTTCATTAATCTTTGCGGCATCTTTCTTAGGGAGACCGTCAATCAGCAAACGGACCTTGTTTTGGTCGATGCGTGCTGTGTATGTATACAAGAGTCCGTTTTGTTTACGTAAGGTATCAAGTTGATTCCGTAGGGTTTCATACTGCTCGGACGCGACAGGCGATTGTAGGAATTCGCTATAAGCCACTGTGTCGAATGTTTTGCTGATGCGAAGCGCGTCCTTTTCGGCGGTCGCTTTCAGCGTTGAGACTGCAGTTTGTTTCGTATTGAAGTATAAGGCCAGACTACTAAAAACAAAAAAGGCAATCAAAATCAAACTAATCATTACTAAAAGACGTGTTCGGATGGAATGGTTCTTGGTTGTGTTTTTCACATGCAACCGTCCTTTCAACTCATATTTTCTATCTGTAATTCATTTATCGGTCGTTAAAATACATATTAAACAGGACCTTTTGACGATTTTTTTATAAAAGGTCGTAAGAAAAACCGTTTTTTCTTAAAAAAGGATTTATTAAGAATGATTCAGGGCACATATTAGATAGAAAAAAAATACAAGTTGAGGGAAGAGGGATTGAGATGGAAAGTGAAGTCGATCATCAAATCAAGGCAAGACATGTATATGAAAATGAATTACGAAGACACGCGGTCAGCACAAAAAAAACCACATTTCGATTGATGACATGTCTACGTTGCCAATCGAAGATTCTGTTGAAACAGGGACATCAGGATAGCCATCAATGTGACGCGAACTAAAAAATCCCGCTCTTAGGAGCGAGATTGAACAAAGTTTTAGGTAGGAAAAGCAACGGCTAGAATGACAAAAACAATCATGAGCACTTGTTTTTCGGTCGTTCACGTTAGGATTTCATAGGAAACACATAGCGTAATAATAATTGTTGGATACAGGCAAGTAGCGTTCCGATTGTCAACGGAGCAAGAATCAAACCGATTCCGATGATAATCAGACCAGGCGCGTCGTCAATCTGACCAATATAGAAAAAGACGGGAAAGAGACATGCCGTTAAAATGGCGACGATATAAAAAGACAATTTCATCGATTGAATGGAAGCTGTGATGAGTGGAAAAGCCGGAGGAGCCATCGACATATATCGAAGGATGCGGAGCGCATGGAATAAAATCAAAAGAGTCGGGATGAAG
The DNA here is from genome assembly GCF_018618925.1 of Exiguobacterium sp. s39. Taxonomy (NCBI): domain Bacteria; kingdom Bacillati; phylum Bacillota; class Bacilli; order Caryophanales; genus Exiguobacterium; species Exiguobacterium sp. s39. The sequence goes on from NZ_JACSNA010000001.1 coordinate 646,699, forward strand.
ATAAGGTATGCGGTCAATAGAACACTGTAGCCAGGTCGCTCGAGTAACAAGTTTTTCGTGATACCATGCCAGACAAGTGGGATACCAAGACCAGCTAAACCGAACAGACTGAAGATGATACCGAAGACGATAAAGCGTAAAAACCGAACTTGCCAGACGAAATGATTCACGATATCAACTCCTTTCGAGGCAACAAACGTTTCTTTTAGTATACTGCATCTCCCGAGAGGCTAGTAGAAAATTCAAGTGAAGAGGCAACCGCACTTTAAAATAGTGTCATGTAGATGAAATAGATTAAGGAAATGGAGGTCACGTGATGAAACGAGAGCAACATGTCACGCCGCATCCAAAAGGTGGCTATCAAGTGAAAGCTGCCGGTGCGACTCGAGCAACCAAACGATTTGCTACACAGAAAGAAGCGATTGCAGAAGGGCGTCGCATTGCGAAAAGTCAGAAGACAGAGCTCGTCATTCATAACAAAGAAGGGCAGATTCGGGAAAAAGATTCCTACGGACATGATCCATTTCCACCACGAGGTTGAGCCATCATATACGACACGTTCTGATCATGAGAGCGTGTCTTTTTAATGAATTTTATGTCAAAAGTTTTTGACATGATGATGGAAGTTCATTACAGTAGAGATGTAAAAAGAATTTGACACGTCGTGGAGGAATGAACATGAGAAACCACATCAAGGAGCGACGTCTAGCGGCAAAATTATCGCAACAAGAACTGGCTGATCGTTGTCAGGTCAGTCGGCAGACGATTAATGCGATTGAAAACAACAAGTATGATCCGACTTTACAATTAGCGTTTAATATCGCCAAAGTCTTACGGACAAAAGTCGATCATCTGTTCATTTCAGAACAGGAGGAATGGGATGTCTAAGAAAAAAACGGTTTTATTTTTAGTAACGCTCGTGATACTTGCGAGTCTTACAGTCATCAGTATGATCATCGAAAACAATGTAACGTTCTTCTCGATTGTTCAATTGGCGATTCTGTTGATCATGTTCTTCTCGTATTTTACGTGGGCGCGGACGACGGAGGACGAGCGTCCGGTACCTGATGACGAACTGGGCAAAAAGATTAGGACGGAGAGCGGCTTAATTAGCTATAAAATCCTGACCGTACTGATTTTCGGATTTATCTGTCTCGATCAATGGATACATGAATCAGCGAATCTGTTATTGATCGTTTTGTTCGCGATTGCTTTAGTTACACTACCAATCATTGAGTTTATGAAAGCACGTTCCTATCGATGAAGCGGTTTGGAACGGAAAGAAGTAAAGCATGGAAGAACAACAATAATGATATCACTACTGATAGTACATCTACTATATTATATGGCATGTGCCTGCACGGTCAGTTTGCATCATGCACGAAAAGCGATTGAGCTTGCTCCACTAGATGTTGCTTATTATGAATTTATCTTGTTTTTTTGAGGGCAATCCTCATGTCTATCTGTTTAAAGAAGAAATAACTGATACCCACAAACGGATCAAAGGATTGCATAAATGATGAAAAAAATACCTAGATGAGATGACTAATAATCTCTTCTAGGTATTTTTTTTATTATTTTGTCAGTACTGGTGAAATCAATGTAGTAACTGTATTGTTTCCTTCTGCAGTTACACGAAGATTTGTCACACCCGTCACATCAACATCAAAGTCGATTGGGTCATCGCCATATACAACATCATAGCGACCAAGTTCTTTTCCGTTATTGTCGGAGAATACAAGTGTCATTTTGTCATCTGGATAAGCATGACTTAAGTGGCTAGAACTTTTTGTTAAGGATTCTTCTGTTAAAAGTGATAATTGTCCAGTTAACTTTTTATATTTACGATTCAAACTAAATGTAGCAAATTCATCATTGAAGAACCCTGATAAGATCACGTTTTGATTATTTAGTTTACCATTTACTAAAATGGATTGATTATTTTCAATCCAATCAAATGATGAAGCACCGTTATGAATCGATGAAAGTGATGTACCTGAAAGTGGTGTTCCGACTTCATAAGCGGTGGAAGTCTCGATTAGAGGTAATCCTGAAAGGTCTGCTAACAATTGTAATGGTACGTATGGCGTTTTACCAAGCATCAACAAACTTTCTGTATTTTTGTACTTACCAGTTACGACTGCTCCGTCTGTGACAAGTGATTTTGAAGATGCGAGAAGGCGATACCCAGTCGAAAGCTCTTTAATCTTCTTTTTGTTCCCTTCGTTCTCGATTTGAAGATTCTTGTACTTAGTATCAAGTGATTTATAAGACTTTGAAAGGCTCGTGTGCTGTCCTTGTAACGTCTTATAGGCGTTTTCCGACTTCTTTGTTTTTTTCTTTTCGTCGGCTAGTTGTTTTTGGAGTGCTGCTTTTTCCTTTTTCAGTTTAGCCACTTCTTTTGAACTTGAACTTGCTTCAACGATTGATGTCTGCATGACACCGAATGCTAATGATGATACAAGACCTGCTGCGATCCATTTCTTCAAGATGGTTCCCCCTTAAATGACAAAAATGATTTCTTACACATAACAGTATATTCCAATATCATCTTTTAAGATTTCAATCATTTTGAAATGAAGGGAATGTTTTTATAGATTAAATTTGAAACCAATCACTTCGCAATATCGAGTACATATACAAATCATCGAACTGACTACGCGTTTTCTCATATTGACGAAGCAACCCTTCACGCTGGAATCCGAGCCGTTCAAGTAATCGTTGCGAAGCGGTATTCTCGGGTAACACGAGTGCTTCGATCCGGTTGAGCGAAAGTTCTGTAAAGCCATATTCGATGACCGCAAACGCTGCTTCCTTCGCGATGCCTTGTCCATGATAGGCAGGGCTCAACTCAAACCCAAGTTCTGCCCGCTGATGGCGTTCCGCTTGATTCAAAAAACCGCAACTGCCGATGATGACATCGTCTTCTTGTAACGCAATCCCAAACCGGATGCCTGAGCTTTCGCGACGAATCGAGGCATACCAGTCAATCTCTTCAAGCGCGTCTGCTTCTGATTGAAAGGCGGCGAGTCCCATCTGTTTGACGACGTGTTCGTCTGATAAATAGGCTAGGACACTCGTAGCATCTTCGGGTAACACTTCGCGTAAGAAGAGACGATCCGTTTTAAGCGTTGGGAAAGTATGTAACATTCAAAAAACTCCTTTGCAAGAAAATGTAAAAAGTTATTGTGCAGTGTTTAAGGCATATGGTAAGATTCTCCACAACAAGAGCATATCATTTCGTTGACGAGAAAGAGTAATGATTGTCCCTCTGCCTTACAGAAAACCGGGATTGCTGAAAACCGGTAGCCAGATCAATCATGAAGATCCTCTCTGAGAAGTCACGCTGAACCATTCAGTAAGCGTGACCGGGTGTCCACCGTTACATGGAATGCACATGATAGTGTGCAACTAAGTGCTGTCGAGAACGAGTATTCTCGACGGAATATGGGTGGTATCGCGGTGAAGTCCGTCCCTGTCAAAGGGTCGGACTTTTTTGTATTCTCTTAGTTACCGACAAAGGAACGATCAGACAGGTCGTAGAGGTCTCGTTCGCACCAACGAAAGAATATTGTTGAGGAGAAGATCATGATTGCATTAGAAGCATTAAAAGGTCGACTCGTCGACGGTTTGTTAGAGGTCCAAAAAGAAGAAGGGGAAGTAGCCCGAGAACGTTTCATCTTTAACCGAGGAGCGACGGACGAACAGCTCGCGCTGTTACCTGAGTGGACGGCAGACGACTATCAGACGTTCTTACGTCAACATAACGGGGCGAAGTTGTATCAGCACGAAACGTTATCGTATAACGATGGATTCGAACTCTTTTCAATCGAGGATTGCCTGACGTATAGCGAGATTTGGGAATGTCCCGAAAACTTCTTAGCAATCGGCGCAGGACCAGACGGGGAGTGGATCGTCTACGAGATGAATCGACCGGCAGGAAATCGGATTTGGAGTGGGGAATTTCTTAATTTCGAGGAATTGGAAGAAGACGCGATGCCGTTCGGCTTCGAGCGATGGCTCGACTACTTGATCGTCGCGCAAGGCACGCCATTTTGGGAGTGGTTCCGTTAAGAGAGGGAGAGTATTATTGGATATTCAATTAAAGACAGCGTCTCTTACAGATGCTACGAAACTTCACACGCTTCAAATCAAGGCGTTTTCAGAGACGCTCGAGCGGTATCAAGATTTTGCGACGAATCCGGCAAACGAATCGATTGATCGTGTCATTCACCGGATCACACATCCAAGTAGTACGTTTCATCAAATCATCGTCGACGGTGACGTCGTCGGCGGGATTTGTGTCGTTGCGAAAGCACCGAGTCGCTACGCCATCAGTCCGATGTTTTTAGATCCAGCCCGTCAAGGTGAAGGCATCGCCCAACGCGCATTACAGCTCGTTGAAGCAGCGTATCCGACTGCAACGACATGGGAACTGCGGACGATTCGTGAAGAGACACGTAACTGTTATTTCTATGAGAAGATGGGCTATCGATTGACCGGTGTCAGTCAACCGCTCAACGAACGGGCTACACTCGTTTCTTATCAAAAATCGGTTTCGGAATGAGCGGGTTTTGTCGGAAGGAAGAACCACCACAGATTCGTCAAAAGAGCGGCAAGGACGGCAAAATTAAACAGATAAAGACAAAAGAAGAAGACGAACTCACCGATGTCCTCGAGGTTGGCTAACGGATTATCGACCAGGTACGATTCGTGACTGACCCCGAAGATGAATAAAGGAAAGAAGACATAGAAGTATCGTTTCCAAAAGAATGACGCACGACCTGTTTGAGACATAAGAGCACCTCCTGAAGGAATGGCACGCTTCTTCCAGTCAGAAGAAAGAAGAAGCGTGTGTTCGTTTACGGTAAAGAGGGTGTACCGACGACTTCGACGTGACGCGTGACCGTATCAAACAGACGTGTCCGGGTCTCGTTATGAGACAACAGCAACGGTTCACCGGTCTCGTCATAGATGAAGGCAATCGGAATCGAAAAACCACAGTTGCGGTACGAACCATCGGCATGACTCGTTCCAATCATGAGCGCTCGTTGCGCCTGACTGATACTACGTGCTTCACCGGACCACTCAACGTACTGTTCCTCGCTGAACATGCCGACGCCAATCGGATTGAAGATGAGATCAAGTCCGGATTCCTCGCGTAGTCCATCTTTTCCTAAGAAGATTTCACGACAGAGGACGTATCCATAGCGGAACGACCCGTCGTTTGCTGTTGATGGTGTATAAAGTGGTCCAGCTTCTGGTGTTTTTGCGCGATCAAGGAGAATCGTTCCGGTCGCATCGATGATGACAGCGCGATCGAGATTCACATCATCTTTGTAACCGAGGACGATTGCTGTTTCGAACTGTTTGGCAAGATGTTGCACGCGTTCGAGTTCGGTGACCGTACAATAGCCTTCCGGGTAGACAATCAGATCGATTTCAGGATAAGCGGCGATTTCACGTTCAAATTGCTCGAGTCCGGTCTCGCGTTTTGGTTGAGCGATTAATAATTTCATCAAAACATCCTCTCAGGTATAAATATATCTGAAAAATCAGACTTTCCATTCGTCATGATTTTACCATTAGTGGTAAAATAAAGCATATCGTTTTTTGATAAATTTTACTGCAAATGAAGGAAGGTCATCCGCTTGAACATTTCAAAAACCATTCTTGTGACACGCCATCTACCGGCGATGAAGGCTTTTTACATAAACCAGATCGGATTTCCGCTCGTCTCGGAAACGAATGAGTCGTTTACGATGCAAATCGGTACCGATCAGCTGACATATCAACAGACAGACGATGTTGATACGCAGTACCATATGGCGTTCAACATTCCGGAAAACGTCTTCCAACAAGGAAAAGCGTGGCTCGTAGAACGGACACCACTCTTGATCGAAGATGGACAGGACGAGATTTATTTTGACTTCACGGACTCGCATTCCTGCTATTTTTATGACCCGGATGAGAACGTCTTGGAGCTGATCGCGCGGCATCAAATCAATCCCTCTAAAGCGAACCGACGTTTGATATATCGGACATCCTCGGAATCGGTGAGATGAGTCTGACGGTGAAAGACGTGCTTGAAGTGGGTGAGCAGTTAGCAGAGATTGGCGTTCTCGAGCGACGGGAACGTCCGCTCAATGGCGCGTCTCTCAACTTCCTCGGACCAGTCGCGGATGGAACGCATATCTTGCTCGTCCCGGAAGGTCGGACATGGTTGTTCTCACCGAAGACGGCGAAGATCAGTCCGATCGAGATGGAACTCGACGGCAGACATCGGGTCCGGCTTGATGCAGCGGGTATATGGCATCAAAGTGCCGTTTCTTCATAATTCATTATTCTAAAAAGTGAGGGAAGTAAGATGAATAAAGCGGTGAATGCGAGTATCGCGTTCGGATTATTGTTGTTCGTATGTGGTTTCTTTTTTCTGTTTGGCTATTTGACCCGGTCGATGCCGATTCAGCAAGGCGGTGACCCGGTCATCTTACCGGTCGCAGCACTCCTCGTCCTCCTACCGTTCGTGATCCGTGAAGGCATGCGCGTTTTGACGTATGTTACGTTGACACGTCGACAGGTCGGCGTACTCATCTTATTTGCAATCAGCGGAATCATACTTAGTAGTTGGATTGAGGTGCAACAGAATGTTGTCGCAATCGATTTCCGTTCCCTCTTTACAATTCATACGTACGTACTGTTCGTTTCGGGCATCATCTTGTTGTGTCTCCTATTGACGGGGCTCAAACGGATGCGCGTCCGAACGAGAGTGATTTAAATGGAAAAGGACTGAATGACATGGGATACATCACAGAATTACGCAAACTCGTCGGCACACGACCGCTCGTCATGGCAGGAGCGTGTGTCATCGTCGTCAACGATAAACAAGAAGTCTTATTACAACTTCGGCAAGATAACGGATGCTGGGGACTCGCTGGTGGAGCGCTTGAGATCGAGGAAACGCTCGTAGAGACGGCAAAACGAGAATTAAGGGAAGAGACCGGTCTTGAAGCAGAGCACCTCGAATTATTGAACGTCTATTCGGGTGATGCGTTTTACTATAAGTATCCGCACGGGGATGAAGTCTATAATGTCATCTCAGCATTTCTGTGTACGGCTTATACGGGTGAAATCGTTCGGGATCCGTCAGAAGTCGCGGAATTACGCTTTTTCGCTATCGATCAGCTACCAGAAAAACTCAATCCACCGGAACGACCGATCTTGATGGAGTTTGTTCAAAAACAACAGACAGCGCATCACGTCTCCATTTGAAGCAAAGGGTAAAACAAAAATCTTGAATGAACTGTTCATTCAAGATTTTTTGTTGCACTGGGACGCGTTTCAGCCTGAAGCATCAAGAAGACGATAAAAGATGGAAAAGTGATGCGTTTATTAGAAGGATTGGCTGGATGATTTGAGAAACGACCTAACGAAATAAGTGATGGGAGAAATATGGCGATGACTAACGTAAATAAAGGTTCTACCGCAACCGTGATGACAATCTCTGACGAACGAGTACGCAAATACTTCCATGAATCGATTGAAAAACAACGAATCATACAGGAATTTCGTATGCTCGAAGAACTAGAACGAACGACCATCCCGACGCCAAACGTATATGCTGTTGCATTAGAAGATTCGCCGTTCATTGAGATGCAGCAGATCGACGGCAACGAAATGTTAGAGTTGTTTGATCCCTCCCGAATAACGGATTTTCTTAATACCTTCGCGACATTACATCAACGGATTCATCAGCATCAATCGCGTGTAGTACCTGGATGGCACGATGTCACCCATCAAAAAATGCGTCATCTATCAACTGCGTTACGCTTGAAGGCGGAACGATTGTTAGAGACGCTTCACATTCCGCAACAACAAGGATTGCTCCACGGGGACTACCATTTCCAGAATATCCTCGTGACAGCGGATAAAACGTTCGTCGTCATTGATTGGCATGATGCGACGACAGGGCCACCGATCGCGGATGTCGCGCGGACGTTGCTCTTGCTGCGAATAGCAGGTGGAACAGTAGTGCCGGACGAGGTGCGACGATACGTCTGTCGCGAATACCTCGACCGCTATCAAGCTGTTTCGTCAATCCAGCTATCGAATCTTGCAGACTGGTTACGACTCATGGTCATTCTTAGGACGCTTGAGCAAATCCCGGATGCTGAACAAAGTCGGTTAAAAGAATTGATCAGTCATCCAGACCTCAGCTCATATTTTTTTAATACTTAAGTATATACAGGTAGGAGGAACGCCATTCATGAGAACCATCATCTCGATCCAAGGGGCTATGGCATCCGGGAAGACGACGCTTGCGCAAGCGCTCGAAGACGCTTACCCGGAGTTGCATGTCTATTATGAAAATCCGTATCCGATCGTTCAAAAAAGAAAGGAGCTCGAATTAGACATCCGTACCGAAGACGGATTCGTTGAGAATCAGCGCTTGTTCATTCAAGCGGAACTCGAACGGTTTCGCCATTTTCCCGACGGACACATCATATTAGATCGTGGTCCGGAAGATCTTGAATTTTATACGCTTCATTATCCACAGGTACATGGGTATGACTGGGATATGGAATTCCGTTTAAAGACAGAACTAGAGGCATTAAGAAGATGCCGATCAGACCTGATTCTTTATTTACGGGCACCAGACCATCTCTTACGAGAGCGGCGCGACGCCGATCAGACAAGAACGCGCCAATCTTTTGAACAACATCAACCGCTTTGGGCACTCGAAGAAAACTGGTATAAACAGTTTCCGGTCTATTCGATTGATACGACAGCGAAAACGCCAGAGCAAGTCCGACAAGCAGCGATTCATCAGTTGTCTGTCACTGGAATCTTAGGAAGGGGGAGCGAAATATGAACTTGAAAGAGCTGACGTATCCCCTCATCGAGGGACGAGACGAAAAACAGGTCTACTGGATAGAGCAAGGAGAATCGGTTCAGATCGGACAGACCTACGAAACGATTCGGCTAGAAAAAACAGCACATCAGTCCATTTTGGTACGGGAGCAAGAATTAGTGTCAGAAAAAATTGGCAATCGAACGATTCGTCTGATGATTGACGCTGAAGACTACGCACCACTCGAATTCGTCGAGTACCAAGATGGTGTCCAAACCGTGTATGCATCGTATGGGGGAGATGAAGTCGTGATCACGCGAGGAAATGAGCAATCTGTCTTGCCCATCCGTACGAAAAGTGTTGATCTGTTTTCAATCGAATTGTTGTTGCGAATATTACCACTGGCTGTTGATTCGAAGCGGCTTCAGTGCCGTTTCCGGACGTGAGGTGCCGGTTCAGGTGCAACCTCTGCGGTACGATCTATTGATGACCGAGTCAGGCGAACACCTAGAGACACTTTGCGTTCACGTTGCGTTTGGTGAACGTGTTCAGTATTACTGGATTGATCCAGTCAAGCGGGAGCTGTTAAAGCAGTCCTCACAGATTGCGGACGGGATCTCGTTGGAATTTCGTCGATGAAAAAGGAGCAATGAAACGGTATACCGTCTCGTTGCTCCTTATTTGTTATAGCTGAAAATGGTGTTGCATCGCTTCGAAAATCCGTTTACTTGCTTTTGTATCGTCAAACGCATAGATGTGACTGAGGTGACGTTTGAACTTTTTAGGCATCTTCGATTCGCGTAGTGACTCCATCAAGGCGTCTCTTGTTTCGATGACGTCTCCTGGTAACAAATCCGTCGATTCGCCGGCATTATCTTCGCCAACTAAGACAGATGGGCGGTAGTAGATGACCTTTTTGTGCATCAAGGAAAAATCGAGACCAACACTCGAATAATCCGTGATCAATACATGATGATTTTCAAGTAGCTCCTTGACTGTGAACGCATCCTGACTGATGACATCGACGAAGTCCGAGAGGAACAAGTGGCTGAATTTTTGGAAGTTGCGATGAAGATAGAACGAGACTTCAACTTTGTTGTTCATCACTAAGCTTTTCAACCGTTCGTCCGTGATTAACGCTTGAAACTCCTGATAGTAGTCGCTTTCCATGAACTGTTCGTCTGAATACGTATCGAGTTTCGGTCGCCACGTCGGCATGATCAACAGCTTTTTCCGGTTTTTATATCGCTTGAGCCAACGTGATCGTTCCGTGATCAAGTGATCGAATCGGGCGAGACCCGTCACGATGATTTCGTCAGGATGAAAACCGTAATCGCGGGCGATGAGTTGTTTTTCCCGCTCCGAGGAGACGACGAATAAGTCGGTAAATGGATGCGGCATCTTTTTCCCATAAATGTGACTGACATCTTTTGATCCGATGACACCATGTTGCAAGAACAGCTTTTGTTTCGTTTGCATCAATGCTTCCGTGTGATAGGTAGCGAATGGTAAGGCATAACTTGAAGAATGCGTATGACAGAGAATGTCTGCCGCTTGGACGACCTCGATGTTCTCTGGTGATTTGTAGAACACGATATGGTTCTCATATCCGACAAGATTTTTGAGGTCCGGACTCGACCGACTGATGATGTAGAAGATATTGAAGCGCTTCTGATGCTGGTCGACGAGATACTTGAAGAAAATCATCCCGTTATCTTGTGCTTTATCCGGATATTCAAAACAGATAATCGTCTTCTTATTTGGATCCAGTCCAAGTAACGGTTGAGGGTCCGCGTAATACTCGACTGTCTCGACCGGCACCGGGATTAGACGCATCGCAAGGCGTTCCGACACGGTTGAATAGGGGCGGACTAGCACATCGTATTGCTCATTAAACGGCAACCAGTGCTCATCGTTCAAGAGTTCCGGGTGATTTTTGAAGTGACGAATCCGCGGTGTAAAACCAGAGATCGGCATCTCACGAATCGTAAATCCGAACATGAGGTCATAGATGTTCGCATTGAATGCGTCGTAGTTATACCGGTCACCGAGTAACTGCTCGACGAGTTTTGGTTCGATCACGGCTTCGACCTCTGTCTTGAAGCGACGAGCATCAACTGGTGTGACGCTGAAGCGATTAATCGGCAGGGCGATTTTTTGTTCCTGATGTCTGATTTTAATGAAGCAACGTGGCTGTTTCACTTCGAAATACTTTGAGTGAAACGAAAACTTCAATAGAAGGACGTCGTCTTGACGAGTGATGCCCTCAAATAGGACGTCTTGATCATAAAAATTCATGATGGACGGTTTTTTGTTATAGATCAGACTGAGCTCGTCGTCTTGGTCGATAAAAATGAAATAGGAATGTTTCCCTTGTTTGATGTAGCTATTCGGTGCGATGTCCAGTGGTTTTGAAAGATGTTTGAACGAAATCGGTGTACCGGATTCATCGACGAATTTAACAGGATGATTCTTTTTTTTGAAGATATCGAGCAATGTATCAATCGATAGCACAAAGGCTGTCTCTATTTTTTGGAGTGGTATCAGTTGTTCATTGATCGATAACTGTAGGCTTTGGTGCGGAAGATTCTCGATCAAAAACGTATGATCACGACAAGTGATTTTCATTGGTGCATGGCTTCCTTTCATACTCTGATTCAGTCGTTCTTAAACTACATCACTTACCATACAATATCTTCCGATTTCTGCAAAGATGTAGATTGATTGGAAACCAATACAGTATAGTATTCTGGCTAAAGGATATTGGGAAAAGACAGACGTTACCGCATCTTCGACAGATCATTAGTTGCAGAACCATGACAATGATTGGATATTATGCAAAACCGATTGACTTTGTTCGTAAAAAAGGAGATAAATAGAAACTGTATTGGTAAATGCGACTAGTATCGCAAGAGGTTTATGAAAAAGCAAAGTCGGCTATATATAGAGGTTGAACTCACAGAAAAAAACAGGGATCAATCTTGAAGGGTGAAGGGGAGTAATGACAGATGCTGTATACGGTAACATCGACATTACCACCAAAACACGGTGGTAGAACGAAGTCGTTATTGAGTCGAATCGCGCTCATGGAACAAGAACTTGGCGCCGGTTCAACAATCGTTACGACGAACTACAATGCCAACTACATGGAAGTCTACGAATTGTTCCGAACAGAAGAGAAGGTCGGTCCGAAAGTACAATTTGAAAATATCTACGATTGGCTATCAGATTACAAATTGTTAAGTATTCCAACGACTCGTTTTCGTAACAAACCGATCATCAAAGAAACAGCGCGCGAAATCGAAGGATTAAAAAGCGTCGAGAAAAAAGGCAGTGACGCCGTTCGTTATTATGATGAGGAAGATGAGTATGTCCTCTACCGTAAATTTTACCCTGAAACGCAAGTCGTTGAATTCGAGGATTTCATGACGAACGCTTCCCGTAAAAAAGTCGAGCGCTGGGAATATAACGTCTACGGCCAATTGCACCGAAAGACAATTTATTCGCCGGTCCATCATGGAAAGATGATGGAAGAGTTGTATGATTCGGAAGGCAATGTCTATTGTAAGAAGTTCTACAATGAAATGGCGCGCCCGAAGCTTATCTTGATTCAGTTATACCGGAACGGCAGAATGTACAAAGCGTTCAAAAAAGAGAAGGACTTATTTGAGTATTACTTCAATCGATTGTTTAAAGACGGTGATGTCTTGTTCGTCGATGCGCGTTTACTGGACCGCTCGATTCTCAACATCAAAGCAGATGTCAAACGAGTTATGGTCATCCACAACTCACACTTGGATGGTTCGACCGTCAAAGGATCATATACGACGATGTTCTCGGAGTCCGATAAAGTGACACGTTTCATCAGTCTGACGAATCACCAAAAAGAAGACATTTTGGAGAGGTATAACATCCCGGAAGAGAAGATTTCCATCATTCCGCACTTTATCGTCCCAGAACAAACGCAACGACGCGAACAGGTCAAGGATCAATTCTGTTTCATCGGTCGATTCGGTCTGCAAAAGCAAATGGATCATTTGATCAAGAGTTATGCGATCTTCAAACAATCAGGTCATACGACGAAGCTTGTGCTCTATGGCATGGACGAACAAGGGCAACTGGCGATGATGGAGAGTTTGATCGAGGAGCTCGGCTTACAGGATGATATCGAAATCCACGGCTTCACGTCGAATCCGGCAGAAGTCTTCCGGGAATCGAAAGCATCACTGTTAACGAGTGAATTTGAAGGATTTGGACTGACGGTCATGGAAAGTATTAATGTCGGCTGTCCGGTCATCTCTTATGACGTCAAATACGGACCACGCGAAATCATCGCCCACGGCGAGAACGGCTACCTCGTTCCAGCGAACGACATGGAAGCTTTTGCTGCCGCGATGGTGCAACTCGTCGAACGACCACTCGCGCGCGTTGAGACGAAGCCATCGCTTTACCTCGAGACGGCTGTAAAGAACTACGGACGATTACTAGAAGAATTAAGCAACTAAACCTACTACTTGAACGATGAAGAGGATGAACGTTATGAAGAAAATCACGAAAGCCATTATTCCAGCAGCAGGACTCGGGACACGTTTCTTGCCTGCGACAAAAGCAATGCCAAAAGAGATGTTACCGATTCTCGATAAACCGACGATCCAGTATATCGTCGAAGAAGCGGCAAAAGCCGGCATCGAAGATATCATCATCGTCACGGGTAAACACAAACGGGCCATCGAAGATCATTTTGATAACCAAAAAGAACTCGAAATTACGCTCGAGAACTCCGGAAAGACCGAATTACTCGAGAAGGTTCAATTCTCGACGAACCTCGCGAACATCTTCTATGTCCGCCAAAAAGAACAAAAAGGTCTCGGTCATGCCATTTTGACGGCGAAACAATTCATCGGGAACGAACCGTTCGCAGTCTTACTCGGGGACGATATCGTCGAGTCGGATGATCCGGCAATCAAACAATTGATGGATGTCTACGAACAGACGGAGAAATCGGTCATCGGTGTACAAGAAGTCCGTCCCGAAGATACGCATCGTTACGGCATCATCGATCCTGTTTCACAAAACGGACGACTGTATGACGTGAAGAAATTCGTCGAAAAACCGGCTCCGGGCACAGCACCATCGAACCTCGCAATCATGGGACGTTACGTACTGACACCGGATATCTTTGATTATCTAGCGAATCAAGGAGAAGGGGCGGGCGGTGAGATTCAATTGACGGATGCGATTGAACGCTTGAATGCGGATAGTCAAGTCTTTGCGTATGATTTCGAGGGTAATCGTTATGACGTCGGGGAGAAACTCGGTTTCGTTAAGACGACGATCGAATATGCGTTGAAAGATGCAGAGATGCGTGACGAGCTGAAAGCTTTCATCAAGACACTAGATATTTAAATGACGAACCACCCTGACATGATGCAGGGTGGTTTTTTCTGGTCAGTTCATTTCGCAATTATGGACTTCCTCTGATAAAAGAGATGGAATGGCTATTTATTTGATAATTTCTTTTACTTGATTCGTTGAGATGGTAATCATGATGAGAAGTAAAAATGTTAGGCTAATGTAGTAAATAAGATAGTTATACAAACATATAAACTATAGGAGACATGACATTGTTACGTAAAAAAAGATATGTGTTACTACTTAGTCTTTTAGTGATTTGTATGTTAATCGGAATAACATCTCACTTGAAGAATGAACGAGCAGTCGGTATAGCTAAAAATCTGAAGCAAAAGTCTGAGTCACTGGATGAGGTTGTAACTGAAATCAATGGCAAAGAGGTCTCGAGATCAGCATTAAACATAACGTTTTCGAATGGCGATCAAGTAGATTTGCTAATGAAGATGAAATTATCGAAAAGGCTGTATACAGTATTCAAACACCTGAAACATCAACCGACGTTTAGTTTTGCTGCAAATATGAATCAAGATGTACTGAGTAAGTTTGTTTTGAAAAAATCTCCTGAAGTCGTAAAGGTTAACTTTCAATTAGATTCGAATCAGGTGATGCATATCCATCAAAAGTTATACTTAAATGCACCAATATCAAGTAAAACGAAACCATTATTTTTGGATACACGTAATTATCAATTCTTATTTTTAAATGAGCGACAGCAAGCGGTAGCAATTTTGTTTGATTTAAACTTATCGACGTGGCAATAAAGTTACAGAATAGTAATTAGATCTTGTTTTGAATAGAAAAAGATTTTGATTGTTTCAGAATGGAGAGGATGAAAATGTTATCTTGGCTAGGTATAAAGAAAACGAATAGCGCAGGACGTCCATTTTTTGCAGGTGTCGAGAAATCGACGGTCTTCTTAATTTTATTAATATCCCTTGCCGTTCTCAATAGTGTGAGGTGGATCCTCAAATTTCTCATTCCAACATCCTTTTTCAATGACCCCATCGTTTCGGTCTTACCAGGTGTAATTGGAATCCTATCAGCTATTGTATTCGTGTTTTTGGTCGAACGACTGATAAGCGATGAGTCTAACCCTGCTGAATAATCGTCGAAACCATCCTCAAGTAGGATGGTTTTCGCGCATTATAACAGGTTCTTGTTGTAAAATGAGGAGGACAATGGAACAGGTGAGGGGCGAACGGACATGACGAAACGATCCATCCAAGATGCTGCTTTTTTGGGCAAACGAAAACAAGTAATGCGCTGCATCGAACGTGGTGACGATCTGAACGAACTGGATGAAGAAGGATTTGCGGCGCTTCATTGGGCGATTCAGGAAGGGTACCTACGGATCGTCGAATTGTTGCTCGATCATGGCGCGGATGTCAACCTTCCGAATCAGGACGGGATGTCACCGTTGCATATTGCGCTTTATGATCAAAAGACCGACATTGCGTTACTTTTGATCAAGCGAGGCGCTCATCTTGATTTAGATGAACACGGATTCTCAGCGCTTCATTTAGTAGCGGGCCGGGGCGGCAATAAAAAAGTCTTACGGAAACTAGCGCAGAACGTCGAGTTGTTACATCAACGGACCGATGACGGGGAAGGTGTGACACCGCTACATTATGCGGCGCAGGAAGGTAAGTCGAAAAAAGTCCAGCTATTACTGGAGGCAGGAGCAGAAGTCGATGCTGTCGGACTAGACGGATTCACACCGCTGTATCTCGCAGTCGGAAATAATCATCCGAAAGCGGTCAAAGTGCTTCTAAAGGCAGGAGCTGACATCGAAGCGGAAAACGTCGCGGATGGCGATACGGCAGTCCTCGCATTAGCGAGTGCTTACGGCTATGAACGGGTCGTCCGGTTATTACTCTCTTATGGAGCCGATCCACTGCATCGAAATGAAGATGGACGGACAGCGCGTGATGCGGCACTTGATAACGAACACCATCAGATTGCGGAGATCTTGCGCCAAAAAGAGATTGATGCGTTATCTGAGGAAGAGAATAACTGAACGGTGGACGACAAGACAGGAAACATCTGCGGATGCTTCCTGTTTTTAAATTTTAAAGGATTTTCAAATTGCTTTGTCAAAATAGAGATAAGAGAACACTTATTCGTCATTGAAAGGAAGGTCGCATCATGAACGCAATCGATTGGACGGTATGGAATTTAAACGAAGTGAGAAGAAGAAGCATCAAAGTCTGGCAGTCGATTCCTGAAGATAAATTGAACTGGAAACCGGATGAGAACGCCATGACGTGTTTTGAGATGATCCGTCATGTGTTAGACAGCGAGTATTATTATTTCTTAGCGTTACAGAATCGAGGCAGTCTACCGTCGTATGAGTCCCCGTTTGAAGGGCGCGACTTCGTATCAGTGCAAGCTGAACTAGACTTTGCGGCAGTCTATCATGAGGAATTCATGGCATATGTCGAGCAACTAACGGAATCAGATTTAGCGATCGTTCAGATTGATCGTTCGGAATCAGGTTATGTGCGTTCGCTCGGTGATATGTTGTTACGAATTGCTTATCACGAAGCAGTGCATACAGGACAGTTACTCGATTACTTAAGAACAGCAGATGTTGAGCGGGTACGAGTTTGGGACTAAGGTAATTTAATGAGAAAATGTGTTAGTAGTATGAGCTGCTAATGCAATCCGTCAGGTAGGGGGTAAAAATTTTGAAAATACGTTTAGCAACATCCAAAGACATGAAGGTAATAGCAAAGATTTACGTTGATACGTGGAGGACGACATACACCGGTTTAGTACCCGATGTATATTTAGAACAACTCACTGTTCAACGGGCAGAACAAAAATGGATACAGTTTTTGAACGATTTCTCACAAGATACATTCCTATATGTGGTATTGAATGAAAAGGGAATTATAATCGGATTCGCAGCAGCTCAAATTCATGCTAATGCTGGAGTACGGAAAGGAGAGTTGTCTGCCCTCTATATATTACCCGAAGCACACGGTTTAGGAATCGGCAAAAAGTTGATGGAGACTGTCAGCGTGCATTTCCTGAAAGCAGAGGTCTCCTCGATGATGGTTTGGGTAATGAAAAAGAATGAGCCAGGGCGTGCATTTTACAAACGACTTGGCGGCAAATACATAGGTCATCGTCAGAGTCGTTTTGGGAATGTTACGGTTGAAGATGAAGCATATGAATGGCTGGATGTCGCTATGCTTATCCATCATCAGAATTAAAAACAAGGAGGAAGTACGATGCATCTGTACTTCTTCCTTGTATGAATCACAGACTCCATTTCATTAGTAATCCTGCTTGTGTCAAACCGCCACCGAACCCATATAACAGGAGCATATCTCCCGCTTTGATTTTCCCCTCAGATATACCTTTATCTAAAGATAAGGGGATGGTCGCTGAAGAAGTGTTGCCATAATTGACTAGGCTGAAAAGCGTTTTATCAAAGGGAACCCCACTTTTATCGCAGATTGATTGAATCATGCGAAGGTTTGCACTATGTGGAATGAACCAATCGATTTGATCTAAAGTCATCGATGCTTGAGCCAGTACATATTTCATCCCATGAGGAACCGTGCTGACTGCCCATTTGTATACTTCTCGTCCATTTTGAACGATTTTGTTATTGTGAATAATAGGATTTTCGAACAATTGATTTGACAGGTTTGAGCAATATAGACTTGATCCTTTTTCTCCTTCCGAGTTCAAGTAGAAGGAAATAAAGTCAGACTGGACTTCATCACGTTCCACAAGAACAGCTCCGCTTCCGTCTCCAAACAAAATGCATGTATTTCGATCCGTGTAGTCAGTAATTTTAGAAAGTGTTTCTGCACCGATAACGAGAATTTTTTTATGAAGACCAGATGAAATTAATCCGTTCGCCAAGTGTAATCCGTATGTAAATCCCGCACAAGCAGCGTTCAGGTCAATTGTACCGGCATGTTTGATACCGAGTTTTGCTTGAACCAATGATGCGGTACTTGGTGTCTTAAAATCGGGTGACATCGTACAGATGATGATCATATCGACATCTTGAAATTCTTTATTGTAACGCAGTTTTAAATTCATGGCCGCTTGATATGCAAGATCACTTGTCGATTCAGTCTGAGCCGCGATTCTTCGTTCTTTGATGCCTGTTCGTTGAACTATCCATTCATCATTTGTTTCTACTAGTTTCTCTAAATCATGGTTCGTCATGATTTGATTTGGAACGTAAGAGCCGATTGCTGTAATTCGGGCATAAGATGCATTCAAGAATTGTTCCTCCTTGTAAAAAATATTTCTATAAAATTTAAAACTAGATATTAGTACTAGGTACTAATATAAATGTGATTTTGTTTAAATACAAGCAATATAACTGATAAGATTTTTTGTTAAATCAAATAGTTTAAAAAATAGAGTGGTTTCTAGCGAATGCAATAAAGGAGGAATAAGTCATGATCGGAATCAGCATCGCCACCACATGGGAGTTCGACGCAACACTTGCGTATTTTCATGTCTCACCTGAAGAAAGAATCACTTATCCGTATGGTGAATATTTCACGCGCGAGGTGAATGGGAAAACACTCTTGTTTTACAGCACAGGCGTTCGAAAAGTAAATGGCATCGGAGCGAATCAATATATGATCCTCCGTTTCTCTTTGACGAAGGTCATCGTTGCCGGAACGTGTGCCGGAATCGAGCCGAGGTACGACGTACTCGATATCATCGTTCCGGATCGTGCGGTTCAATATGATTGCACGGTCAAAGAGATTGAACCACTTATTAAACCCTCGTTCGTCGTCAATCTCGATGTATCGAAGTATGGCAACGATTTTCATCCTGGAACGATCGGAACGGCAGACCGTGCTGTCGTCCTGTGGCGAGACTATATCGAACTGCGGGATAACGGATTGACGATTGCTGATACGGAAGCGGGGGCTATCGCGTACATCTGTCAGAAAAATGCAGTCGAATGTATTATCATCAAAGGTATCTCCGATTTTCCGACCGAAGAGAAGGAAGAAAATGCTGTCGAAGCAAACGTCGAACAGATGCGGATCTATATCGAGAACACACCAAAAGTCATGCAACGGATTTTTGCCGACTACTTATACCGGTTTCTAACGTAATCTTTCATCAGTGCACTTCTTTTACATATTTTCCAAGTTTCTTGCGGCAATATAGTTCAGTAGCATTGTATTTTTTGAAATATGTTCTATCATAGTGAATGGAAACGTTTTCTTAAAATGGTGAGTACATACCGAACTGTACAAGAAATGCGCTGCAATCGTCAGGATTCGTAGGTGTAGAAGTAGATGGAGGGACATAGAAGCATGCAGGAATGGAAAGTATCTGGTCAACCGGGTCAGAAGCGGATTGATATTGAAAGCCGGTTTCGCCCGGAAATCGAAGGGTTACGCACGGTAGCTGCCTTACTCGTCGCAATCTATCATATTTGGTTCAATCGTGTCTCAGGAGGTGTCGATGTCTTCTTCGTCATCTCGGGTTTTTTGATCACGACATCGATCATCTCGACAATCAACCGGACAGGGGAGTTCAAATTTCTGCCGTACGTGACAAAGTTGCTGAAACGACTCTTGCCATCCGTTTTGTTCATCTTAGGCGTCGTGTTAGTACTAAGCACATTTTTATTACCGGCATCGATTCTCGGGAAAACAATTCGTGAAGTCGTCGCCTCGATGTTCTTTTATCAAAACTGGCAACTCGCCGTCTCAAGTACGGATTACTTAGACGCGACCCAGATGAAGTCACCCGTCGAACATTTTTGGGCACTATCGATCCAGTGGCAGTTTTATATGATTTGGTTCGTCTTGTTCTCGTTCATCTTATGGATGATGAACACGTATCAGATTCGGTCGATTAAAGCCGTTTTAAATGGGTTGATTGGATTCCTATTCGTCACGTCACTCGCGTATTCGATCTACCTGACAGAAGTGAATCAGCCGTGGGCGTATTTCATTACGCCGACGCGGGTCTGGGAATTCGCCTTAGGTAGTCTATTATGTGTGAACTTGTCGGCGATTCGTGTTCCGAAGTGGATAGCGACGATCATCGGCTGGGTCGGTCTGCTTGGCTTGCTGACGACTGGTGTTCTGTTTAATGTCTCGCAAATGTTCCCTGGCTATATCGCACTCTGGCCGATGACGTGCGCCTTGATGATCGTGTTATCAGGAACGCAGGAGACACGATTCGGATTAAAACGATTCCTCGGATCAAAGCCGATGGTCAAACTCGGCGGGATCGCGTTCGGGATTTACCTTTGGCACTGGGTGTTGCTTGAGTTCTATCGCTACAATGTTCAACAAACGCCAGGTCTGCTCGTCGGTACACTGATTATCGTTGCATCGATCGGTTTATCCTACTTGATGACGGAATGGGTTGAAAAACCGATTCGCACTTCGACTGTCAATCGGACAGCGTTCAAGAAGCTAGGTGCGCTGTTGACGGTCAACGTTTTGTTGATTGGATCCTTACTCGGGCTCGCTTATCTGGAAGAGCAAGAGCTGAAACAAGCTGTCAGCAAGAATAAGTATCCGGGTGCTTTAGCGATCGAACAGACAATGCCTGTACCGAAGCAAGATCCTTTCCCGTCTTATGCGAACGTCTTCAATGACTTACCGCTCGTCCATACGGATGGTAGCAACCAAGGACTGCAAAAGACGGAAGCGAAAGTCGGTGAATACGGAAAAACGAAGGATTATAAAGCGATGATTGCGCTCGTCGGAAGCTCGCACTCGGAGCAATGGTTCGGTGCATTGCATGAAGCAATCAAAGGAACGGACATCCGTTTACTCAATCTGACGCGGTCAGGAACACGTTTTTCGACCGGCTATGAACCGGATTCCTTAAAAGGGATCTGGAACCAGAACGTCTTGAACTATTTGAAGGATGCCGATGTTGATTTGATCATCTCGCACGTGACTGCAGCGGATGCTTCAAAAGACAGCATTCATCAACAAATGGTCGACCAGATGCAGTTCGTCAAAGACGAGTATGGGATCGACGGTCTAGCACTCCGGGATAATCCACGGTATGACTTCAACGTACTCGAGGCGCTCGAGACGACAAGCATCGCGGATACGACGAAACAGATGAATACGGAACCGAACCAAACGGATGAGGCGTACTGGAAACAGTTCGAAAAAACGAATCAGTCGCTCCATAAGCTGGATTTGACGCGTTACTTCCACGTCAAAGGCGAGTATCGCCCTGTCATCGGCAATGTCGTCATCTATCGTGACAACAGCCATATGACGAATACGTATGCGGAAAGTTTTGCTCCGATGTTCAAGAAAAAGCTCGACGAAGTGCTCGCGGACAAATTAGCGACGAACGAATAAAATATGTAAAACGGCTAGCACCCTCTGTGGATGCTAGCCGTTTTTGATGGATCATTCGTCAAACGGAATAACTGCCGTCCGGTTGCTCACGTAATTCGAGTGCTTCAGTGCGAACCTGTGGATTCGTCCCGAAGTACGCATCGACGACGCGGGAAGCGGCGAAGCCGTCCTCCATCGGACCGTACGTCGCACGGAACGTATCGAGTTGCGCTTGATACATTTTCGTCAGACGCGGAATGTCCGATAAGGCGTGAAGCAAAGTCTCTTCCGTCTCTAAGATGGGTCCCGGAAGATCGTTGTAGTAATCGAGATAGAATCCGCGTAGCGTGTCCCGATAGAGGTCAAGGTCATACGCATAGAACATCATCGGTCGATTCATGTTCGCGAAGTCGAAGAAGACAGAGGAATAGTCCGTGATCAGCAGATCCGTGATCAAATACAGTTCTTGAATATCCGGATAGGGTGTCACGTCAATGAATTGTTCCCGGTGCTGTACTGGAATCTTCGGTTTTTTCGTGACGAGCACGTGCGTCCGAATCAAGAAGACGTACTCATCGCCTAACGCTTCCGCGACACGGTCGAAATCAAACGGGTAGTCGAAGTAGAACTTCCCTTTCCCGAGCGATTGATGATCGCGGAAGGTCGGTGCATACAAGATGACTTTTTTGCCTTCCGGCAGTTGCAACTGCGTCCGAATCCGATCGATCGTTGCCTCATCATTTGCTGTAAAGAAAAGGTCATTTCGCGGATAACCAGATTCGACGACAGGACCGCTATACTGGAATGCACTTCTAAAGATGTTCGTCGCATAACGACTCGGAGACAAGAGGACGCTCCATTGCGCAATCGAATTCGTCACTCGTTTGACGTAGCCTTCATCCCGACCATGGATCTCATCTAAGTCAAACAACATCTTCTTCAACGGCGTGCCGTGCCACGTCTGGATGTACGTCGTCTCTTTCCGCCGCGTCATGTAGTGCGGGAAGTTCTGATTGTTGACCCAAAATTTCGCCGTTGCCATGTAATAGAAGTAGGCGGGAGACAGGCGTTTGACGACTTTTGCATTCGGATCACTCAGATAGAGCTTTTTGTTATAGATCCAGACGACTTTATAGCCGAGTGCTTGCTTCTTCAGTTCTTCGTAAATGTAGCGTGGGCTGTCCGCGTAATGTTTACCGAGACCGCTCTCGAAGACGACGAGTTTTGGGTCGACCGGTAAGACGCGTTGCATGAGTCGGTATCCTGCCTTCATCGTCGGGAAGTAGAACCGGCTCCGACGATAGACCTTAAAGAGGATGTTCGCCGCTTCGTTCGTCTGAATCTTCTCTAAAAGACTTGTCTGTTTTGTATAGTTCGCGATCGTTTGATAGACCTGATCGGAATAGGTCGTATCCGTTTTCGTCAAGAAGACGTCAGCGCGGCGTTTGTATTCGTCATCCATCTCAAAATCACGACGTGCCGTCGCATCGAGATCCTCGAACAAGTCATCGATCGTCTTTGAGATCCGACCCGGTAATTCGTTCTCGAGATCGAGATACGAACCGAGCGGACCGATGAAGCGTTTCGGGTCGAATTGCAGGTAATGGACCGGTCGTTTCAAGAAACTGAAGTCAAAGGCGACACTCGAGTAGTCGGTGACGAGCAAGAGGCTCTCCTTTAACAACCCTTGGACATCACGTTCTCCTTGATGGATGACCGTGATTGGTAAGTTCTCAAAGTGACTCGAGTATTGTTGCATGTTCGGATGCAGGCAAAGGACGATCTCGAGACGATGTTGTTTTGCGTACGCGTGTAGACGCTCACTCGATAGGAACGCTTGGTACTGCTGATAATATTCCGATTCGAAGAACTGGAGTGGCGTCTGTAACCACGAGCGCCATGTCGGAATGACGAGCATCTGACGTTTGACTGGGACGTCGTCGTTCAAGAGGGCATCAAAACGAGACAAACCGGTGATTTTGACCTCTCGCTCAGCGTAGCCCATGTCTTGTGTGACGAGTCGTTTCTCACGCTCGGAACTGACGAGGAACAGATCCGTATCGAAGGCAGCTGCAAACTTGCCGTACTGGTCATTCATGTTCTTCGTTCCGAGAACCCCGTGTTGGATGAAGACACGATCCGCCCGCATCTTCCGTTTGAACGGTTCGGACCGGAGCGGATACAAGTATTCCGCATGATGTGTCCCGATGACCTTCTTCGCCATCAACGAGTGATAGATGTGTTCCTTCGATTTGATCGGCAAGACGTTTCCGAGCGGAGCGACTTGTGCGTATTCGTTCGACGTCGGATCGATGACGTAATAGACCGGTCGCTCCGGATAGGTTTCGCGCATGTATTTGAAGAAGTGATATCCGTTGTCCTGCGCTTTATAGGGACGTTCTCCGACGAGCCACGTGTTCTTCTCGGCAAATAGCCGGTAGAGCGGGGCGAACGTCATCAGGTGATTCAGATAGGCGTAATTTTCATTCGTAAACTCGGTCATCTCAAACGATAGATTCCGGTGACCGACCGTGTAGTACGGAATGATGTGCATTGTCGACGTATCATCTTTCCCTAACGCTTCCGGTGTCAGTTGACGCGTGATGTACCGGGCGCGACCGAGACGGTGTAATTTTGGTTCCGACCGGTGATAGAAGTCGAGTGCGACGAAGGCGTCATAAACCCCTTCTTGTAATTGAGCTGCTTGATAGAGTTGCGACCAGTGGATCGTCGCCGTGTAGTGATAACGATACAATCCGAATTTTTTCGCACTTGTTTCATTTTGGTACAACCAATCAATCGGGACCGGGACTTGATTGCCACTTTCCCGGTGCACGAGGAGCAATCGTCCCGTCTTGATGAACGCGTGACGGGTAAAGGCTTTCCCGCTGATGATTGTCGTCGCTTTCGTCTCATTGCGGACCGCATCAATCTGAATCTTCGGCTTCATCTGCGGTTCTTTATTCAACAATAGACGCAGGTTGCCTTTTAAATCCGTATACAACTGGACGAATTCGTTGGACGTCTCATCCATCAATGGCGCGACCGGCGCGGGAATCTGCGTGTCAAGGAAACGTCCTAACAAAATCTCACGGGTGAAGACGGATGCATCGAGCGTAGCATGACTCGGTAAGCCGTCAGACTCCCATTTGTGTAATTGTTCTGGTGTGAGGTGTTCGACTTTTTTCGTAAACGTCAGCCAGAGTGAAAAACGACCGATCGGATAGGCAGTATCTTGATCGGCTTCGACAGACTCGATCTCAGCGAGACCATCCTCTTCGACTGTCGGAACGTCCGCATCCTGCATCTGAGCAGCATGTTGACTCAGCTGAGAGACGAGCGTATGCGGCAGTTGGAAAGAGAAGCGATGATCGTGCTGTTGGTTCGGCACTTCAAGGACCGTCTCTTGCAAACGATCGCGAATGAGTAACGAAGTGATCGTCAGCAACGGATCGTTTAATTGACCGGATAGCGTATAGTCTGTCGGCGAAGATTGAATCTGTAACGACTCTTTTAACGCCGATCGTTTAAGTTTCTTTGGTTTCTTCGGAAGTACAGTGTGCCCGAATTGGAGCACCCGGAGAACAGATTTAAACAGCATGGAATCAAGGGACCTCCTACTAGGTGATATTTTATGAAAGCGTTATCTTCCATTAGCATTCTATCACAATCAATAGCTAAAACATCCCAAAATTTGAAAAACAATACGGACTTTGGTGGATAGACAAAAAACACTTCTCACAGAGGAGAAGGTCAATAACCGATTAGTCAAGCTCACTCAAAAGCGTTAACCAGTTTGTCGTAAAGAGATCATCAGAAAACCGATTGATCGAGTGCAGAGCGGCTTCTCCCATTTGACGGCGTAGAGCCGGCTGCTCCATCAAGCGGATTGCTGCTGCTGCAAAAGCTGACGTGTCACCGGGTGGAACGATATAACCGGTCGTCCCGTGCGCGATGATTTCACGCGGACCATAACAGATGTCATAGGCGATGACCGGAACACCGTGCCCCATGCTCTCAAGGATCGCCATCCCGAACCCTTCGGATTGCGACGTGAAGATCGTTGCGACGGCGCCATGATAGGCGTCTTGAATGTTCGTGATGAATCCGTTGAACCGGATCTGTTTCGTCAGTGACAGTTCCTTGATCAACGCGTGGAGATCCTTTTCGAGCTGATCGTTGTAACCGAAGCCATAGAAATCAAGGAAAGCATTCGGATGCTGGTCGACGATCTTCCGCATGACACGGATACTGGCGGCGACATCCTTTTTGATTTGGATGCGCGAGACGACGATGAACCGATTCGGATCAGGTTCAGGAAGAACCGTGTAATCCGCTTCCGGTACCGCACCGACACCGTGAGGAATCGCATGGAACGTCTCCGGGTGACCGAACTGATCGGTCATATGTGCTTGTTGCCGAGGTGTTGCCGTGATGACTCGATCCCACTCGTCGATACGACCAAATAACGTATCCCACACACCGCTGACCGTTGCCGTCTCGTTGAAGGGAGAGACGAAGTGATTGCTGTGTCCGAAGGCGATCTTTTTGATGTTCGGATGTTTGATATCCAAGATGACCGCGTCCAAATTCTTTTTCGATAGGTTGGCAAGACGATCCCGGTATTCGGACGAGATCAAGACCGCCTCATGCTGACCTAACAGCTTATTCAAGACGAACGTATTAAAGGTTGCCGGATCATTGAACTGTCTTTCCTGACCGGCTTCTAAATAAAACAGATGACTCCAGTCCGCTGAATTGATTTTATGCCAAATCGTTAAATAACACGTCCCGTCACTATGGAAGAAGGAGCGAGAGACCGGCTTGTTCGACGTAAACGAATACTGGATCGTCTGCACCAACTGGCCGTTATCTAGGTATTCTTCGCGGCGCAGGCGATGACGATTCTCTGAAAAATAATCGATGAAGCTAAGCTGACCGTTAGTATCAAACCGGGCGTACTGGACGTATGTACCATTGTCGAACAACCGATACGAATCTTTTTCGGCGCGACTCGCGTCAAGGAACAACGTATACCGCTTTTCCCAGCGTGGAATCAATTCGCCTTTCGAAGAGATGACGGACCGTTTGTCTGCCTGGCGACGTGCTAAAAAATTAATGACGTTGACGACTTGGATGCGAGGATCAAGCAACCGTGCCTCGACCATCTCTTGACGAATCGTTTCAAGATTCGGTTGAATCCCTAACGTCACGAGCGTCACGTTTCGCTCCGGATCAGCCGCGATGATCGCGTTCGCTCGTTTAATGACTGCTTTTGATAAACCGCCACGTTGGGTCGCTAACGTGTTCAATGTAAAAAACAAATCTCGTTTCATAGGGCATCTCCTTATATAGCGCTTACAATTTGAAATAGCGGCTTGAAATATGGGTCACGTTGGTGAACCTTGCCCATACTATAGCATATTTTGTTGGAATAATAAGGAATCTAGGAACAAGAGATTCATGTCCCTAGGCGTAGCATTACGCTTCGTTGATCGGTTGAACGAATGATCGATTGGCTGTGATGTACGTATCCTGAGCCGTTTTCAAGCGTGGTGTGCCTTTGGATGACAGAACGATCTTTTCAATCGAAAGAACGGTATCCGGTGTATTTTTCGTTGGTAGTTCGTTTTTAAAGTCACGATCAGCATACTGTTTACAAGTCTTTAAAATCCGGACTGTTGTCGGATGATCAGTCAGATACGTCTCGTCATCAATCATAGGTGGAAGGTGGATGTATTTTTTGTTTGCCGTGACGTAAGCACCGTCAACCGTGACGAGTCGTGGTGTGCCGGCCATCGTCAACTGAAGATCGGAGATCGTCAGCAGTTGTCCGACTTCAAGTGCTGTCTGCTTATGCTCGAATTCCAGATCGTCATACAAGAAAGCCTTCTCGAGTACAACGACTTGCGTCGGTGCATCGATATGATACTTCGTCGCGTCGATTTTCTGTACAGGTGATCTGGATTCCGCTGGACGAAATTCGACTTTAAGTGGCTGATAATGCAGATGCATCCCATTGACACTACTCGGTAACGTCATCCGGACGACGAACGGATGATAGTCGTCATGGATCAGCATCAATTGGAATGGATGTGAATATCGTTCGAGTGTCTCCGTCGAAATGAATAATTCAGTCCCTTCGATATGGAACGGAACGGCGGTTTCCGTTACTTCATCGTTAGGTGCGATTAAGAGAACTTGATCGACCGAAGCCGTGTCGTCTTTGAGTAATTGTACGACTTCATAGAAGACACCATCAACGAGACGCGTGCCTGCATACGTGGCAAAGAACGGCTCAAGGACAGGTCCGAGATGGTGTAGTGATTCCGGCATTCTATAATAAAGACGGTTCTCCGATACATAGCGCCGGGCTTTATGTTTTTGGACGAGTAGCGTGATGAAGGTGACGAAGCTGTCATAATCTTGTTGCTGCAGCAAAGCGTACTGCTTTTGGAAAATGTCATCGAAAATGAAATCTGCTGGATCTGCACCATGTCGTTCAAAGATCGCAATCATCTCGCGGAACAAATCAAAGAAGGTCTGCCGTTGCGGATGCTCAAGGAACCGCTTGTTGTTGAACAGACGGGAGAGGAAATCCATCTCGATCAGACGGCTCAAGGCATGAGTCTTGGCGACTGTCGGAATATCCAGTTCAAGCGTTTTCTCAAGCACCTGTAAATTAAAAGTCGTCTTCTCGAAGATGCTCGTCTGTCCGACTAACGAGTCATTCATCGCGAATCGGTTGACGTGATAGACAGGTGCTGGATTCATCGAAGCCGTTTGACAGTTAGAGATGGCTTCGAAGAAGAAGAGTTTATCTTCACCGAACTGCATCGGGCTGAACCGAATGTTATGCTCGATCAAGACGGAGCGCTTCAGGATTTTCCCGGGAGGTCCAACTGCGCGAAATACTTTGTCGATTTCATATGGAACAAGCTGATTGGCAGTCGTGAACGATGCGAACCGCCCGACTTTTTGTATCGACGTGTCGGTATGTTTGATCGTTTGACCGAATGCGATATCGGCATCGTTTGAAGCGGCTTGCGCGACGAGTTGAGGAAATCCGACCGGATCGAGGCGATCATCAGCATCTAAGAACGTGACGTATCTACCTGTCGCTTCTTCGATTCCGACGTTTCGCGGATGGGCAGGACTTCCCGTATTTTCGGGAATTTCGATGATGCGAATGAAATCCATCGTTTGTGCAGCCGTATGGAGAATCGACAACGATTCATCCGTCGAACCGTCATCAACGAAAATCGCTTCCATCGTTGAATGGTCAAGCGTGAGTGCCTGAATCGACGCGATACACGTCGAGAGATCCGTCGCTTTATTGTATACAGGAATGATAATTGAAACAATTTTTCCCAACAGTAATTCCCACCTTAAAGAAAATATTTTAAAAAATACCATTTGAACTGTACCACAAAATGGATGCTCTTAAGCGTAAGAAAGGTGAGAACATACAAAAAAGGACGATGACCCAATCTAAAGAAGGGAGTCATCGACCATTTAAACGCGGTCATAAAAAATTGAAATTACTTGATTCCAATGTTCTCAAGATATTTTTTTTCAGAGTCATCGATTTTACGGCTGATTTGTTTCGTATACGTCTTCCGCGCGTAAGTAGATCCTTTTTTCTGATAAATGGCTCTTTCTCCTCCAGATGATTGGTCGTAATAGATTTCAATGAGATTTTGATCCTCATAGACGATGACGCCCGTTTCTCCAGAATTTCGCTTTAGTTGTCGATCGACCTGTTGCTGCTTCAAGTACTGATTTTCAGATTTGAAGACTTGATTGATGGCTGCGTCATATTTCTGTTTTGCTTTCTCACTCGTCGTATTTCCATCTTGATCGTAATCGCTACATCCTGCTAGGCAGACGATCGAAAAAAGTAGGAAAGATAAAAGTTTTATTTTCAAGTACGAACACCTCCGAAGTACACGTTTTGTATTACCGATAGTGTACATTAAGGCAACGCTTCATATGTAACGTACTTGAGAAATAAGGAAGTGCCAATAGGCATATTATAGTTCAATCGCATCGATGACGCCTTCAGGATACTCCCAGACGTTTCCTTCGATGAGCCATTGATGGTGGCAGTTCGGACAAGCGACTTCCGAAGAGAAATCATACTGGATTTCAACACCTAAACGTCGCTCCTCGTACGATACACTATGTAAATCTTCAATAAGGATCTCATCTTTGAATTTCTCGCGACAACGCGGACATTTGAATTTCGAATAATGACTGATGATCGTATCCATTCGATTCAACTCCTAAACAAAGAATTAGTATCGTTTACAGTATAATGATAACGCTTACATATAAACGTGTTAATTTTGAATTGTAATCAAAATGGAATATATCAACTGAATTGGATTTTGATATATAGAGATCTTGAAGAAAAAATTTAAATGGAAATACCCGTACTTATACATCCGTTCAATCCAATTGAGGCATATTTTTCGTCTAGATCAGTAAAAAGTGCCTTAAGATATAAGTTGAAACCACCATATCATTACAGCTTTTAAGAGAGGTGAAAATCATGTTAGAACTCGAAGTGTTATATATTGAGAAAAATGCAAATAATAAGTTGGATATTAACTATTTTGATCCAAAAAATGAACCATTGATCTTTATGTTTCAAAGGATGTTGAAAAAATTAAAGGTACAATTTCCGAAATACAGTTCGCTTTATGTTATTTTTTATGAAAGTTTAACAGAAGAAGAAAAACTAAAAATCAGAAGTGAAAATGGTGAAGGACGCGAATATTATTTTAAAGAAACTAAGATGGAGGAATTAAAGTCAAAAAAGAATTTAGATTTTTTAAAAGAAACGTTGAGTACTTTATTAGAAGGAATTAGACATTCAATATTCCGAGAATGTATAACCGATGATGAATTAAATAAAATAGAAAATTATGTGTATGAACAGAACTTTATATTCGTACAGAACATAGGCAGGAAAAATAACAAAACGAAAACAATGAGAGCTACTCTAAAAGCAAAATTGACACCTGTAAATCTAAATTTGTTTCTAATGATTACTGATATGAAGTCTCGGAAAAGCCTATATGATGGATGTATATTTGAATTACCGCAATCAGTCATTATACCGTTAAGAAGTATATTGAACCCTATCTCTTTATATGGATATGAATTGTATTGGGAAAATGAGAATACGATCGACATCATCATAAACACAGTGGGAGATAGATTACGAACCAAAATTTATCGGAAGAATGATGACTCTGTTTTGGTTAAGCAACAAAAAATAAAGGCTTAAAGAAAGCATTATTTTTTATCAAGTGATTGCGACATAGAGTCGCTCTTAACATGCAATTCTTTTCTTCTGCTCACTAGATGCTACACTTAGACCAACTATTACACATAAAAGGATGATGTGGATGTGGAAGGCACTATTGTTTAATTCTGTATGGATGGGTATCACATTGCCAATTCTTTTGAGTATTACTTTTACAATTTTACACCCTCTATTCGTTTCTGGTAATAATGGTGTTCTCATGATTGTCGTTGCGTTAATCATTGGCATAATTGATGTTTACCTATCAATTCGGATTTGGACATGGATCGAAGGAAAGTCCTACAAACGAAAACGATACATGTGAGTGAAGCCTAACGGATGAACATTTTAAAAAGTCGCTTTATCTTTTTACATTGCTATGAGATGGCTTCGGTATTGAACCGGAGTCATTTTTGTCGTTTTCAGATGTCACGATACCCTCCACTAGGAAAAAATAAAAAATCCCAAAATTGTATTATGAAATATATAATATATGGTAGAAGATATTTATTGAAAATGACATTTTTTAATGTCATGAAATGAGGATATAAAAATATGAATTACATAGAACACTTAGAAGCCCATTGTGGTGAAAGTACTGGTCACCTTGAGATGGAAGAATTACAAGATCATGCGATTCAATTGTTGCAGTTTCAAAATGCACCGTTTGCGAATGCGAATACCGTGACATCACTTGGATTATTGCATCACCCATTGCAATTCGAGAACGGTGCCGTTATCCATCAAGAAGTGATGCTATCTGTCATGCAACAAGATGCCGAGTCGGATTTAATTGAATTGATCTATCGCTTGACGCTGGAAGCATTAAAGACTGGACACGCTTATGATTTAGGCGAGTATTTAACGATGCCGGATGGGCTGTTATCGAAGTACGGCTTCGCTGCCCTATACGTGACGACACCGTTCTACTTTGAAGAATCATTTCAAGTCTATAAAGGGAACGCGGCACTCGGGGGACCGGAGACGGTGTTACCAGTCTGGTTCGTACCCATCTTTGCTTCGGAAGTCGCTTACATCGAAAAATACGGTACTGAGGAATTTAATGAGATGTTATATGAAACTGAGATGCAGCTGCTTAATTTAAAACGACATCCGCTCGTGGGAGACAATGAAGAAATTGAAGAATCTATTTTTAACAGGGAG
This sequence comes from Exiguobacterium sp. s39, assembly GCF_018618925.1. Taxonomy (NCBI): domain Bacteria; kingdom Bacillati; phylum Bacillota; class Bacilli; order Caryophanales; genus Exiguobacterium; species Exiguobacterium sp. s39. The sequence continues at coordinate 678,755 of NZ_JACSNA010000001.1, forward strand.
GTATTCGTTTGCGAATGCGAAATTACCGACGCCCTTTTTGAAGACGATATCCAACGACCATTAGTACTAAATGGACCGCTAGCGAAAGCGTATCACATGAGTGTTGAATCGGGGGAACAAGGCGATACAGATCAAAATGAAACTTTCCTGTTTGATTTTCTAAATCATCAAAATCGTTTTCCGATCTACGCGACCTTTTTTGCTTTTGAAGAGGAAGACAAAGACAACAGGGCTTTTTTCTCGCAACATCATATGTCGTTCACTTCACATGTCTTGTCTAGACAGAAACAAACGAACGGTTGGTTACGTGGAAAACGAACATCGACAAGTGAGAGTCATTTTTTCACGGTAAAGATTGAAAATGCTAGGATGCTCGAACTCATCCTTGAACACGCTTATAGAGTTGCGTCGATGAACGAACTGTTCATGTTTTCGTATTCCAATCGCTTGTCGATTCAACAAGAGGTCGAAACGACGTACCGAAAAACACGTGTCTTAGAAGATCGGTTCGTTTATCCGGAAGATACGACCGTCGTGATTGTCGGTCATGATGGAACAATGCTTTATCTGCTATCGAACGAAGAACCCTTCGCTTATGATCTTCGGACGGACTGGGCGAAACGACTACGACAACAGTTACCGAACGATACGATGATTCGCCAGCTCAATGGCGAATTGTTCGCAGACCTATAAGAGTGGAGGGAACTTCATGCAACTCATCAAACCAATGAACGGTCAGAATCATTTTTGGCTGTTCGAAAAGGATGGACGGACACTCTACACGTTTCACGGCATCATGGGAGAGAGATTGAAAGAACCAATGAGTGAGCAAAAGTTCTCGCGCTTTTTTAATCTAGATGCCTATATCCGAGAACTCGTAGCTGAGAAAGAAAAGGAAGGATACTCGGTCGTTCAAGAAGCGGATTACCACGAAGTTGTCGTCGAAATCTTTTGTCAGGATACAGAGTATGACGTCATCTTTGAGCATCGTTCGAGCATTGAAGAAGACCTCAACGGTTTTCTTTTTGAAATCGGCAACGGGTATTTTGTTGAAGATGAGTATGGTCCGGAAGCGATCGAATTCGTCCTTCATATCTTGGAGCCGTCCTATATCGTTGAACCCGTCATTGATTATTTTAAGGACCAGTTTGATCTGAAGAAAATCCGAATGGGGCAGGCAAAAGTTCATTATGGGAGACGATTGACCGGGCTTTATCCCACAGGCAAGAACTTTAACCGAAAAAATTAAACACAAAATGTATAAGAAGGAGTCACATAGATGACATATCAAATCGGTTTACCAGGTGTCACAGAAGAGAGATTACAAGAGGTAGAAGCAGAACTTGGCTTCGAGCTTCCGAAAGAACTACGAAATAGGTACAAGCACGAAAACAAATTCAGCATCGGCGAATGGGAGTTTCATCCGATCAAGGACGAACAATATATCAAGCGGACATGGGACGACCTTGTTCGTGTCAACACGACGGATGGGGAGGACTACCCATCCGGTTTCTTACGAATTGCCAGTGACGGAACAGGTGATGAACTCGGATATCAGCTTCCGGACACAGAGACGATCGTCTTGTGGGACCACGAAGAACAAGAACTATTTCCGGTAGCACCGACGTTGAATGCGTTCGTTGAAAAGGAACAACAAATGGAACAGAGTGCTGAACAAGCAGAAGACTTCTTACAGACAGTTCTCGAGACAGGTGCTGTCTATGGTCTATCGAAGTTGGAACAGTCGGGCTGGGCGTACTGTCCGTCGAATCAAGAGGAAACAGACGTCCTATTATTCTTTTCGACGGAAGCGGCGGCAAAAGCACTGCAGACGAAGGAATGGGCGAACTATCATCTGATTCGCTTAGATCTGGATTTGTACATGAATGGCTGGTTACTGAGCATGATTAACGACGGACTGTATTGTGGCTTGGATTGGGGACCGGAGCTCGTCGGACTTGAGCTAGATCCAGAAGATGTCCTAGCTGATCTGGAGGGTTAACATGATTCAGACACTCAGTAAACAGGTGGATGGCATTACGTACTTTTGGTACTTGTATCGTGATGGTCGAACAATCCAGACCTATCACGGTGTCACCGAGCAATGGAAGCTTGATCAAGATGTCAGAGATGAGAAGGAAGAACAGTACTCGACGAGGCGTCAAGCGAAACGACGGATGGAGGAACTGATTGCCGAGAAACAAGCGGAAGGATACAAGCAGGATGATATTTACGGGATACAACCTGGACGAAAGGAACGCGAGAAGTTTCGACGACGGACGTCCTGGTTCGCCTATCTTCTGGTGGGACTTGGTCTGTTTCAGTTCGTGACACCGTTCTCTGTCTTACCAATTGTAGTATTTGGAATGGGTATTCCCTTGATGTTTTTAGCTTTTATCGGTAAAGATTATCTTCCTACATGGCTTCGAATTGTCTGCTTCATTAGTTACTTTTTCATGCACGTGATTCATCAGCAGGAATCGTACATCCCGTATCTTTTCCCGGTTCTTTCGATAGGCACGGGAATACTATTATGGTTTCATCTTCGAAAAACGAGACAACAAATGAAAGTGGAGCAATGACATTTTTAAAAGGAGATGAAACATGCCGCTTCTAGATAAGTTATTACAAGACCCTATCGTTTCTGATCTACCACGTCTTCACACCGCTCTTCTTGCCAAAAATCGTGGCTTACGCAAAGCGTGGTTAGTACATATGGATAGATTCATTGAAGAAGCGAATACGTGGAACTTCGAGCGACAGCGGACGTTTGTGAGTTGGTTATTGTCTACCTGTGAAGGAGAGACAGACGCTTCATTCCTCTTGATTCATCCGCTAAAAGAACGTCTTCTAAAACCGACTTTGAAGAAGTGGATGAAAGAGATGCCGGATGACGTTCGACCTTATCGTTGGTATGGTCTTTTCTTTGATGAAGATGACCGCTTCATCTATTTACAAGAAGCGATTACACGTGGGGGAGGACGGGAGCAGTTAGCGATCGAGAGAATGATTAACCATCTTTTATACGGGTTATGGTATTCTTTCCATCATCTCGATGAAGATTTGTATTTAGGAGAAATCGAAGAGGATGCAGCATCCTTATCAGAGGCTTGGTTACTAATCGAGCAACTCGATGATGCGGTTTTGAAATCGGAATGTATTAAAGAATGGCAGAAGATGAATCAAACCTTAACGGATTGGATTCGTTTCCGGCAAGAGCAAACCACCGGATTCATGGAGTGGCGGATGCAATAAGAATCAAAGGGTTAAGTTTGATTAATCCAATGGCATTAGCAAGTTGGAAATGTCCTCTCCGTTATATTTAAGAAAGAGGTATACACCATGAAAAAACTAGGCGCGTTTACAAGTCACAAAGGGAATTTGATTGTCTCGGATCCTGCTTTTCTTGAGCCGGATGTAGAATACAACGTGACAATTCCAGTTGAACAAGGTTCGAATTGGACGGTCTTCTATGACGAAGATGAGTTCGAATCAATCAATTTGCTTTACCTAACAATGAATGAAGAAACGAAGATGGATCCATCCGATTTCGAGCCGTTATCCGATCTAGTCGTCGTCGATTCAGCGCAGCTCGTCGTCATGAACACAGCGGATTACGGGAGACGGGAAGTCATCGATTGGGAGATTCGAAATACGCTAGAGTTCGACGAAGAAATCGACCCGTTCTATATCGCAATCTCAGATGAAATGATGGAAGATGAAATCTTCCTGTTTCCGTTCGGTGTCGCCGTTCAGTTAATGGGGGACGGACACTATGAAGTCTTTGTCCGACGAGAAGACGGTAACGAGACAGGTATCGCAATCGTCCTCGGGGAACATGAGGCTTTTGAAGAACACGATGACGAGGAAGACGTGTCACTAGAAGACGTTGAAGTTCCACGACTGAATCATCAGAACACTGCTTTACCAGACGATGTCTTTCTTACGAATATCCTTCAGGCGATGCGACTCTTTTATGTGAACGATCAAAAATCCTTGAAATACAGTATTCCAATCGAAGGTGAGAAGGTGGAGCATAAGCTGTATTTGTATGATTATTCATCCTCCATCCAAAACTATCAAGTGTCCGTGGAGAGTCCTTGTCCAGAAGCCCGCCTCCAAGCATTCGAGACCAATCATTTTGCGATCCCGGAGTGGTATAAAGAGATTTTGAGAGTCTGTAACGGTATGCGTTTTTCCGAAGAGTTGAAGTTAAACGGTATTCCGTTGACGAGCTGGAACGGGTTATCGCATGAGATCCAAGGCAATCTCTCGGTTAGTCTCGATGAATACGCGTTAACCGAGTTCGAGGCGATCCGTGATAAGTATTTCTTTTTTGGGTCATCGTTTAGACGGGACGAATACTATGCAGTATTAAAAGAGCGTCCAGACGAAGCTGTCTATTGCTTCGACTATAGAACGTTGAAACTCAAACGCCAGGCGACGACTTTCCAAGATATCGTCCGTGATGCGTGGCGCGCGTGTAACCTGAAAGCACTACATAAAAGAATGTGAGGATGATTTCATGAAAACAATCTATTCCCGTGAAGACTTACTCGCACTCGACGATCCTTTTGAATATGAGGTGGGGTTACCGATCCGAATCAGAGAACTCCCGTCTTCCGTCATCAAAGAGGAGATACCGGATAGCCGCGAACAATTGGATCGTCTTCTGAAAGATGGCTATACCTTGGTCATCCAGAAGCCCCGAATTCCGAACGTTCCCGTATTTGCGGGGTTACCCGTGATAGCGGAGAATACGATCATGAAATTGTATGTTTACGAGGCGAATTGTTGTGAGGATGCGTTATGGGATGTTTTGTCTGAGAATGAATACGATCGGCACTGGGCTTATTTTTTATTGAAGAAAATCGAAGGTGTCAGATTCGAATTGGCTTATACGCAACCATCACAACAATCACTCAGACTCACTCATCTTGGTACGAATCAACTCGTGTATCTACAGTTTGAAACGTATCAAAGCGTATCGTGTCAGTGGGATTGAAAAAGGAGATTTTTCATGAAAACGTATATCGAAGAGCATAGCGATGCGACCCGCGTCTACCCTTGGCTTGCGGATGCGAGCCCATCAATTCGTTGTTTATGTGTAGTCGGTGAGATGCTCCTGTTTCCAGAAGAAATCGTCCAGTTCAAACAAATCAGTAGTGAAATGTTCCGTAACGAGCTAAGGCAAAAGCATGAGCTGAGCACGTATCGCTTTTATTTAGTAGTGTGTGCCGGAAATGGGTTCCAGTCAAAAAGAATCTTTGATTATTACAAACTGTGGCGTCTACTCGAACGAGAAGAGATGCTTGATGGCTTCACATCCCGAATAGAAGTACCAGTCCAAGTTGGAGAAGAACCGTATTACGTTGGGATTGCTGAATTTGGTCTCGAACAGCTTTCGACAGCCATTGAAATGATTAGTGACTCTCCATCTAGGTATACCATTATTTGTGCGAATCATGATCGACCATTACATTGTCAGGAATTACTAACACATGTGCTCGATATCGGCTTAACAGAAAGTGGAGACGTACCAGTCGTCGAGATGGTTCCGACATTGACAGCACAAGGTTACGCCGTCTGCACGTGGGGAAGTTCAAGTGAAGAACAAGAACTACAGTGTTTTCATACGGCAGCCTTCTTATAACAAGGTAGAAAGAGGGGATTCGATGAGTCTGCGTGGTGTGTCATTTGAAATCCCGAATGAACCGGGGCGTATCTTGATCGACATATTAAGTGCGATTGAAATGAAAGAGTATGATTGGTTTCTTCGTAATTTTGATTTTCCAATCCAAACCATGGACGGGGAGTTGTATGACAGTTTAAAAGAGTTTTCGGTCGATCAGAACGTGACAGGACGTGAACTAGCGAAATGGCTAAGGGGACCTAGCAATTACCTGATCTTTGCTGAATTATTTGCATTTCAAAGTGGTCAGACTGAAGAAGTAGGAATGACGTATGAGTGGTTTCAGAAAAGCAATTGTCACATCGCGATTTTGGTATATGACTGTACGTACGTCGATATCTATTGTAAGGAGCAGCACGTATCCGAAGCATTTTATGAGAACGCCGTGAGACGTGGATATACCGGAATCGAATGGGTGACCGATGACAATGATCCTCGCACTCGTTTGTCGGTATGGTCAGAATAGGACGTTATTCGTACTAGCAGATGTAAACGTATTGTGATGGAAGGGAGCGAAACCACTCATGATCCAACTGACAAAACAAATCGGCTCCGTTATGCTCTACCAAACAATCTATACCGAGGGACGAATCATCGTGCAGCACGAAGGAATCGTTGGAGCATGGGTGAGAGAAGAAGACGTAAAACAGATGCGCGCCTCTCGCTTCAAACGATTGGGTGTACAAATTTTACAGCTGGTCGAGGAGTTAGAACGTCAAGGCTATCGTGAGCTGAACGAGATCGATTATACGGAACTGGTTGTCCAGTTTTCATATGAGAAAGGTCAGGAAAAAGCGGCGCTCGAGCGTCGTCATATGATGGAGGAGATGATCGATGAAGGTCTGCTTCATACAGGAAACGGCTACTGTGAAGGGGGAGATATCGGTAGTGATACGACGAATATCTTTTACTACGTCCTTGATGTCGAGGCAGCTGTTTCTCTGATCTTTGAAGGGATGAAGGAACACAATGTACGAGGCGAACCGATCATCGCGGTATCAGAAGGAGAAGCGTACACCGTTCTCTATCCTGAAGGAATGACGTTCGATCTGATTGGTGAAGGGAAACCATGGAGCTGGATTCCGATGACGCAAGCCGAGGACGAGAAGGTATGGCACGTCATTGATCAACAATTTCAATTCTCGCCTAGTACGACGGTTTTCCCATCATACCATGCCCCAAGTCCGTTCATAACATATGAAGTGGATTACGAGAAACGAGAAGAGATCGAGCGGGAGCTAGGACGTATTCTGACTGAGATGACTGTTGAAGGAGAACGCGTCATGGCTCTTGATTGGAATCATCAAGGATACTGGATCGACCCAAGACGTCCGTTTCTTCAAAATGAAGAAGGAGACTGGATGATTCCAGCCGTTCCAGATGGCGATTACTCCTTTTTCATCGCCCGAGATTTTCGCTGGGGATATCTCGGTCATCCGTGGGAGGGAAGTATCACGTTGTTTGGAGAAGATATGATCTCTGCGTTCCAAGGGACAGACATTTTTATGAATGAAATCAGAAGAGGATAAAAGGGGGACAGGAAGTGAGAACACCATACGACGAGTATCAAGAAACAGCATTATGGCAGATCATCTCGGAGGCAATCAATGAATTAATCGACAATGATGATCTCGAAGAACGGACGACGCATGAACATATTGTTGGCTACCTCTATAGCAAACTAGAAGGTCGGATTAAAGATGAAAAGTAAGAATAGGATGCGATTTCAACGAGACGAATGGATTGATGTTTTCCGGGAACTGCTACCACGTGACGATTGGCAAGACCTCATCCGTCTTCAGGTGAGTCAGCATTCGTATCCGTTTGAAGTGAAGTTACTAGAACGACCACTCAAGCAGAATCCAAATATTCATGATTTATCGGATTGGACGGTTCGTTCCCACTTCATCATGACGGACGCCGCGCAGCTTGACAGATTTCTCGAACATCTTGTCATCGAACAGCAAGAAATGGCAACTGAAGCAGAGGTGACACTCATCGTCCAAAAACAAGGACAAGGAATCGTCCGGGTCACAAACGATTGTGTCTCGATGTATGGAGTCGCATATGAGGAGCTCGATGACGCAGGGACAGAATATGAGAACTTTTTTGATGCGATTTTACCACACGCCACGTTTCCGGTCGAAGTTGTCTTTTGTGGTCGAGGTGTCTTAGATAATGATGATTCGATTCACGTGATGACATTGCACGATACCAATTGGCAAACGGTATTTGAAGAACATTTATTGCATTTGCTGAATCGAAGAGAAGTCACGTCAGGATTATTTTCGAAATATGCACGTCCCGCGCGTCAAACGCTTGAGGACTTTATGTCTGAATTCTCGTTATTGATGGCGTATAACTTCATTATTACTCGCGATGCGATGGATCGATTTGGCATGCTCGATCACTTTTGTACGAATGGAAAGATTGCGCATTTTGGAAAGGCAGACGATCGAGAGACGTCTTTCAAGAAACAATGAAAACTTCACACATAAGGAGGAAACACAATGAGCTTAGCGTCATATATCTGTATGGAGAGACAAATTCCTGATCAGTATCTCAATTTGGATGAAGAAGATGAAACCCTTCCCTTATACATCGGCCCCTGTTTTGCGGATAAAGACTGTCTATATGAAGTAAAAACGAGGCATTTTCATAAATGGTATGTATATGAAATTTCGAGTCACTGGGGCATCGAGATCGTTGAACCTTTTGATTCCGAAATTGCACTGGAATCGAAAGAAAAGCTGCGTTATTTGTTTACGCTCATGAGTGACTTCTTAGACGAGGGCGAATCGTTTGAATTGTATACCTGTTGGATTGGGGAAGAGTCCGATCCGCAAGTGAAAAGTATGACGTTATCATTGGCACTTGATCAGTTAGAAGACATTGAGATTCCTGAAAGAACGCATATTTTAATCACGAAACAGAGTGAAAACTAAGAAGCCGCTGATTCATAGCGGCTTTGGTTTAAAAGGTTCACTTTGAAGTTTGAAATGACAAAAGTAAGACGGTGGTTAATTAAAAAAAGAGAGTAGTGCCAGTAATCGAATAGAAGCACTGTTTCCAGAAGATGAAATCGAGCGGTAATAAAGTGATTGAGGGAGGAGTGGAATCGTGTTATATGTCTATTTTGAGAAGCATATGAATCACGCACAAGTGTTTAAGGATAGATACTTGTACGTTGATCGACCAGAACGTATCGACTTCATCTATTCAATGGGTTGTCTACCGGATATGGAAACTAAAAGAGACTATCAAGGCGATTCAAATCAAGTCTTAAAACAATTTTTGACGCGTCTCAATCGCTACCCGATTTTCGTCACGTTCGGTGGAGGTTTTACGGACGAGGAGGTCGAGCCGTTTTTTCAAAAGCACGATCTATCGTATACAAAGGTTCGACCAAATAAGAACTTATACTATAGCGTTCAGGTGCATGATGCGAGCGAACTTGAGCTGTTGCTAGATGAGACCTATTGGTATGGGGCTGTGAACGAAAACTTCTTTATATCGTTTACGAATCTCTTGACGTTTGAGCTGAGAATGGTCAAAGGATGGTTTTTCAAAAAAGAACGTACCGTTCCCGTCATTCGTGCGACGAAAGAGATGTCGTTCATCACGATGGAGCATGATTTCATGGGCTATTATCTGTTTTCGAATGAAGCCTGTTTTAATACCGAGGACAAGGTGAAAGCCATCTTTCCTGACGATGGTACCATTGAATTCTATTGATGAAACAAGCAGTTGAATTATGTAGATGGATCTAGCAGAATACGTGGAGGAATTTTTATGTTATATATCTATCTCGATGAACATACGAATCATGCAAAAGTGGTCAAAGACCACTATCTCGATATTGATCCACCAGGTGCTGTTAAGTCGATTTATTCGATGGGATGTATTCCGAATGACGAGAAACGTGACTATCAAAATGACTCCAATGAAGTACTGAAGCATTTTTTGACGCGTCTGAATCGCTTTCCACTATTCGTTACGTTCGGCGGTGGTTTTACCAATGAAGAGGTGGAACCATTTTTTCAGAAGGAAAACCTATGCTATACAAAGGTTCAACCAGATAAGAGCAGTCCTTATTATAGCGTTCAGGTAAACTATATAAGCGAACTTGAGCGTCTGCTGGACGAAACGTATTGGTATGCAGCTGTGAATGATTTTTACTTCCTATCCTTTACGAATCTCCTGACGTTTGAACGGAAAATGGTCAAAGGATGGTTTTTCAAAAAAGAACGTATCGTTCCTGTCATTCGTGCGACAAAAGAGATGTCATTCATCACGATGGAGCATGATTTCATGGGCTATTACCTGTTTTCGAATGAAGCTTGTTTTGATACTGAAGACAAGGTAAAAGCGTTTCTTCCGAAAGGAGACGGCATCGACTACTATGATTGACATCCGGTCTGATGATAAAAGGGAGGACATCATGTTTGGAATTAGTACAAGTTTAAAAGAAATGCCAGAAAATGAAAAAGAGATTCTCTGGTATCCGAGTAACGTCCAACGCTTTTTGAAAGAAGACTTCGCAAGGATATCTAATCGTTGCGATCTCTTAATTAATCTCGATCCTTACGGCGATAAGTTGTTCTAAGCAAGAGAAGTGAACGAGTTAATCGGAATTTGCGAGCTGCTTATTCAACGATATTGTATACCAAAGGAAGCGTGGATAATGAATCAAGCGAATCATAATGCGAATGAGCCGTGGATGATACATCAGTCAGATAAACGAATCATGGAACTACATCAATTTTTAGAATTGTTGAAGCGGATGTGCATCGCGTCTGTCTATCAGAACGCGTTGATTTGTTTTTGGGGCGATTGATTGAACGATTGAGGAGTCGCGCTAATAAAGTAAAAATGAGGGATTAAGAAGTGATTAAGAAACTGAAAATATTAGGAATTATACTAGGTACATGTCTTGCGTTATACGTAGCGTGGTATGTCTATCGTTTCATATTTGTCGAAGATATCAGTATGGTTCCAAAAGAAGAGTATATCTCGAAAAGTATTTCGCCCGATCAGGCGTATACGATTCGTTTTTACCGCGCAAATGGTGGGGCGACAGTAGATTTTGCTATGCTTGGCATCATGGAGAACAAGGACGGAGAAAAGCGTAGAATGTACTGGGAATATCCTTGTCGCGAAATAAAAGAAGTGAAGTGGACGAAGGATACAGTGACAATCAATGGCACAAAAATTAAGGTATGGAGTCAAGTGTATGACTTCAGAGAAGGGATATATGAGGCAGAATAGGGCTCCCGTCTCTTTGACGTGAACTATTCATGCAAAACGCGCTCCTGAACGCGTTTGATGAAGAATGATTTTTACTCTTTTGTTCTTTATCCATATTTTCATTTCTTTTGTACTCAATCTATCGTATATAGATCACTACATATATTCATGGAACGTATTTTTCCTGGTAAGGAGCCAAATCATGAACTACCTCTCTGCAGGATATTTTCTCCTTCTGCCAACCTCCCGAAAAGAGTACTTGAATAGGACGGTTGTTCCAGAATCCATTCTATCTGTAAGTGAATGTATCTGTACTCACTATCCTGATACGAGTATCTTATGGGGAGATTCGGAAGAAAAGAAGCGCTATATAGAGCAACCCGGTCTTTCTCTTAACACATTTCAGTTTCTCAAACAATGGAACGTTAAATGCCGTTACCGTGACGATATTTGCATCCGTTCAACACGTTCTCGGATCGTCCCTTTGGTAACCTAGAACTTAATAAGAAGCTCACGATTAAAATGAGATTTATACCGAAGTAATTGCTTGTCTTCATTTATATACCTTGTCAACAACGATTAAGATTCAAGCATCACGCGATCCAATTGATGCAAGTACAGTTTGGTAGTAAGAAAAATAACAAATGAAAAGCCGAACAGTAAATAAAGTGGTGATTGATATGTTAAGACACTCAATGTTGCTAGTAGAAGAAATGAAAACAATAAAATGTATCCATAGCGTACTAGACTAAAAAGGGCTAGCTTAAGGGCATCCCTTTTTTTCAAGTCGTAATGCGAGAGAATCGGAAATAAGAAAACGGAAATAGCCAAGAAGAACAGACTGACGATTGAAAGACTCGTAAATAAGAAGGTCTGTCCTGTCTCTAAGTGACGAATGATTAAAAAATCAAAAAGTAAAAACAGTAAGATGAAGGTCCACAAAATGCCGAATTTAAAATGGGATTGCATCGCTTCTTTAAAAAAACGAATGTAGGCTCGAAAAACACTGTAATCTTGATGAACTGACCACTGTCTTGTGACGGCAGTTAGTGCATAAAGAGCTGGGAAAATCGTGATGACTGGTAAAAGGGTGATAAAAAAAATGAAGTTCAACTGTACGAGTCCAGTAGTGAATTCAAGTAGCTGGAATAGTTTGTTTTGTTCATGTCTTAAGTTCATAAGTACCTCCCCCGAAGTTCTGCTCAAAAATTAACTAGATTTAGATTCGAGACGATTGAATGGTGCTGTTGAGTTACGAATAATTAATTCCGGTTCATAAATGTGAGATGGAGGGGCTTCTTTTTTTTCCACCGCTGCAATAATCCGTTCTGCTGCAGCGCGTCCAAGTTCTTGTTTCGGGTGAATGATCGAAGTCAATTTCACTTCCGTTGCCACTGCAAGTACGGAATCATCATAACCCACGAGAGAGACATCTCGAGGAACAGATAGATGTAGCTTCCGTAACTGATCCAAGACACTTAATGCCAATTGATCATTGTAACAAACCACAGCACTTGGTCGATGCTTTCCATTTTCAAAGAGACGTCCAATCGAATCATAAAAACTTGGAATTAACTCTTCCGTTGTATAGGTAATGATTAATTCTGGCTCTAAAGGAATGTTGTATTCACGAAACGCACGAAGGAATCCACGCATTCGATAAACACCCTGTAAATCATCCGTCTTAAACAAGCCTATGATCCGTTCATGACCAAGGTTGATTAGATGTTCCGCTGCTAAAAATCCACCTCTTTCGTCATCCATCATAAGATGAGGAGGCATTAGTTGAGAGTAATATTGGTTGATCATCAAATAGGGAATGTTTTGCTGCTCAAGTTCTAGATAGTATTTGATGTTCGGATTATAGTTACTACTTTTCGTGGGTTCAACAATTAATCCATCAATTTGACGATCTAACATCATTTCGAGGCATTGACGTTCTTTGTCTACATCATTGTTTGTGCACGAAAGTGTCAGCGTGTACCCTTTTGAAGCTAAATGCGATTCAATTCCTCGAATGATAGATGGAAAGATGTAATCAGACATATACGTTGTAATGACACCGATGTTTTTTCCATTATTAGCACGTTCAGTTATCTCAGCTTCTAGTGTAGGAAGTACTTGGGAGCAGTAAGTTCCTGATCCTTGTTCGCGGTACAGGTATCCTTCATTTACAAGTTCTCCAACTGCTTGACGAATCGTGTGGCGACTAACTTTAAAGGATTGTACAAGCTCACTTTCAGGAGGAATTTTTTCGCCCGGACGTACTGTGCCATCTTTAATCCAATCGAGAATATGATCTTTAACAATACTATATTTTGTCCGTTGTGCCATGAGGCGTCCCTGCTTTCTCTCTTGTAACAGCAAACTTATCCGTACAAGATGTGATAGTACTTACATATTAGCAAATATTTGTCCGGTTTGCTATGGATTTAAGAGAAAATCAATAGATATACTAATTAAATGTACGTACAAAAAAGAAATAAATGACAAAAAATCGAATTGACATGTCCGAATGTGTGTAATAGACTCAAATTGTTCAGAAAACGCTTTCATTGTTCATTTAACTTGTTTTAATTGTCTTTCTTATAGCGTTGTGTGGGCTTCGCTGTAAAAAACATTGTTTTTACTTAAATAAATATGTACGTACATCTTAATTCCGCTTTGACACTGAAAACTAAATCAATGGAGGAATTCACAATGAACATTAAATCAAAGAAAATGTTTGCGCTAACCATGACTGCCTTGATGACTACATCGATAGCATTAGCTGGTTGTTCGGGAGATGGCAAAAGTGCTGACGGGAAAGTCGAACTCACATTCATGTTTCGCGGGAATCCTGAAGAATTAAAAGCGTACAAAGCAACAGTAAAACGATTTGAAGAAGCCAATAAAGACGTTAAAGTGACAATGGTACAAACAGCTCCAGATCAATATGATACGAAATTAAAATCTGCAATTGCAGGACGGAAAGTGCCAGATGTCTTCTTTTACAATCCGGCTCAAGTCAAAGCTTACGTGAACTCAGGTGTACTACTAGATATTACAAAGAACGTCGAAGGATCGAAAGACATCCAGTTAGAAGACATCTGGAAAAAAGGGGTCGATAAGTACCGCTATGATGGAAAGGTACTTGGCAAAGGGGCTATATATGGTTTACCCAAAGATTTAGGACCATTTGCGCTTGGCTATAATAAAACGATGTTCGAGAAAGCGAAGGTACCGCTTCCGGATAAGGACAAACCGTACACATGGGACGAATTCATTCAAGTAGCTAAAAAGTTAACGAAAGATACGAATGGCGATGGAAAAATGGATCAGTACGGTACAGGATTTAATGTGAACTGGGCATTGCAACCGTTCGTTTGGAGCAACGGAGCAGATTGGATCAACGAAGAGGGAACGAAAGTAACGATTGACGATCCAAAATTCATCGAAGCTCTCCAATTTTTCGTAGACCAGCAACTAAAGCATAAAATCACTCCATCAATCGGAGAATCACAAACACTCGATACCTATCAACGCTGGATGAAAGGACAACTTGCGTTTTTCCCTGTTGGTCCTTGGGATATGGCAGCTTTTAAAGATCAATTGAAGTTTGAGTATGACCTTCTTCCGTGGCCAGCGGGATCAACAGGTAAACCAGCAGGGTGGGTCGGCTCACTCGGGATTGGTGTAGGATCAACGACGCAACATCAAAAAGAAGCAACAGAACTGGCCATGTACTTATCTGCTAACCAAGAAGGGCAACAAGCTTTAGTGGATGCGCAAGTTCAATTACCAAACAGCATGGAAATCGCAAAAACTTGGGTGGAGGACACATCAATCAAGCCTGCCAACAAACAGGAATTCCTTGATTTGATTAATGATTATGGACGTGGTCTCCCGGCAGAAAAAACGTATACTGCTGAATGGTATGACGAGTTCTTCAAAAACATCCAGCCTGTACTCGATGGAAAAACATCAGTTGAAGACTATGTAAAAAAAGAGCAACCGAAAATGCAAAAGTTGCTAGATGATGCCATCGCACAAGAGAAACAGGCGAACTAACTAGAGATGATGATTTAGGTGGCGTAAGTCGCCACCTGAATCTCTAGCGTAGAAAGGATGGAAGACAATGAAGACAAAACCGATTCCCAAGTTATATCGTACGGAACAACGGTATGCCTATCTATTCGTTGCGGCTCCGGTGATTGGGTTCTTTCTATTTGCGTTAATTCCGTTAATGTATTCCTTCTATGGTGCATTCACGAACTGGAACGGACTCGGACAAATGAAGTTCATCGGACTAGAAAATTTTATTAATGTGTTTCAAGATGAGTATTTTTATAAAGCCATGTACAACACGCTGTTCATGATGATCGGAATTCCAATTGGCATCGTATTAGCACTTCTCCTTGCCCTCGCGTTGAATCGAGGGATTTTTGGTACTAATACGTTCCGCGTCATCTATTACATTCCCGTTATCTCTTCCATCGCGGCTGTCTCGATTTTGTGGCAGTGGGCATATAACGGTGATTATGGTTTGGTGAATCAGTTCTTGGACTTGATTGGTATTGATGGTCCGAACTGGCTCCAAAATGCCAATACCGTTAAGCCGGCATTGATCGTCATGGCGATTTGGAAAGGTCTTGGCTATACGATGCTCTTGTATTTGGCAGCCTTGCAGAGTGTACCGCGTTCGTATTATGAAGCAGCAAAATTAGATGGTGCGAATGCCTGGCACTGCTTTTGGTATATTACGCTCCCAATGGTTAAACCGGTCACCTTCTTCATCATCGTGACAAATATTATTGGTGGGGCGCAAATCTTTACGGAAATCAACGTCATGACGCCGACAGGGGGACCGGAGTATTCCTCTGCTTCTGCCGTCTTCTACATTTGGCAAAAGTCCTTCGGAAACTTCCAGTTGGGCTATGCTTCAGCGATGGCACTCGTTCTCGGTCTTTTCATTTTCATCGTTACCTTGTTCCAATTCCGTATGAACGAAAAATCATCATTTGACTTGGATTGAGACATTCATACCTTAGAAAGGAGAATGACCATGCAGTTAGCCCTTACCCGTAAAAAAGAAAAAGTAGAGACGATGTCCGTGAAGAAAAAAGATCGAATTACTGATATATTCGTCTTCATCTTTCTGACGATGGGTGCAATCGTCATGATCGCACCATTATTGTGGATGGTATCGACCTCTCTGAAGTCAAAAGATGAAGTGTTTTCCCTTCCACCGGTTTGGATCCCCACAGACATATCGTTCAATAAGTATATGGAGATTTGGAATATGGGTCCGCTGTTGTCTGGTATATCAAACAGTTTGATCGTCGCCCTATCTGTCACGATCGTTGGAACGTTCACCTCGAGTCTTGCGGCATTCGCGTTCGCTAAGTTGAATTTCAGAGGAAAAAATAAAATCTTTCTTCTTTTGTTCGCATCTGTCATGATTCCGTATCCTGTCCTGATGATTCCGCAGTTTATGATGTTCTCGGAAATCGGGTGGGTCGATACCCTTCTTCCGTTGATCGTACCTGGTTTGTTCGGGAATATCTTCATGATTTTCTTCTTACGCCAATTCTTGAACAGTATTCCGAATTCTATCATCGAAGCGGCTAAAATTGACGGTTGTTCCTATTTTCAAATCTTTTATAAAATCGTCTTTCCATTGATCAAGCCCGCTGTAGCTGCACAATTGATTTTATGGTTCATGGCGATTTGGAACGATTATCTCGGTCCGATTCTTTATCTCAATTCTCCCGAAAAACAAACCCTGCAATTGGTCATCGCCAACTTTAATGCATCCTATGCTATTCAAAGTGATTATCCGTTAATCATGGCCGCGTCTGTTGTCGCCTTATTACCAATGCTGATCGTCTTCATGATCTTTCAAAAACAAATCATCGAATCGATTGCCATTTCTGGCGTTAAAGGTTGAGCTGTAACGAAAAGATGAAACACCCGTCTTAAGTAAAGGCGGGTGTTTGTGATTAAAGGAGGAAAAAAAACAATATGAAAAAAATGATGATGGGGATCATTGTCTTATTCATTGCAGGGTGCTCTTTTTTTTGGTGGTCTACGAATGCGTCTCTCGAAGATTTGGAATTACCGAAAGCGCCATTCGATAAGGAAGTAGCAGACGTACAACCTGATATTTTGAATCAGGAAAAGAAATGGACTACAAACTTTGCGCATGACGGAGCGATCATAAAAGAAGGTGATACCTATTATGTGTTTTCGACAGATTATATGGTAGGAGGTCCACCGACACCGGGCATCCAGATTCGAAAATCAAAAGATCTCATTAACTGGCAATTTACAGGACGTGTATTTGACGAAGTCTCTCAAGAAGCATTCAAATGGACAGGAGGAAATACGTTTTGGGCCCCTTCTATTACGAAGATCAAGGATACATTCTACCTTTACTATTCTGTCTCAAAAGTCGGGAGTCGTACCTCGTATATTGGAATGGCGAGCGCTTCAAATATTGAGGGTCCATGGCACGATCAGGGAGTCGTCATCGCCTCAAAAGAAGGAGATGGAAAATCAGTCAACGCGATTGATCCTCATGTGCTCCAAGATAAAACGGGGAAATGGTGGATGACGTATGGTTCCTATTTTGGCGGTATCTTCTTGACGGAAATCAATCCGAATACAGGAAAGCTGATGAAAAAGTCATCAGAAGGGGAGTTGCTGGCTAAGCGAAAAGATATGACGATGGGAATTGAAGGCCCAGAAATTCTTTTCAACGCAAAGACAGGTTACTACTACTTGATGGTTTCATACGGTTGGCTAGAAGATTCGTATAATGTAAGGATTGGGCGCTCGAAATCAATCAATGGACCTTACGTTGATTCACGTGGTCGTGATCTACGTGATACTTCAAATGAATCTTTTGATACTGGTGTAAAAATTGTAGGCTCCTACCGTTTTGAAGAAGACGACGGTTATGTAGGGACCGGTCACTCTGCATTTTTACAGGATGGAAAAGATACCTTTATTATTCATCAAGCTCGACCAAGTGAAGATATCTACTGGTCGCAATTGCAGGTGAGGAAAGTGTATTGGACAAAAGATGGATGGCCAGTGGTTTCGCCCGAACGATACGCAGGTGAAAAGAAAATCAATGTTCAAAAAGAGCAGATCGTTGGAGAATGGGAGATCATTGCTTTCCCGCGCTTTGATGACGGTCAGCAACAATCAAGAAAGCTAAAGTTGCAAATGGATGGCAGTCTTTTGGGTAAGAAGGGTTCATGGCAACTAAAGGGAAGCATCCTTGAATTACGCATAGGACAGGAGACATACGAGTTACAGGTTGGTGCAGCATGGGATTGGGAAAATTGGAAATCAACGATCATCATGACAGGTCTTAGTAAGGATGGAACAGCAGTTTGGGCAAAAAGACGTTGAACCCATCATTTGTACGGACAAATGAATATATTAAAGAAGGTTGATCATCTGATAGATAGAAAAAAACGTCAAAAAATGCGTATTTTTCTGAAAAATGATTGCATATTCTTAAATAATTGATACAATCATAGTGTAAGTTATACGTACAAATTTATTGTTTATTTAAATTTTCTGCATGGATTTTGATTATTTGTCCGGATGAAAACAAGAGAGTGCCCACACACTTTATTTTTTCTTCTGAAATGTAAGCGTATTCTTTTTGGGAGTAGGGTGATGAAATGTCGAAATATACAATCGGAATTGATTATGGCACGCAATCAGGTAGAGCCGTCTTGATTGACGTCGAAACAGGTCACGAAGTGGCGACTGCAGTCAAACCATACACACATGGAGTGATGGATCAATTTTTGCCTGATGGAAAAACACGGCTTGAACATGACTGGGCACTCCAACATCCGCGTGATTATTTAGAGGTCCTGGAAATGACGATCCCGGCAGTTGTCAAAGAGGCAGGTATCACGAAAGAACAAGTCATCGGGCTCGGCATCGATTTTACAGCTTGTACGATTCTACCGATCGATGCCGATTTAAATCCGTTGTGCTTCCATGAAGAGTATCAACATAATCCGCATAGCTATGTGAAGTTGTGGAAGCATCATGCAGCTCAAGACGAGGCAGACGCTTTGAACCGTATTGCGACTGAACGCGAAGAACCTTTTTTAAAGCGTTACGGCGGGAAAATCTCATCCGAATGGATGATTCCAAAAGTCTGGCAAATTCTAAACGAAGCACCCTCCATTTACGAGGCTGCTCACGAAATTTTAGAGGCGACGGATTGGGTCGTTTCTCAATTGACTGGAAAAGTGGTACGCAATAGTTGTACGGCTGGCTATAAAGCGATCTGGCACAAACAGGAAGGCTATCCTTCAAATGAGTTTTTTAAAGCGTTAGATCCACGACTTGAGAACGTAGTTGAAGAGAAGCTTTCCAATGACATCGCACCAATCGGGGCCAAAGCAGGAGAATTAACGATATCCTTTGCAGAACGAATCGGTCTCCTTCCGGGAACTGCCGTTGCAGTAGGAAATGTTGATGCGCATGTTGCAGTACCTGCCGTTGGAATCACGGAACCCGGTAAGTTGTTGATGGTGATGGGAACCTCTACTTGTCATATCCTGCTTGGTGAAGAGGAGCAGGTCGTACCCGGTATGTGCGGGATCGTCGAAGACGGAGTCTTACCAGGGTATATGGGGTACGAAGCTGGTCAGTCCTGTGTCGGAGATCATTTTGAATGGTTCATCGAAAACTGTGTACCAAGTGACTATTTGCAAGAAGCAACTCTTCAAGGAGTTAGTACGCATCAATTATTGACCGATAAGGCAACGATGCAACGCGTCGGTGAACATGGATTGATCGCACTTGATTGGTGGAACGGAAATCGTTCTACACTAGTGGATACAAATCTGACGGGTGTACTTCTAGGTGCAACATTACTGACAAAACCAGAAGATATCTACCGCGCATTGATCGAAGCGACGGCCTATGGCACGCGAACGATTGTCGAAGCGTTCCGCACAAGCGGTGTTCCCGTCCACGAAGTATACGCTGCAGGAGGAATTGCGGAGAAGAATGCCTTGATGATGCAGATTTATGCTGACGTTCTAAACATGGAAATCAAGATTTCAGCCTCTTCTCAAACCCCCGCTTTAGGATCTGCCATGTTCGGTGCCGTAGCCGCAGGAGCAGAACGAGGCGGTTATGCCACCATCATGGAAGCAGCGACGAAGATGGGACGTGTAAAAGAAAAGACATATCTTCCGATTCCAGAAAACGTTGAAGTGTATGAGGCGCTGTTCGCTGAGTATACGAAACTATACGATTATTTCGGTCGTGGAGAAAACGATGTGATGAAGCGATTAAAGAAAATCAAAGCTGAAGCGTCGCGTCAGAAGGGAGAACCTGTATGGTGAGTCGTCAATTAAAAGAAGAAGTGCTTGAAGCGAACCTAGCATTGCCAAAGCATGACTTAGTCACCTTTACGTGGGGAAACGTCAGTGGGATTGATCGAAATGCGGGTTTAGTCGTTATCAAACCGAGTGGTGTCCCCTATGACGCTTTGACGATAGATGATTTAGTCGTAGTCGATTTAGAAGGCAATGTTGTCGAGGGTGATCTACGTCCATCTTCTGATACGCCAACACATTTGGCTTTGTATCGTGCTCTGCCTGAGATCGGAGGCATTGTCCATACGCATTCCCCTTGGGCGACAAGCTGGGCGCAAGCAAAACGAGCAATTCCTGCATTCGGAACGACACATGCCGACTACTTTTATGGAGAAATTCCGTGTACACGTGAACTATCTGATGAAGAGATCGAGACGGCGTACGAGCTAGAAACCGGAAACGTCATCATTGAGACGTTGAACGAACTACACTTGGAAGCTGTTGCTGTACCAGGTGTGCTGGTCGCAAATCATGCACCTTTTTGTTGGGGGAAGCATGCGGATGAAGCCGTGCACAATGCAGTCGTACTTGAGGAAGTAGCCAAGATGGGTATTCATGCCTTGAATCTGAATCCAGGATTAGCACCCATCAAACAAAGCATCTTAGATAAACACTACTTGCGCAAACACGGAGCAAACGCCTACTACGGTCAGAAATGATAGGTGCACATAGCTAGATGAGGGGGATTTTAAATGTTGACAGCAAACACACACGAATTTTGGTTCGTGACAGGAAGCCAGATGCTCTACGGTGAGGAGGTAATTCGTCAAGTCGAAACACATTCAAAAGAGATGGTCTCAGGATTAGATGCAGCGGACGTCTTCCGGGATCGAATTGTTTACAAGGGAGTCGTCAAAAATGCAGAAGAAATTCGGCAGATGATGTTGCAGGCGAATGCTGATGATGCCTGTGCCGGTGTGATCACATGGATGCATACCTTCTCACCATCGAAAATGTGGATTAGTGGGATGCGTGTGTTACAAAAACCATTGCTCCATTTTGGGACACAGTTCAATCGTGACATCCCGTGGGATGCGATCGATATGGATTTCATGAACCTCAATCAGTCGGCGCATGGTGATCGTGAACATGGTTTTATCACAAGCCGAATGAACGTGAAGCGAAAAGTGCTCGTCGGTCATTGGGAAGATGAACTCACACGTCAAAAGATGTCATCTTGGATGAATGTAGCACATGCGTTAGCGGAAAGTAAGAACTTAAAAGTCGCGCGATTCGGTGACAACATGCGGAATGTAGCAGTGACAGAAGGTGACAAAGTCGAAGCTCAGATTCAACTGGGCTGGACGGTTGATGGGTATGGTGTCGGCGATCTCGTCACCTACATGAATGCGGTATCGGAGTCAGATTTAGATGACTTGATGGAAGAATATCGCACGCGGTATGAAGTGACGAATACTGGAATGGAAGAAGAAGCATTCCAGGAATCGGTTCGCTATCAAGGTCGCATCGAACTCGGCATGAAGGCTTTTCTTGAAGCTGGTGGATACACTGCCTTCACGACAACCTTCGAAGACCTACATGGCATCAAGCAATTACCTGGGCTAGCCGTTCAACGATTGATGGAGCAAGGGTACGGGTTTGCTGGAGAAGGAGACTGGAAAACCGCAGCGCTTGTTCGTCTTATGAAAATCATGGCGAGCAACGAACGGACATCTTTCATGGAAGATTATACTTATCACTTTGAACCAGGCAACGAAATGGTTTTAGGGGCGCATATGCTCGAAATCTGTCCGACCATTGCGGTCGATAAGCCTAGAATCGAGGTACATCCTCTCGGAATCGGAGATCGTGAAGCGCCAGCGCGGATGGTATTCGAAGGGCAGAATGGCAAGGCATTGAACGCTAGTTTGATTGATTTAGGACATCGCTTCCGTCTCTTGGTAAACACAGTCGAGGGCATCCAACCGGATGAAGCAATGCCGAATCTTCCTGTGGCACGTGTTCTATGGAAAACAGAACCATCGATGGCTCAAGCTGTCGAAAACTGGATCCAAGCCGGGGGAGCGCACCATACTTGTTATTCCTATGAAGTGACAACTGAACAACTACGCGACTTCGCAGAACTTCTGAACATTGAAATTGCTATCATCGATAAAGAAACGGAGACGGTTCGATTTAATAACGAGTTACGTTGGAATGAACTGTACTATCGACCATAATTTATAGGGACCTTCCTAGGTCCCTTTTCTTGGAGGAGATACTATGAATAACCAACTCGTCACATCAACACTAAATACAAAAGAAGCTGCAACACAACTAATCGTCAATGTGGATTTACCAAAAGGTAAAATCAGTAAGCATATCTATGGGCACTTTGCGGAACACCTTGGACGTTGTATTTATGAAGGGCTTTGGGTTGGTCCAGAATCATCCATACCGAATACAGATGGCATTCGGAACGATGTATTGACAGCATTGAAGAAATTGAACATTCCGGTTTTACGATGGCCGGGTGGATGCTTTGCAGACGAGTATCATTGGAAAGATGGTATTGGACCAAATGAAAACCGAAAGCGGATGGTCAATACACATTGGGGTGGCGTCGTCGAAAACAATCATTTCGGAACCCATGAATTTATGCGCCTTTGTGAATTACTAGAGTGTGAGCCTTATATTTGTGGAAACGTCGGAAGTGGGACCGTCCAAGAAATGTCTGAATGGGTCGAATATATGACGTTCAATGGAGAATCACCGATGGCGAACTGGCGTCAGGAGAATGGCCGTACAGAGCCGTGGTCGCTTACGTATTTCGGTGTTGGTAACGAGAACTGGGGTTGCGGTGGGAATATGCGTCCGGAGTATTACGCCGATCTATATCGTCGCTATCAGACATATGTCCGCAATTATGATGGCAATCAACTCTATAAGATTGCTGGTGGTGCAAACATTGATGATTACAAATGGACTGAAGTTCTCATGCGTGAAGCGGGTACGATGATGGATGGTCTTAGTCTGCACTATTATACGATTCCGGGCGATTTTTGGTTAGGTAAGGGATCAGCGTTAGATTTTACGAAAGATGAATGGTTCATCACCCTAAAACGTGCTTATTACATGGATGAACTGATCACAAAGCATGGGCAAATCATGGACCAGTATGATCCAGAAAAGCGCGTCGGTCTCATTGTTGATGAATGGGGAACGTGGTTCGACGTTGAACCAGGAACAAACCCAGGCTTCTTGTATCAACAAAACTCAATCAGAGATGCACTTGTCGCAGCGATTCACTTCAATATCTTCCATAAGCATAATGACCGCGTTCACATGGCGAACATCGCACAAATGGTCAATGTGCTTCAAGCAATGATCTTAACGGAGGGTGACCAGTTCATTCTTACGCCAACGTACCATGTCTTTGAGATGTATCGCGTTCACCAAGATGCTGAACGAGTCGAGCTAGCAGCCATCACGCGTGACTATGTAGCTAAAGAAGAATCGATTCCTTCTGTAAACGCGACAGCTTCTCGCGATGCTGATGGTGTATTGCACATTAGCCTCTGCCAGCTTGATCATCAAAACAGCGATAAAGTAGAAATTGATTTGCGGGGAATGGGGACGATTTCTAAGGTATCGGCACGTATTTTAACAGCAGATCATCTCAATGCCCATAACACGTTTGAACAACCAGATGTGGTTGCGCCGCGTGATCATGAGGTCCAGGTGACAGAAGACGGAAAGCTCATCATGGATGTTCCGGCGATGAGCGTCATCACAGTGGCGGTTCGCTAAGATGAAAGTCGTCGAGACAAGACGGTGTCGTACTTGTCCACCGACAAAAGTAGACACTGATTGGTTATTAACCATCGACGCGGAAGTCATGCCACAAGTCACGGACGCTGAGTATCAGGAACGTCTTCGTCAATGTGCAGTCTGTCCGTTTTATCAGGACGATACCTGTTTGAAGTGCGGGTGCTATGTCTCTTACCGGGCACGCCTTGCAACAAAGCATTGCCCGGTGAAGGTTTGGTGAAAAAGGAGCGACTTGAGATGGAGCGACAAGAAGTAGTAAATCAGACGGCGTTTACGCTCGAGAACGATATGTGTCGTTTACGCATTTTGACATATGGAGCAACCCTGCAAGAGTTTTCGATTCAAGATGAGGGATGGAAAAATCTCATTTTGTCATACGATACGGTTGAAGAATACAAGACAGACACGTATTACTTGGGAGCGACTGTCGGACGTGTCGCTGGTCGAATCGAGGACGGGACATTCGATATGGACGGTGCAACGTACCATCTGCCTCAAAACGAAGGGAAGCATCATCTTCACGGGGGAGACGGTCTCCACTGTCAATTCTGGAAAATGGAAGACGTATCCAATACTCATCTCGTTCTTCGGTATGTAAGTCCTGATGGTGAGCATGGCTATAAAGGTACACTCGATGTCAGAGCATCGTTTGAATTGTTAGCTGACGGTGTCAAAATTACGTATGAGGCAATCAGTGACACGGATACGGTATGCGATATGACAAATCATACGTACTTTAATCTAAGTGGTGGAAGTCGTGATATTTTAGGACATGAATTGACGTTACCGGCTAATCAATTTGCTGAGCTGCGAGATGATTTGATTCCTACAGGACGCCTATTGGATGTCGATCAGACCCCGTTCGACTTCCAATCAGGACGAATGCTAGGAGATGGTCCAGCTTCAAGCCATCCACAAAATCAACTCGTCAATGGTTATGATCATCCATTTTTATTCGACGACCAACGAAAAGCGACGCTGTACGATCCTGAAAGTAAGCGTTCCTTGATGTTGTCTACGACTGCACCAGCTCTTGTGCTCTATTCAGGAAACCAGATGAATGAAGAAACAATCTTACGTGAGGGACGCTCTCGAAAATATTATGGTGTTTGTCTCGAGCCGCAACATCTTCCGGACGCCGTTCATCACAGTAATTTTCCATCCATTCGATTATTAGCAAGAGAGACGTATCACTGGGAAACGGAATATCGCGTTGGGAAAGGAGTCAGTCGATGAACCTCGAACAGATACAAAAGCAGGTTGCTACTTGTTCGTGTGGAAATCTACATTACCCCATTACGATTGAACAAATCAGTGCCTCTGAAAAAGTATGGCAATCAGTGGTCGAGTTTGTGCAGCAAAAACAGTGGCGGCACCTCCTCGTCATTGGTGATGTCAATACGCAGATGGTCGGTTATTCTCCTTTGAAGAAAGCGTTAATGACAGTAGGAATTGACGTATCAATAGTCACGCTCTCGCCGAACAAGCAAGGGGATGTCTTAGCTGATGAACTATCAGTTGTACAAGTAATGCTCGAGCTGGACGATAGTGTGGATGCGTTGATTGCACTCGGAGCAGGGACGATTCATGATGTGACGCGGTTTTGTGCTGCGAAAGCAAAAATCCCATTTCTGTCTGTTCCGACCGCTCCTTCAGTGGACGGGTTTACTTCGAAAGGAGCTCCCTTAATTATAAGAGGGAAAAAAATCACCTATCAGCTCGTCTCACCAATTGCCGTATTCATCCCAAGTGACATTATCCGTGATGCACCTCGTGCGTTAATAGCAGCAGGTGTCGGGGACATGCTTGGGAAGTACACTTCCTTACTGGATTGGCGTTTTGGTGCTCTTGATGGACAAGAACCCTTTTGCCCTGTAGTTGCTCGATTGACAGAAATTGCTTTATCCGATTGTGTAAAAGCTCTACCAGATATCTATGCAGAAAAAGCGGAAGGTTTGGATCAACTGATGGATTCATTGATCTTATCAGGAATTGCGATGTTGATTTTTGGGCATTCACATCCTGCATCTGGTGGAGAACACCACCTCTCTCATTATTGGGAGATGGATTTCTTAACGCATGACCGTCCAGCCGTCTTACACGGTACAAAAGTAGCGATTGCGACGATGGAACTTATCGATACTTATAGAGCGATGATCCAAGAACAACCTGATGTACCAAAGGAGCTAGGTGATTGGGTCACTCAAATGCCAACAAGGCAGAAGTTGGAGTCCATTTTTAATTCGTTACAAGCACCTCTTCAGCCAGAGGAAATCGGTATTTCAACCCTTCTCCTAGCGAGTAGCAAGAGAGAAGCATATCGTCTTCGAGAGAGACACACGTTGTTAAAACAGATGAGCTTACAGACGACCCACTTTGAAACTGAGGAGCGTTCATTATGACAGAGACAATCGTAAATCCAATCGTAGAACAACGCGCGGATCCATGGATCATGCGGCATACAGATGGCTATTACTACTTTACGGCGTCCTTACCTGACTTTAGCGGTATTCCGCTGCGTCGTGCTCAGACGATCGGAGAGTTGACTAAAGCAGAAGAGAAAGTCGTATGGCAGAAGCGTTCGACCGGAATCATGAGCGCTAACATTTGGGCACCAGAATTACATCACATTCAAGGGAAATGGTACCTTTATTTCGCGGCGGCACGTGAAGATGCTATTTTTGATCATCGCATGTACGTTCTCGAAAATAGTTCAGCCAATCCGCTGGAAGGTCAATGGACGGAAAAAGGACAAATCGAGACATGGCAAGAATCATTCGCCCTCGATGCGACAACGTTCGAGCATGAAAACCGGTTATATTACATCTGGGCTCAGAAAGATCCAAAAATTGAAGGAAACTCGAATCTCTATATTTCTGAAATGGAGAATCCTTGGACATTGACAGGACCGCAAACGATGATTGCGACACCGGAATATGCTTGGGAAAAAGTCGGCTTTCTTGTAAACGAAGGACCTGCTGTCTTAAAGCGAAATGGCTATATATATGTCACGTTTTCAGCAAGCGCGACGGATCATAATTATTGTGTAGGTTTTCTTCGTATCAATGAAAAAGAGGATGTGTTAGATGCTACTCATTGGGAAAAATACCCGCAACCCGTTCTTACGACGAATGAGTCAATCCGTGAATACGGACCAGGTCATAACAGTTTCACGACACTCGCAGATGGGACCGATATGATTGTTTATCATGCACGGAACTATAGAGAAATCGAAGGGGATCCATTATGGGATCCGAATCGTCATACGTATGTACGACCATTTTCTTGGCAGGGAGATGTGCCTGTTTTTGAAAACAGGATGGTCAACGAGGAGGTCACACGATGAACCAGACAGAGGATCGAAATCTTGTTTTAGAGCAACGGGCAGATCCATGGATGTATCTGCATTCTGACGGTTATTATTATTTTACAGCGTCTGTTCCTGAATACGATCGAATCGAATTGCGTCGTGCTAGATCTCTCCATGAACTAAGGGATGCAGAAGCGGTGACAGCATGGATTAAACCAGAAACTGGCCCTATGAGTGATCTGATTTGGGCACCCGAATTACATCGTATTCATGGGAAATGGTATCTTTATTTTGCGGCTGCGAAGTCACGCGAGATTGTAAACGGACTCTTTGATCATCGGATGTTCGTTTTAGAGAATAGTTCGGATAATCCTCTAGAAGGCGAATGGTTAGAACGCGGACAAATAAAAACGCAGTGGGATTCATTTGCTCTTGACGCGACCGTCTTCGAACATCAAGACGTTCATTACTTAGTGTGGGCACAAAAAGATCCTTCCATTGAAGGAAACTCGAACTTATATATTGCAACTTTAAAGAATCCATGGACCATTCAAAAGCCACAAGTCATGTTGACGAAGCCAGAGCTTGATTGGGAGACAAAGGGTTTTCTGGTGAACGAAGGACCGGCAGTCCTGAAGCGTCATGGACAAATCTTCATTACGTATTCCGCTAGTGCAACGGATGAGAATTATTGCATGGGTATGTTGAGTGCCTCAGAAGACGCAGACCTATTGAATCCGGATGCTTGGGAAAAATCATCGTCACCCGTATTTGCGACGAATGAAGAGGTTGGTCAATATGGACCAGGGCACAATAGCTTTACAGTAGATGAACAGGGACAAGATGTCATTGTATATCATGCACGGACCTACACTGAAATCGAGGGTGATCCTCTGTACGATCCGAATCGCCATACACGGGCACAGATCTTTACGTGGGGCATGGATAAAAAACCAAACTTTGATAAGCCAATCTGATTGCGAACAGAATCAACTTTTTTTATAAGAAAACGTAATTAATCTTGTACAGTTGATAATTTTTTGTTTAATAAACTTGAGGTCACAAAAAGCATCTCTTATGTAGATTTACTCTACAGAAGGGATGCTTTATCGCAAAAAGACGTTACTCTTCAATCTGGATTTTCACCTTCGTTTTCAGCGACATGCATAGAGGGATTCTTGACATCAGAGGCGACAATGGAAAATCCTTTTTCTTGCTCAGCAGCTCGTGCTGGTTCGATCGCTACATTCAAGGCAGGTAGATTGGTTTGTTCAGAATATCATGAATGATAAAATAAGATTGAATTAGATGTAAATTACTTTATAGACAATATTTATTGGGGGTACTTTAAATGGAAAATAAAATTTGCTCATCATGCGGAAGTACTAATTTTCAAGAGGCAACAGATTATATTCCACTAAAGCCATCTAAAGGGTCATTTCATAGTGCTCAAAAAGTATTTTCGTTTTGTATGGATTGCGGTATCGTAGATGCGATTCGTATTGAGAACACAGAAATCTTTCAAAATAAAGAGTAAATATTCAATCTACAAAAAGAGCGTCCGATATGGATGCTTTTTTATAGAGAAAAAATGTAGTCGATCATGAAAAATAATTAGTTTTGTAAATAAGGAGTAATGTAGTGCCTATCTTTTTCTTAAATGGCACTGTAAATGCATATCTAACCAATGCAACCAGTCAGATGCACTTAACCAGCCAAGTTCATCATAATAAATCTTTTTTGAAGCATCTATAGTTTGAATATGCATTTTAACGCACTCCATTTGAGTAATTAATTATTTTGTGCTTTTTAGGAGAATAGCGTAATCCAGGTTACTTTCTAGTTCGATATTAAAATCATTTTTAAATTTACACGTACCTATGGAACTTCGTCATATAAAAAACAAAGTCTCCAAATCTTGTTCTCCTTTTCGAAGGCTGATGAAGTAAATTTAAGAACCCAAAAGCATCGTATCTTTTCTTAACAGAAATGGTACGATGCTTCTTTGTAGTTCCTCTATAGAATTAAAAAATCTATAGTTAGTCATTCATAAAAGGGAAAAGTAGAAAAAGAAGAAGAAGTCTGGTCAAGATTGATTAATTCTTCTAATCTCCATTTAACTAATTTATTAATTGAATTAACTTTAATTCTGAAAAGTAAATTTAATAAATGTCACCTATCCTATTGTGATATAAGGTATCATTGGAAATAGTTTCTTAGGGAGTATATACCATAAAGAAAGTTATAAGAGGAAAAGAACAGGCAATTGATTTCTTGAAACTACTAACAAAAGAATTAAATCTTAAAGTAGATGAAGGAGAGGTATGATGAGAGAAAAAACTCGCATATTAATAGGGCTGCTACTAGCTTGCCTCTATATTTTACCGATGGTCTTACTGGGGGAACATGCACATGTCCGTATTCATGATAATCTAGACTCAAACATCACGTGGTATAAAACATTGGTCGATACCAATAGTATTTACGCAAGCCTTCATGCAAATGTTCCTGACTTATTGAATGGGGTCGTCTCGAGAAATGCTTTCGTCAGTGAGTTTACAGGTATCGTGTGGCTATATCAATGGTTCCCACCATTTACGGCATACGTGATCAGTCAAACGTTGGTCCGAATCTTTGCTTTCTTAGGAATGTACTTATTACTACGTGATTATGCGAAAGGGGTTATTCCTAAATCATATGCGCTGTGGGTAGCAGTTCTATTTTCTTGGACACCATTCTGGCCATCGGGCATGCTCAGCACGCTTGGGATGCCACTCTTATTGTGGGCTTATTGGAATATCTGGCATGGACGGAAAATAAAATCGAGTGCATTCGTATTGTTAGTGGTTCCGTTCTATTCGAGCTTCGTGCTAGGAATCGTTTTCTTTTTAGCAACGCTTGCCATTTACCATATGGTGAAGGAGATACGCGCACGTAGTTTTCATAGCCGTTTTTGGATCGCCTATGGCCTTCAGGTCCTTTTATACTTATTAATTGAATATCGACTGGTCTTCTCGATGCTGTGGGAAGAAGAGCCTACGAGTCGAAATGACTTCGAAACAGGGAATAACGGATTTTGGGCAAGTATTCGTTTATTTTTTAAGAATTTGGTGTTTGGTCATACACATGATCGCGCAGTACAATCGCCCATCATCCTCCTAACACTTCTGATTGTTGGATTTCTAGTATTTCGTCAAAAAGATCATGCAGCAAGACGAATTCGAACTTTGATGTGGTTTCTATTTGGACTATCGCTGTGGTATGCGTTTTGGTTTTATGAGGGGTGGAATCCGTTAAAGCAACATGTCTCTCTCATTAGAACTTTCAATTTCTCACGATTCCACTTCCTTCAACCGATGTTGTGGTATGCATTGTTTTACTTGATGCTCGACTGGCTATGGCGAACTGCCAAACGAAAATGGGTGACTTGTTTGCTCGTAGCCCAAACCCTTGTCTTGCTTGCATGGAATCCCGAGTTCCTCTATCGTCATCATCCATCCTATGAAGCGTTTTATGCGACTTCTCAGTTTTCTGACATTAAACGCTTTATCAACCAACCAACGAAAGACTATCAGGTCGCTTCTCTCGGATTGCACCCTGCGATCGCACAATACAATGGTATGCAAACCGTGGATGGTTATGTGAACTTTTATCCATTACGCTATAAAGCATCTTTCCGAAAGGTGATTGCTGGAGAATTGGATAAAAGTAAGCTATTACAACGTTATTTTGATACGTGGGGAAATCGAGTCTATGTGTTTTCATCTGAACTCGGTAAGGAATACGAGTACACAAAGGAGCATCAAGTACCGGTTCGACATTTATCTATCAATACAGCACAGTTGAAGCAAATCGGTGCGACATATCTTTTGTCTGCTGTACCAATCAAAAATGCTGCAGCCATTGGATTGCAGTACGAAAAAACGTTTGAAGATCAACATTCTGCTTGGAAGATTAGGTTATACCGTATCCAAGCTACTACAGAGAATACGAAGTAAGTTCATTTAAGGAGGAGTAATGGTATGACGATGACGACAATCCCTACGCTAGGCGTAATTATTCCGTGTTATAACGAGACGGAAGTATTACGCTTGACGGTCCATACGATGCACCGTTTCTTAACAGAGTGGCGAGAACGACACCTCATTTCTGAGGACTCCTTTGTCTTGTTCGTAGATGATGGAAGTCAGGATGATACCTGGTCCCAAATTGAAGATGTACACGCACAAGATGGTCGGTTTAGAGGATTAAAATTAGCACATAACGTAGGACATCAAAATGCTTTGTTCGCAGGTCTTGTCGAAGGACACACCGATGCGGATTGTGTTGTGTCAATGGATGCGGACCTTCAGGATGACGTAAAAGTGATTGAACAGTTTTTAAGTGAATTTGCGAAAGGGAATGATATCGTCTATGGGGTAAGAGAAGATCGTCAGACCGATAGCTGGTTTAAACGGTCGACTGCTCAAGGCTTTTATCGCTTCATCGACTGGTTGGGTGTAGAGACTATCTTCAATCATGCAGACTATCGTCTCATGAGCAAACGAGCTGTCGAAACACTTTGTGCACATCCGGAACGCAATCTCTTTTTGCGGGGGATGGTACCTTCGCTTGGTTTTCAAACAGCAGAAGTGACCTATACACGTCAATCACGTCCAGCAGGCGAATCAAAATATCCATTACGAAAGATGATGGCACTCGCATGGGATGGGGTGACCTCGTTTAGTGTTCGTCCGATTAAGTTGTTATTTTTAGTCTCACTATTCATGCTCATCGTCTCGATCGGTTTTGTCGGATATGCTCTTTATCGTAGATATGAAGGAGAAGCGATGGATGGGTGGACGTCTTTAATGATGTCGATCTGGTTCATCGGCGGGCTTCAATTACTAGGTATTGGACTGATAGGAGAATACATCGGTAAAATATATCAGGAAGTCAAACGACGTCCTCGTTATGTCGTCGAGAAAAAACGAGAATGATGACCTTTCTTCGTTTCTTATTAGTAGGAGTTCTTAATACGCTGGTTGGTCTGACGCTGACACTGATTTGTTTTCATGTCTTGCATACTGGTTATTGGGGAGCGACGGCGATCGGGAATGCATGTGGTGTTTGGGTCAGCTATATGCTAAATCGTCGCTTCACCTTTCGTCAAGAGGCTGGAGGATGGCCCTATTGGATACGTTTTTTGATCGTCGTTTCGATTAGTTATCTCATCGCTTATCGTCTTAGTTTATGGGGAGTGCATTACGTATTGCCAAATCTACAAGAGACTGGAGCGATTCTGATCGGGATGATTATCTATACGGGGTTAAATTATCTAGGTCAGTCTTATTGGGTATTTCGCAAATCATGATGATAAAACAAGCTATCTATAGAGGTAGCTTGTTTTTTTTATCCTCTCAATTGCACTTGCAAAAGCACAGTAGCAAATCAAAAGACTGACAAATGAATTTTCAAATTATAGAAATCAACCACTCAGATTAGAGTGAGGAAAGTCATTTACAATTTGATAAGATGACGCATTCAACGTATGCATCACATAGTTATATGGGTGGATATGCTATTTCTCATGTAATCGACCATGCCTATTCCTTATTCATCGACTCCCTTCAGTCCACCACATTAAATGATCGTTGATGAACGAATCCCAAAAGAAGAATGAAAGTAAAGTATCCGTGAAATCTAATTTACAGACTTAAATTTATTACAAACGACATCAATAAATCGCAATTTCTTCTTGTAGTAAATAATTCTGTTAAAAATAAGAAATTTTTATTTTTTAGTTGGTCCGTTATTACTCCTTCTCGATAAAGTAAAAGTCTATGAACTTAAACGATAAGAAGCAGTTCCTGTCATGTAGAGACAGAAACTGCTTCTTATCAAACCATTATATCGTCGGTAATTCTAAAATTCTTAAGAGATAGAAAAAAGTAAGACAGAAAGATATGTCACTTCGTTTCAAAACAAACATACGTTCGTTTTACGTGACAATTTAAATAAAAGTGTCCTTACTTAATTTTCATAATATTAGTATAATCCATATCAAAATATAAGTCTATATCTTGATAACTATCTTCTCTATAGTAAAGCTACGAAAAGAAGACGCTATTCGTTAACTATGAGAGGAGTTATTATGAACAAAACTACATGGAATCCTAATGTGAAAGTCAGACTGATAGGAGAAGGTCTTTTCAATCTGCTATTTTGGATGTACTTTCCTTTTCTAACGGTCTATTTTGGTAAAGGACTAGGGTTACAGACTGCTGGATTAATAATGGCACTGCCCCCCTTAATAAGTATTGTCGGAAGTTTAACCGGAGGAAGCTTTGCGGATACGTTAGGGAGACGTCCTGTGATGCTGATCGGAACATTTTTGCAAATGACCATGTTTATTCTATTTGCTGTCTCTTCTTCTCCTTGGATTAATTATGTTGCCTTTATCGGAATTAATATAGGCGCAGCATTTTATCGTCCTGCTAGTTCAGCGATGATAGCGGACACAGTTCCAAAAGATGAATTGCGACAAGTGTATGCGACATTTATGACCGTGAACAATATTGGTGCCGTTTTAGGACCAATCATTGGAGCAGTCTTCTTTTTTCAACATCGTCAACTGTTATTGTGGACCTGTGCAATAGTTCTCTTTCTTTACTTCATAACGATCTATTTTATTGTTAGTGAAACCTTACCTGTCCAATCCAAGCAAAAAGATGTAACGACCCCACTTAAATATGCGTTTCAGTCTAAGTGGTCTGGCTATCGACTTATTCTCAAAGATCGTATTTTTCTGCTATACGTAATTGCGGGAACCTGTTCACTCTTCCCAGTGATGCAACTCGATCTCTACTTACCAGTTTACGTGATAGAGAATGTGCCTAAACAACCTCTCGTACCGCACTTGCTGGATTCTTTTCAGCTCACGAGCCAATCCATTTTTGGCTATCTGGTAGGCTTTAATGGTCTTTTGTTTGTCATCTTGATCCTTCCCGTAACGAATCGACTTAAAAATTGGTCAGAAAGACGTCTCTTCGTCGTTTCGACCTTACTTGCAGGAGGAGGTACATTTTTAGTCGGATGGAATAACAACATCTGGTTTTTGTTTGGTTGTACGATCATCTTCACGTTAGGTGAGATCATGCGTACACCAGTCACGCAGAGTTTCATCGGTCATTATGCTCCAGAGGAGGCAAGAGGTCAGTATCTAGCTGCTGATAGTCTTCAAAACACACTTGGTAAGACGCTAGCACCTCTCGCTATCTACGCATCAGGATGGATCGCCCCGCTTGGTATCTTCACTATCATTCTCCTTTTTGCTATCATTGGAGCTTGTTTATATCTGCAATTATTTAGACTGTATTCTCCCACTTGACAATCAGGTTGATAATACAAAGTGTACGATTACAAATAAAATATTAATTTAGGCTTTAGAATGATTTCACAAAAATAATAATTACTATGGATAATTAATATCAGATAAATGCTATCTAAAATATCTTAAATCAGCATGAACGAGATGATTTCAACATTTCGCGACAATGAGTTGTCGACGTCAAGTAGAAATTGACGTTTTCTGCTCGATTGATATTTACACTTCTGTTGAAAATAAATTCTTACGATTTCTCATGCGATGACTGTCGTCATCGCTATGAATCACTTCGACACGATGTAAGAGACGGTCTAATATTGCAGTTGTGATTCCTTGATCACCAATTAGTTCGCCCCATTGATCCGGACTTTTACTAGAGTTCTAAATAAATTGAGCAAAAGTGTAAAGCGTCATCGAGCAAAAACCGTCAACTAAATTCTAGCGGTTACATACGTGTAAGTGAATTGGTATTGGAATCTTCTCGCATGATAAGTTATTTATTCTTCACGGATGTTCTTGATACCATGTAGTGTTATTGTTTCGTCCATTTCGCACTCCGACCAAGACCGGATGGGGCAATGATCCCCTCGTCACGTAAGTCACGCAATACGCGATTGATTGTCGCCTCACTGATGTCGGGACAAGCCTTCCTTACGTCTGCTTTCGTGAACGGTGTGATTCGTCCTTCAACGAAACGACGAATCCGATTGTTCTTGTTCTGACTACGCGTCGTGACCAATCCGACGCGATCTTCAAGCTCCTTATAAGCAGCAAGAATCGTGCTCAGCAAGTAGTTGATCCATGGAAACGGATCTTGTTGATTTTGGTGCCAACGCACGGAAGAGAGACGGAGTGACTCATAATAATCTTCCTTCCGCGATTCGACGATCTTCTCGAGACTGATGTAGCGTCCGACCTCGAAGCCATACTGATAGAGCAGCAAGAGGGTCAACAATCGTGCCATTCGACCATTCCCGTCATTGAACGGATGAATGGATAGGAAATCGAGGACGAACAAGCTCGTCAGGATGAGCGGGTCGACGTCCTCTTGTTGCCGACGCTCTCGCAGGCTGTCGCATAACGCCTGCATCGCTGCCGGTGTCTCGAACGCAGGGACGGGGATGAAGCGAGTCCGGCGCGTGCCATCCGGGAACGTCTCACTAATCTCGTTGTCGACGTTCTTCCACCGCCCACCTTCGACGGGGACGAACTTATAGAGTTCCTTGTGGAGTTGCAACAGAATATTCGCATTGACCGGGATGTCCTCGGCTGAAGCGTTGATCAGGTTAAGTACGTCGCGGTAACCAGCAATCTCTGCTTCTGAACGGTCGGCAGGGTCGGCTGACTTTGACATGATGGTCTGAAGACGACTTTCCGTGACGATGATTCCTTCGATCGCATTCGAGGCTTTCGTCGACTGGATGACGGCGACATCGCGTAAGGTGTTAAGGATTTGAGGCGCTTGCTGTTTATAGAGATCCTGTTTGCCTTTATACTCATTGATCCGTCCAATCAAGCGGACGGTCTCCATCGGCAGGGCGAGCTCTTTGAGATAGGTATATGTATAGTCGCGCATTCGTCGAACTCCCTTCGCAAAATAGATCACTTTAGATTAAATATACTCATTTTTATATTATTTGACTATGTTTAAACTCATTATAATGTATTTAAAGTCGTTCAAACACATATAAACATAGTCAAATTATCATATTTAGACTATGTTTATTTATTTATGACCATGATTACTTGTCAATCCGAAAGTCGGACAATCCTGACTGATTTGAACGGAACAATCCTGACATGGAAAGCGTCTCATCGATTGCTTCCATATTTTTAGCAGTTTTTCACTTCATTTGAATTCATCGAACTAAAATCAATCGTTTCAGTTTTTCTTCTGTACCGGATTCCTCGACAGGTGTATAGATGCTACATCGCAAGTCGTCTTCTCCCTGCACTTGAAGAGAGGTCAGGTCGAATAGCATCTTGCCAACTTTTCCATGACGGAATTCAATCAGGATTTCCGGAGCCTTACTGACCTGACTCTCCATCCAGAGTGATTTGAATTCAGGATACGTATTACTCATCTCCTGTATGAAGGACGTATACCATTCATCACCAGAGTATTGACCGTAGTATGTACGGAAAATGGACAAGAATCCTTTGGCGAAGTGTTCCCAATTCCCGGCAAGTACTTTAAATTCTTTCTGTGAGAACAAGAGGCGAATGAGGTTACGTTGTGATTCTGGAATGGTCGCAAAATCTACGAACACATGGGCCGCTGCAGGATTCCAGCCGACGATATGGCAGTAACGATCCGTAATGATCGTCGGACACGTCGTCAAGGCAGAGAGAATTTTTTCGAGTGACGGACTGATAATCATAGGGGAAGCTTGAATTTTCATACTGACGACCTGCGTCCCTAATGCTAAATCGTTCAAATATTCGTGTTCATCCCTGTTCAGACATAACGCCTGGGCGATACAGTCTAAGACGCTTCTAGATACCTTAATATCTCTTCCTTGTTCTAACCAGGTGTACCATGTCGTACTGACTCCTGCTAATTGAGCAACTTCCTCTCTTCTCAAGCCAGGCGTTCTCCTTCTTGATCCAGGCGGTAGCCCCACTGATTCCGGTTTGAGCTGTGCTCTTTTCGTCTTCAAAAAATAGGATAGAGCTTCTAATCGATTCGAGTCGTCCATATACGTTCCTCCTGATTTCTCTCCATCCAAGTATCAATTATAATAGGATAAATGAACACTTGTAATAGGATATATGACACGTATGATTATCTCATACTATTACAAGGAGTGAAGAAAAATGGAGCGTGTAGTGATTACAGGAATGGGTGTCGTCTCACCAATCGGAAACGATGTGGAGTCCTTTTGGAATAATATGATTGCTGGAAATTCAGGCATCACGGAAATCGATACGTTTGATACGACTGATTTCAAAGTAAAGATTGCAGGGAGTGTAAAAAACTTTGATGCGGAAAAGGCGATTGGTAAAAAAGCCTCTCGTAACCTGGATCGCTTCGTCCAGTTCGCATTAGCGGCTGCTGATCAAGCCTGGAACGATTCTAAGCTAGGAGAATCTGATCTGGATCGGGAAAGACTTGCTGTATATGTGGGGTCAGGTGTAGGAGGGATTGAAACGTTAATTGACGGTGTTCATGCTTTACACCAAAAAGGTCCGAGAAGGGTCAGTCCAAGTCTTGTACCTTCCATGATGTCTAACGCAGCAGCCGCTCAGATTAGCATCAAGTGGCAAGCGATGGGACCTTCCATGTCACCTGTATCCGCTTGTGCAATCGGAAACACGGCTATTGGTGAAGCATATCGACTCATTCGAATGGGAGAGGCTGATGCTGCATTCGCTGGTGGAACAGAAGCGGGTATCACTGAATTGTCTATAGCAAGCTTCGGTAATGCGACGGCATTGTCTACACGAAACGAATCACCCGCTAAAGCGAGTCGTCCTTTTGACGCGACACGCGATGGTTTCGTGATGTCGGAGGGAGCAGGCATCTTGATACTAGAATCGTTATCGCACGCAAAGCAACGAGGTGCGTCCATCTATGCGGAAGTCGTCGGATACGGAGCAAGTTCCGATGCCTATCATATAGTAGCGACTCATCCAGAAGGTCAGGGAGCATACCTCGCTATGAAGCGGGCCGTTCAACAGGCAGGGATTGAGACGAATGACATCGATGTGATCAGTGCCCATGCGACGAGTACGATCGTCGGCGATCAGTCCGAGACACGTGCGATTAAAAAATTGTTTGCAGAACATGCGAACATACTCCCGGTGACGGCGAACAAATCAATGCTAGGTCACATGCTTGGTGCTGCCGGTGGAGCGGAAGCGATCGCCCTCGCGAAATGTTTACAGGAAGGAATCATTCCACCAACGATTAATCTTGAAGTCGATGATCCCATGTGTGACCTGGATTATGTAACAGAAGGGGCTCGCTCGATGGAGATGCAGTACGGATTATCTAATTCTTTCGGATTCGGTGGTCATAACGCAGCAATCGTCTTGAAAAAATATATGGATTAAGCATCAGATCTTGTTTTCGGACAAGAGA
Source organism: Exiguobacterium sp. s39 (assembly GCF_018618925.1). NCBI lineage: Bacteria > Bacillati > Bacillota > Bacilli > Caryophanales > Exiguobacterium > Exiguobacterium sp. s39. The sequence goes on from NZ_JACSNA010000001.1 coordinate 717,629, forward strand.
ACTCAATGAGTAAATACTTTCTGAAAATGGATTGTATACATTTCGACGTCGAAATGTATACAATCCATTTTTTGTATCCAGTTCTTATTAAATGTTAGCGATTCGGGAACCTTCAGCATTACTGTATCGTCATTCATCCAACGATTCGTGACACGTTCTATCTTTTTTATCACAACGCGAGTCATCAGTTTAATCAGATTCCACAACTATCGAAATGCGCTTTCACGATCTTGACAAATTCTTTGGAAAGAGGCGTCATTTTGTCTGAGGACTTGACAATTAATCCGAGATGTCTCACTACAGGAGGATGTAAGGATAACAAATGAACATGAGTCTCTCGTTTAGAAACTGCAAGGTTTGGCATAATACTAATACCTAATTTTCCTTTCACCATAGACAGTACAGTTTCATTCTCCTTGCTACTATAAGAGGTATGTAATGAAAGACCAGCTTTACGACATTCATCCTCGATAAGGACTTCACATCCAGAACGTAACATGATGAATGATTCCTCTTTAAAATCAGCTATCGTAACAGTATCTTTTTCTATAAAAGGGTGTCCATCATATACGACAGCAGACAAAGGATCTTGTGTCAGTGCTATACTCTCGAAACCTTTAACTGGTAATGCTGTGAAACCGAAATCCACAGTACCTTCCTCCACCCACTTTTCAATATCATCGTAGCCACCCTCATATAACACCAATTCAACATTCTGGAACCGTTCTTTGAATATAGAAAACAGGATCGGTATAAATGCAGCAGTAAAGCTCGGAAAACTCCCAACAGCAATCTTTCCTAATTCTAATCCTTGTAAAGAAGAAACTTTTTGCTCTATATGAGCCATATTTGTCACAATATTACGTACGTGTGGAATAATGTATTCCCCTGCAGTAGTTAACGATGTACCACCTCGTCCTCGATTCAAAAGTGTTACTCCTAGTTCAGATTCCAGTGTTGTAATGTTATGACTTACTCCAGATTGTGTCAGTCCAATCTTTTGACCTGCTTTCGTAAAACTACTATTTTCTACTACGTTTAAAAGCACTTCTAGTTGAAATAAATTCAATGTACTTCACATCCTTTTCTACATTATACATGAGAGATGCAAATGATTAGAATGAAAAACATTCATTTTACTTATTTTATTTTTACAAATACACTAAAAACAGATAGATTAAATAAAAAAATAAAAGAATTGGAGAGTGGATGTATTGATGAATCAGAAGTATGAAAAGATCCTTTCACCTTATACGCTTTCAAATGGAGTAACTTTGGCGAATCGAGTCGTTGTTGCACCGATGACCACTTATTCAGGAAATATAGATGGAAGTGTCTCTTCCGAAGAATTGGACTATTATAGCAGAAGAGCACAAGGACCAGCTATGTTTATTACCGCGGCTGCAACCATATCATCACTCGGAACTAGTTTTCCTCGTCAAATGAAAGCATATGGGGAAAACAATGTACCAGGTCTTACGCAGTTGGCAAATAAAATAAAAGAAAAGGGAGCAAAAGCAATCCTTCAGCTTCATCATGGAGGAAGCGAAAGTCTCATCGGATACATAAGTGAAAGGCGAATGGTAAGCCCGAGTGGTATCGTGGCATGCCTTTACAAGGATTCAAGTGATGATTACGTTCCTCGTGCGTTAGAACACGAAGAAATCCTATCTACTATTCAGGATTTTGGACGAGCAACGGAGATGGCTATACGTACAGGGTTTGATGGTGTGGAAATTCATGGAGCCAATGGATATCTGATTCAACAATTTCTTTCGGGATATTCCAATCTTCGAACAGATATGTGGGGAGGAACATTAGAAAAACGGATGTCTTTCCCGTTAGCTGTTATTGAAGAAGTAAAAAGAGCCCGAAATCAATATGCGAACAAAAATTTTATTATTGGATATCGCTTCTCACCAGAAGAACCAGAAAAGGATGGTTTGAATATGGAGGAAACGATCGCTTTTGTAGATCAATTGTCTAATCAAGGCTTATCGTACTTACATCTTTCAGTCAAAAACGTTTGGTCCATGCCTCGAAGTGGTTCGAATCAAACAAAAACAAGAGCAGAGATTTTTCGTGATGTAATTGCAGATAGAACAAGTTTTCTGTCACTCGGTTCTATATACACACCAGATGATGCCTTGGACGTATTAGAACAAGGCATCCCTTTGTTCGGATTAGGAAGAGAGTTATTAATGGAGCCTGATTGGGTTTCAAAACTAAAAGCAGGAAGAGAAGGAGAAATTCACACGACCTTGTCACGCGATGATCAACAAATGCTCTCCATTCCGGATGAAATGTGGAAAAATATTCTTACGCGTGATGGATTGCCTATAAAATGATAATTATATGTTGAGTTTTTCTGAGTAAAGAGGGGGAAATGATCGCGAATACACTAATGCGGGGTTGTACATTTGGTGCTACCGATAGAGCGAAGGCGATTGGGCTTGCTAAGATTTTACAACAAAAAACTCATTTCACTAACGAATAGTCTGAAGTAATGTGTAGAATTAGCAGCAGGACAGCCACTCAGTGGAAACTTGTCGCATTGCAATAAGTTAAAAAATAAAAAAATAGGATTACGTGTTGTTTTTTAGAGAAGTCGATGGTAAAATCCAAATCATTTAACTTGTAGCGATCGTTAAACAGGATAAAGATGAAATTTATAAAATGGCTGAACAACGATTAGACGGATAATTAAGAAAAGGATCAACGCGCAGATACTTGAAGGTATCTATACGTTGATTCTTTTTGTCGTGTTTTTTGGCAAAGTGTGCACGCAGTTATTTTGTCTTTTTTACGTATGAAAGGACTATTAAAAATATATTGATAAAAGATGAGTTTATAGACGTCAACATTATAATTGATCCACTAGATTCAGTTTTGTGAAAGAATAATCATTACTGTATAAATAACGCTTGTTAAATAGACATAATCAAAAACTCATACGCTTACTTGTATATAAGCAATAAATGCTTTATTTATAAATATCACGACGATGCTCTATCTCAAGAATCAAGATCACGACTTTTCCATCTTGAATGTCAGCAATCAGACAATAGTCGCCGATGCGATACCGCCATTTACCTTAGTGATTCGATATGAGTCCTTTACCATGACGACACGGATTATCCGTTCCAACAAGGTTCTTCTTGATCCAGGACATGATAATCCGCGCCTTTTGGGGGATTCATCATCTTGAGAGACCTTTGAGCTCCGCGCTCAAATTCTACTGTATATGCTATCATTTTAAACCGAGTTCCTTCATCATGGCGTCGAAAGAGATCGCTTTTGATTTTTTACGGTGCACTGATATGGAATCATGATAGAGTTGTAAATCGATTTCGCCTTCGATGTGGTCGAGGACGGCATCGCGAACTAGTGTAGAAATCGTGATGTTCTTTGCCTTCGCATATTCCTTGATGAGTCGTGCATCCTCTTCATCCAGACGTACAGAAATGGTACTCATGATTATCAACTCCTTTGTTATACATTGAAATACAAATTAAGGTTTTAGTATATAGAATTGGTCGATAATCTTGAATAATGACTCCTTGAAGGCTGAAATTTGAATTGTAAATATTTTAGATGGGTACGATTAAATCTAAAAAAGTGGATGAAATTATGTTCAAATTGAAGTAAACATAGTCATTTGTCTTTGTTTTGACCATGTTTAGGGAGGCGATGATCATGATAAGTTCTTTCATTCTCCTCGTTTGCGAAAACAGGATATGCATTAGACGGCGCCGTGTATCTATTACAAGAAAACAAAAAGTGTTTAAAATTGAAGAAAGATCAAGATACAGATCTGTTTAAAGCAGCTGTACCTTGATTTGTTTTTGTTATATGTATTGGCTTATATCAAGATGTCATTGAGTTCGACAGAGAAAATTTCCGTACGATACGTAAACTGATATTGTTATTTCATCTGTCTGTTTTTTATGGAATGTATCAAAAATATAGTTCTCTCACTGAAGTAACTTTTGGTATTTATATCCTTTCAAAAGATCAGCTTCACCTTTAAAGGACCATTCCTCTATTTTAGAATCTGGATGTAATTTAAAATAATGATCGAGGATATCGTGTCCTAAATTGTAGTTACTCCAGCGGGGGATGTCTTTTTGAGGACTACCGCCTACAAGGTCCTCGTAAGTAGCTTCACCAGTTTGAATCAACTTTGCGACATGTTTGATTGTCGTATCATCCATGGGTTCATCCCACGGGGCCTTCACATTTTTTAAGACTCGATCAGCAAAAGCATCTGCTTTTCCCTCAACAATGACCGAATCGAGTAATTTATTCATCTGATATTCTGGTCTATCTTGAAGGATTAAATGATGATATTCATGGGCAACGGTATAGGCGAGAGCATCCTTATCGAAATCTTCCGCCAGATAGAGCACGACCGCATCTTTGTACGTTCCTGCTGCTACTCCACCCATCGGTTCGGTCATCGTCGTATATTCCGAGTTGATCGGTACGATGAAAATCGTACTCTTTTTCTTTGGAAGGACTTTATGCGCAGCAGTGTAGTTTTTTGTGATGATTTTTTTAATCTCGTCTTGTCGTTCTTCCAGAGCATCGATTCGATCAAGCAGTGCTTGCTGATAAGCAGTCGATTGCATCATGAAGAAACCTTTTAAAGAAGTAGTATCAAAATCTTCTTTTCACCCGTTTTATCGATATCGCTAAGGACATATTGTACGTAATTTTTTTTACTCATTTCAGTATCATTATCTTTGAGTGAAGCATTTAAGTATTTTTGATAGGGTGAATAAAGAGGTACGATATTTACTTCACCGTCATTGTTGATTTCAATGGACTCGGATTTGTATTTTTCGCTTTGCCTCTCTTCCGAGCATGCAGTTAAAACAAGTAATGGAACACATAACAAAGGTCCAAATATTCTTTTCAAAATATGATCATCCCTTCAACACATACATGAATAACCTGGAAGATTATTTAAAAAATAAATAATCACTAAAATAAAGATAGCATCCCTTCTCTTTACAGTCAAAATATGTAATTTTAGAATAAGAAATGCTGTTTATTTATTCCCTACACGTAATAATTGAAGAGACTAAAACTAGTACTAAGGATTAGTAATTAATTTCTTAAAATTAAAGAAACCCGCCATTATTTTCTTTAGCACAGTTTCACTTTTATTTTGTTGCCTCTGCTTCATACTTTTCTAAAAATTCACCAACAGAGACCTTTTCATTTACTTCACTCGTTGATTTACTCGAGGAAATGGTGTGGGACGGTCCTTTTAAATCATCTGGACTTGATTGGATTTCGAGCACTAATGTATCACCTAAACCCGTTTCAAGCCCACTTCCGAAGCTAAAAGTTCGTGTTACATAAGCTTCAGCATAATTTCGTTGATTTTCGGAGTACACTTTTACGTTAGAAATCTTATAACTAAATGAATGTAGCTGTTGTTTATCCACTTTTGTACTAGATAGAAAAATTAATACAGCCTCGTCGCGAGAAGATAATCTCGATTGATTGGTGTGTGCCAACGGCGTATTGTTTAAAAAATCCGCTTTTTGTTGTTCTAGGACTTTCGTGAAAAAAGTGAAGGCTTGCTCCTTTGAAATCGAGCTTTCAGATTTTTCCTGTGAAATATTAGAAGTTGCTATTGCGTTACTGATCAAAAAACCAGAAGATAGAAGTACACCTAAAGAGAGTGATAATAAAATAGTTTTCTTCAATATCAAAACCTCTTTCTGTTGTATGGATAATGTTACTATATAACAAAAAAAGCCAATAAAGGAAAGGTTGAAAAAGATGGGTAAATCGAATTCTAAGAAAAAGAACAGAAAGAAAATAGTCCTGATCTGTTTCGGAACGCTAGCCATCATCGTACTACTCATGCCGATCCTATCACCGGTTCTGTTTACGGATGCTTCGCCGAGAGGTGCTCTAAGACACGAACTTTATAAAGAAGGCTATTTCTATCAAAGTTACTTTGCAATCATTACGGAACAAGATCCACAAGCGGAGCGCTACCATATGTTTTGGTACCATTGGAAAAGTGAAACAGGCGGAACTCCTTTTGTCTGTTATTCGAAGAAGGTGAGTGAAGAAAAGTATGCGGTCTCTTGTGGTACAGGTCCATGACCCTATTTTTCGGAGAAAAATCTTACATAAGAAAAGTAGATACATCATGCGAAATAGGAGTGCAGACTGGTGCGATGGAAGCGTACATAGTGCTGCACTCCTTTTGTAAAAAAGAAGATATAAAAGAAAAAATCATACATAGAAAATTTTTCAATGAAACTTATTAAAGGAAAATATCGTAATTAATAGTTGTATAATAACTTCATGAAATAAACATATTCAAAGAATACATATGTCGGAGGAGACGTCGATGGTGGTACCGTTTCTTGGTCTTGGTGTCGGGATATTCTTGTTGACGTTAGGCATCTATTTTATCCGCTCAAAGCATGCGAAAAAGACACCGCTAGCGGGACATGGGGATAGCGTCGACACGGTGGATTCATTCGTACTCAGTATCATTCTGTCAATTGGCGTCATCTTATTTTGTTCGTTGACCGTCAGACATTATGGTTACGTCTGTGTCTTAGGTGGACTGTTCATACTATACGTGGTCTGCGCAGCATGGTGAGACCTATAAGAATGTAGAAGGTAAGATAAAGGGAGCACAAATCATGATTCAATTAGTAAAACAAATCGACGATCGTGTGTATCACATCGTCTTTCACCAAGAGGGGCGCACTTTATTCTGCCGGGAAGGTGTTGCCCGAAAAGAGCAAGCAGTCGATAGCGAGGACATGATGGAAAGGAATGAAGAGTCCGCAACGAAGCGGATCGTCTTCAAGAATTCGTTCCTCGCGTATCGGCAGAAAAAAACGTGGGTCCGTGAAAAATTAGACGATGGATACATCCGTTCACCTTTTGCTCTGTCTGAAGTGATGGATTTTCGAGCGGACCGACGAATCATAAAGTTGCGTATTTTAAGCGCTTTACTCGTTCTGTTGAGTGGATTACTGACGCTAACAGATATCTTGCCAATCCCAGGATACATAACACTCGTCGTTCTAATGATTTTCTGGCCGATGCATCTCGAAGGGAAATCTGCACGTACTCGCATGTATCGCTGGTCAGGAGCACTTTTCATGTTCGCGTTAGCGGGCTCATCAAAAAACTATCTATCACCAATCAATCTCTCGATTAACGGAACGGTCTGTCTCATTTCAGGGTTCATTCTCCTGTTGTACGCGACAGAACAATTACAGGAACTTGCGACGAAAGGAATCACATATCATGACGAATCAACAAACGAAGGTGATTGAACTCAAACGCGACAATGGTCAAACGACCGACTACTGGGTCAGTTACCGAATGGGGCGCACGCTGTATCAGGTATCCGTGCAAGAACAAGCGGATGGTCAAACGGATGAAGGGGAGGTCGTCAAAGAACGTTTTCCGTTCTATTTCGGGATGAAGACACGAATGCTTGAGTTAGCGGAAGCGAAAGTAGCCCTTGGTTTTCGACCATTGACCGAAGCGGAGAAAGCAGTGCCCGTCATCGAGGAAGAGGAAGCGCAGCTCGATCCTGCTTTCTTTAAGCCCGCTATTAGGTACGCTTGGTTGATGTTTGGTCTTGGTATCCTTCTTTTCCTTCTTCCTTCGCCGATCCTAAACGGACTCGCGTTCGGACTTGGCTTATACGTCTGGTATGAGACATTCGGGCAGCCAGGAATACCGCGCAGCTATCAACGGTATTTCCACGGGATGCTTGCGGGATTGACGATCTTACAGGTGCTATCAGCGTTAGAGTTCGAGCGCGTCGCTCAACCGTACTATGCGACGATTTGTGTGATTTCCGCGATCATACTAGTGTTGCTCGTCGTTCAGCACCGCTTGAAAGAGACCGATCAAATCGGTCAGGAGGAAAGTATTCGGTTTAGGAAAATGAAGGACTATTCTGATTTGGATCTTTAAAAAACTCATTCACTTAACTTTCGGAAGACTGGAAGAGTCTGTATTGCTTTGAAATATAGGTATCACTCGCATTCAATCAGCCTATTGAAAAGGAGAGTAGATCATGGAGGTACAATGGAACGATAAGACTATCCTTGAACTCATACTCATCGTCTGGGTGATCGGTGCCATCATCATCGTGAGTCAGGCGCGGGGTAAGAAAAGTTTGAAAGCGAGCTTGATTAGCGGAACGATCATCAATTTTCTTTATACGACGGGCATTTCATTACTTTGGTTTTACACGATTGCTGTCGATGGGATCAGTCAGGTGTTAGTCGTCTATTTCTTCGTAGGCATCTTTACGGTCCTTGAGCTTCTGTTTGTGATCGTTCTTTTGATCGTCAAACGCAATAAAACAACGATCTCTTGAGAAGTGAAAATTCGTGATGAACCGTTTTAGAACGCTGATTTCAGAATTTCAACGTTTGATTCGAGAATCATCCAAAATTCAAGCGGACGATAGAAGGATTAGAGGCGATATCGTGTTGAATCGGAATAGATCAAAGAAGGAATCGTTTTTATGTACGACGCAAGGACATCATCTACATAGTATTAAACGTGCTTTTTCGTAAAGGCTCTATTTACGAAGAAGCATTTTTTCAAGGGTGTAGTTAAATTAAATTGAACTTATCGCTTTACATTTTTCTTCCAGTCCTTTACTCTACAATAAAGTTCAATAAAATTTAACTATTGGAGAGAGGGGAAGGCGATTGAACAAGCAACTAGTCATCTTGTTACTTGGTAGAATTCTGATGAACATATCGGACAGCTTTTATATGATTGCCATCGTTTGGTTCGTCAAGACGACGACGAATTCGCCATTTCTGGTCGGATTAACGAGTACGATTGCTGTGTTACCCGTGACGCTTCAATTTTTGTACGGTCCGATCATTGATCGTTATTCGAAAAAGAAACTCCTCTTTTTCTCAGGCGTCGGGCAAACCGTTTTGGTCGGAATCATCACCTTGCTTTATTTTAACGAGACGCTCTGGATTCCATTACTGCTCGTTATTCTGTTTTTAGCGTTAACATTAGCGGAAATCTCGTATCCCACCGAAAATACACTCATCGAGCGACTGGCATCAAATGATCAGTTGACGAAAGTCAATTCAGTGTTCGCCTTTTCTTATCAAACGCTTGATTTGATTGCGGATGCGTTAGCAGGTATCGTGATTTTGTTTGTCGGCGTCGGAATCGTATTCGCTGCGAATAGTATCGTATTGCTAGGGATCGGGTTCTTATTTTTGTTAGTTCTCAAAGTCCCATCTTCGAAAAAAGAACAACCCATTTCCTTACGAAACTTTTGGCAACAGTATAAGCGAGACTTCAATGAAGGATTTTATGTTGTCAAGCAACAGAAGAAACTACTGACCATCATATATGGCATCATCGGGATGAATTTTCTTGCGACGATGGGACTTGCGGTGTTACCAATCATTTCTGAGACATCAGCAGAGTACGGGTTTTGGTTAGCAGCAATTTCACTTGGAACGATGATCGGAACATTGATATCAAGTCGTTTGGAGACGTTTGCTCTTAATCGTGTCATGCCGATTGCAGCGCTCCTATCCGGTCTGTTTTGGATTGGTGCGTTTTTAGTAAATGATGCTGGGGTGCTTCCCATCGTTTTATTTGGAATCGCTTGGATTGGAATCGGTGTGAACAGCATATATCTGTATACGCTCATCCAAGTCAATCTTCCGTCGGACTATTTAGGAACAGGTTTTTCGTTTCTCTCTTCACTGTTAGGGTCGTTAAGTCCACTTGGATATTTTGCGGGAGGCATTTTCGGAGAATGGTCTTCTAGTACAGCAATCTTATTGATCTCTAGTATCGGCTATTTTGGCTTTGCCGGCTATTTCTTAATTCATCCGACGCTTAGAGCGTTAACGATACCTGTCAATACTAAATTCGAGAAGACTGCTGAAGAGAGAATAAAGGTCAATCAACATCTGTGAAACATTTTAGTTTACATAATTAAGTAGGAGAAGGAACGCATCTTCTTCTACTTTTTTTGTAATTATGCAATCGATTGCATTCGTATGCTCACTTAACATCCAGGAAAAGGAATCATATTTCTTGCAAAAAACTAGTTTTTATTTCACACGATTTATGCAAAAATAGAACACAACAAACTGCGAGAATTTTTAGAAAAGTGAATGACTAGACTATTCATCCTTTTGAGTAGAAGAGAGAAGTCATCGTTTTTCGAATTCTAAATAACTTATTTTTTGTAAGCCTGGAGGGGAACGTATGAAATTGTTGAAGATGTGGAACCAAATCAGTTTAGTGAAACAAATCGCGATTGGCTTGATCGTAGGGATTATTTTAGCCGTCACGATTCCTGAAGTAGCGAGTTCTTTGACCATCTTTGGAACATTATTTGTTTCCTCACTAAAGGCAGTCGCGCCGATTTTGGTCTTTTTCCTAGTTATGGCTTCGATTGTGCAACACAAAAAAGGTCAGCAAACGAACATGAAATCCATCGTCTTCTTATATCTGCTCGGTACATTCTTAGCGGGTGCGATTGCGGTCGTCGTTAGTTTCTTGTTCCCAGTGACGATTACACTGACAGAAGGCGCAGAGAAGCTGTCAGCTCCTGGAAACGCCATCGAAGTCCTTAAGAAACTTGTCTTGAACATGGTCGACAACCCCGTTAATGCGCTCATTCAAGCGAACTACATCGGAATTCTGACATGGGCGATCGTCTTAGGACTCGCATTAAAAAATGCTTCCGACACAACAAAAACGTTCATCTCGAATTTCTCAGATGGTATCGCTAAGATGGTCGGCTGGATCATCAAACTGGCACCCCTAGGAATCATGGGTCTCGTCATCGGTTCAGTCACAGAGAATGGACTTGGTTCTCTCGGTAAGTATGTAGGATTATTGGGCGTGTTGATTGGTACGATGCTTATCGTCGCACTCATTGTTAATCCATTGATCGTATTCATCAACGTCCGTCAAAATCCATATCCGCTCGTCTTTAAATGTCTACGTGAAAGTGGCATCACGGCATTCTTCACACGTAGTTCGGCAGCGAACATCCCAGTCAACATGGAATTGTGTAAGAAGCTCGGTCTCGATAAAGAGACATACGGCATCTCGATTCCGCTCGGTGCCACGATCAACATGGCGGGGGCGGCGATTACGATTACGGTTCTGACACTTGCTGCCGTCAATACGCTCGGGATTCAAGTCGATATTCCGACAGCCATCATCTTGAGTGTACTCGCTGCGGTCTGTGCATGTGGAGCGTCAGGTGTCGCTGGCGGATCACTTCTCTTGATTCCACTTGCATGTAGCTTATTCGGAATTCCGAACGATGTCGCGATGCAAGTCGTTGCCGTTGGTTTCATCATTGGAGTGTTGCAAGATTCATTTGAAACAGGACTCAACTCTTCGACAGATGTTCTGTTCACAGCTACAGCGGAATATCGCAAACGCTTGAAAGAAGGCGAGCGTTTCTCAATCAATCGTCAGTCGATGAATGAAGAAGTAGCTGAAAAAGTCGTTAACGGCTGATCAGATGCGGCTATTATCGTCGTGATCTAAATCAGAAAAGGCATCCTTAGCTGAGGATGCCTTTTCTTATAGACAAATTAACCTTCTCCTAAAGCAACGTACTTTTTTAATTTCCCGTTGAAGCTGACTATCAGAATCTCATTTCTTTCTTTAGTAGAGTATAGGGCGGTACCCTTAGAGAGTTTCGTAGCAGTCCCATTATCAAAATCGTCTCTATCCGAACTTCTTCTTTTAATTTCTCCGACTTTTTCCTTCTGAGTGACTTCGGTTTTTTCTGCCCATGCTACATCTGATTGGTAGATCGTATCATTGAATTGAAAAATGTCTGCTTTAGAATCTTCGCTCAAAACTTCGAATGCCGTCGGTTTTTCACTAGTACTTTGCATTATCTCTTCATTATTGCAACCAACTAATATCCATACCGTCATAATCGAGAAAGCGTATAATAAAACGACTTTTTTCATGATATAACCTCTTTCCCGTTTTGTAAGTTATTGCATTTCGATACACGTTAACGTCAACTGCTCTTCACGGTTACCATCCCATTGAACAGTGGTTTCCTTTAGTCTAGCAAATTCAAATGTTTTTCTTAGTCAGGAATCTTAACAAAAAGGGAATCCATTTTTATGGGATCCAGCGTCCAATCTGCTCCCCCATCTTGACGCGACGTTCGATGCCTGGTGCGAGTTCGACGGTGTCCGGTGGCAAGACGAGGATGACGGTCGAACCAAACGAGAAGTAGCCGAACTCTGCACCACGCTCCAGCAGGCGTCCTTGATGTGTCTGAACGATCGTATTGACGTTCAGCGCACCGACCATGACGTGCTCGATCGTTCGGTGATCGACTTGCAGACGCGTGACCCGACGATAGTTGCGTGTCAGCGGACGTTTGCTGAATCGTAGTCCCATATCATTGACGGGTGCTGATTCTCGCCCTAGTGTATAACTCGTCGTGATTTCGCCCGTGACTGGCGAATGGACACGGTGATAGTCGGTCGGACTCAAATAGAAAATCAAGGCGACACCGTTCGCGTAATCCTGGGCGCGTTCGCTCGAGCCGATCAGCTCAGTAACGGTATAGTCCTGTCCTTTGATTGTAAACCGACTATCTTGCGTTAATGCTGGGACGATGGAAAGTACGGCGTCACTCGGACTGACGAAGGCATCCGGCGCGGTTGCGATTGGTCGCATACCGGGACGTAACTCGCGTACGAAACAATCGTGCAGCGAGGTAAACGAATCAACGGACTTCAGCGCTTGATCCGTCTGAATGTGATAGGTGCGAATAAAAGGTCGGATGAGCGGTTTACTAAAGCGACTCATCGCAAACCGTTTTAGTGTGTTCGCAACAACGGGTCGAGCATTTAAGTGGACGATCGTATCAAAGATGGCTTTCTTCATGAGGTAAAAAACTCCTTTAAGTTGTAATCTACCTCTTAGGATACGGTCGAATTCTGTTGATAGACGGAGTCGCTTTCTTAAGTTTGTCTTAAGAAAAACACGTACCGAAGATGCGGCACGTGTCAGAACGTCATGATTTTCGAGTCAACAAATAGAGTAGAGGTCCGAACGCACCAATCGCGAGGGTGATGATTGCCCAAAGCGGAAAGCTTCGTCCGGTACGACGTGTATCATGACGGAGCCAAACGATGATGAAGAGGGCGCAGAGAATCAGATCGACGAAAATCTGGAGCGTCGCCGTGTTTTGTGTCGCTTCCGCAAAGATGCCAAGTACACCAAAGTCAATTATCGAAAACGCAGTTAAAACAGCGAATGCGATCGTAATGATGAGCAATAAAGGTTTCGGGATGGTGTCTACAAATGAAGCTTGAGATTCTTTCATGAAGGATCCTCCTTATAAATGTAGTGTTTACTACAAATAAATGTAGCATGTACTACAATCGAACGTCAATCGAGTATATGTAGAAGGAAAGTTATTACCCTGATCCGTCAAATAACAAAATGTGATGCTGTTCAATTTGGTATAATACGGAAAAAGAAACGTAGGATGATGAGAAGGGACGGAGCGAACATATGAAGGTAAAGCGATTGCGAACAATCTTCGCCTGTAGTGCAGCTGTAGCCTTATTGATGAGTGGAGCGAGTATCGGAAGTGGAAGCAGTCTTGTCGAAGCAAAAGTGGTCCAGACGAAAAAAGCATTCGATTATAAAAAATACCGTGCCGATCAATTGAAGGTCATCACGAAGTACGGCAACATCTTATCGGATCTTAGCTCCAAATCCCCAATCAAAATTCCTTCTTATTATCAAAATGAAGCATATCGGACTGCGGTCGAGCAGTATAATCCGAAAGTAGAAAAATACGATTCAGATAACGTGAAGGAGTCAAGAAAAATCAGAGCGATGCGAGTTGATCTAAAAGCAGTCGATACATCGTCTGAGAAAAAAGCGTTCGATAAACGAATGGTCGCAATGAAAAAAGAAGTCAAACGACTCGTCAAGGTCGAGCAGGCATTAGCGAAGGAAAGTAAACCACTCTATCAAGAAGTCATCGATTACGAGCGACAGCAAATGGAAGCGTTCGTCGCCCAATATGAACCGATTGATCCGGCATTGACGTTGATTAAATCACTTCCATATGTACAAGAACTCGAACGAAAACTGATCAAGAAAAAAATCAGTAAGCAAGACCGAATAGAGCGCGTGGATCGCGCAGCTGAAGCGATGGTACGAGAACGTGAGACGTCGAGTGAGCGCGTTGGACCCGAACGTGGGAAAATGACGATCTTGATTTACGAGAATAAATTCGAGGAAGCAGCAGCTGTCTTTGAAGAAGCGAAACAGCTGACGAAAGACGAGAACGTCCGACTGGATCTTGCTTTTAAGAAGATCATCAATCAATTTTTAAAATGAAGCATCCTTTGTGGATGCTTTTTTGCATGGTGTCCGTTTCTTAAAATCGAGTATGATGGAAAGGGAAGGAGTCGATCGGATATGGATAAGTTTGAACATAAGCGACAGGACTATACGCATCACATCGCACAAGCGACGTTAGCATCAAGCATCAAGGAGATGAGTCTGAAGAAGATGGCGACCGCTGCCGGGACGAGTGACCGGATGCTGATGCATTATTTCAAGGATAAACAAGATATCGAAACCGCGGTGTTGACTGCGATTAGCCAAGAATTAATTGATTTACTACAGCAACCGGATCTAAAACTCGAGTTCACGGCATTCGTCCGTTTTCTGCGACAAGCGATCGATGAGCCACGAATCAAGCCATATTTGAATCTTTGGTTTGAGATCACCCACCTCGCAACGAGTCAGGGGGAACCGTATACGTCGATCACGCGGACGATCGGAGAATCGTTCGACGATTGGATTAAACAGATCTATGTACCAACAGAGGGGGAAGATGTCGATCAGCAAACTGCGTTGCTCTTCGTCTTCACGGAAGGACTCGTCGTCTTAAATAAGATCGGCTTACAAGAGCGGATGGACGCGGCAGTGGAAGCAATGATTGCATTAAAAAAGGACAACATGCCTCGCAACTGAGGTGTGTTGTCCTTTTTCTGCATCTCACTGAAAAATCGTCACAGCTGAATAAAGGAGTAAGCCACACATAATGACGCGAAACGCGACATCGTATCTTTGAAATAACGAACGAAACAGGGAGCCGCTTCCTGCCCAAAGCAATAAGGCGATCCAACCGAGAATGATGGCATACGACGTGTATTGAACGATTTCTACAGTAGACGTGCTATGCGGCAGAATGAACGTCGATAAGGCGGTCAAGAAAAAGAGGATACTCTTGACGTTGATGAGTTGGAACAACAGACCGGATAAAAATGTCGCTGGCACGGTATCGATCTGACTTGCTGTCTGTTTCGGGAAACCAATCTTATAGGCAAGATAGAAGAGGTATGCGGCACCAAGCCACTGCAGAATCGGTTTAATCATAGGCAACGTCGCTTGTAATACTGTCGTCCCTAATGCGCTGACCAACCCGAGTATCATGAACCCTAGTAAGATTCCGGTATTAAATCGCCAAGCACCACGAAAACCGAAGTGGCTCGATTCATGCATGACTAACAGATTACTTGGTCCAGGTGTGATGGACGTAATGATGACATAAGATAAAAAAGCAACAACATTCATGAGAAAACTCCTTTTTCATACTATCGAATACTTGAATTCTAGTGTAAGATGACAAGAACGATAAATAAAATTGAAATAAAAAATTATTCCATCATTTTTTTCGATGGAATGATGAAAGGAGAGTATCAGAATGGAAATTCGCCACTTGATCAGCTTCTTGAAGATCATTGAGACAGGGAGTTATACGGCAGCTGCGAGTGAACTGGGCTACACGCAATCGACGATCACGTCCCATATGCAATTGCTTGAACAAGAAGTAGGCGGTGCCTTGTTTTTCTATGCCAATCGTAAGCTTCAGCTTACACCGCTAGGTCAGGAAATCATTCCGTTAGCTGAAGACTTACTAGCGACACATGAGAAAATCAAGTCGATTCAACAACAGGATCCCTTTGAAGGCGTCTTGAAAATCGCTGCGCCAGAGTCACTGACGATCTCTCGTCTTGGTTCCGTCTTACAGACGTTCATGACAGCATATCCGAATGTCAACATCATCTTATCGAATGGAACATGTAAGGAAAATCAAGACGAACTCTTACATGGACGGGTCGATGTCGCCTTGATGCTGTATCCAAAGTTTATCGCCGAACGTTGTACGCATGACGTTTTGAGAGAAGAAAAGATCGTCATCATTGGTCATCCGACGATGCCGGATCATTTTGACGCGATTCGCTCTTCCGCAGACGCATACGTCTATCTGACGAATGAAGAAGGGTGTAGTTACCGAACGATGTTTGAGGCGTGCGTCAGAAACCAAGACATCTCGTTTCAGACGCAAGAATTGTGGAGTATCGGGGCGATCAAGAAGATGGTGATGAACGGTCTTGGTTTTGCTGTGTTACCGTATGTGACTGTAGCGGAGGAAGTGGAGTCTGGTGCGTTGAAAGTCATTCATCATGATGAGACATTCGAACCGATGTATGCCCATCTGCTCACGAAACAGTCGAAGTGGGGCTCACCCGTGACACGTGCGTTTCAGGAAATCGTCCTGGAACAATTCATGAAGTCAGGGTGAATCGAGTATCTCGACCCAGACTTGATAATAGATCTCTTCATCGAGGTGAACCGTTGCCGAACGTACGCGATAGTCTGGGTTTTCCGCCAGATAAAAAGCAAGAATCGTCGCGACTTTAAAGTCAGGGGTGCAATAACCGGTAATTGAACGACCATGGATCTCATTCGTGATCGAGTCCGCCCAAACTTCGGCTTCACGGAACGTCTCGAACTGAAGCATCTCTTCCTTCCAACGAATCGACATCTTCATGTCCTCCTCTACTGTAGTTAATGTTAGTATATGGAAGAAATAGTGTGTTACTCAAGGGGGAACGTCAGACATGAGTCGTTTTGGAATACATCGGGAAGAAATCAATCCGCCGCTCGGTGCCGCCTTCATCGGTTATCACCGAGAAGTCGGTGTCGCAAGCATACACGATTCGCTATATGTCACAGCGAGCATCTTCGAGAGTGAGCAGACGACATCGGTTTTTGTCAGCATCGATAACATCGGTTTGCTCGTCGCAGATACCGATACCATCCGTGAAGGTATCGCAGACCGACTAGACGTCTCGAAGGAACAGATTACGGTCGTTTATACGCATACACATTCAGGACCAGCGACAGCAGGAAACGAGCCGTTGATCGTTGCCTACAAAACGATCTTGACGCAACAAGCGATCGTATCTGCCGTCAAAGCAAGCGAAGCGATGCAGTCGGTTGAGATTGGTTGGGGTGTGACGTCTGGGAAACTCGGTGTCAACCGACGGGAGAAAAGGAATGGTCACGCGGTGATGGGAACGGATCCGCTGGGAGTGACGGATGATCGAATCGGAACGCTATTGGTTCGACGTGCCGATGATGCGTGTCTCGTCGGAGCCTTCGTTTTCTGTACAGCGCATCCGAACGTCTTGAAATCAGACAGTGTCGTCTTATCCGGTGATTATCCGGGTGTCGCTCGAACGATACTCGAACAGGCACTCGGCTGTCCAGTCGTGATCGTCCAAGGGGCGACGGGGAACATCAATGCGAAATATCGCGGTGACCTAGCAAGTCTACAGAAGATGGCGTTTGCTTTAAGTGGACACGTCTTGACGACGATTCCAGAAGTGTCGTATCAACCGTTAACGCACCACCGGATTCAGTCGGTGATCTATCCGATGCGTTTAACAGAAGTACTGGATACGAACGAATTACAAGACATGGCAACTTACGCTGAACAGACATGGGGCGTCAGCGCAGCACGATGGTTGGCGTACGTTCAAGAGCAATCGGGAACAACACTCACCATCCCGGTCGAAGTTCAATTGTTTGAACTAAATGATGGTTCGTTCTCAGGCATCCCGATGGAGCCGTTCTGTGAGACAGCGCTACAGATAAAGCGATTCCGTCAAACGGAACTCGCCTTTTTCGGAGGCTATACGAACGGTTATATCGGTTATTTGCCGACAGCGGAAGAACATCCGTATGGTGGGTACGAAGTGGCAATCAATCCCGTCGTCTACGGTCCAGTGACGGGTCTTTGGATGCCGCCTGTACCGGAAACAGCGAACGACATCGTGAGTCACATCCGACAACTCTATGAAATGAACAACAATCCGGCTTCTCTCGTCTGAGAGGCCGGATTGTCGTAGTTACGATTTGATTTTTTTGATGATCCAAAATAAAGCGAAAGCGAGTCCGCATGTTAGGAAGATGAATAAAAAGAGCAGAATGAGTAAGTTAGACATTTGTAGCATCGGAGACCTCCGTGAATAGGTATAACTGGATTTTCGAACTTTCGAATAATAATAGAGTAGCATAGTAATTAACATTATATAGGGAAATGACTTATTGTTTTTGATATTTCTTAAAGGATCTACTTATTATATGAACGAATAGTTATTTTATTCCATTTTGAAAAAGAGAGGGATATCATGATCATCAAAAGATTTATTTTTAGTGCTATCATCACTTATTTATTTCTCAGTTTGCTTTTATCTTTCAGCATCGGATATACGATCGATTGGATTCTGGAAGCAACGTTAGCTCAAAAGATTAAAGGATACGCTTTTTAAGGTTCACTCGTTTTAGTGTTATAAAGCTTTTAATTGTTGCAGGTGTAAGTATTTTGTACAGTTTACTCTCCTCAAAACAAAGAGCATCGAGTTCACGTAAGCGTTGATTTCCTTTATTTTGAAACTTTTCTTTGTTTGATTACGTTTATTAGGTATAATCGGTCTACTAAAAGGAGAGAGTATGATGAGAAAGAGAATCGGCGCAATTGCTCTAGTGAGCGGCATGCTGATACTCGGAGGTTGCGGAACAGCGGCAACACAAACCGATGTATTTGATCAACAAGGTACATATCTAGGGGATAACAGTAACGTACGAGACATCGTCCAACAGCTACCCCATGGCGATCAGTTAAAGAAGATAGAACTGTCGACGAAGGATAAACCGTATCAACTCACGTTACGTTATGCTGGATTCGAAGAAGGACAGGTCGAACAAAAAAGTCATCGTACGGCAATCTACAATGCAACAGCACTGTTCACATTGATTCCGAATGTCGACCACGTCAACATGACGATCGAGGATGCTTCGTATCACTTTACGAAACAACAGCTTCGCGATTGGTATGGAAAAGACTTTACGTCGTACGATAATGAGAAAGCACTGAAGGCATTCACGAAGCCTTTTATCGAAGATTCGAAGAAAGTAAACGACTTATTGAACTAAACCGACTGGGCACGCTCTTAAACAGGAGCGTGCTTTTTCGTTGATTCATTCCCATAAGTTGTAAAAAGTACTTTGCATTACAGAGTAATTCAGTTTATTGTAAAGGTACTGATACATCCAGAATAAGGAAGGGGTTGGACGGGGTGGAAATCGATAAAGAACTGTTAAAGGGGCATGTCGACACGATCATCTTGTCGTTGCTGAACGAACAAGACCGATATGGGTATGAAATCGCGAAGACGATCCGGCAAACGTCAGACGAGCAGTTTGAACTGAAAGAGGCGACACTCTATTTGTCACTCAAACGACTTGAGAAAAAAGGATTCGTCAAATCCTATTGGAGTGACGAAGCAGCGGGCGGCGGGCGACGTAAATATTATACGCTGACGACTGAAGGAGAAATCCTTCTTGCGAAAAAACGACGCGAATGGCGTTTTCTGAAGCAACTACTCCCGAAGTTTCTTGAAGAGGGAGACGGTGCGCTTGAATAAACTCGATCATTTCGTCCGCGACTTGTATCAAGATGCGGATGTGACGGATCCGGAAATCATTGACGTCATGGAAGAGACGCGTAGCCATCTCGAACAATCGATGCGAGACTTGATGATTCAAGGTTATTCGGAAGAAGAAGCGACGAAGCTTGCCATGTATCGCTACGGTAGCAAGGAACATGTCAATCAGCTCTTGACGTGGGTCTATCGAAAAGAGCGGACGTTCGCTTCGTGGTTGCTCCGAATCGGGATTAGTATAGCTACTGCAACGATACTATGCTTTATCGGCACGATGATGTTGAGCCAGCATCAGTCACTCGCCTATGCGGATGCCTTTTATGGTAATGAACGCTCGATTGAAGCGTATGAACGTATTTTAGAAGATCATCTATTGCTAGTATCGATTTCCGGACAAGACGCGGCGTCTTCACGTGATTTCACCATTCATAAATCGATTTGGTTACCGGAGTTGTTCATTTCACACGGCATGTATCTGATTGACGAACAGCACCTGACGACGACAGAAAGTTTCGATGTTACGAAATTCGGTGCGGTGTTCGCGTTGATCGGCATGACGATTTATCTCGTGACATCCGTCATTTGGAGCATCATCAAGCTCTATCATGCAGGACGATTGCATCTATTAAGTATCGTCTCAGTCGTGTTCTTTAACGTCCTGGGTTATTGGTTTTGGGCATTACGAAAATAGGAGGGGTCATATGTCGCAGCAAATCAAGCTCGTTTGGTCGCAAGCGTTCACGGTGAAACGATGCGTGTTCTATCTTCTGATCATTCTCGGGTTACCGGTGCTTCAATTCAGTTTCATTTATGAAGGCTATCAGTTCTTCTTACCGATCGAAGTGTTCGAGGAGACGCTATCAGGAACGATCCCGATGCTGTTTCCGGTACTTGCGGTCTTGATCTTCTTGCCAATCTTCATCGCTGAATACAAGGATAACTATCTGACATATGTCCGAACACGTGCGAGTCTAAAGGATTATCTGCTTGCGGTCGGTTTCGTCAATGCGATGCTGACAGGACTCGTGTTCTTTTTAATGACAATCGTGACGTTCGTCCTCATTCATTATGTCGAACCAGTCATCGGTCTCGTTGACTATTGGTCTCTCAGCGAAAAGACATATGAGACCTCAAATGCATTTTCGTTCTTGGCGGACATTCATCCGTTACTCTATGCCGTCCTCTATGCTGCTTGGATTGGACTCAACGGAGCCGTGTATGCGACGCTTGCTTATTTGTTGATTTTGGCGCTCGAACAAGTCTATCTCGCAATTTCGTTACCGTTCGTCGCTTATCATGTCTTTAATTTCGTCGCGGGTATCATGCAAGCACCACAGTTCTCGCCCATCAGTACGGTCTTTCCGTTCAATATCACGGAACAACCGCTTTGGACGGTGTTCGTGCCGTTTGCTATTTTGATCGTCGTTAACATCACGCTCTATCTAACGATGATTCGACCGAAACCGGAGTGGATCTTCCAATCATGAAGAGGACACGAAACATTTCGATTGTACTTAACAGTCTATTCATCCTCGTGATCAGCTACGTCGCATGGTATAGACGACAAGAAGTTCTGTCCGAGGCACAAGAATTCGGCAAAGACGTCAACACGTGGGACATCACATTTGCGATTCAAAATGATATGTACCTAATCCTCTTTTTCCTGATGCCGTTACTGCTGTTCCTCTCGTTTCGAACGATTGAACAGCAGTATGAACCGACGATTTTGATTCGGGTCGGCTCATTTCGGTACTGGCTGTACTACTCGACAAAACGGTATGTACGCGCTGTCCTGTCACTGTTCGGATTCGTCTTGCTGCTGAGTCTTCTTAGTGCTAGCGATCAATCGTTTACGTTGCAGTGGAGTCCATACAGTCAACTCGCAACGAGTGGTAACATCAGTCATCATCTCGTTACGACTTTCCGCTCACCCCTGTCAGTGATTTTCTTACAACTGATTCTGTGGCTGCTTGTGAGCATTGTCCTACATGGATTGATGTGTCTTGTGTTTCTGTTGCATGAAAAACGTAATGGCTTGTTGCTACAGGCGGCAGGGGTAGTGTTTTGGTGTATCTTTAGTTTTAAATCATCGTTTGGAGTAGGAGAGTTCTTTTCACCCGCTGTGTATTTCTCTGTCGGGGCTGTATCCAATATAATGCATCCTTTGATGGCACTCGTTATCCTCAGTCTCGTGATCGCACTGATTTATTTATCGGTCCAATGGATTCAATCGCTCCGTCAGCTACTGACTTCGATAAAAGAATTATTGCCGTATCTAGTCTATGCGATGCTTGCTAGTCTGTACATCTTCCTCAGTAGTAGTCGAGCGTCAACTGAGCTGCAAACGATTGGTGATCTGTTCGTCGTCGTGTTTTACGGTGTCAGTGCGGAGGACAGTTCGTTTCTGCAACTCGTGTCACATCTGATACTTTTCTTCGGACTCGCTTACTTAAGTCAATTGCGTCTGCAGGAACAAATGACGGCAATCGGACCATACACGTGGATGCGTTACCAACGACTCGAGAAATGGGCACTACATGTCTTCGTAAGGGAAGGGCGTTTTTATCTACTTGCTCTCTCACTTCTGATCCTCGGAACGATGGTAATCGGAATGCTGCAAGGCGTATCGCTATCGCTTTCGACAAGCCTTTTATCGATTTCAACGATGCAGTTGTTGCTGCAACTGATTGGCATCTCGATGTTACAATTAATGCTTTATTCACTCTTCAGCTTCATCTTGCTGTGGCAATTCCCAGATGGATACGCGATGCTCGGTTTGTTCGGCGTCTTATCGGTTTTCTTACTGCCCAATTTCAATCAGTATGGCATCTTTCCGTCCGGATTGAATGGATTCGCCCAGTTGCAGTCGTTTAGTCTGACACATCTCTTGATCGTTTTGTTGATCTATGTTGGGCTTTCACTTGTCTGGTTATATGTTCTGTTTCAAAAAAGCATACGAATATAAGGAGGACGTATCATGGAAATGATCAAGCTCGAGCAGGTCACGAAAGGGTATCAAGGTAATCCGTTATTCGCAGACGTCGATTTGACGATTCAAAAAGGAGACATCGTCGGCATTACGGGACCGAACGGTTCAGGAAAATCCGTCTTATTCAAGATGATTTGCGGCTTCATCCATCCGGACGCGGGAACGATCACCGTCCGGAATGAACAGCTCGGTCCGACACGACGCTTTCCGGAAAACGTCGGCGTCATCATCGATCGACCGGGTTATATCGCTCATAAATCAGGGTTTGAGAACTTAAAGCAACTCGCAGCAATCCGAAAAGTGATCACAGATGCTGACATCGAACAAGCGATGCGGACCGTCGGCTTACAGCCTGGCAATCGTCAGAAGGTCAAACAATATTCGCTCGGAATGAAACAAAAGCTCGCAATCGCGCAAGCCATCATGGAACAGCAGGACATCTTGATCTTGGATGAGGCATTCAATGCACTCGATCACGATAGTGTCTTGCGTCTGCGGGAACTTTTGTTGTCGTTCAAAAAAGAAGGGAAGACGATCATCTTGACGAGTCACAATCAACAGGATATCGACGCACTTTGTGACGCCGTCTACCGCATCAATCAAGGTCGGCTCGAACAGGTCGGCTAACACAAACAGGGAGTGGATCAACGGATCCACTCCCTGTTGCATTACGATCGATTATTTTCCTGGCTTCGTCTTGTAGAAGCTGTAGAAGACGCTAATCAAGATGACGAGAACGATCGTACCGAGCGACATCCAGATTGGCATTTTGTAGACGTCACTGAAGATCATCTTCGCTCCGATGAAGACGAGCATGAAGCTGAGACCGTGTTTCAAGTAGTAGAAACGATCAATCAAGTTCGCGAGGACAAAGTAGAGACTACGGAGTCCAAGGATCGCCATGATGTTCGCATAGAAGATGATGAACGGGTCACGCGAGTACGCGAAGCTTGCTGCGACCGAGTCGACGGCGAAGACGATATCCGAGATCTCGATGAAGACGAGCGCGATCAAGAGTGGCGTGAAGAACAACTTCCCATCAATTCGTTTCGCGAACTTACCAGACGAGATGTCTTGCGTGATCGGTAAACGTTTCTCTAACCAACGAATCGTTTTGTTCTCTTCGAGCGACGTCTCTTGACCGATGTTCTTGTACATCATCCAACCAGTGTAGACGAGGAACGCTCCGAAGATGTAGTAGACCCAAGCGAAGTTCTCAAGCAACGAAACACCAGCGACGATGAAGATGACGCGGAAGAAGATTGCACCAAGAATACCCCAGAATAAGACTTTGTGCTGGTACTTCAATGGAATCGCGAAGTATGCGAAGACGAGTGAGAAGACGAAGACGTTATCAATCGCGAGAGCCTTCTCGATGAAATAAACGCTCGTATATTCGATTGCAGCGGAGCTACCTTGATCGAAGTAGAGCCAGCCCCCGAAGGCGACGGCGATTGCGATCCAGACGAACGTCCACGTCCAGGCCTCCCGAAGCGAAACTTCATGTGCCTTACGATGGAAGACTCCAAGGTCAAGAGCGAGCATGATGAAAACGATGGCTAGAAAAGCAATGAGTAGTGTCAACAGCGCTTCCTCCTTTAAGGTAATTGTTATCTTGAATTTATTATAAGTTCATGAGAACTCAAAAGTAAAGGGATAAATGTTCGGAATGTGCAATTGGTTAAAAAACAATCCCCGAAAGTGGAAGAATGTATTCGAAGTGATGTGCAATGAAACGACATGAAACCCAGTTCCGAGAAGGGACTGGGTTTCATGAATGTTACTTTTAATTATATAAGTCATCATGATAAGGGAGGGAAATGCGGCACGACGTACGTTCCGAGTTCATCGATGACGTCTTCTGCTGATCGCTCACCGTCGAATAGCGCGAAGAATAAATGATTGACGCCAAGCTCACGATACAATTCTAGCAACTCGATCAGTCGATTGCGACCGATTCGGAAACCGAGTCGAATCGGTGTCGCTTCCTCGTTCGGATTCGCGGATAAATCAAGATGCATCGGCATCGAAAACGGACGAAACGTTGTATCACCGGCTGCTTGACTCGCTGCACGCCATTGTTCGATGGCACGTGCTTGTTCGAACGGTCCTTGCGGATAATACATCCAGCCGTCGCCGTTTTTAGCGAGCCAGTCCATATCCTGCTGTGCGAAACCCGTGATCATCGTCGGGATTTTTTTCTTTGGTCGTGGCACGAGTGTCGCGCCACGGACTTCCCCGTACGTCGAATCGATTTGCGGATAATCTTCATATAAAGCTTGCTCCATCACTTGCAGTGCTTCTTTGAACTGAGCACCACGGCTCGGATGATCGACACCGAGTCCATGGAAGTCGGCTTGCCGGTCACCGGACGAGACGCCGAGAATCAAACGTTCCGGGAACAACGCATCAATCGTCGCGACTTCCTTCGCAGAGCGTAACGGATGACGGAGCGGTAAGACGAGTGCTGACGTTCCGAGGGCGATTTGTTTCGTTTGGCTAAGGAGATGCGTCCCGTATATCAGCATGTCATGAATCTGTCCGACAGCCGGATCAAGAAAATAAGGATCCTTTAATAAAACGTCGCGTAACCAGAGGGTCGTAAAACCATAGTTCTCTGCTTTTTGTGCGAGCTCGACTTGATTGGCAAGCGTCGGCGTTCGCATCTTGAAATTCTCGAGCGGGACGTGGAGACCGAGCGTGAGCTCGCCCTCCCGGTACATCCGCTGATAACTTTTGTGATCGTTCAACATAGTAATCCTCCTTATTGATGTTCAAGACGACGAGAAATAGCTGTGAGGATGACGGCAAGGATAACCATGATCCCGCCGACCCATGGCGTGTGGACGAGACCGATCGTATCGGTGACGAGACCACCAATCGTTGCTCCGAGTGCGATGCCGATGTTGAAGGCTGCGATATTCAAGGCAGATGCAACATCGACTGCTGCTGGGACATATTTTTCAGCCAACTGAACGATATAGAGCTGGAGTCCAGGGACGTTCATGAACGCAAGGAGTCCCATTAAGATGATACCGATGATACCGGCGACCTTGAACGGAATCATGAACGAGAGGGCGATCATGACGATGGCATGGATGATGAACATATAGAACAACGCTTTAATCGGATTACCGTTCGCGAGTTTTCCACCGACCGTGTTCCCAATCGCAACCGCGATTCCGTAGACGAGCAGAATGATACTGATCAAGCTCGGACTGATTTTCGTGACGTCCTGCATGATTGGTGTCAAGTACGTAAAGGCGACGAACGTTCCACCGTAACCGAGGGCAGTGATCAAGAAGCCAAGCATCAAGCGTCCGTTCGTCAACAATTTGAACATGTCGGAGAACTTAGCAGGTGGTGATTGTTTCAAGTCTTTTGGAATCAAGAAGAAGCTTGCGATGATCGCAATGATACCGAGTGCAGCAACCGCGAAGAACGTCGCGAGCCAGCCGAACGATTGACCGATGAATGTTCCAAGTGGTACACCTGTGACCGTTGCGACTGTCAGACCTGTGAACATCAAGGCGATGGCACTCGCTTTTTTATGCTCCGGTACGAGCTGGACGGCAATCGTCGCACCGATCGAGAAGAAGACACCGTGTGAGAAAGCAGTGATGAAACGGGCGACGATCAACAATTCAAACGTCGGTGAAATCGCTGAGACGAGGTTACCAGCGATGAAGACGACCATCAATGCCATCAGTAACGTTTTCCGGTTCATCCGGTTCGTCAGTGCTGTCAGGATGGGAGCACCGACAGCGACACCGATCGCGTAACCAGAGATGATGAGACCAGCGAGTGTGATACCGATATTTAAGTCACCAGCGATCGCTGCGAGCAGTCCGACGGGAACGAATTCCGTCGTACCGATCCCAAAGGCGCTGATTGCTAAGGCAAGTAGGGCAAGTCCGCCATTTCTTGGGACCTGTTCCTCCTGGATCTGTGAGTTTAATTGATTCATGGGGATTCCTCCTAAAAATGATTTCAGTAGGGATCGTGTCCGGTGGGCCCGACCAAACATGATCCGATTGACATGACCCCAGCATAACCGGGGTGTTTCATTTCGGGAAGTACGTACTTTAAAGTGCGATAGACACTAAAAAGTACCCTACTCCTTCATTTAGATGCAAGGTCTAAAAGGAGGTTGTACTTTCCGTTGACAATTGCTATCATATAGCCAGCTAATCTGCTTGGGAAGTACGCACTTTCAAGTACGATAGGCACTAAAAAGTACCTATGCCCTTAACGGAATCACGAAAGGATGGAACATATATGCCATACAATATCCCGGTCGAAGCAACACTTGAAGTCATCGGCGGAAAGTGGAAGGTCGTCATCATGTGTCATTTGATCAAAGGCGAGCGTCGGACGAGTGAGCTCCGCAAGCTAATGCCGACGATTACGCAAAAAATGCTGACGCAACAATTGCGCGAGTTAGAAGAAGACGGCGTCATCATCCGGACGGTCTTTGAACAAGTCCCACCGAAAGTCATCTACTCGTTATCCGAGTACGGCTGGTCGCTGAAGCCGATTCTTGACGCGATGTGCGCATGGGGAGAAGGACATATTGATTTGACGGGTGGAGAAGTCGTCTCGTCATGACGAACAAAAGTGAGTCTCGCTCGAGGCTCACTTTTTTGAATACATATACAAGGTGGGGAAAAAAGATGGAGCAATCAATCGTTCAGTTCGATTCGATTACAGTCAGTTTTGAGGATAAAGCCGGCAGACGCCAGTCAATCGAGGAGTTTGCACAAGGATTCGAGCATGGCATCTTATTTTTCGGTCATCCGCCGGAAACCAATGATATCAAAGTCGTCCTTGATCTGAAGACAAACTTTGGTGAACGGACGTTTCGATTTAACTTTTGCCGGATGGACCGGGCAATCGGCCATTATCTAATCGATGGGTTGGTCTGGAAATGGGTCATCTTGTGGGAATGGTACTACCAGGAGAGTTATCAAACGGGTGAGTCCTACCATATCAATCGTCCAAAGGAAGGAATTCGTGATTTTTATCGACAAATCGATGTACAAAATGAGACCTGTTCGAATGATTATTTAGAGTCAGGCATTCACGAGGAGGACGTATCGTGTACGGATAGTTATACAAATTTTGAGAACCTAGATTGGGTCACCGAAGGAGATCCGATTAATACATTAGAACGGATGCGGAACCAAGGTGTCTTTTTCGAGTATTATTTTAAAACCTGGATTGATTTAGAGCATTCATTGCCCGCGATTCGACGCGTCATGGATGAATTGTATGCACATACACCTGAATAATGCTTAATCAAATAAGCATCGCTCCCTCTGTCATTGACAGAAGGAGCGGTGTTTTGGTTAGAACGCTTTACGTTGACCTTTTAGAATCGTCTGTTGCAGGGGACCAAAATCTCCTGGAACCGTCCGTTCCATGAATAGATACGGTTTTCCATCGACGATGAATTTGCGATCTCCAAGATACTCGAAGTGACGACCGTCGTCCTTTAGTCTTCGCTTAACAGCTTGAATATGGTCTTCATGATGGATGAAACGCTCGTTAAACGTCATGACGATATTTCCTTTTTTGAATCCGAGTAAGAAGACATAGTAGAACCAATATCCAACGAGACAAATACCAACGGCCAATAACAAATCATACATGTGTGTCGAGCTCCTTTCGTGTATACAGATTTTTACGAATATTTCTGTAAAAAGATTCAATCAATTTCAATTAAAAGTAAAAAAGTATTCATCTGAAGATGAATACTCGTTATTTTTGAGCGATATATTTTTTTTGATCGAAATCATATTTAAATTCAACGATCATCCAATCATCACCCGTTTGATTCCGATACGAGTAAAAGAGCGATGTCTGTTTTTCTGGATATTCGACTGTACTGTCATCATAGGCTTTTCCGATCTTAGAGTAATCTTCTGTGCGGTGAGCCGTCATGACACCTAGCCCTTTGCCCGAAAGAATATGATCGAATTCAGCTATCGTCATGCCTGGTTTAAATTTCTTTCCTGGTAAGAGTCGTTTTTTCGAAGGCGTTTTAGGGGTGTATTCCTTTTGCACAAGATATAACGTGTGACCTTTTTGTTTCGTTTTGAAGATCAGATGCATGCGCTGTAAAGACCAATGATCGTTTTTTTCATCGTACGGATAAAATGAGAAAGCGTATAAAGCATAGTCGTCTTTGATCTCACTCAATACTACCTTGTGATTGAGTGTCGTGACGCCATGTTCTTTCTTTATGTATTTCTTATATGATTTTCCGTAGAGCGATTTTGCGACGTCTGTCGCGGTCATACCGAGTTTTAGTTTTTTGTACGACGTATATTCCTTTGTCGCCGCGTCGACAGAATGAGGTGCGAAAATAGCACCAATCATCGAAAGCGTGATCAGAAGCGCGAAGAGTACTTTCAACTGAAGAAGGTGTAATTTTTTCGTACGTGCCATCATGATTGCGTCTCCTTTGACAAACTTATTAAAAACCGTGTGTTTCTTTTCGTTTGAGATACCAGAGTAGTCCGAGGGTAAAGAAAAAACCAATCGCACCTATGATTCCGATGAACAGGAAATCAATGAGATCATTACCGATATTCTTTTGAAAAAAATAGGATGAACCAAAAATCGCAGTGGTAATCATGAAAATATTGCGTAGATGGCGAAGTACTTGGACTATCATGGATAACCCTCTTTCTTAGTTTTTCGTTCGACGGATCTCGGTCGCGACAATCGAGTCCTTTGAAAACGTCACTTGAATCGTGTCACCCGTCTGAATGGCAGCCGTGTTATCCGTTTTCCCATACACGATCGTGTCCGTTGTGACGCGAATCTCCGTCAATGCATACTGTTCGTCCGGATTTTGTTCACTCGGAGCGATGAATAACGTATCACCCGTAATTTTCTCGACGATACGTGCATCGTTCTCGTGTGTACAGGCACTAAGCGGCAAACTAAGGAATAGAATAAAAGCGAAAAGCCACCGACGTGTCGGCATGAACCAGGCACCTGCTTTCGTCAGTTAATAGGGTTAGATGAAATCTTATTATTATATAAATTTTACCAGTTGTGATGCTGATTGATGCGAATTAAAAAAACTTTCTTACTCCAAAACAACAGGAATTCGGATCGAAATCGGCGTATGATTAAGGGAATACCATCATCTCGATATGAGGAGGCATTACGATGAAGGCAGCCATCTGTACCCGCTACGGATCCCCTGACGTCTTGCACATCACAGAGGTACCACGCCCGGTTCCAAAATCAAACGATCTACTGATTAAAGTATATGCATCTGCCGTCCATTCCGGAGATCGTCGCATGCGTTCGCTCGATGTTCCGCTGTTGGGGAAGCTTCCGATGCGCCTAGCTGTTGGCTTTAAGGGACCGAGACAACCAATTCTTGGCGTTGTTCTTGCCGGTGAAGTCGTCGAAGTCGGTCGAGACGTCAAGCAGTTTCAAGTCGGAGACCGTGTCCATGCCTTGACCGGATTTGGCTTCGGTGGATACGCCGAATATGCGTGCGTTCCTGAGAAACGTTGCATTGCAAAAATGCCGCAGCACGCATCGTACACGGAAGCGGTCTGTCTCCCGTTCGGTGGTACGACGTCGCTCCATTTCTTCCGGAAACTCCAAATCGATCAGATGAAGACGATTTTAATTTACGGTGCGTCGGGTGCTGTTGGGACGGCTGCCGTTCAGATCGCCAAAGCAAAAGGGCTGCAGGTGACGGCTGTCTGTAGTGGACGAAACGCGGAGCGGGTCAAAGCGCTCGGTGCCGATCACGTCATCGATTATACAAAGGACGGCTACGATGGATTGTTGCTGAAGTACGATGCCGTCTTCGATGCGTCCGGAAAGATCAATAAGACGCAAGCGAAACGGCACGTCAAACAAAACGGTGCCTTTGCATCCGTCGCGGGGCAAGGTGTCGCGAGAGAACGGAAAGAGGATCTACACTATTTGAATGAACTGTTTGAAGCGGGACGATTTAAAGCCGTCATCGACCATATCTATTCGCTTGATGAGATCGTCGAAGCCCATCGTTATGTCGACGCTGGGCAAAAATTCGGTAACGTCCTCGTGTTAATTGCAGAAGAAATATAATGATTCAGTAGCTTGAAAGCCATTGTTTTTGAGTGTTCATTGCTCGAAAAAAATGTATAACATACAAAAAACGAATGAACTACGATATCGTTCAGCGTAAATAATATCATTCAAAAAAGACCTTCTCGATTGTATCGGGAAGGCTTTTGATTTAGTTTCACTTTGGCAAACGGGTCATTCAACGCCTGTATCATCTTGAAGATGATACAGGATGTATTCTTGTTGAAGTCCTAAAATCGTTTAGATGATAAATCGAAATTGATGCTTGCAGCTGCACGGGAGCCATCAGCGGCTGCCAGCAATAAAGAAGAAGGACCGCTTTTTTCAGTCTCTCCGGCAACGTATACCCCTTCAACGGATGTATGACCAGTTCCATCTGTTACGATGGCTCCACTCTCATCGAATGTACATCGTAATTGTTGAGCCAAATCGTTTGAACGATAGAATTTAGGAACGACGAATCCACCTTGTCTTGCAACCATTGTTCCATCTTCTAATTCAATATGTTCTAGAATACCTGCCTTTCCATGTAGGCGTTTGATTTTTGAGGTGTATGCTTGAATATGGTTACGATCTAAATCGTTCCGAACGTCTTCAGATAGTTCAAAACCATTTGTAAAAACAACTAAATCTTTTGACCAATTGAAAACGAGCTTTGCTAAATGGTGAGCAAAGGCTGGATCTTCGGCAATGACGGCTAAGGGTAAATCTCGCATCTCCCAACCATCGCAATAGGGACAACTAAACAAACTTTTTCCGTAATACTCCTTGATTGCCTCCAGGGGGAATTCTTCTTGAATTCCGGTTGCGAGTAGTAGCGTTTCAGTTGTATAACGATGCTGACCAGTTGAAACTTCAAACAGATGATTCTGATTATCTTGTTTTACTTCGATGACTTTTTCGTTGCAAATCGTAATGGACGGATATGCTTGTAGCTCTTTTAATCCGATCTCCCTAAACTCTGACGGTGTAATTCCATCTCGAGTGAGATAACCATGTGATTCTTGTGTGACACGATTTCGATTTGTAGCATCATCCACAATCAAAATATTTCTTCGAGCTCTTCCTAATGTTAGGGCAGCGGCTGATCCGGCGGCACCTCCACCAATCACGATGCAATCATATACGTTCATGAACGTCTCCTCCTTTTGAATAAAAGATATTAAAGAGTCTTAGTGTCTGTAATTAAAGCATAAGACATCATGTTTTTTCAAATGGATGATGTCTCATTAACTTGAGTAGATAAATCACTAATAAGCGTGTGTCTCAATGAATCTAAAAATTTGTGTTCAGCAGCCTCGATTGATTTCTGAATCAAGCAGTTCGGATTGTTATTAAGACAAGCATCAGACATGGATGGTACGCCTTCAATTGCAATGATGACATCAAGCAATGAAATCTCTTCCCAACTTGGTTTTAATTTGTATCCACCTGTAGCTCCAGTAGTCGAGATCACCATACCCGTTTTGACTAGCTTAGTTAAAATCTTCGAGAGGTATGTGGGTGAAACGCCTTGTTGCTTGGCTAACGAGGCTACACCAATATGATCATGAGGCTGATTTACAGCTAAAAATAACATCGTATGGAGTGCATAATTGGTTGCTTTTGATAATTTCATATTCTCACCTTAATTACAGACTTGATGTGTCTATAATACCGTTATTCGTACGAATATCCAAATGTTATGACTTAAACTAACGAAAGAAGGATTTATCTGCAATCCACGACTACCTGAGGAAGGTAGTTTTTTAGTGTTTATCCAATATATGTTAAAATGAAATCGTATATTTTTATGATGAAGGGTGATAGAGAACATGAAACAACTGTTTGCGTTTGAGACAAAAACGGACTATGACAAATACGAAGCGGTCACGCATCGCTTTCAAGCACGGTTAGACGAGTATCAAACGATCTTACAAGAGAAGTATCAACTGATCGACGTGCCGAAAGGAATCGTTTGGACGTCAGCGGAACTCGCGACGACCGTCTTCTCGGACATTCCGATTCCAGCATTTACGAATAAGGACTTAATTTACATATCACCAGACGTTGCAGAATGGCGAACGTTATTTTTGTCTCAACTCGACGGGAAGGACGTACCGCATATTCGAGCGTTCTACGAAACGCTCGCGGAAGATCACGTCTTGACGATTGCTGGTCATGAACTGACCCATCACTTGGATTTGTTCGTTGATGAATTCGACGATGAGAGAGAAGACGGAATCTGGTTCGAAGAGGGGATGTGTGAGTATCTACCCCGCAAGCATTTGTTGTCGGACGAAGCATTCAAGCGAATTACGACAATTGAGACAGAACTGGTCGAGCTCTTTCAGGAGG
The DNA here is from genome assembly GCF_018618925.1 of Exiguobacterium sp. s39. Taxonomy (NCBI): domain Bacteria; kingdom Bacillati; phylum Bacillota; class Bacilli; order Caryophanales; genus Exiguobacterium; species Exiguobacterium sp. s39. Next base: position 750,938 of record NZ_JACSNA010000001.1, read on the forward strand.
AGTATGGAGCGCGCTCGATTGATCAATTTGGGAGTTTCTCCTATACCGGTAGTCTGTCGAGTATCATGTTTGATTATTGGCGGAGCTTTCTCGCAATCCACCATCTCATCGAGGAACGATATGACGGGGACGTCTTACGCGTTTTCGAAGCATATCGGAACTGGCATGAGCAGGGGCGGATCGTGCCGCTATCGGAATACTTTAATCTTCAGACGGTAAGACGCTAAGCTGTGTTTGTAGAGGAGGAGGGCTTATGAATCGTTACAGTATTCTTTCGTTATCTGCATTCATCTGTTTTTGTTTCTTATTTTTCTTGATGAAGAGCGGAGTCAGTCTGAAAGGGTTTGGAACTGTCTATATCTTACTTCTGTTTATCATTCCGTTAGTCGGCGTATAAACAGGGTACAAAACGAAGCACCGAATACTCAAGTGGGGATTCGGCGGTATCCATCTCATTACGTTCTGTATGATGTCCTATTTACTGTTACTGGCTTACGGTATTTCTGAGTCGTAAAAAGGTTAAACGAAAAGGTCAGTTGATTCCGAGTAAAAAGAATCTTCTGACCTTTCGTGATATGTAGTGTGAAATTAGAAAGCATCACGTGATTTAGTTTCGCTTCGGCAAACTAGTCGTCGTGCCCATCTCGACGACGTGATCATCTTGAAGACGATACAAGAAATATTCCTCTTTTTGAAGTCCTTGCCCCTGTACTTTTACGGCAATCTTATAGCGTTTCTCTTTATCGCGGTGTTTGTCGTCATAAGCAGAGTGGAGTGAGACGACACGAGCTGGACCGTATTTTTTCTCGACATAGGTTTCGACTTTTGTGCTGACGTGCTGCTCGAATCGTTCATCGTATCGGACGTCTAAGTAAAACAGCAGTCCACCTAATAGGAGTGAGGCAACCAAAACGTTCATTCCGACTTTTTTCAATTCATCACTTCCGATCGTTCCATAGCATTGAACCTAGAAAAGCTGTTACTAATGATCGGAAGACGATGCATCATAACAGCGATTGAATCATTAATTTGAAAATCTACATCATTTGAGTGATTGCTTTAAAGATCGACTCCAACTAATTTAAGAATGATGACGATCGTGATAGCTGAGAGCGCAAAAGAACCGGCAAAAGCAAGCTGTTTTTTCAAAAGTATCTCCTCCTCATGAAAAGGTTACCATTATTATGCCATTAAGTAATGTATCTGTAAAATTAATTCCAATTAGAACCCTGGATTTTCATCATAAAATTTTAGGAATAGATGACAACATCCCCACTCCTCGTTTTGTCAAGAGAGCAGTGATTTTTCATGTTTCCTACATTCTACTTTATTAATAGTCGATGAATCGCCCTTGCCTCAGCATATGTCGATTCCTGTCCGAACCAACGATAAGTGAGAGTTGATAATGGCGAAGTTCCAGTGTCATTCAATAAAGCGATAGATAAATTATTCTTCCGATCAACGATTAAAAACTGTCCGCCTGATCCCACTCCCCATAACAGAGGATTTTTAGCATTTGATTCTAACCACCAAAGATATCCATATCCTGAAAAACGATCGACGTCCGAAATCTTAGAGTAAGCCATTGTACTCTCCTCAACCCACTTGATTGGAATAACGGATCGTCCTTTCCACTTACCATCTTGGGCATAAAGCGCACCAAATCGGGCAAGGTTTTCGGCAGACATATAAAATCGATACATCGGAATGGATGTTTCTTCATTCTTTTCATAAGTGACATGAGAAGGGCTGAATGTTTTCATGCCAACAGGCTTGGCGATCCATTGTTCAAAAGCATCTCCGATTTTCATTTTCGTCTCTTTCTCAAGAATAAGACCCAACATGTTAAAATCCCAATTGTTATAGTAATAAAAACTTCCTGGAGTATGACTTTCACGTTTTGGACGTAAATCTTTCATTCGTTGTGATTCACCCAATGCGTTTAAGTAGATACCTGATCGTGCTTGTAATAAGTCCCGAATTGTTGCGGACTTCTCTTGTTTCGTTAAGGGTTGCTTGGAATCATCGACAGAGAGTTGTCCCAATGTCATATCCAAGTCTACTAACCTTTTTTCCTCTGCAATCCCAAATAGTGCACTGATGATGCTTTTACGAATAGAAGCAACATTATACAATTCGTTCGAAGAGCCGATGGATGCCACTTGTTGGGTATCCTGAATTGCATATAATGCGTCCGACTCATTGCGTTTCATCTGCTGTTGAAGACTTATCTTCAACTGTTCAGTATCTGTTTTACTTTGAAGTGAAATATTTTCATTATCTGTTTCGTTTTGTACGAACGGGCGGGTAAGATAGACGAAAAGACTACCAATTACTATTAGAGATAAAAATAAAAGAGTACGTTTCCTTCTTGACTTCATAGTTCAGTTCTCCTTCAATCAATGTTGTGATGACACTGATTGATTATCAACCTTCAAGTAACTTTAAGGTCAAGCTTTCTATAAAATATAGTTTAAAAGGAGAGATAACTTGAGTTTATTTAAAATTGGAGAGGCTGCAAAACAAAGTGGGATACCTGCATCGACACTACGATATTATGATCAGATTGGTCTGATCCGTTCGCGTCAAATCGATTCACATAGTAAGTATCGATATTACACACAACACGACATCACACATATGAAAATCGTCCAGCATCTGCGCAGGATGAATTTTTCTCTTGAAGAAGTTCAACTTTTTTTAAACGAAAGAGATGTGAATCTTCAACTTGGATTGTTAGATAAGAAGAAACAAGAAATTAAGTTAAAGCGGTTGGCACTTCTTCAGACTGAGAAGGAAGTGCATCGCCGAATCGAATCTATAGAAAAGGAATTAATTTCATCAACAATCACGAAAAAGGATAGTTGGGAAATAGTAGTGAAACATTTTGATGAACGACCTATTCTATCGAAGCGAAAGATTTTCGACAGAGGCGGAATTGATATCTATCAAGACGCGTTTCTACAGTTACTCAAAGAAAATTCGTTTGAGGATGTACCCGTTACATCGCTCGTGTTACAGCATCATCATATCCAACTAAATGAAGAATTTTCTCACTTCGAAAGACATCTTCCAGAAATCGATTTAGAGGTAGGCGTGCTTCTTCCTTCCATGACATCCCCGTTTCAGAATGCGACTTTGCCTAGTGGTAGTTATGCTTGTATTGTGAGTAGAGGTATGGCAGGGAAGGAACGTTTTCGTAAATTATATTCATTTCTACAAGAATGGCTTCAAGAAAACAACTATAAAGTCGAGGGACCATTAATTGATATCGTCTTAACAGACCTCACTCAGTTAACTGCGATTGATTATACGGAAGATATACTTTCTGAGACTCAATTTCGCATTACACCAAATAATGCGTAGTGTGAAAGCAACAATCATTTTGTACTTTAATTTTATATATGTAAAATTAATTCTAAAAAAATCGCAATTTCTTATTACAACGTTTCATAAAGAAAATGACAACATCCCTACTCCTCGGTTCGTCAAGGCAGTAGGGATGTTATTTTCATGTCCACCAATCCGGTGGAGTATATCTCGTTAAAAGATCTTTCTCGACGAGTCGCTGATTCACATAAGATGTGACGCTTGGAAGTAACGCATCCATGTTGGCAGGGTGCACCATGACCTCAACGGATGAACCGGGTGTGATTGAATCAAGTGTCGCAAACGAAACGCCCTCTCCATAAAACCGCTCATCGAAGCGATTCGTCAGCCAGAGATCCCGGTGCTTCTCGTTCCCCGCAGCACGGAACGTCGTTTGATATTCGTTAGCGAGATCGACGATGATGGAATCGATCGCGGACCAGCCGTGGATATGATGGTGACTGTCTAAGTGATGCAACGACAGCCCGGTAGCAAGAAAAGCTTCAATCTGGGCTTTCCATTCTAGGTAGACGTCTTTAGGATCCGGTGGCTCTTCTTTCAAAAAGCGACTCGTGAAGCGGAACGTTCCGTCCTCCTTCGTTAACGACTGACTTGTCGAAGCGAGCGGTTTTCCCCAAGAGAGCACGAGATGTACGCCGACATGCAGGTCCGGGTGTTGCTGAGAAAGTCGAACAGCTTCTTCGACCGCATGTCCGTTCATCATCAGCGTCGTCGAATTGACGGGACCGTAAAGATGACTCTCGATGATGCCTTGGTTAATACCCGTCGTCAAACCGAAATCATCAGCATTGACGATTACACGCGTCTTAGGCATGTGCCGTGCCAGTCAGCGAGAGTGCTTGATCAAGCACTTGATCGCCCTTCATCAACCCGTATGCCATGTTGTCAATCACAGCAACCGGCACGTTAACTGTTGAACGGATTTTGTTCTCGAGGTACCGGACTTGCGGACCGATCAAGATGACGTCCATCGTCGTATGTTCCTTTAGTCGCGATTCGGGTACTGCTTCGATCGTTGCGTCAAGCCCTCGTGCTACGGCTTCCGTCCGCATTTTTTCTACCAAGATTGAAGTGGACATGCCTGCTGAGCAGACGAGTAAGATATTCATTTCGCTTCCTCCAGTCGATTGATTTTAGTGATCATGTCGATCATCTCGGTCGCCAGTTCCTTGACCGTCATCGCCGTCATCAGATGATCTTGAGCGTGGACGAGTAGGACACTCATCTCGTTGCTCGTTCCTCGTGCTTCTTCTTGCAAAAGTTCCGTTTGTAGTTTGTGTGCCTCAAGAAACGAAGTCTCTGCTTCCTCGAGTTTCGCTTGGACAAGTGCTTCGTCACTGCGTTTGGCAGCAGCAATCGCCTCAAAAGCACTCGAGCGTGCATTTCCGGCATGTAAGATGATCATGAACGATAGTTGTTGGATTGATTCTGTCTTCAACTGATTTTCTCTCCTTCGTGGATGCTGTCTTTGTTTCGATTGATTTCGGCAGTCATGGCGCGAGCTCCTGCTACGACGAACGGGATGTAAATGAGCGTCGCGAGCGTCAAGTTGAACACCTGAAGCAGGACACCGCGGATGCTGCCACCGGTGACAAGATACCCGCTGATGATCGGTGGTGTCGTCCATGGTACGATGGCGACCGTCTTTGGAACCATTCCGGTTGATAGTGCAACATATGAGACGACCGTCAAGACGACCGGTGCGAGGATGAACGGAATCAACATGACCGGGTTGAGCACGATCGGCATGCCGAAGATGACCGGTTCGTTGATGTTGAACAGACCAGCTGGAGCGGATAGCTTAGCGACTTGATGATAGGGATGATTACGTTGTTTCCTTACGACGATGAAGATGGCGAGTAGAAGTGACAATGTCGTACCAGAGCCACCCATGAAGACGAACGCATCGAGAAACGGTTTCGTTACCGTGTACGGGACGTCATAGGCGGAGGCGCCAGCTTGAAATGCAGCTAAGTTCTGTTCGATCAGCGGCAGGTAGATCGGCTCTATGACCGAACCGATGATGTTCGTGCCGTGTAATCCGAAGAACCAGAGGACATGGTTCAACAGAGCGATGATCAGACCGGCAGCGAGCGAATCTCCGAAACCTTGAAGCGGCTGCTGGATTGCCTTGAAGATGACTTCGAAGATGCTGAGCTCGAGTTTTATTTGAATGAACAACTGGATCGCAGCAACGACCGTCAAGATGATCATCGAAGGAATCAACGCTTGAAACGATCGGGTGACACCACCGGGCACACCGTCCGGCATCCGGATCGTCAGTTTCGTATGGATGAGAAGGCGGAACGCTTCCGTCACGAGGAGCGAGACGATGATGGCGACGAATAAACCTTGTGCGCCGAGCCAAGCAAAGCTAAGTCCCCAGTCTTTCGTGACCGGAACAAGCATGACGTAAGATGCGATCGACAGGATACCAGCGGCAAGACCGTCGATATCGTAGGACCGTGCCAAGTTATAGGCAATCGAGAAAGCGACTAGTAAGCCGAGGATCGCGAAGGAGGCATTCCAGATGTTTCCGCCGAGCCGTTGCCAACTGCCTTCACCAAAAGCGTTGTTCATCGAGCCGACGAAGTCGAGCGACCAGCTGCCGAGCTGGATGGCAGGGAAGTTATTGATCAGGATCGCGAGCGAACCGACGATGATGAGCGGCATGACGGAGACGAACCCGTCACGGATGGCGACGAGATGGCGCTGGGAACCGATCCGTCCGGCGATTTCAATGAACTTGTTCATGAGAGAACCTCCTTAAGTTGGAATTGGGGTAAGTACGGGTGATGCGCGCGAAACAGCTCTTCAAGTAAAGCGTCGATCCGTTTTTCGTCTTGGATCAATGGGTTCATCAGGGCAGCGAGATAAGCATCCTCATACTTCCCGGAGATGGCGGCTTGAATCGTCAGTTGCTCGAATGTCTTTAAGTTCGTGATCAGTCCACGCACGTGGAGTGGTAAGCTACCGATCGACAGAGGTCGCGGTCCGGCTTTTGTGATGACGGCGTTGACCTCGATGACCGCATCTTCCGGTAAGTCACGGATCGTTCCTTGATTCAGCGTATTGACGGTTTGGATATCACCACGGTCGTTATAGAGCGAGTCCATTAAGTTACACGCTGCATCCGAGTAGTAGGCTCCACCGCGTTGCTCAAGCTCCTTCGGTTTTACATCGAGCGATACGTCTCGGTATTGCTCGAACAGTCGGCGCTCGACTTCTTGGACGACTTCGGCTCGTGTTCCATTCTCTTCGTAAGCCTGTAAATCTTTAGCGAGCACGTCACGCGTTTGGAAATAATACTGATGGTACGGGTTCGGCAACATTTTAATTGAATTCAGGAACGACTCCGACCAGCCGAGTCCGACGATATTCGCTGGTGAGTAGTCGTTCCCTTGACGCAATGCGGAAAGAACGTCTTCTGTGCGGTCGACACCATTCACCGTGACTTGTCGACCAAAGATGAAGTGATTCAACCCGATAAATTCGATCGAGACGTGCTCGACGGGAGCATGTAGGATTTCAGCAACGGAGTTCCGCATGTTGAACGGGATGTTACAGACACCAATCACCTTCTGATGCTTGGAATGTTTCAATAGTGCTTCGGTCACGATCCCTGCAGGATTGGTGAAATTAATTAACCAGGCTTCGGGACAGAGTTCCGCCATCTCGTCAGCGAGCTCTAGTAAGACGGGAATCGTCCGAAACGCCTTGAACATACCGCCAGCGCCATTCGTCTCTTGACCGATGAAGCCATGCTTCAGTGGGATGCGCTCGTCAAGCGCACGGGCCGCAAGACCACCGACTCGGATTTGCGTCGAGACGAAGTCGGCTCCACGGAGCGCTTCTCTTCGATCGAGTGTCCAACGAAGTGCGATCTTCACGTTAGACTTGTCAATCATCCGTTGTGCGAGTTTCCCAACGGTTTCGAGCTTTTCTTTTCCGTCTTCGATATCGACGAGCACGACCTCATCGACCGGAAAGGAGTGGTGACGCAGAATGAATCCTTCGATGATTTCCGGTGTATAGCTGGAGCCTCCACCGATGATGACGACCTTGAGTGGCATGTTGTGAATTCCTCCTTATGAAAGCGATTTCTTTTTGTTGTAACAAATGTAACAAATAATACAACTTAGAGCAATATAAAAATACAAATAAAACAAATTATGATTTGTATTTGCATTTGTATGATGTCTGTATCACAATAAAGGCACAAAGGATTAGAGGAAGAGGTGGGGGTATGTCGCAATCGACGTTACAGACGGCAATCAAGGAAGAGTTACTGTCGCGAATCAAGAGAGGCTATTACGAAGAAGGGAAAAAATTCCCGACGGAGTATGTACTTTGTGAAGAGTTCGATGTTAGTCGGACGACCGTTCGGGGGGCATTGAACCAGTTGACGCTTGAAGGGTATCTGATTCGACAGCAAGGACGTGGGACGTTCGTCGCCGGTAAAAAAGTTCGGCAGACCTTGTCGCATACACCGAACAATTACGCCGCTCAGTTAGCGGTGCAAGGTAAGCGGGGCGAGGTGTCGTTGATTCAATTATCCGTCGTCTCTGCGACCGACGTCCTAACGGAAGTCTTTCCTGTAGAAGAGCAAGCGCCCATCCAGAAGATTGAACGGATTCGTCATGCCGACGGTGAACCGACACAATATGAGATCTCATTCATCCCCTGGTCGATTGCTCCAGGAATTACGAAGGAACAAGCAGAACATTCGTTGTTTGATACGCTATCGAAGGTCTTCGATATCCAAGTGGCGAAAACGACGGAGTCACTCGAAATCGTCTTAGCGGATGAAGCCATCAGTAGTCATCTGAAATGTCCGGTCAATGCGCCGTGTTTTTATATCGAGACGGTGACAGAGGATCAGGAAGGTCAGATCATTGAGTATTCACGATCCTACTTCCGTGGGGATAAGACAAACTTTGTGATTGAACGTTCGTATCGTTAAATGGAATAGCATTGTTGCCGAGAAGCACGAAAAAAGGTTGAATCCCTTCACACATCGAAATGGATTCAACCTTTTTTGACGTCATCATTTTGTTTCAACTCACATTATGCTAAGTAATAGTTGAGGCTGTTCGGAGAGTAAGTAATCGTTTTCGACGTAGCGATGATAGGACAATGACGAATCGTTCACATGAAATAGCGTCAACTGTCGACTCTCGAAGTCGACTTCTTCTATGTAGACAAGTTCTGTAATGCCACCGGAATGATGGGGAGGAAGCAGTTTTAAGGATAATCTTTCCCGTAAAGCGATGAATAACATGACGTCCATTTTATAAGTCATAGTAACGGAAGTATCATTGTGAAGAATAATGGATGAATCGATGGAGAGACAAATAAGCGGATTCATAGTGGGTAACGATACCGGATGAGTCATTTCTTTTTGAAGGTGCTGCATGATGAACCTCCCTATAATAAGAACGTATGTTCATATTATGGGGTATGAATACATTTTTTGCAATATTATTTGAGGTGAATCGTTTATCAAGGCATCAATCATGATTGTTCAAAGAGTTTGAATGGAGTTTTATAGATGGATTCTGGTACAAACGATAAGATCATGCTTTTCAAAAAAGGATGCTGAATTTTCATAGGTTTTGAGATAATCGGATCATATCCGTGCACCGGATTCCGTTTTCAATGATTTCCTTTTTGTAGTGCCTCAAGAAGTAGTTCGTATCGACACCGATTATTCGAAATCTAGACGTTTGACTATCTTATATGAGGGTTCTGCCACTAGCAAAAAATTCATCGGAGGATTTTCCTGATGAGACAATTGACGAATGTTTACATTCATAACTGTATTCTTCTTACATTTTAAGATGAATTAGCGAACCACTATTTTTATTAAATATAATATCAATTAATAAAAACCAGCATCTGATAAATAATCAGGTGCTGGTTTCATATTCTAAAGAGTCTATATCCAAGACAAATAAGTTTTTTTAACTCGGCATATGTTGAAGTTCATTATAAAGAACGTAGCTTCCTGAGGGAATGTCTTTTGCGCGATACATGGCGAGATCCGCGTGCTGTAGCATCTCGAGCATACTCGAGGCATCCGTCGGATAGCAGGAGATACCGATGCTTGGCGGACAAGAAATCATATGATTGGCAATCTCATAAGGTGCTTGTAACGTGCTCAACAACTGATTTGCAATACGATGAAGTTGTTCGTATGATTTAACATTCTTTAAAAGTAATGTAAATTCATCACCGCCTTGCCGTGCCATCATGTCAAAATCCGCATCGAATGATTGTAGTCTTCTAGCGACCGCTTTCAATAATTGGTCACCGACATCGTGTCCCAGAGTATCGTTGACTGCTTTGAATTGATTTAAGTCCATGAAAAATAAAGACACATTTGATGGAGGATGAAAAGAATCACTTTTAATGAGCTTTAACAGGCGTTCTTCGAACGCAAGGCGATTGAATAATCCTGTCAACGCATCATGATAGGCAAGGTATTGAATACGTTGTTCATTTCGCTTTATTTCAGTCACATCCTTACCGATACCGAAGATTCCAACAATTTCGTTTTGGACGATGATTGGAACATTGGTGATGTTCATATACATACTGGAACCGAATGCATTTTCAACAACGGTCTCATAACTTCGGGGCATACCTTTAAATACTTCCTTTAGTTCTTCTGCGACCGTCATCCGATGTGTATCTTTGACATAGCGAAGGCTATTTTGACCCATCAAGTCGGTCTTAGAGACGCCGAGAAGATCGCTACAGGCAGTATTCGCACTATCAAATTGACCTTTAAGGTCAGTTGAGTACACTGGATCTGGATGATATTCGAACAAGGATTTATACCGTTCTTCACTTAATTCAAGCGTTTGTGCTTGATCGTAGTAGCGACGGACTAATTTATGATTCTCGATAATAATTAAGACTTGCCGGGTAATGACGAGTAAAATGGAAAGTCCTGAACCTACTGTCACGATATCGAAACTACGCGAGTGAAATCCCATGAAGACGAACAGAATCAAGACTCCCCCATAAGGCGTGAGCATTTGAAAAATATTTAACTTTTCGTGATGAGTCGTTAACGTTGTACTTATAGTATTTGGCTGATGTTGAAGACCTGAAAAAGCTAAAACGATCATTGCTATAATGAACAGAGGATCAATTAAACTACCTGAGATGTATGTGTCTTGAGCAATCAAATACAAGTAAACAGAGTCAGCGATTGCTTGTATCGTGACGGCTGCGATAATGAGATACATAGATAAACTTTTATCCTTACTCGTAAGGTTAAAGAATAAAAAGGAAGCGGCGACTAACATGCCCAAGTCTCCTAAAGGGTAGATTAGGGAGACAATGAGAGCATTCATGGTTGCCGCACTCGTATCCAAAATAGGCTCGATTAAAAAGTGCCAAGAGAAGGTACTCGCAACGACTAAAATAATCATGACATCGAATAAAAATGAAATGCGTTGCTGTATAGCTGCATCCTTCAAAATTTTGTAAATCAGAGCGTAAAGCAGGAAGATAACTTGTAGAATGTAAAACACGTCTGGCCATCCTGGAAACGCCACGTTTTTGTGAAAAATATTTTCTGTGAAAAACCAAATCAATTCGGCGATTAAATAACAAAAGGTGCCGAAAGTGATAAGTAACCAGAACTTACGATCATTTGAATCAGCCCATTTGATAGCAATCCTCAAGTAGAGAAGGGCGATCAACAATCCTGCAATTGAAAAAATATTTCCCCCTAGTGCTTCAAGAAATTGAGAATCAGAAAAAGTGACAATCCATCCATAATAGCCTAAAGCATAAAGTAGAATGATGAGGATAAAGCTTTTAGGTTGTTTAAACATGCTATTCTTATACTCCTTCTTATCATATTCACTTAGTATACAATGAGCTTATTTTTTGAAAAGAATTTGTTTATAAAACAGGTCTATACTGGTTTATCAGCAGAGCATCTTAAAATTATTCCTTAAGATCAAGATAGAAAAATAAGTCGCCATCATAAAGTGCATGACATAAATGATCAAACGTCATCTACGGCATGCACTTTAAAATTTTTAGAGAGATGTGGTCTTCAAAACATCTTGTGTTTGAAGCAATGTAACAAATGCGTCAAAATCGATTGGACGAGAGAATAAGTAACCTTGACCGATCGTACATCCGTAAGAAGTAAGAACCTCTTTTTGTTCAATCGTTTCGATTCCTTCCGCTACGACGGTTAAATTAAGATTCAAGCCGAGCTCGATGATCGTCTTGACCATAGGCGATTTTTGATTAGAAAGCAGGCGATCGATAAATGACTTATCGATTTTCAATGTATCAATCGGAAGTTGCTCGAGTACATTCAAAGACGAATACCCTGTTCCAAAGTCATCGATGGATGTTTTAATCTGCGAGGTCTTCAAACATTGCAAAATCGAAACGCTCTCTTTGATGTTTTGAACAATGCTCTCTGTAATCTCAAGTTCGAGCCACTGCGAGTCAAGAGATGTCTCCTCGAGAATCTCGATGACACGCCGGCAGAAGTTTGGACTCTGAAATTGAAGAACAGAAACGTTGACCGATAGAAGTAAGGGTTCAAATCCTAAAAGCTGAAGTTGTTTACTTTGGTAAGTCGCAGTGAATAGGACCCACTCTCCGATTTCATTGATCAGACCTGCTTCTTCAGCGATTGGGATGAACTCAGCTGGTGAAATCCACCCTAACTTTGGATGATGCCAACGGAGCAATGCTTCCATACCAACGATTCTCCCAGAACGAAGATTGACTTTAGGTTGATAGTAGACGCTCAATTGATGCTCACGTATCGCATTTCGTAAATAAGATTCAATTTCAAGCTTTCGTACTAAGTTGGATTGAAGTTCAGTTCCATAGGAAACAAATGCGTAATTTCCATTCTGTTTAGCTTGATAAAGAGCTTCAGCTGTATGAGCCTGTATTTCTTCGATCGTCAAACTTTGGTCAGGAAATACACTGACACCACCATGCGCTACAATATTCAATTCTAGCTCCTTCAAACGGATAGGAGCTGCAAGATGAATAAGTATCTTTTCATTCACAACAGTGATATTAGATCTCTCTGTTTTCAGAAGCACAATCATAAACTCATCTTCACTGTACCGATACATTTTAAAATTCTCTTTCAGTACATGTTTTAAGCGGAAAGATACTTCTTTCATGATCTGTTCTCCAACATGATGCCCGAAAATATCTGTGTACATCCGCACTCGTTCTACTTGAAGCAATATGAAGGCAAGCGGTGCGTGTTCATCTTTGAGGCTATTTTTGGTGTCTTGTAAAAATGATGCACGATTACCTAAGCTCGTTAATGGATCGATATATGCGATTTGGTTTAATTCAGCTAATAATTCACTATTTTTCATGACAGTAAAAGCTTGTCTAATGATGATAAGAAAAAAAATCATGATCCATCCTGTACTTAAGGCATTTAAATTCCAGGCATAACTTTGCATCATTAGGATGGAGAGGATCAAGATGCTCGAATAAGGAAAGATAAATTCTTTTTTAGTTGAGACATTAAGAGCAAATGGATCAATCATATTTCCTTGTCTAGGCTCTTTTTCATGATATCGAGCGGTGTAACCGATAAATAGTAATGCGATAGTCCAAATCAAATCGACACTGCCACCTGATATATAGCTATTCTTAATTGTAAATTGTGCAAAAGTGATATCTCCGATGACTTGTAAAAATAAACCGATGATGAGATAAGTCAAATATGCATTTCGTTTGTTGAATAGAATTAAATAATAAAGCGTGATGATAAAAAAAAGAATTCCTAAATCGGCAATTTGGAAAAGAAACGTGTGGGCGATGTACCACAAAGACTGCTGATTAATCTGATAAAGCGGATAAAGCAGGTAATGATAACTAATTGAAGTCGCGGCTATCATATAAATCATTGTATTAAAGAAGAATGCCGAGTTTGAAAATTTTCTCGTTTGATTCATAAGTTGATTTAACAGGGCAGCAAAGTAAAAAAAGTAAGAGCAGACCCAAGTTAAAGATGATAAGTCCGGTGTATTTATGACATGATTCGTAACAAGTAAGATGATCCAAACAAGTGTGCCAAGGGCAGAAAAACTTGTTCCAAGACCTAAAAACATCCAAAAACGTCTAGCGGATTCATTCTTGAGATAACTTTTTATGATCCAACTCGTACTTAAAATACCGACGAACAACTGGACCGTGTTTAATAGAACCAATCGCATCCATTCAGATCCTTCAAAAAAATGGTTCCCATACCAAAACAATAAACCAATTCCGATGGACAGAAGGAAGGGATAACTTATAGTTGTACGCAAAGATTTTTCCTCCCTTATGTTTAAATAGCTTTCAAATAAGTATCGGATATATTGGATTTATATTTAACGTAATGTTCTAATGTCGTTCGGATTTTAAAAATAGCTACTATTAAAATATAGAACTTAAAAATAAGCCTAGTTCTCCCAATTGAGTTGATCTAGGCTTACATTTAGTTTGTTATCGTTTTTTATTTTTTGATTTAAACGATTTAAAAGCTTTTTTACTGTCGTGTCTAGTAATTTGAAGCTTTCAAGTTTACAAGATGGTACGTCGTTTTCGTTCCATTCGTGATGATGTACGCCAGTACACCGTCATGGTAAAGAGGAATGGAAACCAACTCTTCAAAGTTAGTCAGAGGAGCGACGGTCTTCGCTTTTAAGTTCGCATACATCAACTGATGGATGCCTTCGCGGAAGATGACTTGTGTATTTGAGAGGAACTGAATGCCGTCGATCGTCGTCTGGGCACTGGAAGCGGAATAGTTCAGCGTCTGTTCGTCCAATCCGATGGGTTGGAATATGGCGTCGCCTTCTGTTCCAAGAGCGAGATAGGTACCGCTGCGACTGAAATCAATTAATCCGGATATCTCTTTTTTGTAGGCACCATCCAGCGTCTCAAGCACACGGACGTTCTTTCCGTTGTTAAAGTGAGACGTGTATAAGGTCACGCCGTCATCGCTATCGCGGTGCTCGTATGTGAATAGACCGTCTCGTACCTTTCCTGTTTTTAAGATGAAGGACTGGAGTGGTGTGATCTTTCCGGTTTTTAAGGAATACGTTTTTATCGTGGAGACCGTTTTTTGTGCAGTCGCTTCTTGCGTGATCCAGGAAACCCGAGTTGACGTAACATCGATTCTCGGAGGGGACGTATCGAAGCGACTTTCACCGACATCGAGCGTCGTCACCTGATTCGTCGTAATCTTCAATTGACGAATCGACCATTTTACACCTGTTTTCGTCGGTTGTTCCGTTTCGACCCATAGTAAAAATTCACCTGTACCCGTCATCATCGGGATTGCATGCTTCGTCGCATGGACGATTTTGTTGTGCTGTCGTTTCGTATCGTATGTATAAATGGTGCTCTTATTTTCTTGTAGATCCAAGTAAAACATCTGGTTTTGATAAGCATACTGTGGATCGATCGAGACACGGTGTTTGCTTAATAAGGAAGAAAGGTCGTACGTTTTCGTTTGACCTAACGTGACGCGCTCCGATTGCTTTTCTAATTCGATTGCTTGTTGGTTCTTGGTGTCGGTCGTTGCTATCTTGGAGGAAGTGTTCACTTGTTCAGATGACGCGACATTTTTTTTTGCTACACGCGGTGTTGCTTGTTCTTCCATCATGGTACAACCCGCTGTCGTCCAAACGATGGTCGAAAGACAAAAGACAGATGCGAATCGATGTAATTTCATATCGGATAGCTCCTTCGAAGATTTTCGGAAACGTAAGTCAGTGCTGCATTTCATGGGAAGAGGGACTCGGACGACGGGTGTGAAGAAATACGAGATACCACCACTTTAATGTGTAGGCGAATAAGAAGACACACATCCATGCCCACGGTCGCAGTGTCGTCAATCCTTCGTAAAAATGTCTGAACTCTGTAATGTCAAGACGGTACATGGAGTTCCAAATGAATAATGCACACAGAAAAAGCATGGCTAACATCGCTCGAATCGATGCTTTTCTCAAAGATGGATGCTTGATCGCGACAAAAATTGCACTGATAAGTGTGATGAAAAAGAAAGCATAGAATAATACCCACACCCACATGTCATTGGTTGGACCCATATGTATTTTCCTCCTCAGTTAATCATGGATGCGTCTAGACGATCTTCTAAACAAAACAGAAAGAATGACATCAATCAGTAAGCCGATCAAGAACCAACTGATCAAGGTCAGGATGTAGATCAGGAACAGCGGGACATGGAAGGAATCTAGCCATGTTCCAAGAAAGGATCTTGATTCAAGAAGCCAGAAGACAGGGCTCGTCAGAAACAATAAGATATTTTTGTCGTCGTAGTCGAAGGCATTGAATAGACAGACGGCAAGTGAGAGCAAGGGAAGCCAAAGTCGAAAACCTGTACGCATTGTTATTCATCTCCTGTTTGAGTGGGGTGGGTTTCATCGGACTTGAATCAAAAAGGCGGATAGACCATCGCCGTGTTCATTCCATCCGGCAACGACCTCATAGGTATACGTACCTTGAGCAGACGGTGCGATAAGAATATCGTTTTTTAAAGCAACCTGTGAACTTTTCGTTTTCGAATCCCAGCGTACGACTTGGAACGTATCGGGTTTACGATCAAACGAGAGATGAATCTTTTCAGAGGGTGAGACAATGACGGGTTTACTTTTTTCAGTCATGTGTAGTGCATCGACATAGATCATGTCCGCACATTGTGCACTGAACAAACTGGACCAGCAATAAGAACCTTGGACAGTTGGAATCGCTTTACCGTTTACTTCGACGTCGGGGTCGTAGGGTTCAATACGGAATGGCTCAAAATAGATAAAAAAAGCAACCACGGCAAGTAGTGAGCCAATCAAAATGAATTTAAGGATACCAGCTCCTCCTTTATTGAATAAATAATAGTGTTAAATCGGTAATTAAAATCAATCAAGTCATATATCATGCAGAAGAATCTTCATATAGAATCATTTTCCACAATAAACTATCAAATCCCTTCAAATGGATGAAGGGATTATGAATGAGGCACACGTGTCTCTTTGAGACGACTAGGTGCAATGAAAGAATAGAGGTTAAGAAAGTAGTTATTTGAACTCCTATACTTTTTTTAGACGACTTCTTAGCGCTTAAAGAGCGTAATATCGATTTTGCGAGGAACCTAAATGAAGTGAAACTAGCTATGGTTCTTCAGAATGGAACATATGACGAAACAATCAGCGTCTTTTGAGGAAGTCATTTTCCTTTTACGAAGAATAGAGGAATCAATGCTTCTCCCAGTGGGCTTGATAATCGAGAATATATTGACTTAGGGGAATCGGCTCGGTGCCAGTCACTTCGCGGAATTGACGATTCGTTCGTTTCGTGAGTCCGAGACTAATCGGGAGGTGTAACATGATGACTTCATTGACGTAGCTTTTCGGATATCCTTTTTGGACCATCTTCATTTGGAAGAATGGAATCGAAGGGTTCGTGTAACGAATCGACTTTCCTAAGAGTAGCGTCATCAGACTTGCAATCTCATGGAAACCGAAAACTTCCTCGCCATGCAACGTATAGACACGATTGAAATGGGGAGCAGGATGTTCGAGGCAATGGATGACGAACGTCGCGATATCCCGGATGTCGATCATGCTTGTCTTCCCAAGACCAGCGGGCGTAACGATCTGCTCGTGAAAACGGATGTCATCACGCATGAAGAGATTCAAATTTTGCATGTAGTATCCGGGACGGATGATCGTAAACGGGATACCGGTCTCTTGAATGATTTTTTCGATCGTATGGTGAGGTGTCAGCGGAAAGACTGGAACATCCTTGAACGAGAGATAAACAATGTGCCGGACTGAGGTGAAGCGCAAATAGCGCAGAAAGAGATGGAACTGTCGTGTTGATACTTGGGACGGATACATCAAAAAGAGTTGATCGACGCCTTTTAACGCTTGTGAAAACGTTGAGATATCGGCGTAGTCCAGGTGACGATAGTGAAAAGCATTGCCGAATTTCTCTGAAGCAGCTGCTGGATCGATGACAGCCGCATGAAAGGGAATATGTCGCTTCATCATTGCATGACCGACGGCTAGTCCGACGTTTCCTGTGAATCCTGTTACTAAAATCGTCATGTGTAACGTCCTTCCTGTACACTTGACTGAACTGCTGTTTGATGAGAAGTAAATCATGATATGTCTAAGAAAAAGTGAGGTGGTAAATCGTCCGCTAATTGCTTTATCGTAACTTGATTGAGCGTATTAAAGAACGAAATCAGTGCAACATCTAATAGTTGATCTAATGCACGTACCTGATAACGCGTTCCCGGGAAAAGCGGACGTTCGAATAATGCGACGACTTCTCCGACCCGGACAGTATGACTCAATGGAAGGAGTTGAACACCACCTTCTCGTCCAGCATGGGTTCGTAAAAGACCTGCTCTTCCTAAAATTGAAATGATCTTCGTAAGATGCTCGTACGAGATGTTACATTGAAGCGAAATATCTCTCGTCTTTACGTATTCTCCTCTTCGTGTCATCGATTTTGAGGTGTGTGCCAAAAAAAGTAATGTCAGTAAGCCATGTTCCGTAGCACGTTTCAACCGCACGATCGCATCTCCTTTCATTTTTGACTGATGATGATTTCAGACAATCAAGAGACAATATCGCGTCATGGAGGAAAAGGGCGCTTTCGTCATGTAAACATGCGTGTAGGAATCATCGAATGTGATCAAAGCAGAAATGAGGTGTGCGCGAATGTACCGACAGGAGAGGCTTCGCCGTTGAGGCGTAATCAGTTCATCTCTTCGAGAGTCGAAGTCGAGCAACAATTGCAATGGGTACTCTGTGAATATCGTCACCTGACAATGAATGCCGAGCCGGTGATAATAATCGACGATGCATTGATGAACGAACAGTGCTCGTTCATGAGTAATCATATGCTTTGCCCTCCTCTTCATTTACCCAATCGGATAGGTGGTCTTTTATATATTGCCGAAGGGTGATCGGTCGTTCACCAATTAGTTCTAGAAAGTGGTTATCCGTCTCATCCGCTAGACCTAATAAGATCGGCACATGAAGTTTGATGATTTCATTGGTTTCTTCGTAAGACAATCCATGTTGCATCATAAAGGACCGGAAAAAATCAATCGACGGGTTCGTATACATGATCTCTGTTTCAAGTTCTTCTCCGAGAAGCCGGGCGACTTCGTAAAAATTGTAAGCCGCTTCACCGCTGATCGTATAGATTTTATTGAAGTGAGTGGCTGGGTTTTCAAGACACGTCATTACGACGGTCGCTACGTCACGGGCATCAATCATGCACGTCTTACCAATTCCTGCCGGTGCGAAGAGGTGTGCATGATCTCGTAACATATCTCGCATGAACATGTTTAAATGCTGCATGTAGTAGCTAGGACGAATGATCGTGTAGGGAATGTCGATTTGGCGAATGACGACTTCAATACGATGATGTGGCGTGAATGGGAGGGATAGAGCGTCTTTGGCTGAGAGGTAGACGATGTGTTGCAGGGCAGTCTGTCTGAGATAATGAATAAAATATTCGAATGTCTCCAAGTCCGCGTTTGCAGGAAATTCGAGAAAGATTTGATCGCATCCTGCGAGTGCCTCTACGAACGTCGAGGCATCTTGGACATCGAATCGACGAAAGTCAAAATGCTCTCCATATAATTCGGAAGCGGCTTGTGGATCGGATACCCCGATGCAAAAAGGCTGTTCTTCCGTGCGCATACGTTGGCTGACGAGCTGCCCGATCGGTGAAGAAAAGTCCGTAATGAAAATCATGGGAAAATTCCTTTCCTCTCTTAGATGAACGAGGCATCACTGATGTTGGAAAGTGGTAAATAAAATACTTGTATTAGTTATATAATACCCTAATTATCTTTCAAATACCGGATAGATAATAGTTCCTGCTAAAAACATAATTAAGTATTCCATTTATTCAATATATGAACCTTAATATTCAAAAAAATTAATTATTAATACTTATGTTTACATATCTAGGTTTATTATGAATATTACTCGACGTACTTGTCGTGAAAGCTATTGTAAAGTTCCGCGTATGTTTCCTTGAGTGACTTAATCGCAGTCGCATCGCCAATAACATCCACTACATCCGTCGACACATACAAAAGGAAATCCGAGTCATGAAAGACGATGTAAGCTGATGTGTGCCCTCGATAGACTTTTGTGCAATAGGAAATGATTTCATTGAGCTCTATATCTTTCACATGTGCATAGACGACACCTTTATGAGCTACTTCATCTTCCACGATATACTCTTTCCAGTTTCGAATCGTGATCGACGAGCCTACTCGTGCCTTTGCTGAATAACGACGAAAACGATGAATGTACGCAGCGACGAATAGAAGATGGATGGATCTGTCTTCTTGAAAAATCGTCTGAAGAATTTCTTTTAACTGCGAAGCATTTAGGTCTTCCATTAAAAAGCGGATACGGCGTTCTGGTGTTGACTGAAAATAGGGTGTTGGCTTCCTGATATTAAGCTCGATCTGGAACTGAGATAAATCAAGCATATAGAAGTCTCCTCATTCTATTAAAGTTTTGGTGACGAATAGGGAATGTGACGGATGAAGACATCCAGCTGAATGTCGAAGTACGCTTCAAGATCGAATCGAAGTTGCCTTTCTAAATCAGACAAGCATGTCACTAAGGTGTCGAGAGGAAAAACAGTGTTCATCCGTTCATCGCCCCAAATCGATTGAATATTTCCTTGATTCGTGGAGGGGACCATCGATACGATTGCCCCTTCTTCATCATGGTCAAACTCCACCGAATAATAATAAAAGGCAGGAATGAATGAAGGCGTCACCAATCTTTTCCACCGATACAACGATTTATAAAACTCGAAGATGGATAACGATGTTTCGAGATATAGTGCATGATCAATGATGATTTTGACATTCGCTTCAATCGACAGAATCGTGGGGATATCCTTTGCTGAAGCATTTGAAATAGCGTTCGGTGAATTTAAAAAATCATACGTACATCTGATTTGAGAAGACACGTTCATCACTCCGGTTCATGAATTGACATTAGCTGAATACTTTATTTCGTTGCCGAAACGGACGAATCCCTAGAGCAATCGAAGCCCCGATGCAACTAAATAGACACCCGATGATTAAAGGAAGAGATAGCGTCGATTCACCGATCAATACTGAAGCAACACCGCCAATTAGCGGAAATAGTGCTACCATATAGCCGCTCTTCGCACCACCGATCCGTTCGACGAGTTTTAAATAAAACAGCCAGGCAAGAAACGATGCGATCACGGTTAAATAGAGTAAGGCAGAAAGATAGGTGACGGTTGTCGGGAGCGTAAGCGGTGTTCCTTGGAACCAGACGATGGCGCCCATCAGTAGACTCGCGACAGTAAATCCGATCGCGTTGGCATGAACCGGGTTGATTCGTTGCTTGGCATTACGCGCTGAATTGGCGTCACCTACTGACGTCAATAGCGTGCCGACTAGAGCAATCAAGACACCTTTCAAATCGGTCAGTCCATGGATGCTACCTAGACTCGGAACAATCAGGACACCGACGCCGATGATACCAAAACATCCGCCAATCCAAACGCGCGCATGGAGGGTCTCTTTTAAAAACAAGCGCAGAGCGATTGGTGTCAGAATGACCTTGAGTGAGAAAATCAATGTCACGATGGCGGCAGAACTTAAGATCGTCGCGTAATAAAGACATAAGTAACTCAGAGCGAAGTTACAGACACCGAATACGACGATGAAAGGCATATCCGTCGCGCTAGGTTTGTTCGTTCGTTTAATGAATAACGCGAATAGGATGAAAAGAACAGCGGTCATCGCTAATCGATAGGTCAGGGATACTTCCAAGGCGACAGGTGTTCCTTGGATTTTGACAGCAATGAAGTTCAGTCCCCAGACGATCAAACAAAATAAATACATGAAATATGTCATGGTTAATCCTCGTTTACGTATTTTCATTTCCAAATCTTTTCCTGTCTATCATCTTAACAAAAATGGTCGTGTAACAAACGATTTCAGTAAAAATCATTTGTCAGCATAAACAAAAAATCACTGACCGTCATACGACAGTCAGTGATCCAATAGATAGAAGCATCAATCATAATTTGATTTTAACGGTGTAGAGAAAACCGGTAAATCCTGTTTTTACGTTCATGACGAAGGTGTTTTCATTTTTCGGTACGATGTAGATGACATCAATTTTTGAGTGTAAAGGAGCGTAGTAACCTAAGCTTTCTGAATAGGCTTTTTTGTTTAGGTTAATCGTTTCTTCAGGCGTGTAGCTTTTCTTGTGACGATCAATCAATGGGAAAGAAGAGGGTTTATAGTCGATATAAGAGTCAGCTGAATCTTCACCCTTTACCTGCATCTCAAGTCTGACAGATACGGCTTGTTTATCTTTCGGAAGATTCTTAAGTGGAACACGTTTCGCCGAACTGACCATGAATCCACGTTCTTTCATTAAATTTTTATCACCAGCATAAGTCTGAAGACCACCTTTATTCATCAGTTCTTCGATGGCGTCTGTATTCGTTTTCTTTGACTGTTTCTTTTGTCCGGTCTTCACGGTGGTTGATGTAACATCTACAGCATCGACTTCGATTTTGACGGTCGTCGGCTTCGCAATGGCTTCGCTTGTCGCGAGAAGAACATACGTATTTTTATCACTTGGAACACGGAACACAAGATCGACGCGAGAAGCGGAAGGTGGGAAATAGCGATAGCCGTCCTTCCAAGCGTCTGGGTTCCGGTTCTCATAATCGACAGCTTCGTATACATTACCGCTTGTATCCTCTAACGTGAATAGATTTGGCTTATAAATAGCATACCCGCCATTTGCGTCTTTATCCTTGTAGTTCTCAAGGATGACGGGAACGGTAACATATTGTTCATCATCAAGAGTTGGTAATTTCAACTCCTTTGGAGGTGATAGGAGAAGTTTATCAACATGGAAAATATTGCTTTTTGTTTTAGGATCTCCCGGATAGGTTTGAACGACTCCACGATTCATTAGTTGATCGAGCTTGCTCGAATTGACTTTTTTCGTAGAGGACGCTTTCTTTTTCTTGTCTTTTACATCTGCCAATTTCGTTCCTGTCGTCTTGACCGTTGGTGCAACTGTTTGTACCGGTTTCGTGGACGCAGGTCCTTCTTCTGTCGTAGCAAAGAAGAATAAGGAAGCGACACCAACGACAAGGGCACCACCAACTGCGGATAAGGCGAGTCGGAAACGTCGTTCCGTCGCTTTCGTATTCGTTGCGACACTTCCAATCGCAGCATTTGGTGTAATGCTGACGGCGCGTTGAGCGGGTAAGAGGGCACCGAGAACTCCCGTGATGGCAGGAATCAACAACATAACACTCAAGAAGCCGAGCTCACCTGTTGGGAACTGGTTATAGACGAAGCCGATCATCGCAAGAGCGATCAGTAAGCCGATGATTCCAGCGAACAGTCCGGTCATCAATCCTTCACTTAAGACGAGCGTCCGGATTTGACCGTTCCGCCAACCAGTTGCCTTCAAGACGGCAAGCTGACTCTTTCGTTCGTTGACGTTTTGCCACATGATCTCCGTCGTCGTCAGGATAGCGATAAGTAAAGCGACACCCATCGCAACATAATGCATCGTGCCGACTTCGAGTGCAACGTATTCGCCGAGCCATGTCGCATACAAGACACCTTTCAGTCGGAAGGTGATGAACAGGAAGAAAATGAACAGACTCGTCGGCAAGGCGATTGCGATTGTCGAGAGGATCGTCCGTTGCCAGTAGGTTGCGAGTTGGTTGATGCTCATCCCAAGGACACTTTGTGCCCGGACGAAGCGACGTCCTTTTGAGACTTCACCAGAACGCATACTTTCGAATGGTTGAATCCGGCGAATGAGCGTCATCGGGACGAGCGTACCGCCCCAGTAAATCAACAGTCCGGCGAGTCCAATCAAGATGATCCGTGATAAGGCAATCGGATGATCCGTCGTTAGCCAGAACGAACCGAGGATCGTCCAAGAAATCAAGGCGACGAGTGTACCGAGTAACGTTGCTTCTAGGAACAGAAGCTTCGAGAGCTGACGTGGACGCCAACCGAGCGACAGTAAGATCGCGAATTCCTTCTTGCGGGCATAGAGTAAAATGATATTTGAACTAAAGACATACACGAGCGCAACAGCGATGACACTTGCGATGATGCCGCTCATGCCGACTTTCGCTTCTTGGAAGATGGCCATCGACGAACCGAGTTTGATCCAAGGTTGCTGGATCCAACCGAGTGCCGATTCACCTTTTAATCCAGGGAGGTATGTCAGCGCAAGCTGTGGCGAGGAGCCGAGCGTGACATCGGTGATCAGACCGGTCTTGTCCTCGATCTCTTGAGCAACAGCTTTCAACTTTTTCTCACTCGTCGCGTTCATCGTCTCGACACCTTTGACGTTGACACGAATGGCAGAGATAGCTTTATCACCACGTAACTTAAAGGCGGCGTCAAGCGTCGTCAGCATCGATGGTGGTTTCGTCAAGAAGTCATACGGATCGTTCGTCGGTTTGACTTCTCGGACTGGATTGACCGGTTTTTCATTCTTGTCCATGACCCATTGGGCTTTCGCCGGGAAATAGGTCTCCATCGGCAGTTCCGTCAATGGGTCTTTTGAGATGTTCAATTTCTTCGGATCAAAGACACCAATGTAGTTCAAATGCATTTTCGGTACTTTATCAAGGTTACCCGTGTTGTCACCGAAGAGACGAGCTTTTCGATACATCGATCGTTTCGAAATGAGGGCGTCCTTATCGACTTCTTGAGGTGTTACTTGATAGGTGAACGGCCAACGTTTGGCAAAGGGACTAGCAATCGTTTGATACTCGACAGACGATGGCTTTAAAAACATCCAGTCAAAGCTACCACTTGCTTTTTCCGGAACCTTATCTTCGAGAATGTTCTTAATAAGTTGCTTTGATGCTTGCTCTGTCGAAATATAGTATTCCTTCGTATCTTTAACAGGAAGCGTCTTGAGATAGGATTCGCCACCTTTTTTCATGATACTGCGCACCGTTTCAACCATTGAATCTTTGACGAGCGGGATATCGACTTTCTCGTAGCGATAGGTCCGCGAAGCATTGACGTATTCCTGACTGTTCATGATCAATGGGATGTCCCAAACACCGTCACCATAATCGTTCACGACATCGTCCTTCGTGAAATAACGACTATGCGCAGCCTTTTTGGTTGCCTGATCGAGTCCAACGAGTTGTGCTTCTGCTTCCGGATCAATCCCGGCAAGCATCACTGCGCTCCCGTAACCGTAGATAGGAAACTCGCCTAATTCTTGCGGTGAAACATCTCGATTCAATCCGTCACTCTCAGGAGGGAACCAACCGGCTCCGGCAAAGAATGAATAAGATTCTGTTTCTTTCTTTAGCCCGGTATCTTGCATATCCGTAAACGAAATTTTGTAAATGCCCGGTTCTTTGAAATTATAGGTATCCGTTTCAGCATTCGTATTGTAGTTCCCAATCATCGCAATCGGTGCTGCGACTTCGACGTCAGCAATCTGCTTGATCGTCTCATATTGTTTGCGGGTGATCCCGCCATCGAGCCCACTCATGTAGTTCGGTTCGAGCAGGTTCAAGTCTTCTGTCACGCTCCGGCTGCCTTCCGGACGAACGACGATATCGTACGATGAGCCCCAGCGTTTTTGCAGTTCATCGACGACCGTTCCGTTGTTGGCTTGCGTCGTACCGATTAAGTAACTTAGTCCGGTACTGACGATCAGGACGCCGACGAGGAGCAGAATGAACCGCTCCTTGTTGCGCCACCAGGAATTCCAGATGAATTTAAGCATCGACAAAACCTCGATTCCTTTCAATGATGGTACGACCCATGTCAAATTCCTCCTAGTGATTAAATGATTGTTTTGTCAGATCGATTTTGACGGTCGTTGGTTTGGGAAAAGCTGGATCAGAAGCGAACAGAACGAATCGCTTCTGATCGATGGGTACTTGATAAACCAACTCCACTCGTGACTTGTACGGTGCGAAATATTGAAACCCGTTTTTCCAGGCTTTCTCATTGCGATTCACATAATCGATCGGTTCATAAACGGTTCCTTGCAAGTCTGTCAAGGCATACCGATTGGGACGATAAGTGATGAATCCTCCCATATCATCCCCTGTATCTTGCATGACGACAGGGATCGTCACGAAACGATAACCAGCACGTTGCTTTAGATTCAGTTCTTTTGGTGTGTCAATCAATGCCTCGACATGAAAACGATCAGATTGATGTTTCGGATTCCCGGGAGTTGTTTGCGTGACACCTCGCCTCATCAATGTTTTTAATTTTTCCGTTTCCTCTGTTGAAGGAGTAGTAGCTGACGCATTCGCTTTTTTGATATCGTCGAGCGTGATCTTGACGGTCGTCGTTTTTTCGACGGCCTCATCTTTTGCAAGCAAGACGAACACCTTTTGGTCAACCGGTACTTGGTAAACAAGATCGACCCATGATTTTTTCGAATTGATGTATTTGAATGCATTTATCCAAGCCGTTTTATCGTGATTGACATAATCGACGGGAGTAAACTCTTTTCCGTCAAGAGCAATCAACGAGAAGGTTTGTGGTCGATACGACGAAAACGAACCTGCAGCTAATTCATCCCGGTTATGAAGGAAAACTGGAATCGTCACGAAACGATATCCTGACTTCTCCTTGAGCTTTAACTCTTTTGGTGTTGAAACGAGCTTTTTAACAGAGAAGTCATAATTCTTCGCCGCCGGGTCACCCGGGTACGTCTGAATAGCGCCTGCGTTCATCAATTGCTCCAGTGCCGTGTTGTCTTCGGCAGTATGTTTCTTATCGTCAGGATCTTGAGCGAGATTTTTTAATTTTTGTCCGGTCGTTTGTACTTTTGGTGTCGTTATTTCTTTTTGAGCCGTTCTCGTTTCAGGTGCAGCGAGGAGGAATAAACTCGTCGTTCCGATGACGAGCGTAGCAGCGATGCTACCGAGTGCCCATTTGAAGCGACGTTCGGTCAATTGTTGATTATCGTTTACGCCACCGATGGCTGCATTCGGCGTGATCCGCACAGCACGCTGTGCAGGAAGCAAGGCACCAAACACACCAGTCGTTACCGGAATCAGGAGCATAAGACTTAAGAAACCGAGTTCACTGGATGGGAACTGATTATAGACGAAGCCAATCATTGCTAAGGCAACAAGTAGACCGACGATTCCAGCGAAGAGTCCAGTCATCACACCCTCGCTTAAGACGAGAAGTCGGATTTGACCGTTCCGCCAACCGGTTGCCTTCAGGACGGCGAGTTGATTCTTTCGTTCGTTGACGTTTTGCCACATGATCTCGGTCGTCGTCAGGATAGCGATGAGTAGGGCGACGCCCATTGCGACATAATGCATCGTACCGACTTCGAGCGCGACATATTCACCAAGCCAGGTCGCATATAAGACGCCTTTCAGTCGGAACGTGATGAACAAGAAGAAGATGAACAAGCTCGTCGGTAAGGCAATTGCGATGATGGACAGAAGCGTGCGTTGCCAGTAAGTCGCGAGTTGGTTGATGCTCATTCCAAGAACACTTTGTGCTCGGACGAAACGACGTCCTTTTGAGACTTCGCCAGAGCGCATGCTTTCAAATGGTTGAATGCGTCTGATGAGTAACGTCGGAACAATCGTACCGCCCCAGTAGATCAAAAGCCCGGACAATCCGATCAAGATGATGCGTCCGAGGGCAATCGGGTGATCCGCTGTTATCCAAAATGATCCAAGAATCACCCAGGCGATGAGTGCGACCAGCGTTCCAAGAAGTGTTGCTTCTAGGAAGAGGAGTCTGGATAGCTGCCGTGAACGCCATCCGAGCGAGAGTAAAATCGCGAATTCTTTTTTTCGAGCATAGAGCAAGATGATGTTCGAACTGAAGACGTAGACGAGCGCGACAGCGATGACGCTCGCGATGATGCCACTCATTCCGACTTTCGCCTCTTGGAAAATCGCGATCGACGACCCGAGTTTGATCCACGGTTGCTGGACCCAACCGAGTGCCGATTCTCCTTTTAGACCGGGTAAATACGTCAAGGCGAGTTGCGGGGAGGAACCGAGTGTGACGTCCGTGATCAGACCCGTCTTATCCTCGATTTCTTGTGCGACAGCTTGCAATTTTTTCTCACTTGTTGCGTTCATCGTCTCGACCCCTTTGACGTTGACGCGAATCGCAGAAATTGCTTTATCCCCGCGTAACTTAAAGGCAGTATCGAGTGTCGTCAGCATCGATGGTGGTTTCGTCAGGAAGTCATAGGAGTCGTTGGCGGGCTTGACGTCACGGACTGGATTGACCGGACGATCATTTTGATCCATGACCCACTGTGCTTTTGCCGGGAAGTAAGTTTCCATTGGAAGTTCAGTCAACGGATCCTTTGAAACAGCGAGCTCCCGTGGGTTAAAGACACCGATAAAGTTGAGATGGACTTGTTTCCATCCTTTAAAACCACCTTCGAATTCACGTGCTTCGCGATACATGCTTCGCTTGAAGAGTAAGGATTCCTTGGCGACCTCTTTTGGTTGAACTTGGTAGGTAAAGGGCCAACGGGAACCGTACGGACTTTTAATTGTTTTGTATTCAACCGGTGAAGGTTTCAAAGTAATGGAAGACAGTGAATCACTATTGTTCGCATCGCCTGTTGATAAGGTGTTTTTAAGGATACCGTCCACCAACTTTTTTTGGACGTCTTGAGTCGTGATCGAATAGGAGGTAGGCTCTTCTACTGGTAGTTTACTCAGGTATGTTTTCCCACCTTTTTGTTCAATCTTTTGGACCATGTCTGCAACGCCTGTTGCAGTGAACGGAAGCTCTACCTTTTCATATGTATAGGTGCGCATCGCATCGACGTATTCGCGAGAGTTCAATAGAATCGGAATCTGCGTCGCTTGATCACCGTACGAAGCGGGAAGATCCGTTTCGCTGAAGAAACGGCTATACGTTCCGGTAGTGGTCGCTTTTTTCAAACCGACGAGCTGGTCTTCAGCAGCAGGATCGATTCCGGCAATCATGACTTCTGAGCCGTAGTCATAGAGGGGTTGTTCACCAAGTTTTAAAGGGGAGACGCCTGTGCGCGTTGCATCACCCATTGGTTCCCAGCCAGCAGCAAGAAACGTTGTCATGGTATAAGATTCGTTTTGGAGTCCCGTATTTTGAGAATCCTTGATTTTCAAGCGGTAAATCCCTTCTTCTTGAATCGTATGGGTACCGACGCTACTCGATGTCGATGTATAACCAATCATCGCGATTGGTGCTGCGACTTCGACATCAGCAATCTGCTTGATCGTCTCGTACTGCTTGCGGGAAATCCCACCGTCGAGTCCGCTCATATAGTTCGGTTCGAGCAGGTTCAAGTCTTCCGTCACGCTCCGGCTGCCTTCCGGACGGACGACGATATCGTACGACGATCCCCAGCGTTTTTGCAGTTCATCGACGACCGTTCCGTTATTGGCTTGCGTCGTACCGATCAAGTAACTCAGTCCGGTACTGACGATCAGGACACCGACAAGTAGCAGGATGAATCGCTCTTTGTTGCGCCACCAGGAATTCCAGATGAATCTCAGCATGTACTATTCCTCGCTTTCGTTTGATTTGAAGAAAATTGTGTAATGTGACCTCCTTATCACTTATGTACATATCCATATATTTCTTTTTATTTTTCTATTATATACAAATAATAGTGAATTGACTAAAAAATCTGTTAATTAGGTATGTTCGTTTTTAATAGATTAGAAAAAGCACCTCACGAAGGAGGTGCTACATCAGGAGTAATTCTTTTAAGCATAGAGTGGGCTACATTTCCGCATGATGATTTCGTCGAACGAACGCCCTTCATAGGATACAGCATCAGGAATCGTTTCTACGATGTCAAAGCCAACTTTTTTATACGAAGCGATGGCTCGCTCATTATGCGAAAACACTTCAAGTTCAAGTTGATGAAGTCGAAGTTCCTCGAAACAAAACCGGATGATACACGCGATCGCTTCTGTCCCGTATCCTTGACCGGTCCAGGGGAGGGCACGCATCGAAATACGAAAGCCCGCTTGTTTCAACTCTGCCTCAATGTCTAAAATGGAACATTCACCAATTATTTCACCGGAATTCAAACAGATAGCGAAATCGAAGCGCGATGGATCAGCTTGAATCGAAAGAATGTGCTGTTCAATCTGTTCAATCGAAAACGTTGCTGTCGTACCAGTCAAATAACGTAATGTCTCATCCTGGGTTTGTTCGAATAAGACGTGTGCATCGGTCACGTCAAGCGGACGGAGGAAAATTCGTTTTGCGGTCAGGTTCATGAATACCTTCCTTTCTCATGACGAAAGCTGGATCGTTTCGTCCGTTTCCGTCGTAAAATGATGCCGTTTCGTTCGATCCTGGACGATCCAAACGATCCATCCACCGATGAACAGGAAGCTGACTGCAGCGACGGTATACGTCAAGCGGATCGAGGTCTCCGCATAGAAACCAATCAACGCCGTCAAGAGAATGACACCAGCTGACTGCACGACGTGGATGCTACTGAGGAATCGTCCCATCGATTCGACCGGAATGTGCGTTTGAGCGAACGTCATGAAGCCGGTGTTCGCAAACGCGAGGGCAAACGTCAGCAAGAAAAAGCCGATTGCTGCCGTCAGGAACGACGTCGCTGTGGCAAAGATCACATAACCGATCGGTGTCATCAGTGCTCCGAATTGAATCAAGAAGCGGAGCGACAAGCGATGCGTGAAGATCGCATTGATGGCAGAACCACAGATGATGCCGATTCCAGCGATACTGACGAGAAATCCATACGTGCTTTCATCCAGTTGCAACACGATCGTCGCAAACGAGGCTTCGAGCGAATCGAGTCCGCTCATCAGGACGATCATCAGCGCATAGAAGGCGTAGACGAGCGTGACGTAGCGCCGAGTCCGTGCAAACTGAAGCGTCTCTTTCCAGTCCGCAAGAATCACTTGGAGTGAGAAGGACGTCGCTGGAGTCTCTGCCTGGCGGACGTCGGGCAAGACGAATAGTAAGGCAGCAGAACACAACAACGCTCCTGCATTCAGGATGATTGCCGTCTCCGGAGAACCGATTAAAAATAAAAATCCAGCAATCGACGGTCCGAGAATAAAGCCTGCCGACTGAATAAAGTTTTTCAACGCATTGAACCGTTGGCGACTCGTCTCCGGGACGAGCTTCGTCATGTAGATCAATGACGATGTCTCGAACAGCGTGTTGCCGATGTTCAGGATAAAGACAAGGGCATAGAGGACATACAACGAATCGATCAGTGTCAGTGAAAAGACGAGCCCGGCACGCGAGACGTCAAGCATGACGAGCAAGCGGCGCTGATTGATCCGATCGACGACACTACCGGACCAGAGGCTCGTCAACAGCGCGGAGATCGGCAACAGAATATAGAGAACGGAGACGGCGAACGCTGATCCCGTTCGTTCAAGGACAATTAAATTCAAGGCGATGAAGTAGACCCAAGCGCCGATGTTCGAGACACCAACACCAAGTAATAGCAATCCAGGGTATTTCCAATTCGACATATGACACACTCCTTTTTACTGTTTTTTAAGCCAATAAAAAAATCCCACCTCCAAGACGTTGGTCTTGGGGACGAGACTGTGCGTGTCGTGGTGCCACCCCTGTTCGCGAGACCGTCACCGGTATCGCCTTCATCGGTACGACCGTTTTCAAACGGCAAATACCTGAGCTCGATAACGGGAGCACCCGTCACGATATCCCCGATTCGGTTCCACCGTGCTGCTCAGAGGCTTGGTTCGGTCAATGGCTGATGCTCCTTTCCACCAATCGGAGCTCTCTAGGAAAAGCCGAGATGACGTACTGTTCTCTTCGACGCGTTTAATTCATATGATTTGTCTCATCCTAGCATATACAGAATGAAACCGTAAAGAATTTTATCAATTTTTTACAATTATTGAAAATGATACATAGATATCAGAATTAGAAAAAGCGAACTAAATGGTAAAAGATGTAACAGGTTGTATGATACATTGTCATACTCACACGTTCACTTTCAAGAAAGTCGTACGAAAGGAGGGAAAGAAATGAAACGTTTGATTTTTTCATATCTCCACTCCTTGTTCTAACCGGAGCTGTCTTTTTCACGACGTTCCGTCCAGTCGAGCAAGCAATCTATTTCTTAATCTTATTTTTACTGACCTGTCAATCAGCGATGATTCTAGTGGAGCGTTTCGTCAAACGTCATGATGTGATCCGTCGACTAAATACGATCCATCCACTTATCGGAATCGTAATGGGGACAGTTGTGCTTGCCGTATTAGTCGGTGGTCTAGCACCTTCGTTGACGAATCCGAGTCTCGTTGGTCTTCTCGTCATCTTCCTTTCCATGTATAGCGTAATCCTCGTTCTCGGTTTCATCATCAGTTGTTTCTTCGAAGGCATTACGCGTCAACCGAAGGATCAATTGATTCGCCCAGTCTTTCTGTTCATCGGAACAGGCTATCTCATCTTGACCGTCTTCGGAATTTTGCAACTTTATCACCAAGCAGGATGAAATAACCCCCTTGACGTACGATGACATCAAGGGGGTTATTTGTTTTTACTGCACTTTCAGTAAGAATCCGAATTGTCCGTCTCCTTGTTCCCAGCGCGAGTTTAGTTCGTACGCATAGAGGCCAGGTTCTGTCGGGGCGTTGAACTGATCTTTTTTCAAAGCGACAGGGGATTCCTGTTTTTGATCATCCCATTGTGATAGTTTTACGCTTTTAAGATCACCAGATAATTCGACACGGACGGGTGCTCCAGCAGAGACGGTAACTGGCGTTTTCCCTTTTGCTAGGTCAAGACCGTCACGGTACGTCTTATCGACACATTGACTGCGGAGTAAGCTATCCCAGCAATAAGATCCTTGGACAGTCGGAACATCCTTTCCTTTTGCCTCGACTTCGGGATTAGGTGGCGCACCACGGAACGGTTCGAAAACGATGATGCAAACGACGAGGATCAGTAGAACGGCTAATGTTAGACCACGTTTCATGAGACACCCCCGATGGATTTTCTTTATTTTACCAAAATATAGAAAGGCAACATTGCTGCCTTTTCAATTGAGGTCATTCATTTTTTCAAAAACCGTAGGCGATGTCGTTTCCTAGTTAGGTTTTATCACTCTCAAGTCAAACCGTATTTATCGAGGTGAAATTCCTTTGATGATTACTTCTGAGAAATTCGACGTGTAAGGTAAGAGTTGCTCGTAAATCTGGGGATGTGACAGGCCTTCCGCAAGTGTTTGGAAATAGAGTAGCAAAAATTCATCGGAATACTTCAAGTCGATCTTCTGTTCCTTACGACCACGGTGAAATAAATCGAGCATCATCGCGTGACTATCACTTGCGAATTTCTCCATTAATACTGACAAGCCATCATCCTGTTTCGTTGTGATTTGTTGCATCATCTCAAGATAAAACGATTCATCGAGATCCTTCAGAAATCGTAATTTATTGAAGCTGATTTCAAGAAGCGTTTTTTCGAAAGACTCATTTTTGGATAAGATGACTTCTACGGATGTACTCATCTCCGTAATGAACCGTTTGTACACTTCTTGGACCAATGCCTCTTTATTACCGAAGTATTTGAAAATCGTCGTTTTGGCGACATTTGCCTGTTTGGCAAGTTCATCGACTGTCATTGTCTTATGACCATCTTGTTGATTCATTAAGCGAAACGCTGTATCGAGAATCTGTTTTTTCTTTTCTTCCGTTCGTTTTTCAAAACCATTCATTTGTCTCACCTCTTATAAAAAATACTTCTCCCTCTAGTGTAATGGATTAGAAATGGACTATCAAATTAATTTTAGTACATTATTATCTTTACAGATAAAAATAAAAAACATAAAATGAACTAAAATAGATTAATTGGTATTTTATTTAAACTGATTGTTTTAGTTTAATACTACAATTGTTGATTTAGTTTGTTTTAAGTCTGAATTTAGAGATGAAGAGAGGAATGAAGAAACATGAATCCGATTATTGAACTAAAAGGAGTTAAAAAGAAATTCTCGAAATTTCAAGCTTTATCCGACGTCACGTTCTCGGTTCAACGAGGTGAAGTGATTGGCTTCATCGGTCCGAACGGTGCAGGGAAATCAACGACAATTCGGACGTTGCTCGGGATCATCAAACGAGATGCGGGAAAGGCGGAAATCTTCGGGAAGGATGTCTGGCGCGATAGTGTTGAAATCCATAAAAGAATCTCATATGTGCCAGGGGACGTCGCATTATGGGGGAATCTGACGGGTGGAGAAATCATTGATCTATTCATGAAGTTACACGGTGGTGGAGACCAAACGAAGCGTGATGCTCTAATCGATCGCTTTGAACTTGATCCAAAAAAGAAGGCGAAAAGTTATTCGAAAGGAAATCGGCAAAAAGTCGGTCTGATTGCCGCGTTAGCAGTCGATTCCGATCTCTACATCTTCGATGAACCAACATCCGGTCTTGATCCGTTGATGGAATCTGTTTTTCAAGAAGAGGTAGAAAAAATCAAACAAGCTGGAAAATCGATTTTATTGTCATCGCACATTCTCAGCGAAGTCGAACGACTAGCGGATCGTGTCGTCATCATTCGAAAAGGCGAAATCGTTGAGACGGGAACGTTACAAGAACTGAGACATTTGACACGATCGGTCATCACGTTAGAGACGAAACAGGATCTTTCATTGATTAAAAACTTGGACGGTGTTCATGACTTCACGCAGCGCAATATAAATCAGGCAGTATTTTCAATGGATTCTTCTCGCATGAATGCGGTTCTTACAGAGGCGATAAAACTGGAAGTAGTTCATTTAGAAGCAGTGCCTCCATCACTAGAGGATCTGTTCATGCGCCATTACGAAAAATGACGACGGTATATACTACGTGCTGCACATGATAAAGAGGAGGAAGACGAATGCGATTTCAATTTACCTGTTGGCAGATCCTGTTGTCTCAGTATCTCAGACGGGATAGCAAAAAAATCATAATATGGACGTTCGGTGTGACCTTATTTACGGTCGGCTTTATTCCTTCATTCGAAGAGATGGCGAAAGGGGATAGTCTGCGTGGATTATATGAAACCTTGAAAAATCCAGCGATGATCTCGATGATCGGTACGACGCCTGTCTCAATAGCGGACTATACGTTAGGCGCGATGTTCTCACATCAAATGCTCATCTTCTGTGCATTATTGTCGATGGTCTTATCGTCACTCCATGTCATTCAACACACACGGAAGGAAGAAGATTTAGGGCTGACGGAGTTGATGCGTTCTTTTCAAATCGGACGACAAGCCAATTCACTCGCTATTCTAATTGAAGTGATTTTAATCAATCTTAGTATTTCGATACTGATCAGCGGTGCGTTGATTGCTTTTCAAGTCGAGACGTTTTCAAATGCGGGTGCAGCTCTATTCGGTCTTTCGGTTGGGGCTGCAGGGATCTTAGGTGCAACGTTTGCCTTACTGATTGCTCAAATCATGCCGTCGTCTTCTAGTGCGACGGCAGGTGTGATGGGATGGATTGGTCTTCTTTATTTAGGACGCGCCGGTACGGATGTATCGAATGACCAACTATCAGTGCTCAATCCGCTGGGATGGACGTATTTGACCTATCCATTCACGGAGAACAATTGGCTGTTTCTCGTAATGGCGATCGGAGTGAGCCTCATTTTGATGACCGTGGCTCTAGTTCTTGAAAATCATCGGGACATGGGCGCTGGGTATCTGCCTGAAAAAGAGGGACGTGCTACAGCCAATCGATCCTTGTTATCGATCCGTGGTCTGTTGATTCGGATTAGTCGCGGAAGCATCATCGCATGGATGGTCGCTTTTCTAATCATGGCTCTTGCCTATGGTTCGATTTATGGAGACATGCAGACATTCATTGACAGCAATGCAACCATCCAGCAGATGTTCACGGTTTCAGGTGTTACGATTGAAGAATCCTTTACCGGCACGATCATGATGATCATGATGGTCCTCGTTGCGATTTTACCGATTACGCTCATGAACTGGTTATACACCGAAGAGGACCGTCGGCGCTTGAGTCCGTTGTTCGCGACGAAAGTCTCACGACAGCAACTGTACTGGAATACGATTGGTTTAGCTGTCGCGTCATCTCTCATCTCGATGTTCATCGTCATCAGTAGTCTAGGTTTTACTGCCATTTCAGTAATGGGACCGGACGCGACCATGACATTCACTGACTTTTTCATTGCCGGAATCAACTATCTGCCATCAGTTCTCCTGTTTCTTGGATTGGCTGCTCTATTCATCGGGTGGCGACCAACGTGGAGCAAGTTAACCTATGTATACGTGACCTATTCCTTCTTTATTGGGTATTTCGGTGGAATCATCGACTTACCAAAATGGGTGGAGTATACGGCGATCCAAGGATTGATTCCGCAAGTACCGACGGAAGACTTCGATGGACTACTGTTCGGTGTCCTGCTCGTAGTAGCATGTCTACTTGTTGTCATCGGTCAAGTCGGATATGCACGTCGTGATTTTCAGGAAGGATCTTAAATGAAGCAGCCTGTCTCGATTTAATAACGAGACAGGCTGCTGACGTATTAAGGCGAGGTATATTTCATCACTTGGAAAACACCTGAAGTCGCTCATTCATTAGTTCCGCGACATAAATCGTTCCATCCGAACCGACCGCGATGTCGTGCGCAATCCGGAGTTGTCCCGCTTCTTTGCCCCATGCACCGAATCGTTTCTCAATCCTTCCTTGTTTGTTCAAGATAACGATTTGGCTTTGCGCGTTCTTTTTTTGTCCATTTAAATAGTTTCCGCCATCAGCGACGTAGACTTTACCGTTCGCACCGACTTCGATTCCGTACGGTCGACCGAGTTCTTTTGACGACCACGTATCGATGTGTTTGCCGTTTCGATTAAAGATTTGGACCCGGGCGTTGTCCCGGTCCGACACATAGAGATTCATCTCATCGTCGCTACTGATCCCATGCGGCAGATTGAACTGTCCGTCTTGTTTGCCGAGTTCATTGACTTCCCATTTGACTGTTCCTTTTGGATCGAACATGACGATGCGACTATTCCGGTAGCCGTCAGATACGGCGAACGAGCCATCCTTTAGGACGGTGACGTCTGTCGGACGAGCGAATGTCTTTTCATCCAGATGTAGGGGGATGCTTGGCAAGACGTTTCGGATGCGCAGACCGACTTCCGTGAACGGACCATATGCGTTCCCGAACGCTTGCAAGACTTTGCCTGACGGGTCGAGCTTGAAGACTTGGTTCAGGCTGATGTCGGTAATCCAGATGTTGTTTTGGTCATCGACTTCGAGACCGTGCGGTGACTTGAATAGACCGGCGCCTAATCGCTTCTTCACGTGCATCGTCTTTCCGTCGAGCACGATCAATGTCGGTTCTGTGATGTAGGTGTCATCCCCGTATGAATTACTACCCCGGTGTAAATAGTAGACGTCACCGTTCGGAGCAACAGCGACGCCGCTTGCTTCGCCGGCAATCGAACGATCGCGCGTTTCAAGTGGCCAAGCGACCTGACCGCGATACGTCGTATCTTTTGGGATGGGTTGATAGTTGTCTTTCATGACGGGATCTGCGCCGCCTCTAGACCAAACAAGACCTAGTAATGTAAATGTTGCTAATGTACCTATAAAGATCACTCGTTTTTTCATGCATCGTTCCTCCAGACGTAAATTCGTATACAAATTATATCTAGATATTAAACGAGGGCGAATCGTTCTACAGTAGGAGACAGCGGGTTACGGAAGCAGGATATTAAAATCAGGACGAACGGGTAAAGAAGAGAGATATCATATGGAAGAAAGAAAGTGAGGCAAAAACATGAAGGCAGTCACCGTAACGGGGCATGGTGGGCTTGAGAAGCTCGCCTATATCGACCAAGAAACACCACAACCGAAACAAGGGGAGGTACTGATTGAAATCAAAGCCTGCGCCTTGAATAATACAGAAATTTGGATGCGGGAAGGCGCCTATGGTGCGGAGAGTGAATCAGGCTGGAAAGCAGAAGGTGTCAAATTCCCCCGAATTCCCGGTTCAGACATCAGCGGTCGGATCGTCGCAGTCGGAGACGGTGTCGCAGAGACGGAAATCGAACGCGACGTCGTCTTGTTCCCGTTCACGGCGAGTGGAGAAATCGCTGATGAACAGAGTGCCGAGGACTTATCGTTCATCGGTTCCGAGTATGACGGCGGATACGCAGAATATGTCTGCTGGCCGCTCGAACTTTGTTACGACATGCCCCTTGCCTCCTATACGGACAGTGCGGTCTTCTCGGTCAGTGGATTGACGGCGTGGCACATGGTCGAACAATTGGATTTACAAAAAGGACAGACGGTTCTCGTAACAGGTGCCAGTGGTGGTGTCGGCTCACTCAACGTCCAGATTGCAAAACGTGTCTTCGGAGCCCGTGTCGTCGCACTCGTCGGTGACTTGAAGCTGACGGATCAATTGCACGAACTCGGGGCGGACTTGGTCGTTTCCTACCGTGAGCAGAACTGGGATCAGCAGGTCATGCAAGAAGTCGGTCCGGTCGATGCGATTCTCGACGTCGTCGGCGATGCGGTGTTTAAACAAGGACTGGATCTGCTGAAGCGCGGCGGAACGTACTGTATTTCCGGATCTTCCGGGGGACAGGTGACGTCGCTCGATTTTCGGACGCTTTATTTAAAACATATCCGCCTACAAGGATCCGTCCTTGGCAATCGCCATGATTATGAGAAATTACTGGAGGCCGTTCGGACGCAGACGATTCAGCCCGTCATTGACCGGACGTTCCCGCTCGCTGAAGCGCGAGAAGCCCAAGCGTACTTCAAACAAGCAGGTAAATTCGGCAAGGTCGTCTTGCTACCATAAGATAAACCGAACAAAACGAGCTATCCTCTTCCTGTGCAGGAAAGGGTAGCTCGTTGTCGTATCGTTAACGGTTTGGCAAGATGTAAAAAAATGTGACGGTCGAGCTGACAGGTGTCTCTTCCGTATAATCAACCAATTCCTCCTGTGATTCATGAATCGTATAACGGTTGCCCGGAAAGAGTTCCGTTACCCACGTTGGAACGTGTGAAGCGAGAGGGTAGGACTGAATCCGCTCAAGTGGGAAAGGTGTCCCGTCCGGATTCGTCGTGTGGACATGTAGTGCGTCTTGTGAAGCATCCTCGAGGACAATCGTTATGTAAAGCTGATGTTCAATCTGTTTTTCCGCTAGTTTTTGTTGCATTTCCTGCATAGCGCTCAACGCGATCCGAAGATGTGCTTTACGAATGCGCAGACTCGCGTTGCCATGTCCATAAAAGTCAGGGTGTTCGTGCCAGTCGTTAAACCAAACGTCTGAATCAATATAGGCTGGAGAAGAAAAACTTTTGAATTCAAGCTCGAGATTTTTAAAATAACGGCGTTTGCCGCGGAATTTTTTCATGAACGATGCACCTTTCATTAAAGGGATTTTATTATTTTTCATAAGGGAAATAAGGCGAAGACACTAAAAATTGGGTAAATAAAAACCAATGACTTGAATGGTGCGACTCGTATTGATCGACGGTGGAAAGGTGGAGCCTTCATGGAAGCACCGGTCTATGATCTGCAAGAGACGAGAAATAAAATCGACAAGGAGCTGACGATTCGATCGAGCAATGCTGTCATCTTGATGTGTGCGATTTTCATTGCCTCGATCGGATTGAACTTGAATTCGACCGCTGTCATCATCGGAGCGATGTTGATTTCGCCGCTGATGAATCCGATTCTCGGTCTCGGTATGGCTTTAGGGATCTCGGATATACCTCTGTTCAAGAAAGCACTTCGGCTGTTGCTCGTCCAGTTGACGATCAGCATCGTGACATCGACCGTCTATTTCTATTTTTCGCCTTTGACGGCAGCGAGTGATGAACTGATTGCGCGGACGTTCCCGACGATTTGGGACGTACTGATCGCCTTTGCTGGGGGAGTCGCGGGATGGATTGGTTTACGCAAGAAAGGGGCGAATAATATCGTTCCCGGTGTCGCGATTGCCACCGCCTTGATGCCACCAGTCTGTACGGTCGGGTACGCCATTGCGAATCAGAACATGACCTACGCGCTTGGTGCTAGTTATCTGTTCCTGATCAACTGTAGTTTCATTTTGATCGCGACGTTCCTAGGTGTCAAATGGCTCTTACGGACGGATCAGAGTTTACGGATCCAGGCATCAAAACGAATCAATCGTTCCTTGATCGCGCTAGCCTGTCTCATCAGTATACCAAGTGTCTATACAGCCTATCTGCTTAGTCAGGACAGTTTGTTTGAGACGAATCTTGACCGTTATGTCGAGGAAACGTTTCAAGAGACGTTCGTCGTTCAGCATAGCTATGACGAGAAACGCCAGCAATTGACGGTGACGACGTTAGGCAAACGGTATGATGCACGTGAACGGGAACGGCTGGAACAGTCGCTCGACGACTATGGACTATCACGTGTCAAACTGACCTTGATCCAGATCCCTAATTTGAATCAACTTGATCCTGACCAACTAGAGAAATTGTTTAATGAACGTATGCAGTGATGACGGAACTGAGGAGGAAAGAGCATGCTGGCGTTCTTTATCTTGATCCGAAATTTTTTTCATGTCATCCGTATCTTATTCAAGCAAGAAGAACAAAAGGCATTGATGATCATGGTCGGGGCACTTTTCTTGATTGGGACGGTCTTCTATCACAATGTCGAACAGTTCAGTATTCTGGATGCCTTCTATTTCTCCGTTATGACGCTCGCGACGGTCGGATACGGGGATCTCGTCCCTCAGACGGCGTTCGGTAAATTGTTTTCGATCGTGTATGTCATGCTTGGCGTCGGTGTTCTCAGTGCCGTCATCGTGAACTTCAATATGGCCCTAAAACAATATCACCGGGACAAGAAGAAGAAGGAGGAGCAGAAATGAAACCACATCTGACGCACTTCTTGCATTGTCTGATCCTCGGAGCAATCGTCGGATTGACGGCTGCCTTGTTTTTAAGTGGCATCAACGCATCGATTCATTATGTATGGGAGTGGTTACCGTCTGTACTGGATGTATCTTTCTATGGACTCGGCGTCGGTCTACTCGGTGGTATCGGTATTGGTCTGATTCAAAAGTCTGTGGGGGATTACCCGAAGACGATGCACGAGACGCTTGCTAACTTTAAGCAAGAAGGTCGTGTACCTTATCGCGGTGCCCTCTGGAAAAACGCCGTTGCCGCATGGATCGTGCTGACGTGTGGAGCGAGTTTAGGACCAGAAGCTGCGCTGATCAGCATCTTAGGGGGAATGGTGACGTGGATCGGTGACCGGCTAAGGTTGACGGAGCCGGAACGGCAAAGTTTCTTGCAGACGGGATACGCTGCGATGCTAGCGACGATATTTCATGCCCCGTTCGTCAGTGTCTCTGAAGCGATCGAGGAGGAACCGATGCAACGAGCAACGTCACGCTGGCAAAAGATACAACGCATCTTTTATTACGGCATTTGTACGCTCGTCGCAATTACCTGTTTTCGTTTCATCATGCACCTCGTACCCCATGACCGCTTGTTCGCAATCAAGGTACCACCGATTACGTGGAATGCGACTGTCATGTGGTTCATCCTTCCGGCGATTCTCCTCGGTATCGCGTTCGGACTCTTCTTCTTATGGATGGAGCGGGTGACGAATTGGATGGTCTCTCGCGTCGGCAACCCAATCCTTCTCGCACTCATTGCGGGAATCGCGATTGGTCTTGCATCCATGCTCACACCTTACTTACTGTTTTCTGGTGAACATGAAATCCTAGACTTTACGAAGGAAGGAGCCTCATGGTCAATCGGCGCCTTATTGTTGCTTGCGATCGGAAAGGTGGGATTGACGCATCTTTGTTTTTCCTGCGGCTGGAAAGGTGGAAAGATATTTCCGTTGATTTTTTCGAGTACAGTCCTGGCATTCTGTCTCAGCCAATTAAGTCCGTTCATGCCTGGATTGATCGTAACACTTGTCGTCACGGCAAGTTGTGCTGTCGTCTTGCGTCAGCCACTCGTGACCGCTACGCTTCTCCTCTTTCTATTCCCGTTGCAATTCTTTCCGTTGATCCTACTTGTCTGTCTTGGCGTTCAACAATTCATGAAATACTACGGAAACCATCTTTCATTATCCGATAAATAAATTTATGACTTACTAAATTATTCGTTATTTGTCTTATGGATTAAATGAATCTATACTTTTCAGGAAGACCTAGTAAAAGGAGAACACACATGATTGATTTTGAATGGTATCGGAGTTTCATTCAAGTTTACCAACAACGTTCCGTCTCAGCGGCAGCCCGAATTCGCTTTTTGACGCAACCGGCGGTCAGCCAGCATATCGCGGCACTGGAAGCAGAACTAGAGACATCCTTGTTCATCCGTGCGCCACGGCAAATGATTCCGACGGACGCGGGAACAGCTCTCTATACACAAGTCGTCGGATTGATTGATCGGCTCGAGGAGTTATCGCTTGAGATGAAGTACGAAGCAGGGGAGCAACCTCGTCCGGTCTTGAAGTTCGGGGGACCGACGGAATTCGTCACGCATGGGATCGTACCAAAGCTACCGCTCGACGTCGCACAGTTCACGGTAGTCTTTGATTTGACGATTCCCTTGTTGCAACGCTTGCTTGCGAATGAGCTCGACTTCATCATCGCAACGAAGCGGATCGATGAGCCGGGCGTCCAGTACGTCCCGATTGCTGACGAACGCTTTCATTTGATCGCCCCGATCGGCTACGAAGTTCCGGAAGCGGATCTAAAGGAATGGATGGACCGACAGCGCTGGATTAGCTACGGACTTGAGTTACCTATCATTCGTCGGTACTATCAGACGCAGTTCGGAGAACGACCTGGGATCCGTCCTGAAATGATCTTACCGAACGTCGATGCGATACTAAAAGCGATCGAAGCAGGACACGGGATCAGCGTCTTGCCCGATTATCTCGTCGAGGCAGCGGTCAGTGCTAGACGGGTACAACGGATTGCACCGGAACGATTCGCGACGAATCAGTTATACGTCGCCTATCGAACGGACTCGCGTCATGATCCGGTTTTGCAACAGGTGATTAAGGCGTTAGGTTGAATTGTATGAAAAAAGTCCAATCCACAAGCAAATGCTTGAGGATTGGACTTTTTTGTATGAAATATACATTATTTCGATACGTCATTTAAGAACGTCAATGCACGATCAGCGACGAGATGGGCACTGTCTGCTCGATAAGCTTGATAGTGCAGTGAGGCGACATGATGATCGAAGGCGTCTTGATCAAGCCATTGTTCATAAAAGTAGAAGACGTTCGGAGCATCGATAGCGCGATGTGCCTGATACGTCAGGCACCCTGCTTCTGCACGCGAAGGGGCGATCACACCTTCGATGATTGAAGCGAGCTGTTCGCCTTGATTCGGATGCGCTTCAATCCGGGCAATCAGTTGAATCATCGATAGAACCTCCTATGAAAAGAGATCCTTCATCCAAAGGATCTCTTGTTTTGATTAGTTAAGTGTGTTGATGACGGCTTTCGCGACCGCAATCGTGGACTGTGGATTTTGACCCGTGACGAGGTTTCCGTCGACTTGGACGTTCTCCGTGAAGTTGTCAGCCGTGATGATGTTCGCACCGAGTTCACGGAGACGTGTCTCGAGCAAGAATGGCATGTAGACGTCAAGTCCTGTCGCGCGTTCTTCTTCATCCGTGAACGTTGCGATCGTCTTTCCAGCGACGAGTGGTGTTCCGTCTGAGAGTGTCGCACTGACGAGTCCAGCTGGTCCGTGGCAGACCGCAGCGACCGTCTTGTTCGCTTCAAACAATGTCCGAAGGGCGTTGTTCAAGGCATCACTTTGTGGCAAGTCGAACATCGTACCGTGTCCACCTGGCATGAAGATTGCATCAAATGTTGAGAAGTCCTGGATTGCTTTTAAATCAAGTGTCTCTTTCAAGAGTGGAGCTGTCGCTTGGATCTCAGCTGGAACTTCGTCTTCAAGGCTCCGTGCGTCGATTGGTGATTCGCCGCCGTTCGGACTTGCGACCGTTACCGTATATCCTGCATTCTTGAACTCAATGTATGCTTCCGCGAACTCCGACAACCAAAGTCCTGTCGCATGACCTTCCATCATTTCCTTTGCGTTCGTGACGACCATTAAGATGTTTTTACTCATGATGTGTTCCTCCTTTTTCGTTTGCCGATTGGCTACGTGATTAGAATACGCCCGCTTGAATCAAAAAACAAATTAATAAAAGTGAGCTTATCGATAAATAAATTTATAAATAAAAATAACCAGATGATTAGCACCATCTGGTTGATTATATTTCGGACGAGGGACGTAAAAGTGTCGTCCAATAATACATCCCCTGAAAGAGGATTAGAAGTAAGGTCAGGAGCATCACGAGTAGCAACAAGAGGGGAGGGAGAATGAAGAAACTTCCGATGAGTAGGCATGTCAGCAAGAGACGGAGTTGGAGGAAGCGTCTCGTCATTCGAATAGACACGGTATCCTTTTGCCCAGTCAATCCGATACCACCGGTCGTCCAAATAAACAGCAGGGTCGCACTGAAAAAGAGCAGAACAGCATCCGGATCAGTTGCGACATAACCTGAAAAAGCGCTACGGACGAATAAAGTACAACACCTAAATAAACTCACAAAAAAATTATAACAGTCTCGTGTAGAAAAGAGGTGCTGCATAAAAATTAACGAAAAGTTCGTTGTGAGTTATACATATCTTGCTTCATCAAATTTTATGTATTTATCGGCTATTTATAGTTGGAGTAAATTCAAGATAAAAATAAATATCTTCATCATGTTTATAGATTGACTCATCTTTAATACGAACATCAAACAATAACTCTTTTCGTCTAGCTTTCTTGTTTACCGCTCGAACATCTTCCTCATCCATATAAGATATGAGAACGCGACCAACAGGAGATATAGCAACTCCGTCAATTAAATGTTTAATTCCTGGTTTTATAAATTTTGAAAGTGAAAATTCTTCTTCATATTTTTTATATAAAGACATAATTAAATAGTGGTTACAGAGAATCATGAACTCATTTGGCACAGGGAGAAAAATATCTTTCCCTGGTTGAAGGAAAGGGATATAGGTTTTCTGTT
This sequence comes from Exiguobacterium sp. s39, assembly GCF_018618925.1. NCBI lineage: Bacteria > Bacillati > Bacillota > Bacilli > Caryophanales > Exiguobacterium > Exiguobacterium sp. s39. Next base: position 795,514 of record NZ_JACSNA010000001.1, read on the forward strand.
GAGATTCTCTGAAAATAATTTCCGATACAGAATAATAATACTGTTCATCATCATCCATTGAGGCTTGCTTAGTCAGATACGAAATAGTGAGATCTTTAGTGATAATTTTAAGATGACTTTTATAATTATCAACCATCAGATTGTATGAAGGATAGAAAGCAGGTGCGACAACATCATACTTTCCTTGTTTATCGGTGTCATATACGACTGAATAATCTATAAAGTCCTCTTTATTTTCAAACTTAAACTCATATTCAATATTTAAACAAACACCTTTACCAATATTTAAGAGATGAATCATGTTTAATTTACTATCTCCGTCTAGTCGCTCATCCTGAATATTCATTAAAGATTTTTTGAAGTCTATTTTTGCCTTTTCGAATGACTCAAGTGAATCATGGCGTTCATAGAGGACATCATATAATGTTTTGCCTACATGCATAGTTGGACTATAAATATGATCAGCTTTATACATAGGAGGACTTATTTTAAAAGAATCTAATTTTGAGCTTGTTACAAGATGCGATGATTGTTCTCTAGACTCTTTACTTTGAGTAATCTCAATTGACTTTCTAGAAAGTTCGGCAGATCTAGATGAGTTAATAACTGTTCCTATACCTACCGTTGCAGCCAAAGCAGTAAGGAAAAGTTGATAAACTCTTAAATCTTGACTCGAAACGTTTTTAAATGGATACCCATAATAAACTATAAAGGTAATTATCCCAACACAAATAGGGATAACAAAATAAAGGACACTTTTATTCCAGATTTTTTTCACATAAGTTCTCCTTTACTATGATGAAATAAGACTCAGTATGCGTGGATAAACTCAGATACGAAATCTATAATCATATTTTTGAACTTTTCACTCAATAAACTACTAAATTTTTCATGAGAACATCAATGTATTCTTCACTTTAAGACTGGTTGAAACGTCGTACTTCGCGTAGCGACGATGACACTAGCAAGACTTGCGACTGTTCCGAGGACGGCGACGATGATCGTCGAGGAACCGTTCGGAATCAAGAAGCCGACCGGAATTAGTCCGACGAAGCTAAAAACGATCAGTGATTGATAAATGACATTGACGATCTTCAGTACAGGGTGTTCGAAAAACGATAGGACGAGCGGTGGTAAGAATAAGAAGACAATTAGTCCAATCGCGATGTAAACCGATAACGGCTCTTCAAACGAAATGGTGTTTCCAGTTGAGTGGCGTGCAGCGACAAGGGTGGCGACGATCGCGACGCATAAGGTCACACAAACGAACGTTAGCCGTTTTAACATATGAACCCCTCCTTTTTACTTTAATTCCATAATAAACCATTTTTCAAATGGAAGACAATCTTTTTCCGGACGTCCAGTAGTGACGAATCGCTTCGATGATGACGTCAGGACGATCCCAGTGTAATAGATGTCCTGTCTCGGGGACGAAATGGACCGTCGCTTGCGTCATCTCATGTAATAGATCCGTCGCATGCTGACGGATCGATGCTTGATCTGTCGGTAACGTAGCGACGTACAACTGAATGTCCACTGGTGGAACGTCCGGGAGGAAATCAAGAACATCCTCGTAGTGAAGCGCGCGTACGATCGCAGCAGCCGTCTCTCCTCGCGCATGCCAGTGGTATCGTCCTTGCTCCATCCGAAGAAGATCGGCACCAGCTAGATCGAGGGAGGGCGAGCGACGTGCATCCGGAGCATAGACGGCAACATCCAAAAATTCGTCCCATGTTGAAACGGAATCCTCGAAATCTTGTTCATAAAAGGCGACTTCTTCCTCTACAGAACGACCGTAAAGTCGTTTACTGTGATAGCCGCCGTCAATTAAAATCGTGCCGAGCACACGATCCGCATGTTCAATCAAATAATAGAGCGAGAGTACACTGCCCCACGAGTGCGACAAGGCATAGCACCGCTTGATATCAAGGATGTGTAAGACTTCGTCGATCCAGCCCGTAAAGGGTTTCATGCGATAGTGTAGGGGATCTGAGAAAGCTGGTGTTTTGCCGTGACCGGGTAAATCAATCGCAATCAGACGGAATTCGTCCGCGAGCGCTTCAGCGATTTCGATGAAGCTGAGACTCGTACTGCCGAGTCCGTGCAGACAGACGATCGTCGGAAGCTGTTCGTTTCCCCATTCCGTAATATGAACGGATTGATGCTGACAGGTGATCGTATAACGTTTCATTTGCCGTCTCCTTTTTTCTTTTTACTGTACCATGAGGAGAATATTGGGAATTGAAAAATAAGGAAACTTTCTTCAAAGAGTAGCGTAGAGTAAGATGACACGTCATTTACATAGAGGAGAATTCACATGGAAACCATCATCACGATGTTCTTAACAGCCGTTACCTTATATGGACTCGGTGTCCTTGTCACGAAAGTAAAAGAACGCTTGCGTTAATCAAAAATATGTCCGAAGGAGTCCGTTATGTTTCCAATCGTAAAACAAGAATTCACGAGCAGCTTCAAAAGCGTCAAAGCGATTCTATTGATTCTTTTTCTGACGATCACGTCTGTCTTCACAGCATCGTATTTGACGAGACATCCGGAACTGCTTGCTGGCGTTAATCAACCGTCTGCTTATACTTCAAGCATTAAGTTCTTCATCCTGTTCTTCGGTTTTCTGTTCGTGGCTGCGTTATCACACGACATCATCAATCGTGAAATCGAGACGCGGACGATTCGTTTACTGGTCACGAAGACGTCGCGTCTGCGAATCGTTTTGGAGAAGTTTCTCGGATCATTGTTGTTTTGGTGTGCGACGCTTACGATCAATTTCCTCATTGTCTCGCTCTACGCGCAGCAATGGTTCTGGATCGATTATCTGACGGTTCTTATCGTCATCCTATATATCACCAGTTTCAACATCTTTTTATCTACGATGATTGCGAAGCCTGGTTTGACGATGTTTCTCGGTATTTTTCTCGGGATCGTCGTACCGATCATCGGTCTTTGGTCAGCGTTCTCAGAAAAATGGTATCTGGTACCGTTTCAATACATCTTGCCGTACCATGCCGTCATCATGTCTGGAACGTTATTACTGTTACCTGTTTTATGGAGTGGATTGTTTTTGACGATCTCCTATCTCACGTTAAAGCGAAAGGATTTGTAACATGAAAGCGATTGAAGTAAAAGGGTTGAAGAAATCGTTCGGTGCGAAGGAAGTCTTACGAGAAGTGAATTTGACGGTCGAACGAGGAGAAATCTTTGGTTTTTTAGGTCGTAATGGTGCTGGGAAATCGACGTGCATTCAGATTATGACCGGAATCACACAAGCGACAGACGGAACTGTCGCACTTCTCGGTGAACCCGCTGATCAACTGGATGCCATCAAACAACGGATCGGGGTCATGCCGGATACATCAAATTTGTATCATGATATGACGGCACGTGCGTTTCTTAACTATATGGCAGGATTATCAGGAGTTCGCATCACGAAGCAAGAAGTTAGAAAATTGCTTGAACAAGTCGGATTAAGCGGGACGGAGCGACAAAAAATCGGGAGCTTCTCGTTCGGGATGAAGAAAAAGATCAGTATCGCACAAGCGCTCACCGGAAATCCGGAATTACTCTTTTTAGATGAACCGACGTCCGGTCTTGATCCAGAATCGGCGATCGAGATCCAGCGATTGTTGCTTGCATTAAAAGCGGACGGAAAAACGATCTTCTTAACCTCGCATAACTTGAATGAGATCGAAAAGATGTGTGACCGTGTCGCCATCATGACGGAGGGAAGAATCGTCCGCTATGGAACCGTTGCGTCCTTACAAGAAGCAATGAGGCAGGAGATTAAAATCCGTATTCGGACTGTTCCGCGATTAGCGCCATCGCATCTGCCAGCATACGCTCGGCTTTTGTCGCAAGCTGATGATTTTACACGGCTTGATTTATCGACGGAAGAAGATATTCCAGAGTTACTCGTCATGCTTGCGAAACAAGACGTCAAAGTCTACGAGGTGCAGATCGAACGCCAATCATTAGAAGAGATTTTCTTAGCGGTCTGACCGACTAGCCTCTGATTCCGTCTCCGGAACATCTTCGAGTAAAAGACGACCCCCGTCATTCCACTGACCGTACATCTGATTCCGTTTCGTTTTTTCAATCAACGTTTGCAGACGTTTTTCATAGAGAACGGGATCCTTGCGTACACTTTGAATCGTATCAATCCGGATCCGTCGATAGAGCTCCGGGAAGTCATTAAACTGTTCATAGACGATCGGGTCTTCTTGTAGACGCGCCTGAATGGCGTCATCGATGACGAACGCATCAGTGCGCATGTCTGGTAGAACCTGTCGTCCGGACGGTTGCATCAAGCCGAGACGTTCCAAGCGGCGGACCCGTTCCTTGTTCAGTTCGGTCCAGTTGCTGTTCTTTCGTCGCGGAGTGAACCGTTGCGCCAGTTCACCGTCTTCGGTCTTCTTTGCAATGCCATCAATCCAGCCGAAGCAAAGTGCCTCTTCGACGGCATCGAGATAAAGTAACCCGTCCCCGACTTGTTTTCGACTGAGAATCACCCAACAGAAGGTCGCGTGATCTGCGTGGTTCGTCAGCCACTGTCGAAAGCCATCGCGATCGGTAAAGCGTAAGACATTCGTGATTTCCACGTTCGTTCCTCCATTTCAGATAGCAGTGCCCCCTTCACGTCACGCGAGGGGGCACTTTTTTTCTTTAACGTAACGGGTCATGATGAAAGACACAATTCCGACCACTCTTCTTCGCTTGATAGAGGGCAGCGTCTGCCTGCTGGATCGTCTGCAGAAAATTATGGGTCTCAGACGGTTGATGAGTTTGGCGAGACACACCAATCGATAACGTCACTTGCAGCGGTTCTGTCGCTGATAACTCATACGTCCGTTTGGCACTGGCTTCACAGATTTGTTCCGCGAGTCGACGCGTCTCCGGCAACGAATGCTCCGGCAACAACATCATGAACTCTTCGCCGCCGAATCGTCCGAGCACACACGTTGGGGGACAATACGATGCAAGCAAAGAGCTGATTTGCCGTAAGATATGATCACCGCGGTCATGACCGTAAGTATCATTGACCTGTTTGAAATGATCGACATCGATGATCATGATTGAAAAATCCGTCTGTTGGGATTTGTACCGTTGGACGGTCTCTTCTAGACGACGTCGATTATCAAGCCCTGTCAATGTATCCGTCAAGGCAAGACGCCGATGCATCCGGACTTGATTGAAGTGCCAGCGGACTTGATGCAAGATGCTGTGCAAGAGAAAACCAGCGCAGCCATTCCCGACGAGAAAGATCGTCATCGCTGTCACGTCATTCGGTTGAACATGTTGAACGTATGGTAAACAGAGAATGAGTGCAATCGTGAAGATGACCGGAAACGAGATGAATCGATCCGGTGCTTCATTTTGTAAGTACAAGACAACGATGCTGACGATCAGATACGTACCGATCAGCCAATAGGCATGAGCGGAATCAAAAACGAACGTTTGAAGGGAAGCGAAGACGAGGGTCGTGATGAAGCCGCTACTGATACCTCCATAAATGAAAGCGATGACGATCAAGGTAATCGACAAATCGAAACGGAATCCCTCATAGGTGATGGCGTTATGGATGACCCAGTAGCCGGCACCTGTCGCAAGAGTCAGTACTAACAGATTTTTCTTCAGCCAGCTGTCGAACGTGTTTCGAAACTGAAATCGTTTAAAAAAGAACAGGGAGATGAGCACGAAGAAAAAAGTCAGAGCGACGTTGAGGATTAGATGGTTCAGTATATTCCACATATTCGTGTTCCTCTCAAATGAGTTCTGAAAAATAACTACAAAAAAATGTTTCATTCAATGAATATTTATTCTATATAGCCAACAATACCCTAAAGATGTATGAAAATATCTTGATTTCCGTATATTTTAAAAAAGATTAGATTTCTTCAACTAAATCAATAATACTCTGAGATTTTTTCACGTGAAGACTCGACGAGATAATCAAGTGAGACGAAATTGCGAATGAATGCATACGAGCCAATTTCCTCGATCGATACGCCTAATCTCTCTGCCTGGTGACTGCGGTCATCTTCTTGCGATTGCAGCATCTCGAAGCCTGCTGCTTGCATCCGCTCTCCGTCGAATTCGAGCGTAACGACATCTCCATCTTGCCAATCATTTTTTAATTGATGAAAGTGTGTTTGATACGCTGCGCTTGGAGGATCGACTTCAAAGGCGATCCAGCCTGTTGGTGCATCGATTTGGAATGTCGGTGACAATCCACCGCGTGTCACGATTGATTTCATATGATGCCGATGTGTCATATGACGTAATAGCATGGTCAGACCACTCCTTTTTTATCTATTATTACGCGACAGCGTCAGAATATCGAGAAAAATTTTCAAAAGAGATGGAAGGATATTGGATTTTTCTGGTATACTACGTTTTCGGAAAGCGCTTGCACAAAAGGGGGAGAATACATGCAACCATATGCCGTCAAAGCAACGGGACTGACGAAACACTATCAAATCCTACAACGGGAACCGGGACTACGAGGAGCGATCAAAGCGTTGTTTCACCGAACGTACCGGACGAAAGAGGCGGTCAAAGCGATTGATTTAACGATCGCGCCAGGAGAACGGGTCGGCTATATCGGTTTCAACGGTGCCGGGAAATCGACGACGATCAAGATGCTCGCTGGTGTCCTGCGTCCGGACGCGGGGAACGTCCGGGTGTTCGGACTTGATCCACACGCCGACCGCGTCAAGAACGCATCGCAAATCGGAGCCGTCTTCGGTCAGCGGACGCAACTGTTCTGGGACATTCCGGTCCAAGAATCGTTTGAGCTGTTGAAGGAAACCTATCAAGTGCCGACGTCAGAGTTTGACGAGACGCTCGCGTGGTTTCGGGAGAAGCTCGATCTCGCACCGCTTCTAGACGTACCGGTCCGACAACTGTCGCTCGGACAAAAGATGCGCTGTGAACTAGCCGCAGCCTTCCTGCATCGACCAAAAGTCGTCTATCTCGACGAACCGACGATCGGGCTTGATATCGAGATCAAGGAGACGATCCGTCACTTCATCCGCGAGATGAGTGATCGCTGGGGAACGACCGTCATCTTGACGACGCACGACATGCAGGACATCGAGGAAGTCTGTGACCGGGTGATCGTCCTCGACGACGGCAAAATCATCTATGACGATACGATCGATCAGTTGAAGGCATCGTTCAGCCACGAGCGGACACTTCGAATCACACTCGAAGAACCGGTGCCGTTCGTTTTACCGACAGCGTTGATCAATCGTGTGATCATGTTTAAGACGGATGAACTAACGTATGAGCTCGCCTTCGACGACCGAGAACTGTCAAGCGGTCAAGTCATCAAGGAAATCGTTTCGTTGTACGCCGTTCGGGACGTCTCCGTGTCCGTACCGAAGATGGAGACGTTAATCCGCAAACTCTACCAAGCGGGGATCAGCGCATGAGAATCCGTAAATATACCGCGTTGATGCGGTCCCAAATCAAAGTTGATCTCGCCTACACAGCCTGGTACTGGGCAAGCATGTTCAGTGTGACGATGCGCCTGTTCATCCTCTATTTCTTCTGGCAAGCCGTGTATGCCAATAAGACCGATGTCTCCGGTATCTCGCTGTCAACGATGCTGACGTATGCGGTGCTTGCGACGATGATCGATCAGTTCCGCGGGGGTGCCGGACGCGATCTCGCCCGGATGATCAAACAAGGGGCAATTGCGATCGAGTTACTCCGTCCGTATCACTTGCTCGATAAGTTACTCGCCCAAGACATCGGCTCAAAAGTCTCGGTTTTGTTCCGCTCGATCCTGCCACTCGTCCTCGTCTCGATCTTGTTCATCGGCGTGGATCGACCACAATCGTGGCTAGCTGGCATTGCCTTCGTCGGTAGTGTCATCTGTGCCGTGTTGCTCGCGACATTGATTGATTTGCTCGTCGGCATCTTCGCGTTCTACACCGTCAATATTTGGGGACTATCCGTCTTACAGGACGCCGTCATCACGATCATGTCCAGTGCGATCGTCCCGTTAACGCTGTTTCCGGACTGGTTTCAGACGATTAGTCTGTACTTACCGTTTGCTTCACTCGTCTACGTCCCGGTTGCGATCTATACGGGAGAGATCGGCGCAAGCGGTATCCTGCAAGCGTTACTGATTCAAATCGGTTGGTTGATTGGATTCTTTGTCATCTTGCGGATCACGTTCGCGCTCGCGATCCGGAAAGTGACGGTGTTCGGCGGATGAAACGATACATAAAACTCTACTGGTTGTATGTCAAAAGTCATTTTAAAGTGATGATGGAATACCGGATTGATTTCCTGATCGGTGTCTTGTCGGTCTTCGGTCAACAGTTCGCCTCACTCTTTTTCCTGTCGGTCGTCTTTCAGCATATCGAGACGCTAAACGGTTGGGACTTTTACGAGATCCTATTCATTTACGGGATTGCCTTTTTAGGACGAGCCTTACACCATATCTTCTTTGATAACTTGTGGACGATCGGCTGGCAGTACATCCGGACCGGGAATCTGGATCGGTTGTTGATGCGCCCGGTCAATCCACTGTTTCAAATCGTCGCTGAGCGCGTTCAGCAAGACGGGTTCGGTCAACTATTGATTGGCGGTGGGGTGCTCTATGTTGCTTCCGATCACCTCGACATGATCTGGAGCTTCGGTGATGTCTTGATGTTAATCGTACTTGTTCTTTCGAGCGGATTGCTCTATATCGCGATCAACCTGTTTTTTGCGACGTTCTCGTTCTGGATGGTCGACAGTTTACCGGTCGTCTCAGCGGTCTTCAGTCTGAGTGATTTCGCTCGTTATCCGATGACGATCTACTCGAAGGTGTTGATGTTCGTCTTGACCTACATCATCCCGTTCGGATTTACTGCCTTTTATCCGGCGATGTATTTCTTTGATGGAAAAGGCTATGGAGTGATGGCGATTGCGACACCACTTGTCGCGATCATCGCCTGTTTGATTGCTTATCGGTTCTGGTTGTTCGGACTGAAGGCATTTGCGAGTACAGGATCATGAAAGAAGAAGAACCTTGAAGTGTTGCGATGCTTCAAGGTTCTTTTTGTTTCTAATCAATTTAGATATGGATTTCTTTATGTAAAATATGAAACTTTTGTTATTAAATGACAGTATGAAATATTGAGACATGAATCTGAGGGAGGGGTTATATTGAAAAAAGGATGGTTCGTATTACTGTGTTTGGTCTTGCTTACCTTATCGGGGTGTACCGTTTGGGAAAGGGCAGAAAACTTCTTTTCACCGAACGACGAAACGATTAAAAATAAGACGATCAAGATTGGTCAAGATGATCAGGTCAAGATCCTTCCGCTCTATACGCAATACAATCAGTACTTAGAAGAAGCGATGCAGACAGGGAACTCAGACGACAACACGAACAGTTACCTAAAACATGTCTTAGGTTACATCGATGAAATCGGTGAGCAACAAGATCTCGATCTAACATATATGAAAAGTTACTTTATGCTACAAGCAACTGAGTATAAAGAACAATTACTAAGTCGGACGAAAGAGCTGATGAAACAAGATACAGAGATCAAAAAAATCATTGAAAAAAGTTACACTGCTTCACATCGGGCATTACCAAAACAAACGAATACGATATTCATCGTGCCTGTTAACACGGAATTCATGCAGCGTATGGATGTCATGGGAGGGGTCGCAGGATTGGCAACTAGAGATTGCTTCATGCTATTCCTTACCGCTGACTACGATAAGAAAATGTTGGAATATGCAGTAGCCCATGAATATCACCACACTGCTTTATATGATCGGATGAAGCTAGATACTTCCTTAGGAGAGGAAGCTAGTCCACTGATCCATTCACTCCTCCTTGAAGGGAAAGCGGATCAGTTCGCGAAAAGCGTCGTTAAAGGTGTGACACCAGCTTGGGTCGAGCCATTAGAAGAAGAGACAAAACAGCGTGTTTTACGTTTAATGAAAAATGGTGAGTTAACGCAAGAAGATATCATGGACGGCAATAAGGATCAGGATGTTCCTATGTGGAGTATGTACCGATTAGGTAAAGATATCATGGACGCCTATCTTGAAAAACATCCTTCAGAATCGATAGCAGATTGGACGACTAAAGACGCGGAAACGATTTTAAAGGATTACAAGTATAAAAATGATCTACTTTGATTCAAAAAATAGACCCGTCAGCATAAAGAAGCTGATGGGCCTATTTTTGTACTTTTGAAATTTTTCAAAATTAGGTCGAACGCTTTTGAACGATGGATGAACAGAAATAAAACGGCGAACGTGTTTTTTAGGAAATATCAGTTCGGGCGAGTGAACGGATCGTTGTTGACATAGCAGGGGAGACAGGATGAATCTGTTCGATGTAATCGAGGATCACTAGTGCAGCCGTTTTATTATGTGAATAGCCTGGCATCATCTCTGAGAATCGGTTGACCATTTCTGGGAAACGTTGCTCAATCCGACGTTCCGGAGCAAACGGATCAACATATGTCGCTTCCTCTTTTTCAAATGAGGACAGAACGTGTAACAATTGACCAACGGCAAATTGTTGAATCAAACGGAAGGCTGATAATGTTTCGCCACGTGCTTCGCGACAGAGCCCGACATATAGGTTCGTCAGTGCTTCATGGATGGCGTAATCGACGGATGGATGTTCGCTCGAACTGTTACGTGGTTGTGGGACTAAGCGTTCAAACGCGTCGAAGGAAGGATCGCACCACACGATACGACCAGCGGAAAATGCAATTTCAGAAAGTTCATCTAGTTCGAAGATGGCGAATTCGGCATAGATACCGTCGTCAAACATGACTTTATGTCCATCCTGCGTATTTTGAAATTGAAAGTGTAAAGGGTATGTGTTTTCTAACCAGTCGAGTTGCTCGATGAATCGAGCCTTTTTACCGGGCTTTGCGATGATGAAAAAGTCTAAGTCCGAATAGTCATCGAGTCGTTCAAGTTCTTGACCGACAGAACCGAGTCCGAGCAGGACATGCGCATCATCTGTTTGTGCAATCGTTTGCCCAATTGCGTCTAATCGTTCCAATAATACGTCTCTATGTGTCATCTCTGTTGCTCCCTCTTTATGGTGTTTATATGTAAGAATTGCGGACACCTCATTAGGGAAGCGTCCGCGAGTGTCGGTAGGGCGATCAAAAATGATCGCTTTGCATCTTATGGAGCAATTGATCGAACGTCTCGTGGTCCTTTGATGTAAAGGCACGGAAATAGCGATCATCAATCTCTTCGATCTCGGGAGCTGAGGTCTGAATCAGCGCTGCACCATCTTCCGTCAAGAGAATCCGTTTTTCCCGGTTGATTCGTTTTCGGATGACGAGGTGTTCTGCGAGCAACTTCTTGACCGTTTGCGAAATGGCACCGCTTGAGAGTTCGAGTGTGCGTTCAAGTGATTTTTGTGTCGCACTCTCTTGATGATAAAGGGTCATCAATAAATCGAATTGGGATTTTGAGAGCCCTTTTGGTTTTAGTACATCGTTGACTTCTTTCGAATAACGAGAATGGATCCGCTGAATGGCGTTCCAGTGTTGCATTGAAGATTCGAATGTGAAGGTCATGATTTTTCCTCCTCTTCTGTCATGCAGGGTTGAGCTTATCGAAGAAACGGATTAATTCTTCCTGTTGTCGAGCCGTCAAAGCGGCGAATTGTTCTTGTTGAAAACGTTCGTAGGCGGGCAACACTTCTTGCAGAATGGCTGTTCCTTTTTCCGTCAATAGCAGATAGTTCGTCTTCCATTTGCGTTTGCGGGTGATGAGTTGCCGATCGAATAAACGTTTGATTCCGTGTGAAATCGTACCATCGGTCACTTGGATCCGTTCCGCGATTTCCTTCTGGCTCGTGCATGAGGTCGTTTGTAGGCAACGCAATACTTCAAGATTCGTATGGGAGAGATCCCACTGTTTCAAGAAAGCATTGACGCGCTTGATTTGTTGATTATGATACGTCGAAATCGTATGCCAGCATGTCATGGGATATGTCTCTGTGATTGTTGTCATGGGGAACCTCTTAAATGTAGAATGTACTGCTGATGAATCACTTTTACCATACCATATTAAAAATATGTAGTGCTACTAGTTTGAACGCAAACCCATCACTTCCCATCATTACCTAAGAACTGTACAAAAAAGACCTGAACATGTCAGGTCGGTTCAGGTAGGAATCCCATTTGAAAGCGTGAGATAGGAATCCGTTAACTGGAATCCATATTTCGTAAAACATTGATCTGAGACGCGTCCTTGTAAAGTGATCGTCGCATAATCGCCAAGAATGACATACGACTTAAATTTTTTCTCTATATCTTGAATTAAGGCTTCAAGCAACAATCCACGTTCGCCAAGACCTTCTTCCCTGACATTGATTTCAATTAAAGAGAATTTACCGTATTCTGTATTTCGCGCTTGATTCGTACCTTCATAAAGAACGGTTAAATATGATCGTTTCGAGACAAGCGATCGACTGTTTGGTGGTTCAAGAATTGTAACATAATAGCTTAGTGATGGGAGTCGCAAATTTCGCGTAATCTCAACAATCTGGCGTCGATTATTGTATGCAAGACCAACAATTTGTTCTTGCGGATGATTCGGCATAGTCAGTCCTTCTTGTTCACAAATGCTTCGCCACTTTGCCTTTGGAATCCACATGACCTCATTCATTTTCGTTAATGCTTTAAATAACTTCACGTAGTACGGATGACCTCCCTGTTTGTTCGTAAAATTGCCGTCATTTTATTATAATCTTTTAAATGTATAATCCAACCTTCAAGGTATGTTTTCTAAAAAAATTTTCTACCAATTCAAGGATTTAAAAAATGTAACTACTACATTTTAACATATAAAATTAATATATGTTTATATTTCGGAAATATAATAATATAAAGTTTTCTGATAAAAATTAATTCAATAAATTAGAAAAGACCAATAAAAAATGATAAAAGCACGGTGAAACACCTAATCCTAGCTTCAACTAGATCTTAGGTGTTCGAAATCAATCTATTTTTTTATTTGCAATTGACTATTAACGATGTGATTTGTTAGTGACGGCTTGCCCATCTTTTTCAGGAAACACACTCTTATCCAAGTATTTATGGAAAAACCATTCTCCGACTCCAATGATTAACGCAGAGATAAGAGCAGCTTGAATGATGTCATCTCCTGGATTTTTAATCATCGATTCACCCATTATCCAAATGACAAAGAATGTAAGGAGAATATCTGCAATAGTAGCCATCATATTTCTTTTTTTATGGTCTTCGTAAGGATCACGAGCATCCGAATGTGTATTACTTGCATAATTTTTAGAATCACGTGTGACACTTTGTTTATTAGATGCTCCATCACCCGCTTTTCTAAAGATCATTAAATCACCTAACACATAAGCAATCAATGTTAGCAAAAGGCTGATCAAAAGAGTCTTTTCGATTTCCACATCATAGATGACGGTCAGAATGATGAGAAGAACGACTGCAATCATTAAAAATTTTACGATTAATGCTTTAATATGGTTCATTTTATTTCCTCCTTTATTTTCTTGTGTACAATACTACTTACCCATCGGTTAATGAATTAATCCGTTAAAGCTTTATTTAGTTAAAAATATATAAACAATACATGTTATTTGATAATTACCCTCTTTTAAAATAATCACTCAGATAAATCAATAGTTGCCGTAAAAAAATCGATTGTTTGGTGACTGTATTTACAGGAATCTTATTTGTGAAATTAATTGTGAAAGTCAATTGACGATAAAAAATTATCTTGCTTAAAAAAACAAAAAATATTCGAGCTTGATTAATAATCGCACTCGAATATCTATTACATTCAAAGTTAATTTGATTAATTTAATAAAAAACGGATTTCATTCATTAAAATAATTATTAGTTTCTAAACTTAAGTATACCGAGAACTTATCTTTTAAAATAGACTATTTCTTAGCATATACTCTTACTATACTAAATGAAATTACTTATTCAGGAGGCGAGCATATGAAACCAGTTGAAGGTCCGTTTTTCCATGGCACGAAAGCCACGTTGCGAATCGGTGACGAATTGAAACCAGGGCACGCGTCGAATTTTCGTGAACGACCGCTCCAGCATGTCTATTTCACAGCAACACTTGATGCAGCGAAGTGGGGCGCGGAGCTCGCACAATCTGACGCTCCGGAGCATATCTACCTCGTCGAGCCACTCGGAGCGTACGAGGATGATCCGAACTTGACGAACAAACGGTTCCCAGGCAATCCGACCCGGTCGTATCGTTCGACGGAACCTGTGAAAATCATTGCTGAACTCAGCACATGGGAACGGCATACGGATGAAGAGATTGAGACGATGAAAGCATCTCTGCAGCGGTTACGCGCAGAAGGAAAGGATACGATCATCGACTAAAAGAGCGGGGGGAGAAAACTTGCCTGTACATGATTTTAAATCGATCCAACCGACGAACGTGAATGTCATTGATCAGTTATTGGTCAATCACTTGCATGCCATCCGCCTGAATCAAGACGATGAGCGATTGATCACGATCCTCGAAGATCCATTCGTTCCACCTATTGAAACGATCGTTGCAGTCTATTGTGTCTATCGAAAATCAATTCTTGATCTGTTGCAAGGTAGGATTGCCTCCATCGAATCGTATGACTTTCAGAGAGCATCTGCGAAAGATAAACTCCTGACAGCAGAAAGCGTCGAAGGAGTGCTTGATATGGCGACATTCGTCGTCATCGCTTCTGAGGACAACACATATATGTCTCACTATTTCATCGGTGGTGAGGCAGAGAAACTCAATTCGATACTAAATGTATGCTTCGGTCATCCGAATTTGATTGACGAACAAGCATCAAACCATTCTATCAAACGCTTCGAGAAGGATGTTTTGATCGTTGAAAAGATGGGCTGTCAAGCGTTCATCGGAAGCGAGAGATGATGTCATCATTTCCCTCATCGATTGACGAGTCGTTCAAGATGCCGTCGATAGTCCGATGATAAGGTGAAGACGAGACGATTGGTCCACTCTTTTTGCGTCACAACAGGAGCATTCTCGAGTCGATGCAAGATACGCCAAATGGAAACGAGGTTTGCAGCCAGTAGGTGATCAACAGTGAGAAGGCATGTACGTTCAGATTGATAAGCATCCAAAAACTTGATCAGCCATAGGTGACTTGAGTTTGGGTAATGAAAGGACGTAAACCAACACATCCAGCCAATATCGAGAAGCGGATTACTGAAGCATGCCCATTCCCAGTCAAGTAATGTCAGGTTATGGTCATCGATCAATCCATTATGAATCCCAAAATCACCGTGTGAAAAGACGTGTTCTGTTTTACCAAAAAAACGTTCAATCCATGAACGACTTTCATCTGCCCACTTGTTAGGAACGAATGAAACATTGCCCGTCCATGCAATCGAAACAAGTGGGAGGGGTGATTTACTCGAATACTTGATTGAATGGATTGAAGTCGCAAGTAGGTGACCTAATCGAACGTACAAGTTTTCAATTTCATAATGCGGCATCTGCGTAATCCGTTCTTGCATCGGCTGCCCTGTTCGATACTCCATGAAAAGTAGGCAAGCAGGATGTAAATCAACGACTCGCAATACGTTCGGGACAATTGGCGCATCGTGTAACAGCTGAAGTGCCTTCGTTTCGGTCATGACCGAGCGGTGCGCACCGATTTTTGCGACTTGCTGAAACGAATCCGTTTCAATCAAGTAGACATCATTCGTATACCCACCATCTAAACGTTTGGCAGTAATTGGTGAATTACTTGAAACATAGTGCGACCAGTTCCACTTATACATTAAACACCAACTCTCTTTTTTATCTACTTCATTATCTATCTTACAAGAGAAGGTTCTAGTGGTACAATATGTAAAAAAGGGGTCGTTCTAATGTCTCGCTTCAAACAAGAAAAGAAACAACCACTCGATCATCTCCGCGATGGTGTCGATCAAGGTCTCGGTAGTGCCGTACCACGTGGGCAAAACGACGGGATGCGTGGTCTGGAGATGCTCGCGGTGCTTGTCGTCCTCGGTGGAGGATATCTACTATATCAATGGTTTTTCTAAAGCAAGAAGCATCGCCCTTACGAGGACGATGCTTCTTTTTGTTCAATTTCACTGACGATATCATCCAGTGTGACGTGAGCGAGCACCTTCTCAAGAGCGGATTGTGCGAGCTCGAAGATGGGTGTGACCGTCGATTGGATGTTTCGTCCGACCGGGCAGTCTGGATTCGGTGCGGCATGGACGCCGAACAATTCCTTGTCCGGTACGACAGCGACGGCGTGATAGACGTCAAGTAGCGTGATAGTAGATAACGGACGGGCAAGTCGCGCACCGGCGACACCCGGACGGACCTCGATCAAATCAGCTTTCTTCAACATGCTCATGATTTTACGGATGACGACCGGATTCGTATTGACGCTGCCAGCAATCAAGTCGGATGTCATCTTCTCGTCGGTCGCGATCAACGAGAGAATATGGATGCCGACGGAAAAACGTGTACTGATGGCCAACGGATGACCCTCCTTCTTAAAAACATTGTTCTCTCATTATACGTCGTATTGTTCATTTGGCAAGAAACGGGGAATAGGAACAACACTGTTGACAAACAAAGTAATTGTAACTATATTAGTTACATGTAATCGAAATAGTTACATATCAAAAGGAGGAATCATCATGAACATTGGAATCATCGGCGCAACAGGAAAAGCAGGGCAATTGATTTTACAAGAAGCAATCACACGTGGTCATGACGTCACGGCAATCGTCCGTAACGCGGCAAAAGTGACGGCAAACGTCACGATTCTCGAGCGTGATGTACTCGCACTGACGAAAGATGACTTAAACGGGTTTGACGCCATCGTCAATGCGTTCAATGCAGCACCGGGTGAGGAGACGAAACATATCGAAGTCGGGCGTCATTTAATCAACGTGTTAGCAGGAAGCAAGACACGACTTTTCGTCGTCGGTGGTGCGGGAAGCCTATTCGTTGATGCCGAGCATACAGTACGTGTCATGGAAACACCGGATTTCCCGGAAGCGTATTATCCGACAGCCTCGAACATGGGAAAAAACTTGATCGAACTGCAAGGGCAACAAGACGTGACATGGACGTATCTCAGCCCCGCTGGATTCTTTGATCCGAGCGGTCAACGTACAGGAGCGTATACAGTCGGCGGTGAGCAGATGATTTTAAACGCAAAAGGGGAAAGCTACATCAGTTACGCGGATTACGCCATCGCGGTAGTCGATGAGCTAGAAAACGCGCAACATCTCAACGAACGATTCTCGGTCGTTGGCGAACAAGGGTGATGGTGTCAGACCGACTTACGTAGTCGGTCTTTTTTAATGGGCGGAGTGAGAGATACAGCGGAGGACGGATGGCATAGTAGCATGGTTTGTTTAATATGAGAATAGAAACGACTAAAGGAGCTCAAATCATGATGCGACGATGCTTTAGTATCATCAGTCTATTAGCTGTCTTGATCGTCTGTACGACATCAACACAACCGTCCCGGTTCGAACGTTCGGAACCGGTCGCGACGATCGAGGATCATTACGAGGGACAAATCAATTGGCCGAGTGAAAGCGATCCATTGCTGGAGCTTCATGCCAAACCGTGATCTACATATTGCCGATCAAAGCCCGTCTCCTTCAAGAAGACGGGCTTTTAGTGACGTTAAATGACAGTCATTGCGTTCAAGAAGACGAACAAGAACGTAATGCCGCTCGTCAAAATCAAAAAGGGGAGGACGATCAGTAATTCAAGATGCGGACGAACACCGTGGTAGAACAGAAAGAACAGTGTCAAACAGGCGGTCGTGATCGTCAACGCAAGTGAGGCGATCAATTCATGAAGGGGTTCAACGAACGGAATGAGGGACGCTCCAGTGATCGTGTCAAAAGCGAAACCGAAGGACAAAAAAATGAGTAAGTACAAAAGTGATTTTTGACGAAACATGCGGCATGTCTCCTTTACTGAACGATACATTCAGTATAATGCCCAGCTTGTCATTCTTATCTAACAAAAATGTAAGAATGTGGCTGATTTCAAACAACTGAATCGTTTTTGTATAGTAATGTCAAACGTGTCAACAAAAAATAGAGGAAGGCGGCGCTACTCGCAATCGCCTGAAAATAGAGCGGTTGAAACAGACCATTGAAGACGATTAATAAGATGCCACCAATAAGGAAGGCGATGCCTTGATTCAGAAAGAGATGTGATGTAAAGGAAAGTGGACGCGTTCGGAAGCCGAAGTAACGAATCGCGTCAGTCAGGATGCCGCCGACCGTGATGACAATCATAAACGACAGCAATGTCTCGAAAACACCTGAATAATACCCAGCGTCCGTCTCGGCCATAAGGCGTGGTGACGACGGGAGATGTTGATACAGCATCAAAAAAATCCAGTTAGTCATCAGTAGTCGAAATGACAGACGGATCATGGTGTTCCTCCTTCCCGGTTTTCATGACGATGAATAGACGGGTGACCATCACATATAAAAAGGCAGCGACTACGTTTCCGATGAAAAATAAAGCAGGAAGTGAAGTGAACAAAATGAACGCGCCAGCAAACACGAAGACCGTGCCTTGATGAACGAGGAGATGCGTCGTCCACGGAAGCGAACGCTTCGTGAAACGGACAGCTAACAGCATATCAGCAATCGCAATGCTGCTGAAGAACAGTAGCATGACAGCGTCCAACTGTTCATTGACCAACTGCTCCGTATAAGACAGAAACGGAATCATCATCGTCATCGATCCAAACAAATGGAGAAACAAAAAGAAGCTGAGGACGGTCCGACCAAGCCACCCGAACAGATAGGGGAGAAATGACGGATACTTCCGTGCCGACTCGGAGACAAGAAGATACACTAATGCTACTCCAGAACAGAACAAGACAAAATAGAACGAAAATGGATTGGGTTGCACAAGTAGATAGAGGACGATACTTGCGAACAACGCGACGACCTGATTGAGGATGATCCGTTGTGCGAATGAGATAGTCGAACGGAATAACAGGCGCGGCAGCCCTTCTGTCAAGAGTGCGCCGATTAGGATGACTGGACCGGCAAACAGTAGACCAATCAGGAAGAAGTCGGTGAAGGACGTGCCGTAGATTGCTGGATCCCCCATCTCAAGCCCAGCAATCAGTGCGTACAAGAAAGCGAACAATATCGCGGAAATGAAACTGTTCTTTACGATTGATGCCATAGAAATAAGTCCTTTCCGTTTGTTGCTCAAAATAGTTTGTACCAATACAGCGTCAGATCGATGTCTGGATTGGCGGATTGTTTTAGGCTATCGACACCGCCAAGGACGAAGCCTTCTCGCGCGTAAAACCGGCAAGCCATCAGATTATCGTCCTGTGCTTCAAGGGACAGACCGATCAACTCACGTTGCTGTGCCCACTTCGTCGCAGCGGCGAGCAGTTGGTGTCCGACGCCAAGTTTACGAAACGCTTGTTTAACGGCGATGTTCTCGATGTAGGCGAAACGGTTCCAGTCACGTACGAGACGAATCTGACCGATACAAGAAGTGCCGGAGAAGGCGAGTAGGACGATACGATCTTTATGATCAATATAAGTAGACCAATCGAGACGGTCGTCCGGGAAATGGGTCTCGGTAACTGTTTCATAAAGTTCTTCCGTGTAGGACCAGGTGGTACCGGAAAACTGCGGAACGATGCGTCCGATGATTGGAAACGGATCGTTGGCATCATTGACGAGTGGAATACTCTCGATCGAGAGAGGGCGAATTTTCAATTGTTCAGTCTCTTTCATCGTCATCCTCCTTCTATCTTTAAAGATATAGTTCACTCTCTTCATCATCGCCTAAATGCTGAGAACTGTCACGAGGAGAGGTACGAGAACAGGTCAATTTTTAGCTGAAAACGGGTTTTAATTTTTCTAAAAAAGGAATTGCATGAACAGGAACGAATACATAGTCAGAAGACGATGAAACAGTACAGAGAGACAGCAGTAGAGGACGTGACAACATGAACATGGATACGGTCAACCAGTATCTCGATGCCTATGGATATGGCGTTATTTTCATTTTTTTATTTTTTGGCATCGTCGGGATCCCGGCACCGGAAGAATCACTACTCGTCCTGATTGGTATCTTAAGTGGTCAGAACGAAGAACGTTTGATTTATTCAATCTTGACGGCATTCGCCGGAACGTACGTCGGCATGTTGACGGCATATGGCGCGGGGCGCTTCTTTGGACCGACCGTCTTACGATACGGTCGGTTCATCGGATTGACGAGGGAGCGCTGGGAGCGGGTGTCAAACGGCTACATGGGACGCATCAATCGGACGATCATCGCGGGTCTTTATATTCCGGGCGTACGGCAAATCAATCCGTATTTTGCGGGGATGAAGCAGATTCCGTTCAGTCGTTATTTCTGGGTGTCAGCACTTGGTTCCGCGCTATGGGTCGTTCCTTTCGTCTTACTCGGTCACTTTGCCGGAAAAACGTTCCATATCAAGCCGGAAGTCGTACCGTATTTCGGACTTGCCTTACTCGTGTTGTTCCTGCTCGGTGTACTCGTCAAATGGCTCAAGCGTAAACGGCTTGAAAAACGCGTCGTTTCAGGGAAAAACCAAGCGGGAAAAGAAGACTAAGCGATACTTCTTTTTAAAGGATTTTTGCGGATAGTTTGAAGGAGTGGACATACGATGCAAAAAATAGTGATCTTTCCTTTTTTAAGGATGCGATCCGGTCATCATCTCGTCGCGGAAGCCATCGCTGAACGATTGCAGGGACCAGATGTTGAAGTCAAGGAAGTAGAGTTACTCAGTACGATCAGCCCGTTCGCGGAATGGGTGACATCGAAGTTTTATCTGAACTGGATTCGACATTTCTCAAACGGTTATAGTCGTTTTTACCATCGGCATATTGCCGGGCGTTCAAGTAACGCGCGCTCAAGGGGATGGACGTCACATTATTTCCAACAGCAGATGTTACGAATCATCCGAACGGAACAACCGGATGTCATCATCTGTACGCATGCATTTCCGTCCTATCTCTTGAATCAATTGAAGGAACGAAACCTTTGTGATGTACCCGTCATCAATGCCTATACCGATCTATTCGTCAGTCGCGTCTGGGGAAAGAAGCATATCGAGTATCATCTGTTGCCGAATCGTGAGGCGAGGCGGGAATTGCACGCGCACCATGCTGTACCAAAAGAGCGGTTGTTCGTAACAGGAATCCCTGTCCATCCAGCAATTTCTGGTGGTTCCATCATTCGTTCGACGCAGTCCCGCAAACAAATTCTTGTTGCTGGCGGAAACGGTGGACTCGGTCAACTCGAGACGTTGCTGACGCAAATCGAACAGTGTGCGGAAGCAGATTTTCATGTCTTGTGCGGGAACAATCAGACGCTCTATAAACGACTAGCCACGCGACGTCATCCACATATCCATCCACTCGCCTATATCGATTCAAGGGATGAGATGAATCAACTGTATGAACGGATGGATGCGATCGTCACGAAGCCGGGTGGCGTGACGGTTAGCGAAGCGTTCGAAAAACGTATACCGCTGTTCATTCAACACGTCCTACCGGGGCAAGAAGAAATCAATCGCACGTATTTGATGGAGAAAGGGCTGGCGTTCTCCTTTAATCAAACGGATACACTCGCGGACGTCATCCGTCGGACGCTTGAGAATCCGGACGTCATGCACGCTTGGCAACAAGCGGTCACACAGTATCAAAATGATCGCGTCATGGCCGATCAGCGATTTTTCGCTGAACGGATTGCGGGTTGCCTGCAAGATCGTCGTCAAAAAGTAAATGGATAATAAGGGAGTTAGTTTACATGCGTTCACGTCTTGTCACAGCGGGAGTTCTCGCGACACTCGCCTATACGGTCGTTCCGTATATGGCGTCACGCGTCTTTGGATGGCGCGTGACGAAATCACTGGACTCACGATCCGTCGCCTTGACGTTCGATGATGGTCCAGATCCTGTCTATACGGCAGAACTTCTTGATCTCTTACAACAAGAAGGCATTCATGCGACGTTTTTCGTCGTGGGTCATAAAGCAGAAGAACATCCGGACCTCATTCGCCGGATGCACGAAGAAGGGCATCAAGTCGGTATCCACAATTATATCCATCGTCCGAACTGGTCGATGCGACCGTCGACCGTCCGGACAGGCATCGAGCGGACGGCTACAATCATTGAACGGATCACGGGCGAACGTCCGACGGTCTATCGTCCACCGTGGGGTGCGCTTAATGCTGGAGATGTCCTTTGTCCTCCTTCTTACAACATGATTCTCTGGTCGAAGATGGCAGAGGACTGGAAGCTAGAGGGCGGAAAGGCAAAAATCAAACGGCTGCTATCAAATGTGTCAGAAGGAGACATCATCTTGCTCCATGATAATGGGGATACGTTCGGTGCAGATCCACAAGCACCCGTGCAGACGATTGCGGCGCTGAAAGAACTCTTGCCGGAGTGGAAAGCACGCGGCTTACAGTTTCGGCGAATCGATCAAGCATAAAGAAAGAGGACTTACCGGTTTCATGGTAAGTCCTCTTTTGCATGGATTAAGCATTGCGTGACATGTCGTCCTCGTCTGCTTGACTATGATGGAGGATCAAGCGTCGTACGACGAACGAGCGTAAGAATAAGATGAAGGTGATGAGCGGAAGTAGTAACCACCACGATTGTGTTAAAAATAAGTCATCAAACGTCGTGATCATGACGAAATGACGCCCAATGTACAGCCACATGAACAAGGAACTGACGAATAGAATCGCTTCTGATGTCGTCATGAACTCAAAATCGGATTTCATTGCTTCACTCCTTATGGATGGATGATCTGTTTTTGCATCATCCAGCGCAATCTACTCAATAATCGAATGCGTATGATAAAGATTAAGAACGGACCGGTTCGCGGTCTTGTGTCGTCATGGCTGCCTCAGCATCGACCTCGTACAGAATGACACGGTTCCGCCCTTGTTCCTTGGCGGCATATAACGCTTCGTCGGCAAGGATATTCATCCGCTGGGCAGCAACGTGTTTCCCATGGGCGATGCCGACGGATGCTGTGATCGAGATGGCGGGAAAACCGTCGAGCTGAAAGCGCGTGTTCGCGATTCGCTCCCGGATTCGGTTAGCGACCTTCGCGACTTTCGAAGGCGTCAAATCATAGACGAGGACCATGAATTCCTCTCCACCGATGCGCGCCGTGATATCGTGCGGACGCGTTTCTTCCTGTAAGATCCGTGCGAATTGTTGTAAGACGAGATCACCGTTCGCATGCCCGTATGTATCGTTGACATGCTTGAAGTGGTCGATGTCGAGTGCGAGCACATTGTAGACACGTCCTTCTTCTTCGAGCAACGCCGTCCGTTCGTCCCAAACACGGCGATTGTACAGTCCTGTCAAGTGATCGAGTTCCGCTGATTGTTTATAGCGTTGCACCTGTTCGTTAAGCAACTGAAAATCAATCGTCAACAGGCTCGATAAGAGTCCGACCGCGAGTCCGATCGTCCATGTCGAAGCGAGCAAACGAAGAGCGGCATCACTAAAGCCGAGATTAATCGAGACAGCAATCGAGATCATGAACAAGGCCCAAACGTTCATGATGAGATTTTGCAAGAATGGTCGTTGGAGCAGCCGTTTGTGGATGAAGTACATCCCGGAGCTGATGCCAAGGACAGCGAGAAAGGCGACGACTGCTTGGGGTGTCCAACCGAAATAGAACCGGGAACAACCGATGATTAGCGTCGCGATGATCAGTGGCGAGCGGACGCCATAAAAGGCGAGCAGAACGAGCGGTAAATGTCGCAAATCCATTCGTAACGACTCGTTGACGGCGATTCCCTTAAACATCAATAGCACCCCGAGCAGCCCGGTCGCG
This sequence comes from Exiguobacterium sp. s39, assembly GCF_018618925.1. Lineage (NCBI taxonomy): Bacteria > Bacillati > Bacillota > Bacilli > Caryophanales > Exiguobacterium > Exiguobacterium sp. s39. The sequence goes on from NZ_JACSNA010000001.1 coordinate 819,412, forward strand.
AGACCGACGATGAGGGATTTCAAGCTACTTGACGCGAGACGTTGACTATAAATGATTTTGGCGATCAAATAAAAGCCGGTGAAGGCGATGCAAGCATTCAATAACAACTCGGCAATGAACATCGGTTCCACATCCTTGAGTATGATACCTTCACGATAGCAGTTTGATAAAGGATGTCAACGAGAGACTCTCAAAATTTTAGTAAATCAGGTAAAGACTTGCTTCGATATGATCATTTGGTAAAATAAGAGAGCTTTAGGGAAAGGGAGGGATGAGGTTGGAACCGAAACATCTAACGATTGAAGCGCGGAAGTTTGACGGACGTCCGCACTACTCGTGGGACGGAGACGTTCTTGTTCAGACGGAAGCGTATCTGCTCGTCGCGAATACGCCAGGACGGACACTTTTACATCATCGTCGCGAAGCGGTTTATACATATGACAATTATAGTCTGGAATTCTATCCGCTTGATGCTGATTTTACGGTCGGTCTCGATATATAGCGGACGGGAGAAGTGACGTACTACTGTAACATTTGCTTACCGCCGGTACTTCAAGGAAATACCTTATCGTTCATTGATCTCGATCTCGATCTCGTCCATCGAGAGGGAGTGTGGACGGTCGTCGACGAGGACGAATTTTTAGAGAACCAACAATTGTACGACTATCCGACTGATGTGATTAAACGAGCTCGTGCATCGTTACTGAAACTACAACAGCGAATCGCGCAGCAACAGTTTCCGTTTGACGGCTTTTTGGATCCATTCATCCCGACCGTTCTGCAGATGAAGAGAAGGGGGAATGACACATGAAGACGATTCGTTGCCACCGGGCATTCGGTGTCTATGGATTATTGATGAAGGATGATGCCTTACTCGTCATCGACAAGAATGGTGGACCGTATATCAATCGCTATGACTTACCAGGGGGGAGCCTTGAAGAAGGGGAGACGCTCGCTACGGCGATGCGCCGGGAATTTACGGAAGAGACAGGGCTCGAGGTGGCACTCGAACGGCAGATCGGCGTCGCGGACTTCAAGCTTCCGTGGGATTGGCGCGAGTTCGAAGAAGTCCATCACATCGCTGTCTTTTATCTCGTCCGACAGACGGGTGGAACGCTTAGTATCCCTGAACAATTTGTCGGACAAGACTCGCTCGGTGCGCGCTGGGTCAAGGCGGGTGACGTCTCGATTGATAACGCGTCACCGCTCGTACTTGAAGCGTTTCGCTGGATCGAGGAACAGCAACTCGATCTTGAGGCACGACACTTTTCGAGTTGGGACGTCTTGAAATGAATAGGAGCGCTCTTCGCTAACGGAGAGCGCTTTTTCTTATGAGCGATTCGCTAACGCAGCATCAAGCCGTCGTTTTTGATGGCGATGGTGGGCGAGATGATACGTGACGAGAGCATACCACTCGGTGGCATTCAACCAGCCCATCCCACCGTGTTGCGTCTTTTGGTCAGCGGGTGCCGACTCTGCGATGGAAGCAAGTGCAGTGTGACGATCGATCAGTTGCAGCCAACGCGTCCGCAATCGGTCGACATGAGCCGTCTCGTCCGGTGGTGCGTTCATCGCATCCGGTAACCGGATCGGTGTCGCCGGAAACGCACTGGCAGCAAACAGTCTTTCGCCAAACGGTGACTTTCCGGACGTGGTCACGGGTGCGAACTGGCACGACTCGACCTCATCCAAATACTCATGACTGACGACGATCAGATGATCGTACATCTGACTGATCGACCATGTGTCATGATCGAGATGATGAATCAAGGAATCCGGTTGATAGTGATCAAGCTCCTGTAGATAATAGGTGAATAGTTCGTTCATCCTGTCACTCCTCTCAAAAAACATCTCCCTATTCTTTTCGAACAATCCTCGACTTCTTCCTGTCATATTTCCTAGAAAGGAGGAATCACCATGCAAGTCCCATATCTTCCGGTTCCCCATACGCTCTTACGGAGCGGCACGACCTTCGCGTCCGTCCATGAAAAGATGATCTACCTGATTCTTGAGAGCTTCAGCGGTCAGGATGGTCAAGCGTTCCCGTCCTATCAGACGATCGCCGACGCTGTTCCGTGCAGTAAATCGACGGTCAAGTCGTGTATCCAGTCCTTGATTGCAAGCGGTCGGATCGAGAAAGTCGAACGGTTCACGAAACACGGGGGACAGACCTCGAATGCTTACCGTGTCCTGCCCCGTGCCGACATACCTTCCCCGGCGAGTCACGAGACGACTGCCCCCGAGGTATCTGCTGACTCCGAAGAAGAAGTCTTGAAGAAAACGACTTTAAAAAAGGAACTGGTGCAGCAGTACGAAACGAATCTAGGTAAAGCGACACCACGAATCGAGCAGGAATTGCTACAGCTGGCAACAGACCATCCGATTGAGCGCATCCAGTATGCGATCGAAGAAGCGGCGCGGGCGAACAGTCGTCATTTCGGTTACATCGAGCAAGTCGTCAAACGTCTTGCGAACGGAACTGCGGTAGTACGTCCGAAACAAGGAACCAAACGTTCAAGAAGAGACACTTCATTATTTCAATTACCGAATTGGCTGGAACGAGAAAAAGCAGCGCAACGAGCATATGAAGCAAACCATAAAGAGAAACAGACCATACCTGACGACGTCGAAATTGCAGAATTATTACAAGCACTGACAAGGGAGGGAGCTTGATGCAACTAGAAGAATTACTCCGACGTGCCAATCAAAAACTATCCGTTCCTGGCATGCATCCGTCTGTCATCCGGATCGCGCGTGACGTGATTCAAGAGCTGTATCCGCATGGGATCAAACTCGGTATAGCGCAAAGCTTTCGGAGCATCGCGGAACAGAACGTATTGTATGCAAAAGGACGGACGACACCAGGACCCATCGTGACGCAAGCCCGCGGTGGACAATCAAACCATAATTTCGGTGTCGCAATCGACGTCTTTCTCTATCAGGATGGGGCATTATTCCTTTCTCCGCCAGACGCGCGACTCCGGCGAATCGTTGCAGCGATGAAACGACGCGGAATGTAATGGGGAGGTGATTGGTCTCGTTTTCCCGACTACCCACATTTTGAACTGTACGATCATGTCAGTCTTGCCCGCCATCATGTGCCAAAACCGGGACACTATCTACGGGAACGAATCCAAGCACCGGAACTCGTCCGAGCAATCGAAAAACGCTTGGGTCTTGTGGTGACAGGAATCTTTGATGCCCGATTGACGCACGCCGTTCGAACGTTCCAACAGACATGTCGTCTAGTCGCTGACGGAATCGTTGGTCCGCAAACATGGCGTCGTCTTTTTCCGGTGTCGCCATGATTCGTCTTCAGGCGTGGATCCGCCTCTTGATTCCGCTCTATGTTTTTCTTGAGTTACTCTTACCGACGCTCGGTTTTACAGCATTGCCAGTGACGTCGAGTGACGTCGAGCGATTCGTGACGGGTCTAGTCGGACTGGTTGGTCTCCTCGTCGCGTGGTGGAAGAACAATGACGTGACAGAACGGGCACTGAGACGAAGGCAGTCACAGGAACAGCTGGAAAACACATCCCTGACCGATTAAAAAGCCTGGAAGCGTTTGGAATGTGTCGGCAACGGGCATTATTTCATACAAACGACTAACAGTTTGATTTCAAGACACCGATAGAAGGGATAGACTTTAGTCAATTAGAAAGAGAAAGAAAGGTCGGTCTTTTTGTGAAATGGTCAACGTTGCAGCGCTATTTGTTTTTGGCACTCTGTGCGCTTTTATTTACAAGCGTTTGGAGCTATCAAGCTTTCCTGAAAATCGAACGAGAGAATGCACGCATCTTAAACGAGGCGATTCCGATCTCGACGGAAGCAGCGGAGTTGTTTCCGGCGATACTAAATCTTGAACTGGTCGTTCGCAGTTACATCCTCTCACCGAACGAGGCGGATCTAGCGCAGTATGATCGGACGATTGATCGGCTAGATCAAACGGTCGAACGACTCAATCAACTCGATGAGAATCATCCGATCATGCGAAAGCTCGTCCGAACGGAAGCGATTCCCCGGATCGAGACAGCCATCCGATTTTATGATGCTCAACTGGCACTCGTTCGAAACGGGGATCAAGCAGCCGCTGAGGCAAAGCGTTATCAAGGGATGCAGTTCATCGAGACGTTTCGCCCGATTGATGCCCGTCTACGGACGGACGTCAACCGAATCATCGCCGAAGCAACGAATCGTTCCGAGCAAGCATCGAGTGCTGCGAAATGGGTCATCGTCGTTGTCGCAAGCATTGCCGTTCTTGTCTTGATTGCCTTCATCCAGACGTTTCGGATGGAACGCAGTAAACGAGCCTTGATTCATCGTTCGCTTCACGACGCCTTGACCGGTATTTCGAATCGGCGGGCGTTCGATGAACGATTGGAACATCTCCTCGAAGAAGCCAAACAACAGCAGACACCACTCTCCCTGATTTTGATCGATGTCGATGCCTTTAAATCGTATAATGATACGTATGGTCATTTAAAAGGGGATGAATGTTTAAAGGAAGTCGCCCGCGTCTTGAAGCGTCAAGCACGGCATGGACAAGTCGCTCGGTATGGAGGAGAGGAGTTCACGGTCTTGTTGTCGCGTGGAGCAGAAGAAACCCGGCACATTGCAGAACGAATTCGTCAGGACATTCTCGATTTGAATATCGTACATGAACGCTATGAACCACTTTGCCGGGTCAGTGTCAGTCTTGGCTTGACGTCGCTTGTACCCGGAGCAGAGACGACGGAAAAAGAGGTGATCGATCAAGCCGATCAAGCGTTGTATCGGGCGAAAGAGAATGGTCGGAACCAAATCGGTGACATGGCAGGCTGAAAATATGAATTCGACAAAAATCCCTCACGTGAGATGCGATGCTCACGTGAGGGATTTTTTCATTGTAAGATGACGCAATACGATCGATCGGAAATGAGAGGCGCCGATATGACATAGACCGCTTTGACGGGAACACCACCGACACGTGCATCGAGTTGTTTGAGCTGGGACCGAATCTTGCGGCTTAAGCCATATCGTGTTTCAGTACTGAGCTCATCGACATCTTCTTGGACGTGCAAGAGAAGTTGGAACGGTTCAAGCGAAAAGATTGAAAAATCACAGGAAATCCGCGGATCCTCGAACTTTTCATTCAATTCCTTCTTGATGTAATAGGCTTCTTGTGCACTGATCATCTTCTCTCACCTCACTCTCCTGGTTGAACGACTTTTTCTCTACTATAGTCTATATTACCCAGTTTTCTGGCAACTAATCGTCTGATTTTGAAAAATAGTCAATCCAAACTTTAAAAACACTTGAAACGTTTTTTTAAGATGTCATCCTACTCGACAGCAAAAGAAAAACCGCCGAGCTTCACTGAGCAGGGCGGCAGGATTCAAGAGATCGATGATTGAACTTGGCATGTCCGAAGATACTGCTCCATCGCTTGAACGAAGAAGGTCAATTGATGCGTCGAGATGACAGGCACCTTCCCGTATCGCACTTCGAAGTAGAGCGGATCAACAGGAGAAGGGAACGCAATTCGGTCGAACCATTCCGTTACCGTCTCGTGGGTCAGGCGTTGTAAGGACAGCGGCAATTGTGCATTAAAGTGAGCGAGTTGTTTTCGAATCGAGTCAGCAGGCAGGTCTTTTGTCTCATAGATGAAGATTGGAAATCGTGGCGGAAGCACGTACCCTGATGGATCGATACGAGGTCGACGCAACCACTGGAGATAATGCCAGAAAAACCAGCTACAAAACAGGAGAATGAGACATAGTATGAGAAGATAAGGAGGTGTCGTCACCGAAGAGTCGAACCCTGTCCGGAACCATGGAGCTGGTGGATCGACTTCGCTCATCGTGACCGTGCTCTCGCCATAAGACGTTCCTTCTTCGATCGTATCGAAGATCGATTCCTTTGGACCGCAACGGTCGACGCAATATGTATTCGTTGCTGGATCAATTCGTCCAAGAAGTGACGTATAGAGCGACGGGACGAATTGTTGCATGGTGAGTAGTAGTAGACAGACAAGTGGAATAAGAAGCAATAGGCGAGTGCGAAGCGTTTTCACGATAGGGACACCTCCTTTGACGAGTACGTTTAACAGACTTTCGCTACACAGTATAGCAAAAGTAGAGAGGGAATATTTTGATTTTTTCAAAAAATAGTCATTGATTTAGAAGGGAATGAAAGAGATGGATTTACGATCGAGTTACCAAAAGACGACGAAACGTTTAGATGGACATGGTAGTCGGACGGTCGGCGTGTTACAAGAAGCGCTCCAAACTGTCTCGGCTGATCAACCAAGTGATATTTATGGCAACGGCGAATTAATCAAGACGTTCGAGCGTAAGATGATAGACTTACTCGGGCGCGACGATGCGGTCTTTTTCCCGAGTGGTACGATGGCGCAACAGATTGCGTTACGTATCTGGTCGGATGAACAGAACATTCGTAAGGTCGCGTATCACCCGCTCTGTCACCTTGAGATTCATGAACAGGACGGTTTAAAGAAATTGCACGAGATCGAACCATTACTAGTCGGAGAAGCCGATCGATTGATGACGATAGACGACGTCAAAGCTTTACCGGACGTTAGTTGTCTGTTACTCGAACTACCACAACGCGAACTCGGCGGATTGCTTCCGTCGCGTGAAGAACTCGAAGTGATCTGTGCGTATGCCCGTGATCGAGGAATCCGTCTTCACTTGGACGGTGCCCGTTTACTTGAGGTCTTACCGTATTATGAGGCAGAAGCAAAGGACATCGCGCAACTGTTTGACAGTGTCTATATCTCTTTTTATAAGGGACTCGGCGGCGTCGCAGGAGCAATCTTAGCTGGACCAGAACCGTTTTGCCAAGAGGCACGAATCTGGAAACGTCGCTACGGCGGTGACTTGATCAGTCTATATCCGTATATTCTGTCTGCCGATTTTTATTATGAACAACGAAAAGACCGCATGGCAGAGTACCATGCAGCCGCAAAGGAGCTTGCGAGCAGTTTGAATGCGATTTCGGGCATCTCGACTCGTCCCCTAGAGCCAGTCTCGAACATGTTTCATCTCTACTTCGAGGCAGAAAAAGCAGTCGTCGAGGAAAAATTGATTGAAATCCAGTCGAACGGAAAAGTGGGTATCGCTGGTTATCTAGTTGAGAAAGATAGCGGCTGTGCGACGGAAATCAACATCGGCGATAGTTTTCTCGAGTTGACGCCTGACGAACGTGAAACGGTCTACCGTCAATTGACGGAGGCGTTCTCAGAGGATTGAACAACATCAGGAGCGGGAATCGTAGGATGGAGGTGACGATAGGTGTCGACTTTTTCTGCAATCATTCGCTCCGTTTCTTGTAATGCTGCCAGTTGCGCTAAGACGTTCGCATGGTGTGCTTCAAGCAACGCGAGCCGTTCTTGCGTCGTATCCTGCTCGCCGTGAGCAAGGAACAGCGTCACGTAAGAACGGATTTGCTCGATCGGCATATGCGTTTCGCGCAAGCGAAGGACGAACCGAAGCCACGTCACGTCTTGGTCGTCGTATCGACGTTGACCGTTCTGGCGCTTCGGAAACAGTAGCCCTTCTTTTTCGTAATAGCGGATCGTATGGGCACTCGTATCGGTCAATCGACTGATTTCAGAAATCGTATACATACATCTCACCTTTCTGCTTGACTTAGAGTTCACTCTAAGGATTAGACTCTCACTATACCAAATCAAAAAGGGGATATGCTACATGAAGTACACGGTCATTACAGGAGCAAGTTCAGGAATTGGATATGAGACGGCAAAACTACTCGCAGGAAAAGGGAAATCACTCGTTCTCGTCGCGCGGCGGACGTCTGAGCTCGAAAAACTTCGGGATGAAGTCAAACAAATCTCACCAGATAGTGATGTCATCCTCAAGTCGGTCGATCTCGCCGATAACCAAAATGTCCATGATTTATATGAGGGACTAAAGGAACTCGACATCGAGACGTGGATCAATAATGCTGGATTCGGCGATTTTGATCTCGTCCAGGACATTGAGCTCGGGAAAATCGAGAAAATGCTTCGCTTGAACATCGAGGCGCTGACGATTCTATCGAGTCTGTTCGTCCGCGATCATCATGACGTTGAAGGAACGACGCTCGTCAATATCTCGTCAGCAGGTGGCTACCGGATCGTTCCGAACGCGGTCACGTATTGCGCGACGAAGTTCTATGTCAGTGCCTATACGGAAGGGCTAGCGCAAGAACTGCAAAAAGGTGGGGCAAAACTCCGGGCGAAAGTACTGGCACCGGCAGCGACTGAGACAGAGTTTGCGGATCGTTCGCGCGGCGAAGCAGGTTTCGACTACAGCAAGAACGTCAAAAAGTACCATACGGCGGCTGAAATGGCAGGCTTCCTGCATCAGTTGATTGAAAGCGACGCGATAGTCGGCATCGTCGACGGTGAGACGTATGAGTTCGAATTGCGTGGTCCATTGTTCAACTACGCAGGATAAAATGGAACAAGGTCCCTTTTTCGAATGAGAAAGGGACCTTGCTTATGTAAGCATGATTGATACGAATTTCAGCAATGAATCAAAAAGGGACATCCATCATTTATTTTTTAAAGAGTTTTTTTGCTAATTTCCAAACGACATAGACGACTGCACCAATAATCAAAAGATTCATCAAGGCGCCGAAAATCATGAATTGTCCCACGAGTTAACCACCTTTACATACTTTTTAGAGCTATAAGCATTCTATTTACGTTTTCGCTTTGAAAACCTCAAGCTTATAAAAAATAATGCCATCAGCATGATAGCGATGTTCACGGCTAACGTTAATCGCTCATTTTCGATCACTCGACCATTCAAGAGATTCAAGATGATAACAATCAACATAAATGACAATAAAAAGTATTTTATGGATTTTTTTATCATGAACGACTTCCTTTTTTTGTGTTCTTGTATTAGTTTAAACATATCGCGGATTTTAAAACAAGGGGATTCAAGTTGGACGAAACATGTCAGAACATTGGATGTAACGTCAGATGACCATTGTAAAAGAGGTGATCGAATGAAAAACATGATGTTCTTAGGACTCGTCGTTCTCTTACTCGTGATGCTCTTTTCACTTCATTACGGGCTACACCTCATCAGTGATACGACGCTGAAAATATCTTTGTTGGCTTCACTGATCGTAGTATTGATTGCGCGGAAAAAATGGAAGATTACGTTTTCTACTCCGGAATGATCTAGAGAACGTATGAAGAATTGGGAGAGAGAGAATGAGCGTCAGTGAATTTTTTGACTGGAAAATCAACTTAGATGATGAACTGTATGCTGTCATTGATGAGAAGGCGAGAAAAATGGTAGTGATGGGGGACTTCATCGAACTGACTGCGGTCTTGTGGTTGGATCGAAATGATGTCCTTCAGTTAAAGCCGACATGGGATTGTGTCATATCCATCGATGATGCTACAAAACAAATTACGATTCGCTCGACAGAATCACTGAACATGAAAGAAGAATGTTAAGAGGTACATAAATCGAGTCCATTCGTGCGATCGCTGAATGGGCTCGATTGTTATTTAAAGTACGATGTCTACTTTAATTCATGTTGAACGGAGCCAGTCACTTCAACATGATGCTGGTCGTATACAGTCGTCAGTACATGATCTTCGACGATTTCATAGTTGTATGTATAGTCTGGTTCATTCGTGTATTTGATTTCCAGCACGTATCTTCCGGTCTTCGACTCAAAGACCGTTTCTTTTTTTGAAATATCTTGGTCGTATTCTGATTCAACTAACATTCGTTCAATCTTGATTTCAGTCATCGTTTTAGAAACGAAGAGGTAAGTCGGATAGGCAGCTATCAAGATGACGAGAACGATAAGTGTATAGATGAGTGGACGTACTTCTTTTTTCATACAATCACATCCGTTCCGATGAAATGAATAGAGAAGCTAGGTATTCTATATTGAAGATGAGGAGAGATATGTGATGGGAAAAAACAAGGACGAGATACCGTACTATATGAGGAACGTTCCGTTCTTCTTCCTAACGGCACTCCTCGCACCCGTCGCGGTACTACTTGTACTGCTCAATTGGGATAAGCTCTCTACACAAATGAGAAATAACCATTTAACGTTTTCAATCCTAATGACCATGTTATATATCTCAAAAATACTGTCTGACGGCCTATTTAAAATCATATTCGCGGTTTTTACGTGGACGTTGATTCTTTTCGTGACATACATCTACTTCGGTGGCGGTAGAAAAGGAGGGGAATCATGAGTAAGTATCATTTATCGAGCATTCGGTTAGTTCTCATTGTCGTCATCACATCGTCAATCTTGTATTTTGGATTCGATTGGGAACTCGGGTATGGCATCATTTTTTTAATAGTAACAGTAGGGTATACCATATATCTCAACTTCAAATCAGCCCAAATCGAAAAGGCTGAAGCAGAGACGAAGAACGATTGATTTCATTTGAAGTCAATCGTTCTGTTTAAATATGACCCCACCGAACTAAATCGTCGAGATAATCACGATACGATTCCGATTATTATCTTTTTCACCGACGCACTGGAATTCACCTGCTTTTACACAAATAGACCGTTGGACGAGTGACGAGTCCAATGGTCTATTTGTGTTATTTGTCGTCCTGTAGAACACATTTCATCGCCTTAGATCATTTTATATCCCATTCGTCTCGCCTCGATGAAAGCAGCAGCAAGAAAGGCGAAGACCCCCCAAAGGATCCATGCTGCCCCACGTCCGACGAGTAAGGGATCCGTTCCATAAAGCGATGTGCCCCACGTTAGAACGATTCCGTCTAAAAACGTCGCCATTAACAGTCCGAGACTGACACCCGGCACCATCTGTTCAGCATTTAAACGAGCGACTTTTTTTATGATGATGACGGAAATCCACGAGACTGGTAAACCGATCAGGAAGGCAATCACGTTTCCAGCGTTTTCGAACATACCGATTCCAGATCCGAATCTGACTGACAGGGCACCGACGAACCAGAACGCTACACCAAGTACGACCAAGACGATAGCTTGTCCTTTCGAAAATAGAGGGGGCTTGTTATGCGTCATTTTTATTTCCTCCTTTAAAAAAATGTAGTATTTACTACATTAATAAATGTAGCATCTACTACGCTTTTTGACAATGCCATGGTGTATCGATTGTAACTGTCACAATATTTTTATCGAAGTGATTTCGTTTTCGTGAAAAACAACTTGAATAATCGCCGATTCAGCTATAAAAAAGGTCAATCGATGACGATAGATAGGTACAGATTGTTCTTTTGAAAAACTGTCTTAGTACATGAACGATACATAGAAGGAGTTAATGACACCATGAATGAAACCTTACCGAGACCGCTACGCTCACCAGCGATTTTGTCGAGCCTTGAAGCAAACGTCGCGATGATCTATTTTGATCGCCAACGACGTGTCGTCGACGTCAATGACTTGTTTGCGAAAACGATGAAATATAAACGAGACGAGATGATTGGCTTACAGCACCATACGTTTTGCACACCAGAATTCGCGAACAGCCGTGAGTATCAAGATTTTTGGACACGCCTGTTTTCGGGATTCAGTACAGCGGATAAAATCAAACGAGTCGATGCCCGGGGCGACATCTTGTGGCTTGAAGCAACCTACATGCCGATCTTTGAGGGAGAAGAAGTCGTCGGTGTCGTCAAAATCGCCAGTAACATCACGGACCGGATTGACCGGGTACAAGGATACGCGAAAAGCTTCCAGACGCTTGCTGAAGGACTGAATCTGCAGTCGATTCAAGGATCGAAAGAGGGCAACCAGCTTCAAGAGACGATGAACACGATCTCGAGTGAAACGGCAGAAAACCAACAGACGTTCGAAACGCTATATGACCAAGCTATCGAGATCACGAAGATTGCTGATACGATCAAGGAGATTGCTGCTCGGACGAACCTGTTGTCACTGAACGCGGCAATCGAAGCGGCACGGGCTGGAGAACACGGTAAAGGCTTTACGGTCGTTGCAAGTGAAGTCAAAAACTTATCGGACCTAGTCGGCAGTGCAGTTATCGAAGTGCGCACGAATACGGAAACGATGAATTGTCAAATCATGGCGATGATGAAAAAGATTGAAGCGTCCCATCTCGAAGTCGCGTCGAGCCTTGCGACGGTAAAAGAAACGATGCAACGCTTTACCGCAATCGAAGAGGTCGCACGACAACTCGAGCAACAAACAGAGGATTTCCGGTCGTTTATTTGAAAATGATATAGAAAAAGCGATGGCAATGGGCCATCGTTTTTTTGTTTAGTCAGATGAGTCGTTTTGGAAGAGTAAAGGCGTGGGATATAACAGATGAGCCCGTTGACCACAGAACGGAGGCACGTTATAATTCAAATAGACGTTTGAATGTAAGGTAAAAGGAGGCAACGTCATGGCACATGATCATCATCACCACCATCATCATACCGACAATAAAAAGGTACTGGGCCTGTCGTTCCTGATCATCACCGCGTTCATGGTCGTCGAGGTCATCGGCGGGATTTGGACGAACAGTCTCGCGTTGTTATCTGACGCTGGGCACATGTTAAGTGATTCGATTTCACTTGCGATTGCTTTGTTAGCCTTCCAGTTTTCGAGTCAAGCACCGGATGCGAATAAGACATTCGGTTCAAAACGCTTTGAAATCTTAGCCGCCATCATAAATGGTGTGACGCTGATCGTCATCGCCCTCTATATTTTCATTGAAGCCATCCAACGCTTCATCGATCCACCCGCTGTCGCAACGACCGGGATGCTGATCATCAGTGTCCTCGGGTTGCTCGTCAACATTCTCGTTGCCGGGATCATGACACGCGGCGGAGGGCATGAGCACAACCTCAACATGCGTGGTGCCTATCTGCACGTCTTAAGTGACATGCTCGGATCCGTTGGTGCGATTGCAGCTGCTCTTCTGATCATGTTCTTCGGTTGGGGATGGGCGGATCCCTTGGCGAGTGTCATCGTGGCGATCCTCGTCTTACGGAGTGGCTATTACGTGACGAAGGCATCCGTTCACGTCTTGATGGAAGGAACGCCGAGCGACGTTGATATCGATGAGGTCGTTTCGACGATTCAGACGAACGAAGCTGTTCTCGGACTACATGATCTACACATCTGGTCGATCACGAGTGGGTATAACGCATTATCGTGTCACGTCGTCGTCAAGGAGGACATGACTGTCCGGGAGTCAGAGTCGATTCGCGAACAGATTGATCACGATTTGAAACACGTCGGGATTAATCACGCGACGATCCAGGTCGAGACGGATCAGCACGCACATGGCAATACGTTGTATTGTGACGGCAAACACGAATCGCATACGCATTAAAAAAACGAGCACGCGTCCAAGTCGGACGGGTGCTCGTTTGCTTATGCTCAAATGATCGGCACCGTTGGTAGAAACAGCGTCGCGAACAGACTGATACTCAAGAACATCGAGTATCCGAAAAAGGTCGTTTTGGCATTTCCAGCAGCTCGGTTACCTAAGTACATGAATAAGACGATGGATAAGAACGTCAAACCCGTCAATACGGACGAGTGGTGTTGATCCGGCGAAGGAGCAAGCGACTGGACAAGATGCGCGAGACCAAGCGGCAGGACGATTAAGAGAAAGTAGTAGCCTAGACGTGCCTCGGATGGGACGTCGACCTGTTCCTGTTCGGTTTCATAGTCATAACGCGTTTGCGTTTTCATGGATCTTCACCTCCCTATGCGTTTTAGTATAGCGAATGAACATGTCGGCTCTGTTACAGACGGGTAAGAATGCCTTAACAGACGATGACGATGTGATGACGAAAAAAGAATGGGCAGCAATTGAGAAAAATTGTAAGATAGACAAGAAGTCGTTTTAGGAAAGGAATAAAGCATCATGTCACGTGCGTTTCGTTTTATGTATGTCTCGGATTTGTTATCGACCGTCGGGACGAGTTTTGTCTATATCGCAATCTACTGGGTGAGTGCGGAAGAGATCAGTGCTTCTGGCGTTGCCCTGATTGCGACTGGTGTCTTTTTAATTCGTTTTCTTGTCTCAACGTTCGTCGGACCATGGATCGACCGATTCGTCAGTGCATCGTTGTATCAAACATCAGTACTCATTCGCTTGCTTGCGCTTGGGATCGCGTTAGCGGGAATCGGTCTGACAAACGTCGTCCTACCGTGGTTACTCGGCTTACTCGTCGTGCAGACGATTCTGCAAATCATTGGTGGCAATGCTGTCTTCACGTGGGTCGTTGATCTAGTCGAAGATGACCAATTGCCGCAAGCGAATGCTTATCTTGCAACGATTGAGCGGATCGGTACGCTAAGCGGATTTTTACTTGGTGGGATGATGGTCGCCCATTTCTCGATAGCGAGTATCTTATGGCTCGATCTTGGTCTACATCTCGTCGCCTGGTTACTCGTTCGACATATGACAGGGCAAGTCGCAGAAGGAGCGCGTCAAGGTTCGTACCGCGAAGCGTTGCTCGAAGGGATTCATCACGTCGTCCGTGACGGTCGCCTTAAATGGATCCTTGGTTGTGCGATTCTCGCAAACTGGATGATCACACCGATGAATACCTTACTTGCGCCATATGCCAAGAATGTCTTATCGGGAAATGCTCAGACGTTTTCTGCACTCGAACTGGCGACGGTGATCGGGGGAATCGCGATGTCGCTCCTTTACGGGAAATGGATCGCCTCCGTACGACAGGATAAGCTGTTTCGTTTTGCCGTCGTCTTGCAAGGACTCGCGATTGCGATCGTCGCCTATGTCTCGTTCGTTCCAGTGGCAGTTGGTGGGTTCGTCTTACTCGGGATGGCGCTGACGTTGTTCGGAATTCCGTTTGCGACCTTGTTACAGCGCTCGACGCCTGCGCATTTGCTCGGCCGGGTCCGGACGGCGATGGTCGCTGCATCAACGGCATGTTCCGCGCTCTGTTACGGTTTGTCGTCGTACTTGACGTCGTTCTTTAGCATCTCATTCGTTTTCCTGTTCTTTGCCTTAAGTGGTCTTGTCATGACCAGTATCTGGTTGCTCTTTAATCGTACCGTTTCCTTTGCTGAAGAACGACAGGACAAGGTCGGATGAAATATCCGCCTTGAGGTGGAGGTAAGCGGTTTCGCACTCTTATACACTAGAGATAGAAATGAACGATGAGGAGTGGAGTCGATGGAGAGTTTATGGATTACAGCGTTATTGTTTTTGATTCCGATCAGTGGGATGACGGTCTTCTTGAATGTACTGTGGCGTCGAATGGAGACGGAAGGCGTTTCGGAGTAATCATGAACTAAATAGTGCGTCTGCTTACCGATGTTAGTTCGGACAGCGGATGTTTTTTTCATTTGAGGCACAGATGGTCGTAGGAGAATCACCTCAGACTCGTTAAATCAACACTTCCCGTGTAAACTGATGTAGTAAGTAGTTTTATGATGTTTCGATTAAACATAAGGGGGATGAATCACCATGAAAGCGATCATTACAGGTATGAACGGAACGGTAGCGCCTGTCGTTGCGGATGTCTTAGCAAAGCACGACATCGAGACAGTCGCCTGGGACCGAACGAAAGTCTCGACGACTGACGAATCCGCGATGCGCACGTTTTTAGAAACGGAACGACCAGATTATTTTTTACATATCGGGATGGGGTCTGTTAGTTGGACGGAAGCGCTCGTCCGCTTGTGCCAGGAATACGAGATTCCGTTCTTTTTCACGAGTACGGTGTCTGTTTTCTCGGACGACGTGCCGGCACCGATTGACAAGGACGCAGTACCGGATGCGACCGACGAATACGGTGCCTATAAGATTGCCTGCGAACAAGCGATTCAAGCACTCGATCCACATGCGAAGATCGTCCGGATCGGCTGGCAGATCGGAACGGAAGCTGGTTCGAACAACATGGTCGATTTCTTTACGAACGAGATGAAACAGCACGGCGTCATTCGGGCGAGTCGCGAATGGTATCCGTCAAGTTCGCTACTTGAGGACACGGCGGAAGCGCTCGTTACGATTTTACTTGAACACGAAGCAGGTCTCTATCAGTTGAATGGTAACGATCGCTATTCGATGTACGACTTAGCGCGTGCCTTGAATACGCTTCACGCAAAAAACTGGACGATCGAACCGGTCGATGAACCACGCCGCGATAACCGAATGGCGACGGACGTCGTTTTGGTCCGCCTGTTGTCAGAACGATTGCCCCTCTAATCAAACATCCCGCTCTCCTTGACACGTGTCAAAGAAAGCGGGATGTTTTTTTACTGCGTTACCGGTGTTTCTGCCGCAAAGGCAAGTGCAGGTCCGAAAATTTCGTAATGCAGTTTGTCTGGTGACGCCGTGAAGTGTTCGATCACATATTGAATCATTGCTTCCGGGCCACAGACGTATGTCGGATCTGTGATGCTTGCGATGACGTCTTTCGGCAGGCGACCTGCTTGATCTATCGCCTGATGCTCCGCGTAACGAATGACGCGTGCACCACGCTGCTCAAACAAGGCAAGTTGTTCGTTAAATGGACGATTGCGTTCGTCTTGGACGGCGTGATGTAACGTTACCTGTCGACCAGCAGCTAACGCTTCGTCTGCCATCGCAAGCATCGGTGTAATCCCGATACCACCGGCAATCAGCACGACGGGTTCGCCTGATGCATCAAGAGTGAAAGCACCCGCTGGCGCACTAATTAACACCGTGTCACCGACTTGCGCTTCATGTAAATAGTCCGAGACGATGCCTTCTCGTTTGACACCAATCGTATATGTCTCCGTGTTCGATGCCGTCGTCAGACTGTATTGACGATTGTGCCATAAGCCATCTTTGTCTTGAATCCGCACCGTAATGTATTGTCCGGCTTGGTAAATGGGGAGTGGACCGTCCGTGCGGAAGGTCAAGGCGCGAATCCCATCCGCTTGTTCCTCGACATCCGAAATCTCGACTGTCTGATATCCGGAAAAACCTTTTGCTTGCTCATCCTGCGCGTAAAGTTCGGCTTCAAGCGTGATGAACAGATTGGCAATCTCCCCATATGCTTCTCCCCACGCGCGCAAGATGTCTGGCGTTGCGGCTTCTCCTAAGACATCTTGCATCGCCCCGAGTAATTCGTGTCCGACGATGGGATACATCTCCGGTTTGATTTGTAGACTACGGTGTTTATGGAGCACAGGTAATAAGACCGGCTTTAACGTCTCGAGTCGATCGATGTGAGCAGCAGCGGCATACACGGCGGTCGCGAGTGCTTGCGATTGGCGGTCGCTCCGCTGATTCGATTGATTGAAGACGTGCTTCAGTTCCGGATGAGCCTGAAACAAGCGCTGATAAAAGACTTTCGTGATCGCGGCACCGTGCGACGCAAGGACGGGAACAGTCGATTGAACGATTTGAATGGTAGAGGTTGATAACATAAGACCACTTCCTTTTCACTAAGTAATGAAGACAGTCTTAGTATTTCGCAGCCCCACCTTTAATACAACATTTAAAATACTAGATTAAAGAATACCGTGCGTTTTGTCACAAGCAGGTCAAGATTTCGTCAACGATTCGTCACGATTGGTTGGAAATCCAGAGCTTCGAGAAATCAAAGTAACCGAACGAGTCAATCGTGATGTTTTGCAGCTCGATCGGATACGGAATCAGTCGTGTATCGTGATAGAACGGGATGAAATACGATTCGTCGATCAAGTAACGCTCGATCGTTTGATGAATCGGGAGCCAGTCTTCGAACGGTGTCGCGTCATATTGTTCGATCGATTTCAACATCTCTGGCATCTGCTGAAACAGTCGGATCGGTGGTGAGAACGTGTTCGTCATGAACTGATAAAAGGCGTACTGGATATTTCGCTCAAACACTTCGGCATGGATGGCGAGATCAATCGTATCGTAGACATGAAAATCCGTGATGCTCTCTTCAAATCCGACCTCGACGAACTCATACGGAATCCCGTCTTGATCAAATCGCTGACAGAGCCAGCGTGTCACCTTGTCCGTAAAATCAGTTAGCTTGATTCGGATCGGTTGCGTGAACAAAACGGCAGGACCATCCGGGACAGTATACGGTTGACTATAGGACTCAAGAAAACCACAGTCGTTCGGTTGTGCCCGTTCATGGAAGTCATGAATGCCATTACGGACTTCCGCGACGAGCCGATGGACATAATGTCGCGCGGCTTTGGATTCAAACGGACCACCGGCGCGTGGATGGAGCAAAACGAGACCAAACCCGGATTGTGTCGCGATCGTATCAATCGGACTGGAGTCAGATGCCGATGTCCGGTAGACCGGGTCATATTGCTCCGGCATCTGGATGAACTCAATCCGGTCGAGCAGGGCACGGATACCAAAGTAATTCGGGAACGCCGTCAGAACGGTTTTCTTGTCGTCATGTTGCGTCAGTTGGAACGGTCCCGTTCCAATGCCGTCCTTGATGATGCTCGTGTGAATCGAGGCAAGCTGCGGAAAAATCGAACTCCGGCGCTGATCGAGTGTGAGATCGACCCGGTACGGACCGTTCGAGACGATCTGCTTTACGTGCCGGTAAGAATAGGCGTAAGCCGGATAGGCAATCAAGGCACGCAGGCTCTTCGTCACTTCCTTACTCGTCAGGAGCGAGCCGTCATGAAATCGGACGTCCTTCCGTAAGAAGAGACTGAGCGTCGCCCCGTTCCAGACATAATGATGCGCCAGTTCACCTTGAATGTTGCCGTCGACGTCGATCGTAAACAGCCGGTTGAAGACGTTCTGGACGAGGTGGGCACTATGGATATCGGCTGCTTCTAACGGGTGTGTCGTCAGGAAATTTCGTTTTCGCGGAATCAATAACGCGTCAGCCGTCGTCTGTGTATAGCCGAATTTTCGTTCCAGTTGCCGCATGAAGCGTCCTGCTTGCGCCGGCGACCAGTCCCACGTCAATTCCTCCGTCACCGATTCGATTGAGTCACGGTCAATCCGCTCGAGCATCCGTTTCGCATATTCCCGTTCAACGTGGCGCAACCAGACGAGTTCACTTAAGTTGCCTCGTCCGCGACCACTCGTGTAACCAATCCAACCGTCTTCCTGCCATTTATTGAGATATCGTTTCGTTTGTTTAGGACTAAGATGGATGGCGTCTGCAAGCGTCGCAATCGAGTAGTGTCCATTTCGGCAAGTCTTCCATAACATAAAAAGATAAGCATCCATCGTCCTTTTCCTCCTTAAAAAGGGGACATCTTTTTTGAATGACGTCCATTTTTTCTGCGTCTTGTCTTGTTTATGATACAGGTAGAGAATGGAAGGTGACAATATGAAATGGAAAGAAATACCGAAACCAATTAAAGTACGTCTTATCACATCGTTTTTCAACCGGGCGGTCTCGTTTTCTATCATGCCGTTCATGGCCCTCTTGTTCGTCCAGGCATTCAACGAAGTCATCGCTGGTGCATTTTTGATCGCGATGGTCTTCGTCAGCTTCATCACGAATCTGCTCGGCGGATACCTTGCCGATCGTTTTTCCCGCAAACGTCTGCTCGTCACGACTTCTGCGCTCACAGCGCTGACATTCATCACGATGACGATCTCATTGACATTCGATTGGATGCTGTTGTTCATGGTCATTTACGCTGTCTTCTCGGTGACAAGTAATCTTGGTCGACCGGCAATGAGCGCAATTATCATCGATGCAACGACGAAGGAAAACCGCCAAGCGGTTTATGCGCTTGACTACTGGCTGATCAATCTCTCGATCGCCATCGGTACGGCGCTCGGGGGCTGGCTCTACGTCAGTAATCAACTGCTGTTGTTCGGGATCTTAAGCTTCACGTCGTCCGTTTTACCGATTGCCTATTATCTGTTTCTTGACGACACGCCACGGACGTGGCAACGTCAAAAACTACGTGGCGTTCTCACGGATATCTTCACGAGCTATCAACTCGCTTGGCGGGACCGTCCATTCGTTAAGGTCGTCTTCGGTTCGATGTGTATCTTAGCGGCTGAGTTTTCGATGGGCAGTTACGTCGCCGTCCGACTCGCCGATTCGTTCGAACCGCTATCATTTGCCGGGTGGTCGATCAACGGGGTCCGGATGATGAGTATCATCAACATCGAAAATACGTTGCTCGTCGTCACGTTGACGTTCATCGTCCAGCGACTAGCGAAGCGTTTGTCTCCGCGCCGGACGCTCGCTGCGGGTCTCATGCTGTACACGATCGGTTACGTTGTCGTGACGAGTGCCAATAGCATGACGGCACTGATGGTCTTCATCTTCATCGCAACGATTGGCGAGTTGCTCTACTCCCCGGTCTTGAACA
Source organism: Exiguobacterium sp. s39 (assembly GCF_018618925.1). Lineage (NCBI taxonomy): Bacteria > Bacillati > Bacillota > Bacilli > Caryophanales > Exiguobacterium > Exiguobacterium sp. s39. Next base: position 839,664 of record NZ_JACSNA010000001.1, read on the forward strand.
CTCAAAAAGCAAACATGATGCCAGCCGATCAACGCGGAGCGTACTCAGCGTTCGCGGGAACGTCGTTTGCTGGAGCGGACTTACTTTCTCGATCGACGATTCTCGTCGGGACCTTCTTGATCCCGTCGATGATGAGTGTATATCTCGGATTGATCCTCTTAACGGGCTTTGGATTAGTCTATACGAGTCTGTTCGTGAAGGAATCTGTCGAACGAGAGCGAAACGTATCTTAATAAGGGGGAATACAGATGAACTTACCAGATACTATCGAAACACCACGGCACCTGTTACGCCGCTGGCAAGAAGACGATGCAGAAGCATTGTATGCTTACGCCAAGGATCCAACTGTTGGACCAAAAGCAGGCTGGGCGCCGCACGCGTCACTTGACGAAAGCCAGGAAGTGATTGGCATTTTCCAAGCGTCACCTGGTGAATATGCCGTGACCGATAAGGAAACGGGGGCAGTCATCGGGAGCTTCGGATTTCACTTCAATCGTCGGCCGGACGATTCGATCACCCATGACCGTCAAGTCGAGATCGGCTATGTCCTCGCACCTGATTACTGGGGAGAAGGGCGGATGCCGGAAATCGTTGAAGCAATACTTGATTTCATCTTCCGGGAACTACCGATCGATATCGTCTGGTGTGGTCACTTTGATTTTAATGATCAATCACGCCGTGTCGTTGAGAAACTCGGGTTTACGCCTATTCTTGACCGACCATTCGTCTTAGAACGAATCGACGGACGGACCGTGACGAGCCATGTCTACAACTGGACGCGTGAGCGGTATGAAGCAAAGAACGGGATGAAGAATACGTAATACATCAAAAACGACCTCAGCGCTGAGGTCGTTTTTTGGTATCAGAATTAAATAGATTCTTTAGAGTTTTGTATTTTTTGACTAATCTTGCTTAGATGTTCGGAGAAAGATAACTGCAATCGTAATCGAGGTCAAAACATAACTCACGAGGACGGCGGTAATCTCTGACAAATTAAATACAAACAAAAGCAGCAGTTGAGGCACGAAAAAGACGGACACTGCAATTGGTAAAATCCATGTCTTCGTCTTCCATGCCGTGACGAGAATCCAGGCAATTAGAAGGGCGCCAATTAACCAACCGACACTCGGAGATAACGTGATTTTGGGCGAATCAATGAGTCCGTTGACGATCAATAGTCCAATGATCAGGAGAATATGAACACTTCCATGAATACCATAACGCATGATGCGAGGGCGAGCGCCATCACGTAATGCGTCTTGACGGAATAAAAACGCCAGGGTCGTCAAATAAACAGCGCTAATCAGCAGGAAGCCACCAACTAGCAAGATACTGAATGTCGTTGTTCCATTCAGCAGATTTTGGAGATAGAGAAAACTCGATGCACCGAGAAAGACTTGCATGACGATCCAAAATGCTTCTATCGGATCGAACGCCATCTCTTTAGAAATCGACTGGATGTAGTCAGCCGGACTGTCACCTGTGATCGCGCGAACCGATTTGCCATCCGCTTCCGCTTCAATCAGATGGTCTTCGAGTTCAAGGACGATCTCGTTCGTCGCTTGTTCATTTTTTCCCGAAGCAAGCAGGTAGACCTTCAAGTCTTCCAAAAATCGGGTTGATTCCGTTGATAGGGTCATCTCAATCATCCTCCTTTAAAATGCTTTCAACACTTGTCGAAAGGTGTTGCCATCTTTCCTTGAAGGCGGTGAGTTCTTCTGCACCGCTCGTCGTGATCGAATAATACTTCCGTTTTGGACCGGACGGAGAGACGCGTGAAGTCGCTTCGATCCAGCCCAGTTTTTGCATCCGGATCAACAACGGATAGATCGTTCCTTCGCTGATGTCAGCGAAACCGTATGCTTTGAGTTTCGTCGCCAGTTCGTAACCATAAATCTCTTCTTCCGCGATCAGTGCAAGTAAACAACCGTCGAGAATCCCCTTTAACATTTGCGTCGATGACATCCGCATCATCCTTTCGCTACTTGGTATTACAAGGTAATGATATACCAAGCTATTTTGTATTGCAAGGTAGCTGGAGGAAAAAGATTTATTTCCCTGAAAAAAAGGTAAATAAATCATAAAGTAGATACGTCGCTTGTTTAGAAAAGGGAGGTATTGATCGTGGATAAGCGGAATACTGTCGTCTCGGCAACCGTCGTCTTCATCATCATGGGTATCGTCATGGCTGTCTCTGCGTTTGGTTTCGGCATTCGTTATGGTGAACCGGAGTTGTTACGTATCGCGATCTTCGGTGAAGTCGCAACAGCGATTTTTCTCGTCTGGTACATTCGTCGTCATGCCACGTTTGCTGCCGTCGGGTTTTCGAAATTGCAGTCGCGGGGTCTAATCTGGTACATTCCGTTACTGCTGATCGTTCTCGTTCAAGTCGGATTGATCGTCAATGCGTTGTTCACGTCCTCGATATCATCATCGGCACTTCAACTTGTCGGAATCGTCTTCCTGACGACCTTATTCGTCGGTTTCAATGAGGAAGTCTTGTTTCGCGGCATCATCTTACGCTATCTCAAACCGAACGAACATCCGTATCGTGCCGTCCTCATCAGTGCGCTTCTGTTCTCATCTTTCCACTTGCTTAATTTGATCGCCTTGATTCCGCCGGCAGCGATGTTGTTCCAACTTGCGAACACATTCGTCTTTGGTGTGTTCTTAGCGATCATCGCACTGAAGCTGAATAACCTCTGGCCATTAATCATTTTCCATGCGCTGTGGGATTTCGCGAGCATCGCAGCGGATGTCGTGAACGTCAATTTAGGCATCACTCCTCTTTTGACACAAGCTTATCTACTCGTCGCGATTGTCATTCAATTGATCTTGTTGAAACGGCACGATCTCAGTCACCTGAATGGACCGATGAATCCACGTAACGTTTGAATAGCTGACTCTCCGTTGTTTGACGGGGAGTTTTTATTTTTGAATAAAGCTAGTATCAATGATTAATATGTAATATATTACTTGTATGAAACCTACAGATGATTTAGCCATTGCACGACTTCCTCTCAGTGAGGAAGTATATCGACGTTTACAGCATCACATCATCACTTTACGCCTCGCCCCAGGCGAGAAGGTGAACGATCAAGCGCTCGCGGAAATGTTCGGAGTCAGCCGAACACCGGTCCGCGAAGCCTTGAAACGACTCGAGGAGGAAGGATTGATTTTTGCGAAACGGGGCTCGCGGACGATCGTGACAGAGCTTGACGCTGAACAGGCACAGCAAACCTATCCGATTATCGCGACACTGCACGGGCTAGCAGCGCGTCTAGCGGGACCGCAATTGACGGAAGACGACTTGATGGAACTTCAAACGATTCACCAACAGTTCACGACGGCAATCGACCAACAGGAGACGGAGACAGCGCTGACGCTTGACGATGCCTTTCACGATGTTTTTGTGTTGCGCAGTCAGAACGCTCAGCTACGTGAAACGATTCGCCGATTGACGCCGCTGATCCGCCGGCTCGAATACGCCCAGTTCAATCGACTCGGTCGTCAATCCATTGCCGATCATGCGGCGATTTTGATTGCATGTCAACAACGGGATGTCGAGCAGCTCGTCCAGGCAACGGAACATAACTGGAACGGGCTCGGACGTTTACTCGTCTCGACACTAAAGGAGGAGCGCTGATGCGACCAATCATTTATGGGATCTTGGCGGCGATGTTCTTTGCCGTCACCTTCATCTTAAATCAATCGATGCAAGGAGCAGGGGGGCACTGGATCTACAGTGCGTCGCTTCGCTTCTTCTTGATGTTGCCGTTCTTCGTCGTCATCGTCTTGATGCGTCGGGGAATTGGTCGCGTCTTACAGGCACTGCGAGCCGACTTCGGTTTTTGGTTACTATACGGAACGATTGGTTTCGGACTGTTTTACGGTAGCATCTGTCTTGCTGCCGATCATGCGCCGGGCTGGCTGATTGCCGGAACGTGGCAATTGACGATCCTAGCCGGACCGCTGCTTGCTCCCTTGTTCAAGCAACGGATTCCGTGGTCGGCCCTTAAGTATTCCGTCTTGATCGTCCTTGGGGTCGTCGTCATGCAGTTATCCGTCGCAGGAAGTCTATCGCTACAATCCTTACTGTTCGGTGCCTTGCCGGTGCTCGTCGCTGCGATTGCCTATCCGCTTGGTAACCGGAAGATGATGGAACGGTATGGGGATGAGCTCGATGTATTCGAGCGGATCCTTGGAATGACGATCGCGAGTCTACCGTTTTGGATCGTGCTTTCCGTAATTGCTTACATACAAGTCGGCTTACCGAGTATCAGTCAAGTGACCCAGTCCGGCTTCGTCGCTTTATTCTCAGGCGTCATCGCGACATCGCTCTTTTTCTATGCGACGTCACTCGTCCGGACGGAACCGGTCCGGTTAGCCGCGATCGAGGCGACCCAGTCGTTTGAGATCGTCTTTACCGTTCTCGGGGAGATTTTGTTTCTCCATGCGGCACTACCGACGGGACTCGCGACATTCGGGATCATCCTCGTCATGCTCGGGATGACGTTGCATAGCTTGAATCAGGCGGAGCGGACGGTCGTCCGTCCCGCTAAAAGAAAAATCAATTGAGAAAGTAGGCTGTCAGATGGTTTTAACAGGTACACTCGTCAATACCGTCCTGATCATCGTCGGGACGTTGCTCGGATTGATGTTCCACCGGATTCCGGAACGGATGAAGGAGACGGTCTTGCAAGCGATTGGTCTAGCCGTCGTCGTCCTCGGGATCCAGATGGGAATGAAAAGCACGAACTTTTTGATCGTCATCGGTAGTCTTGTTCTCGGAGGTGCGATCGGAGAATGGTTCCGCCTCGATGAGACGCTCGACCGGATGGGGGCTTGGCTCGAGCGTAAGATCAGTCGCGGTCGTCCATCAAATATCGCCGAAGGCTTCGTCACCGCGACGTTGATTTTCGTCATCGGAGCGATGGGTGTCCTCGGTGCGCTCGACGGTGGACTGCGTCAGGATCACGATGTCCTCTATACGAAAGGGTTGATTGACGGCTTCACGGCGCTCGTCCTCAGTTCAACGCTCGGGATCGGCGTCATGTTCTCAGCGATTCCCGTCTTTATCTATCAAGGGGCGATTGCACTGAGTGCCGTTGCCATCACGAAGTTCATTCCCGACGCCGCGCTGCAAGAATTCATCTTGGAGATGACGGCGACCGGTGGGGTGATGATTGCAGCGATCGGTCTCAATCTCGCCGGAATCACGAAGATCCGCGTCGCGAACTTGTTACCGGGCATTGTTATCGTCGCTGTCATCGTGACGGGCTTACATCTATTCTAACGAGACATCCCCGCCTGTCCGAAAGGACAAGCGGGGATGTTGTGTTATGTCTCAATTAATTCATGTGTCTCGTATGCCGTGATTGTATGTCCATCGTAATGGAAGTCATGCAGTAACGGGTGTTCGGTCGACAGAACAATCGGTAGGTAGTGCCGGAGGTTGCTGATGACACCCATGTTATCGTCGCCTAAAATCCAGTCGAGTGATTTCCAATCGAGGATTCCTTCAACTGTCATGACCGGTGTTGGAAACGGACGATCTTCTAAATCAGCCAGGTAGAGGTACATGCCAGATGTCTCTTCCCCATGTAAGCGAACGATGCCTTTTGATGTCACTGAGGTGAGCGTGATGCCTGTCTCTTCAAACGTCTCGCGGATGACGGCGGCTTCCGGTGTCTCGCCCGGTTCGATCTTACCACCGACACCATTCCACATGCCCATCGCCGGACGTTTTTGCCGATTGACGAGTAAAAAGTGGTCTGCGTGTCGGATTAAACAAAGTGTATAACGATCCATGATTTACGACTCCCGTCCTAAAAAGTGTGTGTTGTACAGCATCTCGAATTGGGCGGGACCTGCGACCGGTAACTCGGTCGTCGTCGTTTCTTCAATCCGTAACGTCCGCTCAGTCAACGTCTTTTGTCCGCGCGGCGTCCGCATTGCAACGAGGCGACCTTTATTGAACGGCGAAGCGTCGCTCTGCTGGATGATCTGTTCCATCTTCGATAAGTCATCTGTTGTAATGGGTGTCTCTTGGTCGAACCGGTAACCTGTCACAAATTTCGCTTGTCCCGTCCGCTTCATCTCAAGTGTGTCATCATTGATGATCCGGTAACTGCCGCTTGCGGAATCAACGGTCTCCCCACTCAACGGAACAGGAACGAGCGGTAAATTGACGCCGAAGCCGGTATCGAGCAAGTGCGTTTCATTCCAAATGATCGCAACATGGGTCGGTCCGGTCGCTGACCAGGCGTCCGACTTCGTATCGTAAACAGTCGCTTGAACGAGTCGAACGGGACAATTTAGTTCCTGCAGGACCCGGTGCAGCAGTCCGTTTAAGTCATAACAGACACCACCGCGTCGTTCTGTCAGAAACGTCTCGATGAAGCGCTCGTCGCTAAACGGACGGATTCGCTTCTCAAGGACGGTCGTATTCTCGAACGGTAACTGGTAGGCGAAGGCTTCGAGTAAGTCAGGTAACTGATCAAACGTGATTGCATCGAGCGGAAACTCAATTCGCTGTTCTAAGTCTTTCATCCAATCCATCTCTGATCCCTCCTTTGTTCACTACCTGATTATCCCATATTGCTTCAGAGAATGTGAATGTTAGCCTATATTATCTGAAAATAAGGATTTCCCTTTTGTTCGATGGAAATCTTTGATATGCTGAGACAGGATTAATTAAGAATGATTCTCAATGTCGAATCACGAATCAAAGGAGGTCTCACCATGAGACGGAAAACTTGGATGACAGCGTTGACGCTCCTCGTGTTGAGCAGTTTGATGCTTGCGGCTTGTTCTAGTCAAGCAGAGCAATCGAACGAAAAGACGCGGACGATTACGCACGAAGCAGGAAAAACGAAAGTACCGGAAAAGCCGAAGAAGGTCGTCGCGCTCGAATTCTCGTTCGTTGATGCGTTAGACGAACTAGGCATCACACCGGTCGGGATTGCACAAGAAAACAAGACGGATGTCTCTGGATTACTCGGAAAAGACATCGAGTTCACGGAAGTCGGTACACGCCAACAACCGAATCTTGAAGTGATCAGTTCCTTGCAACCGGACTTGATCATCGGCGACTTCAATCGTCATAAAGGAATTTACAAGCAATTGCAAGAAATTGCACCGACGATCATCTTGAAGAGTCGCAATGCAACATATGAAGAGAACATCGATTCGTTCAAGACGATTGCGGAAGCGGTCGGCAAAACGAAACAGATGGACGATCGCCTTGCGCTTCATGAAGAGCGCTTGCGGGCAGCGAAGAAGAAGGTTGATCCAAAAGATGACCGGAAAGTCATGGTCGGTGTCTTCCGCGCCGATTCACTGACAGCACACGGTGAGACGTCGTTTGACGGTGAGTTGCTCGAGAAGATTGGTATCGAGAATGCCGTTACGAAAACAGCGGAACCGACTGTGACGATCACGTTAGAGCAGATGGTCAAGTGGGATCCGGACGTCATCTTCATGGCGGAAGCCGATCCGAAGTTACTAAAAGAGTGGAAGGATAATCCGCTCTGGAATCAGATCACAGCGGTCAAAAACGGAGAAGTCTACGAAGTCAATCGTGACCTCTGGACACGTTACCGTGGTCTGGACGCTGCTGAACAAATCGTTGACGAAGCAATTCAATTGCTCAAACAGAAATAACGAACGACAAAAAGCCGGAGCAATCTGGCTTTTCGTCTTGATGAAAGGGGAAAGATCCGGTGCAGCGGAAACGTCTGATTTTCGTACTTATCTTACTCAGTTGCTTGGCCGTTTATAGTAGCTTGTTCTTTGGCATCACACAGATGAATCCGGTCCACTTAGTGCAGGAGTGGATCAGTGGTACGACCTCTAAAGCGGGACTCGTCCTGACGAATCTGCGCCTGCCGCGTCTCTTACTCGGGTTGTTGCTCGGAGCGAATCTTGCCGTCGCTGGAGCAATCATGCAAGCTGTGACGCGGAACCCGCTCGCTTCACCACAAGTCTTTGGTGTCAATGCCGGTGCGTCGTTTCTCGTCGTCTTAAGCCTGCTCATCTTTCCGTCACTCGGGACGGCGAACTTGCTTTACTTCGCCTTTGCCGGTGCCTTGCTCGGTGGCGTGCTCGTCTTTTCGTTCGCTTCGATTCGCGGGATGACGGCGTTAAAACTCGCCCTCGTCGGGATGGCGATTCATCTCTTGTTGACGTCGCTAACGAAAGGCTTGATTTTGTTCAACGACCGGATCACGAACGTCTTGTACTGGTTGTCCGGTTCGCTCAGTGACGCCAGCTGGCTCGAACTCCGGATCGTTCTCCCATGGTCGCTCGCAGGTTTGATTCTTGCGGCAAGTCTCGCGAAGTCGCTCGCCGTTTTCCAACTCGGGCAAGACGTCGCGGTCGGACTCGGACAAAAAGTGACGCGGATCCGTCTGCTTGCGGGTATCAGTGTCGTGTTACTCGCAGGGGTAACGGTTGCCGTTGCCGGAGCGATCGGCTTCATCGGTCTGATGGTGCCGCATATCACGCGTCGCCTTGTTGGTGAGGACTACCGGATCGTCTTACCCGTCTCTGCCGTCATCGGTGGTCTGTTGTTGACGTACGCTGATGTCCTGGCGCGCTTCATCGCCTATCCGTATGAATCACCAGTCGGCATCGTGACTTCATTGCTCGGGGCACCCTTCTTCCTTATCTTGGCACGCCGCCAGATGAAAGGGGGATTACGATGAGAGAGATGCGTCGGATTCTACTTGTCGCAGTAATCGTCCTTGTCATAAGCTTCGCCTTACTGTCGGTCGGTTCAATTCAGTTATCGTTAACGGAACTCTGGCAGTCGTTCTTTAGTGGAAAGGATGCCTTCATCGTCCAAAATTACCGGCTGCCGCGAACGGTCCTCGCCTTTTTAGCAGGAGCGAGTTTCGCTCTTGCTGGAGTCATCTTACAAAGCGTCATCCGTAATCCATTGATCTCACCGGACGTGATCGGAGTGACGAACGGAGCGTCTCTGTTCGCTGTTTTGACGATCGCCCTCGTGCCGGATGGTCCGCTCTTGTTGACACCGATCGCCGCCTTCATCGGAGCAGCACTTGTCATGCTGGCGTTGATGATGCTTGAACGGGGAGGAAACGTCTCCCGCAGTTCGTTTGCGTTACTTGGTATCGCCGTTAGTGCGATCTGTGCCTCGGGAACAGAATACCTGTTGATTAAATTTCCACTTCAGACGAACGATTCACTCGTCTGGCTTGCTGGAAGTCTGTTCGGGAAAGGGTGGCAGGAAGTGTTGATCTTAGCGCCTGTGCTCGTCGTGATCGGTGCGATCCTCTTCTATCGCCATCGTCAACTCGATGTCTTATCACTTAGTGAGGAAGTCAGCATCGGTCTCGGGTTACCGATTCAGCGGACGCGGCACGTCTTCTTGGCGCTCGCTGTCGTCCTAGCCGGTGTTGCCGTTGCGACGGTCGGTGCAATCGGCTTCATCGGTCTGATTGCCCCACATATGGCGCGTCGTCTTGTCGGACATAAACACCTCGCTGTCTTACCGATGGCGCTGTTGCTCGGCGGTGGGTTACTCGTCGTCGCTGATGCGCTCGGTCGCGGGATTCATCCGCCGCTTGAAGTACCAGCCGGATTGATCACAGCAATCATCGGTGTACCGTACTTCCTGTATCTCTTACGAAGAGAGCGGGCGGCTTGAACGGATGAAAGAAAACAAAACAATCCCCCTCATTTCGTAATTGGAATGAGGGGGATTGTTGTATAGAAGTTTTTGTTTAATTCATCATGAGGCATGTTTTTCACTTTATGCTGAGCGGACTTCCGAACCTAGATTCAAGAAGATCTCTTCCAACGACGCTTCCTCGACTTCGAGTCGATACACGTTAACGTGTTGCGAGACGAGGTAGCTATTGATCGTAGCAATATCGTGTTCACTTTGGACGATGAACGTCGAATGAGTAGAGGAGACGTTGACGTCTTTCGCAAGTGTCGACAACTTGGTCTGCAGATGTTGTTGTGTATCATTGTCGAGCGACGCATGTTTTACATGAACGGTGATGTTCTTCTCATGTTGTTCCCGTAACTCTTCCATCGTGCCTTGCGTCTGAATCGTTCCGTCCTGCATGATCGCAATCTCCGTACACAGTTTTTCGACCTCGTCTAAGTTATGAGACGTTAAGAAAATCGTCGTTCCGTCTGCTGCGATCTTGCGAATCAAAGTATGAATCCCGAGAATCGAGTTGGCATCAACGCCAGACGTCGGTTCATCTAAAAATAGGATTTCCGGTCGATTAATCAGGGCTTGGGCGATCCCGAGCTTTTTTTTCATCCCAAAGGAGTAGTTCTTCGTTTTCACATCGATGGCGTCTTCGAGTTGTACATCACGGAGGAGTTGTTTTAACTCGTCCGTCGTCGTCTTCAGACCGAGGACTTTACTGAAATACTTCAAATGATCGAGCGCCGTGAAGTTTTCGTAAAAGGTCGAGTAATCCGGTAGGACGCCGATTCGAGTTCGGACGTCCTTCAAGGAATCGTTCGGTGCTCCGAGTAACTCGAACGTTCCGGATGTCGGACGGACAAGACCCGTGATCATGTTGATGAATGTTGATTTACCGGCGCCATTTTGACCAAGGAAGCCGAAGATAGCCCCTTGTTTGATTTCGAGATTCAACTGGTTGACGACGGTCTTATTGCCGTACTGTTTCGTTAGATTGGTTGCGCGAAGGGCTAGCATCATAAATCTCTCCTTTTAAAGATCATCAAGCTCGCGATGACGAAGACGGCGATATGGATCAAGACAAGATACGTGTATGCAGTGTTTTCTTGCGTGTAGTAATAATAGGGCGTCAAGTAAGACAACGTATCAACGATGACATTCTTCGAAATAAGACTCCACATCCCAATGACCGGAAGCGCGATCGAGATGAAGATGCCGACGAACATCGTCATTGCAGAGCTGTTGACGACTGTCGAAAGAAACAGCGACAGACCGATGAAGTAAGAGACGAATATGATGCTTTGAATCAAATCGACGATCGGGAACGATTTTGAAAATGGAACGATCAACAAGAGGGCAACTGTCAGACAGAGGACCCAAAACGAGACGTTGCCTAAAAACTTTCCGAAAATGATGTTTTCACGAGATGTTTTCGTCGCGAGAAAACGAATTGTCTTCGATTCAATCTCTTTATTGACGCTACTATGAGAAATACTCGTCACGAATAAAGGAGATGCTAAGAACAGAAGCAGCATCAAACCGATGATATAGGCATTGTCACCTAGACCGAGATCACTGAGTTGTCCTTTAAACTGGCTTACGAGTTTAGCAGAACCAATCGTCACACCGAACAAGACGACGATGATCAGAATGGCTCGAATACTTTGGAAAAGCGATTTAAATTCTCGAAGTGTAATCGCGAACATTTCGACACACCTTTCTGTTTGAGTTTAGTATTGCCGTGCTATCTTTTTATTCTTCGTGAGGTTAGTAATACCGGCGATCAAGTAAGCGATTGAACCAAAGACACCGGCAAGTAATGTGAAAATCCCACCGAGAATTGCAGTAATGATCAACATCTTTCCTGCTGAACCGTTTTTGCGAATCCGGACGATTGAGACGATTCCGCCTATCGTACATAAGAGAGAGACGGCACCAAGGTACAAGAAGAATTGTTGGAAGGATGTGAGGATTTGGGTAGACGTGACATCCGTAATGTTCTCATCCTGGATGAATTGATCGACCAACTCCCTCATGCCAGCGTGATCCGCAATCGATCCAGACAATAGAAACCCACCTAAACATAATGATCCAAACAAGACGATACCGATGACAGCAAATATGTATTCCGTTGTTCTTTTCAAGTAAAACACTCCTTTTCCTTATTTTTCCGATTTGACAATCCTAAACTACCATGACTCGAATCACTATGACAAGCGAAATAATGAATATATTTTAATTATTTATTGGTTAAATGTTTAATTAATATCAAAAATACTTTAACTTTATTTAATTGGATGCTATTGTGGTGACATGGGAGGGAAATGGTAAATGAAAAAAGATGATGTTCCAGATTGGGTTTTATCTCTAGAATTGGAAGAGATGGAATTCGTTAAAAAATTCATCATAAGCTCGGGTTCTTTGAAAGAACTGGCGAAACATTATGATGTCTCCTATCCCACAGTCCGGATTCGCGTCGATCGGATCATTCAGAAAATCGAAGTGAATGAGAAAATCGAGAATGAACCGTTCATCGCATACATTAAACAAATGGCCATCGAGGACCGGATCACGATTGAAGATGCCAAAAAAATCATCGAAAAATATCGACTTGAGAGGGGTAACAACCAATGAACTTTTTCATTTCTGCTCTAATTATCAGCATCTGTTTAGGAATACAGTATTTCTTATCGAGCCGTCACAATCCTTATCTCGGTATCATCATGCCAATCGTTTTAGTGATTTTTCTGACATGGCGTTACTTTGATGGTAGATACAACAGTTTTTTAGCCTATGTATTGATTTTAGGAGTCGGCATGATTTCACTGTGGGAACAATGGTCGCGTGGTCGAAAGAAGCTTAAAGAGAATCAAGAAAAAGAATTAGAACGGATGCGCGTGCACGATACATTGTGAGTTACACCCATACATATCTTTTTTAGTAAAAAATGAGAGTAGCCTCGGTTTCGATGATAAAACAGAGGCTACTCTCATTTACGTGTTAAGGACTATATTCATATTCTGTTCATTTTAATCGAGTTCAATCTTCACTGTCGTATCCTTTGGAAAAGCCTCATCTGATGCATAAAGAACAAATACCTTTTGATCGTCAGGAACTTGATAGACTAAATCAACGGTTGACTTATGTGGTGAGAGATACTGATAACTGTTTCTGAATGCTTTCTTATTATGATTGACGTAATCAACGGTTTCATATTCTTTTCCGTCGAGCGACGTCAATGTAAAGGTGCCAGGTCGGTAAATAGCATAAGCGCCTTTTACTCTATTGTCGGGATCGTACATGACAACAGGAACCGTAACGAACTGATAACCGCTCTTTTCCTTTAGATCGAGTTCTTTCGGTGTTGGAATGAGTGATTTAGCATAGAACAGTTCAGAAGTTGCTTCCGGATCGCCTGGATACGTTTGGATGACTCCTTTCTTCATCAGTTTTTTTAGTGCTGTTTGATCACTTGATTTCTTGTCAGCAGATGTTTTTGGATCAGTGGTCAAATCCTTTAATTTTTGCCCACTCGTCTGTTGCTGAGAAGCACTCTGTGTTGTAGTCGTCGAGGATTCCATTGAGGCGAACAAGAACAGGCTTGCCACTCCGATACACAAGGAAGCGGCGATGGATCCGAGTGCCCATTTGAAACGCCGTTCTGTTGCTTGCGTATTTTCGACGATACTACCGAGTGCGGCATTTGGTGTAATCCGGACGGCACGCTCGGCAGGAAGTAAGGCGCCTAACACGCCGGTGATCACCGGAATCAAGAGCATGATGCTGAGGAAACCAAGCTCTTGGACCGGAAATTGTCCGTAAACGAAGCCAATCATTCCAAGTGCTGTCAAAAGACCAATCACACCAGCGCAGAGCCCTGTCATCATGCCTTCACTTAGTACGAGTAAACGAACTTGACCGTCTTGCCAGCCTGTTGCTTTAAGGACGGCGAGCTGACTTTTCCGTTCATTGACGTTTTGCCACATTATTTCGGTCGTCGTCAGGATGGCAATCAGTAAAGCGACACCCATCGCGACGTAGTGCATCGTCCCGACTTCGAGTGCGACATATTCGCCGAGCCACGTTGCATACAAAACACCTTTCAGTCGGAACGTGATAAACAAGAAGAATATGAACAAACTCGTCGGTAAGGCAATCGCGACGACGGAGAGTAATGTCCGTTGCCAGTGGGTGACGAGCTGGTTGATGCTCATCCCAAGCACGCTACGCGCGCGGACGAAACGGCGACCTTTTGAGACTTCACCGAAACGCATGCTTTCGTACGGTTTGATCCGACGGATGAGCGTCATCGGCACGAGGGTTCCACCCCAGTAAATAAGTAAACCAGCAAGACCAATCAATAAAATTCGACCGATTGCAATCGGGTTGTCCGTCGTGACCCAGAACGAACCGAGAATCGCCCAGGCAATCAAGACGACGAGTGTCCCGAGCAGCGTGGCTTCGAGGAACAGTAGTTTTGACAGCTGGCGCGGACGCCAACCGAGTGATAGTAAAATCGCGAATTCTTTCTTTCGTGCATACAGCAAAATGATGTTCGAGCTGAAGACATAGACGAGCGCGACAGCGATGACACTTGCGATGATGCCACTCATCCCGACTTTTGCTTCCTGGAAGATCGCAATCGACGAGCCGAGTTTTATCCACGGTTGTTGGACCCAGCCGAGTGCTGATTCGTCTTTTAGACCCGGTAAATAGGTCAAGGCAAGCTGCGGTGACGAGCCGAGGGTCACGTCCGTGATTAGACCTGTCTTCTGTTCGATTTCTGTCGCTACCTGTTGGAGCTTCTTCTCGCTAGCAGCATTCATCGTCTCGACACCTTTGACGTTGACGCGGATGGCAGAGATCGCTTTGTCACCACGAATCTTAAACGCAGCATCAAGCGTCGTCAGCATCGATGGTGGTTTCGTCAGGAAATCGTACGGATCATTCGTCGGTTTAACGTCTCGAACCGGATTGACGGGACGTTCATTCTTATCCATGACCCACTGGGCTTTTGACGGGAAATACGTCTCCATCGGCAGTTCCGTTAGCGGATCTTTCGAGATGTTCAATTTTTTCGGATCGAAGACCCCGATGTAGTTCAAGTTGACCTTTGGCCAGTCCGTGCTTTCTTTTCCGAACATCCGCGCTTCCCGGTACATGCTGCGTTTAGCGAGTAAGGAATCTTGCTCGACTTGTTTCGGTTGGACTTGATAGGTGAACGGCCAACGTGATGCGTACGGACTTTTGATTGAGCGGTAGTCGATCGGAGACGGTTTTAAGGCAATCCACGTAAAGGAATTACTGTTCGTCTCTTCAGCAGTCGGTAACGTATGTTTTAAAATATCATTGACGAGCTTTTTCTGGACATCTTGTGTCGTGATCGTATAACGTTTCGCACCACTTGTCGGTAAAGAGTCTAAGTATTTATTTCCGCCTTTTTGTTCGACTTGTTGTACCAGATCGTTAATGGATGTCTCTTTCGACGGCAGCTCCACTTTTTCGTACGTGTAGATGCGCGACGCGTCCACGTATTCACGATTGTTCAACAGGATCGGAATTTGGACACCGTCTTCACCAAACGAGGTGACTTGATCATCTTTTGAAAAATAGTTACTATAGGTTCCTTTGGTCGTCGCTTTATCTAAGCCAACGAGTGCGGCTTCCGCCTCAGGATCAACCCCTGCAATCATGACTTGACTCCCATACTCAAAAAGAGGCTGCTTTCCAAGTGGAAGGGGGGACACGCCTGATTTTACTGCATTTTCTGTAGGTTCCCATCCCGCTGCTAAGAAGGTGACGCCACTCGAGGATTCGTTCTGTAACCCGGTGTCTTGCGTGTCTTTGATCGTCAGTTTATAAATCCCTTCTTGATCAATCGTATGCGTACCGATACTCGAAAGTGTTTGGTTATACCCAATCATCGCGATGGGGGCAGCAACCTCGACGTCAGTCATTTTTTTGATTGTCTCGTATTGTTTACGCGTGATGCCACCATCGAGACCACTCATGTAGTTTGGCTCGAGTAACTTTAAGTCTTCCGTCACGCTCCGGCTACCTTCTGGTCGGACGACGATGTCGTAAGAGGAGCCCCAGCGTTTTTGCAGTTCATCGACGACGGTTCCGTTATTGGCTTGCGTCGTTCCGATCAAATAGCTCAGTCCAGTACTGACGATCAGAACGCCGACAAGTAGCAGGATGAATCGCTCTTTATTACGCCACCAGGAATTCCAGATGAACTTAAGCATCGGCAAACCCCTCCCGTGGTAAGATGTACTGTCTTATGATGGACCTTGCATCAATCATCAACTGAAGTGAAGTGTGGCTGAAAATATGTACCGATTCAGTCATGGATGAACCCTCCTTTGAATGAATGTTTTTCATTCCATATGTAAGTAAAAAAAATCCAATCATTACCTAATTATAATAGAAGGTTGAGAAATCGGTCTATAAAAACAGAAAAATGAGTCAATCATTCAACTTAAGAATGATAGTAAAAGAGACAAACATATTATCCAGTGGGTAATTCAAAAAGATTATGAAACTTAAAGGAATGTAAAAGCGTTAATGAATTGATACGCGTCATACATTAAAACGAGAGAAAGGAGCGGATGGTCATGAGCGAATCCATTATTTATTTTGTAATCCTTGCTCCTCTGCTGGTGTTTGCTATCGTTCTATCGAAAGGAAAAGGCGCATCATTGCTTGCAGGATATAATACGTTGTCTGAAAGTAAGAAACAAGATTATGACGAAGTCGCCCTATGTCAATTCATGGGTAAGATCATGTACGGCATTTGTTTTAGCATCCTGTTGATCGCTGGGAGCGAGCTGTTTGGATATCACTCTTTGTTTACTTTGGGTATCATGCTACTATTCTTTCTTATTGTATTTGCAGTCGTCTATTCCAATTCGAATGACCGATTCAAGAAAGAGAAATAGTTTTGTCCACGTCAGCAAGAACTTAATCATTTAAAATATAATGAGAAATCCTTTAAGGCGATTAACATCGAAATGACTTTCGTCGTTCATATGAAGATATCAATTCTCATCAATCGTGTATGAAAAAATATGTATGGGTGGATCCGTTGTCTCGATCGTCTCGACCAATGTCCAACCTAATTTTATGTAATATGCTGAAGCGTTTTCTGTTTTTAAATAAATTGTAGTGATCTGTCGTGATTTGGCGTAGACGATTAATTGATTGATGAGTTGCTGCGCGATTCCTTGATTCCGATAGACTTTTTCAACGAATAAAGAAGCGAGCCAAGGCGTATAGGCTAGTCGTTCGTTCAAGTCATTTTCAAAGAGGGAGACGGTTCCGATACACGTGACATCATCTAAGGCAACGAACGTCATAGGATATGGTTCACTTGTTTTTTTGTCTAAAAATGCTTTTACTTTTTCATAAGGTGCCGTCCCTTTTTTCTTTTGAACGAATTCGGTATGAATCATTGTGGCAACCACTTCTAATTGTTCAGGATGATTCGATAATGTATCAATGATCATCTTCTTATCCTCCTTTCTACACTTATTGTATCGATCATTAAATCGATTCGTCCTGCAACATACGATTGTAGTTATTTAAAACAGTACATCTGTCCTCATCAGAATAAAGGAGCTTTGGAATGAACTTCGAACAATACTTACAACAACATTTTGGGAATGTGAACTTATTTGATCGTTCCTTCGTCAAGAAGGATTTAGTAATTCACGTAGACTTAGTGAAAAATCTTTATCAGTTAAAGAAAAATTCAGATGAAATCAATGAGGAATACTTCAAACAGGCATACGAAAAATCGAACGAACTGTTTAAGGAGCTATTCCGAGAAGTGGACCCCCTTTTTTTCGTCGTGCATGTGAGAAGTGAGCGCGGTAAGTATCAAAAGTCAGCGACGAAAGTGTTCCGTCACTTAAGACGTAAAGAAGATAAATACAACATAAAGTTCGTAGAGAAAATGATGGATGAAGAAGAGCGGGTATCCGAATATGCCGTGTTATTACCGAACAAAAACGCGTTGGATTATAAGCGTGTAATCAAAGCGATTTGCCATCAGGATTTCCCGACGCTGCAGCCAAGATTTCGTCAAACGTATACATACTATCCGGAAGTCTTTTTCGTGAACGTAGATCGAAATATCGTCATGAATATCTATGATGATCGCGGTTGTTTCCTTCTGTTCGGTGATTCAGCAACTTATGACGTGTTTAAGAAGAAATATCGTAATGATATTAATTGATCATCAACCGTCTTTTCATCGGTTCGCAAAACGCTCAAGCTAGTGCTAAGAAGCCGATCACTGAAAAAATAAAAAAAACCAATAGAGAAGTGAGCAATGTTAATGCAAGGATTTTCCCCGTGTTTTTTAGACTTATGATGGCGCACACTATCGCAAGCAATAGTCCAGCTAACATATAGTTCGTACCCCAAAAACCATTGAACGGTAAGAGCTTAACAGTAAGGAAAGTGAAAACCACGATGCCGATTGAGATCCATCCCAAATGCCTTCGCATAAACTACCTCCTCGTAAAATGAATACACATAGTCATAATTTGGTTTTTTTAAGCGTATCATTACAAATGTTTACAGTGAAAGAGTTTTTTAAATAAGTCGTCTAAAGATATCCTGAATGAACGCGTGTCATACACCAGCTCGTCACGAAACATACCAACAAGCAGGAAACCATTGAGCAGTCATCGAGCAACAAACAATCCCTCACTCTAATCAGAATGAGGGATTGTTTCGTTTCATCATTAGATCGTCAACTCGATCACATTACCTTCCGGGTCCGTGATCGTACTTTCATAATACCCGTCACCCGTCGTCCGGGGACCGTCAAGATGTTGTACACCTGCGTCCTGTAACCGAGCCGTCCAGTCGTCGACCGCTTGTTTGCTGCCGAGCGAAAAGGCGAAGTGGGCATACCCGAGCGCATTCATCGTCCGTTCCGTGATATCCGTCCGTTGCATCAACTCAAGGCGCGCACCACTCGAGAACGTCAGGAAATACGATGTGAACCCTTTCGTCGGATTATGATACCGATCGCCTGCCGTAGCATCAAAATGTGTTTCGTAGAATTGACGCATCCCGTCAAGGTCTGCCACCCAGAGGGCGATATGTTCAATCTTCATCTCCATTCCTCCTTTTTTCAAGACGCTTTTGCCAATCGCTGTCTGAACAACATCCGGTTCAACCCTTCCGTAGCGACCAGCATCAAGAAGATGAGACTGATCGTAAACCAATGGAACAACGATAAGGAATAGGACGTCGCCAGCCAGCCGAACAATGGCGGCATGAAGGTACTACCGGTATAGGCGAATGCCATTTGTACCCCCATCAGCCGTTGCGCCGCAGCCTCCCCGAAGCGAACCGGCGTCTCATGGAGCATTGCCGGATAAATCGGTGCGAGACCAAGCCCGACAAGTACGAAACCAAGCGGCATCCAGGCAGCGGGTGCGAGGATGAAACAGGTAGCTCCGACGAATGCCGTCCATTGACCGACACGAATCAAACGACGATTCGACCAGCGCAGCGACAGAAAACCACTTATGAAACGCCCCGCGGTGATGCTTCCGTAGTAGACGGAAATCCACGTCGCTGCTGACGTCACGGAAAAGGAACGGACTTGGACAAGATAACTACTGCCCCACAGCCCGACGACCGCCTCGGCTCCACAATAAAAACAGAACGCTGCGAGTGCGGCAATCAATCCGCGTGGTTTTCCGGACGACGTATTTACGGTCTGAACCTGTTCAGACACGTGTTTCGGAGCCTGTTTCCAGAGCGGTAAGCTGACGATCAAGATGATCATCAAAACGAGTTGCAATGCACCGACGACGAGGTAACCAAAACGCCAGCCGGAATCGAGCAATACGCCAGCCATGATGAGCGGACCAGCCGTCGCACCGATGCCCCAGAAGCAATGGAGCCAGTTCATGTGATGCGCTTGATAATGGGTGGCGACGAAATGATTAAGCGCCGCGTCAACGACTCCAGCACCCAGTCCGAGCGGGATCGCAAGAACGAAGAGCCAAATCAAGGACGGAGCAACGTAAAAACCGATCAATGCCAGTGCCGTCAAACCAGCAGAAGCTGCCGTGATCGGACCCGTTGAATAACGTTCGATCAAGCGACCGCTAAACAGACTCGAAACGATCGTTCCGGCAGCGATCGTCATGAAGAGCCAGCCTGCCATGTCGAGCGGTGCGTCGAGATCGAGCCGCATCACAGGCCACGCTGTACCGAGTAATGCATCCGGCAGACCAAGACTGATGAAAGCGAGATAAATTAAAGGTAATAGTAGACGGGTCATCGGGCGAGACCTCCTAACGGAATTTGTTCAATGAATGACTGGATGCTCAGTTGCATCAGACCATCTAAGTAATCAGTTTCCCAGTCGCCTTTCCTCAATTGAGGTAATTTGTCGAGCGGAAAGCGCTTGGCGCATCGTTCCGTCAACCGTGCTAATCCGTCATCCGAGACATCGGACTCCGTAAACAAGATGACATCTGGATTCAAAGTGACGCTAAACGAGAGAATGATTCGACATAATGCCTCATACCAATCGTCAGAGTGTGGTGCAGTCGTTGCGAGTACTTGACCGACATTTCGCTTGTCGTCAAACGGGATGAACGAGATCTCTCCAGCGAAGTGATGTGCTCCGCGGACGACATGACCGGAAACAGCGACGCCGGCGCCCGGTCCGTTCGTTCCGAGATACATATAGACGGTCGTCTCGTTATCAGAAGCTTGGGCACGAACCGCTGCATTCATATCATTTTCGACGATGACGGGTCGCTCGAACCGTTCCGTCAGTTCTTTTTGCAAGGGGCGACCGTCAAGCGTCGGATAATCTGGGGCGAATAGGATCGTGCCGGTTGTATCAACGGCACCAGCGACACCAATCGCAAGCGTTTGAATAGATGGATGATCGTCGAGTAATGTTGTCAGTGTTTTCGATAAAACAGATCCATGATCCGACGAATCGAAGTTCAGGCGATCCGTTGCGATCAGATGTCCACCGACGTCGTGGATGCGATACTGCAGATACGTGCGTTCGAGATATAGAGCGAGTCCGTGGAAGCGATCCGCGCGATAGCGATACCGTTTTGCCGGACGCCCTCCGCGAACCAATTCAAGTGGTGTCTCTTCAATTTCAAGAGCAGCGATCATCTGATCGATCTGTTTGCTCGCAGTCGGAAAACTGACATCCAAGACTTGACGAATCGCAGGGATCGTATCCAGATGGTCGACTAAAAAAGCGTGACGTGTAAGTGAAATGAGTTCAGTCAAACAAAGACCTCCAATCTACATCACTTATTAAAAAAGTTTAATAAGTTTTGATTTGAGTATAGCAGGTCGGAAGAAAAAGACAAGTTTAAAAAAGAGGTGTAGGATAAGAATATTTAGAGAAATAACGTTTCATCCTATCGTTGTCTGGATATATAAAAAGAAGATAAAAAATTTTAGTCATATATCTTTAATTCATACTATTCCGATTTGTAATATCTTGGATAGCCTGTAACAGGAGGTAGATGGCGAGAGGAGCTTGTAATCATGACCACCCAACTTTCAACCGACCTAGGATCCCAAGATATTTTAGCCTCCCTGCGAGATAATGTCGCGATGATTCGATTCGATCGGCAACGTCGTGTCGTCGATGTCAATGGTTTGTTCGCAAAGACGATGAAGTATAAACGAGAAGAGATGATCGGGATGCAGCATCATCTCTTCTGCACGACGGAGTTTGCAATGAGTGACAGTTACCAAGCATTTTGGCAGAAGCTGTTTAGTGGCTTCAGTACGGCAGATAAAATTGAACGCATCGATGCGCATGGTCAGTCGATTTGGCTAGAAGCAACCTATATGCCGATTTACGATGGAACGGAAGTGACCGGTGTCTTGAAGATTGCCTCCGATATTACGGATCGTCAGCAGACGATTCAAAAGTTCGCGACTTCGTTTGACACGATTGCTAGTGATTTGAATACGCGATCGACGCATGGCGAGCAGGAAAGCGAAGCGTTACGACGAACAATCGAACAGATGGCCGAGACGACCCGTGATAACCATCAGACGATTGAACGGCTGCAACGCCAGGCACAGGACATCACTCAAGTGACCGAGACGATCAAAACAATTGCGTCACAGACGAATCTCTTGTCACTGAATGCATCGATCGAGGCAGCGCGAGCCGGAGAACACGGCAAAGGATTCAATGTCGTCGCGACGGAAGTCCGAAATCTCTCAAAGCTCGTCGAACAAGCCGTCGTCGATGTCCGGCAAACGACGCAGCGAATGAATGATGAACTGCAGCGGATTGCCCGTGCGATGACGCAAGCAACGTCGGATGCACAAGCAAGCGTCACGGTCGTCGCAGAAACGGTCGATCGCTTCCATGACGTTCAAAGTGCGGCATCGACGTTAACGGAGACAGCGCAAGACTTTACAAAAGCAATTTAAGTGAGAGACGGCATTCCGGTAAACGGAGTGCCTTTTTGTATAAAAGCACCCCTATACTTTGGAATAATATGTTAATATACTACAAAACGGAAAGGGAGCGAACTTCTGATGAATATCCGCACTGCTCGTCCTGACGATTTTCAGGCATTGATTCCATTGTTCCAGCAAATCCACGATCAACACGTCGCCTTACGACCCGACCATTACCGTCCGCACGAGATGCCGGTCCCGGAAGACTTATTTCTGTCGCAACTCGAGAATCCGGATTTTGCATTACTCGTTGCGGAACAAGACGGGCTTGCCGGTGTGATCGTCCTAAAGGAAGACATCGTCGAAGGGAGCGGTTTCGTCTTCGATAAGCATTACTTACGCATCATCAGTCTCGTCGTTGCGGATACGCATCAAAAACAAGGCGTCGGGAAACGATTGATGCAAGCCGCTTACGCACATGCGGAAACGATCGGCTGTGACAAAATCGAACTCGGCGTCGATGACGCCAATCAAGAAGCGATCGCCTTTTACGAGGCACTCGGAATGGCTGTCCGCTCGAGACGAATGGAATGGAACGTGACGTCAAGCAGGGAAACGTCGACGTGATGTCAAACAACAGGTACTAGAAAGGAGAGAGGTCATGTTCAGATTACAAGTATCCGATCACGTATCGCTTCAATTGTTTGAACGGCACCATGCGGAAGGATTATTCGCCCTCGTCGATGCCAATCGCGCACATCTCCGCGAATGGCTCGGTTGGGTCGATGGTGCAACAGAGACAAGTACATATCAGGAGATCGTCATTCCAGCATGGCTGCAACAATTCGCCGATGGCAACGGCTTTACATGTGGCATTTATCTTGAGGACGAGCTCGTTGGAACGATTAGTTTACATGAGATTAATCGGCATCTCGGGCAAACGTCGATTGGCTATTACTTAGGGGAAAAGGACCTTCGAAAAGGCGTCATGACGGACGTCGTCCGGTTCATCACGAACTATTGTTTCGAGACGCTCGGCTTAAATCGTGTCGTCATCGAGTGTGCGACCGGAAACGTCCGAAGCAGACGAATCCCGGAACGACTCGGTTTCACGGAAGAAGGCGTCTTACGGGACGCTGAGAAATTGTACGGGACTTACCACGACATCCAGGTCTATGCGATGTTAAAGCAGGACTGGTTAAAAACAAAGGAGGTGGCAGCATGCGTATCGAGCCAATGAATCAGGCGACCTATGAGTCGTATCTACCGGTAGCAATCGAGGAATATGCGGCAGATAAGTGTCGCGCTGGTACGTGGTCAGAGAACGAGTCGCTTGAGAAGGCGACTGAAGAGTTCGCGGCGCTGTTGCCAGAAGGTTTGAAAACGAAGGATCATTATTTGTTTACGTTTCGTGATGAGACAGATAGCGACATCGGGATGGTTTGGGTCCATGTGACGGAAGAATCACGCGGACGTTCCGCCTTCATCTTCGACGTCAAGATTACGTCCGACAAGCAGAACAAAGGCTACGGCAAGAAAGCGCTCCGATCACTAGAAGTGATATTAAAACGGATGAACGTCAAGAAAATCTCCTTACATGTCTTCGCGCATAACGAACGGGCGATTCATGTGTATGACTCGCTTGGGTATGAAAAAACGGATTATTATATGTCGAAACGTCTCGATGACAGCCATTAAAAAAGATTCCTCTTGTGCAAGCAGGAGGAATCCTTTTTGTTTAACGCCACGTCTGTAATGTATTCGCGAACTGAATGTTTGTCTCCAGTTCACCCGTGATCTCGCTTGCTGTGAAGTCATTGCCAGCGAGCCAGTCGGCAAAGTCGAACGTGACCGGTTCCTGATCACCACCGAGCGCGAACCAGACCTTCAACTCTTCCGGGAAGTAGGCAGACGTATGGATCGTTCCCGCCCACTGCGCATATAAATCAGCGAAGACACCTTTATCGGTATCGTTGAGTAGTCGGAAAGCGGACTCCGCATCTTGAATCATATGTTGATGCGTCTTTAGCTCCATCATCCGACGTTTCGAGTCATCGAGGTGATAGCGGTTTTCATGCTGTAGCAAATCAAAGTGGTTCGTGCACATGTTTGTCTCGCGCACTTGCACATCCCGCGCCGTCGCCTCGATGACGAACGAACGCGCCGATTTATCGTGGACGACATACGTGAACGATCCGCGATGCGGAATCTCCTTGACGAGTGAGATCGCGTCGTCGACCGACGTGCACATCTCGAGGATGATCCGCCCGATCATGAAACTGACGAACCCATCGCCCGGACGCCGACGATTGATGAAGTTATAGCCCATCGCAAGACCATGTTCATTCATCCCGTCCATCCGACCGGTCACCCGTGATGCCGGACCGATGATCGCTGATCCGCCATCGTTCGGTTGAAAGACGGAAAATCGACCATCATATGTCATCGGATGGTAATCATAGTTGCGGACGAGGAAATTATCACCTGTCATGATCGAACAACCGCTTTTCGGTCCTTCGACCCGATAATGCCCGAAATGGAGTAACGTATCCGGAAGCGACAGTTCAAGTTCGTCCTGGAGTCCGAGTAACTCGTCCCAAATATGCGGGGCGTACCGGAGAAACATCTCCTTCGTCTCGACCGGATCGACTTGAAAGCGCGGAACACGGATCTTCCAGTTGTCTTCCCGGTTATGGAGCAACTGGTTTCGTTTTACGTAACGCCCTTGTTCGCGACCGAACTCATAATGACTGCCGCGGAATTGTGTGATCTCATTGGCTACACGTTGCATACGATTCATCCTTTCTTCAACTGCTGTATGCTGATTATATCGAACGCGAGGGAGAATGTCGTATGGCAAGTCTTTACTGAAGCACATCTAAAGTATGGGAATATTGAAAAAATAGTCAACTTTTTCATTCTTATACCGATAACAAAAACGGGAGGGGATGGAATGAAACACATGTCAGTCAGACGGAAGATACAAGCTTTGATCGCAACAGCCGTCGTTGCGATGCTTTTGATTGCGGGAGCAGGACTTTATTTCTTAAATCAGATGTCGAATGCTTCCCGAGCGATGTATCAGAAAAACTTAATACCGATCCAGGAAGTGGCGCAAATCCGGATCGATACACGCGCGCTCGATTCGTTTTTAGTCGAGATGATGTTAACGAAGGACGATACGCGGGTCACGGAACTGCAAGCTGAGATCGATACGCGTCAGGCGCAGATTCGTTCGTCGGTCACGAAGGTCGAAAAAACAGGGCAATTCGATGCTAAAGAGAAGAAACAGCTTGAAGAATTAAAGGATAACGTCCTAGCCTATGATAATTCGATGACAATCGTCCAGGATGCGGCGACGCGCAACGAAACCGAAGAAGCCTATACGGCATACACGCAAGGTCTGGAACAAGTTCGGGATAACGTCGCGGATTCTGCGAAGTCGTTGATGGCTTCGATGACAAAACAAGCGAAGACGTTAGACGCTCAGAATCAAGCAGAAAAACAAACGGCCTTTTACTTAATGCTCGGCATCTTTTTACTCGCGGTCCTCTTGTTTGCAGGACTTGCAATGTACATTACACGTCTCATCACGCGTCCGATTCGTCAATTGCAGGGGTGGATGGATCAATCAGGGAACGGGGACTTGACCGTCCGTGGAACATACGACTCAAAAGACGAGCTTGGACAGTTGACGACGTCCTTCAACGAGATGATTGCGTCACAGCAACAAGTCGTGCTTGAACTAACGGGTACGGCTGACCGCGTCGCTGTCGCATCGGATGAGTTAAGCGTCAACGCGGAATCGACGACGAAAGCAACGGAAATGGTCGCCGTGACGATGGAAGAGATGGCAAGCGGTGCTAGTCAACAATTGCATCAAGTATCGGATGCCTCACGGACGATCGAAGAGTTGACGACGTCGGTCCGTTACGTCGCCGGTAATGCCCAACAAATGACGGAACGCACAGCGGATGCGATGGAAAAAGTCGCACTCGGTGGTCAAGTCGTCGGAACACTCGGTACCCAAATGGGACGGATTCAAGAAGATGTTTCTCGACTGAGCCACGTCATTGACGGTCTTGGTAACCGATCGCAGGAAATCGGACAAATCACGGATTCGATCAAAGGTGTCGCGGCACAGACGAACTTGCTCGCGTTAAACGCAGCAATCGAAGCAGCGCGTGCTGGCGAACAAGGACGCGGATTCGCCGTCGTCGCAGCGGAAGTCAAGACGCTCGCGGAGCAGTCGGCGGTCTCGGCAAAACAGATCGAGTCGTTGATTCGTGTCATTCAACAAGAGACGGAAGCATCGGTCGCCTCGATGGAGAAGGTTTCGACCGAGATGACGAGTGGAATTGCCGTCGCTGATCAAGCCGGTGCCTCATTCTTAGAAATCGAGACAGCGATCACCGACGTGACAGGGCACGTCGAAGAAGTGTCCGGTGCCGTACAGGAAATGGCGGCAGCGAGTGAGCAGATTGCCTCCGTCATGCGAACGATTCAAGCAGTGACGGAAGGGACTGCTGCCGGAACACAAAACATCTCCGCTTCGACGGAGGAGCAGATGGCATCGATGGAAGAAATCTCATCCGCGTCGCAGTCACTCGCGACGATGGCGGATGATTTAAAACAAGTCACAGGCAGATTCACCGTGTAAGATATTGAACGACGACCATGAGGTAATTCATCATGGTCGTTTTTTTATTTGTGGTAATGAATGGAAAACAAGCAGGGGAGTAAGCGTGTGGCGTCGTATGTACAGGTTAAGTAAGAGTGATACAAAGCAGCAGATAGATGTTATGAAAGTGATTGAAGAAATTGTTTGACAGCACGACGGGACGTCAGATGGATGACTTGTTTATCGGACGTCGCTGTAAGCGTTGAAAGAATACTCGGTCGCTTATCGATCGGGAAACGCCAAATCCATTTCAGAAAATCGAACGATAGTTTCTCGGGACAGCCTGCCGCCATATCCGGTCGACCGGTCTTGCGATAGCGCCATGTCCTTTTCAATGCCCGGTACAGACAGAGTGTCCGTGGTAGGTCAAGGAAGATGATTGTATCGGCGGCATCAATTCGTAAATCAAGCGTTCCACTGTAATTACCGTCGATGATCCACGTGTCGCGCGACGTGAGCATGTGTTGAATCTGGCGTTGTTCCTCACGCGAAACTGTCTCCCAGTTCGGACGCCATAATAAACTGTCGAGGTGATCAACAGGATAGCTGAGTTTTTTGCCCATCTCGCGGGCAAGCGTCGATTTACCGGATCCACCAGAACCAATCAAAATGATCTTTCGCATCGTAGACCTCCTATTTTTTGTCATAGAAATTGATCATACCACGGTTTTCTAGTCGAGGATAGAACGAAAGGAGTGAATGAGATGGTACCAAATTTCATAATCGAAGGGATGACGATCGTTTTTACACTACTCGTAATCGGTTGCGGCGTGATATTCCTGCCGCAGCGTTGGAAGTGGTATGGCTTGATTTTGCTTGGTTTGGTTGCAATCGGGTGTAGTTCATTTTGGTACATCCGACCGACGCTCGTCAATCAACAGATTGCTGAGGATGAGAAATTGCTTAAGATAGAATTAGCACGGCAATTCCCGGATGAAGTCTACACTACAAAAACACAAAAATTTTCGTATGAGTCTTCGGCGAATCCGGCTTCAATTGAAGTCGAATTTGCAAATGAACCTAACGTAACTTATTTTCTAGATATGGATGGGAACCGGATTAGGCTGTCAAGTTTCACCTTTAAAAACGGAGGATTTCCACAGGATTTACAGCATGAATTCAAATGAAGAGGCTGACTCAAAAAAAGAATGACGCGTCTTTTTACGCCCTTTCCTCAGGCGAGACACAAGCCAGTTTTCCTGCTTCATTTAAGCAGGAAATCGGGTCTTGTTCGTCTCTGACAGCGCATAAATGCGCTTGTTCCTGTAGGAGTGGCGTGTGACGTGTCATTCTTTTTGTTACTAAATAAGGGAGGCAGATCATTATTCTGCC
The DNA here is from genome assembly GCF_018618925.1 of Exiguobacterium sp. s39. Classification (NCBI taxonomy): domain Bacteria; kingdom Bacillati; phylum Bacillota; class Bacilli; order Caryophanales; genus Exiguobacterium; species Exiguobacterium sp. s39. The sequence continues at coordinate 867,800 of NZ_JACSNA010000001.1, forward strand.
ACCCTTATCTTTGTAGAGACTGACTTTTGAGTCAGCCCCTTTTGATTAAGTCGATTTCAAATTTTTCGTAGCAGACATCGTCTTGACGGCGAAGAAGGCAATCAGACCAAATCCGACCTTGTTGATCAAGTCAGCGAAGTTATAGATCAATTCGCGGACGAGTTGTATCTCGATGCCGGGTGCAAACAAGGTGACCGCGTAACCGACCGGATAGATCGCCCATCCGATCAAGATGAACAAGCGCATCTGCAGCAAGGCTTTACGAATCGGGGCAGGCTTATCTTCAGCGGCTTTCGTGACGTTCGTGAACAAGAGATAAATGATATAAAACCATGCGATACAACCGACGACGTATGCCCAAAGACCGAGTTGCGTGAAGCCACCCGCTAGATTGATGGACGACTCTCCGATGTAACCACCGATGATCATGATGATGTCCGCGATGACGAGTTTCGTCAGAAGGGAACGCCCTTTCCCACCTTTTAAACCGAGTAACAGCGGAAACTTGATCAGCAAGAGAGGCGTCGTCACGAGCCAATCGATGTAGCGGATTTCAGTCGGAAAACCATCGATCTCCGACAACAAACCCGATTCCCCGACAGCTTGCTTCATGAAATAGTAATGAATCGCAGCGACGAACGTGACGAGAGCAGCGACTGTTGCGGTTGAGCGGTATTCCGGGGCAAGGGAATTTCGTTCGACGAGAAAATAGAGCGTACCGGCGGCCATTCCGACGAATCCGACCCAGAACATGTACTGGGTCGCAAGGACGAGAAGGTTAACGTCTTCCATGTTGTTTCGACTCCTTTTCGTAAGTGGACACGACCTTTCATACTTTTATTTTACTGACGATACAAACTTCAGACACCACGTCGAAACGCTCTTGATGTGCAGTCTGTCAACGGTTTGACAACATTTTGACACACTTGAGGAGGAGTGACGTATGTCGATTAAACGAACGGATCATATCAGCCTGAACGTCTTGAATCTAGAAGAAGCGATTTACTTTTTTTCACTTTGTGGTCTCGAAGTACGCGGACGTTGGGAGGTGAAAGGAGAGTTACTCGATCGTTTATTGAATCTAGAGGGAGCGGAGACGGAGTGTGCTGCACTCGGATTACCAAGTGAACCGATATGGCTCGAACTCGTTCGGTTCAAACACCCGCGTGACACGGCTTCCGTAATCCAATCCGTCCATGCGAGTGGATTGCGTCATCTCTGTTTTGAAGTAACAGAACTCGCCGCGCTCGTCGAACGTTTAGCGGACAATGGATATCAGTCGATTGGCGACGTCGCGAATTACGAAAATGAGTATCGCTTATGTTACGTAAGAGGGCCAGAAGGCGTGATTATTGAGTTGGCAGAAAAAATCGGACCTGTCTAAGACTGGTCCGATGTATATATTTAAGAACAACAGGAAGTCGATGATTGTGGCAGAGAAACGTTGCACACACCCGTCTCTGGTAATGATAACTTGACCTGCTTCGCACGTGCCTCGTCTCCGACAAGAAAAGCGACGATTGATCGAACTTGTTCATAACCGGTCGCAAGCAGGAAGGTCGGAGCACGACCGTAACTCTTCGCACCGACCAGATAAAGTCCGTGATCTGGATGACGTAACTCCGCTTCCCCATGTGGACGGACAGTCCCGCAACTATGAAGGTTCGGATCAATCAGAGGAGCAAGTATTCGACTACTCTCGGTGACAGGGTCGATGTCAAGCCGTACTTCCTCGAGGAACGAAAAGTCGGGTCGACTTCCTGCATTGACGATCAACTGATTGATATGATGGAGAGACCGACCATCTTGAGCAGTGATGTCAAACGACTTTCCTTTCGATTCAATGGATTGGGTCTTGAAGCTGGAGTGAACCCTAATCTGATCTCGTTCAACGAGCTGACGGATACGCGAACCGAGTGCCCCGCGACCTTCCAGTGCATCCTTGTCTTCTCCTCCGTAAGCTTGAACGGGGTCAGATTTGCGAAGGATCCAATGAATCTCCGTTTCAGGGTGTTGCTCTTTAATGGAAACGAGTTCAAGGAGCGAGTTCAAAGCCGAGTGCCCGCTACCGATGACAGCGACGGATTGATTAGCGAAAACAACAGTATCACGTTTCGCATCTACGATCGAATACCGGACAGATAAGTTCTGCTCAATTTCGACTCGATGTCCGGAACTGATTGCAGGGTTTGGTCGCCCGAGGACGCCAGACGCATCGATGACCGCGCGAGCGAGAATATGTTTACGTCCGTTCGGCGTGTCTATGACTAATTCGAACGGTGTTACATCACGTGAGGCATTCGTCATCTTGTCTAGACCTGCCCGTGAGATCGAGAGAATCTTATGTTGGAAATGTAGAGAGGGAGCAATTTCCGGTAATGCAGCAAGTGGGGCAAGGTATTGTTTGATCAATTCAGTTCCGGTCGGCACAGTATCGTTTGCTGGTGCAATCCAGTCCGTCAGCTCGAGCAAGTGACGTGCTGCGTCACTAATATTGTATTGCCACGTCGAAAACATCCGAACGTGTTCCCATTGTTTGATATGGTGGGCAACCGAAGGACCTTTCTCAAATAGTAAAAACGATTGACCTTCCACTACAAGTTGAGCTGCAGCTGAAAGACCGATCGGACCGGCACCGATGATGACGATGGGGTGGGAAGAAGCGTATGACATGAATAAAACCTCCTTTTTATTTGTAAGTTGCAAGTATTAGAGACATGGTTTACAGCAGACGTCACTCTCGCCCATCTTCGTGTTCAGCAAGTCGATTGCCTGGAGGACATGTGCTTTTTCGAAGGAAGTCATTGATGAGAAGATGGAATCAAGATACGTGTTCATCTCTTCGTCAATGGCTTGAGCAACACGTAATCCTTTCTCGGACAGGCGAAGTAGGTGAATTCGCCGATCGTTGATCGCGGGACGCTTTACGAGTAGGTCCCGCTTAATCAATGTTTGTACTTGTCTGCTGAACGTAGTGATATCAAGAGCGAGTTGGTCAGCAATTTCTTGCATTGCCGAGTCAGGATGTTTGGCAACCTGATACAGCAGATGACTTTGAACGAGAGATATCTCTTCATCTAGGACGGCACAACAATTCTTATTCAATAATCCGAAGCGCCGGGTGAACGTTTGAAATAATTCACGAGTTTCATTCATGTATAGCTCTCCTTTCTCTATTTTGCTTATGAATCAGTTATACGATATAAACTTGCAAATTGCAAATAATAAATATATGATTTTCTCATATTCAATTTTAAATAAGGAAAGGGGGAATTGGATGCTTGTTCGTTCGATGGAAGAGGAAGATCGTAGCACTGTGTTAGCCATCTATCGTCAAGGAGTAGAAGAAGGGAACGCGACGTTCGAAACGATGATTCATGAGCAAGAGTGGTGGACAACGCTGACGCAATCTGAACGATTCGTTCTAGAGCAAGGTGGAAAAGTGATTGGCTGGGCTAAACTGGGACGTGTTTCTGAACGTCATGTCTACCGTGGCGTTCGAGAAGTCAGTATATATCTGGAGCGTTCCGCTCGAGGACTCGGCGGTGGACGATTCTTAATGGAGGCGTTGATCACCTATGCGGACGCCAACGGGATATGGACGCTTCAATCACACATGTTCCCAGAAAACATCGCAAGCAGACGGCTGCATGAGCGACTTGCGTTCGAGCTAGTCGGTCGACGACGTGCCATCGCACAGCATCATGGTGTCTGGCGAGACACGTTGTTATTTGAGCGACGAAATGACCTCAGGTAATGAAGTGATGTTTACACGCTTGATTGTTCATTTCAAATCTTCTAGCATGACCTGCCTTCGCTGAAGCGAGGGTTTTTAGTTTATCCGTCGATGGAAGAAGGAAAGTACTAAAGACGTATGATGTTACTTAAAATGACGGAGGAGGATGGATGGATGTTGCACGCCTTATTTTTAAACTGCACCTTAAAAGCATCACGTGAACCATCGAATACGGAGGCGCTGATCCGTGACGTGATTGCATATTGGAAACAAGAGGACGTCACTTCAGAAATTGTCCGGATCGTCGATCACCAAGTGGCGTTCGGCGTCACGGAAGACGAAGGCAACGCGGATGAATGGCCCGTGATTTTCGAAAAGGTGAAGCGGGCGGACATCGTTGTCATCGGAACACCGCTCTGGTTGGGTGAAAAAAGTAGTGTTGCGACGCAAGTCATTGAACGATTGTACGGAGGGAGCGGGCTGACGAACGATCTTGGACAAGCAATCTACTACAACAAGGTCGGTGGCGTCATCGTCACGGGGAATGAAGATGGAGCTAAACATGCGTCTGCTTCCATCTTGTACGGTCTGTCGCATATCGGCTTTACGATTCCGCCGAACGTCGATGCTTACTGGGTCGGTGAAGCGGGACCAGGACCATCGTACATCGAAGCAGGACGGAACAACGATTTTACGAAGCGGCACGCACAGTTTTTAGCTGCCAACCTATACCATTTTGCGAAGATGTTAAAGGAACACCCGATTCCAGCAGAAGGGAATGTGATGGAATGAAAAAACAACGTTTAACAGGATATGGTGTCGCAACGTTGTTCGCGATGAGTTTAATGCTTGCGGGTTGCGGAAACGACGAAACGTCGACGGACAAGGTCGAAGAAGGATCAACGAATTCGAACACGACCGACGATACGATGCAAGACAAAGATACGGTAACGAAAAATGCCGACACGGATTATGGCTTCAACAGTCTGTCGATTGAAGCGGACGTTGAAGGGGATAACGATGCCATTGATATTAGTTATGATCGGGATAATGACGGAACGGAAGCGGAATATCGCTATAAAGGGGAGCAAAAGCAAGGAGACGACGCGATGACGGAACTCGACGCGAAGTTCAAGAACTTAAAGATTGATGCGGATACATCTGAAAAAGAGGTCATCAGTGAGGTTGAACGTGTGTTTGCGATCCAGGATGCTTCTCGCTTAGAGGTTGAAATCGAATTCTCAGACGGAACCGAAAAAGAATATAAAAAATAAACAACAGGTCTGCGCCCATAAGGGGTGTAGACCTGTTGTCTTAGTGTAGCTTCACATGAGCGAGGACACCGTAATGATCGCTCGGTACAAGGTGATGCTGCAGTCGATGATTTCCGATCAGCTGGACGTGCTGTAAGGTCACCTGTGAAAGTGAACGCTGACAGAGTAACCAATCATATCGAACGGGGCTTGTAATGCCGTCATTCTTCCTTACGTACGGATTCGTCACGGAATCAAGCGTCGCGGCGGCAATTTGTCCTGTACGAGCGGCAAAACTACCGGCGAGATCGACCCATTCCTTAAGCGCAGCTTGATGCAGAACAGAGTTTGGACCATCATTAAAGTCACCGCCTAAGAACTCGATCGTCGTGTCATCCGTCTGTGAGGCAATCCATTCGTTGACGAATCGAAGTTGATCGAGTCGGATGTCTGAAGCACGCCAATTGAAATGAATGTTCGTCACGGCAAAACGAACACCGTCAATCGAAAACGGGATCCGAATCGCACAGTGGTGGTTGATGTTTGCTGTCGCAGCGGCACTCGAATCCGTTCGTTCAAACGGCAATTTCGTCAGAATGGCAAGTCCTTCATCTGGTGAATCCATGTAAGGATCCATCATCCAATACGGATAACCGGTCGCCTCTGCGAGGTGCTCAGCGATCGAGACGAATGGTTCATCCGGATGAAACGTCGACATGACTTCTTGCAGAAGGAGAATGTCCGGTTGGTGTTGCTTGATCTCCGCGCATAACGCCTCGAACCGTTTTTGTCGTTTGTGCGGGTGATGCCAGATGTTATATGTCGCAATCGACAATGAAAGACTCATAGCTGTAAGCCCATCAACACCGTATCGTAAAAGCAACCATCCGATAATAACCGGTCATGACGCAGTCGTCCTTCTTCTTGAAATCCATGTCGCTGATAGAGGCGAATGGCGCCGAGGTTCGTCTCGACGACTTCGAGCTGAATTTTTTGCAGGGATTGCGCTTTTGCCCAAGCAATCATTCGTTCCAGCAGTTGGGTACCGATTCCTTGCCCCCAGTCGGATTGAAGTACACCGAGTCCAAATGATGCCTTGTGCGCGAAACGTTTTAAATGAAAACCACGACACCGGGCGTAGGCGATGAGTCGTCCCTCGCGCTCGACGACGAGGATACGATCCGGAACCGAGGAATCGCGTAACTGATCTGCGAAATCCGTCGCCGTCATCACGTCCTCACCAGGCATTCGGTCGAAGTATTCCGTTTCCGCATCGAGTGTTTGGCGGAGTTCAGCGAGGGCTTCAGCGTCACTGAGTCGAGCCGGTCGAATCTGGTACCGTTGTGTATCGAACGAGTGGTGCATCGTCTGCATATGTAATCCTCCGTTCTAGATGGAATATGCTATCATTATGGCAGGAATGGTATCATTTGTAAATTTAAGGAGAGAAGAAATGAAAATTCAAACTGGAATGAAGGAAGATAGGACATTCATCCGCGAGCAATTGATTGCCTACAATCGGCAACATGTTCCTAAAGCCTTATATGAACAATCGGAAGAACTTTGTTTTACAGCATATAACGAGAAGGGCGAATGCATCGGAGGAATTACCGCGTCTTACGGTTGGCAACACATTCATGTCCAGTTCCTTTGGGTGAGCGATACAGCACGACAGGCAGGTGTCGGAACCCGCCTGCTGCAAGCAATCGAAGGATATGCGAAGGAAGCAAGGTGTACGAAAATTCTTTTGGACACGTTTGATTTTCAAGCACCAGACTTTTACCGCAAACATGGTTATGAAGAGTATGGACGACTGACCGATCATCCATCGATTGGACAAACTCAATACTTCTTCGTCAAGCGACTTTAACGCCGGACGTGCACGATCCAAGCCGACATGTACGTAAGTGTTCCGATCGATAAGACAAGAGCAATCGCATAAAACGGAAACGCTGGATACAGTTGGAGTAACGGTTGCTCAAACAAAAAGGCAATCATTAGAACGGGAAGGCTGATCATAAAAGCAACGTACGCTGCTCGAGTCGCTTTACCGGTGATCAGTGCCTCACGTTCGTCGGAGTCGGAAAATTCTGCTGTCGCAAACGAACGCGAACGGTCTTCTCGTAAGAAATAGCTGACGATCGAGAGGACTATCGCAATCACTAGCACTGGAAGGACACCCATTACATCTAATTTCAGCGACAATCCCGTACCGGATACAGGATCATCTTGAAATAACTGCAGATTAGCATGAATGGCACTAATGAGATAAGCAGCTAAAAAGTAGAGACAACAATTAAGTAAAGATTGAGTGACGACACGTTTCATCAGGATTCCTCCTCTAATTGAAATAGTTCCTCGATCGGGCAATCAAAGACGCGGGCAATCTGCATCGCGAGTAAGAGCGACGGTGTATAGCTTCCTTTTTCAAGTGAGATGACGGTTTGTCGTGTCACACCGATTCGTTCAGCGAACTGCTCTTGTGTCCACTTGTGCTGTTGACGATAGAGGCGGACATGGTTCGTCAGTTTCATCTGACGACCTCCTTTCCAGTTGTTTACATTGTAAAGTCGGGTTTACATTTTGTAAAGTAGACTTTACGTCATGTATGTAAAAAATGGAGCTGACTCAAAAGTCAACTCCTCAGACTGAAGACAAAGCGTAAATTTTTTTAACGAAAAGGATTGCGCTTTTTTGTTCATCTCGAATCGTTTTCCTGGGACTAGCATCGCTTCGCTTCGCTGCAGGGTCGCTCTTGCTTGTTTTCCCTAGAAAGTGATATGGAGTGAACAAAACGCTTCTCTGATCCTTCTTCTGGATATAAAAAAATGACACATTACACGCCACTCCTATAGGAAAAAGCGCGATTTTGCGCTGTCAGAGACAAACAAGACCAGTTTTCCTGCTCGAACGGAGCGGGAAAACTGGCTTGTGTCTCGCCTGAGGAAAGGGCGTGAAAAGACGCGTCATTTTTTAGGATCAGTCATCTGAAGCCCACGTGAGCATTAAAATGCGTAAGGTGTCATAATGATAGCCATGAGACAAGCGAACGTCGTCAATCCCTGATGATGACGTAAAGATAAGAAGAGCGTGACCAGGCCGGTGATCGTCATACCGGATAAAATCCATCCTAGCCAAAACTCCGTGCTATTCGAAGCAATCGGGATGCTCATTAAGTAAGCTGTTGCGTGTGGAAAGAAGCCGATGGCATCTAACAGGATACCGCCAAAGACACCCATCAGCAGCAAGCCGATCGACAGGCGAAATAGTGCTTGACGTTTAATCATATGCATGCTCCTATTCTGTTTGGTTGACGCAAGAAATCCTACTGTTGCGCCTATTAAATATGATTCTACAAAAAGCGATGATTTCCTTTCTGTTATCTATCTCTGAACTTTATCAAAAATCCTCGCTTCTGCACATCAATCGGAATATTCAGATAATTATCGGGTATTCTTTTGAAAACGCCATCGCCGATTCAGTGGAGAGGAGAAGAGAAGATGATGCCTGAACTGATACCGGATGACCGGGAGCTCGAACGAAGGATTCGGATTGTCCATCTGTTGCGAAAACTGGGTAAGACGGACGAAGCGATTGCCCGATCCTTGTATGTTTCGATCGAATGGGTTCAATCGATTTATGAAGAAGACGACTGGCAGCAAATGCAATCATCCTAAGGCAAGGACGTCTCGTCCTTGTTTTTTCGCGTGTTCCGGTATACTAAAACAAGCATCTCAAATAGAGAGGATGAAGTGAAATGAACGTTGCCATCATTGGAGCAGGAATCAGTGGTTTGTATCTCGCGACGCGTATGCAGGAGCTTGGACACGCCGTGACGATCTATGAAGCACGTGACCGAATCGGAGGGAGAATTGAGACGGTCGATTTCGAACTAGCAGGACAAGCATATGCGTTTGATCTTGGACCGACTTGGTTTTGGCCGGACAGTGAACCATTGATGGTCGATTTGATTCATCGATTCGATTTACCGACACTAGAGCAATATGCGGCGGGAGCGCTTCGACTCGAACGGGCTGACGGCATCGAGTCACATGTAGTTGCGAATCAACCGACGGCGCTTCGCCTTCGTGACGGAATTCGCTCCGTTGCTACGGCACTTGCTGCACGACTCACACCGGGAACGATTCGACTCAAGTCTCCGATCAGCCAGATTGATGTCACGAACCGGATTGTCGTCAGTTCAGGAAGGAAAAGTCAATCGTTCGATGAGATCGTTCTCGCACTACCACCACGTCTAGCGGCAAGACTATCGTATGTGCCAGCTTTACCTGAAGCAGTCCTGGATGAACTCGCAGCATTACCGACCTGGATGGCGCAGCAAGCGAAATGTCTGATTTTTTACGAGAAACCGTTTTGGCGTGATTCAGGCTGGTCCGGTCAGGCAATCAGCTGGACTGGGATGGTGCAAGAGATTCATGACGCTTCCCCACAAGACGGACCGGGAGCGTTGTTCGGTTTTTTCCGGACGCCGGCACGTGAACGACAGTTATTGACCGAGGCGGAAATCAAGGAAACGTTACTCGCGCAGCTGGTTCGTCTGTTCGGTGAACAAGCGCGTCAGTCGATTGGTTGGGCGTATAAAGACTGGTCGACGGATAGTTGGACAGCAACACGAGCTGATGCAGCACCGCTCGTGGATTTCCCGGCATATCATGCCGTTAATCTCGGAGTGGAACATGCAGCGATTTCACTGATTGGAACAGAGACCGATCCGAGTCATGGTGGACACTTAGAAGGCGCCTTACGATCCGTTGAACGCTATTTAGAAAAGAGAGGAAGAGAAAAATGATCGAGACGCTACATTATGATGTGTTCACGACGACGCCAGGAAGCGGTAATCCAGCTGGGGTCGTCTTAGACGCCGATCAATTGACTGAGTCGGAAATGCAACGAATCGCTCGTACGAACGGCTTTACCGAGACGACGTTCGTCTTGTCATCCGAGCAAGCGGACTACCGCATGCGCTACTTTGCACCGGAACGGGAAATGGATTTATGCGGCCATGGTACGATCGCTGCATTAACGGCACTCGATTCAAAAATCCGTTTATCTACGATATGTCAGATCGAGACAAAGTCAGGCATCTTGCCTGTGATGCGTTTAGCAATCGGAATGTTTCGCTTGCAACAAGGACAACCACAATTACATCAGTTTGACGGTGACATAAAGCACGTTCTAGCCGCAATCGGTCTCGAATTGAAACATCTCGATGACCGATGGCCAATCGTATACGGCAGTACTGGGAACTGGACACTGCTCCTCCCGATTCGTCGACTTGAGGACTTTCACCGGATGGTGCCGGATAACCAACGCTTTGCCACCGTGTTGACCGACTTCCCACAAGCCTCGATTCATCCGATTTGTTTCGATACATATGACCGACAAGCGACGATGCACGGACGTCACTTCTCAGCAACGGGAGCAGGAAGCATCGAAGATCCGGTTACGGGAACGGCGAGTGGTGTGATGGGCGTCTATTACCGGAAATTCATCCAGCCACTTGCAACGGAAACAGCGATCATCGTCGAACAAGGACACGAGGTGGGTCGACCCGGTCAGGTCGGAATCCGTATTTCTGGCGAAGGTCTTGATCACAGCAAATGGAAAGTCGAGATGGACGGGCAAGCCGTCTTTGTCGGCGTCAAGAGAGCGGGAGAGGAAGAGGCAGATGTTAAAACACTTCATTTGGGATTTTGATGGCACCTTGTTTGATACATATCCGGTGTTAGTCGATGTGTTCGTGGAATTACTCGAGCGTGAGGGGCGAACGGTTGAACGCGAGCAAGTAGCAGAGCTGATGGCGATCTCGGCAAAAACGACGTATGAGGCGTTTGGTGTGTCCGAAGCGTTCATTCTGAACTACAAGCAACAAAAGATGATCATCGAACAAGAACAGTCTGAACCGTTTCTCGGAATCCGTGAACTGCTAGAGGTGTTATCGACGAGAGGTGCGACGCATCATATCGTCACCCATCGTGGAACATCGATTCATGCGTTGCTTGCAAAACATGGGATGACGCATCATTTTCAAGACGTGTTGACAGCACCGGATGGATTCGCCCGAAAACCGGATCCGGAAGCTGTCACGTACTTGATCGATCGGCACCAGATGGCACGAGACGAGACGATCATGATTGGAGACCGGGAACTCGACGTCTTAGCCGGACATCGTGCCGGTATCAAGACGTGTTTGATAAGCGAACATACGAGTCAGACCGTTGCGACGTATACCATAACGTCGCCCGGTCGATTAAAGGAATTGTTACTGACATAACGACAGCCCCGCTTCCAGTGATGGAAACGGGGCTGTTTTTTAAGAAGACAACCGATCTGCTTCGGTTGCTTCAGCGAGTGGTGCACGCCAGAAATACGTCAGTAAAATGCCGACTGCGAGCATGACTGTCGCAAAATAGAACGGATAGTTCAAATTGACGTCAAAGAGTAGTCCACCAACGATCGGTCCGAGAATGTTGCCGATGCTCGTAAACATCGAGTTCATTCCGCCGACGAATCCCTGTTCATTTCCGGCAATCTTCGAAAGATAGGTCGTGACAGCGGGGCGCATCAAGTCGAAACCGACGAAGACGACCATCGTCACGAGAATGATCGAGAGATAGTTCGTCACGAACGTCATCAAGACGACGAGCAGTGTCGAACCGATCAAGCTGTACCGAATCAAGCGAATCTCACCGAACCAGCGCGTCAAACGATCGAACAGTCCAACTTGGACGATGACGCCGACGATCGCACCGAGAGAAATCGCAAGCGCAATGTCCTTCGCCGTGAAGCCGAACTTCCGATCGACGAACAAGGCGAACAACGACTCGAATGAGGCAAGACCGAACGATGAGATCAACAGGACAAGAAAAGCGATGAAATAGAGCGGACTGAAGACTTTCCGGAAACCCGTCTGTTGTTTGACCGTCGTTGTCTCGTAGTGACGTTCCGGTTCCTTAAGCGTAAAGACGGATAACACCATCGCTGTCAAACCGAACGCAGCAGCAAAGAAGAACGGTGTCCGCGAGCCAAGGTCAGCGAGGAACCCACCAATCCCCGGTCCGATGATGAAACCGGTCGAGATGGCAGCAGACATATATCCGAGCGCTTTCGGACGAGTTTCGTTCGTCGTGATATCAGCGATGAATGCCGTGACGGCTGGCATGATGAATGCCGCACTGACACCACCGAGAATCCGTGACGCGAACAGGACTTCGACGCTTTGACCGAGACCGAATAAGAGCTCGGACATGCTGAAGATGAATAAACCGATGATGATCATCGGTTTACGTCCGTACTTGTCAACGGCACGTCCCGCGAGTGGTGAAAGAATTAGTTGCGCAAAGGCGAAGGCGGAAACCATGTAACCGACTGTCGCCCCGGAGATGTTCAACTCGTTCATGATCGTCGGTGTGACGGGAATGACGAGTCCGATGCCTAAAAAGGCGATGAATAAGTTGAGCAGGAGTGTACTTAAAATCAATGTATTGTTTTGCATAGTTCACCTCAATAGAATTAAATCGTTTTTGACATACCGCGCCAGACGATCGGCCAGACAGCTTGCTGTCGAGCGTGAAACGCGTCGACACCGTGGTAGACGAGTTCCGTCAGCGTACCTTCCGCAACCGTCAGATAGGCGAGAGCGGCACTTTTGTAATCCGTCGAATAGAGAATCTGTTCCGTTCGGTCTCGTTCGCGAAGTAATCGCGTCAATAGATCGTGCAGCGAATCGAAAAACGGATTGAAGCGGTCCGTCATTTCTTGTTCGAGCTTTTCCGGTGGAAAATAGGCAGCCCGAAGAATGAATCGCATCAGGATATCATCTTGCTGTTCCGAAATGAACCAATCGAAGAAGCCGTGCAGCGATTGCTCGAGCGGCTGCTGCCGCGTACTCGTGAAATACGTCGCAAAGCGGCGCTTTTGTTCTTGCAAGGCGTACGTCGTCGCTTGCAGGAACAGGTCGTCCTTCCCTTTATAGTGCGCATAGATCGATGGCTTTTTTATGCCAACCTCTGTCGCGATCTCTTGCAACGATGCCCCTTCATAGCCGTGTGCGGCAAAATGATGGATGCTCGTCTGTAACAATTGTTGGGCTTTCAGATGAATCACCTTCCTAACGGTCGTTAGGTAACACTGTAACAGCAAATTTCAAATGTAGTCAATCAGATTGTCTTACCGCACAAAAAAACTGACTCCGCGAAGGCGGAATCAGTTAAGGAAGAATCATTATTTATTCATGACACGACCGCGTGTTGCGACGCGTGAGCCGACGATTCCTGCGAATGACGTAAAGATAAGAGTCAGAAGCAGTCCGACGAACGCCCAGATTGAAACTTTTGACGCCGTTTGTGTCGCTTGTTCTGTTTGCTCGCGAACATCTTGGACCGTTTTCTTGAGGTCAGCGGATGTTTCATCAAGCGTTTGTTTAGCAGTCTCAATTTGTTGCGTCGTTTCTTTTGTTGCCGTGTTGAGACCATCGACGATGTTTTGCGTCGCTTCTTCCGCTTCAGCACCTGTCAAATCGGTGTTTTTCGCAACAGCATCAGCGATTTTATCTTCATCGACTGATTTCTCGATTTTTTCAGCTCGTGCTGTCAACGAATCACCGAGATCCTGGACGATCGTATCGAAGTTTTCTGGTTTCGTGATCGCTTCCTTACCAGCAGCCGTGACGTCTTCTTGAACAGCGTCAAGTTCGTTCTGCAAGTAACCTGGTTGCAATTCTTTGATGTCCGTATCTTTTAAGATTTCGTCGACGTTCCCTTCAAGTTCTTTCGTATCAACTTGTGACACGTTTTTCGTAATCGAATCGAATCCTTTCGTCGCAGCTTCTTGCGCCGTCGAAGCAACGGATCCGATGCCGTTACCAGCCGCACCACCGACCGTACCGAGTAGTGAGCCGACCGATTGTAACGTATTGACCGTCGTGAACGTCAAGAGAGCGAACAGTAAGATGACGCTCGTCGACCATGTCAAGAAACCGTGGACGAGACCGGCACGTGCCGACGTCAAACCGGAGACGAATCCGGCAACGAACAGCGAGATGAGCAATGAAAGGATTGCCCAGATGATCAAACCAGTACCGACACCATCGAACGGGTTATTCGATGTGACGTCCGTGACGCCGAGTCCGATCGCTGAACCGATTAAACTAAATAAGATCAATAAAGATAGAAATGATACCACACCTGCAAAAATCGAGCTCCATGAGATGTTACGACCTGCTCCGTCCGCTTCCGCTCGGAAATGCGACGAAAAGCCTCTGTTTGTCTTTTCCATAATAAGCACTACCTCTCCCCAAATTGGTCTTTCAATTTCGAGATGTTCATGAATGTAAAAGCTTCATCTCAAGTTTCTTACGCGCATAGCTCTTATATAACCGGTAACTAAATAAGAGAAACCTAGTATTACAGGTACATGATTAATGGTCGTCTGAACTTCAACGAAGTGATATTGGTTGCGTTTGAAGAAAAAGCATCGTACACTCTTATCAAGTGTCACGTTATACTGTACAGTTTAAAATCAAAAGGAGGTGATCCCCCGCTTTTAGGGGGATACAAGTTGGACATCGTCTTAACACTGAATTTGTTGTTGCTCGTCGTATTGATTGGTTTGACCGCGTTTTTCGTCGGTTCGGAATTTGCTGTCGTTAAAGTCCGGATGTCACGTCTCGACCAGATGGTGCAAGAAGGAAAAAAGGGAGCAGTACTTGCGAAGAAGGTCGCAGGAGATCTCGATTATTACTTGTCGGCCTGTCAGCTCGGTATCACGATCACTGCACTTGGTCTGGGTGCACTCGGGAAACCGACCGTCGAGAAATTGTTGACACCGGTCTTTGATGAACTTGGTGTCGCCGTTGCGCTGTCAACGATTCTCTCATACAGTATCGCTTTCATCTTCGTGACGTTTCTCCACGTCGTCATCGGAGAACTTGCACCGAAGACGCTCGCGATCCAGTATGCGGAACGGATGACGTTACTGCTAGCTCCTTCACTCTATGTATTCGGAAAAGTCATGTATCCGTTCATCTGGATCATGAACGGTTCGGCCCGTGTCCTCTTGCGGATGTTCGGTGTGAAACCTGCCGGTCACGAACAAGCCCATTCCGAAGAAGAGTTGAAGATCATCATGGCACAAAGTTTTCAAAGTGGTGAGATCAATCAATCGGAACTCGCCTTGATGCAAAACGTCTTTGCGTTTGATGAGCGTGTCACGCGCGACATCATGGTGCCACGGATGAACATGATGGTCATTTCGGACGAGATGAGTTGGGAAAATCTATTACAGACGATGTCTGACAATCCGTATACACGTTACCCGGTCAGTGAAGGAACGGATAAGGACCGGATTAGTGGTTATATCAACGTCAAGGAAGTGCTCGCCCATCACGCGGTACAAGACGAACGAGAACTTGCATCGTTCCTTAAACCGTTGCCGGTCGTCTCGGAATTGACACCACTGCAAGAAACACTCTTGAAGATGAAACAGACACGGTCACACATCGCTCTCGTCATCGACGAGTATGGTGGGACATCCGGTTTGATCACGATGGAGGATATTTTGGAGGAAATCGTCGGTGATATCCGTGATGAATTCGATGAAGCGGAGCAAGCCGAGATCGAACAGTTACCGGACGGCTCGTACCGCTTAGCGGGTACTGTCCTATTAGTTGAAATTGAAGAACGATTTGGTCTTCGGTTCACTGAAGCAGAGGCGGTCGACACGATCGGTGGATATATCCAATCACGGACGGCTGTTTTTGAAGAGGGAACGATCGTCACAGATGAGGCGTTTACGCTTGAAATCTTGCGTTCTGCCCAATATCAGATTCAGGATGTCAAGTTGACCTTGCCGTCAAGCTAACAGAAAGACCCGTTTTGCTTAGTAGTTCAATCTACTGAGCTGGCGGGTCTTCTTTTATCAAACGAGGTCTTAGCGCGTTCATCAAAGAGAAGTATGATAATATTCCGGACCGACGAGCTCGCGAATCGATAAGATTTGGCGATAAAGCGAGAGTATATCTACTAGATGCTCAGGAAAGTGGTCTCTTTAATCAACAAACGTTCAAGGTTATACATAATTATTGTGATTTTCCATTCAATTGTTAGAAGTTCGAGACGATATAAGGAATGAAGTTCACAAATAAATGAGGGAGAGAAGCATATGAAATGGTTCGCGAAATCAGCATCACCGTCCTTTGATGCGCGCATCGAAGGCGAACGCGCTCATGTCGTGTTGAATGTTCCGACATCCTTACATGAACAATTACGTTTAATCGGTCTAGAAGCAGTCGATTTACAAATTGTCCGGGTCATCCGCGAAGATGTATCCCGTTGGATGCCGAGCATGGTCGACGCGTTCTACGAGGAGCTGGTTCGTGTTCCGTCACTCCGGCATTTGATTGAACAGCATTCGACGCTCGAACGATTGAAAGGCACTCTCGCTCGGCACATCCTGCAAATGTTCGATGGTCAGGTGACGATGGACTATATCGAAGCCCGGCGCCGGATCGCCGAGCGACATGTTCAAATCGGGCTGCATAATAAATGGTATATCGCCGCCTTCCAAAAAGTCTGGAACGTCCTCAGTGAACAGATTGACGGCAGTGATTGGCCGGAAGCAGAACGTGTCCGGATCATGCGGGCAGCGGGGAAACTCTTCAACCTCGAGCAACAGATCGTCATGACGATGTATGAGGATCAAATCGATGAGGAACGCCAAGCGATCGCGACAGCCAAACGGCACGTCGGAGATGGCGTTCAAAAATCAACGGAAGAACTTGCTGCGATGAGTGAAGAGTCGTCAGCGAACTTCCAAGAGATTGAACGGCACGCCAAACACGTCTCGACGACGACAGACGCAATTTCAATCCAGTTGACGGAAGCGGTCAGTGAAGCAGAAGCAGGTGTCGTCCTCGTCGAAGAGGAGACACGTCGCTTTGAACATGTCGTTGCAGATTTATCACGGACGACCGAACAAGTCGCTGAACTGTCTCGTCTGTCACAGGAAATCGAGCGAATCGCCGGGATGGTGACGACGATTTCTGATCAGACGAACCTGCTCAGTTTGAACGCCTCGATCGAAGCGGCACGTGCTGGGGAGATGGGGCGCGGGTTTACCGTCGTTGCGCAAGAAATTCGGAAACTCGCTGAAGAGAGTAAACAGTCGGCAGCAGAGACGTCGCGGATCGCCCAAGAAATCACGCAAAAGATGCTCGTCGTCTCAGAGCGGATGGGAACGACGGAGACGGCGGTTGTCCGAACGACGACGGAGATGCAACAAGTCGTCCGTGCCTTTTCACGGATTTCGGAACAGACGGATGCGGTCTCGCGGCAAATTCATGAACTATCGACCGATACGAAGGATGTCGCTGGAACGATCGAAGGCATGCGTAAGATCGCAGAAGCGATTGCTGAGACGGCGGATGACTTACAAGAAGTCGCAGCAACCTTATAAGTGATCCCTCCTTTCTACGGGAAAGGAGGATTTTTTTGTCGTTTTATGGAAAAATGAAAGTGGAGGTGTGAATGGTTTATGGTTCAGAGTCTACTACTGATTGTTTTATGTTTTTTAGCATTGATTGGACATTATTTGATGACAGGGGAACTCGCTCCACGTGAGTTGTACGGATTACTCGGTTTAACGGGCGTCGCTTTCGTGATCGGTGGAGTCGAATGGTGGCAAATCCGGCGCGATTTACGTTATCGGGGAGTAGAAGAGGGGATATCCGTTCGCTTGGCAGATCGGGCGAGCCGAAAGACGAATACGGTCTTTCTCGCGCATGAACGATGGCTGACGTTCTCACGTCGATACGCCACGTGGTGGCAGGCAATCCTTGCGCGCTTCGAAAAGTTCGAATCATTTTTTCTCGACGTGACGTTCGAAGGAGACGGGGAACAATTACAAATTAAAGAGACGAGAACGGAGTGGCTCCGCAATACGACACATTTCGTGATTCGCAAAGACGGACGCGATGTCGGAACGATTCGTAACGATGCGGCACTGCGTCAGCAACTGCAGCTGCAAGAAGTCTTACTCGTCTCGTATGCCGGTCAGGAGTATCAGATTCGGTCCTCGACGCTTACGCGAAAAATCGGCGTCTATCAAAACGGGGATTGTATCGCGACGGGGTCACGACACGGGGCGCGACTCGTCTTTAACTGTGACACGAACGAACGTCTCTTAGCCGTTGCTAGTATGATCGTCTTTCGACTTGTTTATTCGAAGTGATTTTATTTCACTGACCGTATTATTGATTTAAAAATTTAAAGCACAAGAAGTAATAAGATAGGTCGTTCCCCTAATGATTATATGAATACATACAAAAAAGGCGCGCTGGATCTCTACAGAAGAGAATCAGCGCGCCTTTTCGTTAACCGGTCTTTCGGATCGATTCGAACAACCGTCCCTTATAGACGTCGGCAATCGTATTGAGGAACGTCTCGCTCAACTTTTTCGGGAAGAACGGTTTTGCATATACATAATGATATGCCTTCTTCAAATCATCCCATTGTGTACACGGTTCCGTTTGACGGAACCGAGCGACGTCGATGATCCGTGTTCCGTTAGCGGTCAAAAGGATATTGCGTAAATGGATGTCTGATGGGTTCAAACCGACGGATCGTGCTTGTGCTAAAGCCGTATCGACTGTCGTTAAGACGGATTCCGGGATGAACGTCCCGCTGACGAGACATTCGAATAACGTTTGACCTTCAATGTATTCAAGCACGATATAATCGGCACCGTATTCGTAGACTTGCGCATACGTCGGAAAATCAGTCAATTGTGCGTAGATGCTCCCTTCGAGATCAGCGAGCGTTCGAAACGACGGGTAAAATTTCTTGATGACGCGATCCGTACCGCGGATGCGAAAGACGAACGCACTTCGTCCTGTCCCGATTAAGTCAAGTTCACTCGGAAGATGCTCGATCGTACAAACGAAGCCTGTTTCTTTCAATTGGATCAATTGCGCTAACTCAGCGTCAGTTTTCAATGGTGTCACTTCCTTTCCTCCTTCATTTCTTATACCCATTATACGCTCATCTGACAGGAAAAGTTTCAAAAATCGCTTGTGTGTGAAAGTTTTGAACATTATGTGATATGCTAAAAATGCTACACTGTTACATACTTTAAGGGGGTTTTTAATCATGTCAACGACACAACAATGGCGCGACCATTTCGATGGTCTTCGCGCATACGAAGAAGCCGTCGCATTACTTTACTGGGATATGCGGACATACATGCCGGATCAAGGCGCAGCGAACCGTTCTGCGTCGATCGGATTCCTCTCGACGGAGAGCTTCCGTCGCCGGACAGGCGAAACATACCAACAATTACTAGCAGCGATGGAGCAAGAGACGCTGACGGGTATCGAAGCAATCTCGTTCGCAAAAGCAAAAGAAGCATTCGATCGCGACTCGAAGATTCCAGAAGCCGAGTACCAAACATTCATCACGTTGATCTCTGAGGCAGAGAGCGTCTGGGAAAAGGCGAAGGACGCAAACGATTGGTCGATGTTCGAACCATACCTCGAGAAAATCGTCGCGATGGAGCGCCAGTTCGTCGAGTATTGGGGTTATGACGCGCACCCATATGACGCACTGCTCCATGATTATGAGCCGGGGATGACGGTCGCGACACTCGACCCATTGTTCGCAGAACTCCGTCAAGCGATCATCGGTTTGCTCGGTCAGCTCGAAGGAAAAGACTTCCCGACGCTTGATTGGTCAGCGGACCGCGAGACACAGATCGCCTTGAACCAAGAGTGGCTCCGCGATATCGGCTATGACTTCACGTCTGGTCGCTTGGATGAGACGGTCCATCCGTTCCAGACGACGATCAACCGGAAGGACGCACGCATCACGACGAAATACGATGAGACCGACTACCGGAACTCTGTCTTCGGCACGATGCATGAAGCCGGACACGCGACGTATGAGCAAGGGATCGAACCGGAACTCGATTCACTCGGTCTTGGTGACGGGGCTTCGATGGGGATTCACGAATCACAATCACTGTTCTTTGAGAACTTCATCGGACGTAATCAAGGATTCCTCGAAGCACGTTATCATGGCTTACAACAAGCGATTCCGTCACTGGCTGACGTCCCGTTCGAACGCTTCTATGCCGCGGTCAATGAAGTCAAACCGTCACTGATTCGGATCGAAGCAGATGAATTGACGTATGCGCTTCATATCATCATCCGCTATGAGCTCGAAAAACGCTTGATGACGAAAGAGCTCGAAGTCAAGGATCTTCCGCAAGAATGGAACCGTCTCTATAAAGAGTATCTCGGTGTGGATGTGCCGAGTGACGCAAAAGGCGTCTTACAGGACGTCCATTGGTCAGGTGGCTCGTTCGGTTACTTCCCAAGTTACGCGCTCGGTCTCGTCTATGCGGCACAGCTGAACGAAGCGCTTCGTCGTGACGTCGATAACGTCGATGGTCTGATCGCAGCGGGAACACTCGCTCCGATCAAAGGCTGGTTGAAAGAAAACATCCACCGTCACGGGAAATCGAAGACACCGGCTGAACTGATCGAAGCAGCAACGGGTCAATCGATCTCGGTTGCACCACTCGTCAACTACTTGACGAAGAAATACACGCGTGTCGTCGAGGCACTCTGATGTTGTGGTTCGCACACCGCGGCGTCAGTGACCGTTTTCCAGAGAACACGCTTGAAGCCATCGCTGCTGCGATTGAAGACGACGTCGATGGGGTCGAATTCGATGTCCATTTCTCAAAGGACGGTGTCGGTGTCATCATTCACGATGAGACCGTCAACCGGACGACGAACGGGAAGGGACGCGTCATCGACATGACGGTTGCTGAACTGCAGGCACTGGATGCTGGAGCTCGATTCAAAGGTGAACCGATCAAGACGAAGATTCCGACGCTTGACGAAGTCCTCGCAATCCTTGCACCAGCAACTCTGCGGCTCAACATCGAGCTGAAGACGGATACGATCCGGTATGACGGTATCGAGGCGTATGTCCTCGAACGTTGCGCGGCGCACGGCATCGCGACCGACCGGCTGTTATTCAGTTCGTTCAATCATTATTCGGTTGCTTTGATTCGTAAGCTCGACCCAAGCGTCGAGACGGCGATTCTCTATCCATATCCGATCTATCATCCGGAAGAACAAGCCCTCCGGATTGGTGCGACCGGAATCCATCCCGATTATCGACGGGTGACGGAAGCGGACGTCGCGTTCGCTCACGCGCAAGATGTCACGGTCCGGGTTTATACTCCGAAGACGGTCGAGGATGTCCGGCAGATGCAGCGGATCGGCGTCGACGCCGTCATCGTTAATGATCCAAAAGGGATGCGCGATACACTCGAAGGATGAGGAGGAGGAAGGGATGCGCAAGGAATACGTATTCGTCATCAGTTTGTCGCTCGTCGCTTTATTCGTCGGACTTCAGCTTGGCTTTGCCCGCTTGCCGGAACCAAAACCGAAGCAAGTGACGACGACACCGATGCGCCCTGCGGATTATCAGGCAGGACTTGCGTCAGCGAAACGGGAACTGAAGCAGATTCAGCGCTTCACCTTGAAAAGCACCCTTCCTGCGGATGGAACGACGGTGACCTGGATTTATGAGACCCCATCCGATGAACGAATTGCGGTCGATTGGTATTACGTCGAGAGTTATCCGGAAGAACAAGTCCAGATGACACGAAACGAGACATCCCGGATCATCTCGTATGAACGCTATTTAATCGTCATCCGACCGATTTACGGAACGGTCGTCGATAGTGAACTCGAACAGTTCGCTCTTCGCTTTACAGGTTACTTCACGACACAACAACAGGGGGAAAACGATGTCAGGTAAAATCATTCTCTTGATTGGTGGATCGGGCAGCGGAAAGTCCTCCCTGATCAAACGTCTGCGAACGGAATACGCGCACGTCCGGTTCATTCCGTCGGTGACGACCCGACCGAAACGACCGACGGAGATTGATGGAGCAAGCTATCATTTCGTCGACGTCAAGACGTTCCAACAATTGATCCAAGACGACGGCTTCATCGAATACGCCCACGTCCACCGGGCGTGGTACGGGACACCGCGTCAAGCGTATGTCGATGTCCTCGAACAGGATCAAATCGTCATTAAGGACATTGATCCGAAAGGGGCGGCGAACTTCAAGCGTTTGTTTGGCGACCAAGTGATCACGATTTTCGTCTCGGTCCCACCCGACTTGATGAAGGAACGACTGTTGATGCGCGGGGATACACCGGAGTTTGAAGCGCGACTCGTCGATTACGAGGAAGCGTGGAAAGACCGCGATCATTATGATTATATGATTGAAAACATCGATTTTGAGACAGCGTATGCCGATCTGCTTGAGATCATTGCTGGCTACATTCCACAGGCATGACGAAGAGGACGCAAGATGCGTCCTCTTTTTGATGTTAGAAAGGAGTCTATATGCTACCTTTGCATCCCTTACTCGCGCACGTTGAGAGCGAAAGACAGTTATCTGGTCGATCGCGCCAAGCCGACTGGTCCGTCAAGACGGCAACAGCGCACTACATCGTCAAGGTCGTGACGGATCCGTCTAGTCGTCAATTTGAACGAGAAGCCGCTTTAGCGATTCCAAAACAAGCGGGATTGTCTCATGCCTTACCGCTAGCGACCGGACGGACCGCAACGACCGCTTACGGCATCTATCCGTACCTACCCGGAAAAACCGTTCGAAGTGTGCTCGAGGAGTCACCGGAATTAGCACCCCGACTCGGTCAGGAGACAGGGCGAGCGTTGAGACGCATTCATGACGTCACCGCACCGAGCGAAATGACGTCTTGGAGCGAACGTTGCCAGGCGAAACATGACCGCTATCGCGCAGCGATTGACGGGTTGCTTGAGCCAACGTGGATCGAGCGTCTTGATCGATTCATTAGCGAGCGGATTTCGTTACTTCAGGCACGTCCGAATCGATTGCAACATGACGACGTTCATCTCGATAATCTCCTTGTCGAGGATGGGCATCTTTCCGCTTTCCTTGATTACGGGAACCATGATTATGGCGATCCGTGGCATGACTTCGTTAAATGTGGTCTGTTTCAGGTCGAGACGAGTCCGGTATTTGCCCGTCACATGATTAAAGGATATTTCGAGAACGAAGTACCGTCCGACTTTTGGCGAATGTATAGTCTTTACATGGCGACGGTCGTCTTTTCAGCACTCGTCTGGGCGAAGCGGTTCGATGCAGACGGAATGCAAGCGATGCAACGACGTGTTCAGCGAATCATTCAAGATCATGCTGGCTTTCAGCGGGACATCCCGCTTTGGTATGAGACTTGAACAGCAAGGACAACAAAAACATGATGCGTTCGTCTCTCTTGACTGAGAAACGAACGCATCATGTTTGGTCTGAATCATATATTCGAAGCGATACTTACCACTCGAAGCCTTCTTCACTATACTTGCCGTTCGAATTGAAGAATCGTTCTTCTGTTTTACCGTTTACCGTACTCGTATAAATGACGTAGACGTCGAGATGATCATTCTGATCCGCCATCTTTTTAGCAGCTTTCTTAGCATCGGCTTCATTCGTATGTGTCTCTGACTTGCTTGCCTTGCCGTGTTTTTCTTGCCCTTGTTCTTCGTAACCTTCTACTGTCCATACTTTTTTTGATGACATCCTTAACTTCCTTTCCTGCCAAAAGCGAGTCCGCTTGGCTGTTACATTATGCTGTGCAAAACGAGCACTCGTCAACCGTTGCCGTTCATTCTTTGACGATCTCGTCCAAATGATCGGCATAATAACGGATTGCTCGGTCAAATGTCTGGATCGAGGCGTCCGACGACGTCGTAGCAAGACTCTTCAGCAACCGACCGACTGCCTGATCGGCTTGACCGAGATTGTACTCCGTCATTGCGAGGAAGGCTTGCAGGGCATGGGCGTCCGGAAACTCACGGAGCGCACGATGAAACACGTCTGACGCAACTTCGAACTGACCGATGACACGATATGTACTGCCGAGCCCGATATATGCCTGCAGACGGTCCTCACCTGCAAGACCGAGTGCTAGGGCTTGTTCGTAATAGGGAACAGCAGCCTGCTCCTCACCGAGACTATCATGACACCACGCCATCTGATAGAGAACGGTCGGGTCGTTAGGTGCCGTCTCGACATACTGACGAACGACAGCCTTCGCTGCTTCATATTGCCCCGTCTGTCGTAACTGTTGCACCGATTCGAAATCAAACATCGTGTTTCCTCCTCCTGAATAAACTAAAAAACGGATCCGGTCATCCTGACCGGATCCGTTCGATTGAACAGCTTAGATTGTTTTTTCAAGCTTCGTCAAGAGCGTCCGGAACAGTTCGAGTTCCTGATCCGAGAAGTCCTCGAAGACGTCTGCGAGGTAATCCATCTTCATCGATTCGAGTTTTTCATAGAGCTCGATGCCTTTTGGAGTGGCGCGGAGTTCGACGACACGACGATCGAGTTCACTTCGCTCACGCGAGATCAACTCTTTTTTCGTCAATTCGTCTGCTAATGCCGTGATCATGCTCGCTGAGAATTGGAACTCCTGCGAGAGGGCAGAGGCGATTTGCGGACTGTTCGCACAAAGGGACTTCAAGATGAAGAATTCATTGCGTGTCAAGTAAGTCGTGAACATGCTACGCACGTCCTTTTTGATCGCGCGGTAGTTCATCCGTAATCCTTTTTCTGTATCAACGATCAACTGATCGCGTTGTGCTACTTCTAGTGTAGTTGCCATGTATCGTTCACTCTTTCTATACCGTAGTTTCTTTCACTCGTGATTTAGTATAGTGAAAAATTTTAGTTTAATCAATATTTTTCTCTTGAATCATCTGTTTCGACGACGCGGGCGACTTGGGCGACGATCTCTTCGACGTTGCGCAGTTCTGGATAGAAGCGGCGGAAGAAGTAGTCGATCCGGTGTGTATCTTCGCCAGCAATCGTCAGTGCCATGCAGATATAGGCGATGCCGATTCCTTGACGGGGCAGGAACGGATTCGGCATGACCTTCGCACAGCGTAAAGCGAGCGGACTGTGGGTCGTGACGGCTTCAATCAATTCCCCGTATGTCCGGATATCGACATAATGGAACATCCGAATCAGTTCGTTGATCAGTTGTTGATCGGAATCGAGCATCATTTGCGATGTAACGAGTCGTTTATCGAGCTCGTTGATGACCGGGGAGTGATCGATGAAGTAGTTCAAGTTATCTGCCGTGATCCGGACTTGATGGGGGTCAGACAAGATTTGTTGAACGGTCTCGTCTTCAAATTGTTTTAACTGTTTCTTGATGTTGACGAACTCCTGATCGGCGATCTCGAGTAATCCTGCCACCCGACTGAAGCTGCGCCGGACTTCTGCTGGGACACTGTTCGGATTTTTATATCCGAGATCATGTTCGATCTCCGCCCACGCGTGTTGCAGGATCGAGCGGATCTGGATCTCAGCCGTGTAATCCTTGAAACGACCATACTCGCTCAGGGCAAGCCGCTGATCGCTCAGTGAAGCGACGAAGTGGACCGAGAGATAACCGAATTCCGTCGTATCGAGCAACGTCGACTTATCGACCGATTGATCGCGATCGATCGCGAACTCATTCTCGATGATGCGTGCCGCTTCCCGGACGTCGTCATGGAAATAAGTGACGATCCGGATCCCGGTCAAGTCATGGACGTCCTTAAGTGAACGGTATTTGTTCGGTTGCCGTAAGACTTTTTGATACAGACTTTCGGAGTCCTTCGTCCGGGCGACGATCGAGTGGTATTTGATGCCTGCCGCGTCGAGCAACTCGGACAAGAGCATCTTCAACTTGTCGGCGTAGGCATCGTATTCTTCCTTATCGTTGACATATTCGAGCATCATCGTATTTAAATCTTGTGATTGCACCGTTTCGCACCTTCCTCATCCTGTAGTCATCTAGCCATATTGTAGCACTCTGCTTCGTTAAACGCACAGCAAGACCCTGTTTGAAGCAGTACGATTCGTGGGAAAAAGACAAGTAGTACGTGTCCGGGAGGAGATTAATCATGGAAATAGTGGATGCCCGTGCTTTACCCGCCGATCATATGGATGTTTTGCATGTCACACCATCGTCGATCTATTTTCGACGTCGTCTTGATGACGCCCGTTACCACATCAGCCGGTATGATCTTGAAGATCAAGAACAGGTCGATCTAACGCCAGAAGCCTTGACGGATCACGGACCAACCCGACCGTTCGTGCGGCACGGAAGAGTCTATTGTTTGAATGAACATACGCAAGAACAGGGCGGGGAGACGGAAGTGCTCGTCATCGATCTCTTGTCCGGTAAACGGGAGCAGATTGCGTCGTTTTATGTCGAAGGGGATTTGACGCTCTACTGGGTGCTCAATGAGAACTATCTCGTATTCTTACAGACGACGGATACGACGTCCGCTTTTCTGTATGACGTCAAGGATGAATCGCGGCAGACGATTCGTGATCCACGGCTCTACGGGATGACGGAGAATTACCGGGAACTCTATTTCTTTCTCGTCACGCTCGAAGAGAAGGAGTACATCGTCTGTAATGCCCGGCTCGATGAGTTCTCGTTCTATGACGCCCTTGAAAGTGGTGTCATCTCACCGGAAGATCCAATCGACCACTCGGAAAGTCTCTTGATCGCCCCACTGCCTACCTTGATTGAGGAAATCGAACGCGGTGTTGAGCACTTATCGTTCGCAACCTTGTTGAAGTTAGAAGGGGAAGGGGATACCGTCCAGTATCTCGGGGAACAGGAAGGGCATCTGATCTTTAGTGCCTATACCGATCGTCTAAACGAAGAAATCTTTTACCGGATCGACACGGAAGCGAGTGTCGAAGAAGTCGCCAGGATTCAGTGGAGTGACTATGAACCGCTCGACTTCACGTACGATGACGTTGAGTCGACGATCTTCATCGTCAATGACCGGTCCGAACACCATCATGAAGTGATCAACTTACGCAACGGTGCCCGATTCCTCGATAAGGAGCCGTTCGAACGCGTCCTACGCGGACGCTTCTATTTACACGAAGCGATCGGAGACGACGCGGAACCGATGGTCACCGTCTATGACGCAGAACACAATGAACGCTACCGGTTCGAGGATGCCTATTATGTCACCGTGTCCGGGGAACTCGTCATCTTATCGGTCCATCAACTGTAAAAAAAGAGCGGTTGTTCTTTTCGTAAGAGCAACCGTTCATCATCAAAAATATAATTATTTCAACTACCAAAATTATTATAAAAAACAAAAAAACCAGCCGAGAGTAAACCTCGGGCTGGCTAGAAATGCTACACTTATTCTGCGTCAGTCGTACGTGTGTAGACGTCGACTTGGATGTTTCCAGCAGTTGCACGTGAGTAAGGGCAGACCGTATGCGCGACTTTCGCAAGTTCAGCCGCAGCTTCTTCTGAGATCCCACGGACGAGTACATCGAGTTCGACGGAAAGCATGAATCCGTCAGCTGCTTCGTTTAATGTCACGTGTGCTGTGACTTCACTGCCATCGTGTTTGATCCCTTGTTTGCGAGCGACCATGTTCAAGGCAGAGTCGAAGCAAGCAGAATATCCTGCAGCAAAGAGTTGTTCTGGGTTCGTTGCTTGTTTTTTCGATCCTGGTACCGGCATTGCGAGGGCAACGTCAAGAATACCGTCCTCCGATACGACGCGTCCGTCGCGACCTCCGACAGCTGTTGCAGATGATGTGAACATTGGTTTCATGTGTGTAACTCCCTTTCGTTGTTAGATTCAAATAAGTAGCTTACAATTAGATTGTATACAATTCAAATCAAAATGCAACTCGTTTGCTCACGATAGGAGGAATTTTTTTATGAACCCATTAGCGTTAGATGAACAACTCTGTTTTCCGTTTTATGCGATTTCGCGTGAGATCACGCGTCGTTATCGTCCGTTACTTGAACCACTTGGTCTGACGTATCCGCAATATCTCGTCATGCTCGTCGTCTGGGAGGAGGAGGGACAATCGCTGAAAGCCATCGGTGAACGGCTCCATCTTGATTCGGGAACGTTGACGCCGTTACTGAAGAAACTCGAAGCAGCAGATCTGTTGCGACGCGTCCGTAAGCCGGAAGACGAACGGCACATCCAGATCTTTTTGACGGATGCCGGTCGTGCATTACGGAAACAAGCAGAGACCATTCCGCTTGATCTCGTCCGGACACTCGACGTCGACGAAGAAGACTTGCGCGTCGTCAAAGCGGCACTGAATCGTCTCGTCATGAAAATGAGCGACCCGGATTAACCGGATCGCTCATTGTCTTATTTACGGCGGAAACCTTCTTCTTCAAGATAGTTCGCTGCTTCCTTATACGAGTTGAATGCACCGTCTAAAAGATCACCAGCGTAGACGAGCCACGTGTCGATGTCTTCATTGAGCAACGTCAATTCAAACTGATTATCGTTGACCCATGTTTCTTCGAGTGTTTCGACCGATTGGACCGTCGAGAGTGCTTTGATTGCATCTTCTAATAAGAGAATTAAAGCAGGCTCTGAGAATTCACGGATGTTGACGAATCCTTTTTCGTCCGTTTCATAACCTGGTAGACCAGCGGCATAGACGAAGCCGTTCCCGTTCGGATGCAAATGATAGACGAGATTCTTCTTCTCATACTGACTGTCCGGGAATTGGAAATTGACGCGCTTCAGCGAGACATCTTTTCGGACGAGTTGTGGGAAGGTCTCGATAATTCGTAGTTTTTCTTCAAATGTTAACATGGTTCCTCCTTGGTGTTACAGTTCTTCACTTCTATATATGCGATGAAATCAAACAAAATGTCAACCGCTGTCTGAAACCAAGCGACGTTTTTAACCGTAAATGGAAACGAAAGGAAGTGTTTTTTGATGTCTACTGTACAATGGCATACATTGCCAGAACGATCGATTCGAGCAGAACGGCTCGGATTGTTGCCGTTACACGGCTTGATCGCCGTCATTTTGATCGGAACGACGATCACTCAAGTCATGTGGCTCGACCTGACACCCTGGTGGATGGGCATCGTCGGTCTGCTTTGGCTGATCTATTTCATTCCCCGTATCGTCTACATACCCGTTCTTCGCGTGAAGTATATGCGTTATCGTATCGATGAGGAATTTCTCGTCGTCCGCAACGGCATCTTCTTCCGCCGCGAAGTCACCGTGCCGCTCGTCAAGGTGCAACTGATTGACAGTCAAACGGGACCAATCCTGCGTCGCTATGATTTGATCACACTGGATATTCGAACGGCATCCGGATTCGTCACGTTGACACGACTCGATCGTGCGCAAGGAGACGCGCTACGCACACAAGTCGAACGCTTCGCGAAACTCGAGGAGCGGGAGGAGGAATCGTTATGACCCGGCGCGTCCACCCGCTGTTCATCGTGATGTCGAGTATCTCGATCATCCGCTCGCTCCTGATTCCGTTCGCTGCCTTGATTTTAAATGCGATCCGCAAAGGCGAGATCAACACCTATACGTGGATCGGGATCAGTGTTGGGATTGTGTTCGTCCTCTTATACGGGATCGCCTCCTGGTATTTCTATACGTTCACGATTGATGCCGAAACGATTCGGGTCCGCAAAGGGATTTTCCAAAAAAGTGAACGGACGACACAACGTAAACGGATCGAGTCGATCGGCATCCAGCAAAATGTCATCGAACGACTGCTGCGTCTTGCGACGTTGACCGTCGAGACGTCGTCCGAGAGCGGAACACCGGAAGTCGAACTAAAGGGAATCCGTCTTGATTTTGCGAAAGAACTAAAGTCGTCGATCAAAAACGAGGGGCAACTCGTCGTCGAAGAACAACAGGAAGAAGTCGCCTATACGATCCCGGTCCGCGATTTGGCATTAGCCGGTGCCTTGTCAGGACGCGTCGGACTGGCGCTCGTCGGGATCGGAACCGCCTATCAATTCATCGATCAGTTTATTGAACGTTATGTCGATCGACTGTTCTCGGAGCTCGCGCATTTATCACTGTTCGTCTTGACGGGACTTGGCGTAATCGTCTTACTCGTCATCTATATCGGCTCGATCATCGTCTATATCTTGAAGTACGGTTCGTACCGTGCCGTCTTGCAACATAACCGGTTATTGATCGGATACGGGATGTTGAACCGGACCGAGGTCGCGTTTCATGCCGACAAGATTCAAGCCCTCATCATTCAGGAAAACTGGATTCAGCGGTTGATTGGACGGGCTAGCCTGTCCTTGCACATCATCTCGGCGACTGGAGAAAAGGAGCGACTGTTGCTCCATCCGTTCATCCGGACGAACGAGATTGATCCGTTCCTAGCGACGTATCTACCGCGCTTTCGTCAGTTCCACCCGCAGCATGAAGTTGCACCGATCGGCTTTCGCTACCGGGTTCGTTGGCCGTTACTCGGTTATGCACTGTTGTTTACGGCACTAAGCAGTGTCGTCATCATCGTCCTTGATACTTCCTGGCGCTTCTTAATCTTGCTTCTGTTCATCTGGTTACCGTTCTATTACCTCGCTGTGCGTAGCGGTTACCGAAAGACCCGTTTCGGCACCGGACACGATCTCTTGATGTTACGCAAACAATGGGTCCAAAAAGAGAGCGTCTATACGCCACGACTGAAGATCGAGGAATTGACCTGGTCCGTCTCCCGCTGGCTCGAAGCAAAGGAGATTGCCCGGATCGAAATTCAATTACGAGGCAATACTGCCTTTAACGCGCTCTATTTTGAACGAACGGATATTGATACCTTACAGCGCTGGTATAAACAATCGTTCCTTTCGACCCCGTTAGCAGGGGAAGTGAAAACCGACGACGAATAAGGAAAGACTCACTGTCGGAAAGGAAGCGAAGCACATGCGCAAATGGGGAATCGGCATCGTATTGCTCGTCACGTGTCTGCTACTGTTCATCGTCTATGATGGATACCGGATGCAAGAAACATTGATCGGTCAGTCGGACGCTTCTCCGATTCTGAAGACGACAAGAACGGACGGACAGGTGACGAACGACGAGACATGGTTTAAACAAACGAGCGAGACGCAGCAATGGTCGAAGGACGGGACCGTCCGCTTCGGGCGTTATCTACCGGTTGACGGTAGCAAACAGACGGTCCTCCTCGTTCCGGATGAGATGATGTTTTCACAGACCGGTGTTTATGCGCTTGCCCGTTATTACCATGAGGCTAATTTCAATGTCTTACTCATCGAACGGCGTGGGCAGGATCGAAGCGGTGGCGTCCGGAATTACGGTTGGCTCGATCGACTGGATGTCTTGGAATGGACGAAACGCCTGCTTGCTGAAAACGGAGACGATACACGGATCGTCTATCACGGACTCGGTGTCGGCGCAGCGACCGTCTTACTCGCTTCTGGCGAGACCGTACCAACCCAAGTCCGGGCGATCGTCGCTGAAGGAGCTTACGCCCGACTCGACGACTGGTTCAGTCTACTTGCGGACGAACAGATCCGTTACCCGGCACTGCCGTCTCTGACGGTCGCGAGCATGTGGAACAAAGGCGAGCAAGATTTCTTTTATGGCGACGTCTCGGTGACCCGTCAAGCAACGAAGAGTCGGGTTCCGACGATGTTCATTCATGGAATGAAGGACGAACTCGTTCCGGTTCGGATGATGTACGAACTGTATCAAGCAAAAACGGGATTAAAACAATTGTATCCGGTTCGCGATGCCGATCATGACGAGACGTATACGATGGACCCGGATAACTACGAAAAACGATTACGCTTATTCTTGCAACCGTACTTGCGGGAGATGTAAAGAAGGGAAGACTGATGCATGCAGACGACACATCCATCCTACTTCTGGGTCGGATCCGACGAATCATTCGTCGACACGAAGCAGATGGACCAGATTGGTCGGATAACGCTCGGGCGATTCGGAGGCTGCTCAAGAAGCGGTCAATATAAAAATGAAGACGGGGCTGCCATCTTGATTGGCGACGATTGGGAGATGACCGTCGTCTTAGACGCTCATAAGACAGCAGATAGTGCGGCACTTGTCTTAGAGCAGTTAGCACAACACGAGTCGCGCATTCGGACTGATCTTGATGCCCCACTTACGGACGCATTCCAACGAATCGAGACGACCGTGCTGGATCTATTTCAAGATCCTGATTTTTTAGCGGCGTGTGCGACGTTGCAAGGGGAGACGGCGTGTCTGATTGCGGTCCGCAAAGGACGGTTCATCTGGTGGTTCTCGGTCGGTGACGTCGTCTTGTATCTGTTTCACCCGGAGCTGATGAAGATGGGACAAGCCGCTTTGAACCAGCGTCAATTCTATGAATGGATTGGACGCGCGAACACGTTTGCGTTACCGGTCCCGAGTTACGCGCGTGGGATCCGCGAATTGCGGCAAGGCGAGAATCAGTTGTTCGTGACGACGGATGGTTTGCTTGAGTGCCCGGGAACCCCATATGCTGACGCGATGCAGATCGAGGACACTTTACGATCAGGTGGTGTCAAAGAACTTCTCTCGACGATCGAGGCACAGGGTGTTCGTGACAGTACGACGGTCGTTACATGGACCGTCACGATTGACGAACGCGTCACCCAACCTAGTGATACATGAAATAACCCGCGCTCCTGCTTGAGCGCGGGTTATTGTTATTCTGTTTCAGGCGTTTGTTCCTGTTGCTGATCGAGTTCGACCGGTTCTTGGTCCACGGGTGGCTTCGATTCAGCCAACGGGAAGGCGATGCCCGCACTTGTCAGCAAGGTGATCAAGGCGGCGCTCGTCAATGTTTGACGCATGGTCCGACACGTCCTTTCTGTCTGATTCCGACACTATATTTTAATAATTCTGAACATTCTTCATCGTTTCGTCAAGCAATCTTTTACTTCCACTACGTATTTTTCCCAAAAACCCAGTATACTTAAACATGAAAAAGGGGGAAATCGATTGAAATTAACGAAAGCCAACACACGTCTATTAGAAACCGTTTTACCACGCTTGAATCTGAATGTCGCAGAACCGGACCGGACGGAGATTGAAGACCGTCTGCGGGCAGATATCTATGAAGCCCAGCGGAAACAACGACCGTTCGAAGAGATTCACGGTCTATCGGTCGAAGCACGCCTCGATCAGATGATCGCTGAATTACCACAACGACACCGGATGGAGACGCAAAAACGCTGGACGCGAAACTATGTCTCGTCGATCCTGATGTTCATCTTCATCGAAGGGATCGATGGATTGTTCCAATTCGCTTTGATTGACTACTTATTCTTCTCGATCATCGCTCTATTCTTGATCGATGCGATGTCACAAGTCATCACGGCACCGAAGCTTAAACAAGTCAAACCGCGGGTGTGGATTCAATTCGTCATCAGCTTCATTTTGTTTTCAACCTACAAGGCACTGCTCGTGACGGTCTTCCCGGCACCAGACGTCTTGATTCAAGTCAGCGGAACGCCGTCTTATATCATCGGCATCGCGGGACTCGTTGGTCTCTACATCTACTGGTCAAAGAATCCGTTACGAAAGCGCGGCGCATAATTCGCGAGAGGAGAGGATTGCGTGGAGTTCACACATTGGAAACGACGGCTGCAAGATCATTTCGAACGAATGGGCTTTTCCCTACTGACAGAACGATTAGCATCGCAAGATATGGTCAAGCTCGAAGCGACACATGGTGCCTTCCTGTTCTTTCCGGTGACGATCCATCTGTATGAGCGGTCCGGCTGGAAGATGGTCGCCTTCGAAGCAGAGACGGAGGAGGAGCCACAACTCGTCGAGCAGCAGATTGCGTCGTTGTTCCAACTCTTGATGGTGACCTTTCAGGAAGAAGAGCGCGAGTTCCTGCTCGGATTTCATGCGAATACCGGTCGTTACCTGCCGGACCGTAATGCACCCGTCGGACGGCTCGTCCGTCTGATCGAAGAGTGCTGGTATGACGGTGACGTCCTGCGAGTCGACACATTCGATCCGTTTCCGGGACTGTTCGTCGCACCACCTTTTGCCCATCAAAGTTATGCCTTCATGCCGGAAGAACGGACGTGGCGCTTATCTGTCGGGCGTACTGGACGTCCGGCGAACGATTATCGTTTCGACGGAACGATTTTGTCCCCACACCGCTTACCGGAGTCGGAATTATTCACCGTGACACCAAAGTCGGTATCGTTAGAAGACGATAACGCGATCCGGACCTTACTGGAAACAGAACGACAGACGATCACTAAGTTCCATGATCGCGCCATGGCGACGATTCGGGCGTACGATCCATCATTTGGTTTTGCTTGGCGCGGGACGCAGACATTTTTCCACGGTGTTCCGGTCAATCCATTCGCACAGCGCTTGTGGCTCGAGAACGGCGTGACGCGATACCGGATTCTACAACAAGGATCGACGCGATTGCTTGCTTCCGGTGAGACTTGTGACGCTGTCATCGAAATGCTCGATGATGCCGTCAGCAGTGAAGAACCGGATGGTCAATCTGTCAGTCCGATTGGTCAACTGATCCTCGGGATTTGGCAACAGATCGAGTCGGACGAAGCAACGTATATCACGAACGTCGATTGCCGCGGCATCTCGCGTACACAAGCCGATAACCGGATCCGCCACGCGCTAGCAAGGCAAGAGACGATCGAGTGGGTGCACCGGGCACCGAACGAAGATGATAGTTGTCGCTTTGCCGGTCTGACGTTGACCTTCCCGCATCGTCCACCGGGTGTCATCACGATTGAACGAACGGAAGCAGAATAAAACGAACAGGCACGTCCGCGAGTAAGCAGACGTGCCTGTTCGTTTTTTTAGTGCGCGTGCTGTGACAATCGATTAAAGACGACGGACAGACTGTAATAGATCATTGCTGTCAGAGCAGCGATTGTAAAAGAAAGTGGCAGATCAAATGCGTCCTTCGTCGTCAATACGATGAGAAGACTCGCAATCACGATACCGTACACTCCGTAACCGAAGACTGTCGGCACATACGCTAATGTCGTCGATGACCGGTTGATGATCATGCCGATGATAAAGTCGAGTAAGAAGCCGGACAGCAAGATGATGGGCAAGGCGAATAAGACGTATGACAAAAATGTTGAACCGAATGAATCATACATCGTATCCGATGCCCAATCTCGGAGCGGTGTATAGGATATGTATGCTAGGACGGTGCAAACGAGCGTGGTAGTCAAGATGACGGCAAGTAATCGTTTCAACATCAAGGTTCCTCCTTTATTTTCCTTTTTGAGTATACCAATCTACATCAAAAAACACACCCTACTGGAGGATGTGTCGAGAGCGACCTATAATCCGAGCGACGCAATCAGCCGTCGAACGTCCTGATCCGCTTGTTTAGGTGTCAAAATCAACAGTTGATCGTCTACGAGGACACGTGTCTGACCACGTGGCGTCAGGATTTCATCTTCACGAATGATCGCAACGACGAGCACATCCTGGGGCATCTCGATATCCTGTAACGTTCTTCCGGCAATCACACTGTTTGTCGAGACCCTGACCTCGATGATCTCCGCTTGCGGATGGGTGACGGTCATGAATTTCAGGAACGGTTCGACCGTCGTGTCGGGCTGTGTCTCTAGCCCCATTCGCCGGACGATCCACGGCAAGGCCGTTCCTTGCAAAAGAGCAGACGTCATGACGGTGAAGAAGACGATATTGAAAAGAAGCGGCGCTTCCGCGAGACCACTCGAAAGCGGATAGGTCGCGAGAATGATCGGAACGGCGCCCCGTAATCCGGCTGCCGTGATGACACTCTGTTCTTTGACCGTGTACCGAAACGGAAGCAACGACAAGACGACGGCAAGTGGACGAGCGAGCAGGATCAACGTCAGGACGATGAAGGCCGAGACGAACAAGGTCCGAGGATCGAGTAATTGTTTTGGAAAGACGAGCAGTCCGAGCATGATGAACATGCCGATCTCTGCTAAATGCGACAAGCTGCCACTGAATCGTTTGAGCGTCTCGCGGTAGATCATGTCATGATTGTTGATCCAAATCCCGGTCAAATAGACGGCGAGAAACCCACTGGCGTGCAAAATCGTCGCAAGACCATAGGAGAAGAGAGCACCGCTGAACAGAAGCGTCGGATAAAGGGCGGACGATGGCAACTCAATCCGGTTCAGCAGTTGCGTGACGAGATACCCGATCGCAAGACCAACTAGTGTCCCGAGTCCCATCTCGTAGATGAAGGACAGAATACCCGCACCGATCGAGAACGATTCCGGCGCTAACGCAAACGATGTGAACAAAATCGTCAGGAAGACGGCCATCGGATCATTCGTTCCGGACTCCGCTTCGAGCGTATGTTTGACTTTGGCATCGACTGGTCGTCCACTGAGCAGGGAAAAAACAGCCGCCGCATCAGTCGAGCCGACGAGCGCGCCGATCAATAACGCGACCGGCCAAGAAAAATCAAGTAATAGATACGCAACGATGGCAATGATCCCGGTCGTTGCAAGGACCCCGACGGTCGCAAGCGACAGGGCAGCGGGGAGAATTTTCCGGAAGTGTGTCCACTTCGTATGCAAGCCACCGTCAAACAGAATCAGCACGAGAGCCATCGTCCCAAAGAGACGAGCTTGCTCGAAATCACCAAAGTTGATGGTTCCTGTGACATCTGACCCTGCCACGATCCCGACGACGACGAACAGGATCAACGTCGGTACATTCAACCGGACGGCAAACTTCGTCGTGATGATCGCAATCAATAGTAACGTTCCTGCGACGAATAAGATCGTCCCTTCTTCCATCCGACCACCTCTTTCGTGATAACATGTTCTCCTTTTAGTATACGTTACTTTTTGAAAATTTCGAAAAATAACGTCAAAACGAGGTGTACAAACGAAAAGAAAAAGGAAAACTAGAAACAGAACTATTTGCGTTCAATACGGAACACAAGGAGGAAAAGGGATGAACATCTGTATCGTCACGGGTGCCAACTCCGGCATGGGGATGGTCACGATTCAAGAATTATTGGAACGAGGAGATCGGGTCATCGCTACCGTCCGTTCGCAGAAAAAAGCGACGGCACTCGTACAACTACTGCGAGAACATGGTGTATCGCATACGCACCTGGAAATCGAGATCGTTCAACTCGATCAACTGGACTCCGTCCGTCGCTTCGCGGATCGTCTGTTTGATTTAGTCGGTCGGATCGACCGCTTAATTTTAAACGCCGGTGTCATGGTACCGCCGTATCATGTCACGAAGGACGGCTTCGAATCACAATTCCAGGTCAACTACTTGAGTCATTTCTATTTGATCGAGCGCTTATTGCCGTTACTTGAGAAAGGGAACGATCCGCGCGTCATCTCGATTTCGTCGCTCGCAGGTGAAGGCGGCTTGATTCGGACCGACGTCGAACTCGAAGCGATCGCCCACGTCAAAAAAGAACACTATAGCCCGATGCGTTCCTACCGCGAATCAAAGCTCCTGCAAATGATTCATATGCGTGAACTGGCTGAAAAGCACGGTGACCGGATCACGTTCGTCAGCGTCCACCCGGGGATCGTCAATACGGATCTGTTCTATCGCGGCAAGTACGGCAAAGTGATGAAGACGTTACTCAAACCGGTCGCGCAAGTCGGATACTGGACCGGAAAACTCTATACACCAGAATACGGCGCGAAGACGGCACTCTATCTCGCAACGACCGACGATCCGCTCGATAACGGCGGCTACTATGCAGATTCCGCTCCACGACT
The DNA here is from genome assembly GCF_018618925.1 of Exiguobacterium sp. s39. Taxonomy (NCBI): domain Bacteria; kingdom Bacillati; phylum Bacillota; class Bacilli; order Caryophanales; genus Exiguobacterium; species Exiguobacterium sp. s39. The sequence continues at coordinate 905,456 of NZ_JACSNA010000001.1, forward strand.
CAGTAATCCGATCGTCGAAGACGACGAGTACCGGGCGCAAGCACGGAATTTGTCGCGTCGCTGGGTTGAACTCGCCTGAACGACAAAAAACGACCGGCTCGTGGGAAGCCGGTCGTTTATCCGTTGTGACGACTGGGGGTCAGATCACTCCTAAAGGATACGTTACATTGAAATAAAATTGTGGAATATGAAAAAAATCACAAAATAATGGGCAAACGTGAAATCTTGAAGCAAAAAGGTTTTCTTCTCGCTGTACATTCGTTAGGATAGAGAAGAATTTTTTTTGTAACAGGAGGAATAACATGATACGACAAGCTACATCAAAAGACGTTCGAAACATCGCAACCCTACTTGAGCAAAAAGCGCTCTCCCTCAAAGCCAGTGGTAGTAGCCAGTGGTCTGCTTATCTGGAGCAAGACATCGAGCAACTCGTCGCGCGAGATTTAGAAGCAGGTCGCTTATATGTCTTTGAGGATCAGAACGAGCTGCTTGGTTCCGTTGCCCTGCTTCCTTCGCTCGAATGGGATCAATCCTTGTGGGATGATGTAGAAGGTCTGTATATCCATCGAATCGTCGTCAGCGACCGCGCCAAAGGACGCGGGGTCGGTCGGAAATTGCTGGAACACTCGATTGCTGTGACAGAGGATGAAGGAGAAATCCTACGACTCGATTGTGTCGCTTCAAACGAGTTTCTCAATGCATATTACACGTCCTTCGGATTCGTCTATCAAGGAACACGGGACGGCTTCTCGATTTATGAGTATGAACGCATCGAAGCGACAGCCTGAAGCGGTTCAATCAAGACAACGGTCGTTTCGTTTGGTATGGTAATAGAAAAAGAACGGTTCAAGGAGTGATCGGATGCGATTGAATATCGGCTTCATCGGCTTTGGCAAAAGTACGACCCGTTACCATTTACCGTACGTGATGATCGAGGACAACTATCACGTCACCTGGATTTACAATCGGAAGGAAAAACCGGAGCTGTTCGCATCCTATCAGGATCGACTGCCGGATGCCCGTTTTACGACGGATCTGTCCGAAATGCTCGCTGACCCGGCACTTGATGTCGTCGTCATCAATACACCACCGGCGACACATTTCGAATACGCGTTGCTCGCGCTGCAACATCAAAAGCACGTTCTCGTCGAAAAACCATTTACGGTGACGGAAGAGGAGACGAAGCGTCTATTTGCAGAAGCACATGCGCAAGGCGTCAAGATTCTCGCCTATCAAAACCGACGTTACGACAGCGACTTCCAAGTCGTCGCGCAAATCATCCGTTCCGGGAAACTTGGTCGTCTCGTCGAGGTCGTCTCGCAATTTGATCTATTCCGCCCGGAAGCGGCGTCAGCTGATGCGCGTCACGAAAACGGTGCGCTTTACGGACTCGGCGTCCATACGCTCGATCAAATCATCGCTTTGTTCGGAAAACCGGACAAGGTCGCCTTTGACGTACGAAGTGTTCGACTGCCGCATAATCCAGACGACGCGTTTGCGATTGATCTCTATTATCCGGAGCTCAAGGTCAGCGTCCGGACGAGTCATGTCGCACTTGCCCCGGCACCCCGGTGGATGTTACACGGCACGAACGGGACGTTCATCAAACAACACGTCGACCGGCAAGAGCTCGACCTGAAAGCGAACTACTTCCCGGGAGAAGAGGGGTTCGGTGAGGATTCAGAAGACGATTATGGGCGTTTGATCTATCACGATGAACACGGTCATCTGCAAGACGTCCGAATCCCGAGTCCTGTTGGTGATTACGGTAAAATGTATCGCGCCTTTTACCGCAGTATCGTCGAAGATGCACCGCTTCCGGTGAAAGAAGAGGATACCTTGTTTGTTGCCCACCTGCTCGAACAAGCTTTTGCGCAACCGTCACCTTATATCTTGACGATCCAAAATTAAATTTTAATTTGATTGCAGGTTGATGACAACTCGACTGTGCCCATAGGCATGGTCGGGTTTTTTTGATATAAAGAACAGGTGCATTCCTTATTTTTCAGATTTTTCTAAAGAAATGTTGATTATTTTTTCAAAAAGTTGGGAATAAGGGAATGTCTCACCAAATCAAAACATAGGGGGTCTATCATGAAACGATTCTTATCCGCATTGCTCGTAGCGGCTGTCATCGTTGGGGTACTCAGCCCTTCGTTGATCGCTGAGGCCGCGACGAAGTTGACCGTGACGACGGATGTCTTGCGCGTCCGCGAGAAACCGTCGACATCGAGTAAGATTCTCGGTAACGTCTACAAAGGGAACGTCTACACATCAAAGGGAACGTCCGGCAGCTGGTATAAAATCAGCTACAAATCCCGCACAGGCTACATACACAAAAACTACGTCAAATCGTCCTCGTCGAAATATACGTCGACGGGAACGAAGTATACGACGGTCGGCACACTCAACGTCCGGACGGGTGCTGGAACGAAGTATAAAGTCGTAGGACAGCTGAATAAAGGGGTTGCCGTTGCGACATACGGCACGTCAGGGAGCTGGACACGGATTCTCTACAAGGGAAGCTACCGCTATATCTCGACGCAATACGTTTCGAAGTCAAAACCATCGACGACGACGAAAAAGTTAAATGTTCCGTACTACAACCAATATTCACTCGGGTATCCATCTGGTTGTGAGTTCGTCTCGTTGAAGATGGCACTCGAATACAAGAAAAAAGCCGTCTCTGCTGCGTCACTCTATAATCAAATGCCGAAAAGCATGAAGAACGCGACGTATAAGAACGGAAAATATTACTGGGCAGATCCAGAAAAAATGTTCACGGGGAATCCAGCCGGAACGCTCGATTACTACAAGAACTGGGGCATCTATCCGAAAGGGATCCTACCACTTGCGAAAAAATACCGCAGTGGTGCCGTTGATATCTCGAAACAAGGCGTCTCGAAAATTGAGAGTGAGATTCGTAGCGGTAACCCGGTCATCGTCTGGGCAACGGTCGATTTCAAGAATCCATATGGCTACTTCTCTTGGATCAAACCGGACGGTAAAACATTTACTGGTTACCGGAACTATCACGTCATGCTCGTGACAGGTGTCTCAAGCGGTTCGTTCTACGTCTCGGACCCATACCGCGGCAAGTACAGTGTCAGTCGCTCGCAGTTCACATCCGTTTTCAATCAAACGGGACAATATGCGTTATCTGTTCGTTAAACCCTCATCCGGTCGCTCCCACGCGACCGGATTTTTGTCATTTTCAGGCATATCGATACGAAATCTACTGTAAAATGAAGGAGTTCACCTGCTAGGTGTGTAAAAGAATGACAATGTATCTATGAAAGGAAGTGAAGAGATGGAAGATCCACGGATCACGCGTCTCGAGCAGGAGGTCGCGGCGTTACGACAACGAGTAGCTGCCCTTGAAGGACAGCACACTTCGCCTGTCGCACCTGAACCGAGCGAACCAGAAGTAAGTACAGTCGCTCGCCCAGCTCCGCGCCCTGCTTATACGAAACGAAAACCGGTTGTTCCTCCACCAACATTTAAGGAAAAACGCTCCCGCGAAGAATGGGAACAGGTCATCGCGACCGTCTGGTTACCCCGGATTGGAGCGATATTCGCTGCACTCGGAGCCTTGTTTCTGTTCTCCTACGCCTCGGTTGCCGGTCTGATCAGTCCGCCTGTCCGCATCGGAAGTGGGGTATTGATCGGTCTACTCGTCATCGCCCTTGGAGAATACCAGTATGAGAAGAAACGACGTGAGCTCGGGGTCGGACTCGTCGCGACCGGTACGATCGTCGCCTTGGCGGCACTGTTCGCCGGGATGGCCTTATATCAATTCTATCCACCGTCTTTAGCCTTCTTACTTGAGCTCGTCGTCGTCTTCATCGCGTACGGTTTGATGCTCTGGATGCGATCGCAAGCCTTGCTCGTCCTCGTATCCATCACCGGTTTCTTATTACCGTATCTACAATTATCGGACGACCCGAACTTACCGCTCTTCTTATTGTACGAAGTCGTCCTGTTCGCAGCGATCTTCTTTGCGGTTGACCGACTGAAGGCCAAAAAAGCGTTCGTCTTCGCTTGGGTGATCTTTACGATCGCACTCGCGTTCGGCCTACTCTCGTTAGAGCTCTACTGGCTTGATGAACAGGTACCACGACTTGATGAATGGTCTCTCTTACTTGCGACATTCTTCGGTTACGGTGCGACATCGTTCGTCGGACGACGCATCCAGTTTCAGCCAAACGTGCCAAGCTGGCTTGCCGGAATCGTCGTCTTACTGACGTTACTGATCCTCGATTGGTCGTTCGGGACGCTTGTAGCGATTCTGTTCGCCGGAATTGCCTACGTGCTTGCGGATCGATTAAAGGATCCGGCTCAAAACGGCGTCGGTCACGTCGCCTTACTCGTCGCTGTCCTCTTGATTCCGGCAGATGCCCTCAGCTGGACGTATCAACTGCGCTACTTCTTGATTGCCGGGTTGATCGCCGCATTTTGGTTCGTTCCGCGGGCGCGAATGCCGCATCAACGGTTGTTTAACGTCGGGTTGTATGTCGTCTTTATCTTTTCAGCCGTCGTTGATTATGAATCTTATCAAAGCATAGGGCTGTCGTATGCGTTGACGGTGCTCGCGATGGTCATTGCTTCGACGGCATTCGTCTTGCTCCTCGTTCAGACACATCGTGATCCGGTTTGGAAAGGGTCATGGCAACTTGTCCTCGTCTTAGCTGCAATCGGTGTCTTTACGACATACACGTTGATCATCATGGAGTTACCATTCTACCGCGGTCTTGAAGAGACGGCGCGTAGTACGACGTTGTCCGCGGCCTATATCGTCCTCGCACTCGTCCTTGTCGCGATTGGTCGGATGCGGACGTCGTCGACGTGGCGATTATCCGGGTTGTTGCTACTGACCATCAGTGCCGTCAAGCTTTTACTATTCGATTTGTCGTTCCTGAGCTTATTCCAAAAAGCATTCGTCTTCATTGGCTTCGGAATCGTCACGTTCATCATTTCACGGACGTACTTCAAAAAACGCAAAGAACAAGCCTGACACAGCGCTTGAATCGGTTGAAATGAACCGGTTCAAGCGTTTTTAATTGCTTAAAAATTTTTATTGATAACGATTATCATTGTCGTCTATACTATTTAAGGAACTGACTTAATTAGTAACAGGGGGAACTATACATGAAACAAGTATTATTGATGACAGGGGCGCTCGCCGTCGTTTTAGCAGGTTGCAGTGAAGCGAAACAAGCGGAGACACCAGCACCGAAAAAGACGAATTTTGACCAGGTCGTCACGGATTACCGGACGTATGCGATCAACGAAATCGATACGTTCGTCCGCGAGACGGAAAAGTTCACGGATGCCGTACAAGCGGGAAAGCTTGAAGAAGCGAAAGCGTTGTACGCACCGACGCGGATGTATTACGAACGCGCAGAACCAATCGCGGAAGTATTCGGTGACCTTGATCCGAAGATCGATGCGCGAGCAGGCGACGTGAAAGCGTCGGAGTGGGGTGGCTACCACCGGATCGAGCAAGGATTATTCGAAAAGGGAACGACAAAAGGTTATGAAGCATACGCGAAACAATTGATGAAGGACGTTCATTTACTGCGGGCAAAGGTCGAGACGGTCGAGGTGACACCAGAATTACTCGTCACGGGGGCGACGGATCTATTGAACGAAGTCTCGACGTCAAAAGTGACAGGGGAAGAAGACCGTTATTCGCATACTGATTTATATGACTTCGCGGCAAACGTCGAAGGTGCTGAAAAAATCTACGAACTGTTGAACCCGGCGCTGAAAAAACAAGATGCGGCGTTATCAAAGGAAATTGCTGCTCGCTTCAAGGATGTCTACGCGTTACTCGATGCGAAGAAACAGGGTGACGGCTATGTCCTCTATACGAGTCTCTCGAAACAAGACGTCAAACAGATGAGTGTCGCCATCAATGAACTCGCGGAACCGCTCTCGAAGATGGGCATCGTACTGGAGGGATAAGCATGAAACCAATCCAAGAAGGCGTCACGCGGCGTGACGTCCTGAAGGTCGCAGGCTTGACGAGTCTCGGAGCCGCCTTGTATGCCAGTGGTCTTGAGAAGTTCCTTCCGCGGACATTGACTGTTGAAGCAAGTGATCAAGAGCCGTTCTACGGGACGTATCAAGCGGGAATTCTGACACCACCACAAAATCACGTCCAAGTCGTAGCGTTTGATATCAAGACGGAGCGACGCGATGAGTTGGTCGATTTATTAAAACGCTGGACGCGGTTATGTGCAAGACTTGCTGCCGGGTTACCATACGGCGATTCCGACTCCCGTTACGTGCCACCGGAAGATACGGGGGAAGCGGATGGATTATCTGCCGGTCACTTGACGTTTACGTTCGGGTGCGGTCCAAGTCTGTTTGACGGTCGCTTCGGCATCCGTCATAAACGACCGGATGCTCTTAAACCGTTGCCGACGTTCGATCTCGATCGTCTGGACGAAAAATGGAGCGGTGGCGACCTCGTCGTCCAAGTCTGTGGTGATGATGCGCAAGTCGTCTTCCATGCGATCCGTAACCTCGTCCGTGTCGGGCGTGGGACGGTCGCGATGCGTTGGTCCCAAGCTGGTTTCCAGCGCAGTAAAGCAGCAGATGCCTCTGGTGGGACGCCGCGTAATCTGTTCGGCTTCAAGGACGGCACGGGGAATCCTGATGTCTCGAAGAAGCAGGTCCGGAAAGAATCGCTCTTTTGTCAGTGGCAAGATGGTACACCGTGGTTGACGAACGGCTCGTTCCTTGTCGTCCGTCGCATCCAGATGCATCTCGAAGTCTGGGACCGGACGATCCTAAAAGAGCAAGAACGGACCTTCGGGCGCGAACGCGCTTCTGGGGCACCGCTCGGCTCAACAGACGAATTCGCTTCCGTTACACCGGCGAAACGTCAAGCTCGTGGCGAAGCTGCTTTACCGGTTGACTCGCATACCGCTGTCGCGCATGGGGATGGGAAGACAGCGATCTTACGCCGTTCCTACTCGTATCAGGACGGCATCGATGAGAAGACAGGTGCCCTCGATGCGGGTCTACTCTTTTTATCGTATCAGCGTTCACCAAAACAATTCATCGAGATTCAGCGTCGCCTTGCCGCACAGGATCGATTGAATGAATACATCACGCACCGTGGAAGTGCCATCTTCGCCTGCTTCGGTGGAATCTCGAAAGGAGGCTACATCGGTGATGCGTTATTTGCGTAATCTCGTCCTTGTACTTGTATTCCTTGTAGCCGGTCAACAAACGGTGCCTGTCTATGCTGCTTCGACGGATGATCTCTATGTCGCGATCGGACAAGCCCTGTCTGCCGTCGCAAGTAAAGATCGCGCAGCACTGAATCAAGCGATTGATGAACTAGGACAAGCTGCTCAAGACTTACCTGATCAACAAGCGGCAATCACGAAAGCCGTCAAACAGGTCGATACGAAACGGGAGGCAACGTTTCCGGAAGTCCGCGAGCAACTGACGGCACTCTCTGCTGCTGTCCGGAAGCAGGAAGAAGCAACGAAACCGAAGACGGACCCGATTGCGAAAGCAAAAGTGAAGCAATTGCTTTCGTTGACGAAAGAGATGCGGCAGGTCAAGGCGAGCGATCGTCCGGCAGCGGAGCAACGGTTGTTGACCGCATGGGCGACGCACGAGAGTCTTGTTCGCAACGACAGTGTCGGTCATTATGGCAACATCGAGATGGCACTTGCGTCGATCCGGATCGCGGCGGCGCGTGATTCCGCGGATACGAAGGAATGGAAAGCCGCACTTGATCAGTTCGATACGGCCGTTCAGTCTTTCCTCGACGGAGAGAAAGTCCAGGCGAAGAAAACGGGACTGCAGTCGCTGCTGACGCCACTCGAGGAGGCGCAAACCGCACTAGCTGCAAATGATTTACCGAAAGCGAAACAAGCACTCGAATCGTTTCTGAAGACCTGGCCACGTGCGGAAGGTGAGGTCCGGACACGTAATGAAGGTCTCTATTCCCAGCTTGAATCAGATGTACCACTGTTACTTGCCCGCCTGACGCCGGAAACGCGGGAAAAGACGGCACAAGAACTCCAGTCGTTTGAGAATGCTATCGCACAATTACAAACGAAGACGCATTATACGTTCGTCGATGCAATGCTCGTCATGCTGCGGGAAGGTCTCGAAGCGTTACTGATCGTCAGTGCGCTCGTTGCTTTCGCTCGCAAAAGTCGTTCAAAACAAGAAGGGAAGGTCTGGGCAGGTGCTGGTCTTGGTCTGATCGCAAGCGGTCTGTTAGCGCTCATCCTCCAGACGGTCTTTCAGGCCTCGTTCGCTGCGACGGGTCGGGAACAAATCGAAGGCTATACAGGAATCGTCGCGGTCGTTGTCATGTTGTTCGTCGGCTACTGGTTGCACTCGAAAAGCGCCGTCGCCAAACGAAAACACTTTTTGTCGACGCTTTCGACGACATCCTTGTTCTTCGTCAGCTTCTTGACGATCTTCCGAGAAGGCGCCGAGACGTTGTTATTTTATATCGGAATGGCACCAGCGATGACGAAAACTGCCTTGTTATCCGGAATCGGTCTCGCGATCATCATCATCGGTCTCGTCTCGTATGCGGTCATTCAGATTGGTGTCCGTTTACCGATTCATCGCCTGTTCCAAGTCGCGTCGTGGTTAATCTATCTAATGGCGTTCAAGATCCTTGGTACGAGTCTGCACGCGTTGCAGCTGACGAACGTCTTACCGATTCATCCGATCAATGGACTCGGAACTGCCGGGTGGATTGGCTTTTATCCGACGCTCGAGACGCTCCTCCCGCAAATTGTCCTGATGATTCTGATTGCCTTGTTTACGATCTGGCAAAAGCGGCGCACAGCAGCAATCCAGACTGCTGCTTAATCCATTTTTCAATTTCAGGTTTCAACTATTATGTTTCGGGTATAACTTCTTATCAGCAGCTTGCTGCATGAAAGAGAGGGATTTTTATGCTTGAAACACGCATCGTACGAAACATGACCGCTGTCGACGCAGAAGTGACGAGCCTCAAATCAAGTGGCTATTCGAATAAACAGATTTATATTTTTGCTAAAGATGAAGAACTCGCGGAACGGATCGCGAATGACACACAGACGTTACCGTACCGCGTGACGAAGAAGTCGTTCTTCGAGACATTATTATCAGCCGTCCGTAGTAACCGAAATGACCGGATCGCGCAGTTGTCCGAGCTTGGCATGACGAAGGATGTCGCTGAGGATCTAGAAGATGAAGTCCGACACGGTCGGATCGTCATCGTCGGTTCGAAATCCGATTTACTGAATCCAGCGTTCGCGGCGTCGTACGTGACGGATGAAGCAACCGATTATGGTGCTGGCGTACCAAAACTTGAAGACGAGGAAACGACGACGACGTTACCAGCCGATCAAAACGTCAAGTTAAAAGATGAATGATACATAAGCCTCCTGTTTCTCAGCGTAGAGACAGGAGGCTTTTGTTTAGCCTTTTCATGGAAGGGAATGGGAAAATTGAGAGGAGGAGAGACAATGCAATTCTTATATGTCGGTTATTACGATGCTGAGCGGATGGATGCTTTATCGAAGGAAGAGATCGATGCTTTGATGTCGCGTTGTGATGCGTTGATGAACACCTTCAATGAACAAGTCGATGTCCTATCAGACTGGCACCCGGGTCTTACGACACAAGCATTTTACTGGCAGGATGGGGTCGTACAGAAGAAAGTAGAGCCGGATCGAACGCATGGAGAGCAGATTGGCAGTTTGATTGTCTTTGAAGCACGTGATTTGGATCATGCGATGGAACTGGCTTCCCTTCATCCGACGACTCAAGTCGCAGAAGGGGAATCTTACGGTTGGCGCGCAGAAATCCGTCCATTATCAGGTACCTCTTGATGTATGGATTATGGACGACATTTACGACTCAAGCCGGACAACGCGACCACGTCATCGCCCTGTTACTTGAAGCTGCGGCTTCTTTAGAAACTCATCCGAGTTGTCTACACTACATCATCAGTAGTTCTGACGAACCGGATGTGCTACATGTCCGTGAAATCTGGACGGATGCCGCTGCACACCTCGCGTCTTTAGAGTTACCGGTGACGCGGCGTTTGATTACGCAAGCGCGTCCGTTGCTCGAGCATGTTGAACGCGTGCTCGAAGACCACCCGCTCGGTGGCAAAGGACTCATGTAAACCAAAAACCCCTCCTCTAGTCGAGAAGGGGTTACATGCTGTTAGGTTGTCGTCCACTGGATATCGATGACGTCCGACGCTCGCACCATCCGGCGCATACCTGTCGATGTGACAAGTTCAATCGTTCCGCGGTCATGAAAAATCGCTTGGATCGAACCGGATACCGTATCGAGTTGTTTTAATCGGACGTGGACCGTCTGTCCGGTCCGGACTGCACGTTCCATGATGTGTTGTAAGGAGAGGCGATCACGAACAATCGTCTCTTCGCGTGATTGATACAGATGTTCAAGATGAAGGATATGCTGGCGTGAAGTCAGTTGTTTCCACTTGCGATTCGATCGTTTTTTAGATGCGAACATGGCTGACCACCTCCTGAATTGAGTCGTACGCTAGATAGTCGTGCGCTCTGCTTCAGTTATTTCCCTTCACGAACAGTGCTTAAACACGTGCTCCTGACATTTTTTCACGAAACGCCTCGATTGCGGCAATCGCTTCTTGATCGTACTCGACCTCACCTGGTGCATTTCCTTCGGCAAGAATCGCTGTCTCAAGCGTCGCGCCAAGGAACGATGCGATATGCTCGAACTGCGTGACGAGCGCTTGTCCTTTAACGCGTGGATTGTCTCCTCCGACCGCGATCAAGTGGAATCGTTTCCCCTCCATCCGGCTTTTGAAGTCGAGCTCTTCGTCGCGTAGTGATTCGCTGAATCGATCGATAAATAATTTCATCTTCGTCGACATCGAGTACCAGTAAATCGGAGTGATGAACAGGATGTCATCGTGTTCAAGCATTTCTTCGACAATCCGGCGATAGTCATCGCCAATCGGCAAAAAGCCTCCATGATGACGGCGGTCTTCAATCGGCTGAATCGAGACGTTCGCCAAATCGACAGCAACATGAGGGATTCCTTTCAATGCTTGTTCCCCGAGCCATTCACTGTTTCCTTTACGTGAGCTACCAAAAATCGTATACATATCGTGCATCTCCTTTTGAATTCGATTGTTCTATTCTATTCCAAACTGCACTGTCAATACACCGATATGCTCACAATTGGTTTTGAATAAGGGTTTTGCGGAAAAAGACAAGAAGACGAAAAACAAATAGGGGAGGAACGGTCGAATGGAGAGAAGCACGCTCATTGCGCTAGAAAAACACTTATATGCCATCCACCTCGAGATGGATGGACTGGCGCGACTCATTACGAAACAATTGATTCATTTGAGCCAAGTGGCTGCATCCGTCGAACATTTTCGACGGATGAGCTTTGATATCTATAAACATCGGACGTCACTCGAGCAGATCCCGTCACAAGTCTTGTATGAGACGGCACTCGACTACGAAGACTGGCTCGAGGAAGAGTTTGATGAGATTCCTGCTAGCTGGCAACTGGCGACGAAAGAAGAGGAGGCACTCGAGCAGCTCTGGTGGTTCGAATTCTCACGAATTCAAGCGGAGCTCGAAGAATGGCTCAGTCTCTATCTGATTCGCCGGATTCGAGAAGACGTTCGTTACATGCCGCCTGTGATCGAGAAAAATGCCTATGCTTTATCAGAGGATGCCCGCCATGTCTTTTGGCGCCTCTTACAACGCTCCGTCGCGAAGCCTTCATCAAAGATCAAGGCGAACCAACTGTCATGTCGGATGGGCATCGCTGAGATTGCCCGCTGTGCCCGACTTAATCAAGACCGGACGCGTCGTGCGATTGGTGAACTAACGCGTCGTGGTCTGATTGCGATCGAGGAGGATGATGAGAAGCTAAAAATGCGGCTCCGCCTTCAAGTCATCTGATTGAAGGCGATGAACCGTTCGATCATACGTTCATCCCGACGTGCGGATGGACCGATCCAAATCAGGTGACCGGGACTTTTCGATTCAATGAACTGCGCGTGAGGAATGCTCCGTCGTGCGTGTTCCGCATGCTCGAACGGAACAGCACGGTCTGACTTCGAATGGACGATCAAGACGGGACACGTGACGGCTTCAAGCCGTTCTCGTTCTAAGTCTTGTGTGATATCAAACAAGACACCTCGCCCAGGACCATTTTGAAGACCAACCTCATATAATAACGACGCATCCGTCTCACTAATGTGGGTACGGATCGTTTCGCGTGGTAAAAGACTCGTCATCTCGACCATCCGAACCGCTGCTTCTTCAGGAAACTTACGAATTTTATCCTTCACATACGTCCAAAGCCCCCACTGGATGAACTGCAAAGGACGTTGTAAGACCGGTTGGATCAAAAGACGGTGATACGGCAGCGAGATCCGGTGCGTCATCGCACACGCTAAGACGAGGGCATGGACGCCTGGATCCATTCCAGCAAGTGCAATTGCCGTCGGTCCGCCGGCAGAGATGCCGTAAACGGTGTACTGTTCAATCTGGCGGGAAGCAAGCCACCCAGCGTAGAACGTTGCAAGCGCCTCTGGACTATCTGCGAGCTGAAGTGGCGTTCTTCCATATCCCGGACGTGACGGTACGATAACACGATATCCTGCCGTGATTAACTTTTCGACATGGTAGACCTCCCGGTAATCCGACTGCGTACCATGAATCAAAAGAATGACGGGACCGCTCCCGCTATCTCGGTAATCAAAACGCTGACCATTCCATTCTGCGATATAATGCATCCAAATTCTCCTATCTCTTAATTTTTACCATTTTATTGTTAATTTAATATTCATTTTCATGTATACTGTAAAGTATAACCAAACCATTGAGACTTAGGAAATGAGGATGCGTAGTGTCTAACGAAAAATTAACGAACCGTGACCGCTTACTTGCTGTACGAGAAATCTTCGAACGTCAGTCTGATGAAGACCATACGTTGACGCTTGAGGAATTGAGCATGGAACTCTCGAAACGAGGACTGATCGAGAAGCTATCCCGAAAATCGTTGAAGGATGATATTGCGGCACTTGCCAAATCAGGTTTTGACGTCGTGGCGGAAGAGACGAAGAATGGACTTGCCATTCCGTATCATCTCGTCAGTCGTCCCTTTGAGCATCATCAGCTCCGATTGCTCGTCGATGCCATCGCCAGTGCGAAGTTCATCTCGGAAAGTGAGACGACGTCGCTCGTTAAGACGATTCAGTCGTTGACGAGTGACAAGATGGCGGAGTCACTCCAACCGGTGCTACATACTGTCAAAAAACCAAAAGGAATGACGTCGCGCTCGATCGATACGATCCAGAAAGCAATTAGCGATGGGTTCGTCATCAGTTTCCAGTACCAAGGAAAGTTTAATGAACGGACGCGGAAGTTCGAGTTACGGAAGGATGGCGAGCATTACCTCGTTTCTCCGGCTCATCTGTTGATGGATAACGGAAATTACTATTTGATTGGACGCGATGAGCGGATCAAAGAGATCCGAACGTACCGGGTCGACCGAATCGTCGATTGTAAAGCGTTCGAACCGATGGAAGAACCGGTCCATGTCGAGCCGAGTTACTTAAGTAACATGTTCAACATGTACGGGGGAGAGAACGAGCAATTGACGCTTAAATTCCAGGAGAGTCTGATGCCAACCGTCGTCGACCGGTTCGGAACGGATATCCGCTGTCGTCGTCTCGATGATCTCTGGTTCGAGGTCAAAGTCGATGCGCTCTTTTCCGACGGTTTCATGATGTGGCTGATTCAGTTCGGCAACCAGGCGGAAATCATCGCGCCTGTCGAACGGCGGGAGACATTCAAGAACAAGGTGGCAGGTCTTGCGACGATGTACCAAGTCGAAACACCTGCTCTTTAAGGGCTGAAGCAAGGTTCACTTGACCGTGGATCTTGCTTTTTTAAATTGTCGAGAAAAAAACTTTTTGTCGTTTTTTGTCGGATATTCATATTTGAATATTTTAAGCGAATAGTTCCAGTTACTATTAAGGGTATCTGATACTTATGTAGGAGGAACGACATGCAACAGATGGAAAAAAGCCAATCAAACGGGATGCGGAAACTAGCTGCTTTCCTCTTCTTCGTTTGTCTATCCTATACATCGTGGTACTTATTCTCACTTTTTGTCTTTCATCTCGTGTTTCCAGAAGATGTCGTGACATCCTTAGATATCGTCGTGTTCGGATTCAGTCCGGTCGTCGCTCTTGTCGTCACCATCGGCTCGCTACGCTTGATCGAACGACGCATGAAACCTAAATTCACACCCCTTTTATTCATCGGATATACGCTCTCGACAAGTATCTTGATTTATTACGCGATCGTGAACGAACTTCTGCCCCGACTGTGACTTGCAACTCCCCAGCAATTGGCATATGCTACGCTTATAGCTTGCTAGGTAAGGGGGGATACGATGAACGCACAGTATATCCTCGACTGGATGCCGCTCGTGATTCCTGTCGGTGCCATCGTCTTTATTGTCGTCATTGCAAAAAAAGCTTCGAAAATCGATGCTGAAAAGTAAGGAGACTCCAATCAGGGAGTCTTTTTTTATTGGCTTCTGTTGGTACTTTATTCACGCGATTTCCCTATTGTGCAAAAACATAACGTCACCCATTTCTATGGTATAAAGGAACTAGGCGAAAGACCTAATATTAGGAAATCATGGAGGGACAGATGAGACAAAGAACCGTCATGACTTTACTTGCACTCAGTCTACTGCTTACCGTATGTATGATGAAAAAACCAACGTTGACGCCAAAAGCCAGTACCATCGATCTCACCATCGCCGTCGTCGGAACGGCTCCAATTCTTACGCAATCACCGGACTTCCACTCGATTGATCTGCAGGAGATCAAAGGAGATTTACGACAATACGACGCCGTCATGATTATGCCGGAGTACTTACATCAGGCAGCGGGACGTGACTATGCCACCGTCTACCGGAAGGCGCAGATTCCCTTTTTCTTTATCGGCTCTCAAAAATCCATCGAACCGTTTCTTGATCCGAGTCTATCCTATGAGGAAAGCATCTCGGTGCCGAATCCGACGTTTGCGGCTGGTATGCTCTATGACGATACACAAGAGACGACCTGGTTGTTTGGTGAGGGAATCGAACGACCGAATCGTTCAGAGCAACTGAAGATCTATCAATCGATCTTTCAAACGATTGAACAGAGTCACTTAGCAAAGTAACGCTTGAATGAAACAGACCGAAGCGCTCGGAAGTACATCTACTTCCAAACACTTCGATCTGTTTTTTCGTCAATCGAGTTGTTTCGTCGGGGCTAAGACGATTTCCCGGATGTTGACATGTTGCGGTTGCTCGAAGGCGAATAAGACAGTGTCCGCGACGACTTGCGGATCGAGTCCACCGTCAATCGACTGTTTCCATTCGTTGTAGCCGTCCTTAATCGCGTCACTTGTCGTATGACCGAGCAGTTCTGTCTCGACGACACCTGGTGCAATCGTCATGACGCGGACACCATGGGACGCGACTTCACCTCGGACGTTCTCACTCATCGCGTGGACGGCGAATTTCGTGCCGACGTACGCGGCGTGGTCTGCGAACGTCTTTTTACCGGCAATCGAGCTGATGTTGATGATCGTGCCGGTCTTCCGTTTCACCATCGAGGGAAGGACAGCTTGCATCCCGTGTAAGACACCGAGCGCGTTGACGTCAAACATCTCTTCCCATTCTTCCGCATCTTGTGTCTCGATTTGACCGAGTAACATCCGACCCGCATTATTGATGATGGCTTCGACCGGTCCGAACGCTTCCGTCGCGTCTGCTAAAGCAGCATCGAGGGCAACTCGGTCGGTGGCTGCGACTTGGCGAATCAAGACATCGTCTGAAGCAAGGCTCGCCAGACGATCAATTCGTCGTCCGAGCAATAAGACGCGGTACCCTTTCTGAATGAACGTTCGTGCAATCGCATGCCCGATTCCTGACGTCGCACCGGTGATGGCAATGAATCCTGTTTTCATGATATCGTCTCCTTATTTGATATGATAAATTGAAGATAACAGAGGGAAACCAATCCGAGAAGTACGCACTTTTAGGTCAGTCGGTTACCTTTTGGTAAGGGAGGGAACGGTATGCCGTATCTAAATGAGTTCGATGCGACGATGCGTCAGATTCAAGGCAAGTGGAAAGTGATGATCTTGTACGAGCTGCATGAGGAAGGTGCGGTACGTTTTAATACACTGGAGCGTTATATCCAGGACGTCTCACCGAAGACGCTGACACAGCAACTGAAGCAACTCGAACAAGATGGCTTGATTACGCGGACCGTCTACCCGGAAATCCCACCCCGCGTCGAATATGCGTTGAGCGAGAAAGGTGTTTCCTTGATTCCCTTACTCGATGCGATCTGCGACTGGGGTCTTGCGACGACACCACGCAACCAATTGATGCGCACATTATGCGACGAGGAAGCCCCCGCTCCATGAGCAGGGGCTTTTCGTTAGCGTTCGATTTGTTTGCGTACTTGACGGCGGAACGTCTGGATGTCGTAGGCCGGTTCACTTGGACTGAACTCAATCCCGTCAATCAGACGAGCATTTTGCACCGTATCCGGGAACTCGATCCGTGTCAGCCATTCAAGCGTCGTCTCTTCATGACGTCTTGGGAAGGCTTGCTCGAGTTGAGAGGCAATCTTCAGAAGCGGATGATGACTATGCCGCTTTGGCGCATGCGCCCGTACCTGCTTGGAGTGCTTGACGGTTTGTTCTCTTTCGATTGCTATGACTTTTCGCTTCCGGATGACATAAAGCGTAACCGCAACTAAGATCACGGTCAGAAGCGTCGTTGCGATCCAAATCCAATCCGGTGTTCCTGCCTGGACGGCAGCTTGCTCCACGTCTTGAACACCTTTGATATTCTCTAGCCCCATTGCCCGGTTCGTCATCGTGTCCGCTTCCCGACCAAGTGGTTCCGTCCAAAGGAATAATGAACCGAATGCTTCAAATAGCGGACGAATCGCACTCGTGACGGATCCGACGAGCGCTTCTTTCGTGAGCCGGAAGACGACAGCGATGATCAGCCCCGCGCTAAGTACGAGAGCAATCGTCGGGAAGATACGCCGCCATTCTGTCATGTAGGTGACGACGAATGGATACGCAATGACGAAGACCAAAATTAAAAATGCGCCAATTGGTGGTGTCACTCCCGGGAACAATACCATCACGACGCCGATGACCATCGCACTCGTAGCGTAACGCCACGCCGAATCGACCGTATCAAGAAACGCGGTCCAGGCGACGAAGACAAGGGCTAAGACGCTAGCTACGGGAGAGAGGAAAAACAAGGATCCCGCCACGAGTAACTGTAATCCGATTCGAATCGAACGATGTGGCACGAAGGCGAGTGCCGGAAGAGCGAGCGCGAGATAGAACGGAACCGGTAACAGACTCGCAAGGAATATCCACCAGAGAATCATGCGCTCACTCCTTTCTGCCGGTGACCGAGATGAATCTCCGCCGTCGTCGACGGCACACTACGTTGCAGTCGCTTCGTGAAGTACCGGCGCTCGAGCGGTAGATCGTATTCGGAAATCCGGGCAAGGCATTCCATCGTCCGTAGGAATTGATGTTTTCCCATACCAGACGGAACATGGTACCACTGACCGGATCGATTGACCATCGAAATCCAGAGGCTGTAGGAAGCCCCTTGTTTCTCGAGTTCACGGATGATCGTCGCGGCACGCGATAGTAGTTTCTCGAAGTCCGAGCGGAGGGCGAGTCCGTCTGCGGACAAGCCATCGACGATGACGGCATAATCATGGTTACGTTTCCGATCATATTGATACGAGTACAGCTCATTCGTCTTCGCATAAGCGGACCAGTAGATCGACTTCGCATCTCCGGAGTAGGGAACGACGGAGTGGAAACTCGAGCGATCGGTGAACGGACTCGAGCGATCAATCGTCTCACCGGGAATCATCCGCTCATTCCACTCGACTGACGCTGGTGCAAAGTCAGGGAAGACGTGACCCAGCTCTTGGATATCAAGCGTCACATAGGTTGTGATCAAATGAAACGGATCCGAGATCATGACGTCAAACGACTGAATCCGAATCGTTCCTCGGTGAGCGGCAATGACATCGATTGAAAACGGCACGATCGTCTGTTTGCTGACATATAAGTGTTGACGCCAAAATTGACTACTCGCATCAGGAAGCTTGATCTGATCCCCGAGCAACCCAGAGATCGTGATGCGACCGAGTGGTAACTTCGTTGGGTTCGACAATTCGAACGGTATCTGGATCGTTTCCTCTCGAAAAGCGCGAACCGTCTCAAGGAGGCGGACGCGAATCCGCTTCGCAACGTATTCGAGATAATACGGCATCACCCAGCCATATAATGTATAGGCGAGTAATAAAGCCGCAATCCAGACAGGACCATAGAGTCCCACGATGACGCCGCTTGCACCTGTCATCGTAAGAATGATGAGGTTAAAGCCTTTTGGTATGATCAATTGCATGATTACACCTCAGTCGGAACAGTGAGTGAATCGAGGACCTGCTCGACGAGACGTTCGTTCGATAGCTTCAGCGTCGCTTCGAGCGTTAAGACGAGACGGTGGGCAAGCAATGGCGTCGCCAAGTGCTTGACGTCCTCTGGTGTGACGTACGTCCGCTCCTGCATCCAGGCCCGTGCTTTTGCTGCTTTTAAGAGTGCGAGCGTCGCTCGTGGACTCGGTCCGATCTCAACGTCACGATGGGCGCGGAGTGCGTCACAGACATCAAGTAAGTAGTTTTCGACGCTATCCTCGATTGAGACGGCAACGACTTCCTCTTTCCAGTCATTGAGTTGTTCGAGCGGAATCTGTAGTTCGGCTGCTGTTAAGTGCGCCCCGCGTAATAATGCTTTTTCCGCTTGACGTGTCAGGGGAGCGAACGATAATTTGAACAAGAAACGGTCGAGTTGGGCATGCGGTAATGGGAATGTACCGTGTCCATCGAACGGATTTTGTGTCGCGATGACAAGAAAGTGTTGCGGTAACGTATAAGATGTATCCCCGATCGTCACTTGCCCTTCCGCCATTGCCTCGAGCAATGCTGACTGTGTCCGTGGAGTCGTCCGGTTGATTTCATCGACGAGGACGATGTTCGCGAACAGCGGACCAAACCGTTGTTCAAACGATCCTGTCAGCGGGTTGAACAGCTCCATCCCAAGTAGGTCGGTCGGTAACGTATCCGCTGTACATTGAACACGTGAGAACTTCGCTTCGAGTGTCTGCGCCAGTGCTTTTGCTAATGTCGTCTTACCGGTCCCCGGACGGTCTTCGAGCAACACATGACCTTCTGCGAGCAAGCCCATCAATAAATGATCAATCACATCGTCCTGACCAAGGACAGATTGTTTGAGTGATGTACGTAACGTTTGAAACATGGATGATTCCCCCTTTAAGATGCATCGTATTTCTAAAGTGTACGAAAATTCAGAAAAAACTGCTAGTGATTTTCCAGGAATCACGCATAAAGAAATACGTCTATCTTTTATACTACCAGTTTCATCCAAAAGTTTCGTAAAATATCAAAAAAATTGAAACAGGATTATGAAGTTACTTAGCGAATAGAAGGATATAGTCATTGGAATAGAGAGGATGGACAGATGAAACCACATACTACCGAATCGAACTCTACTCTAAACCAGCAACAGGATGTTGCTCACAGTCCTATTGACGAGTATCAACGTATTGTTGCCGGAGGACCTCCGAATCGCCGAGCCTTTGCCGCGATTCGTCGGCTCCCATTCGGATTACGTTTGCTGACGTATACGCTCGGTTCCTTATTCACAGCAGGCATCATCGCTGGTCTCGTCATCAGTCTACTGGGTTAAAAAAGACTCCCTCAGCGTTCTAAGGGAGTCCCATCATTCTTCAAAGAGATCATCCATCAAATCGGTGATCTCTTTTTTACGTGCGTTCGTCTCATCGCGTAAGATCCGAATCGAGCGCCCGGTCCAGTCGAGTCGGTCGCCAATCGTCGCCTGGCGCGGCAAACGACTTTTCGGTAATGTGATCGTCTCGCGGTCGTCCGTCTCGCAAATCGCTAGATCGTCTTCAAAATCAGCTAGGGTCAATCGCATCTGATGCACCTCCACGTCTTGTTATTCCGGTCGTAAGTCGGTCCGGTTCGATTCCTTGATGCCGTCACCAGTCGAGATATACTGGATCGTTCCGCTTTGATCGGTTCGATCAATCGTAATCCGTTCTGTCTTCAGCTCCTGTAAGACGGAGGGACGTGGGTGACGATAGGCATTGTCCTTCCCGGCTGAGATCAACGCTCGCTTCGGATCAACGGCTTGTAGGAAGGGCAGGGAGGACGATGTGTCTGCTCCGTGATGTCCAAGCTTCAAGACATCGGCGCTAAGATCGGCATCTGACTCGAGCAATTGTCGTTCCGTCCGGATCGGTGCGTCGCCCATGAAGAGGAACCGGTCCTGTCCATGTTCGACCCGCAGGACGGCACTCCAGCTGTTGAGATCCTGTGTCCCGTCCGTTAGGGGAGCAAGGAACGTAAAGCGTGCAGCTTCACTCGGTATCTCAAGACCTGCCTTAACCGACTTGATCGTCACCCCTTCGCGTTTGACGGCAAGGAGGAAATCGCGGTATGTCTCTGTCGTATGCGTGACACGCGGGGCATAGACGCTGTCGACTGGAAAGGCATCGAGGACGGTATCAAGTCCACCGATATGATCGGCGTCCGGATGTGTCGCAATGACTGCTGTTAAGCGTTTGACACCCAATTCTTGCAGGTAGCGGACGACATCCTCGCCTTTGCCGTTATTCCCGCCGTCAATCAAGATCGCGTCTTCCTTCGTCCGGATGAACGTACTATCTCCTTGACCGACGTCAAAACCATAGACCTCCATTTGTCCCGCGGTTGGGGCTGGGGGCTCTTCGTCCCGTGTCGTATAGAAGATGACGATCAGGCAGAGTGCTAACAGAATCGTTGATCCCCATTTCAACATGTCGGTTCCTCTTTCTCGAACAGATACAGCATGCCGTTACGCGGATGACCGAACCGTGGCCCCCGGTAACCGCGCCGTTTCAAGGCAGCACGCATCAAAATCATCATACCGCCATGCCCGACGAGTAAGACCCGTTCATCATCCTCGAACATCAGTTGATTCAACAGGACCTCAATCCGTTCATTCGCTTCCTTGATCTCCGCTTGAATCCGTTTGCTGAACGGGGCTGCGAGTCGACCGAGGACCGCCCAGCCAAGAAACGGTAACCGTAGATTCGACTGAATCGTCGGAAACGGTACTTCCCGTAGTAGATCCGTCACGATGATCTCTTTATCGTAGACACTCTTCGCCGTCTGGACGGCGCGTGGCATGCTACTGGCATAACAGACTGTCCAGTCGATCTGACCGAGCTCGACCGGTTGAATATCGATGTCTGACGTATCATACCGTTCAATCCATTTTTCAATATCGCTGGCGCTGATCCAGCCTTTCGTCGGGTATCCTTCCGTCACCCGGTGATGTCTCACTAATCCAATTTGTTTCATACTTCGTGCGACGGTCAAGACCGTCTCCCTCACTTTCATTCATCGTTTAGAGTGCGACGCGAATCGCGAGTCCACATAAAATCGCACCTAAGATACTGAGCAAGCTCCCGATGATGTAATATTCCGCAAAGCGGCGATCTTCAAACTGTTTAAAACGTGCCAGTGCCTTCAAAGCAATGATGAACCCGATGGCTCCGGTTGCGTTCGTGACGACGAGCAGGGTAATGATCGCCCGTTCGACGAGACCGATATAACGCCCGATTCCGTTTAATTCCGTCGTATAACTGCGCGCAGAATCTTCGACTTCATGTGTGACGGTCCGCGAAACGCCGTCTAATTGCTCCTTACGTGTCACTTTTCGCTCGAAATGCGCTTCGATCAAGCGCGGAGCAAATGGTGCGAGCATTAAAGCAATCCCGTGACCGAGTAACTCCGTCGTCACTAAACTAAAGCACAGAATCCACAAGACCTGCTCGGGTCGCGCGAACGACAACGACCAATCGATCGGGATGAATATCCATGTCAAAGCGATGATGGCAGCTATATGTAACGCTTGATCGATCCAGTACGCCGCCGCTTGCTTGACGCGACGTTTGAGCGGGGAGGCATCGAGTAGGGCGTGAAACACGAGAATACTTCCTCCAAGCCATCCGGCGATGTCGATGGTTAATACCCCTCGGATGACGAAGAACGCAAGGACAAGTAGCATCAGAGCCGCATGAACGGCAAGATGTTGGAATAAGATGCGTTGGTGTCGGTGTTTCAGTAGCGCCATCCGTCTCGTCTGTAATGGGAAATCAGCAAGTAGATGGACAAGTATAAGGCTAAGTAAGACGGTCACCGAATCGCCTCCCAGACTTGGAATTGCTCCAGTGCCTGTGTCAAGGCAGCTTCAAGTCGCTTCCGTTGCTTACGCTGCGAGCGGGAAACGAGTTTTGCGACATTCGCGCGGGCATCCTGTTCCTTAAAGCCCATCTTCAAACCGATCTCTTCATACGTATCATCCGGATATTGATCCATCAACCGGTGCAGTTCAATCTGACGGTCCGTCTTCCCGAAATACGCTGGATAGAGCATCTCGAGATAGCCATTCAGCAGGGCGGTCGGTAAGTAGGGCGGTCCAGCAAAGGCGATCCGTGACGGAAGCGTCTTCGCCAATTCCTGTGCTTCAAAGGCATGAATGATCGCACTGCCATTGGCTTCTTCGGCTTGGGTCGTTGAAATCGTCTCATATTGACCAAATCCGATCCCGATGTAACCTGGCAATTCTTGATTCAATAAGTGCAGCATGACCGGATAACTAACCGGATAATCCGCAAATACCGCCAGTAAGCTATCACCGGATTTGATTTGGAACGGAACGATACTCGTAGGAAATGCCGTATTCAGATCGTTCGCGAGTTCTCGGAGCGCTTGAAGTAATGCTTCTTTGCTCGGATAATCGCGGGAGCCTTTGACATCAAACGACAAGGCAACAGCTTGCATGACGATTCCTCCTGTTCATTTGTTGCCACAATCATGGAAACATTTGATTTGTTACCGTTAAAAAGGTAACATTCGCGGTGTTACTGTTATTAGAGTAACAAAGAATGAGGAGGAAGACCAACAGGACGATAGACCGATTTTTACACGACAGGGGGAATGGATGAATCTGACTAAAAGATCATTTTTTTATTCAAGTTAACATAACATATATTATCAATAGTTATAAGATTTTGTCTCATAATCAGGGTAAACTTAAGATAGTGAGACAAAACAAAAAAACACGGAATTAACCGTGTTTTCGACAATCATACGGACGTGTCCGTTCCAATCGATGAATCAAACGATCCAGGAATATATGATGGCGGCGTTCAAGTTGCGTGATCCGATCAAGTGGCAACCACGCGAAATCAAAGAAATCACCGCAATCCTGACCGTCACCAGCCACACAATGCGTCCAGCGGTTCTCTTGGCATTCGATGTGCGCATGGTAGAAATACGTGTAATGCACCCGCATTCGCTCCGGATAGCGCATCTCTTCTTCGCCGATGTACTGGACGGATGCTAACGAGAGACCACTTTCCTCAAGCGTCTCACGGACAGCCGCTTCTTTTGCGATTTCAGCATCTTCGATCGTACCTGCGGGGATCTGCCAATCACTCTCAGGAGCCGATTGTGGATGAAAAACAAGTAGTTCCCATCCGTTAGGTTTTTCCCGAGTGATATAGATTGCTACTTTTTCGCGACGTCTGAATTTCATCTTCATCACCTCTCCAAGGTCGGCAGATTGCACAACAAGCAGCTAAAGGGACGGTCCCGTAGCTGCTTGATCAATTGACGCTATAAGCAAAGCTGCGGAGACGCGTGACCCGACGCTTGTTCGTGACGAATCGTGACCTGACTATTTCTTC
Organism: Exiguobacterium sp. s39; assembly: GCF_018618925.1. NCBI lineage: Bacteria > Bacillati > Bacillota > Bacilli > Caryophanales > Exiguobacterium > Exiguobacterium sp. s39. Next base: position 929,420 of record NZ_JACSNA010000001.1, read on the forward strand.
TATTGTAGCCGTTATTGGTCAGTGTTTCAATTTGTAAACGATATTTATAGCGATAAATCTCAAAATTCCGAGCATTCGTCTCAAAATTCCCCCTCTCCTGCCCCGCTAGATCTAAAAAAGCTCCCCCGTTATCCGGAGGAGCCTCGTCTTATCGTGTATACCAGTCGAGTAAGGGACCGAATTTCTCTTCATCGTAGGCAAATGAACCGTTCGATAAGCGGTCGAGGAACGATAACGAACCGATTTGGATCGTTTTCTCCTGCTCTTTTCCGCTGAGGACCAATTCTTTCGCTTGTGTGACGTCGATCAATGCTGAGACTTGGTGTGGTTTCGATTTCAAATCACGGAGCAACTGTAAGCCACGGAGCGCACGGCTCGAGACTTGGAACTGATCCGCGAGACGCATCTTCTTCAAGGCACCCCGTTGCGTCAAGAGGACGATTTGTGGTGCTTCCTTGAAGCCAATTGCACCCGCGACGACATCTTGATCCTTCAGGTTGATCGCTTTAACACCGGCAGCCCGGACACCAACGACAGGAACGTCGTCTTCCGTGAACCAGAGACCGAAACCGTTCTGTGTTGCAAGGAACAGCTCCGTTTGACCCGTTGAGACCTGAGCATACAAGACTTCATCGTCTGCCTTCAAACGAACACCTTGAAGTGGTTTTGACTTCCGCTGGGCGTTGTAGTCACTCAGTTTCGAACGTTTGACCATCCCTTGACGGGTGACGAACAAGCAATGGTGCGCTTCGTCGAACGAACGGACGAGATCTGCGGAGAGGACCCGGTCACCCGGTTCGAGTGGGACGAGGTTCGCGACGTGTTGACCGCCATCCTTCCATTTCGTATCCGGTAATTGGTGGACCGGAATCAGCAAGTAATTCCCGCGAACGGTCCAGACGATCAAGTGATCCGTCGTCATCGCTTGCCCTTGGAGCAACGGACGATCCTGTTCCTTCAAGTCCGGCAAGTCGTTCGAGGCACCGAATGAACGGAGCGACGAACGTTTGACGTAACCGTTTTTCGACAGGAAGACCATCGTTTCTTCGACAGCGATCATGACTTCCGTCTTCAGCTTCAGTTCTTCAACTTCCGCTTCGATCGTCGAGCGACGCTTGTCCGCGACTTGTTCCTTCAAGACTGTCAATTCCTTGATGATGAGACGATTCCGTGTCTTTTCATCGTTGAGGATCTTCTCGAGACGAGTGATTTCCTTCTCGAGTTTCGCAGCTTCTTCCTGCAACTCGACGATATCGGTATTCGTTAACCGGTACAGCTGGAGCATGACGACGGCTTCTGCTTGGCGATCCGTAAAGTTGAAGCGCGTGATCAGCTTCTCCTTCGCGTCCGCTTTGTTCGACGCAGAACGGATCAAGGCAAGTGTCTCATCGAGGACAGAGATTGCTGTCATCAAGGCAGAAACGACTTCCTGACGGCGTTTCGCTTGTTCGAGATCAAACGCTGTCCGGCGGATGACGACTTCCTTGACGTGTGCAAGATACGCATCAAGCAACGTCAAGACACCCATTTGCCGCGGTGTCCGTTCATGGATCGCGACCATGTTGTAGTTATAGGCAATTTGTAAGTCAGTCTGTTTGAGGTAGAAGTGTAAGACACCTTCTGCGTCCGCTTCCTTCTTCAACTCGATGACGACCCGTAAGCCGTCGCGGTCGGTCTCATCACGGACTTCAGCAACCCCTTCGACCTTTTTATCAAGACGGAGTTCTTCCATCCGTTTAACGAGATTGGCTTTATTGACCTCATACGGGAGCTCCGTGATGACGATTTGCTGACGACCACCCCGCAGTGTCTCAATCGTTGAGCGCGAGCGGATGATGACTTTCCCGCGTCCTGTCTCGAACGCCTTCTTGATGCCGTCAAGCCCTTGGACGACACCACCAGTCGGGAAATCAGGACCTTGCATGTGCGTCAACAAGTCATCGACGTTCTGGACCGTACCGGAAATCCGACCAATCGCAGCATCGAGGACTTCTCCCGCGTGGTGCGGTGGAATCTCGGTTGCATAACCAGCGGAAATCCCCGTCGAACCGTTCATCAGCAAGTTCGGCAGTAGTGACGGTAAGACGAGCGGTTCTTCCGTCGTATCATCGAAGTTGAGCGTGTAATCGACGGTTTGTTTGTTGATCCCGTCGAGAATCAGACTCGAAACTTTTGATAAACGGGCTTCCGTATACCGCATCGCTGCCGCGCTATCGCCGTCGATTGATCCATTGTTCCCTTGCATATCGATCAACGGGTAACGCAGTTTCCACTCTTGGCTCAAGCGGACCATTGCTTCATAGACCGATGAATCACCGTGCGGGTGGTAGTTACCGATGACGACACCGACCGTCTTCGCCGATTTCCGGTAAGCACGGTCGAACAGGTTGCCTTCCGTATGCATCGCATACAAGATACGGCGTTGAACCGGTTTCAGACCATCCCGGGCATCCGGTAAGGCACGATCTTGGATGATATATTTCGAATAACGACCAAACCGGTCGCCGACGACTTGCTCGAGCGACAGGTTCAGGATGTTTTGTAGATTAGACATGTTCGTTCACACTCTCTTTCGTCACGTGCTCATTCTCGATGATCGAGAGGTCTTCCGCGAGACCGAAGGCGACATTGTCCTCAATCCACGTCCGGCGGTGACCAACGTTATCGCCCATTAAGACCGAGACACGTTTTTCCGCAACAGCAGCATCGTCGATCGTGACCCGAATCAATGTCCGTGTCTCGGGATCCATCGTTGTTTCCCAGAGCTGTGGTGCATTCATCTCCCCAAGTCCTTTGTAACGTTGGATCATATAACCTTTACCGAATTTCTTCGTCGTTTTCTTGAGTGTCTCTTCGTCCCAGACATATTCGAACTTCTCCGATTTGCCTTTCCCTTTGGAGACACGATAGAGCGGTGGTAAGGCAACGAAGACCTTCCCGGCATCGATCAACGGACGCATGTAGCGGAAGAAGAACGTCAACAGCAAGACTTGGATATGCGCGCCATCGGTATCGGCATCCGTCATGATGATGACTTTGTCGAAATTACAATCCGACAAGTCAAAATCGGCTCCGACACCGCCACCAATCGCATGAATGATCGTATTGATCTCTTCATTTTTCATGATGTCAGCGAGTTTCGCTTTTTCCGTGTTCAAGACCTTACCACGGAGTGGCAGAATCGCTTGGAACGTCCGGTTTCGTCCTTGTTTCGCAGAACCACCGGCAGAATCACCCTCGACGAGGAACAATTCATTCTTGTCTGCGTTTTTCGAAGCAGCAGGTGTCAGTTTTCCGTTCAAGATGCTCGAACGTTTCTTCTTTTTCCCATTTCGTGCTTCTTCGCGGGCTTTGCGTGCTGCTTCACGAGCTTGCGCTGCGCGGATCGCTTTTTTGATCAACAGCGTCGCCGTTTGCGGGTTCTCTTCCAAGTACGTCGAGAGACGACGACTGATGACAGCGTCACAGCTCGTCCGCGCTTCCGGTGAACCGAGTTTCGACTTCGTTTGTCCTTCGAACTGAAGGAATTCTTCCGGAATTCGGATCGAGACGATCATGGTCAACCCTTCGCGGATATCATTTCCGTCAAGGTTCTTATCCTTTTCCTTCAAGAGCGTGTTCTTTCGGGCATATTCATTCATGACCCGTGTCATCGCCGTCTTCGCACCAACTTCGTGTGTTCCACCGTCGCGTGTCCGGACGTTGTTGACGAACGACAGGACGTTTTCCGAGTACGCATCCGTGAACTGGAAGGCGATATCGACTTCGATCTCGTTTTCCGTTCCTTCGAACGCGACCGTCGGATGAAGCGTATCTTTATCATCGTTCAAGTACTGGACGAATTCGCTGACACCGTCTTGGTACTGGAAGATATCTTGTTTATCAGACCGTTCGTCCGTCAGCGTAATCTTCAGACCTTTCAGCAAGAAAGCTGATTCGCGTAAGCGTTCCGCGAGCGTATCGTAGTTGTATGTCAACGTACTGAAGATCGAGCCATCTGGTTTAAAGTAAACGCTCGTTCCTTTTTGACGCGTCGTACCCGTTTCAAGCAACGTCGTCTTCGGAATCCCACCGTTTTCAAACGTTTGCTCATATTGTTTCCCGTCACGGAAGATCGTTACTTTCAAATCCGTTGATAAGGCGTTAACGACCGACGCCCCGACGCCGTGTAAGCCACCGGACGTCTTATAGCCACCTTGACCGAACTTACCGCCAGCGTGAAGGACCGTGAAGATGACTTCAGCAGTCGGCTTTCCCGATGCATGCATCCCCGTTGGCATTCCACGTCCATGGTCACGGACGGTGATTGCATTATCTTTATGAATCGTGACGTCAATTTGTTCCCCGAATCCTGCAAGTGCCTCATCGATTGCGTTATCGACGATCTCGTAGACGAGATGGTGAAGTCCACGGTGATCGGTTGAACCGATATACATACCTGGGCGCTTTCGGACTGCTTCGAGTCCTTCGAGCACCTGTATGGCATCATCATTGTAGTTATTTAAGTCTGTCGCCATTCATTTCACCTCAAAATTCGAAATTACGACGTCGTTTTTACAAACGTTCGTTCGTTATTTCGAGTAGTCTGTCTCTAATTGTAGGCATCTTCTTGCTTCCTGACAAGCATAACCTGTAAAGCGCATGAAAAAAGACACCTTCACGAACGGGTGAAGATGCCTGAAATCGTGCGGTGACTCACAGATATTGATGCTCGATTTTGATGCAACGATTCTCAATATATGGAATACCAGCACCAAGTGCGAGACTTTCTGCTTCGACACTCGAGAGACCAAGCTGATTCCAAATCATCCCGACGTCACCGTGAGCAACAGCATCTTTGGCGACATCCGCTAAAAACTCAGACCGACGGAAGACGTCGACGATATCGATGTGTCCTGGAATGCTTGCGACGCTCGGATAGACTTTTTGACCGTTCCACTCGTTTAACGTCGGATTGACTGGAATGACTTCGTATCCATGTTGGACTAAGTAGTCCGCAATCCAGTTCGCGGTCTTTCCGGAATCACTCGAGACACCGACGACGGCAATGCGTTTGGCATCCTTCAAATACTGACGTGCTTGTTGATCGGTAATCATCTAGAACTCCCCCTTATGAAAATAACTCTTACCTAACACTCTATACCCGAACCAAGATGAAGTATGCGAAATCGAGCACGTTTTCGACGTTTTTCAGAAATCGTCTTGAAATCAAATGAGTCGACCAATGACCCGTCGAACGACTTCTCGATGCAACTGAGAGCGAAATTGAATATTCATTCTTTTTTGATGATTTAGGTGACATAATACTATTATTGTTATTAAAGAGAATGTTGTAGCTCAAAAACCATAAAAATAGGCTAAATTCTCACGTGCATCGAGTTGATCAACGACCCGTCTGATGCGTTGTCGATGCAACTGAGGGCTCCCTGTCTGACAATTTAACGTTGCGTGAAATAACTATTTCACGCAAACAAGTGTCTGACGTACCAACGTTTGGTATACTACTACTAGAGGGGTGATTGTCGGATGAGTTTATTTAAAAATCTAGGAAAAACGATACATAAAACGACCGTTTCGGCTACAGCACCAGCGATTCCTGGTTATGAGCGGATGCCACGCTTCATTCAGTCCTATTTGGATCAGTTAGCAGCAAAACATTTCTCATTAGCAACGATGCGTCGCTACGTCTACGACTACGAAGCGTTCTTTCAATTCGTCGCTGCGGCGTCCGGTGAAAAAGTAACGGCGCGAGATATTCCGCTTGAAGCGTTCGTCGAGATCGATGCATCAGGAATCGAAGCCTATGCCGAATACCTTGCCTTAACGAAACAAAATGCACCAAGCGTGATCAACCGAAAGCTATCGGCGTTACAGTCGTTGTTCCGTTATTTGGTCGATACAGGTCAGCTGTCAGAAAACCCGGTCGCAAAAGTCAACCGACCAAAACAAGCGAAACGGGAACCGGTCTACCTGACGAAACGCGAGTGGGACGAATTGATTCAGTTGTTACCGTCGAACGTCGAGATGAATGCCCGGGAAGCGTCGCATTATGAACGTGATCGCGTCCGCGACGTGACGTTATTCCAACTACTCGGCTATAGCGGGATGCGTTTGAGTGAGATGACCCAATTGGTCTGGAATGATGTCGATTTCCATGAAAACACGCTCCGTGTCATCGGAAAAGGCAATAAAGAGCGGCTGATTCCACTCGCGAAACCAGCACGGATCGCCTTACGCAAATACGCGATTCATTATCAGATGCCAACGAGTGGCGCCGTGCCTGTCTTCCAAAAACACGGGAAACCACTCAGTCCACGGGCAGTCCAGCATATTTTGCAGCGGCACACCGAACGATTAAAACCGGTCCTACCCTTTTTAGAGCGCAAAAAAATTACACCGCATAAATTGCGGCATACGTTTGCGACACGTCTTGCGACCGGTGGGGTCGATGTTCTGACGATCCAGCAGTTACTTGGTCATGAATCCGTCGCGACGACACAAGTCTATGCCCATATCGGCGATTCGGAGAAAAAACGCGCCGTCGATTTATTCGATGGTGAACGATAATAACATTATGTCAACTAAAGGAGGAATAGCATGAATTATGGGCTCAGTGAACGCAAAATCAAACAAATGTCTGATGCCTATGCCTTTCGACGGGGAAAGAAGTATGTCGCCGCCCGCAAGGTCACGTTGCACAATTACCGAATGGGTGACGAGCTGATCGAAGCGAGTGTCGACGGTGAGGAACGATTCACGGTGACGGTTCGCGTCAAGGCGCACGGTGTCGACGCCGGCTGTAATTGTCCGTCGCTTGCGATGGATACGTCATTTTGCGGACATATCGTCGCCGTTTTACTGGCGATGCATCATGTACAGGCGCACGGTACACCGACGCCGCTATCGCCGCAAATCCGTCCCTTCACGGCGTTTCAAGTCGATGACGCTGGCGCGCGCCATTATTTACGCAGTCTCACACCTGATCGTCGGGTGGCAATTCATTTCGAACTGACTGGACCTGTCGTGACGCTCAAACGATTGACGGACAATCAGCAGCATCAACTGTCCCTGCCCTACTTCGATCGTCTGCTTGGACAGACCGAGTATTTGCAGCGAGTCGCCGATGTTTCGTTCAGTCCTGATTTGCAAGAACGAATCGTTTCCGGGACACCAATCGCCAAACTCCATCTCGACCGAACGCCTCAAGAAGTCGAAGTCCGCGTGTCGTTTGATTATCAAGGGATTCAGCTGAATCCACTCGATGAGACGATTTACGCTGGACGGGATCAAGTAACGGAGCAAAGTGTCTTACGCTTCTTACGTGAATTCCAAGCAACGCCACGTGACATGCGCTACATCATCACGCGTGACGCCGCACAGTATGCCTTTTTGCGGAGTCTGCTTGACGAACGGGTTGCGCTCGGTCAACTGGAGTTATTTGCAACACAAGCGATCCGGACGACGTTACCAAAAGGTCCGTTCCATCCGCGAATCGAAGTCGACGTAACGGACCGCCTCGACTGGCTCGTGTTCAACTTTTCAATGGACGGGATTCCGGAAGATGAGCTGAAACGTGTCCTGAAGTCGCTCGTCTTACAAAAACGGTACCACCGCTTGAAATCCGGACAGTTCGTTTCTTTAGAAACAAGGGCTTTTCAGCAGTTACAACGGGTCCTCGCCCAGATGGAAGCAAGTGAACGCGACTTACGCGACGGACGGATCGTCTTACCTGCTGTCCGGAACATGAAGCATCTAATTGGCGCTTCCGTCCTCCATCTTCACGCCGATTTGCTCGAGAAATGGCTTGAATTGAAATCCGGACAAGGATTCCAGCTCGACTTGCCGAATTCTTTAGAGTCACGACTCTATCCGTATCAACGAACGGGCATTCAATTTCTGAAGAATTTAGACGCGCTAGGATGTCACGGGATTTTAGCCGATGAGATGGGGCTCGGGAAGACGATTCAAGCGATTGGTTATGTCGCGACGATTCCTGACCGTCGCGCGCTCATCGTCGCACCGGCATCACTGCTCCGAAACTGGGAGGCAGAACTGAAACGCTTTTTACCCGGTCGATCGGTTCATGTCGTCACTGGTTCTCAAGCCAGCCGACTCCGCGAACTGGAGCACTTACCTGACGATACGGTGACGATCGTCTCCTATACGACGCTTCGGACCGACGTCCGTCGCCACCCTGTATATGACGTCATCTTCTTTGATGAAGCACAGCATTTGAAGAATCCGCAGTCACAAACGGTCAGTCAACTGCGGCATCTGCAAGCAAAACGACGGTTCGCCTTAACGGGCACACCGCTCGAGAATCGACCGCGCGACATCTGGTCGATCTTCCATGTTCTGTTTCCAGAATTACTGCCGGATTTAGCGACGTTTGAGAAATGGTCGTTTGATGACATGCAACAGTTCATCCAACCGTTCTTATTACGGCGCGAGAAACAAGATGTCTTACAGGACTTACCGAAGAAACAGATCGAGCATCATTATGTCGAGCTCGGTCCGAACCAAAAACGGTTATATGCGTCGTATCTCGCCAAATTGCAACTCGAGACGCTGCAACACTTAGACGAGACGAAACGCGAAGATCGTTTGAAGTTACTGGCTGGATTAACGCGGTTGCGGCAAATTTGCAACGATCCAGGTTTATTCGTTGAGGGATACACAGGGGAAGCAACAAAACGAACGCGTCTGCTCTCATTAATTGCCGAAAAACGGGCAGCCGGAAAGCGGATCTTGATTTTCTCGCAGTATACACAAATGCTCGAACGCATTCGCTCGGATCTCGCGCAACGTCACCTCCCCCACTTCCTGTTGACGGGTGAGACACCACTCGAAGACCGGTTGGCGTTATGCGATCGGTTCAATGACGGTGAAGTCGATCTCTTCTTGATTTCCCTGAAAGCGGGTGGGACGGGATTGAATCTCGCAACTGCTGATACCGTCATCCTCTTTGACAGCTGGTGGAATCCGGCCGTCGAACAGCAAGCTGCCGATCGTGCTCACCGGCTTGGACAACAGTCCGACGTGACGGTCATCAAATTGCTGACACGCGGAACGATCGAAGAAAAGATGACGGAATTACAAGATCGAAAAGCTCAGATGGTCGATGCCGTCCTGACGGCTCCAGACAGTGATGCCCTGACCGTCAAGGAACTCGTACATCTCGTAGAAACAAAGGAGGAACATCGGTGATCCTTGATCTCCTGCTTGGTTACCTTATCGGTAGTATTCTTGGCGGTACGCTCTGGAAGTACGTCAGTCGTACCGATTTGGCACAGGTCGGTTCCGGAAACATCGGTGCCCGCAACGCCCATCGCGCTGGTGGGCTCCCGGCTTTTTTATTCGTGTACCTGTTTGATGCCGCGAAGACGGTTCTTGCACTACAGCTAACAGACGCATTTTATCCCGTCGCTCTTGCCGTACTTATCGGTCACTTGTTTCCGTTGTTTCATCCGCGACGCGGCGGTAAAGGGTATGCCGTATTTTCCGGAATCGTCTTCGCCATAACGCCGTGGGCATATCTTGCCGGACTAGGCATACTCGGTCTGTCTTATCTCGTAACGAAAGATAGCGTCAAAGCGGGGCTGATTCCGGTTGTTCTGCTCCCGTTACTCCCTGTCTACTTTAACGCGGGACCCATCAATATCTTGTGTACCGTTGCTGTAAGTCTACTTGTCCTGTGGGCTCATGATGCACTTCACAAGCCAGTCATTACATAAGGAGGACGTCTCATGATCGACTTTTCCATTGCTACCGCTTCGGACGCGGAAGCAATCCATGAACTGAACTACCTCACCTTCACGGAAGAGATTCCGCAACATCAACCGAACACCGAACGGAAACGGATTGACCGGTTTCATGATCAAAATACCTATCTGATCGGCAAGGAAGACGATCGACTCGTCGCGATGATTGCCATTCGGAAGCATCGCCCTTTTTCACTTGAAGAAAAAGGCGTGACGTTAGATGAGACACTGACGGACCCAGCGGAAATCCGCTTACTCAGCGTTCGTCCCGAGTACCGCAATAGTCGTACGTTCATGCAATTGATGCGCTTTTTGATGGTCTACTTGGAGCGGGAAACGATTGATCATGTCTATATCAGTGGTACGACACGGGAAGCTAAACTATATGCGCGGTTCGGCTTCACACCAATCGCAGCAACGCTTGGTAGTGGCGATGCCCAGTTCGTACCGATGTTGTTGTCGCGCGCAACATATGAACGATCCGTCATCGCGGACGTTTTACGTCCTCTGCATTTTCTAGCCGGTCCAGTCGAGGTTGCACCAACAGTCCGCCAAGCGGCACAACAAGCACCGCGTCCGCATCGGACGGCCTCGATGCGTCAGCTCGATCAAGATTTACGTGGTCGGATGTGTCAGTTGCTGGATTTGCCATATGTCTCGATGGCTGTTGGCAGTGGCACCCTCGCCAATGATATTGTCGCACAACAACTGAGTGGACATGGATTGATTCTAAACGGTGGCGAGTTCGGTCAACGCTTGATCGATCACGCGGCACGAGCAGGAAAGTCATTTGATATCCACCTGCTTCCGTCCGGTCACCCGATCGACTTGGAACAACTCGCAAGTCAACTGCATCAAACGGAGTACGACTGGATTTGGTTGACGCATTGTGAGACGTCTACGGGCGTTCTCTACGATCTCGATGCGGTAAAATCGCTATTAGATCAACGAACCGCACTCATCGTCGATGCGATCAGCGCCGTCGGGACCGGACGTTTCTCATACGCTGGCTGCAGATTCGTCACGACCGTCTCCGGAAAGGCAATTGGGGGTTTACCGGGTCTTGCGTTCATCGGTCATACAGACTGCATCCTACCTTCTCCACGTGTTCCACGTTATCTGGATCTCGGACTCTATGCGGAAGGCGTCGCCTTTTCCGGCTCATCGAACTTGTTGCTGGCTTGTCAGGCAGCGCTCGATGCCCTTGATCTCGATCAAGCAGCCATCAAGATGACCTATCTCGAACAAGCCGTTCGCGCTACTGGTTTCAACCTGCTTGCGACTCAAGAAGCGCAAGCGCCGGGAATTCTGACGATCGTTCATCCGTCGGCAACCGCTTTAGGAGACGCTCTTCGGATTCAGGGCTATCACGTCCAGTATGAAAGCGACTATCTCGTCCATAATCAATGGCTCCAAATCTCAACGATGGGACAGACGACGATGCGGCACATCGAACGTCTCATCCGTGTATTAGTCCGTGAAAACCAACGCATCACCATAAAAAATGAAAAAAATGAAAGACCTCTTAACCCTTGATTTCAAGCGGTTTGGAGGTCTTTCGACTTTAAAAAATAAAAATTAGAGGTTTAAGGATTTAAAACATAGGGGTATAAACTCACTAGCACCGCATCAAACCGGTGACTTACTCACACATGTTTCTCAATATCAGCGTAATGACCTGGGAGAGAAATGCAAAGTCACGAAAGCGTCAGATTCAAAAGAGTCTGAAACCGATTGTCTTAGCATATTTAAATTGTTCAGGACTTGTCCTGCTCCTACATTCATTACCTTTTGAGGGCTATACCAAATTCAAGGGGGAAATGAACATGTCAGTTAAATTAACAGCCGAAAAACGCGAGGTACGTCCACGCTCACTCCGTAAACAATTACGTCATGAAGGAAAAGCTCTTGGTGTCGTGTATGGTTACAAAGTGGAAAGTACACCAATCGCATTTGAAGAAAAAGAATTGCTTAAAATCGTTCGAGAAAACGGTGAGAACGTCTTGATTTCACTGAAACTCGACGGTAAAAATATTAACGTCTTGATCAACCGTCGTGATATGGATGTCTTCACACCAACTGTCGATCACGTTGAATTCATCGCCGTTAAAATGGATGAAGAGACAGAAGTTGAAGCAGATGTCGTACTCGTCGGCGAAGCAGCTGGCGCTAAAGTCGGTGGATTCCTGTCACAGACACTCTTTAAAGTAACAGTCGCAGCTACACCAGATAAATTACCAGAGAACGTCGAAGTCGACGTCACGAACCTCGAAATCGGCGATTCGATTTCTGTTGCTGATCTTCCAGAACAAAAAGATTTCCGTATCGTCACAGAAGGCGACATTCAAGTCGCAGCTGTCGTCGAATCAACGCTTGAACAAGAGCTTGAGGAAATCGAAGAAGCAGAAGCTGAGGCACAAGCGGAAGCTGGTGAAGACAACGAAGCGGAAGCTACGGAAGAGTCTTCAGAAGAAGCAAAAGAAGAGAACGAAGACAACAAATAAGTCGTTTGACGATACGCCCTTCGTGGCGTATCGTTTTTTTGTGTCTTGACAATAGACAGAAGATTGCCTAAAGTGAACAGCGTATCACCTATTACCATATCCACTAGGGGAGCCCATTTGGCTGAGACGATTCACTTCGGACCCTTCGAACCTGATCTAGTTCATACTAGCGTAGGAAAGTGGAGCGATCACATCCAATGACTCCTGCTGCGCGCAGTTTTTCTGAGGACCGCTCTCTTTTTTACGGAGGGCGGTCTTTTTGGCGTCTCCCCCATTCTAAGGAGGACGTACCTAATGCAAAACTGGAAAATGAAAGAAATCATGGTCATGATGATGCTCGCCGTCGCTTGCGGGGTCATCTATCTCGGTTGGTCAACACTCTGGTTACCGATGTCTGCGATCTTCGGACCTGTCGGTGCCAACTGGATGTTTGGGATCTGGATCATCGCGAGCCCGCTCGTCGCAGCAATCATTCAAAAACCAGGTGCCGCTCTCATCGCGGAAATCGTCGCGGCAGCCGTCGAGCTGTTCACGGGTAGTCACTTTGGTTTATCGGCTCTTCTCATCGGGGTATGCCAAGGGCTTGGTGCGGAACTCGTCTTTGCGATGACGCGTTATCGCCGTTATGACACCTGGACATTGATGTTATCGGGTGTTGGAGCCGCGATTGGTAGCATTGTCTATAGTCTGATCGCGAACGGATTCGGTTACTACACGACGACGACGTTGCTTGCGACAACTGGCTTACAATTGATTAGTGGCGCATTACTGGGCGGCTTGCTTGCAGCGATTCTCGTCCGTCGCCTTGTTGCGACCGGTGTCTTGAACGGGTTTGCGGCCGGACGTGCGAAACGGGAAGTCGCATGATTACTGTCGACGATCTCAGCATCCGCTACCCCGGTCAGATGAAGTCGGTGCTCGATCATGTATCGCTGACGATCGAACACGGAACGACCCTTCTGCTCGGACGAAGCGGGAGTGGCAAGACGACACTGCTTCATGCCCTAGCCGGACTGACACCAGAGACGATTGAAGTCGAACAGACGGGAACCGTTACCCGGTCCGGTTCGGTCGGAGTGCTATTCCAAAACCCAGAAGAACAGTTCTGCATGGAAACGATCGGACGCGAAATCGCTTTTAGCTTAGAAAACCGGTCGATTCCACGCGAAGAGATGGAGGAACGAATTGAACGCTTACTCGCACTCGTTGGTCTCCCTCTCCCCTTCTCGACACCAATCGCGAGTCTATCCGGGGGGATGAAACAACGCCTCGCGCTCGCTGCGGTCCTGGCACTTGAGCCGACGATCTTATTACTCGATGAACCAACGGCTCAGATTGACCCGATCGGGCAACACGAGCTGATGGCGTTGATCTTTCGGATTCAGAAAGAACACGATTTAACGATCGTCTTGATTGAACACCAACTCGATGTCTGTTTGCCATATATCGATCAGATCGTCTTACTTGAGGACGGATCGGTGACTGCAACGGCACATCCACAGGATTTGTTTCCGCAAGCTTATGAACATCTTCAATCGAAAGGGGTCGCTGTTCCATCTTTGTATCCGTATACGTTAGAGACGTTACCCATAGATGGACCACAAGCGGCGCGACTTCACGTGCTTCCCTCAGTCGCTACAGCAGGCACTCCCTTGTTACACGTCGCTGCATTATCGACGAAAGCACCTTATCCGCTGACCGATGCGACATTTTCCCTGAAGACGGGAGAATGGGTGATGCTGCTCGGGGCAAACGGATCCGGGAAAAGTACGTTGCTTGCAACACTCGGTCGGTTGCTCTCGCATCAAGGAACATATCGGTTCCAAGAACGTCCGGCTCAGCGTTACTCCCGGCGACGCTTTTATGAGCACGTTGGCTATGTCTTTCAACAACCGGATCTGCAGTTTCTCAAACTGACAGTCGAAGCGGAAATCGACTGGAGTCACCGGGCAGCGACGAGTGATGAGCGCACAGCGTTGCTCGAACGACTGGAACTCGCATCTGTCAAACAGCAGTCACCGCTTGCGCTTAGTACGGGGCAACAACGACGGCTCAGCGTCGCGACGATGCTCGGGCAGACGAAGGATGTGTTGTTGCTCGATGAACCGACGTTCGGACAGGACGGATTGACGACACGGCGGCTCATGGAACAGTTGTTGACGGAACAACAAAACGGAACGACACTCGTCATGGCAACACACGATATGGAACTCGTCGCCCGATACGCGGATCGTGTCCTCGTCATGGAGCAAGGCCGAATTGCCTTTGACGGAAGTCCGAGCGAGTTATTCGCTGATGTTCCGTTACTCGAACGCTGTCAGCTACAACGTCCACTTTCGTACCAATTCCAGGAGGTGAAGCGCCATGCAGACGAACGCGTCACCGTTCGCTAAACTCAATCCTGTCATCAAGGGTAGCGGATTGTTTTTGATCATGTTTGCCTTGATTGCAACGAACGACTGGATCAAGACGTTGGTGTTCCTGAGTTTTGCTATCGCGCTGCTACTCCTCTCCGGGTGGGGTCCTCGCGATTTCTTGAAACGACTCGCACCTTACAGTCTATTATTCTTATTGACGTTCTGGATGATGGCAGCCTTCGGCAAAGGAACGAATCCTCTATGGTCGTTTGGTTGGTTTCATGTCACATCGGAAAGTGTCATGCACGGCTGGTTACTTGCCTTACGGATGGCAACGTTCGTCTGCTTAAGTTTCGCTTTCGTCACGACGACCGATGCGACCCGGTTCGTGATGAGCTTGATTCACCAAGCAAAGGTGTCGCCTCGCTTCGCGTACGGATTTCTTGCCGGGATCCGCTTTCTTCCACATTTGATCGAAGAAGTTCGCGTCTTACGGCAAGTCCGGATGATTCAGAACGTTCACAGTCGCTTTCCTGGTGATGCGTTCCTATCAATCGGCTTACCGCTCTTCTCGCGATCGATCCAGCGGGCAGAACGGATGGCGATCGCTTTCGAAGCCCGTCATTTTTCAGCAGAACGGACATATTATGAAGTGCCAGTCGTTCAGCGCCAGGATGTTATCTATCTCATGGTCATCCTCCTGTTCATCAGTCTTGTCTTTTGGCTATGATTACCGCCACCCGTATCCGGGTACATTCTAGCAAGACAGATTGAAGGAGAACGACATGAAACGAATCCTTTTGATTGGTGCAGGACACGCTCACCTGCATTGCATTACCAATGGACCCACAGAAGACGTCGAGTGGCTGATTTTAAATGCCTCGACGTACCAATATTACTCGGGCATGTACTCCGGACTTGCTGACGGAACGTACGATATCGATGAGATCCGTATCGACGTCGCCGCACTGTGTCGCGCCAATGATAAACAGTTCATCGAAGAGACCGTCATCAAAATCGACCCCGATGAAAAGCTCGTCTTCGGTGCATCCGGCAGACGCTACACCTATGACGTCGTCTCGACGAATATTGGCTCGTTCGATTGGGCGGAAGATACGACACGATTATCGATTAAACCGAACTACCGGTTACCCGATACATTAAAGCGTCTGCAACAAGCAAAGCGTCCAGTCTTGATTGGAAGTGGTGCAGCGGCCGTCGAGATGGCGGCGTCCTTAAAAGCAGCGGGTGTACCGATCACACTGATCACGGATCCAGAGTTACTTTCAAGACACCCCGCAGCGGAAGCGATTGCGAGACGGTTAAAAGAACTCGATGTATATTGGATCCGAGAACGTCCAATAGATGACGAACCACCACTCCGCTTCAAGCATCACTCTCCAATCGAGTCGGATGCGATCATCCGCTTAACGGGTGCGAAAGCACCGGCATTGTTTGCAGACAGCAAGCTCTATACGGAAGACGGGTTCCTACTCGTCAATGAACAGTTGCAAGCGCTCAATCATCCAAGTCTGTTTGCTGCGGGTGACGCGGCGACCCTCGTCGCCTATCCCGATATTCCAAAGAACGGTGTCACAGCTGTCCGGCAAGCACCAATCTTACTAGCAAATCTCTTACGGTACGTCCAGGAAGAGGCACTGCAAACCTATCGTCCGCAAACGAACTATTTGACGATTTTATCGATGGGACCACGTCATGCAGTTTCAATGTATGGCAATCAGTATTCGACTCACCCGTTCGGTTGGTACCTGAAGCGCTGGATCGATCAACGGTTCATGCGGAAGTATCGCCCTTAAAAGTGTGCGCCGGCGCACGCTTTTTTCTGTACACAAAAACAAGCCATGGACGGGTGTCCATGGCTTGTTGGATTAGACGGTTTGATTTCCTTTAACGTACGAGAGTAACGTTTCGTTGAACTTCTCTTGTTCATCAAGCAACATACCGTGCCCACTCTCTTCGAAGACTTCAAGTCGTGCATGTGGGATTCCCTTTTGCATTTCTTCCGCGAACTCGAACGGACAAACTTGGTCTTTTTTACCGTGGATGATCAACGTATCGACTTTGATGTTCTCGAGTTTTCCACGTAAGTCTTCATCACGTAATGCGATTGCTGACTGAATCGTACCGTGGGACGAAGCGGCGATGCTAAGACCATGGAACCATTGTTGAAGTGGTTCTGGATGCTCCTTCGCAAAGAAGATTTCCCCAAATCCTTTGAGCATCGACGGACGATCTTGTTTCGTGTCGGCAATCAACGCATCGACTTCTTCTTTCGTCATCCCGTATGGATAGCCATCTCGCTGTGTAAAGACAGGTGCCGCAGCTCCTGCGAGGACAAGTTTACTAACTTTTGAATCTCCGTATTGCAAGAGATAGGACAAGGCGATTCCTCCTCCCATCGAGAAGCCAAGCAACGTGACATTCGTTAATTTCAGCTGTTCGATGACTTCATTGACGTCAGACGCCATTGTCTTATAATCGTATCCCGTTGCCGGCGCATCTGATTTGCCATAACCGCGATAATCGATTCCGACGTAACGGTACCCCTCTTCGACGAGCAGATTCTTTTGATACTCGAACATGTTGTTGTTTGCCGGCCAGCCGTGTAAAAAGACGACCGGTTGACCCGACCCGACATCCTCGACATAAATTTTCGTGCCATCAACTGCTTGAATGAATGTACCCATCATAAAACCCCCATAGTAATAGATTGACCGTGCATGCATCTAATATTCCCGAGTCAAGATATGTTAAACATCTTAATGTTAAAGTATTATAGAAAATTCTGTCTATTCTAGAAATTATGGTAAAATATAGTCACTAGGATAAAGGAGGTTTTTCATGAGACGCTATATACATACGGGTATTCTCGCAGGCGTAGTCTTACTTGCCGGATGCGGTAAAGAACAATACTTAGACCTTACATACGATGTTAATTACTGGGGCGGTATTTCGACTACCTTTGATGGGCAAGAGATACCGGATCTCCCGAAAAAACAAACCGCTGCTTTGTTGAAGGTTTGCCAGCAAAAACCAGACATGAAGCACTTACCTGATCGATATGTGCAACACGAAGGATTTGACTTATACTTCCTGCCTCCGAGTATCCAAGGGCGTGAGTTCCAACACGTCCGTTTCCTGTCAGACGAAAAAAAGGACTATCTGGCTTGTCAGCCGATTCGCCATGCGGATTATGCGGTCCATCAGATCAAGCGAAGTGATTATCCATTCGTCGATTGGTCAAAACAACCGGTTAAAGCTAAATCGACAGTCGTTCGCTTTGGACCCGTTCCAAAAGAAGTGACAGATCAACAAAAACAGGAAAACGAAGATCGTAAAGAAGTAAAAGAGCTCGGACGGTACCTTTTCCCGTCCTATCAACTATCTTTGCCACCGGAAGGACAACTCGTCGTCTACATGAAAGAGAAAGGCAAAGATAAAGAACAAACACTCTTTGAGACGACCGAGTCACTATCCGGTTCCGAATTGAATTTAGCTTTTCGCGCTAGTCCGGATGGTGGTGTCCAACAATCGTCGATCGAGCTGATGTTCAGTGGTGACCGTGTCGGATTCCCTTCGACGATTCAAGAATATATGAATGGACAAGCCTATCAGATTGAGCGAAAGCAACTGCCGGATACGATTGCGACAGGTCAGACTGTCCAGTTCGCAACCGTTCGGAAACAAGAGGACGGAAAAGTCGTCCAAGAAACATCGATATATTTGCGTTTTAATAAAACCTACACAAAACCAGTGAATTACGATTATGGATTCCTTCAAGCATCCACAAGCGATTATGTCGGTTTCATCCATCAATCACCGAAACAGCTCATCGATAGCGATTATAAGTTCGTCTCAGCAATACCGGATAAACTAGCGAAAAAAATCGCTCAGGAATTAAAAGAGACCGACGTCATGGAGCCACAAGGCACAAAACTAAAGCAGAAAAAATTAACGTTGATGCGCGAAGGGAAAAGCCAAATGTTCGAGCTGTATGAACGCAAACGCGCTAAAAAGCTTGAAATCTATGTCGTCAAACCAGGATCAAAGAACGGTGCCAAGCTGTCGGGTACGACCAGTGAAGCACTTAGTGAGGTGCTTAATCAATGAACAAACGTTACTGGATCGGACTAACACTCGGTGCAACGCTAGCATTAAGCGGTTGCCAAAGTGACGCGCCGAATTTCAAATGGGATTACTTATCGCAAATGTATGACGGAGGGCAATTCAACGAAAAAGAATCTCGCACCTTGTCAGCTAAAGAACGAACTGTCATTCAAAAAACGTGCGCGTCTAAAGTGAGCGATGCACCTACCGATTACGCTGTCGGCGATATCTATTCCGTCATGATGACAAATCCGTTCGAGGATTATGAAGGTCAAACCGTTCGTTACGTTCAATCCGGAAAGAAGACTTACTTATATTGCGAAACGCCATTAAAAAGTGGATATTATCCGCTAGCAAAGAAAGACGATGTCTTCAAGAAGACAGCTCTGACTACACAACGACAGAACTTTAACATGAAGCCTACTGTATTAAAAAAAGACGATCGGTTCATTCGTAATGAGAAGGTTGCCGATCACTCCGCTCGAACATTAGAGCTCCCAGGTTCAGGTTACCTTATCATCGACGCGACGGATGTCACGAAAAAAGATACACGGACGACGATCTTTACGTACACGCATTCACTCACGCCATTTACACGTGACGTCAAACTCTATCTCGTCTACAATCAACAATTCGGTTCGACTTATGACGTGATGGTGCGCTTACCTGAGTTATACGGTGGACGTCATGTGGAACGCCCGATTCATTCGATGAAACAACCGGGCAAGGTCCGGTTCATCCCGGGTGACGGGACACCGGAACATTACGGAACGCTCATCGCAACGGAGAAAAACGGACGCGAATTCCGCTATGAATTATCGATTCGACATACGATGGAACGACCGCCTGAACTTCAAGAGCCGGAACAGACAGCAGACGACGTCGTAGCGGATAACTTGGAAGTGACGCTATTCCATCAAGAGCAGTTCCAGCATGTCCGTTTTGAAGAAGATGATCAAGGAAATCGTATTTCGGAGAAAGGTCTCGATTGGGACAACATGATCATGATGACGAGTGATGAATCCGGAAAATTACAAAAAGCAATCAAGGCAAGTGAACAGGCTGACGTACGAGGAAAACGGGCGAAGTGGAAATATCTGACGTTCCGAGATGGAGTGAAAGGACAACAATACGAAGTTTATCTCGATAAGCGTCTCAAAAAGACCGATGTTTATTTAAAAGATTCGAAGCGTGACGTGTCGATTCACCTATCGGCGACAGGTCGTGACATCCTCCTTCCTTTGTTCGAGCAATACGAAAAATGATTCACGCCATGAAGACGAGATGCTGCAACAAATAAATCAAGGAACACCAGAAGATGAAAGCAATCCCCTCTCTTAACCACTCTGTACGCGTCAACGGTTCACGTAAGAAGGACACGCAAGCGAATAGTAAGACGAAGAAGTAGAGATAAATGAAGCCACCGCTCGTCAAGAAACCAAAGAGCAGGATCATACCCCCGAGGACGGACAGGCTAGAGACGACAGGTTTACGATATACCATACGGTGCCACCTCGTTTTATCTAGTTTGTTAGAATATACCCAGATTACGGAAAAACACTCTAATCTATAGTTACAAACAACACCCCTTGAGAGACTTCCTCCCAAGGGGTGTTGTTGGTTATTCCGTTGCGGCACTGTGATCAGCGACGATCGCATATTCCGTGACGGTATTCGACGTCACGAGCGGTTTGACTTCGGACGTTCCGTTATCCCGCTTATGGTGCACGCCTTTGTACGCTTGACTCTCTTGCCACGCATGGAATGCTGCTTGATTCGACCACGTCGTCATGATCGTGACGATGTCTTCTTCTTCCTGACTGATATCGACGAGGACTTGCATCCGGTGGAACCCTTCCATCCGTTCGATTCCCTTCGTCGTCTTAAAACGCGCTGCGACCTGATCTGCTGCACCTTTGATGACGTGTAACTGGTTCATGACGATCCACATGTTCTTTTCCCCCTTTTTTCGTCTTCAGTATACTAGAAGTCACGGGTCGTAGAAAACACGGATGCGTTATCGCTTGGTAACGTCAAGCGTTGGATCGTCTCTTTTCCGTCTACGCTCGTCGCGATCATCTCGAAGTAGAGCGAATGCGGGAACGCATCCGGTAACGGTTGGACGGTATGGAAACGTTCCTGATCTGCTACAGACAATGAGCGCTGCATTGGACGTAGTGGTGCGTCCCCATCAGCCGTCGTCTTATACGGCTCGAACCGGATCGATTTCATTTGTTGCGAACCATTCATACCGTAGGCGACAAGGTATCGACCTTCGTCCGTCGTCAACAAACGACCTTCGAACCAGTCCGTCTCCCTCGTCTGTTTCGAGCGAATGATTCGGTCGATTCGTTGTGCATCATCGGTTTGTTGCAGGAGCAAAAACAAGCGGTCGTGCTTCGCTTCAAGATACGCGACGGCATAATGGTCAGATAGTCGTTCGACGAAGTAGACGTCGCGCGCTTCGATTGGCGTGTTCGTCATCTGTGTATATAACCGAGCGACTTGCTTCGCCGTAAAAGAAGCGGTCTCTTGACGTGGTTGCATCCCCGTCAGCGTTCCGAGCACGAGACCGAACAATAAGATGAGGAAAAGACGCCGTTTCATCAGTCGACCTGTTTGACGAGCAGATGATAGCTCATCCCTGGTGGATAGTCATCGATTCGTCCGACTTCGACGAATCCTTGCCGCTCATAAAACGGAAGCGCTTGAAACGAGAACGTCTCGACGCGAATTCGCTGAACACCCGCTGCTCGTGCCCATTCCTCCAGTTGACGGAATAACTGAGTACCGAGCCCACTTCCCCGTTCCTCTTCGACGATGAAGAACCATTCAATATGTAACCAGCCCCAGTACATTTCCCCTGAGATGCCACCAATCGGTTGATCATCATGCGTCGCAAGTAATGTGACGGCTTGTGTTCCCTCGGAGCGTTTCGTCGCATGAAGCGGTGAACGCTCGACATTATATTGACGCACTTGCTGCCTAAGCCAGTCCTGTCCGTCCTCATTTTCATTGAGTTGAAATTTCAACATGACTAATCCCCTTTCTTGTTATAGTAGTAGTGGAGGTGAATCATATGGAGCCTACATTCCAGATTGATTGTACGAAGTGTTTTGGTTTATGTTGTACCGCACTCGCTTTTTCGAAATCCAGTGATTTTGGTCATGACAAACCGGAAGCGACACCTTGTCGTAATCTTGACGCGGACTACAGCTGTCGCATCCATGACCGATTACGCGACAGCGGCTACAAAGGCTGTACCGTCTATGATTGTTTCGGTGCCGGACAACATCTGTCACAGCAGACATTCGAAGGCGATGATGCACCTAAGCGACGCCAAGCGATCTATGCTGCCTTCCCGAAGATGGTCCATTTATTTGAGATGATGTGGTACATAACCGACGGGAAACGCGATGTCACGCGTGACATCCACGATCAACTCGATGAGACACTTGCCGCACTAACCCGGTACGCGGCATTACCAGCCGATCAATTTGAACGACTTGACTTGATACCGGTTCGTCAAACCGTCCGACCACTCCTTGAAATGATTGCGTCGCGTGTTCAAGCTCAGTATAGCGGAAGACGCGACCAGACACCACGCGACTGGGTCGGAAAACAGTTACCAAGACGTGATTTCTCAGGTGCCAGTGTTCAGAACCAGTGGTTGCTTTCGACGAACTTATCGCGCAGTAACCTGCGCGGAGTCAACTTTCTCGGGGCGGATTTGCGAGACTGTAACGTCAAAGACGCCGATCTGACGGATGCACTCTTTTTGACACAGGCACAAATCAATGCGGCAATCGGCAATGCAGCGACGCAGTTACCGCGTCGCTTACTCCGTCCGTCCCATTGGCGTTAAACAGAAGCGAACGATAAGGAGGCACGTTTTCGGTCGATTGATCCGAAAGCGTACCTCCTTTTGCTTGTTATCGTTTACCGAGCGTAAAGCCGTCAAAATAACGCCCGCCGAATGGTGCGAGATAATCATCGACTAACGCGACGACCTCTCGTCGGTCATCCGATTGATAATACAACTCGAATGCCATTGTGTGTCGACTGGCATAATCTTCGTCAAACTCCGCAAGAGCACGGATCGCCCACTTCCCTTGCCCAATGAAACGACGATTGGCGCGAAGGACGAACTCGATGCTCTGTTCATATAAACGTGACGCAATCGCTAGACCTTCCGCGCGGTTCGTCACACTCTCGAAGTCGTCGAGCATATCACTTAAAAAATAACGTGCGCGCTCTTGTTCCGAAGTCGTCCACGCAATCGGTCCGTCCGCCAATTGTTGAACGGCTTCCTGATGGATAGATGCAAGTCGCGGATGATCCTCGATCGTCCAACTGTCAGCAATCATTCGTTGCAGGGACGGGCGACCACGTTCCCGATCACTCTCGAAAAAATGTGCAATCGTCTCAAAGGAATGGACGAATGCTTCGACCGGGACACCGTCATGGATGAACGACTCCCGGTACGCCTGACCTCGACTTGCTTCAAAAATGATCACATCGACATCTGATTGTGCGGTCGCTTGCCCTCGCGTATGGCTACCGGCAAGTAAAACAGCACAGTGATTCGGGTACCGTGACGCGACGAGCGGCATGATCCAGTCGCACCACTCCATGCGTGTCCACTTAGTCTTCAACTTGTTCACCGATTCCGGAGAAGACGGCCAGTTCGTCACCCGGTACGGCAACGATCGTCGCGTCGGCTCGGTGTGGCGCGAGACCGATATCGATCGCCCACGATTCATAATATGTATCCGATCCGTTCAGGACGAGCGTTTGTCCGTTGCTAAACGTTAGGAATAAGTGCGGTGCCGTCTTTCCGATCCGGACACCGGTGATGCGTTCCGCGTGAAGCGAGACGATCAAGTGTAACATCTCTTCCTTCGTCGCATGGCGGACGACCCAGTCCTGTGTCGTCTCGACATCGCCATAAAACAGACGATCCGTCTCGATCCGAAGTCGTAGTTCAGGCGCAGTCGTATCGAACAAATTGATGAATTCGAGCGTGACGTAGCCTGCGACATGGACCGTCGCTAACTGTGTGCCGATGAAATAGGTTGTCAAAAGCTGACGGGCGAGTTGATGATCTTCTTTGTTCATGATGAGCACCTCATTTAAAAAGAATGAATGGTATCGGGATGAGTCCGAGAAACTTACTTCCACTCAATTTACCACAAATTAGTCGATACGAACATGAGAAGAAAGGCTTGTTTTCGGTTTTCTGCGGCACGGAGGTGAGAATACGGTATACTGATGAGGAACTGACGTCGATCGTGATCGACAGAGAGGAGCTCCATCCATGCAATATTTCTACATGAGACCCTATCCGGATGATCCAGACTGTTCTACGCAACAAGCGGAAGCCGACAAGATTGATGTGACGACACGTGTCATCGAGACGCATGATTCGGCCAAACGACGGACGGAATTAGAACAGATGCTCGAAACCCTTCAGACGGGAGACGAAGTCATCGTCACGCATCTCTACATCTTAGCAGACTCGACGCGGCACTTGATCGAGATGCTCGAGCACATGGAGACGCGCGGTGCGACGCTGTGGTCACTCCGCGAACAGATTCGGACGAGCGAGCGTGCCTCCTTGTCGTTTCTTGAAACGGCACGCCACCTGGTCCAGCTGCAAAGTGATGTCATCAGCATGTCGACGCGTGCCGGACTCTCAAAAGCAAAAGAACAAGGAAAGCAGACCGGTCGCCCCCGGAAGCCGGATGAAAATGTCCGCCGCGCGATCGCGATGTATCAAAGTAAAAACTATTCACTCGCTGATATCCGCGAACAGACCGGTATTAGTAAAAGTACGTTGTACCGATATCTCGAAAGCGAGACAATCGATGCAACGGATAAAGGCTGACTCCATCATGGAATCAGCCTTTTTTTCAGCTATTTTGCTTTAAGGTGTTGCCGAGCCATTTTTGGAGGGCTTTTCCGCCTTCATAGAACGAGCTGTCTCGTAATTCATACGTATGACCACCTTGTTCAATCAAGTCGAGGAACGTATTCCCGACATCCCGGTTTTCCCATTTCCGCTGATCCGTCAAATACTTGAAACCGAAGTTACATTCGACGTTGAAGATGATGTGGAAGGGTTCCTTGAACGATTGGACGGCACGAATCATCTCAATCAAGATCATCCGTTTCGGTGATGACGCTTCGAACGTATCGAACAGTGTCGTCCGGCGTCCGTGAAACTCGATGACGCGGATTGCGCGACCGGTATCAGCTTTAAAATCATAACTCGTCCGAATCGAGACGATGATCTCGCGTTGGTCTGGTTGTACTGGCATGGTGTATCGCTTCCTTTCTCTCGGTCGATTATAGCATGGACCTGCTTGAATTTAATAGATATCAACGACTCGGTCTCAAGAAGGATTGTCGTAACCCAAAATTTGTCTTATACTAAAATTACCAAATACATAAAGGAGCGTTTTCGTGAAACATCTATTTTCGATACTCCTCTCGGCGAGTCTTTTGTTCACGGGTTGCTACTGCACTCTCGATGAACGGACGGATGAGCCGCACTTCAAATCACGTGCCCGCTCCATCTCCTCGTATCATACCTTCGACATCGAATACGCGAAAGGACTAAGGAAGGAGCAAGTTTCGAACCGAACAGTCACCGTGACGGATTCGAACGGTGAACGGATGCAAACGGAGATTGAAGTCCTTGACGGCAAAGAAATCCGAATCAAACCACCGCGCTCTGGATACAAAAAAGGACGCCGCTACATCATCCACATTCGGGATTCGATCGACGCCCGGAAACAAGTCCATACGAATACGATTCGGGAACGAACCTTCACTGTCGACCGCTGACAGACAAGGTTCGTTTTTTTATTTGGATCGAGCCGGAAAGACGGTGTAACTCATCGAGATGATCCCATCGATCACGAGGACGAGCCCCCACAGTTGTAACGTCCGTAAGAGACTCTCCGTCTGCTCAGCATCTCCCAGCCACAAAATCATCGCACCGAGTAACGTCCCACCAATCAAAAATGCCAGCACGTGCCGATAGAACCCGTTTCGCTCTTTACGTGCCTTTGAAATGCGCTCCCGTGATACTTGTTCTCTCAGGATGAACCGGCGATACATCCCGTCCGCCCAGGCAATCATCTGTTTCCCAAAGGCAAGTGAGACGCCGATATAGATCGCAGCAAGTCCGTGCGCGATCGTCGCTGTGCTGCCGCAACTTAAGTCAAACACCGTTAAGACCAGTAAGACGATATCAATCACCGGTGACATCGCCATCAATCGAAAACCAAGCTTCTCTCGTCTGAATCCATAACGCACGATTAGTCCAGCGACGATGAATACCCAAAATAGAATCTCACAACAGACGATTGCCCACGCGACAAGTTGCATATCAATCCTCTCCTTTTTAATACGACTGTATCATAAAGATAACACCTCTTTTGTAGCTTGACTAGTCTTTTTAATACATTCGTGCTAAAAAGATGATATAATCGAGGTATGCCAAAACAAGTCAATCACGAAGAACGCAAACGCCTCATCGCGGAAGCGACGTGGCGCACGATTTCTCAAGTCGGTATTGAACAAGCCAGTGTCCGGACGATCGCCAAGGAAGCGGGACTCTCGCTGGGTGCCTTGCGGTATTACTTCACGACCCAGGACGAGTTGCTCCGCTTCTCGATGGACCTCGTCCAAGAACGGGTCCAAGCACGCATCACAACCATTTTCGAGAAAGGAGGAACCCCGGAAGAAACGTTATGTGACGTCTTACTTGAGGTCTTACCTTATGCACCCGAGCATCAGCTCGAGATGCAGGTCTGGTTTCAATTCATGATGTCCGCGTATACATCGCAAGCGGCGGAAAATCCGGACGATATCTACCATATGGTTCAAGTACTGTTGACACAGATTCCGGACGGTACACTTCGCGCGGGCTTAGACATTGCGCTTGAGAGTGAACGGCTCGCAGCACTCGTTGACGGGTTAGCCTTTCATGCTCTGTTTCGACCAGAACGATTACCAAAAGAACGCCTGCGTCATGTGCTCGTCCATCACTTGAACGCCCTCTTCGTCCGTCCTTTAGCGATCGACGACAAATAACCCGCTGTTCCCTTTGCGCGCGAGGGAAACAGCGGGTTTTTCATCGTCTTGCTTCTACGAGAATCAACGAGACGGAGCGAATCAAGAAGAACGTCAAAAACGCTGCCCAGACGCCCTGATTTCCAAAAGTCGGTGTCAGCAGGAGGACGACCGCAAAACCAATGCCTGCTTGAATCATCGAATTCCGGACGGGTGTTGCTTCAACCCGTCCGGCAAAGATGCCTTCATAAATCATCGCCCAACCGGCGAGGAGCGGTAGGATGATGATCCAGAAGTAATAATCGCGCGCTGCGTCTAGGATTGCCTCTTCTGAAGTGAACAACTGTAGGAGCGGTGTCTCAAGGAAGAGGAGCACCAGTGACCAGAAGACGACCGAGTAGAATCCAAACGTCCGTGCCAAACGGACACTCGTCCGGTATCCTGCCTGATCTTGATGCCCTCTCGCCCGACCGACGAGAACCGTTGACGCATGACCGAGTCCACCGAACCAGTACGAAATCAGATACTGGATTTGTAGCAGGATCGCGTTGGCTGCGAGGACATCCGGTCCGAATTGTCCACCAGCACGTGTGAACCAGCCGGTGACGAGTAGAAGGAAAATCGTACGAATGAACAAGTCACGATTGACTTGAAAGAATTGACGGTACGCGTGCCATGCCGTCAAGGCGCGCCATTCATCACGCGTCATCGATAAATGACCACGAATCAGGTACAGACTACAGACGACGATGCTGATCTCCGCGATGACGGTCGCAACCGCGATTCCAGCAACACCGGCATCCAATCCGTAGACGAATCCGATATCGAGAACGACATTGACTCCTGTACTAAACAATTGGACGAACAAGGCGTGCTTGACCTGACCGGTACCAATCAACCAGCCGAGTAACGCATAACCCATCAACACGAACGGTGCGCCAATCATCCGGTATGAAATATACGTCTTGACCGCGTCTAGCAAGTCAGCGGGTGGTGCAAGTAAGTACAGTCCGATTTGCTCGAGCGGCTGTCGAAACAACAGGATAAGTAGACCGATGCAGGCTGCTAGAAACAACGGTCGGTAGAGGGACGTCCGTAAGGCGTGCACGTCATTCGCCCCGCTTGCTTGGGCACTGAATCCTGTCGTACTCACTTTTAAGAAACCGAACAACCAGTAAATCGTATTGAAGAAGACGGCTCCGACGGCGATGCCGCCGATCGCCCGCGGATCACCGGATTGACCGATGACGATGGTATCGGTCACACCAAGCAAGGGTGTCGCAATACTTGAGAGAATCAGCGGATACGCGAGTAACCAGTACGTTTTGTGGGTCGGTTGTGCGTTCACCATGTTCCGGCCTCGACGAATCGTTGGGTATACGCACCACCTGATTCCAATCGATCAATCAAATCAACAGCGCGACCGTCACGTAAGACGAGTATTTCCGAACAGAGGCGCCGGATGAAATCAATATCGTGCGAGATCAATACAAGACTGACACCGAGTGTCTGCTGCAGGCGTTCCAGTAGCTCGATGATCTGCGTCCGAGAGACGACATCAAGTCCGGTCGTCGGCTCATCCATCACGATGATGTCGGGTTCAATCGAAATCGCGCGGGCGATCGCGGCACGCTGAATTTGTCCCCCACTCAATTGATGGGGCAATCGATCGAATAACCGTTCCTCCAACCCGACAGCAAGTGCGAGGGCTGTAATGAGATTTTCTTCTGACGTCGCTGGGAAATGCCGCAAGATCGGACGATGCCGACGAAACGGTTCAAGAATCGATTCCCGCACCGTCCATTCTGGATTAAAGGAAGCGAGAGGATGTTGAAAGACGGCTTGAATAGCTCGTCGCTCGTTTCGGTGCCCACTCGGAAATGCCTTTTCATGTAAGGAAATCAAACCATGCGTGGGTTTGAGCAGACCGAGAATCAATCGTCCGAGTGTCGTCTTGCCACTCCCACTCTCCCCGATGATGCCAATCGACGCCTTTTTCGTCACGTGAAATGAGATATTCGACAAGATAGACTGACCCTTTATCTGATAAGTAAGATCTGTTACGGATAAGACTGGTGACATGAACTCTTCCTTTCTTCCAGTGATGTACGATGCGCTTGCATCAAGCTCATCGTGAACGGATGACGACTTTGCTCGATCATCTGTGGTGTTCCCGTCTCGACGATTCGTCCATCCTGCATTAAGACGAGTTGCTCCCCATAATGTAAGGCAGGTCCTAATTCGTGGGTGACGAACAAAATCGTTGCCCCGTACTGGTGTTGGTATTCGGTCAACCAGTCGAGTAAACGACGTGTCAAGACGGGATCGAGTGCCGTCGTTAATTCATCCGCTAAAATCAACCGTGGTTTTAAGGCAACGGCAAACAGGATCGCAAACCGTTGCAATTGCCCACCGCTCAACTCTCCTGGATATCGGTCCAACCAGGTCGGGTCCAACTCAAGTGTTCGCAAGACGTCATCGATATAAGGATGATTGATCTTGCGCCCATGTGCGCGATATGTATCCCGTAACATCTGACGCATCGTTAAAAACGGAAGAAACGCATCGGTATACTGCTGCGGTATGTAACCGATATCGAGACCACGTCGCAGGGGTTCGTCCGAGATGACTTCTCCCTTCGACGACATCCCGTCCGGCAATCGATCCAGTAATCGTTTCAGCAAGAGCGTCTTACCGCTCCCGCTCGCTCCGACGAGACAAATGAATTGGTGAGCCGGTAGCGATAGATTCACGTCATGCAGAAGGACGTGTTTCGCCCGAACGTGTAAGCTCCGAATCTGAATCATTTACGTGTCCTCCTTTTTTCTTCATCCACCGCGTCCATCCCATCGTCGCGACGACGGTCAAGACGATGCACGCACCTGGCAAAAGCATGAGCCGGGGTGCCGAACTGAAATAAGGACGTCCTTCGTTCAACATCGCTCCCCACTCTGGCAGTGGTGCTTGGACGCCAAGCCCGATATAAGAGAACGCCGATAAGAATAAGATGACTTTGCCGACATCCAAACTCATTAACACGACGACTTGCCGAATGATAGTCGGAAGGATGTGGCGTCGTAAGATCATCCTGTCTGTTAACCCGTTGATGCGTGCCATGCTGATGTATGGCTTTTGCATCGTCTCGGTCACGAGTGTCTCACTTAATCGCGCGTAGGAAATCCATTTGATGAGTAATATCGCAAAGATCAAACTTTGAGGACTAGCACCAAATAGTCCGGCAATAACGAGTGCTAGAACGGTGTCTGGAAAAATCACGAGACCATCTTCTAACCGA
This sequence comes from Exiguobacterium sp. s39, assembly GCF_018618925.1. Classification (NCBI taxonomy): domain Bacteria; kingdom Bacillati; phylum Bacillota; class Bacilli; order Caryophanales; genus Exiguobacterium; species Exiguobacterium sp. s39. The sequence continues at coordinate 959,547 of NZ_JACSNA010000001.1, forward strand.
TGAATCCACCGCTTGAGACGTCCATCATAAAAGCCAGCTAGACAACCAAGGCAGGTACCGATGCACGCTGTGAGCAACACAGTAAGTAGGCTGAAACCTAAGGATATCAAACTAGCTAAAAAAAGACGAGCTGCGAAATCTCGTCCTAAACCGTCTGTTCCGAGCCAATGTTCAAATGAAGCGGGCTCAAGTCTTTTTGCTATGTTTGTATTAAACGGATTAATATATACGGTATATGAAATAAATAGTAGGAGACATCCCCTGAAAATAAACCATCTTTTTTTCATGTATGTGTTCCCTTCTGCCAATCTGGTCGTAACGCCCGGTTTAGCGACCGGATACCTTGATGCAGGACAAGAATGATGCCTGTCGTCAGCAAGATGTACCCTTGGATCAGTGGGTAATCGCGTTGCAAAATCGCATCGACCATTAATTTTCCGACACCTGGATACGCGAACAGGACTTCGAGGACGACGACACCCCCGGCAAGACTGCCGAGCGTCAGACCGAATACGGACAGGACCGGTGGCACACTGCCGCGTAACGCATAACGCCAAAGGATCGTTCGCTCGGATATCCCACGCATCCGTGCCAACTCGATGTACGGTTGGTTCAGTTCACGGCGTAGATTCAGTCGAATCAATGGAATATAGACGCTCGCAAGTGGAAAGCCGAGCGATAGAGCCGGGAGGACGAGTGACGTCATCCCTTCCCGTCCCATCACAGGTAACCATCCGAGACGGACGGCAAACAGATCGACGAGCAACAGACCGATCCAAAAACCAGGCACGGCCGCTCCGCTCATGCTGACAAGGTGCGCGAGACGGACGACGCTTCGGCGCGTCGTCAAGGCGCTACCGATTCCTAGGGGTAAGGCGATTAATAAAGCGATCGTAAGACCGCCAAGTGCCAGCTCCGCTGTCACGAGATAACTCTCTAACAACATCTCAATGACCGGTCGTCCCGTCTGTAACGAGTTTCCGAGATGTAAGGTAAATATGTCTTGCAGCCAACGGACGTACTGGACGAGCATCGGCTGATCGTATCCTAATTCACGGCGCGCGGCCTCGATTTGTTCGGGCGTTGCTGATAATTCATCGATATTCAATAACGTCAAGACCGGATCACCCGGCAGTAACCGTAACAAGACAAAACAACTGAACGTGATGAGTAGAGTGAATAGACTCAGCGATAGCAGTCGTTTGACGATCGAACGCATCAATCGGTCACCTGCAACGTGTTCGTGATCATGTAGTATTCACTCTTTTCCGTTTTCCATCCTTTGACGCGTTTGCTGTCATAGGCGACGAGTGTTGAAGGATGGAGCAAGAAGCTATTGTAGCGTTTCTCGTCGACATATCGCGCGATTTGCTCCGCAAGCCGTGAACGCTCCTCGATCTGAATCGTTTCATTTAACGTCTCGATCTGTTTCGTCAACTTCGGATCCGCGACACGACTGAAGTTCAGTCCCCCGTTCGGATGATAGGTCGCGTTCAAATAATATCCAGCATCCCCACGCGGAGCTGTCAGATTGCTGTACGTCGCGATATCCCAGTCCCGGTTACTTGCCATGTATTCTTCTGGGACATCGATCTGTTTAATCGTGATCGCGACACCAATCTTTTTCGCGTCATCTTGAATGACTTGAGCGATCAACGGCAGGTCTGGTCGAGCCGCATACGTCAATAACGTCAGCTTTAAAGGACGACCGTCCTTTTGCATCCGTCCATCTTGCTTCGTATAACCAGCTTGTTTGAGCCATTCCTCAGGCGTCTTCTGCTCTTGTTGCGGATAGTTCGGAGCAAATGGGAATGACGATAGGAATGGACCACGTGCTGGCACCGCATATCCTTGGAGGACGTGATCGACGAGTTGCTTTCGATTGATCAAAGCATCCATTGCCTGTCGGACTTCAAGCGATTGCATCGGACCGTTCGCGACATTCATTGTCAACTGATGGACACGGAACGTATCCGTCGCTTGGACTGTCAACCCTTCAGACTTCAACTGCTTGACACTCTCGATTTCCGGTCGATAGACGATGTCCGCCTGTCCGGCACGCAAAGCGTTCGTCCGTGCGCCAGCATCTTCGTTGAAGACAAAATCAACGGAATCAAGTTTCGCTTGTTCTTGCCAATAGGACTTGAAACGTTTTAACTCGACTTTTGTTCCCGGAGCGAACCGCTCGACTTGGAACGGACCGGTTCCCATCGGTTCCTTCGTCACCCCGCTCGCTTTCGTGTCAATGATTGCTGTGTTCGGATTGACGAGTTCCGAGATGAACTCTGGATATGTCGTCTTCGTTTGAATGAGCAGATCGGGTCCGTCCGTTTTGATCGTCTCGATATTCAAGGCATTCTTGACACCTGGATTTTCGTCGATTGAGCGTTCGAGAGACGATTTGACGGCTGCCGCATCAAGTTGTTTCCCATTATGGAACGTCACGTCTTCCTGTAAGAAGATCCGCCATGTTCGCTTTCCTTCGTAGGACCATTTTTTCGCAAGCCACGGCTCGACCGTCAATCGTTCGTCATCAAGACGGACGAGCGTCTCCGTCACCCCTGCGCGAAGCGGAACATAACTGCTGTCCCGATGCGGATCGAGCGATTGTGTCGCGAAGTTATAGACAAACGTCAAATGGTTTTGCTCTTGTGGCTTATCAGAAGCAGCACAACCGGCAAGTGTCAAACCGAGGAAGACACTGCCGATGAGGCTCGCAGTTTTATATGTAGACATTGTTCTCCACCTTTAATTCGGAATAATTACGTTTTACATCATATCGTAACGATTCCGATTTAACAAGCGTCTTTTCTATTTCTCTATATTGAATTCGCCATCAAAAAAATACCGAATCAACTACAAGCGAACAGCTCGTGTGATTCGGTAGCGGTGTATTTCTTATAAGACGTCGACGAATTGTTTTGCCTGACGCTCGAGTTGTTTCGCTGAATCAGCCAATTGATCGAACTCACTGACCGTATGCTCGAGTTGACCCGTACTGTCCTTGACCTTAGACGAAATCCGCTCGATGCTGTGCGAAACGTCTTCGATTCGTTCTACAATCCCTTCAATGTTGTCCTTGATTTCTCCGATTGAATGCGACACTTTGTTCGACAGGTTTCGGACTTCGGTCGCGACGACATCGAATCCGCGCCCATGTTCACCTGCACGTGCCGCCTCGATTGCCGCATTCAAGGCGAGCAGATTCGTCTGCGCTGCAATATCACGGATCGTCTTCACGACGTCGGTGATCGAGTTCGCATCCTTTCGTAAGGCAACAAGGCTCGACAGATTCTCGACGGATTCCGCCTCGACTTGTTGGACGGTCGCCAGCACGTTCAGACCATCCTGACGACCACTCTCCGATTTGACCGTCAAGAACGCGGATGTCTCGTTGAGTTCAGCCGCCATCCGTAAGACGTCCTGTTGGCGAATCGTAATGTCCGATGCAATTTTTGAGACACCGACGACCCGGCGCCCGTCATCCGAATAGATCGGCATATAGGTCGCTTCGAGCCATTTCTGTTGCCCATCAGCAGCCCAGCGTTCAATCTTGTCCTGATACGTAATTCCTTGCATCAATTTGCGCCAAAACAACTCATAATCCGGACTGTTGACGTACGCTGGAAAGCAAAGATCACGGTGGTATTTACCGATTAGCTCTTCCACTTCATACCCCATCGTCCGGGCAAACAACTCGTTGACATATGCGACTTTCCGTCGATCGTCAAAGCGGATGATTGCCAGATTTTGCTCGATTGCTCGAATGACTTGTGTGTCGGTGACGTGTGCTGCTTGTTCCTGCATCGACATGCCGATTCCTCCCTGGATTCAAACTCAAGGTCATAATGCTCCTATTGTCATATTATCCCTTATATCGACAGGTTCCTGCCATTTTAAACTGTAATCTAGTAAATAAGATACGATTTTTAATACGCACTCCATCCACCATCGGCGACGACGATCGCCCCGTTAATAAAACTCGCCTCGTCAGACACGAGGAACAATGCCAACTTTGCGATCTCATCCGGCTGACCGGTACGTGGATTGAGTGCCATGCCAAGCATCGCGCGGTCCATCCCGAATTCATTCAGGTTCGTCATCGATTGTCCGATGTTCGTCTCGACGGCTCCAGGTGCGATCCCATTACACCGGATCCCCTCTCCGGCGTAGAAGAAGGCGGTATTCTTCGTCAAACCAATGACGGCATGTTTGGAAGCGGTATAGGCTGCTCCTGCTCGGGCACCGTTCAGACCGCCAATCGAGATGTTATTCAGAATGACACCACCTTTTACTTCCTTGAAATGCTTGACCGCTTCGCGCATCAGACGCATCGTTCCCGTCGTATTGACGGCGAAAACATGATCCCAGCGTTCATTGGAGATGTCTTCCACTCCCTCCATTCCGTCCATGATCCCAGCATTGTTGACGAGAACGTCCAGTTTGCCGTAAGCCTCAAGCGCTTGTTGGACGAGTTCTGTTGCTGCGTTAGGTTTGGCGATATCACTTACAACAGCGATCGCTTCTCCACCCGCTTCCTTGATGTCAGAGACGACCCGTTCAACGGTTTCCAACCGAATGTCCGCTGCGACGATCCGTGCGCCTTATTGTGCAAACAATTTGGCCATGGCTTCACCCATTCCTGAGCCAGCTCCCGTGACGATGATCGTTTTACCTGTTAGTCGCATCATGAATCATCCTTTCGTTTATCGTGATACTAATCTATTCCCGAAAAAGGCTCTAGTTTAGTCAAACGTCGTGTCGATTCCATGAAAAAAAGACCCGACGATTTTCGTCAGGTCCTGCAGTTAATGCGTTGCAATTGTTTCAATGCGACATCAACGTTGAGCCGGTTTCCGGATTTCTCCGATTCTCGGAACTTGCTCGGATCAAATAATCTAAATTGATGATTGATCCAGTTTTGTCGATAGATTTCGTGTGCTTGTTTTATGATTTCTTCGTCTGACAACTGTTTCATGTCTATTTCCACGCAGTCGAAATCATCTACACCGAACTCGAAACCACAGCATGGACAAATTTCGTTACTCCCCGCAAAGTGTTCATAATATGGTGGATCTTCAAGTTTATTGCATCCACACACAGGACAGATATAATACGGATCGTTTGGTTTCAAAGATACGATGCCTCCTTAAGATAATGATCATTCTTTTCTTATATCTATCGTAACCCATCCAACCGTTATTTTAGAGAGGAAGTCATGTTATGAACACATGAAAAAAAGACCCGACGAGTTCGTCGGATCTTTTGACTTCCTTATTGCAGTTCGCGGCTCTTTTCTTCTTGTTCGTTGTTCGATTTATTTTTTGCTTCAAATTCAGCGCGTGTCATGACGTCCTCGACGTGCATGTTGACTTCGACGACTTCAAGTCCTGTCATGTCACTGATCGATTTTTTAATTTTAGCGACCGTCTCTTGGAAGATCGACGGAATGTTTTTACCGTATTCGACGATGACTTTCAAATCGAGTGCGACTTGGCGTTCGCCGACTTCTGCTCCGATTCCTTTCGTAATGTCTTCCGAACTCCGGAGACGATCCGTCAGTCCACTCATGAATCCACCACTCATTGACAAGATGCCTGTCACTTCATTCGACGCAATCCCTGCGATTTTTTTGATGACTTGATCTTCGAACGTCAATTTATTCTCGCGTACCACTTCGTTTTCAGTTGTTGTGTTTACTTCGTTTGCCATTTGAAATCTCTCCTTTTGAATGTGTAGTTAGATATATATGAATCAGTCCCGTTGAAAGAACTGAATCCACCCTTCGATATCGAGCGCACCATCGCGCCACTTCCCAATCAAGAATCCGATCGCTGCGAAGGCAACGATGAGAATTGTCGGACCAAAGCCAATCGTCAAGAATAAGATGGCGAGGATTAGACCGACAAGTCCTCCGATCAGTCGGAACCGATACGGGTAAAGTGCTTCCCTTGTCTTCATGTTCCCTCTCCTCTCTTAGACGACACGTTCCGATGTTTTTGTTTTCGTGTCACTGATTGTGACCTTCGTACTCGTGACCGGCAACTCGAGTAAGGATTCGACGGCTTGTTTAGCGCGTTCTTGGATATCCTTCGCGATCGTCGGCAGTCCCTCTTGTCCGAAGACGGAGCAGTCGACTTTTAAAGCAACCGTCTCTTTTTTCGAATGGATATCGGCATGGACACGCGGTGTCCGTACGCCACCAACCCCACGAATCGACTCCAGTGCCGTCCGTTCGATCGTTTCCTTCGAAATCGTGATCGTTCCGTCACCCGTTTGAATCAACAGACGTTGACCTTTCGAGCGGCTGAATAATCCTGTGAATAATAGAATGACGAATACGAATGCTAAAAATCCTCCGATGGATAGAACGGTATAGCTATACCATTGCTGATCCTGCCACTGCTCAATCAATGAACTGAGCCGTGGAACATCATACACACCGAGCACAAGCAGCCCGACACTGACGAGTCCGAGTATGCCTATGATGACGAGTAAGAATCGATTGAACCCATTCATCTGCACCTCTCCTTTACGATTGTTAACTTCTTTCACCCAGGTGATTCAACACATGAACTATTATGTGTATGGTGCTTTTATTCCCGTTCATTCGAACCCGAAACATTTAAATACACTTTTGTTAAAATGTTCATATATTCTGATTATTCAGACTATAATTAACGAAATAAGTGGATTATTTACTATATTTAGCGAAAAAAGACCTCTTTCAACTAAAAAGAGGTCAACAATCTAATTCATTTATCATTTCCCGTATACTTCGTCAATATGTTTTTTGAAAAATGATCATTCTACTTCAATCGGAATGGCAAAATAACCGTTTCCTTCTTCTCACCCTGCTCTAATCTGATAGACATATTTTCCACGGGTCGTTGGTAAAGTGATATTTTCTACGTCCTGAAACGTTTTAAGCTTTTTTCCATTTGCAACGGACCATAACTCAACGGCAACAGTTTTTGGATGCGGACCATTTCGAAAAAGAATCGACATCTGTTCTTCCGGTGCAACGCGTTCACCTTGTTTATCTTCTACTTGCTCAACTGGTCCGATCTTTGTATCAGCCGTCTCCCCTAAAAAAATTCCCGACCACGTATACGTTCCTAAGTACACCTTTGCTTCACGATTTTCAATCGTCACGTCAGGTGCTGGTGGTTGATGGCGGAAAGGATCCAGCGAGAAGAGTAACCCTAAACTAATCAGCACTATACCAATAAACGTTTGTTGTTTCACGAGGCAACCTCCTACAAAATGTTTTTAAATCAATAAAAGCGGCAATACCTTTCAGGGAGTACGTTATTCAAAAGGAGGAGTTCAGATGATTCAGGATAAAGTCGTCATCATTACAGGAGCATCAAGCGGGATTGGGGAAGCAACCGCTAAAGAACTTGCAAAACAAGGGGCAAAACTTGTTCTTGCTGCACGCCGGGAAGATCGTTTGCAAGAACTCGTCAAAGCCGTTGAAGCAGAAGGTGGTCAAGCCGTCTATCAAGTGACGGACGTCACGGATCGCGAGCAAGTCGATGCACTCGCTAAGCTTGCGAAAGACAAGTTCGGCTCAGTTGATGTCATCGTCAATAACGCTGGATTGATGCCACTATCACACCTCCACAAGAATCAACAGGATGAATGGAATACGATGGTCGACGTCAACATCAAAGGTGTTCTCCACGGAATCGGAGCCGTCTTGCCGTACATGCGCGAACAAAAAAGCGGACATGTCATCAACATCTCGTCCGTCGCAGGTCACGAAGTCATGCCGTCAAGCGCCGTTTATAGTGGTACGAAATTCGCCGTTCGCGCCATCACGGAAGGTCTTCGTAAGGAAGAATCCGTTGACAATCACATCCGTGCAACGATCATCTCACCGGGAGCGGTCGATACAGAACTGAAGGACCATATCTCGGATGACGAGATCAAACAAGGAATTGGTGACTTAAAAGCCATCGATGCGAGCGCGATTGCGCGTGCCATCGCCTATGCCGTTAACGAACCAGAGGATGTTGCGATCAACGAGATCTTGATTCGTCCAACGGCTCAACGTTAATTATTTGTAGATTTGTAGATTTGTAGATTTGTAGACAGGACCCCTCATTAGCCAAACAGCTAACGAGGGGTCCTGTTATGTTTAGAGTAGTCGCTCCGCGATGAGCTGGTACGACTGCAATCGTTTTTCTTGATCAAAGGCATTGTTAATCAGTAAAAATTGATCCGTTTGATAACGGGTTGCTAATGCCTCAAGCTCTTGCGCAACGACATCCGGTGTTCCGACAATCGTCCGTCGGCGATCTTTACGAATCCGTTCTACTTGAACGTCATTCCAGACCTTTGCTTTTGTCGTCGTAAACGACGGAACGATCGAATTCCCGAGTCGGACGCCTTGAATCCAAGCATCTTGCGTCCGAGCGAGCCGTTCGGCCTCTTCTTGTGTCGGGGCACAGATGACGAAGACACAGACGATGACGTTCTTCCCACCTGCCTCGCGATATGTCGAGAGCGTCTCTTCCCAACGATCCGGATTGATGAAGTGACCAAAAACGAGACCACGATCTTGTTCTGCTGCAATTCGCGCACTACGTGGCGACAGACCCAAGATCGAGATCGGCGACGGTTTCCGGTCACGTGGTGTCGTCTTGACAATCCGGTATGGGTGTCGATTCGATAGACTGTCTGTTAAGAAGCCCGCCGTTTCATCGACGAGTCGACTAAACTCCGCTGCCCGGTTTTCTTCTCCATCCGTCAACGCAAGTCGTGTCCGTTCGCTCCCGCCCGGCGAATTACCGATCCCGAGTTCGATCCGCCCCGGATAAAAGGCATCGAGCGTCGCAAAGCTCTCGGCGACTTTCAGCGGATGATACTGCGGCAACAACACGCCACCTGAACCAAGCTTGATTTTTGACGTCTTCGCACCCATTCGGGCGATGAACAACTCCGGTGCCGCACTGAGCAAACCGTTCGTATTATGATGTTCGGCGAACCAGTACCGTTCGTAACCGAGTCGCTCGGCTTCTAAGACGAGTCGTTCCGTCGCTTCCATCGTCGCTTCGACCGTATCGCCCTCATGTAACGGTACTTGATCCAGTATTCCTAGTCGCATCACGCATTCCTCCTCTACCCTTTCAGTGTAAAGGGTGGAGGAACGGAGTTCAAAAACGAGGCTCAGACACGCACGAGACGATCTTCGATGATGACGCCATCTCGCATCTCGATCGTTCGGTTCGCCCGTTCGGCGAGTGCCGGATCGTGGGTGACGAACAAGACGCCGCAGCCTTTTTCTTCGTTTAATGACCGTAAGAGATTGAAGATGATTTCTCCCGTATCCGTATCGAGGTTCCCTGTCGGCTCATCGGCAAGCAACCATTTCGGTTCATGAACAAGTGCTCGGGCAACGGCGACCCGTTGTTGTTGTCCACCGGAAAGTTGCGACGGCAAACTGCCTGCTTTATCAGCAAGACCGACTTGTGCAAGTAACTGCTCGGCGCGTTCTTTTTTATCATATGGTACTTTTCGACCGAACAAAGGCGCCATGACATTCTCAAGCGCCGTCAGCGTCGGAATCAAATGAAACTGCTGGAAGATGAAGCCGATGTTCTCGAACCGGAAGTCGGATAGTTCTTTGCTGTTTAATTTGTTGATTGGTTTTCCGTCGTAATGCAACTCCCCGCTCGTCGGACGATCAAGCGTTCCGATTAGACTGAGTAACGTCGACTTTCCAGAACCTGATGGACCGATGATTGAGATGAAGTCACCTGCTTCAAGCGTCACTTCGATGTCTTGTAACGCATGTGTTTCGACACCGTCTCCCGAAAATGATTTTCCCATCTGTTTGCATTGAAATGTTCCTTCCATATGTAACCCTCCAAAATTCGTGATAACGTATAATTCAAGAATTTATTGGGAATTCCTTCTAAATGAAAGGAAATAAAAAACAGCACTCTTGAGGAACAAGAATACTGTCAAGAAACACGTGGTTGAATGGAAACGAAATTTTTACGATAGACGATCTCATACGGTAAAACGAATAATAGACAGGCAAGAGCCGTGAACTGAATCATGCTTCCGGTTGGTGGTAGCGGAGACAGCGATGCATCATGCCACGCTTCATATAGACCGATGAATAGAAATAAGACGACAGCACTCGTCGTCACGTAGATGAGTAGACGAAGGGTTAACGGATAGTGGCGAACAATCCACAACATTGGTAAACCAAAGATAAAATAGGATAACGTCATCGCAAACGTTCCGAACTGATAGACGATCTCAAAGTCGATCGTCGTCAAGAACGAATACGCTGTGAACGCTAAGAACGAAAGAATCGTCACAACAGCCGCATAACTGATCCAGCGCATACGGTTGGGCTCCTCTCCTGAATGTCGTTCCTGTTCGCGCAATCGCGACAGAAACCGAATATGTACAATTAGTGTAGGCAGTCCGATTTCATTTGTCAATTGTCTTCAGATTGACTTATTCAGTCACTAAACGATTGCACTGGAAGCGGATTCATTGAATAATGGAAAAAATGGACTAGGAAAGTGAGGTTTTACCGATGGAGGACCAATTCACGAATTTTCGTGATCGTTTTGAAGCTACTCCTGATCGCCACGAGGGTCTTTCGTATGACGAGGTCGAGTCACGACTGACGTCTTCGAAACAAGCAGCCCTCGCTTGGATGGAACAGACAGGCGGAGAGCCGAATGTCGTAACCCTTGATGGACGATTCGTCATCGTCGACACTGTCAAAGAGAGTCCGTCTGGTCGTCGAAGTGTCTGTTTGGACGAATCCGCTCGGCTTGGTCGAAAGAAAAATGCGCCTGTCGCAAGTGTCGAGTCGATGATTGAGGCGCTAGAGGTGCACCTCTTAACACCTGAACAGTATCAAACACTGCAGACGCAGTTTTCGTTTGACGAAAAAACCTCCAGTTGGCTTGCGACGCCGGACGTGATTCGTCAAAAAGGTGGCGCTTTATTCGGAGATCGTCGTTATCAGACGACGTTCATCTATCACAACGGGGCGGATTCCTATTATGCGAGCCGAGGATTTCGTGTCTGCATTGAGCTAGACTAATCCAAAAACACTCTACGATTAAAGTAGAGTGTTTTTTGTAAATTATAGGTAATAAAACCCAATTATGATATGATGGTCGATGAATAGAGGAGGTGGACGTCATATTTGTATTGGGATTGATTGTGGGTGGTCTTCTCATGTTGATCAGTTTCCGGTTATTCCGCCAGCAACAGCCGGATACGATCGCATTGTGTAAAGATATCTTCTACGTGTTCGAGGTGCAGCCGGAATATCGGTTTCGTTATATCAGTCCTTCCCTCGATGACCATATGGGGAAAGGCGTGGCAGCAGCCAGCTACATGGATCCAGACGAGTGTTTCGCGCGGATTCATCCGGAAGACATCGAAGTCTTGATGTCGAAGATTTCGGGCGACTGTGACTACGATCAGCCGTTTCGGCAACGCTGGCGGACGAATGACGGAACGTACATCTGGTTCGAAGAATATGCGACACCAATTCGTGAAAATGGACAGATCGTTGCCATCCAAGGGGTGATCCGTAACATTGACGAGCAGTTGAAATCACAACAGGCATTGCTTGATCAATACCGGATCGATGCTTTGACACGTCTTGGTAATCGCCATGCCTTCAACGAGGCTGTCCGCACGCTCGATCAAGATAAGACGACTTATGGGTTGATTCTGCTTGACTTGAATGAACTAAAAGAACTCAACGATCGGTTCGGTCACGCGGTCGGTGATGCCTTGCTTGAACAAACTGGACTTTGCATCCGCCGCTTGACAGATCATGGCTACCGGATCGGTGGCGATGAATTCGTCTTGATTGATGAGAGTCCGTCGATTGAGACGTTTGAGGGATTCGTCGAACACGTTCGCTCGACGTTCGCGACGCACGAAATCGGGCTCGCAATCGGTGCCGTTCATACAACAACAGGACGCCGTGTCGACGACGTCCTGCATGAGGCAGATGAACAGATGTATCAAGAGAAGATAAACGAACGCTTAAGTCGTCAGCATGGATTGATGCGCTTGAAGCAATAAGGTGTTAAAGCGTTCCGGTTGATCGAGATTCGCTGTATGCCCCGCTCCCTCGACTGGTAAGACGATGACGTTTGGCACATGTTCCGCAACGAACGCGGTTGCGTCGACTTCGTATGTTTCATTCGTTCCATTTAGGATGATGACCGGCAAGGTGATCGACTGCAGCATCGTTTCCGTCAGTGCCGGGAAACGGAACGTCATCAAATCCAGAACTGCCCGCGCCGTCGTTTTCCAGGCAGGACCATGCAACTGCTCGAATTGGTCGGCAATCTCCGGTGCCTGCTGTTCGAGGTTAAGGAAAAACTCCCGTTGTTCGCGCATCAGCGGTTCCATCGCTTTAGGAATGAATGGTGAAAAACCCGTGATACATACACCTTCGAGTTCGTCCGGTGGGTCGAGCGCCAGTTTCATCGCAAGCGTCGCGCCGAGCGACAACCCGAGAATCCATCCTGGACCTTCCTGTGCCATCCGTTCGCGGATGGCACGTGTTGCTTGTGATAAGTAATCCTCCGTTGCCGGCTGCGTCGTCATTCCGTGACCAGGCAGATCAATCGGAATGAACGTAAAATCATCCGCTAAAGCGGATAGCTGTGGTGCAAAGTGTGTTGCTGCCGTCCCCATTAAACCATGCAATACGTACATACGTGTCATACGGTAAACTCCTTAAATTGATGTAGTGTCAATATCGCGTTTGCGATGACGTCCGGACGATCGCGATGCATCAGGTGCGATGTTCCCGGAACGAACGTCACGTTCGCCTGATAGGATAGATTCGCCTGTCGCTGAATCAATTCCTGCCATTTCTCTTCCATCCGCTCCAGTTCGTCTTTTGGAAAACCAGCAGCAATCATCGTCTCGATTGACTGCGCTTTGTCCCGTCCAAGAACGGTCAACGGAACACCGAGATCGCGCATGCGTGGTTGAAGATCTTTCGCATCAGCTTTCCACTGCGAGATGATCGCATGCATCGACCGGTAATACGCCGGGTTCCAATCCGTGCGGTCATCCCCGTCCGGGAAACGGTCACGTAAATCAGTTGCTTTTGATAGTTCTTCGAACCGATCGATCCAGACAGCGTCATCCCCTTCTCGGTCGAGCACTGGTGTATCAAGCTGATCGAGTTCTGCTAAATCAATGGACGTCGCATCCACGAGGACGAGACCGGCGACGCGTTCTGGATGATGTAAAGCAAAAGCTTGAGCGACGAGTCCACCATAGGAATGACCGACGAGTGTGACTGGAGTCGTGATATCTATCACGTTAAGGAACTGGTCGATTTGGCGTAAGATGCCAGTCGTCCCGTCGATGTAATCATTCGACCATTCGTGCGGATGAAAGCTGACGACGCGGTAGTCCGGTGTCAGTTTAGTCAGAATGTCCGCCCAGTCCTGATACGTCCCACCGAGCGAGGGTAGGAGTAACAACGGTCGACCTGTCGAACCGTCATCATAATACGTCACTTGTTTTCCCTGATGTTGCATAATTCGTTCCATTATAATCACTCCTCTATACTTTGAAAGATGGTGTTTACCTTGATTCGTGCTTTATTGTTTGATTTAGACGAGACGTTACATGACCGGTCCGGTTCTCTTCCCTGTTTCCTTCGGGATCAGCATCAACGTTTTAGTGAAGTTGCGCATGTTCCGATCGACGACTACATCACGACGTTCTTATTGCTTGATCAAGACGGTCGGGTCTGGAAGGACGTCGTCTATGCCGAAATGATTCGTCGCTTCGAATTGTCGCTTTCTGTTGAAGTACTGCTACATGACTACATGACGCGTTACCCGATCTTCGCCCGGAGCTTTCCGGGAGTCGACACCTTTTTTGCGCAATTACCGCCTGAGCTACCCATCGGCTTACTGTCGAACGGTCGGACGACGTTCCAACGTGCCGTCTGTGACGCCATCGGACTGTCTCCCTCCTTTACGCAGATTGGGATTTCGGAACAAGAAGGCGTCCGTAAACCGGTTCCGATATTTTTCTTGCGCTTAACGGACCGTTTAGGTGTTCGCCCGGACGAAGTCCTTTATGTCGGCGACAATTACGACCACGACATCTTACCGGCACGCGCCCTCGGCATGCAGGCGATTTGGAAGCGCACAGGCGATGTTCCATTGACCGACACCCAATTTTCGGACTGGCGCCAGTTACCTGCTCCACTCCAAGACCTGATACGAAAGGAGAACCAGCCATGACGGAACAGATTCGCCGTTTCCAACCTGACGATTTTGAGCAGATTCATCGATTGAACGCATTAGAAGGGTGGCAGGATCTCGTTGCTGATCAAGAGCGGACCCGCAACGCGTGGATGAATGCGAATGCCGCTTTCGTCCTTGAGTCTGACGGAGAAATCCTTGCCTATGTCCGCGCTTTAACGGACGGTTCAGTGACGACGTTCGTCTGTGAGCTCCTCGTCAGCCGAAACGCACGCAAGCGTGGGTACGGACAACAGTTACTCGATCACTTGCAACTCACCAATCCGACGCGGATCGATCTCCTGGCAACCCGTCAATCTGCTTCCTTTTATGAACAACAAGAATTTCGTGCTTTCCATGGTTTCCGTAAATTACGATGAAGCCAACGACTTCGAATAACTCGTGCTCGTTACGCTGTAGCCCATCGCGTTATAAAAGTGATGGGCTGCTTCGCGTTCTGGTCGATTACCACTGTTCAGCAAGACGGCAGTTGCTCCTCTTTCGTGCGCCCAGTCTTCCGCTACTTGGATCAAGTGGCGACCAATTCCCCGCCGACGATGTTTTGCGTTGACGACGAACGCGACGATTCGGACATAGGTCGTATCATGCTCGAACGCTTGCGCCTGAAACAGACCGACGCAGCCGAGAAGGATGTCGTCGTCTTCTAGCACAAGCAAGTCATAATCCGGATGACGGGTGACCCGCGAAAATCGTTCGTGTAAGACGTCCTCTCTTGCCGGATAACCAAGTTGCGTCATCAATCCGACCAATTGCGGTAGATCGTCTGTTGTCCAAGACCGGATGTTCATATTTCTCTACCTCCTTATCGTGTGGGCGACAGAATCATCACCCGTTCCCGACCTTCTTCCTCACCGACGACCAGCACGTGCTCAGATACCGGATCGTCCTTGACTTGATAGACGGTAAACGCATCGAGGTTCGACGCAAAATCAGATGTGTCCTGTTCTAGTTTCGTATCTGTCAAAACATCATCCGTGACGCCAAGTCGTTTCCCTCTCAGCTGTTGCCAGTCTGAATTCGTGATTTTTTTTGCTACCGTGTACAACTGTTCATCATAATACATGCCGACCACCATCGATTGCGACGATTGCTCGGGAACGGTCTCATGCAAGGAACTAAAGCCGATGATTGTCAGACCGGCAGCGAGACAAGCAGCTTGTAACGAGCGCCGGCGCCGTTTCGCTTTGCGGATACCTTGCATTGTCCGTTGCCTGACGGATGACGGTACGTCGATCAAGATTTTTGGCTCGTGATTCATAGACTCATCCCCTTCTGTCGTCGTACTTTCTCGAGTGCGCGGTACAACGTGCTTTTGATCGTACTCAGTGGCACATTGAAGGTTTGCGCAATCTCTTGCAATGACAAATCTTCTTCATACCGGAAGTAGACGATTGATCGCTCGGTCGGCTCGAGGACATCCAGTAAATCGTCCAAGTACAAGCGATCGACGAGACGCTCTTCAAACGACGTCGTTTGACTGGGTTCGATCGCGAGCGGCTGAAACGACGCTCGATGTTGCTGGAAAGCGCAATTCATCGTGATGCGCGTCAACCACGTCTTAAAATACGAAGCATCCCGTAAACTCTTTCGCCCACGCCATGCCCGGTACGCGACCTCTTGGACATTCTCAAGCGCTGCCGCCTCCTCTTTCAGATAAATGAAGGAAATACGGTACACATAGTCTTCTTCTGCGAATAAAGCTGCTTCAAAAGCAGCGTCGGATAATGCTGCACCTGACTTTCGAAACACATCGGCATCCTCCTTTTTTACAATCACTCCCCTATTAGATACGCGACACGATTAAAAAGTTTCATTTTTTTCAAATTTTTCTTATAATTCCCTTTTCTTGCATGAATGAATTCGATAGGATGGGAAGCAGAGAGGGTGATGAACGTGTACAAGAAACTCATTGCTTTACCGGAGCTTACGCATCTCGAAGGGGCAGTCTCCATTCACCAGCAAGGTGAACAAATCTTTAGTCATGCTGACGGATTCGCGCATCGGGGCTACCGTGTATTGAATAAAGAAATGACACGATTCGGAATTGCCTCAGGTGCGAAACTCTTCACGGCGGTCGCCATCTTGCGATTAGTCGAGGTAGGAAAGGTTACACTCGACGAACGCGTCGCGACGATTCTACCGGACATAGGAATCGATCTAGACGGTGTGACCGTGCATCATCTGTTAACCCATACGTCAGGCATCGGTGATTATTTTGACGAAGCGACGATGACCGATTTCGAGGAGGTTTTTCAAGATTTCCCGATGTACCGTTTGCGTCGTCCCATCGATTTTTTACCGTTGTTTCAGGGCCAAAAAAGACAGTTCACTGCGGGCGAACGTTTTCAATACAACAATGCGGGATACATCCTGCTCGGTCTCGTGATCGAACAATTGACGAAACAAGCCTTCGCGGATTACGTGACGAACGAATTATTCGCTCGTGCGCAAATGACACAGTCTGGTTACTTCCGACTCGACTCCCTACCGGCAGATACAGCCACCGGTCATATCGAGAATAAAGACGGTACGTGGCGAACGAACCACTATGCGTTACCGATCATTGGCGGACCAGATGGCGGCGCCTTCCTCACAGCATCAGATATGGAACGTTTCTGGCGAAGTCTTCTGACGCATCAGTTGCTGTCTGAATCGATGACCGCACAACTGTTTCATCCCCACGTCAAAGTCAACGATGTTGCGTCTTATGGTTACGGCGTCTGGCTAAAACGACTCGATGCCTTGCACGAGAAGTGGCACATCATGGGTTACGACCCGGGTGTCAGCTTTCATTCCGCCTATTATCCACAATCGGAAACGATCGTCACCGTCTTATCGAATACGTCTGACGGAGCCTACACGCTCGTTCAGGCTATCGAACAACTTTTACTTGAGAAAGGAATCCATACATGAACCTTTATATCGCTTCTCGCTTTGATCACACGTTGACCGTCCGCTGGCTCCGCGATGAACTCCGCTTGCGTGGACACGATTTAACATATGACTGGACGATGAACAATCGGGCAGAGGATCCCGAAGCATTACGAAAGATTGGTCTTGCTGAATTCGAAGCCGTACAACAAGCGGACGCCTTCGTGCTCGTGTTACCAGCAGGAAAAAGTAGCCACGTCGAACTCGGGATTGCGCTCGCGACGAATCGTCCGATTTACTTATGCATGCCGGATGCGACCTACTTCACCGGACCATTGGCCAGTACGTTTTATCATATCGGACGGACGACCCCTTGCTTCGGAGCGAAAGAAGATTGGCTCGCGCAGATTCTCGCCGATCGCTTACCGGAAGAACAACTGACGTCATGAGGACCGTCCTGTTGACGATTGGACCGACCCATGCCGGGAAAACGACGTTCGCACGACAGCTTGCTCAACGTCTACCAGCAAGCCTTGTCATCGATCAGGATCTTCAAGCACGCTTTTTGCTCGAACATTATCCGGACCTCGTTCCAACAGAAGGACCGAATCAGATCAAACATGACTTGACGGGATGGTTGATCGAACAGGCAATCACGTCTTCCGTCGAGACGATTATCTTATGTAATGCCAACACCTCGCGGATTGGTCGGAAACAATTATTAGATCCATTCTCTCGTTCGACGTTCCGCTCGATCCTCGTCTGGTTCGATTTACCCGAAGTGACAATTGCAGACCGACTGACTCACTCCAAACGCGATGGACGAGAGATTCGTGGCGACTCGTCGTACCACGACATCTATCAGCGGCAACGAATCGAGCCGCCAGTTTCCAGTGAAGCGGACAAAATCGTTCGTCTTCGTTCGACGGAAGACGTTGACACATTCCTCGACCATGTCACGGATCCGTCGCTTGATGCTCTTTTCGATGAGATGTTGACTGATTGAAGAACATGACAATCGCGTGTAAAGCACCCGCATGAGATTCGACCTTCTTTCGGTATTTTGATCGTCGCCTCCCGTCTCGCAGCAATGACCACCCGCTTCTTCATAAACGCATTCAAAAAGACCAGCGAATATGTAACCGATTACAAAAGAAAGAAGGAACACTCATGTCTGAAGAACAACGACTGACTGGTGGAAATGTCTCTGCTGTCTATCAAAAAGGTGAGCATGTCTATCGCTCACAAAAGGAGAACAGCAACAACGTCCAACGGTTATTATGCCACTTAGAAGCTAAACGTCTATCCGGTGTTCCGCGTTTCGTCGGCATCGACGAACAAAATCGAGAGATCCTGACCTTCCTCCCTGGCGAAACGGCCGATTATCCGCTAAAAGCATACATGTGGCATGACGACATATTAGACGATGTTGCGCATCTGATGCGCCAGTATCATGACGCGACAGTCGACTTCGACGTCTCACCGGACTGGGCACCGTTGCTCAATACACCGACTCCACACGAAGTCATCTGCCACAACGATTTTGCCGTCTACAATACGATTTTTCAGAATCAAAAACTGAGTGGCGTGATTGACTTTGACCTCGCAGCACCCGGTCCACGTGCTTGGGACATCGTCTACACGCTCTATACGTTCGTTCCGCTTAGCAGCAGACGACAAGCACCTGACGGATCCGTTCTTGCTTATTCACCGGAGCAAGATGACACACGTTTCGCCAAGCGAGTGAGTCGGTTCCTTGATGCGTATGGCTATGAAGGACCGCGTTCCGAACTGCGATCCATGTTATTGTTGCGCATCGAAGTCCTGTATCTGTTGATTGATCAAAGAGCTGCGGAAGGTGATGCTGCCTTCATCAAGATGAAAGAAGAGGGTCACGACACACATTACCGCGCGGAATACCGTTTCATCGCGGAACATGGGGAGAAGTGGTTTACCAATGCAAATAACTTAAGCTAACACATACTAAAGGAGCGTCACACTTCACGATAAAACCGTGTAAGTTCACGCTCCTTTTCGTCTGTCTTCATTCTCGCGTCTCGTGCGCCATCAACATAACGGTCACGATTGCTCCTTGATCTGGATGATTCTTAATCGTCAACTCACCGTCATGTAAATCGATGATTCGTTTAACGATTGATAAACCAAGACCATGTCCTTCATTCGCTCGTGACTGTTCGCCCTGATAAAAGCGATCGAAAACGTACGGTAAGTCCTGTTCCGCGATTCCTGGTCCTTCATCGCGAATCGTGACACGAATGTTCTTTCCTTCATGCAAAGTCACTTCTAACACTCCCGATTCTGGCGAATAACGAATCGCGTTCTCCAGCAGATTGAGCCAGACGTGCTGCATCAGTTCCTCTTCCCACTCGACGGACACTTCCGGTAAATCGAGCTCCAGTCGAAGTGATTTCTCCGTCCATTGTCGTTCCAGTAACAAAAGACTCGTCCGAAGTTGTTCGTCGAGGCGATACCGTTTCCGCTCGATGATCGTCTGATGATCAAGCCGCGACAAGCGGACCAGATTCGAAGTCAAGCGTGATAGACGGGTGCTCTCTTGCTCCATGATCGTCAAGTACTGCTGCCGTTTATTCAGATTTTCTTCTGTCTGTAACAACCTAGAAAATCCTTGAATCGAAGCAATCGGTGTCTTCAGCTCATGCGAGATCGAGGCGACGAGATCCTTTGCAAGATGGTCGTTTCGTCGCAGTGCTTCGGTCATGTGGTTGAAGTTTTCAACGAGGAGCGCGACCTCATCATTTCCGCCTTCCGTGATCGAGACATCATAGTTCCCGTTCGTCACTTCAATTGCCGCTTCACTGATGCGACGAATCCGTCGTGTCACGAGCGTGACGGCGAGCCAGGTCAGGATGAAGGCGACGCCGATCGTGATTGCGATACCGATCCCAGCTGACGCTCGTAATCCGTCAAGGATCCGTTGCCCGGCAATCGGTGTCGAAACGAGATATCCTGTCTCCATCTGACGGATATATCGCGACGGTTCGATCCATGTTCCATCGATCGTGATCTCACCCTTTTGCTGTAACTGGTTACGTTCTGACGCCGATAATGACTGTACTTGATTGAGCGACGTGTATTGTGTCGTTTGAATCAAAGACTGATCCATGTATTGACTCGCTTCAGCGAACGACAGGTTTTGGTCTTGCATCAATCGTTCAATCTGATCCGTTCGTTGTTGCAATTGATTATTCAGATCTTGATCGATTTCTTGGAACTGGAACCAGACCGTCATGATGAAAGGTAACAGCAGTGGAAGTAACAACAAACCGAATAGGATGACGAAAAAGCGACCGGAGATCGAGCGGATGAAGCGCTTCACTGGATCACTCCTTTATAACCGAGTCCCCAGACCGTCTCGATCGTAAAATCATCATAAGTGCTGAACTTGTCACGCAATCGCTTGATGTGGACATCGACCGTCCGACTGTCGGTCTCGACATCATATCCCCAAATCTCGTCCATCAACTGCTGACGTGTAAAAATCTGCTTCGGATGTGCCAACAAGCGATAGAGCAGTTGAAACTCCTTCTGTGGCAACGGTATCTCACCACGAGGCGTTACGACCGTCGCATCCGTCATCCGTAGTTGCAGGGAATTAACGATTAATTCTTGTGCTGCTACGATCTTTGACCGGCGTAACAGCGCTCGGATCCGCAGTAAGAGCTCGTCCAAATCAACTGGCTTGACCATATAATCATCGGCACCGGTCGTGAATCCGGATTCCTTATCCTGAAAGGAATCCAGCACTGTCAACATCAAGACAGGTTGTTCGTACCCGAATTCACGCAGCAGTTCAACCAGTTCAATCCCTGAAACGTGCGGCATCATCACATCCGTCACGACGAGGTCGACGTGTTTCTGATCGAGTTGATCGAGGGCGTCTTTTCCGTCTCTCGCTTCAATCACCGTAAAGCCGGCGGACCGGAGTGTCTCACCTAATAGTAGACGGACATTCCGGTCATCTTCGGCAATCAAAATCGTTACCATCGTCCTCCTCCTTCACTTAAACATTTCGTAAGGCTTCGATCGGATTCAAACGGGACGCCTTTCGCGCTGGCATATAACCGAACAAGACGCCGACACCGATCGAAAATCCGGCGGCAAGCAGAATCGTGCTCACGGAGAGTGTAAACGGTGTACTAATCATCAAACTGACGCCAAATGCGAGCATCGCTCCGACAAGAATCCCGATCAGTCCACCCATCAAGGACAGCAAGATCGATTCCAAGAGGAACTGTAGGCGGATCGTACGTGGTTTCGCACCGAGTGCTTTTCGCAAGCCAATCTCCGTCGTCCGTTCTGTGACCGAGACGAGCATCATGTTCATGATACCGATTCCGCCGACGATCAAGGAAATCGACGCAATACCCGTCAACAGGAGCGAGAGCATCGTATTGATTTGGTCAATCGAATCGAGTGCTTCATCCAAGCTGACGACGTCATACGTATCGTCGCGTCCGTTATAGAATTGATACACCTTTGCCGAGACATCCCGTTTGACGGTCGCGACGTCTGCCGCGTCCGTCTTGAAGACATCCACTTGCTTAACGGCTGTCACCCCAAGCGTCCGCAGGGCTGTCGTATAGGGAATGACGATTTGATCGCCATCCGCGTCACTGACACCGACGATCCGGTAATCGAGTCCATCGAGCTTGATCGTCTTACCGATCGCGACCTGACCCGGATAGAGCGTCCGGGCGACGGACGGACTGACGACGGCGACATGCGTCTGTTGTTTCACATCACTGATGACGATACCACGTCCTTGCGGGACATCTTCTGATTCCCGGTAATAGATGTGGTTTCGTCCTTCGATCGTCACTTGGTCGAGCGTGTGATTTTCGACACGGACGTCCCGGACCGTCGAAACGGTCGGTGAGACACCGCGTGTTCCTTTAATCGTGTTTAACTCTTCCAGTTGTGCAGGTGATAATCCTTCTTTCAACGGTGTCTCTGTCGTTTGGACCGTTAATTTATTGGCACCGAACGACGCGACCTCTTCGTTGATTGAGGCCGTCGCGCCGTTGACGATCGAAATCAAGGCGATGATCGATGCGACACCGATGATGACACCAAGCGTCGTCAAGAACGACCGCATCTTATGATGCCAGATATTCGACCATGCCATCCGTAACGTTTCGCGAATCATGTCGTCACCTCCGTCACCTGACCATCCTCGATCCGGATGATCCGGCGGGCTTGCTTAGCAATATTGACATCGTGTGTGATCATGATGATCGTCTTCCCTTCCTCTGAGAGGCTCTCGAACAACTCCATGATTTGTTTCCCTGTCTTTTGATCGAGCGCTCCGGTCGGCTCATCGGCGAGTAAGATCGTCGGTCGCGTCACGAGCGCCCGGGCAATCGCAACCCGTTGTTGTTGACCACCGGACAGTTGACTTGGTAAGGCATCGGCTTTATCTGTCAATCCGACACGTTCCAGGAGCTCAAGCGATCGTGCGCGGCGCTCTTTGCGCGAGACGCCGGCATAGATGAGCGGTAATTCGACGTTTTGTAGGACGCTCATGCGCGGTAGCAACTGGAACTGTTGAAAGATGAAGCCAATTTCTTCATTGCGGATCGTCGCTAGCTGATCCTCGGATAGATCGTGGACGAGCTGCTCCTGCAAGCGATAGACGCCGTTTGAAGCGACATCGAGGCATCCGATGATGTTCATCAGCGTTGATTTTCCTGAACCCGAAGGTCCGAGGATCGTCACATATTCACCAGCCTCGATCGTCAGCGATACTCGATCGAGGACGATGTGACGATTGGTTCCTTCGCCGTAAGATTTTTGGATTTCTTGCAAGTCAACGACCGGCATCAGGACGCACCTCCTGGTGGGGTCGGAAGAAGACCGGAACCACCGTCTTCACTCGGCAGGAAGACTTCGTCTCCGGCGGACAATCCGTACTTGATTTCAATATCCTGTCCGTCCGTCACGCCCGTCTCGATGTATTGACGAGTCGTTTCCCCGTCTTTTTTCACATACACATACGGACGATCCGACTTCGAATACGAAATGACATCGAGCGATAAGACAGGTACATCTTGTGCGAGTTGATATGGTAAACGTCCCTCGACCGTCATGCCGGGTAACCAGTTTGACGAGCTCGGTATCGATACCTTTGCATTGAAATACGTACTTCCATTTTCCGTCACAGCTTCCGGACTAATCGATTCGACCTTCCCGTTGATGGTTTTATCAGATGCATCCGTCTGTAGTTCAATCGCATCTTCAACTTTAATCCGTTCGATATCTTGTTCATCAATTTTCAGACGAGCGATCAACTCTTTGTTGTCTGCAACAACGAAGAGGACGGTATTCGGGGCATAGGCTTCGCCTTCCGCGACGTCAAGACGAACGAGTTGTCCGGAGCGAGGTGCCTTTACATCTTCTCCTCCTTCGACGCTGATGATCGTTTGACCTGATTTGACGGTATCCCCTTCTTCAAAGCGAACGTCGGTGACGCGGACATCACGATCACTGATGACCGTCTGTCGATCTTTCGCTTCAAGCGTGCCTGAAAAGTAGAAGAATGTTTTTAATGTCTTCGACTCGACGACCTCCTTCGTTCCTTGTGCTTCTCCTCGTCCTAAAAAGAGCGTGGAACCGATTAATAGGAGTACCAGGATGACCCCTCCACTGATCCATAACCATTTCTTGCGTGTTCGTTTCATGTTAAATGCCTCCCTTGATTGGTGTTAATCCGATCATAAGGAGAAGTTATGAACCAACTATGAACAAATGTAAAAAAAGTGGTTGGGTCAGAAATAAAAACGCAATAGACAAAATTTTCTAAAAATAATACACTGAACATAACCAAATTATGTAAAAGGAGTGGTCATATGGATATTACTTTTCAAGATATTTCGCATACATTCGAACGAAGCGGTGTCCGGACCGACGTCTTGCATCAACTAAACGGTCAGTTTTCGCAAAGTGAGGTGACGGCACTCGTCGGTCCATCCGGGTCTGGAAAATCAACGTTCCTGAGTCTCCTTGGTTCACTCGATCGCCCGACGTCCGGTCAGATTCTTTATGACGGACAGGACATCACGTCTTGGAAGAACAAACGGTTATCGCAATTTCGCTCGCAAGAGATCGGATTCATCTTCCAGCAGTTTCACTTATTACCGGCACTGACGGTATCTGAGAACTTAAAGGTCGCCTTGTTAAAGCAAAAGACATCCTTTAATCAAGAGGAGCGGATTCTCGAGTTGCTCGAACGGGTTGGACTCGACGATAAACGGAATGCTTTACCGGCTCAATTATCCGGTGGACAACAACAACGGGTCGCGATCGCCCGTGCCTTGCTTCACCATCCGCAATGGATTCTCGCGGACGAGCCGACCGGTAATCTCGATTCCGTGACCGGTGACGCAATCTTCGAGCTGTTACTAGAGCTGCATCGTGAAGCCAAATGTGGCGTTTTATTTGTCACACATGACCTAGAACTCGCCGAACGTGCTGACCGGATTCTCTTCATGCAGGATGGACGAATCGTTGAAGATCGCCGGAAGCGTACGGTGCAAAGTGTCTAAGTATTGTTAATGAGGAGGTGTCTCGCGTTGCACACGTTTCGTGCCAAATTAATCACGAGCTTCATCGGCTCAATTGTCGTTTTTCTGTTGCTGTCGGTATCGACGCAGTCCGCGTATGAAGCGTTTCAGAATGCGGACTTCTCGGAACAGGAGACGACGATCGTGCGGGGATGTAATCATAACGACTTATCCAATTTATTCTTCACAAAAAACAGTTGTAATTTCGATGACAAAATTGATGAAAAAGAAGACGGCGTCTATCTGGGAACGTCCGATGAAAAAAGTAAAAATACGGGAGGCACACCACGCGGTCGAAAAGTAAAGGATCTTCCTCCATTTTCTATTTTGAATGTTGTAGAAGGCACATCCTCCAACAACATTCTATTCTTCACCGCTGTACTTGTACTCGTTGCTTTCGTAGCATACCGGATTCTTCGTCGGCGGCGACGTTCATCACAATCACGAGAATCTGAAAGTGAAGCAAACCATTGGGTCCAACCATCTCCTGAAAGTTATGTCCAACAAACAAACCTTCAATCGATGCTTACTCCGCCTGAAGAATCATTGCGCCTGATGCTATTTGATTTTAATCAACGCTTACCACGTGCCCTCAAGCGGCGAAGCCATGAATCGTTGACAGACTGGACGGAGCGCATTCATCTGGTGACGCCACTCTCCCCTTACTTCGTCACCCGCTACGCGGCGCAAGCAGAAGTAGAAGCACTCGATGCACAAGCGATTCACCATTTCGAACAAGATCTTGCGTGTTATTTAAAGACGCAGCTCTCCCAATAACAAGCAAAGGAGACTACATATGCTTCGTTTCGTCATCAATCACTGGCGCCGGCAGCGAGGGAAATTCATTCTGACGCTCATCGGTGCCCTCATCATCAGTGCCGGACTCAGTTTGATGTTCAACTTGACCGATTCGAGTCAAGGGACGGTTGAACAAACATTACAAAAAAAATGGTCGTCTGCCTATGACATCGTCGTGCGACCGAAAGGAAGTCAGCTTGCAAGTGAGTCGAATGATTTACTTGAACCGAACTATTTAAATGGGATTGATGGTGGAATTTCCTTCAAACAATACGAAACCATCAAGAAAATGCAGGACATTGCAATTGCTGCACCCGTCGCCGTGATGGGTTATGTCAAACTTGGCTTACGCGTTGATGAGCAATGGGACGTTCCCGATAAACCTGGCTTTTACCGTTTGAGAGAAACGCTGACATCACCTAACGGTTTCGGGGAAAAAATCCTAAGCGACGAAGCCGTTTATAGTGTCAATGGCAATCAAAACGCACGTGTTGCTGATATACCAGGAGTCTTTACAACTAAGTCCACGTCGCGAATCATCTATCCTCGGACATTCAGCTTGCTTGTAGCAATTGATCCTGAAGCTGAAGCCAAGTTAGTGGCTCTTGACCGTAGCATCATTCCTTCAAAAGGAAATAGTCGCTATTTTACTAAAAATGATAAAGCTACCGAAAAAGCAAATCCAAATACCATTCCGATTCTTTTAAATCCAAATTCATTTAATCAAGGGACTTTTCAGTATTCAATCGAACGACTAGATGTTCCATTCGATACACAAAAACAACAAGATACATTTTATTCAAAGATTCCAAAGGATTTTACACCTGCGTTTGAGATGCTGAATGAGATTCCAGGTAAAACAATCAAAAAATTTAAGATTTCTTCAAAAGATGTTGAGCAAAAATTTTTTAGCACTTTAACGAATACTCCAACCAAAAATACTCAATCATCACGATTAGATGATGCAACGATTTCTGATTACTTACAACTCGAAATCACGACTGGACCGCTAACGTACCAATCTGAAAAAAGTCCGTTTGCCGCGCGTTGGTCAAATGCCTACCAAGTTGAGAGTCAGAAAATTCAAGTCACGAATCCATTTTTAAAGGATACGAACGCTTTACCTAAAACCGGATATCGTTCCACGCATTCGTTAGAAAAAAAAGTAAAAGACACTATGGGTAGCGGAAATGATATTTATTATTCTCCCGGCTTTTCAATGAATGTCATTGGACTTTATGATCCTAACAAAATTCGTGTATCAAAAGATCCACTTAATGAGTTACCGATGGAAACATATCGCCCTTCTTCAGCTGATCTGGTCTTAGATGCAAACAGAAAACCAATCAATCCAGCTAAATCTATCAATACTTCAGGCGACCCAGTCGGATTACTGACTAACTCACCGAATATGTTGACGACTCTAGACAGTGCACAGCAATATCGAGGCAACAAATCGATCTCATCGATTCGTCTAAAAATTAAAGGTGGCGAAACACTCAGCGAAAAGTCAGATCAGCTCTTACAACAAATCAAAGCAACCATCGAGAGAGATCCTGGTCTTGTCGCTACGATCACTAAGGGTTCTTCCCCACAACCGGTCGTCACGAAAGTCGTCGAACAAGGCAAAACACTCGGTTGGATCGAACAACCATGGGTTCATATCGGTGCTGCGATGACGATCTTCCGCGAGACGAGTGTCGGTTTTTCAGGCGTCATCTTCGCGATGCTCGCCGTCGCCATCGTTTATGTCCTCGCGACGAGTTATGTTTCGATGCTCGCGCGCAGAAAAGAATTCGCTGTTTTACTCGCACTCGGCTGGCGGACGAAGGATCTCTATAAAATTGTCTTGATCGAGGCTTCAATCCTCGCCGGATTCGTCTCTACGGTTGCCTTGATTGTCGAAGGAATCTTCTCATATGTCCGTAATGAAGCGATGAACGGTTGGAGCCTCCTTTGGATCGCGCTGTTCAGTCTCGTCATTTACCTGGCTGGCGCGACCTGGTCGGCGTGGACGATCCGTCGCATATCACCTTATGAAGCGATCAAAACCGGCGAATACGCGAAAGCAGCTCGCGTCGGACTGAAACTTCGTTCGACCGCGACACTCGCACTAAAGGAACTGATCGGGAAATGGAAACGAAACAGTTTGTCGGTCCTCTCGATTGCTTTACCGACAGCTCTCTTGACCTTTTTCCTGTTCGTGACGTTCCATTTACAGGGTGTTCTTTACACTTCGTGGCTCGGTCAGTTCGTTGCCCTGCAAGTCGGTCCGATGCATTACGTGACGATGGGTGTTGCCATCACGATCGCTATTTTGACGACGGGAGAGATCATGTGGCAAAACGTCACCGATCGCCGCGCCTCACTCGCCGTCCTAAAAGCACTCGGCTGGACGAACGGTGCGATCCGTCAATTGATTGTCCTTGAAGGTTTCCTCGTCGGTCTCATCTCCGGAGTCATTGGGATGATTGTCGCCTACTCGACGATTTACGTTTTATACGATCTTGTTCCCTGGAATGAGCCGTTATTGATTGGCGTATCGCTCGCCCTACCGATTCTGTTCGGTGTCATTGCAGCCTTCATCCCAGCACAACTGGCAGCACGTGTTCAACCGTATCAAGAACTGAAAGATGCATCTTAATATTTGGCGGAGGGGCAACAGGCGTTGTCCCTCTCTTCACAGGAGGAAGTCTATGTTACCGACATCGATTTATTCGTTATCAGCTGGAGCGGTCGTCTTGAATGACCAAAACGAGATTCTTTTGATCCAAGGACCAGATCGCGGTTGGGAGTTTCCGGGTGGCATCGTCGAGCCTGGGGAAAGTGCAGCTGACGGTATCATTCGCGAAGTCAAAGAAGAGTCTGGAATTGAGATTGAAATCGTGAAATTTTGCGGCATCTATCAAAATCTCGAGGCGAATGTCTGTGCGACCTGTTGGCTTGCAAAAGCGATTGGTGGTCAACCGCAGACGAGCAGCGAAAGTTTAGCAGTCGGTTTTTTCCCGCTCGAAGAAGTGTTACGACGCGTAACGTGGTCGAACTTCAGCGAACGAATCATACATATCTTAGATGAACAGTCTCATCCGTTTTTCGTAGCTTTTACTCCATAAAAGGAGGAATGACGATGTTTCATTTTGTCTTAAACCAGTGGCGCCGGCAACGTGGAAAATTCATTTTGACGCTCGTCGGTGCGCTCATCATCAGCGCTGGACTCAGTCTGATGTTCAACTTGACCGATTCAAGTCAGGGTACGGTCGAGCAGACGTTACAAAAGAAATGGTCGTCCGCGTATGATATCGTCGTTCGACCGAAAGGCAGTCAGATGTCGACGGAGTCGAATGATTTGCTGGAGCCCAACTACTTAAACAGTATTACAGGTGGTATTTCTTTCGCACAGTATGAAAAAATCAAACAGATCGAGGATGTGGACATTGCCGCGCCAGTAGCGGTGATAGGATATGCCAATATCGGTCTAACCATCAAAGATCAGATGACAGCTCCGAAAGCCCCTGGGTTCTATCGCATTTCTCGCACGGAGTACAGTGATTCCGGATTGAAGAAGGAGAAGCTCTTCACGACCAACATCCATGCCATCAAGAGTGACGTCTCTTCTGAATTACGCATCCCAAACCTCGATAACTTCTTCGTCGAGGATATCAACCCTTCGAAGATGGCGATGATTGTCGCAATCGACCCGGAACAAGAAGCACGCCTCGTCGGTCTCGATAAAAGCGTCAAGAAAAGTCCCACATCCCGTTATTTCGAAGAGACGGACCAAGCAAATCCGACATCTAATGTCGTTAACGGTTTTACGTTACCGATCCTCATCAATCCGAATACTTCAGATGCGGGATATACCGACTTTAAAATCGAACGGCTTGATTTACCATTTAAAACGGAACAACAACAGACGGAGACGATCGACCGCCTCCAACAGCAATCAGAACTACAGGATTATTTAGTAACGATTAAAAGTAAAACACTCGAAACGAAACGTATTTCCGCAAAACGTCTAGATTCACTGTTGTTCAATGCTTTAGCAAAACCAGATTCCGTGAAACGAAAAGAACTTGAAGTCACCTCATCTGGACAGCTACTCTACCGGACGGGAGCTTTAAACTATACTGCAACCGATAGCCCGTTTCCGAAGCGATGGAGTCAAGCCTACTCGTTGAACAGCGAGACGCTTCAAACTGATCAATCGCTTTTTGATATTCCCATCCTCCCCTCAAAAGGATACCGTCCCGTCCAGTTCAGCAAGATGAAAGTCAAAGATACAGACACGAAAGAAGTATCTGAACTTACTCCAACCGTCGACTTTGATGTCATCGGATTGTTTGACCCGAAAAAAATCACAGTATCCAAAGATCCGTTGAATGAACTACCGTTAGAAACGTATCGCCCGGCGACCGCTAATCTGGTCCTTGATGCAACAGGAAAGCCGATCAATCCGTCACCTACCATCAATTCATCGAATAACCCGGTTGACCTATTGACGGGTTCACCGAATATTTTAACGACCTTAAACGCCGCTCAACTGATCAACGGAAAACAATCCATTTCGTCCATCCGTTTAAAAATCAGTGGTGCCAAACAGATGGGTGAGAAGTCCGAACAATTACTCCAAGACGTGAAGCAACAAATCGAGCGAGAAACCGGTCTCATCGCTACGATCACCAAAGGTTCCTCTCCTCAACCGGTCGTCACGAAGGTGATCGATGACGGGAAGACGCTCGGTTGGATTGAACAACCTTGGATCCACATCGGTGCTGCGATGACAATCTTCCGCGAGACGAGCGTCGGGTTCTCCGGTGTCATCTTCGCGATGCTTGCCGTCGCCATCGTCTATGTCCTCGCGACGAGCTACGTCTCAATGCTCGCCCGCCGGAAAGAATTCGCTGTTTTACTCGCACTCGGCTGGCGGACGAAGGATCTCTACAAAATCGTTTTGATCGAGGCGGCGATCCTCGCTGGATTCGTCTCGACGATCGCCTTGATTGTCGAAGGCATCTTCTCGTATGTCCGTAATGAAGCGATGAACGGCTGGAGCCTCCTCTGGATCGCGCTGTTTAGTCTCGTTATCTACCTCGCCGGCGCCACTTGGTCGGCGTGGACGATTCGCCGGATCTCGCCGTACGAAGCGATCAAAACAGGCGAGTATGCAAAGGCGGCTCGTGTCGGACTAAAGCTTCGTTCGACCGTGACATTGGCGCTAAAGGAACTGATCGGGAAATGGAAGCGTAATAGCCTGTCCGTTCTCTCAATCGCTCTTCCAACGGCTCTGCTGACGTTCTTCTTATTCGTAACGTTCCATTTACAAGGAGTGCTTTATACATCATGGCTCGGACAATTCGTTGCCTTGCAAGTCGGTCCGATGCATTACGTGACGATGGGCGTTGCAATCACAATCGCTATTTTGACGACGGGTGAAATTATGTGGCAAAACGTCACCGATCGCCGCGCCTCACTCGCCGTCTTAAAAGCGCTCGGCTGGACGAACAGAGCGATCCGTCAGTTGATCGTCCTTGAAGGCTTCCTCGTCGGTTTAATTTCCGGCATCATTGGACTGATCGTTGCCTATTCGACGATTTATGTCTTGTATGACCTCGTTCCATGGAATGAACCATTATTGGTTGGCGTATCGCTTGCCTTACCGATTTTGTTCGGTGTCATCGCCGCCTTCATCCCAGCTCAACTGGCAGCACGTGTCCAACCGAATCAAGAACTAAAAGATGCTTCGTAAACTAAGGAGTTGTACACATGAATTCTATTCAGGCAATATTTCTTGACCGAGACGGAACGATTGGTGGAGATGCTACCGTCCACTACCCTGGAACGTTTGCGTTATTTCCATATATTCCTTCACTAATCGAACGCTTACGTAATCAAGGGATTTTACTGATTGCGTTCACGAATCAACCTGGTATCTCAAAAGGATTTGCCCGTGAAGAGGATTTTCGGACAGAATTACTGAGCTTCGGCTTTGATGATATGCTGATTTGTCCGCATGCAGCGGAAGATTGCTGCACTTGTCGCAAACCATCACCTGAATTATTAAGGCAAGCACAAGCAAAACACGATCTCCGACTCGATCAATGTGTCGTCATCGGGGACCGGTGGAGTGATATGGTGGCAGCTGCGCACGCCGGGTGTATCAAAATCTTAGTCCGAACCGGTGCCGGAGAGAGCTCCATTCGTGATTACGCTGACCGGGTGGAACAAGCAAACGTCGACTATATTGCCGACGACTTAACGGACGCGATCGCTTGGCTCGATACGCAAAACTGAACAAACAAAAAGGCGCGCTTCCACAATGGAAGTCACGCCTTTGTTATTTCTTCGAACGTTTTGGTTGAGAAGATGCGTAGACACTAACCGCTATCACAAATAAGATTGCAAACCATGTCCAAAATGACATGTCATCGCCTCCTTTAAATAATGCATAGGTACTTTAACTACCTTCTTTTTATTACCAATAAATCCCTGCAATCATTTATTAGCAATTTTTCGTAATAGATAAAGCGCGTAGATGATCGATGGAACAGCCATCGCCATGAGGATGAGATGGACACTTCCGAATAACACGTTCATAGCTAGATTAAATTCTGACACTTTTGTTTCCTCCTATATTTCGATGGTTCTTTTATATTTATTCTACTATAATAATGCATTCACTATTTTTTGAACCCTTACAATTATGTAATAATTTTCAATTCCCCTTCATTATGAAGGGATTCACGTTACACTGAACGTACGAAACAGAGGTGAATATGTTGCAATTAACATTTGAGTACATGCCTTATTATTACGATGATGATCTTCAATTGATTCCAAATGATTTTTCAGACCCTGATAATTTGCGCTTCGTCATCGAACAAGACTACTCGTCAGCTTTTAGCATCTTTACGAATCCAGACGATGAATCCTCCTCGTTTGAAAGTTCATTTCTTGAGCAGTGGTTTCATCGATTACAAGCTTTCCCACTATTCGTCTGTGTAGAGGTGAATCGTTATGACGAAGAAGAGTTTGAAGCGTTATGTCGCTTTTGTTCAATTACATATAATGATTTAACACCACTTGCGGACAAACGTTTCATCGTCGCTGAACTGAAGCATGTTACCGATTTTCAACACCTGTATTCTTACTTACATTCCCACGCGAGTTGGAATGATCTTGTCATCTGGTCGACCAAACCAAATGTCTTCCTGATTGAATACCGAACGCACTACTACTCCGAAAGACCAGAAAAAACGGTCATCGTCTCCATGCAGGAAAACATGTCTATCTTTGCGTTCAGCTACGATGCAGATGTCGTGAATGTTGTCTCGAATCAACCGTTTTTTGAGACGGCCGATCGCCTGTTTAATACCTTACCCGACTTCGTTATTCCAACCTTGATTGACGACACGGAGGACATACAAAAAAGGAGTGAACAGCTTGCATGCCCTAACAAAACAACTAACTAAATACATGCTCGAGAAATATCAGTTAACCGATTATGTACTCTATGAATCGTCCTACGCTCGACACAAACTGAACTACCAAACCGTTTACTCTTTTGAAACGTTTTGGATTCCGCGAGGTGCATCGGTTATCGAGGAAGAGGATGGCACGATGCTTCCTGAAGGAACCGTGCAGATTACAATTGACCCTGTTACGAAACGAACGACGACGTTATCCTTACACGGTCTGAACTCGATTCATTCCGTGCCTGACGATTTACGTGATCCAACCACTCGGATCGCTTGGATCGAATCAGAGACCGATATGATCCATGGTACGCATTTCATGCTCGAAGAAGAAAACGACACTTTTTTCAGTTATATGAGTTGTCACGAAGGGATTCGGCTGTCTCCCGGTTGTTTCATTCACTTAACGTTAACGGAAAATGGTCAACTCGATGAGTTGTTCCTATACGGTCCTCATCCGAGTGATCATCATGTGAAACAGGAACCTTTCGCTTTAACGCTCGAGGACATCGACTCGCTAGCTAAACAAC
This sequence comes from Exiguobacterium sp. s39, assembly GCF_018618925.1. Lineage (NCBI taxonomy): Bacteria > Bacillati > Bacillota > Bacilli > Caryophanales > Exiguobacterium > Exiguobacterium sp. s39. The sequence goes on from NZ_JACSNA010000001.1 coordinate 993,119, forward strand.
AAATAAAGTGGTTCTCCTATACAAAACCAGGACATCAATACGCGCATACTGTCGTCGAGACGATCGTGACGCAAGAAGGATCTATCCTTGTGCCTAGTAAACTGGATTTCACGTCATCATTTGATCGAAATGACATCTTAACGTGGGCAAATCCGTCAACTTCAATTCTCAAACGCCATCCTTTCCAATCAGCAGCAAGCGTGACAGCAGAGGATGCGATCATGCAGACCGAACATCCTGATTTTCGTCCGATCCAGCAAGAGACGGTGAACGCCTGTCGAAACGCGATTCAAGAAATCGTCCAAAACGTCTACCCCAGTGAATCCGGACAATGGATGATTCGTCATATCTACCGGCAACACCCCAACCTTGCTGTCAAATTATCTCGCGCGAATCCGACGTCCTATGTTGATCAGCAAAGACGCATCACGATTCTCCTTGATGAAAAGACGCTTGACTGGATTAGCTTGACCGACGATCAGGAACTCCATACCGCGCTCGCATCCGTTACTCCACCGAAGCTCGAAGATGATCAGCAAGATATCATTTTCAATGCATTACGTCCGTACCTTTTGCTCACGCCGCGTTATGTGTTCGATGTCTCAAAAGGTCACTACGTTCTTTGTGGTTTGCTTGACTCGAACCATGCCTACTTACCAGCAACAAATGAGATCGTTTTATTACGTGATCTATAAAGTGAAGTTAGATACGAAGGAGTGAACGAGTTGCATCCATTAACGAAAGATTTAATCTCCCATATCCAAGACAAATATCAACTGAACGATTATGTCTTACATGAGACCTTCTATCGCCGTGAAAAAATTCATGGTGAAACGCAATATTCGCTTGAGACGTGTTGGTTCCCCATCAATCACGGTCCTTGGTCTGAAGATGAGAATTATCCAGACGGTACGATAGAGATCCAAGTCGATACGGCTACAAAACGAACGACTTCGATCCACAAAAATGGCACTGTCACGATTCATTCTCTTCCAGAGGATTTACGTGATTTAGACATTCGGATTGCATGGCTTGAGCAAGAATTAGGAATGACGTTCGAGAAGCAGTTCATGTTCCTTACGCATCAAGATTCCCTGTATCAGTATGTCAACTGTCATCACGGGATTCGCCTCTTCCCCGGTCTGTTCATATCGCTTGAGCTAACGAATGAAGGAGCGCTCGATTCTTTCAGTGTCTATGGAACCCCCGCGCTGAGTAACAAGTATCTGACTGAACTGTTCACATTATCCCTTGAACAAACGGCTCCCATCATCTCGCAACAGTTCCGGAGTTTTTCAGTTCCTAACGAACACCAACACAAACTAGCATATGCAATTGAAGAAATCTTTGTTTCTCAAGACGGCTTGCGCACGTATCCTCTAAGTAATCCCGAAACTTCGTCCGTTGCCATGAACGAGATCGTAACATGGGAAAAACCGTCCACGTTCTCCTATACGCGCAAATTGATTAAGCGGCGAGACACCGTCACGGCACGCGATGCCGAAGCTCAAACGCCACATCCGGATTACCGACCGTTGACTGACGAGATGCTGGAAACCTGTCAGTCGATTGCTGTAGACCTCATCGCTGCCGAGTATCCAGAGGAGTCCGGAGCGTGGACGATTCAAGAAATCAATCGGGATTTCCCATTCATTAACGTAGTAGTACGCCGGACTCGTGACGATATAAATCTCGCTTACAAACGTCGTTTGACGATTCTCCTGATGGAAGATACTTACGAAGTCAGCCTAATCGTTGATAACGAAGCATTTATTGATCTCTATAATGACTCGACACAAGGATTGCCTGATAGCGTTCCGGAAAAAGTCATACGTCACGCACTCATGCCTTACCTGACATTGAAACCGTATTATGTCTTCGACCGGGCACTTGACCACTATGTTCTCTGTGGTTTGCTTGACTCGAACCACGCTTACTTATCAGCAACGAACGAAGTCGTCTTATTACGCGACTTATAGGTCAATTCAGCCATTGATCTATCCGATTTCTTACGACTTGCGGAAGAACGAGGCTTCTCAGTTGTTCGAGACGCTTACGGTCGACTTCCTGTTTCATAAATACGTCTTCAATCATCGCGACCTTTTGTTCTCGTCCTGGAATCAGTTGATAAATGACATACCAATCAACGAGTGACATGAACGGACGTCCAGCTGAATCGATTGATTGTTCATCAAACGGATAGATGAACACGCCCTCGCCATGACGAATCTGCAGTCCGCTCATCAAATCGATATCGATTCCTTCAATGATAAATTCTTGGAACACTTCCGTCGCGTAAAGTGACGTCTTGTCTTGTTCGACGACAGTCCCCATGTCCGCCAACAGTTGGACTGCTCGTTCGGCGTCCGCTAACGCGACGACGAGATCGATGTCGCGCGGTACAACTGGTAGTCCATGCTGCGCCAACAATAATGAACCACCGATACCAAAATGAATCCGTTCTTGCTGCAAACAAACGACGACTTTTTCTAAGACTTGCTCAAGACTCATCGCCGGAACCCCGCTGCTCGAAACGGTCCTTCCATCGAAATCGTAAAGATGATTCGCGCAATTTCATCCGGTGATGTCTCGTTTGGGTGGCTCAACCAGGATTCGATGACACCGAGATGGGCGGCTGAGAGATAGGCAATGAGATAATTTTCTGGAACAAGCCGTTCTCCTTGTTCCGGTAGTCCCGAGAACAGAATCTGTTGCATGTAATCACGGACTCGCTTCCGAAACATCCCATCACTCGTCGGACTGAGTAAGATCCGCATCAGCGTCCGGTGTTCATAAAGAAACGTTAGAAACGGGATGATTCGTCGGTATGGTGAGTCCTCCGTTTTGTTGATCAGGACGAATGGAATCTCGCGTTCGAACGTCGCTTCGATCTTTTCAAAAACCTCATTCGTCATCCGCTCGAGCAGTTCGTATTTATCCGCGTAATGATGGTAGAACGTCCCGCGATTGACTTCCGCCCGTTCCGTCAACAACTTAATTGTCACGGCGTCAAATCCAACTTCGTCGATCAGCTGAAGGAACGTCTCGCGTATCCTCCGGTCGGTCCGGATAACGCGTAAATCCTGTTTTTTCATCGAAATCGCCTCTTTCTTCAACATTTTATCGAGATGTGTCGCTTAAGCGACAGATGAACGTTAACTGGTCATTGCTCCCAGTTTCTCTCCCTTTTATAATGAAATTAATCAACACGTTGTTCAATAATTATTTCATAAAAGGAGGGAGAATACGATGGATCTACGATTACAAGGTGTATCAAAATCATTTCATCAACAGAACGTCCTCCAACAGATTGATCTTTTGATTCCGTCCGGTGAAATTTGTGGTTTGCTCGGTCCGTCAGGTTCCGGAAAGACGACATTGATTCGTTTAATGATTGGTGCAATCCAAGCAGACGCAGGTTCGATTCAGATTGGCGACACTTCGATACCAAATTTCAAGATGTTATCGCAGATTGGTTTCATGCCACAAAACGATGCCTTATACGAGGATTTATCTGGCCTTGCGAACCTGCAATTTTTCGGTTCCTTATACAATATGTCCCGTCAGGATTTAGCAAAACGAATCGACGAGGTATTGACACTCGTCGATTTAACGAATGATCGAAAAAAGCTCGTTCGCCATTATTCCGGCGGGATGAAGAAACGATTGTCCCTCGCCATCTCGATCCTGCATCGCCCTAGCGTCCTATTTCTGGATGAGCCGACCGTCGGGATCGATCCCGTGTTACGTCGCCAGATTTGGAATCAATTCCAAGCGATCCGTACGCAAGGCACGACGATCGTCGTTTCGACCCATGTCATGGATGAAATCAACGAATGCGACCGGGCAGCACTGATCTATAACGGTCGGATCATCGCCTACGATCCGCTCGACCGTTTACTTGCGCAGACTGAAAACGGTCAGGTCGAGGAACTGTTCCTGCTAGCTGGAAAGGACGTGACGTAATGTGGCAACTCGCACGACGGGTCATCCGTCAAACGTTGAACGATAAACGAAGCGTCGGACTGATTTTGCTTGCTCCATTACTAATCTTCACCTTGATCTATTTCCTACTTGGAAACGATGATTACACGCCTGTCGTCGCTATCAGTCAAGATGTACCGGCTCCAGTCTCGCAAGCGATCGAAAAACAGGATCTGTCGATTAAAACATATAACGGCAGCGATGCTGACGCCTATCTAAAGGATCATGAAACGGTCGACGTCGTCTTAGATATGAAAGACAATCAGCTAGCGTTGAACCTCCGCGAACCTTCAACGAAAAGTTCAAAAGCGTTACGTGAGATTCAAGCTGGATTGGCATCCCTGCAACCGACGATGCAACTCGAGACGAACTATCTTTACGGAAATGTCGATCAATCGACGTTTGATGCGCTTGGTTTCGTCTTTTTATCCTTGTTCTCCTTCTTTTTCGTCTTTATCTTATCGGCAATGGCACTCGTCAAGGAACGCAGTGGCGGCACGCTCGAGCGATTGATGATGACACCAATTCGCCAAACCGACGTCATCTTCGGCTATACGCTCGGCTATAGCGTCTTCGCTTCCATCCAGGCAATTCTTGTCGTCCTGTACGCGACGACCGTTCTTGACTTACCATCTGAAGGCTCGATCATCTGGGTCTTTCTGACGATGCTTGGACTTGCCGTCGTCGCAGTCTTGTTCGGCGCAACGATTTCAATCTTTGCTCAGTCTGAATTACAAGTCGTCCAGTTGATTCCCTTTACGATCATTCCGCAGATTTTCTTCTCGGGCTTGATTCCGCTTGATTTAATCCCGTATGGACTCGGTAACATCGGATATATCACCCCGATTTTCTACGGAGCGAGCGCGATCAAGGAGGTGCTCGTCTACGGCAACGGTTGGTCAAGCATCTGGCCGTACTGGCTTGGATTATTCCTCTATGGTGCAGTGTTGTTCCTGTTGAACATGCTCGCTCTCAATAAATATCGCGGACACCAAAAAAGACACGGCTGATTACACGAGCCGTGTCTGATTTTGCTTAAGCTGTTCAAGGAAAACAGTCCGTCGAGAAGGATCAAGTGTCTGTTCTGCCACGTCGGCATACCGAACGAGCTGATACATCTCATACGGAACCGTGACCTCTAAACGTGTTAACCACTCCGTCAGCGTCTCATGTGTCCGTCGCTGTTGCGCTGGAGCAAGTGACCGATTGAACGCGCGCACTGCTTCACGAATTTTTGAATCAAGAATACTGTCTTCTGATGAGGACTGGACTTCAGGCGTTAGCGTTAGCGATAAAGCGGTTCGTTTTGGTTGATGCCTTGGTGGAAATGACCACTGCATGCGGTTGAATCGTTGTCGACGATACAGATAGAAGATGATCACTAAAGCGACAATCCAAGGAGTCACACGAGCGATTTGATTGATCGCATCCGTCAAGAAACCTCGTCCAAGCTCAATCGGTTTTTTCTTTTTAGGTTCCTTCCGATATCCTTCGTGCCCGCTTTTTGAAGAATCCAGTTGTTTGATGATTTGCTCTTTTTTCGCATAGATGACCTTTTTAGTCGGTAAAATCGTACTCGGAACACGTACCCAGTTTCCTGTCGATTGATCAATCGGTGGATCGATCAATGCCTGATACGATAGTTTTACACCTACGACGCATAAAAATAGTACTAGGCACGTCATGAAAGTCATTCCAATGATTCGACGTCTCATTTCATCCTGCACCTCCAAACCGACTTAAAATCCTTGACACAAGACCTTTTCCCATATGTTACCATGAAAGGAGGCGATTCAGATGAGTTACGAAAAAGTATTTCAAATGCCGATGCAGCAGCTGTATCAGGTATACCGTCAAAAAGTCGAGCGCAAGCAACGGACGCAAGACGAGCTTGATGACGTGCTGTTCTGGTTGACCGGACACACGCAATCAACTCTTGAACAAGCCATACAAACCCAAACTGTCGCAGCCTTTTTCGAGCACGCACCCGACCTGAACGAACGCCGATTTTTAGTCACTGGCGTCATCTGCGGGATTCGTGTGGAAAATCTAACGGATCCGCACATTCGTAACATTCGGATTCTCGACAAACTCGTCGATGAGTTGGCGAAAGGAAAAGCGTTAGCTAAAATCTTACGATAAGGAGGAATGCTAATGTCTACTTTACTCAGTACACTGGCGATCCTCGTCATGGTGACCAGTGTGACCTATTTCATCGTCTATCAAGTCAAACGAAATAAAGGAACCCATCGTTCACCCGTCTATCGACTTGCTTTTAGTGGTCTGTTGGTCGGCTTGATGGTCAGTTATTTTTTGTTGACGTGAGTCGTGATTTTTAGTTTTTGATTTAAACAATAAAATCATTAATACAGTATTTGAAATAATGAAGGAGGTATACGATTGAAGATTCGAAAATGGATCCTTCCGCTTTTGCTACTCATCTGTCTTGCTTCACCGAATGCCGCAACAACATATGTGAAATGGACGGTCGCTACGACGGGCCACTATCTCGAACGTCTTCAAGCGGCTGACATTCCTTATAAAGTCCGCCAACACACGCTTTACATTCAAGAAAAGGATCTGCGCCGCGTCACGTCGTGTTGTACATGACAACGATAGAAACCCCCCTCATTTCGCTGAAATGAGGGGGGTTTCTGATCAATCACGAATTAGCGAATCGTTTTTAATGCCGTTGCCCACGGAATGACTTGATCGAGCATCTGGTTGACCGATGTTTCTTGAACGGCTGCCGCTTTTAAGACCGATCCATTCTCGAAATCAGTGAACAAGGATAACGCTGGATGCACCCGGACATCGGCAATCAATAACTCACCGAGGATGCCACGCAAGTGTTCTGCCGCCCGAGCTCCACCGACAGAACCGTAAGAGACGATCCCTGCTGCTTTATTGTTCCATTCGACCCGTAGATAATCGAGCGCGTTCTTGAGTGACGCTGCGATTGAGTGGTTGTATTCCTGAACGATGAAGACGAATCCGTCTTGTGCTGCGACATCCTTCGACCAAGCAGCAGCACCCGACGCATCCCCATCCTTTTCACCTAGGAGCGGTAATTTGTAGTCCGCGATATCAAGAATCGTATAGTTCGCGTCACCTCGTTGATCAGCCAGTTGTTTGACCCAGTTCCCGACTTGTGGGCTGAGACGTCCTTCACGTGTGGATCCTAAGATGATGCCAATGTTTAATTTCTCCATCTTCATTTCCTCCTCTTATTTAGATGCGGTTAGTTACGTTATCGTAGCGTTCTCTTAAAGGTATTCTTTTTCGATTTTCCGAGTGCTCCGGACCGTATCGATCGGACGGACCATTTGTTCGATCTGTTCTCGTTGCGGCTCGAGGAATGGTGGTAACGACAATTTCTCCCCGACCGTTTCGTACGGCTCGTCACCCATGAAACCAGGACCATCCGTTGCCCATTCGAACAAGACACCGCGCGCGACACGGGCATAGAGGGACTCGAAGAAGAAGCGATCGACGTAACCGGACGTGTTGAAGCGTAAATGTTGCATCCGCTCGATCCATTCCTGTAAAGCAGCCGTATCTTCAACGCGGAAAGCGACGTGGTGCACCGTTCCGAATCCTTGACGTCCGCTTGGTAGAACGACGTTGTGCTCAACGATGACTTGTGCGCCGTTTCCTCCTTCGCCCATCTCGAACAAGTGCAGGGAACCAGCTTGATCGACTTCTCGCATCAACATCGCTTGTTCGAGTACCGCTTTTAAATTGTCGAATTCCGCGATCCGGATGTGAATTGGACCGAGTCCCGTGATCGCGAACTCGAGGGGTACCGGACCATTTTGCCACGGTGTGCCGGAAGCGACACCTTGATTATGCTCGTCAGAAATCAACATGTATTGTTGCTCATCGAAATCGACGAACGAGAGCGTCTTCTTGCCGAATTGTTCTTTGATACCACGGTGCTTGACGTCGTATTTGTCAAAGCGTTTGATCCAGTATTCGAGTGCCGCATCCGTTGGGACACGGAACGCCGTCTTGAAGATTTCATTCGTTCCGTGTGATCCCTTTTGGATACCAGGGAAATCAAAGAATGTCATATCCGTGCCTGCAGATCCTTTATCATCGGCGAAAAATAAGTGATACGTCTGGATGTCATCCTGATTGACGGTCTTCTTGACCAATCGCATCCCTAGGACGTTCGTAAAGAAGTCATAGTTTTTCTCGGCACTGCTCGTAATCGCCGTCACGTGGTGTATTCCTTTTAGTTCATTCATGAAAAATCGCTCCTTTTATGGTTATTATCTCGAATTCGAGATATCAGTCTAAAAAATTTTATTGTTTTTTTGCTTGATAGCCGATCGTTTTGGCTGTCTCGATGAATGCTTCGAGGTCTGACGGGGCTATTCCTTGAAATACTTGATTAATCGCTTGCTCGTGCTTTGGAAAAATCGTTTCCATCAGTTGGTGTCCTTCAGAGGTCAGTTCCGCAAATGTCACGCGCCGATCCTCTGGACATGCTTTTCGGACAACGTAATCTTTCTTTTCGAGCTTATCGATGACATAGGTGATGCTACTGCTCGTGATCAAGACTTTTTTCCCAATCAATTGAATCGGTTGCCTGCCTTTGTGAAACAGCAACTCAAGAACCGAAAAATCCGTTGGGTTCAACCCCCATTGCGCAACATCCTTCTTGATGACTTCATGTAACGCATCAACTGCGCGCACCATGACCGTCAATGCTTTCAAGTTCGGATTCGGTGGAGTCATTTCGTTCACCTCTTTTGTATCTTTAATTCATATATCTTTAATTCGAGATAAATATACCACCTCTGTAATTATTCGTCAATTACTTTGAGTCGTTTTTAATGTGCATTATTTTCAATTTAAATTCAAATAATCATAAGATAAAATAATTTATCTTTTAACAAATTTAAAATATAGTTAGTTTTTTAAAAGATCTGTATCTTAAATCAAATATTATACTTAAATAATTAACGTCATTATAAGATACGCCTTAAAAGTAAATATTTTTTATACATTTACTTTTAAGGTTAAATAGCAATATTTAGATTAACTTAATTTACTTATAGCTCTGATAAAAAATTAATTAAAGAAACAAATGGAAGAATAGAAATTTCACTTCCAATAAGTTGAAAAATGTTTTGTCGCATTATTTGAATCAAATAATTCTTTAAACATTCTTTTTAAATCATCTTTACTTTTCCCTATAGTTTCCATTGAATGATCGTCTATAGAATGTGAATTAACATCAAATAGTTTTTTGTATTCTTCATTATTTTTATAAAAATCAACGATTGAAATTCTATTAAATTTAGTATAAGTCTCAACTATTCTCCTCATTGAATTCAACATTGAGTTTGTTAAGTCATGTGAGTATAGAGACTGTAATTCTATCCAAAGAAGTTCGTAATGAGTATTAAAATCTTCTTTCGGAGAAGTAATTTTTTTAAAGATTCCATTTTCTAATCTATAAAAATTATTTTTACTGTATTTTGATACTTCCACTATCTTTCCTTGAAGCTCTTTTTTTTCTTTAAAATATCCTTGCGGCTGAACATTTAAATAAAAATGAGCATTATGCGTTAAGCAAATGAAGTAATCTTTTGTAGAATGGAATTTGTCTATAAATTTATCTGTATAAATTTTTTGAATCTCTGTAATAATTAAATATTGCATTGTATCGTCATTTGAATTCATTGGATCATCAAATACAATAACCTTTTGTTTATTACTTCTTTTTTCAACATCACTCAAACTTTCTATAAAATATAAAAATGCTATAATATTCTTTTCTCCAGTAGATAGCTTATCTATGGATCTCACACAATTTTTATCTTTTATTTGATAGTGTTCAACATCCTCTAAATCTTTTTCTAATGTTAACTCTAAATTGTATTTTCCAACTTTTTTTAACTTTTCATTAATAATTTCAACAAATTTAAATGTGTTTTTAGTACTTTTTAAAATTCTAGCTTTTTCTTCATTTAATTCTCTTAATTTATTTTCTAAGTAACAAATTGTATTTTCTTGCAGGTTTAAGTATGATCCTTTAATGTCTTTTTTCCTCTTATTAATTATAATATTAATATTTTCTAATTCTTCATTAATTTTATTTAATTCAAATTCCTCTAATTCATAGCCACGCCAATTACTCTTATATTCTTTTTTTTCTTTTATTTTTAAGGATACAAAATGAAGTCTAAGCTTTTTCATCGCAACTTCTTTTTTCATTATAATATTATCAGTAAAATTATTATGTTTATTTGATAGTTCATTTAATTTATTTTCGATAATTGTAAAATCTGATGGAATTGTAAAATCTAATTTTTCAATGGTTCTAAAGATCAAATTAAATTTATCGGAAAGACTTTGATTCAACAAATCTAAAATATATCTATATTCTATTTTTTTATTTTTTATTTCTTCAATAATTTCTACGGCTTCTTCATGAAATATACTATAAAAATTTTCTTTTTTAATTACTTCTATTTCATTTATCTGGATTATTAATTTTTTTATTATATCAATTTGATTAGTTATTTGATTTTCGATATCTTTTACTTCAGATAGCGATATAAAAGTTTCCAGTTCGCTAAATCTTTTTTTATTGATCTCGTTCCCACAAAATGAGCAGTTCTCTCCTGCATGATGAATTTTTAAACCATGTCTTACAAAAGTCATTCTATCTGGATCATCTTTTAATTCTTTTATTAAAGAAACCTCCTGCATTTTATGACCTAAAATTTCATTAACATCATTAACTAAATTCGATAATTCTATAGATTTAAATTTAAATTCACTCGAAATTTTATTTTTAGTTACTTCAAATAAAATTCTTTCGTTAATTAAAACTTCCTCTTCACTTAATAACCTGCTTGTCTTAATATCATTTATAAAATGATTTCTAATATAATTGGGTTTAGTAATTTGAGGATTATTTTTAGTTTTTAATTCTCTCGCTTTATCGGAATAAAAAGAATCAAGTAGATTTCTTTGTTCATTGTATTTACTTAAAATATCTTCCCTTTGTTTATACAAAAGGTGTTTTTCTATACCTTCTTCTAAATATAAATATTTCCATTCTAAAGATTTTAGTTCGTTGTTAAGAAGAAGTTTATCTTCTTCAAACTTTAAAATTTTTTCTTCAACATTATTAAATAACTTTTTTGCATTTATATTTTCTTCACCTAAGACGATAGCATTTAATTTTTTATCGACTACCAAATTATTAAATCCAGTAAAAATACGTACATCGTAATTATCACTTAACTGACTCAATATCATTTTACGAAGAGTGGATTTTCCTGCGCCATTTTTACCGAATATAAAATTTTTATTCTTTAATTCTAAAAATTGATTTTTATTATAGTCAAACACACCATACTCCTGTTTAGATAAATCAATACTTATACTCATTTGAACATCCCCAATCTATATTTTGTGATGAAAAAATAATAATCTTTCTAACTTTCTATTAAATTTTGTCTACAGTCTTTTATATGCCTTTTCTAATATACCGTATATCCCGTGAACGGCACTGGCGTCGACAGTCGAATCCAGGTCGACGGTTTGCCGTAGACCGATGCGTCATCGAGAAAACGTTCCAGTGTTGCAACGGACGCGGTTTGCAACTTGACCATGAAGTTATAGCTACCGGTCAGGCGGTGACACTCGACGACTTCTGGATGTCCTTTACAAAATTCAATTAAGCCTGCGCAGCGTGTCTCTTCGAACATGACGACCGCGAGTAACCCTTGCGCGAGTGCTTCTGGATTAATGACAGCGCGGAATCCTTCGATGATTCCCGCGTCCTCCATTTTTCGGACCCGTTCGATGACGGCAGGTGCCGATAACCCGATCTGTCGTCCGAGTTCCGACCATGGAATCCGGGCATCGTCTTGCAGAATCCGGACAATCTGTTGATCAATTTGGTCCATTTTTCATCTCCCTTTCGAATTAAAACCACTTTCTTCAAATTAACACGGAATCAAAGGAAAATATAGCCTTTCCCTATGTTCTCCTACTGTGCTCCTCAAAATGCTTTTCTTATACTAATTACAGGAGGTGATACATATGGAATCAACCTGTGTCCGGTGTCAAGAAACGATTGAAACGACAGTCTATCAGTGCTCGCACGCTTGTACGTTTTGCGAACCGTGTACGAAAACGCTCGAGCATATTTGCCAAAACTGCGGGGAGATGCTTGAACCCGTCACGCCAGTCGCGACATAAAAAGACGGATGCCTCGGCACCCGTCTTTTGTCTATTTAGATCGTCTCTTGTGATTGCCGCTCGGCTAAGCGTCCTTTTGCTTGTTCTTGATGCGGCTTGATCGCCGACTCCCCGAGTGCTTTCGCTAGACCTCGGGTTGGAAGATTGACATACATCGACTCATAATTGCTGACTTCGAACGTTTCATGAAAGATCCCGACCGTTTCTGATGTCCGTGCCTTCTGATTGAATCGTTTCCACGCCGTCAAATGACGGGAACCATGGGCATATGCCATCAATTCTTCCGTCGAACGCCAATATTGAATCAACGTCACGGAACGCCAACCGACAAGTGACTCATGCGAAATCAGACCGACATCGTTTGCATAACACTCTTGTAGCATCGGTCCCATCGCCTGGACCGTCGGCAACCATTGCCGGACGGAACGCAGACGATTGATCCGTAAACCGATGATAAACACGACGACGTCTTTGTTCGGAGTCGCAATGATCCGTTTCATGTCAATTTCCTCCTTCAAGGGTCTCAAGGGAAGCGTCACACCAATCGAGTAACGCACGTGTCTTCCGAATGCCATAATCAAGCGTCAATAACCAATAGACGGCATCATTCGAGTCCGGATAAGAACGAATCATCGCATCGATCGCTTGATACGTCTCAAGTCGTTCTTCGAGCAATCGCGCGTGCTCCTGAATTTTCTGCAAGGTGACCTCTTTTGAAGCATGTCGAGCGAAGTACAGCTTCAACAACAGGTCGTTCCGTTGCACCGGCAGTTCGACGGACGGTTCAGCGACCCACCTCTCGAGCTCTGCATGCCCGTTTTCCGTCAGGGCGAATTGTTTCCGTTCCCCATCCGTGACCTCTTCAACGATCAAACCTTCCGCTTCTAACCGTTTCAGCGTCGGATAGACTTGTCCGAAGCTGATTTTCCAAAAGTGATTCAAGCTCGTATCGATCGTGTGTTTCATCTCATAACCAGACGTACATCCGCTTGCAAGAAGTCCGAGAATCGCATAACGGGTCATATTTTCTTTTGGCATCGGTCCCTCCTATATCTAAAAGATAGTATCTTTTAGATATAGTTCCCGTTCATTCAAATGCCAAACAGGAAATTTACTGGATGAAGCAGGAATTCTCATTTTAAATCCGAATTCTTGTTCACATACTTAATTAAAAGGAGTTCTCACATGACATATGCTAAAACTTCTCTCTTCTTTAGTTTGCTCGGTCTGCTCATCGCCTCTATGATTTTCCCGCCGCTCAACTGGTCGTTCGGACCAAACTCGATGCTTACGATACCGATTGGACTTGTCATTTATCTGTTTGGAATCGGACTCGGGATCGTTGCCATCAAACGACGCGAACCGGGAATTCTCAAATACGTTAGTCTCGCCTGTGCCGTTCCACTTGGTGTGTTACTATTGCTCTTTCTCGGTTTCATCTTCAGCGGGCAGATTTAATCATTTTACAAGAGTTGTTCATGAGACGTTTTCCCGTCTGCATCGAACGTCAGCTGATGGATTGCTGGACTCCCCATCGCGCCCAGCCACTCATTTGCCGGTCGCCCAGTGTAGTGTTCGAGCACTAACGCCAACACGAGACCATGCGTCGCGACGACCAATCGGTGGTGCGGGTGGGTTTTACGTAGCTGATCGATGGCTACTAGAGCACGATTGCGTGCTATTTGATTCGACTCTCCACCTTTTTGCGCGTAATCATCATTTTGGAATGATCGCTTCAACAGTTCTTCTAGCCGTTCAGGTGATAAACGTTCGTCTGTTTCCTGAAAACACCGTTCCTGAAACGCTGCCTCGTAGATCGGCAAACCTCGTTGCTCAGCAAGTGGGCGAACGGAGTCCATCGCCCGTTGCATCGGACTCGAGTAGATGGCGTCAATCGGCAGCGCTTCAAAGAACGCTACGAGTTCCTGCGCTTGTTCTTGACCTGCATCCGTTAATCCCCGCCCTCGATCACTGCCTGTTTTGATCGATTCGCAATGGCGAATGAAATAGAGCGTCCTCATCGCAACTGGACCCACTTTCCTTCAGAAATCACGTCTACGTTCGAACCGATAACACGGATCGCTGTCGCGTCGTCGATCGCGTACGCCGGATTCGTCAATGTCTCAGCCCAAGATTTGGCAGCTTGTAAGTGATTATCTGGTAATTGCGGATGATCGAGGTGTGGGAAAATTGAAAAGTCAACGAGACCTAATGTTGCGTCCGATTGCTCCGGCGTCTTTTTCCATCCAACGAAATCTGTTCCGATTCGTGGCGTAAGGACCATGCTACCGGCGCTCATCCCGACATAAACACCGGTCAGTTGCGGTAATAGTCGATCGAAGCCCGATTCGACGAACCAGTGATATAGAAAGAGTGGATCACCACCATTAACGAGAATGACATCCGCTTGTTCGACCGCTGGTTGCCAAATTGCTGAATCAATTACCGAGACCGCTGATAATTCCAACAGACCGACTGACTTCCATCCTAAATCGACCATCGGTGCCTCATCTTTTCCTTGAATGAAGTTGACAGCGAGGTCCGTTCCTCTGCCTAATGCGTAGGAAGCTGTCGTGATCGCAATGGCATGGCATTCCTCAATCGGTTTTCTGAGCATCTCGCGTAACGCTTTGTGAATCGATGGATTTTGTATTCCACCGGACGTTAATAAATAGTCCATCATCATACCTCCAGTCCTTTGCTTCAGTTTACAATATTTGTTTCTTTCTGGTATCCTTACTTTTATTCCCACTAGAATAGGAGGAATCATATGTCTTTCGATTTAATGACGTTACCTGAAACGACGTTACACTCTCGTCTGATTCTCGGAACTTCCGATCAACCGACGTTTATCTTTGAAAATGGATATGGACAAGATCTTTCAACCTGGCAACCAATCATGGATCAAGTTGAAGGACTTGGAACGATCTTGATGTATGACCGTACGAACATCGGTGGTAGTATGCAGTATGATTCCGAGACTAGTCGCCAGAGCGTGAATCGCCTTCGCCGTTTGATCCATACCTTATCTCTCAAACCACCCTTTATTCTTGTGGGTCATTCCTATGGCGGCACGTTAGTTCGACAATTTGCATCGCAATATCCAAGTGAAATAAAAGGTCTATTGCTCATCGATGCAACACCAGAATCCTATATTCAACGCTTCTTACCAGTGATGCCAAGCACGTTCCAATCCATATACAAAAAACAATTCACGCTCGAATGTACATACGAAGATTTTAAAGAGAGTATTGAAGCGACGAACGTCGATGTCCTCTACCCATTTCCAGTCGTTGTTCTGTCTGCTGGTAAAAAGGATCATTATTCGCGTGAGGCGCAACTATTGTGGCACGAATTGCAACGACAAACTGCTGCACAGTCGATTCAAGGCTTGTTGATCGAAGTTCCAAACAGCCGGCACTTCATTCAACAGAATGCCCCCCATATTGTTGTCGATGCGTTACATCGTTTGATTTCAGGTGATTCTTAAGCTCTTTTCAAAGGAACTATTTCCCATTTCCAAACGTATACTTAATATAAGCTTGATTCGACACACTGATTGGAGGCACATATGTATTCGATTCCTAGCTATTTCACACTCTACTTAAAAATCATGCTAACCGATAAGATTCCGGTCTTTTGGTCGTTGATTTTCCCGTTGATTCTCGCCTTTGTCTTCGGGTCACGCCTCGACTTCACCGAGAACAGTTTCCTCTCATTCCTCGCGCTCTTTTGGGGCTATATCTTACTTTCGATTTACGTGAATGGCATCGGACTCCAACTTGCCCGGATGCGGGAGCATGGTTTGATGAAGACGTATATCATGATTTCCGGTAGTAAGATTGGTTGTATTCTCGCACTCGTACTCGTTCAGCTCGTGTTCGCAGCCGTTAGTTTGACGGTCTTTACGACGATCCTGATGCTTGTATTCGGCTTCTTCTCACCTTTGACGTTGTTACTCGCTTATCTCGTCTTGTTGCTCAGCATCCCGCTTGCTTTTGCAAGTATCGCCTTGACGATGCTTCCGGCAAAGATTTCGAGTATGTCGACATTAATCAACATCGTCATGTATCCCCTGTTCTTGTTCGCAAGTAACCAACCGGATCGCTGGTACAGTTACTTGAATCCTTTTTATGTCATGAAAACACTTGGTCTCGCCGTCTCTGAGCACGTTACGGGAGCATCGTTACTTATCTTGACCGTCGTACTCGTCGTTTATCTGTTACTTGGTCTATTCTCTGTCAAACGCTTTAATCTCATGTCATTGCTGACCCGATAGGAGGATTCAGATGCACGTTCAACACGTACGCTTCAACTATCCGAAATCACCTGATCTGTTACACGATGTCTCCTTTTCGCTTGTTCCCGGAAAATTGAACGTCTTGATCGGGATGAACGGTGCCGGGAAAACGACACTGTTTGATTGCATGACCGGTGCCTTACCGATCACGTCCGGAGAACTGGACTTACCCGATATCTCGGACATTCTCTATTTGACGCAATTCATCTATTACTCGGATGAATTAAAGGGTAAGGATGTCGCCGTCTTCGTCGGTCGGCTCGCTCGTTTGAAAGCATATCGCAAGCAAGAGACGTATACGCGTCATCTGAAACAGCCGCGAGAGCTTGATTTATTCGCTCATCTGTGGGAAATGAAAATCGGTAAGATGTCCGCTGGCGAAAAGAAATGGTTGTTCGTCACCCTGTTGACGACAGTACCACGTTCGCTCTACATCTTTGACGAGCCAACGAGCGGGGTCGACCCGGCAACACGGCTTCATATCATGCGACGCTTCGAGCAGATGACAGCAAACGGTCAAACGTGCCTCTTCTCGACGCATCAATTACACGATCTATTGCATACCGATGCCCATGTCATCTTCCTTCATCACGGTCGTATTTTGTACGAAGGCGACTTCAAGGATTGGTTGAACCGATTCGAGACGACCGATCCGGACGTCGCGTTCGTTCAGATGCTTGAACTGGCAGGATAACGTTAACCACCTCTATTTTGGAGGTGGTTTTTTTGTAATATTTGAAATATATGTTTTCTAAAAACATGTAAAGGATATACACATTATAAGAAAGGAGGTCGTCCGATGAACTTCATTTCCGGTCAAGCTTTTATCACGATGATGGATTCACTTTTCAACGAAGAGGAATGGAATCGACACGTCCTATACGTCACTGCGAATTCAGCAGCGATCCACTTACAAAAACGATCTACCACCATTCTCTCGCAGCCTATGGAATGTCAGATTTCGTTTCTCGTGCATTTACCAACGCTAGAAAAACGACTGATCGTCAAAACGAATCAACAGGAGACGCGTCAATTTTTCTTTGATTCAATGGCTTCCATCGATTGTATGTGCAATAGTATAATGCCGTGGGCGAATCCAGGGAGATTCAATGAGGAGGAAAACGTTCATGTCCACTAACACTCTTGAACAACGCATGAATGCCGTCCTCGATTGTTTGGCGGCCGCAAAGGACTACCAACGCATCGCCGGACGGCATGATGTGTCGTATCAACAATTGTATAACTGGGTCCGGCGCTATGAGAGCGGCGGTATTCCTGCCCTGACGGATCGCCGTGGCCGGAAGTTACGAAGCGAACGACTTACTTCGACTCAGCATACGCTTTGAACCGATCAAGGATTGCCTGCCAGCCCGCTTGTTGCATTTCAGGCGGGTTGCTTGTTTCGGCATCAAACGATTCGACGACTTCGGTCTGTTGCCCGTTCCGAGAGAAGTCGATTGTCACCTGGCGACCATCTTCGAGGACATACGCAATGCGTTCGTAAGGAACGATTGTCTCGTATGTACCCGTGAAATCAAACCCGATGCTACCATCTTTTGCTTCCATTCGATTCGTGAATTGACCACCGACCGTCAAATCATTCGTTGACGCCGTCGTATGCCAATCGTCAGACGCTGCGTTCCAGCGTTTGATGTCTTCTGGTGCGTTCCAGATCTCCCACACGGTCTCGATCGGACGGTCAATCACGGCTTGAATCGTTAGTTTCGTCATCTTTCTTCCTCCTTACTAATTGAAGTTCCCTCCCTATTTCGAGGACGATTAAATGAATTCCTTTTTATTATCGATTAATTCAGGTGTTATTTTGAACGCTTTGTTTTCCATAACATGAACAATAGAATTGCTGGAACGAGACAGATGATTGCATCGGTAACGGTCGGCAGTCTTAACGCCGGACTTGTTAAAAACCGAACGCCTTCCACCGTCCAAATCGTTAACATACAGGCGGTCAACGCTGCAAGCCGCCAGCGTCTCGGAATCCGGATCCAGTAAGCGAGGAGTCGCTCCGATAACTTCATCTTCCTTCCACCTTTCGGACCGCTTTCAGAAAGCTTTGTTCCGTTTTATAGGAAGCGTCGCGCCACATGAAACGTTTTGTATGCTGGAACGTATTTTTTTCAAACTGATTTCCCGAACTCGTCTTGAAGTAATGGGCGACACTTAACGAACCATCGAATGTGTTCCCGATGATTTTGTTGTCGTGGACATCATGCTGGACGAGCAATTGACCACCCTCGAGCCCTTTCGTATCATTCCCGATCAACTGATTTTGCTCGATCCGGACACGTTTTGTACCGCCTCGCTTCGTGTCATACCCACCGATCGCAATTCCGGTGTAGACGTTTTGCCGTACATCATTCTGGCGCACGATGACATCTTCTGCGTATCGTCCGGCATGTTCACTCGTCACTTCAATCCCTATATCACTCGCTTCGACGAGATTCTTCTCAATTGTTAGGTTTTTCCCACCATCGACATAGATACCGGCTGCATTGTATTCCTTCCCGTAAGCAGGATTGCCGTAGCTCGACGTCCGGTAAACACGATTTTCCGACACGACGCCCTCACGGACGTAGTCGTCTTTCTTCGACTGAGCGATCCCTTCGTGTCCGATCAAATCAATGCCGATGTTGTCGTTATCCCGTACGACGTTCTTCGTCACACGGAAATGTTTGACGTTTCCGTTTAAGACGAGGGCTTCACTGAAACCGAGACGATTCTGCTCGACTCGGTTACCGGTGATCGTCAGGTGACGAATCGCTCCCGTTCCGTAGACGGCGATGCCGTGTGCATTCCCATCTTTCGCGAGCGTCTTGATCTGGCGAACCGTATTGTTCTTCAACGTGATGTTAAATCCTGATCCCGTGACCAAAATGCCGATCGGTGTCGCATCCGACCGTTTCGACTGAACGGCTTCGATCGTCAGTCCTTGGATTGTCACATATTTTCGATTTTTCACCTGAACGATCGGTAAGGTTGCGTCCCGATCTTTGATGTTTTTCCCGCTTAACGTGACCTGCTCGTCTTGATAGTTTCGGAAGGTGATCGGGCGTTCTTTCGTTCCGTTCTGTCTAACGTTCAGCTTCTCGTAATACGTTCCTTTTCGCAAGTAGACCGTCGTACCCGCAGTCGCTTTTTGTGTCGCCTGTCGAATCGTTTTAAACGGATGCTTCAACGTGCCAGTATTTTTATCACTGCCGTTCGGTGCGACGTATAACGATTTTGCCGTCGATTCGGCCTCTTCACTTGTCGAGGCACAACCGACGAGCAGGACGGTTGCTAATAACCATTTGCCTTTCATGATTTCCTCCTTTATTTAGCAAGAACATTGTTGGTATAATCTAGGTAACATTTCTAATTTTTTGAATATTTCAATTTCATCTCGATTCACTATGACTATGGAAAAGAGGATCACGTCATGAAATACGCGCTCTTATTCACTCTGCCCTTCTTGCTTGCTGGTTGCACAACGGAAGCAACCGTCCTTCCAAAAGAAGCCGTCAACATCAAGAAGTCTTCCTTTTCGATCACACCTTCTACCACGAAGGACGAGTCGCAGCAACAGCGGACATTTTTCTTAACTGGTACACTCGATCGCCCACTCCAGCTCAAAGCGGTCCAATTTGACGATACAGAACCACCAGAGGTGCTGATCGACAAATCGATTCCTGCCGGTACATATGATCGCACACCGTTCCAATTGACGTATGATTTGAACCTGCTCAACGATTCGCATGCCTTCACCTATTCGCTTGATACGAAGAATGGTATTCCTGAGACGAAAACGGTCTATACCTTACCTCAAAACGTCCAGACTGACAGCGGTCAATTCAATGATCAGAAACAGACGATTGCTTCGTTCTATCCCTTACTCCTCAAACGCTATACGACAGGAGAATCGATCATCGGTCGCTCGATCGACACGTTATCCTCTCCTCATCTAAAAGTCAGAAAACAAGAAGGCGCAATTTTGATTTATTTGGCGAAATCACGATAAGGGGAACGGCGGACCGAGAAAAAGTCCGCCGTTTTTTTAGTCCGCTATGACATGCGACATGTCAGCTTCTAATCGAATCACGGCTTCCCCATCCCTGTATTCAACGATCGTCAAACTCGTTCCATGAATGAACGGCGGATCCCATAATGTCGCGAACGGCTTTCGTTGAAGATATGTCAGCAAGATGTTAAGGAAGATGCCGTGGGTGACGATCAAAATGTTTTCGTCTTCTTCATGGTCTGCTAGTCGTTCCAAAAACGATAGAATGCGCTCGCGGACCGCGTCAAAGGACTCTCCACTCTCCGGTATGTAGGTATGCGGCGTTTGCCAAAATGCAACATGAGCAAGCGGATGCGCGACTTCAATTTCCGCTGCCGTCCGTCCTTCCCAGGCCCCCATGTGCATTTCACGCAATCGATCGTCGATGGTGACCGGAATCGCTGGATCGAGATCCATCATTCGAACTGTTTCTCGGACGCGACCAATCGGACTGATATAGAGGTGATCCAGATGAATTTCACGTAAGCGGTGACCAAGATCCCGCGCATTTTGTCTGCCCTTTGCTGTCAAAGGAGAGTCTTCCCAGCCTTGCATTCGTTTTTCGAGGTTCCATTCCGTCTCGCCATGACGCGTAATGTAAAGTGTTGGCATCTGTTCCATCCTTTCGATTTCTAGTTTCTTTCAAAAGTGTATCAAACTCTGGCTGCTTTTTCCTGCAACTAGAGAAAACGAATCCAGTAGAGAAATTCACCAATCCGTTCGGTATGATGAAGATAGACCTAAAGGAGGAATTCGATGAATCGCCAAGAGATGATTGACCTTGCCAAACAAATCCGCTCGGATGAGGAACGTCCTCAAGTCACACCTCCTCATCCATCGCAAGCGACAACGACTACACTACAAGTGTCGACTTCAGTCGGAGATGTCCGAGTGTTGTGCCACTCACCGATTGATGCAGTAGAACCGTTACCCGGATTCATCAGTTTCCATGGTGGTGGTTTTATCACCGGAACGCCAGAGATGGATGAACCATGGAATCTGTTTCTCGCTGAGACCGTCAACTGTCATGTTCTCAATATTGAGTATCCGTTAGCCCCGGAGCATCCATTTCCTGTTCCGGTTCACGTCGCCTATGAGGTCGTTCAGTGGATTTTCCAACATGCTGATACGCTACACCTCGATGCTTCACGCATCGCAATCGGAGGGCATAGTGCTGGTGGCAATCTTGCGACTGCCGTATCGTTATGGAACGCTGAGCAGACAGATCCTGTGCCGCTCATCGCTCAAATTCTGGACTATCCTCCGCTTGATCTCGCGACGGATCCCGCGGATAAACCATTCTTCGAGGAGGCGATCTCCGCTGAACAGGCACGGCAGTTCAATGCGATGTACATCGCTCGTGCGGAAGACGCGTATCATCACCTCGCTTCGCCACTCTATGCGGCTCAACTCGATGCGTTACCACAGACGCTCGTCCTGACGGCGGAGCACGACTCGCTGGCGCAGGAGGCGCGGCAGTATGCGAAACGCCTTCAGGCGGCAGGTGTCGCTGTTGAGCACCAGGAATTCGCCGGTCAAGCTCATGCGTTTACGCATCACGGTGACTTAGACGTGGCACTTCAGGCGTGGCAACGTATCGCGGATTACCTCAAGTCTGTCTATCGTTCGTAAGTATACGGAGCTGACTCAAAAGTCAGTTTCCACAAAGATAAGGATAGCAGAATGATGATTTGCTACCCTTATCTTATAACAAAAAGAATGACGCGTTTCACGCAACTCCCACAGGAAAAAGCGCATCTTTGCGCTGTCAGAGACAAACAAGACCCGCTTTCCTGCTTGAATAAGGCAGGAAAGCTGGCTTGTGTCTCGCCTGAGGAAAGGGCGTGAAAAGACGTGTCATTCTTTTTTGAGTCAGCCTCTTTGTCTTTTTAGCCTGTCTAATCGTTTACTCGGTGAGAAGCGAGTCAATCGGACTGTCTAGTGATCGCTGAATCAATCGTATGATCGTCTCTTCCGGTCGATCACTGACGATCCACATCACGTCTGTTCCGTTTTGGTAGGCAAGATTGAGCTGTTTTCCTTGCTTTAGAACGTGTACTTTCAATCCATTAACGGTACGTACCCGTTTTCCAAATCGTGCCGGAATCTGCTCACTTTTCAGTCGTGTCTGAATCACTGTATAATGACGATTCGTTACAAGTTTCGTCGTCATTTTCTTCTTGTTTCCTTCCCACGCTAGGCTCCCTTCGATTGCCTCGCCTTTCGTCGATTGATCCCGAATGAGATCCATTGAACTGCTTAACATCCAGTTCGACTTTTTTTCGTAAATCATCAGCGTATCGTATCGTCCTTCAATCACGCTTGCTAACAGTAGATTATAGTCACCGAATCGAGCGTCCACTCGAAAATCGTCTTGCTTTAACGTATAGGTGGACTTGTCACTCAAGTCATACTTAAACTGATGCTCAGCGGTCTGAGACGCAGTCGGATAGGAACCACTGTCGAACAGACTCATACCATCAACGTGAATCTTTTCCTTCACCTCGACATTCTTTTCCGGCGCGCATCCGCTGATACAGAGGAGTCCTACTAGTAAAATCGGTATCGTTTTTTGATAACTGATTCGTTTCATCGCATAAGCTCCTTCTTGTTTCATGGACGTATATGTAGACTCGGATCGTCTCTCCATCCTTTTTTACTAACCCGTTGCTGAAAGATCGAATGACGTTCAGTACCAACTTGAAAAGACGGTGTCGGTCGAATGATCCGATTCGTAAAGTCACTTGCGCCGTATGGAAGATAGAGTTCAAAGTCTGGTCGTCTCGTCACACCGATTGCCGTGACGATCTCCGGGAACTGCGCGATTGCATCTTGTGCTGATGTGTATGGAGGCAAATCGTTGACTGCGTGCATGCGTGCTTGATTCTTGACCGACCACGGTAAATCAAGCCATTCACACAATTGTCGCTCATGTCTTTTTTCCGTCGCTTCTGAAATATCCGATGGATCAAAATAAACGATATCGATGTCCGACTGTGCGTTTAAGTCGGTTCCCCAAACCTTCGAACGTAAGACACCGGCACAGATCCACCAATCCGGCAAATCAAGTCGTTCTACATTGGCCAGCATGAGTTGCACTTCCGCATCCTCTCGTAATCGCTGTTCGATGTCAGCTTGATTCATTTCGTTTTCTCCCTCCAACGCAGCATGATGCTGGTTGCTTATTTTCTATAGTTTACCTCATTTCATCAGAACGGGAATCATTCCCTGACTTTTATCCCATTTTTTGTATTATCACTTGTTTCCATTCCTTGTAAATAGTATATTTTGTATAACTATTCTGACAATTCAACGAAAAGGAGTGTTTTCATGTCACGTTCTCGTAAAACGATTCCCGTGCTTGTGACTTCTTTTGCTCTGCTTGGTGGTGTTGGTTGGTACTGGGCTTCACATCAGGATAAACCCGTCAACGTCTCATCACAAACGAAATTAGCTGGTGTTAATGAAACAACCGAAGATCATGTTCAATCGATTCAAGAATTGATGAAGCTAGGAATTGTTAAAACGTATCCTGGTGATCCGGAATTAAAAAAGAAGTCATTCCGTGCTGAAGCACTTTTAGCTTCTCCCCCAAAAGAATTACAGTTAAAAGAAAAGACGGGTTTCCGCTACGTAACCGTACCACTTGTCCTGCATGATACGACTGAGACTGTGGGAGGTTACAGCATTTATAAACCGAACTTGTTTGTTCTAAATGACGGTAAGGGCAACGAATACAAGGTGGTCGACTATGTCAACCATAATCCGAAGGCATGGCGTAACAGTCATCAGTATTACGCTCCACAACGTGCTCAACTCGATCTCGTGTATCAAGTACCAGTCAAATCGAAAACGTTCGTCTTACTCGCAGATTCCGACGCGTTCCCGAAAACACATGCGATTAAGATCGAGTTATGAACTGTCGCGCTTGCATGAATGTGTAGGCGCTTTTTACATAGTATTTTAGAAGGGACGTGGTGTGAGTGCTACGATTCATTTGGAATTCTTGGTGGCGCAACAAAGAACGATTCATCCTCTTACTTGTCGGCGTACTCGTCGTCAGTACCGGATTGAGTTACTTGATCGGCACGACGCAAGCGAACAACGGTACCGTCGTTGACGAGTTACAAAAACGCTGGAAATCTTCCTACGATATCGTCGTTCGTCCACCGAACAGCCGGAGCGTGACGGAAGACCTCAAACTACTCGAACCGAACTATATGAGTGGTCTAGACGGTGGGATCACGATGAAACAATACAAAACAATTCAAGCCCTTGCAGATGTCGACGTCGCTGCTCCAATCGCGATGATTGGAAATCATGCGACAGGTGCAAACGTCGGCACGCATCGTTTTGATGATTACGGTGTCTATAAGTTGACGATCACTGACAAACAGAATACCGGACTAAACGTCGAAAAGTATTCTTCCGTCAACTATCTTGCTGCTGGGTGGACGCCGGATGAAAATGCCACTATCTCTGGTGTCTCACCTGCTGCGCTCGGTGAAGAACCTTTGCTCGAGTTCGGGAGCGATACGATGATTGCCGGAATTGACCCAAAAGCGGAAGCCCGCTTGATTGGTCTAGACGAGGCGACAGTCGACGGCAAACATAGCCGTTATTTTGACGAACAGGACACAGCAAACATCGTCGATCCGGAACTTGGAACGGTCGAGCTTCCCATATTGATGAACGAGCGCGAGTATGTCGACGCATCGCGAACGTATACGTATGAAAAGTTAGATCTTCCCCTCATTAATGATTCGATTCAGGAGACGATTCGAGATGTGACGAAACGGGGCGGTAAAAAATATTTAAAAACGTTAAAGACGACGGATAGTCCTGGAAAAACCTATTCCGTCACGACACAAGACGTTCAGAAAAAATTGATCCAGCAAATCATGACAGACTCCTTTCCGACATTACCCTCTGGTAACTCCGAGTGGCTGATCCTCAAACCGTCACCAATCAGTTACCAGACGATTTCGAGCCCTTTCGCTTCGCGTTGGCCTTTCAGTTATCAGGTCGAACCGAAAAAAGTCAATCCTGATTCCTTACTTGCGAAACGGACGATGTATCGTGAGGCACGGATGTTCGGAAAAACGAGTGACGATTGGCCACGGATTCGCTTGAACTATATCGGCGTCTTCAATCCGAAGAAATTGAATTTATCAAAGGATCCGTTAACCGAATTACCGATGGAAACTTACTTCCCAGCTAAAGCACAATGGGTCATGGACAAAAACGATCGACCGGTCAATCCGGTCAAGGACGTCAAGCCGACGAACGACGCCTATGATTTCTTGACGAAACCACCTTCTATGTTGACGACGCTCGATGCCGCCTTTAAGATTCGCGGTGAAAAAGCGATTTCCGTCATTCGTGTCAACGTCAAAGGTGTCGATCAGATGAATGCCGCGAGTGAGCAAAAACTCCAAGATGTCGCTCGCGAAATCGAGGATAAGACCGGTTTGATCACGGACGTCACGCTCGGTTCGTCACCGCAACTTGCATTGACTTACTTACCGGGTCTAGAAAAAAAATCGGCGCTCGGCTGGGTGCAGCAACCGTGGATCAAGCTCGGTTCTTCAATGACGATTTTCCAGGAAGCGAAAGTCGGTATGTCTGGTGTCATCGCTAGCGTCATCGCGGTCGCACTCGTCTATGTCTTTAGTTCTAACATCATCCTGCTGTACGCTCGTAAAAAAGAGTTCTCGATTCTATTATCACTCGGTTGGCGGCCACGTCAGCTCTCTAAACTGCTATTCCTTGAAGCGACGCTACTCGGTTCTCTCGTCGCACTAATCGCCTGGACGATCCTCGGTACGTTCTGGTTGACGACGGACCATCCAATCGCACTGGGTCGGATTCTTCTAATCGGACTAGCCGGTTTACTCATCTACTGGGGTGGTACACTCGTACCGATGACATTGATCCGAAGAATCAAGCCGTATGAGAGTATGCGTTCCGGGGAAGTCTCTCGTTCACGACGCTTCGTCCGCTCCCAATCGATTGTTGGTATGAGCATGAACCAACTCTTCACATACTGGCAACGAACGCTTCTTTCCATCATCGCGATTGCCTTACCCACGGGTCTGTTCATCTTCTTCCTGTTCGTGACATTCCGTCTAAAAGGAGTCTTGTATGCAACGTGGCTCGGCGAATACGTCGCTTTAGAAGTCGGCACGATGCATTATGTCGCGATGGGTGTCGCCTTATTGATTGCTATTTTGACGACGACGGAAATTCTTTGGCAAAACGTCAATGAACGTCGCAGTCAACTCGCCGTCTTAAAGGCGACAGGTTGGCAAGACACACTCATCCGCCGACTTGTCTTACTGGAAGGTTTGTTGACAGGGCTACTTGCTGGGATTGTCGGACTTCTCTTTGCGCTAGCGATGATTTGGCAAGTCTACCGTCAATTCCCGACATCGGAACTCGGTTTCTTATCTGCTACGATTCTAATTCCGCTTGTAACTGGAATTATCGGAGCCGTCTTGCCAGCTCAACGGGCTGTCCGAATCGTTCCGAATGCAGCGATCAGTAGTGTCAGCGTCAATTCCAAAGAGACGGAGCGTCGCTTCAAGCTGGCCCTCTCAACGATTGGTGCCGTGCTATTTGTCGGTGTCTTATCGCTATTCCTGTTTGCGACAAATGAATCGCCAGCTGAACAGACACCGATCGCTCAAGCACCGAAGGTCATCACGACAGGTAGCAAGATTACAGATGGTGTGACCGGATCGAAGAGAACGCTTAAGAAAACAGAAAAACAAGCTTCCGGTGTGATTGAAGAAACGATGGCGAAAGGCGTCATCAAGTCGTTCCCGGGAGACCCCGTCGTCAAAGATACAAGTTTTTGGGTTGGTACGTTATTGAAGCAACCGCCTGCCTCCTTGAAATTAAAAGAAAAAGCCGGTTATCAATACATCACTGTACCGACGTTCTATCAAGACCCATTTTATCAAGAAATCGGTGAAGAAAGGTTTTACCATCCGAATCGTTTCAGTCTGACTGGAGTCAGCGGAGTCTACGAACCGATTGATTATGAAAATAAGAACGAAAAAACTTGGAAACAAGGACTGAAATACGTCGCCCCGGGCAAAGCACACGTCAATCTCGTCTATCAAGTTCCGGCAGACGAGACGGAATTCGTCCTGTTCGTCTCAGGGGATAACTTCGCGAAGACGATTTCAATCAAAATCGATTTAAAGAACGACTAAAAACAGACCGTCTTGCGCGTAGATTCCCCTATGCGCGAGACGGTCTGTTTGTTCATAAACGAATCAGGATGATGCCACCTAGCATGACAAGTAGACTGACGATCTGCACACCAGTGACCGGTTGTTTTTTCGCACCGAACCAGCCGAAACGGTCAATCAATAGACTGCCAGTCAGAAGACCGATCGTGACGATGACGACAGCGAGTCCTGTACCAACGAGCGGAACGATGAAGGCATTACCGGCAACGAACAACGCACCGATCAACCCACCGATCCAAATCCAGGCAGGTAAGGATTGCGACCGATCGATGTGCCACTTCGTTCGGAGGATCAGATTCAGCAATAACAAGGTGATCATCCCGATGACAAATGAAATCAAGGCGCCTTTGACGGCTGACTCGAGAACACTACCGAGATGACCATTGATCGCCGTCTGGGCAGCACTCATCATACCGGTCAGAATCCCGAGCAGACGCCAGACAAGCACCGAGTTTTCTGATGATGCCACCTGTTGCTTCCGCCGTCGTGCGAAATAGTCACCAAGCGCGACCGTCCCGACGACACCGAGTAACACAAGCACTGCGCCGATGACTCGTGTCAGTGAGAGTGAGGTGACCGTTGACTCAAACAATCCGAAATGATCGATCAACAGTCCCATGATGACCTGACCGAAAATGGGCATGATGACCGTTTGGACGCCTCCGAGTCGTGGAAACAACAAGATGTTCCCGGTCAAATAGATGACGCCGAGCAGTCCCCCACCCCAAATCCAGAACGGTTCATCGGCAGTAGCCGTGAGACCTGTGAGATTCCCATCGACGAGCAACACGAGAATCAGTAAGAAGAGTGAGCCGATCGAAAAGGAAATCAGCGAAGCGAGGAACGGCGAACCGACGACGCCCCGCAGTCGTGTATTGACACTCGTTTGAACCGGTACGAGCAGACCGATGATAAATCCAATGATGATTGCAAGCATACGAGGACCTCCTTTTTCATGTGCCCCTTCATCATACGGTAGCGGCTCATGTTGAAGCGACCGGAATGCTCAAAAAGGAGCCGGTTCATCGACCGGCTCCACGGATTAGATCTTTTTCCACGACTTCGGATAGGTCCGGAGTTCCTTCTTCGTTGGATGCTCAGCATCGAGACGTTTTCCGTTTCGTTCAAGCAACATATCGGACACGAGCAAAACAATCGCAAGAACGACATAGACGGCAAAACTGAGGAAGAATGGCAAGTCGAATACGATGATCAGTGGGAAAAATAATCCCATTAAGATCACGAACAAAAAATCGGTCACATACTGCCATTGAATGATTTTTTTCATCTGTGGTTCTACCGTTAATGCCATATCACGTTCGACTTCTTGCGAGTGAATCCGCGCAATCCAGACCAATGCTACAAGTAAAAAGAACAATGGCCAGTACACGTCCCGATTGGCGACGACTAATAAGATACTGACGCCGTACAGCAACGAGCTGTACAAACGTGGTTTGACGAGTTGACGCTTTTCTTCTTGAATGAACGCGATGCGTTCGGCTTTCGTTTTCACCTATATTCCCCCAAACGGATGTAACATCTACTATTAATTCGATCGAACCGTCCGAGATCGACCGATGTACTCGACTTTATTTTGAAGTACACGATACATCCGGTATTCTCCCGTCGGTGCCGACTTCAGCTGAACGGCAATCTGATGACGTCGTGATTTCGATGATTCCGACGCTACGAAGTACGGTTTGACCGATGCGATATCATCGCGTCCGAACTGCTTCGTCACGTGTCGAACGACTTGTACTTCAACAATCTGTTCATAGGTCGCATCCCGTTCATCTGCGATCATCCACCAGCCGACACCGCTAATTATTACGAGTAATAGAATCGCCCCGATCGTTTTTCGCATTTCGATCCCCCCGGTTCACGTGCCCTTATTTACTGTTTCAATTCGTGAACGAGGTTTTCCTGCTTTCGTCGGGTGACGAACCAAGCGATGCTTATGACAAGCACTATTAAACCGACAATGGTTCCGGCAATCGTCGGTACGTTGAAGTAAAATGATCCCGCATCATCAATCCGTGTCACGAAGAAGGTCGCCCCGATACCACTGATCAGTCCAAAGGTGATGCCGCTCCCAATGAATAAGAGCATTTGAATGAGTGTCAGCTGACGGAGCTTGTTCCGTGTCAACGCAATCGTTCGTAGCAAAGCATACTCACCTCGTTTTCCACTCACGAAACTGAGTAAGGCGTTCGCAAGTCCGAACCAGACGGATCCACTCATGACGACGAGCGCAATCAAGAAGACGAACCAGCGTTCCGTCGTTTGTTGCTCCGCATCGCGAAGCGCGTCAGATAGTCGACTCACTTGCAATGTCGGATAACTTTGCGTGATCTCTGATAATGTTGTGGTCACTTGCGCCTTCGTTAACTCGGACGGAACGTCGATAAAGACATTCAAGATGTGATCGTTTGGTTGCCGCAGTTGCTCGTTCCGCCAATCCACGAGGACGTCTGGTGCTATCTTCTTTTCAATTCCAACGATTCGGAATTGACCGACCGAAACGCTTCGTTCTTGTTCCCCGTCCCATCGCCCGAGCGGCAACATATCGCCTTTTTGAAGACTGTGTGTTTTAGCAAAGGCACGTGAGACGATGATTCCTTCTGCGTCACTCGTCTGTTCTCCCGCTAAGACATCAAGACGACGATAATCCGTCACTTCGTATTCGATCGAGACATCTTCTTGAGGCGACTGGTATTCGAAGGAATTGCGAGACGACAGGAAGGTCGCTCTTGCGCCAGGTAGGTCGGTTTCAATTTGTCGAATCAATTGCAACGGGTTTCCTTGCGATCCTTCATCCAAACGACTCTTTAAGACGACCTCCGTCGGATATTGGCTGATGATGTACTTCCGTTCGTTTTGTTGCACCGTCTCAAGGAACGTCGAGCCGATGACGACGATGATCATCAAGACTTGAACAATCAGCATCAACCAGGCATTTTTCCGAAGTTGCGGTAACACGCCCCGGAAGGCGACGAAACTTGTCGGTCCCGCTAACCGACGAACGATCGGTTCCGCTCGCTGCAGCACTCCCTTCAAGAGGAGTGGCGTCGCAAGATACATCGTCAGTAAAAAGGCGACGGTTGCACCGAGCCAGGCGATTGTCCGTGCCCCCTCCGTACTGGCAATCACTTCAGCGAACAACACCAAACTGACGGTCAATCCACTACTGAACAGGACGAGACGTTTTCGCTGGGTCGGTCGTGACGCCGTTTTCAGATTTTCTCGCAAGACGTGGAGTGGTAACACATCCCGTTTTCGATAAGCCGTACTCGCAAGCAACAGCAGAATCAACAAAGCACTACCGATCGTGATGAGCATCAAAAACGCTCCCTGATCAATCATGAGGGAGACGATCATTTTACCCTCTGTCGGCCATACGAGTTGACCGAGCAACGGTAAGCAAATACTGCCTAGAATCGTAAGCATCGTGCCCGCTAAGACAATCAATCCAGATTGAACGAAGAAGAGCTGAAACAATTGCCGGGTCGTCGCCCCAAGCGTCCGCATGATTGCAAATTGGACAGCATGTTTACGTAAATACAAGTCGAAATTCGCCATCAAGATGAAGCCGGACACGACAAGGATCAGTACTGACAAGATTCCGATGTAGCCGTTCAGCGCCGGTGAGAGGGCTTGCCCCTCCGCAAGTTCAACCCGGAGCTTCGGATTCGCTTTGACGAGTGTATCGGCATAGTGGACGAAATCCACCTCTTTTTTTAGATTGAGCAAGACGGCTTTCGTTTCGATCGGATGGTTCCTTTTAAGATCAGCATACGAAAGCAAGACTTGATCGTGCGAAGCTTCAGACGTTTTTGCATTTGGTAAAATCTCTCGGATCCGATACGTCTTTTCTCCGACGCGTAGCGCTTGCCCGACACTACGATCAAGCGACGTCGCGAGTCTAGCTGACACGATTACTTCTCCCTGTTTCAAATCGTTCGTGAAATGATACCGACTTTTCGTCAGGGCATCCGAATGAACTCCCATCGTCTCCACGTCGGCCATCGTTTGACCAGCGACGCGCGCCGTCGTCTGTAAGATCGACTCTGCGCGCAAGACACCGTGATTCTTTTCAAGTTGCTCCAACACGGACTGATCCGTCCGCTCGTCTTCTGGTGTATATTTGACCGTCAGATCGACTTGACCGTATCTTTGTTCATGATCCGCTTCGATTGCGGCTTGATTATGTAGTAAAAAAATGACCATCGTTAAAACGAGACCAATCGAAATCATGACGCTTCCGATTGAGGTCACTAAAATCATCGGACTTTTACGGTACAGTCGGTGGGAAAGACGGAAGAGATGTTGTCGTTTCATACAGCCCCCACGAACTGCTCGTATGTCTCTAAGATCGGCGCCACGTCACCGGTCGACAGCTGATCGGCGACGATCTGTCCGTCATGGAAATACAGCACCCGCTTCGCATGAGCGGCTACGGTCGCATCATGGGTCACGAGCAGGATGCTCGTCTGTTGTTCGCGATTAAGTTCTTGTAGCAACTGCATGATTTCCGCAGATGTCTTGAAATCGAGGTTCCCCGTCGGCTCATCCGCTAAGATGATCGGTGGTCGACTGATCAAGGCACGCGCGATCGCGACACGTTGTTGTTGTCCACCCGACAACTCTTGCGGTCGATGATTGTTCCATTTCGTCAGTCCGACTCGTTTGAGCCAAGTCTCTACCTCTTGATTGATCGTTTTATCATACATCCCCTTCAACATCAATGGTAAGGCGATATTCTCCTGCACCGTCAAATCATCGAGCAGGTGAAACGATTGAAAGATGAACCCGATGTGTTGCTGACGGTATAACGTCGCAGCAGGTTCAGTGAAGATGTCGCGTTGCCGTTTTTTCTTTAAGGTCAACGTTCCGCCGGTTGGCGCGTCAAGCGCTCCCAGGATATTCAACAGTGTACTTTTCCCGGAGCCACTCGTGCCCATGATGGCGATGAATCCTCCTTCCTCTAACGTAAAGCTGACTTGCTTCAACGCATGGATCGTCTCCGTTCCACGTATGTAGGTTTTTGATAACCGTTCGACTTCTAATAAAGCTGACACGCATATCCCTCCTTAGTTGTTCCGTCTATATCATAACCATAATAAGGATTTTTTAGAAGTAAATGCAAAAATACTCCTCATCTAAACGATGAGGAGTTACTGGTTATTGTCGGACATATTTCAATGGAATCAAATCTGCAATTCGAACTTTCGTCAATTGATCGTCGATCGTTAAGAGGACAAATGCGTCCGGTGCATAGTCGGAAATCAATTCGCGGCACATGCCGCACGGACTGACGACACGAATCGTTCGGTCCGTCTCATCCGAATAGGGATGTCGGACAGCGACGATCGTCTCAAAATCCGTCAATCCATCCGTGATAGCGGAACCGATCATGATTGCTTCCGCGCACACCGTCACCCGTCCGATATACGCTTCGACATGAACACCCGTTTTCGTCGCGCCATCTTTCGTCCGCAACGCAGCTGCGACGTGATGTTTATCGTCGGTGTAACGGCTTTGAATCGTTTCGGTTGCTAGTTCGACCAGTTGCAGGTCGGCTTCTGTAATCGGATAAGTCTGCATAATCTGCTCCTTACGTATCTTTTTTCTTATAGGTCAAACCGATGAATTGTGCTTTTTCATTGAACAGTCGACGGTAGGATAGAAAACCAACGAGGACCGATGCCATCGCTGCCGTCGTCAAGATTAGGAATAGAATCAATAGTTGATAGAGGACGGCTTCCATCGGATCCGCGCCACCGATGATCAACCCACTCATCATCCCTGGCAGTTGGACGAGCCCCATCGTTTTTTGCGCTTCGATCGTTGGAATCATACTTGTCCGGATCGCGCCTTTTAAGCTCGTATCAATCGCTGTCTTCGCATCTCCACCGAGTGAAAGAATCAGTTCGATGACCTCGTCGCTTCGTTCGACCTCGTCCTTGAACTTATTGAGGAACAATAAGGACAAGATCATACAGTTTCCGATGACCATCCCGCTGATTGGAATGACTTGCTGGGCTTCGAACGGAATGATTCGTAACCCGAGCAAAATGCCCATCGTCAATGTTTCAACCGCAATCAGTGTGAACAAAATGATCCACTGAATCCCGGGAATTCCGTCCCCTTTACGGATGACGTTCAGTGTCGCTGCGCCGATCATCAACAGAATCATCAATAACATGAAAATTGGACTTCCGCTTTCAAAGACGAACGTCAGAATATAACCAATGATCAAGAGTTGGACGATCGATCGAACGGTTGCGATGATGATGTCCTTCTCTAGACCCAGCCGTAACGTCCGCGCTAAGACAAGGGGGATCAGAATGAAGATGAGCGAAGTTGCCAGTTGGAGGTAACTCATATCGATTCCCCCTTCAAGAATGCTTGTGTCTCTGCTTGACCACCTGAAGCGAGTTCTTTAAAAGCACCAGACTCGATCAATCGTCCATCCTTTAAAAACCAGATGTCGTCGCTGACCCGCTTGGCTTGCTCTAAGTCATGCGTAATCCAAATGATCGTCGTCTGTAACTCCTGCTGCAAATCAAGAATTAACTTCTCAATCTCCTGTACCATCCGGTAATCAAGACTTGCCGTAATTTCGTCGAGCAACAGGACGTCCGGACGATTGACGAGTGTTCGTGCGATTCCGAGTCGGCTCCGTTCGCCACCGGACAAATCTTTGACCGGTCGCTCAAGTTCGACGGATAGGTCAACTTGTTGTAACAAACGTTCCGCTTCTTCGCGCGGTAACGATTCACCGAAGATCGATTTCGGCAAATTGATATTATCGTAGACGGTACCTGGAATCATCGGCGCGCTTTGGAACGCCATCCCGATCCGTTTGCGGACATCGAGCAGATCCATCTGTTCAAGTGGTTCGCCTCGAAAACAAATTTCGCCGCGATCGGGAGAAATCAGTCCATTGATGTGCTTCAAGGTCGTGGATTTCCCGGCACCACTTGGTCCGACGAGCGTCGTAATGAGACCTTCGCGGAACTCACCTGTTATTTCGTGTAAGATGTGTTGATAGCTGACTTCGTGAAACGTAAGAATCGACATACTGTGTGTTCACCTGACTTTCTACAAGTTTCGAGTAATACTCCTGTAAAGTTGTACCCGAAAATTCGTCACCTTAGTACGTCAAGCAACACTTCCTTACGAATGGATGATCTCTCCGGCAAAATCATACGGTACCGTTCGACCAGCAAAGAACGATTCTTTTGACGCTTCCGGAAGATTGAGGTGTTTGAACGCTTCATCACGATCCATCCAGACGAGTCCAGAAATCTCTTCCGGAACATTCGTCTTCAATTGACCAGAACTGATTTCTCCCGCGAAGAAGAAAAAGAGACAATGTTCCCCCGCTTGCGGGAAGAATGCTTCTGCCACATGGACGATGTCACCTGGAATGATCGTAAATCCTGTCTCCTCCAGAACTTCACGCGTGATTGCCGTATGTAGCGTTTCGTCACGTTCGACCGTCCCGCCTGGAAGTGTATAATAGTCACCGTGATCGCCACGATTCTCAACCATCAATAATTGATCGCCTGTGGTATTGAATAATGTCGTATAGACGATGTTTTTACGGATATTCATGTTCGTCCTCCTATTTTCTTCTTTCCGTCTGAATGATACAAAATAACGGATCCAGTTGAATCTCACTGATGCGGTAATATTCATCATCACTATGATCAAGTAACAGACGTTTTCCGTTTTCTTCAACATATTTTAAGGATTGAATTGTTTCAATTCGTAATCGTGACAGCGTCTCCCCAGTCGGTCGGAGGACATGGAGTTCCATTTCAGTAAATGCCGGATACAGAATAAACTGAATACGCTCTTTTGAGGAGTTGTGTAACATGTATTTAGACCGCTGATAGAATGCTTCTTCCTCCGGAAACTCAAGAATCGGCTCTACTCCGAAAAAATAGAGGCTTTCTAACTCTTCTGGTATATGAATTTTCTTGTCGTCCTTCATTATATCGATGTACCGTCCTGTAAAATTATCTTCCAAGTCTCCACTTCTGATGTCAAAAAGCTCACTAATTCGCTCACCTCTCCTTCAGTCGGCAAGAAAGATACACCCGCTCTCGCGTAGACATCTTGAACCGAATGGGTTTGACTAAGCGCCAAGGCTGCGATGAAGTCTTTCAGTGTTTGGTCAGGGTCTTTCGTGAAACGATGATACAACTGAAGAGCGGCAATCTGAGCAATCGCGTACTCGATGTAATAAAACGGTGTCTCAAAGAGATGGATGACACTCATCCATTCGTGACCTTTCCAATCGGGTGTTTCCGACCAATCGATGACGTCCGTATCGTATGATTCTCGGAAATCGGCATAATAGACATGTCGTTCTTTTGGATCATGGTCGGGGTGAGCATAGAGCCATGATTGAAAACGATCGACGATGATCGTCTCGGGTAAGAACTCGACAATGGAACGCATCTGTTCCAGTTTTGCCCGGGCAACGTCTTTTTTATCCGAAATCACCTGATGCCATTCGTTCATCGTCAACAACTCGAGCGACATGGCAGCGAACTCCCCTACTTCAAGCGGAATCGGTTGTAGTCCGTCGTACGTTTCTTTCATCGCATCATGATGGACGGCATGGCCGATCTCATGCATGAAGATGACGAGATCATCAAACGTATGGATGCGATTCATAAATAAGAACGATTGTTGTTCGACCGGTAAATACTCACAAAACCCTCCGCCGGCTTTGTTCGACCGGGCATCGATATCGAGATGATTCCTATGTCGCATTTCTTTTAATATGTCCGCAAAATAGGGATGAACACTCTCGAGAATTGCTTGTGCCTTGTCTAAGAATGAAGTGTCAGAACCGGTCACGTGATGATCAATCTGTGTATAGGCCGATTGTCGGACGTCCCACGGATGGAGCGTCTTTTTGCCGAGAAACGTTTGTTGTTCGCGCTGAAATCGCCGTTTGACCGGTAGAAAGTCGGATTGAATGATAGTGGCGTAATGATTGACATCTTGACTCGTATAATCGACGCGTCCGAGTTCTGCAAAAGCTAGTTCTTCGTATCCGATCTTACCACTTGCAGTGGCACGCGCTTGTCGTAAATCAACGAGTCGTGAAAACAAGGGTTGAATGACGGATTCTTTCATGCGGAATGCTTCCTCAATCGATAAGAGCGCTTGTTTTCGAGTGGATTCATCCGCGTCAAATAAAGCAGCATGAAGATCGGAAACCGACTCTCCCGATTTTGTCAGCATCGTCGCCTCAATTCGGAGATAGTCTTGAATAAGACAAGCTTCCTCCTCTGTCGTACTTGTTGCTCTGAGTGATTGTTCAAAACGTGCTCTCGTTCGAAGTGGGACGTCATCGCGCGAGACGAGATCCATTTTTACGGAACGTCTCAACGTATCGAGCTTATCCGATAGCTGCTGACGCCCTTGTTCGTATTCAGAAGTGGTACCGGGGTCTGTGACGTCCTGGAGATACACGATTTTTTGTTTGAGCAATGTCTCTTCCATTTGGAGAATCGAAGCGATTCGATGCGCAACATCCTTATCATTATAAAAATTATCATTTACAGGTGACTGAGATTTCATCGACGGATTTCACATCTCCTTTCAACTTATTCCAGTATACAGTTTATGCCAACGATATGATCATTTTACAAATAAATGACTATCATATTGTCTTATTTGACTATTATCTTTGTCAAAAAGACCGTGATAAGTTACATTATATAGGAGGTGAATCCCTATATGAAATCCAGATTAAAAGAATTACGTGCCCGTCACGGATGGAATCAGTCTGAACTGGCACGGCGTGCGAACATTTCGCGCCAGACGATCAGCTTAATCGAACGCGAAGAATTCATGCCGTCGCTATTGATCGCTGTCAAAATTTCTCGTGTGTTTGATACGCCGTTAGAAGACATCTTTTATTTCGATGAGGAGGAATTAACATGAACAAGGAAGCAGTCAAAGTCATCATCGCAGCTTTACTCGGTTTCATTAGCAGTTATTTCGTCATGTTTGTCCTCAAAAATACCAATTTGTCACAGTTTGAACGATCGCTCTATCTTGATTACATATTCACTGGTCTTTTGGTTATCTTGACGATCTTGACTCTCAGTTACATCGTACGCTATTTACAAATTCGTCAATTGACTAAACGCTATGTTTCTTCCGACGAAGAGGACGCGATTGACGATCAAGTGAATCGCTACTATGCGGACGGCATGATGATCGTGCAGTTCTCCAATCTCCTCAGTATCGGGCTCGCTTCTTTTAGCATCATTGAAAACCAGTTCGGTCTTCATTTGATACTGAGTGGATTCTTTTTCGTCATCAGTTGTATTTCCTCGATTTATTTTCTCAATCTTATGCGCCAGATCTATCCCAACCGCTATTTCCCAAAGTATTCGGAAAAGAACTATGCTGAAAAGCTATTCGCTGCCTCAGATGACGGAGAACGTCACGTCATGTTCGAAGGTCTGATTCGGTCACAGTCCCTGTTACAATTTTTATTGATGGGTATCATTGTCGTATTAGTCGTGTATTCGTCTGAGACCGGTCAATCTCAGATCTTTGCAATCAGCTTATTGATTATCGCCTTGATCTGGAGCAACGCAAAATATTTTCTCCATGTACGCAATCGCTAAAAAGGAGCATCCGGTCCGTCGACCGGGTGCTCCTTTACATGCCTTCAAAAATCACGATGATTTTGTTGCTGATGGACATCATGTTGATTCAATGTATATTCCTGATCGTCGAGCGATCGATGTTTCGATTGACTCCGCGCTGAAATGAACCAAACGACTCCACCAACGGCGAGAAAAATAGCAATGAAGATCATAGACACCCTCCTTTAGATTCCTTTTTTACTTTATTCTTCCAACACTCTGGTTTTTCCTTTACGATAAGATAGAAGATATTAATTTATAGGGGGCGTTAGGATGTTCGGCAAAGAACCGACATGTATGCATTGCGGCAAAACGATTGAAGGAAATGAAAAAGTCTACATCCAGATGCGCTATCCGAAACATCGCGGGATGACGGAAGTCAAAGCATACCTAAAAAGCGAAGGACGTTTCATTTGTGAGCAATGTTTCGCTGAAAAGACAGAGTCAAAGGGTTAAGCACTTATGAACCTGAAAGAGAGTACGATTTTAGTTACAGGAATGACCGGAACGCTTGGTTCTCGTGTTGCGCGACGTTTTCTAAAAGAAGCGCGTGAAGTGCGAGGTTTGTATCGCTCTCAGGAACAAGCGGATCAATACGCTTTCAAAGGTGTCCACGCAGTCATCGGTGAACTCGGTGATCCGAATTCGCTTCTTACAACACTTCAAGGCGTCGATCTGTTGATTCACTGTGCTGCCTATCTCGGAGATGATCCCGATTTAGCACAGGAAGCAAATGTTACAGGTGTACAACATCTCGCGGATGCTGCGACAAAAGCTCGTGTCAAGCGCATCGTTCACATCTCGACGACTTCCGTGTACGGCGAAGTCGTGAGTGGACATTTTACGGAAACGTCACCGCTCTTACCGTCCGAGCACGTCTATATCCATACAAAACAGGAATCCGAACGCCTGTTACAGGAATATACACCCGATTCCGATTTAATCATCTTACGTCCAGGATCAATTTGTGCCGAGGAGCAGTCCTATTGGGGGGATCGTCAAGTCGAGCGGATGAAGGAGGCGGATGTGATTACCTGGGTGCACCCGGACGATGTCGTCCCGTGGGTCCATACGGATAATCTAGTCGAAATGATCGTCCTTGCCGCAACGAATGCGCATAATGGGGATATTTTTAATG
Source organism: Exiguobacterium sp. s39 (assembly GCF_018618925.1). Classification (NCBI taxonomy): domain Bacteria; kingdom Bacillati; phylum Bacillota; class Bacilli; order Caryophanales; genus Exiguobacterium; species Exiguobacterium sp. s39. Next base: position 1,032,771 of record NZ_JACSNA010000001.1, read on the forward strand.
CGATCGATGCGAATCTACCTGAGACGGATTTCCGGATGAAGTTGATCACAGCAAGTGACAAGCCGTACCAAATACCGAAGCGTGCAGCGGAACACGCGACATTTGCGAATGACCGAATCAAGCAACTTGGTTATATTCCGATTCGCACTCCTGAATCAACTATTGAACAGTTGGTCAAATCGTTTTAATAACGAAGAGGCATCGAATTCGAGTGATTCGGTGCCTCTTTTTATGCTTATCTTACGGATATCCACTTGATCCAGCGATTCCGGTCGTGCGCTCGTAATTCTTCTATCGTTAAAAGGACTTGCTTCGTTCCAAGTACTCGTTCCGCCTCAGGGATTCCACTTTTCCCAAGTGAGCGATTGAGATTAAAATTCAGCCAGTCGAGCTTTCCTTGAACACTGCTATCGATGACGTGCGTCCAGTCGACATCAGACAAACGTTGGTTTGTCGCGTAACCGTCAAGAAATGCGTTAAATCGAACGCGGTCAAACGTATTGTTTTTCAGCTTCGCCCAATAACAGGCTGTCTCGAACACGTCGACGGCTCGATGGATCAGACCCGCAGACTCCCAGTCAATCAGGACTGGACCCGTTGGTGTCCAGAGGACGTTTTTTGGATCGAGATCACGATGACTGACGATCCAGTCTACTGGCAGTTGTTTCTGTGCTTTCTGTGCTAATCTTTCAATTCGTTGCAAATGTTCCTGCTCTTCCATGAATAGCTGCAGCCACTTTCCTTGCTGCCGTTTTCCTTCTTCTAAATGACCGTTCCAATCGATTGAAGTACTTGAGGTATCCGGCTTTATGAAGCCAGTCGTCGCTATAGAAAGAGCGTGCAATCGTCCTAATTGAACTCCGATTTGTCGTGCATGTGCCGATCGAAACTGATCGGTTGATAACGTCTTGCCATCGATCCAATCAAATAAAAGGTAATCCGAGCCGTCAATCGTTTGTACCGCTTGATCGTTGACGCGACGTGCTGGTAATGCTGCTAAGTGAAATGACGCTTGCATGGCGACATCTTCTGACATTTTAAAATTTTTTCGCGCTTCAGGACGTTGCATGATGTCCGGATTCAATCGCTTTAAGACGTAAGATCCAGTCGTCGTCTGTAATCGCCATGTCTCATGCATGAGTCCGCCAGTCAATCGTACAGGTTCGCTAATCATTTGCCCTATTGTAAAACGTTCACAAATCAAATTCATCGTTTGTTGCATCCTATTCTCCATTTCGTTCGTTCCAACCGATCCATGAAATGCTACACTAGTTTTGCATGATTTCATTGAACACGAAGGAAGGTTTTAGTATGAAACAAATTCATCACATCTGTATTCAGACGACGGACTACGCTGCGTCTAAACACTTTTATGAACAGCTTGGGTTCTCCCTCGTTCAAGAGTCACCTGGTTTTCACGACCGCGCCTTTAACAGCTGGTTACGACTCGGTGATTTCTATATCGAATTGCAAACACCCAAATCGGGTCAGCCGTTCACCGATTATACGAAACAAGCAGCGGGTCCCGTCCATTTCGCACTTTACGTTGACGACTTGCAAGAAGAAGTAACACGCCTGGAACGACTCGGGATGCCTTTCCTACCGAAACACGGCGGAAACATCTACTTCGTCGTCGATGGTCATCTCAGCAAATTAAAAGCACCAGAAGGAACAATCATCGAATTACGGGATACGTTTGCGATTCATGGTTGAATATTGAAAATACCTTCATTGATGATTTTTTATGAAAGAATCTAATAATAATTAAAAAGCTAACGATTTGTAATCTAAACATTTCTAGATCAAAATCGTTAGCTATACCTTTATTTGATTTTAATATGTTTTTGATTTTCTATAAAGGCACCATTTGATGCAATTACTTTTTTATACCAATCAAATGACGCCTTTTTTTGTCTTCGATTCGTTCCACTGACATCATCATGACGATCTACATAAATATAGCCATACCGTTTTGCATATTCTCCGGAAGAAGCACTAACGAGGTCAATACAGCCCCAACTCGTGTAACCGATAAGTTCTACACCGTCTTGAATCGATTCGTACATTGCGCGTATGTGATCTGTTAAATAAGCAATTCGATAGTCATCTTGAATGTTTCCTTCACCATCCAATTCATCAAATGCCCCTAAGCCATTTTCGACGATGAATAACGGGAGTTGATAACGGTCATATAACTGATTCGCCGTTAAACGGAGTCCTTTCGGATCAATCGTCCATCCCCATTCCGATTGATTCAAATATGGATTTTTAACAGTCGGGAACACATTCCCCGCTGTCATCTTATCCAATATTTCTGGATCAGTACTGATACAGCGACTCGAATAATAACTAAAACCAATAAAGTCCACTGTGTGGTTGCGTAATAGTTCAATATCACCTGGTTCCATCTGAATTTCAATTCCAGCATCTTTCAATTGTCTTAATGCATAACCAGGATAGGCACCGCGAGCTTGTACATCAATGAAGAAGAAATTCTCACGATCACGTTCCATCGCTTTTTCGACGTCATCTGGGTTACAGGTATAAGGATATGTCATAGCTGCTGCCAACATACACCCAACCTGAAGATCCGGTTTAATCGTATGAGCAATTTCCACGGCACGCGCACTCGCTACCAATTGATGATGTGCTGCTTGATACTGAATTTGTTGCCGATTCTCTCCTTCTGCGAATACTAATCCAGCTCCCATATAAGGAAGATGGAACAACATATTTATTTCATTGAAAGTCATCCAATAACGAACTTTTGAATGATACCGGGATACGATCGTCTTCACATATTGTTCGAAGAATGTAACCATCTTTCGATTGCGCCAACTTCCGTAATGCTTTACTAAATGAACGGGGACATCAAAGTGCGCCATCGTAACGACCGGTTCAATTCCATATTTCAATAATTCATCGAACACTTCATCGTAAAACTTCAATCCTTGTTCGTTTGGTTGTTCTTCATCACCATTTGGAAAGATACGCGCCCATGAAATCGATAAACGAAGTGCTTTAAATCCCATTTCGGCGAATAACGCAATATCCTCCTTGTAGCGATGATAAAAATCAATCGCCTCATGGGATGGATAAGTTAGTTCTGGGAGCGGCTCATAATGTGATAAGTCTCCTTTCATGACGGCTCTTCGAGTCGACCCATTAGGAATTAAATCAACGGAAGATAATCCCTTTCCATCGGATAAATAGGCACCTTCTGCTTGATTAGCAGCAATAGCGCCACCCCATAAAAAGTTTTTTGGAAATTGCATCGTCTCATCCTTTCTTATGCAAAAGCAGGTTTATTGTATTCACTTACTGAAATTTGATCTTGGTCAATCGTAATTTGTCGTTCTTCTGATAAATTCGTGAAAATCACAGGTGTGATGATGTCATAACCTTCCGCTTGAATCGATTCCATATCAAAAGTGATTAATACATCCCCTGGTTCGATTTTCTGGTCTTGTGTGACGTGTAATTCGAAGTGAGTTCCATCTAAGCGTACCGTATCAATCCCAACATGAATGAGGATCTCCATTCCGTCCTCTGACCGAATACCAATCGCATGTTTGCTTGCAAATATAGCAGTTACTTGACCTGACACTGGGGCGATTACTTTTCCTTCAGTCGGAACGACTGCGAAACCTTTCCCCATTGCTCCACTCGCAAACACACTATCCGAAACTTTTTCGAGAGACACGATTTGACCTGACACTGGGCTTGGAATCGTCATCTCTGTTGATGGACGAATATTTTTTTCCACTTCTTTTTCAATCGGATCATCTTCAAAACCAAGGATGTATGTTAAGACCATCGATAAAAAGAATGAGACACCAACACCAATTAACAACCCGTAAAACGCTGTCATACTATCTCCAATAAAGACGGGTAACGTCAATAATCCCGGAGGACCAGAAGCAACTGCTACACTTCCAAAATGTCCTACGATTCCTCCACCTACTGCTGCACTAATGATTGCTGCAATGAAAGGACGCTTTAAGCGTAACGTGACTCCATATACGGCAGGCTCTGTAATACCGAATAATGCGGTAATTCCCGTAGAACCTGCTAATGTTTTTAACTTTTTATTTTTTGATCGAAGCATGACACCAAATGATGCTCCTGCCTGTGCAAAAATTGCTGGTGCAGTTGCCGGTTTGATATAGTCATATCCTTTAGTCGCAATGTTATTGATGAAAATCGGAACAACTCCCCAGTGAATACCGAAAATGACGAGGATTTGCCATACACCGGCAATGAACGCCCCTGCTAAAATCGGATTAAATGCTAGTACCTTTAAAATAAAAGCAGCAATCAAGTCACCTGACGTAACGCCGATTGGTCCAAACACGATTAATGTCAATGGAACGATTGTAACGAGAGCAATCAAAGGAGTAACAAAATTTTTAACACTCTCATGGACATATCGATTGAAAAATTTCTCAACATAACTCATAACCCAAACGGCAAGAATGATCGGAATGACTGTAGATGTATAGGACATCATCGTCACGGGTATACCGAAGAATGTCGTCGCGACTGCATCCGCTTTCAGTTGAATGATTGTAGGATAAATTAAAGCACCCGCTACTGTCATGGCAACAAATTGATTTGCACCAAACTTTCGCGCTGATGTAACCGCTAACAAAATAGGTAAGAAGTAAAAGAGACTATCCGCTGTAGCATTTAAAATGATATAAGTTGTTTCGGTAGGAACTAACCAACCTGCATTCGTCGCAATCGCAAGTAAACCTTTCAAGATACCTGCTCCCGCCATGACACCAAGCAACGGCGTAAAGATACTCGAAATAACATCAATCGCTCGACCGAAAATATTTCCCTTTTCACTTGTCTCAGAAGTATCTGTTGATTCTTCCATCAGCTTTGTTTGTTTCCCAATTGCTTGATATACCTCAGGTACTGTATTTCCGACGACGACCTGAAATTGCCCTCCGCTCTCTTTTACAGCAATAACACCTTCTAGTTTTTCAAGTTTTAGTTTATCAGCCTTTGCTTTATCTTTAAGTACGAAACGTAGTCGGGTCGCGCAATGGACAAGTGAACTAACGTTTTGTTCACCTCCGACAGATTCAATGATTGCTTTAGCCAGTTGATCGTATTTCATAGTACACCTCCATAGTTGATAGACACAAAAAGAAACCCAGATGAGAACAAGTTACGTATTTCATAGAAATACGCATTGCTTCACCTAGGTTTCGCCTGCTTGACCAGTAACAATCCTATTAGATAAATATATATTTATTAACCACATAATAACAACAATACATTAATATGTCAATCTTTCTTTTTTTCTTTAATCAATCTTGTAATATGAACCGTTAGGTACAATTTCTCTTCATCCGTCAACCGATAATCATATTTTGTCTGAATAAAGGTAGCGATTTTTTCAGTGCAGACATAGGACTTTGGATATTGCATTTTCACTAGATCGAAAAGCGCACTCTCATCTCCTTCGTATTCCGTTCGTGTCACGAGTCGTTGTGCAAAAAATTTAAGGTGGGTTACAAAACGATGATAGGCGAGAGCATTCTCATCCCATTCTAGTGCAAAGTGGTATTTTACGAGATTCAATACTTCTTGAATGACTTTTGTCATTGAGACGATGTTTGGCATCTCTTCGTTTAATTCAGCATTCACGATATGAAGTGCAATATAGGCTGCTTCGTCTTCAGGTAATATGATATTGAATTTTTCTTCAACCAGTTCAAGCGCTTGCAGACCAACACTAAACTCATCTTGATATAAACGTTTAATCTCCCAAAGCAATACATTTTTGATCTCTAAGCCTTTTTCATGACGTTCTAATGCAAAATGTAAATGATCAGCAAGAGCGATATACACAAGTTCATTGAGTTTTTTCCCGAGCGTCAATTTAGCAATCGTTACGATATCATCAGTCAAGACGATGATTTCTTCAGGAATTTCTTGAAGTAGTAATTTAAATCGTTCATGATTACCTGCATCATCGAGATAAAAGACTTTTTCCACATCGGAGGCTAATATCTTCTGTCCTGAATTCCGTTTAAAGCCGATTCCCTTCCCCATGACGACTCGCTCACGCCCTGCTTCGTCAAATACACTGATGACATTGTTGTTGAAAATTTGATGAATGATCATCGGTGACCTCCTTTCAAATCAGAAAAATAGAAAAACCCAAATCAAACGTCACTCACGGTTCCAGTGATCGCTGATTTGGGTTTCGCCTGCTTGACCAGTAACAATCCCTATTCCATTACATTCTATATCATTGTTGATAACGGTTACAAGTATCATTTTTATAAACATTCATTCCTTACATCTTTCGGTTCACGTACAGCAATACAAGCGGAAAGAATAAAAGTTGTCCTCCTAATGCTAGTAACAGAGCAAATTGAATGTCTTTTATGATCGACAGATTGACGAGAATCAAGATCAAGAAAAGATATCCGATACTTACGAGATAAGCGATATGTCCACTACGGATTTTAATCTCTCCTTGGCGCTCATCATACGGTTCCGTTGGCGAGAATACCGTTCCTGTGATACGTGACGTGACGCCAGCTAAAACGAGGATAATCCCAAGAGTTTTAGCCGCCGGATCTGTCATCGTTAAGTACAGACCTACTCCAATTAAAATGAAGTCTAACAACACATTAACTCGCTTCATTCTATTCCCTCCTCGTTCGTTCGATTCGGTGTAAAGATGTCTTCGATTCGCCGTTCAAACAGATCAGCTAGTGAAAACGCGAGGTCGAGTGACGGATTATACCGCTCTTTTTCGATGGAAATGACCGTCTGACGCGACACGTTCAATCGTTTTGCCAGTTCGCCTTGCGACCAACCTCGTTCTTCGCGCATCTTCTTGACCTTATTTTTCATGATTTCACCTCGTAGTCCCACTATATGTAAATAACATACCACCTGTCAAGTTTCCTTTACACCCTCTTCATACGCTCCCACATGGTATACCGATCGTCTCTCCCGACCTGAATCAATCCCGCTTTTTCGAGTACTCGGATTGATGCTTGATTCGTCGACTCCGTCTTCGCAAGTACCCCTGTCACTTCCGTTTGTTCAAACGCCCATTCAATCAATGCTTGAACTGCTTCCGTCGCAAACCCTTGATTGAGATACGCTGGTAACAGACCATAACCGATTTCGACCGCTTGTCGTATGTCCGGCTTCCCCTTGAATCCGATATCCCCGATTACTTGACCATCCTTTGTCATGACGAGCCAGCTGCCCCAGTATAGCAGCGAGGGATCTGACGCGAGTAACGTCAAGTGATGCTGAACTTCCGGTCCGTTATCGTAGTGCTGTTGTTGTAAACGTGTCACGTCATTCGCTGTACATGGATAAATCGTCAATCGCTTTGTTTGAAGGGTTATCATTACTTTGTCTCCTTTTTTAGGTTTGCCACCACTGTTGTAGGTGACGTTGGATATACCAACAAGCAATAAAAAAGCTCGTTGCACCGAGTATACTGTAAAAAATAGGAATGCCTAAGCGAATCAATCCATATAAGACGGCAAGCAATAAGAACGTCGCTGGTAATCCGAGTAACACACTCTTTAAGAATGTACTCAGTTCTGCCCGTTCACTTCCCTGTTTAACGAGCCAGGCAAAGCTAATCAGACTGACGACGGGCAATGCAGACAACACGCCTCCCAGTGACGGTGAACGCCGGGCGACTTCCGTGACGAGACCGATGACCAGTGCGCTCGACAGCACCTTAACGAGAAAAGCAGTCATCTGCCGCCTCCCGCAACAATCGAAACGCCTGTTCAATCGCCTGTTGATCTGTTTTTGACATCGTAGCAAAGACTTGATTCAACCGTTCAGGATCGAGTTCCGTATGATGACGAACGATTGTATCCCCCAAGTCTGTCAAACCAATCGTCACTTGGCGTTGGTCTTCTGGATTTCGTTTTTTTTCAATATAGCCTAATCCCTCCAACTTTTTGACGTGCTCGGACGTCGTATTATGTGAGAGGCGAAATGCCTCGGCAATCTGCTTGATCGTCGGATTCGTCGCAAATTGAATGTATTGCAGGATGCGGACGCTTTGGTGAGACAGGTTTTCTTCGAACCGTGGATGTAGTTGATAATAAATTTTTGCAAAATCAGCTGAAATCATGATGCTCCCCCTTATATCGTATAATCCGAATATATCGTAAATTACGACATATAACCAGAGAAAGAGGTATTTTCATGAAAAAAGTGTTAGCTACTATCGTATTGGTCATTCTTTGTCTCAGTGGATGTCAGACCGAGACGACGATGACAACGACGGACCTCATCGCAGCGGAAGCCATTGAACAAGATCAAGACGTCATCCGCTTGAACGATCGCGTGTACCGACTAGATCAGGTCGTAACCGTCTCCGATCTTTTCTTGACTCCTGGTCCACGTGTTCAAAAAATAGCACCCGAAAAGACGCTCGAGGACGGCATGGCAACTCGTCTTAAGAGCGGTACGGTCATCTATCAAGAAAAAGATGATACGATGTTTATATATGTGCAGCGAAACAAGAAGTGGTATCGCTATCAATCCATCCCTGAAGGATGAGGAGGAAGACAGATGCAGTATCCAACGACATTTGGCACGAAAAATGGCTACATCCACAATCCGACTTCCGCTGAAGCGATTCCTGTCCGTTATCGTGCCGTGATTCGAGACGTCGTCGCCTATTTACAAACCTTATCCGTGTTTCATGGCGTGTACTTGTATGGCAGCGTCGCAAAAGGAACGGCGCGTCCCTTTGAATCCGATCTCGATTTTACACTGATTTTGACAGAACCGTTGACGGAAGAAGAACACATGCAGTTAGATAAACGGACGGAAGATTGGTTGACGGACTATCCATTCGTCACCAAAATCGATTATGACATCGGTCTGCTTGGCGACGTCATACGGGATGACGAAGCACTTCGCTGGGGCGTCTGGTTGAAATCCGTCAATTTGTTTTTGGCAGGCGAAAATCTCCAAAGTCGATTTCCGTCCCTTCGTCCGACACGCGCTCTTGGCTTCGCGTTAAACAGTGGGTTATGCGAGCAGTTGAAAACGGATTTATTTCTCCTAGAAACAGGTCGGGTCGCTCTGCTTCATTCGGATTCGATCGTGAAACGGATTGTTCGGAGCGCCTATCACCTCATCTTAGAGGAAGATCAAAGCTTCGTGCATGACCTAGAGACACTCCGCTCGATCCTGCTTCATTATTTCCCTGATGAACCGCGCTTTTTGTCACTGTTCGCCGCTTACGATACACACCAAATCGTATCGCTAGAGGATGTCCATTACTTTGTAGACTGGTTCATGTCTCGAATGCCGGACGAATCAATCCTTTAATCGAAACAAACCGGTCCACAGTCCAGTATGACCAAATAATGCCTCTGGATTGTCGACGGGTTGCATTTCCGTTAGTTCGATGACGTCGAATGCATCGAATATAGAGAGTAATCGCTCTTTCGTGTAACTGAGTCCGCCTTGGAGACTATTTTCTTGATAGACTTCCCAGTCCGTCAACGTCGCCCCGCCAAGCGGACCGCCCGCAACAAAACACGTCAATCCGAAATATCCTCCTGGTCGCAACATCTCCTTCAGTCGCGTCACATAAGTCACACGTCGATGTGGCGCCATATGATGAAAACAGCCGGAATCGTAAATGAAATCATATGTATTCTGTTCGGTCGTCTCTAGAAAATCTTGCTTTCGAAACGCAACGTGCGCTCCAGTCTGTTGTGCTTGTTCCGTTGCCCAGTCTAACGCGGTTGCTGAGAGATCCAGTCCCGTCACCGAGAAACCGTGTGTTGCGAGATAGATCGCATTTCGACCCGGTCCTGTTCCGAGATCTAACGCATCACCAGGCGAGAGCCAGCCCTCTTCGACGTAGCGAACTAAGTTCTCGTCCGGAATGTTCTTAAAAAACGGGACCGGTTTCGACCGATCTTCATAGAACTTGTCCCAAAACGGTTCTGGTTCACGCAATCGTGCGTCGAGCATCTTTAAAATATCCTCCATCGTATCAATCGTCTGTGTTTCTGTCATTGATCAGTCCCCCCTCTTTTCTTCTATAATATTGTATTCGTGTTTCAGCTCTGATTTTCCTGTATTTCCTGGATAAAAATGCGCTATTTTTCTTACCTTACGATATTGTTAGTATGTTCTCGCAATCGCTCATGCTACACTAGCCTGTAATTGAAACAACCATTCAAAAGGGAGATATCTTGCATGCGTCAACATCCGACTTCCACTTCCACCTTAGCAACGGATGAGAAGATCATCCGCTTGATTCAAGGTCTTCATCAAATGCACCATTCACCTATGAAAGCTACCCATTATCAAAAGTTAGCAGCTCAACTTCCTTACCCTTCGCTTGAAGAAATCAATGCCCGATTCGGTTCGTGGGCACACTTGTTAGAACGAGCTGGAATCGTCAAGACTTCCCATTTATCGACGAAAGAACGCATGACGTTGAACCGTCCCGCCGCGGTCAAGCGAACGAAGCGGTGGTCGATCGAAGATAGCGTCGCTTTTTATGTCGCACAAAAAGGAACGAACATGACGATTCGCTCCTACACGGAATTGCGGGATCTACACCCAGAAATGCTGAGTGCGAATACGATCATTCGTCGGTTCGGCACCTGGAAAAATGCCTTGGCACACTTCGATCTCACCTCGAACGGCTTCTTCACCGATCAAGACTGCTTAGACGCTCTTCAACAAGCTGCTGCCACACATGGACCGCTTCTGACGAGTCAGCAATATGCCAAGTGGGCGCGTGCGCACCAAGCACCTTCACTGACATTGTTGATTGAACGCTTCTCCAGTTGGCGCGAAGCCTTACGTCGGCTCGACAGCGAATAAAAAGGATCGTGCCCGCTGATTGATTCGACGGGACACGATCCTTTTTGATTATTGTTTTGGCAATCGTAAGAGCTCATGATCCGCTCCTTCAGCGCATTTACGTAACGTATAGGTTGCCTTCTGCTTCACGATCGTCTTGTCGAGTTGTCGACAGACTTCGTTTTTACGATCATCGTCTGTCGTACCGAACTGATCACGCGATGAATCGGACGTATAGTGATACGACTTGCCATCATACTTGACGTCATACAACACCGGGTCGCCTTCAGTCGTAAACGCCGTGATGCGAATCTGATCTGATTTGCCTTGCGTTGAGTTCTTCAAAAAGGACTCGAATCGGTCGCTGTTCGTAACATCCTTCTGGACGATGATGTCGCCATTCTCCTTCGCCTCTTCCATCGTATATTTTCCACAACCGGCTAAACAAAGCAGACATACTATAAGACCGAGCTTCCCCATCCCTCACCGACTCCTTCTCAACGTTTCGTTAATAAGCGATCAAGGCGATACAGTTGCGACGTAAAGCCTTCCTTCATCCCCATACCGAGTACTTCTTGCACGGCTGCTTCTGTCTCATAGGTCGACTCGAAGACGATCAACGTCGTCTCCCCGTGGTCGAGGAATGTCGTGACATTCTCGCTTCCTGGTAAATGTTCAGAGATCCCCCCTGACGCGTCCGAGAAATAATCGGCATGACTATACGTGTTCGGAGCATCGATGTGTCTGAAAATCGCTTTTCCCCACGACTCCATGCCGTAAAAGTCACCTTGCGCCGAATCAACACAGCGCATGCAATAATGCCATACACCACCCGGTTGAAACTCAAACGTCTTGATCGTCGTCTCCCAGCCTTCCGGTCCCCACCACGCTTCGAGTTGCTCTTTTTCCGTGAATGCGGCAAAGACGCTATCTCGCGGCGCCTCGCACGTCCATTCCATTCGTAGCGTCTTCCCCTCAATCGAAGTCTTCAATTCCTTTTTCATTCGTCCCGTCTCCCTTCACGTTCGACTGAATCTGCTTCAAATGTGCGTCTAGACGATGCATGCGGGCTTCCATTTGTGCAAGCGAGTTGCTCCACATGACGAGCTCTCGAAACGCTTCTGGGCGAAGGCTATACAAGCGACGATTCGCCTGCCGTTCGACAGTGATTAGTTCCGCGTCAAGCAACAGCTTCAAATGCTTCGAGGTTTGCGGTTGGCGTAAGTGTAGTTGTTCAGCTAACTCATTGACGGAGCGAGGACCATCTCGTAACGCTTCGATGAGTTGGATCCGTGTCGCATCTCCGAGAGCTGAGAATCGTATTGGTATCCGATCGTTCATATCCGTTCACCTCTTTATTTTATATATTCCCACTTTAGAATATTCCAAACTAAGAATATAAAAAATGCAAAATGATTGTCAGATGCGTTCAAATGGCGTACGTTCTAGAGAACCTGTATGAAAAGAGCGTGAACCAATGAAGACTGAATGGATGGAAGCATTCCTCGTCACCGCGGAGACCGGTAGCCTGACGAAAGCAAGCGAAGTACTGCATATGACGCAACCGGCGTTAAGTAAACAAATCAAAAGTCTTGAGAGTGCACTTGAAGCCTCGTTGTTACACCGTTCAGCACATGGTGTTACGTTGACGACAGCTGGCGAAATCGTCTTTGAAGAGAGTCGTGAACTGCTTGACCGGATCGATCAGATGAAACGACGGATCGGTACGATTGACGAACGGACGACGTTGACACTCGGATCATGGCCAAGCGTCGCGATGACGTATCTCCCGCGTCACGTCTCGCGTCAAGCGACGGCCCCGGATCTCAAATTGAAGACGGCGCATACGACGATCGATTTGATGCAAGGTCTTGAAGAACGGCGATACGATGCTGTCTTACTCGACGATCGTCACCATGTCCATCCGTATCATACGACGCATTTGTATACGGAGAACTTTTTGCTTTATGTGCATCAAGACGATGAACGATTTATAGGCTGTACGTCTGTGGCGTTTGAGCAAATTCGTGACGCCTCTTTCTTATCGCTTCCGATCGATTGCGATTCGACGAATATCCTAAAGGACGCGTTCATCGATCGAGGTGCCGTCTACCAAGCAGAAAACGAGATGGAATTCGGTTCAAGCGTCCTCGGTTTCATTCGTGCAGGACTCGGTATCGCTCTATTGCCGGAGATTTTTCAAGACGGACTATCCCCAGAAATCAAGACGTTACCGGTCGACGGATTTGATGTCGTCCGCGAATTGTCACTCGTCTCACGAGACGCCTCCCATCATGCGATCCTGCTTGATTTGCTCGGTCAATCGCGCTGAAGGTGCACTTGTAGTTCATGTCTCAGATCATCGACCTGATCTTGTGAAATCGCCGAGTCCGGTGTCTCACCGTACCGGACGAGATGATAGATCGATGGATCGAGCGTGACATCAATCCGCTGTAACCATTCGCCGACCGTCTCTTCGGAACGGCGGCGTTTTTGTCGTGTCAGTTGCCGATCGAACGTTTGTAACAGACGGCGAATCTCTGACTCTGATTCTTCACCAACAAGAGTTTGTCGTATCGAACGATTTGGGGAAAACACCGGCGGAGGCTCCATTAAATCGTCGATTACATTCTCTCGTCTGCGTCGTTTTCGCAAACGCTTCAAGAAGTAACGTACACTGAAGAGGACGATCAGTAGTATGACAAGACCGACGACACCGTAAAAGGTAACAACTCCTAATGCATCCTTATCCGCAAATCCCCCGCTTTGGATGTCGATTTTTTGCTTGGTCGGTTTTCCTTCTTCTTTTCCGCCTCCATCAACCATAAATCGGGCTTGATAGGTTGCCGGATCATAAAAGAAATAACGATAGACTTCTGTACCGACTAGTTGAATCGCAGCAAGGCTCACGAGAGCTATACATATTGTCACAACTAAACCACGCTTCATCTCATCCCTCCTTTTCAATATTTTACCATCTCTACTTTACTATGGAGTGATTTTTCTTTCTTTTCAGTCAATTTTTCATTAGAGTAAGTGATGACTCTTAGTAAAAGGACGTGACATCATGTATCTTCCAAGTTTTTCGTTAACCGATCAGACATTTTTCATCACTGGAGCTGGACGAGGCATCGGACGCGCGCTCGCCATCGGGATGGCAGAAGCCGGTGCTAACATCATTCTCGTCGCCCGGACGGAACGGGATTTGAAGGAGACGGCACAAGAAATCGAGCGACTCGGTCGAACGGCTTACATATTCCCGTGCGACATCACTGACCGGAAACAAGTCGTCGAGACGGTAGCTCGTGCCTACGAACAAGTACCGCAGATTGATGGGCTCGTCAACAACGCTGGAATGAACATTCGCTCGAAGGCACTCGATGTGACGGAAGACGAGTGGGAAACGATCCAACAGACCAATCTGAAATCCGCTTTCTTCTTTGCTCAAGAAATTGGTAAACGGATGCAGGAGACAGGTGGAAGCATTTTAAATATCGCCTCGGTTGCTGGTCACGTCGCCTTACGGACCGGCGTCGTATATGCGACGACGAAAGCGGCAATGATTCAGATGACGAAAGTACTGGCGCTTGAATGGGGACCACAAAATATTCGCGTCAATGCAATCGGACCGTGGTATTTTAAGACACCATTAACAGAACCATTGCTGGAAGATCCTACATACCTGCAAGAGATCGTTGACGTGACACCGCTCGGTCGGGTCGGTGAATTAGAAGAACTGGTTGGACCAGCTGTCTTCTTATCGTCTGCTGCAGCCCGTTACGTGACCGGACAAACGCTTTATGTCGATGGTGGGATGACGATTAAAGGTTTTTAAAGACAGAAGAAGACGGATGCGCATCTGCCCATCCGTCTTCTCGTATCTGAAAGGAGTTTCATCATGTCAATACGTATTACACTCGTCGCTGGTGCCTCCCGTGGCGCCGGACGTGGCATCGCTTATGCCTTGGGTGACGCTGGAACGATTGTCTACGTCACAGGACGGAGTACGAATGAACAGGCAACGGATCAACGAAGCGAAACGATCGAAGAGACGGCTGCTGGTGTCACAGCACGCGGCGGACTTGGCATCCCCGTCGTTTGTGACCATACAAATCAAACGGACATCGATCGTCTGATTCAGCAGATTCAGCACCAACATGGTCGAATCGATCTCCTCGTCAACTGCGTGTTCGGTGGTTCGGAAAGCCACTTGCCTTCTGGAACCGGACGACGGTTTTGGGAGCGACCTTAGGACGCGATGATGTCTGCCGGACCAAAAGCGTATTTGTGGACGATTCGGGCTGCGATGCCATTGCTGCAACAGAGTCCAGCTGCGCTCGTCATCAATGTGACGTCATTCACTCCAGATCAGGTGGCCGGAAACCTCTATTATGATTTGGCGATGCAAACGATTAATCGAATGACACACGTCATGGCACTGGAGTTAGCTCAGACGACCATTTCTGTCATCGCGCTGTGCCCCGGTTTCATGCGAACGGAACGGGTCGTCGATGCTGGATTCGCGAGTGCTGCGACTGAATCGACGACCTATATCGGACGAGCCGTTACAGCGCTGATGGCGGATGACGATGTTAGCCGTTATTCTGGACAAGCCCTCTTCGTTGCCGATCTCGCGAAGACCTATCACTTTACGGATCAGGACGGGACGCAGCCACTACCGTTTTAATTTCTTTACCCGATGGATTCAACTAGTTTTCAATCACTCACTTCCGTTCCGGTCGCGCTGGATCAAAGACCTCTTTCGCATCAAAGAACGAATCGAGGACGTTCGTCTTTCCAGCAACGGCTTGACGTAAACGTATCCCATCAACGTTGATCCGGGCTTGGCGGAAGTAGTCGGGTCCAACTTGCTTCCAAGCATGTTGACTTGCATCGACATTGAAGAAATAGCGGAACCCACTATCGATGAGTAGACGATATTTCTCACCCGAATAATTATGCCAATCCCCGACATCACTGCCGTATGGATAAATCAGTTGCGTCGTTTTTCCAATCAGCGGGGCAACGTCCTGTTTGTAGCGTTTAAGATCCGCGTCAATCGTCGTGACTGATTCTTTTCCGACCCAAACATGTCCGTACGTATGACTCGCGAACTGCCAGCCGTCCTTTTTTAATGCGACGGCGGTCTGTTTCGCTTGTTTCCGTGCCGTTTCAACCTGTTTATTGTGTCCATATTGATTGTAGGAGGAACGATACCCGAGCACCCCGTTATAACCTGTGATACCAAGCAACCCTTTTGCTCCTTTATAGGAAAAGTCAGGATGCGACTGGACGAACGCATCGACGATTGGTACGAGATCATAGGCACCATTCGGCTTTCCAACCATCGCGTTGACGATTTTGCCGTCCTTCACTTTTAAATTCTTCGCAAATCCATCGCCTTTCATGTATTCGTAATAATTGACATCATCTTGCGAGAGAACGAGCGGGTGTTTTCCTTTTGGTAAACGGACGGGTGTCTCGACGATCTTCCCGTTCACCTCTTTTGCTAAATCTGTTGGTCGGACGAGTACGTAATCGTTTTTATACACCGCAGCTAAAATCCGTTCGAATTCCTGTTGCGTCACCATGTAATCATCGTATCCCGCTTCCTTCCGGTCACCGTCAAATGCTTGTTTTGGATCAGCAATCAATGAATGGAAAAAGAGATGCGGTACAGGTTTTGCCACGGACAGGAGCGCCTGCTTTTTCTGTTCGTATTCTTCTATTTTCAGATTTGTCTCTTTTGTGCGCACGGGTTTTAACACCTTGATCGCTCGGTCATAATCGTACTGGGCAGCGTAACGATCCGCACGCTGGATTGTCTTTTCTATGTACGCCTGCTGAGAAGCTTGTCTTTTTTGCTGTGTCTCGCGTGGTTTATCCGGCTTTTTCTCAACGACTTCTTTTTCTCCACATCCACTTAATAATAGACTCAACGCCACACTGCTAATGATCCAATTCCGTTTCATGACTGTCGACCCCTTCATCAATTTTGATATTTTCATTCTCCATTACTTTAACTATTCCCGATTGTTCAGTCGATTAACTATTTTGTTGAGTCATTCCGTTTCGTTATGACGGTCCATCCAAAGCGGAACTTCCGCTCCTTCGTCTTGAGGTGTTTAATAGGGAGCGTAATGAAATTCACGGAGGTGCAACAAGATGATTGAAAAGAACTTAATTAATGGTGAATGGTATGACACAACAGAAACGATTCCGGTCTACGACCCTGCAACGAAAGCATTGCTCGGACATGTTCCAGCAAGTTCAGCTGAAGACGCACAACGTTCCGTTGATGCAGCGAGCGAAGCATTCGTCAAGTGGTCAAACGAAACTGCAGACACACGTGCGAATTTAGTCGATGCCTGGTATCGCTTGATCAACGAACACCGTGAGGAACTCGCTCGGATCATGACGACAGAACAAGGAAAGCCGTACGTCGAAGCACTCGGTGAAGTCGATTACGGAAATCAATACGTCCGTTGGTACGCTGAAGAAGCACGCCGGATTTACGGTGAAACGATTCCGGCTTCTGTTCCAGGAAAACGACTCTTCGTCGAAAAAGAACCAGTTGGTGTCGTCGCAGCGATCACACCATGGAACTTCCCGGCAGCGATGATCACACGTAAACTTGCACCGGCTCTTGCAGCGGGTTGTACGATTGTCCTTAAACCATCGGAAGAAACACCGTTTACGGCACTTCGCCTCGTTGAATTAGCAGAAGAAGCAGGTATCCCTAAAGGTGTCATCAACGTCTTAACAGGTGATGCAGCAACGATCAGTGGCGTCTGGCAAGCCGATTCCCGCGTCCGGAAGATTACGTTCACAGGTTCAACAGCCGTCGGGAAACTGATCATGCGTCAAGCAGCCGATACGATGAAGAAACTATCACTTGAACTCGGTGGGCACGCACCCTTCATCGTCACGGAAAATGCGGATCTCGATAAAGCCGTTGAAGGCGCGATGCGCTCGAAATTCCGGAATGGTGGACAAGCGTGTGTCGCGACGAACCGCTTCTACGTGCAAGCGTCTGTTCTTGACGCATTCACGGAAAAATTCACAGCAGCCGTTAAACAACTACAAGTCGGGAACGGGATGGACGCTGACTCGACAGTTGGTCCATTGATCAATGCGAAAGCCGTCGCAAAAGTCAAAGCACACATCGATGACGCTGTCGCAAAAGGAGCAACGATTCTGACTGGTGGTACGATTGACGAATCTGTCGGCTACTTCGTCACTCCAACCGTGCTTGCGAATGTCACTGAAGATATGCTCTGCATGCAGGAAGAAACGTTTGGTCCGCTCGCACCGATCTCTGTCTTTGAGACACTTGATGAAGTCATCGAACGGGCGAACAACACACCATACGGACTGGCAGCTTACGCGTTCTCTGAACGTATCGATGAAGCATTGATGCTCGGAAAACGACTCGAATACGGGATCGTCGGTCTGAATGATGGCGCACCATCTGCTGCACAAGCTCCATTTGGTGGCTATAAAGAGAGTGGTCTTGGTCGTGAAGGTGGCGTCTACGGCATCGAAGATTATCTCGAAGTCAAATACTTGTCGCTCGGTTAATCCATCAGACATTTCGTTTGAAACAAATGATCTTTCCTCATAGGTAACCCCTCATTTCTAAATCGAAATGAGGGGTTTTTGTACGGCTGATGCTTACATACTATTTTGTAAGGTATGATTGAATTCAAATGATTATACGAAAAGGAGTGATTAAACAATGGATGTCATCACATTCGGGCAGAGACAACAGAACCAACACTACATCACGAGACCTGCTGTTTATGCGGTCATGCGCGACCCTCAAACAGGTAAAATCGCCGTCATTCAAAAAAAGGACGGTATGTTGTTTCTTCCAGGTGGCGGTATCGAGACCTATGAGACGTATGAAGACTGTCTTACAAGAGAGGTACTAGAAGAAACGGGGATGGACGTCGAAATCGGTGATTTCATCGGACGAGCCAATCAATATTTCTATTCAAAAAATGAAACGACATATTATTTGAATGAAGGGCAGTTCTACCGTTGCGATGCTGGGCAGAAAATTCAAAGTCCAATCGAGGATGATCATGCCTTACGATGGATCGACCCGGTTGAAGCAATCGAACATCTATTTCACGACCATCAACGCTACGCAGTCCAAAAGACGCTATACATGATTTAAATCAAGACGCACAAAAGGAGCACGATTCTCTTTTTCAGAGAAAACGTGCTCCTTTTAAATATGTGACAAACGAACAGTCTCGTTGTTATTCGACGTATTCGTAGAGAACGACACTCTCGATGTAGTGAATGAAGCGACGTAATTCCTTCTCCTCTTCGTTCGAGAGATCCCCTTCTTTCGACATATTCGCGATTTCAAGACGCTGAACTTCGATAGCTTTCAAGCAAAGTTCTTCTTTTTGCTGATCGACGTCCTTGCCACCGATTGGTGACGACCAACGCGTATGTTTGAAGCGAAGTCGTTTATAGAATTCCAGCACACTTTGAACGACGTCTGGTGGGTACGATGAGCGGCAATTCTCGAGACGTTCGATCACTGTGCCCATTACCTTTTCATACAGTTCATGCTCGACTTGTGTCATTTGAATCAACGCGTCAGACGACATGTTCGATCGTTTCCGCTTCCACCACAATTTTCGAATCGGTTGGACGATTTGGAAACGCGAATCCTTGCCGATCGCCTTACGACGGTTTTCGATCGAGCGGAAGACATCCTTCTTCAACAGATCCGGCACCTTGTGCTCAGCGACGAAACGTTTTGATTCTTCCTTTTCCCACTGGACGGCTTCCAGTCGCAGTGCTTTCAATTGATCATTGAATTGATCGAGCTCTTCCTGACTTTTTTCCTGTGCCCGAAGTAACCGAAGCATGACATGATACTCATTAAGGAGATCAAACGCAACGACCGCATTGTCTTCGTCCGTCACTTGTTTGATTTCTGAGATTGCACGGCGAATCATCCGTTGTTTTTGAGCATTCAGGTCGAGTGCGATTGGTGTAGCCGCTTCTCCCCGGTTCAAGACCGGTAAGAGAATCGTTGCGAGAACGAGTGTATAGATGATGACACCCGCTGCAAGGAAGATGATCAATGAGCGTTCCGGGAAGGCTTCGCCGGACTCCGTCAAGAACGGTAATGACAAGACCCCGACCATCGTGATCGTTCCGCGAACCCCGACCAGTGTCGTGATTAAATCTTGTTTGAAGGACGGTCGACGATGATCGCGGTCCTCTTTTTTAAAGAACCGATGATCGAACCAATTGAAGAACATCGTCCAGACGAGACGGATCGCGAGAATGAATGAACCGATTTCGATGACATATAGCATGAGACGCCAGTTGTTGATCGCATCATCTGCAAAAATCTCGCGTGTCGCTTCCGGCAACGTCAAACCGAGCAATAAGAAGATAATCCCGTTTAACGTATACGCAATCATCGTCCAGATGTTATCCGTCAACGTCTGCTCTTGTGCAAAGAACGTTTCCGTCCGTTCTTTGATCAAGGCATGCAAGATACCACCTGTCACGACGGCGATGACGCCTGACGCGTGAAACCCTTCTTCGGCGATGAAGAAGATGATGAATGGCGTTAAAATTTGCAATAAGGCATAAAAGACAACATCTTCAATGCCGGCGCGACGCAAGCGAACCTTGAGAAAGTTCATCGCGAGTGAAATCGTCAATCCGATCAATGCTCCGACGATGAACATGTAGAAGAACTCAGTCGTTGCGCTTTGAAGCGAGAAATACCCTGTGACGACAGCAGCGACCGCATAACTGAACGCAACGAGTCCCGATGCGTCATTGATCAGCGATTCTCCACGGACGAGCGTCAGAATCTGTTCTGGAATCTGGACACGTTTCGCAATCCCGTTGACGGCAATCGGATCGGTCGGCGATAAAATCGCAGCTAAAGCAAAGGCAGCAGCGACTGGAATAACTGGAATCAACCAGTTGATGAAGTACCCTCCGACGATCGTCGTCAACAAGACGAGAATGATCGCGTTCCCGAAGATCGCTGTCCGCATCCGCCATAAATCTTCTCGTGGGAAGTGAGAACTATCGTTGTAAAGTAACGGTGCGATGAATAAGAGGAGGAACCACTCGGATTCGACCTCGATCGTCAAACCACTCATCAGGAGAGCGGCGACGGTTCCGGCAATGATTTGAATCAAAGCCGTTGGGATGAAACGGATGTAATGTCCGATGACTTGCGTCAATAAAATAAGCGCAAGCATCAATAAAATCAATGATAGTGTTTCCATGGAAGACCCCTTCCTCTATTGTTTCTTTCTACCTATATCCTAACATAGTTTTTTAATCAATCCTGTCCGAGCGCCTTATCGGACCGTTGCACAGCAATCATTTCTTCTGCTTGACGAATCAACTGCTCCCGGAGTTCGAGTGGTTCAAGGACTCGCACTTCCGGACCGAGCCGCATCAATTGGCGTCCGAGATACGGCAGTTCGGTTTCCGGAACCAACCATGTTCGTTCCGACTGAATCGGTAAAATCCCCTCTAGCAACCGTTCGCCTAATGGTGATACTTCCAGTTTCACCGTCGTCATCGGTACACGTGTCATGTCTTGTTCCAAATCTGAAAAGGTTAACTCGGTTGCTGGCAACTCATGAAGCATCACGTCTTTGATCCGATCAACACGGAACTGGCGATACCCTCGATTCGTCTGTCCATAGAAGTACCAGCGATTCTGTTCGAACGATAAACCAATCGGATCTACGACGATCATGCGTTGTCCTTTTGTCGTCTCATACAGAATATTCCCCATCCGTCCGCTCTCTAACAAGTCGAGTAACGCTGGATTTTGCGGCGACGGTGGTGTGTCGACCGTTTGAAAGCGAAAGCGGTCTTTCCATTTTACGATCTGTTGCTCCGTCATCTTCGGTAACTCGTTCGCATAACGTTCAGCGACTTCCTGTCGAATCGTACCGAATGGAAAATCGGGAATCTGTCCGACCCATTCCAGAAGGATGAAGAAGACAATCGTCTCTTCATCCGTCAAAACGAGTGGCGGCATGTTCCGATGTGGCAACATCCGGTAACCCCCTGCCACGCCAGGTTCGCTGTAGATTGGATAACCATTTGCTTCAAGTACCGTCATGTCTCGTTGAATTGTCCGGATCGACACCTGACATTCTTCCGCGAGCATCCGTGCAGAGAAGTGTTCGCCCCGGTTTAACAAGCGTACTAAACGCCACTGTCTCGTATTCATACAGTTCCTCCTTAAATGACGACATCTTTTGTCGTCATTATACGCTAAGATGAAGTCACACGATGCAAAAGGAGGAATTATGGATGTCACAACCTACGACCGTTCTTTATATCGCTTGTAGTCTTGACGGGAAAATTGCCAGACTCGATGGTTCACTTGATTGGTTATTTGCCGTTGCCGGAGACGGGGATAATGGTTATCAAGCGTTCTATGATCAAGTCGGTGCCGTCATCATGGGACGAAAAACATATGATGAAGTCCTTCAACTCAGCGAGACGTACCCTTACGCAGATATTCCGAGTTATATCTATAGCCGGACGCAACGAACGTCTGAGACGGTCACCTATACGGATGAACCGCTCAATCAACTGCTCGACCGGATTTCGCCAACGATTGAAGGTAATGTTTGGCTGATCGGTGGTGGCGAATTGATTCAAGAAGCGTTGCGCTTAAAACGCATCCGCTCGATTGAACTGGCAATCGCCCCTGTCATTCTCGGAACAGGCATCCCACTGTTTCCGGAAGGAACGAATGAAACGAATCTTCGTTTGACAGCGAGTCGCCATTCGGGACAATTCCTGATGGCGACGTATGAAGTCTTGACTTAAATAACAACAACCGGTTCGGGAAAGCGAACCGGTTGTTCGTTTACATCAGATTAGGCATTTTTCTTCGTCTTTTTCGCTTTTGGTTCCGTCCACTTGAAGATTTTATTCATGACGTTGTAAATCCGTTTTGATTCCTTCGTCATCAACGGTCCGAGAATGGCGAGAATCAAGACATATAAAGCAGAGAATGGTGACAAGATATCCATCAATCCACCGGCGATTCCGAGATTCGCGACGATGATCGAGAACTCCCCGCGCGAGACGATCGTCAAGCCGATGTTTGAGGATGCTTTGTGTGACAAGCCTGCTTTACGTCCCGCAATCATACCCGCCACGTAGTTCCCGATGATCGTGATGACGACGGCACCGAGTGCGAGCCAGACGGCGTCAAGTAACATCGTTGGATCGATGCTCAATCCGAAACTGAAGAAGAAGATCGCACCGAAGAAATCACGGAATGGGACGACGAGATGTTCGATCCGCTCACCTTGGTCGGTTTCTGAGAAGACGAGGCCGAGTAACAACGCCCCGATTGCTTCTGCAACATGAATCGTTTCCGAGAATCCGGCGATGAAGAACAAGGCAGCAAAGACGACGATGATGAAGACTTCATCCGAGGCGATCTTCAGCATCTTATTCAAAAGCGGTGTTGCCTTCCGAGCGACGATGAAGAACAACAACATATAGCCGAGGGCGATCAAGATCGATGTGAGGGATGCGAGTAATGTCGTCCCACCACCGAGAAGCAGTCCCGATAAGACCGACAAGTAGACAGCGAGGAAAATGTCCTCGAACATGATGATTCCAAGAATCAATTCCGTCTCCGTGTTACCAGTCCGGCGGAGATCAACGAGGACTTTCGCCACGATCGCACTCGAGGAGATCGTAATGATTCCGGCGATGACGAGTACTTCATAGAGTGGGAATCCGGCGATGAATCCATAGAGTAAACCACCTGTAAAGTTAATCGATAAATAGATCGTTCCGCTCGTGACGATCGATTTTCCAGACCGGATCAACTTACCGATCGAGAACTCGAGTCCGAGATAGAACAAGAGGAATAGGACGCCGATTCGTCCGAGGAAACTGATGAACTCAGCACTTTCAATGAACTTGAAGTCTAGTATCCCGATTGTCGGAGCGTGCGGTCCAACAATCATCCCGAGAATAATCAGAAACGGGATGATTGAGAAATTGAGTCTGTTCGCGAGCACTGCCGCGATCGCCACTAAGATAAGCGCGGTACCGACTTCAAATATGAGATGATCCATATATTATCCGCCTCCTTCGATTGAGAATAATGCTTTCGTGATGTGACGGACGTTTTGACGTTCTCCTGACAGGACAATCGTATCTCCCGCTTCAAGGCGCGTTTCTGGTCCAGGATTTAACGATTTCGAACGGTCATGTTTAAGCACTGCAATGATCGAGATGTCATATTGGTTACGGACATCGAGTTCCCCAATCGTTCGATTGTTGACCTTTGAATCCTGACCGACTTTGAACCACTCGATGACGAGATCATCAAACGCGAGTTCAATTTTTTCAAGATCCTTTGGCTTATAAGATAATCCTCCGAGAATCCCTGCCATCTGACGAGCTTCTGCATCATTGAACGTCACGCTCGAGATGCTCTCATCAAAATCATCGTCATCATAATGATGCATTTCGCGTCGTCCGTCGTCATGGACGATGACGACCACCTTATCTCCTCGTGTCGTGATGCCTTCGAACTTCCGTCCGATTCCTGGTAAATCTACTTCTCGCATATCCATCTGTTATTTCCTCCTTTTTATTTTTTACAAATGATGATTCGCTTTGTGGATGAGCGTCTTGAACGTCTCATCGCTCAATATATCTTGAAGGTCATGCAGCTGTTTCAAATCCGCTTTCGCCATGATGACAAACCCGTCCTCCTCAATGAATGCCACGCGATCTCCTTCCTCCACTTGCAAGGCCTGCCGAATTTTTTTGGGGATGGTGATCTGTCCTTTTGACGTTAACTTTGATAGCTCCATCACGAACTTCCTTCTTTCTGTGTTTTTTCTTGTATTCCTTACTTCCTTACTTTTCTTATTTCCAATATAACATAGTTCTAAACTTATTCCGAGTGTTTTGCTTTGAATTAAAATTTAAAAATCGATTTTCTTTTTGTTCAACCGTATTCATACGATTATTTTCAAGACATCTTACAATAAATATAGAAAAACGCATCCTAATCTAAATGGATGCGTTCTTCGTCTTATTGTTATTCGGAGGTGATTTTATGTCGCAATTATTTTCAATTGCGTTTGTAATCTATATTTTATCGTTGAACATGGCAGCGATCTATCTTATCTACAAGCGACTTATTTCTTCTATACTCGCTGGTTTAGCAATTTTTTTCTTCATTCTTTCTGTCAGTTCAACCGTTATCGTACTCTTTCTATTTCTCACACCATTTACGGACTGGTTCACAGGTTTAGGAAATTTGTTAAGTATCATTTGGTTTGGTCTGCTGAACGGATGCTGCTACATCTTATTCGGTACCGTCAAATGGGTTTTTTCAATGATTCGGAGATGATTCTTTGGCCGGAACAATCTTTAGCCCTTTTTCACCTAGGTGATGGATGGACCGTTCAATCGCTGTTTCGATGTATCCATCCAATTGACATGGCAACAAGATATCATATTCTTGTGGCAGAACGGTTCGTCGATCCTCCTCTACCTCTCTAATGAAATGCGGAAGTGCTTTCCATCTCGACTGCACACTCACTTCATGAAGCGCCCCATTTATCGCTTGTTCATTCCAGTTCACGAACGGAGCAATGCGTGTATTGTACCGCCTGAAGTCATCATGATACCTTGAACCAATCGAGGCGTCAGCTATGATCGCTTGCCGTAACCACCCCATATAAAAACCGCGTAACCAAATATCGTCCGCTATCAGATGGACGTAATAGCCACTTCGAAAAGATGGATCCCAAGACGCCGAGTCTCTCCAAAACGCTTCGTAGTCAATCGCTCGTGTTCCGCTCGCTAATTCACCCGTATAATAGTGGGCTTGCTCCTTCTCCTCATAGCGTGCATCAGGAGCGACCGCACCGAGAAGAAATCGAGCGGGGTCTAGTTCCGAAAGTAACGTAATCAATCGTTTTCCGATGTAGGCATGCATCAGTCGTGAACCCATCTCTTACTTCCCTTCGTAATCGCTACGCGTGATCGCATAAATTTTTAAGTCCCAGAAACGCTCTTTAACGAATAAAGCACTCCGCGAGATCCCTTCGAACGTCATGCCGATCTTTTCCATGACACGAGCTGATCCATCATTCGCAACAAAACAACGGGCTTGAATGCGCTCGAGTCCGAGTGTCTCAAAACCGTACTGTACGAGACGCGCTGCTGCTTCCGGCATCAAACCCTTCCCCCAGTAATCGCGCGACAGCGCATAACCGAGTTCTGCTTGCTGTTGCTCAAACGAGACTTTGATGAAATCAATCGTTCCGATGACCCGTCCGCTCGTTTTGTCTTCAATTGCCCAAGGTGCCGGATTTCCTTGTTCGTATTGGCGAAGGATATGTTCGACGAATTGCTCAGAGTCCGTGAGGCTTTTATGCGCATGCCAGCTGACATATCGCGCCGTCTCTTCATCTTTCGTGTAGGCATAGATATCTCCTGCATCTTCTATGCGAACCGGTCGCAAACGGAGTCGCTCCGTTTCAAGTACAGGCAAAGCTTGATATAAATCGATGGTCGTTAACATGATCGAACCCTTCTTCCCTTGATTTTTTCCAAGTATACCCACTCTTCCACAAAAAGTATAGAGATATACGAAAACGGTATCAGAATTTTCTGTTATACTATTGGAAAATGATGTAAGAAAGGGTGTTGTCATGTCTTCTCGGGAGCGAACGCTCTTAAGTGCACTCGGTATTTCACAGTTTGGTGACTTCATTTATCTCGTTGCGATCAACGTTTATATCTATCGCTTGACCGGCTCAGCGTCAGCCGTTGCTGCGCTTTGGATCATCAGTCCGGTCGTCGCTCTCGTCATCAAGTCGTTCGCGGGAAGTTGGGTCGATCGATCCGACTTACGTCGACTGTTGATTCAGACTGATTTGTTACGAGCTTTCTTAATCGGTATCATGCCATTTCTACCATTATCGTTGCTTTACATCGACTTGATCGCCTTAGCTATCATCAAAGCGGTCGTCGAACCGGCAACGTTGAGCTACATCACGACGCTTGTTCCACAAAACGATCGGACGTCATTTAATGCCTATCGTAGTCTGATCACGTCTGGTGCTTTTTTAATTGGTCCGGCTCTCGCTGGAGGACTGCTCTATGTTGCTTCTGCTGACATTGCCATTTGGCTCAATGCCATCTCGTTTCTCGGATCAGCTGTCCTACTGATGCGCTTGCCGCGATTTACCGCTTCGGTCGAACGAGGGATGCGGCTGCAAGACATTATATCCGATTGGCGGCTTGTCTATCAGTTCAGCAAAAGCGCACGCTACGTGACGGGATTGTATATCCTCGCGATGCTGATGATGATCGCGACACTTGCGCTTGATACACAAGAAGTCGTCTTTTTACAGCGGAGCATCGGGTTATCGGAAACCGATTACGGTTTACTGATGAGCCTGACTGGGATTGGTTCCGTCGCCGGCAGCTGGGTCGTCGCCCGCTACGCCAAAACACTCTCCGTTCGGACGATGCTGACGATTGGCTATGTATTTGTCGCTGTCGGTTACATGCTGTATGCAAGTGCGAATTCATTTTCAATCGTCTGTATCGGTTTCTTGTTGCTCGGTTGTTTCCACGCATTTGCGGGGACCGGTTTCCTAACGTTCCAACAGACGAATATTCCACTCCACTTAATGGGACGCTTTACGAGTCTTTACGGAGTCGGTGTCAGTCTGCTACAGATTCTAGCGATCGTCGCGATCGGTCTGCTCGGTGATATCTGGTCGATTCGCTTCAGTACGATACTATTTGCCGGTCTCCTCGTGATCGTGACAATCTGTTTTCTCGGATTGGTTCTCCTCCCGCGCAAGCAACGGTACTTTACGACGAACGAAGTTAAAGCAGAGCGACACGCCTAAAAAACAGGGAACCCCGTCAACGCGGTGTTCCCTGTTTGAGTTGCTGTTTCATCACTTCTGCGTGTGCAACGAGCGGAAAAGATCCATCTTGTAGTTGTTTTTGCAGTCGCTTCGCTTCTGCCCAAGCGAGCGCATATTCCGCTTGTGAGACGTCCCCTTGATCTCGTGCTGCTTCTAGTTCGTCCGTGTCGATTAACAAAACTTGTCCCGATGGCAAGGCGATCAGATCGAGAAACAGATCCTCCCAGTAGACTCGTCCGTCCTCCACTCCGGTACGAAGACAGATATCGATATAGGTTTGTACTAACTGACCTGCGGCGTCAAACATCGAGGTCACGGCATGATGGGCATCGCTTGGGAATTGTTGTACCCAGACGTAACCAGCGTCAGCGATTCGAATCGTTTCGTCACCATAACGGACATCTAACGGTGAAGTGACTTCAATCAGTTGAAGGAGTGTCACATGTCCGTTGAACACCTCGTTTTCTACCTGTTCATGAACATAGTGTCGTTGTGTGATGCGACGCCAGTCACGTCGATCGGCATAGCGTTTTTTGATCATTTACCGGTCCCCCGTTTTTTCCTTAGTGTGCCATACCCCACTTCTTTTTCATTCTAATTCTTTAAAAAAAGGGGCAACGGATTTTTTCCGTTGCCCCTTACTTCATCATTTTGCCGTCTCTGAACCGTGTAACGCAGCACCATTCGTCTCGATGACGTGACGGTACCAATCGAACGAGTCTTTTTTCATCCGTTCCATTGATCCGTTGCCTTCGTTATCCCGATCAACATAGATCATGCCATAGCGCTTTTTCATCTCCCCTGTCGTAAAGGAGACGATGTCGATGACGCCCCACGGCGTGTAACCAATCAATTCGATGCCATCTTCGAGTACAGCTGCTTTGAATGCTTCGATATGCGCACGCAAGTAATCAATTCGCGCCGTGTCATGAATCTGACCATCCTCGATCGTATCGATTGCACCAAAGCCGTTTTCGACGATGAACAACGGAATCTGGTAACGATCGTATAGACGATTCATCGCATATCGGAGACCAACCGGATCAATCGCCCAGCCCCAATCACTCGACTGGATGTATGGGTTCTCAACGCCGTTTGCGAGACCACCGTTGACGATATTTCCCGTGTTATTGACGACAGCATCATGTTTGACGGTCGTCGACATATAGTAACTGAATCCGAGATAATCGACCGTTCCGTTTCGCAAGATTTCTGCGTCACCGTCTAGAATCGGAATATCATACCCTTCCCGTTTGAACTCATTCAACGCATAAGACGGATAGTAGCCGCGGACTTGGACGTCTGGGAAGAAATAGCGCTGACGCATCGATGTCTCAGCGAGCAGGATGTCTTCCGGGTGCGATGAATACGGATAGATCGGTACGTGCGAGACCATTGCTCCGATCTCGAAGTCCGGGTTGATCGCTTTTCCTTTCGCGACGGCAAGTGCACTTGCGAGTAACTCGTGGTGTCCCGTTTGATACATGACTTCCATCGCGTTCTCTTCCGGATCAAGGAGGACACCGGAATTCGTCCAGAGGAATAATGGATTGCTGACATCCATCTTGTTGTTGATCTCATTGAATGTCATCCAGTATTTGACCTTGTCTTTGTAACGCGTGAAACAGACTTCCGCGAATTTTTCGAAGAACAGCGCTACTTTCCGGTTGCGGAAACCGCCATATTCACGCGCAAGATGGAGTGGCATCTCAAAATGCGACAACGTGATGATTGGTTCGATGCCGTATTTCAGTAATTCGTCGAAGACGTCATCATAGAACTTCAGTCCTTCTTCGTTCGGTTCTGTCTCGTCCCCGTTCGGGAAAATCCGACTCCAACCGATCGATGTCCGGAGACACTTCAGTCCCATCTCAGCGAACAGCGCGATGTCCTCTTTATAACGATGATAGAAATCAATCGCTTCATGGTTCGGATAAAATTCATCCTCTTCTACTTGATCCGTGATGCGACGAGCGACACCGTGCGCCCCTGCCGTCAATACATCGACGACGCTCGGTCCTTTTCCACCAGCGTTCCAGCCGCCTTCGAATTGATGCGCTGCTAACGCACCGCCCCATAAGAAATCGTTTGGTAATGTCTTCATCTTCATGTCCTCCTTCTATTTCTCTTACTTGATGATCGTCAAAATCTGTGTGTTTGCCGTCGTGACCGTCTCGTCCGTCGGTAGGATTTGTGCATAACTCTGAGTGTTCGTGATAATGATTGGCGTGATCGTCTCGAGTCCATGCGCTTCAATCGCTGTCGCATCAAACGTTACGAGTAGATCGCCTGTCGTCACGGATTCGCCTTCTTTGACGTGAAGCGTAAACGGTTTACCGTCGAGCGTCACGGTCTCAAGACCGACATGGATCAAAACTTCGACACCACTCGTCGAGCGTAATCCGATCGCGTGACCTGACGGGGCGACCATGACAACGGTTCCGTCAAACGGAGCCGTAACCCGGTTGTTCGTCGGACGAATCGCTACCCCTTGTCCCATCGCACCGGAAGCAAAGACAGGATCCGGTACATCTGATAAAGCAACAATCGTTCCTTCAAGTGGTGCGCGAAGCGTCTCTTCGTTTGTCAGAGTTGCGCTGACTTCTTGTTTTGCAACTGGTGTCGCTGTACTTTCAGATGCTACGACTGGAGCAGCCTGCTCCCCGAAACCGAACACTTGAATTAAAACGATGGGTAGAATCAAGGCAATCGCCGTTCCAATCAATAAGCCGATGATCGACGATGGATAGTCGGAATCGATGCCGTTGACGAGCGTCAATGGTCCCGGTAATCCGGCGTAGGCAAAGTAATATGGTTTAAAGAAACTTGCCGTGACTGCGCCGATTGCTCCCGAGATACAGCCATAGATGAACGGTTTTTTAAAACGGAGCGTCACCCCATAGATGGCTGGTTCCGTGATACCGAAGATGCCCGTCAGTCCGGCTGATACCCCGACTTTTTTCGTTTCTTTGTTACGTGCTTTCAAGATGACCCCGATGACAGCACCGATTTGGGCGATGACGGCAATCGTTTGGTAGGCTTGGAACGAGTCGCGACCATATTGCTCGAAGTTTGCGAGCACCATCGGCGTGACACCCCAGTGGACACCGAAGATAACGATGACTTGCCAGAAGCCACCGATGATGAGACCAGCTACCGCAGGAGCATTCTCCGCTAAGTAGTTATACCCGTTTGCGATCCCTTCTGCACCAAGCGTCGTGATCGGCCCGATCAAGAGAATCGTAAGCGGCACCATCAATACCATACTGAAGAATGGAACGAACAACGGACGAATGACTTCATGAATCGTCTTGTTCAGGAATCGCTCGACATAGGACAAAATCCAGACGAGGAATAATGGCGGTAAGACCGATGACGTATACGTTGTACCGGATAAAGCGATTCCTAGGAACGTGATGGATTCACCGGCAGTGATGCGTGCTGCGATATCTGCCCATGTTGGACTGACAAGTGCCGCACTACAGGCGACCGCGATGAAGGCGTTGACCTTAAAATGATTCGCTGCCGTGATGGCAATGAAAATCGGCAAGAACGTAAATGGTGCCCATGAGATGAAGCTGAAGACTTCATAAGTACCTGTCTTCGCAAATGCTGGAAAAGCGAGCGTCGTCAAAATTAAAGTTCCCTGCAGAATCCCCGCTGCAGCTAAGATGTAGACGAACGGTGCAAAGACGGCTGACATCGTCGCAATGATTCGGTTGAGGACCGTCCCTTTCGGCGCCTCTTCCGTTTCTGGTTGCTCCAATTCGACGAGCTTCACAAATTCTTGATGGACTTCCCCGACGTGTTGACCAATGACGACTTGAAACTGCCCGCCAGACTCAACGACCGTAATGACGCCAGGTAGTGCACTGACTGTTTCCTTAGCTGACGAATCCGATCGTTTCAAGACGAGACGAAGTCGAGTTGCACATCGGACGGCGCTGATGACGTTGTCTTCGCCACCGACAGCTTCTAATATCGAATGCGCCAATTGTTGATAATCGCGAACCTTGCCCATATCATGTACCTCCCCTGAATATGACGCTTGAATACCCTTTCATTTTAATTGTACATGCACAATTAATCAATACATAAATAATTAAATTTAACATGTTATTAATCAAGAGATGGCTTATGCTATACTGAAGAAAGAAAAAGTTCGCAAGAAAAGAAGGTGTCCTATGCTGAAATACCAACAGACGGCCGATGAAATCGAACGGTACATAGAACAACATGAGTTGAAACAAGGAGACAAACTACCGATTCTCGAAGAGTTGATCCGGCAGTTCGCCGTCAGTAAGACGACGATGACAAAATCACTTGAGTTACTCGAACGAAAAGGAATCATTTTTCAAGTCCGCGGAAGCGGGATTTTTGTCCGGAAGACGAATCGCACCGGCTACATTCGTCTGTTCTCGACCCAAGGATTCAAGCAGAATCTCGTCGGTCATACGATTGAGTCGACTGTTCTTGCACTCGAACCAATCGCTGCAACGAATAACATCGCGAAGAATCTCGGGATCGAGGCAGGTGAGACGGTTTATTACGTCAAGCGAATCCGCTACATCGACGGCAAGATCCTCTGTCTCGAAGAGTCTTACTATCGCCAATCAATTGTTCCGTACTTAAATCGTGAAATCGTCGAGAAGTCGATCTTCGAATACTTAGAGACGGCACTCCAATTGAATATTGGGTTCTCGGATATGTACATGCACGTCGGGAAGTTAAGCGCTGAGTCGGCTCGTCATTTGGATCTCACCGAGGGCGATCCTGCCATGACGATCGAGACGGTGTTTCATTTGACGAACGGTCGTCCGTTCGACTATTCCGTCATCACTTACCACTATGAACATTCGCATTTCGTCGTTCAGGCAAATGGGCTATACCTTTAACAAATGAAAAAAGTAAAAAAGCGAAGTCTGATGATTGTCTTCATTTAACTGAAGACGTTCCATCGGATTTCGCTTTTTCTTTTAAGAAACTATTTAAAATTAATATACAAAACGGATAAATCGCTAAAACACCAATCAATAATAAGCCAAGGACTGGGCTCGGAAAATCAGTAGGATACGTGACTGGGAACCACTGACTCAGAGCATACGACATGAAGACGAAATACGGTATCCAACTAAAGGAAAACGACCAAGTAAGTCGACTTCGAACTATTATCCCCTGCATCAGACGAATAGGTGTAAAGAATAGGATCATACACACCGTGATCAATAGAAAATCCATTAGGTAAAAAAACTGATATGATGTTCCCGTTATGCGGATAATACGTTCAATGTTTAATGTCATCTCAACAGGAAGAAAGAGCATCAAGGCGAAAAACAGACTCCATCCGTTCCATTTTATAAATAATCGCATCCTTTAAATACCTATCTCTTCTTTACTAGAATTTTCGATATACAGTTCCCCATCAAATGTCGTTAAGGCAATCACTTTCCCGTCTTTTTCATACCACGCCGTTGCGCCTTCACGATCGAGTTCTTTCCAACCGGCTTGGCGAATCCGAGTCCCATAGAGTAAACCCGGTCCGTCAGTTTCCGAGACTAGACGGGTTTTGATTTTCCACTCGCCTTGTTTTTCAACTGCCGTAGCAAATCGCGGCACCGGAAAACCGGATACTTTTGATTCTTGAAATCCAGCATACCAACTACCGATGACTACAATGAGCCCAAGACATACAATGGCGATCCATTTCTTCTTCATAAGTATTCTCCTTTTACTTTCCATCTTCATTTTAAAATTACCAAAAAATAGTTTAACTTCCCTCATCCTAAAGGCGGATTACTGATTTTTTAGTTGTGAAAACATATGGAAATTGTTTCGAATTTATGAAAACACCCAAAAAATTTTCAATTTTTTTCATAAAAAATGCACACCCCTGTTCGTCCTTAGAGTAGCAACGGTTTGACAACTCCCGGCACAGAGCCGTTTTCAGTCGTTTTCAAGTGGTTAAGCGCATTAGCAACTTGACTTCATTTCCTGCTATGGTACGATACGAACTTATCAAAGGGAGTGAACAGAACTTATGAAATTCAGAAAAGAAAAAGTCAATGTCGTTGACATGCAGCAAACCAAAAAGAGTGTCTACGCGACCGGAATTGGGAATGCGATGGAATGGTTCGATTTTGGTCTTTATTCCTATCTCGCAATCATCATCAGTCAAAACTTCTTTAGCGCTGTTGAAAATGATGAACTGAAGCTCGTCTTTACGTTTGCGACGTTTGCGATCGCTTTTTTAATGCGACCAATCGGCGGAATCGTCTTTGGACGCATCGGAGATCGACTCGGGCGGAAGGTCGTCTTAACAACGACAATCGTCATGATGGCTGGTTCCACGCTCATCATTGGACTATTACCGACCTACGATCAAATCGGAATTTGGGCACCGATCCTGTTATTGTTAGCCCGGATCTTACAAGGATTCTCGACTGGCGGTGAATATGCCGGCGCAATGGTCTACATCGCTGAGTCATCACCAGATAATAAACGAAGTGCTCTCGGAAGTGGACTTGAAATCGGTACACTCGGTGGATATATTCTCGCCTCATTACTGGCTACAACACTTTTCGTCACCTTATCGGATGATCAAATGGCATCTTGGGGATGGCGGATTCCCTTCATTCTTGGGGCACCACTCGGTTTATTTGGTCTCTATTTACGTCGTCACTTGGATGAATCACCGATCTTCGAAAATGAGATTAATGAAAACACAGAAGAGCCTGCGACATTCCGCGAAATTCTTCGCGACCACAAACGTGATATCATCGTTTGTTTCATCGCTGTTGCCTTCTTCAATATTACGAACTACATGCTCTTGTCCTACATGCCATCGTACCTCGATGAAGTCATCGGCATGTCAAGTTCGACAAGTACGATTCTAATTACTGGTGTCATGGTGATCATGATTCCGCTCGCTTACTTCTTCGGGAAGCTCAGTGATAAAAAAGGCAATCGTAATATCGTCCTTTTCGCGTTAGCCGGACTATCGTTGCTTTCAATCCTGTCGTTCTTCTTGATTGGTCTTAAACCACTCTTGTTCGTCGGGATCGGAATCTTCATCCTTGGCTTCTTCTTGGCGATCTTTGAAGGAACGATGCCAAGTCTTCTACCGAGTATCTTCTATACGGATGTCCGTTACCGGACGCTATCCGTGACGTTTAACGTCTCTGTCTCGATCTTCGGTGGAACGACGCCACTCGTTTCGACATGGCTCGTTCATACGACACAAAACCCGCTCGCTCCTGCTTTCTATCTAACAGCAGTCAGCGTCATCGGCTTCGTCACGTTCTTCTTCTTCTTTAAGAATACAGCTGGTAAGGCACTGAAAGGATCGCATCCGACTGTATCGAGTGAAAAAGAAGTCGCGTCGATCGCGAAGAAACCAGACGATGCTCTCTGGTGGGCAGAATAATCGCTATAAGTAAGAGCCGTCTTCCGCAGAAGACGGCTCTTTTTAGTAGACAGCACTCAACTCTTTTACGACGCGGTCCGCGACTGCGAGTTCCTGCTCTTGTGCAAAATCGAACTGACAACCGATCGCAGCGAGCCCGTTCGCATGCGCCGCTTTGAAATCAGATAAGCGGTCACCGACAACGTAGCCTGACGAGATATCGTGCATCTTACAAATCTCCCGTACGAGTGCTGATTTATCACCGGAACGAATGTCTTCAATGCTATAGACATGATCGATATACGCTTCAAGTCCATACGTCGTCACGATTGCTGACAAGTAGGATGGCCACCCATTACTGGCGATATAGACGGAGTGACCCGCTTGTTTCAAACGAGCGAGCAACTCGACCGTTCCTGGATATAAGCGACCGTGCCCCGCCTTGACTGCCTGCTCTATGCTACGTCGAAACTTTTGATCCGCAGCCTGTTGGTCTGTGGCTGAAAAGTCCGGTAGTAACGTCTGTCAGACTTCCGGTAACGAGACGCCCATGATCTGCTGATAGAGGGCGACTGGCGTCTCTCCCTCCCAGCGTCCCGTTTGACGCAACTCTTGAAAGACCTCTTCTAGCGCATGCGACAGCACGGCATTCGTTTGAAACAACGTTCCATCCATGTCAAAAATGTAGTGTGTCATTCGCTCTCCCCTTTTTGCTCTTGATTTATCATTTGAATCACGGATTCTATCGATCTATCCTCAGCAATTAGACGATCTGTCGGGCGGTGATCCCGATCAATCCACCAGCGTTTCATATCCGTCACAGAAAACTCCGTGGGCTGGCGCATTTCATGGCGACGGACCGTTTCTTCGAAGGAGACGTCAAAATAATACGCCGCGTATCGTGAAGTAAAGCGTCGTTCCAACCGGTCAATCATCTCACCGTACCAGTCCTGTGCGAGAATTCCTTCCAGCAGAATCGTCGCGTGGCGTCCGTCAGCAAGTCCGATCAACTCTTCGATCCAGCGAATCGCCGGATTTCCTGGTCCATCTTTTACGTTCAACATCTCCCTGCGGATGACATCTTGCGAGAATAAGATGCTATCCGGTAAGACCAATCGTAACGCTTTTGCAAGCGTCGTTTTTCCACTACCAGAATTCCCGCGAATGACGATCAAGCGCGACTTCATGTCGTGAACCAGTCCCCGTTCAAGGCAGCAATGTACCGCTCTGCAGAGCGTGCTACTGCTTCAGACGCGCCGGTTTCGATTTTCCGATGAAAGGCGTCATATAATTTTTCAAAGTGAAGCGGACGTAACGTTTCTGCCATTCGCGCGACCGTCTTTGCCGGAAGCGGAATCACATTCGGATAGCTGTACATAAAACTGACCCATGCCCGATCGGCAACGATCCGAATGATGTCCCCTGTCAACAATATCCCCGCCGATGCGTCTTTTCGTTCACAGATGACTGCTCCTTTGAAGTGACCACCGACGCGATGTAACATCACATCTTCCGCCAATTCCAAGCGTTCACCACTCCAGAAGACGATGCGTTCGCTTGGTCGCGTCACGAACGATGCATCATCTTCATGAATATAGATCGGCACGTCAAAAGTCTCCGCCCATTCGACTTGTGTCGCGTAATAATGCGGATGTGATAAAGCAATCGCCTGAATTCCGCCTAATTTCTCAAGTTGCTCTTTCGTTGTTGAATCAAGATATGTAATGCAGTCCCATAACAAGTTGAACGATTTTCCTTGGACAAGATACGCCGTCTGACCGATACCGAACGCCGGTGTCGTCTGAATCGCATAGACGCCTGCTCCGTCGTCACTAATGACGTTTTGATATGTTCCTGACGTTTGCATGGCAGCGAGCGTCGTCCACGTTTGACCAGTTGGATTGACATACTGTCGTTCCTCTAAGCAAATCGGACACGTTTCACGTTGCGGATTAATTTGTTCGACACCACACGTCGTACAAATGATGGTTTCCATATTATCATTCCTTTCCCATTCGTAAATGATTTTCCTGATATATCATACCATATTCCATTTATAGGGATTGAAGGAATTAAGAGGTGGTTATCGAAAGGAACATGTATGAAAACAAAGGAGGAGATGCTCATGTCAATTTCGACCCACCTTATTGCGCCCCGCTTGAACGCTGTCTTTTTGCATGTTCAGGATGTGAAATGTGCCGCCTCTTGGTATCATCAGTTACTACAGCTCCCGTTTGATGCATCGCGCGTCTCGTCACCTGTTTATAATCTCCCACTCGAAGGTCCAACGAGTTTGACGCTTGATGATCATTCGAATGACGCAACGTACCAACATCATCCCTCCCCTCATGCCTTATTTAATTTTTATACGACGGACATCGATGCCTCCTATCAGTTCGTCTTATCACTACAAGCACCCATCATTCGTGACATCGAACGTTTCGATAATTTTGCTTACTTTACGTTTGCAGATCCCGACGGCAACGTCTTGATGCTCTGTACAGGGTAAGACAAAAGCAGGCCGAACCACTGATGTGGCTCGACCTGCTTTGTTTAATAAGACGTTCGATCATCATTTATGACGCTTTGAAAACGTTCTGTGAACCGATTGATCGCCTCTTCAGTATCAAGAATGCCAGAAAACCAGATCTTTTTGTCTTCCGAAAATATAAGATGCAATGACCCTTCTATTGTAGACTCCACATTAAGTGTAGCAATCGTATCTGACTTCAATAATGTCTTTTGTGATAGAGTGACCAGTTCATTTGTCAACGTTTCGCGTGTATCTTCTGACGTTTTTTCATGAAGAAGATCAACTGTTTTATGAAGCAATACGGCTTTTGAGACACGCGATAAATTCAACTCACGAATTTCAAAAATGTAGGCGTCCTCATATTCATGATGACGCTGGACGATGAATCGTGGAGAATGCACTAAGTGTTGAATGAAGTGAACGAACATTTCGATGGTCATTTCGGACATACCGAAACCCTCCCTTTTACGTGGATCAATGGACGAATGCCTTTAATCCTTTATCTGAATGGACAGTAAGAGTCCTGTATAAAAATCAAGCAGGTGAATTGGAAATATCCCCTCCTTCCTGTAAAGTTATACCACAAAAACAAGTACAAAGTGTACATGTTTTTGTTTCAAAATTAAGATTCGAATAGCGTCCGAATCTTGTTTATAGTAACATAAAAGATACTAGTTTTAATCATAATTAACATGATGATCTGATAAAAATCTGCATGACTGGAATATGTACACGGATAAAGAGTCAGAGATCATCTATCCCTCTCTGACTCTTTCTTCAGTCGTTCATCGTCGGCGCGATTAAATCTTGTAACGTGTATGCCTGCAACGCGTCCGTAAAGGACATGAATGCTTGATCGAACGCTTGACGTGTGTTTTGCAAACTACCATTTTTATTGGGAACGGTCACATTTTCAAGATAGGATACTTCTTCAAATAAATGAACGATTTCTCCTAACGTAATCGTCTCTGGCGATTTCGCTAATTTGAATCCACCATTACGACCTTGTACGGAAATGATGAGACCAAACTTGCTCAATGAATGGACAATCTTCATCAAATGATTTTTAGAAATATCATAATGGGTTGCCACTTCTTGAATTTGTACGAGCCGATTCGGATGCGACGCTGCGAAAATAAGCACACGAATGGCATAGTCCGTAGAGCGAGTCATCTTCATCCATTTCACCTTCTTTTTCTTTCCTTTATATAAACATAGTACAGAAGCTTACTCATTTTCACAATCAATAGTATGGCTTGAAGTGTTATGTCGAGTGATTTTGCACATATGTATATCGTTTATCTTAAAGGATATGAAGTGTCAAAATCTAGGGATTTTTTCGGAAAAAGGCAAAATGATATTTTAATCGATGAAGCAATTCATGCAGAATGTTTAATGTCTATGATAAGATTTCTTTAAACATGTATTTTTATTGTTTGTTTATATATCTTTTTAGAAAGAGGTCTAGTCATGAAGTGGCTTTCATCAAGTCTGTTCCATCGATTTTATATCCTATTGTTTTCGAATTTCTTGATTTTTGCAAGCATCGGCGTCTTAACATTCTACTTTGCTCAAAAAGAGCTGGAGCAACACCGAACTTCATCACAGAAGATCACATCACAAAAAACGCAAGCTCGCACACTATGGAATGAAGCACAACAAGTCAATCTTCAAGTCCAACAAATCGACTTTAATGATCAAACCGATCTTAAGCAGGTCAATCAGCGGTTGGAACGCTTACAACAACACGTTCAATCATTTAATCAACGTTATTCAGATCCATCAGACGAACGCTTTACGCGTCAACTTGTTCAATTTTCAAGATTTTTAGAACTGGAACTCACCTTACAAGTACTCACGGATAATCAAAAGCTGGTTCAACAATCTGACTCCGCTATCAATGACTACTTTCGATTGATTCATAATGAAGAGCGAAAAGCACAACAATCACTACAACAAAGAACCGTTGAAGTTTTACGCTACGCCTTTGGTGTGATGATCATTGCTTTTTGCCTTCTCAGTTACTTGATTTTAAGACTTGTGCGGTCTTTTCGAACGGACTTACTTGACCTCGTCGATCAAACGAAACACCCTGACCGATTGGAGCAGAACGATTTTCAGAACCGTCACGATGAGATTGGTACACTTGGGCGATCGATGCAACAAATGACAACGTTGCTCGCCTTTGAACACCAGCAAACGCAAGCTGTCAATTCACAACTCCAAGAGTCTTTCTATCAACAAAAAATAATTGAGCGACAACTTCAATTTCAAAACCAGTTAGCTACTCAAATTTTACGTCATCAATCAATGACAGGTCTTCACACGTGGCTACAAGCAATCGGTAGTCATTTTCGGGCGACGCATATCTTTTTTTCACCACAGTCGGAAAGTTTTGAAGCTGTCCATATCGCACTATCAGACGAACCGACTTATGACCAAGAACGGCTAGAGTTAGAAGCCAAGACCGAGCTAGATACATCGATCCATCTAATTGAGGAAGAACAATTGACGTTGTGTGCTCTCCCATTACACAGTCCGT
The DNA here is from genome assembly GCF_018618925.1 of Exiguobacterium sp. s39. NCBI lineage: Bacteria > Bacillati > Bacillota > Bacilli > Caryophanales > Exiguobacterium > Exiguobacterium sp. s39. The sequence continues at coordinate 1,073,057 of NZ_JACSNA010000001.1, forward strand.
CAAAATTCATCGGTACATTGACGTTACAATTTCATCATCGTTTCACCGAGACTATCGCACTTCAGAAAACGACACATTTATTGAATATCGGGTTGATGCGGTTGCTTGATGACATCCGTATAAAAGATCACCATCAATTAATTCAACGCATTTTAAATGGTCTTCGAGAAGCTATATTGTTCGTCGATGTGACGAACACAAATATCTTTACGAATCACATGTTCCATCAATTGTTCCCGAACTGGTCACCATCTGAAAAACAATCTGAAAACTTAGCATTCGTTATCGAAGCCTTCGAACCGTTGATTCTCGAAACAGATGCGTTGCATGTATATGTCGAACAAATCAAAGCAGGCTTCGAGCATGCATCAATCGTTCCGGCTCAGGATTTCTCAATGCCAGATGATCGTCATGTACGACTTTACACAGAATTTTTGCCCGATCGTCAAGGTATTTTATTTGTTTTTCGTGAACGCACAATTGAAGTCAACCATGCTAAAAAAGAGCAAAACTTCATTTCGGTTTTATCTCATGAGCTACGAACGCCGCTTGCCTCCATTGAAGGGTTTAGCGAACTGATGTTACACCGGACATTGTCTCCTTCAAAGCAGCGCAAATACTTAGAGACCGTGCGAAGTGAGACGCAGCGACTCAGCCAATTATTAACCGAATTCCTAGATTATCAGCGACTTAGTCATCAAAAAGAATCCTATCATTTGGTATCATTTTGTATTGAACGTATGCTCATTGAGTTAACCGAGTGGTTGAACGTTTCGACATCGACGCATCATTTACAAATCCAAACCGACGGACCTTGTCTGATCACGGCTGACCAAGAAAAAATCCGGAGAGTCTTATTAAACATCTTGAATAATGCGATAAAATATTCTCCCGTTGATTCAAATATCCAAGTCTCGCTAGCGTGCTGTGAATCTGAAATCGTCATCACCATTAGCGATGAGGGATATGGTATCCCAACTCAAGATCTTCCCTATCTGTTTGATCCCTATTACCGCGTCGAACAGGCAGACCACCTTCAAGTTCAAGGAACAGGTCTCGGTTTACCGATTTGTAAGGAAATCATTGAGGCACATGGCGGACGTATCACCGTTCATTCAGAAATCGGAAAGGGATCCGACTTTTTTATCCGTTTACCTCGTGATGAAGAGTGGAACACAACCAATAACATGTATAAGAACAGTATGAATAATCTACAACTAGGAAGTGAAGAACGTGGAAGCTGATTTAAATCAAATCGTTCGCTGTTTGAATCAAGATTTTAAACAGCAAAAAACTGTCTTCAGTGCAATGGCATTGAAAGAGACCAACCCCTGCATCGTCTTGATGGAAGATCACCGCAAAAGACTGCTGAATGACGCTTTATATCAATACCCAGATTTCATCGCAGAGTTGGAATCCCTCATCTATCGTTGTTTAATTGATGTCCGGGGAGCCCGTGAATCAGCCTCCCCTTCTGAGATTTTTATCTCTAAAGCCCAGCTCTATTCACCTTATCATTATTTAATCACTTTTTTATGAGAGGAGTCCGCCATGACTGTTCAAGAAAATACAGCATTGTTGATCATCGATGTCATCAATAAGATGGATTTTGAAGGAGCTGAGCAGTTATTGCAACAAACGCTCCCTGTCCTTGAACCACTCTCAAAATTAAAACAACATTGTAAACGTCAAAACATCCCGGTGATTTACGTCAATGACAATTTTGGTCTTTGGCAGGAAAATGTCAATCAAATCATAGATGAGTGCCGCGGTGGTCTTGGAGATGTACTCATCGAGACAATGCACCCAGAAGAGAACGATTACTTCATCATCAAGCCAAAACATTCAGGTTTTTTCGGGACCCAACTTGATATTTTATTAAAGCATTTGGATGTCTCACGTCTTATCATCACCGGTCTAACGACGGATATGTGTATCTTATTTACTGCAAACGATGCCTACATGCGAGAATATGCCATTCATGTTCCTGCAGACTGTACGGCAGCAGAAACCGCCGTTGCAAAAGATCATGCTTTAGAAATTCTCAGTTCGACATTAGCTCTTGATTGCTCCTCAAGTTTAAGCTTGATGGAGGGGGAATGACGATATTGCATTATTTTTTTGAAACGTTTAAAACTGCATACGAAATACTGCCTTGGCACTATCCCAAACTTGTTCATAAATCATTCTTTGATTGAACGTTCACCTCAGCATATCGAAAAATAAGGTAAACAGGTTTGAAAGGAACCGATTAAGGTATATAACATGTGTAAGTCATATATGTTTAAAACTTAAAAGGGGGTTCTTTTCATGTTTCGCCATCAAAAAGAATTACAATTCGAAGTCAAGGTTGATCGACCCGATCCAAAACTCGCTCGGGCCGTGCAAGAGGTACTCGGTGGACAATTCGGTGAGATGACGGTCATGATGCAATATCTTTTCCAAGGCTTCAATTGTCGAGGTGAAGAAAAGTACAAGGATATGCTGATGGATATCGGGACGGAAGAAATCGGGCACGTTGAAATGCTATGTTCCCTCATTTCTCAATTGCTCGACGGGGCGTCACCGGATGATCAGGCAGAAGCTGCCAAAGATCCAGCGACGGCAGCAATTCTCGGGGGTATGAATCCACAGCATCTTTTAGTTAGCGGTCTCGGTGGACTGCCATCAAACGCAAACGGCATTCCGTGGAACGGATCCTATATCGTCGCGAGCGGTAACTTATTGGCAGATATGCGCTCGAACCTACATGCTGAATCACAAGGTCGACTTCAAGTCGCCCGTCTCTATCATATGACGACGGATGAAGGCGTGCGTGCTACATTCCGTAAGATGCTCGCTCGCGATCGTTATCACCAGTATCAATGGATGGCTGCGATCGAAGAGCTGGAAACGAAAAACGGCGTCGTCGTGCCTGCTACTTTCGCACCGGAAGATGAGATGGAAGCGCAACCGCATGCTTATGAGTTCTGGGACCTATCGGAAGGAACAGCTTCAAAAGAAGGTCGCTGGGCTCAAGGGGAAGCACAAGATGGCACCGGTGAATTCGTTCATCTAGAAAACCCTGCACCACAAGGAAATATTCCGAATATGAAGGTACCAGCACACAAACTTCACCACGACCTAGCAGAAAAAACAGGAATGCAAAACGTTAAAGATACTGTCAAACGGATGTTACATGATAAGGAGTGAGACCGATGGCTAAATCACCACTTGCAATCCATGAAACACTCGAAATCCATGAAATCATGACGATGAAACAAGCCTGTCTCGTTAAAGCTGTTGCTGTTCGTTCTTTTGTTAAAGATGAGACGCTTGAAAAATTGATTGCTCAAGACATCAAAGATAGCGAACAAGCATTAAACGATTTACAAAAGCTATTGGCAGATCATGAAGGAGGCGGTTCTCATGAATGAAGCTCTCCAATCCATCAACCGTCCTAGTAAAAAACGCGACGAGTTGATTGCGACAGACTTCTTGATCAGCAGCAAATCACTTGTCCGTGCTTATGCTGTCGCAATTACGGAAACGGCTTCTCCTGATGTGCGGAAAGTCTTGACCGAACAACTGAATAAAGCCATTCAGACTCACGCTGCGATCGCCGGATACATGATTGATCACGATATGTATCACGCGCATGACTTGAAAAAACAATTAAAACACGATCAAGAAAAGCTAGAGGTCGCAAAAGGATTACTATGACGTTTCCCCTTCCCTTCTGATCCTGAAGCGGAAGGGGTTTTCTTTCATAATTCGTGTAAGGAGCGATCAGTCCCATGATTGACATCAATCACATTCAAATCAAACAAAGCGGAGAAACCGTTTGTCTCACCTGGAAAGGAACAAGTAACGTCCGACTCTTCTTAAACGGTATACCTTGTTTCATTCAGAACTCGAATACCTATCAAACGGATGTACTCCCTTTATATGAGCCTTTGTCGTTCGAACTGATTGATTCAGATTCGAAGACACGTATCGTCACGGCTCTTGTTTCAAGTACGGATGATTTGTTCTGGAACCGAAAAGTGACTGTCCTGATTCAACAAAATCATGCTGTCCGACTATTATGGGGTGAAATTCCAGAGGTATCGCATTATTCGATATTTCAAGATAAGCATCGATTAGGTCAAACTACAACACCCGAATGGAAAGGAACGATTGACCCTGAACAGTTTACACGTTTCGAAATCCGGATGTTACGTCCCATTTCTAGAAAATCGATGCCGTTCGCACGTATTATCGAGACGTTCGCCCGCGTTACGAATCAGATAAAACAAGAACAAGACCGAGAACGGGAATTTGAACAATTCGTGCTCTATTTTTCTTTGTACCCGCTATCCGCTTCACATACGAAGGTTTCTTCATACCGATTGCGTGTACTAACGTTCATTGCTCCTCCGATTCTCATGAACCCGAATCCGTTTTCTCCGCATCGTTATTTCGAAGGCGATGCGCGACAATATTCGCCTTTTTCTAAAGAGTATCGTACCTTTACAGAGGTCCTGACATGTAATGGTGAAACCACTCATCAACTATCAAAACAAGCAAATCCTACTCGCTCTTTTGATGCTCGTCATCAGTTATATCGAGAAGATGTCGCTTCGACACAGCAAGTCTATTTATCACATCAATCACCAACTCGATATACGCTTCATCATTCTGTTGGTAATCCGCTCGTCGTCTCACCAAACATCGACTACGAAATAACGGTGACACACCGTTCAAATCTTTGGCGTATCGCAGGAACACACCTCCAATCACCGCATCATGAAGTGTATCTGGATGAGGGAGACGATTGTTTTGAAACAATCCACCAAGCCCATGATTTAGGATTAAGTTTCCTCGGCGATCCATTGCCAAGTTGTCACTGGTTGCATGTGACCAACCAATGAACAGAAAGAAAACCGCGACCGATTCGTCGCGGTTTTTCATCTTTAGTCGTGAAATCGAGCTCGCGTCTCCGGAGACGGTAACGCGCACTGCTGCTTTTGTCCAAACCAGCGATGACGGTTGTTTGCAACGAAATCATAGACGCGATCTCGAAGTGAACGTGGAACAATCTGAAACACACTCAACAGACGCCATCCACCTTTTAAATGACGGGCAATCCGTAACGCTGCATCTGATTTGATATAGGGTACACCCCGGTCAATCACAACGACACTGTCGATCGTTTCCGGAAGATGATGACGACGGACGATTTCTTGTCCTGTTTCCCCTTGCAACGAAGCAAAATCATGATATCCTTTGTCTCGTTTCAAAATGAACTGAACACTCGCGTCACAGAGATTACATTCTCCGTCGAATAAGACGATTGCTTTCATGATCGATTCATCCTTCCCCACCTGTTTAACGAATAATTTCGTACACTTTTTCTTTACCACATTTCAAGTCAAAACATGCATTTAATCAGTATGTTAAATCATGATAACGCTTCCGTTCATTGTCTTTCTTACGCTATACTGTTTTTGTAAACATTTGGAACCATTCATTTATTTGAATGTATCTATGTAAAGGAGCGTACATATGACGAAACGACCGATTGCCATCGTGACCGGTGCCAGTCAGACACGCGACATCGGAGCTGCGATTTGCCGCCAGCTTGCCTCGTCCGGACATGACCTGGTCTTTACTTATTTTAAAGCAACAGCGGATTGGGCGGCTAGTTTTACGACCGAACTCGAAAATCAAGGTGCCCGCGTCCTTGCGATCGAGCTAGATTTAGGTCAAGCAGATGCTGCTGACGATTTATTCAATCAGGTAGAAGACTTTGGAACACCAAGCATCCTGATCAACAACGCTGCCCATTCGACGATGACGGATTGGAAAACACTTGATGCAGCCAGTCTTGATCAACACTATGCCGTCAATCTCCGGGCACCGTTGTTGCTCGCGACACGTTTCACGAAACGATTCGCTGAAGCACATCTAACGTCCGGTCGTATCATTCAACTGACGTCCGGACAAGATCTCAGTCCGATGCCTGACGAGATTGCTTACGCTACGACAAAAGGTGCCTTGTCGACGTTTACGAAGACTTACGCGGCAGCCGTGGCACCGCTTGGCATCACCGTCAATGCTGTCAATCCGGGTCCGACAGACTCGACTTGGATGGATGAAGCAACCCGGACGGCGCTTAAACCTAGTTTTCCGTTCGGGCGAATCGGTGCGCCGGAAGACGTCGCACGATTGATCCAATTCCTCGTCAGTCCTGACGGTGGCTGGGTGACCGGGCAAGTCATCCATTCCGAAGGTGGCTTTGAACGCTGAATATGTCGCATGTAAAAACATCCCTCTGACGTGAAAATCAGAAGGATGTTTTGCATTATCGAAAGACCGGACCCGTTTCCGTCAAAAAATCGTTCCAGGCTGTTTGATGCAGTTCGCTATAGAGTTCTGGCATTTGGTCTCTTTCAAAAAAAGCAACGTCGAGTGATTCATCGGAATCAATCGTCAATTGACCCCCATTGATTCGGCAAACGAAAAAATGGACGATCGGCTGAGCGACATCCCCGTTCGGATACATCTCTTCGTACTTCGAATAGACACCACTCAAACGTTCAATCCTGACATGAAAACCGGTCTCTTCAAAAATCTCACGCTGTGCGGCTTCAACGAGCGACTCTCCCAGTTCCAGTGCGCCGCCGGGAAAGCCCCATGCTTGTTGCTCCCGCCGTTTTTGAAGAAGAATGCGCCCCTTCTTGTCAAAGACAATCCCACCGGCAAAGTTCAACATCACTTTTTCTTGACCGACCTTAGTGCGAAGAAAACGTATGTAGTCCATCTGTCGCCCCTTGAAGTTTGACGTGCTTCAGCCAGGCGATTAGTTGCTTGATCATCGCATCGGTCACGGTATGATTGACACCCGGAAAAACGTCTAATACAGTCGTTTGCGCCATCCCCGCTCGAACAGCTGACGCGTGATAGAACTGTTGGATCGATAATGGAATGATGTCATCGGCATCCCCGTGCAGGAGCAATCGCGGACGCTCATCCATGACACTGATTGGATCAAGCTTCCATGGTACATCCGTCTCTTTGATAACAGGTCGCCCGTCGCGCGCGCGGAATAAGCGTTCTGCTTCAAGATAGGCACCGCCCCCATTGATCGCAACAAGTGCTTTAATCGGCAGACGCGCCATGATCCCGTGGGCAATGAACCCACCCATCGAGACGCCAACCGCCATCACATCGGAAACATGCCAGCCTGATTGTTCGATGATAGCTGTCGCTTCCGTAATCGATTGTTCGACGACCGTCCAAAAATAGGTCGTCGTTACTTCTGAATCAAACGGATGATCAAACGGTTTACGTTGATCATGCCGAAGGAGTTCCGGAATAAAGACATCGAATCCTTCTTCAGATAATTGTTCTGCAAACTCTAGATAAGAAACAGCCGTTCCGCCCCAACCATGATAGAGCAGAATGGCTCCCGTTGGTTGAGAGGCACGGACACTATGGACATGAAAATCAAGCTTCATTTTTTTGCTTCTCCTGGTTCAAGCGGACGATCGTTTTCGCGAAGTCATCCTCCGGTAATCGTTGTCCGTTCTTGAGAAACGGTTTCCAGTACGGTCGAATCTTAAATAGTGAGACCGTATCACGATAGACTGTTCGGCGGACGATTTGTTTCGTCGTCAATGGCAATCCGTTCTCGCTTTCAACCTGGATGCCGCAAATCTGCCCACCGATTGTTTTCCCGTTCAACAGTTTCAATTGCGCGACTTCTCCTAGAAAACTGATCGTCGGTTGTGTCACGACGGCGTGAACAACTTCTGACTTCACACGTCGTAACACCGTTTTTTCGATGACGACAGAAAGTCCGAAATAAACAGCTTGGTTGATGATATACGCACCGATTCGTCGTTTTGTCGTTGAATGCATGGATGGTCCTCCTTATACGTTGAAATAAACGACAGCGCCAAGTCCACTGACGGCAATCAAATAAAAGACGATTGCGAGTCGTTTGTTTGCGGCAGAAATATCCTTTCGGACGAGGATCTTACTATACCGAAACGTCAAAAATGCGAACACGAGCAATGCCAAAATTAATAATGGTGCCATTTGATTCCCCCCTCTTCTTTTTTATTCTACATCATTTCTGGTTTCGAATTGTTATATTTTACAAATAAAGTGGTATATGCTTAATCCATATATAATCAATCCAACAATGAAATGAGGTTTACATGTTGAACACTACAACAATTTGCTGTCTTGTTGAGTCGAAGACGCCTGGTTATCTTGTTCGTGAACTGCCGCCGCTTGGCATCTATGACGTCCACGTCCGCACCTTAGCCGGTGCCATCAGTATTGGTGCCGAACTTCCAATGGCTTGAACAAGATATGACCGAAACCAGCTATGACTATCCGCTCGAGACCGGATATGAAAGCTACGGCGAAGTGCTTGCAGTTGGTGACGCCGTCCAAATCGTCAAGCCCGGTGATCGGGTCGTCAGCTTCTATGGTCATCAAGATCAGGCGATCGTTCCTGTATCGAAGGTCATCCCGGTTCCTGCTCATATCTCACCGCGCGAAGCCCTACTGTTGATTCTGTCCTGTGACGCGGCAAAAGGCGTCCGAAAGCTAACATTGACACCCGACACAAGCGTCTTAGTTTCTGGAATGGGTACGATCGGTTTGCTGACGGTACATTACTTACGGCATTACGTCAACGTTCGTCAGATTGATATCCTCGAGCCGCTTACGTCCCGAGCGGAGTTAGCGCGTCAATTAGGTGCACGTGTTGTCACACCGGGTTCAAGTATGTATGACGCCGCCATCGAATGTTCCGGACGTCAAGCGGCCTTTGCCGAGCTTCAATCCGCTGTCCGTCCTCATGGTTCAATCTGCGTCTTATCGGACGGCAACCGGGAAGCCTTGGCGTTGACGCCCGCTTTTCACGCGAAAGAACTTCAGATCGTTGCATCGAGTGACGGCTGGGACTACCGCAAGCACGCAGACTGGCTCTTTGCAGACGAGCGTCACGCGACATTGCCCGCTTTGTTCGAACACGAGACTTCGTTTTCGAAGCTTGCCAGTTGCTTCGCTAGCTTAATGGAAACACCAGATCTCCCAATCAAAGTATTCGTTGATTATGAGCAGACGAGCTGAACACCGTTCGGATCCGTGCCTACGAGCGACGTATCGGAAAAGACTGCTTCTTGTAAGACGGTCTTCTCTCCGCGGACGGTTTGGATTTGTGAAATCGGTCGATCGAACAGTTTCGCTAAATCCGCCTCTAATCCTTCGCGTGGCGTCGCCAGAACGAGACGCTCAAGTGTCGTTCCATCAGTATCCGCAATCGCATCTTCATGGACTTGCAGTTCAATCCGTAATCCGTATGGTGTCTGTAAGAACGTCCGCCGCTCGTTCGCTTGGACCGTGAACGATAACGTTTCTGCGCGATCAAGAATCGTTTGCACGTCACCAGGCTGAATCAAAAATCCGATGTGATCGAAGCGAACCGTTTTTCCGAATCCGATCGTCACATTGACCGCTCCCCGTTTCATTTCAATGATTCGGAATAAAATTTGATCCGCTCGAAAATCATCCCATGATAGAGGTGGATTAAACGACGAAAATTCTCCGTCCTTCTTCCCGATACGCTGGGAAACGTGAAATCCGCGTGCCGTGTACCAGGCTTCTGTTTCTTCCAAATGTGGTGTCCAGATATGGTAGTGAAATAGCATTTACATACACTCCTTTTCGTTGTTCCAATCGTTCCACGTCATCACTTCGACTTGGTTCGATTCATTCAAGTACTGTCGTAATAACGGGAGGTGCGCAGCACCGTACAAACAGACGATTCGCTCGTTCGTCTGAGCGAGTTGCAGTAAACGATTTGTGATCTTTTGATTGCGGACTTGCCAGTAGCGTTCGATCCAAATCCGCCCGCTTTCCAGTCGTTCGATTTGATCATAGATTCTAGCCGACGCTGCAATCGTTTCTTCAGCGTGCAATCGGTCGAGCCATTCGGAGAAGGATAACTGCTCCATCGCGTGCTCTAACTGTTCTGTCCGCTTCATCTCAGCCGCGACGATCGTCTCAAAGGCTTCCGGATGATGTGAACGGACGATTCCTAAATCCGGTACGCCAGGTACGACTTCGTTCCAATCGACCCCATGGAGATGTGCTAATCCTGCCATCCGGGCTAAGCGAAAACCAATTTGTTGCCGTTCATTATCGGTTAAGTCGCTCTCGGATTGACAGGTTTCATATGTATGTTGCAAATCATTCATGCGTTCGGCTACCGTCTCAAGAGCAACGCCTGTCGGTCGAAATGCGTTCAATCGAGCAACGACTTCTTGGATTTCTCGTTGCCGTCGTTCTGATCTGACATCAAATATCGACGGACGAATCAGATCTCCATTGGCCGGGCGATCGAGATGGAACATGCCTAGCAGTAAAATCTGAGGTTTCATCTATCCCCCTCCTTTTCCTGATTTTACCTTATATTTGGTAAGGGAAGCGACTTTTACCTATCATGAATTTACGTTCCTATTCAACAAATACTCATATAAGGAGGTTCCGATGAAAAAGATATTCGTCATTGTGTTCATTGGATTTTTATTCGGATGCAGTCAAACCGGTACAGAGGACGAAGCTAGTTATGCCATGATCGTCATTGTGAATAACAAAGAGTATAACGGAACAGAAGCAGAATTGGATGCATCTAAGCAACAAGGAGAAAAAATTAGCACGATACTAAAGAAAACAAAAGCATATGAAATGCCCCAAGCGAACAGTCAATCGAATCTTTTTTCAGTCGGGTCCACCATCTATTCTGTTAAAGGAACAGAAGATTTTATCATCGTAAAAGACAAAGAAAATAAAAAATGGCTTTTACAAAAGGTAAGAGATATCAAAAACCATTTGAATCAATGAAGCACTTTAACACTTTTAACGTGGTGCATCTTTAGAAGTACTAACAGCGGAGATGTTTTGTACTTTTACACGAGGTATGGTGAGAAGAATTTAGAAAGGAGACAGATGGCGCCATCTGTCTCCTTTCTTTTATCCTGTTAAGCTTGATTTGACGAGCAAGATCTTACCACTTTCCTCAGCATCGATATAAGAAACGGCTTGCACATCGAGATGGATATCACGACCGAACAAACGGTACAGCCGTTCCATCAGAAGTCGTTCGTCTGATTGACTGAACCGCTCTGCGTCCGGAACGTAGTAAATCGATACGCTATCTGTCGTCATTTGGACATATTGAATACGTTCGATACTGTTTGGCAAATGTTTGACGAGACTCGACAGTTGCGCTTCAAAAATCTTTTGCCCATCCGGTTTTTGAATGAATGCCCGCCCCCTGCCGTCAATCGATTCGATGATTGGTCCCGGGTGACCACAGGAACAGGTGCGCTGACTGAGCGTCATCCGATCTCCGACCCGGTAGCGAATGAGGGGGGTCCCGTGTGTATCAAAACTCGTCACGAGAATCTCCCCGTCTGTATCGAGTTCGATGATCCCCATCTCATGATGCAGATGTTTTTGACCAAACCGGCATTCCGAAACGATTGGTGCCCCTTCAGACGATGCATATTGATCAAAGACTGGTCCGTGAAACACTTCTTCGATGACTTGGCGCTCTTCCGCGTCGATCCGTTCAGCCGTCGGAAAAATCGCAATCGGTTGACACGTCAAGCGGATCCCTTCTCGCTTCGCGAACCGGGCGAGCTCAATCATCGCTGACGGAAGACCATCGATCGTTTCTGGTTGAAAACGTTCGATGGCTTCAAGATACGCTGCCATCGTCCGTGGGGATAATCGTTTTACCGTGAACAAGAGCTGATTCGCCGCTCGATTCATTCGCCAATAGACGTCCACCTGTTGACGCTCGGGTACGAGATCCTGTGCCGTAAAGCTGATTCGTCGCATGCCACGGTAGACACCATGGGTCGCCTTGAAATAATCCAGATGGGCCATGCGAATTTGCATATCCGGTATCGTATATCGTACTTGCAGTGACGTGCCTGTCGTTCCGCCCGTTTTCCCTATGATTGGCGCAGCGACATCTGTTTGAATGTTCTCCATGTGCGTTCGTAATATTTCTTTTGATAGTACAGGAATATGTTTTAGTTCGGATAAGTCCGTTAAAGGTAGGCGAATGCCATGTGAAGCGAAGAGTTGACGGTAATAGGGACTGTGTTCCGTACAGAAGTGAAGGAAGTCATTTAAACGATCAAGTTGTTCCGCTTTGACGTCGATCGTCGTATGTTCTCGTTCGAGGAGCATCCGGAACCGTTCTTGATAGGCCGGTCCATAACGTTCGCGATGCAATTGATACCCATAGAGGGTTGTGAAGAGGTGCTGGAGAAATAGAGGAGAGCGATTGTAGATCTGCTCTTTGATACCCATGTCATCACGTCCTTTCGCAAGGGAAGTAACGGTTTCGATGTCTCTACGATAGCCGATGTACCTGACAAGAATATGACAAAAATAAGGGAACATGCATCCTGACAAATTACTATCGCCTTGGACAGGTCCGACGATCATCGCTCTATTATACTAAAAACAAGGAGGTGACAAGATGTGGCTCGAATCAATTCAACGCGTCATTGACTATATCGAAGATCATTTAGAAGATTCGCTCGATCTCAACTCAACGTTTTGACAAGGGTGGCGCAGATGCAAACGTATCCTTTACAACGGACGTTTTCGTTACTTGCGATGATGACCTTACCGGAATACATTCGGGGGCGACGTCTGACGCTCGCTGCCCAACAATTGACACAGACGGACGAAAAAATCATCGATCTCGCCTTACGTTTTGGTTATGAGACGCCGGAAGCTTTCACAAAAGCTTTCAAACGTCAGCATGGTTGTTCGCCAACGTTGATGCGAAGCGAGCGACGTCCGATTCACGCCTATAACCGCCTGAGCATTCAGGTGACCTTGAAGGGACTGGAGCAAATGGATTACCAACTCATCGAACGACCGGCTTTACAAATTTCAGGATGGCGAAAACATTTCCCGACGCAAGATGGTGCCCAACAACAACTGATTCCGTTGTTTTGGAATGATGTGAATCATTCTGGTCAAGATGCTACCTTGTTTAAACAAAATGACGGTCAGATTGAAGGTGTGATTGGTGTCTGCTCCAATTTCACCGAAGCATCGATGGATTATTGGATCGCGACGACGACAACGGAAGTTCTGCCCGGTCAGGAAACGATGACGATTCCGGCGAGTCTTTGGGCGACGTTTCCGGTCGTTGGTCCGATGCCGCATGCCATTCAAGAGATGTGGCAGCGTATCTATCAAGAGTGGATCCCATCGCATGGATATGATCCTCTACCTCACGCTGAACTCGAAGTTTATTCGGCAGGCGACCCGTCTGCCGCCGATTATCAATCTGCCATCTGGATTCCGGTGCGGCCACGCGACTGACAGTTTCAGGACATACGAAAAAGCGAGATCATCGGTGACCTCGCCTTTTCATGTGTCATGCATACTGTTGTTTAATCAGTAACGTTTTTCCACTGATTTCTTTCGGAATTTCGGGTACCGCGCGCATGACGACATTCAATTGTCCGTCAAACAGTCGGTCAAGAACGAAAAAGAGTTTCTTCTCATGTTCTTTCTCGAAGCATCGTTCATCCGGAACATATAATAAAACAATCTCATCCCGCGTCTCTTGAATGTATTGCACGCGTTCGATACAGTTCGGGAACGCTCGAACGATTCCCGCAAGTTCGCCTTCAAAGACACGGTGCCCGTTTCTGAGTTGAATGAAGCTTCTCCCCCGTCCGTCGATCGAAGCGATGATCGGACCTTGATGACCACAGGGACACGTTTCCTGACTAAGCGTCATCCGATCGCCAACGCGGTAACGGACAAGTGGTGTACCATGCGTATCGAAGCTCGTCACAAGGATTTCACCGTCCTCATCACGTTCAATGATTCCCATCTCATAATGTAAATGTTTTTTCCCATACGGACATTCGGCGACGATCGGCGCCCCTTCTGACGACGCATACTGATCATAGATTGGCGCATGGAAGACTTCTTCGACGAGCGTTCGTTCTTCTGCCGTCATCATCTCAGCCGTCGGGAAGATTGCTTTGGGACGAAACGTACAGGTCATCCCATATTTTTTAGCATATCGTGCGACTTCGATCATTCCTGAAGGCAAACCATCAATCGATTCCGGCTGAAACCGATTCAGTTGTTCGATGTATGCAGCGGCGGTTTTCGGATTGATGTTTTTGATCGAGAACAACATCTGATTGATGACTTTATTCGTCCGCCAATAAACCGGTGCCTTTTGTTGCGGGGAAGCAAGCGTTTGACCGGTAAAACTTGCACGGCGCATCCCTTGATCGACTCCATGGGTCCACTTGAAGAAGTCAAGATGTGCCATCCGGATTTGCATGTCTTCCTTTGTATAATGCACTTGAATCGATTTACCGGTCGTACCGCCCGTTTTTCCGAGAATCGGGGCATGGACGTGCGCATGGACGTCCTCATTTTGTTGGCGTAAGATTTCTTTCGTCAAAGGGGGAATCTGTTTTAGTTCGTCAATCGATTTTAGCGGGAGCTCTAGTGCAATGGTAGAAAACAATTCCTGATAGTATGGACTATGTGTTTGGCAAAAAGAAAGGAAGTCGTTTAATCGATGCAATTGTTCTGCTCGAACGTCATGCGGTCGTCCTAACTTCTGTTTCAGTTCTTGTAAACGTTGCTGATAGGCGGGACCGTATCGTTCATGGAACAGGCGACGTCCTTGTAAAGTCGTCAACAAGTTTTGGATGAAAATCGGTGAGTGAAAGTAGATCGATTCTTTGAGCTGCATGATGTCACTCCTTCCATAGTTAGACCACCTTTTACTGATACTTTCATCTTATTTCTAGTCGCCGCCCATCTCAATTAGTTCTTCGTGAATAAACTTAGCTTTTATTTTCATGGCGATTTATTTTAATGAACTCTGATTCACGAACATCTTCTTACCGATTCTTGAACTTACAACTTTTCTTCCCTCACAAAAAATCCGATTGATGAAGAGGAGTTTCTTCATCAATCGGATTCATACGAGTGGCATTACGATTTCGCACCTTTTTGTAGCATCTGACATCCGTATGCCCGCAATTTAATCGCTTCGAGTACGAGCGACATCTGTTGCTCATCCAATCGTTCAATCAGCTCGATGATCGTGATCGTCGTTCGTCCATTATACAATTGGACGATCAAGTGGATGATTGCTTCTAACGCTGGACTCGGATAGGGTTCAGCCAGAAATTCACGATCAAAAAACTCACCACTATCCGGAAAGAAGTAATCCGAGAACCGTTCGAGCACTTCTGGCTGTCCTGTCGCAAGGTACAGCATCGAGACCATCGCTGCATCTTCTCGTTGTTTCGGCTTTAATCGTCTCCACAACAGATCGAATCGTCGTTCATGTCCCTCTTGCATGAATTGTATCGTCTGCATGGTTGAAGCCCCCTTTGTTTTCATACTTCCTGTTGGTTCTTTTCCATATGTTACTATTCCCTATTCCATTCAACTGAATCGTCTCAGCATATCCTCTTGCGATTGAACCGACTCGATTGGGGGTACATTACAACAGATATAAGAGAGGAGTTTACATCCATGCCAACGCGCCTAGCTTTAGCCGGAGCCACCGGATACATTGGTCACAATTTACTGAACGAACTAAAGAAAAAATATGACGTCATCGCCCTTTCACGAAATGGTGACGACAAGGACAATGAGGAACGCGTCGAATGGCGATCGTGCGACCTCTTTTCTCTAGACGATACGATCGCTGGTATGAAAGGAGCAGACATCGCTGTCTATCTCGTCCATTCGATGATGCCATCTGCTAAATTGACACAAGGATCGTTTGAGAATATGGACTTATTGTTAGCCGATAACTTCGCCCGTGCCGCAAAAGAAAACGGCATCCGGCAAATCATCTACTTAAGTGGTATCATCCCCGAGGAAACAGAAAATCTATCGCGTCACTTAAAGAGTCGACTTGAAGTCGAACGCGTTCTCGGTGCGTACGGAACACCGGTGACGACGATCCGTGCTGCGTTAATCGTTGGTCCTAAAGGTTCATCGTTCCCAATCTTATCGAAACTCGTCAAACGCTTACCCGTCATGGCACTCCCACGATGGACACGTAACAAGACCCATCCTGTCGCCTTACCCGACGTCATTCATGCCCTTGGTGAAAGTGTCGATCGCGATGACGTCAAAGACCGGGCCATCGATATCGGTGGACCGGAAGCGATGACCTATAAGGAGATGATCCTTAAAACAGCCGACATCATGGGTAAACGACAACCGACGATCGATATTCCTTTATTGACCGTTAAATTATCGCGCCTTTGGGTGACGCTCGTGTCCGGAGAACCAAAAGAAACCGTCTATCCACTCGTTGAAAGCATGGTCCATGAGATGGTTGCGGATCCAGAAAAAATGGTTCCCGGCATCAGTGACGGCAAAATCACATTCGAACAATCAGTCCGAGATGCATTAAAAGAGGAGGAGGAACAAAAAGGATCTTCTTCCTCGTCGTCTTCGACACCAGACGTCCTTGACGTCCGATCGGTACAACGTGTTCTTTTGCCAAAGGATCGCGATGCCGACTGGGCAGCTGACGATTATATGAACTGGTTGTCATCATTTGCCCGCCCTTTCCTATCGTCAACTGTGAAAGATCAAGTCGTTGGAATCCACATTCCGTTTTACGAACAACCGCTGCTTGAATTGACGAAGGAACCGGTTCACGATCGACAAATGGCGACATACCGGATTACCGGCGGATTGTTCGCAAAAGTCGAGCAAGATAGCCGTGGTCGGATTGAATTCCGGCAAATTCCCGGTACGCAAGAATGTATCATCGCCATCCATGAATTCGTCCCTGCGCTACCGTGGATACTCTACAAGGCAACACAGGCGAATGTTCACCTGCTCGTCATGTATCTCTTCAAATTACACTTGTTGCGCCGGATTCATTCGACGGAACAAGAATCGACACGTGCGGACGAAATCGTTCCGTCGTCTTGAACCTAATTAAAACAATCTGCCTCTTACTGGGCGGATTGTTTTTGTCGTTTGCGGAAGGATGACGAAACGGAAAAAATCGTGATACACTGGACGATGACTGAAAGAAAGGGGTTTCATTGCATGCGCTCATTTGAGGAACGATTATCGAACCAACTCGAGGCGACGGCTTCACTCGCCACATTGATTCAACCTTCAACGGATCAACTCCGTTTAGATAAACTAGATAAATTTGCTAGCAAACTATTAAAACGAGAGTTCACGATTGCGTTTGCTGGTCACTTTTCAGCTGGAAAGTCGAGCATGATCAACGCCTTGACGGGTGAATCGGTCTTACCGACGAGTCCGATTCCGACGAGTGCAAACATCGTGACACTTCAGCAAGGTGAGATGGATTCAGCAATCGTTCACTTTCATGAACAGCCGTCTGTTCGTCTGACTGCAAAAGAGCAAGAGAAGCATCTTCAATCGCTTGGGAAAAGTGGTGATGTCCAACAAATCGATTTGACGCATGCCGCGTCCGCGCTGCCTCCTGGTCTCGTCTTAATGGATACGCCAGGCGTCGACTCGGTCGATGATGCCCACCGTGTATCAACGGAGTCTGCCCTTCACTTGGCTGACATCTTGTTTTACGTCATGGACTACAATCATGTTCAATCCGAATTGAACTTCATGGTGACGGATGAATTACAAGCTGCCGTACCGGAATTATATTTAATCGTCAATCAAATCGATAAACATCGTAACGATGAACTATCATTCGACGCCTTCCGCCGCTCGGTTCATGCGTCCTTCGCTGAACACGGTGTCGTACCGAAAGGAATCTTCTTTACGAGCCTACGGGACCCAGCCCATCCGCATAACGATTTCACGGAAGTCGAACAGCTCGTCAAACAAAGCATTCGCGACGCTCAACCGAAGTTGTTGACTTCTGCCGCTTTGACACTCGAAAGTCTTCACCAGGAACATACACGTTATCTCACACGTCTCGTCTCAGAAACACAAGAGACGATGGCTGAGCAATTGAATGACGCTGAACGACGGGATCCGGCGAAAATCGAAACCGAATTAACGCGTGTCTCGCAACAATTAGAAGCACGCCAACCGGACCGCTGGGTACAGACGTTTTCGCTTCATCGGGATCAACTCTTGAAAAATGCGACATTGATGCCATTTGAGTTACGCGAGAAGATGCGCCGCTTCCTCGAGTCACGTCAGCGTGATTTCAAGGTTGGATTATTCCGTAGCGCGAAAAAAACGGAAGCGGCTCAAGCAGAGATCGCACAAGACGTGCTCCGTGCCTATCAGACAGTGACCGCTTCCGAAATTTCGCTTCATTTACGTAACTTGATGAAACAATCATTACGTGACCTTGGTCTCCTGCAGGATACGCATATCGTCGCAATCGATCAGCTATCACTCGACCCACCGCTTTCCGTACTCGAAAGTGCCTTGCCAACCGGTATTACGATCACAGGTGAATCAGTGCTCCAGTTCACGAATCGTGTCGCCGAACAGACACAAGCGTGGTTCGTCAAGGAAACGAACGCGTGGCGTGAGCTTGTTCGTCAAGAGTTGACGGCAACTTTCCCGAAAGAACAAGCTGAACTATTGCAACAACAGACGTCACTACAGCATAAATGGAATAGCGTTCAAGCATGGCAACAGGCTACCGTAGCACTCGAGCGATATGAGCATGGCGTTGCCAATCCATCTGACCAACAACTCGAACGGGCTCGGACGCAAGTCTCAGTTTGGGAGGAGCAATTGATTCAGCAAGAAGCGGCGATCGTTTCCTTTACCGGGTATGAATCGGTAACAGAAACTACTGCGTTTGAAGTAGCGACGACGATCAGTGAGCAACAAACCATCCGTTATGCACCGGAAGACGTCGCTCAAATCCGTCAGCATCTGAATGGTCTTCAAGGTTTTGAAGATGCTGTTGCTTATTTGAATGACAAATTGGACCGACTGACACACCAATCGTTCACGATTGCCTTATTCGGTGCCTTCAGTGCCGGAAAATCATCGTTTTGCAATGCCTTACTCGGAGATAAAGTCCTCCCAGTCTCTCCGAATCCGACAACCGCATCAATCAACCGGATTCACCCTGTTGACGCTGCACACCCGCACGGCGTGGCAGAAGTCACGTTCAAGTCGGAAGCAGCGATGCTTGAGGACTTAAATGAAGCAATGGTCGAAACAATGACGTTCGAGTCAACGAAACAGGCATACGATACGCTCTTACCACGTAACGCGTCACTGACAGACCCGTTCTTGCGTGCTTTCTTGAAAGGATTCCCTGCCGTCCAACCCTTCATCGGTACCATTCACACGGTCGATCAAGACGCTTTTAAACAGTATGTCGCGCAGGAAGAACGAAGCTGTTTCGTAGATGTCATCGATTTCTATTACGATAGTCCGTTAACACGTCTCGGCGTGACGCTCGTCGATACACCGGGAGCAGATTCAATCAATGCCCGTCATACTGATGTCGCTTTTGATTACATCAAGAACGCGGATGCGATCTTATTCGTCACGTACTTCAATCATGCCTTCGCCCGCGCTGACCGTGAATTCTTGATTCAACTCGGTCGTGTCAAAGACGCATTCGAACTCGATAAGATGTTCTTCCTCGTCAACGCGATTGATCTCGCTGCGTCAGATAGCGAACGTCAAGATGTCTTGAACTATGTCGCGACGGAATTGCAACGCTTCGGGATTCGATCGCCTCGACTGTATGGAGTCTCGAGCTTACAAGGACTCACGGAAAAGCAACAAGAGCGATCAGATTCAACTTCCGGTTTACCTGAATTCGAGGAGGCATTCCATCACTTCCTAGCGGAGGATCTGACCGGTCTCGCCAAAGTATCGTTGTCTGAGCAGACGGAAAAGACCGTCCAGCGACTCGAACGATTTATCGCTGCGACTGAAGCGAATCTGTTGCGAAAAGAAGAACGGTTGGCTGAGTTATCTACTCTAGAACAGCAGGTCACGGATCGTTTCGAAGACAATCGCGCCGCTTTGATCGAACCTGCACTCAAAGCAGAGATCCATGAGCTGTTGCATCATGTCGTACAACGCATTTATTACCGTTTCCCTGACTTTTTCAAGGAAGCCTATAATCCTGTTCGTTTTGCTCAAACTGGCAAAGGAGTGGCATTACAGGATGCGTTAACGGAACTGTTGATGTTCCTTCGGTTCGATTTTGAGCAAGAGCTCCGGGTCACGCATTTCCGTGTCGACCAATGGCTCGAAGCGGCCTTGATCCGGCGTCAACAAGAGGAGCAACAGTTGCTAGAGCAATGGAACGAATCCTTCCAGCTCGCGCCTGTCACGGTCTCTCGATTAAATGAAATGACGTTCGATGGTCCATTCGAAGATGCAACGCCTTATGTCGGCGTCAAACGCCACTTCCGGAATGCGAAAGCCTTCTTTGAAAAAAATGAGAAGGAGCAGTTGAAGGAGGAACTTGCGACATTAACTAAACAAGAAGCACTCGCGTATACTGCCACTCAAGAAGAACGCTTGCTGGCAGTCGCTGCGGCACATCTGGACGTTTCTTTGACAGCCGTTTCAGAGCACCTGTTACGCCAAACACTCGAGCAACTTGAGAGTGAACGCGCGACGTTACAGGCACAAGAGACGCTGACTCCTTATAAACAAGCAGCAAAGCAGATTCGTAGTCTGACGCCACACGTCACTTCTTGAAACACGATCGCTCCAACGTAAAAGAGGCTGACCCAACAGTCAGTCTCTACAAAGATAAGGGTGGCAGATCATAATTCTGCCACCCTTATCCCGTAAAAATAGAATGACCCGTCATACGCCACTCCTACAGGAAAAGCGCATTTTTGCGCTGTCAGAGACAAACAAGACCCGTTTTCATGCTGGAATGAAGCAGGAAAACAGGCTTGTGTCTCGCCTGAGGAAAGGGCGTGAATAGACGAGTCATTCTTTTTTTTGAGTCAGTCCCCTTTTTGATTGCCTTCTCGTCATCGCGATGGCGTTGGCCAGTACGACTGAAAATAGTGGACGATGTATTGGTGAACGTGCCGGACGACAGGACGTAATTCCGTCCCAACGAGTCGGTTCAATGAGACATCCCATAACATCGGTGGGTCGAACGGGATGATTTTAATGTCATCCGCATGATGAAACCGTAGTATCGGCTCCGGTAGGATCGAGATGACGTCAAGTTCTTGGACCATCCCGATCAACAAGTCCCATGCCCCTGACATGAAGAAGATATTCGGCTCTTGCTGCACTTTACGAAACTCCGATAGTATTTGATGATGTAACATGAATCGGTCGTTCAAGATGACGAGTGGTTCATTTCCGATATCACGATAGGATAGCGCTTCTTTTGCTTGAAACGGGTGATTCGGACGAACGGCGACGACGACCTCATCTTCGATCAATCGAAAACGTTCGATGCCATAGGATTCACCCGGTTCGATCAAGATGGCCAAGTCGAGTTCTTCAAGTAACAGTCGACGTTTGAGTTCAAACGCCCCCTCCTCGATGATTTCGAGTTCGATGCCAGGGTGTTCCGCCATGAACTTCGGAATCAACTGCGAAAATAAGACAGGGAGGATGACGGGTGGGATGCCGAGACGGACTTTTCCTCGGACGACGTTCGAGCGTTCACGCAGATGCCCCATCAATGCTTGATGACGTGTCAGAACGATCTTCGCATCCTCATACAATTGACGTCCCGTTTCCGATAACCCTGTCAACCGTCCGTGCTTTCGAATGAACAGTTCCACTTGCTCCAGCTGCTCGAAGTCGCGGATCATCTGACTAAGCGCCGGTTGCGAGATTGACAAGTGCTTCGAAGCACGCGTTAAGTTATAGCCTTGCTCAACGATTGTCGTAAAAAAAAGTAACTGTCGAATATCCACTTACATCTCCCCTTATTCATCAAACCAGCGATTTTTTTTGAAAAACAGAATCATTCCTAAAGCGAGGAGTCCCATTGCCCCTAATGTCACGAAATAACCGTACCGAGTGGTCAGTTCTGGCATATGTTCGAAGTTCATGCCGTATATACCGGCGATGAACGTCAACGGCATGAAAATCGTCGTGAAGATCGTCAACGTCTTCATGATGCTATTCATCCGGTACGAGTTGAGGGAAATGAAATTATCCCGAAACTCAGATGTCATCAATCGGTTGTATTCGATCATTTCCGATAACTTCAGTAAGTGATCGTACAAATCGCGAAAGAATGCCTGTTTCTTTGGATGAATCGATAACCGCTTCGATTCGACGACACGATACAGTAAGTCCCGCATCGGCATGACCGTCCGCGAGATTCGAAGTAACCGCGCGCGTAGTTCGAAAATCTCCTCCATCAACCGACGATCATTGCCACGCGTTCGGTAGCGTTCCTCAAGCGCAAACAATTCATCTTCCGTTGCATGAACGATCGGAAAATACCCGTCGACGATCTTATCCATGATTTTATGTACGAGGTCGACTGTTTCTTGTTTGTCGAGGCGTTGGCTACACTGTTCAAACACGATATCAATTTCTGGTGAAGATTGCTCATGGTAGCTAACGAGATGCCGATCACTTGCGAACAAATTGATTTCACGACTCGTCAACGTTCCTTCATCGAGCGCATGAAGGACAAAAAAGCTATGTTCTGTATAATATTCAAGCTTTGGGCGTTGCAAGTAATGAAAACAATCTTCAATCGCCAGTGGATGAAAATCAAAAACCTCAATCAATTTTTGCTTCTCTGCGTCTGTCGGTTGATCGAAATCAACGAAATAACGTTTGATGCCCGACTCCTGTATCCGACTTACATCATCGGTCAAAATGATTGTGTCATTCGCATCGATCAGTATACAACGAATCAACTTTTTCTCCCCCTTTTCCTATGTAAGCGTACTATATTTTTTCGTATGCAACAAAAAAAGGATTTCCTCGAAGAGAAATCCTTTCAGATTGTAGACAAATGAACTGACTCAAAAAATGACACACCTTTTCACGCCCTTTCCTCAGGCGAGACACAAGCCAGTTTTCCCGCTCCATTCGAGCAGGAAAACGGGTCTTGTTTGTCTCTGACAGCGCAAAATCGCACTTTTTCCTGTAGGAGTGGCGTGTAATGCGTCATTTTTTTATATCCGGAAGAAGGACCGAGAAGCATTTTGTTCACTCGACATCGCTTCCTAGGGAAAAACAAGCAAGAGCGACCCTGAAGCGAAGCGGCGCGATGCTTGTCCCAGGAAAACGATGCGAGTCGAACAAAAAAAGCGCAATCCTTCTCGTTAGAGAACAATTGCACTTGTCTTCAGTCTCAAAAGATTTCCCCGAAGAGAAATCCTTTTCATATAGCAATCAACCATGTTCAATATAAAATCCGCTCCAATAAACCTGACGATACGTAAACTCTTTTCCACTCTTCGTCGTCACAAGCATCTCATCTTCTGCCATGACGGCAATTTTAATGGGTACTTCACCGTGATCCGTCAAATAATTGAGGATCTCAAGATGCCGATTCAACCAAAGACGACGGCGGAACCAACGAAAACGACTGAATGCCGCACTGAAGTGGAGTAAGGCAAGCGCAAGGATAATTAAAGCAAACGGAAGTGGAATATCGAACAACGCAATCAAATATACATCTGCGATCAGCAAGGATAACGAGAGACCCATTTCCGTCATCTCCATGAAAGATGCTTTATAGGTCGCAAAGTAGGTCATCACACGAAATAGGAAGATGACCGTGAGGTACGGTACAAAGTACATTTGAAACACATGGTCCGTGCCGCTGTTGACGAACATGAGCAGTGGCAGGAAGAATAGCAATTTCCAGATTAGGATGGCGGAATAAAATAAAGTATGATCCGTGTAGCGTCTGCGTACGATGGCTTGACTCATATTCATTGCCTTCCCCTCCTTCATGATGGACCGTTTCAAAGTCGATGATGACAGGACATGATGCCTATAAGGGTATGTTTCCGAATTCAGCTGTTTCTAATCGTCTAATTCACAGTTTTTAGAAACTGTATATTTAGTATACGTCATGACGCGCTAAATGGTTCACTTTCCCCATCATTTCCCATCATTCGATGTGCTACAGATTGGAAACCCGCTCTTGCTAGTCGTCCGGATCTTCTACTGCTACAATAAAAGATATTCCAATTGAACAGAATCGAGTTGAATCTTTCATGTACACCCATATCATCATCGGCGCCGGAATTCTCGGCGCCTCGACTGCCTATCATTTATCGAAGGCTGGTGAACGCGTCTTACTCGTCGATCGGAAGGAACCCGGTCGAGCCTCTCATGCGGCAGCCGGCATCATCTGTCCATGGATGACACAACGGCGAAATAAGGCATGGTACAAATTAGCGAATAACGGGGCTCATTTTTACAAGACATTGATTCCTGAACTGGAAGCACTCGGTGAGACGAGTACGGGTTATCAGCAAGTTGGCACGATCGCCTTACACGAAACATCAAAAATCGAAAAGATGGAGACAATTGCGCAAAACCGTTTTCCGGAAGCACCTGCCATCGAACGTATCGAACGACTGGACCAAGATCGTGTCAAAACGCTCTTTCCACTCGTCGAACAGATCGAAGATGCCTTATTCGTTTCCGGTGGTGCCCGCGTTGACGGACGTGCCTTGTGTGCCTCATTGATTCGTGGTGCTGTCGAACACGGTGCGACCGTCCTAGAAGGAGATGCTACTCTTGTCGTAGACAAGGGAGTCGTCACTGGTATAACCATGGAAAATGAACAGTACTCGGCAGAACAGTTCATTTTAACGGCGGGTGTTTGGTTAAATGACCTGCTCCGTCCACTTGAGCTTAAAATCGATTTGCATCCGGAGAAGGGACAGATCCTGCAACTCGATTTGACGGATTCTACATCAACGACTTGGCCCGTCGTCATGGGACAACGCGGATTATATCTCGTCTCCATCCACGAAGGGAAACTGATCGTCGGTTCAACACACGAAAAACAGACCAACTACGACTTGAAACCAACCGTTAAGGGGATGTATGCCTTATTGAATCGGGCTTTACCTGTCTTACCGCGTCTCGAAGAAACAACGATTGATGAACTGCGTATCGGCTTACGCCCGTATACGAAAAACTCCCTGCCGGTGATTGGACCGCTTCAAAATCATCCGAACGTG
The DNA here is from genome assembly GCF_018618925.1 of Exiguobacterium sp. s39. NCBI lineage: Bacteria > Bacillati > Bacillota > Bacilli > Caryophanales > Exiguobacterium > Exiguobacterium sp. s39. The sequence goes on from NZ_JACSNA010000001.1 coordinate 1,098,235, forward strand.
TTCCTAGCGAACGGACTCGGTGCATCTGGTTTGACGATCGGACCCTATCTCGGTAGCCAATTAGCGAAGCTTGCACGTCATCAAGCGCCTGATATCGAATGGACGACTTATGAGCCGACCTATGTCTCTCTCAACTCCTGACCAACTCTATGCTTCACTTTGAAAGGAAGTACACCATTGTCCATGAAACCAATCGTTCCTCTTGAATTATTCGATGCTTTAGATATACGTGTTGGTACAATCCAGTCGCTTTCGGATCTTACCGATGGCTCAATTCAGCTTGAACTACAATTCGACGGATTTACGCGTTTATTCTCACTCGACTGGGAATCACTGCGACCCGATGTCCATGAATTGCTTGGAAAACAAGCGATTGCCGTACTCAATATACCTGGTCGTACGCCTGAAGAGTCCGGGCGGTTGCTTGAGATCGGACGTTCGGAACAATGGATGCCGATCCTCGTCGTACCGGAACATCCGATTCCGGAAGGAGCACGTGTCGAATAAGGCATATCATTTAGAAAAACACTCCCTGTGTCGCTTCGTAATGGAAGCTTTCAAGTGGGAGTGTTTTTTGATGTGCCGTTACATTTTTTCTAAATAATGCACGCTGAATCGTTCATCGTCATCGATCCAACAATTGACTGAATGAAAACCACTTTGACGGGCAAGTGTCTCAAACTCTTCTTTACTATACTTATAGGAGTTTTCCGTATGAATCGTTTCCCCTTGTTTGAATGGAACCGTCACATCTCCAACTTGCACGAGTTGATCGAGTTGACTCCGAAGATGCATTTCGATTCGTCCTTTTTCTTCATTATAAAAAGCATGATGTTCGAATCGTGTCACATCAAACGTTCCCTCGAGCATCTGATTCAAATGCGTCAACATGTTCAAATTGAATGCTGCTGTGACACCGGCTGCATCATTATAAGCCCGTTCAAGCACATCAACAGACTTTTTCAGATCAACACCGATCAAGAATCCATCGCCCGTTTCAAGAATTCGTGAGGAATGACGTAAGAAGCGCATCGCTTCCTCCGGTTCAAAGTTACCAATCGTCGATCCCGGGAAAAAGATGACTCGTTTTTGAGACTCCTCGACCGGTAAAGAAATCGATTGTGAGTAATCCCCACAGACCGCTTTAATATGCAGCGCAGGATACCGTTCCGACAATTGGCGTGCAGATTCCATTAGGAAGTCTTTTGAGATATCAATGGGCATATACGTATCGAGATGTGTAAATGTCTCCAGTAACATCTGGATTTTACGACTGCTGCCACTTCCATATTCAATCAGTGTATGCACATCGCCGATACTTCGTGCAATCTCCGCTCGATGCTGCTCCAAGATGGCGAGTTCTGTCCGTGTCGGATAATATTCCGGTTGTTGCGTAATCTGTTCGAACAACTGGGATCCGATATGATCATAAAAATATTTTGCCGGTAAGACCTTTTGTTCTCGCATCAGACCTTCAATGACTTCTAAACGCATGTTTTGTTGCGGCGTATATAAATCGTACCCAATGACTGTCTCTCGCATCACATGTCACCTGCCAATCGGAAGCCGCCAAATAACCAACGTTTATCAGGCGGGAAGAAGTTGCGGTATGTCTCGCGAATGTGATCGTCAGGCGTCACGCACGCTCCTCCACGCAGTACCATTTGATTACACATGAACTTCGCATTGTATTCCCCGAGCGCTCCTTCGAGCGGTTTACTGCCTGGATATGAACTATAAGCGCTCGACGTCCACTCCCAGACGTTTCCGAACATGCTCGCAAGCGTTGTCTCTGACTCTTCGACGGCTACCGGATGGAAGGTTCCGCTTCCCATCATATTACGCTTCGTGACAGAATCGACTTGGCGAGAAGCCCATTCCCATTCCGCTTCTGTCGGCAAGCGTTTCCCTATAAAGCGACTATAAGCGTCCGCCTCATAAAAACTGACATGACAGACCGGTTCATCGAGACGAAGTGGTTCGACACCGTTCATCGTAAAGATCGTCCATTCTCCCGCGTCATCTTTCATCCAATATAACGGGGCTTTCCAGCCTTCTTTTTGAACCGTTGCGTACCCATCCGATAGCCAGTACTCTGATTTTTGATAGCCCCCTGCTTCAATGAACGCCAAATACTCCCCGTTCGTGACAGGACGCGTCGCTAATTCAAACGGATGTAACCACGTTTTATGACGTGGACTCTCGTTGTCAAACGCAAAACCGTCTCCTGTATGACCGATCTCGACGAGTCCTTCCTCGAATTGGATAAACGATGTTTCCTTGACTGCATTTTCAGGCACATCTGTTGTCAACGACTTTGACTGATAAGCAGGTAACAGTGGATTCGTGAAAAAGTTATACTTCACGTCCATCAAGATCAATTCCTGGTGTTGTTGCTCGTGTTGCAGTCCCATCTCGACTAACGATTCGATTTTCCATTGGTCTTCTGGAGTCCGTTCTTCTTTCAAGAACTCGACCATTTGTCCATCGACATATGACCGGTAAGCAATGATGTCTTCGACGGTCGGACGTGACAACATCCCCCGTTGTTGACGAGGCTGGTAAGGACCGATTGAATTATAGTAAGAATTGAATAGATAATTGTACTTCGGATGGAAGACTCGATAGCCTTTACTATATTCTTGTAAAATCATCCGTTCAAAAAACCAGGTCGTATGGGCGATGTGCCATTTCGGCGGACTCACGTCCGAACTCGCTTGAATAATGAAGTCTTCTGCTTCGAGCGGTTCAATCAAGGCAATTGTTTGGTTACGAACAGTGGCAAATTTTTCGATTAAGTACGATGTCGTTTCAAATAGCATGTCAATCACTCCCTATCCAAAATATTCCGAATCTTTTGGTCCATTTGATGTATACCCCTCCTATGGAAGAGTTATGCTAAAGAAACAAAAAAAAGTCCGCTCCGTTAAGAGCGAACTGATCACTTTAATATACTTTATCGCCGTTGAAGATCGAGTTCTTGACGACGACGTAGTCGACCGTCCGAATCGCCTGCAATTTGTTTCCGCCAGCGTATGAGATTGCCGATTGTAAATCTTGCTCCATCTCGATCAACGTATCCGCCAGGCTTCCTTTATGCTCGACGAACATCTTTTTTCCTTCAACGTTCTTGCGTTCCCCTTTTTGGAACTCAGAAGCAGAACCGAAGTATTCCTTGACGAGCACTCCGTCCACTTCATGTGTCTCACCAGGCGATTCTTCATGCCCCGCGAAGAGTGAACCGATCATGACCATCGACGCACCGAACCGGACCGACTTCGCGATATCGCCATGCGTCCGAATCCCACCATCCGCGATGATCGGTTTACTTGCTGCTTTTGCACACCAACGAAGTGCCGCGAGTTGCCAACCGCCTGTACCGAATCCTGTTTTAATCTTAGTGATACACACTTTACCTGGTCCAATTCCGACTTTTGTTGCATCGGCTCCCGCATTCTCAAGTTCACGCACCGCTTCCGGTGTCCCGACGTTACCCGCGATGACGAAACTTGCTGGTAGAAGCGACTTGATGTGACGAATCATCTGAATCACGGCTTCCGAATGACCGTGCGCGATATCGATCGTGATGTATTCCGGAGTCAGCCCTTCTGCTGCGAGCTGTTCGATCAGCTGATATTCCTCTTCCTTGACACCGACGCTAATTGAAGCGAACAGTTGGCGTTCTTGCATCATGCGAACGAAAGCCAAACGACGAGCCGGTTCGAATCGATGCATGATATAGAAATAATCGCCTTCCGCTAAGAACAAAGCGATCGATTCATCAATGATCGTTTGCATGTTTGCCGGTACGACCGGAAGCTTGAAACGTCTACCACCGAACTCGACTGACGTATCACATTCCGAACGACTACCAACGATTGATTTTGCTGGAATTAATTGAATATCTTCATAATCGAATACTACATCCATGAATAACACCTCTAATTACGAATATTTTTTAATATATTGGCGATAATCATTCGCCCCTTGACTACTATAACGAACTGTCCTCATAGTGTCAAAGAAATTTTCGCATTTTTAAAGCTTTTTAAGAACTTTATTCAGATATCAACAGTTAAATGTTCGTATTTTACCGATTTTTACATTGTAAATTTGTCAACCAGTGCTCTTCCCAGTCAAAATAGCTTGTTGCTTCGGATACTTCGAACACATGATCAGGATAAGGGAGTGCTAGAGGTGGACGATCCTGTTTTGGGAAATATGCCAGTTGTTTGGATTCCCCATCGACGGCTTCGAGCGTTCCCCCGACTACCTTACACTCGAATACTGTCGCTACGTATTCAACTTCGTTTCCGTCTGGGTACGTCAAACGAAACGACTCTCCACCGAAGGTCGCAATCAGACGGACCGGTCGGACGAATAGACCCGTCTCTTCATAGACTTCGCGAATGACTGCCTGTGCCGGCGATTCCCCCAGTTCGATCGCTCCAGCAGGCAAACTCCAAAACGGACCTCCTGGATCCTGAAAGAGGATGTGACCTGCTTCGTTTCGAATGATCGCTGCGACGCATGGTGTAAAAAGACGCTGCGTTCCGACAAGTTGGCGCAGATTGGCATAATAATTAGAGATTGGCATGACGTGACTCCTTTCGGTCTTCTTTTAATAGGGCAAACAAAACAAAGTCTTCCCAGGCATCGTTGATGAAGAGATTTTGTTTCGCGATTCCCTCTTTACGAAATCCGACTTTTTCAAGGACACGGATCGAGCCGATATTCTCTGGCATGACTTCAGCACGGATCCGGTGGAACTGGTGGACATCAAATAAATGATCCACGAACAATCCGACCGCTTGTGCCATATATCCTCGTCCTGAAAAGGCGGCATCCAACTGGTAGCCAATCATGCATGTCTCCGCTGGTCCACGTTGAACGAACATCGCCGAAACATCCCCAATCAACTGGTCCGTCTCGGATAAAAAAACACCATACGCATAATAAGCATCTTGACGCATTAACTCTTGATGACGATGAATCCGTTCACGTTGCCCTTTTATCGTGTATTGTTCTGGTGACGGCTTGATTGGCATCCAGTATTCAAAGTGATCACGGTTTCGCAAATTCACCTCAAGGATCTCCGCTGCATCCTCCAAGATGTACGGGCGAATGTATACAGGAAGCATATAACGTTCCTCCATTTCCATTATTATCTTCAGTTCAAGAAGTTTGGGTGTTTCATAATTCATATAGCGGGAATCTACATTATAGTTTCATTACATTACAGTGACAGCATACTATAGAGAAAACTGTCGAAGAAGGAGTGACCTATGTATTCAGACACTGATTTGCTTAATCAAATCAAACAACGCGATTCTGTCGCGTTAGAACGATTATACGATCGTTACGAAAAAACACTCTTTCTTCTATTCCGTCGCACACAAGTCGAGGATGCACTCATTCATTCCGCGATGACACAACTATTCCGAACTGTTTGGGAACAACCGACACGTTATCCGAACTTCCAAGGATTCATTTTGCATACATTACGACAGCTCAGTAGTAAAAGAGAACATATTCCGACTCGTTGAAAGAATCAGTTATACTCTTTCGACACGGGTAGAATGAACCCTTTAATTGCATGATTTATTCAAAGAAGAACAGCTTCGTTTGTTCTTTTTTTGTTTTGTCCTTTCTTTTTCAATTCAGGCATGCTATATTATTAAGTAATTATTGTTGTTCGGTGGAGATACGAAGTGTTTCACTTTATATTCGATGAAATTGATCACGGTAGTAATAATCAGTGTGCCAGTCACACGCAGGAGGCAATACACATGGAACAAGGTAAAGTAAAATGGTTTAACGCAGAAAAAGGATTCGGCTTCATCGAGCGCGAAAGCGGAGACGACGTATTCGTACACTTCTCAGCAATCCAATCTGAAGGTTTCAAATCACTTGACGAAGGTCAAGAGGTTTCTTTCGAAGTTGAAGAAGGTCAACGTGGACCACAAGCAACTAACGTTGTAAAACTTTAATTTCTTTTAGACCCTGCTCACGCAGGGTCTTTTTTTGTGTTTATATATGCTACACTAGCGATTCAGGAAGAAAGGAGATGTATTATGACACTTGAACAAACGATGCAACACCTTCAAGATGCTATGCTAAAAGGCGACCTAACACAAGTCTCGCATCTATTATCTCCCGAATTTACGTTCATCGATGCATTAGGGCGGTCATTTGATACCGAGACCTACCTCGATCATTACGTGGATCCTGCAAACATCCGCTGGTTATCCCGGACCGATGATTTTTCATACATTGATCATTTCGAAGATACGGCAATCCAGTATAGTTTGACAGAAGACCGATTTGAATACGGGACAACTCAATACGTTGGTCGTTTCCGGATCGTGTCCATCTATCGTGCTACGTCAGATGGTTGGAAATGGCACTTTGGTCAATTAACATCTCTTGATCCGTCGTAACGGATTCAAGGGATGTTTTTGTTTTCATTTTCCATTCATCGTCAGTTGGAATTGCTTCTCATTTTTCATTCCGTTACACTTGAGGGGTACATATTTTCTGAAAATTCAAGAAGGAGTGTTCCTCATGACGGTTTATAACTTCTCTGCCGGTCCAGCAGTCCTTCCTGCCCCGGTCCTATTGAAGGCTCAATCCGAGCTACTCGATTATGAAAATTCAGGACAATCCGTTCTTGAAATGAGTCATCGTTCGCCAATCTTCGAATCGATTCGGGAGGCAGCTGAACAATCCTTACGGAGACTGATGTCGATTCCCGATTCGTATTCCGTATTGTTTCTTCAAGGAGGAGCTACACTTCAGTTCGCGATGTTACCGCAAAATCTGGCGACGAAGACCGGACGGATTGATTTCATCGATACCGGCGGCTGGTCGACGAAGGCAATTGCAGATGCAAAACGGTACGCCACGGTCAACGTGCTCGCCTCTTCCGCTGATCACGGGTATCGCTTCATTCCAGAAGGTCCGTTCACGTCAACAGCCGACTATTTGCACATCACTTGGAACAATACCCTCGAAGGGACGACTTATCAGACACCGCCTCATGTCGATGTGCCACTCGTCGCTGATGTCTCGTCATCGATTTTGTCTGAACCATTGCCAATCGAGTCATTCGATGTGTTGTATGCTGGTGCTCAAAAAAACCTTGGTGTCGCTGGTTTAACGGTCGTCATCGTGAAGAACGAGTTGCTTGATCGTGTTCCTGACACGATCGGTGCCTACTTACGGTATGACATCCATGCAAAACAGCGATCTCTTTATAACACGCCACCGACGTTTAGTCTTTATATGACGAAATTAGTGCTCGATTGGATTGAAGAGACGGGACTCGAGACGATCGCGGCACGAAACGTCTCACAAGCGCGCATGTTATATGAAGCAATTGATCAATCCGATCTATTTCATAACCATGTAGCCGTCAAGGATCGAAGCCGGATGAACATTCCATTCTCGACTGGAAGCGAATCGGAAGACGCTGCTTTCTTGAACTTCGCTGCGCGTCACGATTTGATCAATCTTGCCGGTCACCGCTCGATTGGTGGAATGCGCGCGAGTCTTTACAATGCGATGCCGACCGAAGGGGTTACGGCACTGCTTCATATCATGCACCGTTTTGAACAGGGGGAACGTTAAATGTATCAAGTCCAACTATGGAATGATCTATCAGACAAAGGATTAAAACGATTTACAGACGACTATCACGTCCAGCGGGAAACGGAGCAACCAGACGCCTTTCTCGTCCGCAGCAAGGATTTACATGACATGCGCTTTCCAGATAGTCTCAAAGCCGTCGCCCGAGCTGGCGTCGGTGTCAATACGATTCCACTCGATCAACTCGCGAACCGCGGGATTCCCGTCTTTTCGACACCAGGTGCCAATGCGAATGCCGTCAAGGAACTTGTCATCGGTAGTTTGTTCCTGACGGCGCGAAAACTCGTCCCGAGTCTGCTTTGGACGAACAACTTGCGCGGACCGGATATTCCGGAGCGGATCGAAGCGAACAAAAAACAATTCGTCGGAACGGAGTTACTCGGGAAACGAATCGGGATCGTTGGACTTGGGGCGATCGGGGCAAACTTAGCCAACACCCTTCACGAGCTCGGCATGACCGTCACAGGCTATGATCCACATATGTCCGTTGAGTCCGCTTGGCGCGTCTCGAATCAGATTCAGCGGGCAACACAGCTCGAGGATCTCCTCGCGACAAGCGACTACATCACGTTGCATCTCCCGCTCGTTGATGCGACGACGGGTTTACTCGATGCGTCACTCTTTTCAAAAATGAAACACGGCGCGACCCTACTCAACTTCTCGCGTGGTGAACTCGTCGATGAACAAGCGCTAGCCGAAGTGCTCAGGTCCGGTCGCCTGGCGAATTATGTGACGGATTTCCCGAACGCCTTCATCTTGTCCCTCCCCCGGGTCATTGCTTTACCACATATCGGGGCATCAACAAGTGAAGCGGAGGAAAACTGTGCCATCATGGCGGTCGATCAACTGCGTCTGTTCCTTGAGACAGGAAACATCCGCAATGCGGTCAATTTCCCAGCCGTCGAGTTACCGTTCACTGGAAAACGACGAATTACGATTGCTCACCACAACATTCCGAACATGGTCGGTCAAATCGCCTCCGTGTTAGCGCAAGAGTCGATCAATATCGCGAATATGATCAATGGTAGTAAAGATGCGATTGCCTATACGATCATCGATATCGATAACCATGCGGACGAGATGATTTCGCTCGACCGACTGAATCAGATTCCTGGCGTCTTGAAAACACGCCTACTCTAAAGGAGTGAACCCCATGCCAACTTTCGAACCTTTTGCGGCGTTACGACCGGACTCAAAATATGCGGCAGAATTTGCCGCTTTACCGTATGATGTTTATTCGCGCGAAGAAGCACGTTCCGAGATCCGACGTCATCCGCTGTCTTTTTTACGGATCGATAAAGCAGAAGCTACTCTTCCGTCATTAATCGCTGAAGATGACCCACGCGTTTATCAGCAAGCAGCGCTTGCCTTCGAAGAGAGTCAAACAAACGGCATCTTACAACTCGATGCAGACGAGACGTATTACATTTATCAATTGTCAGATGGAACACATACGCAATCCGGTTTCGTCGGATGTGTTGCCGTCAGTGATTATGAGACGAATCAAATTCGTAAACATGAGTTCACACGTCCTGATAAAGAGCGCGACCGTGTCCGACACGTCGAACAGTTACAAGCACATACGGGTCCGATTTTACTTGCGCATCAAACCGATGCACAACTCGAAGCAATCGTCACGACGATTACTGCTGGCGATCCCCTATATGATTTCACCGTCGAAGGAGTGACGCATCGAATTTATAAAATCACCGATCGCAATCATCTATTGACGATCGGGAGCCAGTTCGCCCGTCACGATGCTCTCTATATCGCTGATGGTCACCACCGCGCTGCAGCAGCAGCCATCGCTGCCAGTCGGACGGACCAGGAGGAAGCACAACGTTTTCTTGGCGTCTCCTTCCCGCAGGATCAATTACGGATTCTCGGTTACCATCGTGTCGTTGAAGATTTGTACGGTCAATCCGTCGTTGATTTCCTCGAGCGATTAGCCCATCGCTTTACGATCACAAAAGGACGTGCCGAACAAACGAAGCCTCACCAAATCGAGATGTATCTCAACCGGCAATGGTATATCCTTTCGTACGATTCTGAACGAACAGGGACGAAAGCGAATCTCGACGTCTCGATTTTACAAGAAGAGTTGTTGACACCGTTACTCGGTATCGAAGATCCACGGACGGACGCACGGATCCAGTTCGTCGGTGGTCATAAGGGGTATGCCGGCCTTGAGCAGATCGTGGACTCTGGACATGCCGCTGTCGCCTTCCACTTGCATCCGACTTCGATCGAAGATTTAATGGCTGTGGCTGATGCGGGAGAAGTGATGCCGCCGAAGTCGACTTGGTTCGAACCGAAGCTTCGGAGCGGTTTACTGATCCATCCGTTTGATTCATAATGCACACGCACTAAAAAAGCAAGTCGTGGATTCGATATCCACGACTTGCTTTTTCTTATACGTGTCGCAAAAGAAGAGCCGACACAGCTTCTACTTGAATAGTTCCCGACAACGTCGTTGCATTTAACAGACTTTCATACGTTCCCTCAAGCGAAAGAGATTGTGCCTCTTCACTTACGTTGACCACGAGCAAGTAAATCTGTTCACCCTGACGTCGCTCGACGACAAATGTCTGTTTTGTATCATCGATCCTTTGGAAATGATACGTTCCGGCATTTGCTAAAACAGGATGCTGTTTTCGAAGAGCGATCAACTGTGCAACGTGATCGAACAACTCACGGTTCTGCTTCGTCTCACCCCATTCCATACACGCACGGTTTGCCGGGTCTTGCCCCCCAGTCATTCCAATCTCATCGCCATAGTAGATGACGGGTGAACCCGGAAACGTCAACAGTGTAGTGAAGAGTAACTTCATTCGATCGATATTCCCTTTCGCACGCGTTAGAGCACGCGGCGTATCATGCGAGTCAATCAAATTGAACATGACCTCGTTGACATTTTGAGAATGCCAGTTTAAATTCCGGCTGACTGCATGTGAGAAATCACGAACGCTCGTCTCGCCCGTCGCAAAACAAGTCAAAAAGCTCTCTGTCAAACCGTAATTCATGACGGCATCAAATTGATCGCCGAGGAGCCATGGTTGCGAATCCGTCCAGCATTCGCCGACGATATAACATGTTCCGTTCGCAGCCCGGACTTCCTTTCGAAACTCACGCCAAAACGCATGATCGACTTCACTAGCGACATCCAGACGCCAGCCGTCAATTCCGAATTCCTCGACCCAGTAACGTCCGACGTGAAGCAAATAGTCTTTGACGTCCGGATGGGCAGTATTCAACTTCGGCATGTTTCGTTCAAATGCAAACACTTCATAGTTTGGAATCGATGGATCGACCGGGAAGGAATCAATCGTAAACCAGTTGGCGTATTTTGAGTCTTTTCCCTTTTCTAAGACATCTTGAAATGCTGGGTGCTCTTCACTAATATGATTAAAGACGGCATCGAGTAATACGCGGATACCGTTCTCATGTAGCACATCGATCATCTTGCGGAACGTTTTCTCGTCACCGAACGCAGGATCAAGCTTCAAGTAATCAAGCGTATCGTATTTATGATTGGATGGTGCCTCAAAGACTGGGCAGAAGTAGACACCCGTGACGCCGAGACGTTGTAAATGATCGACGTGATCAATGACCCCTTGAAAATCTCCACCGAAGAAATTCTGAAAAGCCGGTGCTTCACTTCCCCACTCCTTCGTTCCCGCTGGATCATTCGTCGTGTCGCCATTCGCAAATCGTTCCGGGAAAATTTGATACCAGACCGTATCCTTCACCCAATCCGGTGTATCAAAGACATCCGTCGCATGAACATATGGCACAGAAAAATAATAGCCTGGATGATCGAGTGGTGCTTCGTCATACCAGCCACGCTCGGTTAAAACGGCTATCTTATCGCCATGAACCTCAAACCCATACCGTACCCGCTTCCGTTCTGGACGGATTGCAATGAACCAATAGTCATACGTCGCATCACTTCCATTGTGTTGCATCGGCGTCCGTTTCACTTTCCATGATTTTTCTTTCTCCGGATCAAAATTCCAATCTCGGTCTTCTTCTTTTTCCGCTTCCCATTCATACGGATCACCATATATCAATTCAACTTTTTCAATATCGCCTTTAGCCGTCATAAGTCGGACATGGACGGTTTCTTGATCATAGGCATAAACGAACGGTGATAATGCGCGATGAACTACTCCAGCCTGATTCAAATTCTGCCACTCTCCCTTAAATTGATATTTCTCTATCGGTAAAGTTCCTTTCTTCCGCATCGCTTAAACGTATTTAGTAGAAATTCAACTGTTCCACCGACATTTTAGTTCAGTCTGTCAGGTAGTTTAAGGTATACTGATAACGCATAGGAAATCAGGGATTTCTGATATTACGGAAAGAGAGTGGATACGAAATGGGTCGTAAATGGAACAACATCAAGGAAAAAAAAGCATCAAAAGACAAAAATACGAGTCGGATCTACGCAAAGTTCGGTCGTGAGATTTATGTAGCGGCTAAACAAGGTGAACCCGATCCAGAATCAAACCAAGCATTAAAGGTCGTTCTCGAACGAGCGAAGACATACAACGTGCCACGTGCCATCGTCGATCGGGCGATTGAAAAAGCAAAAGGTGGAGCGGAAGAAAACTACGATGTCTTACGTTATGAAGGATTCGGTCCAAGCGGTTCAATGGTCATCGTCGAAACGTTGACGAACAACGTTAACCGGACGGCTTCTGACGTCCGTGCTGCATTCGGAAAAAATGGCGGAAACATGGGCGTGAGCGGATCCGTCGCTTATATGTTCGATGCGACGGCAATCTTTGCCTTCGAAGGTAAAACTGCAGATGACGTTCTCGAGTTGATGATGGAAGCGGATATTGATGTGCGCGATATCCTCGAAGAAGACGAATCTGTCATCATCTACGCTGAGCCGGAACAATTCCATGCTGTACAAGAAGCGTTGAAAGCTGCAGGGATCACCGAGTTCTCACTTGCCGAACTCGTCATGCTCGCTCAAAACGAAGTCGCGTTGTCTGAAGACGACGTCGCACAATTCGAGAAAATGATCGATGCACTGGAAGATCTTGAGGATGTGCAACAGGTCTACCACAACGTAGAACTATAATTAAAAAGACAAGGGGATGGTCACGACCATCCCCTTGTCTTTTTGATTATAGTTTCTGTATCGGTTAACGCCCAGAATCGGTCACGCACCGTCTGTATTCATCATAAAGTATGAAACGCGTTTCATAACAAGAACTAAAAAAGATTCATTTATGATGTTTATTTCTTGAATTTAATGGGAATAGTAATATTCGGAGTCGATTATAACTTATTTTGCTTTGAAGAAATAAAAGGAGGAACGAACGATGACATATTCTTTAATTGAAACATTCAAACACATCGTAAGCGAGGCAACTAGCTTTAAGCGCGTTGATTTCGGAGGATACGATATTTATATGCAGACAACAGATGGACGAACGATTACGGCACACATCCGCTATGATGGTGGTGGAACAGACTTCAATGAAGCTTATTTAATGCTAGAATCGAGTACCGGTCAACGTCGCACAGCGACCTTAACGCTTTATCAATTCGAACATCTTTCTTCTTATACTGCACACAGTGAACGGACACGTGCCCTAGTCACAACAAGTGCTTAATGACTATAAAACACGCCTCTCATTCGAGAGACGTGTTTTTTTAATTTTCTTCTCGCTCGAGGCGTTCGAGTTCTGCGTGTGTTTGTGGGAATCCATTCGCTTGCCAATCTGCCCGATGAATGGAATCCAGTTGTGTCAGTCCGACTTCAGCCGGATCGCGTTTCGCGTCGACACTTGGACGATGGTCAATATCTTCTGAAGTCGATTTTCGTTGTTGGTATTGTTGATAGGCGATTGTCGCAATCGCTGCTAGACCACCTAAAATAACACCTGTCTTGAATGTTGCTCGCATGAAAGTTCCCCCTCTATGGTCATTAGTTGTGCTCTAGATAGATGTACCCGCGTTCCTTGAGTTTGAATCATTCTTCTCATGGATCCACGTGTTTTTTGAAAAAAATCAAAAAAATTTTCAGCCTATTTCTGCCGTGTTCCTACATATTTAATAATCAAGAGAAAAAATGGCTCTATCCCTTATGCTTCAACGCTTCACGTCATGCAAGAAGGAAAAAAGTACGCTATACTTGATTCAGAAACATCTTCGACGAACAAAATGAATCGTGTCTTCTACTGGACAGTTCCGAGCTTCAACAGCTTGCGTTCGCGTCCCTTTTTCATTTTTGGTCGTCGATGTCACAAAGGAGGGAATTTCGTGTCTGTGATGCACGGGGCTATTTTACTGCCCATATTGATCAGTCTTTTCATTCCGCTTCTAGCGAAACGCCTTCCGAACATTCATACCGGTTGGTTTGTACTTGTCGTACCTGTACTGCTCGTATCGTATTTCAGCCGCTTTCTCCCTGGTACGATGTCAGGTGAGACCTTTACGGCACGCATGCCGTGGATACCATCGCTCGGTATCGATTTCGTCACGTATCTTGACGGACTCGGCTTATTGTTCGCACTATTGATCACAGGAATCGGATCACTCGTCGTTCTTTATTCGATTTTTTATCTAGATGCGAAAAAAGAATCACTCGGAACATTTTATGTCTATCTGTTGATGTTCATGACCGCCATGCTTGGGGTCGTGTTGTCAGATAACATGGTCGTCCTCTATCTGTTCTGGGAATTAACGTCGATTTCGTCGTTCTTATTGATTGCCTACTGGTACGAGCGGGAACGTTCTCGTTACGGCGCTCAAAAATCGATGCTGATCACCGTCTTCGGTGGACTAGCGATGCTTGGGGGAATTGCGATTCTCTCTACACTCAGTGGATCGTTAAGTATTCGTGAGACGTATGCGTCACTTGAATCGATTCAAGGTGAACCCTTCTTTACGGTCGCCCTTGTTTTATTCTTGCTAGCTGCCTTCACGAAATCGGCTCAGTTTCCGTTCCACATCTGGTTACCAGATGCGATGGAAGCACCGACTCCTGTCAGTGCCTACTTGCACTCGGCAACGATGGTCAAGGCAGGGTTGTATCTTGTCGCTCGTTTTAGTCCGATTTTTGCGGATGAGTCGCTTTGGTTCTATCTCGTCTCATCTGTCGGAATATTCACCTTATTCTGGGGTTCACTCAATGCGGTGAAACAACATGATTTGAAAGGAATACTTGCTTACTCGACGATTTCTCAGCTTGGATTGATCATGTCCTTACTTGGACTTGGAGCTGCCGCCTTACACGTCGATGCCTTAGATGACGGATTATATACAATCGCGACAGTTGCTGCGATCTTCCATCTGATCAACCACGCGACGTTTAAAGGCAGTCTCTTCATGATGGCGGGAATCGTCGATCACGAGACTGGTACTCGCGATATTCGGAAGCTCGGTGGTCTTGCGCAACTCATGCCGATTTCGATGACGATTGCGATGATTGGGACGCTTTCAATGGCGGGGATTCCACCATTCAACGGGTTCTTGAGTAAAGAGATGTTCTTGACAGGTGTACTTCAAGTTTCAGGATCTGACTTGTTCCACTTACCGTCTTACGGTTGGATTATTCCTGTACTCGCCGTCGTCGGAAGTATCTTTACATTCGTCTATAGCATCTTGATCGTCCGCAGAACGTTCTTCGGTAAGCGTCAAGACGACAAGTTACCGAAAACACCACACGAGGCACCGATTGGCATGTTGATTCCACCTCTCGTCCTCGTCTCGCTCGTCGTCATCATCGGACTCTTCCCGAATCTATTATCGGATACGTTGATTCGACCGGCAGTCGAAGCGATCTTACCGCAAGTCGTTGATGCGGGTGGCAAGATTGATGTGCATATTTCAATGTGGCATGGATTCAATACTGAATTATTCCTGACACTCGTGATCATCAGTGCTGGCGTAATCTTGTATAAAACACTCCCACGTTGGCAATCGCTTTACAACCGGATGCCACGTGCCGTCTCCTTGAATCATCAATATGACGCCTTGTTACGTCGTGGTGAACAGACATCGACAAAGATCCATGATACGGTCATGACCGGATACATGCGGTCGTATCTCGTCTACATCTTCGGATTCATCGTCATCTTGATCTTGACGGCATTATACGGGTTTGATGCCTTCCGCTTCGCAGTTGATCCAATCAGCTCGATTGACGCGTATGAGATCATCCTTGCACTCGTTCTCGTTTCGAGTGCACTTTCGATCACCTTTGCGCGTTCACGACTGACATCGATCATCTTGCTCGGTGTGACAGGTTATACGGTCGCTCTGTTCTTCGTCTTGTTCCGAGCGCCAGATCTCGCCTTGACACAACTCGTCATCGAGACCGTATCGGTCGCTCTATTCCTGCTCGTTTTCTATCGTTTACCGGAAATCAGTCGGAAAGAAGAACGCATTCCGTTCAAGCTCGGCAACGCCTTGATTTCAGCACTCGTCGGATTGACGGTGACACTCGTCGCCCTTGCTTCTCTCAGCCAACGATCGTTTACTTCAATCGCCAAGTATTACATCGATAATGTCGCTGATCTTGCCGCTGGCGGTAATATGGTCAACGTTATTCTCGTCGACTTCCGTGGCTTCGATACGTTGTTTGAGATTGCCGTTCTCGCACTTGCCGGAATCGGTATTTACACGATGATTAAATTCAGACGAACAGGAGGGATCGATAAATGAAAAAGCAGGCGAAAAAGCATACGAATGACGTCATCTTAGAGTCCGCGACTTCCTTTATCACGTTCGTCATCTTCCTGTTTGCTGTCTACTTGTTCTTTGCTGGACACTATACACCGGGTGGCGGTTTCATTGGCGGTCTTGTGACGGCGTCTGCTCTTGTATTGATCTTACTTGCTTATGACATCAAGACGTTACGCCGGATTTTGCCATTCGACTACAAATGGATCACGGCTCTTGGCATGTTGATTGCCGTACTGACGGCTTCAGGAGCGCTTGTCTTTAACGTACCGTTCTTCACACATGCACATGACTATTTCAACCTACCGTTATTCGGTAAGACATCACTTCATACAGCGATGTTGTTTGATCTTGGTGTTTATCTTGTCGTCGTCGGTGTGACGATGACGATTATTCAAACGATTGGGGAGAGTGATTAATATGGAAATCATCATGGCGATCGCCGCAGGCATCCTGACGATGTGTGCCATTTATCTCATTCTTTCGAAAAGTATTCTTCGCATTATCATCGGAACAGGGTTGCTCAGCCACGCTGCCCATCTGCTCGTCATGACGATGGGTGGATTAAAACGAGGCGCGGCTCCGGTCTTAAAGGATGGCGTGACTTCCTATACGGATCCACTACCGCAAGCACTCGTCTTGACCGCCATCGTCATCAGCTTTGGTGTCACTGCCTTTTTCTTGGTACTCGCTTACCGTGCTTATCAAGAACTCGGAACCGATAATATCGAAGAGATGAAAGGAACCGATTCGAATGATTAACTTACCGCTACTACCAATCATCATCCCTTTGTTGACGGGTGTCCTCTTGATGTTTTTCCCGCGACACCTCAAAGGACAACGAATCGTTTCCCTCTTTTCGACGATTTTGACTGTCTGTGCCTCCATCTATCTCGTGCTGACTGTCCGGTCAAACGGCATCTTAACAGTCACACTCGGTAGCTGGCCAGCACCTTTTGGTATCACGCTTGTCTCTGACATGCTATCCGCTTTACTCGTCACGACGACAAGCATTCTTGTTCTTTGTATCATCTGGTATGCCATTGTCTACTTGAGCGTTTCCTATCAACGGTACTACTATTTCATCGCCGTCCAATTCCTGCTCGTTGGTGTCAATGGTGCCTTTACGACAGGTGATATCTTTAACATGTTCGTCTTCTTCGAAGTCTTCCTGATTTCGTCTTATGTTTTGATCGTTCTCGGCGGGAAACCGGCACAATTACGAGAATCGCTGAAGTATCTTTTGATTAATGTCATCTCGTCTGCATTATTCGTCATGACCGTCGCCTTCTTGTACGGAATCATCGGATCACTCAGCATGGCGGATATCAGTCAAAAGATTTCAGAGGTCGGACAGCCGGCAATCCTCAACGTCATCGCCTTGTTATTCCTGATCGTCTTCGGATTAAAAGGTGCGATCTTCCCGCTCTACTTCTGGTTGCCTGGTTCTTATCAAGTACCACCGACACCTGTTCTTGCTTTGTTCGGTGCCTTGTTGACGAAGGTCGGGGTCTACGGGATTTTACGGACGTATAGTTTGTTCTTCTCAAATGAGATTGGAACGATCCATCAAATCTTGAGTATCCTTGCGCTCAGTACGATCGTCATCGGGGTGATCGGTGCGCTCGCGACACGAGATGCGAAGCAAATCATCATCTACAACATCATCGTCGCAGTCGGAGTCATCTTGTACGGGGTTTCCCTCATGACACCGCAAGCGCTAGAAGGTGCGATTTTCTACCTTCTTCATGATATGTTGATTAAAGCCGCTTTATTCCTACTCGTAGGAATCATGGTCGGAATTGCCGGCTCGAGTAAGCTGAAAGATATGGGCGGGATGATCAAAGCCTATCCTGTACTAGGTTGGACGTTCTTCATCGCGGCTTTATCACTTGCCGGGATTCCACCGCTCAGCGGATTCATTGGGAAATTCCTGATTGTTCGTGGTGGTATTGAAGCCGGTGAGTTGATTGGACCAATCATCGTTCTACTATCCAGTCTACTCGTCTTGTATTCGGTCGTTCAATTGTTCATGCGTGCCTTTTGGGGAACACCGAAGACCTACTCTGGTGATAAACAAGCGCTTGTTCCAAAGCTGCTAGTTCCTACGATTGCCTTAGTTGCGCTCAGCGTTCTCTATGGAGTAGGTGCTGAGGCGATGCGTCCACTGATTCAACAAGCCGTCGAACCGTTGACGAATCCAACGCTCTATATCGATGCCGTACTAAAAGGAGGTCGTTAATTCATGCCATTTCAAGTCTTGCTCAACTTATTTCTTGCATTCTTGTGGATGTTTCTCTCAAACAATTTCTCGGCCTCCGGTTTCGTCATCGGTTACGCGCTAGGGTTGATTGCGATGTTCGCTTTCCGTCGCGGCTTCAAAGGACGCTTTTATCTCGGACCTGTCGTCGCACTCGTCCTATTGTTTTTCCGCTTTCTCTACGAGCTTGTCGTCGCGAACATCGATGTCTTGAAAATCATCTTAAAGCCGAAGTTAGATATTCAACCTGGTATCTTTGCTTATGAGACCGAACTCGATCAACCGTGGCAAATCACGTTGCTGTCAATGCTGATCACGCTGACACCGGGAACGCTTGTCGTTGATATCTCGGATGATAATAAGACACTCTACATTCATGCACTCCACATGCCAGAGGTCGATGAAGCGGTCGCTTCGATTCGTGATAGTTTTGAGAAAGCCATTCTGGAGGTGAGTCGGTGATGTTCGATATTTTAATCTATATCGCACTCGGGGGTGTCTTTCTCTCGATGCTTGGTCTGTTTTACCGGGTCATCAAAGGACCAAGTGTTGCGGATCGTGTCATCGCGCTTGATTCAATTGGTATCAGCTTGATTTCAATCGTTGGACTTGTCTCGATCATCTTACGGACGAGCGACTACCTCGAAGTCATCCTGTTGATTGGTATACTCGCCTTCATCGGTACAGTTGCCTTTTCAAAATATATCGAGAAAGGAGAGATCATCGAACGTGATCGCAACCAATGAATTGATCGTCGCGGTCTTCGCCTTGCTCGGTATGGAATTTAGTCTCGTCACCGCGCTTGGTCTGATCCGCTTACCGGATGTCTATACGCGTGCTCACGCTGCATCTAAAAGCGCGACATTAGGTGTCATGTCGATTTTAATCGGCGTCATCATCTATTTCGTCACTGAAGATGGATTCTTCTCCTCTCGTGTCGTTCTCGGCATCCTGTTCGTGCTCATCACAGCACCGATTGGAGGACATCTGATCGCTCGTGCTGCATATTACAGCAATGTGCCGTTATGGAAATCGTCTGTTCGTGACGACTTGTCTCAGAACAAAGAACATGTGGAACCAAAGAAACGCCAAGATGATCTATAAGTATCGCTATGACAAAACCCTCGTTTCCGTGAATGGAAGCGAGGGTTTTTTGATTAAGAACGCTGTAAAGGTGAGGCAGCAAACAAGAGTGCCAACTCATCACGATTATCTAACAATTCTTCTAATGTATGCTGTTCCAATTCCCGGATAAAAGCTCGAAGCGCTCGTCCGAGCACACCTTTTAGACGGCATCCTGGTTCGATGACACAATGACCGTTGCTTCCAAAACACTCGACGATATCCATCGGTTCCATTTCCCGAACGACTTTCCCGATGTTGATGTCTTTTGGATCACGAATCAAACGGAGTCCGCCTGACCGACCTCTTGTTGATTCGACATAGCCAAGTTTCGCTAATTGTTGTGTCACCTTCATTAAATGGTTGGATGAGATGCCATAATGATTTGCAATCTGCGGCATTGGTGTGATGACATCCCGGTGCACCCCGAGATACATCAACACACGTAGTCCATAATCCGTATACTGTGTAATTCTCACGATCCTCACTCCATTTCTTCCCAAAACTGCACTGTTATCGTACCATGAAATACGAAACTGACTACATTGTTTTGTCTCATGATTCGAAATTCTGATAAACCTCTATTTGGTTTACGTATGGAATGAAATATTGGATTTAAGATACGAGTTTTAAAAACAAAAAAACTATTTCTTCTTTCCTGTTCGAAAGAAGAAATAGTGCTATTTCCTTTTTACCTTATTTTTTGTATAGTCCTTTCACGACATCATTAAAACGGTCGGCATAGTTCGTGAAGACTCCTGTGACACCATAGTCGAGCATACGAACCATATCCGCTTTTTCATTCACAGTATACGGGTGAAGTAACAAATCATGAGTCCGAATCGCTGAGACGTTTTCACGTGTCAATGCTTTGTAGGAAGGACCAACACCGACTGCATACTGACGGATTGCGGTTAATCGATCATCCGTCAAAGCCTTGACTTCATTTGCTTCCATCAACTGAACCAGTGGAACGTTCGGGTCGATGGCTCTGACTTTTTGAAGACTCGCTTCACTAAACGACTGAATCAAGACTTGTCCTGGTTTGACCTTGTTACTCGACAATCCGTTCTGCTTTAGTACGTCGAGCAATTTCTGTTCCATTCCGGGATACACTTCCGGTGATTTCGTCTCGATATAGTAATTCGCATGCTTCCCATACTTACTCAAGACTTCTTGAAGCGTCGGTACTTTCAGACCGACATATGACTTTTTCGCAAGCGTCGGGTTCGCTTCATTAAACCAGCTACCAGCATCAAGTTTCTTGATTTCAGCAAGCGTTTTATCTTTGACGGCACCTGTTCCGTTCGTCGTCCGATCAACCGTTTCATCGTGCATCGCAATCAATTGACCGTCTTTCGTCATCTGTAAATCAATTTCGATGTAATCTGCTTTGAATGTCTTATGTCCCATTGCATAAGCTGGCATCGTATGCTCTGGCGCGTACCCAGAAGCTCCACGGTGAGCAACATTGATGATTCGATTTGGATCAAGTAACGATTTGCCTTTTGATTGTGCGCTGACATCTTCTGTCGGAAGCCCTGTGCTTAATACGGCTCCTGCTACCATCGTCATTCCAAATTGTTTCAACATAATCAATTCCCCCTTGAAATATTCTTACAACACTTATCCTAAATCGTATGTATGAAGCTGATATAGAGAAGACGTAAATGTCGTTTCGTGATTTGATGACAAAGTGATATCAACAAAAAAAGACCCGCATCTAAAACGGGTCTTTTTATGATTACGCTTCGAAAATCAATGACTCTGGATCTTCAAGGAGATCTTTAATGTGCTTCAAGAACGTAACGGCTTCTTTTCCATCAACGATTCGGTGATCATAAGAGAGTGCGACATACATCATCGGACGGTTTTCCATGCGTTCAGCATCAATCGCTACAGGACGCAAGTTGATTGCGTGCATTCCGAGAATCGCGACTTGTGGACCGTTTAAGATCGGTGTCGACATGAGTGAACCGAACGTACCACCATTCGTGATCGTGAACGTACCACCCGTCAAATCAGATAGACCGAGTTTATTATCACGCGCCTTGACCGCTAGTTGAATGATGTCTTTTTCAATCTCAGCGAAGTTCTTCTTATCCGCATCACGAACGACCGGAACGACGAGACCGTCTGGTGCTGAAACGGCAATACCGATATCATAGAATTTTTTGAGGACGATTTCATCGCCTTGAATCTCAGCATTCAAATATGGCATCTTTTTAAGTGCTGCGACTGCTGCTTTCGTAAAGAATGACATGAAGCCGAGCTTGACTTCGTTTTCCTTCACGAATTTCTCTTGGCGACGTTTACGCAGTGCCATGACCGCTGACATATCGATCTCATTGAATGTCGTCAACATTGCTGCCGTTTGTTGAACTTCAACGAGTCGGTTCGCGATTGTCTTACGACGGCGTGACATCTTGATTCGCTCTTCCGGTTTCCCAGGAGCGGCTGCTGGTGCTGGTGCCGGTGTAGCAGGTTTCGTAGGAGCCGGTTTTGCTTGCTCACGTGGTGCTACTTCAAACGTCGCGACGTCTTGCACGCGAATCCGACCGAGCGGATCTTGCGTTGCCACTTGTGCTAAATCAATTCCTTTTTCACGAGCCAGTTTACGGGCAGCAGGTGAAGCAATCGGACGATCCGCAACAGATGTACTTTCAGTCGCTGCTGCAGCCACCGGTTGTTCCGCTTTTTCTTCTGCTTTAGGTGTCTCTTTTGGAGTTTCTTGTACTGTTTCTGCCGCAGCCGGTTTTGGAGCCTCGCCACCAGCAGAGATGACAGCAATCGTTTCCCCGACGCGGACTGTATCTCCTTCAGCAGCCATCACCTCCGTCAACGTACCAGCTTCATCTGACGGTACTTCGATGTTGACCTTATCTGTCTCGAGCTCAACGATGGCTTCCCCTTTTTCCACGTGATCACCTGGTTGTTTTAACCAAGACGCCACCGTTCCTTCTGTAATTGATTCGGCAAGTTCTGGTACTTTGATTTCCATCGTATTCTCCCCCTATGACTCGATTCTATCTTAAGTTATGATGTGTGATTTGATACGTGTGATGGTGCTGTTGGAGTAGAAGCAGTCGCTGTGAGTGCATCATTGATGATACGTGCCTGCTCTACTTTATGACCTGACGGGTCACCTTCTGCTGTACTGGAACGACGACGACGACCGATGTAACGGACGGTTTGGATACCATTCGGTGCGACTGTCTCAAGTCGAGGTTCCATGAAGGACCACGCCCCCATGTTTTTCGGTTCTTCTTGCACCCAGACCATCTCTTCGACGGCTTCATAGCGCGCGATGACTTCTTTTAAGGCTTTTGCCGGGAATGGATACAACTCCTCGACCCGGACGATTTGTAGCCAATTGAGATTCTCATCTGATTTTGAAACGGCTTCAGCTAGATCGATTGCCATCTTACCAGAACAGAACACAAGACGTTTAACTCGATCTGGTGCTTCTCCGAGCCCTGATTGTTCGATGACACGCTGGAAACTACCTTCCGTCAACTCAGAGACATCCGATGTTGCAAGCGGATGACGCAAGAGACTCTTCGGCGTCATGACGACGAGCGGTCGGACTTCCTCTTTTCCGAGAATCGCTGCTTGTCGGCGCAATAAGTGGAAGTACTGGGCAGCACTCGATACGTTCGCGACTGTCCAGTTTTTCTCACCCGATAACGTCAAGAAGCGTTCTAAACGACCACTCGAGTGTTCTGGTCCTTGCCCTTCATAACCGTGCGGAAGCAACATGACGAGACCTGACGTTTGTCCCCATTTCGCGCGGCTAGCTGAGATGAACTGGTCGAAGATGACTTGTCCTGAGTTCGCAAAGTCCCCATATTGCGCTTCCCATAATACGAGCGTTTCCGGAGCGAAGACGTTATAACCGTATTCAAAACCAAGTACACCTGCTTCAGACAACGGACTGTTGTAGACCGAGAATGATGCAGTTGCCGTTGATAAGGCATGGAGTGGCGAGAAGCCTTCTCCTGTTTTCACATCATGAAGATTAATGTTCCGTTGTGCGAACGTTCCTCGTTCAGAATCTTGACCGCTCAAGCGGATTGGTGTTCCATCTGAGAGAATCGAAGCAAACGCCAATGTTTCGGCATGTCCCCAGTCAATTCCGTTCTTTGTCGAGAACGCATCCGTCCGGCGCTTCAGGACCTTCTCAAGTTTATGGAATACTTGGAAGCCATCCGGCCACTGTAACAATTCTTCGTTGTACGCCGTCAATGTTTCAATCGAGACCCCTGTCTCAATCGTCGGAACGCCTTTAAAGACGACGTCCGGCATGACCCCACCATACTCTTTCTCCGCGTTCGGTACTTTTTCACGAGCCGCTTTCATTTGATCATTGATCGACGTTTCAATCGATTGAATTTCGTCAGCTGTCGCATCCCCGTTCGCGACAAGCGTTTTCCCGTACAAGACACGAATTGGATCATGTTTATGAATCAAATCGTATAAGACCGGGTTCGTATTCATCGGTTCATCCATTTCGTTATGACCAAAACGACGATATCCTATTAAATCAATCATGACATCCTTCTTAAACGTTGCCCGGTACTCGCTCGCGAGCAAAGCGACTGCGAGACAGCTTTCCGGCTCATCCGCGTTGACGTGGAAGACTGGGATCTCGTATCCTTTGGCAAGATCACTCGAGTAACGCGTCGAACGGGAGTCCGTCGGCTCCGTCGTGAAGCCGATCGTGTTGTTCGCGATGATATGAATCGTTCCGCCGGTGTTATATCCTTTGAGATTCGCTAAATTCAATGTTTCAGCCACAATTCCTTGACCTGGGAACGCTGCATCCCCATGAATGAGGATCGCAGCTGCTGCTGCTTGCTCTTGACGTGGTGCCCCTTTTTGTGAGCGATCATCTTGAGCCGCACGTGTGAAGCCTTCGACGACTGGGTCGACGAACTCAAGGTGCGACGGATTGTTCGCAAGCGTCATCCGCACGTTACGTGTCTCTTGCTCGAGTTTTCGGTTTAAACCGAGGTGATACTTCACGTCGCCCGTCCAACCGTACGTGATCCCGATCGATCCTTCAGATGGTACGAGGTCGTGGTTCGGTGCATGCTGGAACTCAGCAAAGATCATTTCATATGGCTTCCCAAGTACGTGCGCCAAAACGTTCAACCGTCCACGGTGTGCCATTCCGATATTAATCGTCTCCGACCCGTTCGAGATGAGGTGTCCGACGATCGTGTCGAGCAATGGCACCATCGCGTCAAGTCCTTCAATCGAGAAGCGTTTTTGACCGACGTATGTTTTGTGCAAGTATTTTTCGAAGAGATCCGTTTCAGCTAAGCGTTTGAACAACTGTTTCTTTTGTTCAGCGTCTAGCGTCGCCGTCAAAGCACCTTGCTCGATTTTCTGTCGGAGCCATTTCTTTTCATCGAGATCGTCGACATGCTGGAACTCAACTGCGGCTGCTCCCGTGTACTGCGCTTTTAAATGTTCGATGCCTTCAAACGCGTCCTGTACACCAGTTGGTGGTTCAGGACAGACGAGTGAGACTGGCATTTTTCGAAGATCTGCCTCTGTTAATCCGTACTGACTCAATTCGAATAATCCTGTTTCTCGCGGATGGTCCTTCAGCGGATAGATATCCGCCGCAAGATGTCCTTTTGCACGAATTTGTTCCGCTAAACGATTCGCCGCAAGATATTTTTCGAAATCTCCTGTCTCGACTTGCATCGGTACGACTGGTTCCGTCACGGGTGCACCATGCTCTTCGAAATAAGCACGTGTCTCCTCATCAACGGATGTCTTGTCTTCTAAAAAACGCTCGTACAATTCAATGATGTAGCCAAGGTTTGGTCCATAGAATGCTTGTTGATCTTGCTCGTGGCCTGCCATGTACGGTTCCCCCCGTTTCTATATTTCTCCCCACACATCCAGTGGATAGTCGATGTGTTTCCAGCCCTCTACCTGTTAGCGCTTTCAAAAGGAATTGCATGAATGAAACGCTGAACGTCATGAGAAGGAATGATCGTGTCATTCTTCCATGAAAGTGCCTTCGTTACTATATTACTACTCTTTTCCTGTGTGTGCATTTCGAATTCCCAAATTCTCACGCTTAAATGTATAAGTTTTTCTTATGAGCGCTTAGACAGTTATTTATGATTCGTTAAAAAACCGGCGTATCCGCAGTTAGATACGCCGGTTCCATCATAAGACTTTACTAAGGAACGATTGCGTCCGTTCGTGTTGTGGAGAATCAAACAATGCTTGTGGCACGTTCTCTTCGACGATATAGCCACCATCCATGAATAAGACGCGATCTCCGACCTCTCGAGCAAATCCCATCTCATGGGTCACGACGACCATCGTCATGCCTTCAAGGGCAAGCTGTTTCATGACGGCAAGCACGTCACCGACCATTTCCGGGTCAAGCGCTGACGTTGGCTCATCAAATAACATGATTTTCGGATTCATTGCAAGCGCGCGGGCAATCGCGACACGCTGTTTTTGCCCCCCAGATAATTCACCTGGATAATTATCCGCTTTTTCACGTAATCCGACTTTATCGAGTAATTCAAGTGCCCGCTGTTTCGCCTGTTCTTTATCCGATTTACGCACTTTGATCGGTGCAAGCGTGACGTTTTCTAGCACGGTCTTATGCGGGAAGAGATTAAAATGTTGAAAGACCATCCCGACTTCTTCCCGGACCTTGTTGATATCGACCTTTGGACTCGTAATATCGAAATCATCGACGATGACCGTGCCACCTGTAATCTCTTCCAATCGATTCAAACAGCGTAAAAACGTACTTTTCCCAGATCCCGACGGACCGATGACACAAACGACTTCTTTTTCGGCAATCGAGACGTTGATGTCTTTTAAGACTTCATTCGAACCGAATGATTTCTTTAGATTCTTTACTTCTATGATACTCATCGTAATGTAAACCTCCGTTCCAAGAACTTCGCCACTAAGGACAAGAGATAAATGATGACGAAGTACATCAATCCGACGACGGACCAGACGATGAATGGTTCAAACGTCGTTGACTGCTGCACTTGACCTTGTTGTGTCAAGTCAGCGATTCCGATAATCGACAACAACGATGTATCTTTTAAGCTGATGATCGATTGGTTCGTAATCGTTGGTAACATCCGTCGGAATGCTTGCGGTAAGATGATCTGTACCATCGTTTGACGCCCTGTCATCCCGAGTGAACGCGCAGCTTCTGTTTGTCCTTTATCAATCGACTGGATACCAGCTCGAATGATTTCCGCAAAATAAGCACCGGCATTGATTGCGACCGTCAGTATCCCTGCATACATCCGGTCCATCGATAACCATTCGAGCGAATTGAGTCCAAAATAGATGAAGAATAACTGAACGATGAACGGCGTTCCGCGAATGACATCGATGTAGACGATCGCGATCCCGTTTAAGATTTTTGATGGTGATAACCGCATCAATGCGACGACTAAGCCAATCAGAAAGCCGACGATGACCGCGATGATGAAAATATACAATGTGACTTGAAGCCCTTCCAAGAAAAATGGAAATGCGGTTTTGACCACTTCCATTGGCTATCCCACTCCCTTATCGCCTTGCGACTTATTTCAGATACGTGTCAACGATTTTATCGTATTCACCGTTTTCTTTCAGATTCGCAAGTCCTTTGTTGATTTTCTTCATCAGATCCTCGTTCTCACCTTTTAAGACAGCGATTCCGTAGTTGTCCCCGTTGAGACGGTCTCCGACAAGTTTTAATCCAAGGTTTTGTTGTTTGTTTGCATATGAGATGACAGGATAATCTTCAATCAAAGCAGCAGCGTTACCGTTCTTCACTTCTTGGAACATCGCTGGACTGTCATTGAACTGTGTGACCGTGAATCCCAGTTTGTCTGCGTTATCCGTTGCATATTTCGCACCCGTCGTTCCCTTTTTGACGGCTACTTTTTTCCCTTTTAAATCGTTGACGGATTTAATACCATTCTCATCTTCTTTGACGACTAGAATAAGACCAGCTTTGAAGTATGGATCCGAGAATGTGACGACTTTCTTCCGTTCTGGCGTAATACTCATACCAGCAATGGCAACGTCCAATTGATTTGCTTGAAGTGCCGGAATAATGCCGCTAAAGTCCATCGCTTCAAATTGAATCTTGAAGTTCTGATCCTTCGCGATTGCTTTCATGAGATCGATGTCGATTCCTTTGTACGTATCCCCGTCTTTATATTCGAATGGTGGATACGTGACGTCAATGCCGACCTTATAAGTCTTTCCTTCAGACGACTCTTCTTCTTTCGAACCGATGCTACATGCACCAAGTACGAGAACACAGCTCATCAAGAGCGCTAGCAAGATACTCCCTTTTTTCATGTTTGTTTCCCCTCTCCTATGTGTTAAAGATTGTCTACTTCATTTAGTACTTTCCCTGAAGAGTACCCTCTTTAAAACGTATTTTACCAGAAAAATTCTAAAAAGATAAATATTTCTGAATTTTTATTCGTTGTAATCGTTTTCTATTCAGCAACAAAAAAGAAGGCAACCCCTTGCTGGGATTGCCTCCTTCAATCATTTATGCCGCCGAGAGGACTTGAACCTCCACGGTGTTGCCACCACTAGATTCTGAGTCTAGCGCGTCTACCAGTTCCGCCACGACGACGTTGATTTATGATATTAATATAGCGGGTAACGAACTGAGTTGTCAATCATTTCGCAAGATGTTGCGAACGAACTTCTCCACGACATCATCATACAATGCCGGATCCTCAAAATAGGCCATCGCGTGAGCGGCATTTGGAATGACGACGAGCTCTTTTTCCGTTGGACAAGCTTCATACAGCTCATATACCATATCTGTCGGTACAAACGTATCCGCCCCACCATGGATGAACAAAATCGGTACCTGTGCTTTTTTGACTTGTTTCAACGCTGATGCTTCACGGAACGTATAACCTGCCTTTAGCTTCGTCAATACGCTCGTCATGCCTAAGAACGGAAAGTGTGGTAGTCGATACATCCGCTTCATCTGATACGCAAGGACAGCATTGACGGACGTATAGGCACAATCAGAAATGATTCCTTTGATTTGTGGTGGGAGTTGTTCGCCACTCGTCATCAATACGGTCGCCCCTCCCATCGACACCCCATGCAAGAACAGTTTCGCATCCTGTCCGATCCGTTCAATCAGATAGTTCGACCAACTGAGACAATCTTCCCGATCATGCCATCCGAATCCGATATAGTGACCGTCACTCATTCCGTGTCCACGATTATCGGGCATCATGACATGGAAACCGGCCTGATGGTACAGATAGGCGAATCCGGCTAAATCCGTTCCGACGCCTCCGTACCCGTGCACGAGAATGACGATCCGATCTGACGGAACAGGTGACGGAAGAAAATGCCCGCGTAACGTTAAACCGTCTTTCGCTTCAATCTCGATCCGCTCAAGCGGTTGCTCCTTGATCCACGTCTGACCAGGTTGCATCAATCGGACCATCTCGTCACTTAAATCTCGATTATTCGATAAGAATGGCTTTGGATTCGTGGCGATTGCCATCTCATAAAAATAATAACTCGCTGCTACTAATCCGGATCCGATGACTCCGATTCCAATTTTTGTTCTGCGACGCATCTGCCCCACTCCTTCTTTCCGTTATAGCTCGATCTTCAGTTGAGCAGCATGTTCATCCTCTTCATCCTGCAAGACTTGTTGACGTAATCGTTGTTCTTGTTGCTGACGCCGGTAGGCAAATTCCTGGACAAGCTCTGTACCCGTGAATCCATCTTCTACGAGTTCGCTCAATAATTCCGTTTCTGTCTCGACGACCTCCCCCGGACGTCGCATGACGAGAACATCTCCGACTTGTGCAATCAGCAATTCATCTTCTAGACGAAGTGCATCGTAAAATGGTTCAGGTAACGTCATTCGACGTGTCTCCGGATTGATATGGACGCGTTTATAAACGCCTAATGCTTGAAACTTACGACGTGCCATTGCGTGCTCTCCTTTTTAGTTGAACGTCAGATCGATTCGTGAATCTTTCCCTTGAATACGAACCGTCCCCGTCGCTCCATTGATTAACGTCAACTGTGGTGGTTGATGACCGATGTCAAGATCATATAAGACTGGTAAGCCCGTCTCATCCGCGAGATATTGATATACGTCTAGCCATGTCAGGTCTTCTATAATCCTTGCAGACGTACGCCCGAATAAAAAGCCAGCCGCATGGTCGAACCACCCAGCATACGCCATTTGTCGCAGCGTCCGGTGTACCTCTGCCGAATTCGCTTCAGACACCTCAAAGTACCAGAGTATCGGTTCTCCGTTGATCTCTTCACGCTGGAAACGCTGCACATCTCCATACGGTGTCCCAATCAGATGGCGAATCGTCTCCAGACACCCACCAAGTAACCGTCCAGTCACTTCTGTTCGCTCATCAAGTGCTTTCCATTCCGTCGCTTCCGTTAGCTGAAATAACGAACCTGTTGGACGTTCTTCATCAGTCCACTCGGGTTGATAACGATCGGAAGCCCATTGTGTGACGGTTCCTCCAGTTGGCGTCGCGAGCACCCGTCGCCAGGCACTTGTCGTCTCGTCCCATTCTTCACTCCGAAGCTCAACGAAATTCGGACCATGTGCTGTCGCGATTCCCGTCTGAAGCGTCAGACTGAGCAATAACGTACTGATATCGGAATAGCCAAGCAACCATTTTGTTTGGTAAGTAGCTAGCGTCAACTCGGGTAAAAGATCAATGGCGCGTTCCCCACCAAATGGCGGGATGACGGCATCAATCGTCTCATCCGTCATCATGTGATTCAATTCCTCCGCCCGTTGTTTGACCGGTGCACTCTCAGCAAGTTGATGCGACCAAATCGTTTCGCCTAAACGGACGTTCATTTGCCGTGCTTGTACCTGTTCAACTGCTTGTTCGACCCATTCCTGTTGCTGTTCACGTAATCCGGAGGAGGGCGCCGTCACTCCGATCGTTTGACCTGTCCAACCTAAAAATGGATATTTCATGGTGACCCCCTATAATGTCATAGTGTGAAACTATCTTCTCGTCAAAATATGAGTTCATTATACCGTTCTTATGCCGCATTACCAACTTTTATCCTGTTCGAACGTCGTGATACGAACAAAAAAACACGATTCCGTACGAGCGACCTGAATGAACAAGTCAACTCGACGAAACCGTGTTTGATTCCTTAGCTTGATGCTGATAGTTCAGCGTATTCCTCTTGCGTGAACGCACGGGAGCGTGTCAAAAAACGTTTCCCTTCGACACCTTCAAGAGAGAACATTCCGCCTCGACCATCCACGACATCAATGATGAGTTGCGTATGTTTCCAGTACTCATATTGATCTTCATGAATATAAAACGGACAACCACCGATCTCTCCCAGTTTTTTATCCTGATCTCCCAGGAATAGATCACCCTGCGCAAAACACATCGGGGAACTGCCATCGCAACAACCACCAGATTGATGAAACATCAACGGACCGTGTTTTTCTCTCAACTGGTCGATTAACTCTAGACAAGCTGCTGTCGCCTGAACACGTTCCACCATTTGCATCCACGTCCTTTCCGACTTAGAAGAAACCGAGTTTATTCGGGTTGTAGCTAACGAGTAGGTTTTTCGTCCGTTGGTAATGGTTGAGCATCATCTTATGGTTTTCACGTCCGATCCCTGACATTTTGTAACCACCAAACGCCGCGTGAGCTGGATATTGGTGATAACAGTTCGTCCAGACGCGTCCTGCTTCGATCGCACGCCCAAACCGATAAGCACGGTTCATATCACGTGTCCAGACGCCGGCACCAAGACCATATAACGTATCATTCGCAATTTCGAGCGCTTCTTCTTCCGTCTTGAATGTCGTAACCGACAAGACCGGTCCGAAAATTTCCTCTTGGAAGATTCGCATCTTATTGTGTCCTTTGAAGATCGTTGGTTGGATGTAATATCCTTCTGCGAGATCCCCTTCAAGCATGTTGCGTTCCCCACCGATGAGACATTCTGCGCCTTCCGACTTACCGATTTCAAGATATGAAAGAATTTTCTCCATCTGTTCGTTCGAAGCTTGAGCACCCATCATGACGTCCGAATCAAGAGGATTTCCGATCTTGATGGCTTTAACGCGCTCAAGAACACGTTCCATGAACGGCTCGTAAATCGATTCTTGAATCAAGGCACGCGACGGACACGTACAGACTTCTCCTTGATTCAACGCGAACATCAGTAATCCTTCGATTGCTTTATCAAAGAAAGCATCGTCTGCCTGCATGATATCCTCAAAGAAGATGTTCGGTGATTTCCCACCGAGCTCGAGGGTGACCGGAATCAAGTTTTGCGATGCGTACTGCATGATCAAACGTCCTGTCGTCGTCTCTCCCGTAAAGGCGATTTTTGCGATTCGTTTGCTTGAAGCGAGCGGTTTCCCTGCTTCAAGACCAAAACCGTTGACGATGTTAAGAACACCCGGTGGGAGTAAATCCTCAATGAGCTCAACGAGTACCATGATGCTCGCTGGTGTTTGTTCTGCCGGTTTTAAGACGACGCAGTTCCCTGCCGCGAGTGCTGGCGCTAGTTTCCAGACAGCCATCAAGAGTGGGAAGTTCCACGGAATGATTTGACCAACGACGCCAAGTGGCTCATGGAAGTGATACGCGACCGTATCTTGGTCGAGTTCACCGACCGAACCTTCTTGGGCACGGATGACCCCCGCGAAATAACGGAAGTGATCGATCGCGAGCGGTAGATCGGCGTTGAGTGTCTCACGGACCGCTTTCCCGTTCTCAAGTGTCTCTGCATAAGCGAGCATCTCGAGGTTTTCTTCCATCCGATTCGCGATTTTATTTAAAATGTTTGAGCGTTCCGTTACAGACGTTTTCCCCCATGCTTCTTTTGCCGCATGTGCTGCGTCAAGAGCCAGTTCGATGTCTTCCTTACCGGAACGAGCGACTTGACACAATACTTTACCGGTAACAGGTGTTACATTATCAAAATATTCTCCCCCGACAGGTGCCGTCCACTTTCCATTGATGTAATTTTCATACCGTTCCTTGTACTGTACCTTTGACCCTTGCTTGTTCGGAATGTCATAAATCATGCTTTATTTCCTCCCTCAACTAAAATGGTCAAGCAGTGAGACGGATGCTTGTATGCGCTTACATTTTAATATAGGCTAAAAACAGCCCTCTCGATACCATCGTACCAAAATTATATGAAAAGTCAAAAAATTCCGGTAAATATTTGTGATTTTTTTCGAGAAAAAAAACATCTCCATTTTCGGGAGATGTTTTGCCGGTCAAGACCGTGTCGGGTCAATTCCGTCTTCTTGGTCAGACGGTGTATCAGAACTACCAAAGTCACTCACTTTCGAGAATCCGTCCGTATCACCGTCGATGTCTTTGCCGCGGGCTGTGACAGATGGATCCAGTACGTCTTCTTCGCTTGGTCGCGAATTGGGATCGTTCTCGTTTTGTTCTGCTTCTTCTTTTGCATGCTCGATGCATAATAACGTTTCCGGAATGATATCAAGACGTTCAATCTCAATCTCTTTTCCACAGACCTTACAAATGCCATACGTTCCGTCCTCGATCGCTTTTAGGGCACGGTCCACATCAGAGAGCATATCCTCTTGCATGTCCGTGATTGCTTGATCGCGTTCCCGCAAGAACAATTCATCGCCGGAATCGGCAGGATGATTATCGTAACTCGACAATTCACCTTCATCGTAGTCGGTATCGCGTTGTTCGATGTTTGATGTCGTCTTTTCTTTTTCCTTTAATAACCGTTGCTTGAATTCTTCCGTCTGTTGTTTAGATAACATGATTGTTCGACTCCCCTTCGTTAGAACCTCTGTTAAGAATGTAGCCTATTCGAAGAAGAGTTAAACCATCACGAACACTTATAAGAACGAATTGATCCATGAAGATCACAGATGACCGTCATGCATTCATTCCCATCGTTAAAACAAATCTGATGTGATCGTCCGTTCTTGGATGTCGTGATGTCATCAATCCACAGTTGCGAAGCATCTGCCGAAGACAGCATCGCAA
This sequence comes from Exiguobacterium sp. s39, assembly GCF_018618925.1. NCBI lineage: Bacteria > Bacillati > Bacillota > Bacilli > Caryophanales > Exiguobacterium > Exiguobacterium sp. s39. The sequence goes on from NZ_JACSNA010000001.1 coordinate 1,132,018, forward strand.
TTTTGTCACGAATCATGAATAAATCAAACGGTAACAGATTCAAGGATTGAATCGTCAAACCATGTTTACGGAAGAGTGGATCAAGCTGATATTGCGAAAGACTATACAAACACTTCTCGGCCCCACCAATCAACAACTGAATCGAATGGGAGGGCTCATGACTATCGATGCGCTCCTTGTGCAGGATGATTCGTCCTCGAACACCAGACTCATTGAAAATTCGTTGCGTATCCTCTTGTGAAAGGCGTGGTCCACCTTCCTTCACCTTTAAGACGATGTGGGCGAATTCAGCAAAATCAGGTTTCCCGATTTCAAGAGCCGGGATATGACGGACTTCTTCGCGTTCAATGATTTCAATCAAGTCACGCTCAACTTGGACACTGACCGTATCTGTCGAAAAGACACGGACGTCGATCACGAATTGATCAAGTACCGCATTTACTTCGATCGTGTACGTCAAATCAAGGTTTTTTTCTTGTTCAACCAATAGTCGATTCAAGATGAGTTGATGCAATAAATGGACTGGCGTACGCGAAGAAAATTGACTCGAATAAATCAAATGTTTTGGTCCGGTTCCTTTTGTAGTTTTTGGTCGTGCTCCGTTTAATCTATATACGTTCACTTTATAATTCAACATATGATCACCTTCTCTTACCTGAAAAATCGGAATAGAGATGTTCCGTTCATATAGCGTACAATGTATTTTAATCGCTAAATATTCGTTTTCGAATATTCCAAATTTAATATACAAATTGTAATCAAATTGTGATAGAAGAATTTCAAAAACTGATCATTTCGATGACGACACGTCGCATTTAATTCGATATACAAAAACACCTTTCACATCCCGTGAAAGGTGTTGAGAACACTTATTCTTAAGCAATCGAATTGACTTGGTGTTGCATCGCTTCATAATGTTCGATGATTCGAGATCCAAGTGGATCCGTTGCCGATAATTGTAAATACGCGTTTAGCGCATCTTCGATTCCATGTTTCGTAATATATGCATTTAATTCTGAAGATTCTGAATCATTTGGATCGAAATAGGTTAGAGCTGCTGCGATCCCACGCGCTAATCCATCTGCTTCGATGCCACGCTCCATCAATTCCTTTGCTGGTTTGACGAGTCGGTCACTTGGACTCAGTTTACGAATCGGTGAACGAGCGACACGTATGATTTCATCATGAATCCGCGGGTTTTCAAAGCGTTTCATATTCTTTTGGATATACGCACTATGATCGACCGGATTAAAGCCGTACTTTTCAAGTAATAGCCATCCTGTTTCGTAAAGTGCTGTCTGGACACCACGACGGATGCGTGGATCCGTTAGACTTTCAGCGATCGTCTCTTTATGGAATAGTGCTCCGAGATAAGAAGCGATCGCATGTCCCGTATTAACGGTGAACAGCTTCCGCTCGATGAACGGTTCGATGTTCTCGACATAGGTGACGCCTTCGATCCGTGGATAAGCTTCCGGTAGTCCAGTCGTCTCAATCACCCATTCGAAGAATTCTTCCACTTCGACGTACAACGGGTCTTCGTGATGTTGAAGCGGTACGATCCGGTCAACCGCTGCATTCGGGAAATACCAGTTCTCCGCTACGGGGTGATGTTTCGCCACCTCTGCTTGCAAGTGTTTTGACCCACCGATCATGTTCTCACACGCAATGACGTAGACAGGTGTCTGTTGATCACGTTGACGTAACCCTTCCGCGATCAAAGGAGATACTTTCGATAACAAGCTCGGGCCGACAGCTGTTGTAATCACGTCTGCATCGCGAATCGCTGCAATGACTTGATCCGGTTCAGATAAACTGTTGAGTGCTGTCACGCCGTTGACCCGTTCACGTCCTCCTTGTTCAGAGGCATAACCTACTTCGTAGGTTTGTCTCGTTTTTAATGCATCGACGACCGTCGTATTGACATCTACGAAACAGACTTCGTAACCCGTCTTGACGAGTTGTAAGCCGATGAACCCACGTCCGATGTTACCGGCACCAAAATGGATGGCTTTCATGCTTACACCTCCGCTGTCAATAAGGCGATGATTTCTTCTTTTGATGTCGCTGCCACGATACGCTCGACGTTCTCCTCATCGGAGCAAATGACCGCGATATTCGATAGCAACTCGAGGTGTTCATCCCCAACGCCAGCGATGCCGATGACGAGTCGTGCTTGTTCCGTTCCGAATGCTACGCCTTGCGGTACTTGTAGAATCGATAGCCCCGTTTTCTTGACCTGTGATTTAGCCGACTCTGTTCCGTGGGGAATCGCGACATGGTTGCCGATGTAGACCGTCGATAAGGCATGACGCTCCTGCATTGAATCGATATAACCCGCTTCGACATATCCGTGATCGACGAGGAGTTGACCGGCAGCCGTAATGGCTGCCGTCTCGTCTGCGAATTGTTGGTCAAGTAATACAAGTTCTGGTGAAAGGTTCATTGTCGTTGTCATGTTTATTCCTCCTTGAGTGTCTCTCTCTTTATTTTTAAGAAATCTTATTCCGTGCTGTTTCGATCTCATGGACGAGTTGATCATAATACCCGGCATTCAGGAAATTATCGACTGATCGGTGTTCTGCCGTTGGGACTTGTTCCTTCGCCCGCTCCGTCAAATCACGATGCGTGATGATCAGTTCGGCGTTTTGCGGCAGTTGACTGATCGACGTATTCGTCACTTTGATCGGTAAGCCCGCTTTATTGATTTTATTGCGAAGGACAGATGCCCCCATCGCACTCGATCCCATACCAGCGTCACAAGCGAAAATGATATGTTCGACTTCCGCAAGTGGTTTGGCATCAGCTGAAACGAGTGTCGAGGCAATCGATTGTTTTCCTTTCATCGCACTGACGTTCGCACTTGCTTCTTCAAGTGATGTCTCTTTTGCTTTGCTTGTTTTCAATAAGACTGTCGAGACAACGAATGTCACAGATGCTGAGACAAGGACACCGGCGATCAATCCGACGTAAGAGCCGCGGGATGCCATTGCAAGGACAGCGATGATACTACCCGGTGAAGCAGGTGCGACTAAACCGACATCAAATAGGACGAATGTGAGGATCCCACTCATACCGCCTGCGATCATCGCAAGCAATAAGACCGGCTTCATCAAGACATACGGGAAGTAGATTTCGTGAATCCCACCGATGAATTGAATGAACGCAGCACCCGGTGCTGTTTTCTTTGCTGCACCAGAACCGAAGAACGAGTAGGCGAGTAACAATCCGAGACCCGGACCTGGGTTGGCTTCGAGTAAGAACAGTACCGATTTTCCTGCTTCATTCACTTGATCGAGACCAAGAGGGCTTAAGATACCGTGGTTGATTGCGTTGTTTAAGAATAAAATTTTTGCTGGTTCGATGAACAAACTGGCAAGCGGTAATAAGTGTGCACTGACAATTGCACCAACTGCTGCAGCCATGATGTCGTCAAGACCTGTCATGAGTGGTCCGAACACTTTGAATCCACCGAGCATCAACAAACCACCGATGATTCCGACCGAGAAATTGTTGACGAGCATCTCGAGACCTGGTTTGATTTTTCCTTCGATCAACTGATCAAACTTTTTGATGACATATCCGCCAAGTGGTCCCATGATCATGGCACCGAGGAACATCGGAATCTCTGTTCCGACGATGACCCCCATCGTCGCGAGCGTCCCGACGACGCCCCCTCTGACGTCATGCATTAATTTCCCGCCTGTGTATCCGATCAGCAACGGTAAGAGATAGGTGATCGTCGGACCGACGAGTTCACCGAGTTCCTTATTTGGTGCCCATCCAGTTGGGATGAACAGTGCCGTGATGATCCCCCAGGCGATGAATGCACCGATGTTCGGCATGACCATACCGCTTAAAAAGCTTCCGAACCGTTGAACTTGTACACGGATGCCCCGTGCTCCATTTTGAGCTGTCGCCATTGCGTTAGCCTCCATTTCGTGTATGAGTTGATAAGATGATTGCTTTGCTATGACCTTATTGTAAGAGCACTGCAAGCGCTTACTCAATCTTTCCTAGTTCAGTCTTTGTCCAAGAAGTTGGACAGACTGGAAAGAAGCCTGCCTGACCTAAAAAAATCCCTGTCACTTCAGGAATGGAGTGACAGGGATTTTTCAAGTGTGACCTAGGAATTGATCAATGACCGTTCGAAACGTTCGATTCAAAAGCAGACGAATCGTCTGTTCCTCCCCGAACTCGAATTGATCCATTTGTTCGGGACTCTCGATGATCGCAGCACTGATCGAACTGAGTAATTCAAGCATTTCATTCGAGGTCTCTTCCGGTGCGACCAAGATGAGAAGCCGTTCGACGGATTGCAACTGTTGATCCATTCCGAGTAAGTCGATTGGTTCGGGCAATTCAAAGATAAGAAATCCCCCTCGTTGAATCGTCGCATCGCGTCCGTGAAATAGTGCGAGCCGTGTTCCCGGAATACCGAGACCTGACATCTCATGACGACGCAGCAATTGTCCAGAGAGCGAAACAGCTGACTTCGCCAATCCTTGCTCGACCATGCGTGTACTGATCTCAAACAAGAGCGATTCAATCCCATCGCCCACGCGCTCTAACCGTTCCATTCGGAATCCGTCCGATACTTGAATGGACGATGCAACGAGCCGATGCAATTGCTCAAGATCGAGCCATTCCGTTTTTGTCTTTCGCGGTGCCGGTTGAAAGGATTTAGGCAAGGCGAGAATTAATTTCCGAATCCGTTCGACCTCATCCTGAGGAAGCAACGGGTTGACGAGAAGATGTGGTGGACGAATGTCAGGCAACGGTACAGTCGACAATACAAAGTCGTACGAATCGATTGGTAACCGTTCGATGCCAAACAAGGACGAGTTATCGATGTGCTCGAGTTCAGCGAATTCTTGCCGTAGCCGATTCATCAACAACTTAGAGGAACCGAGTCCAGCAGAGCAGACGACTAGAACACGATATGGGAGTTTTGGTGTCGGTTTGCTGAGAACGGCACCGAAATGCATGACCCAAAATGCTAAATCTACGTCTTCAAATGTCGCATCGGTGAAGATCGACAGTGCTGCTTGTTTGACCGCATCAAACAAGCGCGGATATTCCCGTTCGATTTGTTTGATGACATAGGACGGATTGACGCTATTTTGACGTGTGTACGATTGAATATGCGAGACGAGTCCGCGTTCTAGCGTATGATCCTTCGTAAAGTTCGTTCCATATAATAAGGAGACATGCTCAATCAATCGTTTTACACGAAGGCGCGTGACGAGTTCTTCCGTATCTCCTGCGTCCGATTGAAAGAAAGCACGCAATTCTTCTGATAACCATTGGCGTTCGGCAATCGACAACGTGTCAGGTAATCGCTCTTCGACGCGTTCCACCCATTTGAGGATTTCGACCGGATACGCTTTTAACTCGTAACGCATCGGAAACTGATCTTTGCGTAACGCTTGTAAAGCTAAGCTGAGTGTCGCACGCATGATTTGTCGGTCATTGAGACGCCCTTCTTTCGTCAATGGCGCTATGACCGCGTACGCTTGATTGATCATCTCAAGCCAGGATGTTCGATTCATGCGTAACAGATGAGGTAATTGCCCGGCGTCGCCTTGTAACAACCGATAGAAAGCGAGAACATCCCATTGCGTAAAGATCAATGAAATCAGTAAACGGCGTTTGTTGATTTCTTCGCCGATGACTTCGGCACCAATACCTTTTTTGCGCTTGATTTCAAGGTCATATTGTAGAAACCACTCATCAATCCGCTCTAAATCCTGGCTGACCGTGCTCGGAGCCACATACATCGCATGGGCGATCGCCTGTAATTTGACCATCCCTTCTTCTTGTAGTAGCCGATACGCTAACTCGACTTGGCGATCTTCAGCGTTCGGTAATTGTTTATGTGACAACAAGAGTTGGTCCCGTAATGCATGTTTGGCTTCGTCCGTTCCCTCAATTAAGAGACCTCTGCCGCGAACATATGTCAAACGCAAATCATGATCTTCTAAAGACTGGGCAAGACGATCGCGTTCACGTTGAATCGTTCGTTCCGATGTCTCGAGCGTTTCCGCAATCTCTTGTATTTGAACAGGTTCCTCACGTGATAAGAGGAAAAATAAGATATCATGCTCCCGTGGTGTAAATTCAGTCATGCAGCCTCACTCTTTTCTGCCAAGATTCGAGGATAACGTCATATGCAGTCGGATCAAGAATCCGATCGACTGGATGAACCGAACAATGTGTTTTCCATACGTGTCGATGGACGAGCTGCGTTTCTCCGACGATAAAAGCTGCTTGATCAGGTAGTTCTGCGATCCGACATGTCTTGACGTCTGTCGTAATACCGCATTCAAGTAAGCGCTTTCTTAAAATCGTAGCCCCCATGATACTACTCGCCATTCCACTCTCGCATACGAAATAGATGATTTCTGAATTCATCTGTCATACCTCCTCTTCATTTTATAAGAATAGCAGAAATATTTTCGGTGTTTCACCTTGAAACAAAATCAATAGTTATTTTTGAACTGGCAGATTTCTTTGCCAAACACAAAAAAGCCTGGATTTCCGATGTTGCCAGAAAATCCAGACGATGTGATTTAGCCTGTTTGTTGCATTGCTTTTAAATATTGTCCGACGGCTTCCGCTACTTCACGACCTTCGCGAATCGCCCAGACGATCAGTGATTGACCACGTCTTGCGTCACCTGCGGCAAATACGCCTGGTCGGTTCGTTGCGTAACGCGTCGTCTTGATTTTCCCTCGTTCCGAGGCGACTGCTAAATGTTCGAGTACGTTCTCTTCGACACCACTGAATCCAATGGCAATCCAGACTTGATCGACTGGGAAGTAACGATCGCTCCCTTCGATCTCCTCAAAGATCACTGTACCCGATTCATTTTTTGTTTTCGTCGTCTGAATCGTCCAGACACCGGTGACTTGACCCGATTCACTTGTTGTGAAACGCTTGATCGCGATCAAGTATTCACGAGGATCCCGACCGAATTGTTGAAACGCTTCTGCGTACCCATAATCGATGGAGTAGAGTGACGGTGTATCCGGCCACATGTTTCCTGCTGCACGCGTCGTACCCGGTTGTTCATGTTTACCGAATTGGACGACGGAGCGACAACGTTGACGGAGTGCTGTTGCCACACAGTCCGCTCCGGTGTCGCCTCCACCGATGACGAGAATATCTTTATCTTTTGCGTCATGATCAGCAGACAACGGTTCTTGCGAGAGCACGTGACGTGTCACCCCTGTCAAATAATCCATCGCATAACCAACTCCACGCGTTGGCGCATTTGTTAATTTGCGTGGTTCCGTCGCGCCGACACATAAGATGACGGCGTCATACTCCGCTTCAAGTGTCTCGAGAGTGATATCTGCACCGATCGTGACGTTCGTCCGGAAGTGGATCCCTTCTGCTTCAAGCAAATCAACACGGCGCTGTACGACCTCTTTATCAAGTTTCATGGCTGGTATACCGTACGTGAGTAATCCGCCAATCCGATCTTCCCGCTCGTAGACCGTCACTTGGTGACCGGCTTGATTCAGCTGATCGGCAGCCGCAAGACCGGCAGGACCAGATCCAACGATGGCAATCGAACGTGTTGATCGTATTGCTGGAATTCGGGGCACGACCCATCCTTTTTCAAAGCCAATGTCGATGATCGTCCGTTCGATATCTTTGATTGCGACCGCAGGTTCATGAATCGACAACGTACACGACCCTTCACATGGCGCCGGGCAGACGCGACCCGTGAATTCCGGGAAATTGTTCGTCTCAAGAAGGCGATCGAGTGCCTCTTGAAAACGTCCTTCTTCTACGAGCAAGTTCCATTCTGGAATCAAGTTATAGACTGGACAACCAATCTTCACTTGATCAAACACTTCCCCTACATGGCAAAACGGAGTGCCACAATCCATACATCGACTTGCTTGTTGACTCGCTTCTGCTTCCGTCAAAGCCGTCTTATATTCCTTAAAATCACCCACTCGTTCGCTTGGATGTCGTTCCGTTCCACCCGAACGAGCAACTGTCATGAATTGATCGCGTCGTTTCATCGTACCCCTCCTGTTCTGCGCCCTAGATGTGTCTCAAATGCGAGCAACATCGCTTCTTCGGTGTTGTGTCCTTGTTTAGCGAAATCAGCCATCAACGTTGTCACTTTCTCATACGTCGAAGGAATGACGCGGATGAACGAATGAATGACATGATCCCAGTTCGCTAGAATCGCATCTCCCTGCTCACTTCCGGTCCGTGCGACGTGACGTTCGATGAACGTCTTCAGTCGCGCAATCTCTTCGACATGCGTGACAGGTCCCGTCGAAACGAGTTCGCGGTTGACACGTTGTAAAAATTGTTCAGGATTACGCGGCAAGACATAGGCGACACCACCTGACATACCGGCAGCAAAGTTTTTTCCGACATCGCCAAGGACGACAACGGATCCACCGGTCATATACTCGAGTCCATGGTTACCGATTCCTTCGACGACAGCGACTGCTCCACTGTTTCGAACCGCAAATCGCTCACCTGCCTGACCGTTGACATAGAGTTCTCCACTCGTCGCCCCGTAAAGTGCGACGTTACCAATGATCGACTGATCGGACGAGACGAACGAAATCGAACGTGGAGGATGAACGGCGATGATACCTCCGGACAATCCTTTCCCGACGTAATCATTCGCTTCTCCCGTGACATCAAGCGTTACTCCGCGTGGTAAATACGCACCTAAACTTTGTCCGGCAGATCCATTCAGTTCGAGTTTCAATCGATCCGTTGGCAGACCAAGGGCCCCAAACCGTCTTGTTAGCATGGCACCGGTCTGCGTTCCGATCGCACGGTCTGTATTTTGAATCGTTAAACGTAGTGTCTGAGGCTGACTGAAATCTGCCGCCTCCAAATACGGCGAGATTTCACGCGCGTCAAAGGAACGCTCGACATGATGCTGTTGTTGTTCAGCCGGACCGTGTGTCACGTGAACGAGGAGACGCGAAAAATCAAGACTCTTCGCCTTCCAATGCGTCCGTTGTCGCTCCGATGGTTCGAGTAGGTCCGTCCGCCCTACGAGATCTTGTAGTCGGCTAACACCGAGCTTCGCTAAATGTTCTCGTACTTCCTCTGCGATGAACGTCATGAAATGGACGACGTCATCGGCAGATCCCGTGAATTTCTTACGGAGCTCTGGATCTTGCGTCGCGACACCAACAGGACACGTATCGAGATGACAAGCACGCATCATGATACATCCGACGGCGATGAGCGGAGCTGTCGCAAACCCATACTCATTCGCTCCGAGCATCGCGGCGAGGATGACGTCGCGACCAGTCAATAGCTTTCCGTCGGTTTCAAGGACGACACGCTCGCGCAACCCGTTTAATGTCAACGTTTGGTGCGTCTCAGCAAGACCAAGCTCCCATGGCAGTCCGGCATGTTGAATACTCGTCTTCGGCGAGGCACCCGTGCCGCCGTCATGACCACTGATGACAATGACGTCCGCAAGCCCCTTCGCAACTCCAGCCGCGATCGTCCCAACGCCACCTTTTGCGACAAGTTTGACGCTAATCCGGGCTTGATCATTGGCACGTTTTAAGTCATGAATTAACTGGGCCAAATCTTCAATCGAATAGATATCGTGATGTGGTGGTGGGGAAATCAATCCAACACCCGGTGTCGATGCACGCACCCGTGCGATCCACGGATAGACTTTTTCACCAGGCAATTGACCACCTTCTCCGGGCTTCGCACCTTGTGCCACCTTGATTTGTAATTCGTCCGCGTGAACGAGGTAATGACTTGTCACCCCAAAACGACCAGAGGCGATCTGCTTGATTCGGCTCATCCGGAAGTCACCATTTTCATCCCGTTCGTATCGTTCCTCCTCTTCACCGCCTTCACCACTATTACTCTTTCCGCCTAAGCGGTTCATCGCGATCGCAAGCGTCTCGTGCGCTTCTTTTGATAACGAGCCGTATGACATCGCACCCGTCTTGAAGTATTTGACGATTTCGCTGACAGGCTCAACTTCTTCAATTGGGATCGCCTTCGTCTCCTTGAACGTCAACAGATGTCGTAGCACCGTTGCCGGTTCCTCCTGAATGCGTTGAGCGTACTTTTGATAAAGCCGGTAATCATTCGTACGGCATGCGTGTTGCAACAAATGAATCGTTGCTGGGTTAAAGGCATGATGTTCTCCTGCTTGACGGTACCGGAAGACACTACCGGACTCTAAATAAATCCGTTCATCTGCAACCTGTTGTGCTCGTCGGACTTCTTCTTCCATCAGTTCAAGCGTCATCCCGCTCAATTGAGAGACCGTACCAGTGAAATGCTGGTCGATGACGGAGCGATCGATTCCGACTGCTTCAAAGATTTGCGCACCACGGTAGCTGAAGACCGTCGAAATGCCCATCTTCGACATGACTTTGACGACGCCTTCCGTGACTGCTTTTTGGTAACGTTTGTCTACATCCGTAAAACGATCCCCTATCGCTTCTTCAAGCGTCGTATATGCCAGGTACGGATAAATCGCATCCGCACCATATCCGAGCAACGTCGCGACATGGTGGACTTCACGAATCTCTCCACCTTCAACGATCAAGCTGAGATTTGTACGTAATCCCTTGCGGATCAGCGCATGATGAATCGCACTCGTCACTAAGAGGATTGGCATCGGCAATGTGCCGGGGCGTACGAGACGATCCGATAATGTCAATAATTCATACCCGTTTCGTGCAGCGGTCACAGCCTCATCAACGATCATGTCGAGCGCTTCTGCAAGCGAGTCGGTGAACGTCGTCGAAATCGTTTTTTGCTTAAGTCCACTTTGTTTAAGCGCATGGGCTTCGTCTGGTCGCAGAATCGGGGTCTCTAAGCGAACACGACGACAGTTCGCGCGGTTCGGCGTCAGCAGTTCCCCTTGTCGACCAAGCCATGTCAGCGTCGAGGTGACGATCTCTTCGCGTAACGCGTCAATTGGTGGATTCGTGACTTGTGCGAACAGTTGCTTGAAATATCGGAACAAGGATTGAGGGCGTTCACTTAAGACCGCTAGCGGTATATCCGTCCCCATCGCACCTAACGGATCCTTTTGTTCTTCGACGAGCGGGATCAAGTATTGATCGATATCTTCACGCGTATATCCGAAGTGTCGTTGTTTCGTTCCAAGTTCAACGAGTGTTTCCTTGAAGTCGTTACTTGAAAGGGAAACGACTTCTTGCGCGAGCCACTCCGCGTAGGGATGACGTGTCGCTAGCTCCCGTTTAATCTCTTCGTCTGCGATCAACTGACCGGACGCAAAGTCGAGTAAAAGCAGTTCACCCGGTGCTAATCGTTTTTTGTACAGGATGTCTTGTTCACGAAGAGGGAGTACTCCTGCTTCTGACGACAACATGAAGTGACCATCGCGTAACAATACATATCGCGCTGGACGTAAACCGTTTCGGTCAAGCGTCGCACCGATCTGTTTTCCGTTCGTAAAGACGATTGCAGACGGACCATCCCATGGCTCCATCATGCTACTGTGGTACTCATAATACGCGCGCTTCGCTGGTCTGATCTCAGCATGTTCGAATGGTTCCGGTACGAGCATCAGTGCTGTCTCAGCGAGTGAGAGTCCGGACAGATGAAGAAACTCAAACGCATTATCAAGCATCGACGAGTCGCTACCTGTCTCATCTAGAATCGGTAACACTTCCTCTGCCCGATTACCATATGTCGTCTCAGCAAGTCGACGTTCTCGACCGCGCATCGCCCGAATATTTCCTTGCAACGTATTGATTTCGCCGTTGTGAATCAAATAACGGTTCGGATGGGCACGTTTCCAACTTGGGAACGTATTCGTACTAAAACGCGAATGCACGATACCAAATCCAGACTGATAGCGCTCGTCTTGTAAGTCATCGAAGTACGCACGCAATTGATCCGTCGTCACGAGTCCCTTATAAACGATTGTTTCACTCGAGCTACTCAGGACGTATTGTTCAAGACCGAGTTGCTCCGATTCACGTTCAAATGCGCGACGAATCAAAAAGAGTGTTCGTTCAAATGTCAATCCTTCCATCGCCTTTGCACCAATGAAACATTGACGAATGACTGGCTCCGTGCGGCGGGCACCCGACCCAAGCACTTCGGACTGGACGGGTACGGTACGCCATCCTAAGACGTCTTGTCCTTCCGTCAAAATGATTGACTCTAACGTTCGTTCGAGTCGCACCCGTTCTCGTTCCTCACGTGGTAAGAACATCATGAAAACGCCATAATCCCCTTTTTTAGGAAAGGAAATGTGACGAACCGTTTCACGAAACAAACGATCTGGTAATTGCGTTAAAATACCCGCCCCGTCTCCCGTCTTCGCATCGCTTCCTTGTCCACCACGGTGTTCCATTTGACAAAGCATGGCCAATGCATGTTCAACGATTTCATGACTCGCTCGTCCTGTTTGATGTGCGTAAACCCCGATCCCGCACGCATCATGTTCCATACGAGGGTCGTATAATCCCTGCTGTTCAGGGTATTGATGAAATGTCATAGTAGCACTCTCCTTGCCTTCTTAATTTTCTGTATATTCAGTTAAATTATACTTTACACCCTTTTATGTTTATTCGCTACTATGCATAATCACCATTTTGTTCAACCTCTAGAGATAGAATTACCATATATCAACATTGATAACGCTTACACAAACTTGGATATTCATTCAATATTTTTTTTGGTTGAATTCTACACTTTGTGCGCGTATTACTTTGCCCGAACATATGATTCCGTGGTATTTTTAACTATGAAAAGAGTTATTGATCATGGAAATAAAGAGAGGAATAATACGATGAAAAAAACAATGCAATTTACGGGTCTCTTGATCGCAGGAAGCTCGATCTTATTAAGCGCATGTGGTCAGCAAGAGGAGAAGGCAACCGCATATGACAAGATTCAAAAAGAAGGAACGATTGTCGTCGCTACGGCTGGTACACTTTATCCGACATCTTATCATGAAGAGAAAAACAATAAGTTGACTGGATTCGACGTTGAAGTCGTCAAAGAAGTAGCAAAACGTCTTGATTTGAAAGTGAAATTCAAAGAGATGTCATTTGACGGTATGTTGACAAGCGTCAATACAGGTCAAGTCGATCTTGCCGCCAACGACATTACGATCACCGATGATCGTAAAGAAAAATTCGCGTTCTCAAAACCATATAAATATACGTATGGTACGGCAATCGTCCGTAAAAGTGATTTGTCAGGCATCAAGTCTCTTGAAGACTTAAAAGGGAAAAAAGCTGCCGGAGAAGCTACAACGACGTATATGCAAATCGCTAAAAAATTCGGTGCAAAAGAAGTCACGTACGATAACGCGACGAACGATCAATATCTACGAGATGTCTCAAATGGTCGAACAGACGTCATCTTGAATGATTACTACTTGCAAACACTCGCTGTCGATTTCTTCAAAGACTTCGATATTACGATTCATCCTGATATCGCTTATAATCCAAGTCAGGTTGGTTTAATCATGGATTTAGATAACAAGGAACTTCAATCCAACATTAACGAACAACTCGATAAAATGAAGGAAGACGGCACATTAAAGGAAATTTCGAAGCAATTCTATGCTGGAAAAGATGTCTCCCAAATGCCTGACGTCAAAACGACGATCGTCGATGTGAACTGACGATGTCTTCGATTGATTGGCGGTCCGTCTTCAATCCGGAATTGGCGGTCGAATCGTTTCCTTATATTTTGAGTGGACTGGGACAGACGCTATGGATTTCCTTGCTCAGCATGGCCATTGGTCTCGGAATCGGGTTAATCCTTGCCCTTTGCCGTCTGTCTCACCTTCGACTTTTACGCATCGGGGCTAGCGCTTATATCTCGTTCATGCGTGGTGTTCCGATTCTCGTGTTGCTGTTCATGTTGTATTTCGGACTGCCGGTCATCAATATTCAACTTGACGCGTTAACAGCAGCAATCACCGGTTTTAGTTTGAATAGTGCTGCGTACATGGCAGAGATCATTCGTTCTTCCTTATTATCGATTGATCGTGGGCAAGAAGAGGCGGCAGCGTCACTCGGTTTATCCAGGTATCGGACGTTTGTTGGCATCATTTTGCCACAAGCGATCCGGATTGCCATCCCACCACTCTCAAACGTCTTGCTTGATCTGGTCAAAGCTTCATCGCTTGCTGCTATGATTACAGTTCCTGAGATTTTTCAAAAAGCAAAAATCGTCGGTGGGCGCGAATTCGATTATATGACCGTTTATTTTGTTGTTGCGTTCATCTACTGGGGAATCTGTTCTTGTATCGCAGTCATTCAAGAGGTTCTCGAACGTCGTTTTGCGCGGTATCTGTGATTCATTGATAAATAGCTATACGAACAGGCGATGGACCATGTCCATCGCCTGTTTACTTTCTTTCTTTGATATATCATATCGTCAGCCTTCTCGATACATCGTTAAAAAGTGTTCTAATTGTCTTGGTTGTAACGGGCGATGGAAGAGATATCCTTGCAACGTATGACATCCCAATCGCTCGAGCAATGTCGCCTCTTCTTCTAATTCAATCCCTTCAGCTACGATTGTCATATCTAATCGCTTTCCTAACTGAATGATCGTCTCGATCATCGCTCGTTTTTTCTCTGAATGAATGGCTTCTTGAACGATTTCTTTTGGAATCTTCAATTGATCGAACGGTAACTCCACTAACGATTGCATCGATGAAAATCCCGTTCCGAAGTCATCGAGCGCAATCCGGATCCCGTATAAATGAAGTGCGTTTAATGTCTCGATGATTTGCTCTGTTCCTTCAATGAAGATGTGTTCTGTCATCTCGATTTCGAGTAATGACGGAGGGAAGCCAGACTGTTTTAAGATCGCCAATACGCGATCCATAAAATCGGGTTGACGTAATTCCCACGGTGAGACATTCACAGAAATCGTTAACGGCTCCTTCCCTTCTTCCAACCATGCTTTACCCTGGAAACAAGCTTGACGCATGACCCAAACGCCTAATGTCTCAATGAAACGTGTCCGCTCCGCAAGTGGAATGAACTCATTTGGCGGAACGAGACCATATTCCGGATGATTCCAACGAATCAATGCTTCGACTCCTGTAATTTGACGCGTTTTTGCATTGACCTGAGGTTGAAATAAAATAAAAAAGTCGCGATCCAGCTCTGCATCGTATAAGTCGCGTGTTAATTGAAGCGCCCGTTTTCGTTCATTTTGTGTCGCTAAATCTGTAATTGCATAAGTATTTTTCCGATTGGATTTAGCTGTGAATAAGGCAATCTCCGCATCATTAATGACATGGTCCGTCGTTTCGTCATTTACATAGGAAACACCGATACTTGCAGTGACGTTAATCTGTTTAAAGTCAATTTGAACGCGCTCTGATACACTCGATAAAATATCGTCACAAAGAGTTCGTGCATCGTAATGGTTTGGAGCATGCAGTAAAAAAGCACTTCCGCTCGCTTTCGCAATCGTACAATCCGGAAAGCGATTCATTAACCGACGACCAATGATGTGCAAAGTGCGGTCACCTGTCCGGTAACCAAAAGCATCATTGACGGTTTTAAAATCATCCAGATCAACAAGACAAATCATGTCGCCTTCTCGTTTTTTCTTGTCCACTTCTATGACAAAAGAAGAACGGTTCGACAAACCTGTCACAGTATCCGTAAATGCTTGTTCTTGTAAACGTGCTAAGTAGTCAATATTACGTTCAAGACGGGTGACGTATTGATTATGGATCAATAAACTGATGATCGTCGCAATTAAGATAAGTCCAATTCGTGCGATATGATCAGATGCAAACATCGTAACGTTTTCTAATGAAGGAGTTTGATACCAGATATAGAGTAGGGAGATCGTCGTGATGCTCGTTGCGTATAACAACATCGTTCGGTTAATAACAACAAGAGACGCTAAAATGAAAAGTAGTGCGCATGCCCAAACGGACTGAACGCCTCGATCAATGAATGGATAATAAATATAAGGAATCAATAAAAAAATACTCGACATCATATGTGGCTTCAATCGATCCGACAATGTACTTTTACCAATGAAATATTGCACGATTCCAGCACTTGCAATGACGATTGCTCGCACCCAATCGGCTCCATCTAAACCGGAGCGACTAAATATATTCGCCACAATGTATAAAACGGCACCACAACTCGTCAATACAAAAATTATCATCCCGAACAATTGATAATTTGCTCGAATCTCTCGATGATATTGCAGACTATTGGAAGAACGTCGCTGTGTATTCACCGCCATCCCCTCTTTCTAGTTCCTGTCGTTTATTTTCCTTATCAGAACCGAAATAAAACCTGAATTTTCTAAAAATAATAAAATATTGGGAAGTCATGATTTTAAGTAGAATGGGAATAGAGAGGTATAGAAAGGAGTAATGATTATGTCACATTTACTATTCATTGAAGCGAACGATAGCACACATCAAAAAAAAGGCATTAGCTCTGAATTGAACGATGCCTTTTTGAACGCGTATCGTGAAACACATCCGGATGATACAGTTACGGTTTTAAATTTATTTGAAGAACGTCTTCCCTTCTTCGATTTGAAACTGGCGAGCGCGGCAGGTCGCCTCTTTAAAGGCGAGGAATTAACTGGAGAGGATGCGACACATGCACAGCGACTTCAGGAGTATTTAAACGGTTTCTTAGATGCCGATAAGGTCGTCTTCTCATTTCCGATGTGGAACTTGACGGTTCCGGCACCGCTGCACAATTATATGGATTACCTTGCTCAAGCTGGTCAAACATTTCGTTATACGGCCGAAGGTTCGATTGGACTTGTTGAAGACAAACAAGTCCTGTTGATTCATTCACGCGGTGGTGATTACTCGACGAAAGAGAAAGCACCGAGTGAACACGCTGTTCGCTACATGCTCGATCTATTGGCATTTTTCGGCATTGAGGATGTATCGACTGTCATTCTCGAGGGACATCAGCAATATCCGAAACGTGCCTCTGAATTAATCGAACAAGCACTTCAAGAATGCCGACAATTCGGTCGTTCGTTCTAAGTTGGGAAGA
This sequence comes from Exiguobacterium sp. s39, assembly GCF_018618925.1. Taxonomy (NCBI): domain Bacteria; kingdom Bacillati; phylum Bacillota; class Bacilli; order Caryophanales; genus Exiguobacterium; species Exiguobacterium sp. s39. The sequence continues at coordinate 1,149,051 of NZ_JACSNA010000001.1, forward strand.
GAATGTACTCTGCATGTTCTTCAAGAAGCAGTTTTTCATGAAGTGGCATATCAAATGCACGAAATACGGAATAGGCCATCGTAAAATCACGTTGGATAGCAGAAAGATCTCCATTCAATTGTTGAGTGAAATATCCTCGCTGATAATAAAAGTGACCTAAGAAATGAGCATCTTCTATTTGAAGACTCTCTTGAATACCTTGTTCGGTGATTTTTAGACCGGCAAGGTATTTTTTTTGCATTAATAATTGTTGTCCATAATTATATAAAATCTTGATGCGAACTTTTTTCAATTCAACGGATGGATAATTCGAATGAATCAATGTTTGAAAGATACTCTCCGCTAAATCGAAGTCACCGTGTTCAACATACAAATTTGCTATCGCCATCTGAATTCTTACATACAGAGTAGCTGATTCAAACCAAAGGTGTTCTTTTTTGAGTAATCGTCCGAGCGATTGAATGGCTTTTAGGTAGTGAAGTTGACCACTTTTTTCCTGAACGATGACTTGATAATATGCTACTAAATCACGAACTTCCTCAAAATCAACCGTTGAAAGAACATGTTCGATCATCTTTAAAGCATCAACGTATTGATTAGTCCGCAATAGTTCTGCTAATTGTTCGTCATACGTTTGAAAAACATCACTTCGTAAATGATCTTGAAACAACATCGACAATGGTACCTTTAATCGTTTTGCGACTTGTTGTAGCAAATCGATGGTGGGTGAATTTTTACCATTTTCGATTTTACTGATTTCAGCTTGGCTACAAATGCCCTCACACAATTCTGCTTGTGTAATCTTTTTTTCTTTTCGAAGCCGCTTGATTTCATAACCAATTGAGACGGGTAAGTGATCCATTATATCATCCTTTCTTTCACTTCCGTCCTCACATTTGAAAGTGGAGAAATTGTTTTTTACCTTTTAAGACTAACGCGGCATGATTCTCATTGCCGAAGGCAGTAAAAAGTGAATAGGCATGAGTAAACGCATCATGGATATCACACTTTGGATAATTCAATTCTTCATAGAAACATCCTCTTTGATAAAAGAAATGTCCTAACATCGCTGTATCTTTTCGTTCGACGGATAAACGAATTCCTTGTTCAGTAACCTGTAATCCTGTTTTAAAGTCATTTTGAAAATACAACTGTTGCGCATGATTATATATGATTTTACACTGTAATTTTTTAAGTGCATATGTCGAATAATCATACGATAATAATCCTTCATAGATTTTTCGCGCATATGGATATTGACCGTTCAAGTAATAATAGTTCGCAACCGACATTCGAATACGTAAATAAAGAACAGGATACTCTATTTCCATTTGGTGTTCATCCGATAAGCGAAGCAATTGGGAGATACATGTCCGGTAATCAATATCTTTTTTACCTTCGCGAGCGACCCATTCAAAATAATGAATCAATAATTGAACGGAAGGAGGAAGACTAGGTGGTAAACGTTTCATAAATTCTAGCATTTCATCATAACGACGTTGCCTAGAAAAGTCCGACAGTTGTACGTCATAGTCATGAAATAGCTTTACTTCATTTGAATCGATGAAGATTTGTCCCATTGAAATATGTAACTTTTGAGACAAACGTTGAACAAGATCGATTGTTGGCATTATTTTTCCATTTTCAATCTTACTTAATTCCGCTTGACTACATACATCCTTTGCCAATTCTTTTTGTGTTAAATTTTTCTCGATTCGTAGTTGTTTTATCTGTTTACCAAATGACTCGATACGCAACCTTTCCTCCTCCTTTCTTGTATTTTTTAGTCATGATCTTAGTCCAGTACAGATTGTAAATATGAACCTTTCGTTTTTAGAACGATAGTAGCGTATTGTTTCATCTGAAAAGCAGAGAATAATTCATACGCCATCGTATAATCATGTTTCATCTGCATAAAATTCGTATCCATCCGTTCATGAAACTCGCCACGTTGATAATACAAGTGTGCTAAGTAGGAAGTCTGTCTCAATTGTCGACTGAGCTGTATGCCTTCCTCGATGATACGAAGACCCTTTTGAGGCTGATCCATTTTATATAATAATTTTGCATAGTTATAAAGAATCTTTAGTCGTTCACTCTTTAGACCGCTGATTTCTGTAGTAATGCGTAATACTTCATCATATATTTTTTCTGCTTGTTGGTACTGTCCGCATTCCGCATATAAAATGGATAATGCCATCTTGATTCGAAAGTAAAGCACCGGATCTTTCACCCATAAATCCTCTTGATCCATCCATCGCGTAAATAAAACGGAGGTCGTTCGATAATCAACTTGTTTTTTTCGATATGCAATCACAATTTCATAGTAGGTCATTAATCGTCTTATTTCATCAGAAGATTCACTTACTGAGATTTTTTTCATTTCATGAAAACATTCATCGAAAGCATTCTCGCGTAGTAAGGTACTAAGTTTTTGATCAAGGATATTTACCTGCTCCAATTGATGTTCAGAATTGCTCTTTAATAATTCTGATATAGGAATACGAAGTACTGTTGCGAGTTGTTGTAATAATTCCACAGTCGGCATCGTCTTCCCGTTCTCGATCTTACTAATTTCAGCTTGACTACAAATCCCTGCACTCAGTTCTTTTTGCGATAACCCCTTCAATTGTCGAAAAAATTTGAGTTTCTTACCAATAGAATGTTCGTCCTTCATCTCATCACCTCTTTAAAATAAACGAGTTGCACTTTTCATGAAAAAACCTCCTTGTTTACCAAGAAGGTCACGTATCCTTTTTATTAATTCTCAAAAGTGAACAACATATACGACTCCTTCATGCGAAGAATCATTTTCTTTCGAACGTCGTGCTCAAATGCATGAAATAGTGCATAGGCGACTGAATATTGTTTTTGGAGTGACTTCTCATCCTCACCTAAGTATTCATCATAGTGAGCGAGTTGATAATAAAAATGACCGAATAGAAATGTATGATTATGCAACAAGCATAACTCATATCCTTTTTTGGCGATGACGATACTTTCCTCAGACTTCCCTTGGTACTCAAGGATCTGACAATGATTGAAGTAAATTTTCAATAGCGCATTTAGATGGGTATTGGACTGAAGAACTTCGATTTCATTTTCTAATTCCTGATACACGGATTCCGTTAAATGAAATAAATCCTGCTCTGAATACATATTCGCAATTGCCATTTTGATTCGAATGTACAATTGAATGGACTGAGACCAGACTTCTTTTTCAATCAACAAGTTGCTGAGTAGGCTTGCTGCTGCCCGAAAATCGATTCGATTTTGCTTTAATTCAATGATCGTCTTGATGTAGCTTTTTAAAATGTCGATTTCGACGATGCTATCCTTTTCTTGCTGGTGAATTCGCTCTAACGCCTCTTTGTATTTCTCTTCTCGAAGCAAATCGGATAAGAAGCGATCTAGTTGAAAGAACTTTTCCTCATCGGTATGTTCTTGAAACAACAAAGAGATGGGAACTTGCAACCTTACAGCAAGTTGTTTTAATAATTCCACAGTCGGAGAATTTAACCCGTTTTCAATTTTACTAATTTCAGCTTGACTACATAAATCAACACATAGTTCTTTTTGAGTCATTTGCTTTTCGATACGAAATTGTTTGATTTTTGTACCAATCGATGAAGTTAAAGTATTCATCTCCATCGTTTATTCACTCACTTTCATTAATCGGAAATAAGAGGTGTTCAGAAAAATAGGTTTCAAGGATTTTTAGATAAGAGTGACTCTGAGTAGCAATGAAAAAAGAATAAGCGGTCGTATACGCTTCCTTTGTTTCTGATTCAGATCCTTTTAACGCCTCTAATAAAATTCCTTTTTGAAAATAAAACTGTCCAAGATACGTTAAATCCTGCAATTGTTTTGTCTCTTCGATGACCTTTTCAACTTCCTGCAGCCCTTCTTCGAATCGTTCAAACTCTACTAAATTACGTATGAAATTATACATGATCTTCATTCGAATTTTTTTATATTCTCTTGTTTGATAAGGTAAGCCTAATAGTTCCTTATAAATTTGATGGGCACGACTATATTCTTCGTGGTTCGTATACAGAACAGCAATCACCATCTGAATTCGTGTATAAAGAAGAAAGGATTTGTCTTTGACCTGTTCCTGTCTGACAACTTGTAATAAGGAGGCGATACATGTCCGAAAATCAATATTTCCTCTTTCATAGTCTAGTAATTCTTGGTGGTAGCGAATTAAAATTTGAGTTTCAACCGCATTATTAACGTTCTCATATTTTGCTAAGTCTTTTGCCATATCTGAATACGTTTTTTCACGCAAATGCCGAATCATTCGTTGGTCTATCTCATTTAACTTTTGTGATACGATTTCATCTTCAAAAAACAATGAAATCGGGATGCGTAATCTTCGACAAATCAGCTGTAACAAATCAATCGTTGGGGAATTTCGACCATTTTCGATTTTACTGATTTCAGCCTGACTACAAATTCCTTCACAAAGTGCTTTTTGTGTCATTCCTTGTTTTTTTCGTTCTTGCTTGATCTTATCACCAACAGAATGAATGACTGGATGCATAGAGGTCACTCCTCAAATCAAAAATATCGAACTCATGAAAAAAGTCTTCCGTTTCAAGTATATATCACTTGAGACGGAAGACGTGTCTATGCTTCCGGCGAGAATCGAACTCGCACTGCAGCATTACCATTGCTGAGGTCTGCCATTAACCTACGGAAGCTTGTAAAACCTAATTCTAGTATAACTTATAGAAAAAGACAAAACAAGAAGTCGATGCTTTTCAGCTCAACTTCTTGTCACTAATTTACAGTGTAGTTTTCGTTAGCGAGTTATCATAGACGACTAAAACTGAATAATGTTCATCCGCTTTAGACGCAACAAATGTTGAAAATTTTAATGTAATGATGGCGTTTGATCCGACCCCATTATTTTCAAAAAATTCATTTAGTCTCTCCTCTAATTCCTCAGGCGATCGCCCGACGACTACTTTAGAATGCAACATGATCATCACTCCGTTTCATTATGGTAGGTTCGAGTTTAGTAATTGCCTGATCATATAAATGTTAAACCTTTATTTTTTCGACTTGCCCCACTCTCTCTCTATCCGCTATGGTGAAATGGAGTCATTCAACTATTGAAGAACAGGAGTGAAGTCTGATGGAACAAATCAATTTTGATGAAACGATCGAGAAACGAAATACAGGATCCGTCAAGTGGGACGGGCTCCCTTCGCTATATGGATCAGATGAGCTAATTCCAATGTGGGTCGCCGACATGGACGTCCGTCCACCCCACCATTTGACAGAACGATTGACTAGACGTGCTGCTACAGGTCATTTCGGTTACTCGATGTTTGAAGACGAAGCCAAACGAGCAATTCAACAATGGTTTCAAAAGCGATATGACGTCACAATCACTACTGATTCCATTCTCTACTCAAGTGGTGTTGTTCCAGGACTTGCACATACGGTCCTCGCACTGACGGAACCGAGTGATGAAATCATCATCCAGACACCTGTCTATCCTCCATTTCATCAAATCATTCAGTCTAATCAACGACAACTCATTGAAAATCCGCTTCTTTTAGACGGAGAGACGTACCAGACTGACTTTTCACTTCTCGAACGACAAATGCGAACAGCACGTATGATGATTCTTTGTAGCCCGCATAATCCAAGCGGTAAAGTCTATCCGAGAGAAGAATTACAACAAATCGTCGAACTCGCGAAGCAACATGATGTTTATCTTGTATCCGATGAGATTCATGCGGACCTCGTCTATACAGGTTCCGTGCACACGCCCATTCTCGGTTTGGATTATGAAAAACTCATTTTAGTGAGTGCACCATCCAAAACGTTCAATATTCCGGGTCTCTATGCGTCTTATCTAATCGTACCTGACATCTCGATTCGTCAACAGATCGAACGTGTCCAACAACGTCATTTCGTTCACCCGAATGCATTGGCTTCGACTGCGATTTCAGTAGCGTATGGTGATGCTATGAGTGAGCAATGGCTGTCACAATTACTTGTGTATTTAGAAGGAAATCGTGACCATGCCATCCGTCGGATTCGCCAAGAGATGCCAAAATTAGACGTTGTCATTCCAGAAGCAACTTTCCTGTTGTGGATCAACTTCAAAGCACTCGAACTAGATAGTAAAACACGAGCAGATTGGCTCGTCAAGGAGGCAAAAATCGCTCTAACGCACGGTTCTTCGTTCGGATCTGGTGGAGAAACATTTGAACGTTTAAATATCGGGTGTCCTCGTGCACAATTAGATCAGGCATTAGACCGTTTAAGCGCCGCATACCAACGGTTTTGGACCAATTAACATCACATAAATGATCCTAATTTATTAGGATCATTTATGTTTTATTAAATTATTCAGAACATTTCGAGTAGTAGAACTTTAACAGGGACTAAAACCGTCCCGACCCCTTAAGGCACTAGGCGTGGCGGCACTTTTCATGAAAATGAAGTGACTTGCAAAGTCGTTTTATCCCCTGTAAGGTGGGGAACATATCATTTGGCGAACAAGTCAATACATGCTTGATCGCTGAAAAAACTATTGCATTTGGAGGATTTAACTTTATGACGCAAGAATGGATTTCGATCATCCTGTATCTTGTTCTCATGTTGGCAATCGGTTATTTTGCCTACAAGCGAACGACGAATACAGAAGATTACATGTTAGGCGGACGCGATCTCGGTCCAGGTGTCACAGCACTCTCTGCTGGTGCATCGGATATGAGTGGATGGATGCTCATGGGACTTCCCGGCGCCATGTATGCAACAGGTGTATCAGCCCTTTGGCTCGCACTCGGTTTATTGATTGGATGTTACGTAAACTATATCGTACTCGCACCACGTTTCCGTCTCTATACGGAAATGGCAAACGACTCAATTACGATCCCTGATTTCTTAGAGAATCGCTTTGAAGACAAATCACGCGTGCTTCGTACCGTATCGGCACTCGTTATCATCATTTTCTTCACGTTCTACACATCAGCTGGAATCGTATCTGGCGGAAAATTGTTCGTCAGCTCATTTGGATTTGATTACCACTATGGTATGCTCTTGACGATTGCGGTCGTAATCGCCTACACACTTTTCGGCGGTTTTCTCGCAGTTAGTTGGACCGATTTCGTCCAGGGCTGTATCATGTTCATCGCACTCGTTCTCGTACCAATCGTCGCATTGACAGACGTTGGTGGAATCGATGGTGCCTACAATTACGCTGAAAAATTAGACCCTTCGTTGTTTGATCCACTTAAAGGAACAACGATTCTTGGAATCATCGGTTTCCTAGCTTGGGGACTTGGTTACTTCGGTCAACCCCATATCATCGTCCGCTTTATGGCGATTCGTTCTGTTAAAGATTTAAAAAGTGCCCGTCGCATCGGGATCGGTTGGATGTTCGTCTCTATCATCGGTGCGATGATGACTGGTCTTGTCGGGATCGCTTATTTCGAAGGACAAGGCAATGGACTCGGTGATCCGGAAACAGTCTTCATCCGTTTCTCGGATGTCCTATTCCACCCGTATATCACAGGATTCTTGATGGCTGCGATTCTTGCAGCGATCATGTCGACGATTTCATCACAATTGCTCGTTACTTCGAGTGCGTTGACAGAAGATTTTTATAAGACGTTCTTGAAAAAAGACGCATCGGATAAAGAACTCGTCCTGACAGGTCGAATTGCCGTTCTTGTCGTTGCCGTCATCGCAAGTATTCTCGCGTGGAACCCATCAGCGACGATTCTTGCACTTGTCGGTTATGCATGGGCTGGATTCGGTTCTGCCTTTGGTCCAATCATCTTGCTTTCTCTTTACTGGAAACGGATGACGAAACAAGGCGCACTAGCTGGTATTATCTCAGGTGCCTTGACTGTCATCATCTGGGTTCAACTCGGACTCAGTACGACGCTTTATGAAATGGTACCTGGATTCTTCACAAGCTTGATCTTTACGGTCGTTGTCAGCTTGATGACGAAACAACCGGTCAATGCCGTTCAGGAAACGTTTGAAGAGATGGAAGACGAATTAAAAGACGCAGTTCAATAATCAGCGAATTACAAAAAAGACCTCTGCCGAAACATCGGCAGAGGTCTTTTTTTGACTTACAATTCAATTACGCCATAATGCAACTTCGACGTCTTCCGCTTTGTTCGTTCGAACCCAAACCGTTCAAACAAGGGACTTTCATAATGTGCTTTTAAAACGATGCGCTGACGTGCCACACGCTTCGCCTCCACCATCGCTTCCTCGGATAAGGCTTCATAATTCGCAAGCGTTCGTAAAGCGTCGAGATGCGTCGATTCTTCGACGGTCTGTTCGAACATAGGATCAAAGTAGATGACATCAAAGGAATTATCCGGACATTCTTTCAAATAGGCGAGATGGTGTTTGACTCTCACTTCAATTCGTCGCATCGCTTGATTGATCGGTTCGTAGGATTCTTCCCACCGTTTTAATCCGTTCTTGACGACAAATGCTGTCTCAACCCGACTTTCTAACCCGATGATCCGCCCCCGCTCTCCGATGGCATGACTCATGACGATGGCATCTGCTCCAAGACCAAGTGTGCAGTCAAGCACACGCATCCCTTCCGATAAGCGTCCGATCGCAATGAGAGGGTCGCCTCCACCTGCATCAATTTGTTTGATGCGAAACACCGCACTCGAAGGATGGAAAAAGAACGATGTCGTCTCGCCTAATGGATATAAATCAAGCCGTTGTTTATCGACGACAAGCACCGGTAATCCTGTCTCCTGTTGCAAGTGTTCTATGCTTTTTTTCTGACGCACGACGTAGATAAAATGTATCGTCTCATCCGCTAACAACTGCTTCACACGATGATGCACGTCGTCAGTCGGACGAAGACATGTCGTCAGTCCAATGGTTGGTTTCATAATGTGTTCCTCCACAAAAAAATAAGCTAGCCGGAGCTAGCTCATTTCTTTTTCTTCAATAATCCTTCGATATCTTCAATCAATGCTTTTTTCGAAATCAGGTCTTCTTGCTTTTCCTGTTCGACTTTTGCATCGACCGTCGTCCGCTTCATGAGTGCCTGAAGCGTCTCATCAATGCTTGACTTCAAATGATCGCGGTCTTCTTTATTAAGGGAAAGATCATGTTGAACTTCATCCCCTTGTTCATCTAATTGGCGTAAGCGTTCCGTCAATTGTTTCGCTTCACGATTCAAGTCCGAATACAATCGTTCGATTTGCTCTAGACGCAATTTGATTCCGTCACGTTCTGTGAACACGTTTTCCAGCCCCTTCCAGTATGCAGTTGTCTACATCATTACTTTACCATATTCCGAGGTAATTAAAACAATCACAAGATGATTACAGAATGACTTTTTTTAGATTTCTTCCTGCGGATCGATTCCAGTTAATTTTTGCAATTGCACGGAGGGTATCGCTATAATGTAAACGAAGCATCAATTGGGATGAGGGAGGATTTTGTGATGGAATTGAGACGTCGAACATTACGTCATGTCGATCAAGCTGAGTATGATCATTTCTTGAAGTATGGCGAGCAAGCATATGGACTGACTCCGCAAGAAATCAAAGGGTATGACCATGAGCTTGGAGAAGAGCGGGCTTTTGATTCCGTCGAGCACAGTTATCCTGAAGATTATTACTTTGATATCGTTGAAGCAGATACGATCGTGGGGCGGGTTCTGTTCTTAAAAATGGGTCACTACTTCCAACTCGACTTCATGGTGTTTGATCCCTATACGCGTCGGGGTCTAGCTACTCAAGCAGTTGCTGAAGCATTGGCGTATTCCGGGGTACTAGATCGTCACGAAGTACGCGCGCGTGTCCTTGAACAATCTCCACACGCTTCGTTTGCAAAACGCATTTTGGAAGCGAATGATTTTACGTCGACAGAGAACTATTACGTCAAAGGAAGACGTCGTCGGTACTCTCTGCAACGAATGGGCTAAAGACCGTCCGAAAGACCATGAAACTTATGGTCTTTTTTTAATGCCCCTCATCTCTTCATCACCTTTGACAGTTGATGAATTTCAGCGTACAATTTTCATCTGTATGAACAGAAAGGAGTACATCTCATGAACGAATGGTTATGGATCCCTTCCATTTTTTTAACGATGGGATTATTGATTTTCAGTTATTATTTATTTGGTAAGACAGGATTGTTGATGTGGATTGCCATCGCAACAATCATTGCAAACATCCAAGTTACACAAACCGTTGATATTTTCGGTTTCGTCTTTACGTTAGGGAACGTCGTGTATGGCAGTTGTTATCTAGCGACAGATATCCTCAATGAAAAATACGGAAAACAGGTCGCTCGTAAAGGCGTCTATATGGGGTTCTTCTCCCTGATCACGACGACCGTTCTCATGCAGTTCAGTCTCTTATATACACCACTTGCTGATAAGGCTGCACTCGAAACATCCGATTCCTTGCATTTATTGTTTGGACTTTTACCATGGATTGCTGTCGGTAGTCTTGCCGCTTATCTTGTCTCGCAACTATTCGATGTCTTTATTTATTCAAAAATCCGTCAGAAGACAGGCGAACGTAAGCTTTGGTTACGGACGACAGGGTCAACTGTATTAAGTCAATTGCTTGATACGTTGACGTTTTGTGCGATTGCCTTTCACGATATGCCCTTCTCCATCTGGTGGCAAATCTTCATTACGACGTATCTCGCGAAATTCGTTGTCGCTTGGTTCGCGACACCATTCATGTATTTAGCAAAACGTATCCATCCGACGAAACAATCGACAGACGCTGCTGCATGACCAAAAAAAACTAGAAGACTTGACGAAATTGTCGGATAATGGGATTGGAGGTGCCTACATGAAAATCAAACGGAATGAACCCTTTCGATATACGCTGAAAAAACCAATAACAGGTGAATTTCATTTATTGAAAAATGATCAGCGTACTCCTAATGGACTGATGAAAATTCATAATATCTCACCGAACGGACTAGCAATCAGCACAGAACTAAAACTTCCACTCCTCAAATCAATGAAAATCGTTGTTGAGTTCTCATTGATCGAGGGTCAAGAACCTTTGTGCATCGAAGGTCAGTTATTGCATGAGAAGCCAGTGGGGCCCGAAAGACTGTATGGCATCCGCCTCAATCCGTCAACGACTGATCGTGATACGATCATCGCTCAAGTTAAACAAGTCGCTCAATTGGAGCGATAATTTATAAGGAAAAGGTGGCAGATCATCATTCTGCCACCCTTTCCTTATAAAAAAATGACGCGTCACACGCAACTTCTATAGGAACAGCGCATTTATGCGCTTCAAAGACAAACAAGACCCGCTTTCCTGCTTGAATGAAGCAGGAAAGCGGGTCTTGGTGTCTCGCCTGAGAAAGGGGCGTGAAAAGACGCGTCATTCTTTTTTTGAGTCAGCCCTCTGTTTTATGCCTAGATGAATCAACCTTCAAACGTACGGAAGACGATGGCCTCATAAGGTCGAAGTGTGAGTTCGTCGGTAACAACGGCCCCATCATAGTTTCCGATGACGCGGTCTGACGTATCATGCGTAGACGGAATATTCACATCATGATTCGCAAACGAACAGTAGACATACCATGTCTCCCCTTCAAGCGTTCGTGAGTAGGCGTATACTTCTGGATGATCTTCGAGTAAGAGTTCATAGCGACCATAGACGACGAGCTCATGGTCATGTCGTAGACGAATCAACTGTTGATAGTAATAAAAGATGGATTGCTCATCTGCAAGCGCCTGTTCGACGTTGATTTCCGGATAGTTCGGATTGACCTTCAACCATGGTGTTCCCGTTGAGAAACCAGCGTTCTCCGACGCATCCCACTGCATCGGTGTCCGCGCATTGTCACGTCCTTTGACATGGATGGAACGTAGTAGTTCAGCCGGTGATGCTCCTTGTTCCGTACGTTCTTTCCACATGTTCCGAATTTCGATATCTTCATAGTCCGCAATGTCTTCAAAAGCGACGTTCGTCATGCCGATTTCCTCGCCTTGATAGATATATGGCGTCCCTTTTAACAAATGCAATAATGTAGCAAGCATTTTAGCTGACTCGACGCGGTACGTCGTGTCATTTCCGAATCGACTGACGACGCGGGGTTGATCGTGGTTGTTCCAATAGAGCGAGTTCCAACCCGTCTCATGTAAGGCCGTCTGCCATTTTGTGAAGTTTTGCTTGAGTTTGAGTAAATCAAACGGAATGACGTCCCATTTCCCGTTCGGACCTGAATCGAGATCCATATGTTCGAACGTAAAGACCATGTTGACCTCTTTACGTGCCGGATCCGTGTAAAGGATGGCATCATCCGTCGTCGCTCCTGGCATCTCACCGACTGTCAGGACATCGTATTTACCGAAGGAAGCTTCGTTCATCTCGTGTAAAAACTCATGGACACGTGGTCCATTGATATAATGTTCTCCACCATCTCCATACAGTGCTCCTGGATGGACCGTCGCATCTGGTAAGCCGGGTGTCTTCGAAATCAAGTTGATGACATCCATTCGGAAACCATCAATCCCTCGATCCAACCAACGACGAATCATCCCGTACACATCGTGACGCATCTGCTCATTTTCCCAGTTCAAGTCAGGCTGCTTCTTCGAGAATAAGTGTAAGTAATACTCATTCGTTGTTTCATCATATTCCCAGGCAGGTCCAGAGAAAATCGATCCCCAGTTGTTTGGTAGCGAACCGTCTGGATTTGCCGGGCGCCACATATAATAATCCCGATATGGATTGTCCTTGCTTTGACGCGACTCCGCGAACCACTGATGTTCATCTGACGAATGATTGATGACGAGGTCCATGACGATTTTGATATCTCGTGCATGTGCCTCATCTAGAAGACGATCAAAATCATCCATCGTCCCGAATTCCTTCATGATGGCTTCATAATCACGAATATCATAGCCATTATCGTCATTCGGTGAATCATAGACAGGACTTAGCCAAATGACATCGATACCAAGTGTCTTCAAATAATCCAACTTTTCGATGATTCCGTTCAAGTCACCGATTCCATCCCCATTCGAATCATTATAACTACGTGGGTAAATTTGATAAACGACACTATCATGCCACCATTTACGTTCCATCCTCAACACTCTCCTCTTTTATGTACGTAACGTGCTACATATTAAGCAAACGATTGCATCAATTTGTAAAAGCGCTTTCAATTATCACAACGTCATCTTAACATGTCCATGAGAGGTGCTCAAGCAAGAACCTTAACATATTTGATATCATGAAATATGAAATCCAAGTGTTTACTACATCCAAGATGATGGGAAAGAAAGGTATGAGAAAGGAGTGTGGACAAATGTATCGTCGATATTTGCTCTTCCTTGTCTGGGCGATTGCTATTGTCTTCATCTTATTATTTGGAAATAATCGTGTCTTTCCAGAAGGTTTCTTGATTTCGTTTTTACGTTTCGACCAAAGTCAATTTGATACATCCGCGTTAAGTTTATTTGCCTTACTCGGTATTTATCCGTTCGCTTTCTTTTTACTATTTCTAGATGAGAAACGATTCATGCGCCCCGGACCGCTCGTCGCAAGTATTGGATCGTTCTTCTTAGGTGCCTTCGTGTTGATGCCTTATGTCGCCCTCGCTATTCCAAGGAAAACGTTTCTTCCTTTTCGTCGTCGCGGGTGGATTCCTACCGTCGTCGCCTTACTTAGCGTCGTGACGACATTATTGCTTTGGATTGCTCTTGCTCGATCTGATTGGAGTATATTCCGCATCTACTTTGAGACCAATCAATTCGTTCGAACGATGACCGTCGATTTGTTATTATTCTACATTCTGCAAGTCTATCTGCTCCGGCGCATTCGTGTTCGGAATGCACAATCATTAGAGTGGCAAGACGTGATTCCGCTCTTTGGCTTATTTCGTTATCTATTCGCAAGACATTTACCGACATCCTCAAAATCTTAATTTATGTTACAATGAAATTTGGATTTTTCGAAAAGGAGATGTCATCCGATGGAACAATATCATGCACTTTGCGAACACATTTTGGAACACGGAACAAAAAAGGAAGACCGGACGGGAACGGGAACACTCAGCGTGTTTGGTCACCAAATGCGCTTCTCCCTTCAAGATGGCTTTCCTCTCATTACGACGAAAAAGTTACATATGAAGTCGATCATCCATGAGTTGATTTGGTTCATCTCGGGTGATACGAATATTCGTTATCTACAGGAAAATGGTGTGCGGATTTGGAACGAATGGGCAGATGAGAACGGAGATCTAGGTCCTGTTTACGGAGCACAATGGCGCTCTTTTCCACGTCCAAATGGCACGACGGTCGATCAGCTGGCACAAGTCATTGAACAGATCAAAACGAATCCGGATTCTCGTCGTTTGATCGTCAGTGCTTGGAATCCTGGACAAGTTGATGAGATGGCGTTACCACCTTGTCATCTCTTGTTCCAATTTTATGTCGCTGACGGAAAACTATCATGCCAATTGTATCAACGTTCAGCTGATGTTTTCCTAGGCGTACCATTTAATATTGCATCTTATGCGTTACTGACACATATGATTGCTCATGTGTGTGGACTTGAGGTTGGTGACTTCGTTCATACGCTCGGTGACGCTCATATCTATTCAAATCATATTGAACAAGTTAATCTTCAGTTGACGCGTACCCCGAAAAAATTACCGACGCTGCGCTTCGCTCGAACAGTCGATCGTATCGAAGACTTCCGCTTCGAAGACATCATCATTGAAGGCTATGATCCTGATCCGCACATTAAAGGTGTGGTAGCCGTATGATCACACATATCGTAGCGTATACAAAAAATCATGTCATCGGTCGTGACAATGCGATGCCTTGGCACCTTCCAGCTGATTTAGCTCACTTCAAACGTACGACGATTGGCAAACCGATCATCATGGGACGAAAGACGTTCGAATCCATCGGACGACCGTTGCCCGGTCGAGAGAACATCGTCATTACGCGCGATCAGACGTTTGCAGCCGAAGGTGTAACGGTATGGCATGATCTATCTGCTTTACAACCATACGTCGATTCAGAAGAAGAAGTCTTTTTGATTGGTGGTGGAGAGTTGTTTGCTCAAACGCTTCCTCTTGCTCGCCGCCTGTATGTCACTGAAATTGATACGGTTCTTTCTGGAGATGTACATTATCCCGAAATCCCATCTTCATTTCAGATTACTTCCGAAACACATTATGATGCGGTCGAGGGAAACGATTATCCGTTCATCATTCGTCGATATGATCAGTAACTAAAAAACAGCCACATTGCTCCGTATGACGGACAAATGTGGCTGTTTTTTTAAGGAATTTGCATGATCCATTCAGCAATCCATTCCTCCATATCAGAATCGATCTGTGAGGTCATGATATAGTCTGTCGCACCGCATGATAACGCCTTGGCTAAACGATCGTCTTCTTGATCTGTCACGACCAAAGCATCAATGATCGATTCCCGTTGTTGTCTCCACTCCTCTAATCGTACAAAGTTCTCGCTTGCTAACTGATCGAGTGAAAGAATCGCCAATTGTATTGGCGACGTCCGTTGATCATCTAGCGGAATCACCTCAATATGGTATTTCGGATGATCCGGCATATCAAGCGTATGTACCTGTTTAAGGAATCCTTCCTCGACACGGATATAGACTGGTATTTTTTCGATCGATATCGCTGTCGAATAGGACACCACTTGATTACGACCATTACGTTTCGCTTGATATAGAGCTTCATCTGCCTCTGCTGTTGCTTGCGCCAGGGATGTGTGGAGATCAAAAGCAAAGGAGAGACCAATCGAAACTGTTACTTTTAATCCGTTCGCAAAAATATGGCGCTCGACACGCTCGCGAATTTTATTCATACTCGCAACTGCTTGCGGTACTGTTTCTGCTGAAAACAATAAGATGAACTCCTCACCACCGAAACGAATGAATTCATCATCGAGACGAGCGGCTTGTTGAACGACGGTAGCTAGTTCGGAGAGGACCAAATCCCCCGTTGGATGTCCATGTAAATCATTGATCCGCTTAAAATGATCGATATCAAAAATCGCTAACCCAAATGTCCGCTGTTCACGTTCGAGACGTGCTACGCGACGATCATAGGCACTTTGGAGGTATTTCCGGTTATAAGCTCCCGTCAGTTCATCGACCAAGATCGTCGAAGATACGACCCTTAATTTTCGTAATAGTCTCGCTAGACGAACATGTCGTTCTTCATTCGTCACTGTCTCATCCCAGTAGTCATCAGCTCCCATCTCATAGCTGACTTGACGAATGTCAGACCGGTTCGGACCTACGATGATGACGGGAACGAATGCTGACTCCATTTGTTTGATCAGTTTTTGAGTCAACTCTAAGGATTCCGCGATAGATGCATGGTCGATGATGACAGCATCCATAGCAATATCATGTGATATCGACAACGTGTCTTCCACCGAACTGAAGAATCGTGACATATAGCGCTCCTGTTCGAGCGATTTCTTCCATTTGATATTCTCAAGAAAACGTCTTGTCACAGTGACGACCAATTCTTTTCGAATCCGATTGGCGCGTGAGCGTTCAGACAACTGATCGACGATTGGCCGCAGTAATTCTTTAACGATCGGCTGAGTGATGACCGCATTCATTTGTTCCCACGTCGCTTTTTCCCGACTCACTTGATCGGCAAGTCCTTTAAACAGTTCCTCTCTCCCGAGCCCTTCAAGCCAGCTTGCTAATGCGAGCAATTCTGTCCGTGGCACGGTCGGCATCCGAAGTAACGTCTCCACCATGATGATCGTCTGTTGCAGTTGTTTTTCTATCCGTTTTCGACTCCGTTCCATCCAATCCCCTCTCTTTCCATACATCCGAAGAACCGTCCTCGGATAAAGAGAAAGCGAGGGAATTCCCCCGCTTTTTCAACTCACGCTTTTAAGTTCGGACGGACCATATCTGCTGGTACGATCCATTGATCATATTGTTCTTCTGTTAGTAGACCAGTCGCAAGTGCTGCTTCTTTTAAGGTTGACCCGGATTGATGCGCTGCCTTTGCAATTTTCGCCGCATTCTCATATCCAATGTGCGGGTTGAGTGCAGTGACGAGCATCAACGAACGTTCGACGTTCTCAGCGATGACGGACTGTTCTGGTTCGATTCCGATCGCACAGTGGTCATTGAACGAATGCAAGGCGTCTGTCAGTAAGCGAACGGATTGTATGAAGTTATACATGATGACCGGCTTGAAGACGTTTAGTTCGAAGTTTCCTTGACTTGCAGCAAAACCAATCGTCGCATCGTTTCCAAGGACTTGCGCAGCGACCATCGTCAACGCTTCACTTTGAGTCGGATTGACTTTCCCAGGCATGATTGAGCTTCCCGGCTCATTTTCTGGAATCGTGATTTCGCCGATCCCTGCTCGTGGACCTGATGCGAGCCAGCGAACGTCGTTTGCGATCTTCATCGCGTCCATCGCTAACGCTTTGACCGCACCATGCGTAAAGACGAGTTGATCGTGGCTTGTTAGGGCGTGGAATTTGTTTTCCGCACTCGTGAATTCATATCCCGTTTCTTCACTCATCTTTTGCGCAGCCAAATCACCGAACTCAGGATGTGCGTTGATGCCCGTTCCAACAGCCGTACCGCCGATTGCTAATTCCGTTAACGGATCAAGCGTCCGTTCGATCATTTGCTTCGAAAGTGCAAGCATCCGGACCCAACCGCTGATTTCTTGACCGAGTGTGATGGGTGTAGCATCTTGCAAGTGTGTCCGTCCGATCTTGACGATATCTGCAAACGCGTTCGCTTTTTCGTCAAGTGTCGCATGCAAAGCATCGATTGCTGGGAATAGTGATTCCAACAAGACTGTCTTCGCCGCTAAATGCATCGCTGTCGGATATGTATCATTTGAACTTTGTGATTTGTTGACGTCATCATTCGGATGAATCGTCGTCTCACTGCCTTGTTCTTTCAACTTGCGTGTCGCGACCCGAGCGATCACTTCGTTGACGTTCATATTTGACTGTGTACCTGAACCCGTTTGCCAAACGACAAGCGGAAACTCATCATCGAATTTCCCCGCGATGATCTCGTCACATACTTCAGCGATGACACCTGCTTTTTCTGCCTCAAGCACGCCCAAGTCGCGGTTCGCAAGCGCCGCTCCTTTTTTCAGGACTGCAAAGGCACGAATGACTTCAATCGGCATTTTTTCCGTTCCGATCTTAAAGTTTTCTAGACTACGTTGTGTTTGTGCGCCCCATTCCTGCGCTTCTGGTACACGAATTTCCCCCATCGTGTCACGTTCTACACGGTATTCCATAAACAAATTCCCCCTTTTGATTATTTCTCTTTTAGTTTAACGCAAAAGTAGACAGAATGGGAATGAGAGAGACAGTTTTGGGGAATAGTTTATTATCGAAAAAGGAGTGAAGATTTCATGTGGTTGATTAACTTAACAATTGTACTGCTTTTGATTCTAGCAAACGGTATTTTTGCGATGACCGAACTCGCTTTGCTTTCCTCAAAACGGTCGAAATTAGAGAAAGCAGCGAATGATGGCAAAAAGTCAGCCCATGTTGCGTTAGAGTTACTTGATCGACCAACCGATCTGTTATCGACTGTTCAAGTCGGCATCACGTTAATCGGCATCGTCAATGGTGCCTTTGGTGGTGCCGCTCTCTCAGGACCGGTCATCAAGTGGCTTGCTCAATTCGCGTGGCTCGCCCCTTATGCCAGTACGATCGGCTATATTCTAGTCGTAACGATCATCACCTATATTTCACTCGTCATCGGTGAACTCGTTCCTAAGCGTGTCGCCCTTGTCAGTCCAGAACGGGTCACGATGTGGCTTGCCCCACCGATGCGTTTTTTCTCGATTGTGCTTCGACCATTCATTTGGGTTCTAAGTAAGTCGACGAGTTCCATCTTCCGTTTGATTGGTCTGGATCGCCTGCAAACAGAAGACGAGACGGAAGACGAAGTCCGGCAATTACTGATTCGTGGTACGCAAGAGGGAACCTTCAATCGGTCTGAAGCGGAGCAAGTCTCTCGTGTGTTTGATTTTCATGATTTGTACGCTTACGAACTGATGGAGCCGCGTACCGTTACCGAATGGATTGACTTAGCGGATGACTCCGATACGATCTTACAAGAGCTCCGGCAAGCGCGACATCGAAACTTACCGGTTGGTCATGGTGACTTGGATCACTTCGTCGGGTTCATCGATGCGAAAGAGGTGCTATCAACGGAACGACCTGTTCAAGAACTTGAACGACTGATTCAATCACCACTGATCGTTCCCCGTCAATTAAAAGCAACCGTCTTGCTTGAACGGATGCGCAAAGAGACGGTATCAATCGCCTTTGTTCTTGATGAATACGGTGGTTTCCTCGGCATGATCACCTTATTTGACATCCTCGAAGCATTCGTTGGCGAAATTTCAAGCGTTGAGGAAGAACCGGAACTCGTCATGCGAAAGGATGGCTCCTTCCTAGCGGATGGTCTATTGCACATCGATGATTTAAAGCGGACGCTCGGTTATACAGAAGACTTACCCGGTGAACAGTTGAACGCCTATCATACGGTTGCTGGTTTGATTCTATATACGTTAGGTGATGTCCCCTCCCGTGGGAGTACTGTTGAAATTGGACCGTACCGGTTTGAAGTCGTTGATTTAGACGGACGACGCGTCGACCAAATTCTGATCGAGCGCATCGAACATGAACAAACACCCCTACCGTGAGGATAGGGGTGTTTGTCGTCAATCATGCTTCGTATAATCGTAACGCCTCTCGTGCGACACGATCTGCTTTGTTCTCCGACCGTGGAATCCACTTCACGAAAGCGAGTGGTAAGAGTTGATAACGCGCAAAGGCAGGATCAAAAATCGTCTGCGTTCGTTTGTTCTTGACGAATTCGCGTTCGACTGCGAGTGAAACGGCTTCTGAATCCGTCCGAAACGAAATGACGCTCTCGCCTTGTGCAATCAGTTCGTGCGCCCACTCGACGGCTTTCGCAAAAGCAATAAATTCTGCTTCATGATTATTGATCGCTTGAATTTGATACATTTTTTCCGTGACTTCGCCCTCGGAATTTTTACTGAAAAGCCCAACCGCCGCTTCATCATTTGAAGGACGGACCGTACCGTCAAAATAAAGTTCAACCATGTTCAATTGCCGCCTCGATTCCTTTTCGTATCGCTTGTTCATCTAGCCCTTTCCCAATGAAGACGAGCGTCGTCTTTGGTTGTTCGCTAAATGGTTCTCTGATTGCTGTGCCATAAATCATGCCAGTACCTTGTAAAATGACCTTTCGATCCGTATCTGCAAAATGAATGATTCCTTTATAGCGATAGAGATCTTCTGCATACGCTTCTAACACCTCACGTAGGACCATTCCAAATCGATTTCGGTTCAAGGGTCGTTCCTCGACAATCGTCAATGCCGTGAAATCCTCAACCGATTGATGAATCTGATCCGTTTGTTGACTGAGTCGTACTTGCTCTTCTTTTGGAAAATGGAACGTTTCAAACAGTCGGTCCGATTCAAGTTGAGCCTGTTCCGTTTCAATGATAGCTGCAGAAGGATTTCGTTCGCGAAGTAAAGCGGACAACGTTTCGCGCTTTGACTCGTCAATCAAATCCATTTTATTCAAGATCAGGACGTCAGCAAAGCCGATTTGTTTCACATTTTCTTGGAACGTCAGTTGACGTTCCAAGTGATACGCATCGATGACCGTAACGACACTTGAAATCTGATAAGACTGTTCAACAGCCGGCTCAAAGTAGAATGTCTGTAGAATCGGCCCTGGATCAGCAACGCCTGTCGTCTCAATCAATAATCGATCAAACGATAACTCCCCATCTCGACGGCGTTTTGCGATCCGTAGCAACGCATCCCGTAAATCACCGCGAATCGAACAACAAATGCAGCCATTCGTCAATTCGATCATCTCTTCGTCACTTCGTTCAATCAATGCTTCATCAATATGAACAGAACCTACTTCATTGACGAGCAAGGCAAACTTTTCTGTCGGTTGAGAAACGAGATGATTGAGTAGCGTAGTTTTACCGGCACCTAAAAAACCAGTAATGACGGTCGTACGTATTTTGTCTTGCATGATTTCACTCCTTAGCGTCCTTGTTGCTGACGCCATTTTTCTTTTCGTGCATCGAGTAGATCAATCGCATGAAGATACCAAGCATCTGTCGTTTGCGGCGTAACACTTGATCCCCACTCGCGTTTACCATGGTGTGATAATACCATATGCATGAGACGGTGATAAACAGCACGCGGTAATCGGATATCTTCTTCTCGAAGTGCTTGTTCGAGAACAAAACAACCATATGGCATATGACCCATCAATACACCGTCCGGATCAAGCGCAATACCTGCCAGTTCTTCCTCTTCTTCTGTTACGTGAAACAGTCTTGAAAAACGATCTGTCGATGCACCCGCATGCGTATACTCCCATAGCTTTCCGATGTCGTGCAATAAAATACCGAGCAACAACTCATTCGGATTCGGTCGTTGATCTAACAGAGCAACCCCTTTTGCCGCTTGATAGAGGGCATCAAAACTGTCATCCCAAGAAAATTGACGTATCTCTCGTTCAGCTGCTTGGAAGAGTTCATTTTTATGATCGGCTTCTGCTTCTTGAATACATTTGAGTAGCGTCAAGTATGGTTGTTCACTATCACAAATTCCTCGACCAATCGTCATCATACAAGCAGTATGTTTCAGCAAACCACCGATATAGGCATGGTGATGAAACAGCGCAGCCGGTCGTGTTGAAAAATCCGCCCAGTACTGTCGCAGAATCGAGAGCGCGATTTCTTGGTAAGGAGAATCAAGTTGACCGACTAGTCCAAGCAACTGATCACGATACGTTTCAAGCGATTCATCTGCTGGTAATTGTGGTAGGAACTGCGTCGGTGAGGCGTCATGAATCGGAGTGACGCGCTGAACGGTCAATGACTTGTTTCCGGATTGCGGCGGGTACTCCTCTACCTTTGCCTCGACCCGAACGATTCTTGTTTCGAGATATGGACGAAGTGCTTCTTCTGCCGTTCCTTGATTGATCCACTGTTTTCCCTTACAAGATCCAGCTGGCGAATTGAACGTGAACTGTAACCATTCTCTCCCGGTTTGACCAGTACGGATTTCACCAGAGGCAACGAGTAACACTTCTTCGATTCGTTCACCCGAAACAAGCGTCTCTATCGAAAGTCCAATCGGTTGATTCGATTGATGGATGGAAAAAGTATCATTTCCATAAGAAGGCATCGTCACTTCCGGAAGTGCTTTGAATAATTGAATCACGTCATCTCACTCCTTTTTCTTCACTCATATCATAGCAGACACGATTTCATCACGACTACTAGCAAACAGATATTGTAAGCGTTTTCTAAATGAATTATGATGAAACTGGAAGTCCATTTTATGCTTAAGGAGGAGAAACGATGATTCGACCACTTACTCAACTATACAGTGAAGCTGTTGGCACACTCGATCAATGGACGGTATCCGAAATCGTGACCCGCGATCAAATTCGGCAAGCTGTCCAGTTGTACGATCCATATCAAATGCATACGTCGTATGCTTTGGAACATTTGTTGATTCATGAATTGCGTGAGGCTTGTCATCATGTCCAAGAACAAGGACTAACATTGGCTGATGCGCAAACAGAGCTTCTCATCCTCTCTGCTTTCCAAAGTGATGCCGGCTATCAAGCAGAAGAAATTCAAGATATGTCTCCCACTGCAATCAAACGGCACTTGTCTTCGCTAGACGCCGCCTTCAACCGACTATTACATCAACTATTCTTACATCAATCGCAACCAGACATCCTCTGTCAGCGATTCATGACGATCCTTTCAGGTGCGGTCGCCACAAAATGTGCAATCCGTGCTAAACGCCTCAAGGAAGCGACACTTGTTCATCCATAAAAAAAATCCTGACTCATGTGAGTCAGGATTTTTCATTCAACGACCTGGCATTCCAGCTCCTTGATTGGTTTTGTATGAAAATGCGGCGTTCCGCTTCGTCATATTCTATAGTCATCATGCCAAACTATTCAAGGTCTGTCAATTCTTTTCTAAAAAAAAGTGGACCGATTTTCGATTGAAAATCAGTCCGAATGGAAGAGTGAATAATTACCATGGCAATGCTTGATTTCATCATACAATGCAATGGAAGCGTTTACAACCCTTTTTCGTTAAATTTTTTCAAGAAAATATTCGTTTGCGAGTGGCAAGTGGATGACTTCGATTCCACTTTGTCGCATGAGATTCAATCCGTCCCCATATTCATAACCTGTCGAATAAACGACACGATCGATTTTAGAAGCGATGAGCGCTAAACTACACGCATGACACGGACTATGTGTGACATAAGCTGTTGCATGACGAGCGCTCGTCGAATCAGCTGCTAGCTTACCGAGCGCGTTGATTTCAGCATGAATCTCATGTTGCTTCGACCATTCATGGTGTTCTTCCTGATTTTCGCACCGATAAAAGAGAATCCCGTTTCGTTCAATCAATTCTTCAACAATCGGGTGGTCAGGACGTGATGTATAGAGAATACCATCTTGCTTTAAGTAAATTTCGTTGCAATTCACATGCTGACTAGGTGTTCCGTTTATTCCGATTGAAATCGGCTTTTCATCTTTGACGATGACACAGGCAACGGATTTTGAGGCACATTTTGAATGACGGTCTGCCATCATCCGTGCGAATAATAACCATGTCGTATCCCATTTCAACTGCTTCTCTTCATTATTCATTCAAACTCTCCTTTCATGAAGGAAAGGAACACGAAATGTCGTGTTCCTTAGTATGGTCGATTCGGTAATTCTCTGCTTTTTGAGGCGACTTCGATGACTTTTTGTTTCAATTCATTCTCCATTCGCTCTAGTTCATGCTCTGCGTCGCGGCGCTTTTGTTTTCCTTCTTGTTGGATGCGTAATGTCTCATCCAGTGTCTCGATCAAGTTTTGGTGCGCCACTTTTAACGATTCAACGGATACGATACCTTTTTCGTTTTCTTCCGCAATTTCAATCGACGATTCCTTCAGCAACTTCGAATTTTGCTCAAGTAACTGGTTCGTCGTATTGGTGACATCCTTCTGCATTTCAAGCGCTGCTTTTTGACGCGACAGACTCAAAGATAGGACAACTTGGTTCTTCCAAAGTGGAATCGTATTGACGACTGCTGATTCAATTTTTTCCGCTAGAATTTGGTTATTTTGTTGAATAACACGAATTTGCGGTGCCATCTGCAAGCTAATCGTTCGGGATAATTTTAAATCATGGATTTTCTTTTCAAAACGATCCGTCAATTGAATCAAGTCATTCAATTCCTGTAACTTCGTTTGATCCCGCGATACCTCGACTTCCGTTCGTAACGGTTCGATTTCATGTTGACGAACGTGAGCGATTTTCGTCTCGCCAGCTGCAATATAGACGTTTAATTCTTCGAAATAACGCTTGTTCTTTTGATACATTTGATCGAGTAACGTGATGTCCTTCATCAATCCAAATTTTGATCGATCAAGATTGTGTACGACTTCTTCTAGATACGCACTCATCTTCTCGTATTGTAAGAAGTACGTCTCCGCTTTTTTCTTCGCCCGACCAATGACCGGTACGTTCGACCAGAAGCTCTTTTTTTCTTGGAGTGTATCTGGGTCCATTTGGCGGACACGTTGCATTAAGTCACTCAGCAATTTTCCTGCTTCCCCGCCGTCCTTCATCTTCACTTCACTTAAGACTTGATCAGAGAATTGGGATAGTTCACGCTGGACGGGCGCCCCGAATTGCATGACGGCATCCGTTTTTTGAAGATCAATCACCTGCAGTAGACGTTCAATCTTTTGTCGTTGTTCTGACGGAACATCTGAAGGAATCATCTCTTCTACTGGTTGCACAGGCATTTTCGGTGGTGTCTCTGCTACATTCAGATCGACCGACGGATCAGAAATCGTCGGTTGATCTTGCTCATCAGGCCATTGTTGCCATGTATCTTTATCAGAATGGGTCATGTCGGTAACTCTCCTCCTGTTTTCGTTGTTCAGTCTCTTGCGTCAACACCTTTTCAATCGTCAAGAGTTCCCGTTCTAAATCAACGGTATCCCCTTCAAGCAACAAGGTTTGTTGTTGCTTTAATTTTTGTCCGATCATTTTCAAGTTCGAAATCAATTGATTTTTCGTATCCAATTGAACTTGAGCACCACGGCGTTCCAAATCGGCATATTTTTCTGAAATTGACAATAAGGAATCCAGGTAGAACGTAAAGAAGTCCCGAACTTTTTTGACGTCGCGCGGACTTTCATATAACTCTTCGAACAAGACATGTGCTTCACGCGAAACGATTCGCATCTCACTTCTGATTTCACCATCTCGAATGGAGGGAACAATTTGATCGTACGTCTGGATTTTTGTGAATCCTTCTTCGATCGTCCGTTGCAATACTTGAAGTTCTAAATCATCCGTCTCTTCAAATCGGCGTGTCGCCCGTTCCGGTTTTAAAATGACACTTCCGACGAACTCGTCTTCGTCATCAAGTAGTAATTTCTTTTTCACATTTTTTCGCTTAATTTCGGTCGATTTCCGTTCTGTCCGATATCGTCGACCTGGTTTTGTTCGATAACCGCTCCAAATGAACCACAAACCAAGAGCGATGAAGATTCCCGAGAAGTTGAACGTATCGGCCAATTGTAGAAATACGAACATCATACCGATGGAACCAAATATCCACCATGAAGACTTCATGTCATCCCCTCTTCCTTCGTACTGATTCTTCTATCAGGTTTACGTGTCTTTATTTTAACATTACGTAACGTCTAACAAAAAGTTTCCCGTTTTTCCGAAATGTTACGCCTCGTGTATTTATATTTCAACATACTTTTAAAAATATCGCATCAGACCGAAGAATGAACTATCCGTTCTTTCTTTCGCATGATTCTTTTGACAACAAATAAGGTAGTCGACAAAATTGTCGACTACCCTAAAAAAGTGATCAATTATCCGAATAATGGCCATACAAGGATGATCAAAATCGCGATCGGACTCAAGTAACAAACACTCACACGCCACACAGGTACGATTTTTTTCATGAATGGACTCGTCACGAGTTCCTGTTCGACAAGAGTACGATCGAGCTTGTACCCAGCAAAAATCGAAATCAGTAAAGCACCAATCGGCATTAAAATATTCGAGACAAGGAAATCAACGCTGTCAAAGAACGTTTTCCCCATGAATTGAGCATCACTCAACATACCGAACGAGAGTGCGGACGGAATTCCGACGATCGCAATCGCAAGTGTCGCAAGCCATGTCGTCCGCTTTTTATCACGCGATGTCGCATTTTCCTTACGATCCGTTAATGAAGCAACAACGACCTCAAGCATAGCGATCGATGAAGTGATCGATGCGAAAGCAAATAGAAGGAAGAACAGTGTCAAGAACAACGAGCCAAACTGGATCTGACTGAAAACAGTCGGCAATACGATGAAAAGCAATGCCGGTCCTTCTGCAGGGTCAAGACCCGAAGCAAAAACAGCTGGGAAAATCGCGAATCCAGCTAATAATGAGACCGCGACATTCATCGCGACGATCCATGCGGCGGAACGATTAATCTCGCCACGTTCCTTCATGTAGGAAGCATACGTCAGCATCGCCGATACACCGAGCGATAAGGAGAAGAACGCTTGGCCAAGCGCACTCAGGACAGAAGTTCGGTTGAGGACCGAAAAATCAGGCTGTATGAAGAATTTAACACCTTCCATTGCACCATCAAGTGTCAATGATCGAACGACAAGGATGATGAAGCACACGAATAATAATGGCATCATGATTTTACTCATTTTTTCAATACCGGATTGAACACCACGTAAGACGATCCAACATGTCAAAGCGAGGAAAATCAATTGCCCTGAAATGACATATAACGGTGAGGCGGAAATCGTTCCGAACAATTCACCAAGCGCACCACTGTCCATCGTCGTCAGGCGACCTGTGAAACCAAGAATGGTATAAATCAAGACCCATCCTCCGATGACGCTGTAGAAAGAGAGCAACAAGAAACAGGCGATGACACCAAGTACACCAATGAATGTGAACTTCTTATGACCAAGTGCCGAGAACGCTTGAAGTGCTGTTTTTCCACTCGTACGACCGATTAAAAACTCGGCAATTAAAACAGGCAGTCCAAGTAATAAGGTAAACACGAGGAACAAGAGTAAAAACGCGCCTCCTCCGTTCGTTCCAGTCGTGTACGGGAATTTCCAGATGGCCCCCAGACCAATGGCGGATCCCGCTGCTGCTAAAATAAATCCAACTTTTGAAGCCCATGCGTTTCCTTTCATGGTGCTCCACCTCCTTTTCAAAATACTTTTTCATTGTACAGAAAGAATCTGTGAAAGTCATCCTTTATCAAATATTTTCTTTAAAGCGTCAAAGCATAACCGCATATATGTACTGAAATATAAAAAAGAAGGTCGTTTTTTATGACGACCTTCTCTTCATTCGTACTTTATTATTGTGTGCCTCCATACATGCGCAGGTACTCCGGCAACACTTTAACTGTAACCGGCGTATGGATGGCTTTCTCACCATCTGTATCAATGACTTTTGCATCTTTTGTTTTCAGCTGAAAACCACTCGTCAAGATATGTGTAAAGGAAGGATCATTGGCAAGACCAATTTTTTGAAGAATCACATCTCGAATGGTTGTCAAGTTTACTTCATCGACGATCACTAAATCAAGTTTCCCGTCATTATAGGCTCCATCTGATAAGTTCGTCTCGATTCCACCGAGTGATTCTCCGTTTGCCGCCAGAATGAGAACTGCTTCGCCGGTCATGTGACGACCTTCATCTAAAATCAGTTCATATTCGAAGGGTTGTGCTTCTAGACTTGAGCGAATCGTCGATAGATAATATCCCATCTTCCCGAGACGCGCTTTTTCTTCTGTATCGATGCCAATCGATGCCTCTGCGACAAGACCGACACCAAGGAAATTCAAGAAATAGCTATTTTCGACTTGTCCGAGATCGACCTGAACAACGTGTTGCATCGCGATTGCTTCCGCAGCAAGCCGAGGAGCCATCGGTAAACCAAGCGTTCGAGCGAAGTCGTTACAGGTCCCTCCAGGAATGATGCCAAGTATCGGGCGATCATCCAGTTTTGCGACCCCGTTGATTGTCTCGAAAACCGTCCCATCTCCGCCGATGACGACGACCGCATCAAATGCGGACGAATCTTCCGCAAATTGCATCGCATCTCCAGCTTGCTTCGTATTCTTGATGACGATTTCATCGAATAATATACTTAATGGTTCGATGACTTCTCCAAGTAACCCCGTGCCGTTTGTCCCAGCTGTCGGGTTACTGATCAGTAAAAGTTTCATTGAATGACGCCTTCCTTCTTCAGGTAATCACGAGCGACCTCATTCGCCGTCTTCCCGCCGTATGCGACAGCTTCATTCATTTTTGACATCTCTTCATCTGAAATTTTACCTGACAATTGCTCAAGTGCTTGTTTTACTTCTGGATACTCCTCGATCGTCTCTTGTCGCAGAAGAGGAGCTCCTTCGTATGGAGGGAATAGTTGCTGATCATCTTTTAAGACGACCATGTCGTATTTCGCAATCTCCGGATCTGTCGAATAGGCATCAATGACATCGATTTCCCCTGATTCGATTGCTTTATAACGCAATTTCGGCTCCATCGTGACGACCTTCTGGAAATTGACATCATATTTATCTTGAATCCCTTTATACCCATCCTGTCGATCCTTAAATTCTAACGTGAATCCAGCCGTCAACTGATTCGCGACCTGTTTTAAATCAGAGATCGTCTTCAAATCGTAGCGTTCTGCTAATTTCTTTGGAACAGCTACAGCATAGGTATTGTTATAGTTCATCGGTGGTAGCAAGGCTAAATCTTGTTTTTCAAGACCGGCTTTTGCTTGTTCGTACACTTCTTTTGCATCATTCGACTTCGGTTTTTCATTCGTCAAACTAGCGAGCACCGTTCCTGTGAACTCTGGATACGCATCGATATCACCTGACTCGAGTGCCTTGTAGACAAACGTCGTCTTCCCGAAGTTTGGTTTGACTTGTACCGTCAAATCCGTTTCATCTTCGATGACAATCTTATACATATTCATTAAAATTTCCGGTTCTACACCTAGTTTTCCGGCGACGACGAGATCTGGTCGTTCACTACGCCCGAACGCAAATGGTGCGGCGACGATCGCGACCATCAAGACGACTGCCGTCACGAGACGTGCTGTTTGTCGTTTACGTGTCGCTACTTCCGTTTGACGTAACAATCCATCAAATAAAAGTGCGAGGAGTGCTGCTGGAATCGCACCCAGCAATAATAGATAGTTATCATTGCGGTCAATCCCGAGGAGAATGATCGAGCCTAATCCCCCAGCACCAATCAAGGCAGCAATCGTTGCTGTACCAATGATCAGTACCATTGCTGTTCGAATCCCAGCCATCATGACAGGCAAAGCCAACGGGAGTTCGACTTTCCAAAGACTTTGCATCGGGGTCATCCCACACGCTCGTGCTGCTTCCTTGATCGAAGGATCGACTTCGGCAAGACCCGTGTAGGTATTACGAACGATTGGTAATAAGGAATATAAGACAAGTGCAATAATGGACGGGACTGTACCGATCCCGACAAGTGGTATCATCAGACCGAGTAACGCGAGTGATGGAATCGTCTGGATGACAGAGGTTACACCAATCGACCACTCACTCAGACGTTTGTTACGTGATAAGTAAATCCCAAGCGGAATAGCGATTACACAGGCAATGAGCAAGGAGATGACCGATAATTGAATATGCTCGATTAGCGCTTGAAGCAATTCAGTCTTCCGGTCTTGATACGTTTCGATCAATCCATTCATTCGACACTCCCCCTGACTTGACGCATGAACTCTTGAACGAATGGATCGTTACTGGCTAGTACCTCTTCCTTCGTACCGATGAAAGCGATCTCTCCAGCGTTCATCAGACAGATGCGACTGCCTAGTTTCAACGCTTCGTTCATATCGTGCGTGACAAATAAAATTGTTTTACCAAGCTCTTCGTTTAGATGCAACAAATCATTTTGTAATTGCTCACGTGAAATGGGATCAAGAGCAGAAAATGGTTCGTCCATCAAGATGACGTCTTGTTCTGCTGCGAGTGCCCGCATGACACCGACACGTTGTTGCTGTCCACCAGAGAGTTCACTTGGATATTTTTTCTTAAGTGATGTGTTTAACCCAGTCAACCGAAATAATTCATCGACTCGTTGTACTACTTTCTCCTTTTTCCACTTCAATAACTCAGGCACGACGCTGACGTTTTCCTCAATCGTCATGTGTGGAAAGAGAGCGATCTGTTGTAAGACATAGCCAATTCGCCGTCGAAGTTCATGCTCATTGATCGACATGATCGGTTCACCATCGATCCAAATTTGTCCTTCCGTATGATCAATCAATCGATTGACCATTTTCATCGTCGTTGTTTTACCGCACCCTGAAGGACCGATCAAACAAAAAATCTCGCCTTGTTCAACCGTAAAATTCACGTGTTGCACTGCCTTTGTTCCGTCTGCATACGTTTTGCCGACATCCTTGAATTCAATCACGAACCATCCCTCGTTTCCCGGTTTATTATCTTTGTAAAATTCCCCTTTCTTGGACATTCTAAAACCTATTCCGTCTACTCTTTCCCCTGTTTTCTAAATCCATCATCGAACAGATCGTTATTTTATTCTTCATCAAAACAAAAAGACGATGGAAACTATCCACCGCCTAACCGTAAACTTCTCTTATTCGAACGTCACCGTGACTTGACGGCGACCCCATTCTAAAGCTTCTTGTTTTGAACCGACAAGAAGATCCATGATTTTCCCGCGAATCGCACCACCTGTATCGAGCGCAATCGCATCGCCGAAACCTTCTACATGTACCTTAGTTCCAAGCGGTACGACCGATGGATCGACAGCAACGATGCGACGTCCTTCGTATGTAATCGTATTCGTGACGTCATAACCCGATGCCGTTAAGGCGCGACCATTATACAAACGGCTTCCATTGTTTTCTGGATTCGTCGTATACGCTGTCGTCTCAAATGTTTCCGTACGTTTTGTGGAACGGTCAGCGTTTGCTTGCGTTCGACTTTGTTTCTTTACCTGTCGTGCTTCCTTTTTGGCTTCTTGTGCTGCTTTTGCTTTTTGCTCTGCTTCTGCTTTTTGCTTAGCCAAGGCTTTTAGACGCGCTTGTTTTTTCGCCTCTGCTTGTTCACGCTTTTCTTGAGCAGCTTGACGTTTCATCTCTAATGGATTTTGTACGATCGTCTTCTCCGTACCAATCCCGATTTGTGCTGCCGACGCTTCGTGATGCGGCAAAAGAATAAATATGAATCCCGCTAAACAAAGGGATAAAAGGAATGATGTTCGTTTCATGTTGATGCCAACCTTTCTCGCCGTTTTACGACCCGCACAACGTATCACGGTGACAAATAGTTTGAAAAGCGAACACTATGAATTGAAATATATCTGTCAAAAAGTAACGAAATGGTTACACGCTTACAAAAAACGCTCTCAATCGTTGTGTATCAACGTTTTTATATTTTGTAACCGTTCTGTTACGAATTAATCTTTGTTACTCTTTTGTAATAAATGTATCTTTTCGATGTTTTCAGTCATTTTGTCCAATTCTTCAAAAATCAAAAGAATGTAGAATTTCATTATTATTCAGTCCGCTGGATGAACATAAAAAAACACACCAATTATGTGGTGTGCTGAGTTTGCAAACAAGATGGTCCTGCGGAACCAGTTGTTCCAATATGATAGTGGTATGTTTTAATCGATGATGGTGATCTCTTTTACCCATTATGGGAAGTCTTTCTCCTTCTTCGTTTATACTTTTTTATACCGAAAGAAAGAGGCGAGAAGCGTTTTGTTCAATCGAAATCGCTTCCTAGGGGAAAACAAGCAGGAGCGACCCTGCAATGAAGTGAAGCGGCGCAATGCTTGTTCCAGGAAAACGATTCGAGATGAACAAAAAAGCGCAATCTTTCTCGTTAAGAGAAAAATTACGCTTTGTCTTAAGTCTGAGCAAACCAATTATGTGGTGTGCTTTCATGTATTATTTTGTTTTGCGCTCTAGCAATTCAATCTCTGACTTTAATAAAACTTGTTTTTCAAACTCTAAGCCGAGTGCCTCAAAGTTTTTCGTGTGGGATACATCACCAACGACCGTATTTGTCAATACTGCCGTTACTTCCGCCACCCAGCCTTCTTTCGTTTTTACCATATCGCCAACGATATAATCGAATAACTCTTCTGTTTCTTCCATTTTACTCATCTCCTGACACGTTCAATTACAGTTAATCATATAAAATAACGACCGAAAAAGCTAGTCACGCGTCAATTGAGCTAAGAACTGGCGCAAGATTTTAGCAGTTAGTCCCCAAATCAGATAGTCCCCGTGCTCATAAAAATGCTCCGTGACTGTATACGTACGATCCAGATAGGCTTCTCGATTCGCCATTCGTTCGGTCGGCACTTCCTTACCAGGGCGAATCCGCCACTCCATATCTCCTTTAATCGGCTTTGAAGTCATCAATTCTGTTAATGACACAAGAAACACATGATCGACTTCAGCCGGCGAAGGATTAAAGTCTGTCGCATGGAGAATACCAAGATACGGATAAATGATCGACCGGTTCGGTGTCACGAGTGGTTCAAGCGTTCCAATCACTTCGATTTCAGAAGCACTGACATTTAATTCTTCAACCGTTTCGCGGACAGCCGCTGCTTTCGGTAATTCACCGCCATCGATCCGACCACCTGGAAAAGCGATTTCACCTGGTTGCGAACGTAATGTCTTAGCTCGTACTTGAAATAACAAATAGACTTCGCCATTCTGTTCAACTAACGGAACGAGTACAGCTGCCGCATGACGAGGTAAACGTTCTTCAGAATCTACGTAATGCTTTCGGATATCGGCTAAGTTCACCTGTTTCATCGCCCTTCTTGTGCAACGTGTTGGTACGCCTCTTCCAGATGGCGCATACGGACGATGAGATCCGCATTCTTAGCAATCCGGTCCGATAAAATCGATCCTGCTACCGTCTTGTAATAGGCGTTTAACGCATGTCGTTTCGTCAGATGTGCCTCATTCTGACGGATATATTCTTTAAAATTCGCAATCAATCGTTCTGTCGTAAAAAGTTGTTCGTTCACAAGTTTCATCCTTTCACACGTCAAGCGTGTCATCAATAGTTTAATGGTAACGAGTTTTGGCTAAGATGTAAATTAAGGGGGGTTATCCGTGAATAAAAAATTAGATGTCCTCATTATCGGTGCCGGACCAACCGGTTTAACACTCGCACTCGCACTCTCACGCTATGGATTATCCTTTCGCATCGTCGAACGTGCAAGCGGACCATCTGTCGTCTCAAAAGCGATCGGGATTCAAGCGCGTTCTCTGGAGTTGTTCGCAAGGCTTGGTGTTGCAGAAGACTTGATGGAGAATGCAATCAAAATCAATCAAGGAAACCTCTATGTCAATGGTGCATGGCAGGCAAAACTTGATTTTACGGATTTGAATACACCTTTTCCGTTCGTTACGCTGTTGCCTCAAAGTGAGACGGAACGGATTCTTGAAGCGCAACTCGCCCAATATGGACACGTAGTCGAGCGCGAAACAGAATTAACAGGGTTTGCTCAATTTCCAACTTTCGTTACAGCATCCTTACAACATAAAGGAGAAACAGAGACGGTCGACGCTTCCTTCATCATCGGAGCAGATGGTGCAAACAGTTTCGTCCGTCGTGAACTCGGGCTTCCGTTCAGCGGGAAGTCGTTCAAAGAATCGTGGGCACTGGCTGACATCGAGGTCGACTGGCCGCTCTCTTCTGAGGAAGTTCATATCTTTTTCTCTGATCATGGCGTTATCGAGTCGTTCCCTCTCCAGTCGAACTTGTTCCGGATTACCGGCAATCTAACGAGCGGACCTGTTCCGACCGACCATAAAGCGATTGATGACTTTTTACAAAATCGAGCAAAAGTACCGTTTGAGCTCAAAAAAGTCCATTGGTATTCGATGTTTCGTGTCCATAATCGGATCATCGAGAAATTCGGTCACCACCGGATTTATTTGATCGGGGACGCAGCACACATCAATTCACCCGTCGGTGGTCAAGGAATGAATACCGGAATTGCTGATGCGATGAACCTCGCTTGGAAACTATGGTGTGTCCATCAGTTCAAGGCGAGTTTTCCATTACTTGATTCTTACAGCGTCGAACGTCGGGAAGCGGCACAAGGGATCTTACGATCAACCAATCTTGCGACGGAACTTTTGCAAATCAATATTCCTTTTTTATTGCCCTTGCAGGAAAAAGTCATTCGAAATAGTCTAAAGATCGCACCCTTACATCATTTCGTGACGAACCGAATTGCACAGCTCAACAGCCACTACCCAGCGAGTTCGACCTTCGTCACACAAGGACACTTTAGTCCATTGACACCAAAACCAGGCGAACCGATGCCTTACAGTGAAGTCGTTCACCCGCGGACGAAAAAGAACGAACTATTGTTACGTCGTGCCGATCGGAATTTCTTATTACTACTGTTCTTACCAAAAAATGCAACCGATGATCTTCTTGAGCCATTCAAGGAACTCGCCTATACTTATCCCGATCTATTTGAGACAGTACCGATCCATCAATCCCTTAAAGAGGATGGTGTCGTCGATCAAGG
Organism: Exiguobacterium sp. s39; assembly: GCF_018618925.1. NCBI lineage: Bacteria > Bacillati > Bacillota > Bacilli > Caryophanales > Exiguobacterium > Exiguobacterium sp. s39. The sequence goes on from NZ_JACSNA010000001.1 coordinate 1,183,795, forward strand.
CGGTGAACTGGCACGACGCTTTGGCATCAAGCAATCTGGATTATATTTAATTCGCCCTGACGGTTATATCGCGTATCGCCAACAAGGTTTGAAAAGTAAATCGTTCGCCCGCTATGTTGAACGTTTACTTTATGCGCGTTAACTCGGTATGATAGTAGGTGAGGTGAAGGCAAAGATGGATATACAGCTAGTTCGAACGGTTTTAATCATTCTTTTGGTCATTGCATTTCTCGTCATCGTCAGCAGACGAACGAAGGAAAACCTTCGATGGTCACTGATCGGGGAAGCATTTGGTGAAAAAGGAGAAGATTTATTAAAGGACGCTGCGCGACTCGAAGCAGCTGACTTAGAGATTCGAGTCGAACGCGGCGTCAAAACTTCGTTTTTATTCCGACGTTTCAGTAAAGACTTGGATGATCGCGTAGCGGTGTATGTCTTGAAAGAAGACTTGGATCAAGCTGAAGACATTCTTGCGTCTCGACCAAGACGATGAATTCAAACGAAAAGGCAGTGAAGCGAGCGCTTCACTGCCTTTGTTCATTCCTGTTGTTGCGCGAGATAAAACGCAACTTGTTTTCGTTCTTGCTCTTGAACAGGTGAGGATTTCTTTGAGACGATGAACGCCCGCACATCTTTAAAGCTGTGCCCCGTCGGGAATTTAATTCGTTCCGTCCGCATCTGTGGTGCATTCGGAAAAAGTGTAATGCCATGAATCGGAATGATGATCCCTTGTTCTTTTAGCGTTTTTCGAACCGCTTGAACGATTTGTTTCGACCGATGGATGGGATGAGGTGCAAACACTTTTCTTCCATGCTCAGCATCCGTGACATGACAAGATTCCTCCGTCATCCATTCTACGACCGCATCGTTTTGTAACACGAGGAACAATCCTTTTGGTCCGATTAGCGCAAAAGGAATGACTATCGTGTCAGAAAGACGAATCCGATCAAACAACATCCAATCAAAACGACAAACATGACGGATTTCATTACAGAGTGCATCCGTTTCACTCGTCGTCGGACTCACTTGTTTGCTTGCAAAAAAACGACGGCGCGGTGGTTGAGGAACAGAAGCAGTCATGACTTGTAACATGGTTCATCATCCTTTGTAGTATGTATTATTAGTTATCTTAACACCGTTTTCATTCAGATGACGATTCTTTCAAAAAGAAGGAAATAAAAAAAGACACTTCTGATCTGACAGAAATGTCTTTTTTGATGCGTCAATCTTGGTGCGGACGTCCGAAAACGGCCTTCTCTAGATTTGAAATACGACGTAACATGTCATAGTTCGATGAACTTGATACTTGTGGCTCCGCTTGCTCGACGCGGCGCTCTTCACGTTTTACCGGTTGTGCTGGTGCTTGTTTTAACGCCTCGTTCTCTTTCTTCAGACGTTCGATCTCACGTTCGAATCCTTCATAATCTTTAATGATTTGATCCAAATATCCATCGACATCTTCGATGACATAGCCACGGAGGCCGGTTTTGAATTCCTTTTTGTAAATATCGTCCGCTGTCAACAATGGCTTATACATCCTCTTCACTCCCACTGATCATTGTATTGTAATTCTTGTTCGAGCCAAGATAAATCATCTTGTGTAATTAAAAACAACTGATAATCGGATTGTTCCATTTCTATTCTAGCACGCTCTACTAAAAATTTCGCTGATCCTCCATGTTCTTCATCAAAAACCGACAATAATCCTTGGCTTTTTTGAATCATGAACTCGGTTTTATTACGTAACTGCGATGGATCCGTATACGGTTTCTGGCTGATTGCTTCGACGAAGTCAGCTTGTTCAAGAATGGAAAGGTACTGCGCTTGAACTGGCTCTTTCCAGCGTGCTTCCTGTTCCAAGAACGGCAAAAGAATACCTAGACGAATATGGGGATACTCTTCCTTTAATTCAAGCACGACCTCGCATGCCCAGATTTCGCAACCCGGTGAGGCATTCGTGATAAACCACTCTGTGCCTCGATCCTCAATTAAGCGAATCATTCGCTCACGATATGCTGCCTTTAAGACCCGGATACCAGGGTGTTTTTGATCAAAGATACCTAGTTCATTGGGTTTGTATCCTGTGATGGCGACAACTTTCACGCGTCACACTTCCTTTTCAACCGACGTCCTCGATGATCCAGCTCTGCCAAGATTCGTTCTTTTTTAGTAATCAACCAATGATGTCGCTCGACGTGTTGTCGTGCTCGTTCCGTATAATCATAAGCAAGCACTGGATCTTTTGCAATGTGCTCTGCCCACTTCGCAAGCTCAACGTACCCTAAATAACTGTCGCTCTTCAAGAAACAATCCCGAGCTTGTTCATGGTTCTTCATTTTTTTATGCAAATATCCTTGGCGCAACCATCCTTCTGCTGATAGTTCTTTGACTTGCTGAAAATGAGCGTGTGATCCTTCATGAATTCCGAGATCTGCCAGCCAAATCGCGATATTTTCTTGAATCGGAGAAGGCGCCTCTGCTCGATGTGTGACGAGTCGATTGCACGCATCATACAGTCCGACAAGCGTCAGACAGTCATCCAGATGATGTTGCAAGACCCCTGTCATGATATCCGGATGCTGGTGTTCGACGTACTGAAAGTAATGCATCGGCGCCAAAAATCCAGGTAAATCCCCTTCCCGTTCAAATCCGATTCGCTCTTCCATCGCTGTCAATCGATAGGAATCATACATTCCTTTAAAGATTCGTCGCGCGACATGAAGTAAATCGAGATGACCGACTTTCGGCAAACGCGGAACACGTTCCCGAACGAAGACATGACGTGTCTTGATTTGCGGCCAATCAAAACTTTTCCCGTTATAGGTCACAAAGCGGACATCATCTCCGATATCGTGCAGGAAGTGATGGTAAAAGGCAGCTTCAAAGTGCGGATGCGGTAAGAAATATTGTCGCATCAGCAATCCGCCCTGCTCAAAGCGCGCGAACCCGAGTAAAAAGATCGTCGTTCCGGTTCCTCGTAATCCTGTCGTCTCTGTATCAAAGAAAATGACCTGCTCGAGCGGGACATCTAACGCAAGCGGCGGATGCGGCAATTGTAAGGACTCATACACTTCAGCAAAGCTTCGGTCTCCATGTCGATCTGTTAATGCATATCGCTTGTCGATCCTGACGATCCACTCTTCTTCGAACGTCAAGATATCGGCCCCACGATCAATCCAGGCTTGCTGTTCGTCAGTCCACCCGATTGGTGTTTTCAGCGTCTCCACTTCAGGAGCGGAAGACACTTGATCCTCCGTTGCGGCGTCTGATGTAGATTTCAGCATACGTCTAAGACGATTTTTCATGATAGTTCCTTCTCCATTTCTGCTAACAACTGAATCGTTCGTTCTTTCTCGTCTGCTACGCCAACCATACCGATACAGGCAGGACAACCGTCCTGACACGGGCATGTGACGATCGAATCACGGGCGGCACGCAACATGACACCGCGTTGCTTATAAATCGACTCCGCGAGACCGACACCCCCTGGATAACGATCATATAGATAAACAGTTGGCTGTTGCGTGTGTGTCGCCTTGACTTGCGGCACGACGAAGACATCACTAGCATCACACATCAAATAAAGCGGTGCGACACGTCTGAGACTATTCGCGACCCCTTCTAACACTTGTTCGAGCTCTGTCGAAGAGCGTGCGTGATCGGATAAAGTGAACCAAACACCTGTCGTATGAATTTCTCGTTCCGGTAAGTGAATCGGACCAGAGCCGATGTTCTCATGCGTACCGAACTTAATCTTCTTAAACATCGTTGCCATTCCGCGGACGCTGACATCTCCGCGCGCAACACTATATTCTCCCTCTGCATACTGTTCATCTTCTTCGAGCACGGAAAGGTCGACTGAAAAATTAGCATCCGTATAATAATCAACGTCCACGGCACGGACGAACGCTTTTTTCTCTTCAAAATCCAAATGCTCAACTTGGTATTGATCGGCTCCGTGAAGATAAATGGCCTCGTCATGTAACAATGTCATCGCACTAAACGTATCCATTTCACCGATGACTCGATTCGGTACCTCGGTCTGATCGACGATGATGACGTTCTCTTGATCACTCGACCGAAGCGATATTCCATGAGCCGGAAACGCATCGTTCATCCAATAAAATCGATCGCCACGTTCGTGCAGGACACGCTCTTCGACTAAGTATTCGAGGATATCTTCCGTCTCGAGAGTCCCAAATGATTCTCCTTTCGTAAAAGGCAGTTCAAACGCTGCACATTTGACGTGATCGACGGCAATGATCAGATTATCCGGATCAAGTCGGGCTGCTTCAGGGGATTGATTCAAGAATAACTCTGGTCGTTCTGCGACATATTGATCGAGCATACCGGAAGAAGCGACGAGAATGATTAGTGCATCATCTTGTCGACGTCCCGCACGCCCTGCCTGTTGCCAGAGCGAAGCAATCGTTCCCGGATAACCATTCATGATACAGACTTGCAGTTGACCGATGTCGACACCAAGTTCAAGGGCATTCGTCGAGACGATACCGGTGATTTCTCCTTGACGCAACCGTCGTTCGATATCCCGTCGCTCACTCGGCAAATAACCGCCCCGGTACCCTTCGATGGATCGAGGACCGAGTTCATGAGGATAGATGCTTCGTAGATACGTCAGTAAGACTTCAACGCGAACGCGTGACCGTGCAAAGACGATCGTTTGGAACTTTTTCTTGATGAAGCGCATCGCCAGTTGTTTCGTCTCAAGCGTCGCTGAACGTCGAATGCCGAGTTGTGCGTTGACGATGGGTGGTTGATAGACGAGAAAATGTTTACGTCCTGTTGGCGCACCGTTATCATCAATCAAACCGACTGTTTTTTCTGTCAGTCGTTCTGCTAGTTCCTGCGGATTGGCGATCGTCGCACTCGTCATGATGAAGACGGGATCACTACCATAATACCGACAAATCCGTCGCAGGCGACGAATGACATTGGCGACATGGCTACCAAACACACCACGATATGTGTGTAATTCATCAATGACGATATACTTCAAGTTCTCGAACAGTTCGATCCATTTCGTATGGTGTGGTAGGATGCCGGAATGTAGCATATCCGGATTCGTGATGACGATATTACCAGCTTTTCGTACTTTTGTTCGAATCGTCGGTGACGTATCTCCGTCATAGGTAAAACATCGGATCGGCGCCTCTAATTGATCGATCAATTCAAGTAATTCACTGTTTTGATCCTGTGCGAGGGCTTTTGTCGGATAGAGATATAATGCCCGCGCGTTCGGATGCTCGAGCAGGTGCGATAAGACCGGTAAGTTAAAACAATAGGTCTTTCCGGAGGCAGTCGGTGTGACGATGACCGTCGACTCTCCCGCTTGTACACGTTCAAACGCTAACCCTTGGTGACGGTACAATTGCGTGATCCCACGTGTTCGAAGAGCTTGTCGTAAACGCTCCGGTAGTCGTTCTGGAAAATCGACATACCGCCCAGCTGTCGCTTCCATCGTTTTCATATACGTAATCCGCTCCATGAACGAGCGGTCCTGTTTCAATTCTTCGAGAAATGCAACGAGCGTTTGTTTCGCTTGCATGCCTTCACTTCCTTCCACTTCTCATTATACAAAAAAAGAGGCAAGACCAAAGAACGAACTACTCGTCTTTGGTCTTGTCTACTTTACAAGTGACGCTCCTTTATTAATCTTCAGAGTCATCTCCATTGTTATTCGGATTGTTGGTATTGTTGTTTCGTTCCGTCGAACCATTCGAATTGTTTTGCGCGTTTGCTCCATCATTCGAATTCGGTGCATCTGTTGCTGGTTCGTCCGTCGTCGGTTCATCCGTTGCCGGTTCATCCGTTGCCGGTTCATCCGTCGTCGGCTCGTCCGTCGTCGGTTCGTCCGTTGTCGGTTCGTCCGTTGCAGGTTCATCCGTCGTCGGTTCATCTGTCGATGGTTCGTCCGTTGCAGGTTCATCCGTCGTCGGTTCATCTGTCGATGGTTCGTCCGTTGCAGGTTCATCCGTCGATGGTTCATCCGTCGTCGGTTCTTCTGCTTCAGGATCGGTAACCGTTACCGTCGTCGAGACCGGACCAGATTCCTCTCCAGACGCTTTCGCTACGACTTGGAACGTTGACCGTCCTGGTTTCAAACCATTGATGGCAATTCGATTCGTCGTGCTCGTACCAATCGTCGATGTTTCACCGTCAGCATCTGTCATCGTCACTTCAAACGATACATCGTCATACCCATTGGCACGAAGCGCGGCGTCATTATAGTTCCAAGTCAGTTCACCGCTCTTTGTGTCTTCATCGTAAGATGCTTGTAATCCAGTCGGAGCGGGTACCGTCTTTTTTTCAACGACAGGTTCCTTCGTCCCTTTCACGTACAATTCATTTCCGATACTGAGGACAGAACTAGGTTGTTCAAATGGTGCTGGCGTACGATCACGTGTCTTCGTGATGAAATCTTTCCAGATTTGCTGTGCCATCGTACTGTTGTACGGACCGCTAAGTCCGGCTCCATTGTTGTTTCCGGATTTCGTTGTCCCTGTCCAGACACTGATTGAGACATCCGATGTATATCCTGCGAACCAGACATCTTTATAGGCATTCGTCGTTCCTGTTTTACCGGCTGCATCAAATGACAATCCAGCACTCGGGAACGTACCACCTGGTTTTAAGACGTCACGCAGCATGTCCGTCAACATATACGCTGTGTAGTCTTCCATTGCCTTTTTCGATTTGATCGGTGATTTGATTTTAGATCCATCACTATACTCAATCGATTTGATGACGTGCGGTTTGATATAATCGCCACCATTACCGAGTGTGGCATAAGCTCCTGCCATCTGTGTCGTATTGAAACCGTGTTTCATCCCACCAATCGCATACGCAGGCGAAATCGACTCATCGTCTTTCATCTTCAAGCCAGATTTTTCAGCGAACGCCTCGACTGAATCACCGCCGATTTCTTGATACGTTTGGATGGCCGGTGTGTTTGCCGAGATTTTTAACCAGTGGCGGATCGTGTTCGTGCCACGGTATCCATCATAATAGTTTCCAATCTCTTTGCCGTTGACTTCTGTTGGTTTATCCGTCAATTGTTTCGCAGTCGACCACTTATCATTTTCAATCGCTGGTCCGTAAGCGAAGAATGGTTTTGCGGATGATCCCGGTTGATGCGGTTCATTCGCAAAGTTTCGTCGCGCTGTGCCTTTACCTGGATTTTTACCATCAACGACCGCAAGGATTTCTCCAGTTTGCGTGTTGACCGCTGTCGCAGCTGTTTCCGCATATTCCGGTAATTGAACGATTTGATCTTTCTTGATCGCTTCATTCATATAGTCGTGCATCGGTTTATCGATCGAAGTATAGATCTTCAACCCTTGACCGTAGATGTCTTTTCCTTCTAAACCAAAATCATCTTCTAACTCTTTTGATACCATATCGAAGATGACGCTGTCGTACGATTCATCCTTCGTCGACTTTGGCGCCGGATTGATTAATTTTGAGATCGGTTGTTTGACTGCCTTGTCTCGTTGCGCTTGTGAGATGACGCCTGTCGTCAACATCGCATCAAGAACTTGTGTCTGGCGCCATTTCGTCAGTTTTGGATCTCCTTTAATTGGATCGTATGCGGTCGGACGTTGTGGCAGTCCTGCGAGCATCGCAGCTTCCGCGTAATTCAACTTATCAACTGATTTGTTGAAGTAAGCTTTTGAAGCCGTCTGAATCCCAAACGAGTTTTGACCGTAGTAGTTTTTGTTCAAGTACATCTCTAAAATTTGATCTTTTGTATAGTCCTGCTCTAAACGAATTGCGAGCCATTGTTCTTGGACTTTCCGCGTGACCGTTTTATCGAAGCTAAGGAATGATTGTTTGACGACCTGTTGTGTGATCGTCGAAGCTCCTTCCGATCCGAAACCATCCGTCACGTTCGCGATGATGGCTCCGCCCAGACGACGGAAATCGATTCCGTTGTGCTGATAGAAACGACGGTCCTCAATCGAGATGAATGCGTCTTTAACGACTTCCGGTACTTCATCGATTGACACGTATTCTCGACTCGTTCCGCCTTTCGTAATCTCTTCCTTATTGCTCGCATAGATTTTCAATGGCAGAGCATCTCGAAGTTCTGTCTCATCGAGCTCAGGTGCCGTAGCAATCGCGTAAGCGGCAAATCCGCCTCCGACTAACATCATGACGATGAATAATCCGGTAGCGATCAGCAATAACTTTTTCCAAAGTGGACCTTTCCCACCGGAACCTCCACCTGACTTTTTCTTTTGGGGACGTTTCGTCCGTTTCATCTTTTTCTCAGATGACTTCGTCTCTTCACGACGTGCGACACGACTTCTTTCCATATGCTATCCTTCTCCTTCAATCAAAAAGTGTCTGAATTGAAATATAGTTCGTCCACTGCCTTTAAATAATCGATGGCAGGGTACGCGCCAGTCTCGACTTTGATACCGTCTCGTTCAATGACCGTCAGCGGAATTGATTTTCGTCCGCTTTCTAGCTGATCCCACCAGGGGAACACGTGCTCGACTGAAAGCACATATTGCACATTATACAGACTGAAACGAATGATGACAAAACAAATTCCTCCATGTTCGACACATTGACGCATGTGTGCGATTTGATGGGGGTGAAAATTTTTTATCGGGAAGGACGTTTTATTCGTCGTCTCCTTCGCTTCGAAATCAATATATTTTCCGCGATAAACACCGTTATAGTCCGTCGTCGACGGTTGCTTGAAATAGGCTTCCTTGACGACCGCTGCCGACCGTTTCGGATAATCAACTTGGACGATTTGTAACGGAGTGGGTTTCTTGTGAATGATTGCCCGATTATGGGTCAGGTAAAACGTATTACTTTCATTCAATAATTTTTCGAGCGTCATCCCTCGATTCGAAAAGGTGGAATCGGTTGATCGCGCCTTCTTGATTCGGGTTCCATGCGACTCGAGTGGCTTTTGAAATTTTTTACCGTTCGGGTAATTCAAAACGATTCCCCTCCTATCGCGTTTATTGTACCATGATATGTGATTGTACCGTATCGGCCGAGAGGAGTAGTTAAAAACCAATGACAATTGAACCGTTATTACAAGAGATTGAACGTATTTATCAAGAAGGACGTGCCGGAACCGAATATGACTTCAATCGAGACGTCGTACCGTTCGTTGAACGAGCGGATCAACTGATTGCACAGTGGCAAACGAATGCCCAAGATAGTCCTTACTTACGACCTAGCATGGTCGAAAGCGCCGTTGATCAATTGAAGCAAATTTCCGTCCAAGCATTTCAGCCGAAAACGAGTCTGAAGCGCTTCAATGAAACGATTAAATCCGTTCGTTATATCGATCGCTTGATGAATGGTGAAGAATAACGATTAAAAAACAGGAATTATCTTCCTTAAGTCGAACACCTAATCATACGAAGGAATGTTTCTACGGTTTCACTTATCAGGCTATAGCTTTTCAGCCGCCTAGCGTGTAAAGTGGCATCAAGAGCATTTCTTTCGAAAAGACTGTGTAATTATTGTGCAATTGGAGGAGATTCATTTGAACAAACGGGTACAATCGAACGTCAAAGGCGTTGACGTCAAAGGATTTCCTAAGAATTCGACCCCTGCCCCGAAGAAATACATCATGTTCGTCGACGAAACTGGGACACCGAAGGGTAATACACAATTCAACTTAACGGGTGTCTTGATGGAATATAAATATGCCATCGATTCGGACGAGACCGGTGAACCAAGTCCGCTTCGTCAACGTTTGATGGATTTTAAGGCAAAAGTTTTTGAAGATCCGCATATTCCCCTTCATTTGAAGGAGATTTTAAAAGCTGAGCATCCGTATGGTAAAGAAGATGGTATCACGATCGATATGTTACGTCATTTCTGGATCGCTTTACCAGAATTTTTAGTTGATATCGATTGTACGATCGTCAGCGTCGAAGTCGATAAACAGAAGCTACAAGACTTCTTCTCGACACCAAAGGATCCGTATGTCGTTGCCTTCGCCCATCTGATGAAGTCGTTTTATTCCTTCCTCGATGAGACAGAAGCAACGAGTGCGCGTGTCGTTCTTGAAAGCCGTGATGATTATCAAAACTTGCTCATTCAAAAGGCGTTCTTCGATATCTTCAATTCGGGAACGGTCCATCTCGACGTCGAAAAAAGCCGTCAAAAAATCAAAGGCTTCATCTTTGCTGAAAAAGACAGCGACCTCTACCAATCTGGTCTTGAGATTGCCGACTTGGTCTGCTTACCTTTATCTCGCGTCCGTCGTGGTGTCATCGAGGTAAAACCACGGTTTGTCCATTATGGGGACGAAAACCGGATTTTTAAAGCCATCAAAGATAAGATTTACATTCGACGCGATAGTCCGGACCAAGATTTCCGAAACTGGGGATTCAAAAAAGTACCGATCACGAAAAAGCGTCGTGAATGGTCCGATACTCCTTGGAATGGGTAATGACTCAAAAATTAGTCTCTATAAAGATAAGGGTGGCAGAATGATCTGTCACCCTTATCTAATAAAAAAGAATGACTCGTCTTTTCACGCTCTTTCCCCAGGTCTTGTTTGTCTCTAACAGCGCAAAATGCGCTTTTCCTGTAGGAGTTGCGTGTGACGAGTCATTCTTTTTTTGAGTCTGTCCCTTTTTAGGGTGTAGCTATTCCTTTTGTCCGTTTTTTCCCTTCTCGACACATGTCGAGTAACGGGCACGCTTCACAGTTCGGACGTTGTGCCTTGCAGTGATAACGTCCAAAGAAGATGAATTGATGATGGAGCTTTGACCAACGCTCCCGTTTGAAACGACGCATCAGTGTTGCTTCGACCTGCGTGACATTATCCTTCCAGCGACAGATCCCGAGGCGTTTCGAGACACGTTCGACATGTGTATCGACCGCAAAGGCCGGTACATCAAAGGCGACAGACAAGACGACGTTCGCCGTCTTGCGTCCTACGCCAGGTAAGGCTTCGAGCCCGGCGCGTTCCGTCGGGACTTCTCCGTCGTGTTGCGCAAGGAGCTGTGCCGCAAGCGCCTTGATGTTTTTGGCTTTATTCCGGTACAATCCAAGTCGTTTGATTTTGTCCTCGATTTTCTCAACGGGTGCCGCAGCAAGCGACGCAGGATCCGGATACGCTGCGAACAACCCAGGCGTCACCTGATTGACAAGTACGTCGGTCGCTTGTGCACTGAGTGCAACCGCTACGACCAGTTCAAACGGGTTGCGATGAATCAACTCACAAAATGCATCTGGAAACATCTCTTCTAACGTTGCTTCAATCCGATCGATTTCTGCCTTTCGTAACATTTCCTTAACCTCCCCGCCCTGCGAGATCCTCAAGCGTCTTGATCCCTTCACGTTCCCACGTCCGTAAAATTTGATTGATATAGGTCATTTTGCGGACATTATGATAGACCGCTTCTCGAAGTGCGGCAAGTACTAGCTCTTCCGAAATGTTCTCGATCGTCAACCACTGAATGATCTGCTCCATCTGAAACGGTGACATCATCCCGAGTTCCCGCTCGAATTGTTGGAAGACGGACGGATTGATCGTATCAAAGTTCGGTGCTTCCTGTTCCGGTGGTGCCATCAGCTTTTCGTAAAGCGGAACAAGCGAATAACGTTCAGACCCGTTGACGTTCTCCATTGCCAGTAATCCTTTTTGTAATAAACCGAGTGTCGTCTCGATCGTTTCCGTCTCGGATAGTCCAAGTCGATTACTTAACTCTTCCGGTGACGGCATCTCCATGCCTTCTGCCCGGCAAGCAAACAATTGACCAATTAACGTGAACTCGACAAAACTGATGCCTAACCGTTTTGCCTCGGTGAACAATCGTTTCGGTAAGACGACCGTCCCTTCCTCGAATAATTGCACTAAATTATGATTCATCGTATTTCCTCGATTCTCTAGTCTAAACAAGAAATCGACCCGTCGAGACGATGGGTCGATGTTTTTCCTTACTGCTTATGGATAGAGGCGGTTTAGCAAACGTGGGAACGGAATTGTTTCCCGAACGTGCTCGACACCTGTGATCCAAGCGACTGTCCGCTCTAAACCAAGACCGAAGCCACTGTGTGGAACAGAACCGTATTGGCGTGTTTCGAGATACCATTTATAAGCACCTGTCTCGTCAAGACCATGTTTCTTCATCTCAGCGAGGAGTTTTTCATGATCTTCTTCACGTTGTGAACCACCGACGATTTCCCCGTATCCTTCAGGGGCAATCAAATCATCACACAAGACGAAGTCTGGGTTTTCCGGATCTTCTTTCATGTAGAACGGTTTGATTGCTTTTGGCCAGTGCGTGATGAAGACAGGACGTGCGAAGCTGTTTGCGATTGCTGTCTCGTGTGGTGCACCAAAGTCATCGCCGAATTCGATATCGTCGAATCCTTGCTCCTTGAGCATGTCGATTGCTTCCGTGTACTTGACGCGCGGGAACGGTGCTTTAATGTTTTCAAGGACCGTCAAGTCACGTCCAAGCAACTCAAGTTCCGCACGACAGTTTTTCAGTGCTGATTGCACAAGGTGCGAAACATAGTTTTCTTGGACTTCGAGGTTCATCTCGTGATCGTGGAATGCCATCTCAGGCTCCATCATCCAGAATTCGATCAAGTGACGACGTGTTTTTGATTTTTCAGCACGGAACGTTGGACCGAACGAGAAGACCTTTCCAAGTGCCATTGCTGCCGCTTCCATGTAAAGCTGACCCGATTGTGAAAGGTACGCATCTTCATCGAAATATTTCGTGTGGAACAATTCTGTTGTTCCTTCTGGTGCGCTACCTGTCAAGATTGGCGGATCCACTTTGATGAATCCTTCTTGGTTAAAGAATTCGTACGTTGCACGAATCAATTCGTTCCGAACGACCATGACCGCATGCTGACGCTTTGAACGCAACCAGAGGTGACGGTTATCCATCAAGAAGTCCGTTCCGTGTGCTTTTGGTGTGATCGGATAATCGATTGCTTCATGGATGACTTCGATTTTTGAAATTTCCATTTCATGACCGATCGCTGTCCGACCGCCATCTGATTTGATGACACCTGTCACCCATAGTGATGATTCCTGCGTTAAGCCTTTTGCTTGTTTGAATAAGTCTTCGCCGACTGTTTCTTTGACGACGACACCCTGCATGAATCCAGAGCCATCCCGAAGTTGGAGGAAGGCGATTTTACCGCTTGAGCGTTTGTTTGCTAACCAACACCCGATCGTCACTTCTTCTCCTACATATTTGTTTACATCCCGAATCATTGCTTTCAACAGTCAACATCCTCTCTCTATTAAACGGCTGTATGTGCCGTGATGAATCCTTCAATCCGGTCGAGTGCCTCTAGGACACGTGCCGGATCCGTCGCGTAAGATAGGCGAACATAGTCCGGTGCACCAAATCCTGAACCTGGAATCAAGGCGACCTTCGCTTCAGATAAAACAGCTGTACACCAGTCATCGACATTATCGAATCCACACATCTCGGCAGCTTGCTTTGCATGTGGGAACAAGTAGAATGCCCCTTCTGGCTTCAGACACGTCAATCCTTTGATTTCAATGAGTCGTGCATAGATTTTCTCAAGTCGTTCCTCAAAGATGACACGCATCGCTTCGACCGGTGCATCGCCTTCTGCATACGCAGCAACCGATGCTGCTTGCGCAATCGATGTCGGGTTCGACGTCGAATGGCTCGCTAAGTTCGTCATCGCTGAGATGATCTCTTTCGGTCCGATTGCATACCCGATCCGCCAGCCTGTCATCGCATGGGACTTCGAGACACCATTGATGATGACCGTCCGTTCGCGCATCTCTGGCAAGGACGCGATCGAAATATGTGTCGCACCGTTATAGAGCAACTTTTCATAAATCTCGTCACTGATGACGAGTAGATCGTGCTTGATCGCAACATCTGCTACCATCTCGAGCTCTTCTTTCGAATAGACCATTCCTGTCGGATTCGATGGTGAATTCAAGACGAGTGCTTTCGTTTTTGGGGTAATGTGTTGCTCGAGCAATTCCCGTGTCACTTTGAAGCGAGACGATTCGTCCGTTTCTAAAATGACCGGTACGCCGTCACTGAGTTTAATTTGCTCTGGATAACTGACCCAGTATGGTGCTGGGACGATGACTTCATCGCCTGGATCGAGAATCGCTTGGAACAACGTTGATAGTGCATGCTTTGCTCCTGAAGCGACCATGACTTCTGAGCGTTCGTATGGCATCCATAAGTCACGGCGTGTCTTTTCGATGATTGCATCCTTCAAGGCAACCGTTCCGCCAGACGGCGTATACTTCGTATCGCCCGCTTCTGCTGCCTCGAATGCTGCTTGGATGATGAATTCCGGTGTATTGAAGTCGGGCTCTCCCGCACCTAAACCGATGATGTCTTGACCTTCTTCACGTAGTGCCTTGGCTTTCGCTGTGATGGCTAGCGTCGTAGATGGTGTCAATTGTCGTACGCGTTTCGATAACATGTCGCCCACTCCCTTTACTTGATTCGTAATCGTTTGATGAAAGAACCTTCTTGATACGTGTAATACGAATAATCATAACCTGTCGTCGTCTTTGAAACGATCTCGATGACGGCACGATCCTCAAAGCCGTACTTAGCAGACACGATGTCTCCTAGTTCCGGATGATCCGCGATGACCGTTTTGATGGCAATACCATCAGCAACTGGTCGTGTCTCAATCGTTCCTTTTTTCGGAACGAACGCCCGTACCGCCTGTTCGTTCTGCTTCATCGTAAAAACGACATATTGACGTTTCCCGTTAAAGACAGATTCGAACCGGACGTCCGTCGGTTTGAGTTCTTTTTTCAGACGCGCCTCTGCTTGTTCGGCGACGCTCTGTTCCCGGTCTTTTGCCTCAGCGATCGTCACCTGATAAACGGCGGTGCCAAGTACAGTCAAAAGGATGAGTGCACTTAGCAGACCAAGCGTGATTTTCCACTTCATGTGCGGTAGATGGTAAAGACCATCTGCTCCTTGTCTTTTTCATCGAGAGCAAGACCGAACATTAAATCTTCCGTTTTCAGTGTCCGATTCAACAAGTCGACGATTTTATACGTATCGTCATGGCGGTTCACTTTGACGGTCGCAAGTGTTTCAATTTTTGAATCCATCTGTATGTCCTCCCTCATTTTTCTCTATCTATTATAATGCGATAGGGTTTATCTGAATAGACTTAATCGCCATCATTCAAGAACAATTCTAGTTCTGCCGTCAGTTCATCAAGCGGTTTTGATAAAACAGGTACTTTCGGCAGACTCGTGACGAACCGTTTTCCATAACGCGTCGTCTCAATCCGGCGATCAAGTACGAAGACGACACCTCGGTCGTTCGTCGTCCGGATCAAGCGACCAAAGCCTTGCTTAAAGCGAATGATCGCTTGCGGTAAGCTGTATTCGAAAAATGATGATTTCCCGAGTTTTTCGATCCGTTCCGAGCGTGCCTGGACGATCGGTTGATCTGGTGGCGCGAACGGTAGTCGGACGATGACGAGACAACTGAGATCATCTCCTGGGATATCGACCCCTTCCCAAAAGCTAGCCGTCCCGAACAAGATACAGGCGTCGAGTTGCTTGAACTGTTTCATCAGTCGTTGCCGTGAACCTTGCGTGACCCCTTGCGAGAGTAACGTAAACCGGTCAGGTAGTAACGGCTTCGTCGCTTCATGCGTCAGTCTTAGCAAGTCATTTGAGGTAAACAAGACGAGCATCCGTCCTTCCGTCACCTCTGCGATTTGTAAGATGGCTTCCGCAATCGTCTCTGCGAATTCCGGCAATGGTACATCCTGTAGGAGCGGGAGATCCGTCGGAATCATCAATCGCACGTTATCAGCATATCCGAACGGCGACGGAACGACGAAACGACGTGTCTCGAACGCATCGAGCCCTAAACGGTTCTCAATGAACTGGAACTTGTTCGAGACAGTCAACGTCGCAGACGTCAGGATACACGTCCGTTTCGAAAAGACGTCGCGTCGCAATCGTTCTGAAATGTCGATTGGTTGTGTGTAGACCCGTGTCAGTTTCCGGTTCTTAACGGACGTCTCGATCCAAGATACCGTCTCATCGTGCGGGGCAAGCATCGTCTCGAAGATGGCGAGCTCCGCTTCTTCGATTTGTGACGTGATCGCTTTTAAATCCGCGACGAGTGAACGTTCGCGATAACTCATCTGCTCCCGGTGTTCATGGAACAGTTTATGAATCGCCCGGATTGCTTGACGCAAACGCCGCAACACCAATTCAACCCGCTTGGCACTTTCTTGGACGGCACGCATCGAACGGTCGAGTCGCTTGAAGCGAATGCTGACCATTCCTTCCCGTCTTGCTTTGCGGGAAGCCAGTTCAAGCCCGTACGCTTGAATGATCATCAATAGACCGTCTGCTTCTTCGAGTAACGTCGTCAGCGCCTCATCGACCGTCTCACTATGGGCTTCGACCATCTCGGCGATATCCCATTCTTCCGACAGATCGAGCAAGCGGTGTAATAATTTTTTATCGGACGAATACCCGAGTTGTCGGAACAGACGATCAAACGTATGTCCATCAAAGACGAGACCAAAATGATGGCTCGCGACTTCTTCGATTTGGTGTGCCTCGTCAAGAATCAACGGACTTCCTTTCGGTAAGACCCCTGCTTCGAACTGCAGGTCACTAAACAACAAGGCATGGTTCGTGACGATGATCGTCGCATCCTTTGCTTGGCGAATCGCATGTTGGAAGAAGTCCCGGCTGTACCACGGGTCAAATCGTCCGAGCTGCGATTGGCTATCAGACTGGATCAACTGTTTAATGCCGATATTGCCTTGCGCTGCACCGCCTGGTAAGCTGACTTCTTCTAAATCTCCCGTTTCCGTCTCCGTCAACCAGACGAGCAGAATCGCTTTTGCGAGCGTGAAGTTATAAGCATCCTCTTGATCATTCAAGAAAAATTCGAATTTCCGTAAATCAATATAGTTACTTCGTCCCTTAAGCAATGCAATCTGGACCGGCGCATCGAACAGTTGACGCAAGAGCGGTAAATCACGCGCGAACAATTGCTCCTGCAATTGAATCGTGTGCGTACTGACGACGATCGGGACTTCATGTTCGAGCGCGTAATGCGCTGCCGGAACAAGATAACCGAGCGATTTCCCGGTTCCCGTTCCCGCTTCGACGAGTAACGGCGTTTCTTGATCGAGCGATTGATAGACATGACGCATCATCTCGAGCTGCCCACGTCGCTCTTCATATCCTTCGAATAGACGAGGGAACGTCACGGCATTCAATTCATCAACGAATGGTCCGAACGGTTCAAGAACGGGCGGATGCGTTAAGCGTTCGATCGTCTGACGCTTTTTCAAAGCGATTTTTCGAAAACGATCAAACTGTGAATCCTCCTCGATGCCGACTAAACGAATCGCATGGTCGATTTCCTCTTCGATGGCACTGAACAGGCGTGGTGATAAACGTCTTAAGTGCTTCAATGTCTCAAGCGGCAACGTATGTAGTCGTTTGAGTAGTTCAAGCAACAATTCAGCCGTCGCCGAAGCGTCACTCCCTGCCCGGTGCGCTTCTTGATGGGCAAGGTGTAATGACTCTGACAGATGCGACAGCGCGTGGCTTTCTGCTGTCGGAAGTAAGATTCGTGCGAGTTCGACCGTATCGATGACAGGACCTGTGTACGGCAAGTATCCTTCCTCTTCTAACGCATCGTTTAAGAAGTTTAAATCGAACTGCACATTATGTGCGACGAAGACACCACCGTCGAGCAATGATAAGACACGCGGTGCGATGACATCGAATGTCTCGGCCTCTTTGACATCCTCATCCGTGATGCCCGTCAACTGGGAAATGAATGGAGGAATCGGTTGGGTCGGACGCACGAAGGCAGACAATTGTTCTGTCAACTGTCCATCTTCAATGACCGCCATGCCGATCTCAATCATCTCATCGCCAGCCTTTATGGAATGACCTGTCGTTTCCAGGTCGACTACGACGTACTTTTTCTTCAACACTGATCCTCCACCTTTTATCCATCCTCTCCATGACCGGATGGCATTTCATTCTTCATCTTAACAAAAAAGAGACCCGCTGACATGATCGGGTCTCTAAAATTTCATAAGATCGTGTGGGCGATTTCTTGAGACAACATTTGTTTGATGTCGTTCTGTTCATTTAGAACAGCCACTTTTGGAACATGTGTCGCGATTTCTTCCGTCGATAGTTGTGCGTACGCCATGATGATGACCTCATCTCCGACTTGGAAATGGCGAGCTGCCGCACCGTTCAAACAGATGACACCTGAACCACGAGCACCTTTAATCGCATACGTTTCAATCCGTGCACCGTTCTGATTGTTCGTCACTTGGACTTTTTCATTTTCAAGAATCCCGACAGCATCGAGTAAATCTTCATCGATCGTAATCGAACCAACATAGTGTAAGTTTGCCTCGGTGACCCGAGCTTTGTGTAGTTTAGCGTGCATGAATGTGCGTAACATCGTCATGCTCCTCTCGTATATAGTAAATTATCGATCAAGCGTGCCGATGCAAACTGCACGGCGACAGCTAAGAGAATCGTAGTCGTTTGTTCCGTAACGGGTCCTAGTGATGGATAGTCGACGGCTTCGACGTAATCGATTGTCGTCCCTTCGAATTGAAGTGCTTCGCGAGTCCGATCGAGAACCGTTTCAACAGGCACCCCTTGATCGAGTGCTTGTTTCGCTTGTTGCAACGCCTGCTGGATGCCCGGTGCTTGCGCCCGCTCTGTTTCCGATAGATAGACATTGCGTGACGATTTCGCTAGACCATCCGCTTCGCGAATGATCGGGCAACGGACGATCTCAACCGGAACAAAGTAATCAGCGACATACGCTTCAATCAATGCGAGCTGTTGTGCATCCTTTAAACCGAAATATGCACGGGTTGGACGGACGACGTTCAATAGTTTGCTGACGACCGTCAACACACCATCAAAATGTCCTGGTCGTGATGCGCCGCATAAGACATCATCACCGGAGCGGACCGTAACACGAGCCATATCCAGCGGATACATCGTCTCGTTCGTCGGATAAAACAGATAATCGACCCCTTCTGCCTCCGCGATCTTCTGATCGCGTTCCGCGTCTCGTGGATAACGATCCAAATCTTCGTTTGGTCCGAATTGTGTCGGGTTGACGAAAATACTCAAGACGACGACATCGTTCTCTTGTCGTGCTTGTTTGAGCAAGGAGGCATGCCCTTCATGCAAGAATCCCATCGTCGGTACAAAACCGATTGAACCGGCTCCCGCTAAACGTTCGCGTAACGTCTGGACGTCCTGGATGATTTTCATTCTTTAGTCCCTCCATAAAGCGCACCAATCAGTTCTTCGTCCATCTGGAACGAGTGTGCTAGTTCAGGGAAGGCACCGGCTTTGACGTCTTTGACGTAAGCAGCGATCGCTTCCGTTCCTGAAGTATTCCAATCCGTGTACGCTTTGACGAACTTCGGTAAACGACCGACACCATACGTCAAGATGTCATGATAGACAAGTACTTGACCGGCGACGTCTGCACCGGCACCGATTCCGATGACCGGAATCGAGAGGAGCTCTTGAATGCGTTTCGCGAGCGGATGCGGCACACATTCGAGGACGAGCATCTTAGCTCCGGCACGCTCTGCTTCCAAACTGTCTGCAATCAGTTGTTCGGCTGCTTCTAATGATTTCCCTTGGACTTTGAATCCTTCAAGGACACCAACGGATTGTGGTGTTAATCCGAGATGCGCGACGCAAGGCATCCCAGCGTCCGTCAAACGACGAATCGTCTTTAAGATCTCCCCTGCCCCTTCCAGCTTCAAGGCATCTGCCTGCGATTCTTGGAAGATACGCGCCGCTGATTCAAGCGTGCGATCAAATGAACCATGATAACTTGCGAACGGCATATCGACGATCATGAACGTCTGTGGTGCGCCGCGGCGTACCGCGCGCGCATGATGAACCATGTCGTCGACCGTGACAGCAATCGTTGAATCATAGCCGAGGATGACGTTCCCGAGGGAATCGCCGACGAGCAACATATCGACTCCTGCTGCTTCCGATAGTTTTGCTGAAGGATAATCATACGCCGTCAACATGACGAGCTTCTCTCCAGCTTGTTGTTTTTTGAGTAATGGACCCATTGTGTGCATCGTGTTCTCTCCTTACGTGTGTATGGAGGACAAAAGGAAAACGCCTTCTTCTCCAAAATAAATGCATGCGGAAAAGAAGGCGGAATAATTGAATATCGTCCTTCTGTCCCTGTCCGTTAAGATCAAGGCAGTTGAAACAGCTAAAACTGGCACCTGTCAATTCGGTATGGTTCCGGCAAGCGGATACCATCCGTGGCTTTATTATACATGAGGGGAAAAGCTCTCTGCAAACCGTCTGATTCAAACCTTTATTCTTTTTCCCAGTAAATCAGCTCTGCCGAATGGAAACGGGTCTCCCCCGTTTCCGTCTCAATCCGAATCGTACCCGTCTCGTCAATACCGAGCAATGTTCCGGAAGCGGTCATCTGACGTGTCCGTAGCGTCACTCGTTCATGTAAGCGATCTGCGAGTGTTTCCCACTCCGAGACGAAAGATCCGAATCCTAGCTCGAGCCACTGCGTGTATAGTCGTTCAAATCGATTCAAGAAAGTCGCGACGACCTCCGCACGTCGGAAAGTTCTTCCTGATTCTCGGACGAGCGAGGTAGCACGGTCCTCGATCCCTTCCGGAAACTGCTCGTGATGCACATTGATGCCGATGCCAATGATGACTGAACTGATCCGATCCGCCTCGGTCTGCATTTCCGTCAAAATGCCTGCCACCTTACGACCGTTGATCAAGATGTCGTTCGGCCATTTAATCGTAACTGGAACATCGAATGTCCGGAGAGACTGTGCAAGTGCAATACCTGCTACGAGCGTTAATTGACCTGCTTGGTGCATCGGTACATCTGGTCGGACGAGTAGACTCATCGCGATGCCCTCATTTTTCGCCTCATGCCACGTTCTCCCTAGCTGTCCGCGTCCATTCGTCTGGTGATCGCATACGACGAGTGTTCCTTCCTGCGCTTGCTGTTGCGCTTGCTCATGTGCAATCCGCTGCGTCGTGTCCAGTTCTTCGAAATGAAGGATGTGGCGACCAAGACGTTCTGTCGTTAACCATTGTTCAATCGCAATCGGTGTCAGCAAATCGCCTTCATCGACTAATTGATAGCCTTGTTTTTTATTCGAGATGATCTGGTATCCTTCTTCCTTCAAAGTTTGCATATGTTTCCAAATAGCGGTACGTGAAATATTTAACGTCTCTGCTAATTCCTGTCCGGAGTACCACGTCCGCTGACGAAGTGCGATCAAGATTTGTTCTCGGACTGAGTGCGCCATCGCTCTACCTCCTTCAATAATGTTACGCGGTCGTTTGGGCAAGCGCGGGTGACGACACTGTATTCCAAATGCAAAAGTGCTTCTTTGATCTGTTGTTTTTGGAGACCGAGGCGGATCATGTCTTTTCCGTCTACAGCGAGCTCTTTACGACTGCGAATCGGTAAGTCTGATCGCTCTGGATAATCCGTTCCTGTCATTTCCCGAAGGATCATCAGTTCTTCGTCCGACAATTGATAACGATCCCAGTCTTGTAACGGTCGGTGTAACAGAGGTATTAAACGCGTTGCGAGCTGCACTTGATGTTTCGATCGTTTCCAGCGTGTCAATTGATCTTTCGCGAGACCGGCATCGAGTACGAGTGTCCAGACAGCATCCTTTGAAACACCCTGAAACGACTGCTGCGCGAGTCCTGTGACGATTTCTGAAGTCATGCCGGGGAGGTAGCGTTCGATTCCAGTCCGGAGCATCGCCTGTAACGCCCGCTGTTTTCCAGGACCAAGTAAGAGTTTCTCGAACTCGATCGCAATCCGCTCAATCGCAACGGCCGCTAGGTGCGGAGCGAGTTCGACAATCGCTTGTTCAGTTGCCTCGTCAAGCGAGAAATCCAGTTGGCTCATGAAGCGGAACGCCCGCATCATTCGAAGCGCATCTTCATTAAAACGTTCGGCTGGTTCGCCGACCGTCCGGATGATCCGCTCTTCGATGTCACGCGCTCCTCCGAACAGATCGACACGACCGGTTGGTCTGAGTGCCATCGCGTTGATCGTAAAGTCACGTCGGGTCAAGTCCTCTTCCAAACTAACGCCAAGCGTCACCGCATCCGGTCGTCGGCGATCGCTGTACGTTGCTTCCGAGCGAAACGTCGTGATCTCGTACGGCACGTGGTTGAGAACGACCGTCACGGTTCCATGCTCGAGTCCTGTCGGAATGACGACAGGGAATAAGTCGATGATTTGTTCCGGTAACATCGAGCTCGCTAAATCATAGTCTCCTGGTGTCCGGTCGAGTAACATGTCGCGAACGGCGCCACCGACGATATAGGCTTCACCACCCGCTTGTTCGATCGTCTGAATGATATGATGTGCGCCTTCAAGCAAGTTCATGACGCGCACACACCCGTTCATAGACTTGTTCATAACGACGGACGATCTCATTCGAATCAAAACGACGACGCGTATCACGAATGCCCTCTTCTGCCATCCGTTCCCGTAACATCGGGTCATCCGCGAGTTCACCGATTCGTGCCGCAGCCATTTTGACGTCGTAAGTCGGAACGATATATCCGGTTAATCCGTCCTGGATGACTTCCGGTAAGCCACCTGCTGTCGAGACGACACTCGGGACACCAATTGCCATCGCCTCAAGGACGACGAGTCCGAACGCTTCTTTTTCAGACAATAGGACATGAATATCACTAATGGCGAGCAATTGCGCGACATGTTCCTGTTTACCTGCAAAGATCACTTTGTCGTAAATGCCGAGTTCCTTTGCGCGACGTCTCGTTTGTCCCATCTCTGGACCATCTCCGACGAGTAATAGACGCATCTTCCGGTCTTTCGCTGCAATGGCGAACGCCGCAAGCGTATCATCGATTCGTTTGACCGGTCGGAAGTTCGAGATATGAATGACGACGACTTCGTCCGCTTCGATGCCGTAATGCCGCTTCAAGCGTTCATCCCGCATCGGATAATAGACACTCTCATCAATCGAGTTCGCAATGACATCGATGTCATAGTGTGCGTTAAGCGTCGCATTCGTCTCAAGCGCTAGACTCTCGGAGACGGCCGTGACCGCGTCTGATCGTTCGATGCCGTACCGAATGGCCGGTTGCATCTCTAAGTCTTGCCCGATGACCGTGATGTCCGTCCCGTGCAACGTCGTCACGACGGCGACGCCTTTTTTCTTTGCCATGTTTCGTCCGAGATCAGCACAGACCGCGTGCGGAACGGCGTAATGGGCATGGATGACATCAAGATCGAATAAATCAATGATTTCTGCGACTTTTGACGCCAACGTAATGTCGTATGGTGGATATTTAAAAACGGAATACTGGTTGACTTCAACCAAGTGTACCGTGATGTTTGGCCGATATTCCGTCAGGCGAAACGGCATGCTCGACGTAATGAAGTGGACGTCATGTCCACGGTCCGCTAATTTCATACCGAGTTCCGTCGCGACGACCCCACTCCCGCCGACGGATGGATAACAAAGAATCCCAATTGCTTTTTTCATGATAAAACCACACTCTCTTTATGACTTCTATTCGTCTCTATTCTAAGCAATATCAATCGGAATGACCATACTGATCACTTTTCGACTGATTTTCATAGGAAAAGCTAGTCTTTTTCCGACCGTGCCGTTACCCTAGAGAAAGAGTCTTGATTTGAAAGGAGCATACGGAAATGGCACCTCCATTCCAATTTCCGATTCGGATTCAGAACATTTTCTGGATTTTGGTCGGGTCATTCATCTTTGCTTTTGGTATTTATCATTTTAACGTTCAAAATGAGTTAGCAGAAGGCGGTTTTACTGGGATTACCTTGATCTTAAAAGGACTGTTCGGATGGTCTCCATCGATCACGAACTTAGTATTGAATGTCCCACTTTTTTTCGTCAGTTATAAAATTCTTGGTCGGACGACCTTCGTCTACACGTTGGTCGGTACATTCAGTTTTTCCTTCTGGTATGGATTAATTGCCAAATATTCACCACTCGTCATCGACCTGCGCGACGATATGGTGCTTGCTGCGCTTTTTGCCGGTGTCTTCATCGGCGTTGGTCTTGGTATCATCTTCAACAATGGTGGTACGACAGGTGGCGTCGATATCATCGCGCGTTTGACGAAACGCTACTTCGGTTGGTCGATCGGTCGAACTTTCTTGATTTTCGATTTCTTCGTCATCGTCGCATCCTTGACGTATCTCGACTACAAACAAGCGATGTATACGTTACTTGCCGTTTACGTCGGCGCCCGCGTCATCGATTGGATGCAGGAGGGCACTTATGCTGGTAAAGCAGCGATGATCATCAGTGATCACCGGACGGAAATCGCCGACGGTATTCATGCGACGATGAATCGTGGCACGACCCGTCTGATCGCAAAAGGCGGTTACTCCGGACGGGATCTCGAAGTACTGTACGTCGTCGTCGCTCGCAATGAGATCAATCGCTTGAAGACGCTCGTTAAAAGTGTCGACCAGCACGCCTTCATCACGTTGCATGACGTCTATGAAGTAACAGGAGAAGGCTTCACGTTCGACGAAAATCGGGTCCCAATCAAAGAAACGTAAAAAAACACGGATCGCTCAAACGAGCAATCCGTGTTTTTCGTTTTAGTCATCACTTGACGGGTTGAAGACGAGCAGTGCGAGACGAAGGAACTCGGCAACAGCAACGAGTGTTGCTGCCACGTACGTCCAAGCCGCTGCGTTCAAGACACGACGTGAACCACGTTCTTCTTCGGCATCAATGATGCCATGCTCCGTCAACTGCGCCATCGCTCGATTTGAGGCATCAAACTCGACCGGTAACGTGACGAGTTGGAAGATGACGGCACCAAGCATCAAGACGACACCAAGCATCGCAAGACCACTGAAACCAGCGAACAGACCGATCAACAACAGTGGAAACGATAAGTTCGATGTGATCGACGCGACAGGTGCGATCCGGTGACGGACACGCATCATGTTGTAATCCGTCGCATCTTGAATGACGTGACCGATTTCGTGCGCTGCAATCGAAACGGCTGAGACCGTCGAACCGTAATAGACGTCTTCCGACAAACGAACGACTTTGTTCGTCGGGTCATAATGATCGGACATCGTTCCACCGATCGGCTCGAGACGGACGTTCGTGATTCCGTTCTGCTTCATGATGAAGTCTGCGACCTGCGCTCCCGTCACCCCACTCTGAATCGGAACATCTTGATATTTTTTATAGGTGCTCCGCACCCGCATCTGAGCCCAGATCGGGACGATGATGATGATCGCGAGATAGATCAAATAGTTTGCCACGAGACATCGTTCCTTTCTTTTTTTGATTATAGGTCTATTTTATGTTCAAGTGATCTTATTGTCAATTGAATCGCGCGCGACAAGCAGATATCCCATCAAAAGACATAATCCGGTCAACCAGAAGGAGCCGTAGCCGATCCACTGGATATGCTCCGCAAGCGCTGGGTAACGCGGCCATTGTCCGAGGACGTAATCGACGACATCGTTGTGAATGACCCAGATGGCGACGAGGACAAGCTCCTTGACGCGAAACGTCATCAGCGGACTGTATAATAACGCCTGGAACGCCATCGCTCCGTGCGACACCATCAACATCAGTGCCATTGCTGTTAAGATTGGATCCTCCGTTCCGAGTTGATTCAACATCAACGCATTCATGACGACTGCCCAGACCCCATATTTGATCAATGTCACGAACGCGAGCGCTTCAAATAGGCGGGAACGTCGTCTGAAAATCCAGAAAAAGACGATGATCGTAAAGAACAGGGATGCTGTCGGGCTATCCGGAATAAATGGGTAGTAATACCACTTCGATGTCGCAAGTTGTGGTTCATACCAGTAGTAACCGTATAATGTGCCTGCTAAGTTGATCAACCCGACAATCCAGAGTACGGCTTTATGTCGGAGTAATGTCAAAATACCTTGCAATCGTTTCACCTCATCATCGACAAAAGCCGGAGGATTGCTCCCCCGGCTTTTGGCTTATTTATTGTTTTCGCCGCCTTCACCGTATGAAGCGATGAATTTCGCGAGTTCTTTACGATCCGCATCTGATCCTTTGTACTGACCAGCAGGCATCGAACCGATCCCTTTATCTGCGATTTCATAAATCTCTTCTTCTGTCTTCTTCGTACCGACGAGTGCCGGAGCTGCTGCTCCACCCTCGAGGTTTTTACCATGACAGTTGACACATGACTGGTTCGAATAAATTTCGTATCCTTTTGCCGCTGTATCAATTTCTGGTCCTTCGTTCATCGTCAACTCACCTTGTTTATGGATTGTATCCCAGTGAGTCGTTTGAACAGATTCCCAAGTCAAGAAGACGATCGAGACGACTGCGAGGAGCATCATGCTGACTGCGATCGGACGTTTCGCAGGACGACGTTCAAGACCTTGGTCGAGCCATGGCGCGACGAGAAGTGCTGTGAACGCAAGACCTGGGAGAATGACCGTTCCCATCAAGATATATGGACCTGCAGCGAATTGGTATTTCAAGAGCTGATAGAGGAATAGGAAGTACCAGTCCGGAAGTGGAATGTACGACGTATTCGTCGGATCGGCAATGTTTTGAAGTGGTGCTGCTTCTACGATTGTCAGTGTCATGAAGCCGATCAAGAAGACCGCTCCAACCATCCATTCGCGAAGTAAGAAGTTTGGCCAGAACGCTTCCGTTCGACCTGGATATTCCGAGTAGTCTTTCGACTTGTTCGGCATCCGGTTGTTGATCGACACCCGTGAATCGGTGACGAATTTCATTCCTTTACCACGATGCATCGTGTTCTCCCCCTTTTTTGTTGTCTAGATGATAGTCGGTTTAAAGTGGTCCAGAGATCCCTTGTTTACGGATCATCATGAAGTGGGCCCCGAGCAAGACGAACAATGCTGCAGGAAGGAAGAAGACGTGAATCGCAAAGAATCGAGCGATTGTACTTGCGCCGACGATTTCTCCACCCGCAAGGAGGGTCTTCGCGATACCACCGATGACCGGAATACTTTCAGCAATCTGAATCGTAACTTTTGTCGCGAACAACGCTTTCATGTCCCAAGGCAATAGGTATCCTGTCAGACCGAGAGCTAAGACGACGAAGAACAAGAGAACTCCGACGACCCAGTTCAATTCACGTGGTTTCTTGTATGAACCAGTGAAGAAGACACGTAATGTATGTAGGAACAACATTACGATAACGACCGACGCACCCCAGTGGTGCATACCACGAACGATTTGTCCGTGTGCGACTTCATTTTGAAGATAGTAGACGGACGCGTGTGCGTTGATGATGTCCGGTACATAATACATCGTCAAGAACATCCCCGAAAGAATCTGGATGACGATCGTAAAGAACGTCAATCCGCCAAAACAATAAACGAAAGCTGAAAAGTTATGTGCCGGGTTGACGTGCTCCGGTACTTCATGGTCGGCGATATCTCGCCAGAGCGGCGTAATGTCAACGCGCTCATCGATCCAATCATAGATTTTTTGCATCATCGCTTACGCACCTCTTTCGACTGGTTTACCAAGGTAGAGGAAACCATCTTTCTGCTGCATTTCATAACCATCGAGTGGTTTCGTCGGAGGCGTTCCTGGAACGTTGACGCCATCTTTCGTGTACCGACCGAAGTGACATGGGCAATAGAATTGCTCCGGGTGCGTCGGATCTGAACCGAAGCTGACTTGGCAACCTAAGTGTTTACAAATTGGTGAAAGGGCTAAAATTTCTCCCTTATCATCTTTGAACACCCAAGCTGACAACGTTTCTTCGAACTCATACCATGCATCTTGCGTTTGTTTCTTGAAGTCGACCCGTTTTGGTTCTGTCGTGATATCCGACAACTTCATTACTTTTACTTTATCGCCTGCTCCTGATTTCTTCAGGACTGGATCAACTGCGAAGTTGACCATCGGCATGACCATCGTCGCCGCCATGAAACCGCCGACGCCTGTCAATGTATACGTCAAGAACTGACGACGTGTTACGTTAGACCCGTTTTGAGCCATCTCGATCCCCCCTTGTGATGTACGCTGTGCCCCAAGACGACAGTACTTCACACAAATTTCTCACATGGTAATAGTATCTTAATAAAATCATTGCGTCAACCGCTTCATAGCGCGGTCCAACGGTTTCCTAACTGTTCGAGAACTTGTCCTACAAAATTCCCGACCATCTGACCTTGTTGGTCACGACTCATCGTCTCAAGAGCTAGACGTGGCACGTAGATAATCTCTTCGGCGGCAGTCTCCTTCCACCTTAAATCAGCAGTGATGAAGGTGATGAAACGGAATTGCCCGGAAGCAGCCGCTTGACGCCATCCTTCCAACTGTTCGATCGACGGTGCATCGATATAGGTCAGAGCAGGAACGAGCAACGCCCGTCCGGATAGCTGGCGTTCGACTTCGGACGCCACCGTCAATGTCATGTCTGCGCATTCCGCGTAAGCATGCATCGCCTCATCGAAACCGACCGGAAGCAAAGGCACGATCAGCGTATCGATGTACGCTTGCTCGCTTCGTGTCCGCTGTACGTCGGATGGTTTGAAACGCAAGTCATTTCCCCCTTTCTTCGTACTTACAATTCGTCACATTTAATGTATCATATCCGCATTTCCTCCTACTCTCTTAATGTGAACGTTTTATGAAATTCCACTCTATTTTTCTTCATATTTTGCACAAATCTTCACATACGAAAGGACCCTACTACCTCTGCTGGGCAATAGAGTCCTTCTGTTAAGGAAGTTGACTTCGAACGAGCCGTAACTGTTCGGAAAGAGAGTGGAATCGATGTTGATCGCGTGCATCCAGCGCTTCATCAATCAAGCGGACTAAACGTTCTTCTTCCTGCCGATTAACCGTGACCGCGATGAAATGTGTCGCTTCATCTGCTAAGCGCGGTTCAACAGCAACTTCTGGGCGAAACGGATTTTCTTCTAGTAAAGACAAATACTCGTCATCCATCATCATACCTTGGAAATTCAACTCGATATAGACATCTTCCGAGGTCAGGCGGATGTCATGATACGCTTTTTCTGGATCTAACGTTGTGACATCCCCTTTTTTGAAGAGAAACGGTTCCGCATCGAATCCGTATGTCGTCATGATAATTGCCTTCGGAGCGAAGGTCGCATTTTGGACGAAGTGTACTTGCTCGAGTTTTGCCTCATTACGCAGCCAATAATCGATAATCCATTTCGCTTCCCGTCGCTTTAACGTGTAATAGGTCAAGATGCGGCGTAAGAATCGCTGCTTTCTCTCTATCATCTCAATCCTACTCCCTTCTCCCGTGAAGTCATCCATCCATTCGTTCAACATAGTCGACGAGTTCGTTATCTTCTGGTGTCAACTTAGCAGCGCGGCGGAGAAGACGTTGTCCCTCTTCACGCCGTCCTTCCTCGACGAGTGCGAATCCATACTCTTTCAAGAAGAGCGCATCTTCCGTGAATGCACCTTCGACTATCGCATAATTCTCCATCGCTTGTGTGTATTCCTCTAAGGCATACAAAGCGCGTGCACGGTACCATGTTAGAATCGGAGCCGTGACGTGTTCTTCGATGGCAGAGATCGTCTCGATCATCGCTTCGTGGTCCTCGTCTTCAGCAAGTAACGACAGCAAACGTTCCGCTGCGACGATCGATTCCGGATTCAAGGCAAGCGCCTCACGTAGCGCTTGGACGCTTCCAGCGCGATCGCCGAGTTTTAGAAGGAACAAGGCTTCCATCGTCCGCAACTCATCATTGTAATCGTCGCGCTCCATTCCTTGTTTGATGACGTTCAGTGCTTCTTTTGTCAAACCAAGTTCGGCTTGGCTTTCCGCATATGGTACGTACGCCGACGTATAGTCAGGATCCTGTGCAATCAATTGCTGGAATGTCTCGACCGCTTTTTGATGTTGACCGACACGGTGAGCCGTCATCGCAAGACCAAACAGCGTATGCAGGTCGGAACGTTCTGCGACAGCACGTTCGTACAGTGGAATCGCATCTTCAAATTGTCCTGTCATCGCGAGTGATTCCGCGTAAAGGGCATCGAGCGGCAATTCAGCACGTAACTCTGGTCGCTCCGCGATTTCGGCGAATAACGGTACCGCCTGATCAAACGCACCAAGCGTCATGTAGAGCTCAGCCAAACCGTATGCTAGTAACGGTTCGTCCGGTGCAAGGTTACGCGCTTCCTTCAGCTTCGCTAACGCTACTTCGTCAAGACCTTGCGACTGATAGAGGTCAGCGAGTAATACGAGAGAACGTGGACCATATTCCGTGTCCATTGTGTCGACCTGTTCGAGGACGGAGATCGCTTCTTCTTCGCGATCCAAATCGATATAACATTCTGCTAGTAACAAGGCTACTCCCGCGTTACCCGCATATTCGACGTAAAGCGGCGCCAAGAGATCGACCGCTCGGTCAGACAAACCGAGTTCGATATAGAGATCGGCAACAGCGAGGCGGTCCTCATCCGTTCCTGTCTTTTCGAGTTTTTCTAATGCTGCTAACGCTTCTGAGGTGTGACCATGTTCTAATTCTTCGATGATGCCATTCAATAGTTGTTCATTCAAGGCAAACGCCCCACTTTCTGTCATCCGCCTATTGCTTACTCAGATTGGTCGGATTGAAGTTTCTTTAAATCATCATAGAACGTTGGGTAGCTGACTTCAACTACTTCGCGTCCATGAACCATAATTTCTGGATTGATCGTCGCCGCGATCGTCAACATCATCGCGAGCCGGTGATCACCTGCACTGTCGACTTCCGCTGCTTGCAGAGGTGTCGGTCCTTCGATGATCATGCCGTCATCCGTTGCCTCGATGTTCGCTCCAAGACGCTGTAATGCCGTCACGACGGTCTCGATCCGATCCGTTTCCTTGACACGAAGCTCTTGTGCATCACGAATGATTGTTCGTCCTTCAGCTTGCGTCGCAAGCAAAGCGAGTAACGGAATCTCATCAATCAAGGATGGAATCTGATCACCTTCGACCGTGATTGCTTGTAACGATGTCGTCTCGACGGTCACATCTGCCGTCTCCTCTCCACCGTCTTCTGAACGATGATTGATTTCGACACTTGCACCCATCTGGCGTAACGTCTGTAAAAAACCAATCCGTGTCGGATTCATCAAGACGTGGGTCGTCGTGATGCGACTATCCTGCCCGATTGCTGCTGCCGTCCACCAAAACGCTGCTGACGATGGATCGCCTGGAATGTCGAGTGACGTTGCTTGTAAGCGTACAGGACCTTGAACACGAATGTGCCGACCATCCTCACGTTCATCGATCGCTACGTCAACACCGAACTGCGGCAACATCCGTTCCGTATGGTCGCGTGACAGGATCGGCTCGATGACTGTCGTCTCACCCGTCGCATGCAGACCTGCGAGCAACACGGCACTTTTCACTTGTGCACTTGCGACTGGCAACGTATACGTCGTTCCGACAAGCGGCGTTCCTGTGATGTGAAGCGGCGCCGTCTCACCTGTGATGTTCGCTCCGAATAAGGCAAGCGGTTCCGTGATCCGTTTCATCGGACGTCTACGCAAGGAAGCGTCGCCATCGAGTGCATACGTCGCTTGACCGCCTGCTAGGATACCGCTCAAGAGACGAATCGTCGTTCCCGAGTTTCCGCAATCGATCGTTGCTTCTTGGAATGTATCCGTTCCGGTGATCCGAATTTCCTCTGGTGTTCGATCGATCTGTGCACCGAGCGCCTGCATCGCTTCTAGTGAAGCAAGACAATCGGCCCCTTCAAGTGCGTTTCTGACACGTGTCGTTCCCTCGGCGATTCCGCCGAACAGGAAAGCACGGTGCGTCATTGATTTATCGCCAGGTACTTGTACTGTTCCTCTTAAGCCCATTCTAGACACCTCACTGTTTGATTGAATGCTTGACGCAATCGTTCTTCGCTGATCGCTTCTAAAATGAAGCGCCCTTCTTTTTCAAGGACGAATCGAATCGTTGCTTGGTGGTTCTTCTTGTCGCGACGCATCAGTTCAAGGTAGGTCTTAAACGATTGTCGATCCGGTAATTCCGTTCCAAGACGATGGAGCAATTGCCCAAGCTGCTTCGCCTGTTCGTCATTTCCTTCCAAGAACTTGACGAAGACGAGTCCGATCCCTACTGCCTCGCCATGCGCAAGACCAGGACTCGCATATTCAACGGCATGACCGAATGTATGTCCATAGTTCAAAAAGGCACGCATCCCTTGCTCCGTCTCATCTTGTTCGACGATATCCCGTTTCACATTGATCCCCCGTGCGAGCCAGTCTTCCAAATCGAGTCCTTTGACAGCATCCAGCGAAATATCGAGTAACGAATCCGCAAATGATGGTCGCGCAAGGAACCCATGCTTGACTAACTCAAAGAAGCCACTTCGCCATTCCCGGTCTGGTAATGTCTGAAGGAGCATTAAATCATACACGACACCACTTGGCTGATAAAATGCACCGACTAAGTTTTTACCGAGGGAGAGGTTGAGACCAACCTTTCCACCAACACTTGAATCGTGCGCTAACAGTGTCGTTGGAATTTGAATGAACGGGATGCCGCGCAAAAAGGTTGCCGCGACGAATCCCGCTAAATCACCAATCATTCCACCGCCAAACGCAAGGATCAGGCTATGACGTGTCATCCCATACCGAACCCCTTCTTCGAGTAGAGCGCCATAAACGGCAAGCGACTTACTGTGCTCCCCAGGCGCAACAGTGCTGATATGAACGTCGATCGACGGCGATGCATCCGCTAACGCATCCTGCAATCGATCCATCTGCAAGTGATGTACCGTTTCATCCGTGATGACCCAGATGCGGTCCGCCTCGTTCAGCGCTGAAAGATGCGATAACCGGGCTAATGCCCCATTTCCGATAAGTACTGGATATGACGTGTTCAACCGGATATCAAATTCGATCAAAACGTCCGAACCTCCTCTTTATAAGCGGCGACGGCAGCCTGAAGACGATCGAGTGTCGATGTCCCGAACATTTCAAGGATAGCGACCGCAATCTCAAATGCGACGACGGCTTCTAGAACAACCGATGCGGCTGGAACGGCACAGGCATCACTTCGCTCGATTTGTGCCGTGAATGCTTCCTTCGTCTCGATATCGACTGATTGCAGTGGACGATAGAGCGTCGGAATCGGCTTCATCGCAATTTGGACGCGAATCGGCATGCCTGTCGACATCCCGCCTTCGATTCCGCCTAGATGGTTCGTCCGCCGATGATAGCCGGATGTATCATGAACGATTTCATCTTGGACGGTACTCCCCTTGCGACGACCAAGTTCATATCCGTCACCAAAACCGACTGATTTCATCGCATTGACGCTAATGACAGCTTGTGCAATCCGGCTGTCGAGCTTTAGATCGTTTTGGGTGAAGGACCCGACGCCTGGCATCATGCCTGTCACGACGACTTCGATTTCACCGCCGAGTGTATCCCCTTCTTTTTTGGCCGCATCAATTTCCTCCATCATCCGTTGTCCCGCTTGTTCGTCAGCACATCGAACGGGTGAAGCGTCAATCGTTTCCTTATGTTCGACGGGATCCTTCCACGGTGCATCGATGCCACCGATCGACCGTACGTGCGAGAACACTTCAATCCCGAGTTCATTCAGTAATTGTTTAGCGAAGGCGCCGACGGCAACACGTGCTGCCGTCTCACGAGCGGAAGAACGTTCTAGTACATCGCGTAAATCGCGATGACCGTACTTCAATCCACCAACGAGATCCGCATGTCCAGGACGTGGACGCGTCAACGTCCGCGGGCGCTCCAACTGTTCTTCGAGCGGTTCCGCTTGCATGACTTGTGTCCAGTGCGTATGATCCTTATTCTCGATGAACAAACTGATTGGTGATCCCGTCGTATATCCATGACGAATCCCACCACGTGCATCAATTTGATCCTGTTCGATTTGCATGCGTCGTCCGCGTCCGTATCCGCCTTGGCGACGTGTCATTTCACGCTGGATGGCTTCGAAATCAATCGTGAGTCCTGCTGGCATCCCATCGATGATGACGGTCAACCCTTTTCCGTGTGATTCTCCTGCTGTCATGTAACGCATTCGCTTCATCCCTTCCTGTTTAACCGATTTTTTCGTAAAAGAAGCTCTGTTTCATCTTTAATCCAAACCGTTCGGGCTGGAAAATTTGTTCCGTTCCACCAACGAATAGGATTCCGCCTGGCTTTAAGGCCTCGACGAACGAACGATAGACGTGTGCTTTTGCTTCTTCTGTAAAATAAATCAGCACGTTGCGGCAGATGATTAAATCAAACCCTGTATCGTACCGGTCTCCTAACAGATTATGTTTACTGAAACGAACGAGTCGTTTGATTTCTGGAACGACTTCGAACGTTTGCTCTTGCTCGATGAAATATTTCTTTTTACGCGCTTCGACGACTTCATTTAATGCAGAAGCTCCATATCGACCAAGCTTGGCTTTTTCAAGAACGAGTTCATCCAAATCCGTTGCTTGAATCGTAAAGGCGGATGGATCGAGCCGTTCACTTAAAATCATCGCGAGAGAGTATGGTTCTTCTCCGGTCGAACAAGCTGCGCTCCACGTCCGGATTCGTCCATGTGCTCGCGACTCTAGGATCGGTAAAATATCTTGTTCCAATTGTTGCCAACGAATCGGATTACGGAAAAATTCACTGACATTGATCGTCATCCGGTCTAAAAACTCGTCGTATAACGATGTGTCCTTATCCATTGCCTGCATATAAGAAGCAAATGTACTATATCCTTTTTTGTCACGTAACGCCGTCAATCGCCGCTTCATCTGTGCTTCTTTATACTGACCGAGATCAATCCCTGATTTGGTCTTGAATCGTTGAATAAAAAGTTCATAATCTTCCAATTGGCACACCTCGCTCACTCTCGATATCGAATGGTCATTTCCATGACCGGTTCAACTTATTTTCTATAGTAGCATAAAGCTATAGGCATTCCAAAAAGCAATTAGACAATTGGGTCATTCCGTTTTACAAGAACACGACAAAAGGGATTCGATCAAATCGAATCCCTTCCCCGTTGTCTTTCTATTCATGTATTACGCGTTGACTGGTTGTCCTTGAAACCAGAGGGCAAGCTCACGCTCCGCACTCTCGACACTATCCGAACCATGGATGACGTTCTCGCTCATCGTGTTCGCGAAATCACCACGGATCGTTCCAGGTGCTGCTTCAAGTGGTTTTGTTTTCCCAATCATCAAACGCGAGACGGCGACGACGTCTGTACCCTCGACACGAAGTGCAACGACAGGACCCGATGTGAGGAAAGTGACCAACTCTCCAAAGAACGGTTTCTCCGCATGCTCTTCGTAATGTGCTTTTGCTAGCTCTTCTGTGACGTTCATCATTTTCATTTCACGAATGATGAATCCTTTGCGTTCGATCCGTCCAATGATTTCCCCAATCAATCCACGTTCTACGCCATCCGGTTTGACCATCAAAAATGTCTGTTCCATCTCTAGTTCCCCCTATGAAATGCTTTTAGAAAAGCGCTTACATAGTCAGTTTACTGGCTTTTGAGAAGAACAGCAAGAAATTTTTGACAATCTTTATCCTTTTCGTTTTCCAACGTAGCGTGCGACTTCTTCAAGCGATCGTTTAGCAGAAGATTTAGGTAATGGTTCGAGACGTTTGATGGCACGATGGATATAATGATCGACTGTTTGTTGCGTTCGTTCAAGAGCTCCCGAAGTTTGAAGAAACGATAATAAGGGTGCGACTTCTTCATGTGTTGGCATACTCTCGATTTTTGAAAGACGTTCATAAAAGACAGCATCTTCTGCACCATAAAAGACAGGTAACGTTTTGTGTCCATGACGCAAATCCTCTGCTACTGGCTTACCAAGTTCTGTGCGATTCGCTGTGAAATCAAGCAAATCGTCAGCAATTTGAAAAGCAAGTCCGATATCTCGTCCAAACAACCGTAACGCTTTCGTATCGGCTGCAGAACAGTTCGCAACAATTGCACCCAGGTGACAACTCGCTTCGATGAGAATAGCTGTTTTTCGTTCAATCCGTTTGATGTAGCGTTTAATTGACTGTTCCCAATCATATTGGTCATAGATTTGTTCAATCTCACCTTCGCAAATTTCACGCATCGTATGGACCATCACCTGGACAAGTTCCGGCTTTCCAACTTCACCAATCAATCGAATCGCCTCACCGAACAGATAATTCCCGGAATACAGCGCTACTTCTTCATCAAAGTATTGCATGACAGTCGGTTTCCCTCGTCGTAGTTCCGCGTCATCAATGACATCGTCATGAACGAGTGATGCCATATGGACGAGCTCAAGACTGGCCGCCACACGAATCAGCTCATCCCGATCTGCTTCACCGAATTTAGACGCTAACAATACGAATGCCGGTCGAATCCGTTTTCCACCAGCCTTCAACAGTTGCTTTCCAGCCGCATCGATCGTTGGTTCCTCAGAAGCGATATGACTGATCAGAAAACGATCGACTAAATTAACTTCCTTCGTGACATCACGGTATATGGAATGCAGTGACATCTCACCACTTCTTCCCAAGGTGCATCGCAGCAGCCCCACCCGCGAATGCCTTGACTTCCACTTGCATGAAGCCTGCCTGTTCGAAGAGTTGTTTCAGTTCGACGCGGTCGAGGAACACTTCCGTCGATTCTTGTAGCCAGTTGTATTGATCGTATGATTTCGCAAGCAATCGCCCGACTTGTGGCATGATTTTTCCGAAATACAATGAATATGCTTCGCGGAAAATCGGTGCCGTCGGTTGACTCGTCTCGAGACAGACGACCGTTCCACCTGGTTTTAAGACACGATGCATCTCTTTGATGACCTGTAGATAATCCGGTACGTTTCGTAGACCAAAACCAATCGTCACATAATCGAACGAGTTATCACCGAACGGTAGATCCATCGCATTTCCGTGAATCAATTCGATGTTTTTCATATCGAGCGCTTCTACCTTCTCCACGCCGACTCTTAGCATGTTTTCTGAAAAATCAAGTCCTTTGATGACACCTGTCGGACCAGCTGCTTTCGCTAGTTGAATCGTCCAGTCCGCTGTCCCACAACAAAGATCGAGACATTTAGCGCCCGGGAAGACTTGCATCCGGCGCATCGTCTCGCGTCTCCATAGTTTATGCAGTCGGAAGCTAATGACTGAATTCATTTGATCATAGTTCGTTGATATCGATTGAAACACTTCATATACTTTTTTTTCTTTATCTTTTGCCTGCACACCGCTCACCCTTTCCAAGATCTCATGCTACCGCCATCTGCTCGAGATGCGATAACAGTAATTTCTGTGCGACCAGATCCAATTGTTCTGCCTGTTGTTGAATGATCTGCCGCCCCTGTCGTGTCAGCCATTCTCGTTTCGTGATTGCCGCGAGTCCTTGCATTAATCCGAACTCTGCTGTTAACCATAAGAGAACCCGTTCTTCCGTCGATGCATAATTCATTTCGTGAAGGGCACACTTTGCCTCGTTGACCCGTTGAATCGTCCGTCCGAGTGAAACGAGAATCTCTTTTGGTAACCCAGCTAGCTGTTCGAAAAAGTAGCTCGAGAATAAATCCCCTGCTAATACAAGCAACTGTCGCTCCTTCGAACCGCGTAGCGTTTCATTGACACGCTCATGCAGACGTAGCGCTACTTGTGCGAAATGAATCGCTTTGACGAGTGCTTCCGTATCCAGCGTGTCATGTTGAGCGACATCAATCAACCAACTGATCTGTTCACGATCGATGGAAGGGAAATCCACATGTCGAGCCAATCGTGTCGTTTGTTTAGTGGTGAGTGCAGTGATGATTTCATCCACGCGCAGCTCATGTTGTTCCATGCTTTTACCCCCCGATCTCCAGTGCCATCTCGTTGATGGACGTTCTTCTTTTTTAATATACCATAATCGGCGGGCTTTCACGCTTCTGAATGTCCACAAAAAAGCCGCCCGAGAAAATCTCGGGCGACTATGTAGCCGGATTACTTCACAGCATCTTTCAATGCTTTACCTGGTTTGAAGGCAGGTACTTTGCTTGCTGGAATCTCGATATCTTCTTTCGTACGTGGGTTGCGACCTTTACGGGCTGCACGCTCACGGACTTCGAAGTTACCAAATCCAATCAATTGGACTTTCTCTCCAGACTGAAGTGTCTCAGTGATCGATTCGAATGTTGATTCAACAACTTTCGTCACGTCTTTTTTTGTAAGACCTGATTTTTCGACGACTGCTTGAATGAGTTCAGTTTTGTTCATTACTTTCACCCCCTCCCAATCACTTCTTCGAGGGTAATCATACCCCATAAACGTTGCTATTACAACATTTTCGTGTAAATAACGTTCAATTTTCAGATTCTTCGCTCGATTCCTCTGAAAACACAGGTTCGCCTTTTTCGTTTATCGTGTAGCTTTGAGAATAGGCAGGAACAAAAGGTTGATCTTCATAGAGCAAATACCGAATATCCTGACCGACTTTCGGCTTTTTCTTCGCAGTTTGAACAGCTTTCTTCAACTCAGGTAAATAGTTGATGAAGAGGCGTCCTTGACCATCGACATAGATCGACAACTTTTCATCTGAATACGGACTTGGGACAGTCGGTTCTTTTTTGATGAATAGTTTTTTATAGTCAAGCGTAAACTGGTTTTTTCCGAACGATCCTTTAAACGGATACTTTTCGTTCTTCTTCCGATACGCATCAATCCGAACTTGGAGCTTCTGTAACTCTTCTGCAACAAGTAAATCCATCAACTTAACAGTCGGTTTCGTGTCGACATCGACTAACAGATAGATGAATGTTCCTCCACCTTCAAAACTGTTCGATGGTGGATCACTCATATAACGCGGAATGAGCCGCCCTAATTCGATTTGATAACGCTCCATGAGCGGAGTATCTGCTTCCATCGTCTTGATGGGCAAAACACCCGTGTCTTTTTGATACGCATCGACAGCATCCTGTACGGTACGCAACTGTTGCGGATACGGTACGCGGTTCGACGGTTTCTGACTGTCTGGAAACAGACAACCCGATAACAACGTCACCGGAATGAGCATGAGGATCACGAACCACTTCTTCATGCGCTTGGCCCCGCCATGACAATGAATACC
Organism: Exiguobacterium sp. s39; assembly: GCF_018618925.1. NCBI lineage: Bacteria > Bacillati > Bacillota > Bacilli > Caryophanales > Exiguobacterium > Exiguobacterium sp. s39. Next base: position 1,222,957 of record NZ_JACSNA010000001.1, read on the forward strand.
ATGATGATCGACGCAACGATGAAACATACGAATGCCAAAGTCGATACGAGAACCTGCCATATCCCCTTCAACTTCGTCCGACTGACCGTGACCAGCAAGACACTGATCGCAAAGAGTCCAATGCCAGCGAACGAGATCCACATTTTTATTAATCCTGGACTCAAGGTTTCCACCCCACTCCGTTAATCTTTCGTCGTGAAGAGATGCTCGATCTCATTTTTCTGTGGTCGTTGCATCAACTTTTTGACTTCTTCTTCCGGTGTATGACCGTCAAAGAGAACATGGTAGAGGGCGGAAGTGATTGGGAGTTCACACTGTTTCGTCTCCGCCAAATCATATGCCGCTTGAGTCGCGCGAACACCTTCGACGACCATTCCCATGTTTTCTAGAACCGTCTCTAATTTTTCACCGCGACCGATGGCATTCCCCGCACGCCAATTTCGACTATGAACCGATGTACAAGTAACGATCAAGTCACCCATTCCTGTCAATCCAGTGAACGTCATCGGGTTAGCTCCAAGCATCGTACCGAGACGTGCGATTTCGACCATTCCACGCGTAATCAATGCTGCTTTGGCATTGTCCCCGTAACCGAGACCATCCGTCATACCTGCGGCAAGCGCAATGATATTTTTGAGAGCCCCACCGAGCTCAGCTCCAATGATATCCGCATTCAGATAGACGCGGAAGTTTTCATTCGTAAACAGCTCCTGCACACGACCAGCCTCTTCTAAATCATCCGATGCGATGGTCACTGTCGTTGGTTTACGTAACGCGACCTCTTCGGCATGCGATGGACCCGTCAAGACACAAACCGCTTTGCGTTTCGCAGGATCGACCTCTGCTTCGATTAATTCTGACAACCGAAGATGGGTCTTTGGCTCGATTCCTTTTGACGCATGAATCAGAACGACTGGTTCCGTCAACAATTCATTCAATTGTCGGGAAACCGAACGAATCGCAGAGGACGGTGTGACGATCAAGATATGTGTTGCGCCTTCAACCGCCACTTTAAGATCCGTCGTCGCCTTCAATGATTGTGGTAACATGACACCCGGCAAAAATTGCGCGTTTTCATGATGTTCATTGATGCGGTCGACAGTTGTTTGTTCACGACCGTAAAGCATGACTTCCTGATCATTATCGGCTAGGACGAGCGAGAGCGCCGTTCCCCAGCTTCCCGCTCCGATGACAGCGATTTTGGTCATACTGACTCACCCCATTATTGTTTTTGACGAGCTAAAATCCGGATTGGTGTACCTGTAAAATCAAATGCTTCCCGAATCCGATTCTCAAGATATCGTTTATAAGAGAAGTGCAGCAATTCTGGATCATTGACGAACAAGACGAACGTTGGCGGACGTGAGGCGACTTGAGTCGCGTAGTTGATCCGAAGACGAACGCCTTTATCCGTCGGCGCTGGGTTCATCGCGACAGCGTCAACGATGACATCGTTCAAGACGCTTGTCTGAATCCGTTGTGCATGGCTGTGCGCTGCTTGTTGAATGACCGGTAGCAACGTCTGCAAACGACGTTTTGTTTTCGCTGAGACGAAGACGATGGGTGCATAGTCAAGGAAACGGAATTCTTCCCGAATCTCTTCTTGCATCTTTTTCATCGTCTTATCATCTTTTTCGACAGCATCCCATTTATTGACGACAATGATGACCGCGCGACCTGCTTCGTGAGCATATCCCGCCACTTTTTTATCTTGCTCGATAATGCCTTCTTCGCCATCAAGCACGACACAGACGACATCTGCCCGTTCGATTGCTTTTTGAGCACGCATGACGCTGAAACGTTCTGTTGATTCATAGACTTTCCCGCGTTTTCGCATCCCGGCCGTATCGATGATGACGTATTCTTGCTCATCTCGCGTAAACGGTGTATCGATCGCATCGCGTGTAGTACCAGCGATGTTTGAAACGATGACACGTTCTTCACCGAGAATCGAGTTCGTCATACTTGATTTCCCGACGTTCGGACGACCAATCAAGGCAAACTTGATCGTGCTTTCGTCATATTCTAATTCTTCTTTATCTGGTGCGAGTTCAAGGACACGGTCGAGTAAGTCACCTAGACCAAGACCATGTGTACCAGAAATCGGGAACAAGTCTCCGAATCCAAGGGAGTAAAATTCATACATTAAATCACGCATTTCAAAGTTATCGACTTTGTTGACAGCTACGACGACTGGTTTGTTCGAACGGAATAACATGTTCGCGACTTCCTCATCCGCTGCTGTGATTCCTTCGCGTCCGTTCACCATGAAAATGATGACATCCGCTTCATCAATGGCGAGCTCCGCCTGATGACGCATCATTTGAAGTAGGGGCTCATCCCCGACTTCGATTCCACCTGTATCAATCAAATGAAAATGACGATTCAGCCATTCTCCAGTTCCGTAAATACGGTCGCGGGTAACGCCTGGCTTGTCTTCTACGATTGAAACCCGATCTCCAATCACCCGGTTAAAAATCGTCGACTTTCCGATATTTGGGCGACCTACGATCGCCACGACTGGAATTGCCATCCCAACACCTTCTTTCTCTTCTCTCGCTTCATAGCCGTTCTATTGTATCAAATCAAACTGTCATATACCATAACAAACCGCATATAAAAAGCGGACACGCTTGTGTCCGCTTTGTGTCATTGCTTATTCTTTCTTATCAGAATCGTCCTCAGTCAAGTCAGCGACCGAGAATCCTTCTGATTGATTCGTATAATCCGAATAATCGTCAGCGGATGATTCTTCCTCTTCAAGGACACGTGTTGATAGCGAAATCTTATGCTCATCAAGACGTACTTCAAGTACCTTTGCCTCGATTTCCTGTCCTTCTTCGAGTACTTCCGAAGGTGAACCGATGTGACGGTTCGCGATTTGCGAAATGTGCAAAAGTCCTTCTACTTGCGGCGCAAGTTCGATGAAAGCACCGAATTGGACGAGACGGCGTACACGTCCTTTGACGATATCGCCAGCTTCGATCTTCCCTTCCATCTGTTGCCATGGACCAGGTTGTGTTTCCTTGATCGATAACTTGACCTTTTCCGTATCACGGTCGACACCAAGTACTTTGACTTCGACTTTTTGACCTTCCGTGACGATATCCGAAGGACGTTCGACACGGTGGTGTGCCATCTCCGAAATATGAACGAGACCGTCAACGCCACCGATATCAACGAAAGCACCAAAGTCCGTTAAACGTTGAACTGTACCTTCGAGGATTTGACCTACTTCTAAATTTTCGAGTGTCTCTTTTTTCTTCGCGTTCAATTCGCCTTCAACGACGGCTTTGTGCGAGAGAATGACACGGTTCTTCTCTTGATCGAGTTCAACGACCTTGACTTCGATCGAACGACCAATGTAATCCGAGAAATCCTCGACATAATGCCGTTCGACGAGTGACGCCGGAATGAATCCGCGGACACCGATATCAACGACGAGTCCACCTTTGACGATGTCTTTGACGACAACTTCAAAGATCTCACCTGATTTATACTTCTCTTCTACTTGCTCCCACGCTTTGAGCGCGTCGATTTCTCGTTTCGAGACGACGACCTCTTCATCCGTGATTTTCTTGACCTTCACTTGTAGTTCATCTCCGACGTTCAGCACGCCGCGAATATCATCGAGATGAAGACTCGATACTTCGCTGATCGGTAAGATGGCTTCTGTTTTATATCCGATATCAATGAGTGCTTGCTTGTCTTCAATTTTCACGACCATTCCGGTAACTACCTGGTCCCGATGAATTTCAAAATCAGGCATATCTTTCATTTCTTCGACCATTCCAAAACAACCTCCTCACGATGAGTACAAGAAACGCCTGACATATGTCAATGCGTTTATCCTGCTTCTAACTTCTTACAATTCTGACTATTTGTCAAGGTATTAAGCGTGATTGAAGTAGACGGATTTGATTTCGTCCATGATTCGGTCAGAAATCGATTTCGCTGCGCCGCGTTGGTCACGTAAATCCGAAATATCAACCGGTTTTCCGATCGCAACGTGCATCCGTTTGAACGGACGGTATGATCCGATGATGGCAATCGGTAAAATCTGCGCATTCGATCGTAAGGCAAAGAACCCGACCCCTGGTTGTGCTGCTGTAAATTCACCTGGCGCAGATCGCGTTCCTTCTGGGAAAATACCGACCGTCTCATCTGAATTCAATAGTTCAATCGTCCGTTTCAAGGCTTGACGATCTCCTTGACCGCGACCGACAGGGTATGTTCCTGCCGCAATCATTAATTGTTTTAAGGCAGGAACTTTGAACAGTTCTTCTTTTGCCATGTAACGTACCGCACGTTTTGGCGGAATCGCACTGACGAGGAAGACCGGGTCCCAGTTCGAACTGTGATTGGCACAGACGAGTAAGGAACCGTCTTTTGGAATGTTCTCCTGCCCCGTTACCTTCACTCGAAAGACTGTTTTGGCAATGACCCAAACGACGAACCGCGCAATCCGGTAAACGGTATCTTGACGTTTCATTTTAAAACACCTTCCGTTAGTTCCATCAAACGGACGACGACATCATCAATCGTCATCTCTGTCGTATCGAGATAAAGCGCATCGTCAGCTTGGCGCAATGGTGAGACTTCACGCTCACTGTCTCGTTTATCACGTAACGCGATCTCTTCTTGAAGAATCGTGATGTCACTGTCCATCCCACGCGCGATATTTTCGCGGTGTCTTCGAGCTGCACGCTCTTCCACAGTTGCCGTCAAAAAGACTTTTAATTCTGCATCCGGCAATACGACTGTGCCGATATCACGTCCATCCATGACGATCCCACCGCGTTCAGCTAATTTCCGCTGTGCCGTGACGAGCGCAGCCCGAACTTCTTTTTGGCGAGCGACGAACGAGACATTATTCGTGATTTCGATCGAGCGAATCGCATCCGTCACTTCGCGATCACCAATAAAGACACGTTGCCCGTTTTCACCTGGTGTTAAACGAATATCAAGCGATTTCATCAATTCGCCGAGCACTTCACCATTGTTGAGGTCAAGCGATTGTTCTAGTGCTGCCAGTGTAACGGCCCGGTACATCGCTCCTGTATCGATATATACATAGTCAAGGCGCGCTGCCAATTGTTTTGCGATCGTACTTTTTCCAGCACCCGCTGGTCCATCTAAAGCGATTTGAATCTTTTTCATCATCCATCCAATCCTTCCATCTTCCCTATGATTGATAGGGATTCATTCTTCCGAACGTTATCATAGCAAAAAAATGCGGTTAGGTGAATGGATTCATGCCCCTTCTTGAACTTTTCATTTGCATTTGATAACAGTGACGCAATACAAGTTCACGACTTCTGTCGGGAATCATCGTAAATTGAAATGCTAATTCATATCGTTCTTCGCGCCGATCAACTCGGACGAGTTCAGCGATGACATCTAACGTACTCGATATGCCCTCACTTGTAGGCAAAATGAATGTCATTTCCACCTCTTCCTCTTTTTGAACCGGTAATTGATCCGACAAGATCATCATCCCTCCAGCCGATAGATCGAGCGTCACCGTTGTAAACGGCTCGAACTGCGTTTTATGAGGGTGTACAGCAACATCGAGTATTTGCGGTACTCGGACGAACTGACGTCGTTGGATGCGTTCGATTTGATCATCCTTCGGTCGTTTCAAAGCATATCGTTGACCGCGAAGTGGATCATTTTGTCGTTCAACGACGACCGTATCAAATCCAAATAATTTGCCCTTCTCCTTAAAGAAATAAAATGAAACTTCTTCTTGCTCTGACAAGATGAATGTTTTGAGTGTCGCGACCTCACTCGGTGCTTCAATCCAAATCAATCGATTCGTCACAGCCGTCACCTTTGAGCGACCTTGTCGATCCTCACTATTCGAAAGCATTACCAAATCCCCGATTTCCATCATACTACTTCGCTCCTACTCTCTATTCGATGCCATCTGAATGTTGTTTTTTTCGTTTAAATCGCCGATTTAAACGATTGGCACCTCGTACTTGAAATAATCCAATCGTCCATAGGATGACCATGAAGACGATCGGCAAAAAAGATATACCACCATTTTCCAATATTAACAAATTAAATAAGATATGCGCAAATACCGGAAGCGCAATCGAGAGCGACAACCAGCGATAAGGATGAGGCGAGAATTTCGCCATCCCCATGAAGAATCCCATGATGACCGCAAACAAAGCATGACCAGATACGGGTAAGAGTGCCCGAAACAGCATATGTTCGACTGTTCCATTCACCATCAGATATAAGATATTCTCAAGCGTTGCGAACCCAAGTGAACAGGCTACCGCATAGATGATCCCGTCGTAATAATCATTAAACCGTTGATGGATATAGACCGTATAAAAGACGACAAACCATTTGGCGAATTCTTCCGTAACAGCTGTTCGAATCAACTGCACCTCTTCACGCCCACCAAATTCGGTCTGGACGATATAGTCGATGAACATCAAGGGAAAGACGAGTAAAATACCGAAAATGAAACTTCGAAGGATATAGCCGACTGGCTCCGATTCATGTTCGTGACGTAGATAAAAATAAGTTAGGAGTGCGATGCCTGGGGCAACTCCGGAGAAAACGATTTGAACCACGCTTCCTCTCCCCCTTTCTTCCTCATTTATAAGAATAAAGGTTTCTTGGAAAAAAGAAAACGTCCTCGTTGTTTCAAGAGGGAAAAAGGTTACAATATGGGAGAACGAATCGAATCCGTCATAGAAAGTAGGTGAAGGTCTTCTGTCTGTAGACAAGGACCCTTTAGCATGAAATCATTATTACTCATTCATACGGGTGGAACGATCGCCATGGCACAGGATCATTCTGGTCATGTCTTACCAAACGATATCAATCCACTCGACGCTTCACTCCCGCGTGCAACAGATATTGCCAACATTACGACGCGTCACTTCGCAAACTTACCTTCTCCGCATATGACACCTGACATCATGTTGCGTCTAGCCCATTTCATCGAGAGTGAGCTCAAGAAGGAACATTACGACGGCGTCGTCATCACTCACGGAACGGACACACTGGAAGAGACGGCTTATTTCTTACATTTGACGCTTGGTGCACCTGTTCCGATCGTTTTGACAGGAGCCATGCGTTCTTCTAATGAGGTCGGATCCGATGGTGAGTTTAATCTGATTACGGCACTTCGTGTCGCTGTCAGTGAAGCTGCGCACGGAAAAGGTGTCCTCGTCGTCTTCAACGGGGAAATCCATTCGGCATTCAACGTCACAAAAACGCACACGTCATCCGTCGATACATTCAAATCCGTTCATTTCGGAAATCTTGGGATGGTAACGAAGGATCATGTCTACTTATTCAATACACCGCTCTTGAAACAAACACATATGGTGACTTCGCTCTCAAAACGGGTCGCCGTTCTTAAAGTCTATGCCGGTATGGAACCCGACCTATTACTTGCTGTGAAACAACTCGGTTATGATGGACTCGTCCTTGAAGTCCTCGGTCAAGGAAATGTACCACCAAGTATCGTGGATGCCATCGCTGAATTGATTACCGTCATGCCGATCGTCATCGTCAGCCGTTGCTTCAACGGAATCGTTCAAGACGTCTACGGATATACGGGTGGTGGACAACAATTAAAAGAACTCGGCGTCATTTTCTCGAATGGACTGAATTCACAAAAAGCGCGGCTTAAACTGATGGTCGAACTCGAAATCGATGCTTCACAACTAGAACTCGAAGAATCATTCCGCGTTGAATAAATGAAAAAAACCTCTTGATCCGGAAATTCATCTTCCAAATCAAGAGGTTTTGTTTAGGCTTGTATCGATGCACCACGTAGCCGTTCAACGAGATGGTCGGCAATGTTTGCACCGTGAAAACGTCCATTTTCAATAAATATTTTATTGGCATCATATCCTGCTGCGACGACACCTGCGATGTAGATGCCCGGGACATTCGATTCCATCGTCTCTTCGTCGTGACTTGGAATACCTGTTTTACGATCAATCGTAATGCCTGTGTCAGCGAACAATCCGACATCGGGTGTGTAACCTGTCATCGCAAAAACAAAATCAGCACGGACGGTCTGTTTATCTCCATCTATTTGATAAACCACCTCTTGCTCCGTAATTTCTTCGATTGACGCTCCAAAAATCATCTTGACCTTTTCCGAACGAACGAGAGATTCGAAGTTCGGCAACACCCATGGTTTGATGGATGGACTATACTCCGGTCCACGGTAAAGGACGGTCACACGTGCTCCCGCTTTTTCAAGTTCAATCGCTGCATCAACGCTCGAATTTTTCCCACCGATAACGACGACATCTTGATCAAAAAACGGATGTCCTTCCGTAAAGTAGTGCGAGACATGAGGTAATTCCTCTCCAGGAACATCCATTCGGTTCGGTAAACCATAATAACCTGTCGCAAGCACGACGGAGCGAGCTTCTCGGCTTCTTTTTTCCCCGGAACGCTCCGAGTGGATGATAAAATGATCCGCTTGACGTTCAATCCGCTCGACCGTCTCAAACGGACGAATCGTCAATTGTTTTCGTTTGACGACTTCTCGATAATAGACGAGCGCGTCGAGACGTCGCGGTTTTAATTCTTTATTGATGAACGGTACACCACCAATTTCTAACTTCTCACTACTTGAAAAGAACGTTTGATGCGTCGGATAACGATAAATCGCTTCGACGATATTTCCCTTTTCGAGCACTTCGACGTCTAGTCCCCGATCTTGCATTTCGATCGCTGCCGATAACCCACACGGTCCTGCACCGATTACGATACAATCTAACATTCGAATATCTCCTCTTCCGGTTGCTTTTTTTATATCTTAGCAAATCTCTACCATAGACGAAAGAAATTGCAATGCAAAACGCCCGCTCTTCGCAAAGAAGAAGCGGACGTTCATTATCATATTAGACCCAACCACGGAAACGAGATGCTTCCGCCATCTTCCGGACACCTACCATATAAGCGGCAAGTCGCATGTCGACATTACGCGTCTGCGCTGTCTGATAGACTTGGTTGAACGAGTTCACGAGTACTTTTTCAAGTTTCTCGTGTACTTCCTCTTCCGTCCAGTAATACCCTTGGTTGTTTTGGACCCATTCGAAGTAAGAAACCGTTACGCCACCACTCGAAGCAAGAACATCCGGAACGATCAGGATGTCACGTTCAGCGAGAATTTTCGTCGCCTCGTTCGTCGTCGGACCGTTAGCCGCTTCAACGACGATCGCTGCTTTGATATCGTGCGCATTGTCTTCTGTGATTTGATTCTCGATTGCTGCCGGAACAAGAATATCACATTCAAGTTCAAGCAATTCTTTATTCGAGATCGTATTTTTGAACAATGTCGTCACGGTACCGAACGAGTCACGACGGTCGAGTAGGTATGGAATATCGAGACCGTTTGGATCATGGAGTGCCCCGTACGCATCGCTGATCGCGATAACTTTTGCACCTAAATCATACATGAATTTCGATAAGAAACTTCCGGCGTTGCCGAATCCTTGAACGACGACACGTGCGCCTTCGAGCGAGATACCCTTTTTAGCAGCCGCTTCCCGAATCATGATTGCGACACCTTTCGCCGTCGCTGTCTCACGACCGTGTGAGCCACCGAGGACGAGCGGTTTCCCTGTAATGAAACCAGGTGAGTTGAATTCATCGATTCGACTGTATTCGTCCATCATCCATGCCATGATTTGCGAGTTCGTGAAGACGTCAGGTGCTGGAATATCCTTCGTCGGTCCAACGATTTGACTGATAGCACGGACATATCCACGGCTGAGACGTTCGATTTCACGGAAACTCATCTCACGTGGATCACAGATGATTCCGCCTTTACCGCCGCCGTATGGTAAGTCAACGATACCTGCCTTCAGACTCATCCAAACGGATAATGCTTTGACTTCAACTTCCGTCACGTTCGGGTGGAAGCGAATTCCACCTTTCGTTGGTCCAACGGCATCGTTATGTTGCGCACGATATCCTGTGAAGATTTTCGTCGAACCATCATCCATCCGTACCGGAATCCGGACTGTCAACATCCGGAGTGGTTCTTTAAGTAATTCGTACATCTCGTCTGGATAACCAAGTTTCCCTAGTGCCTCCTTGACGATTTCTTGTGTCGCTTCCAGTACGTTCTTGCGGTGATTCGCATGTTGTTGGTCAGTGATCATTCCAACGTTCCTCCCCATAAGTGGCATCCCCTATGCCGTTTCCTTGTTCGGATAAAGTATACTCTTTTCTCGAACGTAATGAAAGGGGTTACGCCTATATTTGTAAGCGCTTTCTCACTTCTTTTCCTAGGATATCATTGATTTGGTTGTTTTGTTTGACGATGTCGTTCGATCGCCAGTTCCATGAAATATTCGACCAATTCCGGATATTCGATTCCCACTGCTCGTGCACCGTCCGGGAATAAACTGGTCGAAGTCATACCAGGAAGTGTATTCGTCTCCAAGATGACTGGATTTCCGGATTCCGGTACTAGGAAATCAGATCGCGAGTATCCTGCACAGCCAAGGACTTGGTGCGCTTTAACAGCCCATTCTTGAAGTTTTTCTGTCGTTGTCTCATCCAGCTCAGCAGGACAAATATGCTCCGAACCTCCGATGGCATATTTGGATTCATAGTCATAAAAGGCGTTCTTCGGAATGATCTCGATGACCGGCAATGCTTTTTCTGCACCTTTATGACCGACGACCGGCACTGTCACTTCACGCCCTTTAATGAACTGTTCGACAAGCACTGCATCGTCCGCTTCAAAGGCTTTAGCGATTCCTTCACGTAACATCGTCTCATCTTGAGCAATCGTCAATCCGTTTGATGAGCCTTCTTGTGCTGGTTTGACGACACAAGGAAATTGACCATTCCACTCTACGATTTTTGCTTCGATATCATCTCCACGCTCTAACAGCACATCACGGGCGATCGTAATGCCTGCTTTATCAAAGTGAACTTTCGAACGTGCCTTATCCATCGCTAGCGCTGACGCTAACACACCTGAACCTGTATATGGAATGTCTGCCAGTTCAAGCAATGCTTGTACGCGTCCATCTTCACCAATTTTCCCGTGAAGAGCGATGACAGCCACATCTACATCCAGCTGGAAGAGTTCATGCGCTTGATCAGGGTGGAAATCAACAGCCGTGACCTCATGCCCTTTACTGTTTAATGCTTCCATGATCGACTTTCCACTGTTTAATGAAACCTCCCGTTCTCCTGAAGTCCCACCGTATAATACTGCCACTTTCATCCTACTTCACTCCTTCTTCTTACGTTCAATGATTATCATACCATCCTTCTGACGATGAAAAAATACAAAATGGTGCCACTTCCAGCAGAACACAAAAAGGTGCGGCATCCCCCTATGAGGGAATGTCGCACTTGATGTTTTACATATTAAACTGTTCAGCTATCGTTGCGACGGCATGTTCCGCCTGAATCGTTTTCCCATACTCCGCCATGACAAGTGGACTTTTCGGGCTCGGTTCACCGTATTCAGACAAAATCGTCGTCACCGTCTGCTCGAGCGCCTCATTCATTCGTTCTTGGAAATAGAGATAATAGCTTCCCTCGAAGAAGTAGAGGCTACCACCTGTCTCTGTACGAGGCATATGTCGCAATAATCCATGACTCGCTTGAATGACGTCTTCTAGCGATTGTAGAGCATATAAGACGTGATGGACGATATCAACTGTCATACGGATTTCGACTTGATCGAACTCCTCGTTCATCTCTTCTGGCAAATCGCCTTCACGACGTACATCAACGAGCATCCCGTCATTCGGAAAGAATGTAACGAAAAATTCGAGTGTTCCCGCTGCTTGAAAACCAAAATTCGATTCGGCTTCTTCTAATAGATTACGCAATAAAGCTTGTCCCTTCCCGACAGCCAACGTTTCTGGTCGAACGTCGTGAAGCGATAACTCCTGCTTTGTGATGAAGACACGAAGGTGTCCTTGTTTCATTTGTTCAAACCTCATATAGACTCCTCCAGTCAAAACCGGAAACCTGATGTCTCCGTTCGCTATGAATCATACTATACACCAGTTGTCGGAGTGAGTCGACTTAACCAACTTTTCCAAGATTGATCGTCTGCACCAAGTAAATGTGGACCATACCGTTCCGGCAGCTGATCGACCGCATAACCTCCAAGACCAATCTCAAGATCCGGAAAATCAGCCATCAAACGTGCCAGCGCTTCATCGAGCAACGGTAAATGATCCGATAACGTGCAGGAAAGAATAACGGCTTTCGGTTGCAGCTGGTGTGTGACCGTCACCAAATCCTGAACCGGTATACCGGAACCGAGGAAAATGACATCAAATCCAGATTGTCGTAAATAAAGTGTAAAGAAAAGTAGTCCGAGTTCGTGTTCTTCTTCCGGCGCACAGACACAGACGATTCGTGGTAAGAACGGATTGATCGGCATCTGTAACGACAATGTCGAAAGGCGAGCTCTCAGAAATGCCGTCGCAAAATGCTCGTGCGCAATCGTGATCTCACCCGACTCCCACTTCACTCCGATCTCATGCAAAAGTGGACCGACGATGTCCTGAATCACTTTATCGAAGCTAAACATCGAGAATGCTTTATTCATGATGTCATGCGCATGTCGTTCTTCAAAGTTCGTCAATGCCTGAAATAACTGATCTCGCAGTTCGACTCCGTAATCGTGCGGTACTTCAGCCCGATTGACAGGCATCTCATACAACTGGATTGCTTTAGAGACAGATAACCCCTCTTTTTGTTTATCGACGATCCAGCGTAATTTCGCGACATCGTTATCACTATAGATGCGATGTCCGGATTCACTTCGATCCGGATCAAGCACCTGATATCTCCGCTCCCAAGCACGAATGGTCGTCGGGTTGAGTCCCACTAACGCAGCGACTGCTTTGATATTATATTTCCCACGATCCATGCATCGTGCCTCCTTCCCCTTCCTTTCTAGTATACGCTGAAAGGAAAAAAATCTCCGTTCACAATGTGCCCTTACATCATGAAACCGATGGAGACGAAGGCGATGATGATCGTGATCATGAGCACCGTCAACGTGATTGCTAACGGATTTTTTCGAAATGGTTGTTTTAATCGCTCGTTTCGAACATGTTCGATACGCGAAGAACGCGGTGGAAGTGACTGATCCTCTTCGTTCTGATGCAACCGTCTCTGATCTTGTTTACTCAATGTTCATCACCTTTTCTTGAAAAATATAAGGATATTGTCTAGTTTACACCGAATCTAGTGATGAAAAAAAGACTTGTTCTAAACGCAATTTCCAATCTACCGGTTGATGCGTCCTTCTCTGCACTGGACTTTCCCACTCAATCGTTCCACATATATCACAACAACGTGGTTGTACGATTGCCTGCTCATCAAAATGATGCAACAACATCGAACGGCGACATTCGTTCCGGTGAATGTAGTCCATCATCTGGTTGATCTCTTGTCGTTTCAATTGTTTACGTTCTGTTTGCCACTGGATGATGCGTTCCTTCGACCACCCATTCTCGAGTTGTGATTTAAGTAAGCGGTATGCCGGATCTTCCGGATTAAAACGAAAACCACTTTCCATCTTGGCATAGGATTCGCCTTGATTCATTCCTTGTTGCAATTGATCGATCCACAAGACGGGCGCATATTGCGTGTCGATCAAGTACGTTTGTAGTTGTTCATCTTGAGCAGCGTAAAGTAAGATCGCAGTCGCCTCTTTACCGTCACGTCCGGCACGTCCGACTTCCTGCATGTAAGCTTCGATCGTCGCAGGCATCGTATAGTGAATGACCGTACGGACGTTACCTTTATCGACACCCATTCCGAACGCACTCGTACACACGAGACAATCAATCTCATCATGAAGAAACTGTTGTTGAACAAGCTGGCGATCTTCTATCGTCAACCCAGCATGATAATAGGTCGCGCCGTCAATGATTTCAGCAATTCGTTCCGCTTCTTTACGGGTCGTCGTATAGATGACGCATGGGCGAACGATGCGTTCCATCCACCGATTGACTGCCGCATCCTTTTCTTCTCGATCCACGCGATCGACAACGTATTGGATTTCTGGTCGGTTGACAGAACGACGGATGATTTGTGGCTCATTCATACGCAGTTGTGTTCGAATATCTTGCTCAACAGCACGCGTCGCTGTTGCCGTTAAGGCAAGACATGGTGGAAGGCCAAGTTCTTGTCGAATGTGACCAAGTCTTGCATACTCCGGTCGAAATTCGTGTCCCCATTGGGAGATACAATGCGCCTCATCGACGACGAAGAGCGCGATATTGATCTGTTTTAGCCGAGCCCGAATCTGCGGCAGCGCCAGTTGCTCCGGTGATAAGTAAAGATATCGTAGATGTTCGAGTACAGATAAGATCTGCTCCTTCTCTTCTCGTGTCTCGACAGAAGTTAATTTAGCGACAGATCGCTCCCCTCTGCGCTTAATTTGCATAACCTGGTCTTCAATCAACGAGAGTAACGGAGACAAAATCAACGTCAGTCCTTCATTTTGTACATAAGACGGAAATTGATAACAGACAGACTTTCCTCCACCAGTCGGCAAAATTGCTAGTGTATCTGTTCCGTTTAGGATGGAATCGATGATTTGGCGTTGTCCAGGTCGAAATGCTTCGTATCCAAAATGACGATGCAATAACGCTTCCATTAAATCCCCTCCCATTTACTACGTGCTAAAACCAATCGAATCTGAAAATAAGATATCTCGGATTGCATCTCACTCTTGATCCGCTTCAGCGCGTAAGTTCCGAGTCGCTGTGCAATCTGTCGAACCTCTTCTTGCTGAGATAACGTAACAAAATGATCCAGCGGAAACGAAGGAGCATACATTGCAATCTCAACGAGATGATCTTCCATCGTACTATTTTTTAATCGTCTTCGGATCGCAACCGCTTCAACGGTTAATCCCTGTTGTAATAACTCCCATGTCGTTTGCGCAGACTGGGTCATTTTTGACGTGTGTAGATCAACACCTATTTGCTTTAGAAATGGTGTTTTTTCTAAGTCATCGATGCACTTTCGCCAAGCGATCGTAAATTCGTATTGAACACTCTCCACATCCGTTTTCATCATTTGAGCTAATTGCGGATAAGACCATCCTGCCTGCACGCCAGACAAGCGGTAACTGATTAATGTCGCTTCTCGCTCTGGTAAGCGCTCAAGGAGAAATATCAACTCTTGGTGCATATGATGTAACCATTCTGCTCGATTCGAGATGGTCGGAAGAACACTTTTTACCCATTCACGGATGATGGTTTCCTGTTGCACAGGAATAAACGGCTGTTTCGCTTCCAAACAAACCATCGTTTGAACCAAAAGGCTGAGTCGTTTCCACATCATCTCAGCATAACCACGAAGTTCACCACCTAGTTGATCAATGGTCGCACGATCCGTTTGCTCTACTAGTCGCGCGCCTTCGTACGTCAGTCGCAGTGTCTCTTGCCGCTCAATCCAATTCTTCTGCGCAAGTTCAGCCAAGATTGTTTCGAATCGCTGTTTACTGACTAATACAGTACCGAATACCGACTCTAAATCATAAAAATGAGCATCTTGCAGAGAAGTCGCTGATTTCTTTCCTTGAAAAACATGATAAAGACTGCGGTCAGATCGTTCATTTCGAAGGCGCTGGATCGATTCCAGAAAAATACGCTCGAGTAAAGAAACTTCCATATGTCACGCTCCCTCCTGTTGTATGTCGTTTCCAAATCAAAGATGATATGCTATTCCTGTTTCATCGTTACGTTTTAGAGAGGCCGTTTGCGGGCATGTGATGATATATACATTTTCTGCTGTCACTTGTGCTTCGTCATTGAAATGCAACGATGAGTCCGATACAATGACATATAGATGAGAACAGCGTGTTTCAATAATGTTTTCGTATAGAGAGGAGACCGTTCAATGGCTAAATTTACGATTGTCGACAAAGATACTTGCATCGCTTGTGGTGCTTGTGGAGCAGCGGCACCAGATATCTATGATTATGATGATGAGGGTTTGGCGTATGTCATTCTTGATGATAACAATGGTACTGCCGAAATTCCAGAAGCATTATTCGACGATATGATTGATGCATTCGAAGGTTGCCCGACGGATTCAATCAAAGTAGCAGATGAATCGTTCGAAGGCGATGCGTTAAAATTCGAATAAGTGAATAAAAAAAGATGTTTCCTCGCGAAGCATCTTTTTTTATTGGACTTTTTCTCATTCAATCTATCGATCATCTAAAAAAAACGGATGTCACCAATTGGCAACATCCGGTCTATGATTAGTAAAAATTTAGCGTTTACCTTTGATATACGGTACACCGACAGCTTTTGGTGCATCCGCACGACCAACGACACCAGCAAGTGCTAAGATCGTCAATAAATACGGCGCAATCAACAGATACACTTGTGGAATTTGATCGAGTAACGGCAATTGCTGACCGATGATCGAAATCGCTTGAGCGAACCCGAAGAAGAGGGCTGCCCCCATGGCACCGAGTGGGTTCCATTTTCCGAAGATCATCGCCGCAATCGCGAGGAAGCCTTGACCGAGAATCGTCGTCACACTGAAGTTCAATGAAATCGACGTCGCGTAGACAGCACCAGCAAGACCGCCGAAACCACCAGAGATCATAACGCCGATGAAACGCATCTTCGTGACGTTGATTCCCATCGTGTCCGCTGCCATCGGGTGTTCCCCGACAGAACGTAAACGAAGACCAAATGGTGTCTTGAAGATGATGTACCATGCGACGAACGCGAGAACGATCGCGATATACGATGTGTAGTAGACGTTTGCGAAGAACATCTTCAAGACTGGAATATCAGACAAGAATGGTACATTTTCTTTCGAAATCCGGTTTGGAATCGAATCTGTCTGTCCTTTACTGTAAAGTGCACGGACAAGGAAGATCGCAAGACCAACCGCAAGCAAGTTGATCGCTACTCCAAGAACCGTTTGGTCTGCTCGGAAGAGGATTGCTGGAATCGCAAGGAACAGTGAGAAGACCGCTCCGACGACGATCGCGATGAGCATCGCAAGCCAAGGACTCGCAGCACCTAAGCCCATTTTCGATAAAGTCAATGCCGTGACGACACCTGTGAAGGCACCCATGACCATTAATCCTTCTAACGCGATATTGACGACGCCAGAACGCTCACTGAAAATGCCGCCAAGTGCTGCAATGATTAACGGAGCCGAATAGGCGAGTGCGATTGGCACGATGATATAAAGTACTTCAAGAAAGCCCATTATTGACCGGCTCCTTTCGCTTTTTTAGATTCTTTCTTAACCGTGAACTTCTCGATGACGAGACGAATCGCGTAACCCGAAGCCACGAAGATGATGATGAATGCGATGATGATTTTGATCAGTTCCGGTGGAATACCAATCTGTTGCATCGACAGACCACCGATGTTGAGTCCTGCAAACAGTAACGCCGCGAGAACGACACCGATCGGGTTATTCGCACCTAACAAGGCAACCGCGATTCCGTCGAATCCAACACCTGTGAAGGACGCGTTCAATGTCATGTTTTGGAACGTCCCAAGACCTTCCATCGCTCCAGCGAGACCTGCGAACACACCTGAGATGACGAACGATAAGATGATGTTTCGGTTAACGCCCATCCCTGCATACTCTGCAGCATTTTTATTGAATCCAACTGCTCGGAGTTCATAACCAAGCGTTGTTTTCCACAAAATGAACCAGAAGACGAGGGCAGCGATGACTGCGATGAAAATCCCGTTATGCAATCGTGAAAAATCCGTCATCTCTTGTAAGAACGGTGAAGCAAGGGATGCTGATTCCTTGACTGACTCCGTCCGCTCGTTCGTAATACCGATGACATGACGTAAAATATCATTCGTCACATACAATGCGATATAGTTCATCATGATTGACGTGATGACTTCATGCACATGAAACTTCGCTTTTAAGATACCAGGAATCGATGCCCAAAGTGCACCTGCTAAACCTGCTCCAATTAAAGCAAGCGGTAAATGAATCGCCATCGGTAGATCAAACTCAATCCCGATCCAAACTGCGACCATCCACCCGACGAGAACCTGACCTTCAACCCCGATGTTAAAGAGTCCAGTCCGGAAAGCAAACGCGACAGCAAGACCGGCAAAGATCAACGGAGCTGCTGCTCGCAATGTTTCACCGATGCTGTATGGTTCGCCAAAAATACCATAGAATAACTGATCAAAACCGGCAATCGGATCATACCCGCCGATGACCATGACGATCGCCCCGACGACCATTCCAAGGATGATGGAAAGAATCGGAATGAGGATGCCGTAAAAACGCTCTAACTTCATGAATGACCTACCTCCTCTTTCTTACCGCCGGCCATCAAGAAGCCAAGCTCGATCTCATTCGTTTCTTTTGGATCCAAGAAGGCAACTGTTTTTCCTTCATAAAGAACGGCAATCCGATCTGATACTTGAAGAATTTCTTCGAGTTCGAATGAAATCAACAAGACAGCGCGACCTTTTTCGCGTTCAAGAACCAACTGTTCATGAATGAACTCGATTGCTCCGACATCAAGACCACGTGTCGGCTGTGCTGCAATCAATAGGTCTGGTGAACGATCGACTTCACGCGCAATGATCGCTTTTTGCTGGTTACCACCTGACAAGGCACGAGCAAACGTCTCTGGACTTGGAGTTCGGACGTCGAACTTCTCGATGAGCGTTTTTGCTTTTTCCATGACTTGTTTATAGTTCATGATGCCTGCTTTTGAATACGGTTGTTTGTAATACGTTTGTAAGACCATGTTATGTCCGATTGAATAATCGAGGACAAGTCCATGTTTATGACGGTCTTGCGGAATGTGACCGACACCTGATTCCGTCACTTTACGTGGCTTCAAGTTTTTGATCGATTTATTGTTGAGGAAGATTTCTCCACTATCCGCTTTACGGAGACCAGTGATGGCTTCAATCAATTCCGTTTGCCCGTTCCCGTCGATTCCGGCAATTCCGACGATCTCTCCGGCACGAATGTCGAGATTTAAGCCATCGACGGCTTTGATGCCGCGACTGTCCTTGACGACTAGATCCTTGATGTCGAGAACGAGTTCTTGTGGAGTTGCCTTGGAATACTCCGCATTAAAGTTGACTTCACGACCTACCATCATTTCAGCAAGACGCGACTGTGTCATCGTCTCATCGATATCGACCGTTCCGATATACTTACCACGGCGAATCGTCGTACAGCGATCAGCTACTTCCATGATTTCCTTCAGTTTGTGCGTGATGAGGATGATCGACTTTCCTTCTGCGATCAAGCGATTCATGATCTGAATCAATTCTTTGATCTCTTGTGGTGTCAAGACAGCAGATGGTTCATCGAAGATCAAGATGTCTGCACCACGGTACAACGTCTTTAAAATTTCAACACGCTGTTGCATTCCGACTGAGATATCCTCGATTTTTGCATCAGGATCAACAGCAAGACCATACTGTTCAGAAATCTGGCGTACCTTCTCACGTGCAGTTGCACGGTCGATCTTAATTCCGGCACGTGGCTCTGCACCTAAAATGATGTTTTCAGTAACAGTGAAATTTTGAACGAGCATGAAGTGTTGGTGCACCATACCGATTCCAAGATCGTTCGCGACGTTCGGACTCGTAATATTGGCTTTTTCACCACGTACACGAATTTCTCCAGCCTCAGGCTGATACAAACCAAATAAGACGTTCATCAGCGTCGATTTTCCGGCACCGTTTTCACCAAGTAAAGCGTGAATCTCACCTTTCCGAAGCTGGAGCGTGATATTATCATTTGCGACGAAACTGCCAAACTCTTTTCTAATGTTCAGCATCTCAATGACGTATTCCAAGAAAATCCACTCCCATGTTTAGTTTAAAAGGGGGAGCCGCAATGCTAGCGACCCCCGCTTTCATTATTATTTCAGTGACGCTTCGTATTC
This sequence comes from Exiguobacterium sp. s39, assembly GCF_018618925.1. Taxonomy (NCBI): domain Bacteria; kingdom Bacillati; phylum Bacillota; class Bacilli; order Caryophanales; genus Exiguobacterium; species Exiguobacterium sp. s39. The sequence continues at coordinate 1,242,881 of NZ_JACSNA010000001.1, forward strand.
TTTGTACTCGTCGTCTGTCGCTGGGACTTTAACGTCGCCATCGATGATTTGTTTTTTATACTCTTCGACTTTGTCGAGCGCTTCTTTCGAAACGTTGTCTTTCGAAGGTGCGATATCAACACCGCCGTCTTTTAGACCGAACTCAACAACTTTACCTGCTGGGAAGTTGCCGTCTTTCGTATCTTTTGAGACTTGCTCAACAGCTGTATCGACACGTTTGACCATTGACGTCAATGTGACGTTCTCTGGCATACCTTCTTCGACTTGGTCACGGTCTACACCGATAACCCAAACATCCTCACCGTTTTTCTTACGGTTTTTCGCTTCTGTGAATACCCCTTGTCCTGTACCACCAGCTGCATGATAGATGACGTCGACTTTTTTACCGTACATACCTGAAGCGATCGCTTGTCCTTTTTCAGCAGCGTTGAAGTCTTCTGCATATTGAACTTCGATGTCAGCGTCTGGGTTGACTGCTTTAACACCTGCTTTGAATCCACTTTCGAACTTCTTGATCAAGTCAGAGTTAACGCCGCCGACGAATCCGACTTTATCTGATTTCGTCGTCAAACCAGCAACGACACCAACGAGGAACGATCCTTCGTTTTCTTTGAAGACGATTGACGCGACGTTTGGCTTGTCAACGACCATATCGACGAGTGCGAAGTTGCTCTTTTTGAACTGATCCGCTACTTTACCGATATCTTCTCCCATCAAGAACCCGATACCGAGGATCAAGTCGTATTTAGCACGAGCTAATTGCTGAAGGTTTGGTTGGTAATCCGATTGTTTTGCAGATTGAAGATATTTGTAGCCAGTACCTTCTTTTAGGTCGTTGTCTTTTCCGAACTTCTGGATACCTTCCCAAGCAGATTGGTTGAATGATTTATCATCAACACCGCCTGTATCTGTAACCATACCTACTTTAAAGCCGTCTGATTTGCTGCCGCTACCTGAATCTTTTGAATCGTCGTTGCCACCACATGCTGCAAGGACCGAACTCATTGCTAAACCTGTTGCTGCTAATGCGAGAAGTGACTTCTTTTTCATCTGGAAAATCCCCTTTCGAATATGGTCATACAAAGTTCAAGACTACGTCTAGCACCCGAGGCTGGCGATGAGGAGCGTTACGTAGGTTATGACGGAAAGCGCTTTCAGTATTCATCCTAAAACAATGGCTCACACACGTTTACGGATGACGTGGAAATCAAACTTATCTGCTCGGAAATAGTTCGCTGAAAAAAGAACGGAACGGTCGAGCTCATCATAATGCGTTTGACGCAACGCGAGCAAAGGTTGGTCCGTATGTAATTGTTCAGCGATTTTCGGATCAATACGTGGCTCGATGTGCGTCACGGCATGCGTGACACGTCGTCCAAGTTCTTTTTCTAAAGCATCAAATAATGATGTCGAAGAGGTGAACTGCTCTTCATTTTTAATATAATGGCTTGGAATCTTATCGATACAATAGACGACAGGAACATCCCCTGCGAGTCGGATTCGTTCGATTCGATAAACCAATTCATCCGGACCAAGTTGAAAACGCTCTCGGTCGCGCTCAGTCGGTTGGACCATCTCGGATGATAACACTTCTGATGTCGGAACCATACCTGCGCGCGCAATCATTTCTGTTACGCTGTACAATTCTTCGATTCCAGAAGTAAACGGTGGTCTTGCATTGATAAACGTACCGACACCGTGTTTACGGATGACGATGTTCTCATCTTCAAGAATTCGTAATGCCTCTCGAAGAGTAGCTCGACTGACGCCAAGTTGCTTTGAAAGTTCAAACTCTGAAGGGAGCTTCTCGCCTTCCTTGTAAACGCCGTCATCGATGTCAGACTTGATCTTTTCAATCACACGTAAATAAAGCAAACGATGATCTAATTTAATCGACATGACGCATCTCCATCCTCTATCTAGTTGTAACCAGTGCTCAGACTTCTGACGTATGAGAACTCCAGCCAAGATAAGTATATGACGCCCAACACAATCCTGCAATCATTTTGTAACAGGTTAGAAGTCTGACTTCTGGCGCTTTTGTAACCCTTTTCATAACGCAATCAATAATGGAAGAAAATAGGGCATTCTACCTAAGAATGCCCCTTCTTTTTTCAACGCTTATTGCTCAGGTACTTCGATTTTTCCAGAAACGACATCTGATTTTGCTTTCTCAAGCGCAGTCAACGTCTTCTTCGAAATCTTTTCAGATGGTACGATATCAACTCCATCTTCTTTCAGACCATAACGAATCGTTTTGCCGCCCTCGAGTTTACCATCCTTCGCTGCGTTTGCTGTATCTTCGACTGCACGGTCGACACGTTTGATGACAGAAGTTAATGTAACGTCTTCCGGCATACCCTCTTCTTTTTGGTCTCGGTCGACACCGATGACTGAGACGTTTTCACCGTTTTTCTTGCGGTTTTTCGCCTCTGTGAAGACACCGTTTCCTGTACCACCTGCTGCTGGGAAGATGATATCTGCGCCTTTACCATACATTCCAGCTGCGATCGCTTGACCTTTTTCTGGAGCTGCGAAGTCTTCCGCATATTGGACATCGATTTTAATCTTCGGATTGACGGACTTAGCACCTGCTTCGAAACCGGCACGGAAACGCTCGATGACGTCCATCTTCATCCCACCAACGAAACCGATATGATCTTTTTTCGTCTCCATTGCAGCAACGATCCCTGCAAGATATGCTCCTTCATTTTCCTTGAATGTGATCGACGTGACGTTCTTTCCTTCAACGACGTTATCGATGATTGCGAATTGTGTGTCTTTGAATTGATCAGCAACTGTTTTGATATCCTCATTGAACGTGTTCCCGATTCCGAAAACTAAATCTTCTCCCCCACGAGCAAGACGCGATAGATTCGGTTGATAATCTTGTTGCGATTTAGATTGTAGATAAGAGAACCCTTCATTCTTTTGAAGTTTGTTGTCTTTACCGTATGCTTGCAGACCTTCCCAAGCGGATTGGTTGAACGATTTATCATCGATACCACCCTTATCGGCTACCATCGCAACAGAGAATTGATCTTTTTGATCGGCTTTCTCACCTGAACCACCACAAGCAGCAAGACCAACCGTCGCTACTGACATCATCGATACGATTACCTGTTTCTTCTTCATTTCATCCATCTCCTCTGCAATTATGAGAGCGCTTTCATTATCTATTTGTGAAAAAGCTGCTCCCAGCCCTCGTGTTGAAGGTCGGTCACTCATATGACTGAGTATGCCAAAAACACTACTGAAAATCAACAGACGTCTGACAACTATTTTCATGAAAGCGATTTTATTTTTGATGCATTCATTAATTTTTCCAGTCATTTCTATTTATACAAAATCATCATGTCTTTTTTTCATGTATCTCTTCTTTTTTCGAGACATCTGTTCTTATCTATACATTTTCCTAGAAAAGAAAAGGAAGCCTTGGAATATTCCACGACTTCCTTTCTACTCGATTAACGTCCCATGACGCGGCGTGGTTTAGATCCTTCAGATGGACCAATCAGACCGTTTTCTTCTAACGCATCAATAAGACGGGCAGCTCGGTTGTAACCGATGCGGTACTTTCGTTGAATCATCGACGTTGATGCCGTCTCTTGTGTCAGAATGAACTGGACGACCTCATCGTAAAGTGGATCGTCGACCTCTGTTTCGCCCTCTGGTACATCTTTTGGAATCATCGCTTCAACATACTGTGCCTTTTGCTGACTGATGACATGATTGACGACCTTCTCGACTTCTTCGTCCGATAAAAAGGCTCCTTGTACGCGGACCGGTTTGTTCATGCCGTTACCAAGTAACAACATATCTCCTCGTCCGAGCAATTTATCAGCGCCTCCCGTATCAAGAATCGTCCGCGAGTCAGTCGCACTCGATACACTGAATGCGATCCGCGACGGGATATTCGCCTTGATGACACCGGTGATGATGTCAACACTCGGACGCTGCGTCGCAATGACCATATGAATTCCTGCTGCTCGCGCCATTTGTGCAAGTCGCATGATCGCATCTTCGACTTCGTTTGACGCGACCATCATCAAGTCAGCTAACTCATCGACGATGACAACGATGTACGGTAATCGTTGATGCACTTTCTCCTCTGCGTTCATCTTATCAATCAGTGCATTGTAGCCTTCGATGTTGCGCGCTCCGTTTTGACTGAAGATCTCATAACGGCGTTCCATTTCCGAGACGACCTGTTTTAATGCCTGTGCCGCTTTTTTAGGATCGGTGACGACGGGCGCTAAGAGGTGCGGAATGCCGTTGTAGACATTCAATTCGACCATTTTCGGGTCAATCATCATCAAGCGGACTTCATCCGGTCGTGCCCGCATCAATATCGAGACAATCATCCCATTGATACAGACCGATTTACCGGAACCCGTCGAACCGGCAACTAAGACGTGTGGCATCTTATTCAACTTCGCTGTCACCGTCTCACCAGAAATGCTTCGTCCGAGTGCAACGAGCAAACGATCGCTGTCGGATTGGACGCTCTCCGCTCCTAGTACTTCTCGAAGTGATACCATGGCGACTTCACGGTTCGGCACCTCGATTCCAACAGCCGCTTTACCCGGAATCGGTGCTTCGATCCGGATATCTTTTGCGGCTAACGCTAGCGCTAAGTCATCGGCGAGTCCCGTGATTCGACTAAGCTTGATTCCTTGTTTTGGTTCAATCTCGTACTTCGTGACACTTGGTCCGAGATGAATCTTTAAGACTTTTGCTCCGATCCCGAACGACTTTAAGGTTGCAATCAATTTCGTGGCATTGTCCTTCAGTCGTTTGTTCTCGCCGGACAAATCTTTTGATGTCGGTTCTGCTAACAAATCAAGCGACGGCAATTGATAACCGTCTGGTGTCTCTGTCATCGTCAACGGCCCTTGTGTCTCCGCTGCTTGGGGTTCAACGTGATCCGTGAAACCGATGATCGGAACGTCTTGAATGTTGACGGACGGATCTTCTGCTTCTTGTTCCGTTTCGATTGGTTCCTCGACAGTTGCTGGTCGCAACGTCTTCGGTTTTTTCTCACGAACCGGTTTCGATTTCAACTCTTTTTCGACACGAGGACGTGGTGTTCGTTCACGATTGCGAAACTCTTCTGCACGTTCCCGGAGCCCAAGCCACAGCTCACCATAAAACGATGGGCGTAGGATATGAACGGCCGTTCCGATGAAGAACAGACCAATCAAGAAGGCACCCGCGCTCGAAATATAATAAGCTGCGTTTTGATAGAGCCATCCATTGAGAATGCCACGCGGTGCTCCGAGCAATAGATCAATCCAGACGACTGAACCCATCAGTAACATCGACCATGCCCATTTCTGAGCACGCGACGCATTCGAGAGGAGTAAAAGTAGCACAGCACCGATTCCACCATATAATAAGGAACCGAACTGACCAATTAACCGCTCTCCTCCATCGGCTAGCGTCAGTCCGACTTTCCCGAACTCCCCGAAAGCGAGAACGAAAGCTAGTAATGAGACGATTGCGATGATGGTCGCATATGTACGATACGCAATCGGCTGACGTTGTTTCTTCGCTGCCGGTCGTTTCCGTGGCGGCGTTTTTTTTCGTACAGGTTTTCGTTTCGTCGTCGCCATACGTCATCCCTCCTGATAAAAAAACGGCTCAGTGGACCAGGTATTGGTCAATCTGAGCCGCTCGTTTGTTAAATCTCCATGATGATCGGAAGAATCATCGGGCGGCGTTTCGTCTGTTCATAGAGATAAGCACTCAGTTTATCTCGAATCAACGACTTCATCTCCGTCCAATCCAATTCTCCGTTTAATTTACCTTGTAGTTGTTTCGCAACGATTCGGTTCGCTTCGTTGATCATATCCTCTGATTCACGCATGTAGACGAATCCGCGAGAGATGATTTCCGGTCCCGAGACGATCGTTTTGTTTTTCCGGCTGATCGTAATGACACAAAGGACGACACCGTCTTGCGATAACAAGCGACGATCACGAAGAACGATGTTTCCGACATCACCCACACCGATTCCGTCAATCAAGACGTTTCCAGCGTTCACTTTGCGTGACATCCGTGCTTTGCGCTTCTCGAACTCAACGACATCCCCATTCTCGATGATGAAGATGTTGTTCGCATTGACGCCAACCGTCTGTGCGAGACGACTGTGTGCCTTTTGCATCCGGAATTCTCCGTGAATCGGTAGGAAGAATTTCGGTTTGATCAAGTTGAGCATCAGCTTCAGATCTTCCGCATGACCGTGACCGGACACGTGTACTTTCCGTTGGTTGTAAATGACATTCGCACCAGCACGGAATAAGAGATCGATCGTTTTCGAAACCGACTTTTCGTTACCTGGAATCGGCGAAGCCGCAACGACGACCGTATCGTTCAAGCGAATATTGACTTGCTTATGTGCGTTACGCGCCATTCGTGTCAAGGCTGCCATCGGCTCACCTTGCGATCCTGTCGTCAAGATGACGACTTGGTTATCGTCGAGGCGGTTGATGTCAGATAGATCAATCAATGTTTTCTGTTTGAAGCGTAAGTAATTCAGACGCTGTGCCACTTCGACGTTATTGACCATGCTACGACCAACGACCGCTACTTTTCGATTGTTCGCTTCTGCTGCCGCAAACACTTGTTGTAGACGATGAATGTTCGAAGCGAATGAAGCGACGATGACACGACCTGGTGCCTCATAGATGACGTCGTTCAGTTCAGAACCGACGATCGATTCTGATCCAGACATCCCTGGTCGCTCTGCATTCGTTGAGTCAGACAGTAAGCAAAGCACTCCCCGTTGACCAATTGCTGCAATCTTCCCGAAATCCGCCTGTTTTCCATCAACTGGTGTGTAATCGAATTTGAAATCCCCTGTATGGACGATCGCACCTTGAGATGTTTGAATACATACCCCGACTGCATCCGGAATCGAGTGGTTGACCCGGAAGAACGTAATAAAATGACCTGCAACGGTTAATTTCGTCTTGGCATCAATTGGACGAAGATCTGCCTTTTTCAATAAACCGGCTTCTTTTAATTTGTGTTCAATCAAACCGAGCGTCAAACGTGTTCCGTAAACCGGTACTTTTAAGTCACGCAAGACGTAACTGAGTGCCCCGATATGATCCTCGTGACCATGGGTAATGAAAATCCCCTGAATCCGCTCTTTGTTTTCTTTTAAATAACTGATGTCTGGAATGACTTTATCGATTCCAAGCATCTCGTCTCCTGGGAACATTAATCCGGCATCGATGACGAAGATGTCCTCGTCGAGTTCGACGACGTACATGTTCTTCCCGATCTCACCGGCGCCACCAAGAGCAAAGACGCTTACTTTTTCCGTCTTCTTCTTTGACACAACATGACCTCCTATAATTCATATTCACTTTTCGTGAGCCGTCCACTTATCACTATCACTATTCTAGCCGAATTTTCACAATCTGCCAACAATCGGACTAGGAAATCTAAAAAAAACGTCATTCCTGCCACATTACTCCAGGAATGACGTTGATCACGTATTCAACAAATCTTCGACCTCTTCCGTTCGTTTCGCTTTTTCCGAACGGCTTGGACGTTCACCAGCCTTCAGTTCGTCGAGCGAATATCCGAACGTCATCTCAAAATGAGGATAGTCGACGAATCGTTTCCAATCGCCTCCCCATTCGAAACCGAGCGCTTTTCCGATATCCGCGACTTCGCGCCAATCACTTTTCCCTGACTGATTCCCGTCATACTCAAGATCATATGAAATCTGGCCATTCACGAGCTGAACGAAATCGACAGCGAGTCCATAATTATGCATCGATTCACCACCACGTGCATTCGTGACGACTTCACCTGCCTTAGAACGTCCTTGTTCATAAAGCGCATTCTGTTGCTGAATCGAGCGGTATCCTTGCGTAATCTTGATATCGATATTGTAGCAAGAATGCGCCACACGGATCAGATCCTTTGCCCCCGCTTCGACAGCTGGGTGGAGACGCTTCAGGTTCGTCTCGCTTGCATTGATTAAGCGATCTTCTCCCGCTACGTCTCGTGGACAACTATCAATCCCGAGCTCCGGTTGATCCATTAAAATCGTCGGCATCCGATTCATGGATGCCGCAAGAAACAATCCAATCGCAAACATCGTCAATAAAAATACGATCCAACCGAAGATTGTTCCCCGTTTCATCAGCGGCGAAGCTTCTTCCGAAGTTTTTGTAGAATCGGTAACCCAGTCTCAAGCAACAGATAGAGCGGACGATTGAGTACATAATCGAACTCACCGATTTTTTCAATCATCCGGCTGCCCCAACCAGATTTAAAGGCGTAGAGTCCCGCGTAATGATCATCCGGGTCTGTCGAACCACTAACTCCACCGAAGTCATAGGAGAGCGCACCATGTTCTTTCGCATATTGCATCATCGTCCATTGCATCAAGTGGTTCGGCATGAACTCCCGGTACTCGTTCGATGAAGCGCCGTATAAGTAATACGAGCGACGACCAGCAAGCGTCAAAAGACCACCAGACAGGATGATACCGTTTGGATGTTTAGCAGCAATCGTCATCAGTTCTGTCTTCGACTTCTCTGCTTTTTCGATTTGTGCTGTCGTCTGCTCCAAGCGATTGTTTAAGCTTTTTAGCTTCTTCTCGGCCGTCTCTTTCTCGAGCTGACGATGAATTTTCGAGAGTTCCTTGTCAGCTTGAAGTAATAAGGCTTCTGTATTCTCAAGCGCACGAACGACATCGAGTTTCGTCAAAAACAAGACTGCATCACCTTTTGGGTGAAGATGATCGTACAGATTTTCGAAATAATCCAGACCGCGGATTGAAAAACCATCCCTTTCGCCCGTCTCGACCATCAGCTTTGCGAATGTCTTTAGCCCTTCACGATCCGCTTGTTCGCATACGATCCCTTTGCGTTCAGCAAGGCGGACGTTGTAGCGGAACTTCGAATGGAAACCGTCGAAGATCTCTTTTTCTGTCCCTACAAGACTCGTCTCCATCGTAAAGCGTGGTTGCGCATAGTCAAAACCGCCACCGAAGCCGTTATGTTTGAATCCGAGTCCTTGCATCTCCTGCAACAGACCAGGATATTCTTCCCGCTCGACGTTTGGATCAAATTTAATCGCAATTGCCTTCTGTTGTTTTGCGACACGAATCGCTTCGTCACGAAGGGCGCGAAGTGCGTCCGTATCTGTATAATCGACGACGAAACCGCGCGGTGCATAACAAAGCGTGAACGGTAGCTTCGGTACTTTCTTGAACAAAAGAAGACCAACTCCGGCAATCTCACCGGAAGCCGTTCCGACCGCGATACGTTCATGTGTCCATCCTGTCGCGCTTTTGACTTCTCCCCATGCCGGAAGCTGGAGTAAATCACCTTTGGGATGTGTTTTTACGAATGTTTCAAATTGATCTATGGTTACAACGATTGGTTGATAAGTCACTTCTGTTCCTCCATTTGCCGTATCATCTCTTTGACGATGATTTCCTCATCGAGCGGGAATTTCTCATCCCCAATGATTTGATATTTTTCATGGCCCTTACCGGCTAAGATGACGATATTATCTGGTCGTGCGAGTCGTGCTGCGTAACGCACAGCCTCTTCTCGATCACCGATTTCAACGAACTGATCGTGGGTCATCCCTTTGGCGATACCGGATGTAATCGAATCATATGCTTCATATCGTGGATCATCCGTTGTGATGACAACGGTTCCTGCGTACGTCGAAGCGAGTTCGCCCATTTTTGGTCGTTTCGTCACATCGCGATTTCCACCTGTCCCGATCAGGAAGACGATCTTTTCCTTCGGTACGTCAACGAGTGCTTTCAGACACTGTTCGATGCCATCAGGCGTGTGCGCATAGTCGACATACACGTTATATCCTTCAATCGGCAAGCGTTGCATCCGACCTTTTGCCGGACGGATTGCTGAAATCGCGCCTGCGATCGTCGCTAGATCATATCCGCAAGACAAGAGGATCCCTGTCGCAAGCAACAGATTATAGACGTTGAAGCGACCGATGAAATTCGCCGTGACATCGACTTGTTCTTCCTTGTACAGCATCGTGAACGTCGTTTGTTGAAGCGACTGTTCAATCGCTGTTGCTCGGAGGTCAGCTGCGTTGTCGATGCCGTATGTCATGACACGAGCACCTGTCATCATCTCATACAGCTCACTCGTCGGATCATCCGCATTCAAGACCGCAACTTTCTCTGTCGACAGCCGTTGACCGAGTTGTGCGAACAACAATCCTTTGGCACGCGCATAGTTTTCAAATGTTTTGTGGAAATCAAGGTGATCATGCGTCAGATTTGTGAATCCCGCAACGTCGTAATCGACACCCGTTACCCGACCAAGCTCTAATCCATGTGAAGAAACTTCCATGATGACATCTTGGACATCTTCTTCATGCATCTGATGCAGAAATGCTTGTAACTCGGAGCTTTGTGGTGTCGTATTGCGACTTGGCACGACGCGGTCACCAATCTTGACTTCAACCGTACCGATGATACCCGTCTTCCGACCAAGATGCGCTAATATATCACGGACGATCGTCGTCGTCGTCGTTTTCCCATTCGTTCCCGTAATACCAATCATCCGCATCTTTTCAGAAGGATAATCATAGAATTTGCCAGCCAACTCGGCAATGGCACGTGATGTACTACGAACAAGAATGACAGGAATCGACACGTCGACCGGTTGTTCCGCGACGATTGCGACCGCTCCTTGTGCTTCCGCCTGTTTAGCATAGTCGTGTCCATCAACAGTATATCCTTTGATGGCGACGAACAATGTTCCCGGTTTAACATCCCGTGAATCGGTCGTAATGGACGTAACGTCCACTTCTACCATTCGTTCGATTTTTTGCGTCTGTATGACTTGAATCAATTCAGCTAAATTCAACGGTATTCCTTCTTTCTCGACATCGTCATTTCATATGTTTCATCTATTCCGTTCTGCTATCATGCTTCCTCTTCTTCGTCTGCCGGAAGAATATAGGCCTTTGCCGGTTCCTCCGAAAAGATGTGCTCAATCAGCCCTTCGATATCCGATGGACGAATCCGTTCGACATCCGCTAACACTTCTTCAAGTGATGGATGGCGATGTAGATGCAACTCATTTCGGGCATTTCGATTCATGTGACTCGATGTGCCTTCGTTGCCTAGAATCAGAGAACCTTTCAGCTGTTCAATCCCATCTTCGAGTTCCTTCGTCGATAATCCATCCCGCTTCAAGCGATCAATTTCAGCAGCGAGGACCTGTTTGACCTCTTCGACCGATTCCGGAGACGTGCCGACATAGATCGTGAACGTTCCATGATCGTCAAACGTCGTGTAATAGGAAAAGACTGAATAGGCAAGACCGCGTTCCTCTCGGATTGATTGGAACAAGCGACTCGACATCGTCGCACCGAATGCATTATTGAGTAAGGCGAGGGCAGGCAAACGTGGGTCAGCAGAAGGAATCGCACGGAAATTATAACAAATATGAGCCTGTTCCGTATCCTTTTCCTTGCGAATCACACCATTTTGTAACCTTGGCTCTATCGTCTCGCGTGTCTTCGATCGTGATTCGAGGATCGACATCCTCTCTTGAATCTGCGCAATCAACGCGTCTGAGACGTTTCCGGCAACAGAAATGACGATTTGATCCGGAGCATACGCTTCTTCGAGATACCGCCCGATCATCGCTCGATCAATCCGAAGCACACTCTCTTCCGTTCCAAGAATCGGACGAGCCATGACATCCTCTCCGTAAGCCGCAACAGCTAATAACTCATGGACGAGATCATCTGGTGTGTCATCGTACATTTTAATCTCTTCAATGACGACCTTTTTCTCTTTTTCCAGTTCATCCGCGTCAAACGTCGATTCGAGGAACATATCCGCCAACACGTGAAAGGCTTCTCCTGCATGTTCATCTAATGTCTTGACGTAATAACACGTTTGATCCTTACTCGTGAACGCATTAATATTTCCACCAAGTCGATCAAAATAAACCGCAATCTCTTTTGCCGTATGGCGTTTTGTTCCTTTAAACATCATATGCTCGATGAGATGACTGATCCCATGCTCCTCGATCTGTTCCGTCCGGCTTCCTGCTTGAATGAAGATTCCGGTCGCGACGCTGCGTGCTTCCGGCATTCGTTCAACGATCAGTCGAACTCCGTTGTCTAATTGTATCCGTTCGATCATAGTAATTCCTCCAAATATAGGAAACAAGGTGGCTCTCGTTGCATTCTCTGCACCGTCGAGCCACCTTGGATTCATTAGTTACGACGTGGTGGACGTTGTCCGTCACGTGGTGGGCGTGAACCCTGATCCCGGCGTGGCGGGCGGTTCTCACGCTCTGTCTTTTTCTTTTCTTCATACGCTGCACGATCTTCTTCGCTTAAGCCTTCGACGAGCAGGACTTTGTGCGAGGCGTTGACGCGTCCCTTGTCATCGATTTCTGTGACACGGACTTTTAGCTTATCTCCAAGTTTGACGACATCTTCCGTTTGACCGACACGGTTAAGTGCGAGTTCCGAAATGTGGACGAGTGCGTCTTTTCCTTTGAACAATTCGACGAATGCACCGAATTTCTCAACACGACGAACTGTTCCATCGAACTCTTCTCCGACGACGACTTCACGGACGATATCTTCGACCAATTGACGGGCACGATCGATGCCAGCTTGATCCGTCGATGCGATGAAGACTGTTCCGTCTTGATCGATGTCGATCTTGACGCCTGTCTCATCGATGATACCGTTGATGACTTTACCACCAGGTCCGATGACATCACGGATTTTATCTGGATTGATTTTGAGTGTGACGATTTTTGGTGCGTATTGTGACAATTCGACACGTGGTTCAGCGATGACCGTTTGCATATGCTCAAGAATGTGCAAACGACCAAGACGTGCTTGTTCGAGTGCTTCTTCGAGGATTTGACGCGTGATCCCGCCAATTTTCATATCCATTTGCAGAGCTGTGACACCTTCGTGAGTTCCAGCGACTTTGAAGTCCATATCTCCGAGATGATCTTCCATCCCTTGGATATCTGTCAAGATCGAGTAATTGTCGCCTTCCATGATCAAGCCCATCGCAATACCAGCGACAGGTGCTTTGAGTGGAACACCAGCATCCATCATGGCAAGGATCGAACCACAGATTGAAGCCTGTGATGAAGAACCGTTCGACTCAAGGACTTCCGACACGAGACGAATCGTGTACGGGAAATCGACTTCATTCGGAAGAACTGGTAAGAGTGCGCGTTCTCCAAGTGCCCCGTGACCGATTTCACGACGACCTGGTGCACGCATCGGACGTGCTTCTCCGACTGAGAATGGCGGGAAGTTATAGTGGTGCATGAAACGTTTCTCTTCCTTCAGACCAAGACCATCGATGATTTGAGCGTCACCCGCAACACCGAGTGTCGCAACAGACAAGACTTGCGTCTGACCGCGAGTGAACAAACCTGAACCGTGTGCACGTGGTAAGAGACCGACTTCTGAATCGAGTGGACGGATTTCAGCAAGACCACGACCATCTGGACGGACTTTGTCTTCCGTGATGAGACGACGGACTTCGTCTTTGACGAACTTGTTGAGAACGCCTGATACTTCTGCCAGTTGCTCTGCTGTGACTGACTCGTCAGCTGCATACAACTCGATGTATTTTGCGATGACTTCGTTGATGGCAACGTCACGTGCTTGTTTTTCTTCGACTTGAACTGCTTGTGTGACTTCTGCCAATGCTTCTGCTTTCAGGCGATTGACGATTGTCTCATCGAAGCTTGATACCGTGTAGTCGAACTTCTCTTTACCGACTTGTGCAACGATTTCTTCTTGGAACGCGATCATTTCCTTGATGACATCGTGTCCGAGCAAGATCGCTTCAAGCATTGCTTGCTCCGATACTTCCTTCGCACCTGCTTCAACCATGTTGACGGCATGTTTTGTCCCGGCAACTTGAAGGTCGATGTCGCTGACTTCCATTTGCGCTGAAGTCGGGTTCACGACGAACTCTCCGTCGACGCGACCGATCGTCACGCCTGCGATTGGACCGTCGAATGGAATATCCGAGATCGAAAGCGCAATCGAAGCTCCGATCATCGCAGCGACTTCTGGTGAATTGTCAGCATCTGACGAAAGAACCGTCGTCGCGACTTGAACGTCGTGACGGAAACCGTCCGGGAATAGTGGACGGATCGGACGGTCGATCAGACGCGAAGTCAAGATCGCGCTCTCTCCAGGGCGTCCTTCACGTTTGAGGAATCCACCTGGGATTTTCCCTGCCGCATATAATTTTTCTTCATAGTTCACTGTTAATGGGAAGAAATCTAAGTCCTTCGGTTGTTTTGATGCAACGACCGTAGCAAGAACGGCTGTATCGCCGTAACGAATCAATGCTGCTCCGTTCGCTTGTTTTGCTAATTGACCGATTTCAATCGTTAATGGACGTCCACCGAGTTCGGTCGAAAACGTCTGTTTTGTTTGTGACATGCACAAATCTCCTCTCACTGCTATCCGTTTTTTCATTCAAATCTAATTATGTAGGTTCTTGCGCAAAAAGTCCATGAATCGGCAAAAAAAAGAAACAGGAGACGATGCTCCTGCTTCCCTACCTCGTTCTCGTCGGGATTAGCGACGGAGACCAAGACGCTCGATCAACGAACGGTAACGTGCAACATCCTTGTTACGAAGGTATGTGAGCAAGTTACGGCGACGACCGACCATTTTCAAGAGACCACGACGTGAGTGGTGATCCTTTTTGTGTGTACGTAAGTGATCGTTCAAAGTTGTAATCTGTTCAGTTAAAACAGCAACTTGTACTTCCGGCGAACCAGTATCGCCTTGTTTCGTAGCATATGCTTCGATGATTTCGTTTTTACGTTCTTTTGTGAGTGCCATTGTCACTCCACCTCCATCTTATGAATGACCGTATTCCCGAGCATCGGATGGTGAGACCAGATGCCAAGCGAATCGGCTGTACGTGATCGTACTGACCTATCATAACGAACCCTGTCCGTACTGTCAAACGCTTAATCGTGCATTTGCCTCTTCACGGTCCCGCGCCAATTGTTCTTTCAATTGATCGATACCATTGAAGGCTTTTTCATCGCGTAAGTAAGCGATCCATTCAAGCGTCAATTCTTGACCGTAAAGATCCTCATCAAAGTCAAGAAGATGCGTCTCGATACTGACCTCTCCTGTCTCATAGAACGTCGGGCGTCTGCCGACGTTCGTCATCGCTTTGAAACGACGACCGTCCGCTAAGCGAACGAATGTCGCATACACACCAAGTTTCGGAATGACGTAAGAAAATTCCGGACGCATGTTGGCTGTCGGGAAGCCAATTTGTCGACCGCGTGCGTCACCGTGAATGATCGTGCCTTTGATTTGGTAAGGTTCTCCAAGCAAACGTGCAGCCGGTTCGACTTCTCCTGCAGCAAGTAAACGACGAATCCGGGTTGAGCTGATTTTTTCTGCTTCTTCTTGGAACTCTGCTACAACGGTGTGCGTGAACGTGCTCCGACTATGAAAATCAAGCGTCGTCATTTTTCCGGCTCCGAAGCGACCGTAGGAATAATCAAATCCAGCGACGACGTGCTCTGCTCCAGACGCAATCAGATATTCATCGACGAAAGCTTGTGGTGACAATTCCGAGAAAGGAATCGTGAACTCAATGACGTAAACACGAGCGACACCAAGACGTTCGATTTTCTCTAATTTTCGTTCAAGCGGCGTGATGTAGCGGACCGGTTCATCCCCTTTACCAAGTACTTGTTTCGGATGTGGATCAAAGGTCATGACAGCCAAAGGAAGGCGACGAGCCTCCGCTTCTTTCCGTGCTGCTGCGATGACTTGCTGATGTCCGAGATGTACACCGTCAAAAAAGCCGAGCGCGATGACAGCAGGGTCTTTTTGAGGCTGTTCCGGATATGTCAAATGTATGATGTCCATGATGCTCTCTCCGATCTTAATCGATTTGTAGCATGACCTCGACGCGTGCTACCTGTTCTTCTGGAAGACGTCGATATAACGCTAAAGGTACGTCTTCTTCATTATAGACAGTAAACAGCTCGAATTCGACTGGAATGCTCGTCAGCTTGGCTCCATTTAAGACACGCTGCGCTGTTGCTGCGTCAACCGTCAATCGTGGCCATTTTTGGATGACGTGTTCGATCGGAAGGACGTGTTGCATCCGTTCTTCGACTGTCTCATACGATTCGAGTGTCTCGAGTGTGACGATGTCCGTCTCAGCAATCGCACCAGAACCTGTCCGGCGTAAGTCGCTCATGTGTGCGGCATAACCGAGTCGTTCTCCGATTTCGACTGCTAGTGTCCGGATATAGGTCCCTTTTCCACATGCGATATCGAGGCGGAAGCGACAAAGACCATCTTCGAACACGAGGTCTGATGTCCGTTCCAATCGATCGATACGGACGATCCGTGTCGGTCGCTCGACTTCAATCCCTTTTCGTGCATATTCGTATAGTTTCTTCCCGTTCACTTTGACTGCTGAATAATACGGTGGCGTCTGTTCGATCTCTCCTGTCAAGGCGCTCAGAATATCAGCGATTGCCGTTTCAGTAATACTTTCGGGTTCGACCGGTGTTTCACGAACGATCTCTCCGTGTGCATCTTCTGTAGTCGTTGCAAAACCGATCGTCACTTCCGCCGCGTAACGTTTTCCTTCATCCGTGATGAAACGGGCAAGTTTCGTCGCTCGACCGAGACAAATCGGTAAGACACCTGTTACTTCCGGGTCAAGCGTCCCTGTATGTCCGACTTTTTTCGTCTGAAACAAGCGACGTAGACGAAAGACACAATCATGACTCGTCATGCCGGCTGGTTTATCTAGTGGTAATACTCCGATGGGTTCCACGTGATGTCCTCCTTGAAAAAAGGCAACCACACGCGTGGTTGCCTTAGGTGTTAATCTTTGTTCAAATTCCGAAGCAACTCATCAATGCGTGATCCGTATTCGACAGAAGAATCGACCTCGAACAATAGTTCAGGTGTTTTCCGCAGACGAATCCGCGATCCGATTTCCTTACGCATGAAGCCTTTTGATTTTTCAAGACCGATGCGCGCATCCTCACGTGCTTTTTCGTCACCGAGGACTGAATAGAAGATCGTCGCTTGTTGCAAGTCTCCTGTCACTTCGACACCTGTGACGGTAATCGGCTTGACGCGTGGATCCTTGACATCCTTGATGAGCAGTTGCGTAATTTCCTTACGCACCTGTTCGGCGACACGATTCGAGCGTAAACTCATGTTTGTTCCCTCCAGTTCGGAAGAATGGATTCCGTTCTGTTACTTCCGTTTGACTTCTTCCATGATGAACGCTTCGATGACATCATCGACTTTTACGTCATCATAACGTTCGATCTTAATACCACACTCGTAACCAGCAGCGACTTCTTTGACATCATCTTTGAAGCGGCGAAGTGTATCGAGTTTTCCTTCGTAGATGACAATGCTGTCACGAACGACACGGACACCTGCATCACGCGTTAACTTACCTTCCGTGACATATCCACCCGCGATCGTACCGACTTTCGATACTTTGATGACATCGCGGACTTCAGCTTGACCGATGATTTTCTCGACGAATTCAGGATCAAGGAGACCTTTCATCGCTTGCTCGATTTCTTCAATCGCGTTATAGATGATCCGGTGAAGACGAATTTCAACCTTCTCCTGATCCGCCATTGATTTCGCGTTACCATCCGGACGAACGTTGAATCCGATGATGATCGCATTTGCTGCCGAGGCGAGGATGACGTCACCTTCCGTGATCGCACCAACACCTGAGTGTACGATGTTAATTTTAACACCTTCGACATCAATTTTCTTCAATGAACCGGCTAAGGCTTCAACTGAACCTTGGACATCACCTTTGATGATGATGTTGAGGTCCTTGACTTCTCCTTCTTTGATGCGGTCGAAGAGATCTTCTAAGCTAACTTTCGCTGAATCGCGACGTTGTGCTTCGATTTCACGTTGGTAACGTGCTTCACCGATTTGGCGTGCTTTTTTCTCATCTTCGAATGCGAAGAATTGATCGCCCGCTTTCGGGACATCGTTTAGACCTGTGATTTCGATTGGCGTCGATGGTCCGACTTCTTTGACACGACGACCGATATCGTTGACCATTGCCCGGATACGACCGAACGTGTGACCGACAACGATCGGGTCACCAACGCGAAGTGTTCCGTGTTGAACGAGAAGTGTAGCGACTGGACCGCGTCCTTTATCGAGTTTCGCCTCGATGACTGTTCCGCGACCGTTCATGTCTGGTGTTGATTTGTATTCTTGAACTTCTGAGACGAGAAGGATCATCTCGAGCAATTCGTCGATGCCGTCTCCTTTAAGAGCTGAAACCGGTACGAAGATCGTATCGCCGCCCCAGTCCTCTGCAACGAGTTCGAACTCTGTCAATTCTTGTTTGACACGGTCAGGGTTCGCACCCTCTTTATCCATCTTGTTGACAGCGACGATGATTGGAACGCCAGCTGCTTTCGCGTGGCTGATCGCTTCTTCCGTCTGCGGCATGACACCGTCATCGGCTGCAACGACGATGATCGCGATATCCGTAACATCTGCTCCACGTGCACGCATCGTCGTGAACGCCGCGTGACCTGGTGTATCAAGGAACGTGATCTTCTTGCCGTCGATCTCAACTTGGTAAGCACCGATGTGCTGCGTGATCCCGCCGGCTTCGCCTGCAGTGACCTTCGTGTTACGGATCGAATCGAGCAATGTCGTTTTACCGTGGTCGACGTGTCCCATGATCGTAACGACCGGTGGACGCTCAGACAATTCGTACTGGTCAAGGTTCAATTCGTATTGATCAAAGTCCGTCTCATCGACTTGGACAGTCTTTTCGACTTCAAAACCAAACTCTGTCGCGAGCAGTTCGACTGTCTCGTCATCAAGATCTTGGTTGATCGTCGCCATGACACCGAGACCCATCAATTTCATGATCAGTTCATTCGGTTTTTTCGCCATTTTTTCAGCGAGTTCACCGACTGTCAAGTTGTCAGAGTATTGAACGACGTTTGCCATCGCCTCTTCTTGCGCTCGGCGAGCTGCTTTCCGTTGACTCGACTTCGAGTTCGGATCCGCTACTTCAAGTTTGCGTGGTTCTGCTTTCTTTTGGTTCGGACGACGTTTGCCGCCACGGTTGTTACGGTTGCCGAATTCTGGGCGTCCGCCTTTGCTGTTACGTGATTGGTTACCTGCTGGTTTGTTTGTACTTCCTGGTCGGTTCGGTTTATTATCTGATTTCACTTGTTTTGGAGCCTCCGTCTTTTGAGCCCGATATTTTTCGGGATTAAATACTTGATCGAGTTGCTGTACTGTCTGTTCATCTAATACTGCCATATGATTCTTGACTGGTTTCTCCAGCTTTTCGAGCTGGGTGATGACCTGCTTACTTGTTACGTTTTGTTCCTTGGCGAATTCGTATACACGTTTACCCAAAGGATCCACCTCCAATTAGTCGTTCGAGAGGAGTTCAGTTAGCTTTTTCGCAAATCCGGCTTCATTGACTGACACGACAACACGCGCATCCTTTCCTAATGCTTGACCGAGAATCGTCCGGTCGGCGACTTCTAGGTAAGGAACCTGATAACTCGTACATTTATCTGTGACTTTCTTACGCGTGGCAGCCCCCGCATCTGCTGCTAAAAGAACAAGCTTCGCTTGTCCTCCTCGTACTTCTTTCAGTACGAGTTCTTCTCCCGTCGTCACTTTTCTAGCTCGATTCGCGAGACCGAGAAGGGATTCCCATTTACTCATTTGTACCTCCCGCGATTTCAAGCAATTCATCGTATAAGGCATCTGTCGTCTTGACCTTCAAATGATGATCAAGCGTCCGTTTTTTCTTCGCCGTCGCAATGACTGCCGCATCTTTCGATAAATAGGCACCTCGCCCATTCATCTTACCATTTAAATCGATGACGACCTCTTGTTCAGGTGTCCGGACGACACGAATTAATTCTTTTTTCGGTTTCATTTCTTGTGTGATGACACACTTACGTAATGGTACCTTTTTTTGCACGAATTATTCCTCGCCTTCGACTTGGACCGCTTCTACTACCGGCTCTTCCGTCGCGAAGACATCTTCGAGATCCATCGCTTCCGCTTCAGACTCGCTCTTGATGTCGATTTTCCATCCTGTCAATTTCGCTGCGAGACGCGCGTTTTGACCACGTTTCCCGATTGCAAGCGACAATTGGAAATCCGGAACGACGACGATTGTCGCTTTCGCTGGTTCGTTGACATAGACCGCAACGACTTGAGCTGGGCTAAGCGCGTTCGCGACATATTCTTTCGGATCATCCGAGTAACGGACGATATCGATTTTTTCCCCGTTTAAATCATTGACGATGCGTTGAACACGCGCCCCTTTTTGTCCGACACATGCACCGACTGGATCGATGTCATCCGCCGCGACTGCGATTTTCGAACGGTCGCCCGCTTCACGCGCCACAGACTTGACTTCGACTTCGCCACTTGAAATCTCTGGTACTTCGATTTCAAAGAGACGTTTTAAGAGACCTGGATGTGTCCGTGATACAAGAATCGATGCCCCTGATCCTTTGACCATTGGATCAACTTTCGTGACGTACACCTTGATGCGATCACGAATCCCGAAACGCTCGTTCGGCATTTGCTCGTGTGTCGTCAAGACAGCTTCGATACCTTCTAGGTTGACGTACAAGTTGCGTGCATCTTGACGCTCGACGATACCTGTCATGATCTCGTCTTCACGATCCGCGAAATGATTGTAGATGCGTTCGCGTTCTGCTTCACGCATTTTTTGTGTGACGATCTGTTTCGCCGTTTGTGCTGCAACACGACCGAAGTCGCCTGGCGTCACTTCGACTTTATGGAAATCGCCGAGTTCATATGTCGGATCGATCTCGTGCGCTTCTTCAAGCGAAAGTTGCTCTTCTGGTTGTGTCAATCGTTCGACGACTTCCTTAAGCGCGAAGACACGGATGTCTCCTGTCTGCTGGTCGAATTCGACCTTTACAGCCTCCGATTCTTTTCCGAAGTTGCGTCGGTACGCTGAAATCAATGCCTGTTCGAGCGCATCGATGATGATGTTCTTGTCAATTTCCTTCTCTTTCGCGATTTGATTGATCGCCTCGAGTAACTGTGGTCCCATCGTTCTCTTCCTTTCCGTCAGAACATTACCGCAAGTCGCGCAAGTGAAATCTTGTCGACCGGTATCTCAATTTTCAATTTTCTTGTTTTGACACGCACTTCGATTTCAAGCATCTCAGGTGTGTACGCGAGCAACGTTCCTTCGAATTCAACCGCATTCTTTACTGGATCGTGCGTTTTGATGTACACATGTTTCCCAATCGCCTTTTCGAAGTCCTCGTCTTTCTTCAGTGGACGTTCCGCTCCTGGACTAGCGACGTCGAGGTAATACGGCTCGTCGATCGGATCATTGTCATTCAATGCTTCCGATAACTGTTCATTGATTTTGACGCAGTCTTCAAGATCTACGCCACCCTCTTTGTCGATGGAGACACGTAGGAACCAATCCGCCCCTTCTTTGACGAATTCAACGTCGACTAGCTCCATCCCCTCTCGTTCGACGATTGGTTTTGCGAGCGCTTCGACCTTTTCCGTTACGTTCGTCATCTTCATCCTCCTTCAAAAAACAAACAAGAAAGGAGCAGGTCCCCCTACTCCTTCCAAGTCGTAGTATAAAAAACATTTCCTCACTCAATATAGCATAGGAAAGCGCTCAAAGCAAGTGTTCCTAAGGGCTTACAAGTCGAACAAGGAGAGCTGATTCTCGTCTGGTAACCCTTCGAGACAGCCTAGGTTATCGAGCGTCTCGATGATCGATTTCGACAATTTAGCGCGTTTTTGGAGGTCTTCCTTCGAGAGGAATTCGCCGCCTTTACGTGCTTCGACGATTTGCTTCGCAGCATTCGTCCCGAGACCTGTCACGGCATTAAACGGTGGTAACAACGTATCCCCGTCAATGAGGAATTCCGTTGCACTCGAGCGATAGAGATCGACCTTTTGGAACGTAAAGCCGCGTTCGATCATCTCAAGCGCGATTTCAAGAACCGTGTACAATCCCTTATCCTTCGCCGTCGCTTCGAAACCTTTGTCCTTGATGTCTTGCAAGACTTTCCGAACGGCAGCAGATCCCTTATTCATCGCGCCGATATCAAAGTCACCCGCACGTACCGTAAAGTACGAAGCGTAGTAATACATCGGATGATGGACTTTATAATAGGCAATCCGGACAGCCATCAAGACGTAGGCAGCAGCATGGGCTTTCGGGAACATGTACTTGATTTTCTTACAAGAATCGATATACCAGAGTGGCACATCGTTCTCGATCATCGCCTCTTCCATGTCAATCGAGAGTCCTTTCCCTTTACGGACCGACTCCATGATTTTAAAGGCAAGTGACGGTTCAAGACCGGCGTAGATCAAGTAGACCATGATGTCATCTCGACAACCGATGACATCTTTTAGTTCACACGTTCCGTTGTAGATCAATTCGCTGGCGTTTCCAAGCCAGACATCCGTTCCGTGCGAGAGTCCTGAAATCTGAACGAGCTCTGAGAACGTCGTCGGTTTCGTCTCCTCTAACATTTGGCGAACGAACTTTGTCCCGAACTCCGGAATGCCGAGCGTCCCTGTTTTTGAATCAATCTGTTCCGGCGTTACACCGATCGATTCCGTCGAACTGAAGATTTTCATGACTTCCGGGTCATCGACCGGAATCGTCTTCGGATCTCGTCCTGACAGATCTTGTAGCATCCGGATCATTGTCGGGTCATCGTGACCGAGGATATCGAGTTTGAGTAAGTTATCGTGAATCGAGTGAAAGTCAAAGTGTGTCGTCTTCCATTCAGAACCCATATCGTCTGCCGGATACTGAATCGGACTAATATCGTAAATATCCATATAGTCCGGTACGACGATGATCCCACCCGGGTGTTGTCCGGTCGTCCGTTTGACACCGGTGACACCACTGACGAGACGATCGACTTCCGCATTCCGATACGTCAACTCATTCTCCGACTGATACCCTTTGACGTAGCCATACGCTGTCTTCTCAGCGATCGTTCCGATCGTTCCGGCACGATAGACGTAATCGTCACCGAACAGGACTTTCGTATAGGCGTGTGCTTGTGGCTGGTATTCTCCACTGAAGTTCAAATCGATATCCGGTACTTTATCCCCTTTAAATCCGAGGAACGTCTCGAAAGGAATATCATGACCATCCTTGAACAATGGGACATCACATTTCGAACAGGACTTATCCGGTAAATCGAATCCCGAACCAACGGAACCGTCATCGAAGAACTCCGATTCCTTACAATTCGGACAGACGTAATGCGGGGGCAATGGATTGACTTCCGTGATCTCGGTCATCGTCGCAACGAGACTTGATCCGACCGATCCCCGTGAACCGACCAAATAGCCGTCGTCGAGTGATTTTTTAACGAGTTTATGGGAAATCAGATAGATAACGGCGAATCCATGACCGATGATCGACTTCAACTCTTTTTCGAGGCGGGCTTCGACGATCTCTGGTAACGTGTCGCCGTAAATCCGGTGCGCCATATCGTACGACAAGTTTCGGACTTCTTCATCTGCCCCTTCGATCTTCGGTGTATAGAGATCCTTTGGAATGATGTCGATGTTCTCGAATTGCTCCGCGACAGCTTGACTGTTCGTGATGACGAGACGTTCCGACACATCCGGTCCGAGGAACTTGAAGTCGTCCATCATTTCCTTCGTCGTCCGGAAGTGTGCCGGTGGCAATTGTTTTCGCATATTCAGCATGTTTGCTCCACCTTGCGTCCGAATCAAAATCTCCCGGTACGTCGCGTCATGTTGATCGAGGTAATGCACGTTTCCTGTCGCGACTGGTAAAATATCATGTTCTTCCGCAACGCGGATGATCTTTTTGATCAGTTCGCGCAGTTCGAGTTCATTCTGAACGATTTCCCGTTCGATCAAATGACCATACATCGCGGGTGGCTGAATCTCGATGAAATCATAGAACTGCATCACTTTTGCTAAATCTTCGTCCGACTTGTTCAAGGCGGCATCAAACACTTCGCCATTATCGCAAGCTGATCCGATGATCAATCCATCTCGGTGCGCGACGAGTTGCGAGCGTGGTGTACGGACGACACGGTGCACGTGTTTCGTATGAGCAATCGAAATCAATTGGTACAAATTCTTCAAGCCCGTCCGATTCTTCGCATAGACCGTCGCGTGGTATGGTCGTGCCCGCGAGATATCTTTCCCCATCTCACGGTTGAGTGAAGCGTGTGTCTTCATGTCGAACATCTCATCCGCCATTTGCAGCAACTTGACCATCAAGTAGCCTGTCGCTTCCGCGTCATAAATGGCACGGTGATGCTGCGTCAATTCGATGTCAAATCGTTTCGCGAGTGTGTTCAATCGGTGGTTTTTTAGCGTCGGCATCAAGACACGGGCTAGCTCAAGCGTATCAATGACTGGCAAGACCGATTCATCGTGTCCACCGGATCGTAGTGTTGCATTCAAGAATCCGATATCGAATGAGGCATTATGGGCAACGAGAATCGAATCGCCGACCCAGTCCATGAATTCCTTGACGACTTGTTCCGGGTCTGGTTTTCCCCGGACCATATCATCGGTGATTCCTGTCAAATCAATCGTCGTCGCCGACAATAGATGCTTCGGATCCGCGAACGCTTCGAACTTATCGATGATATCACCGTCGTGGATCTTGACGGCTGCAAGTTCGATGATCTTGTTGTACATCGCCGATAAACCCGTCGTCTCGACGTCAAAGACAACGAATGTCGCGTCATCTAAGTTACGGTCCACGGGATGATAGGCGACTTGCACCCCGTCATCGACGACATTCGCTTCGATTCCATACAATACCTTGATATCGTTTTTCTTTCCGGCATAGTAGGCATCCGGGAAACTTTGGGCACCCGCGTGATCCGTGATCGCAACAGCAGGATGACCCCATTTCGCCGCGCGTTCGACGTATTTCGTCACGTTCATGACCGCGTCCATCTGGCTCATTTGCGAGTGCGCGTGTAACTCGACACGCTTCTCGCCTGCCCAAGGGTCAGCAGGGGCTTCCATCTTCACTTCTGACAGTTGGGCAATCATCATACAAAGATCGCGCAGGAATGTATCGAACTCAACGCGGCCTGCCGCCTGGATCCACATCCCTTTTTTGATCGCAGAGAGAATCTTGACGTCTGTTTCGTCACGCGCAAACATCTTGACGACAAGGGAGTCCGTATAATCCGTCATCTTAAACGTAAAGATTGTCTTTCCGCTTCGTAATTCACGACTTTCAGCTGAGAAAACGAGACCTCGGATCGCGATCCGTCGTTCCTCGTCTTGGATCGTCTTGATTGGGACAATCTCATCTTGAATTGGTTTCCCGATCCGGATCTCAACCGGTCCTTCATCGTCATCCCGCGATTGTTCCCGTTTGAATTGCAACTCGAGCATCCGCTTTGCTTCTTCCATGTCTTCCTGTTTCACCTGATTGCGCAACGCTTCTTGTTTCGATTCGTTAATTTGAACAATCGGTTCACAGTTGAATTTCGGGAATCCGTAAGCACTATAAAGTAACTGCAATTCCCCACATAAGCTACTTTTTAAGAATCCTGCTTCCGGTTCACTCCGGACTGGAATGAATAATTTCTGTTCTTTGAACTCCGGTAAGACCCGTCCAAGTTGTGTCCGCATCGCCGATGAAACGTCGGCGAGATCTTGCACGACATATGGCCAGTAATCATGATATAGGCGTTCGTCTGGTCGACCATCCGCGTATAGGATGACTTTGACTTCGGCGAATTGCTGATACCGACTTATCAAACGACTCGTAAAGAGTTGATAGACGTTTTGGGGCAAAACGTGTGGCAAGCGGATCTCAAATGTCCAGGTTGCTTTTGCTTTATTGACGCGAAGCTTCTCAAGAACTGCTTCGTTAAAGTATTCTTCAATGATACCGTTCGGTAATTCCAAGTCACTCAGCAACAGTGACATGCGTTGTTGTGTATCCACTCGCAATTGTGCTGTCTGATCGCTTCACACCGTGACAGCAACTCCTCCTCCTCTTGCGGATTGCCCAAGGGGCGAATGGGTGTGAGACAAGAAAACAGTCACTTTATGAAAAGTGACCGTCTCCATTCTTTATTCTAAACCTTCATAGAGTGAACGAACAGCCTCAACGACTTGTTCTTGTCCAATTTCTTCTGCATCGCCACCGCGACGGGCTTTTAATTCGACGATTCCTTCTGCCGCTTTTTTGCCGACGTTCAAGCGAACCGGTAGACCGATCAAATCTGCATCGGCGAATTTGACGCCTGCTCGTTCTTTTCGGTCGTCAAGCAGGACGCTGAAACCTGCAGCTGTCAACTCTCGGTATAGTGTTTCTCCGAGTTCAAGCTGTTCTGCATTTTTACCATTGACGACAATCAAATGGACATCATATGGTGCGATCGCTTTTGGCCAAATGATCCCGCGCTCATCGTAATGCTGTTCGACGACTGCCGACAATGTCCGCGAGACACCGATGCCGTAACATCCCATGATGAGTGGTTGTGCTTTACCGCCTTCATCGAGGAACGTCGCTCCCATTCCTTCAGAGTAACGTGTTCCGAGTTTGAAGACTTGACCGACTTCGATGCCACGTGCGAATTTAACGTTTCCGTTGCCGTCTGGTGACGCGTCACCTTCTTCGACGAAGCGCAAGTCTGTATAGTCTGCTTCGAAATCACGACTTGGGTCGACATGGATATAATGCGTTTCCGCTTTGTTTGCACCACAGACAGCGTTCGTCAAGGCACGAATCGCGTAATCGGCGACGATCTTCATGTCTGCCCCAATCGGTCCGAGTGTTCCAGGCGTTGAGTGAAGCGCTGCTTCAATCTCTTCGTCGCTCGCCATCGTGATGTCGAGTGCTCCCAGATAGTTTTTCAACTTGATATCGTTGACTTCGTGATCGCCCCGGACGAGTGCCATGACAAGCCCTTGCTCCGTCTTGAAGATGACGGTCTTGATTGATTCGTTTGCTGGTAAATTCAGATGTGCGCTGACCGCTTCGATCGTCTTCGCATCTGCCGTATGCACTTCTTCAAGTGCTTCTGGTGCTTTGTCTTGCTTCGGATAGGCATCGATGGACTCTGCCATCTCTAAGTTCGCTGCATAATCCGATTGGTCCGAGTAGACGATCGTATCTTCACCGATTGCTGCTAACGCATGGAACTCATGTGTTCCACTACCACCGATTGCACCTGAGTCAGCGACGACTGGACGGAACTCTAGACCAACACGTGTGAAAATCCGCGAATACGTATCAAACATGTTTTGATACTCTTCGTCTAAGCTCTCTTGTGACGAATGGAACGAGTATGCATCTTTCATGATGAACTCACGACCACGTAATAAACCGAAACGTGGCCGACGTTCGTCACGGTATTTCATTTGAATCTGGAAGAGATTGACCGGTAACTTTTTGTACGAGTTCAATTCATCACGAACGATTGAAGTGATCAGTTCCTCGTGCGTCGCTCCGAGCGCGAACCGGCGATCATGACGATCCGTCAAGCGCATTAATTCAGGTCCATAGATATCCCAGCGTCCTGTTTCTTCCCATAGTTCAGCTGGTTGAATTGCTGGCATCAGTAATTCTTGCGCACCCGCTGCCTCTAATTCCTCGCGAATAATTGTCTCGATGTTTGCGAGAACCCGTTTTGCGAGTGGGAGATACGAATAGATTCCAGCGGCATTTTGACGCATGAATCCTGCACGAAGCAAGAGTTGGTGACTGATGGCTTCTGCATCAGATGGTACTTCACGCAACGTTGGCATGAATAGTTTTGATTGTTTCATAATGAGTCACGAACTCCTTTGACTGAGTGATTAATTAAAAGAATTTTTGAATGTCGTTCCAAGTAACGACGAGCATGAGTAACATCAAAAGCGCAAAACCGACGAAGTGAACCAATCCTTCTTTTTGAGGATCGACCGGTTTACCGCGTAAGGCTTCAAGGAAGAGGAACAGCAAGCGTCCTCCGTCAAGTGCTGGAAGTGGCAATAGGTTGAAGACTGCTAAGTTAACGGACAACAGTGCAGTCCATGTCAAGAGCATCGAGAACCCACTATCTGCGACCTGATCGGTCATTTTGACGATCCCGACTGGTCCTGATAATTGATCGACGCCAACGACACCAGTTACGAGATCTCCAACAGCTCCGACGATAAGCGTCGACATCCGCCATGTTTCTGAAACGCCCGTTTGTAGTGCTGTTCCGAATGATTTTTCTGTCTCATTCGTGACACCGATGATGCCAACCTTCTGTTCCCCTTGCTGTTGCACTTTTGGCGTGATCTCAGTTGTCGTCTCTTTTCCATCACGCTCATATTTTACTTCTGTCGCTTTCCCAGCACGATCTTGGAATCCAGCACGTAAATCTGTCCATTTTGCTGTATCCTGTCCGTTGACCGAGATAATCCGGTCACCTTCAACAAGTCCTGCTTGATCGGCAGGTGAACCTTTTTGTACTGTTCCGATGACGCTTTCCCCTGTCGGAGAGCCATTATATAAGGCAAGACCGAATAAAATGACGAACGCGAGGACAAAGTTCATGAACGGTCCTGCAGCAATCGCAAGGACGCGTTTCCAAACGGATTTCGAACCAAATGTGCGATCATACGGCGCAATTTGTGTCCGTGTCTGACCTTCGACAAGAAATGCTGTCGGTGAGACAGGATATCGAACCGATGTCTCGTCTTGTAACCCAACGAGTTCGAGTTGACGCAACAAGTCAATCCGCTCGACAGTAACGACTTGATCGACTTGTGGCTGATCTGCATCGAAATAAATCGTCTCGATGACACCGTCCTTTAACTGTAATCCGACGGTTTGACCTGATTTGATCTCTACGAGTTCAGGTTCTTCACCCGCCATCTTGACGTAACCGCCAATCGGCAACAGGCGCACCGTGTACAACGTCTCATTCTTAAACACTGAAAAGATCTTCGGTCCAAATCCAATCGCGAATTCCCGACAGAGAATACCTGCCCGCTTCGCCATTACGAGATGACCCCATTCATGGACGGCGACGAGTACACCGAACATCAGCACGATTGAAATAAAGGTCGTCATTACTTATCCCATCCTTAGTTAGCGAATGTAAGAGACGATACGAACTCACGCGCCCATCGATCAGCTTCAAGGATTTGATCCAAGGAAGGCTCCTCGATAAGCTCATGAGCTTGAAGCGCCGCCTCGACGCTCGCTTCGATTTCTAAAAAGCGAATGTCCCCTTTTAAGAAACGGTCCACCGCTTGTTCGTTCGCAGCATTGAGTACTGATGGCATCGATCCACCGGCTTGACCCGCTTCAAAAGCAAGTCGTAACAACGGATAACGATCAAATGATGCATCAGCAAAGTGTAAGCGTCCGATTTCCTTTAAGTTTAACCGTTCTCCCCCTTGGATTTCAAGGCGGGACGGATATGTAAGAGCGTACTGAATCGGTTCTCGCATGTCGGGCATACCAAGCTGAGCCATGATAGCTCCATCGTTAAATTCGACCATCGAGTGAATGATGGATTCACGGTGAATGACGACATCGATATCCGCATAGTCGACATCAAATAACCAGTGCGCTTCAATGACTTCGAACCCTTTGTTCATCATCGTCGCCGAATCAATCGTGATTTTTGCTCCCATCGACCAGTTCGGATGCGCGAGTGCTTGTTCGACCGTCACGTCTGCCAGTTCTTCACGTGATTGATCACGGAAGCTTCCGCCTGATGCTGTCAAGATGATTTGACGCACATCTTCTCGCCGCTCCCCGTTCAAGCATTGGAAAATCGCCGCATGTTCACTATCAACGGGTAAAATCGTCACGTTTTTTTCACGTGCAAGCTTCATGACAAGGTGCCCTGCCGTAACGAGTGTTTCTTTGTTCGCAAGACCAATCGTTTTACCCGCCTCAATCGCGGCAAGCGTTGGACGTAAACCAACAGCTCCTACGACCGCTGTAATGACCGTATCGACTTCAGGATGCGTTACGACATCAAGCAATCCTTCTTCACCGATGACGATCGTCGGCTGATAGTTTAACTGTTGCTCGAGTTCTTGACGTGTTGCCTCATCTTGGACTCCGACAAGCATCGGTTGCAAACGATTCAACCACGGTACAGCAACCGTCGTGTTGCGACCAAATGCAAAACTCGTCAATTCAAAAAGATCTGGATTAGCCGCAATGACATCAAGCGTCTGCGTACCAATCGATCCCGTTCCACCGATGATACTGATTTTCTTCATAATGAAGCGCCTCCTCAAGCAAAGATATCGAGTACGACGAGGACCGTAAAGACGATCATCATGCTGTCGAACCGATCAAGAATACCACCATGACCCGGTAGTAACGTTCCAGAATCCTTCACACCATAATGGCGTTTGTAAGCGGACTGGACCAAGTCACCAAGTTGCCCAACGACGGCAACGATGATGGCAAGGACAATGACTTTCCCAAAACCGACTGTCGGTTCGATACTTTCGAACACGACACCGAGTAAGATGGCAAGTAACACGCCACCGACTGCCCCTTCAATCGTCTTGTTCGGGCTGATTGACGGCCACAGTTTATTCTTACCAAATCGCTTCCCGACGAAGTACGCCCCTGAATCCGTAAACCAGATCAAGAGAATGATCAAGAGCGACCACGTTAATCCATGTTCGAGTAAACGGATGTAGGCGAACGATGCAAAACCGACACCAACATAAACCGCAGTCAGCAGTAAAAAGGCGACATCATCGAACGTAAAGACATTTTTCGAAAACACGTTCCAAAAGAGACCGATCAATAAAATGATCATTGCCCAAGCGATTGGTGAAAGTCCGATTGGGAGTGTCCGATCGACTGCCTCTTCATAGATACCGACGAATGGTAATAATGTGCCGATCCCGAATAAAATCCGTGGAATGCGCGAGCCGCTCCATTGTCGCATCCGGACAAGCTCGGTATAACCGAGAATCGTTAGTACTGCCATAAACGCTAAAAAGGGAAGTCCACCGATGTACAAAAGCGCCAAAAAGATGGCGCCTGCCCATATCCCTGTGATAATCCGAGTTTTCATAAGCTAGTTCCTCATTTAATCAGACGCCGCCAAATCGGCGTGTCCGTTGATTGTAATCTTCAATTGCTGCCAAGAAAGCATCCCGACGAAACTCTGGCCACAAGACATCTGTAAAATAAAACTCTGCGTACGCCGCTTGCCAAAGTAAGAAGTTCGATAACCGTTGTTCGCCACTCGTTCGAATCACGAAATCGACATCGGTTACGGATCCTGTCATTAGCTCGCGCTCGATCGTCTCCGGTGTAATCGTCTCCGGTGACAATGTTCCTGCCTGAACCTGTGCGCCCAGTTTTTGCATGACTTGTACGAGCTCATCGCGTCCTCCATAATTCAGAGCGAAAATCAGACGAAGTCCTGTATTGTGTTGCGTATCCAGTTTCGCTTGTTCCACTGCCTCACGTGTGAAATGAGGGAGGCGTGACACTTCTCCTGCTACCTCGACTTTGACATTTTGCGCGTCTAACTCTTTTAAATCCGACTCTAAAAATTGTGCCGGTAGCTTCATGAGAAAACTCACTTCTTCTTCCGGACGCGTCCAATTCTCCGTCGAGAAGGCGTATAATGTCAGACTCTTAACGCCGAGTTCATTTGCAACCCGAACGACTTCACGAATCGATTTCATGCCTTCGCGATGTCCCATGATACGCGGAAGTCCGCGTTTTTGTGCCCATCTACCGTTTCCATCCATGATGATAGCGACGTGCTCAGGCACCCGGTCATAGGTTTCGGTTTCTTTCGTCTGATTCAACCATTGAAACATCCGTACTTCCTCCTCTCTCAATTATGAAGAAAGGGACTCTTCGTGTGACAAAGAGTCCCCCCCATGACGATCCGTCGCGTCATACTTCCATGATTTCTTGTTCTTTTTCCGTTGCTGTCTGATCAAGTTGTTTAACGAACTTGTCTGTCAACGTTTGAACATCTTCTGTGTATCCACGCAAATCATCTTCTGTCAATGCACCATCTTTTTCTTGTTTCTTTAACTGCTCGTTCGTATCACGACGAATGTTACGGAGGGCAACCTTACCTTCTTCCGTATACTTCTTGACGAGTTTGACGAGTTCCTTCCGGCGCTCTTCCGTTAGTGGTGGAATCGCAAGACGGATGACCGTACCATCAGATGATGGCGCAAGACCAAGATCAGCACGTTGAATCGCTTTTTCAATCTCGCTGACCATTGATTTATCCCATGGAGTGATCAAGATCAGACGTGCTTCTGGTGTGTTGACGTTCGCTACTTGATTGAGCGGTGTCGGTGCACCGTAGTATTCGACTTGAACGGGATCTAAAATCGCAACGTTCGCACGACCAGCTCGGAGTGTCGCAAGTTCTTTCTTAAGTGAAAGATGTGCTTTTTCCATCCGTTCTTCGGCTTGTTTTAAAATTTCTTTTGACATATTATTTCCCCCTTACGATTGTCCCGATTTCGTCACCGATGACGACACGTTTGATGTTACCTTCTTCCATCAACGAGAAGACGATGAGCGGGATGTCATTGTCCATACAAAGTGAAGTTGCTGTAGAATCCATGACTTGAAGTCCATCCTTTAAGACATCCAAGTAAGAGAGCGTCTCGAATTTCTTCGCTTCTGGATCAACATTCGGGTCAGCTGAGTAGACACCATCGACGTTGTTTTTCGCCATCAAGATGACCTCTGCTTCAATTTCAGCTGCACGAAGAGCAGCTGTCGTATCTGTTGAGAAGTACGGGTTCCCTGTACCTGCTGCAAAGATGACGACGCGTCCTTTTTCGAGGTGACGCATCGCACGGCGTCGAATGTACGGTTCTGCTACTTGGCGCATCTCGATTGATGTTTGAACACGTGTTTCAACACCTACATCTTCTAAGCTGTCTTGAAGCGCAAGCGAGTTCATGACTGTCGCTAACATCCCCATATAATCGGCGTTGGCCCGGTCCATCCCAAGTTCTGCACCTGTTTTGCCACGCCAAATGTTTCCAGCTCCGACAACGACCGCTACTTCGACGTTCAATTCAACTAATTCGCGAATCTGTTCCGAGATAGATTTGACGATGACAGGATTGATCCCAAACCCTTGATCTCCTGCGAGCGCTTCTCCGCTCAATTTTAACACAATCCGGTTATATTTCGGTTGCATGACTATGTCCCCCTTGCTAAATTCCGTAAAAAAGGAACACGAACCACTTCCACACGAAAGTGGATTGAAGCATACGTGTTCCTTCTCTTGTCATCAGGATGATCCCGATTCTTATTTTTTAAGTTGGTTCATAACTTCTTCAGCGAAGTTCTCTTCGCGTTTTTCCATACCTTCTCCAACTTCGAAGCGTACGAATGACACGACTTTACCGCCTTTAGATTCTACATATTTACCAACTTTGAAGTCTGGATCCTTGACGAACGTTTGATCGACGAGGCAGATTTCCTCGAAGAACTTGTTCATACGACCAACGATCATTTTTTCAACGATGTTAGCTGGTTTTCCTTCGTTCAATGCTTGCTCAGTGAGGACTTTTTCTTCACGTGCTTTTTCTTCTTCTGTGACAGAAGTACGGTCAACGTAAAGTGGACGTGCTGCTGCAATGTGCATTGCAACGTCTTTTGCAACTGTTTCGTCTGTCGTACCTTCGATGACGACGACTGAACCGATGCGTCCACCCATGTGGAGGTAAGAACCGAAGACTGCATCATCTGCTTTTGTGAAGAGCGCTACGCGACGGAGTGAGATTTTCTCTCCGATTGTTGAAGCTTCTTCTGAGATGTATGTGTCGATTGTTTTACCTGCTTCGTATTCAGAAGCAAGAGCAGCTTCTGCTGTCTCAGAACCGTTACGGAGAACAGCGTCTGCGATGTTTTGAACGAGTGTTTGGAAACGTTCGTTTTTCGCAACGAAGTCTGTTTCTGAGTTGATTTCGACGAGTGCCGCTTTGTTGCCGTCAACTGCAACTGCAGTCAACCCTTCAGCTGCAATACGATCGCCTTTTGCTGCTGCTTTAGCGATCCCTTTTTCACGCAAGAAATCTACTGCTGCGTTCATGTCACCGTCAGTTTCAACGAGTGCTTTTTTGCAGTCGAGCATACCTGCACCTGTTTTTTCACGAAGTTCTTTAACCATTGCTGCTGTAATAGCCATTCGATATTCCTCCTTATAACATCCTTAGTTTCAAAAAAAAGGTGATAAAAGGTCGATTCCCTTTATCACCTGGCATCACGAATTACTCAGCGTCTGCTACTACTTCTTCAGTAGTTTCAGGTGCTACGTTATCTTCGCCTTGTTTAACTTCGAGGATTGCGTCAGCCATTTTACCAGTGAGCAATTTGACTGCACGGATCGCATCGTCGTTCGCTGGGATGACGTAGTCGATTTCGTCTGGATCACAGTTAGTATCAACAATCGCAACGATTGGGATGTTGAGTTTGTGTGCTTCTGCAATCGCGATACGCTCTTTGCGTGGGTCAACGATGAAGAGTGCATCCGGAACGCCTGGCATATCTTTGATACCGCCGAGGAATTTCTCAAGACGAGTCATTTCTTTTTTAAGAATGATGACTTCTTTTTTAGGAAGAACTTCGAATGTACCGTTCTCTTCCATTTTTTCGAGTTGTTTCAAACGGTTGATACGTTTTTTGATTGTAGAGAAGTTCGTGAGAGTTCCACCCAACCAACGTTCGTTGATGAAGTATTGACCTGCACGGATCGCTTCTTCTTTCACAGTGTCTTGAGCTTGTTTTTTCGTACCAACGAAAAGAACGTTTCCGCCTTCTGACGCTACTTCACGGATGAAGTTGTATGCTTCGTCTACTTTTTTGACCGTTTTTTGAAGGTCGATGATGTAGATTCCGTTCCGTTCTGTGAAGATGTATTTTGCCATTTTTGGGTTCCAACGGCGTGTTTGGTGACCGAAGTGTACACCAGCTTCTAACAATTGTTTCATCGAGATTACTGCCATGATGAATTCCTCCTTTTGGGTTTTGGATGTCCTCCGCGATGATCGTCTATCCAGCTAACCTATTAAAGGCACCGCAGCTGGCGATACATGCGTGCGTAATTAACACCGTAGACTAATATAGCATAAAGATTACCGAGGGGCAACCTTCGTTTGATGAGAAAGTTTAGCAATCAAAGCAACCTCGCCCGTCCCCCGATTCAAAGACCGTGCAAGCGTCTCAAGATCCGCTCCTTCTCGTAGCGCCTGCTTGACATCCGTTAACGGTGGTTCTTGTGAAATGGATTGTTCAATTTCGACGGTTTCCGATTTCTCGTAAGTAGCCGCCTCCACCATATGTGGAGACGCATCCGGTACTTGATCAACCTGTTCGTTCGCTACATTTACGGATGTCTCCGTCATGGCGTTGACGTTCTCCATGAAATGTAATAAAACTTGTTCCGTCTCATTCTTTTCACGTTCCAACCGTGTAATTCGGTCTTTGAGCGCTGCCTGCTGGCGAAATAACACCAGCAGCGCATAACAAACTAAAGCAGCTAATAAAATATAAACGACAGTCATAATTCTTCCTTTCACATGGCGACACGATCTGCTAAGTAGGCACTTCCGAGCGCATTCTTCAACTTACGAAGCGCTTTTGAATGGATTTGTGAAATACGGGAAGTCGAGAGCCCGAGGACTTCACCAATTTCCGTAAGCGTCAATTCTTCATAATAGAATAACGAGACGACAAGTTGTTCTTTTTCGGATAACCCTTCGACTTCCTCTGCCAGTTTAGCGATCAACTCCCGCATTAATAACATATCTTCCGGTGTAGCAGTATCTGGATCTAAATAGGAGACGGTCATCGCCTTCCCCTCATCCTGTAGCGTGACTGCTTCATCGATCGATAATACATTCGCAAAATAGCTTTCTGCTAAAGCACCCTTGACCTCGTCAGGTGTCATGTCGACGATGGAAGAGACTTCGTCTAACGTCGGCGTCCGTTGCAAAGATTGTTCAAGGATCTCGACGGCTGCCTCGACCCGTTTTGCTTTTTCCCGTAAGGAACGTGGTAACCAATCGATTTTACGAAGCCCATCTAAAATAGCTCCTCGAATCCGAAAGGCGGCATACGTGTCGAATTTATTATTATGATTTTGATCGAATTTTTGAAGCGCATCGTACAATCCCATCATACCTAAACTTTTCAACTCGTCTCGATCGACACTTTTAGGCAACGTCGCACTTAAACGCTGAACGTGGTATTGAACAAGTGGTTCATAATTGTGAAGTAACAGATCTGCCACCGCAATATCGCGTGTGGTCAGCCATCGATCCCAAAGTTGTTGTAATTCCTCACGCATGACCATTCCTCCTCTAGATTTCCAGCGTCCCGACATTCACCGTCCGGATGACGAGACGCCCTGATTGTGAGTGGAACTCGATCGTTCGTCCATTCGTGCCGCCAACATCTTCGGCAACGAGTGGAATTTTGACTTGTTGAAGCATTGCTTTGACCGCAGCGATGTTTCGCTCACCGATCCGCATTGATTCATGTTCATACTTAAATTGAAACATCTGAGCCCCTCCCGCAATCTTCGCACGTAATCGGATGGCTCCACTTGCTCGTAATTCGCGGGCTACCTCTAGAATTGCCGTATCCGCGAACTTTCCGACTTCAAGCTCCCGATTCCGACTGATCGCTGAATCAGGCAACATGACATGCGCCATACTCGATAACCCTCGTTCCTGGTCATAGATGACGACGCCTACACACGATCCAAGACCCGCCGTCCGTAAAATGACGGGGCGTTTACAGATGGCGTACTCCGCAATCCCAATCCGTACGATTTCATCCATTCAAGTCCACACCCAATCGTTCGAAGACCGTCTGAAAGGCGTTCGCTTCAGGCAACAAAAGTAAATGTCCGGTCAAATCGTTTCCTGCACTAGACAAGTGCGTGTCGATATAGACAGCCATATTGCCTGGAGTCGTAGATTCAAGTAAGGCTACTTCAAGTAACGCACCAACCATATCAAACGCTGATGCAGGAACACTGACATGTAACGATAAATCAAGCCAATCGGAGATAGCCCGAGCATATGCTCCTATTAAAATATTCCCAATTTCTTCCCAAGCAGAAACCCCCATTTCGTGAGAATCGGAAAAAAAGTGGAATTCCGTCTGCATCAATTGGCTCACGAGCTTCTCTGCATCACGAAGTGGCATCAAAAAAAGTAACGTTGCTTGAATATCGCCAGAAAAACGTAACAATGCACCAGCGGTATACGTTTCCGCTCCTCCACTTCGCTCGATGATCGTCGTGAAATCCTCAAGTTCAGCGGAAGGTACCTCGATCTCAATCGGTTGTCCAAGTAAGGTCGAAAGTGCTGTCGCTGCGTGACCAGCTCCAATGTTGCCGACTTCCCGTAAAATGTCCCGTTCGTTTGGATTAAGCATGAACGATGTCCTCAAATAAGCGATTCGGTTCAATCAACGAAAACAATTGCTGATCGCCTTTTGCGACTGCAGTCAAATACGAGGCATCCTCCTGCTTTTGTTCACTGAGCGGTTCAATCCGAACATCCGTTGATTCGACGACTTCGTTTGCCCGGTCGACGATGAATCCAGCGTCCCCATGCTCCAAAGTGGCGATGATGATGCGTGTTTCTTCCGTTTCTTCCATTAATTCGAATCCAAGGCGGGCACGCAGGTCAATCACGGGAGTGACGACACCTCGCAAATTGATGACTCCTTTGACATAGGATGCAGCGTTCGGAATCCGTGTGATTGGGATGAGCCGTTCGATTGAACGAACAGACTGTACATCAATACCGTATGCATTATCTTCTAATTGAAAAACAACCCATTTTTGTTCCATCTTCGTTCCCCTCACTTCCGTAATAGTGCATTGCTGTCAATGATCAATGCGACTTGTCCGTCTCCAAGAATCGTCGCGCCAGAAATGGCACGGATGCCTTCTAGATAACTACCGAGTGGCTTCATGACGATCTCCTGTTGACCAATCAATTCGGATACGATCAACCCTGCTAATTTTTCGCCACTCCGGACGACGACGACCGAATAGGCTTCTGCCTCATGTTGTGGCAATCCGTAAACTTCATTCAGCGAAATAAGTGGAACCAATTGTCCACGGAAATCAAATACTTTTTCCCGGTGCGCTTGCAGGATCGCCGATTTACGTAAAGATGTCGTCTCGATGATGGCAGTCAGTGGAATTGCATACGTTTCTTGTCCGAGCTCAACGAGCATGGCTGAGATGATCGAGAGCGTCAATGGTAAACTGATACGGAAAATCGTTCCTTCTCCGCGGCGTGTCTCAACGAACACTTCTCCACCCAATGATTCGATCTTCGATTTGACGACGTCGAGACCAACACCACGACCAGACAAGTCCGTGACTTCTTCTGCCGTCGAGAAACCAGGTGCGAATAACAGCATCGAAGCCTCCTCGATCGTTAATTGCATCGCTTCTTCTTCCGTGATCAATCCTTTTTCAATCGCAATCCGTGTGACACGTTCGTGATTGATACCTGCTCCATCATCTTCAATCTCGATGAAGACTCGGTTTCCTGAATGGTAGGCACGAAGCGAAAGATTTCCTTCGACCGGCTTATTCGCTAAAATCCGTTCCGCTTTGTTTTCAATTCCATGATCGATCGCATTACGGATCAAGTGGACGAGTGGATCACCAATCTCATCGATGACTGTGCGATCAAGCTCCGTCTCAGCACCCGTAATGTGTAGTTTGATATGTTTTCCGACATCCTTCGAAACGGAACGCACCATTCGTGGGAATCGGTTGAATACTTGTTCGATCGGCATCATTCGTAACGTTAAAACGAGTGATTGCAATTCGTTCGTACCTCGTTTGATCCGTTCGACCGTATCTGTCAATTCCGGTGAGCTGACTTCTGCTGCAATACGCTCCAATCGTCCGCGGTCGATGATGAACTCTTCGAACAGATTCATCAAACGATCAATCCGCTCGAGATTGACACGAATCGTTTTCGAAGCGACAGGCACAGATAGATCTGTCTGTTCTGGTGATTCCGGTGAAGCTGTTGGTGCAGGTACTGATGTCGCAACCGGCACTTCCTGTGGAAGGGTGGATGTCGCCACCTCTGCTTCTGGTGTTGCTTCAAACACGTCCATCTTTACTGTTGCGACTTCAGAAACCGATGCAACCGCCTCTTGAATGACCGATTGCTCTTGTTGCGTCACGAATAAAACAGAGAATGACGTCTCAAAATGTTCTTGCTCCAGTTCATCAGATGTCGGATTCGACAAAATGACATCTCCGAGCTGTTGTAAACGATCAAAGACCATGTAAACACGTGCCGCTTTTAAGATGACGTCTGCTGAAAGTTCGACTTGGACGATATAGGCTTGATAACCGGACGCAATCGATTGTTTGACGACCGCTTCCGAATAGACATCACATTCGAATGTTGATGGTGCAGTTGATGGTGCAGTTGATGGCGTAACCGAAATGATCTCTTCTTGTTCGGGACGAATGAACTGCTGTAATCGTCTCACTGTTTCCGTAACGTCAAGTTTCCCTTTTCCACCGCGACTGATGTCTTCTACCATCGTTTCCAGTTGCTCAGCAGCAACGAATAGGACATCGATCAATTCAGCTGTAGCGGGTTGTTTCTTTGATCTGACTAAATCAAGGGCGCTCTCCATCTCATGCGTCAAATCAGCGATCGCATCATATCCCATCGTTCCTGCCATCCCTTTTAGCGTATGGGCAGAACGGAAAATTTGATCGATGACCGCTTCATCGTCTAATCGTTCTTCAAAAACCAATAAGCTTGTGTTAATAGCTTGTAAATGCTCCATCGACTCATCGAGGAACAACCCCACATATTCATTTAAGTCCATGACTGATACCCTCCTTTAATCTTAACGGACATGATCTTTTCGTTTTTTCAGACGATGTAACAATCGATCTAAAAACTTCCGTTCTTTGACTTGTACACCTGTTAGAGACGTCGTGATATGATCGAGTCGCCAACTGACGTCACTCGTTCGATCCATCAAGTAAAATGGCATCTGTGCCTTGACTGCTTTGACGACTGTCGGATCTTCCGGCAAAAAACCGGTAAAGCGCAGTGGTTTTTGTAAAAATTGTTGGCTGACGAGCGCCAGTCGATCAAACGTTTCAAGTGCTTCTCCACCATTCGTCGCC
Source organism: Exiguobacterium sp. s39 (assembly GCF_018618925.1). Lineage (NCBI taxonomy): Bacteria > Bacillati > Bacillota > Bacilli > Caryophanales > Exiguobacterium > Exiguobacterium sp. s39. Next base: position 1,283,149 of record NZ_JACSNA010000001.1, read on the forward strand.
CGATTGACGACTACGGAAATCGGAAGATCCGTCGCATGATGGTGTGCCAGTTTGACGAACGCATAACCGTCCATGATTGAAGTCGGCTCTGGCGTGACGATCAACCAGGCTTCGTCTGCACTACTGATAAAATCAAACGTCTGATGGTTGGCGCCGGCTCCTAAATCGAGCAACACAAAATCATACTCATAGAAAAATTGGAACTCCCGCAGTAGGAACACGACATCCTCCTTCGTCAGATTCGTCAGTTCTGCAAATCCACTCCCGCCATGAATGAAATGAAGGGATGGCGACTGTTCAACGATTGCGTGCTGGAGTGATTCTCGTCGTTTGACGCATTCCATCAAGGATGACTTCGATGATTTACCGAATAGAATACCAATGTTCGCCATCCCGATATCAAGATCAATCAAGAGTACTCGTTTTTCTTGTAACGATAATGCCACGCCAAGATTCACCGCGACATTCGTTTTTCCAACGCCACCTTTTCCACTCACGATGGCAATCGTCTTCGTTTCCTTGACAGTCACTTTTGATCGTAAGACACGTGCTTGATCTTCTCGCATCATCTCATCCCTCTCTCGACGATCATTCGGGATAACTCATCCGCCGTAGCGAACGTGATGTCTTCTGGCACTTCTTGCCCCGTTGTCACGCAATAGATTGGTAACTTCGTCTCTGTCATAAGCCCAAACATCGACCACAGTTCACTTGTTTCATCTGCTTTCGAAAAAACGATCCCTGATAAGGGAATCTTGCTGAAACGATCGTGGATCTGTAATAAATCTCGGTATTTCGATGTCAAACTAAGAACTAAAAACACATCCGTATCTTCAAAGTCATGACGACTTCGTAATTGCTCTACATATGCTTCATCAAGGAAATTTCGTCCCGCTGTATCGACAAGTACGATATCGCATGAAGCTAGCGCCTGCTTCGCTCGTTCAAAATCTTCCAGGTCGTATGCAACATGAATCGGAATGCCTAATATGTCGGCATATGTCTTCAGTTGCTCAATCGCTGAGATCCGGTATGTATCGGTTGTGATGAGACCAACTCGTTGATTTTTAATGAGCGTATGATGTGCAGCGAGTTTAGCGATGGTCGTCGTCTTACCGACACCAGTTGGTCCCGTTAACATGACATAACGTGCAGTCGATGTTGTTACACGTAATGCCGTTTTTACTTCTTCAGTTAAAAGATCGGTTAACTCCGTTTGCTGCGTTTGATAGTACGCAGTTAGTAATCGCTCATGCAATCGTTCAGACACTTGTTGTAACGCTGGTTCTGCCAACAGCGGCGCATAATGTCGCAATTCTTTTGGCAATGGTCGTTCGCCGACCGTAACGATCGTCGGACGCACGGGGATCGGTTGGATGGTTTCCACAATGTCCTTCCGACTCGTTGCTTGCTTCGAGACGATCGGTTCGTTCGACACATGTTCATCCACCGATGCAACCAGTTCCACTTTTTTCTTCGCAAATAAGCCAAAGAATCCGCCCACTTTGATATGCCGAGTATTTAATATGATGGCATCGTTACCGAGTTCGCGTTTGATGCGTTCCATGGCTTCGCTAACGGAATCCGCCGTGACTTTTTTGACTATCATCGCTTAAATCACCCCAATACTCTTAACTTCAATCGTCGGCATTAATTCGTTATAAGACAAAATCGGAATATCTGGAAAATACCGTTCTGTCAATTGACGGACGAACATCCGGATACTTGGAGAAGTCAGGATGATCGGATGCGCCCCGTACCGTTCGAATTCCGCTGCCCTCTCTTGCAATGTCTCGATGAAACGTGTCGCTTTTTCGGGATCAAGCGCTAAATAATTTCCGAACTCCGTCTTTTGGATGGCCGACTGGATATCCAGTTCCATCTCACTCGAGACCGTCACGACATGCAAGACATCTCCTTGCATGACTTGTTCCGTAATTTGCCGCGATAAGGATTGACGGACATATTCAGCAAGTAGTTCGCTGTCTTTCGTCACAGCTGCATAGTCCGCGAGCGTTTCGAAAATCAATGGTAGATTTCGAATCGAGACTTTTTCTTTTAATAATTGAACGAATACTTTTTGAAGTTCCCCGATTGATAACAGTTGTGGTGTTACTTCCTCGACCAAAATCGGATGCGATTCCTTCAAATGATCAACCAACTGTTTCGTCTCTTCCCGACCGAGTAATTCAGCGGCATGCTTCTTCAAGAGCTCCGTTAAATGTGTCGCAACGACGGATGGTGGATCAACAACCGTATACCCTGACATCTCTGCTCGACTGCGTGTCTGTTCATCAATCCAGAGTGCCGGCATACCGAATGCTGGTTCAACCGTATCGATCCCTCGAATTTCTGGATCATCGACACCCGGGCTCATCGCTAAATAATGATCGAGTAACAGTTCACCACTTGCCATCTCACTTCCGCGAATCTTGATTCGATAATGGTTCGGTGATAACTGCAGATGATCACGAATCCGAACGGTCGGTAGGACAAAACCAAGTTCGAGTGCTAGCTGCCGACGAATCATGACGACACGATCGAGTAAATCGCCACCTTGCGCTTCATCAGCGAGTGGAATCAAACCGTAACCGAATTCAAATTCAATCGTATCGACATTCAGTAAGGAAATGACCGATTCACTCGAACGCAAGTTTTCGCTCGGCGCTTCCTCAACAGCGACCTCTTCTTGCATCGTCTTCGTCGTCTGCTTCATTCGCCAAGCGAAGAAGCCAAATAACGCTGCAATCGGCATCGTGACGTAATCGGGAATCGCTGTGAATAGTCCGAGTAAGAAGATTGCTCCAGCCGCGATTCCGACAAGTAATGGCGTCCGTGTCAATTGACCGATGACATCCTCACCAAGGTTTCCGTCGGATGTCGAGCGCGTGACGATGATCCCGGTCGCAACCGAAATCAAAAGTGCTGGAATCTGACTGACGAGACCGTCCCCAACTGTTAACAACGTATACAATTTGACTGACTCCGCCATCGGTAAGCCTTGCTGAACGACACCGATGATCATTCCGAAGATCAAGTTAATGATGACGATGATGATACCAGCGATCGCATCTCCTTTAACGAACTTCGAGGCCCCGTCCATCGCCCCATAAAAGTCTGCTTCCGATTGAATTTTTTGGCGGCGGGTCCGGGCTTGCACTTCGTCAATCATGCCGGAGTTCAGGTCGGCGTCGATTGCCATCTGTTTTCCGGGCATCGCGTCAAGCGTAAAACGTGCCGACACTTCCGAGACTCGTTCCGAACCTTTCGTGATGACGAGAAACTGGATCAAGACGAGTATCAAGAAGACGACGAAACCGACGAGCGCATTTCCGCCGACGACAAAATCACCAAATGCTTCAATGACTTCGCCACCGTTTCCGTTTGATAGGATCGCCCGTGTCGTCGAGACGTTAAGCGCCAGACGAAATAGAGTGACGATCAGCAACAGCGTTGGAAATACAGAAAACTCAAGTGCCTCTTTGGCATTCATCGCAACGAGTAATACCATCAAAGCAATTAAGATATTGATGATGATTAAAAAATCGAGCATGATAGCGGGCAGTGGGATGACGAGCATGAAGACGATCATGATGACGCCTAGCAGAACCGTTAAATCTCGTGTTGATATACTCATGATGCTTCATCCTTTCATTTTGCTTGTTTCAGTTGATAGACAAAGGCGAGTGTTTCAGCGAGCGCCTGATAGAACGTTTCATCCACTGCCATACCAATCTCTGTTTGAGCGAACAACGCCCGTGCCAGCGGACGATTTTCAACAATCGGGACATCAGCTGCTGTCGCCTTCTCCCGAATCCGGAACGCGACAGCATCTACGCCTTTTGCAACGACGATCGGTGCCATATGTTTTCCGTCATCGTATTGAATCGCTACCGCATAATGGGTCGGGTTCGTGATGACGACGTCGGCATTCGGTATTTCTTGCATCATCCGCCGCATCGCCATCTCCCGTTGTTGTTGTTTAATCTTTCCTTTGATTTGAGGGTCGCCTTCCGTGTTCTTATGCTCATCCTTTAAATCCTGTTTACTCATTCGAATCGACTTTTCAAAATCAAATTTTTGATAAGCGAAGTCCAGAATGGCTAACGCGATCAAGGCGATACTGACCGACAAACCGAGCAAAAATGTTAAATGACCAATGATAGCTAACGCATCGCCGATTGGTTCCGAGGTCAGCCTCGAAATCTCGACCTTGTTATTCCACAGAACAGTGCCACTCGTGACACCGATGACTAACAGTTTAAAAACGGATTTCAAAAACTCGACGAGTGCTTTAACGCTAACGATCCGTTTGACGCCTTGAAGCGGATTGATCCGGTCCAGCTTCGGCTGAATCGCCTCACCACTTAAGAGCACACCAATCTGAACGAAGTTTCCAAGGATCCCGATGACGACCGCTGTTAAAAAGAAGGGGGCGACTAAAATCCCCATTTGTATCAGCATCTCGACTAAAATCTGTTCAATTCGTCCCTCTTCGACGGCTTGCAGAACTTGACTTGCACTGAGACCATCTTGTAGGACGAGTACGAATCGCCGTCCTAGAAATGGACCGAAAAAATAGAGAACAAGAAACATCGCGAATAACATAAAACTGCTCGTTAAATCTGCTGATTTTGCGACCTGTCCCTTTTTACGCGAGTCATCCCGCTTTCGAGGTGTCGCTTTTTCCGTCTTCTCACCAGCGAAGTACTGAAGATCAAGGCGTAATCGATATGAATGCATGTCCTTAACCTCCTAGTAATCGAATGGCGTCTGCAAGTACATCTTGCAACAATGGAACGAATCGACCGATTCCTGTGATCGTCGCTCCTGCTAATAAAAACAGAATCGCGTATCCCATTAACAGTTTGACGGAAAAACCAATCGCAAAAATGTTGAACTGGGGTGCCGTTTTCGCTAAGAAACCGAGTGCGAGATCCACTAAAAAGAGTGAAACAACAAGTGGCATCGCCATTTGTAAGGCAGTCAACATCGCAAGTCCGACGACACGGATGACCAAACTCATTCCTGCGTCGCCTGATACCGCAATCAGACTGCCCGGCGGAAAGATCTGAAAGCTCGTATAGATGCCGTCCAGTAAAATGAGATGCATATCAGAAGCGAGCAGGACGAGTAACGTCAGCATGTAATAAAATCGTCCGACGATTGGTGACTGTCCGCCAAACATCGGATCATAAGCGGAAGCCATCGCAAGACCCATCTGTAAATCAATGATCGAACCCGCAATTTGTGGGGCGTATAATAAAAAACTGGCAAGTAAGCCAAGAGCTAGCCCCACTAAGACTTCCGTTCCCATCCGAAAGAAAAAATCGAAGTCTTCTACACGAACGTCCGTCTTCACGGCGTAACTCGCAAAGTAAGCAAGACCCGCCGCAAGTGCTAATTTATGTTGCGCTGGTAATTGTCTTGATGAAAACAAAGGCGCCGCAACGAGAAAACCGACGATCCGTCCAAAGACGAGCAGAAAAACACTCAGGAAAGAAAGTAATGTCATTTTCGGGAAACCTCAGCGATTTGTTTGAATAGATCAATCGTAAAGGTCTGTAACTCCTGCATAATCCAAGGTCCAAAGAAGACGAGTGCTAAAAACACGGCAACAATCTTTGGAACAAACGATAACGTCTGTTCCTGAATCTGCGTCGTCGCCTGCAAAATACTGACGAGCAGACCAACGACGAGCGAGACGAGTAACAAGGGGGCCGATACTTTGAGTAATGTCCAGACAGCAGAACTCGCCAACTGAATAATCATTTCTTGAGTCATCTTTTCTCCCCCTAACGCATACTGACGAGCAGTGATTCAACAATCAGGTGCCAGCCATCGACTAAAATAAATAACAGCAATTTAAACGGTAACGCAATCATGACTGGCGGTAACATCATCATTCCCATCGACATCAAAACACTCGAGACGACCATGTCGATGACAAGGAAAGGAATGAAGATCATGAAGCCGATTTGGAAGGCTGTCTTCAATTCACTAATCGCATATGCTGGAACGAGTGCGACGAGTGGAATATCTTCAATCTTTTCCGGTTTTTCATAATTACCGTATTTTAAGAATAGTTCTAAATCATTCGTTCGCGTGTGCTTCGACATGAAGCGTTTCATCGTATCTCCTGCTTTATCAAACGCTTCATCTTGACTAATTTTATCAGCCATGTATGGTTTTAAAGCCGTCGTGTTTAATTCCGATATGACGGGCGACATGACGAAAAGCGTAATGAATAAGGCCAGTCCGACGAGTAGCTGGTTCGGCGGCGTCTGTTGTGTTCCGAGAGCCGAACGGACGAACGACAACACGACGACGACACGCGTGAAACAAGTCATTAAGATTAGTAACGAGGGCGCCAGTGATAACAACGTCAGTAATACGAGCAGTTTAATCGATGTTGCTGTTCCTGACGGAGTATCGAGTGAGATCAGGTTTTCAATCGTATTCATGAGCGCCCTCGATTCTTCTGCAGTTGCTCGAGTTGTTGTTTGAACGTCTCAAGAAATGGTGAAGGTGCTGATTTCGAAGATGACTCTTCAAGATCCGTCGGTTCGTATCCCTCTAAATCGTCCAGCGTGTCTAAGAGTTGTACGTTCTCCCCAACACCGACGACATAAATCTTATCCTGCACTTTCACTAACTGAACCGATCGATCCTTACCAAGTGGTACACCACCTAGATGGGTCAAACGTCCGGAATGTCTGACGCCTCGCGTCCGCTCGTGAATAAAACGTGTCACGAGGATGAATCCGCCGATCAAGACGACGAGAACGACGACTCCTTTAAAGATGGTCAATGCCATGGAAGGACTCTCATCGACTTGCTGAGTCGTCGGTGCATCGTTCTTGGTTGGATTTAATTTTTCTTCGACCGTTTCAGCCTGTACAGGAAATGTCAGCAGAAACAGAAGACAAATCAGCAAAGTCACTTTTTTCATGACGAGACAGTTTTCGAGACCGCTTCAAGCACACGATCGGCTTGGAACGGTTTGACGATGAAATCTTTTGCACCTGCTTGAATCGCGTCGATGACCATCGACTGTTGCCCCATCGCTGAACACATGATGACTTTAGCGGCAGGATTGAATGCTTTGATTTCTTTAAGCGCAGAGATTCCGTCCATCTCAGGCATCGTAATGTCTAGCGTGACGAGGTCTGGTGTCAATTCCTTATACTTCGTGACCGCTTCGCGTCCGTTTTCTGCTTCACCGACGACATCATAGCCGTTCTTCGATAGAATTTCCTTGATCATCATCCGCATGAAAGCGGCGTCGTCTACGATTAATACTTTTGCACTCATATTAGTTCCTCCTTAGAACATCCGAAGACGTTCTTTTGTATTTACGATTTCCGTAATGCGTACACCGAAGTTCTCTTCGATGACGACCACTTCACCCGTTGCGATCAATGTATTGTTGACAAGAACGTCAACTGGTTCCCCTGCCAGTTTATCCAGCTCGATGACAGAACCTTGTGTTAATTCCAATATGTCACGAACGGAGCGGCGTGTCCGTCCTAACTCAACCGTGACGTTCAACGGAACATCATATAACATTCCGATATTCCCTGGCGTGCCCTCTACTTCCATCTCACCTAACTGACTAAATTGAACTGGACTGACACCGACTGGCGTTGCTTTCGGTTCAGGTGGTGGGACGACCGTTCGTTGTTCCATCGCTGGTGCCGGTGTCGGTTGCGCTTGTGGTTGTGGTTGTTCTGGTTGCGCTTGTGCCGTTGCTTGTGGTGCAGGTTCTGCTTGTTGGGTCGTACTCGCGCTAAAGAGTTTTTGAATCAATTGTTTCGAGAAATCCAGTGGTGCTAATTGAACGATTTTTGAATCAATCATCGTGCCAATCTTCAAATCAAACTCGATGATGACCATGTTCTCCCAAAGAGAAAAGCTATCGACGATGCTCTTATCTTGTGAAAAATCAAAAATTTCAACAGCAGGTGGTGAGATATCGATTCGCATGGAGAACACTGTCGACATCGAAGTCGCAGCAGCTCCCATCATCTGATTCATCGCTTCCTGTACAGCAGATAGAGCAATCGGATCCATCTCAAGCGATTCATCAATGACACCATCGCCTCCCATCATCAGGTTCGCGATGACAGAAGCATCTCGCTGTGTCAGGATCAGGACATTTTCTCCTTTAAATCCTTCTGTATAGCCGACACGCAACGCGACGTGCGGAATCGGATAACGACTTCGTAATTCTTCCATCGAAATCATCCGAACATGTGGTGTCGTGATTTCTACTTTTTGATTCAACAATGCCGATAAGGCCGTTGCTGAATTCCCAAGTGAGATGTTTCCGACTTCCCCTAGCGCATCGATTTCCATATCATCTAATATTTCCTCTGCGTCCGAATCTTGCGGTTCATCGTTTGATGGCGTTCCGCGTAACAACGCATCGATTTCATCTTGCGAAAGCATATCGCTCATGTTATTCCTCCTCAATTCGTTGTAAGACTTGCAAAGCGAGGTGTTTCCCGTTTAGTCCCGGTCGGGCTTTGAACATCTTCCGGTCATCGACGAATACATCGACGGCATCCGAGGCTCGCGTCTTCAGGGATAAACAATCGCCTACTTCGAGGTGTAACAATTCACCAAACGATAGCTCTGTTTGGCCGAGCACTGCTTTTAAATCGACGACGGAACTCATCAACTGCGTTTGCATGTGTTCAGACTCTTGATTATCTGCTGTCGTTCGCTTTTCTTGTTGCATCCAATAATGACTTGATAATTTCGGAAGAACGGATTCAAGGGTCACGAACGGCAAACAGACATTCAACGTACCGCTCACTTCTCCAACCGTTACGTAAATCGATACGAGGATGACCGTCTCATTCGGAGAAACGAGCTGTAGAAACTGCGGATTGATTTCTAAATCGTCGTACTCCGCCTCGACTTCCGTCACCGACTCCCAAGCGGCGCCATATTGGACGAAGGCACGTTTGAACAATTGTGTCAGAATACGCGTCTCGATTTCCGTCAAATTTTCAATCTTGTTCATCCCTTCACCCGGTCCTCCAAGTAATCGATCGAGCATCGCATAAGCAATGTTCGGATTGACTTCGAACAAGACTTTTCCATCAAGCGGATGAAGGTTCACAAGATTGATCAATGTCATGTTCGGAATAGAATGAATGAATTCATCGTACGGGAGTTGCTCGACTGTATTGACCGTGAACTGGACGTACGTCCGAAGTTGTGCAGAAAAATGCGTCGTCAACACTCGGGCGAACTGTTCATGGATACGCGTCAAATTCCGTAATTGATCTTTTGAGAAGCGAAGCGCTCGTTTAAAGTCATAGACTTTGACACGGCGCTGCTCCTCTTGGCTTCGGATTTCCTCGACTTCCATATCTCCGCTTGAAATGGCTGATAGCAAGGCATCGATTTCATGTTGGGATAATACTTCGCTCATGCTGCCACCTCACTGGATGATTTTTTTCGTCGTATAGACACGCTGTACATCACCTTCTTGGATGAGCTTCTTGAACTGCATCCGTAACCGTTCTTCGAGCTTCTCCATATCCGCTTTTGAGTCTAAGTCCGACTTTTTCATCGCAGATAAATCACCTAAGATGATGTTATTAATTTGAAACTTTCGTAATTCTAAATCATCACGCGTTGCTTGATCGTCCGTAACGATCGTGAATTGGACATTCAAGAACCGTTCGTCTGCGATGTTCGTCGTCAAGTCGTCTGTCTGAAGACTTCGTGCATCAAGTTCTTCACCCGTCGGCTGTTCGACTTTTGCTTCTGTCGTATCATTAGCTAAAAAGTAATTCATGATCATATAACCTGCCCCAACCATCAGTGCTGCGACAATGATCATGATTAAAGGGATTTTTAGTTTACTCTTCTTCTTTTCCTCGGCCATCTTCGAGCCTCCTTACACTGTTCAAGCCCGCTAATCCGATTTGTTGATAAAAAGCGATTGCGATTGCCTTGACCTCTTCTATTGATTCCTTCACGACATAAATCTGTCCGCCAACAAGTTGAATCGTCGTATCCGGAGTGGAACGGACAGATTCAATCAGAATAGCGTTTAGTACGAGTGGTGCATTACGTAATGTCGTTAGCGTAATCATCGTTTCAGGTTGACCAATTCCTCAAGAACTTGGTCAGAAGTCGTAATGATTCGCGTATTCGCTTGGAAACCACGTTGGGCAATGATCATCTCCGTGAATTCTTCTGATAAATCGACGTTTGACATTTCGAGCGTTCCAGATGTCAATTGACCCATTCCGTTCAAGCTCGGTGTTCCAAGTACTGGCTCACCTGAGTTTTGCGACGCTGCGAACACGTTGACACCTGATTTTTCTAAACCACCTGGGTTAGCAAAGTTCGCGATCGTGATATAACCGACGTTTTGTAATGCTCCTGTCGTATCGACGTAAGTGACGAGACCGTCTTTACCGATTGATAAGTTACGTGCATCCGTTGGTACTTTTAGTTTTTGGAATCCTGCGCCACCTGCTTCCGGAAGGGGTACCGGTGGTGTCTCGCCATCTGCAATTGCTTGAGAGTCACTACCAATCAAATAGTTTCCGTCGCCGGTAACCAAGTTTCCTTCAAGATCGGTATAGAAGTTACCTGAACGGGTATAACGAATCCCTTCCGCCGTGACGACTTGGAAAAATCCTTCCCCAGAAATCCCGACATCGAGGACGCGACCCGTATTTTGAAGCGCACCTTGGTTATACACATTATCGACTGTTGACATCGATGCTCCGAGACCGACCTGTTTTGGGTTCGTTCCACCGACATTGCCACCAGCACCGGATGATGAACCAACCGATTGGCTGACGAGATCCTTAAACGTCACCCGTCCTTTTTTATAACCGAACGTGTTGACGTTCGCGATGTTATTCCCGACGACATCCAGTTTCGTCTGGAAGTTCTTAAGCCCACTGATTCCTGAATACATTGAACGTAACATTATTTTTCCTCCTTTGATTGAATCTGCGTCAACTCGTATACACTAATCTGTTTTCCGTTCGATAGTTCGGCCATGATATCCAGCCCATCCCGTTTTACACTAACGACACTGGCTGTCTCTTCGACGGTCGTCGTCTGTTCTGCTCCAGAAGCATCGGTCGTCTTTGACTCGGCTTCATAACTGACGTTCTTACCAATCAGATTGCTGTAGGATAATAACGCCGTCGCATGTTGGTTCAAGACCATCGTGTCCATCGTCTTCCCGATTGCTTGCATCTGTTCAAGTGAAGAAAACTGCGCCATCTGAGCAATGAAATCCTTATCTTCCATCGGTGCCGTCGGGTCCTGATTCGACAGTTGGGCAATCAGAATTTTCATGAACATATCTTTATCCATTGCTTTATTCGTCGGTACTTGTGACTTTTCAGGAAGCTGGTATGAAGTACCCTCTGTTTTGATTGCATCAGTCATCGTCTTCCTCCTCTTCTTCCTCTACTGGAGCGGGTGTTTCTTGATAAGGGGACTCATGCTCCTGCTGATCTCGTGTGAAGGACTGTTGAAACTCCCGTGCACTAGATGCGATCATCCCCGTCTCGATCTTCACGACCGGCGTCTGCTGGTGTAAAGCTGTCTGCAATTTTCCGAGTTGTTGCTCGATCGATTGTTTCGCTTGTTCAGTACTCGCAAACAGTTTGATGGTCAATGCCCCCTCCTTACGATCGAGTTGAACGACGACCTCTCCAAGCTGCTCTGGATAAAGACGAATCGACAATCGAGTTGACCCGTCAGCACCTTTTAAGAACGGTGCCTGTTGAAGTGCAGCTTCAATCCGTTGTTGAATCTGTTCTGGTACGGGTAGCGGCACTGGACGAATCGTTTGCAACGGGGTACCCTTGTAAATCGGCATGCTCATTGGAGTCAGCGCGGCTTTTCCTTCTGGATCAACGGGCATGGTCGCTTTTCGCATGAGTGAAGCGAATGCCAACGGAAGCGGTGTCTTTCCTTTTGCCTGCTCAGCTACAGCTACAGTGTCCGACTTGAGCGCTTCGACAATAGGACCAGTTTGCGGGAGCGTCTGTTTCACAGGCAACGCGGAAATGTCTCCTTCAATCGTAGTAAGTAATGGTTGTTTTAAGTTGTTCGTATGATGATCTTTCATTTTGATCGTATCGTTCGTTACTGTCTGCAAGACGACTTGCTGAAGCAATGGTGGCAATTGATCGAACTGATTTTTCGCCTGCTCGACATTTCCCTCAAGCAATTGTTTGACGAACGCTAGTAATTGTTCCATTTTCTTCGGTTCTTGTTTTAACGCCTCTACTTCCGGTTGTTTCAGTAAAGAGAGAAGATCGTCCGGTTGATCTACGAGTTCTTGTATCCAATCCGGTAATAGTGGTGTCTCCACTTTCGTCTCGAGTGCTGTCAAATCAGCTGAGACCGGTGACGATGACGTTGTTGGTAACTTTGTCAGATAATCCAGTAACGAAGCAAATTGACCACCAACCGTGGTCATCTCTCCTTTTTTCCCTGTTCCAGTATTCAAGTTCGGGGAGGATGATTGTATTACTTCCGTCATGTTCATCTGGCTTCCCTCCTTACTTCGTCGCGAGTAGCTGTGTTAAGGCCGCCGCTTTTTTAGCATCCATCTTGGCAATGATCGCCGCCTGTTGTTCCGCATCGATGTCCTCGATGATCGGTACGACTTCTGTCGGACTGAGTTCGTTTAAGATGAGCGCAGCATCCTTTGGTGCCATTTCAGCATAGACATCTGTCACAGATGCTGCTTTTTTCTTCGTCGCCTTCGTTTGATCCGTCGTCGCGGGCGTCGGTGTTTGTTTTAAACGATCCCGTTCTGCAATCAAACGTTCGACTTCCTGTTCTTTAGCTTTTAAACTATCCGATTGTTCTTTGCTTTGATTGCGTAGTTTCTTGATTTCTTGATTCGCTACTTTCAGACGACGTTCGAGTTCTGCTGACGGATTTGCTTGATTCGTAGTCGTTTTTTCCGTTGCGAACGGTAAGGATAGCAATGGACGTCCATTCGCATAATTTAATACGAAATAAGCTGTCAGCAAGATTAAAATCAAAGGGATGATCAATAAAGGTAAGATCCATCCTTTTGACGTTTTATTTTCACTCATATCATCCGTCCTCTTCCAAACTGTAACAATGCCAGTTCATCTAATTGATTTTGTTCCGTCAATGCCTCGATTCGTTTCGTTTCAACCGTATGATTCTCTTGCAGACGACTAAACTTCTTCTCCTCGATCAACGCTCGTTCGAGTGCTTCCTGCGCGCGTTCATAGCGATTTTTCGATTGTGTCACGTACAGTTGTTGCCGTTCGATTTCTTGCTTCACGACATCTCGAGCCCGCTCTCGATATTGCGAAGACGTTAATTCGACGATGCCAATCTCATCTTGCGCTTTCAGAAAGGATTCATAACGGACGAGCAGATGGTATAGTTTTTCGACTTCGATCTCATATTGTTTTTTATGAAGGCTCAATTCTTTTGCGACGCGATCTTTCTCTGCTTCAGCCAAAGGAATGATTCGTTCATAAATCGTCTTCATCTTCCGCCCTCCTTACTGAATCGTTGCCATGAGTTGCTGACAAGCTTTCTCGAAGTCACTGTCTTCATGGATTTGTTGTTTTAAGAAACGGATCAGCTCCGGATATTTATCGACGGCACGATCAATTTCCGGATTCGTCCCTTTTTTGTAGGCGCCGATATTGATTAAGTCTTCCGAATCAAGATACGTCGATAACAGCTGTCGAAATGCGACGGCAGCTGTCTTTTGTTCAGCAGTCGTGATTTGATTCATGACACGACTGATGGATCGTAAGACATGAATCGCTGGAAACTGTCCTTTGTTCGCAAGATTACGATCAAGAACGAAATGACCGTCTAAGATCCCTCGTACAGCGTCAGCAATCGGTTCATTCATATCGTCTCCATCGACGAGTACGGTATAAAAAGCCGTGATCGAGCCGTCTTGTGTCTTCCCGCTACGTTCAAGCAATTGAGGAAGAAGAGCAAATACACTTGGCGTATATCCTTTTGATGCAGGCGGTTCACCTGTCGCAAGACCGATTTCTCGCTGCGCCATCGCAAAACGTGTGACGGAATCCATCATCAAGACCACATTCTTACCCTGATCCCGAAAGTATTCAGCGATGGCTGTTGCCGTATAGGCGCCTTTTAAACGAACAAGTGGCGGTTGATCACTCGTCGCTACGACCAAGATGGAGCGTTTCATCCCCTCTTCGCCAAGTTCTGCCTCCACGAATTCCTTGACTTCACGTCCTCGTTCACCAATCAAGGCAATGACGTTGATGTCTGCTGTCGATCGTTTTGCAATCATCCCGAGTAGTGTCGACTTCCCAACTCCTGATCCTGCAAACAAACCAACGCGTTGTCCTTGACCGACCGTTAGTAGCCCATCGATGGCACGGATGCCCGTCGAGAGAACATCACTGATACGAGGTCGCTCCAATGGACTCGGTGGTTTACGAACGATTGATGTCGTACGGAAATTTTCTAATGCCTCTCCGTCCAGTGGTCTCCCTAGACCATCAAGCACTTTACCAATCAGTTCATCGCCTACAGGGACGTGGAGTGGTTTTCCTGTCGCAAGAACGATCGAGCCTGGAGCAATCGATGTCGTTTCACCATACGGCATGAGTAGGACGTGACCTTCTCTAAAACCGACGACTTCCGCTTCAATCGTCTGCCGTTGTTGAATTTGGATCAAACAACGCTCGCCGATTGCGACAGCCGTTGGTCCACGTGATTCAATCATCAATCCAATCACTTGTACGACCTTTCCGGAATGCTGAACGAGTTCTTCCGGACGAATTTCTCGAACTGCGGCTTGAATCGCATTTACGTTAAACATGATGTAAAACCTCTTTGATTTTGGTTTGTAGGGCTTCAAAGCCACTTGTCAAACCACCTGTGATTGCTCCATTCTCCGAGTCGATCCGATAATCGCGTGCTTTAAGCGCTGGATCAAATCGTAATTGAATCGTCGCATTGGCACCTAGAACATCTTGGAGCTGCTCTTCAAGCAAAACGACCCGTTCAAAATCCGCTGGTGAAGCGTAGATAATGATCTTTTCACGATCTCGGAACTGAATGATCAACTGATGTAATAATTGGTATAATGCCTCTTCTTCTTCATCATGTAACTGCTCTAGAAACTGATGCGTCACCTGGAGTCCAAGCACACACAATTCATGTTCCAATCGCATCAATCGCTCTTGATTTTGCTCTTCGATTCGTGCAGTAAACGTATTTGTCGTTGCGATTTGCTCTTCGAACGTTGCTTGTCCTTCCGCACGTCCTGTTTCAAATCCAGCCTGGTGTCCTTCTTCATATCCTCGTTGACGTGCTTCCTCTAATGCCTGAAGACGTTCTTGTTCAAACTCACGCTGACGCTGTTCAAACTCTAGAACCATCACCTGGCGAAGACGTTCTAGTTCAGCGTGACCTTCTGCCATCTGCTCTTCATAGAACGTATCTGGAACGATTGCCGATTCTTCCTGAGCATTTCGGACTTGAACGAGTGTTCGTTCCTGTCGTTCAATCACAGCTTGTCTTTTGATGACGTTAGACAACAATATCATCTCCTCCACCACGAGCCACGACGATCTCACCCATGTCTTCTAAGCGGCGGATGATTCCGACGATTCGACTTTGTGCTTCTTCGACGTCTCGGAGACGAACAGGACCCATGAATTCCATATCCTCTTTGAACGATTCGACCATCCGTTGTGACATGTTGCGGTAGACCATATCCTTGACGTCGTCTGACGATACTTTGAGTGCCAACAGTAGATCTTCGTTCGATACTTCGCGGATGATGCGCTGAATCGCCCGTGCATCGAGCGTGACGATATCTTCGAAGACAAACATCCGTTTTTTGATTTCTTCTGCGAGTTCCGGATCCTGAATCTCGAGCGTATCGAGAATCGTTCGTTCCGTTGTCCGGTCGACACCGTTCAATACTTGAACGACTGCCTCGATACCGCCAGACTGCGCAAAATCTTGCATGCCTGCTTGTGACAGATTCCGTTCGAGAATTTGCTCTACTTCGCTAATGATCTCCGGGTTCATTCTGTCCATCGTCGCAATCCGCCGTGCTACATCGGATTGTGCTTCTGCCGGTAGCTCCGAGAGAATCTGTCCTGATTTGGCAGGATCAAGATGGGCAAGAACAAGCGCGATTGTTTGCGGATGTTCATTTTGAATGAAGTTCAATAGCTGTTTCGGGTCTGCCTTTCGTGCAAACTCAAACGGTCGGACTTGTAACGTCGATGTCAGGCGATAGATGAGTTCCATCGCCTTTTCTTCACCAAGCGCCTTCTCAAGAACCGATTTAGCAAACCCAATTCCACCTTGAGTGATGTAGTTTTGCGCCGTCGCTAGTTCATGAAACTCATCGAGAACGACTAACTTATCTTCTGGATCGACTCGTTTCATACTTGAGATTTGAAGGGTCAACCATTCCATCTCTTCTTCCGATAAATGTTTATATACACTGGCAGCGACTTCAGGACCTAACGAAATCATGAGAATCGCAGCCTTTTCCCGACTGTTCATTTCTAGCTTCTTCATCTCATCAATCCTCCGCTAACCAAGTACGTAATAATTTCGCAAACTCATCCGGATTGGATTCAGCGAGTTTTTCAAGCTGTTTGCGTTTGACTGCACCATCGCTCGTATCTTCTGTTGATAATTCCGGAATTTCCGTCTCAATCGGTGTCCATTCCTCAAGTTCTTCAATTTCATTCGCTCTCCGTCGACGCATGAGGAGGATGACTGCTCCAATGACGAGGATTGCCGCTCCACCAAGGGCGAACCAAACCCACATCGGTGTTGCCGTCGTCGTTTTCGTCGCTGCCGTCGTTTCCGCGAATGGTCGAGACATGACAACGACCTTATTGGCAAGTTCTGCATCCGTCAGCGTTGCTTTCGCATCTGTCTTCGTTAATGATGTCCGGATGATCGAGTACATCATCGTCTGTAAGTCAGTTTGTAGTTGTGGATCGATCTGATTCTGACCTTTTGGTGGCTCGACGATGATTTGAATTCCTAAATCACGAATCTCGTAAGGAGCTCCTGTGATTTGTTTTGTGATTCGATTGACTTCATAGTTGATGATATCGTGTGTTTTCTCACTCGTATCACCCGTCGTTCCAGTACCCGCCGGGAAATTCGTCGTCTCATTTTGCCCCGTACCTGCTGTACCAGCATTTGCAGAGCCTGTGTACGCTTCTGCTACTTTTTCAGCAGACGTGACGATCCCTTCGATTTTATCGGGATCTACTGGCTCAACAAGCTTTTGTTCTTCCTGACGTTTCGTGACATCGACATCTGCCGTGACTGAAACGAGTGCTTTTTGTGGACCGAGAACGACAGATAGCATCTGCTGAATCTGCTTGCGTAAATCGTTTTCCGTCGTTTTCTTCAGCGCCATCGGATCGGTTCCGCCCGCTGTTTGCGTAGCAGATCCTGGCTCGTAATACGTAAAATACTGATCCATGATCGTAATGTTTTCTTCTTTAAGGTTCGGAATACTCTTTGCAATCAAATGATACAACCCTTGAACCGTTTGATTGTTAAGATTACTACCCGCGCTAGAAGTCAAGACGACAGAAACCGTTGAAGATTCCTTTTCATCAGATAGAAAAACACTCTTCTCCGGGAGAGTGATCATGACTTTTGCTGACTCGATCCCGTTAACTTGTGTGATCAAGTTTTCAAGTTCCGTCTGCATCGTATCGCGTTCGAGAATGTTCATCTCCTTATCCGTCGTTCCGAATCCAGCATTTTCACTAAAGAAGGAATAATCGATTTGACCGGATTTTGGTATACCAGCCGTCGCTAATTCGACTTTTAAGTTTTCGACATTTGCTTCTGGAACAAGAATCGTCACACCATTCGCTTCAGTAACGACTTCCGATGCGATTCCATCTTCATTTAGCTTTTCCGTCACTTGCCCTGCTTCTTGAGGGGATAGCTTCGAATAAAGAGGTGTCATCGTTGGTTTAGATAACCAGACGATGGCGACAATCAACGCTGCTAAAACGACAACGATGATTCCTAAAATCGTCGCCTTCTTCGCAAGTGACCATTCTTTCCATGTCGTATTCATAGCTCCCAATCGAGCTTTTAAACGTTCGTTCATTCAACATCTCCCACGCTTTCCTTAACAGTCACAGTTGCATACGCATCATTTCTTGGTATGCTTCGATGCCTTTGTTACGGACTTCAAGGGCGAGTTGCATAGAAAGCGATGCCTCTTCTGTTTTAATCATGATGTTATGTAGATCCGTCGTCTTTCCTGTCGCGAGATCGACGCGCGCTTGAGATGAGGCATGTTGCGTTGCATTCAGTCCGTTCATGGCTTCACTGAGCACCTCACTAAAATCACTTGGTGTCGTCTTAGCGACTGTCTGCGTGGGTAGTACCATCTGCATGTTTTGAATTGGTTGAATTGCCATCTCTTCATCTCCTCTACTTATTTACCAATCTCCATCGCTTTGACGAGCATCGCTTTTGTCGCGTTCAAAGCCGTTACGTTCGCTTCGTAAGAGCGTGTCGCGCCCATCATGTCGACCATTTCTTTTAAGATATCGACATTAGGCATCTTGACGTACCCGAGTTCATCCGCATCTGGATGCGTCGGATTATATTCTAATTTGAATGGTTCAGGATCCTTCTTCAATTCACTGACCGTGACACCATTGGCGGTCTCTTTTAACACAGCGAGTTTTCTCGCATACGGTTGCCACTGTCCATTGACGAGCTCACCTCGTGTCGTTTGAGCATTCGCGATGTTTGCCGAGACTGTATCGAGACGCAAACGTTGGGCAGTTAAACCGGACGCAGACGTATGAAATCCGTTGAACATACTCATGGATTATTTTCCTCCTCGGATAACAGACTGAATGCCAGAGAATTTGCGATTCAACTGTTCTACCAACGCCTCGTACTCAATTTGATTGCGTGATAATTCAGACATCTCAAGATCGATATCGACACCATTTCCATCGTTACGCATTGTATTTGGTCGATCGACGATGCTACCAGAAGTTCCGATTGTTGCATGTCGCTTTAAACTCATTTTCATTTCTGAATCGAGCACATCTCCAAACGTGACACGCTTTGCCTTATACCCAGGCGTATCGACATTCGCGATGTTCTTAGCGATGACCTCCTGTGCCATGACCGTTCGATTGACGGCTTGTGTCATTACGTTATAGTCAGACCCTAACCAATTCATCTTCTTTCCTCCACTCATGGGAACTATATTCAAATTCACGACAAAAAGTAAGTCGTTAGTAACATATCTGAAATAATTGAAACAAATAGGTCAATGTTTGAAAAGAAGTTTTTTGAAAAATAGGGTAATGAGATGTTAATATTCTGTTTTTTATTCCCTTTTCTTATAAAAATGATAAATAATACCTAGTCAAACAAAAAAGACCTAGTACTTAACTAGGTCTTCTCTCTATTAGAAGCGACTCCCTATTTTAGTTCGATTTAATTCGTTCTAATTCATATAGGAAATTATCGTTTAAGATTTTAATGTATGTTCCCTTCATTCCAAGCGAACGTGACTCGATGACTCCTGCACTTTCGAGCTTACGAAGCGCATTGACGATAACGGAACGCGTGATACCGACGCGATCGGCAATCTTTGAAGCAACGAGTAGTCCTTCATTTCCTTCAAGCTCTTCGAAGATATGCTCAATCGCTTCAAGTTCTGAATAAGACAACGAATTGATCGCCATCTGAACGACTGCTTTCTTGCGTGCTTTATCTTCCGCCTCATGTGCCTTCTCACGAAGGATCTCCATCCCGACGACTGTCGCACCATACTCCGCAAGCACGAGGTCTTCTTCGTTGAAGTCTTCTACCATACGACCGAGAACAAGTGTACCAAGGCGTTCTCCACCACCGATGATTGGTACGATCGTCGTTTTCGACGTTTCGAACGTATCACGGTTGTCGACTGGGAATGCCGTGTGTTCACTATCGATGGCAATGTTTGCTGTCGTTTCCGTGACGTTAAATAATTTTTTCGTGTAATCTTCCGGGAATTGACGTTCTTCTAAGAAACCACGGACCCGGTCATTTTCGATTTGTTGCTTGATTGCGATACCTAGTAACTTACCGCGCCGACTTACGATGAATGTGTTCGATTCCATGACTTCGCTGAGTCGATCAGCCATGACCTTGAAATCAACATGTGTGCTCGCTTCTTGTTGTAACATCGTATTCAGCTTCCGCGTTTTCGCCAATAAATTCATTTTTTCTTCCTCCACTTTATAAGATGAACTGACTTAAGTCTCGATCATCTGCTACTTTTCCAACTCGATCCGTCACGTATTGTGGCGTGATCGTTACATCCGTCTCCGGCATGTCTGCTGCTTCGAAGGATAATTCTTCAAGGACGCGCTCCATGATCGTATACAAGCGTCGTGCTCCAATATTATCCGTCTCATCGTTTACCTGTGCAGCAATCCGTGCGATTTCACGAATGGCTTCTTCTGTAAAGGTGACATGAACGTGCTCTGCCCCTAATAATGCTTTATATTGTTTGAGTAATGCTTGGTTCGGTTCAGTTAAAATTTTAACAAAGTCATCTTCCGTCAAACTGTCGAGTTCGACACGGATCGGAAAACGACCTTGGAGCTCAGGAATCAGATCAGATGGTTTCGCCATATGGAATGCACCCGCAGCGATGAACAAGATGTGATCCGTCTTGACTGGACCATATTTCGTAACGATCGTCGATCCTTCAACGATCGGTAAGATGTCTCGTTGAACACCCTCTCGTGAAACACCAGCTGAATCATGTCCTTTTGTCGCGATCTTATCGATCTCATCGACGAAGATGATACCCATCTGTTCTGCGCGACGAACCGCTTCGTCATGGACTTCGTTCAAGTCGAGCAACCGTTCCGCTTCTTCCGCTGTCAAAATCGGACGCGCTTCCTTGACTGTGAGCTGACGCTTCTTCGTTTTCTTCGGCATGACTTGTCCGAGCATATCCTGAAGATTCGCAAGCCCCTCCATACCTTGTTGCCCAGAGAATAAATCCACTTGACGTTCTTCAACATCGACCTCAATCATTCGATCCTCGAGTTGCCCTGTCAGTAATTGCTGACGAAGTAACGAACGGTCGGCTGTCGCTTCCGATGTATCCGGCTCTTGTTGCTTTTGGTTACCACCGAACAACATCTCAAACGGATTCGTTCCACCACTGAGACCAGATGATGCTTTTTTACCAGATAACGCATCGACGATTCGTTCGTTTGCCACTGCTTCCGCTCGATCCTTGAGCGCTTCCTTTTTCTCATCTTTGACAAGACGTAGAGACGCTTCGACGAGATCCCGCACCATTGACTCCACATCACGACCGACGTACCCTACTTCCGTGAACTTCGTCGCTTCGATTTTGACGAACGGCGCACGGACGAGTTTCGCGAGGCGTCGCGCAATTTCAGTCTTTCCGACTCCGGTCGGTCCGATCATCAGGATATTCTTCGGTGTGACTTCATCCCGCATCGATGCATCGAGTAATTGTCGACGGTACCGATTACGTAAAGCAATCGCCACCGCACGTTTAGCATCCGCTTGTCCGATGACATGTTCATTTAACTTCTCGACGATTTGTCTTGGTGTCAATTCATGCATGGTCATTGCCTCCGATCGTTTCTAGGATGATTTGATCGTTCGTAAAGACACAGAGTTCACCAGCCGTCTCAAGCGCTGCGCGGGCGATCTCCTCTGCTGTGAGATGACTTGCGTGTCGAGCTAACGCGCGACCTGCTGCAAGCGCATAATTACCACCTGAACCGATTGCGAGAATGCCATCATCCGGTTCAATGACTTCCCCGTTTCCGGATACAAGTAAGAGATGTGTTCCATCCATGACGAGTAAGAGTGCTTCTAGTTGACGCAGCATCTTATCGCCTCGCCATTCCTTCGCTAGCTCAACTGCTGCCCGTTGTAAGTTCCCGTTATACATTTCAAGCTTCGCTTCGAATTTTTCAAAGAGTGTAAACGCGTCCGCGACACTTCCAGCAAATCCGGCAATGACTTTGCCACCATAGAGGCGCCGTACTTTTTTCGCACTTTTCTTCATGATGACTTGGTTTCCAAAAGTCACCTGTCCGTCTCCGCTCATCGCGGATTGTCCGTTATGTTGAATCGCAAAAATCGTCGTTGCATGAAACATCAATGTTTCCTCCCTTAGGCACGAGGATGTGCTTGTTGATAAACATGTCGTAATCGTTCCGTCGTTACGTGTGTATACTGACCAGTCGTCGACAGCGATGCGTGTCCAAGTAACTCCTGGACCGCTCGCAAATCGGCGCCTCTTTCCAGTAAATCTGTCGCGAAACTATGACGAAGCGCATGTGGTGTCACATGTTTCCCAACGAGTTGTTCCCCTTTTTTCATGATTTTCCGAATCGCATCCGTCGTCAATCGACGCCCTGAATGAGACAAGAACAACGCTTGCTCATGACCTGCGACTGGATCTCGTGATGGTAAGTACAGTTCTAATGCATCTTTAGCAAAGGTTCCAATCGGTGCGATGCGTTCCTTCCCACCTTTTCCATACACATGGACGTAGGAGTGATCAGTCGCGAGATCACGAAGATCTAGTTGAACGACCTCGCTGACCCGCATACCCGTCGCATATAAAAGTTCTACTAACGCCACATTCCGGTTACCAAGCGTATCACTCGATCGAAAGGCATCGAGGAAACGTTCATATTCCGTTGGGACGAGGAATGTCGGAAGTCCTTGTTGTCGTTTTGGTGCTTTTAATCCATCGAATGGATTAGGCTCATCGGTGTCACGTGTCAAAAAACGACCAAATTGTTTGAGGCAGGAAACTTTTTGTGCAATCGTCGCCCGCGCCAGCTCCTGATCGTAAAGAGCATACAAATAACGCCGTGCACTTGCCAATTCAATCGATCGTAACTGATGATCGCGGCAAAAAGCGGCGTATTGTCGAAGTGTTTGATCATAAGAGCGACCTGTATTCGGAGATAATTGACGTTCAATATGAACATACCGCATGAAATCTTCTAGCAGTCGCTCAAAAGCAGTGTCTATCCCCATGAATGCGCCCCCTTCTGACCATTTCATTCTCGAATCGCCCTTAGCATAGCACAGACCAAGTAGTCTGACAATAGACCAAAAACCGAAAAATTAACGAAATTATCACGCTTTTATGACAAATTAAGAAATGGGGAGAAAGAGCGCTGAATCACGCCTTTCTCCCCATCAACAATCACATATCCGTGAAATCTTTGATTGCTTCAAGTGCTCGCTCTGCGTAGAGCGCATACTTCTCAGGTTTTTTCATCCGAACCGGATGACCGACGAGTGCTGGTACCAATCCGAAGTTGGCATTCATTGGCTGGAAGTTCTTCCCTTCCGTCGTCGTGATATAGTGCGACATCGCACCCATCATCGTTTCCTGCGGGAACGTAACCGGTTCCGCCTCATTGACGAGACGTGCCGCGTTGATTCCTGCCGTTAAGCCGGACGCTGCTGACTCGACGTACCCTTCGACACCTGTCATTTGACCAGCAAAGAACAAGTCGTCACGTGTACGTGTCTGATACGTTGGCTTTAACAAATTCGGTGAGTTGACGAACGTGTTACGGTGCATGACACCATAACGGACGATTTCTGCATTCTCAAGACCAGGAATCAAGCGAATGATCCGCTTTTGTTCGCCCCATTTCAAATGTGTCTGGAAGCCGACAAGGTTGAACAATGTTCCAGCTGAGTTATCCTGACGCAATTGAACGACAGCATATGGTCGTTTGCCTGTCTTCGGATCTTCAAGTCCGACTGGCTTCATTGGTCCGAACAAGAGTGTTTTCGGTCCGCGAGAAGCGAGAACTTCAAATGGCATACAGCCCTCGAAGTAAATCTCTTTTTCAAATTCCTTCAGTGGAACGACTTCCGCATTGATCAGCTCATCATAGAAGAGCTGGAATTCTTCTTCCGTCATTGGACAATTCAAGTAGGCAGCTTCACCTTTATCATATCGTGATTTCAGGTAAACCTTCTCACGATCGATCGTGTCTCCATCGAGAATCGGTGCCGCTGCATCGAAGAAGTATAGGTAATCTTCACCTGTGAATTGTTTAAGTGATTCCGATAATGCCGCACTCGTCAACGGACCCGTCGCGACGATCGTCGGACCATCTGGAATCGCTTCGATTTCTTCATGATGGACTGTAACGTTCGGGTGGTTTTTCAACGTTTCCGTCACATATCCTGCGAAGTCATGCCGATCGACAGCAAGTGCTCCACCTGCTGGAACGCTCGCTAAGTCTGCTGCTTTCATGATCAAGGAATCGAGCTGACGCATCTCTTCCTTTAAGACACCAACTGCGTTCGTTAACTGGTTCGCTCGAAGTGAGTTCGAACAGACGAGTTCAGCGAATTGGTCTGTATGGTGCGCGGGTGTCTGTTTGACAGGCCGCATTTCATATAAATCTACTTGTACGCCGCGTTTTGCAAGTTGCCATGCTGCTTCAGAACCTGCAAGTCCCGCGCCGATTACCGTTACACGTTTCAACGGTCATTCCTCCTCTTGCTCCTGATCGATGCGTGTTTCATGATGTCCACAAGATGTACATTCTACTTTCACACCGTTCTTGATTTTCTTTTGTACCATCATACTACTACATACCGGACATGGTTCTTCGACCGGTTTATCCCATGAGACGAACTCACACTCCGGATAGTTCGAACAACCGTAGAACAAACGTCCTTTTTTACTACGACGTTCGACGATGTCGCCCGTTCCACATGTCGGACACTTCACACCGATCTCGACTTGGATCGGTTTCGTGTTACGACACTCTGGGAAGTTCGAGCACGCCATGAACTTGCCATAACGCCCCATCTTGATGACCATCGGATGACCACAGACTTCACAATCTTCTCCAGCCGGTTCATCTTTGATTTCAATCTTCTCGATTTCTGCTTCTGCTCGTGTCAGACGTTTTGCAAAGGACTTATAGATTGGATCGACGACTTCCGTCCACTGCATGTCACCTTTTTCGATCGCATCGAGTAAAGCTTCCATGTCTGCCGTGAACTGGACAGTGATGAACTCTTGGAAATAGTCGCTGATCATATCGATGACGAGTTCACCGAGTTCCGTTGGTAAGAATTTCTTCTCTTCAAGCGTCACGTAACCCCGTTTTTGAATCGTATCGAGCGTCGGCGCATACGTCGACGGACGACCGATACCGAGCTCTTCCATCGCCCGGACAAGACGTGCTTCCGTATAACGTGGCGGTGGTTGTGTGAAGTGTTGTTTCGGTTCGATTGCTGATTGTTTCAACTCTTCCCCTTCATCGAGTGGAGGAAGTAGTCCTTCCTTGACGTCTGAAACCGCCTCATCGTCCGTATCTTCGATGTAGACCTTCATGAAGCCCGGGAATTTAACGGTCGACCCGTTCGCACGGAACGTGACGTCGTTCGAGACGAGATCGATTTTGACAGTATCGAGAATCGCTGGCGCCATCTGGCTTGCGACGAACCGTTCCCAAATTAGTTTATATAAGCGGAACTGATCACGCGATAAATACGATTTGACGAGTTGTGGCTCGCGCATCGTCGAAGTCGGACGAACCGCTTCGTGTGCATCTTGTGAGTTCGCTGATTTCTTTTCTTTACGTTTCTCGCTTGCGATGTATTCTTTTCCGTACGCCTGCTCAATGAACCCGTGTGCTTCGAGATTCGCCGAATCTGACGTCCGTGTCGAATCGGTACGCATATACGTAATCAAACCGACTGTACCTTCTTTTCCAATTTCGATTCCTTCGTATAGCTGTTGTGCGATCATCATCGTCTTCTTCGCTCGGAAGTTCAGCTTACGTGCTGCCTCCTGTTGCAAAGAACTCGTCGTAAACGGTAACGCCGGATTCCGTTTCCGCTCTTTTTTCGTGACGGAATCAACTGTAAAGTCTTCTGAGAGTTGATTCAAGATTTGATCGACTTCTTCTTGCGAATGAAGTTCACGCTTCTTGCCATCGACTCCGTAGAAGTTCGCTTCGAGCTTTTCACCGTTTGCATCGAGTTCGAGTTTGATCGTCCAGTATTCTTCAGGCATGAACGCATTGATTTCTTGTTCACGATCGATGATCATCTTGACGGCAACGGATTGAACGCGTCCCGCAGATAACCCTTTTTTAATCTTCTTCCATAATAACGGACTCATGCTGTAACCAACAAGGCGGTCCAAGATACGACGGGCTTGCTGCGCATCGACAAGATCATAGTTGAGCTTGCGTGGTCGCTTGAACGAATCCTTGATGGCATCTTTCGTGATTTCATTGAAGACGACGCGGCACTCCGTTGATTCATCAACACCTAATGCTTTAGCTAAATGCCATGCGATCGCTTCCCCTTCACGGTCGGGGTCGGCTGCGAGATAGATTTTTTGTGCTTTTTTCGCAGCTGTCTTGAGTTCTTTTAAGACCGGACCTTTACCACGGATCGTGATATATTTCGGTTCATAGTCATGTTCGACGTCGACTCCCATTTGGCTTTTCGGCAAGTCAATGACGTGCCCCATCGACGCTTTCACGGTATAGTTGGATCCGAGATAACGTTTAATGGTTTTTGCCTTAGCGGGTGACTCGACGATTACTAGATATTTTGCCATTGCAATCGCTCCCTATTAGAGGCGTACTCGTATTTTAATCTCACTTATCATAGTAGTCTCGATTCCCATTTGTCAACGTTCAGCCGAATACTTTTTGAAACTTCTTCCGGATCAAGGAGTGGAATCGCTCCTTCTGCGATCAATTGATTCGTTCCGGTAAAGAACGATTCCGTGGGACAACCCGGCAAACAATAGACATCTTTTCCTTGGTCAAGCGCATGACTGGCAGTATTCATCGTACCGCTTCGTTTCGCCGCTTCGACGATGATCAATGATGAAGATAATCCAGCAATGATCCGGTTCCGTTCTAGAAATTGAAATTTTTGAATAGGAGTTCCAGGTGGATATTCAGAGAGA
The DNA here is from genome assembly GCF_018618925.1 of Exiguobacterium sp. s39. Lineage (NCBI taxonomy): Bacteria > Bacillati > Bacillota > Bacilli > Caryophanales > Exiguobacterium > Exiguobacterium sp. s39. The sequence goes on from NZ_JACSNA010000001.1 coordinate 1,310,195, forward strand.
AGAAGACCGTTCGAGAGGATGCGTTCAAAAAGAGAAGCATGGGAATTAGGATATAGACGATCAAGTCCTCCTGCGAGAACCGCAATCGTTGTCTGCTGATGTTTTAAGGACAAGCGATGGACGAGGGCATCGATACCATAGGCACCTCCGGAAACGGTGGCGAGATCTGGATGAAAGAAGGGTTGCAAGAAACGCATGCGGGAAAGATGGTGCGGTGAGGGGGTTCGACTACCGATGATACTGACGCGTGGAAGTGTTAGGCGGGACGGATCACCGCGGTAAAAGAGGGCATAGACCGGTTGAGGGATCGTCAGTAACACAGTCGGAAACAGTGGATCTCCTTTGACTAGAATCGACTCTTCGATCCAATCAAGCTGTAATGCTTGTTCATACCGTTTTCGAAGACGCGTCGAAACGGGTAATTCATGACTTGGAACGATTCCAAATTGCTCAATCAATCGGACGATCGTGTAGGGTACCTGACACATGGCGAAGCGGATATACAGTTCTCGTTTCATGAGATCAGCGCTCCTTATTTAAGCTTCTTATTTATATAGAAGAAAGCCGTCCTGATTTGATCAGGACAGCTCCTTTTTTTGATTTATTTGACTGTGCTGTTCGTCACGCACTCGTCATAGATCCCTGCTTCTTTGATGACACGGATTAACGTCTCACCAATGACAGCTGGTGTTTCTGCCACTTCGATTCCGTTTGCACGGAGTGTCTTGATTTTTTCAGCAGCTGTTCCTTTACCGCCAGAGATGATCGCACCTGCGTGACCCATCCGTTTGCCGGCAGGAGCTGTTTGACCACCGATGAAACCAATGACTGGTTTCGTCATGTTCGCTTTGACCCACTCAGCCGCTTCTTCTTCAGCTGTTCCACCGATTTCCCCTAACATGATAACGGCTTTTGTTTCTGGATCTTCGTTGAATGCTTTGAGCGTATCGATGAAGTCCGTTCCGTTGACCGGGTCGCCCCCGATACCAACAGCTGTCGATTGACCGATACCAGCAGTCGTCAATTGATGGACAGCTTCATATGTCAAAGTCCCAGAACGTGAGACGATACCGACATGACCTGGTGTATGGATATATCCTGGCATGATACCAAGTTTCGCGACACCTGGAGTGATGACGCCCGGGCAGTTCGGTCCGATGAGACGAACTGGTTTGCCTTCGAGGTAACGTTTTACTTTGACCATATCAAGAACTGGAATACCTTCCGTGATACAGATGATCAGCGCGATGTTCGCATCTGCTGCTTCCATGATTGCATCCGCTGCGAATGCTGGTGGTACGTAGATGATCGATGCGTTCGCACCCGTTTTTTCGACCGCTTGTGCGACCGTATCAAAGACAGGAACACCACCGAGTACTTCCGTACCGCCTTTTCCTGGTGTGACACCGCCTACGAGGTTTGTGCCGTAGTCGATCATCTGTTCACCGTGGAACATCCCTTGGTTACCAGTAATCCCTTGAATAATGACTTTCGTCGATTCGTTCACCCAAATACTCATCTTTAGCTCCCCCTTACTTCACGAGCGCAGCGATTTTTTCTGCGCCGTCTGCCATTGATGTAGCTGCTGTAATCGCTAGACCTGAATCTTTGAGAATTTGTTTCCCTGCATCAACGTTCGTCCCTTCAAGACGAACGACGAGTGGCAATTCGAGACCGACTTCTTTTGTCGCCGCAACGATACCTTCTGCGATGACGTCACATTTCATGATTCCACCGAAGATGTTGACGAAAATCCCTTTGACGTTCTCATCCGACAAGATCAGTTTAAAGGCTTCTGTTACTTTTTCCTTCGTCGCACCACCACCGACATCGAGGAAGTTCGCAGGATCACCACTGAAGTGTTTGATGATATCCATCGTTGCCATGGCAAGACCAGCACCATTGACGAGGCAACCGATGTTTCCATCGAGCGCGATATAGTTCAAATCACTCTTTGATGCTTCGACTTCGCGTGGATCTTCTTCTGTTTCATCACGTAACGCCACGATGTCCGCATGACGATACAATGCATTTGAGTCGAAGTTCAACTTCGCATCCAGTGCGAGGACTTCGCCATCCTTCGTCGTAACGAGTGGGTTGATTTCTGCGATCGAACAATCCTTGTCGACGAAGAAGTTATAGAGTTTCGTGACCATACCGACGAACTTGTTGACGAGCTTCACAGGAACACCCATTGCAAACGCAAGTTTACGCGCTTGGAATCCTTGAAGACCAACTGCAGGATCGACGACTTCTTTGATGATTTTTTCTGGTGTCGCTTCCGCCACCTCTTCGATGTCCATACCACCTTCACTTGATCCCATGATGACGACACGTCCTGTCACACGATCAAGTACGATTCCAAGATAGTATTCTTTGTCAATCGCACACCCTTCTTCGACGAGAAGACGTTGAACGACTTTTCCTTCTGGACCTGTTTGGTGCGTGACGAGCGTTTTGCCGAGTAACTCCGTCGCATATTCCTTCACTTCTTCTTGCGATTTCGCAAGCTTGACGCCACCTGCTTTACCGCGTCCCCCCGCGTGAATTTGAGCTTTGACGACTTTGATCGGGCCTGACAATTGTTCTGATGCATCGACCGCCTCTTCGACGGTGAAGGCTGCGATTCCGTTTGGTACGGGTACACCGTACGAACGAAGTAATTCTTTTGCCTGATACTCATGTACATTCATGAAAAAATCCCCCTTAACCCCTTTAGTTTCGGCTCTTTCATTGTAGTTAAAATTGGAAGCGCTGTCTATCGTTATCGACCGAAAGCTTTATTTTTTCAGAAGTTCATCTTGATCGAGACGATATAAAAAGGCGAATAACTCAGCGATGACACCGTATAATTCTTCCGGAATCTGTTCTGATACTTGAACAGCATCTAGTAACGTCATCAATGTTTCGTCCTGCCGGATCGGAATATCATGTTTTAATGCCTCTTCTAAAATCCGTTCTGCGATGTGTTCCGATCCCTTAGCAACGACTTTTGGGGCATGCATCTGTTCTTCGTATGATAGAGCTATTGCTTTTTTCATATATGAAGATCCACCCTTCCGTTACGCGTTGAGATATCATGCGGTACGCGCTCTTTCGTCTGTTCGACCCAATCGAATCGCGTCAATGCATAGCCTTGTTCCTCAAGACGAGTCTGAATTTGCGGTGTGTAGGCTTGCATGAACGTATTGACGTGCGCATTTGGATGAAAGACGGAAATCGAAACATTCCGGTCTACGATCAAGACGTCGACAGCGACCTCACCGAGCGTCGGTAATTGAAGATATAGGACGACGCGGGCATGATTTGGATCAAACGTCCGTTCGAACGGTGCTTCCATCATGAGATCAACATCTTCGAATGGTCCAAATTGAGGTAATTGAAATAAATAGACTCCTTTCCCTGCTTCGTTCGTTGCTTGGACGAGTTGTTGCGCTAAAATCTGATCACTCGTCTTTCGATCAAGCGTTCGACCTGTCTCGTCACCCTTTGCCAGTTGAACGAGTTCGGTAAGGGCGTGTTTTAACTGCTTCGCTTCTCCTTCCGTCACCGGTTGACCAATTTGCCTTAGGAGTTCCCGTGTTTCCGCAGTCGGTACCGTCTGGCGTTGTAAAAAGGAGTCGAGTAACTGGGGGAGAGCCGACTTTTGCGGAACAGACTCGGTCGAGATGATTTTTAAAACCGGTTGTCCCTCTGCTGAAACGACTTGAAAGCGATACATGTTCCCTTCTTTTAATTCAGCCGTCGTCCCTGCCGTCAAGACGCGTTGACCGACTTGGAGTTCCATTAATCCGTCCGGCAACAGCTTCAATACTTTACCGACGATGTTTGCTCCTTCCCGTAACGGTAGGTTCGCATGATCGATGATTTTAAATGGAAGTAAGGCACGATGTTCGATTTGCATGCTCGATTCCTCCTAAAGACGTTCTTTGACAGGACGGAATGTTTTCCGGTGAATCGGTGTGACGCCCAGTGTATCGAGCGCTTGTAAATGTATCGGTGTTCCGTAACCTGCGTGTGTTTCAAATCCATATCCCGGATACTCGATTGCGTATTGTTCCATCATCGCATCTCGTGTCTCTTTCGCAACGACACTTGCAGCAGCAATGGAGACACTTCGCGCATCTCCTTTGATAAGAGAGAGTTGTGGTGTATCGTCGTCGAGTGTCATCGCATCGACAAGTAAGGCATCCGGTCGTAATTGGTGTACTGCGTCTTGCATCGCCCGTTTCGACGCCTGATAGATATTGATTTCGTCGATTTCAACCGGTTCGATGATGCCGATCGCAATCTCAGCAACTTCTTGCAGATGCTTAAGTGCCGCTTGCCGCTGTACTTTACTCATCTGTTTTGAATCCGTTAGTCCTGGATGATAGAATCCGTCTGGTAAGATGACCGCTGCTGCGACGACCGGACCAGCTAGTGGACCTCGCCCGACTTCGTCCACTCCTGCAATTCGAACGTATCCTTGCTGACGATACTCGTCTTCAAATGCGAGTCGTTCCTTGAAATCGATCCGTTGCTGCTCTTCGTGCGCAAATCGTCGTTCTATCTGACGAAACAGTGTATGCACCCCTTTTCGCGTATCTGACGCCAGTTCCTGCTTTAACTGAATAAATTCTTCTAATGTTGCTTTTTGCAATCGTTCTTTTAATTCTGCTATCTTCATACATCCTGCTCCTTTGAAAAAAACTTGGACATCAAAAGATGTCCAAGTCCGTTATGCATGCGTTTCCCACTCTTCAACCGTTTCAAGCGTCACTCGACCTAGCTTTTCCGTTCGTAGTTCATGCAGGAGCATTTCGCTCGTCCGCTCGAAATCGACATAGCCACCTGAGACGAAACCACGTTTTTTACCGATTGCTTCGAGTACATCAACCGCTTCTCCCGATACTTCGTCGAGACGATAGCGCTCACGCAATTGCTCCGGATACCTTGTCTTTAGCTCACGAAGGGCAAATAGCGCGATATCGTCGATGTTTAAGATATCATCCTTGATCGCTCCTGTCGCTGCTAACCGATACCCGACGACTTGATCGTCGAACTTCGGCCAGAGGATACCTGGTGTATCGAGTAATTCCATCTCACCTGTCTTCATTTTGATCCATTGCTGGCGTTTCGTCACACCCGGACGGTCACCGGTGATTGCGATGTTCCGACCAGCGAGACGATTGATGAGCGTCGATTTCCCAACGTTTGGAATACCGATGATCAAGGCACGGATTGCACTCGGATTCCGACCTTTTTCTCGCATCCGTGCATGCTTTTCTTTCATTAAACGTAACGCACCTTCATGGATTTGATTCAATCCTTTGTTATGCTTCGCGTCAACCGCGACGACATCGACACCATCTGCTCGTAATGCGTTCATCCATTGTTCTGTCAATCGTTTATCCGCCATGTCTGCCTTATTGAGGACGATCAGTCGCGGCTTACCTGCCGTAATCTGTTCGACCATCGGGTTACGGCTCGACATCGGAAGACGTGCATCGACGAGTTCGATCACCACATCGATCAACTTTAATTTTTCTGTGACTTCCCGACGTGCTTTGGCCATGTGACCGGGGAACCATTGAATCGTCATATCCTTCACCTCGTTCATATATTCCTGGACTTCTTGCTGATCATACGATACATGAAAAAACATCCACTCCCTAGTATACGCAACTTAAGACAAGAAAAGAAGATGAGCTGCTTACTTTTAACGGCAAGCGTCTCATCTTCTTTCGTTTTAATCGACAGAGCGTACATCATTGAATGGATAGAAGACGAAGTTCGTCGTTCCGACGATTTGTTCTTCATCCACGAAACCGATATCACGACTATCTTTTGAATTTTGACGATTGTCTCCCATGACGAATACTTTCCCTTTTGGAACAGTCGTCTCTCCTGTTCGCTCTTCAAGCGTGAAGTCTTCCGTCAATGGCACACCACTCATCTGGGCTTTGTATTCTTTCAGATACGGTTCGGCGACCTTCTTATCGTTGACATACAACGTATCGTCTTTGTAATACATCGTATCTCCCGGAACAGCGATGACCCGTTTGATGTAGTCTCGCGTTTCCGTTGCATGGAAGACGACGATATCGCCTCTTTCTGGTTCATTAAAATAGTACGGGACCTTATTGACGATCATTCGATCCGCATTGTGTAAGGTCGGCATCATCGATTCCCCATCAACGATGACGGGTACGAACAGGAACGTTCGAATGATGAACGCGATGACGAGCGCTACGACGAGCGCCTTTACCCAACTGAATAACTCCTTCACGAATTCCACTCCCTTGATTAACGCAATTTCTTCCTAAGGACTAGTATACGCATAAACTGCAAAAAAAAGAAGCTTGTCCGGAGACAAGCCACTTTTTCACATGATTAACGACGAATTTCTTTAATACGCGCCGCTTTACCGCGAAGGTTACGGAGGTAGTAAAGTTTCGCACGACGGACTTTACCGTAGCGAACGACTTCGATTTGTGCAACACGTGGTGAGTGGAGCGGGAAAGCACGCTCAACGCCAACTCCGTAAGAAATTTTACGGACTGTGAATGTTTCACTGATGCCGCCACCGTGACGTTTGATGACTACGCCTTCGAAGAGCTGAATACGCTCACGCGTACCCTCGACGACTTTAACGTGTACACGGACTGTATCCCCAGGACGGAACGCAGGGACGTCTGACTTGATTTGTTCTTGTGTAAGTTCACGGAACAATTGTTGTGTGTTCATGAATGATTTCTCCTTTTTTCACCAATGTTCTTATCTTCATTTGCTTCAAGCATCCGACAGCGGAACATCGTTAATGGGTGGCTTTTGCCACATGTTTTAACTTATCATAGATTCAGTCGTTTGACAATCCTGAAATCGAGTCTAAATAACGTTGATCTTCATCCGTTAACGATGCATCCACGAGAAGATCAGGGCGCCGCTCATATGTCCGCTTCAGCGACTGTTCCCGTCGCCATTTTTCAATTCGGGCATGGTTGCCTGATAACAAGACATCGGGTACTCGATACCCTTTATATTCTGCCGGACGCGTATAGTGCGGGTATTCGAGAAGTCCCGTCGAGAAGGAATCATCTTCGTGACTCGCAGAAGCACCGAGGACGTCCGGTAAGAGGCGAACGACGGCGTCGATCATCGTCATCGCAGCGAGTTCTCCTCCCGTCAAGACGAAGTCTCCGAGCGAGACCTCATCCGTCACCAACTGATCATGGATTCGCTGATCAAACCCCTCATAGTGGCCACATAAGAAGACAAGTTCTTCTTCGTTTGCCCATTCTTCCGCCATTCGTTGCGAAAACCGTTTACCGGTCGGTGTCATGACGATGATTCGTCGTTTTCGTTCCGGTAGACTTGCCATCGCATCGAAGACGGGTTGAGGTGTCAACAGCATGCCGGCTCCTCCGCCATACGGATAATCATCGACCTTACCATGTCGATTCGTTGAAAAGTCTCGAAAATTGATTGTTTCGAGTATTACGTGTTGATCGTCTTGCGCTCGCTTGACGATCGAATGATCAAGCGCTGAAAACATCTCTGGAAACAGCGTCAATACACGGATGTTCATTCCTCGATCAGTCCCGGAAGCGGCGTGATCTGAATGCGTTTCTGTTCGACGTCGACGGAAGCGACGACCTGCTCGATATACGGGATCAGGACATCTTTTTTTCCGTCGCGTTTGATCGTCCAGACGTCATTTGCGCCCGTTTCGAGAATGTCGGATACGACTCCGATTTTCGTCTCACCGTCATAAACCGTACAACCGATGATCTCATGATAGTAAAATTCATGCTCGTCTAAGTCCTGTAAGTCTTCTGCATGGACATAGAGTTTCAATCCTTTGTACTTCTCGACGTCATTGATATGATGCATCCCTTTGAACGTCACCATGATGAATTGTTTATGCTTTCGGTAGCCACTGATCGTTACCGGTGTATACGTGCCTTCAGAGCCGAGAAAGACTTCTTTTCCGACCTTAAAGCGTTCTTCCGGAAAATCCGTGCTTGCGAGTAACTTCAATTCCCCTTTTAGACCGTGCGTGTTGGCGATTTTCGCAATTTCCAACCATTCCATTCGTTTCACTTCCTTTCTTGAATTAAAAAAAGGAGGTAAGCTTTCGCTCACCTCCTAACGTCTTACTTCGCGAGTTTCGCGTTGTGGAATTTCTCCATGATACCAGCTTGTGAGAAGAGGTTACGAACTGTGTCCGAAGGTTTAGCACCTTCAGAGAGCCATTTAAGAGCTAGCTCTTCGTTGATTTTAACTTCTGCTTCTGGTTTAGCAACTGGATTGTAGTATCCGATTTGCTCGATGAAACGACCATCACGTGGTGCACGTGAGTCTGCTACTACCACACGGTAGAAAGGTGATTTTTTTGCGCCCATGCGCTTAAGACGAATTTTAACTGCCATTCGTAAGTCCCTCCAAATAATAAATGATTTTTTCGTTTAGTCAAATTGACAACTTCATTAGTATACAACGTTACAGCAAAAGAGAAAAGACTTTTAAAAGAATGGAAGGCCAAAGCCTTTCTTTTTCCCTTTGCCCATCTGTCCGGAAAATTGTTTCATCATTTTCCGCATGTCTTCGAACTGTTTAATGAGGCGGTTGACTTCTTGGATACTGCGTCCGCTACCACGGGCAATCCGCTTCCGACGGCTCGCATTCAAGATTTCAGGTTCAGTCCGCTCTCGTTTCGTCATCGATTGGATGATCGCTTCGACATACACGAGTTGCTTCTCATCGATTTGGGCGTTTTTCAACCCCTTCATCTTCCCTTTACCTGCCCCAGGGATCATTCCCAACAGTTCGTCGAGTGGACCCATCTGTTTCACTTGCTGCAACTGCTCGATGAAATCATCGAATGTAAACGATGCATCGCGCATTTTGCTTTCTAACTCTTTGGCACGCGTAGCGTCCATTTGTGACTCTGCTTTTTCAATCAGTGTCAGCATGTCTCCCATGCCTAGAATCCGAGACGCCATCCGCTCGGGATAGAATGGTTCGATGGCATCGAGCTTCTCTCCAAGACCGACGAACTTAATCGGTGCTCCGGTGACTGCCTTGATGGAGAGTGCTGCACCACCTCGCGTATCTCCGTCGAGCTTCGTCAGAACGACTCCCGTTACGCCAAGCTTCTCGTTGAAGCTCTCTGCGACGTTGACGGCATCCTGACCCGTCATCGAATCGACGACAAGGAAGATTTCATGCGGTTTGGCGATCTCCTTAACATCAACGAGTTCCTGCATCAGTTCCTCATCGACGTGTAAGCGACCTGCCGTATCGATCAACACGATATCGTGATGATGCTCTTTTGCATAATCGAGTGCACCGGTAACGATTTCTTGTGGACTAACCTGATCTCCCATCGAGAAGACCGGTAACTCCAATTGTTTTCCGAGTGTCTCTAATTGTTTGATTGCTGCCGGACGATAAATATCCGCCGCAACAAGCAAAGGACTACGATTATGTTTTTTACGTAAATGATTGGCAAGTTTACCCGTTGTCGTTGTTTTACCTGCCCCTTGCAGACCCGTCATCATGATGACGGTCGGAGGACGGTTCGCAAGCGTCAATGGTGACACTTCTGCACCCATCAGATTCGTCAATTCATCGTGGACGATTTTGACGACTTGTTGTCCTGGCGTCAAAGACGTCATGACATCCTGTCCGACGGCGCGTTCCTTTACATCATTTACGAATTGTTTGACGACCTTGAAGTTGACGTCGGCTTCGAGTAGCGCTAAGCGAACTTCGCGCATCATCTCTTTGACGTCTGCTTCAGAAATCTTACCTTTACCTCGCATTTTAGCGAGACTGGCTTGAAGCCGTTCCGATAATCCTTCGAATGCCATTAAGAATGCCTCCTACTCTAATTGCTCCAATGTCTCAATGATCACTAGGGCTTCACCCGGAAGGTCGCATTGCTTCAGCTGATCGAGTAACTGCTTTCGCCGTTCGTGTTTCTTGAACAGCGATAGTCGTTCTTCATACTGCTCGAGCATGGCTTCCGTGCGTTTTATGTTGTCGTAGACTGCTTGTCGGCTGACTTCAAACTCATCGGCGATCTCACCTAAGGAAAAGTCATCTAAGTAATAGAGTGACATGTAATTCCGTTGTTTTGGCGTCAAAAGCTCCTGATAAAAGTCAATCAGATAATTCATCCGGTTCGTTTTATCAAGTGTCATTCGAGCACCTCCGCAATGTTAAGTGAAATTCCTTTACAGATAGTATAGTACAGCCCTCACAGTGTGTTGTCAAGTTTTTTTCTTTACATGAAACGTCGCTTATTCCGCGCTTTCTTCCGTGTCGACGTTTTCTTTTTCTTCAAAGACATCGCCGAACAGTCCATATACGAATTGTTCTGCGTCAAATGGTTGTAAATCATCGATTTTTTCACCGAGACCCACGAACTTCACCGGTAGATTCAGCTCGTTCTTGATCGCAAGAACAATCCCACCTTTTGCTGTGCCGTCAAGTTTCGTTAAAACGATTCCGCTAACGTTCGTCGCTTGTTTGAAGGCTTTTGCCTGCACCATCGCGTTTTGCCCTGTTGTTGCGTCAAGTGCTAGTAACACTTCATGGGGTGCGCCTGGAATCTCACGTTCAATGACGCGTTTGACCTTTTCGAGCTCGTTCATCAAATTGACCTTGTTTTGTAGGCGTCCTGCCGTATCACAAATCAGGACGTCGACCTTACGTGCTTTCGCTGCTTGGACGGCGTCATAAACGACAGCAGCCGGATCGGAGCCTTCGCCTTGACGAATGACCGGTACACCGGAGCGTTCGCCCCAGACTTGCAGTTGATCGATCGCACCAGCCCGGAACGTATCTCCCGCTGCTAACATGACGCTCTTACCTTCTTGTTTTAATCGGTTCGCAAGTTTCCCGATCGTTGTCGTCTTACCGACCCCGTTGACACCAACGAAGAGGATGACATTCAGCTCATGATCAAGATCAAGGGCTGTCTCTTCTTCTTCGACTAACATGTTCGCGACGACTTCAACGAGGACATCCCGGACTTGTTTTGGATCCTTGACGTTACGTCGTTTGACTTCTGTCTTTAATTCTTCGACCAAATCCATCGTCGTCGTCACACCGACGTCTGCTTGGATCAACACTTCTTCTAACTCTTCGAAAAAGTCTTCATCGACTTCACGGAAGCGGTAGACGAGATCATTGACGGCACTCGCTAATCCGTCGCGTGTCTTCGTCAAGCCTTCCGTAAATTTAGTCGTGACTTCTTGTGTCGAAGTCGTCAAGCGGTCTTTCAGTTTTTTAAAGAAACTCATCGTTTAATCTCCTTTGGTTCTTCACTTAATGTACGTCGTGCCTCTTCTAGTTTAACGGATAACACTTCAGATATCCCGTTTTGCTGCATCGTGACGCCGTAAAGGACATCTGCCGCCTCCATCGTTCCTTTCCGATGGGTGATGATGACGAACTGTGTCTCGCGTGCTAGCTGATGAACGAACTCGCCGAATCGCGCGACGTTCGCTTCGTCAAGCGCCGCCTCGACCTCATCGAGGACACAGAACGGGACAGGACGTGTCTTTAGAATCGCAAATAATAAGGCGATGGCTGTCAAAGCACGCTCTCCACCGGACAAGAGCGACAAATTCTGCAGCTTCTTACCAGGCGGTTTGGCAACGATATCAATTCCACTCGTCAACAGATCACTCGGGTCAACGAGGACTAGATCGGCTTCACCGCCCCCGAATAACTCGCGGAATGTTTCCCGGAAGTGTTCTCGGACAGCATCATACGTTTGACGGAACAACCGAATGACTTCTCGGTCCATCTCTTCGATGACGCCATAGAGATCGGTTTTAGCAGCGACGAGATCATCCCGTTGCGCGGATAGGAACGTAAACCGTTCATCGACCTCTGCGAATTCCTCAATCGCACCGATGTTGACGATGCCGATTTCTTCGAGTTGGCGTTTGAGCAGATGAATTTCCTCTTTTGCCTCTTCATACGATAGATCAAGTGGTGCAATCAGTTCGAGCAGTAATCCCATCTCTTCCAGCATTTCTTGTCTTGTCTCAAGACGCGTGCTCGTTTTCCCTTGCGAGAGTCGTAGCTGCTCGAGTGCCTGTTTCGTCGTTTGTTGATCGTCCTTCGTCTTCGCTTCGCGGATCCGGATCAAGCGCAGGGATTCTGCTTGTACTTGAATCCGTTGCCCGATCGCGACGAGTTCGGTCTCGACCCGTTGTTGTTCCTGTTCCTGTTCGCGCTGTTCCGCGTGCAAGGCATCGATTTTCGCTTCGTCGAATCCTTCGAGGACATGACGCAAGTCACGGCGTTTATGACCACGTTCAAGCTTCGCGTGACTGACCTGTTCCGTCAGGCGTTCGATCTCTTGCGAAAGCTGCGTTTGTTTCATTTGAATCGTCCGCTCTTCGAGAACTGCTTCTGCTTGTTCCTTCTTCAGTTCGTCCATCGTGACGGCACCACGGGCTTGCGCATCCTTAAGACGATCTAAGGCTTGTCTGAGCTCTGTTTGACGCTCCGTCCATTTTGCGATCTCGACTTCCGACGTCTCGATGATCTGACGTGCTTCCTGTTCTTGTTCGAGTACACGTGCCATCTGTCGATCTTCAACCGACAATTCAGACGTCATGACAGCGAGATGACGGTTCGCATCTGCTAACGTATCGCGCGATTGTTCGAGTTGCCCTTGTAATGTTTGAATCGTTTCTGTCCGTGTCCGAGCCGTAGCATCAAGAGTCTGGATCGCCGCTCTCAGATCTTCCAAGCGGCGCATCTGCTCCCGAATGACCGCTTGTCCGCGCGTCAGTCCCTCTTTTAACTCGTCAAGTTCGCGCGATTGACTGAACAGTGGTGTACCTTTTTTCCGACTTCCGCCGGTCATCGTACCGCCGACGTTGACGACATCTCCTTCGAGCGTGACGAGACGATAGCGATGTCCTGTCGAACGGGCGATTTGGTTCGCCTGTTCAAGTGACTCGACGACGAGTGTCGTACCGAGCAAGTTCATCTTTAATTTCGTCAACGTCTCGTCTGTCGTCACGAGATCACTTGCGATCCCGACGAACCCAGACATTCCACCGACTTGTTCTCGTACTGAACGATTGACTTCGCGTGCTTGGAGTGAGGCGAGCGGCATGAACGTCGCTCGACCGGCATTTAACCGCCGAAGCTCCTGGATCAGACGACGTCCTGTCGCATCGGTATCAACGACGATGTTTTGCATTGCCCCACCAAGCGCTGTCTCGATTGCCGCTTCAAACCGCGCCGGAACCGAAATCAACTCCGCGACCGCTCCGTAAATACCTGGGTGCTGATCTCGTTGTTTTAAAATCGTCTTCACGGCACCGAAATAACCGCTATAGTCGGCTTTGACGGATTCAAGGAATTCAATCCGGTCTTCCGTCTTATGCCGACGTCGCTCTAAATCCGCAACGGACTGTTCGACTTGTCGTAACGCATGTTGTTGTTCATTTCGTGCTGCAAGTGCCGTCGTCTCTTCTTCCGTTGCTTGGTCCAACTTCGTCCGGATCGAAGCGACATCCGCCTCTAGTCGAGCGACGTCTTCCTCGAGTTGACGACGCGTCGATTGTTTCGTACCGCTGTCCGCCGTAAATGAACGTTGTTGTTCTTCTGCCTGCATGAGATCTTGCTTCGCCCGATTATAGGCATTATTCGTCGCAGCTAATCGACTCGCCACTTCAAAGGCTTCCGAACGTAATACTTCGGCTTCCTTATCGAAATCACGATCGGTTTGTGTCAGCGCTTGATCGGCTCGTACCCGTTCAGCTGTTATCCGCTTTGCTTCCTGATCGACTTCTGCTTGGCGTTCCTGTAAAGCGGTCAGTTCGAGTTCCAGTTCCTTGACGCGTTCTTCGACGACGGCAACCTCTTGTTCGAGTCGCTCTTTCGTCTCGGTCCCGTGTTTTTCACGCTCTTTCGCTAGGTTAAGGGCACCTTGGATCTCAACAAGTCGCGTCGAGACATGTCGAAGTTGCTCCTGCAACGCGTTTTCTTGTTGTCGTTCTTCTTCGAGCGTCGATTCTTGATTTTCTCGGGACAAGACGGTCTCTTCGTAAGTCGTCTTTTGAGACGCAAGGCGTTCTTCACATTGTGCGATGTCACGCGCTAGTGTTTCGAGCTCCGTCTGATACGTCGTGATTTCATGCGCCAAGATACCACGCTCGAGGACATCATGCCGTTCTCGAGCGACGAGATACTCTTTCGCGAGCGCCGCTTGTTCACGTAACGGCTCGATTCGTCCGCCAAGTTCATATAAAATATCATCGACACGCGATAGATTCGCTTCCGTATCACTTAATTTCCGCTCGGCTTGCTTCTTGCGATGACGATACTTCAAGACACCCGCTGCTTCCTCGATGACAGCACGGCGTTCTTCCGGTTTACCGGAGATGACTTGTTCAACTCGCCCTTGTCCGATGATTGCAAAAGCATCACGCGACAAGCCTGTGTCCATGAACAGATCAAGGACATCCTTCAGGCGACATGGTTTTTTATTTAAAAAATAATCGCTGTCTCCGTTGCGGCTGACACGCCGCGTGACACTGATTTCCTGATACGGCAACGCAACCGTTCCCGACTCGTTGTCTAAGACGAGCGTCACCTCGGCAAATTGTTTCCGGTGTTCAGACAGACTGCCGGCAAAAATGACGTCTTCCATCTTCGCCCCGCGCAGTGACTTCGCAGATTGTTCTCCGAGCACCCAACGGACAGCGTCCGATATATTTGATTTCCCACTTCCGTTCGGTCCGACGACTGCCGTGACACCCGGAAGGAATTCTAATTCAGTTCGACTGGCAAATGATTTGAAGCCATTGATTTCAATTCGTTTTAAGTACATCTTGATCACCCGTATGTTTAAATTTCTTTTGAATTTCTTTCAGTTTACCATAGCCGAAACGCTAGCAACATGATAGGTTTTAAGGTAGTATCACGCGAAACAAGAAGAAGAGGAGCGAATAACACGATGACGATTGAACAAATGATTGAAGCAATCTTAGATAAATTGAACATCATCAACAAAGGGGTCATTAAAGCAGAACAGTTCGACGGCTCAAAAAACGAGGACTTAAAAGAGATTTATGAGTTCGTCATGATGCGCGACTCGTTATCACTGGCAGAGGTCGATGCGATCGTCGACGAACTGAAATCCCTCAAAACTGTCTAATCAAGCGAACTTCACACGATAAAGGCCGATCATCTCTCACGCATTCGAGAGATGGTCGGCCTTTTGTTGCTTAAAACTGTTTCTTTAATTCAAGTAAGGCTTGTTTTGCCGCTTGTTGTTCTGCCTCTTTTTTCGAACGCCCCGTTCCAATCCCTTCGAGCTCATCCGCGACTTGGACACGCGAGATGAATTCCCGACTATGCGCCGGACCGCGCTCCTCGATGATTTCATACTCGATGACACCTAAGCCGACACGTTGAATCGCTTCCTGTAATTGACTCTTGAAATCTGTCTGTTCTTCAAAAAAGCCTGTCGCCACTTTCGGAAAAACCGCTTCGGCGAGGAATCGTTCGGCTGCTTCGATGCCTTGGTCAAGATACAAGGCGCCAATGAAGGATTCGAAGACATCCGCAAGTAAGGCTGGACGATTCCGACCACCGGTCAGTTCTTCCCCCTTACCTAACAGAATCATATCGGAAAACTGATAGTGATTCGCAAATTGGACGAGTGACGGTTCACAGACGATTGCCGCTCGCAATTTCGTTAATTCCCCCTCGGAACGTTCCGGGTAGTGTTCGAATAGATAGCGTGACACCGTCAACTCTAAGACCGCGTCCCCTAAAAATTCTAGGCGTTCGTTATCCCCTTCAGACTCGCGTTGTTCATTGACGAACGAAGAATGCGTGAAGGCTTGTTTTAATAGCTCGACATTAGAAAACGTGATATTCAGGCGCTCTTGTAACGCTTCGAATTTCTGCTCGATTTGAGCGAGCGTCCGAGCATCCTTGCGTCGTTTTACATAGGGTCCTTTTCGGACACGACGTCCTTTTTGATTCGTCATAGTTCCTCCTAAACAGCTAAAGCCCACCGCAAATTGCGGTGGGTCAGCTTCAATGATCAGACTTGTGTTTCGATGTAGTTGACGACATCGCCGACAGTCTTCAAGTTTTCTGCTTGCTCATCTTCGATCGTGATTTCGAACTTGTCTTCTAAGTCCATGACGAGTTCCATGACTTCGAGAGAGTCAGCACCGAGGTCGTCTTTGAACGATTTATCAAGTGTGATTTCACTTTGTTCTTTTCCTAATTTTTCTGCGATTGCTTCTTGTACGTCTACTAAGATTTGTTCTTTTGTCATTTTAAAATCCCTCCATGAGTTGAGTATATAAGATGATTGCCGATTTGGCAAAGTACTACCGTTAGTTATGTTACATCGTCATGCCGCCATCGACGGCAAGAGTTTGTCCTGTGATGTATCGTGCTTCATCTGAAGCGATGAAACTGACGAGTGAAGCGATATCGTCGGTTTGACCGAAGCGTTTCAACGGAATTTGCCCAAGTGACAGGTTCCGCTGTTCTTCCGTCAATTCGTCCGTCATGTCCGTTTCGATGAAGCCTGGACAGATGGCATTGACTGTGACGCCTTTACTAGCGAGTTCACGTGCGACAGATTTCGTCAGCCCGATCAGACCCGCTTTCGCTGCGACATAGTTCGCTTGCCCTGGATTTCCGGAAATACCGACGACTGATGCGATGTTGATGATACGACCGCTTGTTTTTAACAACGGACGTGTCGCGGCTTGCGTGACGAGAAACGCCCCTTTCAGGTTCGTATCGATGACAGCATCGAAATCTGCTTCCTTCATGCGCATCAGCAAACCATCACGCGTGATGCCGGCATTATTGACGACACAATCCAGTTGACCGAATGTGTCGATCGTCTGTTTGATCATCTGTTTGACAGCATCTGCTTCAGCGACATTCGCTTGAATCGCGAGTGCCTCTCCGCCAGCTTCCTTGATTTCACGGACGACAGCTTCCGCCTTGTCCGTGCTTCCTGCATAGTTGACGACGACACGGAAACCATCTGTTGCCAATCGCTTCGCGATGGCAGCTCCGATGCCGCGTGACGCGCCAGTAACGAGTGCTACTTTACTCAACGAATTCCCTCCGCTTCCAATTGCTCAAGTGTCGTGATGCTGATGATCTTTGCATCTTTTTTGATTCGTTTCACGAGACCGCTCAACGGAGATGATGGACCGAACTCGATGAATGTATCCGCACCTTCTTCGATCAGACGCTCGACGCATGATTCGAATCGAACCGGTGAGTAGAGCTGCTGAACGAGCAAACGAATCAATTCGTCTGGTTGATCGTGGAACGCACTGTCGACGTTCGAGATGAATTTCGTCTTCGCCGCTTCAAACGGTGACGAAACGAGAATGTCTTCGAATCGTGGTGCGAATGGTGTCATGAGTGACGAATGGAACGCACCTGAGACATCAAGCGGTAAGACACGTTTTGCTCCGAGCTCTTTTAACTTCGCTGTAGCGGATTCGACCGCTGCGATTTGTCCAGAGATGACGAATTGCCCGGGACAGTTGTAGTTGGCGATCTGGACGATCTCTCCCGTTGCCGCAATCGATTCGACCGCGTGATGGGCTGCCTCGACATCATTCATGCCGATGACCGCCGCCATCGTTCCACCCGTGACTTGATTCATGAGTTTTCCGCGTTCTCGGACGAGATAGACGGCTTCAGACGGTGTGATGACAGAAGCTGCGACGAGCGCACTATATTCTCCAACACTGTGTCCGAGTACGAAATCAGGTGTATGTCCTTGTGCTGCGTACTGCTGTGCGAGTAATGCACTGTGTGCGACGATGGCTGGTTGAGCGATGTCCGTCGCTTTCAATTCATCCTTCGTCCCTGTCGTCATCAGCGTCGTCAGATCCAGACCAATTCGCGTTCCGAGGTCAGCGAGTGCTTGGCGTGTCTCGTCTTGCGTGATGAGCGTCTGTCCCATTCCAGGGGTTTGTGACCCTTGTCCCGGAAACATCCAAACTGTTTTCCCCATCTCGTCTCACTCCTTCTTAACGTGCTTCTGTTGCCTTCGCTTGAACGATTTTGGCAACGACTTCTTGTTCGACCATCTTTTCAGCTTGAACGAGCGCTCGGCTGAAGGCGTAGGCATTACTTGAACCATGCGCCTTAATGACCGGAGCCGCTATGCCGAATAGTCCGGCACCGCCATATTCTTCATAAGCGAGCAACTGCTTCATTTTTTTCAACTTCGGTTTTAGTACGAGAGCGGCGAGCTTTGATGTCCAAGAGCTCATGAATTGTTCTTTCATGACACCCATGATCATACTGGCAGCCCCTTCTGTACTCTTAAGTAACGTATTGCCGGCAAAACCTTCCGTGACGATGACATCGACGTCACCGCTCATCGCTTCTCTCGCCTCGACGTTCCCAACGAAATGAATCGGTGCTGTCTCAAGTAGCGGATACGTTTCCTTCGTCAGTGCATTCCCTTTACCGGCTTCTGATCCGATATTCAGGAGTCCGACTTTTGGACGTGTGATGCCGCGAACTTGTTCTGCGTAGACAGACCCCATGATGGCATAATCGAGCAAATGCTCTGCCTTCGCATCCGGGTTGGCGCCAACATCTAAGATGACGACACCTTTCCCATTACGTGTCGGGAAAGTCGGGGCCAGTGCAGGACGGTCAACTCCTTCGATTCGACCGATAACGAACAATCCGGCAGTCATGAGCGCTCCCGTGTTGCCTGCTGAAATCAAGGCATCTGCCTCTCCTGATTTCACCAGGTTTGCAGCCACAACGAGTGAGCTATCTTTCTTGCGGCGAATCGCACGTACCGGTTCATCTTCTCCGGTGATGACGGATGCCGCGTGGACGATCGTCACGCGCGGATCCTCGATTGTGTATGAGCGTAATTTCAACTCATCTCCGACTAGTCGGATATCGATGTTTTCGTTTGGACGTTCTGCCAGATAGGCAACGACCCCTTCTACGATGGCACGGGGTGCGTGGTCGCCCCCCATAGCGTCAACTGCTAAAATCATTTCGATTCCTCCTTACTACTTCGATACACCGTGAACTCACCGATAAAGACACATTCTTCACCGACATAACTCTCCACCGTGATGTCAGAACGACCATCTTGACGATGGGAACTGACGAATGCCTTCGCAACGACGCGTTCTCCGACGTGAACGGAGCGTGTGAACTGAACGTTCGCACGTGTCGTCAACGCGAGTTCATCGTCGATGAGCGCAATCGCAAGCGAGTTTGCCTGCGCGAACAAAATATGTCCGCGGGCGATCGCATTCCGACTAAACGCATGTTCCGGCAAAATCTCAAGGATCGAGATCGCAGATGTATCGAGTTTCAGGTCAATCATATCACCAATGACTTCATTTTCAGTCAACGTACGCACATCATCCAGCCGTTCGGTCGCGACGTGTTTAATTCGCTCCCGTAATTCCGGAATCTTTAATTCCATCCGGTCGAGACGAATCGTCTGGATACTGACACGGAATCGTGTCGCCAGCGCTTCATCCGTGATGAACGGATTTTGCTCGATCGTCTGTAATAATTCTTGTTGTCTCTCTTTTTTAGGTACCCGCATGTATGTTCCTCCCACAAGAAGGATGACCACTATTATTACCTGGTACTAACAGTAGTATATATCCCTTGTTGTTCACTTTCAAGTATTATTCGATTCTTTCTCCTTCAAGTAGCCCTTGTCGTTCGATATAGTCACGCAAGACATCGTATTCCGGCGCTTGCCAAAAGGCGTCCGATCGCAGTAAGCGGACTGCATCTTGTCGCGCAGTTTCCATGACTTGTATATCGAGCGCAGGATCAGTCAAGACGAAGCGCGGTAATCCACTTTGTTCGGTACCGAAGAAATTTCCGGCTCCGCGCAGTTTTAAATCCTTTTCCGCTAGCTTGAAGCCATCGTTCGTCTCCGTCATCGTCTTGATCCGTTCTTTTCCCGTATCGGAAGAGGGATCGGCGATTAGAATACAGTAAGACTGGGCATCGCCTCGACCGACGCGCCCTCTTAATTGGTGTAACTGCGCAAGACCAAAGCGTTCTGCATCATGAATGACGATGATCGACGCGTTCGGAACGTTCACGCCGACCTCGACGACCGTCGTTGAAACAAGGATTTGAACAGTATTCTCCTTAAACGCCTGCATGACCTCGTCTTTTTCAGAAGAAGTCAAGCGCCCATGCATCAAACCGACATGATAGGGCTTGAACCGCTCGGTCAATGTCGCATGTAATTCGATCGCATTTTGAACTTCGAGTGATTCGGATTCCTCGATCAATGGCGTGATGACGTAGGCTTGTCGACCTTGCGACAATTCTTTCTCGACGAACCCGAAAACGCGTTCCATCTGTTGCGGTTTCGCCCAGTAGGTCTCGATTTCCTTTCGTCCCGCCGGCATCTCATCGATGATCGAAACATCCATATCTCCAAAGACCGATATCGCAAGCGTACGCGGAATCGGTGTCGCTGTCATATATAATACATCTGCCTGTTCAGCTTTCGCGCGCAACCGCTTCCGTTGTTCGACACCGAAGCGATGTTGTTCATCGGTGATGACGAGGTGTAATGCCTTGAACTGGACGGTGTCTTGAATCAGCGCATGTGTTCCGACCAAGACGTCGATCTCTCCTGTTGCGAGGGCTTCGAGCAAGTGCGCGCGCGCTTTTCCTTTAACTGAACTCGTCAGTAGACCGACCCGAATCCCAAGTGGTTCAAGCAATGGGGCGAGCGACGCTGCATGCTGTTCCGCTAAAATTTCGGTCGGCACCATTAAGGCGCCTTGTCTTCCGGCACGAACCGTCGCGAACAAGGCGATGGCTGCGATGACGGTCTTCCCGCTTCCGACATCTCCTTGCAACAACCGATTCATTCGTTCGCCACGACCGATGTCGTCTAGGATTTCTTTTGTCACACGTTGCTGGGCACCTGTCAGCGGAAACGGCAGGCTCTTGATGAAATTCGCGATATCCGTTTCATGAAGGGGAAGAGCAATCCCTTGACCTTTCCGTCGCCCAAGACGTAACGCCTGTAATTTCAGTTGGAAATAGAGGCACTCTTCGTAGACATAACTCCGACGAGCAGCCGTTAACTCTTGTCGATTCGTTGGGAAATGAAGCGACTTTAACATCGTCATCCGGTCTTGTAACCGGTATGTCTTCCGGATACTATCCGGGATCCGTTCAGCTAATGCCTCAGTCTCCTTGAACGCCAAGTCGACGACGCGTCGGAACGTCTTCATCCGCATGTCACCCCGTAGCGAGTAGACCGGTGTCAATTCGCCTTCGATTGCTCCAAATTGCAATTCCGTCGCAGAGATCGTCATCCGGTGTAAGTCCCACTTGCCACTGACCGTCACTTCTGCCCCAAGTTGCAATTGGTCTTTGTAGAATGCCCGGTTGAACATCGTTACGGTCACACTATACCGTTCTTCGACGAGCAAACGGAACGTCAAACGGTTCTTTCCTTTTCCGTAATAGCGCACAAGTGGTTCAGATTGGACTTGACCCGTGAACTTGACTTTATCCTCATGGATTGCTTCCGTTAGACTTCCCGTCACGAAGTCGTCATAACGAAACGGGACGTGCTCGAGCACGTCCGCAACGGTGAGAATATTCATCTCTTCTAGTTTTTTCGCTAAATCCCGTCCGACACCTTTTAATGTCTTGACGTCACGTGATGGATTCATTCGATAACTCTCCGAAGATTTTCGCTTCGAGCCAGCGACCCGTCGGCGTATTCGCGAGTCCACCTTTTGCTGTCTCGCGAAGCGCAGACGGCATCATCTGACCAATCTCATGCATGGCTGAGATGACTTCATCACACGGAATCCGTGACGTGATTCCAGCGAGTGCCATGTCGGCAGCGACAACAGCATTCGCCCCACCCATCGCATTGCGTTTCACGCATGGCACTTCGACGAGTCCTGCAACAGGATCACAGACGAGTCCGAGCATGTTCTTCAGCGCGATCGCAAAAGCATGCGCTGACTGATCCGGTGTTCCGCCCGCCATCTCAACGATGGCAGCAGCTGCCATCGCTGTTGCTGAACCAACTTCTGCTTGACATCCACCAGCCGCTCCGGAAATCGACGCATTGTTCGCGACGACGAAGCCGAACGCACCGGATGTGAACAAGAAGCGTAACATCTGCTCACGCGTTGGGTTTAACCGATCTTTGACGGCAAATAGTGTACCAGGCACGACGCCGGCACTCCCTGCCGTTGGTGTCGCACAAATTTTTCCCATCGCAGCATTGACTTCATTCGTCCCAATCGCTTTACTGACGGCATCAAGTAGCAGATCTCCTGACAAACCTTTACCTGAAGCACGGTATCGTTGAAGTAAGACAGCGTCCCCGCCGGTTAGTCCTGTCACCGACTGGACACCATCACCATCAAGTGAACGAGCGACTGCTTCTTCCATCACTTGTAGGTTTCGTTCCATCATCGCATAGACTTCATCTCGCTCTAAATGACGAACCATCATCTCTTGCTCGATCATGACTTCCGAAATCGGAATATTTCGTTCCGTCGCGATGGCGACGAGTTCTTTTACGGATTTAAACATGTCTTCACTCTCCCATCATGACGGCACGCTCGACTTGAGGTAACCGATCGATTTCTTCCAACACTTCTGCCGTTATCCGGTCATCAATCTCAATTGCCATGAGTGCTTGTTTTCCTTTTTCATGCCGTGACACTTCCATATGCCCGATGTTGATTTCGTAATCAGCCAAAATGCTCGTCACGGCTGCAATCGCACCAAAGCGGTCATGGTGCAAGACGACGAGTGCCGGTCCCCCACCGGACAAACGAAGCGATACACCATTTAATTCCGTGATTTCAATCGTTCCCCCACCAATTGAAATACCGACCAATTCAAACTCTTCTACTCCATTCGTCAAATGGACACGAGCCGTATTCGGATGATCCGTCAACGCTTCACTCGTCTCGAAATGAATCTCAATCCCTTTCGACTTCGCGATATCGATCGATTGTGGAATCCGGTCGTCAAACGTATCGTATCCGAGAACACCGCCGATGATGGCGACATCCGTTCCATGTCCACGATACGTATCCGCGAATGAACCGTAAAAGGTGATGTGGATGACAGTAGGCGTTTCCCCGAATAATTTACCCGCCATCAATCCAATCCGTGCAGCCCCTGCTGTATGCGAGCTCGATGGACCAACCATGACTGGTCCGATGATGTCAAAGACGCTACGATATTTCATTTCTTTTCCCCTCTCTATGAAACAAACGAAATCCCACCTCTATTATCGCAGATGGTGGGATTCGTGAAAAGGCTAGTCGCCCTTTTTCAGTATGATGGTTTTATTCGACGCTTAAAATGTACGAATAAAGTGGTTGTTTGCCGTCGTGGACTTCCACTTCAGCATCCGGATTGACCGATTCGATGTACGCAACGAGGTCGTCGACTTCTTCTGTCGAGACGCCTTCACCGTAAAGAACCGTGATGATTTCGTCGTCCTCAGTGACGAGTGTATCGACGAGTTTCTTGACGGCACCAAGACTTGAAGAATCCGTAGCGACGATTTGTTTTTCAGCAATCGCCATATGGTCGTCCTTCTTGATTTCAACACCATCGATGTTCGTATCACGTACGGCATATGTGACTTGTCCCGACTTAACGGCTGCAATCGCATCTGCCATGTGCGCTTCGTTCTCTTCGACAGTCGCTTCTGGATTATAGACGATTGTTGCTGCTAAACCTTGTGGAACTGTTTTTGATTTCACGACCGTCACACCACAATTCGCAACAGATGCTGCTTGTTCAGCGGCCATGATGATGTTTGAGTTGTTTGGATAGACATAAACGTGTTCAGCGTGTGCATCCTCGATCGCCTTAACGATATCTTCCGTCGACGGGTTCATCGTTTGTCCGCCTTCGATGACGACACTGACACCGAGTGATTTAAAGAGTTCGCTGATTCCTTCACCCATTGCGACTGTCACGAGGGCTGCTTTCGCTTTTGCCTTCGGTGCAGCGACTGGAGTGACTTGGTTCGCACCTTCTTCTTCAAGGATCGTCGAGTGTTGTTGACGCATGTTTTCAATCTTAACAGCGACGAGTTCACCGAAACGTTGTCCTTTTGTGATGACTTCTCCTGGTGTTTCAACGTGGACGTGAACTTTAAGGAGTTCTTCATCCGCTACGACGAGCAATGAATCACCGAATTCCGCTAATTCGTTACGGAAGTCTTCTTCGCTGAATGGTGCATTCGCAAGCTTGTCATCTTGGAAACGAACCATGATTTCCGTACAGTAACCGTAATGGATTTCTTCTGTCGACATGAAGCTTTGAGCCGTTTTATGATGCTCTGCTTCGACGAGTGCTTCCATGACAGGCGCATGCGGTTTGTCGAGTTCTTTTCCTTCGAGTGTTGCGAGGAATCCTTCATAGATACAAACGAGACCTTGACCACCAGAGTCAACGACGCCGACTTCTTTTAATACCGGAAGAAGTTCTGGTGTTCCGTCGAGCGATACTTTCGAAGCTTCGACGAGTTGACGCATCAACTCTAAGAAATCCGTCGTTGTCTCAGATTGTGCGATAGCAGCGACCGCTGTTTCACGGGCAACCGTCAAGATTGTTCCTTCAACCGGTTTCATGACTGCTTTGTATGCTGTATCGACACCTTTTTGTAACGCATCTGCGAATTCCTTCGTATCAATCGTTGTTTTGCCTTCGATTGATTTCGAGAATCCACGGAACAATTGACTTAAGATGACGCCAGAGTTTCCGCGCGCCCCCATCAATAATCCACGTGCGAAGACGTTCGCGACTTCCGATACAGAATCCGAAGTTGATTTACCTGCTTCTTTTGCTCCTGAAGTCATCGTCAAATTCATGTTCGTTCCCGTATCACCATCTGGCACAGGGAAGACGTTCAATGAATCGACGAAATCTGCATTTTGATAGAGATTCGCCGCGCCATTTTGAATCATCTTGACTAACTGCGCTCCTGTTAAACGATCTACACTCACTAAAGTTTCCTCCTCTATTCCCGCCTTAGACATTCGTCAAGCGGACTCCTTGGACAAAGATGTTCACAGATGTCACGTCAAGACCTAGTGCCTGACTGAGCGTGTATTTCACGCGACTCTGTACGTTGTTCGCCACCTCTGAGATTTTCGTTCCATAGCTTACGATGATATGCATATCGATATGGACCTGCTCTGAAGCCTGTCGAACGATGACACCGCGTGCAAAGTTCTCACGTTTTAAGAGTTCAGCAAGACCATCCTTGATTTGAGACTGGGATGCCATACCAACGACACCAAAACATTCCATTGCTGCGCCGCCCGCAAGTTGCGCGACGACATCATTATCTACATCAATCTTTCCATAGGTCGTTTTCATCTCGATCGCCACCTGAGTAGCCCCCTTTGAATATTGTATTCTTCTCATAATTCTACTATAAGGACCTACTATTGAAAAGTCGCCGTACTGACTATACAATGAATAAGTGAAAAATAGTAGCGGTCAAATGAACTTTTACCATCATCCTCATCCATTATTTTAAATTTCGAGGTTGTCTGTCAAGTTTTTTTCTTGTCAGCTACTTTTTTTATGTTGCAACCGCCCTGACACCATGCTAAGATAGCAAAGTGTCTATTAGGACGAACGCAAAACAACATAAAAGGAGGCGGAACGCATGGCACGTAAATGCTACGTTACTGGGAAATCGCCAAAGTCGGGTAACAACCGTTCACACGCATTGAACAAAACAAAACGTACTTGGGGAGTCAACGTACAAAAAGTACGTATCCTCGTCGACGGTAAGCCGAAAAAGGTTTGGGTTTCAGCTCGAGCTCTTAAATCAGGTAAAGTCGAACGCGTATAAGGCGCAACCACCGGATGGGAATCTTCCCTTCCGGTTTTTTTATGCCCTCATTTATTTTTCTCATAAACTAATTGTCGCTTTTATTGAAAACGCTTACAATAGGAACGTACTTTATTTTGTCAGAATTGGGGGAAGTCATCATGCAACTCAAACGAGAGATGACGAGTCGACACCTGTTCATGATTTCACTCGGCGGAATCATCGGAACAGGCTTATTTTTAGGGTCAGGATTAACGATTTCACAAGCAGGACCTCTCGGGGCGGTCCTCAGTTACATCGTGGGTGGGACCATCATGTATCTGACGATGTTATGTCTAGGAGAATTAGCGGTCTATCTGCCGGTCTCGGGGTCATTTCAGACCTATACGACCCGCTTCATCGGACCAGGGGTCGGCTTTGCCGTCGGTTGGATTTATTGGCTCGGCTGGGCCGTGACGGTCGCACTCGAAATTACAGCTGCCGGCAGTTTGATGGACCGCTGGTTTCCGAACGTACCCGTTGTCGTCTGGTGTACCGTCTTTACGGTCTTGCTGTTCGGTCTGAATGCCGTCTCCGCCAAAGCATTCGGTGAAGCTGAATTCTGGTTCTCGAGTTTGAAGGTCCTCGCGATCCTGTTCTTCATCATTCTAGGTGGCGCTGCTTGGTTCGGCTGGTTACCGATGGAAGCAGATCGCCCAACATCGTTATTCGCGAACTTTACGGCAAGCGGTTGGTTTCCAAACGGGATTCTCGGTGTCTTGACGACGATGATTGCCGTCAACTTCGCCTTCCAAGGAACGGAATTGATCGGTGTTGCGGCTGGGGAGTCCGACACGCCCGAAAAATCGATTCCAAAAGCCATCCGCAATACAGTCTGGCGGACGTTCATCTTCTTCGTCTTATCGATTACGATCGTTGGTGCATTAATTCCGTATGAAACAGCTGGCGGAGTCAGCAGTCCGTTCATCATGGTCTTTGATGCGATCGGTATTCCGTACGCTGCTGATTTGATGAACATCGTCGTCTTGACGGCACTATTGTCCGTCGGAAACTCCGGATTATATGCGGCGACTCGGATGTTATGGGCGATGGCGCAAGAAGGGATGATTTCAAAGAAATTATCTTACGTCAATGCACGTGGTGTGCCGATGCGCGCGTTACTCTTTACGATGATGTTTGCGATGTTATCGCTCCTAACCGCGTTTTTCGCAGAGGATACCGTCTTCATTTGGCTCTTGTCCTTAGCCGGACTTGGCGCTCAAGTCGGCTGGATTTCGATTTCTGCTTCGCAGCTCGCATTTCGTCGTCAGTTCGTCCGAAACGGACACGATGTATCCGAACTGAAATTCAAGACACCACTCTATCCGGTGTTACCACTGATTTCGCTGACGTTAAACGTCGTCGTCCTCGTCAGTCTTGCGTTTCAAGCGGATCAACGAATCGCTCTATACATCGGTGTTCCTTTCTTCCTCGTCATGTGGGGAAGTTATCATCTCTTCGTCAAAGGAAAACATCTATCCGCCCAAAGCGACATCCGTGTCGCCCCTTCTCAACTCGAAGAATAATTTCATACAAAAAGAGGCCATGGATTTGTCCACGGCCTCTTTCCTATGATTGTGCTATTCCTTAAGCGTCCGCATCATCAATAGTTCTCCTTGATGGAGCTCTACCTTCGCTTCTGACGCACACCATTCATTACTGACGGTCAAGGAACCTCCGACCGGTACTGGATGTGCATCAAGTGGATATTTGACTCCGGATAAGCTTAAAGTAGATGGTACGAGTGGAATGAACGAAAGATAATGATAGCTCCCTGCTTCGACTGCATACGTTCCCTCAGCCAAGTATCGTACCTCTTCTCGTTTCGTCACGAGTCGTGCCTCTGGGTATCGCTTCAATAGATATACATTTTGGACGGTCATGTCGAGCCGCCCACCTGTCGCCCCGATAATGAAGGTATCCTCAAACTGTTTCTTCTCTGAGACTGTACGAAGTGCCAGTTCGAGATCCGTTTCATCTTTCTCGGCCGGATGAACGATTGCCCCTTCTGGTACATAACCAAGCGAATCAAAATCACCAATCGTCAGGTCGCATGTCAGCCCAAACGATTCAATCGTCTGAACACCACCATCGACACCGACGATAAAATCACCTGGCTGACAAAACGTCCGTAAATCCGGCGCTTCTTCTCGCGGACCGGCACAGACGAGAATCGCCCGCATCTCAGACGCCTCGTGCCGAATAACGGAGTAAGCGTGGCGCAGTCGTAAATAAAAGACCCGCAACGACACCACAAAGAACGTAAGACGGTACCATGTATGTCGCGTTATAAATCAATGAATACGGTACGACTGGACCTTCGGCATACTCGGCAAAAAAGACGATTCCACTGATGACATGACAGATATAACGGAGTCCTGCGCCTAATAACGTCGCCAGGAGAACGAACGCCATCAAGCTTTTCTTTTGTCCATTGCGCGCGGCTAGTCTGACTTGACGCGCGAACAGACCACTTAATCCGACGACACCATACGCAATCGTATAGTCAAGCATCGGTTGAACGATCGTCAAGACTTGTGGAGCGAACATCAATTGAATCGTACCGACAAGCGCTCCCGTGACGACCCCTCCGACGACACCGTGGCGAAATGCCATGACGAAGATCGGTAACATCGCTAAGCTGATTGAGCCTCCTTGTGGCATTTTGAATGGAATCAGTAAATCAAAGACGACTCCGAGACTGGCGAAGATGGCAATTTCCATCATCATTTGTAACCGTTTCATGCTATTTTCCTCCTTCATTGTACGAGAGGACGCAAAAAGGCAGTACGACGAACGCCGTACTGCCTGCGTGCGCCACATCCCTACGTCCGTTTGAACGGAACAGGTTCGAAGGGTTAAAGTCTAAAAGACTCCTCTCAGCCGCTTTTCAAGCGACACCCCTTGCGGTCATCATATTTCGTTTTCTCGTTCTTATTATACGGCAGCCCCTTGACGAATGCTAGTGATCGCTTCCGCATAATCTGGTGCATTGTAGATTGCTGATCCTGCGACGAGAACGTTCGCACCGTTATCGATGCAAAGCTTTGCCGTTTCCGGATTGACGCCACCGTCAATCTCGATTTCAAATGTCAGACCACGATCTGCTTTCATTTGCGCAAGTGCTGCGAGTTTCGGCATGACACGCTCGATGAAGGCTTGTCCACCGAAGCCCGGATTGACCGTCATCAATAAAACCATATCGACATCCTCAAGGACGTGTTCAATCGTTGATAATGGCGTATGGGGATTCAAGACGACTCCTGCCTTTGCGCCCGCTGCTTTGATTTGTTGCAAGACACGATGGACATGATTCGTCGCTTCGACGTGGAACGTCACGATGTCCGCCCCTGCTTTGACGAAATCCTCGACGAAACGTTCTGGCTGGTCGATCATCAAATGGACATCGAGAATCATATCCGTCTTTTGACGTAAGCTGCTAAGCACAGGTAATCCAAATGAGATGTTCGGTACGAACTGACCGTCCATGACATCAAAATGGATATAGTCCGCGCCTGCTGCTTCGACTGCTTTAACATCGCGTTCGAGATTCGCAAAATCTGCTGATAAGATAGATGGTGCAATTTTAATCATCTTCAATACCTCCGGGCTCGATTCTTGATTTCGTCTATAAACATACCATAGTTCTCATAACGAGAGGGCATGATTTCTTGGGCTTCGACGGCTTCCTTGACGGCACAACCGGGTTCATTCAAATGCAAGCAACCTCGGTATTTGCAATCATCTTGTACAGCCACGAATTCAGGGAAACTCCACCGTACATCCTCGATTTCCATATCATACGGAAAATCGAGGTTCGAGAAACCTGGCGTATCGGCAATCAATCCTTCGGCAAGCGGCATCAATGTGACGTGGCGCGTCGTATGACGTCCGCGTCCGAGTGATTTCGAGATCGCACTTGTTTCTAAATCAAGAGAGGGTTCCAGTGCATTGAGCAATGAACTTTTCCCGACACCGGATTGTCCGGCGAGAACGCTCGTTTTTCCAGCAAGTAACGGACGGACTTGCTCAATACCTGCCAACGTCTCACTTGATGTCTCGATGACCGTATACCCAATCTTCCGGTAAGCGGCAATCGCCTCTCGGACAGCCGGTCCTTTAACATCGTCCAGCAAATCCATCTTCGTCAATAGGATGACGGGTTGAATTTCCTTCGCTTCGATCAAAACGAGAAATCGGTCGAGCAAGTGCGCTGAAAAATCAGGTTCTGCCGCCGAGACGACGAGCAATGCCTGGTCGATATTCGCGACTGGAGGGCGTACTAAAAAGTTGTTCCGCTCCTTCACTTCGAGAATATATCCTGTCTCACTTTCGATATGAAGAACGACCTCGTCTCCGACGACTGGACTGATGCCGCGTTTTCGGAAATTCCCTCTTGCCCGTGAACGGACCTCTCCTTCTGGTGTCATGACATCATAAAAGCCACCCTGCAGACGTATGATCGTTCCTTCTCGATTCTCTTCGATGCGTTGTTCCGTCATCCTATGCACTCCTTTTTCATCACATTCATTGTGCGTCTTTTGCTTGATTGTACGTGATGGTTTTTGAACGATACACCGTATCGTCTTTATAGATCGTAATTTTTCCTTCTTCTCCTGGATCAATCGTCACCGGCACGTCGAATGTCTCATCTTGATCAATCGATTCCTCGATGACGGTCCGCTTCCCTTTCGCGTCTTCCGTCTCAATCCGGATGACTTGTTTCGGTGGTTCCTCGTCCTCGTTCTCGCTGACCGCATCATAGACGACCTTTTCAGGGAACGTTGCCGTCACCGTTTTTTCTTCCTCACCTTTTGAGATGAACACCGTCACGGAGTCGTTCGGTTCGACTTGTGCTCCTGCTTGCGGGAATTGACGAATGACTTGATCGAGCTTGACGTCACTTGAAAATTCTTGTTCAAACGTGCCGTCGAGACCCATTTCATCGAGATACGCTTTTGCTTCATCACTCGATAAGTTCGTCAAATCTTTCAATTCAAAGGACGAAGTTCCTTCTGAGACAGTGATTGTAATCGTCTGTTCTTTTGCAATCACTTCCGTCCCAGCAGAGATCGATTGCCGGATCACATTACCTCGCTCGACTTCATCCGACTTTTCACGTTCGACCTCGACTTTAGCGAATCCAGCCTCTTTTAATGTGGCAATCGCCTCTTTTTCAGCGTCATCTGTCACATCCGGTACTTCGACCGGCGCACTACCTGTAGAGACGACCAAGGTGACTGTCGAGCCTTTCTTGACTTGTGCGTTTTCACGCGGTGTCTGACTGATGACATCGCCTTCCTCGACTGTATCGCTATTTCGTTCTGTCGTCTCAACAACGAATCCTAGTTTCTCAAGCTTCGTTTCCGCTTCGTCTCCATCCGTCTTGACGACAGATGGTACGGTGACCGTTGGATCTGGCCACATCGCAAACGTCGTAGCTGCACCACCTAGCAATATGAGCAATAAGAGGACGATCCACCAACGTTTTTTCTTTTTCTTTTCCGGTGTTTTCGGTTGAACGGTCGTGACGGCGGGTGATTCTGGTTCCGCTTTTGATTCTTCTGGCACTTGTACAGGCGATAAGACCATCGTCTTTTCCAGCTCATCCTCTTCTGCACCTCGGATACCTTCGCTTGCTCGTTCGTCAGACAACGCCGTCACCATATCTGCCTTAAAGGCTGCGACGGACTGTTGACGGTCATGCGGTGCTTTTGCGAGCGCCTGCATGATACAGTTCTCAAGCGCTTGTGGCACTTTCGGATTCAAGACGGATGGGCGACGCGGTGTATCTTGCAGATGCTTTAAAGCGATCGCAACCGGTGAATCACCTTCGAACGGGACTTGTCCTGTCACAAGTTCGTATAAGACAGCACCAAGTGAATAGATATCCGACTTCTCATCCGCAAATTTACCTTTTGCTTGTTCCGGTGAAAAGTAATGGACGGACCCAAGGACGGACATCGTATGCGTCAGCGTCGCATTCGACATCGCCACAGCGATTCCGAAATCCGTTACTTTGACGGTACCATCCTCTCGAATCAACATGTTTTGCGGTTTGATATCGCGATGGATAATTCGGTGTGCATGGGCGTGATCGATCGCATCACAAATTTGAGCGATGATATCGACGGCCTGCGGCACAGGTAATGCTTGATTTTCACAAAATGTCTTTAATGTCATACCATCGATATACTCCATGACGATGTAATAGATGGCATCTTCTTCGCCTACATCATAGACGGCAACGATGTTTGGATGATTCAAGCTGGTAGCAGCATGAGCTTCACGTTCGAATCGACGAATGAACTGTTCGTCATGCGAAAATTCGGTCCGTAAAATCTTAATGGCAACATGACGCTTTAAAATCTCATCATAGGCTTGATAGACATTCGCCATCCCGCCACTTCCAACTAGCCGTTCTATGCGGTAGCGGTCATTTAATCGATCTCCGTATCGCATATTCAGACCCTCTTTCTTTCTTTGAACCGGATGGCGGCAATCGTAATATTATCCGCGCCTCCTCGAGCATTCGCTTCTTTCACCAATCGTCCGACGATCTCATCAAGCGGCTCATCCTGTAAGATGATCTGTTCGATGACATCATCTGGCACTTCATCGGTCAACCCGTCACTACAGACGAGGACGAGGTCATAGTCTGGAGCATCTCTGACTTGAATGTCGACTTCGACCGTTTCGTTCGAGCCGACCGACCGTGTGATGACATTCTTACGAGGATGATTTTCGACTTCCTCATCCGAAAGTTCCCCCATTTGTCGTAACATGTTGACGTAAGAATGATCATCCGTCAATTGTTTTAACGCCGTACCTTCAAGGGCATAGACCCTACTATCTCCAACATGACCGATGACGAGCAAATCTTCGACCCAGCATACGCAGGCAATGGTCGTTCCGACGATTGCAAGTTGCTCTTCTTTTGAAAACTGAAGAATCCGGGCATTTGCCTCGGCTACACGTTGTTCTATCCATTCAGACAATTCCATCGGACGATTTGGCATGAGTGAAAAGGATGCTTCAAATACCTCGCGAACGATCGCACTTGCGATATCGCCAGCAGCATGACCTCCCATACCGTCCGCAACGACGGCAAGACCACGTTCAGCGTTCCCGACGAGTAATACCGTATCCTCATTTTTAGTCCTGACTTTCCCAGTAGTCGAAAGGTGAGCTAGCTCCATGACAGTCCTCCGTTCGTGTCAATCTTCTCGTTTTTTAAACGCGGCAATATAGAAGCCGTCCGTTCCGACTGTCGTCGGTAACAACTTGAGTTCTGCTCGATCCCCGATCAGATGTCGCACGGATTCCGGCATCCGTGCCGCGAAGGATGTATCAAATTCAAATCCTTGATCGAGAATGAACGCTGTCTGATCCTCGTTCTCGATCGGATCAATCGTACAAGTCGAATAGACAAAGGTTCCACCCTTTTTAACGAGTGGTAAGACAGATGTCAGAATATCTCGTTGAATTTTCGGGAGTTGCTCGAGTTGTTCCGGGCGTTTCGTCCATTTGATATCTGGTTTTCTTCGAATGACACCGAGTCCTGAACAAGGTGCGTCGACAAGAATCCGATCAAACGATTCTACTTCAAAGCGGTCTCCTGCTTTACGAGCATCTAACGCTTCTGCTTGAACAGTCGTAAGACCTAATCGTGTCGCTTGCTGTTCAACCAATTTAATCTTATGTGGATGAAGATCAAGTGCCTGTAGTGTTCCCGTCGTCAAACCTTCAGCAATATGCATCGCTTTCCCACCAGGTGCGGCACAGCTGTCAAGTACATGATCAGATGTTTCTGCACCGAGTGCACGGGCGACGAGCATTGAGCTCTCATCCTGCAGAGAAAGATACCCACGGTCAATCAGATCCGTTTTTTGAACGCTTCCTCGTTCGATTTCGAGACCGTCTGGCGCGACCGTAGATGGTTTTGCCGTCACACCTTGGTCGAGTAGAAGCTCGATCGCTTCCTCTCGCGTCGTCTTCGTCCGATTGATGCGAACCGTGACCGGTGCAGGTGTGTTATTCAATTGACAGATTTGAAGTGTTTCTTCTGGACCAAACAGTTCAATCCAGCGTTCGACGAGCCACTGCGGGTGACTCGTTTCGATGCTGATTCGTTTTGCAACTGGCTCGATCTCAGCGAAATGAGGCATTCCCGCCCGTAATACATTCCGGAGCACTCCGTTGACGACTTTCGAGACGTGGACTTTTCCACGTTTTTTGGCAATCTCGACAGCTTCATGGATGACGGCATGATCCGGTACACGATCAAGATAAAACAATTGATACACACTCATCCGTAACAACGGACGCATGAACGGATCAAGTTTTTTCTGTTTCGCTAGATACGGCTCCAAAATATAATCCAGTGTCAATTCACGACTGAGCGTCCCGTAGACGAGTTCCGTGAACAAGCCGACATCTGTTGCTGAGATAGCACGCTTTTCAAGCATCTGGTGGACGGTGATTGTCGAGAAGGCACCACCTTGACCAATTTTCATCAGTGTCGTTACTGCTGCGTCACGTACATTCATGCGTTCTCACCTACTTGTTGTCCGAGTTCAAGCGATTGACCGATCCCGCGCATGAACGTAGCACCGTCCATCCGTTTTTTTCCGGACGGCTGTAAGTCGATCAGCTTCAACGCTGTCTCCGAACCTGTCGCGATGACGGGACCATCCGCTTCTAAAGCGATGATTTCGCCTGGTCGTCCCGTTCCTTTGACTTTCGTCGCGAAAAAGACTTTCAATCGGTCATCACCAAGCATCGTATACGTACTTGGGAAAGGATTCATTCCTCGGATTTGATCATAGAGTGTCTCACCCGGTAACGTAAAATCAAGTCGTTCCCGCTCGCGTGAGATATTCGGCGCAAACGTCGCTTCTGCCTCATCTTGCGCTTCCGGTGTCAATTCACCTGCGAACAGACGCGGTAAGGTCTCAAGCAATAGTCGCGCTCCTGCGTCCGCTAACTTTTCAAACATCGTTCCGACTGTATCGTTCTCTTCGATCGGAACAATGATTTTTGACAACATATCACCCGCGTCAAGTCGATCGACCATATACATGATCGTCACGCCTGTCTCTTTTTCTCCATCGATGATTGCTTGATGAATCGGTGCACCGCCACGATATTTCGGTAGGAGTGACGCATGGACGTTGATCGCCCCAAAGCGTGGTGCTTCCAAAATAGCTGTCGGTACAATCTGACCGTAAGCTGCCGTGATAATGAGATCTGGTTTTAAATCAAGGACGTCCTGATAGTCTTCACGAATCCGTTTCGGTTGCAACACAGGAATATCGTGTTCCATCGCGACGAGTTTCACAGGTGTCGGTTTGACTTCCCGTTTTCGTCCGACCGGCTTATCTGGTTGCGATACGACACCGACGACGTCATACCCAGCATCGATCACTTCACGCAGTGTCCCTGCCGCAAACTCAGGTGTCCCCATGAAGACGACGCGCGGTTTTTCTTGCTCGACAAGTTTATCTGTGAACAGGACACCGTCTAAATGATCCATCTCGTGCTGGATGGCACGTGCAAAAAAGGCGTTTGCCTTGATTTTGACCGTCCGCCCGAGACGATCTTGCGACTTGACGACGATGCGGTCGAACCGTTCGACCGGTCCGAAAATGCCTGGCATGCTGAGGCATCCTTCGTCATCGATTTGTGAACCATCGGCTTCGATGATTTCCGGATTGATCAGCTCGATCGGTCCTGTCTCATCATCCGTATGGACGACAGCTACACGGATCGGTTGATTGATTTGCGGTGCCGCTAAGCCGACACCATCATATTCGTACATCGTATCGAACATCCGGTCGATCATCTTACCGAGTTTTTTATCGAACTTCGTGACAGGTTCACATACCTGTCGTAATACATCATTTGGTACTTCTACTACTTTATACATACAGACACCTCACATGAATACAAATGGATTCAAGTCGATCGCGACTTGTGTTTTTGATTTTTGACGACGGGCTAAGATATCACGGAGATGTGTCCGGACATCTTCCTGCCCTTTATGTTTAATTAAGACCTGTTGTCGGTACATATTCTTCAGTCGAGCAAGTGGCGCATCGAACGGTCCATTGACGACTAAATCCTCCGATTCGAAAGCCCGCAGCTCGGAAGCAATCTGTTGCGCTTCTGCTTGTGCTTCGAGTGGATGTGTCGCTGAGACCGTGATCAAGCCAAGGAACCAGAATGGAGGGTGTCCCCCGAGTTTGCGCAACTGCATCTCCCGCTTATAGAACGTTTCGTAATCATGCTGTTTCGCCGTCTGAATGACGTAGTGCTCAGGATTATAGGTCTGGATGATCGACTGTCCGGCGAGTTGCCCCCGCCCGGCACGCCCCGACACTTGCGTGATCAACTGGAACGTTCGCTCACTTGCCCGAAAATCCGGAATACCGAGCGTCGCATCAGCAGCGAGCACCCCTACGAGCGTGACATTTGGAAAGTCGAGACCTTTTGCAATCATCTGTGTTCCGAGAAGAATGTTCCCTTCCTTACGCTCGAAGGCATCGAGTAACTTCTCGTGTGCGCCTTTACGAGACGTCGTATCTTGATCCATCCGAATAATCCGTGCTTCCGGAATCAAATGCGCCAACTCTTCCTCGATCTTTTGCGTCCCCGTTCCGAACTGACGAATCTTCGTCGATTCACAGGACGGACAAGTTTTCGGCATCGCCGCCTCGAATCCACAATAGTGGCACTTCAAGCGATCTTCATGTTGATGATACGTTAAATTGACGGCACAATGCGGACATTGAAGCGTCTCCCCGCAATCCCGACATAAGACGAATGTCGTGTACCCACGACGGTTCAAAAGTAATACCGTCTGTTCCCCACGCTCGATTCGTTCTTTGATGCCTTCGACGAGCGCGAGGCTGAACGGAGTACGATTGCCCCGTTCAAGTTCTTTACGCATATCAACGATGTCGACCGGAGGCAGTTCCCCACCGAATCGTTCGCGAAGCGGTAAGTAACGATAGACCCCTTTTTGTGCCCGCGCATACGTCTCAAGTAATGGAGTTGCACTTCCGAGCACGACGGGACAACGATGATAGGCCGCTCGCCATTTTGCAACATCACGCGTATGATAGCGCGGATTCTCTTCTTGTTTATAGGTTGTTTCATGTTCTTCATCGAGAATGATGATTCCGATATTCGTCAGCGGCGCAAACACGGCGGACCGTGCACCGACGACGACATCGACCTCGCCTTGAGCGATTTTGCGCCACTCATCATACTTTTCTCCGAGCGATAGACCGCTATGCAGGACAGCGACCCGTTCTCCGAAACGACGTTTGAACCGTTTGACCATCATCGGTGTCAGACTGATTTCAGGGACGAGCAAAATCGCTTGTCTACCGCGTTCGAGTTGTGCATGAATCGATTCAAGATAGACTTCCGTCTTACCGCTTCCTGTTACGCCATGTAACAAAAACGTTCCGGTCTCAGCTTCAGCCGTAATCGAAGAGACTGCTTCCTGTTGCTTTTCCGTCAAAGAGGACGGCACAAAGATGTCTTGGACGAGATGTTCGTAAGGATTTCGCCGTACATCAATCGTCTCGACTTCAATGATGCTTTTTTTCTCGAGGGCGTTCAACGTCGCGCTCGTTGCGCCCGTCGCCTGCTTGATTTCACTCCAAAGCGCATTCGGAAATTCTTGGATATACGAGTAAAGTGCCGCTTGTTGGCTCGCTTGTTTCGTAAAAGTTGCCTGTTCCTCTAGGAGACGAATACGTTTATCCGTCTTAGACGTCTTTTTCTCGCGAATGACCGGTTGAAGCGTCACGTCAGCTTGTTTCGCCGCTGTTAAGATGATTTGTTGGACTTCCGTTGGTAATTGACTCATTTTCTTACCATGATATGCCCGAAGTGGGCCCGACTCGACTATGACCAGTTTATCATAACTCACCTTTAAGGCAGCCGGCAGCATCGCAAGCAGTGCCGTCGCCTGAAAACACAAGGTCGTTTCTGATAGATAAGCCGACAGCTCGAGTAATTCCTGCGTATAGGTCGGCGTCTCATCTAAGACACGAACGATCGATTTGACGTTCGTCAAATCAGAGGTTGCTTTCGTTCCGACGACGATCCCAAGCAACGCACGTGGACCGAACGGAACCTCTACGCGCATTCCGGGAACAATCAGCTCCTGCCAGAGTTCCGGCACGGCATAATCAAAAGGACGATCGACGGTGGCCGCTGCGACATCGACGATGACTTCAGCTATCATGCCAATGCCTCCGCAAATTGGCGCATGAGCAATTTGGCGAGCGTCGATTTCAATTGTTGATCGTATCGCGTGACGGAATCATTCTTCCCAAAAACGACGACCTCATTTTCATCGCTGACAAATCCGATGTCAGAACGAGAGACATCATTCGCGACGATGAAATCCGCCTTCTTTCGGACGAGTTTCTGTTTCGCGAACGTCTCGACGTCCGTCGTCTCCGCTGCAAATCCAACTAATACCTGATGTTCTTTCTGCTCACCGAGCGTCTTCAGAATATCCGTCGTCTCCTCGAGTTCAATCCGCAATGGTCCGTGAATTTTCTTCTGCTTCTGATCATACTGGACAGACGGTCGATAGTCAGCTACGGCAGCGGACATGATGACGATGTCTTGCGTCTCATAGTCACGTAACATGGCTTCGAGCATCTCTTCTCCCGACTCGACGGCAATCGTTTCGACGCCAGCCGGTAGTCCGATCCGAAGGGGCCCGTGTACGAGCGTGACATCTGCTCCTGCGTCTCTTGCTGCTTCCGCAAGTGCAATGCCTGTCTTTCCTGAAGAGTCATTCGTCAAGTAACGGACCGGATCAATCCGTTCAACGGTCGGACCTGCACTGATCAAGACTTTTCGCCCGGCTAGATACTTATCTTCAAAGAAGGTTGAGAGTGTTGCGACTAAGTCTTCCGGTTCGGGTAAACGACCTTTCCCGACCCAACCACATGCGAGATTTCCGACTCCCGGTGCAATCACCTGGACACCGTCCTGCTTGAGTTGTTCGATATTTCGAACTGTCGCCGGATGTTCGAGCATGTTGACATTCATCGCCGGTGCGACGATGACGGGACACGTTGCTGCAAGGATCGTCGTCGTAATGAAGTCATCTGCGATCCCGTGCGCGAGTTTTGCAATCAAGTTCGCGGTCGCTGGTGCGACGACGATTAAGTCCGCTTCGTCCGCTAAATCGATATGGGCGATTTTTGACGGATCATGCTCGATGAAGACATTGTCATAGACCGCTTTTCGCGTCAGTGCTTCAAACGTCGTTTTACCGACGAATTGTTGCGCATTACGCGTCATCGCGACTTGAACGTGTGCGCCTGCTTGAACGAGTTTGGAAGCGAGTGCTGCTGATTTATAGGAAGCGATTCCACCGCCGACACACAGTAGAATGTTTCGGTTGGTTAACATGTAGGTGTCCTCCTTATTGAAAAAAACAGCCACGATGACAAGTGGCTGCTTCAAAATTAGTCTTGCGGTTGGTTCGTGACGGATACTTCTTCGAAATAAAGCTCTTCTAAAGCTTTCCCGACCGGTTTATGCGATTTTGGGTTCGTGACTCTCACGCGTTTCCCGTCTTGGATTTGACGCGCACGCTTAGCGGCAACTGTAACGATCGTATATTTCGATGGCACTTTCTTTTGAAGCTTATCAACTGATGGATATAACATATCACTTAACCTCCATGGCTTTTTTATATAGGGACGCGACACGTTCCCGACTGCAATGTTCTGCTGTGACGATTGCTTGAATTCGATCACAGGCTTTATGAATTTCGTCGTTCGTCACGACATAGTCATACGCATCCATCATCTCAATCTCTTCTTTAGCGACGAGAAGACGTTGCTTGATGACTTCCTCAGATTCCGTTCCACGCCCTACGAGGCGGTTCCGTAATTCTTGGAGGCTTGGAGGTGCAAGGAATAAGAAGACAGCTTCCGGAAAATGTTCTTTGACCTGCATGGCCCCTTGAACTTCGATTTCGAGAATGACGTCTTTTCCTTCATCTAGGATCTGGTTCACCCATTCGACAGGTGTTCCATAATAATTCCCTACGAATTCAGCATATTCCAAGAGTTGATTGTTCGCAATCATCTCTTCGAATTCTTCACGCGATTTAAAGAAATAGTGAACACCATCTACTTCTCCTTCGCGCGGTTGGCGCGTCGTACAGGATACCGAGTAATGCAGATCATTATCCTGATCTTCGCGCAAGGCACGACAGACCGTTCCCTTTCCGACACCACTTGGACCAGATAATACGAGTAATAAGCCACGCTCTTTGAAAATCACTTCAAAACCCCTCCATCTCACAAACTTCACATTGTTTCATATTAGCAGTAGAGACGGGAAGTTCGCAAGTCATCTTTTTTAGCTCGACTGCTTTATCATACCATAACGATGCCATTTCTGTTACCTTTAGAAAGTGAGAACGAAATCAAGAAAGAAGGTAATCGTATGGCTTTTGACGGATTGATGACGACACGTGTCGTCGAAGAACTCCAACCGCTCGTCGGAGGACGGATCAATAAGGTATACCAACCGTACACATTGGATTTAGTATTCCAGGTCCGGGCCGAGCGAAAAAACGTATTATTGCTCGCCTCTGCGAATGCCATGTATGCACGGATGCACATTACGTCGGAAGCGGTCAGCAACCCGAGTGAACCCCCACTCTTCTGTATGATGCTCCGCAAACATGTCGAAGGTGGGTTCATCGAATCAATTGAACAACTCGAACGTGACCGAATCATCGTCTTACGCGTCCGGTCTCGGAACGAACTCGGTGATGAGGAAGCGAAAAAAATCTATGTCGAGTTGATGGGACGTCACTCGAACATCATTTTGACCGATGGACAAGATAAGATCCTCGATGCGATCAAACACTTGCCACTCAGTCAAAATACCTTCCGGACGATCATGCCAGGGATGACATACCAGCTTCCGCCGGCACAGGATAAAGTGGATCCGCTCACGGGAGATATCGAAAAGACACTCCACCGGATTGACTGGAACGCCGGTAAACTCGATCGACAGTTACTTGGTCTATTCAGTGGTCTGTCTCCACAAATTGCAAAGGAAGTCGTCACACGGGCAGGTCTTGCCAACCGGACGAATCTTGCATCTGCCTTTCAAGATGTCCTGAAGGAACTCGATGGTCCTTATGTCTTACAACGGATGGAAGGTGGTAAGGAACGCTTCGCACCGGTCCGGCTAACGGAAGGATCCATCATCGACGAGAAGACGTTCGAGACGAGTGGTCAAGTCCTCGACGCCTTCTTCCATCAAAAAGCAAACCGCGATCGCGTCAAACAACAAGCAGCCGATCTCGAACGGTTCATCAAGAGCGAGTACGATAAGAATATCTTAAAGCGCTCAAAACTCGAAAAAGATTTAGAAGCGACGTTACGGATGGATGAATGGAAACATAAAGGGGAACTGCTGACGACCTATCTTTATCAGCTCGAACGCGGGATGAAGGAAGCGACCGTCGTCGATTACTATGATCCAGATGGTGCTGAGATCACGATCACGCTTGATCCTCGTTTCTCGCCGAATGAGAACGCGCAACGTTATTACAAACGGTATAACAAATTAAAAACCGCCAAAGTCGAAGTCGCGCGTCAGCTCGAGAAGAACCAAGCTGAGATTGCGTACTTCGAAGGCTTACTTGCGCAACTCGATGTCGCATCCCCGGAAGACATCCGGGAAATGCGCGAGGAACTCGTCGAAGAAGGTTATCTGCGCG
This sequence comes from Exiguobacterium sp. s39, assembly GCF_018618925.1. Classification (NCBI taxonomy): domain Bacteria; kingdom Bacillati; phylum Bacillota; class Bacilli; order Caryophanales; genus Exiguobacterium; species Exiguobacterium sp. s39. Next base: position 1,351,912 of record NZ_JACSNA010000001.1, read on the forward strand.
AACGACAAAAGAAGAAAAAGAAACCGCAGCTCCCACAACTCGAAGAATACCGTTCTTCGACTGGTCTTCCATTCTTCGTCGGAAAGAACAATAAACAAAATGATTACGCGACGTTCAAGTTCGGACGCAGGTCCGATACGTGGTTACACACGAAGGATATCCCGGGATCACACGTCATCATTCAAAGTGATGCACCGGACGAGACGACGTTGAAGGAAGCAGCGATCGTCGCGGCTTATTTCTCGAAAGCACGTGAGTCGAGCCAAGTTCCGGTCGACTTCACGGAACTACGTTATGTCAAAAAACCGAGTGGTGCAAAGCCCGGATTCGTCATCTACACGGATCAAACGACTCTTTACGTCACACCTGATCCAGATGTCGTCCAATCCTTACGTCAATGATGCTACACAAAAAAGCGCTGTTTTTCCTAAATGTCACTTAGGAGAAACAGCGCTTTTTCATCTTCACTTCATTTTTTCTAACTGTTCCCGGTAATCGAGTAAATGCCCATGGATGATATCCTTCGCCTCGCTTAATTCTTGATCGAATGAGAACATCGCCTGTTTTCGTTCGTGAGAGAAGATGACATCGTAATGATGGCTGAGTAAGAAATCAATTTCCTGACCGAGCGTCTTTTCCTGTTCTTCTGTCATCGGGATATCCCGATGACTGGCAATGCTTTCAAGCAAGACGAGCAACTTGTCTTCAAGATCGACAAGCTCCTTCAGTCGAATGAACGCTTCACTTTGACCGCTCGCCACTAATGGATATTTTTGATCCTCTTGAAGCATCAACATCATTTCCTCATGTTTGAGGATTTGTTTACGGACGGCAAGCAAGCGTCCATCATCTTGCACAAGGCTTCGCCAATCTTCCATCAACTGTTGCGTCGTTTTTTTGACGAGTAAGAGTAAACGATCCTCATAGTGTGGCGGGAAGACGATGTAATTGACGAGGACGGCAGATAATACCCCAACGACAGTCAACAACGACCGTGATAAGGCATAGTGGACGTAGTCAGCGGTCGGGCTCTCGAACATCAAGACGATCGCAAAAGCAGCGAATGTCGACATATCCGTTCGTCCAATCATCGAATTGAGAACGAGCGAGACGACGACGGCGAGTCCGATCGTCAGTGGATTGGCGCCAAGCGTCGCAACGATCGCGAGTCCACACATCAGTCCGAGTACCGTTCCGAAAATCCGATTGAAGACGATTTTAAATGAACGATGGATCGTCGGTTGCATCGCAACGATGGCTGCGACAGCCCCCATTCCTGAATAAATATCAAATACATACCAAGAGATGCTGAGTGCAAGAGCTACCGCGATGCCGGTCTTGATCGTCCGAAGTCCAATCCGAAACTTTAATTTCACTCGAGCGTCACCTGCCCGACTTCACTATTGACTGTCACTTCCGGTTTTTCTTGTTTCGACAGTTCATAAATCGTCTCATCCTTATTCTTTTGTTTCGTATATCGGTCAGAGGCTTTAATATCGCCTCCCGTATCAATCGTGATCGTACCGGCTGCTTTATTTGGTTTTAGCTTCGTCGCGCCGTCAATCGTTGTGACGTCAAGACTCAACTTCGCCATATAGTCTGCCAGCGAGACACTCTCGCCTGTCACCTGCGCATGGACGGCATCCATTTCCTTGACGGAAATCGCACGTGTAGCATTCAGTGTAATCTCATCACCTTTTACTTTATCGAGACTCATCGCTTCTCCGTCCATCTCGATCGTTTTTGCGTAGATGCCCATTCCTTTAAGTGTTCCAGCATCGACATCGACACGGTTCATATAACTTGGTAGTCCCACTTGAATCGTATAGTCTGCTGTTTTTTCGCTCGGACGATTGCCAAGTCGTGACAGCCAACCATCTCGTCCTGTCACCGTCACCGTATTCGTCGATGTACTGATTTTCAGTCGTTTTCCACTCGACGCACTATCGACGAGCTTGATTTGGACGTTTCCATCTGTGCTTCGAACGAATTGTACCGTTGCGTGCGGCGCCTCGATGGCGAGAGATTTATAGCGATTCGTCGTTTTGAATGTTTCGCCTCGTGATAACAATTCCGTTGAGACGAGCAATGTGATCGAATAGATGACGACAAGTCCGAGAATGACACCACCGTATAAATAAAGCGGTCGCTTCACTGGTCCTTTTTCTCCAATCCGGTTCAATCGTGCATCCATCTTTTGTTTTTGTTTATTTTTTAAGCGTGTGAACGACGATTGTTTTCGTTTCCGCACACTCCTACTGTTATGCTCTTCCATGTCAGCCCCTCCATCTCATGTCTACCATTATTCCGAATATCTGAATCGGCTGTCAACAGCCCCCTTCTTATCATAGAAGAAGTTCATCGTTTCGCCATCGGGCGGAAGAAGGAAGCGTCATCGGATGAACCACTGACATTCCAGAACAATAATCGACAAAAAGGAGAGGAACATTGACGTTTCCTCTCCTTTGCTTAAGAACGGATTATAATTCGAGTGACTCGCCGATCGCGAGTGGATGACCAGTTTGACCTTGCGCTTCAATCTTTTCACAGAATGCGTTCGCATCTTGTTTGATTAAATCAAATGTATCGTAGTGGATTGGTACGACGGCTTTCGCTTGCAACATATCTGCAGCGATCAACGCATCATCCGGACCCATCGTGAAGTTATCACCAATCGGTAAGAAGGCTAAATCGATTTCGTGATGGGCGCCATAAAGGGCTAAATCCCCGAACAGTGCCGTATCACCTGCATGATAGATTTCTTTGCCTTCGATCGTCAGCAAGAATCCAGCCGGCATCCCCATATACGTAATCGTCTGTTTTTCCTCATCGATGATACTTGATGAATGGAATGCCTGTGTCATCTTCACTTTACCAAATGGGAATTCAAACTGTCCGCCGAGATTCATCGGATGAACGTTGAGCCCTTTGAAACTCAGATACGTCGCCAGTTCATGAGTAGCAATGATTGTAGCTCCCGTGGCTTTTGCGATACGTTCCGCATCAAGCATATGATCGGCATGGGCATGGGTTAACAAAATAAAATCTGCCTTGACGTCATCTGGATTTGTCGTCGCTTTTTCGTTACCGCTAAAGAATGGATCGATGACGAGATGATGCCCGTTCGTCTCGATTGTTACTGTCGATTGTCCGTGATAAGTCAATTTCATGAGTGTCACTGCCTCTCGTTTAGGATTCGGATAATTGATTCCCTTCCCCCCACGCGCATAAACCTTTCATGGCCGGTTGCAGTGTAAATGCCGCCTCTGTCAATTTGTATTCGACGTGTAAGACGGCTTCATCATACTCAATCCGCTCGATCATTCCGAGTCGTTCAAGTTCTTTTAACTGATCGGTCAAGACTTTCCAGAAATCCCGGGAATGGCACGTTGTAACTCTAAAAAACGTTTCGGACCGTTCTCTAACGTGCAATATAATTGTGGACGCCATTTTCCGCCGATGATAGCGAGCGCCCGATTGACCGGAAATTGTTCTGTCGACATGTTGTTCTCTCCTCCAGAGTAGTTACTTCAAAGTGCGTACTATGCAATCGAGTGTAGCGTAAGTTAGAGTATGCGTAAATCATTTTGCAAAAGGAGTGTTAAGCATGACGTATCCACGTAATTTTTCACACATCGGTCTTTCCGTGCCGAATCTCGACGAAGCCGTCCGTTTTTATCAAGAGGTGATGGGCTGGTATATCATCATGGAACCATCTGATGTCCTCGAAGATGATTCTGCCATCGGTGTCATGTGTACGGATGTCTTCGGTGCAGGGTGGAACAAGTTCCGGATTGCTCACATGGCGACAGGTGACCGCATCGGAATCGAGTTGTTCGAGTTCCCGAACAATGAACAACCCGAAAACAACTTCGAATTCTGGAAAACAGGCATCTTCCATTATGCGATTCAAGATCCAGACGTCGAAGGACTCGTCGAAAAAATCGTTGCCCATGGTGGCAAACAACGGATGCCAATCCGCGAATACTATCCGGGAGACAAGCCGTATCGAATGGTCTACTGTGAGGATCCATTCGGTAACCTCGTCGAAATCTACTCTCACTCGTATGAACTCACGTATTCGGAAGGAGCGTATTAAACATGAAAGCATGGTTAAACCACTCAGGTACAGCCATTGATCAATGGACATTCGAAGAGGTCGAAACACCGACGCCAGGAGAAGGTCAAGCCTTGATTCGCGTCAAGACCGTCGCGCTGAATCCCGTCGACTATAAGGCGACTAACAATCCAGCTTGGACGTTTCCGCATATTCCAGGCGTCGATCTAGCTGGTGTCGTCGAACAAATCGGCCCCGGCGCAGAAGTAAAAATCGGCGATCGTGTAGCGATTCATACGAACCTGCAACGCGATGGCGCTTTTGCTGAATATGCACTCGTCGATACACGTGCCCTCGCCCTGATTCCGGAAGACGTCTCATTCGCTGAAGCCGCTGCGATTCTTTGCGCAGGAATGACTGCCTATGAAGCCATCGTTCAGAAGATGAACACGACAGGGAAAGAAACGATCCTTATCCATGCTGGTGCAGGTGGTGTTGGTGGCATCGGCATTCAACTCGCAAAACGCCTGGGTCTCAAGGTCGCGACGACTGCTTCGACGGAAAATCATGAGTGGGTCAAGCGACTCGGTGCCGATCTTGCCATCGACTACAAAAAAGAAAATGTAACGGATGTCATCCGCGATTGGACGAACGGTCGCGGCGCTGACTTGATTTTTAATACGGTCGGTCGAGATGAAGCAACAGCGGATCTCGGACGTCTTGCCTTCTCGGGGCAACTTGCCTTCATCGCCGGTGGTCCCGATCAGTCGGTCGTCAAGCCGTTCACGCTCTCCCCTTCGATCCATGAAGTGGCACTCGCGGCTGCTTATGCAAGCGAAGATGACCGTGCCATCCGAAACCTCGGTCATATGGCAAGCGAGTTATTAAAACTCGTCGCAGCAAAAGAACTCGATCCACTCGTCACAGAAGAGATTCCAGCAGCGGACATCGTCAAAGGATTGCAACGTCTATCTGATCGCCATGTCCGTGGTAAAATCATCGCTAAATTCAATTGATTTCTCAGTTTGACATGAAACAGCCGATCGTCCTTAGATAACAGGATGATCGGCTGTTGTTGTACATATCAATGTTTAGACATGTCCAAGAAACAAGTGGCTCGATATTCATCGATAGCGCTCTTGTTTCTTGATATGTAAGGATCGCCCGACTAACTCGAAACCGACATGCTGATAGATCTTATTCGCTGTCTGGTTCGACCAATCGGTGTAGAGCGTCACGACCGGATAAGACTTTAGTAGATGTTCAGATAGTTTGGCGACGAGATAAGAGGCATACCCATTTCCACGCAGTTCTTTCGGCGTATAGACGTAAGAAATCGTAATCCCAGTTTGCGTCGGACGCGTCGCTGCCGCCATCGCGACAAGCATATCTCCACGAAACAGTCCGAACAAGCTTCCTTGCTGGATGTGGCGCGTCATCGACTGATGGAGTTGCGTAAGCTGTCGCTCAGAAGGTCGCGTTTCAACTTCATGTAAAAATCCGGACGCAAACGCTAAGGCTTGTTGTCTTTCATCGTCCGAAATCGGTCGGAAGACGACGTTTTCCGGAACAAGCGGCATCTCGACCTCTGTCAGTGCATACATCCCTTGTTCCATATGTACCTCATATATGGAATGTGGGAGTAAAAGCGGCGCTAAGATGGCCTGTTCTCCGACGCATCCTGGACTATCCAGAATTCGCGCGAGCTTTCGGATCCCTTCTTGCGAGAACACATCACCTGCGACGATGGCTTGCTCCGGTATCGTTTGCAATATGACGAGACGATGATCGCCTTCTTGTGCCGTTGCCATCAAGAGCGGTTCATCCCCACGTTCTAATATGCCAAGAATCAACTGATGGGTATCCGGACGTTCAAGCAAAAACGGGAGGACGACCTTTTTGAACTGTTCATAATCACGATAATGCGTCACCATAGTCGACGACCTCCTTTATTTTTCTAGTGTACCAAAACATTCACCAGAAATCGTAGGTCGTCCGACGGAATCTATCGATTTTAGACGTTCGCTATAAAACGTTCGCTCCAAGCGACTGGATCTTTCGACCAATCCGCCAACTGTTTTTGCTCTTCTATAGTAATATCGCCTTGTTGTTGTGCGGTTTCGAGTAACGCTTCGAACGTCAGTAATGCATCCGCTTCGATCTTTGCGTCGCGGAGATTGTTTGACAAGCGCTCCATCCCGTACGAGAAGATTGCTTGAATGCGAATGACATTTGCTCCCTTCGCTTGCAGAGCTTGCGCCGCTTCGATTGCTGACATCCCCGTCGATAATAAGTCTTCGATGACGACGACACGTTGTCCAGGTTGAATGACACCTTCGATTTGATTCCCTTTACCGTGTTTCTTGTTGCCACTACGTACGTAGACCATCGGTAATCCTAGTCGTTCCGCGACGAATGCTGCGTGTGGAATACCTGCCGTCGCAGTTCCAGCAATCACATCGACTGCAAGTCCCTTCACTTTCTCAGCGAGTGCACCTGCAATCAAGGAACGAACTTCTGGGTACGAGAGCGTCAAACGATTATCACAATAAATCGGTGAACGAAGTCCGCTTGCCCATGTGTATGGATCGTTTGGCGATAAGGTGACGGCTTCAATACGGAGTAACGCACTAGCGATTGGATTTACCATGAGAATTGCCCCTTCCATTGTTCAAGTATCATCTGATAGACCTGTTTTGGATGTTCTGCACGCGTAATCGGACGACCGATCACTAAATCCGTCGCTCCATTTTGACGAGCGTCAAGAACGGTCGCGACCCGCTTTTGATCATCCGCTTGACTGTTCGTCGGACGAATGCCGGGTGTGACGAACCGAAAATCTGTCCGACAAGCTGAAACTAGTTCCGGAAGATCGAGTGCTGAACAGACGATACCATCTAGTCCTGCTGCTTCTGCGAGTTGCGCATATTCACGAACGACTGCCGGCATCGCTCCTTCAATCTTTAAATCGCGTAACATCGCTTCATCCGTCGATGTCAACTGAGTCACGCCAATCAGTTGTGTCTCGGCGTTCGTCTCACGCAGTCCTTCTCGCGCCGCGATCATCATCTCTTTTCCACCAGCAACATGGACGTTCGTCAGTTCGACGTCTAGCTGTCCGATGACCCGCATCGTCCGGCGTGCCGTTTCTGGAATGTCGTGGACTTTGACATCGAGGAACACCGCGTGTCCACGCTCGACGAGTTTACGAACGAACGTTCCGCCTGTTGCATAAAATAATTCCATCCCGATTTTCACGGCTGGTCGTGTCTCTTCGAACCGTTCGAGAAACGAAAAGACTTCTGCTTCGGTCGGAAAATCAAGCGCGATGTAAAGTTGATTCATATGCTTTCCCCCTGATGTCTAAAATATGATCGATGCCAAGTTCGTTCATCCGTTCTGGTAACTGCTGAATCAATTCTTGACAGATGTATGGATTAACGAAGTTTGCGGTACCGACGGCAACAGCCGAAGCCCCGGCGTAAATCATTTCGAGGACATCATCGACCTCCATCACGCCACCCATGCCGATGATCGGGATCGAGACGACTTGCGCGACATCATGAATCATCCGAATCGCGACGGGTTTGATCGACGGACCTGATAATCCACCGATACGGTTCGCAAGGATCGGCTGTCCCGTCCGGACATCGATTCGCATTCCAACGAGTGTATTGATCATCGTCAGACCATCTGCACCAGCTGCTTCGACGGCACGCGCCATCTCGACGATCGAAGTGACGTTCGGTGATAGTTTGACGTAGACCGGTTTAGTCGAGACCCGTTTCACACGTCGTGTCAACTCAGCGGCAAGCAACTGATCCGTTCCGAATTGAATCCCCCCCGATTTGACGTTCGGACAGGAAATGTTTAATTCCAGTGCATGAATGCCTGGATGCCGACTCATTTTCTCCGCGACGAGCTCATATTCTTCCGGTGTCGAACCTGCGACATTGGCGATGATCGCCGTATCGAACGTCTCGAGGAATGGCAATTTATTCGTTAAGATGCCATCGACACCCGGATTTTGGAGACCGATTGCATTCAACATCCCCATCCCACTCTCTGCGACACGTGGCGTCGGGTTTCCGTAGCGTTCTTCACCCGTCGCTGCTTTAATCATGATCGCCCCAAGCTCTGATAAATCATACAACTTCGCATATTCCTCACCGAATCCAAAACATCCGGATGCTGGCATGATCGGATTTTTTAAAGAGAGTCCCGGCAACTCGACACGCAATCGTTCTCTCATAATACGACCTCCTCTGCCCGAAAGACTGGACCATCGGAACATGTCTTAACGTACCCGCCCGTCGGTGTTTTACAGACACAGGCAAAGCATGCTCCGATACCGCACCCCATTCGGTTTTCGATCGACAGATACTTATGTTCGATCGGTTGTTGCTGTAACGTTCGCAACATCGGTTCCGGTCCGCAGGCGAGTAGGACGTCGTAGCTTTCTGGACGTAAGGCTGCCGTGACGAATCCTGCTATACCATGCGTCCCATCGACGGTCGTGACCGTCGTCTTACCGAGTGCTTGGAATTCCGATTCGTAAAAAACGCTTGTTGCCGTATCGAATCCTAGAATCGCTTCACATGTCACACCCCGGGCGACAAGTTGGCGCATCGTCTCATACAGCGGTGGGACACCGATCCCCCCACCAACGAGGACGACGCGTTGAGTTGGATGGATAGCGGCAATCGGAAACCCGTTTCCAAGCGGTCCGAGGGCATCAATCGTATCATCCGGACGCAAAGAAGCCAGTTCTGCTGTTCCTTGTCCGATTTCTTTAAAGAGAAACGTGATCAGATCATGATCGACCCGGGCAATCGAGATCGGTCGGCGTAAGAGTGGACCGACGCGAAGATGCATGAATCGCCCTGGCGCGATGTCCTGAGGTTGCTCGAGGCGACAGACGAGTTCTGTCGCACCTTGAGCTACCGTTCGTCGAGAGACGACCGTCAAGAGTTGCTTCATTGGATCACCACTTTCTTTTCGTGTGTGAAGGCTTGGATCGCACTGGCTTCAAACGAGCGACTTTCGATGACACGAAGAATTGCTTCCGCCGTATCGAGTGATGTCAGACAGACGACTTGATTCTCGGCTGCTGCCCGACGAATGATGAAGCCATCTTTCGTGACTTGCGAGTCCCGACTCATCGTATTGATGACGTATTCAATCTCCCCTTTTTCAATCACGTCGAGCATAGATTCGGAAGACGAGTCGATTTTGCCGACCGTCTGGACCGGTAATCCTTGCTCCGTCAAGTAGGCTGCCGTTCCTTCCGTTGCAAGTAACGTGAATCCAAGTGAGGCAAAGCGTCGTGCGAGATCCGTCATTTCTGCTTTATCTGGATCTGCGACTGTCAAGAGGACACGACCGTGCTCTGGAATCGCCATCCCTGATGCGAGCAACCCTTTATAGAGTGCTTTTTCGAGCGTCCGGTCCGTTCCAATGACTTCACCAGTTGATTTCATTTCCGGTCCGAGTGTCGGATCAACTTCTTTAAGCTTCGCAAATGAGAAGACTGGTACTTTGACCGAGACGAGTGGTTCTTCCGGTAGAACACCACTTGTTAACCCATAAGAAGCAAGTGTCTCACCGAGAATGATGTCCGTTGCGAGCCGTGCGACCGGAAGTCCCGTCACTTTCGAGATGAATGGCACCGTCCGGCTAGCACGCGGATTGACTTCAAGGACATAGAGAGCGCCGTCCGCGTAGACGAACTGGATGTTGAGTAATCCTTTGATGCCGAATGCTTTTGCAATCCGTGTCGTGTAGTCGACGATCCGGTCCTTGATGTCTTGGGAGACCCGTTGTGGCGGATAGACACCAATCGAGTCACCCGAGTGAACACCGGCACGTTCGATATGCTCCATGATGCCTGGAATGACGACATCCGTTCCGTCGCAGATCGCGTCGACTTCGAGTTCGATTCCTGTCAGGTAGCGGTCTACGAGGACTGGTCGTTCCGGTGAGGCGATGACAGCGTGTTTCATGTAATGTTCTAGTTCTTCTTGAGCATAAACGATTTCCATCGCCCGACCGCCGAGGACATACGATGGACGAACGAGGACCGGGTAACCGAGTGACGCTGCTGCCGTGACCGCTTCTTCAACCGTCACGGCCGTTTTACCCGGTGGCTGTGGAATGTCGAGCGCCGTCAACGCTGCTTCGAACTGTTTCCGGTCCTCAGCCCGGTCGAGATCCTCAAGCGATGTCCCGAGGATTTTTACACCTTCTGCTGCTAATGACTCGGCTAAGTTGATCGCCGTCTGTCCACCGAACTGGACGATGACACCGAGCGGACGTTCATTTCGGATGACTTCAAGGACATCCTCCGTCGTCAATGGTTCAAAGTAGAGCCGATCGGAAATCGAGAAGTCGGTCGACACGGTTTCCGGATTGTTGTTGACGATGATTGCTTCGTATCCGGCTTGTCGAATCGCTTGAATCGAATGGACTGTCGCATAATCGAACTCGACTCCTTGACCAATCCGGATCGGACCTGATCCTAAGACGAGAATCGAAGAACGGTTCGTCGCGATGGCTTCATTTTCACGTTCGTATGTTCCGTAGTAGTATGGCGTATCGGACGCGAACTCTGCCGCACACGTATCGACCATCTTATAAACCGGATGAATCGCTTGTGCTTCACGCATCCGGCGAATTTCCGTTTCCGTTTGTCCTGTGATTCGGGCGAGCATCGGGTCACTGAATCCATACCGCTTCACATGCAGGAGTAGTTCAGGTGTCAAACCAGTTGCGACTGATTGCTCGAGTTGCCAAATATGGTGCAACTTTTCAAGGAACAGGCGATCAATCGCCGTCCAGTCATGAATCTGTTCGACGCTGTAACCGCGGACGAAGCCCGCGTACAAGGCGAAGAGTCGATCGTCGGTCGCTTGGCAAATCGCTTGTTGTGAGGCATCATCTGCCAGTTCGATGAAGCGTGGCATATACAAATCAGCTGTACCAATCTCGAGTGAACGAACGGCTTTCAGTAATGCCTCTTCCATCGTCCGTCCCATCGCCATGACCTCACCAGTTGCTTTCATCTGTGTTCCGAGTGTCCGGTCTGCCGTTTCGAATTTATCGAACGGCCAACGCGGAATCTTGGCGACGACATAATCGAGTGCCGGTTCGAAGGAAGCAAAACTTGTCTCGGTGATCGGGTTCTTTAATTCAGATAAGGCGTACCCGACGGCAATCTTCGCAGCCAGTTTTGCGATTGGGTAACCCGTCGCTTTTGACGCAAGTGCGGACGAACGAGAGACACGTGGATTGACCTCGATGACATAGTAGTCGAAGCTCGTCGGATCCAGCGCGAACTGGATGTTACATCCACCCTCGATCCCGAGTGCGCGAATGATATCGAGCGAGACGTTTCGTAGCAATTGATAATCGCGATCCGATAGCGTTTGTGTCGGTGCGAAGACGATCGAGTCTCCGGTATGAACACCGACGGGATCGAAGTTTTCCATCGCACAGACGATGATCGCTTGGTTCGTCGCATCGCGCATGACTTCGAACTCGACTTCCTTCATCCCGGCAATTGATTTTTCTAGAAGTACTTGTGTTGCCGGACTTGCCTTGAGTCCTCCTTCGACGATTCGCGTGAACTCTTCTGGTGTGTTGGCGATTCCGCCGCCCGTTCCTCCAAGCGTATACGCTGGACGGATGATGATCGGTAGACCAATCTGTTGCCGGAATTGTTGTGCCTCTTCGAGCGTATGCACGATTTCACTGTCCGGCACACCATGCCCGCGTTTAAACATCAGTTGACGGAACAAATCACGATCTTCTGCCTCTTCGATTGCTGACAATTTCGTACCGAGTAACTCGACACCATACTCAGCAAGGACACCGAGACGATCCAGTTCGACAGCTAAGTTCAGACCCGTTTGACCCCCGAGTGTTGCAAGCAAGGCATCCGGACGTTCCTTGCGGATGATCCGTGAGACGAACTCTGCTTGGAGGGGCTCGATGTAGACACGATCAGCGACCGTTGGATCCGTCATGATCGTTGCTGGGTTCGAGTTGACGAGGATGACTTCATATCCTTCTTCCTTCAAGGCTTGACACGCTTGTGTTCCGGCGTAGTCGAATTCAGCTGCTTGTCCGATCACGATAGGACCGGACCCGATAACGAGAATTTTCTGGATATCTTGACGTTTAGGCATGAGAGACCTCCTGTTGTTTCGTGATTTCTTCTAAAAACTGTTGGAATAGACCGTTCGCATCCATCGGACCAGGTGATGCTTCCGGATGGTACTGGACCGAGAAGACTGCTGCTGTCGTATGACGGATTCCTTCGACCGTTCCGTCGTTGATCGCAAGATGCGTCACTTCAAGCACGGTATCGCGTAATGACTGTTCGTCGACGGCATACCCGTGGTTTTGCGACGTGATATCGACGCGACCTGTCCGGATATCTTGGACTGGATGGTTCGCCCCTCGGTGACCGAATGGGAGTTTGAACGTATCCGCGCCATGCGCTAGTGCGATCAACTGATGACCGAGACAGATGCCGAAGATGACGACTTTTCCCGTCAATTCTTGAATCATCGGAATCGCCGTTGGGACATCCTTTGGATTCCCAGGTCCGTTCGATAGCATTACACCGTCCGGACGATAGCGTAAGACTTCCGTTGCACTGACGTCGTAAGGCACGACGACGACTTCACAGCCGCGTTTGACGAGTTCGCGGACGATTCCGAGTTTTGCACCGAAGTCGACGAGGACAATGCGCGGTCCAGCTCCCGGAATGATATACGCTCGTTCCGTCGAGGCCCGCTTGACTTGATCCGTCTCGATTGGCGCGTTTTGAAGATGAACCAGTTCTGCTGCTAAATCGAACTCACCGTCAACGAGTCGCCCACGCATGACGCCTTTCGAACGGATATGTCGTGTCAGTTGACGCGTATCGATTCCACTTAATCCTGGAATATCAAGATCTTGAAGTGCCGCATCGAGTGACATCTCACTCCGGAAATTCGACGGCGTCTGACAATGTTCACGGACAATCAATGCTTTAGCGAGCGGACGCGTCGTCTCATAATCTTCTCGGTTAATCCCGTAGTTTCCGATCAACGGGTTCGTCAACACGATCATCTGATCGCAGTAAGATGGATCCGATAACATTTCTTGATACCCTGTCATTCCGGTCTGGAAGACGACCTCTCCTGTTGTTGTCGTATCTGAGCCAAACGCCGTTCCTTCAAACGTCATCCCATCTTCTAGTATCAGTGTCCGTTTACGCATGTGCTGTGTCCTCCTTGAATACGATTTCTCCCTTGACGAGCGTCATGACCGGGAATCCTTTTAACCGTTCTCCTGCGAACGGTGTGTTCTTGCCTTTTGAGCGGAATCGTTCCGGTGATACAGTACGCTCCGTTTCTAGATCAAGCAAAACCAGATCTGCTTCCGCCCCCACTTCGAGTTTCCCGTAAGGAAGTTCAAAGATGGCTGCTGCCTTATCCGTCAAATTCCGGATCAGTGTCTCAAGTCGCATCTCTCCTTCAGAGACGAGTTTCGTATAGAGCAATGGGAAGGCCGTCTCGAACCCTGTGATGCCAAACGGGGCGCGTTCGATACCGAGTGCCTTCTCTTCTGCCGCATGAGGAGCGTGATCGGTCGCGATGCAATCAATCGTTCCGTCCGCTAGCCCCTCGAGCAGTGCTTGGCGATCTGCTTCACTTCGCAGGGGGGGATTCATCTTAAAGTTCGGATCCTGATTCGGTATGTCTTCATCGATCAATACAAGATGGTGCGGTGTGACTTCTGCCGTCACCCGGATCCCTGCTCGTTTCGCGTCACGGATGACACGGACCGATTCCTTCGTCGAGACATGACAGACGTGATAATGACAGCCGGTCTCTTCTGCAATCAGGACATCACGTGCGATGTGGATGCTCTCAGCAAGCGACGGAATACCTTGTAGTCCTTCTCGTCGACTGTAGTTCCCCTCGTGCACACATCCTGCTTTTAGCGAATCATCTTCACAGTGGGCAACGATCGTTTTCCCGAGGCGTGCCGCTTGTTGCATCGCTGTCCGCATGACTGCTGCCGTCTGGACTCCGACACCGTCATCCGTGAACGCGACGGCATCTGTTAATTGGTCGAACGCGACGAGTTCTTGTCCGAGTTGATTTTTTGAAATCGCCGCGTAAGGCAAAACCCGGACGGACGCCGTCTCTTCAATCTTCTGGAACAAGGCATCGAGTGTTTGGCGATCGTCTGGTACGGGACGCGTGTTCGGCATCGGACAAATCGTCGTGAATCCACCCGCTGCTGCTGCTGCCGTGCCGGTCGCAATCGTCTCCTTATGTTCGCCGCCCGGTTCACGGAGGTGGACATGGATATCGACGAATCCTGGTGCGACGAATAATCCAGACGCATCAATGACCGTTTCGTTCGCTTGTGGTGTTGCTGCTAAATCCGTGATTTTCCCGGCATCGATTCGAATATCCCCCGTCCGGACTTGTCCCGCCTCGTACCATCTCGCATTCTCAATTCGTGTTGTCATCTGCATCGTCTCCTTTGATTGATTTCGTTGAAAAGCACCATTCCAGAATCGCCATGCGTGCAAAGACACCGTTTTTCATCTGTTCAAAGATCCGCGATCGCGGATGTTCGACCAGTTCGTCGGCAATCTCGACTCCCCGATTGACCGGTGCCGGATGAAGCACGATCGCGGAATTCTTCAGACGGTTCATCCGCTCATGCGTCAATCCATACGTGGCGTGGTACACTGTTGGATCAAATCGCGTCGACCCGTCATGCCGTTCGTGCTGGACACGCAGTAACATCAAGATGTCGCACTGCTCGACTGCTTCATCCATCGGAAGATACGGTATGCCCATCGCAGGGTCGTACCACTCAACAGGTCCTGATCCATAGACGATGGCACCGAGTCGTTTTAAAATGTCAGCGTTCGATCGGGCGACGCGACTATGTTGTAAGTCCCCACAGATGACGACGACTTTTCCTTCGACCGTTCCGTACGTCTCGACCATCGTCATCAAATCGAGTAAGGACTGGGACGGATGTTGACCGCTTCCATCTCCCGCATTGATGATCGGAATATCGAGTGTCTGCATCAATTCTTCGTAATATCCGGTCGCTCCGTGGCGAATGACTAGACCGTCGGCGCCGATTGCTTCGAGTGTCTTACATGTATCGCGTAACGTTTCTCCTTTTTGCACGGAGGAAGTCGCCGTTTCGAACGGCAGTAAATGCATGTTCAGACGATGTTCTGCCATCTCAAAGGAAGAACGTGTCCGGGTCGAGTTTTCAAAGAACAGATTGACGAGTGTCTTATCGGAAAAATCTGGTGCTGGCTCGCCTCGTTTAAAAGCGAGACTGCGTTCAATCAAAGAATTGATTTCTGTCATGGATAAGCTTTCTAAATTGACGAAATGCCGGTTTTTTAGGATCGTCTTCATGTCATTCACTCCTCTTCAGGTCATGAAAAAGGCGCACCTTCTAAGTGAAGGTGCGCCGAAAGAAGGCAGAGTGATTCCCTGCTTCTTTTCATGGCCCTCACTTTATCGTTCTCTCGGAACGTCTTAAAAGTTGTTAGCTACCGATTGAGTTGTAGAGGTTTCCGTTGTTTCTTCGACCTGCTCTGTCGTTTTTGGAAGAACTAGATTCAGGATGATCCCAAGAATCGTCGCTAGTGCCATTCCTTCGAGAGAGAAGTTGCCGATTTTAAGCGCCGCGCCTCCGATGCCTGTGACGAGAATGACAGCTGTGATCGTCAAGTTCCGTTTATCGGCAAGGTCGATCTTACTTTCCGTCAGCGTCCGAAGACCATTCGACGCGATGACTCCGAATAAGAGAATACTGATTCCACCCATGACCGGTGTCGGAATCGTCTTGATGAATCCTTCGACATATCCGAGGAATCCGAAGCTGATCGCAAGAACCGCCGCACCACCGAGGACGTAGACACTGTAGACACGAGTGATCGACATGACACCGTTGTTCTCACCATACGTCGTAACCGGTGGTCCGCCAAGCATCGAAGCGACTGTCTTCGCGATCCCGTCACCCAGTACGGTCCGGTGCATCCCTGGATCGAGGAGCGTCTCGCGCCCGATGATCCGTGATGTCACTTTTTGTTCGCCAATGTGCTCCGTCAGTGTGACGAGCGTCACGGGAACGATCAGAAGCAACGCGGCTGTATTCCACGATGGTGTGTAATTCAAGAACGGAATCGTGAAGTCCGGCACGTGGAAGAACGTTGCTTGTTGGAGTGGTGTGAAATCAATGATTCCGACCGATGCCGCAACGAGATAACCAACCGTGATCCCGAACAGGATCGGAATCGTACTCCACATTCCTTTTAAGTACGTCATCGCAAGGAGTGTGACGCCGAGTGTGACCATCGCAACGAGGAAGTACAGTCCGTTGTACTTACCGCCCGCTCCGTTCATCGCCATGTTGACAGCGGTCGGGGCGAGCGATAGACCGATGACCATAATGACCGGTCCGATGACGACCGGTGGGAGTAACCGAAGCAACCAAGCAGCTCCTGTGTAGCGGATGAGGAGTGAGACAAGTCCATAGACGAGTCCAGCGACCATTCCGCCGATTAACGCATCCTCGACACCCCACCGTTCACTGACGGCAATGATCGGGGCAATGTAGGCAAAACTCGAACCAAGATATGTGGGTACTTTGAAGCGGGTAACGGCGAGGAAAATCAGTGTGCCGACTCCGCTTGCGACGAGCGCGACCGATGTGTTGAGTCCCGTTAAGAGCGGGACGAGCACGGTCGCACCAAACATCGCGAAGACGTGTTGTAGGCTGAGCATCAGCCAGTTTAGAGGGTGAGTAGGTACTTCTTGTACATCAAGTACTGCGGCATGTTTTGCCATATGGATGACTCCCTTTCTGGTCTCTCTGGACCACCTTAAAGGTTTTGAATTTTAGCGTTTAATGAATACTTGATCGGCTTCATCGACTTCGGCGAGCGCAACGACGACTTGTTCCTCACGGGATGTCGGGACGTTCTTACCGATGAAATCTGGTCGAATCGGTAACTCCCGATGTCCGCGGTCGACGAGTACAGCGAGTTGAATCATACTCGGTCTTCCGTGATCGACGAGCGCGTCCATCGCGGCGCGAACGGTGCGACCTGTGTAGAGCACGTCGTCAACGAGGACGACGATTTTCCCGGTGATATCTTCCGGTAGATCAGAACCTTTGATTTCTGGTTCTAAACTTCGTTTCGACAAGTCATCCCGGTACATTGAGATGTCGACGACACCGAGTAAGACCGGTTTTCCTTCGATTTGTTCGATGCGCTTCGCAAGTCGACGAGCGAGTGTCTCGCCTCGCGTCTTGATTCCGACAATCATCAAATCATGAATTCCTTTGTTACGTTCGATGATTTCATGGGCGATCCGTGTCAGTGCACGTCCGATCGCGGCTTCATCTAAGATGACGGCTGGTTTCATGGTTTCTCCTTTCATACAAAAGACCTTCTGCGGAAATCCGCAGAAGGTCATCGAAGACAGAATCATGGCATACGTCATGTATGCATGCCTACACACAATCGTGGTAGGTTCTCCCTTTCGCAGCCTCTCCGGACTCGATTAAAGGTGATACTAGTTAGGTAGGATCGTCACTCGGACGACCGAAGTGTCAGTAGAGGATGTCTCGCATCGCTCTCTAGGTGATACTCTACCGTTTTATTAGAAAAACGTCAAGACTCTAATTCAAGTTTTTTCAATTGACCGATTTCAAATGTCATCTCTTCTGGGAGCGGTGCTTCAAACCGCATCCACTCACCTGTGCGTGGGTGTTCGAAACCGAGAACCGCAGCATGCAAGGCTTGACCGTTCATTTTCATCGTCTTGCGTGGACCATATTTCGGGTCACCAGCAAGAGGGAAACCGATATAACGCATATGGACACGGATTTGGTGCGTCCGTCCTGTTTCAAGTTTACATTCAACGACCGTAAAGCCCTCGTACCGATCAAGAACACGGAAATGGGTCACGGCAGACTTTGAATTCTTATCCGTTACCGTCATCCGTTGACGGTCGTTCTTATCGCGTCCGATTGGCGCTTCAATCGTTCCGAGTTCGTGCGGGATTTCACCGTGTACGAGCGCAATATAAAGACGCTCCGTCGTCTTCTCTTTCAATTGATGCGCAAGTGATTCATGCGCTAAGTCGTTCTTAGCGACCATCAACAGACCTGACGTATCCTTATCGATTCGGTGAACGATTCCTGGTCGTTTGACGCCATTGATGCCTGAGAGATCTTGACAGTGGTGTAATAAGGCGTTGACGAGCGTTCCTGAGACATGCCCTGCCGCCGGGTGGACGACCATCCCTTTTGGTTTGTTGACGACGATGACGTCCGAATCTTCATAGACGACATCAAGTGGGATGTCTTCCGGCAAGATTTCGAGTTCCACTGCTTCCGGGATATGGACCTCAATCGATTCCGTTCCCGATAATTTATAGTTCGGTTTGACGACACGACCGTCGACTTCGACGCGCCCCGCTTTCAACCATTCCTGTACTTGCGAACGCGACCAATCGTTTTGTTCTGCGAGCCATTTATCAATGCGCCCTGTCGCTCCATCCGCTTGCACGGACCATGTTTCTACTTCATTCATTTATCCATCGTTCCTTTCTTAGTCAACCGTTCTTCGAACATGACGCTAATTAGCATCGTGATGACACCAAACGTCAAACAGACGTCTGCGACATTAAAGATCGGAAAATTATAGCCGAACGGGAAGAAGTGGAAGAAATCAACGACTTCTCCTCGTGCCATTCGATCAATGAAATTTCCGATCGCACCACTGAGCAATAACGCGATGCTCCAAGCAAATACCTTATTTTTCGTGCCTTCCTTGTAGAGGAAGTAAATCAATCCAATGACGACGACGACCGTAACGATGAAGAAAAAGCCGAATTTACCTTCGAGCATGCCCCACGCAGCGCCTCGATTCCGATACGAGTTGAGATAAAAGAAATCCGGAATGACCGTGATGGCTTGACCGATCGTCATATTTTGAACGACAATCCATTTCGTCAACTGGTCGATTCCAACGAGTAAAGCAGCAATCCCTAAGTAAAGCCACATCCTATTGTCCTCCGCATCCAAAAATAATGAGGGGCGTCCTGCGAAGTCGCAGTCGCCCCTCCCTTTGTATCATTATAAAGAATTGACGACTTCAGTACAACGTGGGCAAAGCGTCGGATGAGCCGGATCTTGTCCGAGTTCCGTCGAATATGTCCAACAACGTTCACATTTTTCACCGTCAGCTTTTTGAACCGTGATGCCGGTCGTCTCATACATCTTATCCGCCGTTTCAACGAATTCGAGTTGTGAGACTTGGAGTAACTGCTCAAGATGATCGATTGTTCCGAGCAAGGCTTTCGTCTCTTCCTTCGGTGCAAGCAAGAGTTTCGCTTCGAGTGTCTTACCGACGAGTTTCTCAACGCGCGCTTCCTCGAGTGCTTTTAAGACATCATCGCGGAATGTCAGGAACGCGTTCCATTTCTCGATGAGGGCAAGTCCTTCTTCTGAGACTTCGACCGTTTTCGGAAGGTCTGTCAGGAAGATACTCTTCGTTTCAACAGCTGGTACGAATTCCCATGCTTCGTCTGCTGTGTGTGGCAAGACAGGTGCCATCAATTGCAACAAGGCAACGACTGTATCATACATGACCGTCTGAACCGCACGACGCGATGTCGCGTCTGCTTTTTCGATATACAGGATATCTTTCGTGTAATCGAGGTAGAACGACGACAAATCAAGGACACAGAAGTTATGGAGCAATTGATAGACCGACATGAAGTCGTACGCATCATAAGCCGCTTTTACTTTTCCAACAAGTTGGTCCAGTTTCGTACGCATGAAACGATCTGACTCTGGTAAGTCTTCAAATGCGACGCGGTGCATCGCAGGATCGAATTGATCCAAGTTTCCGAGGAGGAAACGAACCGTGTTCCGGATTTTACGATATGATTCTGAGACTTGTTTGAAGTTATCCATCGATGCTCGGACATCAGCTTGATAATCGACTGATGCCACCCACAAGCGAAGGATCTCTGCTCCAAATTGTTGCATGACTTGAATCGGTGCAATCGTGTTACCGATCGATTTCGACATCTTGCGACCTTGACCATCCAGAACGAATCCGTGACTGACGACCGCTTTGTATGGTGCTTTTCCTGTCGTTGCGACGGCTGTCGATAGCGATGAGTTGAACCAACCACGATATTGGTCAGATCCTTCAAGATAGAGATCCGCTGGACGTGTCAATTCAGGACGTGTCGCAAGGACACCGGCATGTGATGAACCAGAATCGAACCAGACATCCATGATGTCCGTTTCTTTTTTGAAGATACCGTTCGGGCTTGCTGGATGTGTGAATCCTTCAGGAAGCAAGTCGACTGCTTCGCGCTCATACCAGACATTTGATCCGTGAGCTGCAAATAGATTCGCGATATGATCAATCGTTTCTGGTGTGACGATTTCCGTTCCATCTTCAGCGTAGAAGATTGGAAGTGGAACGCCCCAAGCACGTTGACGTGAGATGACCCAGTCGCCGCGGTCTTTGAACATGTTGTGGAGACGTGTTTCCCCCCACTCTGGTACCCACTGGACGCCTTTGATCTCATCAAGGATTTCCGCACGGAAGTCTTTGATTGAAGCGAACCACTGTGGTGTTGCCCGGAAAATGACCGGTTTTTTCGTCCGCCAGTCATGTGGATACGAGTGTTTGATGAACGATAGTTTCAAGAGTGCACCGGCTTCTTCGAGGGCAAGACCGATTTCTTTATTCGCATCTTCATAGAACATGCCTTCGAATCCAGGTGCTTCTGCTGTCATGATCCCTTTATCGTCGACTGGGCAAAGGACGTCAAGACCGTAAGCTTGACCGATGTGGAAGTCATCTTCCCCGTGACCTGGAGCCGTATGAACGACACCTGTCGCTTCCGCTGTAACGTGATCGCCAAGCATGACGAGTGATTCACGGTCGTACAGTGGATGTTTTGCTTTCATGTATTCGAAATCCGCACCATTAAAGACACGTCCGACTGTTGCATCTTCCCATCCGAGTGCTTCGATGACTTCAGGAACAAGTGTTTCCGCTACGATATAGCCTTTTCCTTGATACTCGATCCGCGCATACGTTAATTCCGCACTGACAGAGATTCCGAGGTTCGCTGGAATCGTCCATGGTGTCGTCGTCCAGATGACGAAATGATCCGTCGGCTCTAAGATGTTTTTTCCGTCCATGACTTGGAACGCGACATAGATGGCAGCTGACCGTTTATCTTGATATTCGATTTCTGCTTCAGCTAATGCCGATTCAGAAGACGGTGACCAATAGACCGGTTTCTTCCCTTTGTAGATATAGCCTTTGTTCGCCATATCGCCGAATAAACGAATTTGAGCTGCTTCAAATTCTGGTTGAAGAGTGATGTATGGGTTGTCATAGTCACCGAGAACGCCGAGACGTTTGAATTGTTCGCGTTGGTGATCGACTTGTTCCAGCGCATATTTCGCACATAATTCACGGAATTCTGCGACCGTCATCGATTTACGATCAACACCGGCTTTTTGAAGTGCTGTTTCAATCGGTAATCCGTGTGTGTCCCAACCAGGCACGTATGGAGACTGGAAGCCATTCATCGATTTATAACGAACGATGATGTCTTTTAAGACTTTGTTTAATCCGTGACCCATATGGATGTCACCATTCGCATACGGAGGACCATCGTGGAGGATGAACGTTGGCTTTCCAGCGTTTTTTTCCTGGACCGCAGCGTAGAGATTCATCTCTTCCCATCGTGCTTGCATATCTGGTTCACGTTTTGGCAAGTTGCCTCGCATTAAAAACTCCGTTTTCATCATCAATAAGGTTTCTTTGTAATCCATCTGACTATCTCTCACCTTTCGCTTTAAAAGTACAAAAAAAGCCAAGCTCATCCCTGAGATAGGGACGAGCTTGGCTGAACTCGCGGTACCACCCTACTAATCCCGCTCGCCATTTTGACGACGCAGGACCGCTTAAGAACTCGATAACGGGAGTGAGCCGGCATGACTTACTGTTCAGCGAACGTTCAGTCATGCACTCCAAGGGGATACCCCATCTTTTTCGTTGCTCGGGCTTCCACCATTCCCCGATTCGCTGTCAACCGTCCAAGATGCGACGTGTCCTTGTCATTGATTTTATTTATACGACATCGTCGTCATTATACGCAACTGCTGGAACATCGTCAAGCGCTCCACGAGAAGAGAAATCAAACGCATCCCAGTCATGGCTCGTCAATAATTCCATCTGCGCATCGATCAATACTTTGAATCGATTACGATAGAGTTCGATTTTTTTGCGCATTTGCTCTACTTCGAAGTCCGTCCGTTGTGCCCGGCGTTGCGCTGCATCTTGCAACTGCTCTGCTTCACGTTCTGCTTGCTTTAGGATCAAGCTCGCTTCTTTTGAAGCATTGGCTTTGACTTCTTCAGCTGCTTCCTGTGCGACGATGATCGATTTATTCAATGTTTCTTCCATCGAACTGAAGTAATCAACGCGTGCTTGCATGTTTTGGATGACTTCCTGTTGTTGACGATTCTCACGTAACAACAATTCAAAATCCTTGATGACTTGATCTAGGAATTCGTTCACTTCATCTTCGTCATAGCCGCGAAACTTTCGTGTGAACTCCTTATTATGAATATCGAGTGGCGTTAATGGCATGATGAATTCCTCCTCCGCATTTATCTTATCCTTTTAAAATACCGTATTGTAGCTTGATCCGGTCACGTTTCGTTGATCCGAGGATTGCAATCAACTTGACGCGTCCTGTTCCACGCAAGGAAAGCAAGTCGCCTTCTTCTAGCATGAAGCTCGAATCATCCACTACTTTATAATTGACCTTACTTTCACCTTGTTTAATGAGCGTCTGTGCTTTTTGACGCGAGAAGCCGAGAATTTCACTCACGACCGTATCGAACCGAAGTGAACTGACGAACCCAAGTGTCTCTTCCCACTCTTGATCCTTCACTTTCAAACGGTCTTCCGCCTCAACACGCGAAAGACGAATCTTCGTCTTCCCTGCTCGTTCGACGTTTGCTTCGATATAGGTCGCGACTTCGTCCGCGACGGCAAACTGTACTTGATCCTGAATGATGACGTCGCCGAATTTAGCTCGTTTCAATCCGACGTTCAATAATGTACCGGTGACTTGACGATGAGAAAGTTCAACGAATTTAGTAGGATAATGAATGCGATAGATGGAAATGTCAAAGTCATCCGCGTTGTATTCATAATAATCTGGTGCGAGGATTGCCCGTTTACGTTCAGCGCCTTCGAAACCGCCCTCAAAAAAGAGGGCGCATTTCGAACCGACGAGTTCTTGTGTGATTTGTTGTTCACGTGGATCTAGGAAATCCGTTAATTTGAACGTATAGGTCGCTTCCACATGATCGATCCAGTTCAAGACTGAATCGACGAATTCCCGCTCGCTTCCACGATAATGATCGTATACGCTCATACTAAAAAGATTGCTCGGATACCCGATTGAGCCAAGTTCAAGACGAGGAAGGCTACAATCGGCGAGATATCCAGCATGCCCCCGATAGGCGGGATGATACGACGGAAGGGCGCTAGGAATGGCTCGACTAACATCGCGAGCACTTGTCCGAATTTAGAATCACGGGCATTCGGGAACCACGAAAGCAGGATATAAACGATCATGACGTAACTGTAATACTGTAATAACGTACTTAATGTACGACCAATCGCGTACATCACTTGAGAATCCATACTTACCACCCCTTATGATTAATATCATCTTCTCCAAGAAGATTCGAGATGCTACCAGCTAACTCGACATTGTTCGGAACACAGAGGAGGGTATTCTGACTGATCGTCGTAATCGTTCCATCGAGAGCGAAGACGACACCAGATAAGAAATTGATCATCTGTCGTGATTGATCTTTTGACATACGCTGCATATTGACGATGACAGCACGGTTCTGACGAAGATGTTCCCCGATTTCCTGGGCTTCGTTGAAGACACGTGGTTCACTCAAGATGACTTGCGATTTCGTTTTTTTCGTCGCATGAAGCGGCACGATATTCGATTGTCTCACGCTGTCCTCCTTTTGAGTAACACTTGGGGTAGATTCCTCGTAATACTCTTCGTACTCTTGTTGTGAAGCACCTCTACCTTTATTTATTGTAGCATCATTTTCATATTCAAGTTCATCTAAATCGTCGCTGTTGCCGAGAAATAGATTTTGCATTTTTGATTTAAAACCCATATCCATTCTCCCTTCTTCTCGTTTAGGTGTGAACGAGCGTTGTCCCGATTCGGACGAACGTCGCCCCTTCTTCGATGGCGATCTCAAAATCCGATGACATTCCCATAGATAACTCCGTACATGGAGCATACGACAATTTTTTCGCCTTGACCTCTTCTTGCAATGTTTTTAATGACCGGAATACCTCACGGATACGCGTCGTATCTTCCGTTAACGGTGCCATCGTCATCAGTCCGATGACACGAATCGCTGGATACTGACCGATTTCATGTAAGAACGACGGTACATCCTCAGGCGCGATGCCTTGCTTCGATTCTTCTCCCGAAACGTTGACTTGAATGAAACAATCAATGATTCGGTCCGTTCGTTTATTGATCTCTTCCGCCAAATGAAGACGGTCAAGAGAATGCAGCACGTCAATGGCATCGATGATCTGACGAACTTTACGCGTTTGTAGCGTACCGATGAAGTGCCATGTACAGGCGGTTCGTCCGAGCTCTGCCTGTTTTTCGAGCAATCCATCCGGACGATTTTCACCGAGATGGGTCACACCTGCTGCTAATAATTCAGAAGCAACTTGACTTGAGACTGATTTCGTCACGCCAATCAACTGTACCTGCTTTTCTGAAGAACTCTTTTCACTCGCTTGTTTCATTCGTTTCGTAACCTCTTGTACATTATCAAGAATTGACATCCAATGACTCCTTTACGATCAAACTTGCAAAGCGACCACCGTGGTCGCCGTGGCGATAAGAGAAGTAATCTTCCGCCTGACAGTGTGTACATAGACCTGAGTCAAGGACATCACCCACTCCACAACGCTCAGCTAGCGCAGCGTTCGTTTTTTGTAGCGATAACATCGCTTTTCCATCTTCCTTGCGTATGTAAGGAGACTCATCGAGTTCAAGCGCATCGATTGCATCGATGACGGGTTGATCGACTTCGTAACAACAATCACGGATCGATGGACCAATGACCATTTGAATCGATGAACGACTCGCACCCGCACGTTCCATTTGCTTGACTGTTTCCTCGACGATATTGCCGACAGTTCCGCGCCAACCGGCGTGCGTATTCGCGATGATTCCTGTCGTCGGGTCACAGAAGACAAGCGGCACACAGTCAGCGAAGAGCATCATCAATAGAACATTCGAATCGGTCGTCACCAATCCATCTGTACCCGGAATCGCTGTTTCGTAATCCAAAGCACCGCGCCCAGAGTCAAGTGTCGTCACCTGTTCAACGTGATTTCCGTGAACTTGCTGTGCCCAAATCGAGTTCTCGAGAGATAGATCAAGCTGACGTGCGATGACTTGTCGGTTCTGGATGACACCATCGCGATCATCGTTGACATGTAACCCTAAATTTCCATTTTCATGAGGGGCAGCGAACTTCGTCGTAAAGGCGGCGCGTACGGTACCTGTCGGTGTATCCCATTTGATCCATTGTCCAAACATGTTCATGCCTCCTTTGATTTTAAAAAAAGAGGCGCCGCTTTCGCGACACCTCATCGTTTAGCAGTCGTGTCACTGGAACATCGATCAACGATTATTCCGGCGAAGGAAAGATGGAATATCCATCGTTTCTTCGACATCTGGCGCTTTAGCCGGTTCAGGATTCGAGCTGACAGGTGTCTCTTCGACTTGTGGTTTAGACTCCTCTGTTGGTGGTGGAGTCGCTTGTTTTTTCTTCAAGAGGTTTTTCATCATCTCTTGTGCAGATGGAATTTCGAAATCGAGTGGTTCGTTTTCGAATTCCGTTGCGATGACTGTGACGATAATTTCATCTTCTAGGTTATCGTTGATGACAGAACCGAAGATCAAGTTGACTTCCTCATCGGCTGCACTCTGAACGATTTGTGCGGCTTCCGTCACTTCGTACAAGCTGAGGTTCGCACTACCCGTGATGTTCATAAGGACACCTTTCGCGCCTTCGATCGATGTCTCAAGCAACGGACTCGAAATCGCTTTTTTCGCTGCTTCCGTCGCGCGGTGTTCGCCTGTTGCGACACCTACACCCATCAAAGCAGAACCTTTTTCCGTCATGATCGTCTTCACATCAGCGAAGTCAAGGTTGATAAGACCAGGTACGGCGATCAAGTCAGTGATACCTTGTACACCTTGACGCAAGACATTATCCGCTTCTTTAAACGCTTCAAGCATTGGTGTGTTTCGATCGACGATTTCAAGTAACTTATCGTTCGGAATGACGATCAACGTATCGACTTTTTCTTTGAAGTTCTGGACACCTGAAACAGCATGTTGCATCCGTTTACGTCCTTCGAACATGAATGGTTTTGTAACGACACCGACTGTCAATGCACCGATCTCTTTTGAAATCTCCGCGATGACAGGAGCTGCTCCTGTACCAGTTCCGCCACCCATCCCCGCTGTGACGAAGACCATGTCAGCGCCAGAAAGGATTTCCGTTAATTGCTCACGGCTCTCTTCCGCCGCTTTTTTACCGATTTCCGGATTGGCACCTGCACCGAGACCACGTGTCAATTTAGCACCGAGTTGTAGTTTTACGTCAGCTTGTGACATGTTCAATGCCTGCGCATCCGTGTTTACTGCGATGAATTCTACGCCTTGGACACCGTGTTCAATCATTCGGTTGACGGCGTTCGAACCGCCACCACCTACACCGATGACCTTGATTTTTGCTACTTGGTCCATCATTTCATCAAAATGCAACATAAAAAGGGCCCCCTAATATTTTTTACTCATTGGATTTTTTGTAGGCATTAACCAAAGAATTTCTCAAAGAAACTGCTGAATGACTTTTTCTCTTTTGGAGGCTGTTCACGTGTCGACCGTTCTTCTCGAACAGGTGTCGCTTGTTCGTTCATGAGCAGTGCATCCTGTTCACGTCCGTGTGCTACGACTTCCTTCTCTTCCGCTCGGTCGAAACCTGATTTCGATACGGCGCTTCTTGAAAGTACATAACGTAACATACCAGCTGCGACGGCATACTTCGGATGACGAATACCAAGACTAGCAGGTTGATAGACATTGACGCTCTGCTTGAAGATTCGTTTCCCGAGCTGGTCGATTCCCGGTAATGAAGAACTTCCGCCACACAAGATTAAACCGCTGTTCATATGAGCATATCCGGCTTGCGTCATTCGTTTTTGAATCATCTCGAAGATTTCCTCAAGTCGCGCTTCTAACACGAAACCGATTTCTGATTGTGGCTCGAAACGATGTTCCCCGTTGATCGTGACGTAAGAAACTTTCTCTTCCGGATCACCGAGTGCTTCAAGGGCAACACCGTATTCTTCTTTTGCGAGCTTCGCATCTTGATATTTACAATTCATCTTATACGTCAAATCACGTGTCAGATGATCGCCACCGTATGGCAACGTCGTCGAGTAGACGAGGTCATTCTTTTCATAAATGGAAAGTGTCGTCGTCTCATGTCCGATGTCGATGATTCCAACACCGAGTTCGAGTTCATCAATCGATGCTGCGATTCTAGATACCGCTAAACTCTCCAGCACATATCCAGCAAGCTCTAAACCAGCCCGTTCAATGGAACGTTTAATGCTATGTAGGATCGTCTTTGCTCCGATGATGAGCTTCCCTGTTACTTCGAGACGATAACCAATCATTCCTCTAGGATCAGTGATCTCCGTTTGCTGATCGACCGTAAACGTCTTTGGCAGAACATCGACAACACTGAGTTCGTTTGGAATTCGCATGACCATCGCAGAATGCAGAACATCTTTCACGTCATCATCCGTGATTTCATTGTCCTCACCTTTGATTGATGTCATCCCCTGGCAATCCTTCACTTGAATGTGTTCGCCAGAGATAGCAACATATACTTCACCAATTGGTTCACCAAGTGTACGTTCCACTTCCGTGACCGCTTGTTTAATGGCATGTACCGTTTGATCGATGTCAACGATGACACCTCGTTTAACACCCGCGGATGGTGCAGAACCTTCAGCAAGAACGTTCAGCGTTCCACCAAGTAGTTCACCGACGATGAGTTTCACCTCCGATGTCCCTATGTCGAGTGCGGCAATCGTACCTTTCGTTTCCATGGGAGTGACACCTCCACTTTCATAATACTAATCCTTTTTATTCCTAATTATATTCTAGGAACAGGACAGGCTTCTTCTCGTTTAAGTCTACACTATATAAATACTTACGAAAAGAAGTTATTGCCCGTCTTAGCGTTTGAATAGATTACGATTTGATGACGATTCGAACAATGGTCGACGAATGAAAACACACGTTTGTTTTTTTGTTCGTCAACCCTTTACGAATCTTCTATTTTTTCCCTTTATATGGTTTGAAATAGATACCGCCATCAATTGTAATTGTTCCCGTCTTTCCTTTCGGTAAGGCAGAAATGACCTTCACGTATTCATTCAAGGAATTTGAAAAGGCAGACGTACTGAGTAATACCGTATTCCCATCCGTCATGAATAACTTCAGACCGCCTTTGTCCGTCTTATCGTTTGCGACGATCTCGGAAATCCGGCTACGTACTTTCGGCTCGATTTTAACAAGTTCCTTCGTCAATCGATTTAATGACTGATCCGTGAATCCTGTCAAGATCGGAGCATCGAATAGTTCTTCCTTCGACTTTCCAGGAATGATCGTCCCGTCCGCAAGCACGATCCGGTCTCCCGGTTTATCCTTCGCGTAAGCAATCTCTTTCTCTTCCGTCACCGTCACGCGATATTGATGCAAAAACTGTTTTTGCATCGTCGCTTCTTGAATACCCGGAACCTTCTCGATTCGCTCAAGAACGTCTTCTTCCGATACATTAAAGGCGTGTGTTTCCTTCACCTTAATCCCGGACGCTTGCAAGATATCAGCAGACTTCACATTGACATTACCCTCGATATCAAATTGAGCAACCCGAGAATAACTCGATTGTAGATAAAAGACGACACCGACCAATAGACCAATCAGAATCAGGACATAAATGAGTCTTCGGTTGGCTTTTTTGCGACGTTGTTCACGGATATAAGGTATCTTATCCTCGAGGCTACGGACGTTCTCGTCCTCTTGTGGTCGTCCGACCGCTCTCCGTTCCCTCACGTCTCATTCCCCCTCTATACGTAACAGTTCATTTCCCTATCGGTCTTTTCCTGCAATAGTTTAGTTTTTTTGTGCCGTCAATCGTAACAATTCATCAACTAAGTCCCGTGAAGCGTTCGGCATACCGAGCGCAAGCGCCGCTTCAGACATCATTTGTTGTTGTGCTAACGCTTTTTCACATGCCTCAAACAACCGATCACCCGTTAGCTCTTGTTCACGAATCAATAGACTCGCACCTGTCTCGACGAGCGATGAGGCATTGACCTCTTGGTGATTTTCCGTCACGTAAGGACTCGGGATGAGCACACTCGGTAAGCCGAGTGTCGTCAGCTCTGCCAATGTGCTTGCTCCCGAACGTGAAATGACGAGTTGACTTGCTTTTAAGATGTTCGGTAAATCATATACGAATGGGCGAAGTTGAATGCGTTCTGGTACGGAACCAACGCGTGACATAATCGTATCGTAATGAATTTGACCAGTAACGAAGAGAAGCGACCAGCCTGCTTGCTCGACCTTTGGCATCATATCGACGACTGCTTCGTTGATTGCAGGTGCGCCACGACTACCGCCATAGATGACGACGAGAGGACGTCCTTCCTCAAAACCGAAACGTTGTCGCTCTTCAAGCGGATTGATGTTGAGCTCTGCCACTTCAGAAGCACGCGGATTTCCGATTAAAACCGTCTTCGCTTCATTCTTACCGAAGTGATGTCCAGACCCTTTAAAAGAGAGTGCAACACGATCCACATACCGAGCTAAAAATTTATTCGTGATACCAGGTAGACTGTTTTGTTCATGAACGAGTGTCTTGAAACCCATTTTTGCAGCCGTATACAATACCGGTCCACAAACGAATCCACCTGTACCGACGACGATATCCGGTTGGAACTGACGCAGTAGTCGACGAACACGCCGGACGCTCTTGACGAACCGGATACCGGTCTTGACGTTTTCGAACGACAAGGAACGACGGATGCCAGAAATCTCAATCGATTCAAATGGAATTCCCGCACGACGGACGATATCCGCCTCGAGACCATTTTCTGTTCCGATATAGAGGACCTCACACGGCATGCGTTGTTCGAGCTCCCGGATCATAGCGAGTGCCGGATAGATATGACCGCCTGTACCGCCTCCAGAGACGACGATTTTCATACTGTTGTTCCTCCTACTTCATGTACGGCACGAACGAAATGATCGCCGCGCTCTTCATATGTCTTGTATTGATCCCAACTTGCAGATGCTGGTGACAGAAGAATGATGTCGCCGGGTTGTGACACTTCAAACGCTACTTTCACGGCTTCATCCATCGCCTCAACGACGGTTGACGCATAGCCATTTTCTGACGCAAGCGTTCCGAATCGATGACCCGTCTCACCAAGTCCGATGACATGTTTGACATGCTTCATTGCATCGAGTAATGGTGTCAAATCCGCTCCACGCTCGAGTCCGCCACACAACCAGATGATGGGTGCCGTAAATCCGGACAACGCCGCTTCTGTTGCAACATTATTCGTTGCTTTTGAGTCGTTGTAAACTTTTCGACCAGCAATTTCACCGACGAACTGTGTCCGGTGCTCTACACCACCAAACGTCCGTAGAACATGTTGAACGTCAGATAATGCTAAGTTAAACGGTTCGACGAGTGTTAAGGCTGCGAGAACGTTCTCGACATTATGTCCACCGCCGAGAGCAAGTTCATCAACAGGTAAGATACTCGTCCCATTGATTGTCAACGTATCGTTCAGGACTTCTGCATACGCCGATTGACGACGAGAGAACAAGAGTGGCGTTACTTCAGCAGTCTTTCCGAGCGCATTGACGGACGCATCATCGGCATTCAAGACAAGACGATCCGTTTCTTTCATGTTCTTAAAGATCCGGGCTTTCGCTTCACCATACGATTCAAAATCACCATGATAATCCAGATGTGCCGGTGATAAATTCAAGAAGGCTGCCGTGTATGGTCGGAACTGCTCGATCCCCATCAATTGAAAACTTGATAATTCAATGACGATGATATCGTCCTGTTTCGCCTGACATGCGATTTCAATTGCCGGGAATCCAATGTTTCCTGCCAAATGTACACGCCGCGTACCGGTTTTCAACAACTCATGGACAAGCGTCGTCGTCGTCGTTTTCCCGTTCGATCCTGTAATGGCAATCCACGTCGCATCTGTTGCTTGATACGCCAGTTCTACCTCTGTCCAAACCGGAATGTCGCGTCGCAAGGCTTCTTGTAGCAGATCGATATGATACGGAATCCCTGGATTCTTGACGATCAAATCGATGTCGTCGAGTAGTGTGAGCGGGTGCTCACCGTAGACCGTCTTAACATCGAGTGATGCAAGCGTCGCTTGATCACTCTCGGACGGCGTTTTCCCGTCATTGACCGTTACCTCTGCACCAACACTCGCTAAATACCGAGCTGCTGCGATTCCACTTTTCGCCGTTCCGAGAACGAGCACTTTTTGATCATTCCATTGTCGTTGTTCCATTGTTGAATCGCTCACTTTCTCTCTTCTTTTTTATTACACGAATAGATAGGCGATGAATGCCATCAAACAGCTGATTCCTGCGAATGTACCGACGATCCGCCATTCGCTCCAACCGACCATTTCGAAGTGGTGGTGAATTGGGCTCATTTTGAAAATTCGTTTTCCTGTCGTCTTAAAGGAGATGACTTGTAGAATGACTGATAATGTCTCGACAACGAAAACGATACCGATTAAGACGAGTAGTAATTCCAGTTTTAAGACAATCGATAGACCTGCTAGTGCAGCTCCAAGTGCAAGTGACCCTGTATCTCCCATGAAGATCTTCGCTGGGTGCGCATTGAATAATAGGAATCCGATCAATGCACCGACCGCTGAGAAAGCAAAACAAGCAGCGCCTACTTCATCCGCGATAAACCAACTGTATAATCCGAAGAACAAGAATGTTGGAATCGCTGTGAACGACACGAGACCATCTAGACCATCCGTCAAGTTGACTGCATTTGAGAAGCCAACTAACCAGAACAAGGCAACAAACGGATAGACGATACCGAAATCAAGCTCAAACTCTGTAAATGGAATCGATAGATACGTCGCATCACTCGTGAATCCACCGCTCAACCAGACGAATAACAATCCGACGACGATTTGTCCAATTAATTTTTGTTTCGAATTCAGACCAAGGTTACGTTTCTTGACGACTTTGATGTAATCATCAATGAAGCCGATAACGCCATAAGCAAGTGTTAAAAACAGTAACGATAATTGTGTCGTCGATAGATCGCCCATGACGACTGCACCGAGAACGCTGACGATCATCGCAACAAGAATGACGATTCCACCCATCGTCGGTGTTCCTGATTTGACCTGATGCCATTGCGGTCCTTCTTCCCGAATTTCCTGACCGAATTTCAATTGGTGTAGAAACGGAATCGCCTTTGGCATAACGAGTAGTACAACAAGAAATGCAAGAATAAGACTGATGAATA
This sequence comes from Exiguobacterium sp. s39, assembly GCF_018618925.1. Lineage (NCBI taxonomy): Bacteria > Bacillati > Bacillota > Bacilli > Caryophanales > Exiguobacterium > Exiguobacterium sp. s39. The sequence goes on from NZ_JACSNA010000001.1 coordinate 1,384,820, forward strand.
ATGTGATCATAGCAGACACCCTTTTTTCAAAAATTAGTTTTCGTTCAGATAGGTTAATATCCGTTCAAGCGCCATCCCACGTGACGCTTTCAATAAGACGATTGTTCGTTCTCCGAGCAGCGGACGCAATCGTTTTGCAGCATCTTCGACAGTTGCTGCGAATTGGATTTGAACAGACGGATCGCTGATTCCTTCCGCAATCCACGCGCCTTTCTCCCCTACTAGGATAGCATGCGAGACGGGTAACGCAATCCGCTTTCCGACCGAGGCATGTAATAAGCGTTCTTGGTCCCCTAATTCATACATATCTCCGAGGACGAGAACTCGTGTCGTATACCCTTCCAGCGCAGTAACCGTCTCAATCGCTGCATTCATCGATGTCGGACTCGCGTTATACGCATCATTGATGACCGCAGTCTCTTCAAAGAGTAATCGTTCCATCCGCATCGGTGTCAATTCAACCGCATCGAACCCTTCTTGAATCCGAGCGTCCGTCACGCCAAGTGCACGTGCTGTCGCAATCGCGTATGCTGCATTTCGGACTTGGTGTTTCCCTAGCACTGGTAGATGAAAAGCGGTGCCATCGTAAGTAAAGGCCGTCCCAAAGAGCGTTGCTTCCCTCGTTTCGATCCGGTACGTATTTCCGATCTGATAGCCGATCTTCTCTGCTTGAACTTCTGCGAGAAGTGGTTCGTCACCATCAACGAATAAATGACCACCTGGCTTGAGTCCGGATTGAATCTCGAGCTTCGCTTTGGCGATGCCACTGCGTCCACCGACTTGCTCCGCATGCGATTCGCCGATGTTCGTGACGAGCGCGATATCTGGCTCAGCTAGATTCGATAAGAATTCAATATCGCCAAATCCATTCATTCCCATCTCAAGTACAGCGACTTCCGTATCAGCCGGCATCATGAGGATCGTTAACGGCATTCCGATATCCGAATTGAAGTTTCCTTGAGTCTTATGTGTGTTGAACGTCGTCTTGAGTACGCTTTCGACCATGTCCTTCGTCGACGTCTTCCCATTTGATCCAGTGATGGCGACGACTTTTGGCGCAATCTGCATTAAGTATCGTTTTGCGATTTGTTGCAGGGCAACCAATGGTTCATCGACTTCCAAGAAAACGATATCGATGTCTGGTCGATCAATGCCTTTCTTCCATAAGGTGACGATCGATCCTCGGTTTTTTGCACCTTCAAGGAATCGATGACCATCGACGCGTGCTCCCTGAATCGGAACATAGAGACCGTCTTCTAGTTGTGCGCGTGAATCCGTTGCAAAATGACGAACGATACGATCATCTTTCACATCGAGATGCAACCATTCAGCGAGTTGCGTAATTGTTAACATGATATATACCTCCATTCGATGACAGCAAAAGAGGACGAATGCAAAAGTCAACGAATGACTCCTGTTCGTCCTCGTCTTCCTGTAGAAATCAGGAAACTTGCTCTACCGTTACTCTTTAGGTTCAGCTAGTTCGACCGTCAACTTTCCATTTTCCTTCACTAGTGTACCAGTTCGAGCCGATTGTTTGGTTACAAAACCTTTACCGATGACGTCGAGCTTCAAATCATATAAGCTGACAAGCTTTTTGACGTCTCGTTGCGACCAACCGGTCAAATCCGGCATCTTGAACGTATTTGATGTTTTCAGCAAGACACGTTCTCCGCTGACGAATTCCTGTCCACGGGATGGAATCTGAGAAACGACTTCAGCACCATCGCCCAGGATGATCGCAACTGCCTCTTGTTCTTTTGCTAGATCAGTAGCTTGTCGAGCACTCTTCTTGATATAACTTGGCGTGATCTTCGCTTTGACATCTACCGAATCCTTTTGCGTTTCCGGTTGGATGCTACGATACTGTAGTGCCGTATTCATGACACTTTTGAACACAGGACTCATGATGAGTGGGCCAGAGACGGATGATTCGTTTTTCGATGGACGATCGACCGCGATGTACATGATCAATTCCGGATCATCTTTGGGGGCCATACCGATGAACGAGTGAATGAATTGTCCTTGAATGTACTTTCCATTCTCAGAAATCTGAGCCGTGCCGGTCTTCCCAATGACTCGGTAATCTTTCAACTTATACATTTGACCTGTACCAAGCTTACTATTGACGACACCGTCGAGTGCTTCGCGTGTTGCTTTTGCCGCTTCAGCAGAAATCGGTTTACCGACGACTTCTGTTTTCGCTCGGTAGGGTGCCTTATCCGTATGATCCGCTTTTTGAATGATATGTGGCTTCACCATCTCGCCGTCTCCAGCGATTGCTGTCGCTCCTTGAAGCAATTGCATCGGCGTGACCGCAGTCGATTGCCCCCATGAGGTGATGAGCGCATTCAACGGTTTAGACAAGTCGGATTGACTATTTACTTCTCCCGAGATGTCTATACCCGTTCGTTGGTCAAAATGAAACTTCTTAAAGTAATCTTTATACCGTTCGATCCCAAGTTTTTCTGCTGTCAACTTCGAGAACATGACGTTTGAGGAGTGATAGACCCCTTCAATCATCGGAATGGTTCCCCAACCGACATCGTTATAATCCTTGATGACCGTTCCTTTGTAGTTATAACTACCCGATTTATACATCTCATTCGGACGGAAGACTCCCGCATCGATCGCCGCTGCGAGCGTAAAGATTTTCATCGTCGAACCTGGCTCGAATCGTGACGAGACGGCAAAATTCGTGAAATCTTTCATATCACGTAAATTCGGGTTGAACGATGGGCGATCCGCCATGGCGAGGATTTCACCCGTCTTCGCATCCATGACGATCCCTGTCGCATTTTTCGGTTTGTACGTGTTGTACATTTTTTGCATCTCTTTTTCAAGCGACTGTTGGATTCGATGATCGATCGTCAAATAGAGATTCGATCCATCCTTCGGTTCGTTCGAGATACGTGACGCACCTTGAATCAGCGGATTACCGCTACGATCCTTTTCAAAGACACGGGCTCCGTAGGATTCACTTAAAGCATTATCATACTGCTTCTCGATTCCCATCTGACCTTGTAAAGCGACTCGACCATTTTCCTCGGTGATCTTTTGAACGAATCCAAGTGTATCGGACAGGAAGATGCCGTTCGGATAGTATCGTTTCGGCTCTTCAATCATCCGGATTCCGGGAAGTTTCAACTTGTCGATCTTCTCTTTTTGATCGAGCGTCAAATCATTTCCTTTTTTTCCGAACTCAATTTGAGAACGGTCTTTGTTTTCAATCAGATAGGTCTCCAGTTCCTTCGTCGTCATCCCAAGAATCGGCGCAAGACCTTCAGCCGTCTTTTTAAAGTCGACGATCGTCTCATCTGGATCCTTGACACCACCAAGTCGATAAACGCCAATCAGATGATAGGATGGAATATTGATCGCAATCGGGGAACCGAGACGGTCGAAAATCTCGCCACGTTCTGCTCCAAGCGTTTCTTGAGACTCCCATCGTTTCTTTTCCGCATATGCAATCATATCTTCACCATGGAACTGTTTTGTCGTTGCTAAATACAAAAATCGGCCAATGAACACAAAAAAGAGAGTAGCAAATATCACCATGATAAAGGCTACTCTCCAACGGGATTTTTTCAGTGGATTCATTTAGGAATCACCTTGATGTTCCCTTTACGCATATCAAGACCCTGTTCTTTTGCAATCTTATAAATCCGTTCCGGAGAGCTTAAGTTCGTGACCTCTAGTTGTAAACGTTCATTTTCTTTTTGGAGTGATTGTGTGACTTGGTTCTCTTTTGCTAAATCACGGCTCACGTTATACGCTTCGTTATGCGTACTGATCGTCAAACTCCCAAATAACACAAGACCACCAATCATCGCACTGTATAAGAATTTTTCAAAGGGATACAAGCGATACTTCGGACGGACGGCGACGCGACGCGCGATATCTTCCGTCTTTCGTGGTTCCTGAACAGGTTGTTGACGAACGGGTTGAACCGTTTGGACCGATTTACGAAGTGGTTCTGCCATTGGAATGCTCCTCTCAAGTTTCTTTCATTTTTTCAGCAACTCGTAATTTTGCCGATCGGGCGCGACGGTTATCATCGAGCTCTTCAACACCAGCCGTAATCGGCTTGCGTGTGACGAGTCGGAGTTCCGGCTCCATTTCGACGGGAATCATCGGTAACCCCGGTGGAAGCTCGGGTAGTGATGATTTTTCTTTGATTGCTTGTTTACACATGCGATCTTCAAGTGAATGGAACGTAATGACACATAGACGTCCACCGACCCGTAATAAATCAATGGCTTGGTGTACTGCACGGTCAAAGACATTCAGTTCATCATTGACGGCGATCCGGATTGCTTGGAATGTCCGTTTCGCAGGGTGACCACCTTTACGTCGTGCTGGTGCCGGAATCGCATCCTTGATCAATTCGACGAGTTCGAACGTCGTCTCGATCGGTCGCTCTTCCCGCGCTTTTTCGATTTTGCGCGCAATCTGTTTCGAGAATTTCTCTTCCCCGTATGTAAAGAAGATACGTACGAGATCATTGTACGGCCACTCATTGACGACTTCGTAAGCAGAAAGTGGAGAAGATTGATCCATGCGCATGTCGAGACGTGCGTCGTGATTGTAACTAAATCCTCGTTCCCCTTCGTCTAATTGTGGTGAAGAGACACCGAGATCGAATAAGATGCCGTCCACTTTCTCGACGCCATGTGCTGCTAATTGCTCTTTCAGATAAGCAAAATTACTCTTTATTAAAGTAAAGCGACCTTCATACGCCGCGAGACGTTCTGCTGCATGAGCGAGGGCGACATCATCTTGATCAAATGCGTATAGATGACCTGTCGTCAATTGCTTGACGATCTCTTCGCTGTGTCCTGCTCCACCTAATGTACAATCGACGTAAATACCGTCGGGTTTAATCGCGAGTCCTTCGATCGACTCCCATTTCAATACTGTTTCATGCTCAAACATGTCCTGCCTCACCTTTCACTGTCCTTGAAGGACGTTACTCTTTTTCAATGTATCACATTCTCTCGTGAAAACGTTACGAAAATGAGACAGTTTCCTTGATTTATTTAACTTTTGTGTAATTTTCGCTAAAAAAACGAAAAAACCTGCTAGTTTCAGCAGGTTTAGAGGAAAATCTTCAGTTGATCACTCGTATTCGCTTCATAGGCTGTTCTTAAGTCCCGCACAAAATCAAGACCATGATGATTTAACCACGGTAGGACAGAATGAATCCGCTCTTGTGGCGCTCCATCAGGAAGAAGATGGTAAGCCGTCTCTTTATATTGCCGTGTCTGTCGGTCAAACTGACGTCGATCTTCTACCAGCAAACTAGCCATTGCTTGTTCGAGCTGTCTCTTGACCTTCTCACTCTTACTCGATGTCCGCAGTAGATTCTGTTCGAGCGAAAGGAATTCGGAGACGAAACTGTCTTTTAACATTGCTGCCGTCTGCATACGTCCTGTCATTTTCTCTTCTGAATAAACCGGAATCGGAACGCCTGATCGGACGATTTCTTCGAGCGACACCTCGAGTTTAGCAAGACGTTTTTCATCGCTACGACGCACGAGTAACCCACCCATGCGGGGAATCAATAACGGCATCGTCCAATTCAGATGATGAAAGAGCGGTCGTAAGCGTGTCCAGTATGCTAATTCTCCCGGACCCCCGATATAGGCAAGCGTCGGGAACAGGTAATCCTGCATCAATGGACGTGTGACGACACTGTTGGAGAAACGTTCCGGACTGGCGTACAGCAACGCGATCAATTCAAGCTCCGTATATTGCTTTCCTTGTTTCGTTTCGAATCCGTCTGCTGTCGGATACAGTAACTGACGACCGTGATCATCGACGAAAAGATGCGCCGCTTCCTCGTTCAAGAATGTATCCGGTAACTCTTGCGTCTGTGAAATACCATCCGTCAATGCTCGTCTAAATTCCGCATTGTCTTGAATCAACCGTTCAAAGAACGGAATCTCGAGTTCACGGACAGAATGTGTATCCGCATCAAAGAAGACGACATCAAAATCGATCAATTCACCGATCAATTGTGAGAAAAACATCCCATACGATGTACACGCTTCAACGAGTTGCTTCAGGCGCGCAACTAATTGTTTCGTATGAACCGTTTCTGGCATTGCTCGGAATGTCTCTTCGATGATTTCAAGAAGTGCTGCTTGATCAAAAGAGAGCCGACTGACCGAACGGGCAATCGATTCTGAAGGTGTGACAGCGATTTTACGCGTTTGATAATCCGCTGTCGGAACGTAAACATGGTTAATCTCATCAAAATCGTGATCTTCGGTCGCGAGCCAAAAAATCGGAACGACAGGCCGCCCAAGTGTCGTTTCCGCCTGCTGCGCGACCTTCAGACAGGTCAACAATTTATAGATCGCATATAATGGTCCGCCAAAGATACCCGTTTGTTGCCCTGTAATGACAACTTGAGCTTCACCCGTACGAAGCTTCGCGACACGTTCCCGCAAACGCTCCGTCATGTTCGGATTTTGGCGTTCGAGTTCGTCTGTCAGTGCCGCAAGATGCGGGTAGTGACGTTCTTCAAGCAAACGGCTCCTCGACGCTAAACCACTCTCTCCAAGGTGGTCGACATATGTTAAGAATTCTTCTCGTGAAGCACGATGCATCAACGAGTTATCATCGTATAAGGCTTCAAATGGTTGTACCTTCAAACAAAATCCCTTCTTTCTTACCTAACTGGTCAGCTGATGAACAGTTGACGAATACCGAGTACGAACAGTATGAAATGGACGGGTAATGCCAGCAAGATGATGATCCGCCAACTGTGGCGAATCATTTGTCTCAAATCAACATCAAGTTGACGAATTCGTTGCCAGAGTGCATTCAACGCAAACACCAACAACACGACGATGACGATCCACCCTAAGTAATTTGTTCCGGTCAAGGCAATCAATGCAACATGAATCGCATACAGAACGATGAATGTTCCAAAGTCGAGTGCAAATCGAACAGCCTTCCCATGTTTCCGAAATAGAAGTAGAAAGACGAGATACAACGCAATCAGGCTGAATAAAGGAAAAATGATGAAGACTGTCACTGCGGACCCTCCCTCTGTTTGATCTGTTCATAATAAAAAGATAAACGTGGCGTCGCAGTCGTCGCCTGACGTAATGCGTATCCAAGTATCGGTTCTACTTCCGTTCGTCGTCCATACTCAAGATCTCGTAACATGGAAGAACGATTTTTGCTCGTATTCTTCATGATCCGCTCGATTTCGGAATAAGTAATGTCATGGTGCGGGAAAATCGTCCGCATTTCGTCAAATAATTGACGGGCTTCTTCTCGATAAGGCATCTCTAATAAGGATCCATTCTCAACACCGTAATAAGCCGTCACTGGATTGATGACGACGTTGATGAACAGCTTCGTCAATAAAACGGCTTCCATATCTGACTCAAGTTCAAAGCACAGCTGCTTTGACGACAAGTTCACTACCTCTTGATTTCCGTAGCGGATGCGTCCTTTTCCAGTATGCTGGACTTCAAACGGTGCAGTGCGCATGGCACCATGTTCGACGACACCAAATAAGACATGCGGCAATTGCTCTTTCCATTTCAAATGATCCATTCCATTTTGCAGGAACATGACGGGACACGTCAGCCGTTTAAGGAATGGAATCACACTTTTTATATCATACGACTTTGTCGCGACAAACACCAAGTCTTCTGACTCGAGCCGATCAATCTTCCGGATCCGTACGAGACGACTCGCTTGTCCATCGCGAATGATTGGTCGTTCCTCATCTTGTTCTTGTCGCACATAAAGCGTGACTGCATGATCTTCCGATAAATAAGAGGCAAGCAATAACCCGATGGCACCCGCGCCAATGATTCCAACATTCATCTATTCATATCCCCTTTCATGAAAAAAGCGACCTTAAAACCGATTTCTCGATTCGAAGGTCGCTTTTATACCGATCAATCAGCTTATTTGCTGACGATTTCTTTACCTTTGTACGAGCCACATGCTTTACAAACGCGGTGTGAAAGTTTCATTTCACCACAGTTTGGGCACTCGACCATACCTGGTACACGGAGTTTGAAATGAGTACGGCGAAGACGTTTGCGTGTTTTCGACGTTCTGCGGAATGGTACTGCCATCGTTGTCCACCTCCTTGAAAAAATACACTCGCCTTTACTTCAGAAATCAGGAATCCTGATCTTTTTTAAAGAACTGAGCGAGACCCGCGAGTCGCGGATCGATTTTTGGTTCGGTTTCCTCTGGATCTTCTTCAGAAAGAATCGTCCAGCCTTCCCCCTCAACCAACTGATTCTCTTCATCATCCCCATGCACTTGCACTGGCACATGAAGTAAAATCAATTCTTGCACGAGCGGTCGAAGATCGACCGTATTCCCGATCGGCACGTTGATGTCATCTGCTTCGTTCGAAACAGCATCGACCTCGAGCAGGAATGGCTCGATGGATTCAATCTCGAATGGATAAGCGACGTCATTTAGCGTCCGGGCATCCGGAAGCGTCATTTCGCCGGTAATCCGAAGATTGAATATTAATTGATTCGATGTAAACGATGCATTTGCACGAACGTGCACAGGTTGCACCGCCCGGATATCCGGATGGAGGGCGACTAGCTCATTGAGCTCGATCGTCTCGTTAACCTGAAGTTGACCCAGATTGCGCAATTTATTCAATTGCATCAGGGACCATTTCATCCGAATCACCTCAATTGCAACAATATGAATTATAGAGAGGACATCTTGTTTTGTCAATGTTTTTTCTTTACACTGAAATCGCTAGAGAACGAACACTTTTGGACGTCTTTATCCATATTACCGCACTTAATTCGGTTTGCAAAGGAGAAAGTTTTCATGAGGATGACAGCTATCATTTCAGAGTACAATCCGTTTCATAACGGACACTATTATCAAGCGACGACAGCACGACGAGAAACGGATGCCGACGTCATCGTCGCCATCATGAGCGGGACGTTCATGCAGCGTGGTGAGCCCGCCTTTACGGATAAGTGGACACGTGCTCAGGCAGCCGTCGCGAGCGGTGCCATCGATCTCGTTCTTGAACTTCCCTTCTATTTTGCTGTCCAGCGTGCTGATCGCTTTGCACTCGGTGGTGTAACGATTGCCGAGACAATCGGCTGTCAGTCGCTTTCGTTTGGAAGCGAGTGCGGAGATATCGAACCTTTTCTCCATGCAGCAGCGGAACAGATCGAAGAGACACCTGCATACAAGCAAGCGTTACACGATGGATTATCAGCGGGTCTCTCTTCTGCTCACGCCGCCAGTCAAGCATTCAGGAGCGTCTCACGGACGCTTGATTTGACACAACCGAACAATACGCTTGGCTATTATTACGCTCGCGCCGCAAATACCCTATCGCTTCACACGACGAAACGGATTGGAAGTGGCTACCACGACTTATCCACCGGGGACATCATGAGCGCCACCGCGATACGCGCCCATCATCAGACACACGGTCAGCTGCTCGCACTTCCTGAACAGACCGAAGACGTCTTAGCAAGTGCCTCTTTCGCCAACTTCTCGCATTATTATCCATGGATTCGACAACGTCTACTAACGACTCCAGTAGCCGAGTTGATGCGAATCGCTGGGATCGACGCTTCGTTAGCACCACGACTCATCGAAGGGGCTAAACAAGCAACGACATTCGAGACCTTTCTGAATCACGTCAAAACACGCCGTTATACGCGGACGAGCCTGCAACGTGCCCTGATCTATCTGTTGACCTCAACGACAGCAGAGGAGGTCGCACGGATTGATTACGACCATATTGATTTCGTTCGTCCCCTCGCCTTTTCAGAACGAGGACGACAGGCACTCAAAACCATCAAAACGCGGACTACCGTCTTCAGTACCTTCACGAGTCATCCTTGGCTAACGAAAGAGAGCCAAGTGACAGCTGCATACGCACTGCCCTTGGCTCGCTACGACGCGTTGCTCGAACACCGTCGTTTTCCTTATTTTGCTGGAAGTTCTTCTAAATAATCAATCGCATCTTCGACTGTCTTGATCGGAACGAGCTTCATGTTCGTTCCGAGTTTTTTGATGGATGGTTTTGCTTCTTTGTAGTTCTCTCCTGCTGGCACGAACATGATTTCTGCTCCTGCCTCGTCAGCAGCGACGACCTTTTGCCATGCTCCGCCAATCGGTCCCACCTTGCCGCCTTCTTCAATCGTTCCCGTGCCAGCGATTTTATGCCCTTTCGCCAAATCCCCCGGCGTCAATTGATCATAAATTTCAAGGGTGAACATCATTCCAGCAGATGGTCCACCGACACCTTCGACCTGAAACGCAATATCAGGATCCGTCGTCACGTTTGAGATCGGAAGCGGTTCGTAAATACCTAGTCCGACTCGCTTGACCTCTTTAGATAACTGATCCACTCGAATCGTCGTCTTCTTGTCTTCCGATTTACGCGTGAACTGAATCGGAACAGCTGTTTTGGCTTTTTTCGCTTGAATCGTCTTCATGAAACCTTCAAATGACGTAATCGGTTTTCCGTCAACACTTGTAATCCGATCCCCTGCCTTCAGTTTCCCCTCGGCTGGACCACCGGGAATGACGCCGGAGACGTAGACCCCTTCGAAATCGACATCGACCTTTTGATCCGCCAATTCATACGCTTCGATCGTTGCGTTATGTTGCGCTTCTTCCATATACAGCTTCTGACGCGTTTCATACTGCGCGTCCGACTCGCCGTCGTACAGATAATCACTTACACTCGATGTTTCGGAGAACGGTAGAAATAAGCTTTCAATGAGAAAGTAAGGCGTGGCCCGGCGTTGTGCGATCGTCAGCATCATCAAATCTCCCGGTTCCTTGTCGCCTCCAGACACATCGATCAAATCTTCCGTCGACGTCGCGTCACCCGGATAGGAGATGAAATAGGGAAGCGGTACGAAAAATACGATCAAGGCAGCGATGATTGCTGCTAAGGCAGGTTTCCAAGCTTTCATCACAGTTCTCCTTTCGTATATTTCTGACGTAGCGCTTCTTCGACAGAAGGCGGTACGAGATCGGCAACGGAAGCACCATATTTGGCAGCTTCCTTAACGATCGAAGAACTCAAGAAGGAATACTGATTATTCGTCATCATGAATAGTGTCTCGATTTGATCATTCATCTTCTTGTTGATGGAAGCGACTTGCATTTCGTATTCAAAATCCGAAACTGCTCGTAGACCGCGTACAATCGCGGTTGCTCCGACTTCCGCCGCATAATCGACCAGTAGACCATTAAAGGAATCCACCTTGATTTGAGGTAAGTGCGATGTCACATCGGCAATTAACTCCATCCGTTCCTGGACAGAAAAGAGTGGTTGCTTCGAAGAATTATTCAGTACGGCAACGATGATCTCATCAAAAATCGGAACGGCACGCTCGATGATGTCTAAATGTCCGTTTGTGATCGGATCAAAGCTACCTGGGCAAATGGCGATTCGTTTCATTCGTGGTCTTCCTCCGCTTCCATGAATTCGTACAATGTAATCGAGATGACAGCGGAATAGCGAAGTCGACGCACGACTTCCAGTCGTCCGATCTGGTCCGGCAATTCAACCGCTGAGTCATGTTCACAGACGATGACACCGTTGTCCGTCAGCATATCGTGTTGCTCTATGTACGTGACATGTTCCGTCAATCGCTCTTTTGCATAGGGAGGGTCTAGATAAATCAACTTAAACGGCTCTTCAGATGCGAGTTCCGTTAAAGCGATCGCTACATCTTTTTTTAAAACACGTGCTTGGTCCGTATAGCGCGTCGTTCGTAAATTATCTTGGATCGTTTGGATCGCTTTATGGTGTTGGTCGACGAACACCGCCTCATCGCATCCTCTTGAAAGAGATTCAATCCCAAGACCACCGCTCCCTGCAAACAGATCCAGTGCTCGTCCTCCGTTGAAATAAGGACCGATGACGTTGAATAAGGATTCTTTTACCTTATCCGTCGTCGGTCGTGTTTGATCCCCTGGCACTGCTTTTAATCGTGTACCTTTCCGTTCCCCTGAAATGACTCGCATTTCCTTCATTCCTTTCAACAAAGAAGCGACGAGGATGTCCTCATCGCTCCATGGATTATGCTTCTTCTGGCATTTTACCTTTTTTGTTCGCGAACGTCTCCGTGATGAACGGTCGTTCTGAACGTTTGATCGATTCGACGAACGGGAGAGTCGAAATGACTTCCATCACCTGTTCATGCTGATCTAAATCGACATACAGATGAACGTATCGTTCACGTTTAGACGTAAAGTAGACGTTCCCGTAACGGCGTAATTGACGGGATGCTTTCATCGCATTGACATAGACGATGAGTCCCACTCGTTCCTTGATCACGCCAGCCTACCCCCTTCACCTTCGTTATCCGCTACAGCTACAGCTGCCACCGGTCGAACAACCTCCAGCGCATCCTTGATCGAAGAAAGGATTTCCCGTCGGTACTTTAATTTGCGGTGATACTTCTCCAGCGAGCTTCAGACTGATTTGTCCGAGTAACGTCTCGAGTTGTTTTTCCGCCTTTTTAAACTGCGCGACTTCCTCTTGTAAATCAAGTCGCCGTTTGACTTCATGGACCCTTTTCGTGATCGTCTGATAGTCAGGATGATACCGTCCGAATCGCTGTACGAGTTCGTAGTCCTCCTTGACTTGATGAAAATCGCGAATGACAGCCTGTGCCTCTGTTGACTCTTGCTGTGCTTGTTTCGCACATCTATATGCTTGCCCCGTTTCACTTTGAGCGAGAGATCGAATGAGGTCTTCCGCTGCGTTGATGAGGTCAATCGTCTTATCGGTATATATCACAACGAATCTCCTCCTTAACTTTACCATCTTATCATAACATTTCTCTCCCTCCTAGCCTGTTGAATTGTGTATAATTTGTTCAGAAGGAAGGAATGAACTTTATGCAACTGCTCTCTTTTAATATGTTCCGGACGATTGGAATCAAGACGGAACATGCCAAATCAGATTATCACTTTGATTCCTTGAAAAAAATCGAACAGGCGGATGTCGTCCTGTTCCCGGAATACTGGCAAATCCACTCAATCATCTACGGAATGAAAAAACCGATTTTCCCGTCGGCTGCTACGTTCCACTTAGGTCATGACAAGATCGAGATGACGCGGATTTTTCAAACCGTCATTCCGGATAACATCCCTCGAACCGGCATCTATGGAAAAAATGAATTCACCGTCGAACGTGTCTTACGTGAATTTTCGTTTCCGTTCGTTGCGAAGACAGTCCGTAGCTCCATGGGACAAGGTGTCCATCTCATCAAAAATGAAACAGACTGGAAGAAATACACGGATACACACGAGACGTTCTACATTCAGGAGTACATTCCGAATGAGAAGGACTTACGTGTCGTCGTCGTCGGCGATCAAGTTCTTGCTGCGTACTGGCGCGTCGGTGGTGCTCAGTTCTTAAATAACGTCGCTCAAGGTGGTGTCCTTGATTTTGATGATGTGCCACAAGGAGCAATCGACTTCGTGCTCGCTCTCGCGAAACAGCTCGATATCGATCACGCCGGTTTTGATCTCATCATCCGTGACGGACAGTGGTACGTTCTTGAGTTCAATGTCTTCTTCGGTGGAGAAGGACTGAATCATCTTGGTATCCACGCACCGGATACGATCCTTGAATATGTCGAACGAAAATATGGAAGTTCATGAATTCTTCAAAATGACTTCACATCTTTTACGTCATCGTTTCATTCATTATGGTATGATAGTTTGGAAAGACTAGTATCTACTAGCAAACTAGGGTATAGGGGGATTCAAACATGAAGTTTGAACAATATGGCATCGAAGGCAAGGAACTGAAGTTCGGTCTTCTCGAAACAATCATGGAACATCACCGCTTCGTTCGTGAAGGACAGTGGGATTACGAACGCGCGATGTACGACATGAAATATGAAAAACAATCAACAGGTGAAGTATTCTACCTGCGTGTTCCTGTCTACGCGATCCAAGGCGAGATTGAAGACCGCCATGCTGTCGTTCGTATGATGACACCACTTCTCGGGAAACACTACTATCCACACGGTGTCGAGTATGATGAGACGTTCCCTCCGGAAATCGTCAAAGACTGCGAACGTCGTTTAGCAGCATTGCTCGAAACACTCGAAAAATAAGATCAACACGTAGAGGTTCCAATGAGGAGCCTCTATTTTTTGTTCTTCATTCCAAACAAAAAAGCTAACGACCTCGCATCATCCACGAAATCATTAGCTGTTCTGTCCACCTGATTGTTATTCTTTAATACACGCGAAATCGCTTTTAACGCGCGACGAATTGTACATAAGATACGACATCGTCTCCGAGCTGAATCCCAAGCTGCTCGCGTACATGAAGATAAAGCGCGTGAAGTGACGTTGCTGGTGCATTGACCTTTACGCTAAATGCAATCTCTTCCCGGTCCATCCGTTTGATCCGGGAGTGATGGATTCCATAATCCTCGATCGCACAAGCAAGTAATTCCTCGATGGCTTGAATAGAGACGGTAACATCTCCTTGCATGTACTCTTCATAAGTCATCTGCCTTCACTCCTTTGCTAATTGTGTGACCGAAGACATGACCTCTTCTAAGTCGACCGGTTCATCCGGTGTCTTCGCCATAGACGAAATCGCCCGTACTTTATTCTCACGGTCCAAAATGAACATTTGTGTTCCGTGTGTCACCAAGCCGCTCTCAGCCTTCGAGTAATAGAAATTCAACTGACGTGTCAAACGATCGATGACGACTGGATCTCCCGTCAATACTCTCCACCCTTTGGCATCTGCTTCAAAGTTCGAAGCATACTTTTTCAAGACTTTCGGTGTATCCACTTTTGGATCAACCGTCACTGCGACGAGTTCGACGTCACTTCCGTACAATTCTTCGCTCCGAAGCTTCTTCTCAAGCTTACGGTAATCATTTAACGTCAACGGACAAATATCAGGACAGTTCGAGTAGAAGAACGTCAACACTTTGACTTTTCCGTCTTCCGAATTGAATGATTTTCCGTCTACGGCATTCGTTAATTCAAATGGTGTCGGTTCAGCGATGACAGGTAACTTTTCTTTCATGAAGAAATAATAATATCCCCCGGCTGCCGCAACTAAGATAAGGACGACGGCAGCGACCGTCAAGTAACTATTCTTTTTCAAGTTGGCTCCCCCTTAATGACTCCAGATCGCCCGGAATACGTTCGTCGTCTCACCCGGATCGTAGACGACATATAGTAAGCAATACACGATCACACCGGTAATGGCTGTCAAAAACCAAACGATTGAGGCAACCGGTCCGATTTTACGGTGACGTGCAAAGTTCTTCTTATACGCGTGATAGAGTGCCATCAAACCGAGCACCCCACCAGATGTCGCAAGAAGGATGTGGAAGATCAAGAATCCTGTGTAGTAGGCTTTGACGGACTCTGGACCGCCAAAGGCTGTGTTACCGAGCAGAATCGTACGCAAGGCATACATGATGAAGAATAATAAAGCGAGTGCAGCTGCAATCGTCATCACGGTTTGGTGAGCTTTCATATTACGACGCGTTTGGGCGATTAAAAACCAGCCAATCGCTACGAAAATCGCACTGATGACAATCAGCGACACACAAATCAACGGCAAATAACTCATGTTCCAACTTCCTCCAATTTAATCCGCTTTTGGTGTGAAGGACATGCCTTCATCCACGGCAGTACTTTTTGAACGGCGCACCCATGTAAAGAAGGTCAGTCCGAAGAATAGACCATACACGAGTTCTTGACCGAGCTTCATGAGGACACCACCAAAGCGTTGGTCCTCTAATAAGTCATCTGTCGTTCCGAGCAATCGTTCCAGGTTCAATCCGCTTAAATCATTGTTCGGCATACAGTAAGCGAGTACTTTCGCGAACGTCGCCGGATCCTGATACGCTTGATACTGAAAACTTTGACTGAAGATCATGAAGGCACAGGCTGGTGTCAACAACACACCATTCGCTACGATGTAGACCATCTTCTTCAGGTCAGAAAGGCTGTCCGCCTCATTGACCGGTGCAATGATCGGATACCACATCGTCATACTCAAGAAAATCAATGTTCCGTGGAACAGACGGTGAACGGTATAGTTCGTCAAGACATAATCAAAAATAAATGGCATGTGATAGAACGTAAACAAGGCATTAAAGACGACAAGTGCAATCAGCGGCTTGATGAAGAAGCGAAGAATCCTACCAAGATACGGTGTATCGAACAAGCGCTTATAAAGCCACTCTGGTATCGCAATCAACAAGAGCGGCGGTGCGACCATATAGACGAATACCATCTGCAGCATGTGTGCTGAGAACGTGATATGTGCTAGCAGGTCTAATGGACTTCCAAAACCGATGTAAAAAACGATCAATGCCGCGAGCATCGAAAACTTTTGCCCAAGCGTTGTTTCCGGCTCATCCGGACGACGCAACTTTTCTGTCACGACAGCATATAGGATATACAATCCAACGAGTATCAACGCATAATACGGACTCCATAAGACAGTCCATTCGAATTGCGAAAGTGCTCCCCTTAAATTGCCTAACATATTTTTTCACCCCGTTCCTTTCTCTTACAAACTAAGATTACCGTTCCCCTATTTCATTGTAAAGGTTTCTCATAAAACGATTCCAAAATAAAAGACCATCCTGCTAAACGTTAGCAGAATGGTCACATTTCTTACCAGATCAACAGACGAAGCGTCGCAACGATCGTCAAGGCGACGAAGATGCCAAGACCCATCATGACTTTGATCCATGTGTTGCCTTTGTTGTTCATATGCATGAACATGTAAAGCTGAAGGTAAACCTGAACGATTGCCATGATGATCAAGAAACCACCAGCTGCCCAGTGCGGCATGAGATCAGCCATGACAGCACCGAAAGCGATGAGCGTCAAGAAAATCATGAGTGCGAAACTGATGAGTTGCAGTTGTGTCTCACGACCACGTTCTGCTTTCATCTCAAGCTCGATTTGATTGCGCGTAAGTTGCGGTTCGTGTTTTTCCATCTTATTTCACCATCCCCATGAGGTAGACGACTGAGAAGATAAAGACCCAGACGACGTCAATGAAGTGCCAGTAAAGACTTGAAACATAGTACTTCGGCGCATTCACGACCGTGATGCCACGGTTCCAGTTCCGGATGAGCAATGTCGAGATCCAGAGAAGACCGAACAAGACGTGCGCACCGTGGAAACCGACGAGAGTGTAGAAGGCAGAACCAAATGCACTCGACGTGAATGTATGACCGATGTGGTAGTAATGATTGAACTCATAAATCTCACCCGCTAAGAATGCTAGTCCAAGAACAAGTGTGATAATTAACCACATTTTCATCTTCTTGACATCATTACGTTTCATCGCCATCATCGCAAGAACACTTGTTAATGAACTTGTGAGAAGGAGCATCGTCATGATGAAGACGAGACCCATTTCGAAGATGTCATAACTGCGTAGACCTTCTTTTGCACCGGAGTTATGGAGACCGATGTATGTCCCGAAGAGAGAGGCGAACAAAGTCGTCTCTCCTCCAAGGAAGAACCAGAAGGCTACATATTTATTCTTACCCTCAAGTGTTGCTTTTTCAACATGATCCGGAATACCCGTGATCGGGTTATTCGGTACTGAATGATGACCCATCTTACTTCGCCTCCTTTTCTGCTTCAAGGCGTAGATCTTCTTCGACGACTGATTTCGGGATGTAGTATCCTTCATCATCGATCCAAGAACGGAGGAACATCGCGATCAATGTCATCGCAAGACCAATCAAGGCAACGACAAGACCAACAGTTCCATAGTCTAGGCGAAGAATGAATCCGAGACCTGCGAGGAATAGACCGACTGACATGACGAATGGCAAGATCGTGTTGTTCGGCATGTGGATATCGCCGACTTCTTCCGATACAGAAACTGTTTTGTTTCCTGCCATTTTTTCGAGCCAATACGTATCCAAACCTTTGACGAGTGGGATTTGAGCGAAGTTATACTCTGGAGTTGGAACTGGAAGTGTCCACTCAAGTGTACGTCCATCTCCCCAGACGTCGCGTTTTACATATTCTTTTGACATCAATGCTGCTGCAATCGAAATGACGAGAACGATCGTCGACACACCCATGAAGGCTGCCCCAATTGATGAAAGTAAGTTCATTGTTTCCCAGCCTTGGTTTGGCAAGTACGTGAAGACACGACGTGGCATACCTGTAAGACCAAGAATATGTTGCGGGAAGAACGTCAAGTGGAAGCCGATGAAGAACAACCAGAATTGAATTTTTCCCCAGAATTCGTTGAGCTGTTTCCCGAACATGAGTGGGAACCAGTAGTAAAGACCTGCGAAGAGACCAAAGACAACCCCACCAACGATAACGTAGTGGAAGTGAGCTACTACGAAGTAACTGTCATGGTACTGGTAATCGGCAGGTGCAACAGAAAGCATAACCCCTGTCATACCACCAACAAGGAATGATGGAATGAACGCGACCGAGTAAAGCATTGCGACTGGGAACGTCAACTTACCGCCCCATAGCGTAAAGAGCCAGTTGAAGATCTTGACCCCTGTCGGTACAGCAATCGCCATCGTTGCTACGGCGAAGATCGCGTTTGCGACCGGACCGAGACCAACTGTGAACATGTGGTGGACCCATACCATGAATCCGAGGAAACCGATCAACATCGTCGCAAAGACCATCGTCGTGTAACCGAAGAGACGCTTACGAGCAAATGTAGGAATGATTTCAGAGAAAATACCGAATGCCGGTAAGATCAAGATATAAACTTCCGGGTGACCGAAGATCCAGAAGAGGTGTTCCCAGATGACGATGTTCCCGCCCGCTGCCGGGTCGAAGAAGTGCGCTCCGAAGAGTCGCTCGAACGTCAAGAGGAACAATCCAACCGTAAGTGGTGGGAATGCGAAAACGATCAAGGCAGAAGCAACGAATGCTGTCCATGTGAAGAGCGGCATCCGCATCAGTTTCATACCTGGTGCACGCATGTTCAAAATCGTAACGAGGAAGTTAATTCCCCCCATAAGTGTACCGAAACCAGAAATCTGAAGTCCTAACGCATAGAAGTCTACACCGAGAGACTCAGGTACTGTCGAGAGTGGTGCGTATGCAGTCCACCCTGCGTTCGGTGCAGCGCCGAAGAACCAAGAAAGGTTCAACAAGACTCCACCGAAGAAGAACAACCAGAAACCAAGTGCATTCAAGAATGGGAACGCAACGTCACGTGCCCCGATTTGAAGCGGTACTGCTGCGTTCATGTATCCAATCAACATCGGCATCGCTGCCAAGAAGATCATCGTCGTACCGTGCATCGTGATCAATTGGTTAAAGAGTTCACCGCTGACGAAATCGTTCATCGGTTTAATCAATTGAAAACGAATCATTAGGGCTTCTACGCCACCGACTAGAAGGAAGAACAATCCAGACATGATGTAGAGAATCCCGATTTTCTTATGGTCGACTGTCGTTAGCCAGTCCATGATGCCGCTTTTTTTCTGCGGCATACCCATAGTATGTGTCCCCACTATGATTCCCCCTTAAAAAATTATTGGAGCTTTTTGTCCAATAGATAATCTGCCAATTCGCTCAATTCTTCATCGCTGATCTGATCTTCAGAGAATCCAGGCATTTTCGTACCTTGTTTCTCTTTTTGAGGATCGCGAATCCATTTTTCGAGGTTTTCTTTATCATGGTCGAGGTAACCCGCGATACGTTGACGATCACCGAAGTTCGTCAAGCTAGGTGCGACTTTTCCGCCACCATGACAGCTGAGACAGTTCTGGGCATAGACTTTCTCGCCAGTCGTCCAGTTCTTTTCATTCTTTTTATCAAGCTGCTTCGTCTCTGCTTCTTTCGCAGCTTTCATATCTTTCAACCAGTTGTCGTAGTCGTCTTGTTCAAGTGCAACGACTTTGAAGTCCATCAATGCGTGAGAAGGACCACACAACTCGGCACATTTACCGTAGTAAGTGCCTGCTTCTTTTGCTTGTAACCACATTTCGTTTTCAAGACCTGGGTTCGTATCTGTTTTACCAGAAAGAGCTGGTACCCAGAATGAGTGAATGACGTCTTTAGACGTCAAGTTAACAGCAACACGTTTACCGACTGGAATGACAAGTTCTTGTCCTGTCGAAACACCTTTGTCTGGGTATTCGAACTCCCACCAGTAGAGGTTTGCTGTAACGTTGATTTGTTCGTTTTTCTTCGCTTCTTTTGCATCTGCGAGTTCAACCGTTGTTTTGATCGTCGGAATTGCAAGAACGATCAAAAGAAGAATCGGAATGACTGTCCAGATGATTTCAAGCGTATGGTTCCCTTCGACTTGCTTCGGAACCGTGTTATCACCTGATTTACGACGGAATTTCATAAGTACGTAAATATAAATGACGGCTACGATCGCAAGGACGAACAACATGACCCACAAGCTAAGCTTGATGATCTCAAGTTGCATCTCAGCGCCTTCTCCGCGAGGCTGTAGCGCAGACAATTCCGGAATTCCACAACCTGATAACATAAGTGCCATCAAGCCGATTGGAAGAAGCCGGAAGAGCATTTTTACTGATTTTTTCACAACCATCCCCACTTTCTTTGTCCCCAATTTTGTCTTTCGTAATGGTGTACGTGAATTATGTCAAATCGTTTTAGAGAGAAACGAGTACGACCGTCACGATCCAAGCCGTGAAATAAAACAGTGAGAAGAAGAACATCTTCGACGCCCATTTGATTTCGGCTTGTTCATCTTGGATCTTCAGACCTTTCAGTCCCATATAGAGCCAATATCCACCGAGCAATGCCATGACGATCATGTAGATGATGCCATAGTGTGCTAAGAGGAGTGATGATGGAATGAGTACTGCAATCCACCATACAATTTGTCGTTTCGTGATCGCGAATCCGTTTACGACAGGTAACATCGGGATACCTGCTGCCCGATACTCCTCTGTTCGTCGCATCGCGAGTGCAAGGAAATGTGGTGGTTGCCACACGAACATGATGAGGAATAAAATCCACGCATCAATGTGAAGCGTCGGAGTGACTGCCGCAAATCCAATGATTGGTGGCACAGCTCCTGATATACCACCTACGACTGTATTGATCGTGTGCGTCCGCTTTAACCACATCGTATAAATCACGACGTAAACGAATGATCCGATCAATCCGAACACTGCCGCCACATGGTTGACGATCAACAACAATACCGTACCGGTCGCAAGAATACCGAGTCCTAGTGCGAGTATCCGCTGTCCATCCATCTTCCCAGTAACGCTTGGTCTTCCCATCGTCCGTTCCATCTTGTAATCGATGTCCCGGTCAATGTAGTTATTGAGGTAGCAACTTCCGGCAATGACCAACCCACTCCCAAGAAGCGTCCACAGTAACATCCACTTGGTTTGCCATAGATACAACAGGACATCATCCGTTATGTACGATGCTGCTACGACATACCCCGCGAAGACCGTAATCAGATTGGCACGGACAATCCCCATTTTTGCTAGGGTAATATAGTCCTTGAATGTCGGCTGATCTGCTTGCTCGATCGCCATATCCAGTGCCTCTCCAGTAACTTTCGCCATGCTGTTCCCTCCTTTTCACCGTCTGCTTCCGTTTAGCACCTAGGCTTCACGTAATTTCTTCACAGAAATAACACAGACATGCCACGAAACGCCCTTTTCTCTATAAAAGATACCACATATCGAGGACCGTGACGTATGAAAATACTTTCGACATAATGAACAAAATGTGAAATCTATGTGATTTTCATCACAGTTCACCATATTTACCTAATACTAGAATAGCGTTGTTCTAAAAGATTGCAACCCTTTCAGTACTTTTTATGCGATACTAGACCTATGGAAATCCATGTATTTCGTATTTTTTTAGAAAGGTGGTGTCCAAATCTTGAATCGAAAACTTTCGATGTTTTCAGCCTTCGTCACGTTTACGATGATGATCGTCTTACTGATGGGTGGGACAGTCACAAAAACGGATTCGGGAGATGGTTGCGGAACGGATTGGCCACTCTGTCACGGGGAACTCATTCCGACGAACCCTAGTGTTGAAACGATGATTGAATATAGTCACCGCGCTGTGACTGGAGTCGTTGGACTCTTAATCATCGCCTTATGTCTCTGGACGCTCGTTGCCTTCAAGGATCGATTAGATACGAAGATCTTTGCGTTTCTTGCTTTTATCTTCATGTTGATTCAATCGATCGTCGGTGCTGGAGCAGTCGTTTGGCAACAATCAGACCTCGTCATGGCGTTACATTTCGGAATCTCTTTGATTTCCTTTGCTTCGCTATTGATTTTGACACTGTTGATCATGGAGCGTCCGGGTCAGGAATTCAGGGAATCTGTCCCAGCATTCTTACGGAAGCTCTTGTACGGTCTACTCATCTATACGCTGATCGTCGTTTATACGGGGGCTTACGTGCGCCACGTCGGGGCTACATATGCTTGCGTTGGTTGGCCTGTCTGTTCTCAACCTTCCATGACGTTCGAAGCGTGGGTGCAGATGATTCACCGGATCATGGCAGGATTACTGTTCCTGTTCACCTTATTCGTCCATGTCGTTGCGATACGCTTAAAGCATCGGACGACAACGATTGGTATGGCGTTCGCGACGTTCTTCATCTCGTGCCAAGTCGCCACTGGGGCTTGGATCGTTCTTGGTGGACATGCAACGTATGTGCCGTTACTCCACGCCTTCTTGATCACATGTTACTTCGGGGTCTTATCTTACTTGACGTACCATGCATTCCGAACGCGCAAGGCAAATAGTCGTCTTCAATAAGGTCGTAAAAAAAGGATGTTCCTCAAGCGAGGAACATCCTTTTTTCATTATTTGAATCGAGCAATCGCACGCTTTCGCGCTTCGTCATGTGCGACGATTGGTTCTGGATAGCCATAATCCTTGCGTTGCTCAGCAGTTGGTTCATGAATATACTGCTTTGATAAATCCTTGATTTCCGTGACATACTTTCGAATGAACGCTCCATCCTTATCGAACTTCTTCGATTGAGTCGTCGGATTGAAGACGCGGAAGTACGGGACGGCATCCGTTCCGACTGATGCTGCCCATTGCCAACCCCCGATGTTTGATGCCGCTTCATAATCAACGAGTTTCTGCTGGAAATATCGTTCGCCTTTCTGCCAATCGACCAACAAGTCTTTTGTCAGGAAAGAAGCGACGATCATCCGTAGACGATTATGCATCCACCCCGTTTGATTCAATTGCCGCATCGCTGCATCAACGATCGGATAGCCCGTCTTGCCTTCACACCACGCCTTGAAGCCCGCTTCATCTTCTTCCCATTCGATTTCCCGATATTGCGTATTGACGGCTTGTCGTTTTGATTCCGGGAAATGCATTAAAATCATGTAATAGAATTCACGCCAGATGAGTTCGGTGATGAAGGTCTGTTTCCCTTTTGATTCTTTTGCCTCCTGAACAGCCGCATAGACGGTCCGAATGCCGACTTCTCCAGTCCGTAAATAGCGAGAAAGTAAACTCGTACCGTCGACAGCAGGAAAATCACGATTCTCTTCGTAATCTTCAAGCGATTGTTCGATGAATTTCTTCAAGCGTTGTTTCGCCTGCTTTTCACCAGGATGGAAGACGGCTTCCGACTCTGCCTTTTTAAAATAAGCGTTGATGAAACTATTATCGTGCTGACGCTTTTGATAATGATCCCGCAGCGTTTGCCATTTCACTTCATATGGTGCAGGAATATCTTTTTTCATGAATGCATTCTTATATGGCGTGAATACTTTATAGAACTTTCTATCTTGCTTTTTAATGTCATGTGGGTGAAGAAGATGTCGGTCTAGTAGTCGCTCCGTCTGACGATCTTTACGCTTTTTAATGATTTTTTCATCTCGCGTCTTGAATGGTTCGACATATTCCGCATTAAATAACAAAACGTCCGCATCACCAGTTGCGTCTAAGAAAGCCTGTTCATCGCCTTCGATGAAACGGATTGGCATCTCTTTCTCTTTGCAGGCATCAGAAAACATCTCGAGCGCTTGGAAGAAATATTGTTGCCGTGCTTCATATTCTCCGATGTAATCCGGATTGAGCCAAAAGACGAACTCGACCGTCGCCTTCGGATTTTCATTTAGTAATTCAACAGCACGTGCCAACATGTGGTTATCTTGTAATCGAAAATCACTTCGTACCCAACAAATAATGTTCAATCGTATCCTCTCCCACTACGTATTGAATGAAAAACAGGCAGCCCGCCGAGCGTGCGCCTGTTTTTCGTTGTGACCTTATACGAATTCAATCAGTAAGTCTTGACTTGCGATGGCTTCGCCTTCCTTGACGTGGACGGCTTTGATTTCACCGTCTTCCGGTGCTTGGATCGTCGTTTCCATCTTCATCGCTTCCGTGACGAGGAGTTGCTCTCCTTTACGGACACGTGTACCCGTCTCGACGAGTACCTTCAGCACGCTACCCGGCATTGATGCACCGATTTGTTTCGCATTGCTTCGATCTGCTTTTGGACGACTTGATGAACTTTCCTTAATACTGATGTCTTTGACTTCGACTTCACGAGGAACACCGTTCATCTCATAATAGATCGTCCGCATCCCATGATCGTCTGGCTGACCGATTTGAATCAACTTGAGGTAGAGTGTCTTGCCTCGTTCGATTTCAACCTCGATCGTCTCCCCTAGACGCATTCCATGGAAGAACGTATTCGTATCAAGAACAGAGATATCACCATATCGCGCGACATACGAACTGTAGTCCATGAAGACTTTTGGATAGAGCGCGTAAGCGAGTGCATCAAATTCTGTAACTGGACGTTCAAGTTTTTCGAACAACTCATGTTTGATTGCATCAAAATTGAGTGGTTCCATCATCTTACCTGGACGTTCTGTCAGAGGAGCAGCTCCCTTGAGAATAGCCTGTTGAACGTCTTGCGGGAAACCATCTGGTGGTGTTCCGAGCTCCCCTTTCATCAGTTCGACGACTGAATCCGGGAAATCAAGTCCACTTGCACGGTGCAAGACATCCTCTTCTGTCAGATGATGTTGAACCATGAAGAGTGCCATGTCTCCGACGACTTTTGACGATGGTGTGACTTTGACGATATCGCCAAACAGCATATTGACACGCGCATACATCTCTTTGACTTCAGACCAACGATCCGCAAGTCCAACCGCTTTTGCTTGTTGCTGTAAGTTCGAATACTGTCCACCCGGCATCTCATGGTCGTAGACCGTTGGATTCGGTGCGATCATATCGAGTTCGAATGCTTGATACAGATGACGCACGTCCTGCCAATAATCCGAAATCTGTTCAAACTTCTGTGCTGATACGAGCGGTTGACGTGGATGACCACTTAAGGCATGAATCAAGCTACCACCCGCTGGCTGACTCGTCAGTCCCGACATGCTTGATGCCGCGACGTCTACGACGTCGACACCTGCATCAATCGCACGCGCATACGTATAAATCCCGTTCCCACTCGCATCGTGTGTGTGGAGATGGATCGGTAGCGATACCGCATCTTTAAGTGCTGATACGAGCGCGTAGGCTGCCTCCGGTTTCAAGAGACCCGCCATATCCTTGATGGCAATGATATGAGCGCCGCTTTCTTCCAGTTGTTTCGCTAGATTGACGTAATACGGCAGGTGATATTTCGGTCGATTCGCATCGAATAAATCCCCTGTATAACAGACAGCTGCTTCCGCGATTTTACCTGTCGGCAAGACCGCATCGATGGCAAGTTGAATCGACTCCGGGTTGTTCAGGCTATCAAAAATCCGGAAGACGTCAACTCCAGCTTGTGCTGCTTCCTTGACGAACGTGTGAATGACATTGTCCGGATAGTTTTTGTAACCAACGCCGTTCGCACCACGAAGCAACATTTGAATGAGGACGTTCGGCATCTTTTCACGTAATTTCATCAGACGAACCCATGGATCCTCCGATAAGAATCGGTAGGCGACATCAAATGTCGCGCCTCCCCATGCTTCGACAGAGAACAGTTCAGGTAGCAGTTTCGCTTCCGCCTCTGCAATCGCAACGAGATCCTTCGTCCGCATCCGCGTCGCAAGGAGCGACTGATGGGCATCACGGAATGTCGTATCTGTCAACAAAACATTCTCCTGAGCTGCCAACCATTTTGCGACGGCTTCTGGACCTTCCGCATCGAGAATCGCTTTTGCACCTGGTGTATAGTCTGTCGGGAGATTTTTCGGAATCCGGACGTCACGTGCAAGCGGCTTGTCCAATTTTCCGATTCCCGGGAATCCATTGACGGAAACCTCTCCGATGTACGTCAAAAGTTTCGTTCCACGGTCTTGACGTTTCGGGAAGATGAATAATTCTTGTGTATCATCAATGAACGATGTGTTGTAATCGCCGCTGACGAACGCATGGTGCTTCAAGACGTTGCTTAAGAATGGGATATTCGTCTTGATTCCACGGATTCGGAATTCACTTAAGTTTCGACGCATTTTCGCGACGGCTTGGTCGTATGTCAAACCATGCGTCGAGATTTTTACGAGCAGTGAGTCATAATATGGTGAGATTTCCGCTCCGACATAAGCATTCCCACCATCGAGACGTACACCAAAACCGCCTGGTGAACGATAGGCTTTAATTTTCCCTGTATCCGGCAAGAAACCGTTCTCCGGATCTTCTGACGTGATTCGGCTTTGGATCGCAAAACCAAGCATCTTAATGTCTTCTTGTTGCGGAATACCAACGAGGTCGCTATGTAACGATTCGCCTTCAGCAACACGGATTTGTGTCTGGACGATATCAACGCCTGTGATCATCTCCGTAATCGTGTGCTCGACTTGGACACGTGGGTTGACCTCGATGAAATAGAAAGATTCATCTTGTGTCACGAGAAATTCGACCGTACCCGCATTTTCGTATCCGACATGCTTCATCAATGTGACGGCTGCGTCACAAATCTTTTGTCGACCTTCGTCTGATAGCGTCACACAAGGTGCCACTTCGACGACTTTTTGGTGACGACGCTGTACGGAACAATCACGTTCAAACAAGTGAATGATGTTCCCATGGGCGTCACCGATGATTTGAACTTCAATATGTTTTGGTCGTTCGATTAATTTTTCGACGTAAATCTCATCCGAACCAAATGCTTTCAAGGCTTCAGATTTCGCACGTTCGATCATGTCTGGAAGCTCTTCTTCTGTCCGGACGACACGCATACCGCGTCCACCGCCACCAAGCGATGCTTTGACCATGAGTGGATAGCCTGCTTCTTTTGCGAACGCATATGCTTCATCAATGGATGAGATCGGACCATCCGTTCCCGGAATGACAGGAAGACCGGCTTCAATCGCTGTCGTCCGTGCTCGTACTTTATCCCCGAACTTATACAGATGCTCTTCTTGCGGTCCAATGAAGATGATTCCTTCTTCACGGCAACGTTTGGCTAGCTCAATATTCTCAGAGAGGAATCCATAACCAGGATGGATCGCATCACATTCGGCTTTTTTCGCTGTTGCAATGATATCTTCAATATCGAGATAGGCTTCGATCGGTTTTTTCCCTTCTCCGATCCGGTACGCTTCATCGGCTTTATAGCGATGAAGAGAACCCATATCCTCTCGCGAATAAATGGCAACGGTACGAATACCGAGTTCTGTCGCTGCACGGAAAACGCGAATCGCGATCTCCCCACGGTTTGCTACGAGAATCTTCTGGATTTTAGTCAACTGATGCTCCCCCTTTAGTTAATGAGCTTGTGGCACTCATCGAACGTGCAGTCCGCACTTCTTTCTGATAAGCCACTCGATATTTGTTTTGCATGGAAATGTTCGCCATTACACCAAGCATCGTACTCATGACGAGTAACGATGACCCACCGTAACTGATGAATGGCAAGGTAACACCTGTACCTGGAAACAGACCGGACATGGCCGCGATATTGATACATGTCTGGATGAAGATGATACCGGATATCCCGAGAGCGAGCATGCTCGAGTAAAGCGAGACACACCGATTAGCGATGACCGCACCTTGAATCATCAAGTAGAACAGTAGACCAAGCACGACGAGGACACCGACGAATCCAAGCTCCTCCGAGATGATCGACATGATGTAGTCGGTTTCAGGCTCTGGTAGATAGCCATACTTTTGAAAGCTATTCCCGAGACCTACTCCAAATAATCCCCCGTGGGCAATTGATATGACGGAGTTGATGAGCTGATATCCCTTCCCTTCTGCGTCAAGGAAGGGATTCAAACTTGCTTGAATCCGTTGCATCTGATTATCCGAAAAATTATTCCATGCGTACAAGAAGATGATTGGTACGGTGACGACACATAACATGATGTAACCACTCGGTAATCCAACTGCGAATAAAATCATCGCCGTGATGAGTAACAGAATGAACAATCCGCCGTCATCCGGTTGCATGCGAATGATGATCGCGTAAGGTGCAAGTAATACAACCATCGGAATCAAGATCCAGTCCGAGAAACTAAGTAAAATCCGTCTTCCTGGAGACGTCGCTGGAATTTGACGATGGATGAAGTGATGGACGATCCCAATCACGCCGTCCATTTTCCCTTTGTGCTTTTGATCAAAATAACTCGCAAGTCCGACGACGAGCACGAATTTACAAAGCTCGATTGGTTGAATCAAGAAGATACCGAAGTTCAACCATGCGCGAGCCCCGTTTAGTGGTGCCGAAAACAGCGTCGCCATCAACATCAACCATGTAATCGCGTACAAGAGTAAACGAATCACTGGTCCACGGAACACCTCATGATTGATTTGTGAAACAAAAAGGAACAGCACGATCGCCATCGCATCAAACATCAACTGCTTCTCAAAGAAGGACGTATTCGCATAATCTCCACCGTTCCACACGCTCGCACTATAGACCATGACCGTACTGATCGCCATGAGGATGAGCATCGTAAAGAAGAGACCATAGTCAAAAAATGCTCGTTTTTCTTTAAACTTCGCTAACATATGTACACGTCCTTTTTTCATTTTCTAAAAAAAAATACCCAAACGCCGCATTTCACGTTTGAGTAGAAAATCAGCACGTCTCCGCATCATGTAAATCAGATAATTGCTGTTCAAGTGATTCGAGTAATTGTTTCCCCTCACCCGCATCAATCAGTTCAAGACGTACCGCAAAATCAATTTGACGGGATAATCCGAACATTTGTGTATCCAATACTTCCTCGTAAAGAGGACATTGTGGCATCGTTAAATTCGCAAGCTGGACCTCGATCAACCGGCGGATTTTTTGTGCATCCGCTTCTAGTAGCTCAAGAGCGCGCTGGCGATGAACTGTCTCGATTTCAGTTGACAATCCAATCCCTCCTCATCAAATGACGCGTTCCTGTTATAGCTAAACTTTACCTTACTTTCGCCAACAATTCAACGTTTCGGTATAATGGATTTGTTGGACTTACACATTTAGGGGGTAGAACAAATGATTTTTCCGATTAACGGTAAAGTACGACATCAGTTAACGATTGATCCGACAGTCTGGATCTTTGATGAACGAAAGGTGGAAATCGAGAAAATCGGTCAACCAGCCGACACAAGTGAACAAGAAGCGTACTACGCGAAAATGGGGGCTGCGTGGGATAAAGGCATCATGGAAGGCAGTCGTACGGATCACAATCGTCCGATGACACGTGCTGAAAAAGAAGCTGCGCTTCAAGGGTCATTCGCCATGGCGCTTGCGCCGTTCATCCGGAATGCCGAGCTCTTACCGGACGCGATCGCTATTCGTTTCGAAGGCGAAGAAACGGTTGAACTTCCACTTGAGCAACTCGACGAAGTGTATCTGCAGTTCTCACAAGACGGCAAAGTGTTAGCAGATGGACCCGTTCATCTGTTACACGGACAACGGATCGTCAAATCCGTTCATACGGTTACCGTCATATAAGGAAAACGTGGTGCGCCTGAATAGACGCACCACGTTTTTTCATAGTAAATCGGCTGCGAGGCGTGCCAAGTTCGAGCGCTCCCCTTTGACGAGTTTAACGTGTCCCGTCATCTTCTCATTTTTGAGTCGTTCTACAGCGTAGGATAGACCATTGGAATACTCATCTAGATACGGATGATCAATCTGTTGCGGATCCCCGACTAACACGATTTTCGAGTTTTCACCGACACGTGTCAAAATCGTCTTGACTTCATGTTTCGTCAAATTCTGCGCTTCATCGATGATGATGAATTGTCCCGGCATACTACGTCCCCGGATATACGTTAACGCTTCCAGTTGAATCGTCTTCATTCCGGCGAGAATGTTACCTAGTTCGTCTCCCGATCCCGTATTGAAAAGGTGTTCGAGGTTATCATAGATCGGTTGCATCCACGGACGAAGCTTCTCTTCCATTTCACCCGGCAAGTAGCCGATATCGTTTCCCATCGGTACGACAGGACGAGCAACGACCAATTTTTTATATTTATGCTCGTCTTCCACTTGCAGGAGACCCGCAGCGAGTGCAAGTAACGTTTTTCCGGTACCTGCCTTACCAACGAGTGTCACAAGTGGTACATCGTCACGTAATAATAACTCAAATGCCATCCGTTGTTGGACGTTTCGTGGAATGACGCCCCAGACTTGGTCGACATCGATCGAAAGTGCCCGAATGATCGGCAGGTTCTGATCAACGACGGCGATGGCTGAAGCTTTCGACATGTTACTTTTTAAGATGACGAACTCATTCGGTTGCACTTTTTCTGGCAAGACATCCACCGAAAGCCGTTTGTCCTGATAAAAGGCATCAATATACTCCTGATCGACGGTTACTTCGATGAATCCTGTATAAAGACCGGTCAAATCAGCGATATGATCTGTCATATAATCTTCAGCGACTAATCCATACGCATCCGCTTTGACGCGGACTAAGATATCTTTTGAGACAAGAATGACATCTCGTGGGGTCGCTTCGGTTTGTTGTTCCCGATGAATCGACCACGCCAGTTCAATGATCTTATTATCGTTTGATTCATGCGTAAACGGCGAACCTTCATGAATGGAGTCCCCAATATCGACGCGAAGAATACCGCCGTTTCCGAGTGGCACTCCCGCATGAAGCTGACCAGTTTCCCGTAATTGGTCTAAGATGCGAGCTGTTTCTCGTGCATTACGTCCAACCTCATCCATGTTGCGTTTTTTTCCATCTAGTTCTTCTAGTACGATCGCTGGTATGACGACGTCGTGCTCCTGGAATTGGAAAAGAGAAAGTGGATCGTGAAGCATGACATTAGTATCAAGTACGTATATTTTTTTCATTCCATCGTTCGCCCCTTTAGAGTCGAGTTTGTGATGAATGTTACGCTTTTAGGATGCGATGAACGAGTTGATCCAACCGTTCGGCTGCCTGTTCATCGTATGTTTTTTCGATAGTCGGTCGTTGTGTGACAGCTGCTCCGTAAAACAAGATGTCACGCACCTCCTCAACGCGTCCCTCATAAAAAGCGAGTGGCAACGGAAGGTCTTCTTGCGGCGTAAACGCCTTGACGTCCGTACACGTTAAGCTGTACGTCGACTGATCTGCAAAAAAGATCAACGTGAAGACCGGATGTTCTCGTAATGTTTTAACGAGATGAGAATCTGCTTCGATTGCAAAACGAACCGTTTGCGAATCCGTCGCATGTACCCAACTGATTGCATGTGTGATGGGCCAATGTTTGGATTGATCATGCGTAATCAAAAAAACGAGTGGTAATTGCGATAGTGCTTCTAGTTGACCTGAGTTGAGCTGTTGTTCAACTTTATTTGCCATGACATCACCCCCTCTACGACTTAGTGATGATATTTCGATATATACTTCTCGTTTCCCTTTTTTACATCTGAATAATCTTCTAATATGATATACTAAGAAAAAAAGGGAGGACCTGGCATGCGAGTGAAATGTACGATTTGCGATAAGCGTGAAACGATTGATGATTGGTCCTTCACGGCGAAGCGATTACGCAATAAACCTGTTCGTGTCCACATTTGTGATGAGTGTCGATCACGCGTAGAAGAACGGACACTTGAACGCCACGCTTCTGGACAATTTCATTTATACCCGACTTGGGAAACGAAACGAAAACACTGGTAAACAAAAGGTCTGCGGGGAAATTCCCTGACAGACCTTTTGTTGTTCATCGATTGATTCGAACGAGTCGATCATCATCTGCCGATGGATTCCCTCTTCCGTCCGTATTATTTGTAATATAGTAAATCGATGTCTCGTCAATCCAGACATCTCGAATCCGACCTTGATTTTCGACGATCGTCTTGACTTGCTTCGTCTCTAGATCGATGGTTTGTAATCGTTGTCCGACAAGTGTTGCAAAATAAAGTGTATTCTCTGCCGTTGCAACTCCACTTGGTGCAACAGATTGTTCTCCTACTTCATACCACGGCGTCACCAGTCCATCTGCTTGTTCTTTCCCTTCAATCGTCGGCCATCCATAGTTCTTTTGTTCGATTCGGTTGATTTCATCGTGCCCACTTTGCCCATGTTCGCTTGCATACAGTTGATCATCGACGAAAACAAGTCCTTGTGGATTCCGGTGACCGAGACTGTAGACGTATCCTTCTTGATTCCCCTCGAACGGTTTCCCTTCAGATGTGATACGTAAAATCTTTCCTGCCAACGAATCAATGTCTTGTGCCAGTTCGGGATTCGCTGCGTCTCCTGCTGTGACGTAGAGTGCGCCCTCAGGTCCCCACTCCAGTCGTCCCCCGTTATGAATCGTCGCTCCGGGAATATCATCGAGTAAGACACGTTCTTCCGTCCACTGATCACCCTCTTCTTTTATCGCGATGACGCGATTCGTCGCTTGTCCTTGTTTGGCGTACGTATGGTAGACGTATGCTGTCTTATTGTCCTTAAAATCAGGATCAAGTACCATCCCAAGCAATCCACCTTCTCCTTCAGCGAGGACATCCTCTTTCAGCTGAAGGCGCATCCGTTCATAATCATCTTTTTCTCCTTTGACAATCGTTCCTTCTCGTTCCGTGATGTAAAATACTTCTCCTTCTCGGACAATATTCCACGGAGCGTTTAGCTCTTTAAATATGACGCCTTCTTGCGCTTGAGATGATTGCGTCGCTTCTTGATCACCTGAATCCTGTTGATTGTTTTCTTGTGTCGTCTGATTCGTTTCCTCTGTTGACGATTCTTCTGACGTTTGTGTACACCCCATCAGGATACCCGCTAACAGTAGGGGTATGACATACCTTATTTTCACTGTTTTCTCCCCCTTTTAGTATCATTGTTCCCGCTACGCTTTAAATCATGCATCTGAATTGGCTCAAAAAAAAGAACGAACCTCCGAAGAGATTCGTTCTTTTGATTCATGACATGCTTCCGTCAAGAAGCTGTCCGTTCACGTTCACGCTTGACCATCCACATCCGGAAGCGATAAATACCAAGTACGAAGACCATCGCTAAGAGTACTTCAGGAATCGGCCATGTCCAGAAGACAAGCGTCAATGCTGCCGAGAAGACGGCGAGCAAGAGATAGACGATCAGTGATTTCCACCATGCTAGTTCCTTAGCAAATCCTAACTTAAAGACGACAAGCGTCAAGATGACGACGGTGATCATTAAAGGATAAAATCCCGCTTCGATGTTATTCGGATCACTTCCGATACCGAGAAGTTTCGCGATGAACGGAATATCGTATTTCGAGAAATCAGAAGCAACGGCAGCTTGTGCATTCATTGCCAGTCCCCCTATTCGTTCAAGACTTAATCTTTACCTAGACGACGACGTTTTTCTTGCTTTTCACGTTCGTTTTTGTTCAAGACTTGTTTACGGAGACGAACCGATTGTGGTGTGATTTCACAGTACTCATCTTCGTTCAAGAATGTCAACGACTCTTCGAGTGAGAAGACACGTGGACGTTTAAGAACGTTCGTTGAGTCTTTTGCAGATGCACGCATGTTCGTTAATTGTTTTGCTTTAACGACGTTGACAGCGAGATCGACATCACGGTTACATTCGCCGATGATCATACCTTCGTATACTTCAATACCAGGCTCGATGAAGATCGTTCCGCGGTCTTCAAGAGCTGAGATCGCGTAAGCAGTTGCTTTACCTGTTTCGATTGAGACCATAACACCACTACGACGTCCACCGATATCCGCTTGGATGAACGGACGGTATTCTTCGAATGTGTGGTTCATGATTCCGTATCCGCGTGTAGCAGAAAGGAATTCGTTACGGTAACCGATCAAACCACGTGAAGGAACGATGAATTCCATCTTCGTTTGACCGTTGTCCATTGTTTGCATGTTCGTCAATTCACCTTTACGGAGACCGATCGATTCCATGACAGAACCTGTGTACTCTTCTGGTGTATCGATGACGACGCGTTCGAATGGCTCGACTTTGACGCCTTCTTCTTCTTTGATGATTACTTGCGGTTTCGATACTTGAATTTCGTATCCTTCACGGCGCATGTTTTCGATCAAGATCCCGAGGTGAAGTTCCCCACGACCAGAAACGATCCAGCGGTCCGGTGAATCCGTGTTTTCGATGCGAAGTGAAACGTCTGTTTCGAGTTCTTTTTCAAGACGCTCTTCGATTTTACGTGAAGTAACGAGATCCCCTTCACGACCAGCGAATGGCGAGTTGTTGACGATGAATGTCATTTGAAGCGTTGGCTCATCGATACGTAATAATGGGAGTGGATCAACGTGTGAAGTTGGGCAAACCGTCTCACCGACGTTGATATCTTCCATACCGGCGATCGCGATCAAATCTCCAGCTTTTGCTGTTTCGATTTCGACACGTTTTAGACCGAAGTAACCGAACAACTTCGTAACACGGAAGTTCTTTGTTGAACCATCAAGTTTTGAAAGCGAAACGCTATCGCCAACTTTGATTTCTCCACGGAAGACACGACCGACACCGATCCGTCCGAGGTAGTTATCATAGTCAAGCATCGTCACTTGGAACTGAAGCGGCTCCAACGTGTTATCGACAGGTGCTGGTGTGTGCTCAAGAATTAAATCAAGAACGTTTGTGATTGTATCTTCTTGTTTTTCTAATTCAGGTTCAAATGAACTTGAGCCGTTGACTGCCGATGCATAAACGACTGGGAATTCGAGTTGATCTTCGTCAGCTCCGAGGTCGATCAAGAGATCCACGACTTCATCGACGACTTCAAGAGGACGGACCATCGGTTTGTCGATTTTGTTGACGACGACGATTGGTTGAAGTCCTTGCTCGAGTGCTTTTTTCAAAACGAAACGTGTTTGTGGCATACAGCCTTCACGTGCATCGACGACGAGGATGACGCCATCAACCATACGCATGATCCGCTCAACTTCTCCACCGAAATCGGCGTGTCCTGGCGTATCAACGATATTGATGCGTGTGTTCTTGTAGTCAATTGCAGTGTTTTTTGCAAGAATCGTGATTCCACGTTCCCGCTCGATGTCATTTGAGTCCATTGCGCGTTCTTCGACTTGTTCGTTCGTACGGAACGTTCCAGACTGTTTTAAAAGCTCATCGACTAATGTTGTTTTACCATGGTCAACGTGGGCGATGATCGCAACGTTGCGTAAATCATTTCGTACTAATGTTGTCATAGGTGTGTACCTCTTTCTATTCATTTAAATAAATCTTATCATACTTTCGGTCAACTTTAAGAGTATAGCACAGGTAGAGTCCTAATTGGCAATGACTAAGATTCGACATCACTCCGAAAGCCTTTTCATTATCCTTCATTCACGCTACACTGTTAACGTACTCACGGGTAGAGGGGGAAAAAACATGCGCCTGCTATTTTTATTACTCGCCATGCTTGCCGTAGGATCCATGGCAGCCATCGGCATCTTCATCGCGGAACAAAACGTCCCAATGACGATCGCCTCTGTCATCTTAATGATTGTTACGATGGGTGCCGGGTTCGTTTTAAAGGCACGTTTACGAAAACAAGCATGAACAAAAAGGTTCCTTTCGTTCAAGACGAAAGAAACCTTTTTTCAATCCTCTTGTGTTTGTACGAATGTCAACACATCTTCAACGAACGTCTGGCTCCCTGCTAGCACACTCGTTTGTTCGAGAAATGACATCGATTCACCTGTGATCGTTCCGACACGCCCACCGACCTCTTCAATCAACAACTGACCGGCTGCGTAATCCCAAGGCATATTACGCATCGTGATATACCCGTCAACACGCCCTGCAGCTGTCCATGCGAGTTCAAGTGATGCTGCACCGATTGCTCGTACACCTACTGCGTGTCGTACGAGTGGCGCAAGACGATCCGTATTGATTCGACGATTTGGTGTCACCCAGGTCGCGTTCATACAGATGATTGCTTCTTTAACACTCCGCTCCTCGATTTGTGGTAATCGTATGCCGTTTTGATAAGCACCATGCCCTTTGATGACATGGAACAACTCGTCCGCCATGACATCGTAGACGAATCCATAACGTAACTCACCATCTATCATGATCGCAATCGAGATGGCAAACATTCGTTTTTGACGGATAAAGTTCATCGTTCCATCAATCGGATCAACGAACCAGATCGTGCCTTCGAGTGTATCGGGTCGAGCGATTCGCCCTTCTTCCCCATAAATATGATGATTCGGATAGCGATCTAAAATACCTTGAATCAATAAATCCTCGACGGCTTGATCAATCTCTGTCACTAAATCGCTTTTTCCGGTTTTTTGTTCGACGTGATACGAACCATCAATTTTTTCGCGAATGTACTTTCCCGCTCGTTTGATCAAATCTATCGCATCCAACTCAATCTGCATTTGAGTTCACTCCTTCATCGTTGTTTCCAGCTTCTTCTATAGTAACAAAAAAAGAAAACCAGCGAACAGTTCGCTGGTTGAAGAGTTGATATTTTATTATAAGGTAGAGATCGGAACGTTGAAATCAAGCTTCAAGACGTACCATCTCTTGACGATATTTTTCGAGGCGCTCTTTACTTGCGCCAACAGCTTCTGCGTCACTTGCCACCATCGCATCGTGTAATGTAGCAAGCTCATAATCGATTTCGAGACGCAATACAGGAATGCGTTTTTCTGCATCTTTTCTCTTGTATGCTTCTATCACTTGTTTCACAGTAACCACACTCCTTCGCGGGATAAACAGAGGTTTAATTTGTCAGACAATTGCGACTTATTAGTGGATTGAATCTATAATAGTACGATTCAACTTAGATGTAAAGCATCTAATTTTAAAAAATACAGTTTCACATATTTGTAAGGCCAACGTCTTGTATGTAGTATATAGCCGCTTCCTTTCCACTTTAAACAAATGTTGATCATTTCCCGCACATTTCCAGTCGGATTAAAAGATAAGACTCCTACGCGATCGCATAGGAGTCTTATCTTTTAATCCAATTATTTCTTCATACGAACAATCGGTTCTTCCTGACGTTTCGCTTGTTGCATCGTCCGATAACTCGAGCAACCGGTCTCTTCCATATAAAACTGATCCCACTGTTTTTCCTCGGATTTCGAGGTGACGATTTGCTTGAATTCACGATACGCTTCAAGCAACCGTTGTCTTTCAACACCTGTCTCATACGCTTGCTCGACTAAATTAAAGAAGTCGATGACTTTCACGATTTCTTCAGTCGACCAATCGGAATTGAGCGGATAATTCAATGCCATCATTCCCACTTCCTTTCTGCACTTTTCTATTTTACACG
This sequence comes from Exiguobacterium sp. s39, assembly GCF_018618925.1. Classification (NCBI taxonomy): domain Bacteria; kingdom Bacillati; phylum Bacillota; class Bacilli; order Caryophanales; genus Exiguobacterium; species Exiguobacterium sp. s39. Next base: position 1,422,460 of record NZ_JACSNA010000001.1, read on the forward strand.
CAAAAGAAGCATAAAACAGTTGCAACCGTCCGAAAACTTGTTATAGTTAGCTTGTTTGATTGTATTTTTATTCGGTTTTAAGGGGGGAAATCTGGTGCAAACAAAAAGCTTAACACAGCTCGATACACCTTTATTCGATGCGCTACTTGCGCATGCGAAACGTCAACCAATTCAATTTCATATTCCCGGTCATAAAAATGGTCAGGGAATGGATCCAGCCTTTCGATCGTTCATCGGTCAGAATGCGCTCGATATCGATTTAATCAATATCGCTCCCCTTGATGATCTCCATCATCCAAAGGCAATCATTAAAGAAGCTCATCAATTGGCAGCTCAAGCCTTCCATGCCGACGAAACGTTTTTTTCCGTACAAGGAACTTCAACGGCCATCATGGCGATGATCATGAGTGTCGTCGGACCTGATGATAAAATTCTCGTTCCTCGGAACGTGCATAAATCGGTGATGTCAGCTATCGTTCTTTCTGGTGCGCATCCGATTTTCATTCACCCTGAATTCGATGAGACATTCGGAATCGCACACGGTATCACACCAAGCGCGGTAGAACGTGCCCTTGCACTTCATCCCGATACAAAAGCAGTTCTCGTCATCAACCCGACCTATTTCGGCGTTGCTGGTGACTTAGAGAGCATCGTCAAGCTTTCCCATAGTAAAGGTATTCCGGTACTCGTCGACGAAGCACACGGCGTCCATATCGCCTTCCACGAAGATATGCCGCTGTCAGCGATGCAAGCAGGAGCTGATCTTGCCGCAACCAGCGTGCATAAACTCGGTGGCTCACTTACAGGAAGCTCTGTCCTGAACGTTCGTCGCGGACTTGTCTCTCCAGATAAAGTTCAAGCAGTGCTCTCGATGTTGACGACGACATCGACATCTTACCTGTTGCTGGCTTCTCTTGACTGCGCTCGGCGTCACCTTGCGATCAACGGTGAAGCGATGAATCGTCGGGCACTTGAACTTGCGACACGGATGCGCTTTGGATTAGCGAAGCTTCCTTATCTCGCTGTTTTCGGTGAATCCGATCTTCATTCGAGTGCGACGTTCGCCTTTGATCCAACGAAAGTGCTTGTTTCCGTCAAAGGGCTTGGCATTTCTGGTCACCTCGTCGAAGAGTTCTTACGTGAAGAACATCGGATCGAAGTTGAACTTTCTGATTTGAACAACATTCTCGTCATCATCACGTCTGGTGACTCAGAAGAGACGATTGATGCCTTTCTACATGCGATGTCGTTACTTGTCGCACGTTATCAAAATAATGGCGCCGAGACGACTGATCATTCGATTGTTCTTCCAGACATTCCAGCGCTCGCTCTCAGTCCTCGTGATGCATTCTATGAAGAGACAGAGACGATTCCGTTGGTCGATGCGGTCGGGCGGATTTCGGCTGAATTCATGATGGTATATCCACCTGGTATTCCTATCTTCATCCCAGGCGAAATGATCACTGCAGACAACCTTGCCTATATTAAAGAAAACATCGAAGCCGGTCTTCCGGTTCAAGGTCTTGAAGATCATTCGCTTGAGACGATCAAAGTCATTCAACAATCGAATGCGATTCGGTGAAGACAAGATAAAGCAGTAATCCTTATTCAATGAGGATTACTGCTTTTTTTGTCATTTCATTCTGCGTATTCATCGTTTGGTGAACAAGGAATGAATGCTGCGAGTGCTTCACCGATTACTTCGACATCCTCTCGTTCAATCGCAAATGTACGAATTAAGACATCTCCATTCAACACATCCTGTTGATCGAGTAACGCTGACTGACCACCGGTTAAACTGACGACAAGTACTTTCCCGAAGAATTGTCCCGTACAGACGACAGCAAAATCATAGCGGGCGAGTGCAGTCGTCCAGCCGACAAAACGAACCTTATCCATTTCCGATACGTAATACAGCTCCTCTAAGGTAGTCACGGATTCCATGTGCGTCCACCCTCTCCGATTTTTACTTTTTCTTTTCCTTTTTTGTATCAAGACCAAACAAAAAAACACCTCATACACGGTCGGCTCCCCGTGTATAAGGTGTTTCGATATTATTTAATGATGTGGATTGGGCTACCGATTGCAACTTCAGCAGTTTCCATTGCGATTTCACCGAGTGATGGGTGTGCATGGATTGTGAGTGCGATATCTTCAGCTGTCATACCAGACTCGATTGCGAGTCCCATTTCAGCGATCATATCAGATGCGCCTGTACCAGCAATTTGTGCGCCGATCAAGAGACCATCTGATTTACGAGTGATCATTTTCAAGAAGCCGTCTGGCTCGTTGAGTGCAAGTGCACGACCATTCGCAGCGTAAGGGAATTTAGACGCGATGTAATCGAGTCCTTCTTCTTTTGCTTGTGCTTCCGTGTAACCGACTGTAGCGAGTTCTGGATCTGTGAAGACGACCGCTGGAATCGCGCTGTAGTCGAGGTATGCAGGGTGTCCTGCAGCTGCTTCAGCAGCAATTTTAGCTTCGAATGAAGCTTTGTGTGCAAGTGGTGGTCCTGGAACGATATCACCGATTGCGTAGATGTTTTCGTTTGAAGTACGGCACTGATCGTCGATTTCGACAAGACCACGGTCGCTGACTTTGACTTCTGCCATTTCAAGACCAAGATCACCAGTGTTCGGACGGCGACCGACAGTAACGAGGACGTAGTCCGCTTCAACTGTTTGTGCTTCACCGTTGACTTCGAATGTTACTTTAACGCCATCTTCCGACTCTTCTACACTTTGAGCAAGTGCTTCGTTGTGGATTGTGATGTTACCTTTTTGTTTGAGCTTTTTCTTAACGACTTGCGTCATAGCAGGCTCGAAACCAGAAAGGATGTCTTTTGTTCCTTCAAGAATGACGACTTCTGTATCGAAGTTCGCATACGCTGTACCAAGCTCCATCCCGATGTATCCGCCACCGATGACGATGAGTTTTTTCGGGATTTCAGGAAGGTTCAATGCGCCTGTTGAAGAAAGGACGCGTTTTGACCATTTGAAAGCTGGAAGTTCGATTGGAGTCGAACCTGTCGCGATGATACATTTCTTGAATTTGTAAGGAGTCGAAGAATCTTCGTTGATGATACGGACTGTATCTTCTGATTGGAAGTAAGCTTCCCCAACGACAGTCTCGACTTTGTTCCCTTTAAGAAGACCACTAACGCCGCCAGTCAATTTGTTGACGACAGATTGTTTCCAAGATTGAACTTTCGAGAAATCGACAGTTGCATTCTCAGAAGTGATCCCCATATCGCTTGCACCTTTAGCATGCTGGAAGTTATGTCCTGCAGTGATCAAGGCTTTTGATGGGATACATCCAACGTTTAAGCAAACACCGCCGACGTTTTCACGTTCAACGATTGTTACTTTCATACCGAGTTGCGCGCCGCGGATTGCAGCAACGTAACCACCAGGGCCAGCCCCGATTACGAGTAAATCTGTTTCTTGTGCGAATTCACCTACTACCATTGCTTATCCCTCCATGATGAGAAGTTGTGGGTCGTTCAATAGGCGTTTAACTAAGTTAAGCGCGTTTTGTGCAGTTGCACCATCGATGAGACGGTGGTCGAAGCTGAATGAAAGTGCAAGAACTGGTGCAGCAACGATTTCGCCGTTTTTAACGACTGCTTTTTCAGCGATACGGCCGATACCGAGGATTGCAACTTCTGGATGGTTGATGACTGGTGTGAACCACTGACCGCCAGCAGAACCGATGTTAGTGATCGTGATTGATCCACCTTTCATCTCGTCGCCAGAAAGTTTTCCTTCGCGTGCTTTACCAGCAAGGTCGTTGATGTCGTCAGCGAGTGAGAAGATCGATTTACGATCTGCATCTTTAACGACTGGTACGACAAGACCGTTGTCTGTATCTGCAGCGATACCGATGTTGAAGTAGTTTTTGTAGACGATTTCTTCGTTTACATCGTCGATTGATGCGTTGATTGCTGGGTATTTTTTAGCAGCAGCAGTCAATGCTTTTACGACGAACGGAAGGTAAGTCAATTTCGTACCTTGAGCAGCCGCAACTTCTTTGAAGTTTTTACGGAGTGCTACGAGGTTCGTAACATCGACTTCGTCCATGAGTGTTACGTGTGGAGCTGTATGTTTCGAGTTAACCATTGCTTTCGAAATCGCTTTACGGATTCCTTTGATTTTCTCGCGTGTTTCAAGTTCAGGTTGAGCAGCAACGTATGGCTTAACTTCTGTTTTTGGTGCAGAAGCAGCTGCAGCTGGTGCTTTTTCTTCTGTTGCTGGTGCTTCAGAAGTTTGACCACCGTTTGCGAATGCATCGATGTCTTCTTTGACGACACGACCGTTGTCTCCAGAACCTTGGACTTCACGGATGTCGACACCTTTTTCACGTGCATATTTACGGACAGATGGCATCGCGATGACGCGTTCTGATTTATGGATTTGAACCTCGTTTGGTTTGTCTTCCACTTTTTGATCCGTATCTTGAACGTCTTTTGCGTTGTCTTCAGCTTTTGGTTGCTCTGCTTCTTCAGAAGGAGCAGAACCTTCGCCTTCGACTTCGAAAGTGATGAGGACGTCGCCAACGACAGCTACGACACCTTCGTCAACTTTTACTTCTTTAACAGTACCATCAACTGGTGATGGGATTTCAACGACTGCTTTATCGTTTTGTACTTCAAGAAGAACGTCGTCTTCCTTGACAGTGTAGCCCGCTTTTACGAACCACTTTACGATTTCACCTTCATGAATACCCTCACCGATATCCGGCAATTTGAATTCAAATAAACCCATTTGAATATGCCTCCTTTTAGTTCACTCTTCTAGTCGATTGTTATCTGTAAAAACGGAAGCAAGGAGAGAATGAACCCCTCTCCTTATTTTCCGAAATGCTCTTAGAAATTGTAGACAGTTTTGACTTTCTCAACGATATCTTTGTGATCTGGGATCCAGACGTCTTCACCTTGTGCGAATGGGAAGATTGTATCTGGAGCAGCAACACGAAGAATTGGCGCTTCGAGGTCAAGGATTGCACGTTCTTGGATTTCAGTTGCAACCATTGCAGCGATACCCGCTTGTTTTTGTGCTTCTTGAACGACGACGACACGGTTTGTTTTCTTGACAGAAGCAAGAATCGTATCGATGTCGATTGGGCTGATTGTCATCAAGTCGATGATTTCGACGCTGATGTTTTCTTTTTCGAGCTCTTCAGCTGCTTTAAGTGAAGCGTGTACCATCGCACCGTAAGTGACGATTGTTACGTCTGTACCTTCACGTTTAACATCAGCTTTTCCGAGTTCGATCGTGTAATCGCCCTCTGGCACTTCACCGCGGAATGAACGGTAGAGTTTCATGTGCTCGAGGAATACGACTGGGTCGTTGTCGCGGATTGACGCGATCAAAAGACCTTTTGCATCGTAAGGTGTTGAAGGAATGACAACTTTAAGTCCTGGTGACTGAGCCATGAGTCCTTCGAGGTTATCTGCGTGAAGTTCCGGTGTTTTAACACCGCCACCGAATGGTGAACGGATTGTAACAGGTGCACTGTATGTGCCGCCTGAACGGTAACGGAGACGCGCAAGTTGTGCTGCGACTGAATCGAATACTTCGAATACGAATCCGAAGAATTGGATTTCCATGATTGGACGGAATCCTGTCAGACTGAATCCAACAGCAAGACCACCAATACCTGATTCCGCAAGTGGTGTATCGAAGACGCGGTCTTCGCCGAGCTCATCTTGAAGACCTTCTGTCGCACGGAATACCCCACCGTTTTTACCGACGTCTTCACCGAACAAGAGAACTTGTTCGTCGCGTTTCATCTCGACGCGCATTGCGTCAGTGATCGCTTGGATCATCGTCATTTGTGCCATGGGTTATTTCGACTCCTTTGCTGTATACTCATCAAGCTGCTCTTGCAGGTTTTGTGGAAGCTTCTCAGCCATCACGTTGATGAAATCTGTAACTTTTTGTTTTGGTTCTTTGTCAGCTTGTGCAAGTGCTTCCTTAACGTCAGCTTTTGCTTGCTCGATGACTTCGTTCTCTTTATCTTCGTTCCAAAGACCTTTTGCTTCCATGAAAGCACGGAAACGGACGAGTGGATCTTGTGCTTGATACTCATCATCCATGTCTTTTGTACGGTAACGTGTTGGATCATCACCAGCGAGTGTGTGTGGTCCATAACGGTAAGTCAATGTTTCGATCAATGTCGGAACACCGTTGAGTGCTTCAACACGTGCTTGTTTCGTAGCTGCGTATACAGCAAGAACGTCCATACCGTCGACTTGGATACCATTGATACCAGCAGCGACAGCTTTTTGAGCGATTGTTTTCGCCATAGATTGTTTTTCGACAGGTGTCGAGATTGCGAAACGGTTGTTTTGAACGACGAAGATTGCAGGTGCTTTGAAAGCTCCAGCGAAGTTCATACCTTCATAGAAGTCACCTTGTGAAGAACCACCATCACCTGTGTAAGTGATTGCGACTTGTTCTTTACCGCTTTTCTTAAGACCGAGAGCAACACCAGCCGCTTGAACGATCTGCGCACCGATGATGATTTGTGGCATTAAGACGTTAACACCTTCAGGGATCTTACCACCTGTGATGTGACCGCGTGAGAACAAGAATGCTTTGTAAAGTGGGAAGCCATGGAAGACCATTTGTGGAATATCACGGTATCCAGGAAGAATCCAGTCATCTTTATCCAAAGCGAATTGCGTACCGATCATTGACGCTTCTTGTCCAGCTACTGGAGCATAGAAACCGAGACGTCCTTGACGGTTAAGTGAGATTGCACGTTGGTCCCAGATACGTGTGTATACGAGACGGCGCATTAATTCCGTAAGCTCTTCATCCGAGAGGTCTGGCATAGCGTCTTTATTGACGACTTCACCTTTCTCGTCAAGAATGCGGAACGTTTCAAAGTTTTCTTCCACGTTTTTAAACATGTTTACGTTCATCTTTTCACCTCATCCTTTCACTGCGTTCAGCGAAATATTCCTCTGACTGATTTGCCCACATGACAATAGTGTCCAAAAAACGAAGTCCCGTGTGACTATCCTTTGAACATGTGTCTGTGTACCTATTCAGTTGAGTAAACTGTATTATCATGAATCGACACGTTATAGTGTCTTGTTCATTACGTTACAAGTATAAATCTGTAACACCTTAAAATCAAAGGAAATGTTTTATTTTTTTCGCGTTTCACATTGTGAATTCAATCACAAAACTAGAATATTCCATCTTCTGTATCATTCGATATTTTCCTACTGTGTTAGTTGTCATCATTCCCCACTTTCCTATGCTATACTTTTTGTAGACGAAAGGAGTGTTGTTCATGATCACCATGAATGAAATCGTACGCGAAGACGTTCCTGCTCTTCACGAACGGTCAGTAGAAGTGACCTTCCCTCTCAGCGATGAGGATAAGGAAACGATGCGACTCATGCGCGAGTTCCTCGCCAACAGTCAAGATGATGAAATTGCGAAGAAATACGATTTACGAAGCGGCATTGGACTTGCAGCACCACAAATCGGTGTCAACAAGCGCATGTTCGCGATCCGCTTACCGGATGGTGATGATTTGCTGGAATTTGGTATCTATAATCCAAAAATCATCAGTCATTCCGTCGAGCAGACCTATTTAACGGGCGGCGAAGGATGTCTGTCCGTCGATCGTGAAGTCGAAGGACATGTACCGCGCTATATGCGTATTACCCTAACTGGCATCGATCATAACGGAAATCCTATAAAATTACGTTTAAAAGGGATGAAAGCAATCGTCTGCCAGCATGAATACGACCATCTAGATGGCGTCATGTTCTATGATCGGATTGATAAAAAAGAACCGTTCAAGGAATACGGTCCTGCCACGTAATTCAAAAATCCTCGTTTCCGTTTCGGAGACGAGGATTTTTTTGAATCAGACTTCCATGATGATCGGCATGACCATTGGATGACGTTGTGTTTTTTCTGTTAAATACGGTGTGAGCGTATCATTGATGACTTGTTTGATGTCCGTCCATTTCGTATTACGGTTCGCAAGCGATTGATCAAGCGAACGCTTGAGTAGACGTTCAGCATCTTTAATCAAATTACCCGACTCACGCATGTAGACGAAACCACGCGAGATGATGTCCGGTCCAGAGACGAGACGATTCGTCTTCGAGTCAAGCGTCACGACGACGACGACGAGTCCCTCTTCTGAGAGAATACGGCGATCGCGTAAGACGATGTTTCCGATGTCTCCGATTCCTTTTCCATCGACATAAACGGCATTCGCTTGAATCTTCCCAGTGATAGCGGCTGCATTCGCATCTAATGCGAGTACTTCACCGTTATCCATGACGAAGCAGTTCTCTTCCGGTACACCAGCATCCATCGCAAGCGACATATGCTTCTTCAGCATCCGGTATTCCCCGTGAATCGGCATGAAGTATTTCGGATTCAATAGACGTAACATGAGCAACTGCTCTTGTTGACTACCGTGACCTGATGTATGGATATCATTCAGTTTACCGTACATGACATCTGCGCCAGCTTTATATAGCTGATTGATCGTCTTTCCGACAGAAACGACGTTTCCTGGGATTGGGGACGAAGAGAAGATGACGAGATCATCCGGAATGATCGAGATTTGACGATGTGTTCCGTTTGCGATACGGCTAAGTGCAGCCATTGGTTCTCCTTGTGAACCGGTACAAAGGATCGTCAACTCATTTGATTTATAACGTTTCATCTCGTTCGGCTCGATGATCGTCCCCTTCGGTGCTTTGATGAAATCAAGTTCTTGACCAATCATCATGACCTTGTCCATGCTACGTCCGAAGACGACGATTTTCCGTCCTGCTTCTACAGAAGCATTGACGACTTGTTGCAGACGATAGATGTTCGACGCAAACGTCGCGAAGATGATCCGTCCTTCCGCTTTACGGAAGATGTCTGAGATCGTTTCCCCAACGACACGTTCACTCATCGTAAACCCTTCCACTTCTGCATTCGTTGAATCCGATAGAAGACACAATACGCCTTCTTTACCGAGTTCAGCCATTTTCGCTAAATCAGCCGGCTCTCCGACTGGCGTGAAATCGAACTTGAAGTCCCCTGTATGCACGATGTTCCCTTGTGGTGTTTTGACGACGACACCGAACGAGTTCGGAATCGAGTGTGTCGTACGGAAAAACGAGATGCTTGTCTTCCGGAACTTGATGACCGAATCTTCATCGATCTCATGCAGTTCCGCGTTGCGAAGCAAACCATGCTCTTCTAACTTCACCTTGATGAGACCCATCGCAATCTTACCAGCGTAAATCGGTAAGTTCACTTGTTTAAGCAAGAAAGGCAGGCCACCAATGTGATCTTCATGACCGTGTGTGATGAAGACGCCTTTGACCTTATCCTTGTTCTTGATCAAGTACGTGTAATCTGGAATGACATAGTCGATTCCAAGTAATTCATCTTCTGGGAACATGACACCCGCGTCAATGACGATGATCTCATCTTGGAATTGAACGACATACGTGTTCTTCCCGATTTCCCCGAGTCCACCGAGTGCGAAAACGGCGGCCTGATGGTTTTTGACGAACTTCATTCGAACGTCGCAACCTTGAAATCAGGATGTTGTTGTTCGTATGTCAAAAATTCTCCGCTGACTTCGCGGATGAACTCGATGTTGATATCTTTGAGGTGGTCAATCGTTGATCGCACGTCACGAATGCTTTCCCCTTCTACATACATTGTTTCTGTCCGTTCACGAACAGGTGCTTCCGAACGAAGCGGTTGGTAAAATACTTTAAAAATCATGCCTAGCAACTCCTTATCAGTACATTGTTTTTTGTCCTTAGTACAGTATACACGATACATGGACTATTTTTCATCCTTATTCGGCATGTTCCCTTCCGGCAACACGCTTTTGGTTATGCTATACTTTCACATGAACAGGTCATTTCGACCAATTAAAAAGAGAAGGTGAAACCATGGCAAATCAGAAAGTCGTCTTTTTCGATATCGACGGAACCTTATTGCATGATGGTCATTTTGTTCCGGAATCAACAAAACAGGCAATTCGTAAGCTTCAAGAAAATGGTGTCTATGTAGCCCTTGCAACTGGACGCGGACCTGCGATGTTGTCTGGAATCCGTGAACTACTCAACATCGATACGATTATCGGCTATAACGGGCAAATCGTCGTTCATCAAAATGAAATCATCTACAAACGTCCACAACCTAAGACGGATTTAACGCATTTAACGCAACAAGCGAAAGAAAACGGGCATACACTCGTTTATCTTGGCGAAACAAAAGGCTTCACGACGAAATCAAATGACACGCATGTCGTAGATTCGCTCGGCGAACTCGACATGCCATTACCGATTCACGATGAAGAAGCTTTCTTATCGCATGATGTTTTCCAAACGCTCGTCTACTGTACGGCCGAAGAAGAAGCGGATTATGTTAAACGGTATGACGCATTCGATTTCATTCGTTGGCATCCACACGCAATGGATGTCATCAATGTCGGTTCCTCGAAAGCAGAAGGGATCAAACAATTCCTGAAATTGACGAATATTCGCCGCGAAGATACCTTTGCATTCGGTGATGCTTTAAACGATTTAGAGATGCTCCGCTACGTTGGAACCGGTATTGCAATGGGCAACGGGCTTCCAGAAACGAAAGCTGCCGCTGACTATGTCACGAAACCAATCCTTGAGGACGGTATCGCACACGGATTAAAAGAATTCCAACTCATTTAATTAAGTAAATGTAAAGCTGAGGCGCGCCTCAGCTTTTTTTTAGTTCTTCACTTTATGAATCGCACGCTCTAGACGGTCGAGATCCTCATTTTCACCAATGACGACGAGATAGTCCCCTTTTTCAATCATTTCATCAGCTTGTAGAGAAATCAGAACGTTTTCTCCACGTTTAATGGCGACGACGTTCGCTCCGTATTTGCTTCGTAGATCAAGGTCGATCAATGTTTGTTTTGCCATCCGGTCACTGACTTTAATTTCAACGATCGAAAATTCTTGAGATAAGTCGAGATAGTCAAGAATATTTGAACTCATTAAACCATTTGCAATCCGGACTCCCATATCCCGTTCGGGGTGAACGATGAAGTCTGCTCCAATTTTTCGTAATACCTTTTCGTGGTAATCGTTCGTCGCTTTAACGGTGATCGATTGTACCCCAAGCTCTTTTAAGATCAATGTCGTCAAGATGGATGCTTGAATATTTTCACCGATGGCAACGATGACATGATCGAAGTTTCGGATTCCTAGACTTTTTAAGACATTCTCATCCGTTGTGTCCGCGATGACGGAATGCGTCGCAATTCCCATGAATTCATTGACGCGCTCCTCGTCGGAGTCAATCGCTAAGACATCGTAGCCATTTTTCGATAATTCACGGACAATCGAGCCACCAAAGCGCCCTAGTCCAATTACTGCAAACTCTCCATTCATTTTCACAACTCTCCTTCACAATCGCTCTTCCTTAGTAGTGTACCCGATTCAATTTAAAAATACTATAAACGCCCCTGCGATTCGCAGAGGCGTTTATTCATCCATTATTTTGAGGATTTCCCACGTACATAATCGTTATCGAACAAGAAGAGTCGTAAAATCAAGTACAACGCCGGAATCAAGAGTAAGAGTCCGAAGATGAAGACAACGACGAGTGCGGAAGCCATTGTTTCGTTAACGACCGCTTTGTTGATATCGATATATGGATACAAGATGTATGGTAGGTGCGTATAACCGTAACCAAACCATGCCACTCCATACTGTAGCATGACCGCGACGAAGGCAATTCCGTAATTCTTCTTCATGTAGACGAGTGTCACCGCAACGAGGAAGAAGATGAAACTAGCAGCGAACCACCACCAGTTCCCGTTTAAGATGTTCTCATAGTGCCATGCCGCTTGATTTTTCAATCCAAAGAAGACGAGTGCACAGACAAGAATCGTCGGACCACTCCAGAAGAGTGCCCATTTACGAATTAGCGGAGTAGCCCCTTCATCCTTCGCTTTATCTGCGTAGAACAAGAGGAACATCGCACTGATATAGAGGACGGATACGATAGCGAGTGCTACGACCGACCAAGAGTAAAAGTTCGTAAATAATTTTGTTCCTAAAAACTCGACTGTTTCATTCGTTTTACGAATGAAACCACCTTGACTGATCGTCAATGTCGTTGACATCGCCGCCGGAATCAATAGACCAGTTGCTCCATATAAGAACGTATAGAACATGCTGTCATTTGATCCATAATTGGCGAATGCATAGAAACTACCACGAATCGCAATCAATACGAGAACGATCGAGGCTGGCACGAGTAGTGCCGTACCGAAATAGTAAGCGGTATCCGGGAAGAACCCGACTAATCCGACGAAGAAGAATACGAAGAAGACATTCGTTACCTCCCACACTGGTGAGAGATAACGAAGAATCAATCGATTCGTTAAATGATCCCGCTTCGTATATTTTGAATAAAAGGCGTAAAATCCAGCACCGAAGTCAATTGAGGCAACGATGAGATATCCGTACAGGAAAGTCCAAAGGACCGTAATTCCTAGTGTTTGAACGTCCAAATCGTTCCCTCCTTACTTATTATCATCCACGAACATAGCTTCCCCACGCGCGTGGTGGTTTTCAGCAAGTTCTTGAAGTTCTTTTCCAACCGGGTTTTTCTTGAACATCCGTAATAATACGACTGTACAAATCGTACCGAGCATCAAGTACAAGGCACTGAATAGAATCAACATCGGACCGACGGCAGTTGATGTCGTCGCCGCATCTGCTGTCCGCATGATGCCGTAAAGTGTCCAAGGTTGGCGACCAATTTCAGCATACATCCAACCTGCTTCAATGGAAATCATCGCCAGAGGTCCACCGATGAAGACACCTCTTAAAATCCATTTGTTATAAGGATTTAATTTTTTCAAACGGAATGCCAAGATGAACAAGGCAGAGATGGCAGCCAAATACATACCAATCGAAACCATGATATCGAAGAAATAGTGAACGATCAGCGGTGCTTGATCTTCTTTTGCGAACTCATTTAGACCAATGACTTCTGTATCTGGAGCTCCACCCGCAAGGATCGAGAGTGCATATGGGATTTTGACGGCTCCCTTGATTTCATAACTGCCGTCTTCTTGCTGATCAAGTATCCCACCAAAGATCAATTCTGCTTCACTTGTCGTTTCAAAATGCCATTCAGCAGCCGCGAGTTTCTCTGGCTGATATTTCGCCAAGTATTTCCCTGAGAAGTCCCCGACAAGTGCAGTCGAGAAGGCAAAAATCAATCCAGCCATAACCGTTAAGCGAAGTGCTTTTTTGTGATACGCTGTTTCCGCTGCTGAGAGTGTTTTTTTGCGGAGTAAGTGGAACGCCGCGATTGCCGCCAAGATGAAGGCGACTGTCAAATAAGCCGATACGATGACGTGTGTTGCTTTTGTAGGTGTTGCTGTATTGAACATTGCTTTTAATGGTTCAATTTGCGTTAGCGTTCCGTTGACGATCTTAAATCCTTCTGGTGAGTTCATGAAGGAGTTGACCGTCGTAATGAAGAATGCTGATGCTGTCGCACCGATGACGACTGGAATCCCGATCAACCAGTGTAACCATGGGTTTTTGAATCGATCCCATGTATACAGGTAAATACCGAGGAAAATCGCTTCAAAGAAGAATGCGAATGTTTCCATGAACAGTGGTAATGCGATCGTTTGACCAGCCACTTGCATGAGTGACGGCCAAAGTAGTGATAATTGCAATCCGATGGCCGTCCCTGTCACGACACCGACTGCGACGGTAACGACGTATCCACGCGTCCACCGTCTTGCTAATAAAATATAATCCGGATCTTTGCGTTTCAGACCGATGAATTCAGCTGCGAGTACCATGAGTGGTACCCCGACGCCAATTGTCGCGAATATAATATGAAACGCTAATGTGAGCCCTGTCAACAATCGACTGAGCAATACGGGATCATTGAACATGTATATAGCCCCCTCTTCCTAAAACATACTTCTCTATATGGTCTATAACCGTATCATAGAGAACATAACCCTTTATGTCTGTTTATAATGTTTGATGTAACAAATTGTTCACATGTGCACGTGATTTTTTTCACAAAATGTTCGAAAACTCCTATTCTTACATATATAAAAAGCTTTCCCATTCTTGATTTCGAAAGGGAAAGCTTAATGTCCTTCATTATTTCATAAAACTTTTTAAACATATTCTCGGAAATAATGATCGAGTAAATCAATCACAAATGGAATCGCGGATTCATCCGGATTCAAGGTTGGTTGATGAAGTCCAGATGTCGGATTGTCGACTCCAAGCCAAAACATCATCCCTGGAATTTCCTTCAACATGAATCCGAAGTCTTCTCCTGTCATTGCTGCATCACATTCAATGTAGTTCGCATTCATCTTGACGAATGATGAAAATTTATCAACGATGTGTCGGTCATTGACGACCTCGTAATAACGATTTCCGAATTGCAGATCAATCTTGACGCCAAAGGAAGCTTCGATTCCTCGAATGATGTCACGAACGCGTCGTTCCAGTTTTTCCATGTCTTCCCCATTGAGCGCGCGCATCGTACCGTCAAGAACTGCTCTACCGGCGATGACGTTTTCCCGAATCCCGGCATCGACCTTTCCGATCGTGATGACGCTACAGTTCATCGGATTGATGGATCGGCTGACGATTGTTTGCAATTGCATGATTAAGGCTGCTTGCGCGACGACCGTATCAATCGTCAAATGAGGAAAGGCCGCGTGACCACTTTGACCATAGATCGTGATATGGACTTCTCGAGCACTCGCGAACAAGACGCCGGGACGGCTTGCAATCGTACCGACTGGATACTCCGGTGCGACGTGAAGACCATACATCTCACTTGGACGATATTTTTCAAACAACGGACTTTTGATCATCGGTTCTGCCCCGCCCGGACCTTCTTCCGCTGGTTGGAATAAAAAGACGACATCATCCATGACCGGCAATTCAATGATTCGTTTCATCAATCCCAACGCAATCGACGTGTGCATATCGTGACCACAGGCATGCATGAAGCCTGGATGTTCCGAGCAAAACGGAAGACCTGTCGCTTCTTCAATCGGTAACCCATCAATATCTGCACGGTACCCAATTGTCCGATTTCCAGTCAATCCTTTCACTCGAACGAAAACTCCCGTTTCAAACGTGTCATACGTGACACGATCTGGTGGATAGGCACGAATTTGTTCCAATATAAAAGCTTGCGTCTTAAACTCCTTGAACCCTGGTTCTGGTATTTTATGAAGCGCGCGCCGCATTTCAATGGCGTATTCCATCTGACTGACTTCCTCCTTCTTCTTTTACGATATCCCAAAATGCTTGAACTTGTTTTAGTTCAAGCATCGATTCCGTAGACAAAATCCATGTATCTCGCTTTAATATTTTTCCAGACGATGTTTTTAACGGAAGCTGCATGACTTCATTTGATTGCTGAATCGTCGACTCGGGTAAAATCGCAAATCCAATTCCATGTAGAGCCATCTGCTTACATGTCTCGATTTGATCGACGACCAGCGTCCGAGATGGTGGACTTGCGAACCGATCTTGCCACCATTCTAAAATTTCCTGATAGTACGTTGAGTCACTCTTGAACTGGATGAATGGTCGATCCGTCACGCGTAACTGTTCGATTGACGTCAACTCACTATCGACTAAATAGAGCGGATCCGAGAAAAGACGTTCTTTAACACCTTTCCAGTCCGGGTTTCCACGAATGATCCCGATATGAAAATGTTCCTCTAACATATGACGCATCATCTCACTGGACCATCCCGTGACAAGCTGAACACGGACATGCGGATAACGCTCAACGAATCGTTTTAAGACACGCGGGAGCCAATATTGCCCCATGATGGAAGCGACGGCAATCCGAAGCGTTCCATAAACGGCACCCTCTTCTGCCGTCAATTCACTTTTTAACTCAAGTTCCTTCCGATTCATCTCTTTTGCGAGACCGATTACTTTTTCTCCTTGTGGTGTGATGCTTAACCCACGCGATGAACGAATGAATAATTTTGTTCCCCAGCGTCTTTCAATCGCAACGAGACGTTGACTAAGCGCAGGTTGCGAGACGAATAATCGTTCAGCAGCGCGCCTCATATTCAATTCTTCCGATAAGGTGATCAACATTTCCATTTCCGACACTTGCAATGTGAGATTCGACTCCTCATGATATAAGATGGCATTAGTTTAACACGTTAGAAAGGACGATACATATGACACGCTATCATTTTATGTTCATCATCTCAACGATTGCAACGCTTGGCAGTCTCTATTTCAGTGAAATTCGCGGATTCATCCCCTGCCCTCTCTGTTGGTGGCAACGACTATTCATGTATACGACTGCCTTTTATTTGCTCATCTCGCTATTCCGGTCGAAAACGATCGATCCGCTCTTCGTTCGCCTGTATGTGCTTGCCGGCTTTGGTGTCGCCTTGTACCACGTCATCCTTGAGCGTTTACCTGATGGCGAAGCGTTATGTACAAGCGGCTGTCTCATCAAGTGGGTCAACTATTTTGGTTTCTTGACAATTCCGATGATGAGTCTCATTGCCTTCACATTACTCTTGATTCTAGCGTTCTATCCAGCACGTTCGAACAATGAAGCATAAGATACAAAAAAGAGAAGTCGATTCGACTTCTCTTTTTTGTCGTTTGACATCACGTCCAGCGATTGAAGACGCTGACGGCACTTGAGAACGCAAGCTCCGAGAGTTGTCCCGTACCTTCACACCAGTCCCCGACGAAAGCGACACCTGCATGATCCGGAATGTGAGTCGCAAGCGGCGTTTGCCCCATTTTCCATTTGATTTCTTGTACGACTGCTCGTTTGATCGTTCGTTCTGCGACGATACGTTGTCGCCAATCTGCAAAATGAGCGTCAAGCATCTGTTCGATTCCTGTTCGGACATGTCCAATATAATCAGGATCCTCAAGTCGATCGTGTTCAAGGTAGGCGATTGCTTGAAGAACTTGACCATCCTTCGGTGCAAGACTTGCATCATAATGCGATAAATCCGTGATGAACGCTCGATGCGAACGGTCGTAGATGTATGAATACGGTGTTTCGATATACGGATGAAGTCCAAGATCATACACGAATACTTCTACCGGTTCATGGCTCGCGTACGGTGTAACAAATCGCTGAATGTCAGTGGGAGTCGCCATTTTTAAGATTTCACGCGGTGGGACGGCAAAGATGATCCGTTCGACGTTCCATTCTTGTTTCTTTCGATCACGTACTAAGAATCCTGTCGTAGTCGATTCGACTGCTGTTATTTTTGTTTTTTTCAGGATCTCTCCGTGGTTCTCTAGGATGATCCGTTCCAACTCCTGTACTAACCCTTGCCATCCACCTTCGATGTATGAGACAGGCTTGCGCGTCCGAAAAAGTTTTTGATAATACTCGAAATAGACGTCTGACGGAATTTTTTCGGGTTCTGCCGTAAAAAAGTTCGTTGATGCCAAATCAAGCATCAACTGTGCCACTTGTTCATCGACTCGTTCTGATTTTAACCACTGCCCGATCGATTGTTGCGGATCCCCTCGTTCGACTCGTAAAATCGTTTTAATGATTTCCCATGTGAAACGTACTTTGTTCGTTCCTTCGATGACTTCTGTTTTCAATAATCCCCAGGCATTCGCAGGAACTGCCGTCAAATGACCTGAAAACTCATATTTCGCACGACTCGCTGAGAAATCCAGCCACGTCACTTCGATACCGAGCTGTTTCGTTAGTTTGCGAAGAATCGATTGATCGCGTCCATAAATCGCATGAGCACCGTAATTAAACGTAAATCCTTTTACGGTTTGAGAGGTGGCACGTCCTCCAAGTAATCCCGCATCCCAAAGCGTGACCGGCGTTCCTTGTTTTGCGAATAATGCAGCTGCCGTCAAGCCGGATAACCCTCCACCTATGATCCCAATCGTCATACTCTCGCCTCCTCAATCATCGTTTCTCTTCTTTTCCCATAACAATTGAAGAAGAATCGAAGAACATGAAAAAAGACGTGATTTCACGATTGAAATCACGTCTCCTTATTTTGGATTAGGCTTTCCACCATTCATCGAGTGGTGAGACCGGCATATGATGCTTATGCCCAACACGTTTATACTGCGTCTCTAACTTTTCTTGACTTGCTTCTGAAATCGTCTTTCCTTCCAAATAATCATCGATTTCTTCATATGTCATACCAAGTGCCACTTCGTCTGGTAGTGCCGGACGATTTTCTTCAAGATCTGCTGTCGGAACTTTTTCAATCAAGACTTCTGGTGCGTTCAAGTAACGTAAGAGTTGTTTCCCTTGCCGTTTATTCAGTCCTGTCAATGGCGTCAAATCACATGCACCATCACCATGTTTCGTGTAGAATCCCGTCACGAATTCAGCTGCATGATCCGTTCCAACGACTAAACAGCCATAATAAGCGGCTAAATCATATTGGCTTTTCATTCGCTCTCGCGCTTTCGTATTTCCTTTACTAAAGTCGGAAAGTTCTGCACCTGTCGCTTCTTTGAACGCCTGCATCGATGCTTCGACTGCTGGTTTAATGTTCACACGAAGCGAATGATCCGGTTGAATGAACGTCAAGGCTGTCTGTGCGTCTGCTTCATCTTGTTGTTCCCCGTAAGGCAAGCGGACCGCATAAAATGCGACATCTTTTCCCTCTTCTTTTCGTAACTCTTCAACTGCCAGTTGGCACAGACGACCGGCGAGCGAAGAATCTTGTCCCCCTGAGATGCCCAGTACGAATCCTTTTGCACTTGTATGCTTGAGATACGCCTTCAAGAAGGATACCCGCTCGTTTACTTCTTGTGCTGGGTCAATGACAGGCTTTACTCCTGTTACTTGGATGATTTCTTGTTGCATGAATCGCTTCACTCCTTCACATTATGTTGATCGTCATTTCGAATCAATCATTTGTTGGTCCGTCGTTTGTTTCGCACTTGCTCCTTTAAACTGACGGATTGTCGATACGCGAACTTCCGTGCTATCACCTAAAGAGGAGATCGGTAATTCAACTGTATACTGTTTCGTTTCACGTTTCGTGAACGTATCCTTTTCAATCGCTTGCGTGAATACTTGCTCTTTCTCAAAATCATACGTTACGTGTTGTTTCGCATCAATCAATTGAGCCTGAAAACGTTGTGAGGAAGGATACGTCACGTTCACACTGTGATCATTTGGATTCGTTAAAGAAATGTTTAATTGCATCATGTCGTCCTGCTTTGTCGTTTTGACTGCAATCTGAATCGGTTCGTTCGTGGTTGTTGTTGCCTGTTGTTTCTTTTCTTGGCAACCTGCTAAACAAACAGTAAGCAGTAGCAGAATGAAAACGAGACGTTTCATCTCATCCCTCCTTTTATCTTTATCAATTTTATCATAAAAAAAAAGCGAGAGAGGATTCTCCTCTCTCGCACGTTTATTCACTTATGCTACAGGTAAAGTCGATGGATTCATCTTGAATGAAAACAATTGCTCTAATCCTGTCGCAAAAAGTTCGTCACAAATATCCTCTGCCGCGTTTGCTGGTGCGACTAATGTAATCGTACGACTGTCGATTGTTTCGATCGTTACATATACCCCTGTTTTTGTCCGTTCCTTGTATCCTACTGCTAAATCAGTTTCAGCGAAAAGTAACATATCCCCGATTCTCCCCTTTTCTCATTCATAATGCCCAGCCAAGAGATGACCTACATGATTCGAATTCGTTATTGTAGATTAACTGTACCAAAGGGCAGGAAAAAGAAGAAAATTGTCATTCGACATTTCATTTCAAAACAATATTTCAATTTCATCAGGGATATTTTGGAATGCTTGATTTAGTTGTTAGATGCAAGCGTTTTAATAAGCATTTCCAACACATTTCATTTCGATTTCAAAAAGATGACAACATAATTTTGATTATTTTACCAGCGTTTTTAGACAACAGGGAAAATATACCTATACAATCAGTGACTCATTTTGTCGAATGATTCTCTCAAGCAATTATTTTTTAAGTTCTTATGAACTTTCATCTATCATTCGATTCATTTGCTGCCAAACCGTTCCTAGTGCTTCTTCCCCACTTTCGATCCGCGTTAATGCGAGTTCGGCTTGTAGAGCCACTTCATATTCCCGGTCTCGGATGGCTTCACGCAGTCTTGGAATTGATTGTTCCGTTCCGACATCAAACAGGAAGCGAGCAGCTCGCCAGCGTACTAATTTATTTTTATCCGCTAACGCTTCCATCATCATTGGTTCAGCTTCTGGCATCGCCCAATCTGAAATCGTATCGCCTGCTGTCCGGCGAACGATCCCTGACGGATCATGCAGTGCACTCGTCAAATACTCTAACAGTTCTTCTCGGTGATCTTCGAACATCCCAAGCTTTACAATCGCTTGACGCCGAATTTGCATCTTCTCATCCTGTAACAGGCGAGCATAAGCTGGAACCCACTCCATCTCAACAGGTAGTTCATCGAGCGCCGCGAATCGTTCTTTCCAATCGGATGATTGAATCGCTTGACCGCTAAACGTAATATCCTCTCCTGCTGCGAGCGACTTGAGACGTTCGATACGTTCGACTGGATAGGCAATCTCAATCTCACTCGCTACTTCACGCAAACTTTCGTCAAGGTCACCGTATCGAGGTGCTTGTTCCACCCAACGTCGATCGCTAATGACATTCTGAACGAATGGTTGAACGAATAGCGCTGCTTCTCGGAAACGTTCCGACAGCCCTTCTCGTTTTTCTTCTAATCCTTTTACACCTTTGATTTGCATCGGTACTCCTAAAATGAACTGCACGAATAGATGGACAGGCTCATACTCAGCATCTGTCTCGTGCTGTTCAACGTCATTCAACGTTTCACCGAACGCACGTCGTATATCGATGACAAGCGAGCGCCAATCATACTTCGGATAACGCTCGATCGATAAAAAGTCACTGACCTGATAAACGAACTTAACGCCAGGTATTTCAAGTAATCGCTGAATGTGTTCCGGTGCGCCAAAGGCATGCTCGAATGTCTGCCCTTTTTCCGAAAAGACCTCATCAACGATGACTTTCATGTTATTTGGACTTGGTGTTGGTTCAATCGCTACGATTTTCATGTGTATCCCCTCCACTTCTATCATTTCAGATATCTTATCTGAAATGCAAAGCAAATGCCCTACAGACGTGACTGTAGGGCAAAAACTTACTTGAATGCCTCTTCGATGATTGCAACGAAAGCATCCGGTGTCTCAAGCATCCCCATGTGTCCACTGTCTGTTGACCGATGTATGAGATGATCATTCTTTGGTGCAAATGCACTTTCCTCTGAAATCAGTTGATCTTTCGTGCCGTGAATGATGACACCCTTCACGTTTGACCTCGTCAAGACCTTCGTCATATCTCGCCGATCTCGCATCGCAGAGAGCGCACGAATGGCTCCTTCGACCGTCATCATGTATCCAATCTCAAGTGCTTCAGCGACAGCGAACTCATCTGCCCCTTCAGCGAATAAGGATGGAACAAGACCATTGACGAATTCTCTGACACCGACTTCTTCAACGCGTGTGATGTTTTGATTTCGTTTTTGTTTCGCTTGTTCATCATCTGCTTTAGCTGTCGAATACACAAGACCGTATCCACTGATTTGATCCGCATACCCTTCAACAATTGCAGCTGTGATGTATCCACCAAAGGAATGTCCGATGATGATCGGCTTGTCGATACCACGTCGATCAAGTTCATGCATGACCCATTCTGCAAAGCCTTCAATCGTATCCGGACCAACATCGAGTCCCTCATGTCCTGGTAAACTTAGTAGTAAGACATCAAAGGAATGTCGTAAATTTGCTTCTACCCGATTAAAATAATCTGTTCCTCCTGTAAATCCATGCAGGAGTACAAGTGTCTGTTTTTCCATTGACTACCTCATCCCTTCCATTCAGATGCGAGCATACGGTACATCGTTAAATCCATGAAACGCCCATGACTGTATGCATAATCTTCTAGTAATCCTTCTGCTTTGAATCCTAATTTTTGAACCAATGCGTTAGAAGCGAGGTTTTCAGGTGCGACGAGGGCGCTGATTCGATGGAGAGCAAATTCTTCAAAACCATATGTCAGAACAGCTCTTGCCGCTTCTGAAGCGACACCACGTTGCCAATAGTCTTGACTAACTTCAAAACCAATTTCAGCCCGATGGTATTGGGACAGCCAGTTATGAAAACCGATAGTACCGATCAATTGATTCGTTTGTGCATCAGCAATTGCCCAGCGAATCGCTTTACCTTGCGTGAACTGTTCTTTAAAGTAACTGATGACATTTTTAGCTTCATAGACCGTCACGAGCGGATCTGATCCGTAATAGTACATGACTTTATCGTCCGATAGGATTTTAAACAATTCGCGTGCGTCACGGTTTTCGAGCTCACGTAATATGAAGCGCTCGGTCCGCAATTCCGGGAAAGGCTTTCGCAAGCCCCACATGCTCCATCACCTCTCTTTATGCTTCTCTATGTAGTATGCCCGTTTTCAGAAGTAAATATCCTTTCAGGCAATTCGAAGTTTTGCTACTATTAAATTATGAAGTAGTTAGTCATGGAAAGGAAGCGAAGTGGTATGTCGAGTGCGTTACTTTACTTATATGAGGACGAGGAAAATCAACGATTAACGATGTCAGGAGTACATTTCTCTGATTTCGCTGCAGCCGTCGATTTGAAACGTCCTTTACTCATTTCAGGAAGTGATTTCAAACAGACGAAACAATCGTTTCGAACGATGCTTCATTACATCGAATCGCATGAGATCCAACAGTTTTCACAATCAACGGATGTCCAGCGTCATCCTTTGACTGCTATTGATATTCGATCTTCCCATTCGCTCGATGTATTGACGGATGTCGAAATCGCAGAATTATTATTTTTAATGCATATGAAACGAGGGACACCTCTTCCTTTCCTTGACTCGATCGAGAATGAACTGGTCTATTTTAGCGAACACGATGGGCTTCATGCTTCTGTTTACTTGAAGGATTGGTCACGAGTAGAACAACTTATCTCCGATCTCGTACAACGGAAATTTCGTCAGCACGCACGATCCGTCGCCTCGATCGCCTTAACAGCTGAAATCATGATTCATATCCGTCATCTCCTCAAAGAAGGAGTATTGATTAATTTCGAAAGTGCAAAACGGTCTGTTTTCTCAAGAAATATCACGATTCCCGTATATGTAGCAGGACGCTACGAAGATATGAGCGTATTACATGAAGATTTTGAAGCGGAGAAAGAATCGATCCTTCGACGAGGAACGCTTGTTTGTCGCAAAAAGAAATGGAGTTTTGAGTTAGATTGACCTTTAGCATCTTTTTCTTTTAGAAAAGGATGCTTTTGTTCTATTTGAATTTTACATGACGATTCCCTCTCAAAAGGTATTCCTATCCATATGACAATATTGTTAAAAAATTTTTCGAATTTTCACATAAAATAAGACTAGCATCTTGTGAAGACTTCGCTATAATGAGGATAACCTTTTCAAGATAGAAGTTAGCCCCGGTTTTTTATAGGGATAGTACTGGAATCAGCAGAAGGAGGAATTCAATATGGATCAGTTAAAAGTGAACGGAATTGGCTCATTCACGAAATTTGCGACAAATGGGAACATCCTGAAATTAAAGGATGCGACACTCGGTGAAGTGAAATTGTCGCTGAATGAGGCGAGTTCAATGACCATCGCCCCTGTCGATGAAGAAAATGGACTTTTCATCATTAAAGGGCAACAGCAGGAATCGCTTGTTGAACTGACGTTACCACGTCAATCCTGTGAGGTCGTTCACGCTTGGCTCCTCCATAAATTGAAACGTCACAAAAAAACGCGCTCGATTGCAACGAGCTGATGTGTAATGTATAACGTCTTGGGTATAGACCTCATCTCTCCTCAAGGCGTTATTTGTTTTCAAAAATTCGGTGGTGAATTTTCAGAAAATATTGTTTTATTAATTTCTTCATGTTATCCTTAGAAAAATTCAAACAGGAGGTTTTAAACATGACACACGCAACGCTCATCCAAGAACGACTGATTGTGATTAAGAGTAGGGACTGAAGATTCATTTCTCGTTTGAGAAAATGAAGATCCAGGCCCTTTTCGTCATTTCGACAAGGCGTCTGAGCAAACGACGCCTATCCACAAACTTAGTGGATGAGGTTTTTTTTATGAAATTAGGATGAATGGAGGACAACACATGTTTAAGACAAAAGATACATTTGCTTTAGGATTTATGATTTTTGCTTTATTTTTCGGTGCGGGTAACCTAATCTTCCCACCGGAACTCGGTGCGCTTGCGGGTTCACAGTTCCTTCCTGCCATCCTTGGTTTTATCGTAACGGGTGTCGGTCTTCCTTTGCTCGGCTTACTTGCAGTTGCCTCTATCGGGGGTGGCATCAAAACACTTGCTGCACCACTCCCTCGTTTTGTAGGTGCTGCCTTGACGTTCGCACTCTATGTTGCAATCGGTCCCTTTTTCGGAATTCCGCGAACATCGGTTGTCACGTATGAGCTCGGAGTCGTACCATTTCTTGGTGCTCCCTCACAAATGACGTTGATCATCTCATCGAGTCTCTTTTTCCTTGCCACACTTTATCTTGTACTACGACCAGGAAAATTACTTGAGATCATCGGGCGTTTCATCACACCATTGTTACTGATTGCTCTTGCTGCATTAAGCATCAGTAGCATCATTTCGCCACTTTCGGGTATCGCTTCACCAAACGAAGCGTATGAGACGACTGGACAGGCATTCATTCAAGGTTTCCTTCAAGGATACTTAACGCTTGATGCACTCGGCGCCTTGGTATTTGGTGTCGTCGTACTGCATACATTGAAAAGCCGAGGCGTTCATGAACGAAAAGCACAATTTAAAGTCGTCACTCGTGCCGGAATTATCGCTGCCACTGCTTTGACTCTCGTCTATGTCGGACTTGGAATGATCGGACGTAACACCTTTGCCGCCATCGGAAAAGTTGATGGTCCAGCACTTCTTCAGCATTATGCAAATACTGCCTTCGGCTCAATCGGTTTAGCTGTACTTGGTCTTGCAATTCTGCTTGCATGTTTGACGACATCAGTTGGTCTCGTCACCGCATTTGCAGAATATATGATGACGATTTCCAACCGTGTATCTTTAAAAGCGGCAAGTATCTTCACGACTGCTCTCGGTCTTACGGTATCGATCGTCGGATTGCAGACATTGTTATCCATCGCCGTTCCGGTATTGATGTTCCTTTATCCAATCGTCATCGTCTTGATCGCTTTGACATTCATGCGTCATCTGTTCCGTCGTAAGTCGGTCGTTTATCAATCAACTCTTGGTGTAACGATTTTCTTCTCATTCTGTAGTGCGTTGAATCAACTTTCGCTTTTCCCGGGAAATCTTAAAACGTTCTATCAATCCTTGCCTTTAGTGGATCAAAGTTTAGAATGGTTATTCCCAACACTCATCGCCTTCGGTATCAGTTCATGGTTTGGACACGTTTCCAGTGCTTCTATCACACAAAAACGCGCTAGCTAGTGATTCCGCTTTCATCGCTATGGTATGATGAACAAAATGGTTCTATTAATGGAGGCGTCATATACATGGATAAGATTGCTTGGATTACCGACAGCATGGCTTTTTTTGAGCCAGGAGAGGCTGAAAAAATCGGAGTCCATGTGATACCGACTTTACTCATCTTAAACGGAGAGTCTTACCGGGAGTATGTCGATATCTCGATTGAACAGCTTGATCAAAAAATGCGAGAAGATTCCCACGCTTCACCGACGACTTCTCAACCATCATTCGGTGATTTCGTAACCTTGTATGAACAATTGCTTGAAGATGGTTATGATTATGGGTATGCGATTCATATCACGAGTGGACTGAGCGGCACATATTCGAGTTCTGTCGCTGCAGCTGAAGCCGTCGGTTTCCCCTTATACGCGATTGATTCGTATACAGGTGCTGCGAATCAGCAAGAACTTGTCCGGATCGCACAACGACTCGTTGCTGCTGGTAAAGGTCCCGATGAAGTCATGTCTACGCTTGAGACATTCAAACACAAATCGCATTTTTATCTGATCATCGGAAATATGGAGACGATGCGACGGAGCGGACGTGTCTCAGGAAGTCAATTTTTACTAGCAAACATGCTCAATATTAAACCAATCGCTCAATTTAATGAGGAAGGACGACTTGTCCCATTTAAAAAAGTTCGTTCCATCAAAAAAGCTTTTAAAGAAATGGTCAGTGAAATTTCATCAAAAATCAGTGCTCATGGTGTATATGATCGGACGCTTTATGTCAGTCATACGCTTGCTCATGCCGCTGCTGAAGAATTACGGCGCTTGATTTCTACAGAACATCCGGAGCTTCAAGTACGCATTACCCAATTTGGTCCTTCCATCTTGGCACATGCTGGCGCTGAGACGGTCGGTGTGTACTGGTTCGATGAGATTCCTTTACCAACAACTTGACATCTTGCACGAAACGATGAAAACCGGACGGTCTGCTTGAGACCGTCCGGTTTTTTCATGTCGTTTCATACTTACGAAATAGTTCTTCTAATAATGCGGCTTCGTCCGTCGTCCGTTGAATCGGCTCATGCGGAAGCGTGATTACACTGGATAACGTCTCAGAAGGATATACATCAATCGAAACTTGTTCCATTTCGATGAGATACTCAAGGATGGAATCAAGTGATGTCTCCTTATTGAATTGACGAAGCCAATTTTCATATCGACGATCCACTTTTCCTTCTTTAATCAAAATCTTTCCACCGTCAATGATTGCCCACTTCGGTGGCGCATCGATTTGAAAGAGTTCCAACTGCTGGTACTCTTCCATCGTTCGTTTCGTCACCGGAACAACACCGTTAATCGATACTAACCGTTTTAATCTAAGATGCGCTCGCATCGTCATGAAACGAGGTCGCCCAGCGACTCGCTCGACAAGCAACGTCGGCTTGTCGATGGAGCGCATCGTCTCTTCATCAAATAATAAACTATGATCAACATCTAACAGTAACATCAAGCCACTCCTTTTTTTCTACGGGAGACGATGAATGCATAGGAGCTACATAAAAGAATCGCGGCAAAACAATATCCACCGATGACATCTGAGAAATAGTGAACGTTTAAAATGATTCGAGAACCTCCCATGGCGAGGAATAATCCAATCGTCACGATCGATACAAGTACCTTCCCACCTGTTTTCAAATGACGAAACGCAACGACGAGAAATCCGGTATAGACGGCAAAAGCCATCGCTGAGTGACCACTCGGAAAACTGTATCCTACGCCACCAACCAATTCATTTAATGAGGGGCGCTCTCGGACAAAGGCAAATTTAACGACTTGATTCAATACACCTACTGATATTGCCATGATTACATACCAGATACTTGCAATGCGATCCCGCCACAAAACATAACTCAGTATTCCAAGTAACACCGTCATCGTCATCGCCCCTGGACCTGACCCAAGTTGAGTGAACCAAGAAACGTAATCCCCTGGGACGTGTTGCGACATATATGACGATAATTGAGCATCAAATAAAAAATAGCCTGTTGTCCGAATGGAGACAGCGATGATCACAAATAAGACGACAGCAATGGATGCACCAATCCACGCCGCTCTTGCACCCCGCATCAGTATGTCCCCTTACGTTCTTCTAATTCTTCTGCTGAATAGTCTTCCTTATCTCGCAAACGATGCGCTAGTCGTCCGGATGCATTTGCTGCGATGGCCGCGACGATATCATCCATGAACGTATTGACTTTTCCGTCCCCAAGTTTCGTATCGAGTTCTTTGATGATACCGACCTTTGCTTTATCCAAATAGCCAAACGTCGTAACCGCAATCGAACCATACGTGTTGACGGCACCAATCGCAATCGTCTCATCTACGCCAAATAGCCCTTCATCGCTTTGGATGATGGACAGCAGAGGTTCTGATAATAACCCTTTTTCCGCCAGGATGTCTAGTTCTGCTCCGACGAGAATCGCATGTTGTAATTCACGTTTTTCAAGAACACGTTCTACTGAACTGACACATGTTTCAATTGTCAGATCCACCGTGTAGGGAGCCTGCATTTGGTACACGATCTCAGCGATCGCATGAATCGTCACCCCTCGTTCGTGTAACTTATCGATAGCTGCCTGTTTGACCTCTTTTGAATGTGTTTTCTTCATGACTATATCCACCTCTCCAACAAAGTACTTCATTAGTATACACGGATTCTGAACCTCCTCTCAAACTTCTTTGACATCGACGCCAGAATCCGTCATGATTATTTTGTAAAGCGTTATCATTTCAGGGGAAAGTAGGGGATTTTCGATGAACATCGGGGTTGTATTGTTTCCATCGAAACGCGTTCAAGATTTTGCCAATTCATACCGAAAGAGATATGACTCGAAGTATTCACTGATCACACCTCATATCACGCTACGGGAGCGAACAGAGGTCGATGAGTCAGAACTTGATCGAATCGTTAGTGAATTAAATCAGATTGCATCTGAAACTAAGCCAGTTAATCTACACATTCAAGGAGCTCGTTCGTTCCATCCGACGAACAATGTCTTGTTCCTTAAAGTAATGCCGACGGATGAGTTAGAACAATTACATCGCGCTTTGCATACGGGACCACTCGAACATAAGCCGAAATACGATTTCTTGCCACATATCACAATCGGTCAAGAACTGTCGGATGTCGAACTGTTCGATGTACTAGAACGTCTCAAGATGGAAGATATCCGTTTCCAAGAGGACGTCACGAAAATGGCTTTATTGTATGAACTGGAGAACGGTGCTTGGAGTGTCTATGAGACATTCCGCTTCACAGGTCAATGAATGATTAAACTTCCCGGTCGAAGCTTCGACCGGGAAGTTTTAGTTCTGGTAATACACCGTATGCATTTGCCTGTTCTTCTAAAAAGTCGTCTGCTTCGTGTTCGCGGTAAGGATCAGTTGGGCGAATTGGTTGAACTCGAGCGACTGGTTCAGTCTTTAGCTGTGGATCGACACGTACTTGACGATTGACATATTGTACGACTGTAAAATCGATTGCGTTCATCCTCTGCACTTCCTCTCTCCTTCTAATGACACTTATATTTGATAGTTCCCCGATCGAGCACAAAAAAAACCAAGCCTCCCGCATGGGAAAGCCCGGCTTAATCGATCGTTTATTAAAGAATGTGGAATCCGCTATCGACGTGAAGAATTTCTCCTGTCACCCCACTCGACATTTGTGAAAGCAAGAACAGTCCACTTTGACCAATTTGTTCTGTCGTCACGTTACGATGAAGTGGCGCACGTTCTTCGATGCTATCAAGAATGGAATTGAAGTCGCCGACACCTTTTGCGGATACTGTCCGAATTGGACCAGCTGAGATTGCATTGACACGAACGCCTTGCTGACCGTATTCAGCAGCGAGATAACGAACGCTTGCATCTAATGCGGCTTTCGCAACACCCATGACGTTGTAGTTCGGAACCATCTTCTCACCACCGAGGTACGTCAACGTGATGACGGATGCATCTTCCGTAAAGAAATCTTTCGCCGCTTTAACGACTGCTGTTAAGCTGTAGGCAGAGATATCAAGTGCTTGCGCGAACTGTTCACGCGTTACACCTGAAAACTCACCACGAAGCGCTTCTTTATCCGCGAATGCGATCGAGTGAGCGATTCCTGAAATTTTACCGTGATCTGCATGGATCGTTTGGAAGACCTGTTCGATCTCTTCATCACTCGTGACATCACACGTATAATAAGAAGCCGGTCGTGATAACTCTTGTCCTAATTTTTCAAGTGGTGCCTTAAAACGCTCCCCGACATATGTAAATGCCAGGCTTGCTCCAGCAGCGTCGAGCGCACGTGCGATGCCCCATGCAATCGAACGTTGGTTGATGACGCCCATGACGACGTACGTCTTGCCTTCGAGTGAAGGATAAATATTCATGATAAAGTCCCCCTTGAATTAGTACCTGGTAATAAAACCTATCTTCAGGTTACAAAAACGTAACGCTTCTGTCAACCATCGCTCTTGATATTGCGGATTTGATAAATTACGGTAATATAGAAAGAGATAGAAAGTAGGGATGAAATGAATCGATTCAAATCATTTACACAACGTTATGATCATACGTTGCTTTTTTTACTCGCCTGTCTGATGGTCATCAGTATCATCGCCATCTATACAGCACAACCTTCGCTTAAAGGTGCGATCAGTGCCATTAACTTCTCTGCCAAACAAATTCAATGGTATGTCATCGGCTTCATGGCGTTATCCGTCGTCATTTTCATCGATTATGAACAGTTGAAGCGATTCCACTGGTTTTTATATGGAGCAGGTATCGTATCGTTAATCGGTCTTGTCATTTTCCGTGGTACACCAATCGTCACTGAAATCAAAGGGGCATACGGTTGGTATCAATTCCCCGTTATCGGTACGGTTCAACCGGCTGAGTTCATGAAGTTCTTTTTGATCGTTACGCTCGCTGCCGTCATTACCGAGCACAATGCGCGTTATGTTCAACATGAAAGAGATCTCTTGTTACTTATCAAGTTAGTCGCGGTTACAGCCTTGCCGCTCGGTCTTATCATCATTCAGCCCGATTTAGGGATCGGTTTGATTCTATGCGTCATCTTAGCATGTGCGATGTTATTATCAGGACTGAATTGGAAATGGCTTTTGACGATGTTCGGTCTGTTCGCAGGAGCTGTCATCATCTTCTTTTACCTGTTCTTTTTCCAAAATGATTTACTCGCAACCTTTTTCCCAGGTCACGCGATGAACCGGATCATGGCTTGGTTGCAACCGTTCGAATATGCGGATGATTTGTCGTACCAGCTCGTCCAAGCAATCAACGCGACAGGTTCAGGTCAAATGTTCGGCGTTGGATACGGGAAACTGCAAGTGTTCGTTCCGGAATTGCATACAGACTTCATCTTTACGACGATTGCCTCACACTACGGTTTCATCGGGGCTGCCATCGTCTTGATCGTCTTGTTCCTGTTCGTCTATCGCTTGATTCAGATTGCTCTCGAGACAGCGGATCCATTTGGTACCTATATCGTGACAGGATATGTCGCGATGTTTACGTTCCAAATCTTCCAAAACATCGGGATGACGATTGGTGTCTTACCGATCACAGGTCTTCCCTTACCGTTCATCAGTTATGGGGGATCAACGATGATCGTAAACCTCGTCGGTCTAGGATTGATCATGGCAATCGCCTCTCAATCTCGGATTTCCATGTTCGATGAAGACTAAACACAAATAAAAGGCAGTGGACCGAGTCCATTGCCTTTTATTTGTGTACTTTATCCTTCCAGTCGGAGATCCTCAGGAAGTGGTGCTTCAAAACGAACCCGTTCTCCCGTCGCAGGATGAAGGAACGTTGCTGACGCACTATGAAGCGCCTGACGCGGAAGTAACGGGTTCCCTTGATACATCGTATCGCCAATCAAAGGATGCCCAAGAAAAGCAAGATGGACACGAATTTGGTGTGTCCGACCTGTCTCTAGTCGGATATCGAGTAATGAGATTTCTTGGTCAAAGGCTCGAACTAGACGGCTATTTAAGATATGCGTAATGGCTCGTTGACCATCTGGTCGTACCATCCGTTCCATGAAGGAATGATCGGTTTGACCAATCGGTTGATCAATTGTTTGTACCGGTACGTTTCCGGGTGCATACGCTAAATAATGTCGTTCTAATTCATTGGATCGTTGCATGAGACTCATCCGGTGATGGGCAAGCCCATGTTTCGCGAACAAGACAAGACCACTCGTATCACGATCGAGCCGATTAACGATATGGATTGCATACGGAATTCCTTGTTTTCGGTAATAACCAAGGACATAGTTCGATAATGAGCGTTCTGGATGCAGTCGAGACGGAATCGATGCCATGCCCGGCGGTTTATTGACGACGAGCAACCAATCATCTTCAAACAAAATATCAAGTTCCCCTTCTGTCGCCACCATATCCGGTGCTGGTGTCTCTTCCGGGAAGAAGACATGGACATGATCACCCGCGTGTAAGACGTCGTGGACGTTAACATGGTGACCATTACGCGTGATATCCCCATGATTTTTAATCGATACTAACATTTTTCGCGAAATCCCTAAGCGGGTCGTACAAAAATGACTGACACGCCAGCCATCCTCGTTGTCAGTCACCATCTGTTGTAGCTGAAATCCATTCATGTTTCCATTTCCTTTACTTTAACGTCTTTCGTCTGCCAGGAAAGATTCCCGCACCCGTTGCCAGAACGGGAAAGAACGAAAACGAGCAAATTTCACTTTTTTATCAGAGACCCGGCATCGAATCGATGTCACGTTTTGATGAATGATTGAAGCATAGTGGTCATAGGTCATCTGAAAATCAATCGGATTAACGGGACGAATTTCGACATCATGATGTTTCGGTAACAACATCGGTGAGCCGATCGTCCGGTAAACACGATTGTTGATGGAAGCCATCTCTGTAATTTGAATTGCTTCGAGCGCCGGGTGAACGATCGCTCCGCCGAGTGCCTTATTGTAAGCTGTCGAACCAGACGGTGTTGATACACACAACCCGTCCCCTCGGAATGTTTCGAAGTAGTCGCCTCGAATCGATAAATCGCAAACGAGCGTCTGATTAAAACTTTTAATCGTACATTCATTCAAGGCAAGCAGTTGGTTGTGTGAACCGTCCGCATAATCAATCGAGAGTTCAAGCAACGGGTATTGAACCGTCGCTAAATCCTGCTTCGCGATATGATCAATCAGTTCATCCATTTCTTCAGGGCGCCAATCCGCATAAAAACCAAGATGCCCCGTATGAATCCCAACAAGCGTAATTGTCTCTACTTGATCGAGATACGAATGAAACGCCTGTAACATCGTTCCGTCTCCACCGATCGAGACGACGATTTCCGGCTGGCTGACATCAAGAATACATCCCCGATCCGTCAATGCCTGCTCGAGTTGCTGTTTCAGCGCATGAGATCGCTCATCATCACGAGCCGTGATTGCAAAATGCATGGTCATCCCCCTACTCTTTTAATCGTTCAGACGCCTTAGCGTCGCGTTGAAAGACGAGTTGTGCATCTTGGATTTCTACTTTCAGCTGGCTCATCTCCGCATCAAGCAAAAATGCTGCCTCTGCTGCACGACGCAGACGCTCACGCGTCTCTTCCGGAATATTTCCTTGGTACTTATAATTCAACGAGTGTTCAATCGTTGCCCAGAAGTTCATCGCAAGCGTTCGAATTTGGATCTCGACTAACGTCGGAACTTCACCTTCGATCGTCTGTACCGGATAGGCAATGATGACGTGATACGATCGATAGCCACTATCCTTTTTTTGCGTAATGTAGTTTCGTTCTTCGACGATTTTAAAATCTCCGCGCGAGCGCAACAGCTCAAGGACATGAATGATATCATCGACGAATTGACACATGATACGTAATCCGGCGATATCCTGCATATCTTGTTCTAATGACTCGCGCGCAATTGCTTTTCGTTCCGCTTTTTGAAGAATGCTCTTTACAGGTTTGACCCGTCCTGTGACAAATTCAATCGGTGAATGTTCTCCCCGTTGCTGAAATTGTTTACGAATCGCTTTTAGCTTAACTTTCAACTCATCGACCGCGATTTGATACGGCGCAAGAAATAAATCCCAATTTTCTTTTGTCATCTGATTTGTCACCACTTTTAATCGAATAGTATTGGTTCACTGCCTGTTCCTACCTCATTCATGTTATCATATTTTCAGACATTCAACTAGAAAGGCGTGATTCCGATTAGACAAGAATTGGAAATCGAATTTAAGAACTTATTGTCTGAACAAGAATATCTATCGTTATTTACCCATTATGCGTCAACAAAACAACCCATTTGGCAAGCAAATGATTATTTTGATACTCCTGATTTTGAACTTCGAAAAAAAGGTGCTGCTTTACGGATTCGTGAGAAAAAACAAGGGCTCGTACTGACTTTAAAACAACCTCATGAGGAGGGGTTGCTTGAAACGCATGTTACGTTATCATCAACTGAAGCAGAAGATCTATTCAAATACGGTCTAATTCATTCCGAAGAGATGAACGAACAGCTAAAGTCATTTGATTTACAGGGATCTTTAGAACATTTAGGTCGATTAGAGACAGAACGAATCGAAACCGTGCTCCCGGAAGGATTGCTTGTCCTTGATAAAAGTCGCTATCTCGGACATACCGATTATGAGTTAGAGTTTGAGGTCAGTAACTTCGAACAAGGGCAAAAGGATTTCGAGCGAATTCTTTCAGAACACGACATTCCACAACGCAAAACAAAAAATAAAATCGTTCGCTTTATGGAACGTAAAGCGCTTTCTTGATTTTTCGTGTAGAAATGAACAAGCAAAACCTTTGCTCTTTCTTTTTTTTCGTTGCTAAAATAGGGTAACGATAACAACAGGAAGGGGTGAACGGATGGAACACGCACAATGTAACGGATCTTATTGTTCATTGGACGAACCATCGATTCAACAACCGACGAAACCTCTGGAAATCTATCATTTTCTAGATGTGACACAAACGGATGGTTTACGGTTGATACCCGTTCTCAAGAAGTTAGAACTAGAATATGGCCATCTGTTCCGTCTTCGGACGATTGCAACGATTCCATGTGCTCCATCACGATCCGCATGCGACATGTCACCACTCGTCATTCTAAAAGCAATTGAGCTTCAAGGAAAAACGTTTGGTATGCGATTCATGCGACGCCTTCGAATGCTTCATAACGTCGAAGGAGAAAGTGCTTATAGTCGACCATCATTGATGCGGCTAGCAGAGGCATTAACGGAGTATGGTTTGGATTTAGATGAGTTCCATCGTGATGTCTCGTCGGATACGATTCAGCAAATGCTCGAGAAAGAAACCGAACTAGTCACCGAATGGGATGTTCGGATTCTTCCAACACTCGCTTTCGTTGGAGACGAAGAAGCGATCAAAGCAGAAGGACCTTATGAGTATTTGGTGTATGTCTCGATCTTAAGTGAATTGCTAGATCATACGATCGAAAAACAACCGAAGCCACCACTCGAACAATTCTTGAGACGGTATGAAACAGCAACAACGGCTGAAATCGCCTTTATTTATGACGCTCCTGAATCCCAGATTGAACACGAATTAAAAAAATTGGTCTTGCAACAAAAATGTGCTTCTCTATCGTACTGTGATGGAAAAGTATGGCGTCATTTAAAAGATTCGGCACATGCATGATAAAAACAACAAAAAGGACAGTGAAGCACGCTTCACTGTCCTTTTTGTGTTCAATCATAGATAAAAGAAAAAGTCCCTCATGACGAGAAGGACTTTTTCTTTTGACCATTGGATGGGGGAAAAAGAGAATCGACTGGGGAATGTGACCCTCTTCACAATATAAGTATATCGTGGTTCTCTTTTCTTTTCCACCCTTTGTTCACTTTGTCACAAAGATGTCACTCTGCTAACAAAGCTTCAAATTCATCTAGGACACGTTCAAATTGACGCAGTGCTGCTTCAACTGGTGCTTTTGTTGTCATATCAACACCCGCAGCTTTTAATACTTCGATTGGATAATCACTTGATCCCGCTTTTAAGAAATTGTTGATGTATCGCTCTACAGCAGGTTGTCCTTCTTCTAGAATCTGATCCGTCAAGGCAGCAGCAGCAGAAATGCCCGTTGCATACTGATAGACATAATAATTGTAATAGAAGTGTGGAATCCGAGCCCATTCTAGACCGATTTCTTCATCCAATACAATTTCTTCTCCGAAGTATTTTTGATTCAACGCATAATACGTTGACGTTAAGAATTCCGGTGTCAGCGATTGTCCAAGACGAGCCGCATCATGAATTGCATGTTCGAATTCAGCGAACATCGTTTGTCGGAACAATGTTCCACGGAATGTTTCGAGTTGATTGTTTAATAGATAGAGTTTTTCTTTACGATCCGTTACTTTCTTCAATAGATAGTCGTTCAACAATGCTTCATTCGTCGTTGAGGCAACTTCTGCGACGAAGATTGAATAATCACCGTATGGATATGGTTGAGACTTCCGCGTGTAATAACTATGGACAGAATGTCCGAATTCATGTGCGAGTGTAAAGAGGTTGTTGATGTTGTCTTGCCAGTTCATCAAAATGAACGGCTGTGTATCATAAGCACCAGAAGAGTAGGCTCCACTCCGTTTACCACGCGTCTCTCGGACATCAACCCAACGTTCAGACAACCCTTCTTCGAGGATGTGCTTGTACTCTGCTCCGAGCGGTGCGAGCCCTTCGACCATCAATTGTTTCGCTTCCTCGTAAGAGACTTTCATCTCCACCTCAGAAACGAGCGGTGTGTACATATCATACACGTGTAGTTCATCGAGTCCGAGCACTCGCTTACGTAGGGCGACGTAACGATGGAGCAATGGTAAATGCTCATGTACCGCTTCAACTAATCCATCATAGACGGACTCAGGAATCGCATTACCGTGTAAAGCTGCTGCGCGTGCCGATGGGAACTTCCGGACATCTGCATAGAAGTTGTCTTTCTTAACTGACCCAGCAAGTGTCGAAGCGAGCGTATTCGTGTATTTCGCATATGTTCCATACATCGCTTTAAATGTTGCTTCACGGACCGAACGATCAGATGATTCCAGGAATGTGATGAAGCGACCATGTGTCAACTCTGTTTCTTCTCCGTCTTCCCCTTTGATTTTCGGGAATGTCAGATCTGCATTGTTCAACATACCGAACGTCGTACCGGATTGACCGAGTACTTCTCCTGCCTTTGCAAGAATCGCTTCTTCCGCTTCCGTCAGGACGTGTTCACGCTCTTGATTCAATTCATCAAATGCATGACGATACATCGCAAGATCTGGATTCTCATTAAGATACGTCTCAATCGTTGACTCAGGTACAGCTAATAGTTCTGGTGTCATGAAAGCAAGTGTTGCTCCGATTTGCGACGCGAGTGTTCGAGCACGGTCGTTCATTGCTTGGTAGAAACTATCTGCTGTATTTTCGTCATAACGCATGTGCGCGTATGTATAAAGCTTATAAAGACGTCTTGAGACTTCGTCGCGTAACTGTAACCCTTCATAGAGCGTTTCTGCACTCTGTCCAAGACGACCCTTATACTCGACGAGTAATGGGAGCATTGCTTTCACCGATTCGAATTCTTCTTCCCACGCTTCGTTCGTTGCGTAAATCGACTCTAGATTCCATGTTTCTGTAACGTCAACATCTTGACGTGTTAATACTTCTGCCATTTCCCTCACTCCTTTAATTCAGTTATACCTGTTTTCTTTTCGACAAACAATCGAAGTGCTCCTGCTAAAGCAGCTTATTCGCCTCCTCAATCCGCTCCATCCATTCCCTGACGAGAGCACCAATCAAATCTCTTTCAATCGATAGATTCAATTGGTGAAGCAGTTGATTTATGACATATTCCAGACGGCTCAAAGTGTACCGCCCTTTTATCTCTAAAAAGACGACGATTTGAAATTCAAAGGGATGGACGGGGAGAAATAATAGACGTGTGATGGGGAGAAAGGCAAAAGAGGGAAGATTTTGTAGATGGAAACCTGATTGATACAGTGGGATCTTGAGGATGCGTGGAGGTAATGAAGGATAAAAAGGACGTCGCCGATAGCGATGAACGATTCCTTGCCATCGAGCGATTGAAAATTTCCGAGGAAATGATGAAGGTTCTTTCGAAAGAAAATCAGATAATGAGAGCGGTTGAACCGTACAATAGACATGATGTTTTGCAAAAGGAACCGGATGTCGAAATCTCCGGATTTGATTCTCGACGATCAGATCCAAGTAATCATGTTGTAAAAATGCTTGTCGCATCCAACCTTGCAATCGCAACGTGACACCATGTGAAGGATGAAATCCGATCCACCGAACCGTTTGTTCTTGTTTCGCATCAAGTAAGGCTCGTCTAATCCATTCCTCTGCCGACATCGGAGAACGTTGAATCTCAATTCCAAGTTTCTGTTCTGGTATCCACAGGTCAAAACGTCTCTCTCCAGTCACCCATTCAATTTCGACTTGGATACCTGCGTTTATTAAAGAATCGGCAATGCGCTTTTTCCAGGACATATGCAAACTACTTTCTCCTGAACAAGCTGAGATATGTGCAAAATGTGGTCGTCGTCCTTGCCTGACGCGCAAGGGCTTCAGGCAATACGGACAACGTAAGGACATCGCTTTTAATTCATGGATGGGAAATCTGTGAATCATGATGCGTTTACCAGAAGCATCAATGGCTTCAAACATCTGAATCGTCCCCTTTTTCTAGAGTAACGGTGAGAATAAACGTGAAATCGATTCAATCAATCGACGGCGTAATGGACGCCGATGGAACATATCAGCATCAACTTGTGTCGAATGGCTAAAATCTTCATAAAAATCACGTGTTAGTTCATGGACAGAGTTCGTTCCATATAAGAAAGCATTCACTTCGAAATTCAAATGAAAACTACGTAAATCCATGTTCGCTGTCCCAATCGTTGCGATGGCGTCGTCCACAACGATGACTTTCGAGTGCATGAATCCCTTATTGTACTCGTAAATTTTCACACCAGCTCGTAGCAAATCATCAAAATAAGAACGGCTCGCATAAAATACGATTTTATGGTCTGGAAAGCTCGGTAGCAAAATACGGACATCAATCCCTGCCATAGCAGCTGTCTTCAGTGCTGTCATCAGGTCTTCATCCGGTATCAAATACGGAGAAGCAATATAGACTGATTCACGCGCTTCCGTTATGAGCCCGAAGTAAAGTGATTTCATTGCCTCATGTGGCTCATCAGGACCGCTCGCAATGATTTGAACACCCCCTGTTGCTTCTTCAACGTACTCAAGTGGCTCCATGTAAAACGGTGTAAACAGCCGTTCACCGGTCATGTAATACCAGTCTTGGAGAAAAATCAGTTGGAGTTCAGAGACAGCCTCTCCCCTTACGAGAAGATGGGTATCACGCCAAAAACCAAAATGTTGATCACGACCGATATACTCATCCCCAATGTTGATTCCGCCTGTAAATGCAACCGTTCCATCGATGACGACGATTTTCCGATGATTCCGGTAGTTCGATTTACTCGAAATAAACGGTAAGACGACAGGGAAAAACGCGCGAACCTCAACGCCAGCCGCCTGCATCTTCTTGAAATAATGCTTATCCGTCGAAAAACATCCGACGGCATCATAAAGAAAACGGACCTCGATTCCTTGCTCGGCCTTTTCAATCAACGCTTCCTGTAACTGAAGCGCAAGTTGATCATCCCGTACGATATAGTACTCCAAATGAATATGATGCTGTGCTTGACGAATCTCTTCTAAAAGAATCGGAAACTTTTCCTGACCATTCGTCAAGATTCTTGTATGTGTATTATACGAAATCGGAAGACGACTGATTGAATCGATAAGTGTCACAACTTTTCCATAACGCCCTTCTTGGAACACTGATTGGTGTACCCCTGCCTTAAACTGGGTACGATATTTAATGTAAGACTCCTCATCAAGCATTGCCTTCAGTCGAAACATTCGTTTTCGGCGGTAGTTCTGACCAAATGTGAAATACACGAATACGCCAACGACAGGCAATGCCATCATGACGAGTGCCCAGACGAGCGTTCGTTCTGGGTTTCGATTTTCGAGTAGAATGATGACGAACACGCTCATGACGACCAAAATGATGACGATGGACAGCCATCCTACCATATAGACACTCCAATAGTAGGATAAAAAGGCAATCAAGCCGATGGTCAAGATGAGGGTCATGAGAAGTTGTACACGTCGTAGCATGAATCCCCCTCCTTTTATGTAAGTAGTACAAATCGTATTTAAACTGATGACAGAAAGGAAGCGTTTAAATGGGTACGTATATCATTACTGGTGCAACAAGTGGAATTGGTGAGGCAACTGCCCTTCAACTCATCCGGGAGGGACATACTGTCCTTGCGATTGGTCGTAATGAAGAAAAAGGATCCTCGCTTGAATCAAATGGAGAAGGACGTTTATATTTCTTCCCTGTCGACTTAACTGATTCCTCTGCAATCGATGCGTTCTTTGAAGAAACACAAGAAGATTTCCCAGAAATCGATGGTATTTTCAACAATGCAGGTACTTTCGGTAAACCCTTTGCACCTGAACGTGTCTCCGATCAACAAAAAGAAGTATTCCAAGTGAACTATCACGCACCCGAACGAATCATCCAGCTCGCGACGAAACGCTTTTCAAAAGGTGCTTCCATCGTCAATAATAGCGCCATCGTAGGTCATGTTAAGTTTCCAGCAATGCTACTGCCTTACGCTTCGTCTAAAAGTGCTTTACTGACGCTAACAAAGACATACGCCGCCCGCTTCCATGGTAAGTACCGATTTAATGCTATTTGCCCGGGACCAGTCGATACGGCGCTCAGTCATGCGTTATATGGCGGGAAAGATAAATTTGACCTCGCAATGAAACATCACCTTCGAGGTGAGCCTGCACAACCTTCTGAAATCGCTGAGGTCGTTTGTTTCTTACTATCAAACAAAGCGAGTTACATCAACGGTCAAGCGCTCATCGTAGATGGAGGCTATACCCTCACTTAATACCAGAACAAAAGGAGGTATCACGATATGTGATCCTCCTTTTCCTCGCACTTTTTCTGACCTTAGTTCGGAAAATGTTTCCGAATGAACGGAAAGACATCTGAAGCAATGATCTGTTTCCCGTATTCAGCTACAGGATGTATCATTTGTTCGCTGAACTGGAGATACTCTGCGATTAAACTCATGACGTTTTCTTGCGCTTCTACGTTCACATCATCCTCGAAATGAACATGCAGTAAATAGAGTCCATCTTTTTGATAAAGCGCTGTTTCAAGTTCTGCGAATACAGGAGCATTCGCATATTGGCTGAGCGCGATGATATGTTCGAAATCGCGAGTTTCAAATAAAACATCTTGGCTTAACTCTGTATCTTTATCTTCTGTCTCAGACATCGCTGATCGTAAAAGTGAATCGAGTTCGTCTTCATCGACTTGCTCACCATCAACTGCATTTTTCGCGATCGTTACAGTGACTTCAAGACCTTTTTCAAATGCTTGCACTTGTATCCATAGTGGACCTTCGAAGGAGATGGACTCTTTTTCATTCGCTTCGTCCATCATCTGCCAGAATAACTGTTCTCCCCGTTCCCGGTTATACCAAATCTCATCTCGGGCAAAACCACGGCGTTCGATGTCGGTGTACGTGATGAAGAACTTGACCGTATTGTCATTGACGCGTTCGATTTTCAAACTGTCCACTCCTTTCTTCTCGTTCCTTATCTAGAATACGAACGAGGACATGACTTGGATTCATAGTTTTGAATCCGAAGGATATATTTCTATTCCTTTGTTATCTTTATTTTAACCTTTTTTATCGGTAACAAAAAGCACACTGCTCACGAAGCAGCGTGCTTTTTAAAATTACTCGTTGACAAGACGCTGTGCTTCCAAAAGTTGGAACGTACGCACCTTGCGCGGTAAGAATCGACGGATTTCATCCTCGTTGTACCCAACTTGAAGGCGTTTTTCATCAATCAAGATTGGGCGACGCAATAATCCCGGATATTCTTGAATCAAATCGTATAGATGCTGCAACGATAAGTTTTCAACGGAAACATCGAGTTTCGAGAAGACTTTTGAACGTGTTGAGATGATCTCGTCCGTTCCATCTTCCGTCATACGAAGAATCTGTTTGATTTCATCGAGCGATAATGGTTCTGAAAAGATATTACGTTCAACGAACGGGATTTCATGTTCTTCAAGCCACGCGCGTGCTTTCCGACAAGAAGTACAACTTGGTGAAGTATAGAGTGTTACCATTGAAAAACATCCTCCCCCTGATTTAACATCATTCGATACCTATGTGAATAAGCAGATATTGATGATGGTTCTATTACTTGACAGTTTACATCTAATAAAGCAGAAAACCTAGCTTTTTTATAAAGATGAAAGAACTTTTCGTAAAAAAGCTTGTTAAAGCCACCACGTGGCTTTAACAAGCTGGCGTGTGATCAAATAGCTGAGAAATCGTCTCTTTTGCTTTAGGAAGTTTCATTTCTTTCAGTTTTTTCTCTAAAATATCCCGCAAAAGGCGCTTCTTCAGCTTTTTCTTCTTGTCACGTTCTTTCATATTCCGACACCCCAATCGGCCCGAAACAGAACTAACAACCATACGAAAGCAAAATAATCATCTTCTACATTAGTAAGTATACCACGTATCTTAAAAATCTATTCCTACTTTAAGCAATTAAATATGTGAGATTGTCGATTGAGGAATGAAAAACAGTTGCAATTTCTTTCAAATTTCTGTAGAGTGTATAGAAATATCAACGCTCAGAAAGGAGTTTTTCATTCATGGCATTAACACTCGTTACGATTCTCGATCATCCGATCGCTCAAAAATATTTATCTCGTTCTGGCTTGAATCATGCGATTTCAGTAGCGGAACGCGCACTGACGCTTGCTACGAAACGCGGCTTAGATGCTGACACTGCTACGAAGGCAGCACTCTTACATGATATCGGTCATTACGAATGGTATACCGATGGCACTTGGAACTATGATTTATATCGCCAAAATGATATTCATGCTATTAAAGGAGCTGAACGTGCTCACAAACTACTGATTCGCCTTGGTGAAGAACCAGCACGCGCAAAAGAAATTGCTCTCGCCGTTCTTTTGCACACGGATTCTTATCTTCCACCAGGTGCGATCAATCGAACACCTCTTCAACAACTTGTCCATGATGCGGATACGCTGGAGGAACAGCCGGGCGGACTTCATCATTACGAAAAAATTGACTTTGAAGAAGCTATGCGTCGTCTTGATGCAATCGATGCAGTCGTCCATCGATTTGCTCATCTACCGCGTATCGCATCAGAAAATTAAAAGGCATTTCCACGATCAACGTGGAAATGCCTTTTTGCTTTAACAATTATACGAGTTGCGCTTGGTACGCTTCAAGTTCTGCATCCGTCATCGAAACGAAGTGACCAGGCTCGATTTCACGAAGAGGTGGAATGCTCGAATCTTCATCCGATTTACCAACCGGTCCACTCGTCGGACGATCGAAGATGATCCGTTTACGTGTCCGCTCGTGCTCTGGATCCGGAAGTGGAATCGCAGATAAAAGTGACTTCGTATAAGCATGAACAGGATTCTCATACAGACGATCCGCATCACACAATTCAACGAGGTGACCCTGATACATAACACCAATCCGGTCTGAGATATACTTGACCATCGATAAATCGTGGGCGATGAACAAGTATGTCAAACTGCGATCACGTTGTAGTTTTTTCATCAAGTTGACAACTTGGGCTTGAATCGATACGTCGAGTGCTGAAATCGGCTCATCCGCAATGATGAAGTCCGGCTCTACAGCAAGTGCACGTGCGATACCAATCCGTTGACGCTGACCACCTGAGAACTCGTGCGGGTAACGACTCGCGTGTTCTTTCGTCAAACCAACAGTTTCAAGCAAATCATATACACGGTTATTGCGCTCTTCTTTTGAGTTCGCTAAACCATGGATATCGATTCCTTCAGCGATGATATCGCCAACCGTCATCCGTGGATTTAACGATGCATACGGATCTTGGAAGATCATTTGCATTGCACGGTTGAATTTCAATTTGTCTTTACGTGACTTCTTACCATGAACGTTTTCACCTTTAAAGATGACTTCGCCGTCTGTCGCTTCGTATAAACCAATGATCGAGCGACCAGTCGTAGACTTACCACAGCCTGACTCTCCAACGAGGCCAAGTACTTCGCCTTCGTAGATATCAAATGAAAGTCCATCAACCGCTTTAACGACGCGTCCACGTCCAATATTGAAATGTTGCTTCAAGTTTTTTACTTCAAGTAATTTATTACGGTTTTCCATTATTTCAGACCGCCTTTCAGAAGCGATTTTGAGAACACGCTGTCCGGACGGTATTTTAACGCCAAGTCACGGATTGCAGCAGGTGGTTCGACGTATGGAGCTTGTGGATGTAGCAACCACGTCGCCGCTTCGTGTGTATCTGAGATTTTGAAGAAAGGTGGTTCTTTCTCGAAATCAATCTTCATCGCATATTTGTTACGCGGTGCAAACGCATCACC
Organism: Exiguobacterium sp. s39; assembly: GCF_018618925.1. NCBI lineage: Bacteria > Bacillati > Bacillota > Bacilli > Caryophanales > Exiguobacterium > Exiguobacterium sp. s39. The sequence goes on from NZ_JACSNA010000001.1 coordinate 1,466,648, forward strand.
GACTGGTGGATGCATCAAGTTTGGTGGAGTTCCTGGAATCGCAGGAAGATCTTGTGAACGGTCATCAGATGGACGTGGCATTGAACCTAGTAGTCCCCAAGTATATGGATGACGCGGCTCATAGAAGATCTCATCTACTGTACCTTTTTCAATCAATTTACCAGCATACATGACGGCTACACGGTCAGCCATGTTCGCTACGACACCTAAGTCGTGCGTAATGAAGATGATTGCTGTACCCGTTTTTTGCTGAATGTCTTTCAATAACTCAAGGATCTGAGCTTGAATCGTAACATCGAGTGCAGTCGTCGGCTCATCGGCAATCAACACTTTCGGATTACATGCAAGCGCGATTGCGATGACGATCCGTTGACGCATCCCACCCGATAATTGGTGCGGATATTGTTTCAGACGCGCTTCTGGATTCGGAATTCCTACGAGTGTCAAAAGTTCGAGTGTACGCTTTTTCGCTGCGTCGCCTGTTAAGCCTTGGTGACGTTTTAATCCTTCAGCGATTTGTTTATAAATCGTCATCGTCGGGTTAAGTGATGTCATCGGATCTTGGAAAATCATTGCGATATCACGACCGCGGACTTTTTGCATTTCTTTATCCGAAAGCTTAACGAGGTCACGACCTTCAAATAAGATTTCACCTTGTGTGATTTCACCTGGTGGGTTTGGAATCAAACGCATGATCGCTTTTGAAGTAACCGATTTACCAGAACCAGACTCACCAACGATTGCGAGTGTCTCGCCTTTTTTCAAATCAAACGATACACCGCGGACGGCTTGTACCGTCCCGGCATACGTATGGAAAGCGACATTCAGGTCGCGAACAGATAAAATAGTTTCCATTGTGAATGAGCTCCTCTCTAGTTTCCGTTAGCGTCGTAAACGTGGGTCGAACGCATCACGCAGTCCATCTGCCAACATATTGAAGCTGACCATGAGGAGTACGATGACCGTCGATGGAACAACGAGCAAGAATGGGAACGTTTTGAGTTCTTTGTACCCTTCGTTGATCAATGTACCGAGTGACGGTTGTGGTGGTGCAAGTCCTAAACCGATGAAGCTTAAGAATGCTTCGAAGAAGATCGCACTTGGAATCGTGAACATGAGTGAGATGATGATCGTTCCCAAGGTATTTGGAATCAAATGTTTAAAGATCAATCGTGCGCTAGAAGCACCAAGTGTCCGTGCTGCAAGAACGAATTCTTGGTTCTTTAGTTTCAGGATTTGACCACGAACAAGTCGGCTCATCCCGATCCAGCCGGTAATCGTCATCGCAAGGATGATCGTCGTGATCCCTGGTTCAAGAATCAAGATGAACAAGATGATCAAGATCAAGTTTGGTACACCTGTTAAAATTTCAGCAATACGTTGCATGATGTTATCGACACGTCCACCATAATAAGCAGAAATTCCGCCGTATGTGACACCAACGAGAACATCGATGAGTGCTGCCATCAAACCGATGAATAACGAAATCTTCGTTCCTTCCCAGACGCGTGACCAAAGATCACGACCAAGGTGGTCTGTTCCGAACCAGAAGTTCTCCGTCACCTGTTTTTGTTTATAAAAATCAATCGGCGTATCACCAAGTGTTGCCATACCGTCAAAACCAGCCCACTCTAAACCAGTAACTTTAGGTGGAAGTTTAGCTTGCGTGATTGTTTGGGTATAAGGGTCATTACCAGATAAAGTAGGTCCGACTAATGACATGATTGCGATGATGATGATGACAGCAAGTGAGAGAATTGCCGCTTTGTTCTTGCGTAGACGCATCCAAGCATCTTGCCAGAAGTTTAAGCTTTTACCAGCAAGGCGTTCACCTGCTTGTTCATTGAACTCAACGTGTTGGAACAGCGATGAATCAAACTGTTCTGCTTTTGCATTTGAATTTTGTTCAGCCATTATTTGTTACCCCCCAAACGAATCCGTGGATCAACGACACCGTACAGCAAATCGACGATCAAAATCATGAGAATGAAGACTGCTGAGAAGAACAATGTCGTACCCATGATGACTGTGTAGTCATTTTGTGTGATTGATGATACGAAGAGTTCACCAAGTCCAGGTACAGAGAAAATACGCTCAATGACGAGTGTTCCTGTAATCAATGCGGCTGTCATTGGTCCAAGAATCGTGATCGCCGGAATCAAGGCGTTCCGAACCATGTGTTTCCAAGTAATCGACTGACCATCTAGGCCTTTTGCTTTAGCTAACGTGACATAATCCTGGTTCGTAACTTCTAGCATCTCTGTTCGGACGAATCGAGCAATTGAGGCTGTAACCCCAAGTGATAACGATATGGTCGGCAAGATGGTATGCGCCGGGCTTTCCCAGAACGCGACTGGCAAAACGCCCCATTTCACGCCAACATAGTATTGAAGGAGTGAGGCGAATACGAAGGACGGTACCGAGATTCCGATAACCGATACGAACATTGCACCGTAATCGATCACTGTGTTGTGACGAAGCGCCGCGACAACACCTAAGACGAGTCCTAAAAATACTCCAAGTACTAATGCTTGAACTCCTAATTGAGCCGATGGTCCAATTCGTTCAGAGATTAAATCCGTTACCGGACGGCTATCATATTTGAATGAAATACCGAGATCTCCTTGGAACAAGTTAACCATATACGCTGCATAGCGTTGTGGCAGTGGATCATTCAAGTTGTACTTATCCCGAAGGATGTTCAACTGTTCAGGAGAAAGTTTCTCCTGGTTTTGGAACGGTGAACCTGGTAGCAGATCCATCAGGAAGAAAGTGAACGAAGCGATGAGTAAAAACGTCAGTACGCCGTAAACCAGGCGTTGAGCTAAATAACGGCCCATAAGATGGCACCCCCTATAAAGATTTTCTGTTTTTTTCGAAACATCAATAAAATCAGTATGACCCACAATTGTCGGAACATTCAAGAATTTTGTCATAAAAATTTAAAAATTCTTTTTTTATTGTGCTTTGATTTGATGTTCGCTTGGATGTTTTTCTAATTTCATCCAATAGTCAGAATTTTTCGTTTGATTCCATTATACTTTGCTAACAAAGTAATTAGAACTACTTTTTTACGAAACTTTCACATTTTCGATAAAAATGAGTTTCCATTCATAAAAAGTAGTATAAAACAGGAGCGTACCCGAACTGATCAGGGGACGCTCCCATTCTCGATTACTTAATATCAACGTATTTGTATTGGAAATCTGCTCCGAACACTTGACGGTTGAAATCTTTGACCGTCGGACGGCTCAAGTATGCAGAACCAGCTTGATAGATTGGCGCGATGGCTTGATCTTTCTCAATCAATTGCGCTTCCGCTTGTTTGAAGAGATCGAGACGTTTGTTTAAGTCAGACTCTTCATTCGCTGCGTTCAACAATTTATCATAAGCTGCAGACTTGTACTTGACGTCGTTTTGGCTATTCGTTGATTCGAAGATAGAAAGGTTAGACATTGGATCCTGATAATCCGGGCCCCAAAGTGAGTATGAAACCTGGTAGTCGCCTTTTGTTTCAAGGTCGAGTTTATTCTTGAACGGTTGTTGTTTGATTGAAACAGTGACGTTCGGAAGATTTTTCTCGATTTGACCTTTCATGTACTCACTGATCTTCTTCGCATCTTCATTGTCGAATGAAAGAAGTTCAATCGTCGTTTTCTTATCGCCGTTTGCTTTTTTCCAAAGATCAGCTGCTTCTTTTCCATCACGGTCGAACCAGTTGATGTCGCTCGTATAGTCTTTACCAGACGCATCTTTGATGAATTCTTTTGGAATGAAGCTTGTTGTTGGAATCGAACCGTTCGCAAGAAGCGTATCTGTGATTCCTTTTGGATCGATGGCACGAGCAATTGCTTTACGTGCATCAACATTTTTCATCGTTGCATCTTCGTTATTGAACTTCAAATAAGCGATTGAAGAACGAAGAGCTGTCTTGAATTCAGGCTTCGATTTGTAAGCTTCAACTTGCTCTGAAGTCAAACCAGCGTAATCGATATCATTTGAATCATAGAGGTTTACTACTGTTGACGTATCCTTGACGACACTGACCGTAACTTCGTCGAGTTTGACAGCGTCTTTATCCCAGTAGTTATCGTTTTTCTTCAGCACTCGTTTTGAATCCGTTTTCCAAGATTCCCAAACGAAAGGACCGTTATAGAGTAATTTATCTGGTTTAAGCGAGAAGTCTTTTTCATTCTTTTTGTAGAAGTCTTCACTGATCGGTGAGTACGTACCAAACGATGTCAGTGAAAGGAAATACGGCGCTGGACGCTCAAGTTTGACTTCTAACGTTTTGTCGTCAAGTGCTTTAACACCGAGTTCGTCGACAGCTTTTTTACCCTGTGTAACATCAGCGCCGTTTTTTAACGTGTCAAAGATGTACGAGTAACTAGATGCTGTTTTCGGATCAGCAGCACGTTTCCAAGCGAATTCGAAATCTTGTGCTTTGACGGGTGAACCATCAGACCATTTTGAATCACGAAGTGTGAACGTATACGTCAAGTTATCACTTGAGATATCTGTTTTTTCTGCAAGTGCTGGAATCGCTTTGCCGTCTTTATCGAGACGATAAAGACCTTCCATCGTGTTCCCGATCATGTTGAAAGCGACAGAATCCGTAGCTTTCGCTGGATCCACTGTCGTGATATCCGAAGAGTCTGTTAAGCGTAGATTTTTCTTTCCGTCTGTAGACCCTGAATCACTGTCTCCGCCACCTGTCGAACATCCAGCAAGCACTGCGCTTCCTGCAAGCATGACTGATAATGCGAGACCGACTGTTTTTTTCTTCATCGGTAAGTCATCTCCTTTTCAATTTCCAAGTTGCCATAATGCCTATGACATCAATAACGTCCCGTCGAAACTGCAATGTATTCCCCAAAATGCATTGACCTAGTTTCAAAAACTTAAACGAAGTGATAAATTGATTTTATGTGAGAATAGCATTAACGTCAAGTAAATAGTCACACTATTTGCTATTTTGCATCATTCGTTTGTTACCGATTCGTAACAGGATTAAAAATTTCGTATACTAAGATTATCAATGCATTTAAGGGGGATTTTCATGCGATCGACCTATTTCCGACCGGTCATCATTGCGGTCATTCTAGTCTTACTTTATACGATATGGGCGACTATCACCGATTCGACGCACGGTATTTTATACCATCTATCTGGTGGGTTGTTCATTGGAGGCTTTTTGCTTATGGCAATCGGATTCTTTTCCAATATGTCGGCTAACGGCTTCTTCCGTGGCGTGACAGCTGGATTTAAAAAACAACGGGAGGCGAAGCTTCGAGAGATTGATGGCGATTACTACGAAGATGATGACGAAGAGGAAGAAGTCCTTCGTAAAAAGCAAAATCGAGCTTCTGCCCGAGCGAAACCCTATGTCTCTAGTGGTGTTATCTTTATCATCGTATCGCTGATCATCTCTTACTTTTAATCGAAATCACCGTGACGTGCCTTCTATCGTATGGTAAACTTAAGTGAATTAAACAAGAAAACACGACGACAAAGAGTAGTAACTTAGGTACATCCCTTTCAGAGAGTCCATGGTGCTGGAAATGGACAGGTGATGCCTACGTGAATGGACTTTCGAGTGGCTGATTCGAATCAAGTAGAGTCAGATGGGTGTGCCCATTACAGCAAATTGAGCGGCTATGTAAATAGCAACTTGGGTGGCAACGCGATGAATCGTCCCTTGATTTTCAAGGGGCGTTTTTTATTTTGATTTTATTATTTGGAGGGATTTCATTATGAAAACGATTTTCTCAGGTATCAAACCAACGGGAACAGTAACACTCGGAAATTACTTAGGTGCGATGAAACACTTCGTTAACTTACAAGATGGTCATGATGCGTATTATTGTGTCGTCGACTTGCACTCGATCACGGTCGATATCGATCGTGTCGAACTGATGAACAATACACGCGCCCTTGCTGCACTTTATATCGCAAGTGGTCTGAATCCAGAAAAATCAACAATCTTTGTTCAATCAGAAGTCAAAGCGCATGCACAACTCGGCTGGATGTTGACGTGTCTCTCCGGGATGGGTGAGCTCGAGCGTATGACACAATATAAAGATAAATCACAAGGAAAAGACCGAATCGGTGCAGGATTGTTCGTCTACCCAACACTCATGGCAGCTGATATCCTACTCTATGATGCGGAACTCGTTCCAGTCGGTGATGATCAAAAACAACATATTGAGTTAACGCGTGACTTGGCTCAACGTTTTAATAGTCGTTACTATGAGACGTTCACATTACCAGAACCAATCATAGCTGAGTCAGGAGCTCGAATCATGAGTCTGACGACGCCAGATAAAAAGATGTCAAAATCTGATCAGAATCCGAAAGGCTTCATCTCGATGCTTGACGCACCAGATGTCATTCGTAAAAAAGTGAAGTCAGCCGTCACGGACTCGGAAGGTATCGTCAAATTCGATCGCGAAAACAAACCAGGTGTATCGAATTTGCTTGAGATCTACTCTTTACTCGCTGGCATCTCGATTCCTGATCTCGAAACCAAATACGAAGGTTCAAACTACGGAACATTTAAAGCAGATGTCGCGGAAGCTATTATTTCGGAACTTGAACCGATTCAACAACGCTACTATGAATTGATTGATTCTGAAGAACTCGATCAGATTCTTGACGCTGGGCGTGACCGTGCTGAAGCCGTTGCTGCTAAAAAGATCGCGAAAATCGAGAAGGCAATGGGGTTACAACGGAAACGTGCTAAGGTAAAAAAATAAGACTTCCTCCAAAAGAGATCGGAATGCTCCGGTCTTTTTTGATATTTTCAAACAAAAAACTGCTTCCGAATTAAATCGGAAGCAGTTTTTATTTTGCTTATTTTCCTTCGATCGAAGCCCATTTGTACGAGAAGTCTGCGCCGAAGTTATGCTCGACGACACCTTTGACGTATGGTTTAACGAGGAATGCACGTCCACGCTGATAAACAGGTGAGATCGCTGCAGAGTCGAGAAGGATTTTCTCAGCTTCTTGCAATTCAGACCAGCGTTTTGCTGCATCTGTTTGTGTTTGAGCATCTTTGATGAGTTTATCATACTCTTCATTTGACCACTTACCACGGTTGTATGGTCCGTCTGTCAAGAAGAGATCGAGGAACGTCATTGGATCTTGGTAGTCAGGTCCCCAGCCCGCGAATGAAAACTGGAAGTCCCCTTTGTTTTCAAGATCAAGTTTGTTTTTGAATGGTTGTTGTTTGATTGTGACCTTCATACCTGGAAGGTTTTTCTCAAGTTCACCTTTCAAGAACTCACCGATTTTCTTAGCATCGTCGCTATCGTAGTTCAAGAGTTCAAGATCAACCGATTTTTGACCGATTTCCTTTAAGCCCTCTTCCCAGAGTTTTTTCGCTTCGTCTGCATTGTATTCGTTGAATGCTGGATACTTATCACGGAAGTCTTTTCCGTCAGCATCTTTCGCGAAATCTTTTGGTACGAGATAGTTCGCTGGAAGTGATCCGTTTGCGAGGATGACATCTGTGATCCCTTTTTTATCGTAACCCATGTCGATTGCGCGACGGATTTTTTCGTTATCAAGCGCTTTTACCTTCGTGTTGAGGTAGAGGTAGAAGATTGTTGATTCGCCTTTTGTTTTGAATTCTTTATTATCTTTGAACTGGGCAACGAACTCAGATGTTAAACCTGTGCGATCGATGTCACCTTTTTCGTAAAGGTTAACACCAGTTGCAACTTCTTTAACGACCTTAACGTTGATCGTTTTAAGTTTAACGGCATCTTTATCCCAGTAGTTATCGTTTTTGACCATTTTCCAGCCTTGCTCACGTGTCCACTCTGTTAATTTGAATGGTCCGTTATAGAGCGCTTTGTCTGCAGTCGAACCGAAGTCTTTCCCGATTTTCTTCGAGAGTTCTTCTGATTTTGGCATGAATGGTCCGAATCCAGTGAGTCCGAGGAAGTAATCTGCAGGTGCTTTTAACTTAACTTCGAACGTTTTGTCGTCGATTGCTTTGACGCCGACGGCATCACGCTCGCCTTTTTTCGTATTGTACTCTTCTGCACCTTCGATGTTGTAGAAGACGTATGCATACTGTGAAGCGTTCTCTGGATTAAGAACTTCTTTCCATGCATATTCGAAGTCTTTAGCTGTGATTGGAGTACCGTCAGACCACTTCGCATCACGTAATTTGAACGTGTATGTCTTTTTGTCTTCTGATACTTCATGACTCTCAGCGATACCTGGTGTTGGCTGCTGCTTGTCATCAAGACGGTAAAGACCTTCCATCGTGTTGTTTAACACGTTGAATGAAACTGCATCTGTAGAAGTCGTCGGGTTAAGTGTCGGGATATCCGAACCTTCGATCAAGTTAAGTGTTTGATCACTAGATTTTTTGTCTGAACCAGTGTCGCCCGATTTGTCGCCTGAATCCGTTGTCGAACAAGCTGCGAGGAACGCACTTGATACGAGAGCTACTGAAGTAGCTAAAGCAAAACTTTTCTTCTTCATGTTACGATGACCCCCCTAGGTTTCTAAAAAATGATACTGTCAGGTTTTTGACCGAAAAAAAAAGAATTACTATATTCGAATCAAACCCTTCGTTACAAATAGTTTACAATGTTCTGATAATTTTGCAAACCTTTTATCCGATTTTTCTAAATATTTTTTCAAAAAAGACTGGGACCTCACGAAAAAATGGTCCCAGCTCAGTGATTATTTTAGAATTTTCATTGCGCGAAGTAGGTATTCCGGTCCATAAATCGGTACTTCGATTCCTTGAATCGTATCAGAAACATATAATTTCTCTGTCGTCTGATACAAAGGAACGATGACGGCATCTTGATTGATCAACTGTCTTTCAGCTTGATGATATAACGCCTGTTTTTTCTTTATATCTCGTACCTGCCGTGCTTTTTCGATCAATTGATCGTACGTGTCTGATTGATAGTTTACGGAATTCAACGGATTATCTGATACGAACTGATTCAAATATGCAAGTGGACCTGGATAATCCGGCATCCATCCCGTTAACGTCATCGCGTACTGAGCTGACTGTTCTTTATCAATCTTCTCTTCAATCGAAGCTGGTTTAAGAACGATATCAATATCAGGCAACTGTTTCTCAAGATACGTCTCGAGCTGTTTCCCGATCCGTTTTGCCTGTGGATCATCAAAATTAAGCATCTCGATTCGTTGTTTCTTCTGTTGTTTACCATTTTCTTTTTTTACTTGTACCGGTTCTGTCATTAATACATTCGTATCTGTGACGACGAATCGATTCGTCGGAATGCCTGCATATCCTAAAGGAAGTTGAACGGACTCTTTTTCCATCAAGGCGTAAGCAATTCGTTTTCGGAGTGTCTTTTCGCGGAAGGCTTCATTTTTTTGATTAAATGCGATATAAAAGACACCGCTCCGCTTTTTTTGATAGGTTGGTCGAGAGACTTGATCTTCTTGTGTCTCGACACTCTCTTGTAACGGAAGAATCGCTGCTTTACTGTTCTCATACGTACTCCATTGCGTCTGATGATCAGAGATGATGCGGCTTTTCACTTCCTCGACTGTGACAACATTTTGTTGATGATACTGGTTGTTTTTCTTAAGCGTATATCCGTTTTTAGACATCTGTTCTAGTGTAAACGCACCATTACCCGTGAGGTCTTGCCACTTCTTGGATTCGGGTTGTGGATAAAAGACGGACATCGCGAGTAATTCTTTTAGATTCGAAACCGGCTGATTCAGCGTGATGACAAGTTGATCGCGTCCTCTCGCCTTTACACCTAAACGCTCTGGCTTCATTTTTCCGTCATTGACGGCACGTCCATTTTCAAACACTTCAAATAAAAAACCATAAGGAGAATTCGTTTTATTAGCTGCGACACGTCGGAAACTATCGACAAAGTCTTGTGCCGTGATCGGCTGACCCTGCGCATTTTTCGCTTGTTTGAGTTGAATCGTATACGTCAGACGATCCTTTGAGACTGACATATCCTGTGCTAATCCTCTACGGACGGATGTCCCAGAAGTAAAGACATATAATCCTTCATACAGTTGTGCTAACAGTGTCTGAGAACGACTATCTGTCGCTAACGCAATATCGGATGTCTTCGGGAGTGATGATTCAATTAATTCAACCTTCACTGCTTGGGTCTCCTGATCTGTTTTCGTCTTTTGAGATGATGATAGACGGTATATGAGCGTACCACTGAGACCAATCAATAAAAATAAGATCAATATCAGGATTGATGTTTTTCTTGTGATGTTAGTCATAAACGACTCCTTTCTGCGTCAAACACGCATTTCTCTATTGAATCAGAAAATCAGCAAAAAAGCGACCCCCTCGTTTTTTCAAGGGAATCGCTTAAGCTTAAGCTTCGTAACGTTTGAAGACGAGTGATGCGTTGTGTCCACCGAACCCGAGCGAGTTGCTCAGGGCGTAATTCAATTCGACGCTCCGTGCACCTTCCGTCACGTAATCAAGATCGCAGCCTTCACTCGGCTGTTTGAGATGAATCGTCGGGTGAACGGTTTGTTCTTGTAACGATTTGATCGTCGCAATCGCCTCGACGCCACCAGCGCCACCAAGTAAGTGACCAATCATCGATTTCGTTGAGTTGACGACAAGTTGTTTTGCCTGTTCACCGAAAACACTGTGAATCGCTTTTGTTTCAAGAATGTCGTTCATCGGTGTGCTCGTTCCGTGTGCATTAATGTATCCGACTGCTTCTGGTGCGATACCTGCATCTTGGATTGCCATTGCCATCGCACGCGCGCCACCGTCTCCATCTGGATCTGGAGCTGTGATGTGGTAGGCGTCAGCTGTTAATCCATACCCACTGACTTCAGCATAGATTTTTGCGCCACGTGCTACCGCATGCTCGTACTCTTCAAGAATCAAGATGCCTGCCCCTTCTCCCATGACGAATCCATCACGCCCTTCGTCAAACGGACGGCTTGCTGTCTCAGGATCGTGATTCGTTGACATCGCTTTGTTGGAACAAAAACCAGCAAACGCTAAGTTCGTGATTGGTGCTTCCGCTCCACCAGCGATCATGACATCTGCATCGCCCCGTTCGATGACACGAAGTGCTTCCCCGATGGCATTCGTTCCTGAAGCACATGCTGTGACAGAACAGTTATTCGGCCCCTTGGCTCCGGTATAGATCGATACCTGACCGCTTGCCATGTTCGGAATCATCATCGGAATAAAGAACGGGCTGACACGACGGTGTCCACGCTCGAAGTAAATTTTTGCTTGTTTCTCGATTGTCTCCACGCCACCGATTCCTGATCCAATCCAGACACCTGCACGTTCAGCAATCGACTTGATATCAATTCCAGCATCTTTTACAGCTTCCATGCTTGCGACAAGTGAGTAATGAACGAAGCGGTCCATCTTGCGTGCTTCTTTCGCCTCGATGAATTCTGTCACGTCGAAGTTCTGCAATTCGCCAGTGACCTTTGTTGGATATTCATCGATATCGAGACGCTCCATCGGTCGAATCCCGTTCGTTCCTTCTTTTAATGCTTCCCAGAATGTATTGGCATCGTTCCCGATTGGTGTCAGTGCTCCGATTCCTGTGACTACAACGCGTTTTCTCATCATCTTATGTGTTCTCTCCTTTAGTCCAAGTAATGTATGCTGCTCCCCAAGTCAATCCGGCACCGAATCCAGCAAGTACGAGCTTCGTACCAGGTGTCAGGCGTCCTTGTTGACGTGCTTCTTCGAGTGCGAGTGGGATTGAAGCAGCCGATGTATTCGCATGCTCATCGATGGTGACGATGACTTTCTCTTGCGGTATATGCAGCCGTTCGCACGCTGCATCAATGATGCGTAGGTTTGCTTGGTGCGGGATCAAGATATCGATATCTTCGAGCGTACTATCCGCTTTTTGAATGACTTTTTCAACGATTTCCGGTAATTTGCGAACAGCGAACTTAAAGACTTCACGACCATTCATCTCGATCGGTCCATCAATGTCCTTAAATAATAAATGTGCTCCGCGTCCATCTGTTCCAAGTTCAAAGGCATTAAGCCCCGCTTGCTCAGTTGGTCCGATGACGACTGCCCCTGCACCGTCTCCAAATAAGATGGCAGTTGACCGGTCTGACCAGTCGACGATACTCGACATTTTTTCAGCACCGATGACGAGCGCATGTTTTCCTTCGACTGTTGCTAACATGCTAGCAGCTGTTTGTAATGCAAAGATGAAACCACTACATGCCGCACTAATATCGAATGCAGTCGCTCCTCGTGCTCCAAGACGCTCTTGAACGATACAGGCAGTAGATGGAAACGCCCGTCCTGTTGCCGTTCCGACGACGATCAACCCGATGTCCTCTACTGTCAATCCAGCATCATCAAGCGCTTTCTGAGCAGCTTCTGTCGCTAAGTCAGTGACATCCACATCATCGGCTGCAATCCGTCGTGCCCCGATTCCTGTCCGTGTCCGAATCCATTCATCGCTCGTATCGAGCGTCGTTGCTAATTCATCGTTCGTCACGCGGCGTGACGGCAAAGACGTTCCTAATCCTACAATCCCGATCTTCATAAGGCATCCCCTTTTGTTATTAGTATCTGGTACTAATATAAAGCGTTAATATGCTTTTGTCAAAGAAAAAAGGAAGAGCATGGTCTCCCGTGCCCTTCCCCATACCTCATTCTGCTAACGTCCGTACGACTTCCATGACCATTTTAGCGGAATTGATTGACGCAATCTCGAGGAACTCATCAAACGAGAGTGACGCTTCTTCATTGGCGCTATCTGAAATCGAACGTGTTACGACGAACGGAACACCGAACTGATGACAGACTTGTGCGATTGGTGCTGCTTCCATCTCGACGGCTGCGACTTCTGGGAAGTGCGCCTTGATTTGAGCAGATCGCTCTGAATCGTGGATGAATGAATCGCCTGTCGCAATCAATCCATGGACGACGCGAATCGCATCCATCCGCTCGATGACGGCTTCTGCTGTCGCAACAAGCTTCGGATCTGCTTGATAGGCAGCTGGCATTCCAGGTACCTGACCATATTCGTATCCAAATGCCGTCACGTCGACGTCGTGGTGACGTACTTCTGTTGAGACGACGACATCCCCGACCGTTAAGCCTTCCTTGAATCCACCTGCTGAGCCCGTATTGATGACAGCACTTGGTTTGTAGTGGTCTAGCAATAATGTCGTCCCGATCGCAGCGTTCACTTTCCCGATTCCTGACTTCAAGATGACGACAGGAACGCTATTTAAAAGCCCTTCATAAAAATGATAGTTTGCGATGACTGTATCTTTACGTTCTGATAACTCATTACGCAATAAGTTGACTTCCTCTTCCATTGCGCCGATGATTGCGATTGGCATAATTCATTCCTCCATCAAACAGAAAGCCGGATTGCTCCGGCTCCTGTGTTCTTTATTTGATCGATGTAATTTTTACTGCGTATTCGCCGCCTGGTGCTGGTACAGAGACTTGATCTCCGACTTGGTGCCCCATTAAACTTTTCGCGATTGGTGATTCGTTCGAGATTTTACCCGTGAACGGATCTGCTTCGGCACTACCGACGATCGTATACGTATCTTCTTCGTTATCTTCGACACTTAAGAAAGTGACCGTCGTTCCGATACCGACGACCGAGATATCCTTCTCTTCTTCTGAGATGATGGCAACATTACGAAGCATCTCTTCAAGTTGAGCGATCCGGCCTTCGACCATCGCTTGCTCTTCTTTTGCTGAATCGTACTCTGCGTTCTCTGAAAGGTCACCGAACGAACGGGCAATCTTGATGTTCTCGACGACTTCTTTCCGGCGGACTGACTTCAATTCATTCAATTCATTTTCAATGTTCGCTTTACCTTCAAGCGTCATGTAGTATTGCTTTTCTGCCATTTTTGTCACGCTCCTTTTTATTCCACTAGTATAGTATATTCACATCTTTTTTGGAATCAATATCCTCTTTGATCGAGTGCTGAACGATAATCAAGAATCGCTCGAATCTTCGTCACGAGTAAATCGATAGCGACATGATTCTCTCCGCCTTCCGGTACGATGATGTCCGCATACCGTTTTGTTGGTTCACAGAACTGCAGATGCATCGGACGAACGACATTCGTGTACTGCTCAACGACTGAGTCGATTGAACGTCCACGTTCGTTGATATCGCGTTGCATCCGACGCAGAATGCGAACGTCCGCATCCGTATCGACGAACACCTTGATATCCATTAGTTCCCGTAACCGTTCGTCTTCAAGCGCTAAAATTCCTTCTACGATGATGACATCGCGTGGTTCGAGACGAATCGTTTCTTGTGCCCGCGTGTGGGCGACATAGTCATATACCGGTTTTTCAACGGCAATGTTTTCACGGAGCGACTGAATGTGCTCAATCAACAGACCATTATCAAAAGCGAACGGGTGATCATAGTTTGTCTGATACCGCTCCTCCATTGATAAATCACTTTGATCTTTATAATACGCGTCCTGCTCAATCATGACGATTGATTCACTTGGGAACGCATCGACGAGTGAACGTGCCACCGTCGTCTTCCCTGAACCCGTTCCGCCCGCTACACCAATTACTACCGGTTTTTGCATGTCATTCGTTCCTCCATCATTTCGACTTTTTCCGACTGACGGATACACCGTCACCGAGCGGAAAAATCGTCGTATCGTATTGTTCTTGTTCCATCATCCAGACCGTGAATTCCTTGACGAGACGCACGAGTCGACGTCTTCTTCGATCGAATGTCTTCGGATCAGACTCGAGGACATCTCCGTGTAAGAAGAGATTATCCGTATAGAGCACGCCGCCCTCAGGAATGAGTCGCCCATATCCTGCAAAGAATTTTTTATACTGTCCTTTAGCTGCATCAATGAAGACCGCATCGAACTGGTCTTCAAGCGTTTCGGCTAATTCTACTGCATCACCAAAAATGATGTCAATCCGGTCCGCCACATCTGACCGGGCGATGAAGGTTTTTGCTTCTTCATACCGCTTTGCATTCCGTTCAATCGTCGTAATGCGCGCATCCGGTAGCGCACGGGCCATCCGAATCGCACTATATCCGATTGCGGTTCCAACTTCTAGAATGCGCTTCGGTTGTTGTAATCGCAATAGCGATAACAAGACTTCGGAACCTGTCAGTTCGATGATTGGTATATGATGTTCTTCCGCATAACGCTCCATTTCTTCTAACAGAGCATCTCGAGGATGAATCATTGATTCGACATAGGTCGTGAAATCATTCACGCCATTCACTCCCTCTTCCGCATAAACAGGTTGACTTGAAGCGAACTTCCCGCTTCAACCCAACCCGTTGCTCATTGCTCTTTACTCGCTTCGTATTCCACCCATTCCGGCTTATACTTAACGACGTTTCGTTGATGTTCTTCATATGTCTCTTCGTATAGAATCTGTCCTCGTGGATGTTTATCACTTGGTGGACGGGCGAAGAAATAGACATATTTCGTTTTATTCGGATTTAACACGGCAAGTACCGAATCTTTACTGACCGTTGAAATCGGACCGATCGGAATCCCTTCGTACTTATACGTATTGTACTTCGAATTGTTCTCGAGATCCTTCAGCGTTGTTAAGGCCGTATTTTCACCTGTGCCATACCAAACCGTTGGATCCGACTGTAACTTCATACCGTCATCCAATCGATTTTTGAAGACACCAGCGATTTCACGACGATCATCTGCTGTCGCCGCTTCACGCTCGACCATGGAACCGAGACTGAGTACTTCATGGAAGGTCATGCCAGACTTTTGAATAGCATCCTCATTCTCATCGTAGACTTTTTCTGTTTCATCGAGCATCGTCTCGACGATTTGATCAATGCTTTTTCCTTTATCAAACTCATACGTTGCTGGGAAGAGGTACCCTTCAAGTGCATACAGGACACCATTCTTCTTCACTTCATCCGTCAACATCGGATATTTTTCAATCATGCTGTCGATGAATGTCGCATCCGTCAATTCTTTACGGACCGTCTCTTCCTTGAAGTTCGTTGCTTTCGCGATCAAAGCAATTTGACGATCCATCGTGATGCCTTCAGGTAACGTGATTTTCACATCCGCTGCCTTCATGACCGTTCCCGTCTTTAATTCATTGATGATTTCATCCGGGGACATGGCTTGTGACAGTGTATACGTACCCGCCTGGAATGACGATTCATTCTTGTAACGGACGTAGTAACGGAAAATCGTCTCGTTTGCGATTAAGTCTTTTTCCTTTAGTAAAGAAGCAATCGAACTCGTCCCTGCTCCTAAAGGAATTTCGACTTTGACGGATTTCGTCGCTGTTTCATCGACTGGTTCAAGCGCATTTTTCAAAAAGACATAGACGACCGCACTGGCAACTAGAAAAATCGTCAACAATACAGAAAGGATGATTAGCGTAATCCGGCGTGATGTCCGGCGTCGCCTTTTTTCGATTTCAGCATTTTGCTTCCATTCGTTCTCCATCGGTTCCTCCTTCTTCTCTTAAAACAAGGTGACATCGTAAGAGAAAGTCTCTTACGACGTCACCTGTCATGAGTCGGGTTAGTCTAACTGGTCTTCGAGCGTGTTAAAGACTTCTTCGATTTCATCCCAAGTCGCTGTATCGTCTTCATCGATTGGTACGAGGTTGAAGTCGTTGTCTCCATCACCGTATTCATCGAGTTCGTAAACGAAGATGTCGACTTCTTCTGCTTCGTCATAGTCTGCTCCGATTGGCTCGAGGAAGATGTATGTCTTGCTCGAACGTGGGCTTTCATAACGCAGACGTTCTACGAATTCGAAATCATTTCCTTCGCCGTCCGGAATTACGTAACGTGTTGGTTCATTCTGTTGCATCAGTGATCCGCTCCTTTAACGCAAGCTCGAGTTCATCCCAAGTTTGCTCATCATTTTCATCGATCAGGCTCAATTCGAAATCATCTTCGCCTTCTCCATATTCATCGATCTCACAGATGATCAGATCATCTGCTCCTTCGTCAGGGTTACCGATCATTTCAAGAAACAGATAGGTTTTTCCTGTACGTTCACTCGAGTAACGGTACCATTCTTCGAAAAGATGTTCGCCGCCCTCTTCATCTGGAAAGAGATACTGACGTTTTTCTTCAGCCATCGGTTTCTCCCCCTTCATCGGTTCGTCCGATCCAAGTACGATTGCAGGATCATGACGGCAGCCATCTTATCGATGACTTGTTTACGCTTTTTACGGCTGACATCGGCATCGATCAGCATCCGTTCTGCTTGCATCGTCGTCAACCGTTCATCCATGAAGACGACTTCAAGCCCGGTATGCTGTTCGATTTCCTTCGCAAAAGCTTCACTTGCTTCTGCGCGGGGACCGATGGAACCGTTCATGTTTTTCGGAAGACCAATGACTAGGATTTCGACATTGTATGTCTTCATGATGACATCGAGCCGTTTGAAGGCTTCTGGGTAATCCGGTTCCGTCCACTTGACCGTCTCGACGCCTTGCGCCGTCCAGCCCATCAAGTCACTGACCGCTACCCCAATCGTCTTCGAACCGACATCTAGTCCCATTGCACGTTTCATTTTGAATTTCCACTCTCCGCCAAATAAGATTTCACGAGTTCTTCGAGCAATTCGTCGCGTTCAATCTTACGAATTAAATTACGTGCGTCATTATGACGAGGAATGTAAGCAGGATCTCCTGAAAGGAGATAGCCGACGATTTGGTTGATCGGATGATATCCTTTTTCTTCTAAAGCATGATAGACCGTCAACAACACATCACGTGTCGCTGCTTTGTTATCGTCTTCCGGAAAGTTGAATTTCATCGTTTGATCCATCTGACTCACGTTCATCACCTCTTTCATATACACTACGTTTCTATTATGCCAGTGATTGCACGTATTGTGAAGCGTACGCGAGTGCTTCTTCTAATTTCGACGCATCTTTTCCACCAGCTTGAGCCATGTCAGGGCGACCGCCACCGCCACCACCGCAGCGTGTTGCGACTTCCTTGATCAATTTACCAGCATGATAGCCTTGGTCGATTAAATCTTTTGAGACGCTTGCGACGAGATTGACTTTCTCACCTTGCGCACTTCCGAGAACGATGATTGCTGATCCGAGCGAGCTCTTCAACTCGTCCATCATACCGCGAAGAGCATCCATATCTGAGACGTCGACGCGTTTCGCAAGCACACGCACACCGTTGATTTCCTCAACATCGTCCTTCAATGAAGCAGCTTCGATGTTCGCAAGTTTTGCTTGCAACGATTCATTCGCCCGTTCCGTCTCACGGAGCTGTTGTTGCAGTGCTTCGATGCGAACAGGAACTTCTGTCGTCTTCGTCTTCAAGACAGCTGCTGCTTGTTCGAGTGTTTCCAAGTGTTGATTCATGACACGATATGCGCCTGCACCCGTTACCGCTTCGATTCGGCGTGTACCTGCACCGATCCCAGACTCTGAAACGATCTTGAACAAGCCGATTTCTGCTGTGTTCCCGACGTGGATACCGCCACACAACTCGATCGAGTATGTGCCTGCTGAGACGACACGGACCGTTTCGCCGTACTTCTCACCGAACAACGCCATTGCGCCTTTTGCTTTTGCATCAGCGATGTTCATCTCTTCGATATCAACCGGTAGCGATGCCCAAATTGCTTGGTTGACGTCTTGTTCAATCTTCGTCAACTCTTCTTGTGTCACTGCACCGAAGTGTGAGAAGTCGAAACGAAGACGATCTGGAGAAACGAGTGATCCCGCTTGGTTGACGTGTGTTCCGAGCGTATCTTTCAATGCTTTATGAAGCAAGTGTGTTGCCGTATGGTTTTTCGTGACGGCTTTACGCTCTGCTGCTTCGACGTTTGCAACGACGTCTGCAGCTTCCGTTGCGATCCCTGTACGAACGATGACCGTATGCAAGTTTTGACCGTTTGGTGCTTTTTGAACATCTTTGACATCAAGAACGAAGTCTTTGCCTTCGATTGTTCCTGTATCCGCGACTTCACCACCACTTTCAGCGTAGAACGGCGTGATGTCGAGAATGACTTGTGCTTCTTCACCAGCAGCGACTTCTGTGACTCGTTCTCCATCATGCAACAATGCGATGATTTTCGCATCCGCCTTAAGGTCGGTATAGCCGACGAACGTACTTTTATCTTTTAGCGTCGAGAGGACTTCCGATTGCTGTTGCATCGAACCACTCTCTTCACGCGCTGCACGTGCCCGCTGACGTTGTGCATCCATAGCTAGTTTGAAGCCTTCTTCATCAACAGACATCTGATGATCTTCCGCATACTCGACTGTCAATTCGAGTGGGAAACCATACGTGTCATACAGACGGAACGCATCTTCACCACTGATGACATGCTCACCGTTTGCCTTAGACGTCTGAGCGACCGTGTTCAAGATTGCAAGACCGTCATGCAGTGTCTCGTGGAAACGTTCTTCTTCGTTTTTGATGACGCGTTTGATGAAGTCCGCTTTTTCTGGCACTTGTGGGTAGAAGTCGACCATGACGTTTCCGACCGTATCGACGAGTTCATACATGAACGGACGCTCGATTCCAAGCATCTTCGCATAACGAACCGCACGGCGTAGTAAACGACGAAGGACATATCCGCGTCCTTCATTCGAAGGAAGCGCACCATCACCGATTGCGAATGACACAGTACGGATGTGGTCTGCGATGACTTTGAATGCTACATCAAGTTTTGAATCGTCACGGTAGATTTTACCGCTGATCTCTTCTGTTTTGTGAATGATCGGCATGAACAGATCCGTATCGAAGTTCGTCGGCACGTCCTGCATGACACACGCCATCCGCTCAAGTCCCATTCCTGTATCGATGTTTTTACGCGGAAGTTCCGTGTAGTTGCCGTGTCCATCGTGGTTATACTGACTGAAGACGATATTCCAGATCTCGAGATAGCGTTCGTTTTCGCCACCTGGATAGAGTTCTGAATCGTTCGGATCGTCTCCAAAAGCAGGTCCACGGTCGAAGAAGATTTCCGTGTTCGGACCAGATGGACCTTCACCGATTTCCCAGAAGTTATCTTCAAGTGGAATGATCCGCTCAGCCGGTACACCGAGTTCAAGCCAGATTTGACGCGCTGCGTCATCTTCTGGGTGAATCGTGACCGAGAGACGTTCTGGGTCAAGACCGTACCAGTCATCACTCGTCAAGAGTTCCCAGCCCCATTTGATCGCATCTTCACGGAAGTAATCACCGACAGAGAAGTTTCCGAGCATCTCGAAGAACGTATGGTGACGTGCTGTTTTCCCGACGTTTTCGATATCATTCGTCCGGATTGATTTTTGTGCGTTGACGATACGTGGATTATCAGGAATGACACGACCATCGAAATACTTCTTGAGTGTCGCAACCCCTGAGTTGATCCACAAGAGCGATGGATCCTCGACCGGTACGAGTGAAGCACTCGGTTCGATCGCATGCCCTTTGCTTTGGAAGAAATCAAGATACATCTGACGGATTTGTGCACCCGTTAATGGTTTTAGAGCTTTCATGAACAGTTACCCCCATTGGTTTTATTTGGACGCAAAAAAGCGATGCCTTCATCCCTGAAAAGGGACGAAAGCATCGCTTCCGTGGTACCACCCTCGTTCGTAAGCAATCCATTGCTTACCTCGAACATCTGATAACGGGGATGACCCGCAGGTGTTTACACCCGACTCCGGAAGGAGCTTCAAAGGAACTCGAGAAAGTGATTGCAGCAGACTCACTTCTCTCTGGACTCGAGTTTTCCTTTTACTTATCTTCCATCAACGTGTTACGTCCATTCATCTATCGTGATTATTACCTATCGCACAGCATCCGTCAAGTCTTTGTCACACCACCGAGTCGTTCAATCAATCGTGTTCGGCGCCGAGGCTCCTCTTCTTGCGACGCTTTATGAAACGCTCGTGGGTCGCCGAACAATAATAAACTCGACTTCGCACGGGTGACCGCCGTATAAATCAAGTTTCGGGAATGCTTGAATGCTCCCGTGAAATAGACCGGCATCAAGACGATCGGAAACTCGGACCCTTGTGCCTTGTGAATCGTAATCGCGTAGGCATGCGTGAATTGATCCCAGTCACTCCGGTTGTACTCGACTTCCGTCTGGTCGAAGCGGGCGATGATCTTATCCACCTTGTCGACGTTTTCTTTGGCGAAGAAAATATTGACGATTTCGCCGATATCTCCGTTATAGACGTTTTCTTCCGCATTGTTGACGAGCTGAAGAATCTTGTCCCCGGTCCGGTAAATCCGGGTGCCTTGTTTGACTTCACGTTTCTTCGGTTCCTCCGGATTGTAGACGCGTTGCAAGGCGACATTCAGTTCGTCGATTCCGACCTGACCACGGTAAGTCGGTGCAAGAACCTGAACATCGAATTTCGAATACCCTTTTGCAAGTGCTTTTTCCGCGAAGGCTGAGATGCCGCGTAACGTCTCTTGCGGAGACGCGGTGTAAAAGCGACGATCCGCAAGTGGTGATAACAAATCAGCTGACGTCGTCCGGTTCTTCAAATCGTGCGCGAGCCGTAAAATCGAAGAATCTTCCGCTTGGCGATGGACGACGTTCAAACGAACGACGGGAATCCCTTCCGTATCCATCAAATCTGCCAGCACCTGCCCAGGACCGACGGATGGTAACTGATCGCGGTCACCGACGAACAAGATTTTCATGCCGTTCGGCACAGCACGGAGCAGACTCGATAACAAGTAGATATCAATCATCGACGACTCATCGATGATCAGTACTTTCCCCGTGATCGGCTGATCTTCATTTAGCTGAAAGTTCGTTCCGTCATACTTCAATAGACGATGAATCGTCATCGCTGGGACGTCCGTTGCTTCCGATAGACGTTTAGCGGCGCGTCCGGTTGGTGCGACAAGAACGTACGGATAGACATCCCCCGTCTTGACGCGACTTTTCTCAAGCGGCCAATCATGAATTTCTTGCAGGGCATGTAAAATTCCCTTGATGACAGTCGTCTTACCGGTACCGGGTCCACCGGTCAGGACCATCAGCGGTGCTTTGACCGCTAACTCGATCGCTTCCCGCTGTTGCGCCGCATATTCCATGCCAAACTGTTCTTCGAGGTGCCCGATTGCTTCAAGAATCGTCGCGACATCGACTTCCTGTTCGGCACCGTTCGCCATGACCCGCGCGAGTTCCTTCGCCGCCCGAACTTCGGCATAAAAGATCGTCGGTAAATACAGACAGCCTTCTTCGAGCTTGACCTTATCTTCAGCGAGCAACAGTTCAATCGCTTGTTCTAGCCGTTCCCCTGGGTCTTCACCAAGCAACCGGGGCGCCCGTTGCAATAGCGAGTCGACTGTCGCAAAGGCATGTCCCTCTCCTGCTTCTTGTTCTAATATGTGCATGATCGAAGCAGCGACGCGCTCCGGGTGTAATCCGACGAGTCCAAGATGTGATGCGATATGATCGGCTGTCTTAAAACCAATCCCATTCACTTCATACATCAAGGAATATGGATTCTCTCGTATTCGCGCCATGGCGTCCCCTTCGTAAGCAGCATAAATCTTTGCCGCTAGCTTCGGTGTGACATCAAACGGTGCTAAGAACAGCATCAACTGATCGACACCGTATAACGTGGCGAGTCGACTCAAGATGATGTCAGCTTGTTTTTGTTTTAACCCAGGCACCTGATTCAGTACCCGTTCATCCTTCAAAATGAGATCCACTGCCTCTTCTCCGAGAGCATCGACGATATTTTTCGCTGTCTTCGGACCAATGCCGGTGAACGAACCATTCGTCAAGAAGCGGATCGTCGCATGTTTTGTCATCGGAACCGATCGTCGAATCAGCTCCGCCTTCAGTTGTTTTCCGAACCGGGGATGATCGACGAGACGTCCGAATGCTTGATACGTTCCTCCGAGTTCGATCCCAACCCCAGTACCCGTGATGACGAGCTCGGTTTCTTTCAGTTCAAAGTTCTTTTCTTTGACGGCGACCAATACAATGGAGTGTGCTTCTTCTTCAGAAGAAAAGAGCACACGTTTGACGCGCCCGACGACTTGATGGGGGTGCTCCATCACTCCACCTTCTTTCTCTCTTTTTCATTCGCTGCTTTCATCATAGCATTCGTTTACCGGATTTTAAATCAGGGAAAGATACCCTGAAACATTTCGTTAAGAGGAGGAGTTTAAGGATGGCACGTTTACCGATTGCAGGATTGTGTGAATTAGTACTTGAAGTCGAGGATATGGATCGTGCGGTCGGCTTTTGGAATGGGACACTAGGCATTCCAGTCGTCGAGCAATGGGCTCCTGAGGACGCTGAACCGAGCAAAGAACAATCTAAGCAAGATGGGGTTTGGGCAACGTGGCTCTACATTGGCGGTAACACTCGACTCGGTCTGTGGCTGAAACGGGACTTTACGATGGAAGAACGGACCGTCAAACACTTACCAGTGTCCGAATGGGACACGTTGTACGATGAAGGTGGTGTCCATGTCCACTGTGCTTTTTACGTTGAGAAGGACGAGTTCCAGCAAGCCTTGAATCAATTGCGGGAAGCATCGATCACCGTGAAGCTCAGAGAATGGGACGAACAGGAGACCTCGAATCAAAAAGAGCATTCTGCTTATTTCAAGGATACGGAAAATAACGTCATCGAACTGTACACGAAAAACATGGATGAAGCCTATGAAGACTTTTCCGGTCCACCACTTCGTGTCATCCGTGAAGTTGGGAATTAAATAGCATAAAAAAAGACGACTCCAGGCGGAATCGTCTTTTTTATATCAGTCTGCTTGTTTTAATAACGCATCCATCTTCGCTTTCGCGTCCCGCGCAAGGGCGTGTTCCGGCTGGTAGGCAAGAACGGCTTCGAGTTCTGCATAACAGGCTTCCTGTTGACCAAGGAAAGCAAGGGCAATCGCATAATTGTATCGTGCATCTGTATGCGTTTCGTCAAGCATCAAGACGTGCTCGAACATCTCGACCGCTTCTTCCAACTTCTCGTTTTGCGCTAAGGCAAGTCCGTATTGGAATGCGATCTCGATATCGACACCGTTTAGTTCTGACGCACGCTGTAAACGGGGCAACCCGCGGACTGGATCACCGAGTTTTTGATACGTCATCCCCAGCATGAAATGGAGATCCGCGTCGTCAAGTCCATATAATAACGCTGCCCGCAATGATTCCTCTGCTTCGACGAGTTTGTCGGCAGCAAAGAACAAGGCACCTTTCGCATAATAGGCACTCGCAAACGTATTATCGATCATCAGTGCCCGGTCATAAAAACGAAGCGCACGATCAGCGTCGTTCATCGATTGGAGTAATGTTCCAAGATTGACGTACGCTGTCGGATCTTTTGGATTTTCTTCGATCGCGTCGTTAAACGCTTGCGCTGCTAATTCATAATTTCCAGCTTCTAGATGCCGGAATCCTACTTCATTATAGTTCATCTTCTTTTGCTCCTTACGCTAGATAAGCGAGGCGTTCGCCTGCTTTATAGGCTGCATCGATCGTCGCACCACCAAGACAGATGTCTCCATCATAGAACACGACCGCTTGTCCTGGTGTGATTGCTCGTTGACGCTCGTCAAACGAAACATCGAGTCCATCTTCGAGGACACGAACCGTGACGGCTGTATCTTGTTGACGGTAACGGAATTTCGCCGTACAACGGAATGTCTCACCGACCGGACGCTCAGATGTCCAGCTGACATCTGAAGCAAGTAATCCTTCCGAATACAACAATTCGTTATGGAATCCTTGATCGACATAGAGGATGTTCTCCTCTAAATTTTTCCCGACGACGAACCAAGGCTCTCCGTCGCCACCGATACCGAGTCCATGACGTTGCCCCATCGTATAGTACATCAATCCATCGTGACGTCCCATGACGTTGCCGTCAAGTGTCCGCATCTCACCGGGTTGCGCCGGCAGATATTGACCGAGGAACTGTTTGAAATTCCGCTCGCCAATGAAGCAAATGCCTGTCGAGTCTTTTTTCTTCGCCGTTGCGAGGTTCGCTTCTTCTGCGATCCGGCGCACTTCTGATTTTTCCATGTGCCCGATCGGGAACATCGCCTTCGCGATTTGCTCTTGCGACAATTGATTCAAGAAATATGTTTGATCCTTGTTTGCATCAACGCCTCGAAGCAATTTATGTTCTCCATCCTCATAGACGGCACGCGCATAGTGCCCTGTCGCGACGAAATCGGCACCAAGACGCATCGCGTGATCGAGGAAGGCTTTGAACTTGATTTCCTTGTTACACATGACGTCCGGATTCGGTGTCCGACCGAGTTTATATTCATCGAGGAAGTACGTGAAGACTTTATCCCAGTACTCTTTCTCGAAATTGACCGCATAGTACGGAATGCCGATTTGATTGGCTACGGCGATGACGTCTTCATAATCTTCCGTCGCCGTACAAAAGCCGTTCTCATCCGTGTCATCCCAGTTTTTCATGAAGATTCCGATGACGTTATAGCCTTGCTCTTTTAATAAATGAGCGGTCACAGAAGAATCGACACCGCCCGACATCCCAACGACGACTGTCGTTTCACTCGGGGCTTTCGCTCGTGTATTCATTTATTTCACCTCTTAGTTAATTCTGAAACGATTTTACGACATCTTGCAAGGCTTGTGCGAGTAGTTCGACTTGCGCGAGCTCATTTCCGTGACCAAAACTGATTCGGACCGATGCTCGTGTCCGTTCATCTTCGCCATACATCGCCGATAAGACATGCGAAGGTTCGACGGATCCTGCCGTACATGCACTCCCGCTCGATACGGCCATTTGACGCATGTCAAGCATGATCAGGAACGGTTCGATTTCAATCCGCGGGAAGTAAAGATTGAGGACATTCGGCAATCCTTCAACGCCGTTGACTTCGTAAGTGACGCCACTTTCATCCAATCGCGTTAGTAAAACGCTGCGCAGTTGTTTGATGTGGTCCTGTTGTTGATCACGCTCTGCGATCATCAGTTCGAGCGCTTTCGCTAAACCGACGATTCCCGGTACGTTCTCTGTACCAGCACGACGCTTGCGTTCCTGTTCTCCCCCGAACGTTTGAGGCGCTAACTTCACACCAGTCCGTACATACAACAATCCGATTCCTTTTGGACCATTGATTTTATGACCAGACGCGGATAAGAGATCGACCTGTAACGCTTCGACATCGATTGCTTGTTTCCCGAACACTTGCACCGCGTCCGTATGGAACAAAATACCGCGTTCTCGTAAAAATTGACCGAATGCCGCAATCGGCTGAATCGTTCCGACTTCATTGTTGCCGAACATGATCGAGACGAGTGTCGTATCTTCCCGTACCGCTTCTTGCAAAGCAGCCATTGAGACGACGCCTGTATCTGGAACATCGAGATACGTGACGTCATAGCCTTGTTTTTCGAGCTCTTCGAACGCATGTAATACAGCATGGTGCTCAAACCGTGTCGTAATGAGATGACGCCCTTTTTCACGCGCCGCCTCAGCCGCACCGAAAATCGCATAATTATCCGACTCCGTTCCACCGCTCGTGAAAATCAGTTCGGTTGGTTTCGCATTCAATTCTTGTGCGATCTGCCGGCGTGCTTTGTCAATTGCTGCACGAGCAGACCGACCAGCCGCGTGGACACTCGATGGGTTGCCGTACTGTTCGAGCAAATAAGGCGTCATCGCCTCAAGGACTTCCGGACGCATCGGCGTCGTCGCCGAATGGTCAAAGTAATTCATTCGTTTTCACCTCTCAAATATAGAACATGTATCCTGTATCTTCTTCTTCCGCTAAGTCTTGTAGCGTTGTTGAATCGAGTACTTGATCGACTGCTTGCTGGATTTTATCCCAAAGTTTGCGCTTCGTGACCTCGTCACACGCATCGCCTTCGACGACCACGAGTGGTCCTTCAAGCAGACGGATGATTTCACCCGCTGTGATGTTTTGCGCTTCACGACCGAGCTTATATCCGCCGTAAGCACCACGGACACTTTTGACGAGACCTCCATTACGAAGGGGGGCAATCAACTGTTCAAGATAATGCTCAGATAAGTCATACATCTGCGCGATTTTTTTTAGGGATAATGGTTTAGATTCAGCTTCTTTCGCGAGTGCGATCATGATCGTCAGACCATATCGCCCTTTCGTCGAGATTTTCATCATGCGAAGGATCATCCTTTCTAGTATAGTAGTAGCTAAAAGTGGAAGGAGCGTATGTGTATGGCACATTTATTTGAATCCCAGTCACCTGCCGGACCGCTCGCGAATCGAATGCGTCCGCAGAATCTGGATGAAATCGTCGGACAACGCCATCTGATCGGAGAGACGACGCTCCTGCGGCGTGCCATCTTAGCCGATCGTCTCGGAACCGTCATTTTTTACGGTCCACCCGGAACCGGTAAGACGACGCTCGCGCGTGTCATCTCCAGTTATACGAAATCAGCGTTCGAGCAATTGAACGCGGTCACAGCGAAACTGGAACAATTACGGGAAATTCTAAAAGCGGCCGAAGCCCGTCTTCAGTTCGAGGATCAAAAAACGATTCTCTTTCTCGATGAGATCCATCGATTCAATAAGATGCAACAAGACGCTTTACTGCCAGCGCTCGAAGCAGGTACGATCACGTTGATCGGAGCGACGACTGAAAATCCGAGTTTTGAGGTCAATGCCGCTCTGTTATCGCGGGCAACGGTTTTCCGTTTCGAGCCCCCGACAGCAGACGATTTACGAATCGTCCTCGATCGAACCTTAAAGGACGAAGAGCGTGGTCTTGGCAAATATCCGATCACGATCACGAATGACGCGATCGATCATTACGTTAAGTTGTCGGATGGCGATTACCGGGCATTGTTGAATGCGCTTGAACTCGCCGTCTTAACGACACCGGAAATCGATGGTCAGATCACGATCGATCTCGCTGTCGCCGAGGAATCGATTCAACAAAAAGCATTGAAGTACGATAAGGACGGCGATCGGCATTATGATGTCATCTCCGCCTTCATCAAATCGATTCGGGGTTCCGATCCCGACGCTGCGCTCTACTGGCTCGCTGTCATGATTGAAGCGGGCGAAAGTCCGCGCTTCATCGTACGGCGTCTCTACGTCCATGCGGCAGAAGACATCGGTCTGTCTGATCCGCAAGCATTATTGATGGTCGATGCTTGCGCACGCGCGTGCGAGTACGTCGGTTTCCCTGAAGCAAGGATTCCGCTCGCTGAAACCGTCTTATATCTCGCGACGGCGCCGAAATCGAATGCTGTCATCTCAGCGATCGATCAAGCATTGACACTCGTCCGTCGTTCAGACGGTGGTCCGGTACCGCCGCATTTGCGCGATGCCCATCATCCAGGGGCAGCAGCACTTGGAAATGGCGTCACCTATCAGTATCCGCACGACTTCGAACATGCCTATGTGCCACAGAATTACTGGCCGGAGAACCTTGCCCGGACAAAACCAGTCTTTTATCGTCCAAGCCCACGCGGTTTTGAGAAACAACTGCAAGCTCGACTTGATTTTTGGCACAAACAAACAGCCACACATCAGAAAAAGCGACCATAAGGTCGCTTTTTTTAACGAACGCGTTCGATCGTCACGCCGGCTTCACGGACGATCTCATTGATGACGTAGCTCGCTGCGATCAATCCACCAACTGATGGAACAAACGCATTCGAACTTGGCGGCATCTTTGCCTTACGAATTGCAGCCGCATCGTTTCCGACGACTTGACGGACTTCTTCGATGATCTTAACGGGCGGTTCATCAGAGAAGACGACAGGAACACCTTTATGAATACCGGCTTTCCGAAGTTTCGTCCGAATGACCTTCGCTAGTGGATCATAACTTGTATCTTTGATGTCAACGATCTTGATGCGTGTTGGATCCATCTTGTTCGCCATCCCCATGCTTGAGATGATTGGAATGTTACGTTTCTTACATTCCTGAATCAAGTGAATCTTGAACGAGACCGTGTCCGATGCATCGATGACATAATCCGGTTGCTGTTCGAAGAACGACTCGAATGTCTCTTCATTGTAGAACATCTTCAAGCGAACGATTTCAAGATCCGGATTGATTAACGCAAGACGTTCTGCCATCGCATCGACCTTCGGTTGACCAACCGTCGGAAGCAAAGCATGGATTTGTCGGTTGACGTTCGTGATGTCGATATCGTCCTTATCGACAAGAATCAAACGACCTACACCACTGCGGGCAAGCGCTTCTGCTGAGAATGATCCAACACCACCGATACCCAGAATAGCGACGGACTTGGATGCCAATGCGTCAAGTCCAGTTTTACCGATTGCTAATTCATTACGCGAAAATTGATGTAACATCTCATAACCTCACAATACTCATACTGTTTTACTCGGAATTATATCATAAAAAAAAACGTCATGCGACGTGTCAAACAACAAAATAATAAGACGATGGGACCCGAAGTGCCGTGTCGATACCTTATTTTTGAACCTGCTGTGCAGGTGGGTGTCTTATCCGATTCCTATTCGTACGTCCTCCTGCTGTGTTACGAGGCATGTACTACTAGTTGGAACGTCAAACTCCCTATCAAAAAAGAGTGGCTCAAAGATAAAAGGCGGCTCTCGTACAATTCAGGAACCCCATCTGATGCATTTAATATAGCATCCTCCCCTCTGAAATGCAACTACTTCCCACTCCAGAAAAAGATGCTTTTTTCAGGTCCAACGTTTCGTGAAGTGTTGATTCGGATCATATCGTTGTTGTTGGAATGCAGGATCGAATCGTGGTGTGCGTGTTGCATTCCCGACACCCGCGATGAACGCCCAGTTCCCATAGTTCGAAGCGACATCATAGTCGATCAACTGCTGTTCGAAATATCGCGCTCCGATGCGCCAGTCCTGCTTTAATTCATGAATTAGATAACTGGCAACGATCTGCCTGCCGCGGTTCGACATCCATCCCGTCTCGCGAATCTCGTTCATGAAGGCGTCGACGAATGGCACACCGGTTTTTCCTTCTATCCAGCGTTCGACAGCTAGCTGGTCCGCCTTCCACGTGTATTGACCTTCTTGTAATCCGCTCGCACGGAACAGACGGCTTCCTGTCTCACGCATCGTCAAATGGAAGAAGTCACGCCATAACAGTTCGAAATACAACCAGTACGTCGAATCATTCGCTCCCTTTTTTCGCTCGGCTTCCTGCAATTCAGCCATGACGCGACGCGGCGAGAGTGATCCGTTCGCTAGCCAGGCAGACAGCTTCGAAGAATCATTTCGTAAGAACCCATTCCGTGTTTCTTTATAGGTGAATACAGGCTCAGCAAGGTATTCCTGAAGGCGCGCTCTCCCTGCTGACTCTCCACCACGGAACGGGAACGCGATTTCGGGATTCGCTTCGACCGATTCTTCTTTTACTAACTGAATACCGGTTGGTGGATCGAGTGGATCGTAGAAGGTCCCTTTCGCCTCGACACGTTTTCGAAATGCCGTAAAGACGCGTTTTAATTCATCACTTCCGATATCTTCGCGACGATGTAATGTCTGTGTCTCAAAAGAACGGACGGCATACTTGTCTTCGATATACTGTTCACTTGCCGCTTCTTCTGTGCCGGTCATCTTATGGAAATAGACGGTATCATCCGCTTGCAGGTAAGAATCGAGTGTCTCAATTGTCTCCCCTTCTACTATATCTAACGTAATCCCGATTTGAGACAGATGACCCGCTAGGTTCTCTAGTGTCTCTTGTTCGAACCGTGCTTGTTGTGTACCTCTTTTAAAATCGCGTTTCTTTTGGTCTTTAACGTATACGGCACGAATGACGTCTTGTTCTTCACACGCACTCCGAAGTGCCTCATGATCATCGACACGTAAATCATGACGATACCAAACGACTGCTCCCATATTGATCGACTCCCTTCTCCTTATACTATGACCCGACCAAGGTAGATAGAAAACCACTTGATGTGCCGATGAGGTTTTAAGACGTTGTTTTCGTGGAATATGATTAGTACAACAAATCAGAGGAGTGAATGAATCAATGGCAGCAAAACGCGGTAAACTCAGAACATTAATGACGCTCGTAACGACGGTTGGTCCAATCGTCTATAAATTCTATAAAAAACAGCAGTCGAAAAAATCAATCAACAACCCTAAATAAAAAATGGACGTCTCCTTATCGGAGCGTCCATTTTTTAACGTTTACTTACCCCTTCACTCGCCTCTACATAAAACCGCCATGGATAGGCTGTCGCTTCTCCTGCATTCGGAATACCGATCCGTGTCGTCTGGACGATCGCGTCGACCGAGTCAGCAACGAGTCGGAAACGGTCTTGATAAAGATCCTGTCCCGAATCAGCTGTCGTTAGACCGAATCCTTGGCACAGTTTCGCCGGTCCATTGACGAGATTGCGTCGTTGCGCCGCTGTCAACTCTGCGTAGGAACAACCAAAACGACGTTCAGCGACGAGATCGTGCCCACTAATGATTTCCGCACCTCGTAGCAACAGTCCGTATCCTTCCCCTTCATGTCCACAAACGATATTCATGCAGTGATGCATACCATATGTGAAGTACACATAGAGATGCCCCGGTGGACCGAACATCGGTGCCGTCCGTTTCGTTGGTTTTCCGGAAAACGAATGCGCTGCTTGATCGTGAGGACCGAGATAGGCTTCGACCTCGACGATCCGCATCGTCACCTCATCGACTGTGATCTGTGTTCCTAAGAAATCTGGACCGACTTCAACCGGAGACCTTTCAAAAAAGTGTCGTTCCATCCGTTCACCCTCCTTCATGAAACAAGCGAACCTCCCATATCGGAAGATTCGCTTGTCGTATCTTAAGATTGTTTGACTGCTGTTCGAATCGAGAGATCGTTTAATTGCGCATCCGAGACTGGGCTTGGTGCTGCCGTCAACAGATCACTTGCTGATGCTGTTTTCGGGAAGGCAATCGTATCACGCAAGTTCGAACGTCCTGCGAGTAACATAACGAGACGGTCTAGACCAAGTGCGATACCCGCATGTGGTGGTGTTCCGTATTCGAATGCTTCCATCAAGAAGCCGAACTGCTCGTTTGCTTCTTCTTCTGTGAAGCCAAGCAACTTGAACATCCGCTCTTGAATATCCCGTTCGTAGATCCGTTGTGATCCACCGCCGAGCTCGTATCCGTTCAAGACGAGGTCATACGCGACGGCGAGGACTTTTCCAGGATCCGTCTCGAGCAATTCGAGATCTTCACGACGTGGCATCGTGAACGGGTGGTGGTTTGCGTAGAAACGACCATCTTCTTCTTCATACGTGACGAGCGGGAAGTCCGTCACCCAAAGGAAGTTGAAGACCGACTCATCGATCAAGTCCAGTTCCTTTGCTAACTTCTGACGGAGCGCACCTAAGCTGTCTGCTACGATCGATGCTTTTGCTGCGACGAACAACAATAAGTCGCCTGCTTCCGCATCTGTCGCCGCTGTCAGGCGAGCAGTTGCTTCTTCGTCGAAGAACTTCGCGATCGGACCGTTCAGTCCGTCTGCTGTCACTTTGACCCACGCGAGACCTTTTGCACCGTAGATTGCCGTGAATTCTTGTAACTTATCGATGTCTTTCCGCGAGAAGCGCTCAGCTGCACCTTTAACGTTCAATGCTTTGACTTCGCCACCAGCTTCAAGTGCCATGTCGAATACTTTGAATCCTGCCCCTTTGACGGCTTCCGCGACATCAATCAATTCGAGACCGAAGCGTGTATCCGGCTTATCCGAACCATACCGGCTCATCGCTTCCGCATATGGCATCCGTGGGAACGGTGTCACGATATCTTTGCCAAGTGTTTCTTTCATGACACGCGTCATCATCGATTCCATCATCGCATACAAGTCTTCGATGTCCATGAAGCTCGTCTCGATGTCGACTTGCGTGAATTCAGGTTGACGGTCTGCCCGTAAGTCTTCGTCACGGAAACAACGTGCAATTTGGAAGTACCGTTCAAAACCAGACACCATCAGCAATTGTTTGAACAATTGCGGTGATTGTGGCAAGGCATAGAACTCACCTGGGTGAACACGACTCGGAACGAGATAGTCACGTGCGCCTTCTGGTGTTGATTTTGTTAAGATTGGTGTCTCGACTTCCAAGAAGTCTTGCTCATCGAGGAAGTTCCGCATGATGTTCGATGCTTTCGAACGGAGACGGAATGTCTCTTGAAGCGACGGACGACGCAAGTCAAGATAACGATATTTAAGACGTAAATCTTCTGACGTCTGCTCTGCTTCTTCACTGATCGGGAATGGTGTCATCTTCGCTACGTTCAAGATGACGACTTCATCCGCGACGACCTCGACTTGCCCAGTCGGGATGTTCGGGTTCGGATTCTCACGGGCGATGACGTGTCCTTTGATGTCGAGGACATACTCTGAACGAATCGATTCCGCAAGGCGATGTGCCTGCTCGTTTTCCGGTTGGAAGACGATTTGGACGATGCCACTACGGTCGCGGAGATCAAGGAAGATCAATCCTCCTAAGTCACGTCGTTTTTGAACCCATCCTTTAAGTTGAACGTGTTGTCCGATGACTTCTTCTGTCACCTGACCGTTCATATGCGTGCGTCCGATCATTGTGCTTCCTCCTTTAATTTCGCGACGATCGTATCAGCGACTGCTGATAACGGAACGTCCGTCTGTTCCCCTGTAGCCATGTTCTTCAGCGCTGCTGCACCACGCTCAACTTCTTC
Organism: Exiguobacterium sp. s39; assembly: GCF_018618925.1. Taxonomy (NCBI): domain Bacteria; kingdom Bacillati; phylum Bacillota; class Bacilli; order Caryophanales; genus Exiguobacterium; species Exiguobacterium sp. s39. Next base: position 1,500,271 of record NZ_JACSNA010000001.1, read on the forward strand.
ATCCCCGAGGATGACCGTATAGCGTGCTTTCAAGCGATCGGCTGCCTTGAATTGTCCTTTGAACTTTCGACCGAGATAATCCCGATCCGCGACAAGTCCTTCGAGACGCATCAATTGTAAGAGACGTGTTGCCGTCTTTTCGACTTCGTCACTGCCTTGCGCGACGATGAAGACATCGATTTGATCATCGACTGCCGGTAAGACGTTCTCATTCTCAAGTGCCATCAATAAACGTTCGATGCCGATTCCGAATCCGATTCCCGGTGTTGCCGGTCCACCGATCTGTTCGACGAGACCGTTGTATCGTCCACCGCCACATAGTGTCGTGATTGCTCCGAAGCCTTCTGCTTCTGACATGATCTCGAACGCCGTGTGATTATAATAATCGATTCCGCGAACAAGCGTTGGATCAACGACATACTCGATGCCGAGTGCATCTAAGTGAAGCAATACTTCATCGAAGTAAGCTTTTGATGCCGGGTTTAAGTAATCGAGAATTGATGGTGCTGTTGCCATGCTCGGGTGATCGCGGTCGACCTTACAGTCAAGGACACGAAGTGGATTCGTTTCGAGACGGTTCTGACAGTCCTGACATAACTCGTGAACGACCGGTTTGAAGTGATCGACAAGTGCTGCCCGGTGTGCGGCGCGACTTTCGTTATCCCCGAGTGTATTGATGACGAGCTTGAGGTGCTTCAATCCGAATGAACGGTAGATGCTCATCGCGAGACTGATGACTTCCGCATCGATCGCTGGTTGTTCACTACCAAGTGCCTCGACTCCATATTGGTGAAGCTGACGGAAACGACCTGCTTGCGGACGTTCATAACGGAACATCGGTCCAATGTAGAACAATTTCGTCGGTTGGTTCGGTGAACCGAACAGCTTGTTCGTCACGAATGAACGAACGACAGCAGCCGTTCCTTCTGGACGTAACGTCAACTGGTCTTTTCCGCGTTTCTCAAGCATGAACATTTCTTTTTGAACGATATCCGTCGTCTCACCAACGCCACGTTTGAAGAGTTCTGTCTCCTCAAAAATCGGCGTCCGGATTTCCTTATAGTTGTAACGCTTACTGATATCACGTAATTGTTGCTCGATGTACTGCCAGCGTTCGACTGTTCCTGGAAGGACATCAAACGTACCGCGTGGTAATTTCATCTCAAATTCCTCCTTTTTTGAATACAAAAAAGTCCTCGTCCGCAAAGGGACGAGAACTTGAAGATCCCGTGGTACCACCCTGGTTGTCAAATCACATTTGACCACTCGGTGCAGTTAACGCCTGCGTACGACCTTCCCTACTATCAGTTCAGGAAGATACCTCGGAAGGGTCTTTCATCGAGTTCATCTGTTCGCCCTTCCAGCCAAGGGGCGACTCTCTAAGCAGACAAGGTCTTGATTACTCCTCTTCGTCTTCGGTCGTATGAATCATTTGGTTACGTCTAATATTGCCTCGTCTCTCGGTTCCTGTCAAGCGTTTGCTTCTTTTTCAAGAATCAATGTCACCGGTCCATCATTGACGAGCGCGATATCCATCATCGCACCGAACTGACCTGTCTCGACCGTCAGTCCTTGCGCACGAAGACGTTCATTGAACGCTTCATACAATTCGTTGGCAAGATCCGGTTTCGCCGCTTCCGTGAACGCTGGGCGACGTCCTTTTTTGACATCACCATACAGCGTGAACTGCGAGACGGATAGAATCTGACCGTCGACATCTTGCAACGAGCGGTTCATCCGTTCCTCTTCATCTTCAAACACGCGGAGTCCTGCGATTTTATCAGCTAACCAGTTCACCTGATCGATCGTGTCTTCGTGCGTGACACCGACAAGCAAGAGAAAACCTTGCTTGATTTGACCGATGACCTCCTGATCGACTGTGACACTTGCTTCTTTGACTCGTTGTAATACGACTCGCATGACTCATCCGCTCCTTACGTCATCATGACGCGATGCACAGCATACACGTCAGAGATTTGTTTGATCCGATCAACGACTTTTTGTAAATGGTTGACGTTGTTGATCGCGATCGTCATCGTGATTTTGGCTTGTTTACTGTCGTCGCCTTTCCCGCTGACGGCAACAATGTTCGTATTCGTCGCAGATACCGACTGCAGAACATCGTTCAATAATCCAGCCCGGTCGAATCCAGAAATTTCGATTTCGACGTTATAACTCTTAACGGCTTTGCCTTCGTGTTCCCACTCGACTTCGAGCAAGCGTTCTGGATTTTGTTCATGAATGACGTTCAAACAATCCGTCCGGTGAATCGAGACACCCCGTCCACGTGTGATGTACCCGACGATATCGTCCCCTGGTACTGGATTACAACAACGACTCATGCGAACGAGCATGTTATCGATTCCTTTGACACGAACACCTTCTGGATTTTCCTTCTTCGGACGATCAAACGTCTTCATCTCACTGATCGCTTCGTTCAGTTCAAGATTTTTAGATTCTTTGTCTTTGCGTAACTTTTCCGTCAATTTATGAGCGACTTGGGCAGCTGTCAGACCATGATACCCAACGGCAGCATACATGTCTTCTTCTTGCGCGAAGTTGAACTTCCGCGTCACGTCTTCGAGCGTCTTCTCATTGATGACTTCCTTCGGCTCGAATCCGAGTTTCTTGACTTCTGCTTCGATCAGTTCCCGTCCTTTAGAGACGTTCTCTTCGCGTTGCTGACGTTTGAACCATTGACGGATCTTGTTCTTCGCCTGACTCGACACACAAATCTTGAGCCAGTCCTTACTTGGACCATAGCTGTGTTTTGATGTGACGATTTCAATGATGTCACCTGTCTTCAGCTTATAATCAATCGGTACCATCCGTCCGTTGACTTTCGCTCCGATCGTCCGGTGACCGATTTCTGTATGAATCCGGTAGGCATAATCAATCGGAACAGAGCCTTTCGGCAATTCGATGACGTCGCCTTTTGGTGTAAAGACGTACAACATGTCACTAAAGAAGTCGACTTTGACCGATTCCATGAATTCTTCAGCATCCGCCGTATCCTTCTGCAACTCAAGGATTTCCCGGAAATGGGCAATCTTATCCTCAAAGCCTGATTTCGCTTCCTGTTCCTTACCTTCTTTATACGCCCAGTGAGCGGCAATCCCGTACTCGGCAATAAAGTGCATGTCCCGTGTCCGAATTTGGACCTCGAGCGGCTCGCCTTTCGGTCCGATGACCGTCGTATGCAGCGATTGATACATGTTCGGCTTCGGCATCGCGATATAATCCTTGAAACGTCCCGGCATCGGTTTATATTGCGTATGAATGATTCCGAGAACAGCGTAACAGTCCTTGATTGAATCGACGATGATGCGCACAGCCATCAAGTCATAGATTTCACTGAACTCTTTTTTCGAGTTTTGCATCTTGTTATAAATGGAATAGATATGCTTCGGACGTCCATCGACTTCCGCTGCGATTTGTACATCATCAAGTACTTCGTTGACCTCTTCGATGACCGAACTGACGAGCGCTTCGCGTTCCGTCCGTTTTTGTTTCATCATTGAGACAATCCGGTAGTACTGTTGTGGATTGATATAACGCAAACTGATGTCTTCGAGTTCCCACTTGATCGTCGAGATCCCGAGACGATGCGCAAGCGGTGCAAAGATTTCGAGCGTCTCTTCTGCCTTTTGCACCTGCTTTTCCTTGACCATATGTTGCAACGTTCGCATGTTATGCAAACGGTCAGCCAGTTTGATCAAGATGACGCGAATGTCTTCTGCCATCGCAATGAACATCTTCCGATGATTCTCAGCCAATTCTTCGCGTTTCGATTTATATTTGATTTTCCCGAGTTTCGTCACGCCGTCAACGAGCATCGCGACGTCGGGTCCGAATCGTTCCGTTAATTCTTCGAGAGTAATGTCCGTATCTTCGACGACATCATGAAGAAGCGCAGCGACAATCGTCGTTGCATCCAAACCAATATCGACTAAGATACCGGCAACTTGTACCGGATGAATGATGTAGGGTTCCCCAGAACGGCGGAATTGCCCATCATGTTCGTCTTTCGCGAATTGGTAAGCCCGTTCGATGTCTTTGACTTCAGCTTGCGTCATGTATTCCGCACATCGAGCGAGAAGGTCTTCTACATTTACGATTTGTTTGTTTGTCATCCCTTTTCCTCACCCAGTCCCCGGGATCGTCTGCAACGGAATCCCTAATATATAGTTCTTATTATCGTGAAATCTTGAGAAGATGTCAAAATAAAAAGAAATACCCCCTTGGTCACCATGTACCAAGAGAGTATATATGCTTTAGTCTTCGTAGCGAATCAATGAGAGAATGTCGTATCCTTCGAGTTTCTCACGTCCACCAAGACCATCGAGTTCAATCAAGAATCCGATTCCGGCAACCGTTCCGCCTAATTTTTCAATCATTTGGATCGTCGCTTCGATCGTACCACCTGTTGCAAGCAAGTCGTCAAGGATGACGACGCGTTGTCCTGGTTGAATCGCATCTTCATGCATCGTCAAGACGTCTTTTCCGTACTCAAGACCATACTCGACACGGACTGTCTCACGTGGTAATTTTCCTTCTTTACGGACAGGTACGAATCCGATCTCCATCGCGTAAGCGGCTGGGCAACCAACGACGAATCCACGTGCTTCTGGACCCGCGATGACATCAGCACCTTTACTGCGTGCATATTCGACGAGTGCATCAACCGATTGTTTGTACACTGGTCCGTTCTGCATGAGTGATGTGATGTCTTTGAAACTGATTCCTTCTTTCGGCCAGTTTTCGACCTCTTTTATATGCTGTTTGAACTCCATGTCTTTTCCTCCTGCTTCGCCGCTTCTACCAAAGTATCAAAACGCTCTTTCAACTGAGCGAGTGACGAATAAATGTATTGTTGCTCGAGCTCTTGACGCGCTTCATGACGCTGGTACGTCGGAGCTTCCGTCAGATCTCGTTTTGCAGCATTTGGGTTCACACCCGGCAGCCCGTCCTCCATTGTAACAAGAAAATCAAGTTCCGAGAATACCGAATGCATAAAGTTAATCGATCGTTTCGTCCATTTTCGCGATTTCGACAAACGTACGAGACCAATCCGGAGCTCGTCACGTGGACATTTCGCGAAATACTGGAAGTAATGCTTGAAGTCCTCGCGCGATGGAATCGTCTCGAAATAATAGCCCTCGTCCTTAAAGGCACAATAAATCCGCTCTGCCTGTTGGACGTATGGATAAAATGCCGCTTCTTCTTCCGGTAGATCAAGGAAAACGATATTTTGACGAATCGGTCCGTTCAACGGACGTTCCGCGTACTTCTCCTTCACCTCATCAGTAAAGGCAACGAATGTCGTCGTCTCATGTGGTAACGCGAATAGTTCGCTCAGAGGTCGCTTACCCCCACGGTAATCGAACACTTGAACATCTTCGACAGCGACATCTTGAATCATCAATTGTGGTTTACGGAACCCATTCCATTCATTGATGTTCAGACTGCCCATCAAGTGAATCTCGGATAAAGTCGAGACTTCATCGACAAGGTCGCCGAAGCCGAAGCCGATTGCATCGAGTTCCTTTCCGTCGCCTGATAATAGTGCTTTGACATGCGTCAAATCACGACCGATCCGTTTCATGTCACGAATCTTCGCCTGCTCGATGACGATTCGTGGCGCAGGATTTCCCATCCCGAAAGGCGCGAGTCGCTGAATATCTTCAATCAACTGAATCGAGACATCACTGACCTGTAGACGTAGATCCACATCGATCGTCGCGATGAAGGCATCGTCCGGCAACGTACTTGCTTGTTCATTCAAACGTTGACGTAACGCCTCGACGTCATCGGAAGAGAGCGTCATGCCGGCAGCAGCCGGATGTCCTCCGAAATGCGGCAAGATATCTTCACATTTCGTGAGTTCAGCGAATAAATCAAAGGCTGGAATCGATCGTCCAGAACCCTTCGCTGTTCCTTTTTCAGCATCATGACACAGCATGATGACGGGACGATGGTATTTTTCAACGAGTCGCGAGGCGACGATCCCGACGACACCTGGATTCCAATCTGCCGCATCGACGACGAGTACGCGGTCATCTTTAAAACGTTCTTCGACAAGCGCCGTTGCTTCCTCCGCAATCTGCTTGACGATATCTTGACGTTGTTTATTTTGTTGGTCGAGTTGTTTCGCGAGATGAAGTGCCTCATCTTTGCTTTCCGCTAGTAACATCTCAAGCGCTGGCATCGCCGAATCAAGACGACCTGCCGCATTGATCCGCGGACCGAATGCAAATCCGACTGATTCTTCCGTCAGTTCGTCTTCCGTCAAACTACAAACGTCACGTAATGCAAGGATACCCGGACGTTCACTCGCATTCAGCGCCTCGATGCCTCGTATCGCAAGCAACCTGTTCTCTCCGACGAGCGGCACAAGATCGGCAATCGTTCCGAGCACCGCAAGATCGAGTAACTCGACGGGTTCACGGTCAAGGAGTGCATGTGCGACTTTAAAGGCAACTCCTGCTCCAGCAAGTTTTGAGAATGGATAATCTGAGTCGACACCCGGATGAATTAAGGCAAAGGCATCAGGTAACGTTTCTTTGGCTTCATGGTGATCGGTAATGATTAAGTCGACACCGAGTTCCTTGAGGACATCTGCTTCGTGGATGCCGGAAATGCCACAGTCTACGGTGATGACGAGACTAAACCCTTCTTCCGCCGCCCAGCGAAACGCTGCTTCGTTCGGTCCATAGCCTTCCGTGAAACGGTTCGGGATGTAGCACTCTGCCATCCCCCCGATTTCGATCAAGGCATGCCAGAGAATCGCAGCGGAACTCACGCCGTCGACGTCATAATCACCATAAATCAAAATCATTTCGCCTTCGTTGACGGCACGTTGAATCCGTTCGACGACTTTTGGCATGTCTTTAAAAGCAAATGGATCATGGAATGTCATTTGATCCGTCTCTAAAAAATCACGGGCGGCTTCACGAGTCGTGAATCCCCGTTGGACAAGTAGTTGTGCGACGTGCGGTGAGATTGTGCCATCCGCCGTCAATTGTTCGATCTGTTCTGAATCGATGACTTTATCAAGCCATGTTTTTTTAGCATGGTACATCTCTAACCCTCCAATCAACTTCCCCATTATAATAGAAAATCCGCACCAGCGATAGCTGATGCGGATACTCTTTTAAGAAGCGCGTTTTGTGCGACCAAGTGTCCGACCTTTCATCACAAGCCAGAGCTGCGCGGCGATGAAGATCGAAGAATACATTCCCATGATCAACCCGACAAGCAGGGCAAGACTGAATCCGCGGATCGCTTCGCTACCGAAGATGTAGAGTGCTGCTGCTGTCATGACGACCGTGACGACGGTATTGATCGAGCGGATGATCGTCTGTTGGATTGATTCATTGACGATATGCGCCAATTCATCAAACGAGACTTTCCGACCACCTTTTTCAGCGAGTCCGAGATTTTCTCGTACCCTGTCGAACGTAACGATCGTATCGTTGACGGAATACCCGATGATCGTCAGGATCGCTGCGATGAAGTACAAGTTGACTTCGATCTGGAACAGCGAGAAGAATGCCACGATCATCAACGCATCATGTAGCAATGCGAGTACTGTCGCAATTCCGTATAACGGTTGGAATCTGAACGAGACGTAGATGACGATCCCGAGTGACGCGAGCAAGACGGCATAAATCGCGTTACGCGCGATTTCTTGACCGACTTGAGCGGAAACCGTCGAGATGCTCGGTTCCTTATCATACTGCGCTTCAATCGTTTGTTTCATTTCAGAAATTTGATCCTGACTAAATTCACCAACGAACGTGACGTTCGCTAACTTTCCGCCTTGAGCGAACTGAATGCCATCGATTTCTTCCGCATCGATCCCGGCATCTTCAATGACGGAGCGAACGTCCGCTTCCTTAATTTGATTCTCAGAAGAAATCTCGACGCGAGTTCCTTGCGTGAAGTCAATCCCAAGGTTCAGACCACGGAACGACAACAAGAGTACAGAAACGATGACAAGCGCGATCGTGATCGCGAAATAAATTTTTCGATGTTTGATGTAATCGAATTTCGTAGGATTAAAGCTCACGGATTTCACTCTCCTTTACACCGAACCATGATTTCTTCTTATCGAACCATCGGCTACTGACAAGGAGTTGCATCAGGTAACGTGAGACAAAGACGTTCGTGACGAACGTGACGGCGATCGAAACCATCAACATGATGGCGAATCCTTTGACCGTACTTGTACCAAAGTAGTACAACACGCCAGCAGAGATCAACGTCGTCAAGTTGGCATCAAGAATCGTACCGAATGAACGACGGTTACCGGCTTTGAATGCAGACAAGACGGATTTTCCACTTCGTAATTCATCCTTGATCCGTTCAGCGGTGATGATGTTCGCATCGACCGCCATCCCGACTCCAAGAACGAGTGCCGCGATCCCCGGTAACGTGAGGACGGCGTTGATCCCGTTAAAGAAGATCATGACAAGATAGATGTAGAACAGCAACGTGATGATGGATACGAATCCAGAGATCCGGTAGAACAGTAGCATGAACAAGAAGACAGCGGCTACACCAATTGCTGACGCGAAGAGCGTCTGATCGAGTGCGTCCTGTCCAAAAGCAGCAGAGACCGACGTCGAGTAGATTTCCTCGAGTTTGACCGGTAATGCACCGGCGTTCAAGATCGACGACAATTGTTTCCCGTACTCGGCATCGATATCGCCACCGGAAATGATCGCTTTATCCGAATTGATCGGTTGTGTGACCGATGCATCTGATACGATCTTTGAATTCGCTTTTTGAATTTCTTTTTCATACGAATCGCCTTTCTCGTAATCGAGCCAGATGACGAGACGATTCGCAGGTGGTTGCATTTGTGAGACTTGTTGTGTCACTTCATAGAATTTCTCTTTTGATTTCATCGTCAACTCGACGAGTGGTTCATTCGTGTTTGGATCATACCCGACTTTTGCTCCTTTGGCTTTTAAGTCTGATCCATCCAGCAACAACTTATCGTTGATGTCACGGAATGACAATTGTGCTGTCGAAGATAAGATTTGACGAGCTTCCGTCTGGTCCTTTACGCCAGCAAGCTGGACACGAATCCGGTTATCGCCTTCGATCCGGATGTCCGGTTCAGAGACACCGAGGACGTTGACACGGTTCTCGATTGCCGTCAGCGTCGCACTCATCGCATTTTGATCGATGACGTCTCCTTCTTTCAGCGGTTGTACTTCATACAAGACTTCGAAGCCACCCTTAAGGTCAAGGCCGAGCTTCGTATCCTTCAACAACCATGACGATGTCGTACCGATCAGTACGAGCAACGCGATGACGACGATGAAGAATGTGGCAAGTTTCCCTTTCTTGATCATGCTACATTGTCCTTTCTCTAGTTCCCAGTATATTTTCAGACAACTTTGTTCTCCTACCCTAGCTTACAAAAGAAATGGTAATCTTAGCAAACGTTTTTCTCATATATAAACAGAAAAGACGCTCCGGAATCCGGAAAGCGCCTTTTCAATGCCTTATTCGACAGTTTCGTCGTCCATGACAGTCGTTGATTTTTTCGTCACTTCTGCGACAGCACTTCGGTTGAATGTCAATTGTGCATTACCTGACTTCAATGTCACCGTCATGTCGTCAACTTTTTGGACAACCCCGTGAAGACCACCGATCGTAACGATCGAGTCGCCGCGTGAGAGTTCATTTTGCATCTGACGCACTTGCTTCTGGCGTTTGTTCTGTGGACGGATCAACAAGAAATAGAACACCACGAAGATCAAGATCATCGGGAGGAATGTGATTAAGCCTTCCATCTGATTCAGCTCCTTTTATCATTCAAATCACGTTCATTATACCGTGAAAGAATTGATTTGTCAGACGATTTGTTAGAAATTCTTTGCGTTCGGCAAATTGTAACCGTATTCTTCAAAGAATTCTTCCTTGAAATCAAGCAGACGGTCTTCACGAATCGCTTGACGAACGCCTTCCATCAACTTGACGAGGAAGTGAAGATTGTGTGTCGAACAGAGATGCAAACCGAACGTTTCTTGCGCACGGATCAAGTGATGGATGTACGAACGCGAGTAGTTCTTACACGCGTAGCAATCACATTTCTCGTCGAGCGGACGGAAATCACGTGCATATTTGGCATTCCGGACGACGAGACGTCCTTGTGATGTCATCAACGTACCGTTTCGTGCGATCCGTGTCGGTAAGACACAGTCGAACATATCGATTCCGCGGATTGCGCCTTCGATCAATGCGTCCGGTGAACCGACGCCCATCAAATAACGTGGTTTGTCTTCCGGCATGAGTGGTGTCGTGAATTCGAGCGCCCGGTACATGACGTCTTTTGGCTCTCCGACCGATAGACCACCGACCGCATAACCCGGGAAATCAAGGGCAACAAGATCTTTTGCACTTTGACGACGTAAGTCTTCGTATTCTCCACCTTGGATGATACCGAACAGCGCTTGATCGTGTGGACGTTCGTGCGCTGCAAGACAACGTTCCGCCCAGCGGCTTGTCCGTTCGACGGATGCTTTCATGTACTCGTGAGAAGCTGGGTACGGTGGGCACTCATCAAACGCCATCATGATATCTGAACCGAGTGCATTCTGGATTTCCATCGCTTTTTCCGGTGACAAGAACAATTTGTCCCCGTTCAAGTGGTTACGGAAATGAACGCCCTCCTCAGAGATGTTTCGGAGGTCAGCGAGTGAGAAGACTTGGAAACCACCTGAGTCTGTAAGAATCGCGCCATCCCAGTTCATGAATTTATGCAGACCGCCCGCTTCCTTGATGACATCATGCCCTGGACGCACCCAGAGGTGGTACGTGTTCGCGAGGATGATGTTCGCGTTCATGTCCTTGATTTGTTCCGGTGCCATCGTCTTGACCGTCGCTTGCGTTCCGACCGGCATGAAGACCGGTGTCTCGAAACTACCGTGCGGCGTGTGGACGATTCCTAACCGCGCTCCGGATTGTTTACATGTTTTGATATGTTCGTATGTTACCGCGTGTTTTGTCATTAGTTTCGTTCCTCTCTCGTTAAGAACATCGCATCACCAAAGCTAAAGAAACGATAGCCGTTTGCGACTGCTTCTTCATAGGCATGCAGAATGTGTTCCCGTGTCGATAACGCGGACACGAGCATGATCAATGTTGATTTCGGTAAGTGGAAGTTCGTGATCAATCCATCGATCCCTTTGACTTCCTGACCTGGGAAGATGAAAATGTCCGTCCAGCCCGTTGCTTCGACGAAGTCGCCATGGTCGCGAATGACCGTTTCAAGCGTCCGTGTCGACGTCGTCCCGACCGCGATGATCCGTCCGCCTTGTTTCCGTGTTTCGCGTAGCAAGGCAGCTGAACTTTCCGGCAGTTCGTAGTACTCACTGTGCATCTTGTGACTATCGACGTCGTCGACCGAGACAGGTCGGAATGTGCCAAGTCCGACATGTAACGTCAACGGTGCGATCCGGACGCCCTTCGCTTTTAATGCTTCAAGCAATTCCGGCGTGAAATGAAGCCCGGCTGTTGGTGCTGCAGCACTTCCGCGTTCGCGAGCGTAGACCGTCTGATAACGATCTTGATCCTCGAGTTGTTCATGAATGTATGGTGGCAGTGGCATCGTTCCGAGTTGGTCGAGCACTTCATAGAAAATGCCGTCATAGAAAAACTTCAGGATTCGTCCCCCGTCTTCAAGTGCTTCGACACACTCAGCACGGAGTAATCCGTCACCAAACGACAAAATCGTTCCTGGTTTGACGCGTTTTGCCGGTTTCGCAAGTGTTTCCCAAACATCGTCACTCGTTTGCTTCAAGAGTAACAATTCAATCTTCCCACCCGTCTCTTCCTTCACACCAAAGAGACGTGCCGGTAAGACTTTTGTATCATTGATGACGAGTGTATCGCCCTCCCGGAAGTGGTCGACGATATCATGGAAGTGCTGATGCTGAATCGCACCTGTCTCCCGATCGAGAACCATCAATTTCGAACTCGTCCGGTCGAGCAATGGCACTTGAGCAATTTGTTCTTCTGGTAAATGAAAATCAAATAAGTTTACATCCATTGGTTCAATTTCCTTCTTTCAGTCCTAAATGTTGGCGAGCGAACGGTGTTAAGACACGTCCTCGCGGAGTACGTTGTAAAAATCCTTGTTGCAGTAGATATGGTTCATATACATCCTCGATCGTCTGCGCATCTTCACCAATCGTTGCAGCGATTGTCTCAAGACCTACCGGACCACCGGCAAACCGTTCTGCAAGCGATCGAAGTAAACGATGGTCGACATCGTCGAGTCCAAGCGCATCGACATGCAAGCGATCAAGCGCACTTGTCGCGAGCACGGCATCGATCTCGGTTTGATGGGCGACTTGAGCAAAATCACGGACACGCCGTAACAACCGGTTCGCGACACGTGGTGTTCCACGTGAACGGAGCGCGATGGCTTCTGCTGCAAGACGATCCGCTTCGAATCCGAACAATCGTGACGTCCGGGTCACGATAGCAGACAACTCTGACATCGTATAATATTCAAGCTTCAGCGTCACGCCAAAACGATCGCGGAGCGGTGCCGATAGCATCCCCGCACGTGTCGTCGCTCCGACGAGCGTAAACGGTGGTAAATCAATTCGGACACTGCGTGCGAGTTCCCCTTGACCGATGACGATATCGAGACAATAATCCTCCATCGCCGGATACAGAATCTCTTCGATTGATCGACTCAATCGATGAATCTCGTCGATGAACAGGACATCACCCGGTTCCAGTGATGAGAGAATAGCAGCTAAATCACCCGGTCGTTCAATCGCAGGACCGGCTGTCGTCTTGATGCCGACTCCCATCTCGTTTGCGATGATTGTCGCAAGCGTCGTCTTCCCGAGACCCGGAGGACCATAGAGAAGAACGTGATCGAGTGTTTCCTGACGAATTTTTGCCGCCTCGATGAAGACACTTAAATTTCCTTTTGCTTTCTCCTGCCCGATATATTGCTCGAGCGTCTGAGGACGCAGACTCCACTCTTCTTGATCTTCCGCATGGGCGGATTCTGACAAAATGCGCTCTTCCATGTCCTCACCTCACATTCAATAACAACTGGAGTGCCCGTTTGACATATTGATCTGTCGACAGGACTTCTGCCTGCAACGCTTTTTTGACTTTCTCGACTTCTCGATCACTGTAACCAAGCGCCGTCAGAGCTTCACAAGCTTCATTCAGCTCAGCATTGCCTTGTGCAAACAAGCCTTCACTCGGTACGTAATCCGGTGCGAGCTCGGCTAACTTTCCTTTTAGGTCGAGCGTCATTTGCTTCGCTGTTTTTTTGCCGACACCTGGGAATTTAACGAGATAACTTTCCTTCTCTTGTTCAATCGCTTCAACGAGCGCATCGACATTCCCTGATGCGACGATCGCGAGCGCTCCTTTAGGTCCGATTCCTGTGACACCGAGCAACTTCGTGAATAAGGCACGCTCACGTCGGGAACGGAATCCAAATAAGACTTCTTGGTCCTCACGGACATAATGATACGTATATACGATGATCTGTTCGTCTCCGGTCCGATAAAAAAACGGGTTCGGTGCTACGATCTTGTAGCCAATCCCGCCAACTTCTACCGTCACGAATTCCGCGCAGACATAAGCGACTTCGCCGCGTACGAATTCTATCAATGTGGAACGCTCCCATCTTTAAACAAACTCTCGTGTTATTGTAGCATACATCTTCGTTTGGCTTCAAAGCGTTCTTCAGCAAAAATCAATACATATGTTCGCTCTCTCAAACAGAAGACAAAAAAGCGTGATCGTTCGCACGACCACGCTTTCCCCCTTATTTTTATGAACGCGCAAGCATCCGTTCGAGTGCCAACACGGCATGCCGCGTCGTCTCTGCATCGACCGTGATGATGTTGACCGGGTCACCTGCTTCGACTTGTTCGAGCGCCCACGCCAAGTGCGGTAAGTCAATCCGGTTCATCGTCAGACACGGACACATGAACGGATTGAGTGATACGATATCGAGTTCCGGATGAGTTGACGCGAGTCGATTGACGAGGTTCATCTCTGTTCCGATCGCCCACTTCGTTCCGGGAGCAGCCTGTTCGATTTGTTGAATGATGTACGCCGTTGATCCGTTGAGATCTGACGCCGTCACGACTTCATGCGAGCATTCCGGATGGACGAGAATCTTTCGTTCCGGGTCTGTCTTGCGAAACTGTTCAATCTGACCGACCGTGAATTTCTCATGGACTGAGCAGTGTCCTTTCCATAAGATGACGCGGACGTCCTGGTCTTCCCCGTCAAAAACGAGTTCGTCCTTGATCGGATCCCAAATCGCCATCTGTTCTAACGGAATTCCGAGTGCATGCGCCGTATTGCGACCGAGGTGTTGATCCGGCAAGAAGAATAAGATGTCGCGTTCAGCAAGCGCCCACTCGACCATCTGGACAGCGTTCGATGACGTCACCGTCGCCCCACCGTGACGACCGACGAATGCTTTGATCGCTGCTGTCGAATTGACATACGTCAACGGTAAAATCGACTCCCCGAACCGTTCCGTCAAGATCGTAAAGGCACGCTCCGTTTGCGTATCGTTCGCCATATCCGCCATCGAACAACCAGCACGCATGTCAGGCAAAACGACCGTATGTGACGCATCCGTCAGCATGTCTGCCGTCTCTGCCATGAAGTGGACACCACAAAAGACTGTATATTCCGCTTCTGTCATCTGCTTCGCGACTTGCGCGAGCTGGAGCGAATCTCCCGTCGCATCCGCGAACTGGACGACTTCATCCTTTTGGTAGTGGTGGGCAGGTAAGAATAAGCGACTGCCCATCCGTTCTTTGACCCCTTCGATGATCGCGATCAAGTCTGCTTCTGAATGCTGTAAGTATGACGCCGGAATTCCCTCGTGACGTAATAGATCAAATGACATCTTTTTTTCCTCCTTCGATTTTCATGCTGATATCGAGTGCTGTTGCTGAATGAGTAAGTGCTCCAAGTGAGATGACGTCTGCTCCGCTATCCGCGAAGTCCGATAATGTGTCTACCGTGATCCCACCGGATAGTTCGATTGTGATATGCGGTGGAATCAATTGCCGGAGCTGTTTAATTTCTGCTGGCGTCCGATTATCGAGCATGATGATATCGACTTCTGCAGCCACCGCCTCAAGCACTTCCGCTTCCGTCTCGACTTCAACTTCGATTGGTGTCGTATGTCCCGCGACACGTTTTGCTCGCATCACCGCTTCCGTAATCGATCCCGCGACCGTGATGTGGTTGTCCTTGATCATGACCGCGTCATCGAGTCGTCCGCGATGACTATAGCCACCACCGACGCGAACGGCATGTTTTTCTAGCATTCGTAATCCAGGGGTCGTCTTGCGTGTATCCGTGATTCGGATTCGTCCTGCTGCTACCTCGACCGCTTGACGTGTCTTCGTTGCAATTCCAGATAAACGCTGTACAAGGTTTAAGGCGACCCGTTCTCCGCTTAAAATATCCTGTAACGAGCCAGACCACTCGGCAAGGAGTGTTCCTCGCGTGACGATCGTACCTTCCGCTACATGAATCGTCACGTCGACTTGTAAGAGATGCGCCATCTCCTGAATGATGTCTACTCCGCAAAAGACACCGTCTTCCTTTGCTAAAAAACGACCGGTCCCGCGTTCTTGTCCCGTCAGACATCCTTCACTCGTGATATCCCACTGTCCGATATCCTCGATTAAAAATGCCTCCAGTTGTTGCCGTAACTGCCATTTGTTCAACGTTCTCATCCTCTCCTGTCAATCGACTCCTTGCTCCTTCAAGCAACAGACATGCCGCTACGTGACGTAATCGATTTTCTTCCGCTTCCTGTCCGGATTCGTCTAACGTCCAGCGTTTTAACTCTTCTAAACTATCTTCTATTTGCTTAACATCCATTTCGACACCAATGACCTGCGATAGACGGTCTGTTACAGAACGAAGTGTTCCTGGACGTCGTTTCACTTGTTTTACTGAAAGTTCCGGTAACAACTTAAGCTGTTCTGCTACTGCTTTCCCCATGACGACACATTCAAGGAGCGAGTTCGACGCCAGACGATTTCGACCGTGTAGTCCAATCGATGCTGTCTCGCCGACCGCGTAAAGTCCTTCGACATGCGTCTGCCCCGTCAGATCCGTTTCGATCCCGCCCATTAAGAAATGGATGCCTGGTGCGATTTCAACGAGATCCGGATTTATGTTCAGTTTTTCACATTTTTCGACAAACGTCGGAAACCGTTTTGTCCGATCGATGACGTTTGACGTATCGAGATAGACTGGTTCACGTTTTCGCACCTCATGGATTCGTTTTGCGACTTCATCTCGCGCCGCTAAATCTTGCATCGGATGATCCGCCATAATCCGGTCGCCATTTTTCGTTACAAGCGTCGCTCCTGCACCTCGCAATGCTTCCGTGATCAAACCTTCCGAACGACCTGCATGAACGAGTACCGTCGGATGGTGCTGAATATAACCGAGATCACGAATCGTCGCCCCCGCTTCAAAGGCGAGCGCAATCCCGTCTCCTTGAATCGATGGATCATTCGTCGACGCCGCGAATAATCCACCCACTCCACCGGTCGCGAGAATCGTTGCGCGCGCCACAATCTCGATCGGCTCTCCATCGCTATATCCGACTGCACCTACTACCTGCCCATTTACTTGAATCAACTCTGTGATACGCGTCTGCTCGAGAATCGGAAATGGTACCCGCGGCATCAACGTCTCCATGATCCGTTTACCAGTCTCGTCGCCGCCACAGTGATAAATCCGCGGCAAACGATGTGCTCCTTCACGACCGAGCAAAAACTCTCCTTCGGACTGATCGAATGGAACGCCTTGTCGTAACAAAAATTCCATCGCCTCGGTTCCCGATCGGGTGACGTAATCGACGACGGACGGATTGATATGCCCTTTTGCTGCTTGGCACGTATCTTCAAAGTGACCACGATGATTGACTTCTGCATAAGCGGAAGCAATCCCACCTTGTGCTCGGACGGAATTCGTCTCAAACCGCGAACCTTTCGAGACGAGTAATGCGTCCATCCCTGATGGAAGATGCAGGGCGACTGAAATTGCGGCAAGTCCTGTTCCAATGATCAACACATCCGTCTCAAGCCTTTTATGTAAAGACATATGTTTTACACCTCTATATCTAAATGTTTACTATTGACTTGACAATAAGTTTGGCATACTTTTAGCTGAGTGACAAGACGAAAGGACAGGATTTTTTCATGATCTATCTCGATTACGCAGCGACGACTCCGCTGCATCCACAAGCACTCGATCATTATCAACAAGCCGCTCAGTCGTTCTACGGCAACAGTTCTTCTCTTCATGACATCGGTGGGAACGCTGAACGTTTACTCGAACGAGCCCGTCAGTATCTGATGCAACAATTGGCTCAACAAGAAGGAACCGTCATCTTTACAGGGAGTGGATCAGAAGCGAACTACATCGCTTTGACACATCTGATGCGACAGAGTAACAAATCAGTTGTCTTGACACTTCGATGTGAACACGACTCGGTCTTGCTTCCGCTTGCACGCTGGGCACAAGAAACACGACATCTTTCTTTATTACCGGACGGAACGTTCGATTGGGAACAGTTCGTCGCAGCTTGTACGGACGAAATCGGTGTTGTCTCGATTCAACATGTCAATTCGGATACGGGGTTTCGTTTTCCGGTCGAACGGATCGCAGCATACTGTCAATCGCGCGGGATTCTGTTTCATTGCGATGGTGTCCAAGGATTTTTAAAAGATGCAATCAACATCGACGCTTTTGATGCCTACACGATGAGTAGTCATAAAGTGTATGGACCAAAAGGATTGGGTGCCCTTTATTTGCGGCGTCCACTCTTCAGCCCTTATTACGAGGGACACCACGAATTCGGAATCCGTCCAGGCACAGTGGACGTTCCAGGAATTGCTGCGTTCATCGCTGCCTGTGAGGCGTCTCGATTAGAAAATCCAGGAATCCAAGCTTCAAGCCGTCGATTTCGTGGTATGCTAAAAAAAACATTGTCTTCGTCTCGTTACACGATGATTGAGTCGCCGACGCAACTCGCTTCCATCTGCGCCATCCATACGAAACAACGGGACGGTCAATACGCGTTGCTCGCCTTGAATCGTGCTGGAATCGCGGTTTCCGCTGGTAGTGCCTGTCGGGCTGGAGAAAACGGTCCGAATGCGACATTACGTGCCATCGGCTTTGACGAATCAGCGGCTCATGGGTTGATTCGACTCAGTTTTGGAAGACACACGACGAACGAAGAAATCGAACAGTGCATTGATGTGTTGAACACAATTTCATGACACTGGAGAAAGGTAGGAGACATGATGGGGAAACGCATCTCCGGAGAAGAACGCCGGAAATCATTACTTCGTATGATTGAGGAAAGTGAGCAACCTGTCACAGGAACGGCACTGGCGAAACAAGCAGGTGTCAGTCGCCAAGTGATCGTGCAGGATTTATCATTGTTAAAGGCAAAAGGATATCCTGTCATCGCGACAGCTCGTGGCTATTTCATCAATGATCCGGAAGTCGACGGCTCAAAATTACGTCGCAAGATCGTCTGTCGTCACGGCATCGATCAGTTAAAGGATGAGTGTGACGCCATCGTCGACGAGGGTGTCGTCGTCCGCGATGTCATCATCGAACATCCCGTGTACGGCTTCATCACTGGAGAGTTGATGCTGAAAAGCCGCCGAGATGTCCGCGTACTGCTAGAGCAGCTAAAGGAGACGCAAGCCACTCCACTCTCGAGCCTGACGGACGGAGTCCATATTCATACACTTGAAGCGGAGCATGAGGAAGCACTGGAAGCAGCCATTGCGAAACTCGATCGTCTCGGAATTCTCGTTTCGGAGCTCGATGTCTGAACATACAAAAACCGCCTATTCCTAGGGAATAAGCGGTTTTTTTATCGTTCAATCGGTTCAAGTCGTGTCTCCGGCATCGTAGATGGCGGATCGAACGTTGCTAAGACTTTGCGGACGCGTCGGTTTTCGATATGCAAGACGGTCAACGTGACACGTTCATAACGCATCGCCGTTCCGACGTCCGGCAATTGTCCGCTCTCCTCCATGATCCATCCCCCAAGAGACTGGGCGTCCGTGTCCGGCATCGTCAATTGAAATTGCTGACAGAAGTCTTCAATGTCATACTCTGCTAGACATTCGTATTGCTCTGGACCAATCCGTTTCGTATATTCCAATGATTCGTCGTGTTCATCCCAAATCTCCCCGACGATTTCTTCTAAAATATCCTCAAGGGTGATCAGACCTGCCGTCCCTCCGAATTCATCAAGGACGACTGCCATGTGGGACTGTTTGACTTTGAGTTCCGGTAATAAATCCATCAATCGTGTCTGTGGTACGACGAACGATACCGGTCGAATCCATTCTCGGATATCAACGGAGCCGTTCTTCACGTATGCACGCAGAAAGTCCCGCTCCGATAATACACCGATGACGTGATCAATCGAATCCTTATAGACCGGTAGACGAGAATAGCCACCCTTCTGGACCTCTGCAAGGATGTCTTCAAGCCGCGCATCAATATCGATTGCCTGAATATCCATGCGAGGTGTCAGTGCATCCTCAACCGTCACATGTTGAAAATCAACCGCTTGGTGAACGAGTTCCGCCTCTGCAAGCCCCATGATCCCCTCTTCCTGACTGATATCAACAAGTGCCTTGAGTTCCTGTTCGGTCACGAGCGGTCCTTTCGGATCTGCTCCAATCAACCGAAGCGCAAACTGACGTAAGCGAAGTAACAGAAAAACGAGCGGTCGAAAGCACAATAAGAAGAAACGAAGCGGACGTCCGATTAATAACACGTAACGTTCCGTATGCTCACGGGCATACGACTTCGGAATCAATTCTCCAAACAATAGCAACAAAAAGAACAGCGCGAGAAAGGCAACGGTTTGTGTCGCTATCGTCTCGACGAACTGAATGATCCACCAACCACCAAATAAGATAAAGGCGACGTTGACGATCGTATTCCCAATCAAAATCGAAGTCAGTGTCTCTTCGTAACGTTGAAGTAAGCGAAACACACGGGACGCACGCGCGTCCCCTGCTTCCGATTGGTGCAACAACCGCAACCGATTGACACTCGCGAGTGCTGTCTCGGCTGAGGAAAAGAACGCGGATAACATGAGAATCGGAATTAACCAAACGAATGAAATCATGGGCAATGGGTCCACGATGCTTTCACACTCCGTTTCCTAATGGAATGAATCGCTTAGAATGATGACTCGACGAATTCGAACTCGAAATCACGGATTCGAACGACATCGCCGTCGATCGCACCAAGACGACGTAACTCTTCGTCGACACCCATTTGACGCAGTGTCCGAGCGAAACGTTTAATCGATTCTTCACGCATGAAGTTCGTCATCGTGAAGAGTTTTTCGATTCGTGGTCCTTTGATGACGAAGCAATCGTCTTCATCTTTTGTGATCGTAAAGCCAGCTTCTGGTGCTTCGTAACCGTAGACGACACGTGGTGTCGCCGTTTTCTCTTCGAGTTCCTCAAGACCGAATTCTGGTGTCGCATCAACGAGGTCAGCGATTCGGAATAAGAGATCGCGTAATCCTTGACGTGTTGCTGCTGAAATCTCGAATACCTCAAGATCCGGGAAAGCTTCCTTGAAGGCTTCGAGATGTTCTGCCGCATCCGGCATATCCATCTTGTTCGCGACGACGACTTGTGGACGCTCTGTCAAACGAAGATTATAGTCTGCGAGCTCTTTATTGATGATGTTGTAGTCTTCGATCGGATCGCGTCCTTCCATCCCACTCATGTCGATGACGTGGACGATGACTTTCGTCCGCTCGACGTGACGGAGGAACTGATGACCGAGTCCAACACCTTCACTTGCCCCTTCAATCAATCCTGGCAAGTCAGCCATGACGAAGCTACGGCTATCTTCCGTTTCGACGACACCGATGTTCGGCGTGATCGTCGTGAAGTGATACGCTCCGATTTTCGGACGTGCTGCTGAAACGACCGATAACATCGTTGATTTCCCGACGCTCGGGAAGCCGACGAGACCAACGTCTGCTAGCATCTTCAGTTCAAGCTTCAAGTACTTCTCTTCTCCTGGCTCACCGTTTTCCGCGTGCTCTGGAGCTGGGTTGGCTGGTGTCGCAAAACGTGTATTCCCACGTCCGCCACGTCCGCCTTTTGCGACAATTGCTTGTTGTCCGTGATGGACGAGGTCAGCGATGACCGCGTTCGTATCATCATCGTAGACGACTGTGCCCGGTGGAACCTTGACGATTAAATGCTCGGCTTTACGACCGTGCATGCCTTTTGACATTCCGTTTTCACCTTGAACTGCTTTAAAGTGACGTTTGTAACGGAAGTCCATCAATGTCCGAAGTCCTTCGTCAACTTCGAGGACGACGTGAGCTCCATGACCACCGTCACCGCCGGCTGGTCCACCGTCTGGAACGTATTTCTCGCGACGGAACGCTACTTGTCCACGTCCTCCGTCACCTGCTTTTACATAAATATTTACCTGATCGACAAACATGTCGGATCCCTCCTCTTACTTCTCTTCCTCAAACGGAAGACTTTCAATCTCAATCACACACTCATTTTCCGTCTGCGACTCGATTTCCATCGGCGTCACTAGATCTTCAAGGCGCGACATATCTAGTAGATCCCGATAGATCTCGATGGTCACGCCCTCGTGGAAGGTCACGGATACTTCTCCTACTCCTACATCAATCATGGCGATGGCTGCTTCGACGAGTTGTTTCAACCGCTCATCTTCCATGTGGGGTGCTCCGATGACATCATACGTCACAGTTTTGCCTGACCATTCAGCTTGCAGTAACGCCAGTGCGGTTTTCGGCAATCCGATTCGCCCTAGACGTCCTTCCCGAGATGCTTGCTCCCGGTACGCCGAACAGATCGACTCGACTGCTTGTTCGTCTCCGATCGCGCCATACGAACGGACGAGTTGTATCCGGTTCAACCACTCGTGACGAAGAGTCTTTAATAGATCAAGTACCTGCTGTTCCTCCATCGGTCGTTCCCTCCTAAAAAAAACAGACCCTAACCCTCGAAAGTGGCTAGAGTCTGCTTCGTCGATCCTTATGCTGGGTAAACGCTGACTTGTTTCTTGTCGCGTCCGAGACGTTCGAAACGAACGACACCAGTTGCAGTTGCGAAAAGTGTATCATCGCCACCACGTCCGACGTTCATACCTGGGTGAATCTTCGTACCGCGTTGACGGTAGAGGATTGAACCAGCAGAAACAGTTTGACCGTCTGCACGTTTCGCCCCAAGGCGTTTCGATTGCGAGTCACGACCGTTCTTTGTCGAACCTACCCCTTTTTTCGATGCGAAGAACTGAAGATTAAGTTTCAACATGTGGAATCCACCTCCTATACTTGTTCAAGTTGGATAAACTCACCGTAACTTTCAGCGATGGTACCAAGCTGGACCAAAGTCGCCTCCAGTAACAATTGGGTGCGTTCACTGACATCCGGTGCTAAGTCAGCGTACGGTTCTACATAAAAGTAGCCACCCTCTTGTTGTTCTGCCATTTCAAGGAGCAGGACCTGCCCGAGTAATGCTTCTATGGCATTGTATGCCCCGAAGATCACCGACGAGACGCCGGCGCAGACAAGGTCGAGACCTGGTTCTGCAAACTCGGCATGTCCTGTCACTTCGATGGAGCGGACGAGTTCCGCTTCATCTCGTCGAATCTTGACACGTATCATGGCTTACGCTTCGATTTTCTCGATGCGGACCTTCGTGTAAGGTTGACGGTGACCTTGCTTACGACGGTAGTTCTTTTTCGCTTTCATTTTGAAGACAGTGATCTTTTTCGCGCGAGCGTGTTTGATGACCGTTGCTACGACCTTCGCACCTTCTACGAGTGGAGCGCCGACTTTAACATCGTCACCACCAAGGATCAATACTTCACCAAATTCGACTGTGCTGTCGACGTCTGCGTTTAATTTCTCAACGTAGATTTCTTGGCCAGCTTCGACTTTGACTTGTTTACCACCAGCTTTGATAATTGCGTACATTACGTGCACCTCCTCTTAGGAACTCAGACTCGCCATCACGGGCAGCGAATGCTTTAAAACCCGGTCTGTGCGGTTGTAGTCATTTGGGTGCTTCCAAACGAACTAACGTTATTCAGAATACCAAACGTTCTTCTACCTTGTCAATGCTGTTCTGAAGGATTATTCCGATCGCTTGATGAAATCGAGACAGTCTTGTGACGCCCCCGTGAACAGGACCGCTGGATCGCCTTCGAGCACATGGACTTCGAGCGGTTGACGAGAGATGAATTCGTCCTGCAACAGATGCCGTGGTGCACGAATCACGACCGCTTCCGCATAGGTCGCAATCTCAAGTAACTTCGGTTCAATCAAGCGATAGACACTCAATCGCGTCCACTGCCCGGATTCCTGTGAACGTTCCTGTAGCGATTTCCCGTGACGTTGTCGTGTCAGTTCGCATAAGCCCATCTTCGTAAACCCATAGACTTCGATTTGTTTCGTCTCGAGCGCTGCCCGTTCTTTAAGGAGTTGGGTCACCCGTGTCTGACCTTTACTTGAGCCACGTAAGAAATCGATCGCAATCATGCCACTGATGTTGCGCAACCGTAATTGACGCATGACTTCGACAGCAGCCGCTTCATTTATCTGGTCAAACGTCCGCTTTTGTTCCTTGACGGAAATCGTCTTCCCACTGTTGACGTCGATGACAGTCATCGTCTCGACTTCTTCAATCAAGAGATACGCTCCCCCGTCGAGCCAGACGACGCGTTGCATCGCCTTCTCGATTGCTCCGTCGATTGCTTCCATCTCGGGTAAGCGCCCTTTTCGTAGCGACCGTTCGACAGAAAGACCAAGTAGTTCGAGTCGTTCCTTTTCCTGACGCGTCATGACGAGTGCTTCCATGACGTGCGGAAGACGTTTCGCTTCTTGGACGATCAGTGCCTCGTCTTGTTCAAGACGCGGTGCCTGCATGAGTTCTTTATGTCGTGTCCGTAATGATTGCAATTCTTGCTTCAATTCGTCGATTGATGCTTTTGCTGCCTCCGTCCGGTAGAGAATCCCCTCTTCGTCCGTCGTCGTCAGTTGCTCCGCCAGTTGACGCTGGACGACGAGATCCAGCTTTCGACTGAAACGGATGCGTCGACCGTACGGGAAATAGACGAGATAACGTCCACCATAGGTGATGTTCTGCGTCACTTTGTGTTGTTTCGGTGCAACGCCCTCTTTGACGACCTGGACGAGTAACGTCTGTCCGACCTGGACGGCTTGTCCGATTGTCGGTACGCCCGGATAACGGCGCAACGCTTCAATCGTCTCATTCAGCGGTAAGTAAAGCGGTGTACCGTCGGTCGCAATCAAAAAGGCTGCTCCGAGCGTCGGATGCAACCGGTCGACCTTGGCATAGACGAAAGTGCCAACCCGTATCTCGTCGCGCATCCGCTCATGGTATTCAATCAATCGACCGCCTTCGACCAATGCCAATCGTTCAAGCGAAGCGGTCTGTTCACTAATCCATCGCATACTGATCCCTCCAAAAAAATTAGACTAGGCGCGACGATGTCGTCCTAGTCTAATTTCCCATTCTTATTTCATCCCAAGCATCTTCTTCAATTTGATGAAGAACCCTTTTTGCGGTTGTTCATTTAAATCAAGCAGTGGTACAGATTCTCCAAGAATCCGGCGAGCGATGTTACGGTAGCCGAGTCCAGCCCGGTTATCCGGATTCATCGTCACAGGCACACCACGGTGGGAAGCGGCGATGACTTCTTCATCATCGATGATCAGACCAAGCAGATCGATCGAAAGAATACGCATGATCTCATCGATGTCGAGCATATCGCCAGATGCCATCATGTGTGAACGCACCCGGTTGATGACGAGTTTCGGAACGATGTTTCGTTCTGAGCGCTCGAGCATCCCGATGATCCGATCCGCATCTTGAACGGCTGCTTTTTCCGGTGTCGTCACGACGACGGCTTCATCGGCTCCAGCGATCGCATTCATGAAGCCTTGTTCGATTCCTGCAGGGCAATCGATCAAGACGAAGTCGTATTCGAGTTTCAGTGTATCGATGATTGCCTTCACCTGTTCGGGTGTGACGGAGGACTTATCCTTTGATTGAGCAGCAGGCAACAGATACATCTCTTCAAAACGTTTATCGCGGACGAGCGCTTGGTGCAACTTACATTGCCCTGTCACGACGTCAACGATGTTATAGATACTCCGGTTATCGAGACCAAGCACGATATCCAGATTACGTAACCCGATATCCGTATCAACGAGGCAAACGGAATGTCCCATCAATGCAAGTGCTGTTCCGATGTTTGCAGTCGTCGTTGTCTTTCCGACGCCACCTTTACCGGATGTGACGACGATGGCGCGTCCCATGTTCGTCTTCGCCTCCATATGTACCTGTTCTTTCACTTGTTCCATATCCGTCACCCTCTTTCACTATCAATCGCAAACTGATCCATCCGCGCGAGCGGAACGGTTTGAAGGCGGGAGAATTCCACCCCGTCTTCGCCTAAAAATGCACAACCCATATCGAGAGCAGGAATCGGTGCGTCGTCCGGTTCTTCGTGGACGGTGCCAGCGACTGCGACCCATTTCGGTTGCAATACACTCGCAGCGATGACGGCTTCCGTATTGCCACCTTTACCTGCATGAACGGTACCACGTAAAGCACCGAGACAATAGATACTTCCTGTCGCATGGACGACCGCACCCGGATTGATATCTCCGATGATGACGATCGATCCTTCGACGTCTAATACGTGCCCACTGCGCGCCGTTCCACCGAAGTAATGAAACGTTCGCTCTCCGTACAAGGCTTTTGCCTCGTCCTTCGTGATGCACTCACTATCATAGCCTTTGAAAGAGAAGGAATCATGTCGCGCGACGATAGATTCGACGGCCGTCAACACCCCTTCATCGACATAACGTCGACCGAAGAAGAAGGTGATCGGTACGGCGCGTCCGTTCTCGACGGATTTGTCCGCAAGCGTCAACTCTAAATCGTCAAGAAATTCATCCACACTGCACCTTTCATTCACATAGACGGCGAGGCCACCACGATGACCTTTCATCGTTACATAACGTTTACGCTCAATCATGACTCATCCTCTTTTCTCGTCAAGGGTCGACTGCACGAGTCGGGTCATCGGATAATACAGGATGATGATCCCGATCAGCTGCGCAACCAGACTCCTTGGAATGATCTGTGTCGCAAGTTCCTGGAAGGAGACACCGACACCCACGACCGAAGCCGTGAAGAAATATATATCGAGTTCATACAAAATGGCACTGAACGTGAACGTGACAAGAATCGTCAATACGTTCTCCTTTACATATTTTAGCACGAAGCTACTAAAAAGCGGAATGGCGGATAACGCAAATAAGTAAATGCCGATGATATCGGAGTAAACGAAATCATACAGCAATCCGAAAACGAGTCCGAATCCAAGTGCCTGTTCAAGTTTTCCGTACCGACCGAGGAACATCAGACCGATCAATGTCGCATGGATAACGTACGGCGAACCATCTCCGAGTGGTCCTGCGAACAACGTTCCCTCTAAGATAAAAAGAAGGAACACGGCGAAAAACAACTTAACGTTATTCACGAGTGTCCCCTCCCTTATCGGTCTCAGCGAAAGGTTCCTTCGCTTCGCGCTCAATCACGAAGACATGACCGAACTGTTCGAAGTCTGCTGCCGGTTTGACGTATGCGATTTTCGAAGCCCCATACTGATCGGATTTCACTTCCTCGATTTTTCCGATGACAATTCCGCTCGGATACTTCCCACCGAGACCGGACGTCGTGACGGTCTGCCCTTTTTTCAGCTTCGCATCATTCGGAATCTTCGTGAACTTGAGTAACTTCGACTCTTCATCAAAGCCTTCGATCGTACCGAAGACTCCTTTTCCTTTCGTGTCATCTGCCGTTGCCGAGACGTTATTCGTTCGACTCGTATCCGACATCAACTGCACGAGGGATGTATAAGCACTCGCCTGGATGACGCGACCGATCAGTCCATCTGCTGTTACGACGGCCATGTTCGGCTTGACTCCTTTTTGTTCGCCGATGTTAATCGTGACGAACCGTTGCCATTCGGACGATGTCCGACCGATCATCTCTGCCGGTAACAATTTGTAGTCGCGAATCGATCCGTTCAGGTCGAGCATATCCTTCAATTCTTTATTCTCACGTTCAAGATCACGGACTTTGACGGCATTGCCGGCATAGTCACTTAAGCGTGATTTCAAGTGTTCGTTCTCTTTGTACACGTCACGCACTTCTTTAATCGAAGTGACCGTATCATCAATCCAGCCAATCGGTGTCGCGAAAAGGCGTTGACCGACTCCCACGGTATCACGCACGAAGCTTTGATACCAGTGGGATTGGTTACGCCCTTGTAGCGAAATCCCGATCAAGATCACCAAAAGGAGAAAACTAAGGAGTGTGATGAGCAGTTTTCGATTATTTAAAAATCGCTTCATCGCTCATCCCGTCCTTATCTTTTTTGCGAGATGCCTGATTTCGAACGAAGAACATTCATCATCTCGAGTGATTTTCCTGTACCGATTGCGACACAATCGAGTGCATTTTCTGCAACGAGTGTCAAAATACGTGTTTCGTCTTCGATGACAGCGTCGAGGTTCTTCAAGAGTGCCCCACCGCCTGTCAAGACGATTCCGCGGTCCATGACGTCTGCTGATAATTCAGGAGGCGTCTGCTCAAGCGTGTGTTTGACACCTGCAAGAATCGCTTCGACCGTATCTGAGAGTGCGTCACAAATTTCCGCACTTGTGACTTCAATCTGTTTCGGAAGACCTGTGACGAGATCACGTCCACGGATTTCCATCGTTTCGTTTTCTGACTCTTCATCGATGCGAGCGTAACCGATCGTCATTTTCAACGTCTCAGCTGTCCGCTCCCCGATCATCAAGTTGTATTTCGATTTGATGTAACGAATGATCGACTCATCCATCTCATCACCACCGACACGGATCGATTGGCTCGTGACGATACCACCGAGTGAGATGACAGCAACTTCGGTTGTACCACCACCGATATCAACGACCATCGAGCCTGTTGGTTCTGAAACCGGAAGACCAGCTCCGATTGCTGCTGCGAATGGTTCTTCGATCGTGTACGCTTCACGCGCACCTGCAAGTTTCGCTGCATCTTCGACCGCACGTTTTTCGACTGATGTGATACCACTTGGTACACAGATCATGACGTTCGTCTTAGAAGAGAACAAGCCTTTTTTCTTCGAAGCTTGATCCATGAAATATTTGATCATCGTAGCGGTTGTTTCATAATCCGCGATAACCCCGTCTTTCATCGGGCGTCGTGCAGTCACGTTACCCGGCGTACGACCGATCATGTTTTTCGCTGCGTTACCGACAGCTTCAATTTTCCCTGTATCCGTACGGAAGGCGACGACGGATGGTTCGCGGACGACGATTCCTTGCCCCTTTACATACACAAGCGTGTTAGCCGTACCTAAGTCAATGCCGATTTCACGGCTGAATGATCCAAACATTATTCAAAAAACCCCTCTCTGAGAATACACTTCACTAATTATAACGGAAAAGCCTTCATTGGAAAGCGTTAAAACGTTACAGCTTGTTTACAGTTCGCCTTAGAAAACACACAAAAAAACGTCTGATGGAAAGAATCGAACCTTTCCCTTCAGACGTTATTCTTACATAAATCCGCGCTGTTTCATACTAATAAATTGTCCATGCCCGATGATGATGTGGTCAAGACAACTGATTCCAATGAGTCGTCCCGCCTCAACGAGTCGCTCGGATACCTCGATATCTTCCCGACTTGGCGTCGGGTCACCGGACGGATGATTGTGGACGGCGATGAAGTTCGCAGCCGAGCAGCGAATCGCTTCCCGGAAGACGTCTCGCGGGTGGACGATCGACGTGTTCAATCCTCCAATGAATAACGTCTTTTTCGAGACGACCTCATTTTTCGTATTCAAATACAGGCAGATGAAATGTTCCTGCTGATAGAGGCGCATCTCTTCTAACAACAGTTCGGCTGCGTCTTCAGGTGAACGGATCGTCGGTCGCACCCATTTGGGTTCAGTGACGAGCCGTCGACCGAGTTCTAGTCCAGCCATGATTTGTAGTGCCTTCGCCTTCCCGACCCCCGGTGCTTTTTCGAGCCCACCGACTCCCGCTGCCTCAAGTTCGATCAACGAAGGATAGATGTGCAGTAATTCTTCCGCGATTTCAAGCGGTGTCCGGTCGCGCGTTCCACTTCGGACGAGACATGCCAGTAACTCGACTGTCGTCGCTTGTGCCAAGCCTTTTAACTGAACCATATCCTTCGGCCATTCAATCACAGCATCCGACCTCTCTGTTTCAGGATTACGCAAACATCGGCTTGATGTCAAAGGACGCGAGACGTTTTGTGATCTCGTGGATCGGCAGTCCGACGACATTATAGTAATCGCCCTCGATCGCCTCGACGAACAGACCACCCATCGCTTGGATGCCATAGCCACCCGCTTTATCATAGGGCTCGTTCGTCGCGATATAGCCTTCCATCCACTCGTCTGGTAATGCACCAAAACGGACGTGCGTCGTCACGTCGAACGTCTCTTCCTTCTCTCCGAAGCGAATCGTCACGCCTGTCACGACTTCATGAGCACGTCCTGACAGACGCGCAAGCATCGCCCGCGCTTCAGAAATATCCGCCGGCTTCTCAAGAATCATGTCATCGATCGCGACGACCGTATCGGCAGCCAGAATGACACCATCTGCTGTAATCGCTCGCGCTTTCTTTTGTGATAGATGGCGAACGTATTCATGCGGTGACATCGGGTATGGTGCTTCTTCGACGACATTCGCCGGTACGACTTCATGAGGAACCCCGATTTGTTGTAGGAGTTCCGTCCGACGTGGTGAAGCCGACGCGAGAATCAAGTGTGGTTGCGTTATCATCAGTATCACGTTCTTTCCCGTTAATTTCGAATCGGATAATTCGAGTCATCGTTTAGTCTAACAAAAAACAAGCGGTCCCTAACAGTCTAGGAACCACTTGTTTTATCTTAATTTCCTGTCACATCGACAAACGGATCCGACTTCGGTGTCTTCTCCTCGAGTGGGGTTTGCTTATCCGGCGTCAGCTTCGTCAAATCCGGACGATAATACGATTCGATCTCGACTGTGAACGAGAGCATCTCATCCTCAAGTAAGACCGTTCCACTGCCTGGACCTGGTTCTTCCGGTCCTGACAACTGGATTTGGCGTAAGACCGTGATTCGATCCGTCCGCTCGATTTGTTTTAAGAATGCCATCAGTTCAACATACGATGGGGCTTCAACTGTTAGTGATGCCGGAAGTGGCGTTGCGTTCGCGGTGACCGGTGCAGCGGCAGTTGTTTCAGCCTGGTCCGATTCTGTCGCCATCGCTCCGTCAACTGCAGGCGTTGATGTCACCGGTGACTGTGGTGCTGTCTCTGTCGCCTGACCAAACGTGATCGACTGGACTTTGACACCGGCAATCTGACTCGACGCATTGATCGCATCGATGACGTCATCGTTTGACGCCGTCACTGGAACTTTTTGCTGCAAGAAGCTTGATTCAGCGACGTCGACTTTCTGTTCGTTCGCTTTCGCTTGCTCGAGTACCATCTGTTCTCGCTTCAACGTCGCTTCTTTTTCTTGCAACGTTTGGTGTGTCGTATACGTCGTATAACCGAAGTAACCAACCGCACCGAGGACGATCAAGATCGTTAGACCGAGGAGGATGAAGCTACTATAACGTTTCAATTGTCCGGCACCTCCTCGATTTCAGTCGTTACATTCGGATCAGTCGTCTCCGTCGTATCGGTCTCAGGAGTCGCTTCCGTCGAGCCATCCGTTTCCGATTCAGACGGCTGATCTTCTTTTGGTACTTCCGGATCAGCCTCGTTCGTCTCACCTTTGACGACTTCCGTCGGGTTGACGTTTAACGAGAATTGTCCGATATAACGGGGTTCTTCTGATTTGGCATCGTCAGACGGTGTAATTTCCGTCGTCGGGACTTCTTGTCCGGTCGTCGGATCAACCGTCGTTGTCGTGACGACGTCTGCCTTTTCATTCATCGTTCGTGTCGTCACGCTGGCAAGATTCGTTCCTGAGAAGACTTTATCCGTCAGTAGCTCGCGATAAAAATCGTTCAGTTCATCAAGCGTCTCGAATTGTGTCGTCATCGTCACGGCATGATCTGCTCCATAGGCGAATTGAAGAATGTAACCGCGCTCCGGGAGATAACGGGTAATCCGCTCAAGTGTTGGTACAGCAGGACGAGGCGTCGTTTCGAGTCCTTCGACCGTCTGTTTAAGTTGTGCAACTTCTTGTTTCGCCGATTGATCCGATTCCGACTGCAACTGACGGACGATCTGGATTTGATCGTTCGTCGATTCGACGCGGTCCGCGAATTGATCGGTTTGCCAGTAGAGATAGCCACCGGCGAGTCCTCCGAACAATAAGAGGATCAATGAAGCGACGAGTGGGTACTTCGGTGCTTCATCGTTTTCCGGTAACAAGTTGATGCGGTCTTTTCGCGGTGAAGCAAGACCAGCGAGTGGTAAGTAGGCCCGTGGAATCGACTGTCCGTCAATCGTCATCATGTCTGGAATCTCATCAAGGTTTAAATCGAAGTTTGACCGGAAACGCGTCGCCAGTTCATCACGGAACGGGAAGTCGCCGGCAAGGACGACGTTCGTGATTTCCCGTCCTTCGCGCGCGAGTGAAAAACGATAGAAATCGAGCACTCGTGAGAACTCGAGCAACATCTCGTCTAAGACGAGTTCGACCGTCGGATCATCTGAACGGTAACGGTAATGCAGTTGGTCGTCGATGACATCAACATCCCACGCGTCAGCCGCAAACGTATCAACGGAGCGAATCAAACGCGGCACGTGATCTTCGATGATGATCAGCTGATGGTTTGTTGCATTCGCATTCCAGATCAATAACGTATCGGCTTCCGTTGCGACCGGATGATGGGCTTCAATCCCGAAGTAGGTTGCGAGCGGTTGTGGTTCAGCTGCGACCAGTCGTAAATGCTTTTGTTTGAACAGTTGCGTATATTGCTTCAGCGCCTCGTTTGGCGCGGCATAGAGCATGATTTCTCGCTTGCCGTCTTCTTCCAGAACCGTGTAATCAAAATACGGTTCTTCAAACGGCAAGACGATACTATGTCCAATTTCCATGAATAAGTAACCGCGAATTTGATTCGTCTCGATCGTTTCCGGAATATCGAGTTTCCGGGCGAGAACGAGTGAACCATCAAGCGCCAGCACCGCTTGCGAGCCACGTGGTACTTTCAGCTTCGTCAGTAACCCGTCAAAGATGAAATCAAGCGAGGCTTCCGGTTGCAACCAGCCTCCTTGAAGTGTTCCCGGCGGCAGCGCGACGACTGCCCGGCGCTTAATGACGCCTTTTTTGACGACTGCACCGAAAATTGCGACATCGGTGAAATTAAAGTAAATATAGGTACCTTTACGCCGTTGCGCCATATGTACATTCTTCCTTTCTTAAAGCAGTAAATCGAGGTACCACGATACCCAATCATCCGCAAAATAATATGTCAGTAATGTCCCGACGGCAATCGACGGAACGAAGGGAATTGGTTGTTTCCGTTTCACGCGTCCGAGCCCAAGTAACGTTAAGCCAAGAACGGAACCGACGAATGCCGAGACGAACAAGGCAATGACGACGTGAAGCGGTCCAAGGAAGATCCCGAGTAGTCCGAACAGCTTGACATCCCCTGCCCCCATACCACGCCGGGAAGCAAGAAAGATGACGAATAATAGAACGAACCCGACGATTCCACCAATAATTGGATTATACCAGTTTTCGAGTGGAGAAAGGTAGCGCACAATCAAGGCAATCGGCAAAAAGATAAGTAAAATTTTATTCGGGATCAGCATGTACGCTAAGTCCGACATCGTCAAGATGAATAGCAAGCTCGTCAGGACGAGCGTCAACGCGAGTTCCATCGACCAACCGAACTGCCAGAAGGCATAGGCGTATAGGATCCCTCCGAGTAATTCAAGAGCTGGATACTTGATTGAGATCGACTGTCCGCAAGAGCGGCACTTCCCACCGAGTACTGCGTAACCGAGTACCGGTGTTAATTCGAGCGGTCCAAGAACATGTCCACACGTCGGACAATGGGAGCGTGGATGAACGATCGACTCCCCGACCGGAACGCGCAGACCGACGACGTTCGTAAACGACGTGATGAGTAAGCCTAACAAGAAAAAATAAACCGTGAAGACGATCGTCATGACACGACCTCCCTTTCAAAAAAGTTCAGAAAAAAACCCCCGAGGAGGGGGTAGTAATTACCAACGTTTTAGTGCAGATGGAGCTTTACTAGTAAAGTAGTCTTCATCGCCGTTAAGCGTTACAGAATAAGTATACTTACCAGCAGATTCTGTTACAGAAACAAAAGCATCTGTGTATTTTTCTGGTGAGTTAAACGGATCTTCCATGCTATCGATATACTTATCAAGAACTACACCATCATCTGCAGTGAAAGTCTCTCCGCCTTTTTCAACTCCCATTACAACTGTTTCCCCAGGTTTGATTGGGTTAGATGAAGTGTACAACTTCGCAGCCGATACTAGTTGCTTCGCATCTGAAACGACTGCATCCTTACGCGAGTTCTCGATCAATCCACCGATTGCGACGACAGCGATTGCTGCAATAATTCCTAAGATAACGACTACGACGAGTAACTCGATCAACGTCAGTCCGCGCTCATCGCGCATTTGTTTTGCATCTAACCAGATTTCTTTTAACCGTTCTACCATTACATTATGCCTCCCTAGTACTTTTTTACTGTGCGTGGCTAGTAGGTAATACTATCCAGACGAATACTATTATAGTAGCACCATATTTTTTGTAGATTATGTCTTTTTTTCACAACAGGTAAATGTTTTTACAATTGTCAACTTGCTTGTATATCCGAGTAAATTTTAAACATCGGTACGACGACGGCAATGACGATGACACCGACGATTGCTGCTAAGACAACAATCAAGAGTGGCTCAATAATCGACTTTAATCGGTCCGTTGTTGTCTCGACTTCCGTCTCATAAAAGTTCGCGACTTCCGTCAACATCGTATCAAGACGCCCTGACTCTTCCCCAATCGCAATCATCTGCGTGACGAGAGGTGGAAAATATTTGTTTTTCTCAAGTGGCTCGTGCATCGGAATCCCACGTGCCATCGCTTCGTTGGCACCCGCAATCCCCTTACGGATGATGCGGTTCGTGACGATTCGTTCTGTGATGTCGAGTGATGCCAAAATCGGGACCGAAGCGTTTAACAGTACAGATAAGCCACGCGTCATTAAGGCGATTTGTGACTTTTGAATCAATGGACCGAAGACCGGAATCATCAATAAGAAACGATCAAAGAAAATACGTTGTCGTTCATTTTTCAAATTAAAATACAGTAAGCCAATCAATCCAAACGCAATCAGTAACAGTACCCACCAATAGGCGACGAAGAAGTCGGATACGGCGACGACGAGTTTCGTGATTAACGGTAGTTCACTCCCGAGCTGATCGAAAATCGACGCAAAGGTCGGCACGACGTTCATCATCAAGAAGACGACGACTCCAACGGCAACGAGTGAAACGACTGCTGGGTAAATCAACGCCGAAATGACTTTCCGTTTGATTTCGTATTGTTTTTCAAGTTGAGTGACGATATTATCGAGCGCTTCTTCAAGATTCCCACTCGCTTCTCCCGCCATTGCCATACTGACGAAGAACGTATCAAAGACACGTGGATGTTTTTCGATCGCTTGAGAAAACTGGATGCCGCTCCGCAAGTCATCTTCGACCTCAACGAGTGCGCGTTCGAGTGGTTTCGACTCCGTCTGCTTCCGTAAAATTTCCGTCGCCTTGACGATTGAGACGCCGGACCGCACAAGTGTCGCGAACTGACGCGCATACATGACGAGATGCTCAATTTTCGGTTTTGCACTGAGAAACGTAATCTCTGTGTTCAACCCTTTCGATTCTTGTTTTTCGAGTGAGGTCACAGCAATCTGATCCGTCCGCAATCGTTCTGCGGCTTCTCGTTTCGTCAGTGCTGTTATCTTGCCTTTCTTTCGTTTGCCGGCAATCGTCCGACCTTCATAAATGAATACTGCCATGTGTTCACCCCGATATGTACGGTGATGCAGCAGAAGCCGGAATCAATCCCCGACTGACGAGATCCTGCAATGCCATCTGCATCGTCTGCATGCCGTATTGTTTACCCGTCTGCAGGACGGATTGAATCTGATATTCCTTACCGGTCCGAATCAAGTTCGATACAGCTGGTGTATCGACCATGATCTCGAGAGCTGCGACACGTCCTGTACCGTCTGAACGCGGCATCAGGCGTTGCGAGACGACGCCCGCAAGAACGTTCGCCAGTTGAGCCCGAATCTGATCTTGTTGCTCCGACGGAAAGACATCGATGATCCGGCTGACCGTCGAGGCAGCCGTCGACGTATGGACTGTCGCGAAGACAAGGTGACCCGTCTCTGCTGCTGTCACGGCTGTCGCAATCGTTTCAAGGTCTCGCATCTCTCCAAGCAAAATGACATCCGGATCTTGACGGAGCGCTGACCGCAACCCGGTCGCGAAACGTGGCGCATCGATCCCGATTTCCCGCTGATCGATCAGACTTTTATGATGACTATGTAAGTATTCAATCGGATCCTCAAGCGTAATGATTCGTTTGTACATTGTCTGATTGATTTCATTGATCATCGCTGCAAGTGTTGTCGATTTTCCGGAACCCGTCGGACCCGTCACGAGAATCAAGCCGTGTGGTTTCGTTAAGAATCGTTTTAAGACAGGTGGCAATGCTAATTGCTCAAGCGTCGGCACCTCGGTCGGAATCGTCCGAAACGCCATCGACAAAGCGCCTCGTTGATAAAAACAGTTGACCCGGTACCGGGCGACACCGGTTACACCGAACGAAAAATCGATGTCCCGGTCCTGCTTCAGC
Organism: Exiguobacterium sp. s39; assembly: GCF_018618925.1. Taxonomy (NCBI): domain Bacteria; kingdom Bacillati; phylum Bacillota; class Bacilli; order Caryophanales; genus Exiguobacterium; species Exiguobacterium sp. s39. The sequence continues at coordinate 1,536,352 of NZ_JACSNA010000001.1, forward strand.
TGTAGATACATCTCTTCCGTGATCAACGATTGGACAAAACCATCAATGATGATCGGTTTCATCTTTTCTGTTCCAAACGGTGTCAACGTTCCGTTGATTCGAAAGACGGGTGGTGATCCTGCTGTCAAGTGAACATCGGACGCTCCTCGTTCTTTTGATGAGCGTAAAATATCTTCGATTTGTGCCCGTTCCATCGTACTGTTCATTCTGAAATCACCGTCCGTAAAATCTCTTCCGTCGTCGTAATCCCGTCCGCGACCTTTGATAGACCATCTGCAAGCAGGAATCGTTGACCTTGTCCCTTGACGTACGCTGTGATATCGCTTTCCGTCGATTGGTTCATGATCATCCGGCGTAACACTTCGTCGACCATGATGACCTCTTGAATCGCAACCCGTCCACGGTACCCCGTCATATTACAAGACGAGCAGCCACGACCACGCATCACAGTCGTCGCTTCGATTCCCTCTTGATCAAATAACTCTTGCTCTCGTTTCGAAATCGGATGAACTTCACCACAATCGCGACAGACACGGCGAACGAGTCGTTGTGCAATCAATCCACTGACAGAAGCAGCAACAAGGAACGGTTCGACACCCATATCAATCAATCGCGTGATCGAACTAACGGCAGAGTTCGTGTGTAAAGTCGAAAGAACCAAGTGTCCTGTCAACGAAGCACGAATCGAAATCTCAGCCGTCTCGATGTCTCGAATCTCCCCGACCATGACGACGTTCGGATCCTGACGAAGGATCGAGCGAAGACCGTTCGCAAACGTCAACCCAATCTTCGCGTTGACTTGAACTTGGTTGATCCCATCGACCTGGTACTCGACCGGATCTTCAACAGTGATGATGTTGCGTGACTCGTCGTTCAGCTCATTCAACGCAGCATACAACGTCGATGATTTACCGGAACCGGTTGGACCAGTGATCAAGATGATCCCGTTCGGGCGCTTCAGCATCTCTCGGAACTGTGATTCGTTTCGCGAACTAAAACCGATTTTTGAAATCGAGATGTTCGAGTTCGAGCTGTCAAGAATCCGGATAACGACCTTCTCGCCGTAAACGGTCGGCAAGGTCGAGACACGGAAATCATATGGTAACCCGTTAAAGATATATTTAATCCGTCCATCCTGTGGCAAGCGTGACTCGGTGATATCGAGTTCACTCATGACCTTGATCCGGGTCGTCAGAATGCTTTGGATCTGTTTCGGATAGTTGTTCTCCGTTCGTAATTCACCATCAATCCGGATTCGGATCGTCATCGACGTTTCCTGCGGATCCATATGAATATCCGATGCACGCTGGGCAATCGCGTTCTCTAAAATTTGATTGACGAGCCGGATGATGGGTGCATCTTCGCGTGTCACGACATCACGGGATTGATCCGACTCCATCATGTCGTCGGATTCGAGTAGCTCCCGTAACGACGAATCAATGTCGTAGTATTTCAGGATTGTTCGTCTGATTTCGTCACGCGTCGCGATTCCGACATCGATTGATAGACCGGTCTGCATCCGCAAATCGTCGATCGCGATCAAATCCATCGGATCCGCCATAGCGATGAACAAACGATTTCCTTCCCGGTAGACCGGGACGAGTGTATGTCGCTGTGCGAGGTCTTTTGAGATCAGTTTCGTGACGGCGACATCAACTGGATAGTTGTACAGCTGGATGATCGGAATCTTCAATTGGTGATGTAGCGCCTCTAATAATTGTTGTTCCGTCAAGTGACCAAGTCGAAGCAGTGCATCCCCGAGTTTTTCGGTCGATCGTTTGACCGTCAACGCCTCTTCGACTTGTTGCTCCGTCACGAGGCTTTCTTCGATCAACATTTCCCCTAAACGTTTTCGTTTCATTGCCATTTAACGTGTCATCCTTCCGCGTGCCATGTTTCTTCTTCCTCTAACACATCCGGTTTTTGATGTTTTTCATCCATTACACTCGTCACTGCTGCCGTCAACAGACATAAGACGACAATTCCGACGAGAACGAGTGGGTTCGTAATCCAGTCGAGCTGGATGCTGAAGTAGATCAACGTCACGATCAAAATCGCCGCAACGGATAAAATCGCTTTTGTCGTCACGGTCGTCACGTAAGGGATCGTCACTGCAAACATCAGACCACAGATGATTGTCGCTAGACCGATGATGATACCGAGTTCAATTGCTATCGTCGTCCAGTTCATCTTGTTTCCTCCTTCTTATCCGACAGGTTCCCCTGTTGTTTCACCTTCTACTGGTGAAGCAGGATCACCCGTTTCATTACTATCAGGTGTATCGGGTGACGTCGGACTTGTCGGAGACGTTGGTGTATCTGGCGTCTCAATGCCATCTGTCTGCGGTTCATCCGTCGTTTGGTCATTATTTGTATCCGTTGAATCATTGGAATCATTCGTATCCGTCGAATCATCGGAGTTCGTGTCGTCTTCCGGTTCAGGTACGACGACAGGTGCTTGTTCTTCTTGACTACTCTTTGTGACGATTGCTGGGATGGCTGCGTAGAAATCAAGAGACAATAACTGCTTCTTCTCACCTTGAGCCGTCTTCGTCACGCGATAGACTTCAATCGATTTCCCTTCTTCTCCCGCTTGTGTATCACTCGTCGTTCCAGCTGTAAGCGTTGCAGAATAACGTGTGATCGTCCGGAATGGAATCGTTTTTTCGCCTTCAAGGACGGTCGTGACTGTTTCCTTGAACGGTGTGCCTCGCAATTCAAGCGTGACATCACTTCCATTTTGGGTCGCAATGACACGATAAATTGATGCTTGTGTATTACGAACGGCAAAATCTGTTTTTTCATCAATTTTGACGTCATATCCTAGTGTGATACCGTCTGGTAATACCATATGCGGCATCCGTTCGACGATTTCAAATGGCGTCTTTGCGAACAGTTCGTATAACTTGCTACCGACATACGAGCCTGCGACTGCATCCATACCGTACGTCTTAACATTCATCAATTGTCCCGGCTTGATTTCCACATTCATCATTGCCGTGATCATCTGTTCTTCAGCAGCAGAACGCGTCGAGAACGAAACCGTTGAAACGACCTCCCCTGCCGGATCGACCGCTGCTTCCGATTGAGCAGGATCAAAGTTCCCTTCCTGTAACGTTTTGCTCGTATCGATTAACCATGTCTTAAAGGCAACGAGTTGCTCATCAGAGTAACTGATCGGCTGTGTCGCCATAAAATTCTCAAGCGACGCTTCATCTACCGTCACCATCAAGTCTCCTCCTTTTTTCAAAGAAGCTTTTTTGACAGAATCAGCGGCGTTGATCGTCACGACTTCTGTTGGAATCGGTGTCGTCTCTTCTCCCGTTCCAGTCGTCAGCGGCGTTTTCTTCGTCCACTCCGTAATCGCTTTCTCAACTTTCGATTGTGCTTCCTTTCGATCCATGCCGCTGACTGGAACCGATCCAATCCGTGCCGTCTCAGAAAACGTCGTAGGTGCCGTTGCTTTACCGGTAAAGGAAATCAAGGCAAACGATGGTACGTAAATCAGGGCTACCAGTACAAGTAGCAAAAGTGTATGTATAGCAAAACGCTTCGGATTAATCATCATCTGTTTCCTTTCTGTATGAATTTAATCATTTCAGGTGCCTAGTATTTCCATTATAATGAATATTATGATGAAACATAAGTCCTATCCTGACAAATCCTTTCATGATCTGTGAATAGGTGCTGTTTTTGATTTTCTAGAAAAATCATTTAGGATCTTTCATCCTCATCTATCATGAAGTAGAGGTGAATCCATGCAACGCGAGCAAGGCGGTTTTTCGCTAATCGAAGTATTAGTCAGTATTACGATCTTATCTATCATATCGGTCTCTCTGATCAGCATTTTTTCTCAGTCACTAGCTGCCTCACGCGACAGTACGGAGTTGACGTTTGCGAATTATCTGGCAAAAAACGCAACCTCTTATATCAAGCGAGAAGCTTTAGAAGCGACAAGTGATGAACCCTTCGCCTTCAGTTCTCTATCTACACAGGCAGACAAAGCGACTTATCTGAATGGGAAATATGTCATTCCAGAGCCTACGTCTCCTTCTTGTGAACTATCGGCCATTTGCTCATCAATCTTTACTAATCCTGAAATCAATAATATTGTCTTTGAAGTCAAATACAGTGTGACACCTCGGAAACTCGAAGGAGTCGTTAATCCGAATCTTCTTGACCTCCATGTATTCGTATACATAGAAGGAACAACTGAACCGATTACATCATTGAAAGGATCGATTACGAATGCGACGCTCAATCAAAGTTTTCCGACAACAAAATGACGGCTTCTCGCTCGTCGAACTACTCGTCGCCATCGTCATCGCCTCGATTTTCAGTGCTGTCATCCTGACTGTGTTCATCTCTGGTACGAAAAGCTTTCGGGCAACAGGAATCATCAGTGAACTTCGTAGTGAAGCTGATAGCCGCGTCGGTATCATATTAAATGAAATCGGTGGATTTGATGCAATCCGGATCGATGAAGCAAAACAGCTATCGTTTTATAAAAGAACACTCCCTGTTTTGAATGCCGACACTGGGTTACTTGAGCGTGCCAGTGGATTTGAACCTTTTAACGCAACAGAAGAAGCATCTGCTTCAGAGAAGGAAGTGACACCAGTTCGTTATACGTTCGCAGAACAAACTTTAGACAGCACCGAACTAACATACGAATCGACACCACAGTCGATCGACGACCAAACGGAATTACTTCAAACGTTCAAGTTATCGAGTCCCGAGTATCAAACCATTACATCAGGAACATATCCGGGGCGCTACGTCATTCACGGTATTTTAACGATTACAACTACAATTCAATCGACAGATCAAGAAGAAGTCCAGACCTTCACGAGTACGATTGGATTTTAACTCAGAAAGGAACACGGTATGCGTAAATCCGAACAAGGCTATACATTACTTTTCGTTCTTGTGACTTTAACCGTCCTGTCTGTCCTCGCTGTTGCGACGATTGGCATCAGTTTACAGTCAACTCGCCTAACCGAAATCCGCGAGACGGATATCGATGTCGAGACGACGACACAAAATGATCTTGATTTAGCAGTCGCTTCCCTCCAAAACATCGTTTCAAAGACGACTGGGACTTCACCAACGACTTCTTCTCAAGCATTGTTTGAGAATCTCGACAGCTCTATCGTCTTACCCTTAAAAACAATCGTTCCGAACGTGACCGTCAAGCTAAATGAAGCCGCATCGAACGTTCGTGTCAAAGCGCTTGATTTAACGGCGACAGTTTCAAAACAAAAAGGCGATCAGCCGGCAATCAAAAAAACGTATCGACAACGTGTCTATTTGTCTGCGATTCCTAGTTTTTTGTACTATACATTAGGCTCAGATGATCAAGTCATCTTAAATGGTGCTCCCTTGATCGAAGGTAATATTTTTTCCCGCAACGCTCTGCAAGCAACTGCGACCCCGATATTTAAATACAACGACGAGGATGGAACCTTTACTAATACCAAAGCACTTCCTTATATCGCAGGTCAGGTACGCGTTTTTCAAGAGAAGAATCAGCCATTACTGAAGTGCGGAGATTACCTTGTGTGTGATAAAACGATTTTTGATCCGAAAGGTGCAACAGAGCTAGTATCAACGAAAGAAACACTCGTTCCGTTCGATTTTGATTATGCGTTGAACGACTTTCTGAAACTACCGGTGAATACGCCTCTTACACAAGTCGCGTCTACATTGAAAAACTCCTCGATTCCACAATCTATATTAACGGGACCTTTTTTAACGGAACTTGATACAAAGCGACAAATGATTAGTCCAGCATTAAACACAGGCAATACCGTGACATTGACAGATGATCTTGTTCAAGAAACACTCGAACCTTTAATCATTAACGGGAACTTAACGATCTCTTCCTTGAATCCTTTGACCCAGCCGCTTGAGATCAAACGTCCTCTCGTCGTTCTTGGCAACTTACTGATTCGAGGAAATGTTGGATTCGCAACGACGATTTATGCGACCGGAACAAGTCGTCTGGATGACGCAAACATTCAAGGGCTGACTTCAACAACTAAACAAAATACATTGATTTTACTCAGTAAAGGAAATCTCGTCATTAACCGCGTCAATAAATTTTCGACGCCCCAAACAACTACACCTGATTTAAATGCCTTTCTATATAGTGATGACAATCAAAAAAATACGATTTACTCTGTAGGTTCGACGATGAATGTACGCGGTGGCATTTTTACGAGGGGTAATCTAGAAGTCAACGCCTACCGTGGAAAATTGGACTTACCTGAAAATGCGTTTCCTGCAAACGTAAAAGAACTCGAAAAACTGATGGTCGCTAACAAATCATCTGACTTTGAAGCATCCCGTCTACGTATGGCGTATGATGCGACGGTATTAAAAAATCCAACAGCCTTACTTCCACTCAATCGAGCAGTCCAATTGTATGTCGAAACACCAAAACGCGTTCAACCGTAACACATATAAAAAAGAGTCATTCGCTTGCGACGAATGACTCTTTTTTGACTAAAATTTTGTTGCTCGGTATTCTTTAGCGAGCTTTTTCACCTTTTTGATTTCTACCGTTGCACCGTTCTGTTCTAACATGGCGTACAAATCTTTTCGATTTTGTTTGACCGTTTCATAGACCGGTTTCTCTTTCCCACGATTCGAATCAGCTCCTGCTTCTAGCAACAGTTCAATCGCTGCCTCATTTTGATCTAGTGTCGCATAAAAGAGTGGTGTATGACCAAAGTCATCGATACGATTGAGCTCTTTCTTCGACGCTTCTTTTATCAAAAGAGCATACGCATCAATCGATCGATTCACACTCGTTGCAACATGAAGAACCGACTGACCTTGCGCATTCAGTTGACTGATTTTCGCACCTTCTGCCAACCATTCAGCGACTGTGCTACGCGGCGCAAATTGCGCCGCATAAAACCAGTTCGCTTTATTTTTTACGGTCTGCTCATCAAGAAGGAGGTTTGCTTTGTCAAAAGCGAGTGATTCTTGGAAGCGACGGATGTAACGATTTTTCTCCTTTGTTGATAAAGAAGCATCTTTTAATGCATTCGCAAGTCGTTCTGGTTTTTCTGAACGCAGTCCTTGCTCCAGTGTTGCTTGTTGATTTGATTTCGTAACATATACCGCTCCCCCGATTCCAATAATGATTAAAATCAAGAGGACGACAATAATTCGTCTGCGTTTCATATATAGCGTCCCCACTTCTTAATAAACATCTCCATCCAAGTCTGACGTACCTGATTCAGAACCGATCGTCACCTTGAATGTCGTCGTTAGTGGTGTTTTTTGATTGTCTTTCATAACTTCGAGCACATCTTTGTTTTCTTTTAATGCCGTTACCTTGATACGTGCCACACCTGGACGAAGTGGTTGTAGCGCTTGTCCTGTCGGATCAATTTTGACGTATTCCTTACCCTGAAGCACTTCCAACCGATAGAAGCGTTCCGTCGTCGTCACTGGGAACCAGCGCAGAATCGGTGATTTCTTATCATCTTTCATCGTCATCGCGATATCATCAGCTGTCAGATTAAGTGGGTTCTCACGTACCCGAACGAGCGTCTTCGCGACTGTATCTGGGAAATCCATCAATGTGAGTAACGCTTCGACCGGACCGTTTGGTGTGCCAGTTTTACCCGTGATCGTATAACCCGATGCCGTCTGTTTCAATTCAATTGCATTACTAACAGTTGAAGTCGTAAATGGTAATGGATAGTTCGGATTGAATGTCGCTGTTACATCTTGATTCGATCCAACCCACAGTTCCAGATTACTTGGGGAAACGGATAATTCCGGCAACTTCACTTGAATCGTATACGTCGTTGATTGGGCAAGATAAGTCGAGCTTCCAGCTGTCGCAGGTACGACCGCTTTGACCGTGACTGTGCCTGGTGTCTTTCCTGTCAACTCCAACGTATTCTTAGTTAAGCCACTTGTCGTAACACGCGAATCATTCGTTATGATCCACTGAATCGGCGTATTGCTTCCCGATACCATCGAAGCGATTCCTGTCATTGATTTTGTTTCGCCGACATATAACGTATCTGGAACGTTTCGGACGATGAGTCCTCCGAACACATCATTGATGACAAGTTCAGAAGTCGCCGTCAACTCTTTACCGTTTCCGACTGGTACGACGAGTTTAATTTGTGTCGTCCCGACTTTTTTCGGCTTGATGACACCAGCTTCATCGATGGATGCGATTTCTGAATCTACGATTGACCATTTTAACGTGCCGTACTGACTACCTATAGGGCTGATTTCTGGTAAAACCTTATATGATGGTGTCGTGATATCCATCTTGACGGACGGAATTTTCGCACTTGTCGCATAGGATGGTGTCAGTGCATAACCAATCGTCGGAAAAGCTTGTGGATCATTGGTGACAGTTGTTGATTTATCTTTTCCATTCTTCTTATCCCGATAGACGTTTTTCGTTGATGTCAGCGTATTATCTTTTTTATCAAGTACATGAACTCCTGCAGTATCTTTGGCACGTACTTTGACAGTGAATGTCACTTCTGATTGATCTGCGATCCATTCCCCTTTATGAACACCTGAAATCGCCTCATCGTATTCGATATCCGGGAGTTTCCCTTTAATCGTCTGTCCTGTAATATTCGCTCCAGTCAGACCAGTCGTTGATAAAATTTCAAGATTACTCGGAAATTGTTCGTTGAAAAGGATATTCTCCATTGTCACCGAGAATTGTCCCATGATGTATCCGTTGTTACCAATGGCATCCTTTTGCATCATCGGAGACGTTTTGACGGTGTAGGTGATATCCGCTGTTTCCCCTTTTGGAATCGTAGCTGGATCAATCGAGCGCGAAAGGACGAAAGGCATAGATGCAGCGGGACGAACGACTTGAACCGTTCGTGTCTCAATTGTTTTGGCTCCTCGTTGATCCTCTGCTTCAATCCGGATCGTCACACTCGTCTTCCCTTTGAGCTTTGAATCGAATGATTGACTAACGAACGAGTTATTTTTCAATTTATTGTTTTCAAAAACTTTCTCATCATCAATGTAGATGCGCGTCTTTAACTCACGATCTTGTAGGTCGTAGTCGTTGACTTGATACGAGATCGTCAACGGTTCGTTCTCGAGGTAACTTGATTTATCCGTTGGTAAGATATTCTTGATTAAAGGCTTATGGTTCGCACCAATGAAAGCACGGTACATCGTGTTTGAGAATAGTTCTTTTTCTTGTTGTTGATTAAAGCTCGAAGTATGCCCTGCTCCTGAATACGTAACGTTTCCTTTGGTATACATATAATAGTGGTTGCGTGCATCACCAATTGTTCTTCCGGCAGCCTGATTCGAACTACTGAGGTTGTTTTCACGGATGTTATACCATGGAATCAAGTCCGGTTGTTCAAGATCCAGACCAAAGTATTGATTGTGTGTCGTTGCGATAGCAACCGTATCAGCTAAGGCAAATGGATAAGAAGTCATGACGCCCGCATTTTGTTTGACTGCTTGACCCGATGTTCGAGGTGCCGCGTACCCCATGTTCGTAAAGTTCTTTTGACCTGCGAGATCTGCAAACTTTGCTTCCCAGAATAGCTCTGGTTTGCTGGATTGTGCCGGTCTAAAGATCGTATCATGTGTCAGCATCAAACCTTGCCCCGTATTCGTGAAGTTAAGAATAGCATCTGATGCAGGATCACTTAGTGAAGCTGCACCATACGAATCCTGAAAACCGAAGATTAGCATATCATAGGATGTATTTATATTTTTACTGGCATACGTTTTGTTAAACGTGTCCGCAGAAATGACTTCTACATTGAAGTCATATAACCCATCTTGTTTTAACAATGAGCCCGACATGAATCCATTAATGGATCCATTTGAGCCCGAACGCGTGACTTGTAAAATTTTTGCTTTAGCTTCTTGATCCTGCATTAAAAAGCTTCCCATCTTATAATCCGTTAGCCCATCTTCACTTACGAGTCGAATCATCCAATTCCGTGGTCCCGTATAACTTGGTGCATCAAAGCGATACGATACTGAACCAGAAACTGTAGCTACTTTCTCGTCGACTTTCTCCGACTCATCAAATTGGTCGTTACTATTAAAGTCAATATACAACTGGACACGTGTATTAGCCGTAGTTTGATCAAGCGTAAAATTAAAATCAATTGGTTTATCTGGTGAAGCCGGTGCTGCTTTATCCACCGATGTTAACGATTGACCAGCCTGCGAAACCGCTACCTTGCTTAAACGAGGTCGTTCAATTTTTTCGGATTGTAATCGGGAGACGACCTGTTTTGAATCCGTATAGGCAATCGCAGCACCAGACGTCATGCTTGGCTTAAAAATCGAAGTGAAATTACTCGTTGCATGTGTTAACACATCAGCGTGTAAAAAGACGGGTAATCCTTTTTGAATATAGTTCGTCAAAATCTCATTCGCTTTTAACTTCGTAATATCATTCTCAATTTTACTCGTATTATGTTTTTTGGATGTATCAGATACTGTAATCGAATAACGGTCTGTTCCAGTAAAAATAGATGGATCAAAAACGATCGCATCAAATGCGCCATCAAGTGGAAAACGAGACGCATTCAACTCTTTGACCGTCATCATCTTGATTTCGTATTGACTAGTATTCAAGTCTTTTAACAGTGACAACGATGTAATGGTCGTTCCCGGGTCAATCCGGTTCGTCGTCGACCAGTCATCTCGAATCTCTAAAATCTTAAACTTTTCACCCGTTGCCGCTTTGGAATGTGGCTCATGTATATACGTAAAACTTGAAAAAATCAGTAAGATGGCTAAGGCTAGACGGACCCACTGTTTCATCACTTATCGTCTCCTCATCGTGTCATTGAGATATGGGACTATACTCCCCCATTTCATTATAACGAGAGAATGCGGATTTTCCCTATTTTGTAAAAATAGAAGCGTGATAATGCCGCACTTCACTGATGAAATAGAGTGATCCCGTCACGACGTATGTCCGGTTTACTTCTAATTGCTCGAAGAATGCTTCGACTGTCGTTACGTTTGCTCCGTCTTGCTTCAACTCATCAAGTGTCCGCGCACGCGGAAAATCAAATGTCGTTTCGTAAATATCTGGTGTGATGTTGCGTAACTGCTCAAGCATCGCTGTCCGATCTTTGTCACGCAAAATCGAACAAAGCAACGTCACCGGCTTCGATTCCTCTTTTAAGCGTTCAACGAGTGCCGTGATGCCTTCCGGGTTATGGGCACCATCGAGAATGATCCGTGGTTTGCGGGAGATGATCTCAAACCGTCCCGGATGTTTTGCTTCCCGTAATCCTTTTCGGATTGCCGCTTTCGACCAGCCGAGGCGCCGCGCACAAATGACAGCGTTCGCCGCATTATGAACTTGATGATGGCCTTCGAGCCCTAAGCGTGTCTCTGGTATTCCATCGTATGTCGCCCAGGTACCCGTCTCTTTTAATCGATAACGGATGATCGCTTCCTGACTCCATTTCAACGTTGCATTTCGGTCACCGCAATATGCCATTAACGGCACCGTCAGTTCTTCTTGCAGTTTCCCGGCAATGACCGGTGTCCCCTGTTTAATGATCCCGAACTTTTGTAAGGCGATCTCTTGGAGCGTATCTCCGAGAATCGCTTGATGATCGTGGCCGATTGATGTGATGATCGCTGCGACCGGCTTCTTGAAGACGTTCGTCGAATCATACAACCCACCGAGTCCGACTTCATAGATGACGAAATCCGGACGAATCTGATCAAAATAATAGAAAGCAAGTCCTGTTAATGCCTCGAACTCAGTGACCGTACCGAGTGCCGGATCGATGCGCCCGATGGCAGCTTGAACAGCGATCGCAGCTGCGACGAGATCATCTTCTGCAATCGGTACCCCGTTCAACATGATCCGTTCCTCGAACTGAATGATATACGGCGACGTAAACGTCCCGATTCGTAATCCTTCCGCTATCCCCATCTCACGTAAGAACGCAACCGTCGATCCTTTTCCGTTCGTGCCAGCGACATGAATCGTCGGAATCGCGTCCGGGTCAATCTGTAATCCCAGTAACATCGCCTGCATCCGTTCAAGACCCGGTTTGACACCGAATGCTAGTAAGCTCGATAACCAATCCAATACATCTTCTCGCGTCCTCATGCTGTTCGCTCCTTTAAAAAAAGTGGCTCAAGGAGACTTGAGCCACTGCTGTAATTAGTGTGAGAGTTCGTTGATACGTGCTTCGACAGCTTGACGTTTTTCCGTATAATCAAGTGCCTTCGCTTTTTCTTCATCAATGACATGTGCTGGTGCTTTGCCGACGAAGCCAGGGTTGTTGAGTTTTTTCTCGACCCGTTCGACTTCTTTCGTATACTTGACGAGTTCTTTATTCAAGCGCGCGATTTCTTCCTCGATGTTGATCAAGTCCGCGAGTGGGATGAACAATTCTGCTCCCGTTACAATCGCACTCATTGCTTTTTCTGGCGCCGGCATCTGTTCTTCAATCCGGAGTTCAGACGCGTTCGTGAACTTTTGCAAGTACGAGCTGTTTGACGACAAGTCGTCTTGAACACGTGCGTCATTCGTCGAGATGAACAGTTGGATCTGTTTCGACATCGGTGCGTTCACTTCCGCGCGGATGTTACGAACCGAACGGATGACGTTCTGAACTGCTTCGAATGCTGGAACAGCTTCCGGGAAGTCGAGTGATGCCTCGCGTGTTGGCCATGCAGCACGTGTGATCGTCTCACCTTCATGCGGTAAGTGTTGCCAGATTTCTTCCGTGATGAACGGCATGAATGGATGCATCAGACGCATGATCCGGTCGAGCGTATAGGCAAGAACCGAACGCGTCGTCTGCTTCGCTGCTTCATCTTCCCCGTTGAGCGGTAATTTCGCCATCTCGATGTACCAGTTACAGAAGTCTTCCCAGATGAAGTGATAGAGAATACGTCCCGCTTCACCAAACTCATATTTGTCCGACAGACGCGTCACATCGTCGATCGTCGTCTGTAAGCGTGTCAAGATCCATTTATCTGCGAGTGACTTCTCACCTGTCAAATCGATCTGATCAAACGTTAGACCATCCATGTTCATCAAGGCAAAACGGCTTGCGTTCCACAGTTTGTTCGAGAAGTTCCATGTTGCTTCGATCTTTTCCCAGTAGAAACGGAGATCGTTCCCTGGCGTCGATCCTGTCGTTAGGAACCAACGAAGTGAATCGGCACCATACTTCTCAATGACATCCATCGGGTCGATTCCGTTCCCGAGGGATTTCGACATCTTGCGTCCTTCCGAATCACGAATCAATCCGTGGATCAAGACGTCTTGGAATGGACGTTGTCCTGTAAATTCATACGATTGGAAGATCATCCGTGATACCCAGAAAGCGATGATGTCATAACCCGTAACGAGTGTCGATGTCGGGAAGTATTTTTGATAATCCGCTGCGTCCGTGTTCGGCCATCCCATCGTCGAGAACGGCCAAAGCGCTGAAGAGAACCACGTATCAAGAACATCGTTGTCTTGCTCCCAGTTCTCGATATCGGCTGGTGCTTCCTTGCCAACGTATACTTCGCCTGTTTCTTTATGGTACCAAGCCGGAATCCGGTGTCCCCACCAGAGTTGACGGCTGACACACCAGTCACGGATGTTTTCCATCCAGCGCACATACGTGTTCTCAAAGCGTTGTGGAACGAAGTTGACCTTGTCTGGTCCTTGTTGCTCCTCGAGTGCTTTTTGCGCGAGTGGTTCCATTTTGACGAACCATTGGAGTGAAAGATACGGCTCAACGATCGCGTCTGAACGCTCCGAGTGACCGACAGAGTGCAAGTGTGGTTCGATTTTGATTAGAACACCTTCTGCTTTTAAATCTTCAACGATTTGTTTCCGGCATTCGAAGCGATCCATACCTTCGTATTTCCCTGCGTTCTCGTTCATCGTTCCATCTTCATTCATGACGAGGACACGTGGTAACTCGTGACGGTTACCGACTTCGAAGTCGTTCGGGTCGTGCGCTGGTGTAATCTTAACGACACCTGTACCGAACTCCATGTCGACATAGTCATCGGCAACAATCGGAATCTCGCGACCAACGATTGGTAACGTGATTGTTTTTCCGACGAGGTGAGCATAACGCTCATCCTTCGGGTTCACGGCGATCGCTGTATCACCGAGCATCGTCTCAGGACGTGTCGTCGCTAGTTCAACGTGACCTGAACCGTCCGTTAGTGGATAGCTGAAGTGATAGAACGCACCTTCGATATCCTTGTAGATGACTTCGATATCCGAGATCGCTGTTTTCGTCGCTGGGTCCCAGTTAACGATGTATTCGCCGCGGTAGATCAAGCCTTTTTCGTAAAGTTTCACGAAGACTTCTTGAACCGCTTCCGACAATCCTTCGTCGAGCGTGAAGCGTTCACGCGAATAATCGAGTCCAAGACCAAGTTTTGCCCATTGTGCACGGATCGTTGACGCGTACTCTTCTTTCCATGCCCATGATTGCTCAAGGAATTTCTCACGACCCATTTCAAGACGTGATTGTCCTTCTGCCCGCAGTTTTTGTTCGACTTTTGCTTGCGTCGCGATACCGGCATGGTCCATTCCTGGTAGATAAAGGACGTCAAACCCTTGCATCCGCTTCATCCGTGTCAGCATATCTTGTAACGTCGTGTCCCACGCGTGACCAAGGTGCAATTTACCTGTGACGTTCGGTGGTGGAATGACAATCGTGTACGGCTCTTTTTCTGGATCCTGATCGGCTTTGAAATAGTCACCTTTCACCCAAAAGTCGTACCATTTTTCTTCCGTTGCCTGCGGATCATACTTCGTTGGCATTGATAATTCCTGCATCCTGATCGCTCCCTTTTTGTCCATAATAAAAACGGCTTCTCTCGTCCTATGCTAAGGACGAAAGAAAGCCGTTGCTTTTTTCCGCGGTACCACCTTAGTTCATCCAAAATCGGATGCCCTCGAGCCACGTAACGTGTGGAGGACGGATATCGCTCGTAAGACTCACGATACCAGCTCGTGGGGTGACCTTCCTCCTGTTCGCCCGTCACATCTTTCAGCCAAGGATGTGTTCTCTACACCGGTACGAATACAGGACTACTCTTCCCGTCATCGCTGTTGCCATTTTCTTCTTTACTCATTTTAGCCGAGAGTTCAAGTAATCGTCAAGAACTGCTTAACGACCAAATTCAACTTGGAGTTCTTGGAACGTCAATTCGACGGCTTCGATCGTCCGTTCGATGTCTTCGTCCGTATGGGCGATCGACAGGAAGAGACCTTCGAATTGTGACGGTGGTAAGAAGACACCACGCGCCGCCATCTTTTGATAATACGAACGGAACATCTCAAGGTTCGATGTTTTCGCTTTTTCGAAGTTCGTGACACGTTCATTCGTAAAGAAGACACCAAACATCGCGCCTGCGCGGTTCGTCGTCAGCGGAATGTTATATTTCGCCGCAGCATTCAGGTAGCCTTCTGACAAACGGCTCGCTTTCCGGTCGAACTCTGCATAGTGTTCTGGTTTCAATTGTGTCAATGTCGCTAGACCCGCTGCCATCGCGAGTGGGTTCCCGGATAATGTACCCGCTTGATAGATTGGACCTTGTGGTGCGATCTGTTCCATAATGTCACGACGTCCGCCGTAAGCCCCGACTGGCATGCCGCCGCCGATGACTTTACCGAGACATGTGATGTCCGGTGTGACACCGAAATGTCCTTGCGCACAGTGGAATCCGACACGGAAACCGGTCATGACTTCGTCAAAGATCAATAAAGCGCCGTTTTCCGATGTGATCTCCCGTAAGCCTTCGAGGAAGCCTGGTTCTGGTGGCACGAAGCCCATGTTCCCAGCAGCCGGTTCGACGATGACACCAGCGATATCGTCGCCGTGTTTTTCGAACGCGATCCGGACAGCGTCCAAATCGTTGTATGGAACCGTCAGCGTCATGCTCGCGATTTGCGCCGGAACGCCTGGTGAATCCGGTAGTCCGAGTGTCGCGACACCTGACCCTGCTTTGATCAAGAGCGAGTCGCCGTGACCATGGTAACAGCCTTCGAATTTGAGGATTTTCGTCCGACCTGTATAGCCGCGTGCGAGACGAAGGGCAGCCATCGTCGCTTCTGTCCCTGAGTTGACCATCCGGACGACTTCGACCGATGGAACACGGCTGATGACGACTTCCGCCATCGCTGATTCGATTTCCGTTGGTGTCCCGTAGCTCCAGCCACGTGTCGCTTGTTCTTGGATCGCTGACGTGACGATTGGATCGGCGTGACCAAGGATCATCGGTCCCCATGACAAGACGTAATCGATATACTCTTTTCCGTCGATATCATAGAGCTTCGATCCTTTCGCATGATCTGCGAAAATCGGTGTCATCCCGACCGATTTATAAGCACGAACCGGGCTGTTGACGCCACCCGGCATGAGCGGGAGCGCCCGCTCGAATGCTGCTTTTGATTTTGAGTTCTGGTTAATTAAGCTCATTTCGACCCCTCCAGGTAACGACAAATGTCTTTTGCGAAATAGGTGATGATTAAATCAGCGCCTGCTCGTTTAAAGCCAAGCATCGTCTCAAGGACGATTCGTTCTTCGTCGATCCAGCCGTTCAAGGCTGCTGCTTTCACCATGGCATACTCACCCGATACGTTATAGGCGACGATCGGTAAATCGATTCGTTCACGCACATCACGAATGATATCCATGAAAGCGAGCGCTGGTTTGACGATCATGAAGTCAGCTCCTTGATCGACGTCCGCTGTTGCTTCACGGAACGCTTCACGACGGTTCGCTGGATCCATTTGGTAGCCTTTCCGGTCGCCTTCTCCTGGTGCGGAGTTTGCCGCATCACGGAATGGACCATAATAAGCAGACGCATATTTAACGCCGTAGCTCATGACAGGAATATGGCTGAAGCCATTCTCGTCCAACCCTTGGCGAATCGCTGCGACGAATCCGTCCATCATTGATGATGGAGCGATGACGTCAGCACCCGCCCGTGCTTGCGAGATCGCTGTCTTGACGTGGAGCGGTAATGATGCATCATTATCAACCGTACCATCGGCGACGATACCGCAGTGACCCGTTGACGTATATTCACATAAGCATGTGTCGGCAATGACCGTTAGCTGCGGTGCAACCTTCTTAACGAGACGTGTCGCTTCTTGAACGATCCCATGATCGTGAAACGCACCTGATCCTTGCTCGTCTTTTAAATGGTCGTGCGGAACACCGAATAAGATGACGGATTCGATTCCAAGTGCAACGACTTCTTCGATTTCAGCCGTCAAGTGATCGAGTGATAAGTTGAAGACGCCAGGCATCGAGCTGACTTCGCGTTTGATATCTTCGCCTTCAGCGACGAAGATCGGATAAATCAAATCTGATTTATGCAATTGATTCTCGCGGACGAGTGACCGGAGTGATGCGGTATGACGCAAACGACGGTGACGTGCGTATTCTAATGTGTTCATGCTGATTCCTCCTCAATGATACGATCAATCATGCCGTCTACCGTGAATTCACGGGCGACATGGATCGGTTGAAGTCCGGCTGCTTTTGCTGCTTGCTCCGTAATCGTCCCAATGACGATGAACGTCGTCTGTGGGGATAATGGAGCAATCGCTTCGACAGCGGAAGGACTCTGCAGTCCAATATAGGCGGCAGTTCTGACAAGTGCTTCAGGTAGCCGACGGGTGACGGTTTCATACGTGATGATATCTTCGACCGTATATCGATTCAGTTTTCGTAACTGATCGACCGGTGCTTGCCGGGATCGGTTCCCTCGTGCAAAGACGATATGATCGCCGTCAGACAAGTGTGGTCCGAGTTCTGCGACGAGTGCGTCTCCTGTAAAGGTCGACGGACAGAAGTCTGCTGTTCGACCGTACTTCGCAAGTGCGTCTGCCGTCTTTCGTCCGACGACCGCGATACGCGTTTCTGCTAATTCAGGCAACGCATCAGCAATCCGGTGGACACCATTCGGACTCGTCACGATGAGCCAATCAATTCCCTTCGGCAATGTAAACGAAACCGGTCGCGTTTCAATGACAGGATAATGCACTGACTCGATCGCGACGGCGCGCAGTCGCGCCATCTGCTCGGTCGTCGGTGGTCGGCTGCCCGTGAAGAGTACCTGCTTACAAGTCATCCGGAAGTGTCGCGAGAATCTCACGACCGCCCGAAGCAAGCAGACGTTCGGCAACATCTTGACCGAGTTGCATCGGGTCTAGACCTGATTCGCGCTCGAGTAGGATTTGCTCTCCATCGACGGATCCAATGAATCCGACGAGTGTCGTTGACATGTCTTCGTTGATCGTTGCAAATCCACCGACCGGAACGTGACAACTACCTTCGATCGCCGCTAAGAAAGCGCGCTCTGCGTAAGCTACTTTTTCTGTCATCTGATCATGGATCAGGTGCAAGAGATCACGTACTTCTTGGTCATGTTCGCGACATTCGATACCGAGGATTCCTTGACCGACGGCTGGAATCATGTCATCTGTCGAGAGATATTCCGAGACGACGTCTTCAGACCAACCCATCCGTTGTAGACCAGCTGCTGCGAGTAGGATCCCGTCAAACGGACCATTCTTTAATTTATCGAGTCGTGTGTCGATGTTTCCACGAATCGATTCGATTTTTAAATCAGGGCGGAGTTTTAGCAATTGCGAGCCACGACGTAAGCTACTCGTACCGACAACCGCACCTTCCGGCAAGGAAGCAAGACCTTCGCCTGTTTTCGTAATCAAGGCATCACGCGCATCGACACGCGCTGGTGTTGCACCGATGATGAGACCGTCCGGTAATTCAGAAGGTAGATCCTTCATGCTGTGAACGGCAAAATCGATTTCTTCGTCAATCATCTGTTGCTCGATCTCTTTTACGAATAATCCTTTACCGCCGACTTTCGAGAGCGTCACATCCAAAATACGGTCCCCTTTTGTGATGATGTTCTTGATTTCGAACTCATACGGCGCGCCGGCTTGTTTCAACTGGTCAATGACCCATTTCGTCTGTGTCATCGCTAGCTTCGAGCTTCGCGATCCAACAATGATTTTTCGCATGCTAAAATCCCCCTGTACAATGATAAAGGGGCGGCACAAGTCCGCCCCATGCATTTTCTATTGTAACACAAATCGTGCTTTGTTCACCGGTTCACAGCTTTTGCGGAAGGTGTCGTCTCTTCTGATGTCATCACGTCATCTTCGAGCCCTTCGAACAAGTCTTCGTTAAGTGCGAACGTATCCATGAACTGCGCAATCCGCTCATCGGCATCTGGCTTCGCTGCCGCATCTTTAATATAAGACAACGGTTCACGCAACAACTGGTTGATGATTGATTTCATGTGTTTGCCAATGACGGTTTTTTCACGTTTCGACATCTCCGGTAACTTCCGTTCCAAGCTTTGCATCGTTTCTTGTTGAATCCGTAACGCCTGGTCTCGTAATTCCGTGATGATCGGCACGACACCAAGTGTCGTCATCCAACCTTCGAACTCAGCGATTGCCGCTTCAATCCGTTGTTCGATCTTCGCTGCTTCCTTCATCCGTTCCGCCATGTTTTGTTGGACGATTGATGTCAAATCATCGACATCGTACAAATGAACACCTGGCAAGTCACCGACGGTCGGTTCAATATCGCGTGGTACGGCGATGTCGATCAAGAGGAATGGACGATCGTGACGGAACAGCTGTGCTGCCGCGATGTCTTCCCGTTTGATGATGGCACGTTTTGCACCCGTTGAAGAGATGACGATGTCTGCCCGAAGCAAACCGCACTGCATCTCGTTAATCGAATGTGCCGATCCTTCGAACCGATTCGCGACCTCTTCTGCTTTAGCTAACGTCCGGTTAAAGACCGTGATATCGCGTGCCCCTGCTTCATATAGGTTAAGCGTCGTCAATTCGCCAGTTTCTCCCGCACCGATGACGACGATTGATTTATCTTCAAGCGATCCGAGTAACTGTTCGGCAAGCGTGACAGCAGCAGCACTGACAGAAACGGCATTTTCACCGATTCCAGTTTCTGCGTGAGCCCGTTTGGCGAGCGTGACCGCTTCTTTGAAGAGTTTATTGAAAACCGTTCCTGTCGTTTCAAGCTTTTGCGCCATGAAGAAGCTTGTCTTGACTTGACCAAGAATCTGCGTTTCACCGACGATCATCGAATCAAGCCCACTTGTCACGCGGAACAGATGCTTCATCGCATCAAACCCTTCATGAATGAAGAGATACGGCTCGAGTTCCTCCATCGTCAAACCGAACCAGTTTGCAAGGAAACGTTTCGTATAATACCGTCCTGTATGTGGCTGATCCGTCACGACGTACAGTTCCGTCCGATTACATGTCGAGACGATGACACTTTCAAAAATACTTTTTTCATCGCGCAATGCGACGACCGCTCCCTTCATCTCATGCTCCCCAAATGAGACTTGTTCGCGTATTGATACAGGCGCTGTTTTGTTATTCAAGCCGACCACTACGATATGCATGCGCTCTACCCCTTACGTCCAAAGATTTCGTTCCGATCTATCTTTTCGTTCTCTATCCTACATTATAACCATTATAAAAAAGATTCCAATCAATTTATAAACTAAAATGAGTCGAAGTTGTGAAATCTTCTTCATTTTTTCTCTTCTTCTACCTTATCCCTCTCTCATGAAAATCACAAACCCTCTGCTCCTAAAAAGAGCAGAGGGTTACACTTTACTTCAAGGATTCAGGTGATACCGTCACGTCCGGTACGTCGAGACGCTGCTGACGTAAACGATAGATCCGAGCGATATTTTGAACGACGACTTTTGAAACTGCGTATGTTGGAACCGCCAAGATGACACCGATGATTCCACCGATTTTCCCAGCAACGAGCAAGACGATGATGATCGTCAACGGATGAACCTTGAGTGTCTTTCCTTGGACATAAGGAGAAATCAAGTTCGACTCGATTTGCTGCGCGACGACGATCGTGATGATCGCATAGACGGCTTTGATCGGATCATCGATGAACCCGACGATGACCGCCGGTACGGCACCGATGTAGGGACCAAGATACGGAATGATGTTCGTGACCGTACAGAATAAGGCAAGCAGTAACGCATATTGAATATCTGCGATGAAGAAGCCAATCAATGACATGAGACCGACACAGATCGAGACGATGACCTGTCCATTGACATAATGCTTCACTGTCACGTGCATGTCGTGCAAGATTTTACGCGTTTCTGTTTCATAGCTTTTCGGCAACAGCTTCACGACGGAATCCGGAAACTTATAGCCGTCAAGCAACATGTAAACTAAGATGAACGGCACTAAGACGATGATTAAGACGGTCGAAGAGATGACACCGAAAATCGTTCCGACAGACGTCGAGACAGACTTAAAGACTGTACCGATATACGATGTTGCTTCATTCGTCCACTTGTCAAACAAGTCCGTGTTCTCGTGAACCCATGTCGAGATGAATCGGTTGTTCATCAATTGATCGCGTAAATTTAAAGTCTGATCACGCAATTCAACGACGAGTGTCGGAATGCTCGTCGCAAAATCCGTCACCTGTTCGACTAAGATGGGTCCGATTGATGCAACCGCAATCGTCAGGATCGAAATGAAACCAAGCAAGACGATTAGCACGGCAAGACCACGCTTCTTGACTCGTTTTTGTAGTGCGTCCACAATGCCAAGCGTAAAGTAATAGAAGATCCCTGCGATGATCAATGGCGGGAAGATCAAGGCTAACATGACACGAATTGGCTGGAATAAAAATGAAATTTTCGTTCCAACCCAGATGACGAGAAAAATCACTAATATCCAGATTAATGCTTTAAACCACTTGTTTCGTAACAACTCCACCTAACTTATCCCCCTCATACCTATTCGTCAGCCGACTTTTTCCTCGGTGACGTCTTCGAGACGCTGACGCTCCATCTGACCCCAGTTTCCTCGACCAGTCAAGAATTGAATCAATCCTCCTAGCTTGAAGAAGACGAGAATCGGACGGTACCAGAACGACTCGGTTAAGGACCATAGATACAACCGAATCAATTCCTTGACGTTCTTGAATCGGTGCATCGTCCACTCTTCCAATAATACGGCACCTGCTGACAATAGGGAACCATAGAGTAAAGCGACGACCAGCAAGACGATCCCAAATTCAAAGTTGAGTGTACCGACGAGTAGGTTGAGCGGAATGATGAAATAACCGATCAGTTCGACGATTGGTCCGAGTAGTTCAATCAAAAAGAAATACAACATCGAGACGCTACCAACAGAACCATATTTCGGATTGCCAATCATTCGTTTATGCGTCCACAACGTCTCAGCAAGACCACGATGCCAACGTGTTCGCTGTGACCGTAACACTTCCATCGATTCTGGAGCCTGTGTCCAGCAGACTGGCGCCGGAACGTACTCGATGCGTTTATCGAGCTTATTTTCCTTCATGTACCGGTGTAAGCGGACGACAAGCTCCATGTCCTCACCGACGAGACCTTCTTTATATCCACCAGCCTGTACGACAATATTCTTTTGGAACAATCCGAAGGCGCCGGAGACGATCAATAAGATATTGAAACGACTAAGACCAAGGCGACCGAACAAGAATGCACGGAAATACTCGATCATCTGCATCAGGACGATCCGTTGCTTCGGTGTCCGAATCTCAACGATTTCGCCGCCTTCAATCGTACAACCGTTAACGAGGAAGATCGAACCACATGTCGCGACGACTTCTTCATCTGACTCAACGATCGGTTTCATGACTTTTAATAACGCATCGCGCTCTAAAATCGAATCCGCGTCGAGCGAACAGAAATAGGGATAACTCGAGTAATCAATACCGGCATTCAAGGCGTCTGCCTTTCCACCATTCTCTTTATCGATGACAATCAAACGACTATCAATGCGGGAACGGTAGACTTGTTTGACCGGCTTTGAACCAATCAAGATACGTGGATATTGAATTTCTTTTTCCAACTCATACGCGCGAAACAGCTCATCCATCGTTCCGTCTTTTGAACCATCGTTAATGACGAGTACCTCATGCTCTGGGTAGTCAAGGGCTAGCAAGGCTTGGACACTTGAGACGATCGTATATTCTTCATTATAGGCTGGAACAAGGATACTGACCGGTCGTGTATAGAGAGACCGCATCAATGGTAAATAGGAGCTTTCTTTTCGGCGGAACCGTTGCCGTCGCACCATCTGAGCAGAAATCAGATACAGCGTCGAATAGAATACGATGACGAGTAACATATAGATCAATACTGTCCATGAGAGGACTTCAATAATGGCTTGGATTGTCTCAGACGACATGATGCTTCATCTCCTTTGCCAACCGTTCGGTCGCTTTTTGACGCGCATAGCGGTCGGGGTGTGTACTTGAAACCTTCGCCAACTGTTCGATCCCACCACAAGCAAGTAACGCATCAAAGGCTGCCGTCCGGACCCACCATGATCGACTGCCGACAAACGGCAGGATCGCTGGTATCGCATCATCTGGAACGACGTGCTCTAAGAAACGAAGGGCAAGCATTTGCTCAACCCAACTTGATTCTTCTTCCAAGTAAGGCACATACAATTTCCAGTCTTCCTCAAGTCCAATCCGTGTGAGCGCGCGAAGGGCTCGCTTTCGGACTTCTGGATTCTTATCAGTCGTTTTATCGCGTACGAGCGCGATATAACGTGTCTCATCTCGATCAAAGATCAACTGGAGTATTGCTAGTCGAAACGATAGTGTAAGTTCATCGAACGATGTGACCCATTCTTGTAAGTCGTGACTACGACCGATCGCAAGAATCGCACCAAAGAAGCTGATATCATTTTCTTGTTTAGCAATCGCAATCGCATCTTGCGGGGATAAGGAGACAAGTGTCCGGACGATGACATCGCTCTCCTCTTTTTCAATTGCCTTTCCCCAACGGGCATGAATCATCGGTGCGACTGCGACCAAACGGAATTGAGAAACGGCTTCATAGGCGTTCAAGCGACGATCAATCCGCCGATGCTTCAATTGTTGCTCATAATACGCTTGCATATTAGAAGCGACGAAAGCTTGTATACGTTCAAGATGCACCGGCGTTGCCGTCAAGTTAGACAACGCGAACAATTCAAGCTCCGCTAAATCTTCGTTTCCTTTTTGAATCGTTGGCATGTCTTGACGTTCACTTGTCGCATAGTCATAGATGTCATCTCGAAAGGCAAGCTGCCAATCGCGACGCGCATGCTCACGATTGGCGCGTTTTCGTTTTTGAACGACAAGATAGATCAACGCTCCACCTTGTAAGAAGATGAGTACGACGATGAATACTAGAATCGCCTGCATCATCGGCCGTCCTCGACTTTGCGAATCCACGCACGGAACTCTTCGATTTTCAGTGGAAGCGTCATGATGTAATCAACACCACGATCAATCGCTAGGACATGATCACGTTCGCGGTTATACATCGAGATCATCATCGATTGGAATGGTGCGACACTCTGTTGTTTCGCTCGCAGCAGTAATTCCAATCCATCTGCTCGCGGCAATGCGGACGTGAACACGAGTAAGTACGGACGGGATGCTACATACTCATCAAGGAACGTCTCCGCTCGCTCGAACGTCATGAAGCGTTCGAAACGGTCCGTCAATTCCCGTTCCATCATCCGACGGATATGCGGATCTTCCGTTACGACGACAACGTCTGCGATATGATGGATCTTCTTATAACGCGCAAGGCGATCGAGAACAAGCTCCCTCGACAGCGTCGCCGGCAGAACTTCACGTGCGTTCTCTAACCCATAGAAAGAGGGTTCCGTATTAAAGTAAACGACGGGAATCCGCTCCTCAATGACGGGTTTGCTCGCGAGAACGACATCGGCATAAGAGATGTCCGTCCGCACGCACCATCCTTCCTCGATCAGACCATTGACCGTCTCCGGCATTTGTCCGACCGTGTGTACGAATAAGGTATTCGTCGTTGATTCTCGGACAGCCTCTTCCGTCCATTCGATCGTCGAACTGACCTCACGATCTTGAGTTGTTGATTCAAACGACTGATTGATTAATTTCCACATCTCTTCACGTCGCATTTAGTTTCCTCCCTCAGTGAATGCTTTTTTCATCGTATGATAGATAGGTTTCAATTCTTCCCGTTGCTGTGGATTCGTCCACTCGGCCCAGTTGTAGAAACCACGATTCTTCTCTGGAATACGTGTCTCACCGACTTGACCTGTGACTTCGATTCCTTCCGTGATCATCTTCGATTCGAGTCCATCTTTCCAGAAGTCTCCGATGATTTCATGTTTACTTGGATCACGCATATTCAAGACCATCCATGGAATACGAAGTTCAACGGTTGGTTTCGTGACATCTGAGATATCCGTTAAAATGTCATCTGGTTCTCCTTCATGTAAAACACCTGTGTCCCATTTGACGGCTGGTTTGACGATTTTTTTCGTCACCGGGTCTCGTCTTGCATAATCGAGCATTTGATAGATCGGAACGAACTTGCCGCTGTCTTTTTGATCAGACGGAGGTTTCACCATCTCAAACGGCATCTTCAGACCGTAGTGGTATCGGAAGATGTCATAGCGAGCATCGACATCGATACGCGCTGTCTGATCGATCGTCAGGCGGTATTCAGCTCCTTCGTCAAGCGTCAACGAACCGACTTTCGTGTTCCCATCATTCGGTTTCGTCGATAGTGCAAGTGTCGTCGGCTCTGCTTTCTTCCGGTCGATGCGTAAGTAGAGATAAGCCTCGTCGGAAGTCATATAAATCGCTCGATCCTTATTTTCAGCTACTGGTGCATACCCTTTCCAATCATCCAATTTCCCATCAATGATGATGTCTGAACGGAGGAATCCAAGCATCCCGAAATGTTGTTCACTTGTTTGAACATTCGACCAACGTGGACGGGTATCCGCATCGTCATAATCCATTGTGTTCCATGTTCGTTTGAACCATTCGTCTTGCCAGATGAAGACCAGTCCACCAGCCGTCTTGACGTCCTTGATGTCTTGATAGAGCTGCGCGACGAGTTCGCCTTGTTTCTTTTCACTGACATGTCCTTGGTCGAAACCGTTCGGTCCAAGGTGTGTCTTCCCGCGTGAACTTGGAATACCGAATTCCGATACAAGTAACGGCATATCATGATAGTCTTTCATTTCTTTCAAATAACGAGCGTAGGATTCAGAGCTCTTATCTGCTTTTTGACTGTATTCTTCCTTGATAAACGAAGGGTAATACGGATAGATGTGATAAGACGCAAACAAACCACCTGAGAAATCCTTCGTTGCTTTTAAATGATTGAAGTCGATCGAGACGAGATCTTGCTCTTCTTCGACCTCTTTCGGGTGTTTCAATGGATCCGTCGTCGGCCAGTTCGTCGAACCAATTGGTCGAGTCGTTCCGTACTCTTTGATTTCGTGTGCTGTCGCTGTATCCATCCGACCAGCAAGCCACGATTCGAACGGTGACGCCTCTTGTGTCGTCGTCACGTATTTCCCTTCGAATCGCGTGCCTTTGTTCTTTTTATTCGTCTCGACGACGGCTTCCGGTAACCATTCGATTCCGAAGACGAACGCTGAAACGTATTGCGAGACGTCTGAAGTATATGTTCCGGAAGCATGACCGACGACTTCCTTGACGACCGCGTTACCATGAATGACATCGACCATTCGTTTGGCTTCCGTATCGGTCATCTTCAAGAAGTCTGGCTCAAAAGCGTTCTTCAACTCTTCGAATGGTTTTTCCTCGACCCACATACCTTGCATCAAATAAATCGGTTGCTTCGCCCGTTCGTTATACGCTTTTAATGCATCGTAAAAAGCAGGAGGATGCAATGTATACACGCGAATCGTATTGACACCCAACTCGCCGATTTCCTTTAGCCAACGATCGTATTCATTACGACTGATGGCATGTTCCCCGGGAAATGCACCCGGTCGACCGAGTCCGACGTTAACGCCTTTGACGAAATACGGCTTCCATTCGCCATCTTGATACATCTCAAGCGTGTCTTGTCCTTCTCGTGCCCGAGTTCGTAATTCCTGATTGCCGACTTTCGTTTGTGAGAGTGGTTTTACTTTTGCAGCTTGCGTGGAGACACGCTTCGCATCCTCAAGAATCCGAGTCAGTGTCGGCGCATACACCTTCCAGAAGAATGCCGACTCACTTTCTGCACTATCAAGAATGAACTGTTTGCGGAACCAATCGAGTCCACTGTATCGATAGTAGCGCGGGATGTCCGCGACATCTGTATAGTCACCAGCAAAATAATGTCCACTTCCTTGTGTGACATACGCAGGAAATTCAAGCGGCAACTGATATTTCCGAAGCATCGCTTGGGTCTGTTTTGACGGTTTCCAAGAAAAATGCGCTTGTTGCTCGCCGCCATCTAGCTCTAAAATCTCAAACCAGTAGTTATAACGCACCTCATCTTTTGCATTGCCCTTGTTTTTATCCCATTTATAAAGTAATGGTGTGTCATCATTGACGAAAAAAGCTTTTTCCGTTGAGTCATTGATGAAGACATAACCTGGACCAGATAGTTTAAATTCTTTTTCTTTCGCCTGCGCTTTTAATTGCGACACAACATTCTTCTCAAGACCTTGCAATTTTGTTAAATCCGGGAAAAATCGACCGATCCATCCTGTCCATGCCGTCCCGAACAATTGGCGAAACGCATTGGACCGTTCGACTGACGTCGGACTTGCCGCCGTATTAAACTCCGCTACGACCGTTTTCCCTTGCGAAATCGCTTCGGTCGCGAGATCAACGTCTTCTGCCGTCAACCCCCCACGGTGTTCTTGTTTACCGTTGGCCTCATAGGATTTCCCATACGTATCCGTAAACAACAGCACATCTGCTTTAGAAGCCTGTTGTAGCATTTGCTTCCCTTGTGTACCGTCATAACGATTAATGTAATCCGAATACTTATAATCTTGCTCTTGCGCATTTCGGATTTTCAAGTGATTCAATAACCACGTCGTTCCAGCGTGCTCTCGCTCATCTGTACCGTTCGTATAATCAAATAGCGCGATATTTAATGTCTTTTCCTGCTTTAAGAACCAAATGGCAAATGGTGTCAGAATAAGTAATATGACGATTGCAAACGTCCATTTATAACGCCTCATATTGGCATAGCCTCCCACTAAAACAATTTGTTCCTATCATTGTAACGTGAATTAAATAATGTTCATATAATGGAAATCAAAAATGATGGAAGGAAATGATTAGATGCTATTTATAGATTACTTTAACCCTAATTAAAAAACGTTCTGCTCTCCTATTGCCGGAGAACAGAACGTTTCGTTATTTTACAGTAGACGATAAATCGCTTCCCATGCGGCATCGACGCCTTCTCCTGTCTCAGATGAGAAAGGAATCAAGGTATCTTGACCGTCAAATTGCAATTTACGTTTGATTGCCGCGATATGTTTATCACGTTGACTCTTTTTGATCTTATCGAGTTTTGTCGCAACGACGATGACCGGTAGATCGTAATACTTCAAGAAATCATACATCGTCACATCATCCGCAGACGGATCGTGTCGGATGTCGACGAGCTGTACGACACCTTTGAGGATTTCCCGTTGCGTGAAGTACTTCTCCATCATCTTGCCCCATGCTTCACGCTCCGTCTTCGAGACTTTCGCATACCCGTAACCAGGTACATCGACGAACATGACTTCATCATTGATGTTGAAGAAGTTCAAGGTTTGCGTCTTACCTGGTTTCGAAGATGTCCGTGCGAGTGCTTTTCGCTGGACCAGCTTATTGATGAAGGAAGACTTTCCGACGTTCGATCGCCCTGCGAGTGCCACTTCTGGCAACAATGGCTCCGGATAATGTTCCGGATTGACGCCACTCGTAATAAAATCAGCTTTATAAATTTTCATGTTACTCTCCTTTTAATGCATGTTCGAGCACTTGCTCCATCGTCGCGACCGGAATGAATTCCATTCCTGCGCGAACGCTTTCCGGGATATCATCGATGTCCCGCGTATTGTCTTGCGGCAGCAGAACGGTCGTCAAGCCCGCACGATGTGCTGCGAGTGACTTCTCCTTTAATCCACCGATCGGTAAGACACGTCCACGCAACGTGATTTCACCTGTCATCCCGACATCCCGGCGAACCGGACGTTTTGTTAAAGCGGAAATCAATGCTGTCGCGAGTGTGATCCCAGCAGATGGACCATCTTTTGGTACAGCACCTTCAGGAACGTGGATGTGGATGTCTTGCGTTTCGTAGAAATTCGGTTCGATGCCAAGGGACGTCGCATTCGCTCGGACGAAGCTATAAGCGGTCTGAGCCGACTCTTGCATGACATCACCGAGTTTCCCGGTTAACTGCAATTTCCCTTTACCCGGAGCAAGGCTGACTTCGATCGTCAACGTATCGCCCCCAAAAGCAGTATACGCTAAACCAGTCACCGCGCCAATCATATCTTCGAGCTCGCCTTGACCATAGCGGTAGATCGGTTTGCCTAAGAAATCATCCAGATTACGTTTTGTCACCGTCACCCGTTTCTTCTCACCCATCGCGATTTGTTTCGCTGCTTTCCGACAAAGTGAGCCGAGAACACGTTCGAGATTCCGGACACCGGCTTCTCGTGTATAACGCCGGACGACTTCTTCTAGCGCGTCTGCCTTGACTGTTAATTGACTCTTTTTCAGACCATGTTCAGCCAGTTGCTTCGATAAGAGATGACGAACGGCAATTTCCGTTTTCTCTTGTTCCGTATAGCCACCGATTTGAATCAGTTCCATCCGGTCGAGCAATGGTCCGGGGATATTCGAGACATCGTTCGCTGTCGCGATGAAGAGAACATTCGATAGATCGAACGGTTCTTCGATATAGTGATCAGAAAAGCTGTTGTTTTGTTCTGGATCAAGAACTTCAAGCATCGCGGACGACGGGTCACCACGGAAGTCATTTGACATTTTATCGATCTCATCGAGCAGGAAGACCGGGTTGTTCGTTCCTGCTTGTTTTAAACCACGAATGATTCGACCTGGCATCGCACCGATATATGTCCGGCGATGTCCACGGATCTCCGCTTCGTCGCGCACGCCACCAAGTGAGACGCGGACGAACTTCCGCTCGAGCGCTGTTGCAATCGAACGGGCAAGCGACGTTTTCCCGACTCCCGGAGGACCAGATAGACAGAGAATCGGTCCACGTAATGAGTCCGTTAATTGACGAACGGCAAGATACTCAAGGATCCGTTCTTTGACCTTCTCTAGACCATAATGGTCCTTTTCAAGCTGTTCCGAAGCAGCTGAGACGTTCAAGAAATCATCGGTTGCTTCATTCCATGGCAACGAGAAGAACCATTCAAGATAGTTACGAATGACGCCATGTTCGGGACTCGTCGCTGGTACGACAGCTAAACGACTGATTTCCTTCTCAACGTTTGCAACCGTCGTTTCTGGTAAATCAAGCATCGCTAGCTGTTCCCGGTATTTCGTCGCATCACTTTCAACAGAAGCCGACTCGCCACCGAGTTCTTGTTGAATCGTCTTCAATTGTTCCCGCAAGTAATACTCGCGTTGCGATTGTTCAATCGTCTTCTTCGTCCGTTCACGCATCTCGCGTTCGAGTTCGACGACTTCATATTCGTGCTTCATGACGTCAAGCAACATCAACCCTCGTTCGACTGGATCCTGTTGTTCGAGAAACTCCTGTTTCTTCGAGATATCGATTGGTAACTTCGACGTGATATAGTCCGTTAATGAGTCGAGACGTTCGTATGTCTCGAACCGACGACGTTCATCCGTTCCGATTCCTTTGATCCGAGAGACGAGCTGACCGAACTGTTCTTTAATCAGACGAACGAGTGCTTCTTGTTTCGCCCCTTTGATGTCCATCTTCTCGATTGGTTCGATGACGGCTTGATATCCCTCGTCCGTCTCCTCGACGTTTTCAATCCGGACGCGTTCCTTCCCGATGACGCGGACACGGACCGTATCATTCCCGAGTTCACTCATCTTCGCGATTTGAACGAGTGTACCAACCTGGTGCAGCCCGTCGACAGACGGCTCTGCTTCTGGGTCACGTTGCGTGACGACGACGAGATCAATTTCGTGTTCCTTTGATGCAAGTAAGGCTTTTAAGGATACCGGACGCCCGACATCAATCGTCAATCCGATCAACGGATACGCAACGACACCGCGTAACGGTAAAAGTGGATATTGTTTTTTCTTCATTCGAATTCCTCCTAAACAAAAAGACTCGGAAAGGCGTACAAGTAGCCTCCGAGCCGATTTGTCACGGTGTTACGCCGTTTCTTTTTCTTTCCCATGTTCAATTGTACCATCTTTCAACTCAAGCGTTGGACCGCGTTTACCAGTCAACGTTTCTGCTGTAATGATGACTTTCGCGATGTCTTCACGCGATGGGATTTCGAACATGATATCAAGCATAGTTTCTTCGATGATGGAACGAAGACCACGCGCACCTGTTTTACGTTCGATTGCAAGTTTTGCAATCTCAAGAAGTGCATCTTCCGTGAAGTCGAGTTCGACATCATCGAGTTGAAGCATTTTCTTATATTGTTTCACGAGGGCGTTTTTCGGTTTCGTCAAGATTTGAACGAGTGCCTCTTCATCAAGTGGCTCGAGCGTCGCCATGACCGGCAAACGACCGATGAACTCTGGAATCAAACCGAACTTTTGAAGATCTTCTGGTAATGCAGCTGCCAGAATTTCTTTTTGTGTAAGGTTACGGTTCTCTGAATCGTTTCCGAATCCGATGACTTTTTTACCAAGACGACGTTTGATCGACTGATCGATACCATCGAATGCGCCACCGACGATAAACAAGATGTTCGTCGTATCGATTTGGATGAATTCTTGATGTGGGTGTTTTCGTCCACCTTGTGGCGGTACACTCGCAACCGTTCCTTCCAAAATCTTCAGCAAGGCTTGTTGGACACCCTCACCAGATACGTCACGTGTAATCGACGGGTTTTCTGATTTACGAGCGATCTTATCGATCTCATCAATGTAGATGATTCCTTTTTCAGCCTTCTCGACATCATAGTCCGCTGCTTGGATGAGTTTCAACAGGATGTTCTCGACGTCTTCACCGACATAACCGGCTTCCGTCAAACTTGTTGCATCTGCAATCGCAAACGGTACGTTCAAGATACGTGCCATCGTTTGGGCAAGAAGTGTTTTACCGCTACCTGTTGGTCCAATCATGACGATGTTCGACTTCGAAAGCTCGACATCATCTGCGCGACCACCAGCATTGATTCGTTTGTAGTGATTATACATCGCTACAGACAACGACTTCTTCGCTTTTTCTTGACCGATGACATAATCGTCAAGTGTCGTACGAATTTCATGCGGTTTCGGAACATTCTTTAGCTCGACTTCTTCTTCAGTGCCGAGTTCTTCCTCTACGATTTCATTGCAGAGTTCGATACACTCGTCGCAAATGTAAACGCCAGGTCCAGCAACAAGTTTGCGTACTTGTTCTTGTGTCTTTCCACAGAAAGAACATTTTAGCTGACCTTTTTCTTCGTTAAATTTAAACATAAAGGTCCACCCCTTTAACGTGGAAATTGTATGGATGCCTGTAGCATCCCGTCTCACGTTTTACTATTTATGATTGTAGCATGAACAAGGAAAGTCTTTCAAATCCTGGACGAACGATTTACAGTTTGATGTTCTGAACCAAGGATCGTTTGTCCTTGTTTGACCTATCGTACAAAAAAATCGACTCCAAGACCAGAAATTGGGCTTGAAGTCGATCGAAAACCATGAAATGGCTTATTTTGCTTTTGCGTTGTCGACGAGAACATCGATAGCTTTACGGAATTGAAGATCGCCTTTAAGCGTTTCAAGACCACCTTGTGGTGCAAGCATCGTTTCAAGTTGATCTGCAGGGATGTTGTAGAGTTCTGACATTGATTGAAGTTCAGCTTGAGTTTCCTCATCTGTTACTTCGATTTTTTCGTCAGCAACGATTTGCTTGAGGACGAGACGTGCTTTAACACGCTCTTCCGCTTGCTCTTTCATTTCAGAACGCATTGCCTCTTCTGTCGTTCCAGTCAACTGGAAGTACATGTTGAGGTCGATACCTTGTGATTGAATACGTTGTGTGAACTCTTGAACCATACGCTCGACTTCGTTTTCGACCATGACTTCTGGAAGATCAACTGTCGCGTTTTTCGTAGCCGCTTCGACTAACTCATCGCGCATTGAAGCATCAGCTTCTTGTTTGCGTGTGTTTTCGAGACGCGTACGGATTTTTGTTTTCAACTCGTCGAGTGAAGAAACTTCTTCATCCATTTCTTTTGCGAACTCATCTGTCAATTCAGGGAGCTCTTGTGCTTTAACTTCGTGGATCGTTACTTTGAATGTAACTGGTTTTCCAGCGAGTGATGCTTCGTGGTATTCCTCTGGGAATGTCACTTCAAGATCTTTTTGCTCGCCAGTTTTTAAACCGACCATTTGCTCTTCGAATCCAGGAATGAAGTTTCCAGAACCGATGACGAGTGAGTAGTTCTCAGCAGTTCCGCCGTCGAATTGGTTTTCCCCATCGAAACCTGCGAAGTCGAATACGACTGTATCGCCATTCTCGATGACGCCATCTTCTTTAACGACGAGTTCTGCACCGCGTTCTTGTAATGTTTTGAGTTCAGCGTCGACGTCTTCGTCAGTAACGTTCGTTTCAACTGCTGTGTACTCAAGACCTTTGTACTCACCGAGTGTAGCTTCTGGCTCGATGACGAACGTGATTTTGAATTCGACTGGCTTGCCTTTTTCGAGTGTTTCAACGTCGATGTTCTCAAGCGCGATTGGCTCGATTCCTGATTCGACGACTGCACCTTCGATTGTGTCCTTGTAAAGGATATCGAGTGCATCTTGGTACAGTGCTTCTTCACCGTACATTTTGTTGAACATTGCGCGTGGCATTTTTCCTTTACGGAAACCAGGTGTGTTCAAAGTCTTAACGACTTTCTTGAACGCTTGGTCTACCGCTTTATCAAATGCTTCAGCAGGCGCTTCATACGTGAGGACGCCGAGGCTACCTGATTGTTTTTCCCATTTTGCAGTCATGCTGAGTCCCTCCAAAATTGTCAATTAGCGTACATGTGTGTACAACAAGTCACATTATAGCACAATCGTTCTGACGATTACCACTGTTGAACGAATCGTTTCCAGATGTCTCAATCGAAGTAAATCTGCTCGAATGCGATGACTTCTGGATAAAGGATATGTGCCGCTCGGTATAACCGCTTCGCCAGCGGACTGAGGATACGTTCCGGTTCTTCACGTTCAAATGTCAGACCTGCGAGTTCTTCGCAGGCTGCGAGCCATTTCTCCATATCTGATCCGATTCGTTCTCGTTCTTCAAGATGAATCAGTTGATCCGATCGCAAGACGAGCAACGCTCGGAACGGATCCATTCGCTCTAACGTATGCATCGATGCCAGTAACGCTTGTTGCTCCTGTTGATGTACCATCAGGATTTCTTCTAACTCTTCACGTGACGAGATCGTCCAGTCTACAGCTAAGTGTGGTACATGAATGCTTATCGGATATGACACGTGATCCAGCACGCTTCCTAATAACAGATCAATGACGAGTAGACTTTGATGTTCGGTCTCTTGCGCCTGAAGATATTTCTGGGTGATGTATGCAATGAGCTCAGAGGTCCGTTCGAATTCAATACCGGTCAAATGGCGCATTTGTTCGACCCAACTGCCATGTCGCAACACATGCATCAGTTCCGTTGCTGATGTTACCTCACGCTGCGCAACAGGGTTGTTTTGAACTGCCGGCTTTTGTTCGCGAACACGCATCTGTTGTTTGATTTCATCTAATCGAAGCGCGAGCCCATACGGCAGATACGGTGACGCCGAGCGCAAAGCGAGTTTCATCGGATAACGTTCTCCGAGTTCATAAAGAAAGAGTGCGAGCACTTGCTCGACACCCTCGACTTCAAGAAATCGTTCTGCCACTGTTTCAAATCGTTCCCGGTCATGCATTAAGAGTGGTTGAATGACATAGAGCCGGTGTAATACATCTTCTCCTGTCAATTGGTCAGTCTCTAATTCCATAATCAATTGTTCTTGTTTAGAAGCGGGCAAACGAAGAATCCGCGCTCGCTCTACTTCTAGTTCATGTTCCATCCAGCGCGATGTCCCCATATTCCGGCACTCCTTCATGTTCACTTCTTATTTCGTAAATGGATCGAGTAAAGACGTCCAGTTCGTGATCGCTTCTTGAAGTTGTCCTGCCTGCTCGATTCCTAATCGATTCAACGTATCTAATGAGACGTCAGCTTCGAGTAATCGAGCGATGTCTTCCGATTGATTCACGTACTGCTCGAGTTTTGCACTTAAATTCTGCAATTCTTGCGGCGGATTTTCAAGTCCCGCTAATCGTTGATCGATTTGATCCAGTTCTTGATTGAACTGATCAATCGTTCCGTTTTCCTTCAACTTTTCGATTTGTTGATCAAGTGCTTGTTCAGGGTTCGCGGATTCACGCGCTGTCGTAGCCGCCTCATTCAAGGAAGCCGACAAATCTGACGTGACTTGGGCCGTATCTTTCGCAATGCCTTGAAGTTCTCCAGCGTAATCGACACTATTTTTTACATCGTTGACTTGTTGTTTTGCATCGTCGACTGTATTTGAAATCTCACTACATCCAGCAAGAAACGTACTTAGCACGAGGACTGCTCCAACTTTCTTCCACATTGCATTCATCCCTTTCGAGTTCATGATACCTTAATTATAATCGAAAATCGGAATAAAAAAAAGAGACCACCCTCGTAAGGGCAGTCTCTATTTTAATTATAGCGTCCCAAGAGGGATTCGAACCCCCGACCGACGGCTTAGAAGGCCGTTGCTCTATCCTGCTGAGCTATTGGGACGTGTCAACACGAATAAACTATACTAGAACAATTCTTTCGTGTCAATCACATTACAAACATTGCATTTATTTTATTACAAAAATGTTCCGTCCAGATGCAGGGCATTCACTCGATCGCCATTCACATCGAGAAACTCGACAGAATAACGGTTTTGATCCACTTCAAGAATCGCATACGTCTTGTCTGGTCGATGACGTGGCATCCGGATTGAACCTGGATTGATGAATAACACGCCGTCCCGATATTCAGCCTTCGCAACATGGGAATGACCATAACAGACGATGTCCGCCTGCTTTTCCTTCGCATGATGCTGCAAGACATCTAGACTGTATTTGACGTCCTGACGATGTCCGTGGACACAAAGGATGGTACGACCATCTATTTCCGACATGACTTCTTCCGGAAAATCGTGTCCGTAATCGCAATTCCCTCGCACAACACGATATGGATATAATGATTCGATGTCGCGCGTCAATTGGGAGTCCCCACAATGAAATGCCAAATCCACGTCTTGGTGACGTTCGAATATCGTAAGCAGTTCTTGTTCTAGTCCATGGCTATCACTAACGATCAACGCTCTCATCTTCATCACACTCCTAAGAAAGTAGTTAAGTCCTGTTCGAGCTTGCGCAATGCATTGCCACGATGACTAATCATCGCTTTTTCTTCTTTCGTCAACTCAGCAGCCGTCTGTCCGCTTGCCGTGACGAACAATGGATCATAACCGAACCCGTTCGAACCCGCCGCTTCAAAACCGATTCGCCCTTCCATCGTTCCACGAACCGTCAATGTCTCACCCGTTGGTTTCGCTAGCGCGAGGACACAAACGAAGCGCGCCGTCCGCTCTTCCTCCGGAACACCTTCTAACTTTTCAAGTAGTAGAGCGTTATTCGCCGCATCCGACTTTTCAAGACCCGCGAATCGTGCCGAGTAGACACCTGGAGCGCCATCTAAAGCATCGACTTCAAGACCTGAATCATCAGCAAGTACCGCGTGGCCAAAGTAGGCTGCTGCCTCTGTTGCTTTTAAGAGTGCATTCTCCTCGAATGTCTCACCTGTTTCGTCCGTTTCCGGAGCATCGGCGTGATCGAGTAACGATTCGACCGTATAACCGAGACGACCCAGCATGCTTTCAAGTTCCTTCACTTTACCTGCATTGTGTGTTGCGACGATGACCTTCATCTATGTTCCCCCACTTCTTCTCCTACATACCACCAAGAGACACCGAGTGCATCTCGACCAGCATCAATCAGTTCCTTAATTCCTTTTTCCCCAAGTTCGAGCATATCGAGCATCTCTTGACGGGAAAATGTCGACTCTTCTCCTGTTGCTTGCATCTCGACGATTTTCCCCGATGAGGTCATGACGAGATTGAAGTCGACTTCAGCCGCAGCATCCTCTTCGTAGCATAAATCGAGCAAGACATTCGACTCGACGATTCCAACCGAGATCGCTGCGATGCCTTCCTTGATTGGCGTATCCGTCAGTTTCCCGGCTTGGATCAATTGATCGACTGCTCGGACGAGTGCCAAGAAACCACCAGTGATTGATGCCGTTCGTGTGCCACCATCTGCTTGAATGACATCACAATCGATCCAGATTGTTCGTTCCCCAAGTTTCTCTAAATCGACGACTGCCCGAAGCGATCGGCTGATGAGACGTTGGATTTCCATCGTCCGTCCCGTCTGCTTGCCGCGGACGGCTTCTCGTGCGGTCCGCTGAGCCGTTGCACGTGGTAACATCGAATATTCCGCATTGATCCAGCCCTGGCGTTTACCGCGAAGGAACGGTGGCACTTTCTCCTCGACGGTCGCCGTACAGAGGACTTTCGTATCGCCCAGTTCAATCAAGACAGAACCTTCTGCGTGTTTATTGACATCAATCGATAATTGAATAGGACGGAGATGGTCCGCCGTTCGTTGGTCTATCCGCATTTAATCTTCCTCCGTTCCAAGCACGATGCGCTCCGCATGGATGGTCTGATCGAGCCAATCCGTCGCAATCTGATCAAATGAGCGGATATCGCCTGTCGCGTAATAACGATGTTCCGGAATTTGTGTCACATCTGCTGAAATCGTATTGTAATCAAGTAGTGCTGCTACCTCGAGCGCTGTCTCGTCTCCTGAAGAGATTAGTTGGACGCCTGGTCCGATGACCCGTCCAATCACATCTGCTAGGAGCGGGTAATGGGTGCACCCGAGGATCAATGTATCCATATCGTAATTCATCAATGGTCGTAATGTATTGGCAACGACACGCTCGACGTACGCACCGTCTGTCTGCATCGACTCGACGAGCGGGACGAATGGCGGGCACGCTAACGATTCGACGACGACTTGTCCTTCGACGTGGCGTAACGCCTTCTCGTAGGAATTACTTGTAATCGTCATCTTCGTTCCGATGACACCGATTCGTTTCGTACGCGTCACCTTGACTGCCGCACGGGCCCCAGGATCAATGACACCGATGACAGGTATATTTAAACGTTCTCGCGCTTCTTTTAGGACGACAGCCGTGGCTGTATTACAGGCGATCACGATCAACTTCACATCTTGTTGCACGAGATAATCAATCATCTCCCACGTAAACTCACGAATCTCCTCTTCTGGACGAGGACCATACGGACACCGTAATGTATCCCCGACATAGATGATTCGCTCATGGGGCAACTGTCGCATCAATTCACGTGCGACCGTCAACCCACCGACTCCGGAATCCAGTACTCCAATCGCTCGATTCACTCTTCTCCACCTCTTTCTCTCATTCCTATGGTAACAAAAAAGGACGACGGTGCAAGACCGGCGTCCGAGAATGTACGATTACAGGATTACTGAGCAAGACCTTCGCTAGTCAGCATATCTGAAAGAGTCGTGATTGCTTCAGAAGCATCGTCACCGTTTGCAACGATTTTGATATCTGAATCTTTCGCGATTCCGAGTGAAAGAACACCCATGATTGACTTCAAGTTGACAGTCTTCCCGTTGTATTCCAAGTTGATGTCTGATTGGAATTTAGAAGCTGTGTTGACGAGCTGAGTAGCCGGACGAGCGTGAATGCCTGAATCCGCGATGACTTTGAATGTTTTTTCCATGATTAAGAAATCTCCCTTCACTAATAACGTACTAGTGAGTCGTTTTCGAATATGTGAACTCATTATCAAATGATAACGGATTCGAATCGATTCTGCAAGGAATTTTTATATGCTTCACTCCACGGGAATGCTTTCCCGGCACGGTCGATTTGTACCATCGATGTCCGTCCTGTGAACATCAGTTCACCTTGCTCATCAAATGCCGCATAGTGGACGTCACACGATGCACTACCGACATGTACCGGATACGCATAGACAGCGAGACGTGCCCGTGGGTAGACTTGGCGAATGTAATTACACTGGGCATCCGCAACGACGATGATGCCGTCTTCTGCAAGCGAATATCCTGTTTCCTCTAACATCAATGTACGAACGTCCTCAAAATAGACGAACGGTACCCGGTTATTCATATGACCATAGGCATCCGTCTCCGCAAAACGAACGGCGACATCGAGTCGTGTGCCACGTTTCATCTGTTCAAGCCATGATTCAAGTTCTGGAATATAAGCTGGTACGCGCACAATGAGTTCCTCCTGTCTGAATGAAAAAAGAAGGAGCAAGCTCCTTCTTTGATAAATCATGAACTAACGGCTTCACCTGTCCGTCCTTCGTCACTACCGAAGAACTTCTTGAATGAATGAAGTGTCGTCTGACGGTTCATCGCTGCGATCGAAGTCGTCAGCGGAATCCCTTTCGGGCAAACCTCGACACAGTTTTGAGCGTTACCGCACTGCATGATCCCGCCGTCTTCCATTAACGCTTCAAGGCGTTCTTCCTTGTGGAAGGCACCTGTTGGATGCGAGTTGAATAGACGAACTTGTGAGATCGATGCCGGTCCGATGAATGTCGAACGATCGTTGACGTTCGGACATGCCTCGAGACACACGCCACACGTCATACATTTCGATAACTCATATGCCCATTGACGTTTGTTTTCTGGCATACGCGGTCCTGGTCCTAAATCGTACGTTCCATCGATTGGGACCCATGCTTTGACCTTTTTCAACGCATCGAACATGCGTTGACGGTCGACTTGAAGGTCACGAACGATCGGGAACGTCTGCATCGGTTGCAGACGGATCGGTTGTTCGAGTTTATCGACGAGTGCCGTACACGACTGACGTGGTGTACCGTTGATGACCATCGAACAAGCGCCACAGACTTCTTCTAGGCAACCCATGTCCCAGTTGATCGGCGTCGTTTTTTCACCAGCTGCATTGACAGGGTTCCGGCGAATCTCCATTAAAGCAGAGATGACGTTCATGTTCGGACGGTACGGAATTTCAAACGCTTCATCATACGGTTTACCATCAGGTCCATCTTGACGTTGAACGATGAATTGAACCGATTTTTGCGTAGTAGATGATTCGAGTGGTGTCGCCATTATGCTTTCACCTCTTTCTTCGACTTCTTGCTGTAGTCGCGTTTCCGTGGTGGAATCAACGACGTGTCGACGTCTTCATAGAAGATTTCTGGATGACCATTCGTATAACGCGCCATCGTCGTCTTCAAGAACTGTTCATCATTACGTTCCGGGAAGTCCGGTTTGTAGTGTGCTCCGCGACTCTCGTCACGTTTTAAGGCACCGAGCGTGATTGCTTCGGCTAGGTCGAGCATGTGATCGAGCTGACGAATGAACGATGCCCCTTGGTTACTCCAACGTGCTGTATCCGTTGCCGAGATACGTGTGAAGCGATCGCGGAGTTCCTTGATTTTTGTAAGCGTTTCTTCGAGCTTATCGTTATACCGGACGACCGTGACGTTATCCGTCATGATCTCCCCAAGCTCACGGTGGATTTGATACGCATTTTCCGTACCTTCCATTGATAGGATATCGTTGAAACGGTTGATTTCTTCGATCTTATGCGCTTCGACGACGTCCTCGCTCATCTCATGAACCGATGTCTCGAGTTCGTTCATATATGCGATTGCAGATGGTCCAGCGACCATTCCGCCGTATACCGCAGAGAGAAGCGAGTTCGCTCCGAGACGGTTACCACCGTGCATCGAATAATCACATTCACCAGCTGCGAACAATCCAGGGATGTTCGTCATTTGATCGTAGTCGACCCATAGTCCACCCATTGAATAGTGAACAGCTGGGAAAATCTTCATCGGTACTTTTCGTGGATCATCACCGACGAATTTCTCGTAGATTTCAAGGATCCCACCGAGTTTGACATCGAGTTCTTTTGCGTCTTTATGTGATAGATCCAGATAGACCATGTTCTCCCCGTTGACGCCGAGTTTTTGATTGACACAGACGTCAAAAATCTCGCGTGTCGCGATATCTCGTGGAACAAGGTTTCCGTACGCCGGATATTTTTCTTCAAGGAAGTACCAAGGTTTACCGTCTTTATACGTCCAGACGCGACCACCTTCACCTCGTGCTGATTCACTCATGAGACGTAATTTATCGTCTCCAGGAATCGCTGTCGGGTGAATCTGAATGAACTCACCGTTCGCGTAGATTGCTCCTTGACGATAGACAGCTGCTGCTGCTTGTCCTGTGTTGATGACCGAGTTCGTCGATTTTCCGAAGATGACCCCAGGACCACCTGTCGCGAGGATGACAGAATCCGCGGCAAATGCCTCGATTTCCATCGTCCGGAGGTTTTGACAAACTGCTCCACGACAAATGCCATTGTCATCGATGATGGCGCGAAGGAATTCCCATCCTTCATATTTTTCTACCAAACCTTGCGCTTCGAACTTACGAACCTGTTCATCCAATGCGTACAACAGTTGTTGCCCAGTCGTTGCCCCAGCGTATGCCGTCCGGTGATGCAACGTTCCTCCGAAACGTCGGAAGTCGAGTAAGCCTTCCGGTGTCCGGTTGAACATAACACCCATCCGGTCGAACATATGAATGATCTTCGGTGCTGCTTCCGCCATTTTTTGAACAGGTGGTTGATTTGCGAGGAAGTCCCCACCGTATACCGTGTCATCGAAATGCTGGTATGGTGAATCCCCTTCCCCTTTTGTATTGACCGCTCCGTTGATGCCACCTTGTGCACAAACAGAGTGTGAGCGTTTGACGGGTACGAGTGAGAATAACTTAACTGGTACGCCTTGCTCCGCTGCTTTTATCGTAGCCATCAGACCGGCAAGCCCTCCGCCGATGATGACAAGATTCTTGTTCGCCATGTTGTCAGTTCCCCTTTCCTTACAACACGCCTGCAAACGTTAAGATCGAGCGTACGCCTACAAACGATAAACCGATGAATACGAGTGCTGCCACGTAAGACATCGCCCGTTGAGATGCTGGTGACTGCGTGATTCCCCATGTGATGCAGAACGTCCAAAGTCCGTTCGCAAGGTGGAATGTCGTCGCCAAGATCCCGACGATATAGAACGCGAGCATGAATCCGTTATCGACGATGTTCTGCATCATGCTTGCATCCACTGGTGTTCCCATCGCAGCGGCAATACGTGTTTCCCAAACGTGCCACGTGATGAACACGACAAGGAATACACCGCTGAACCGTTGCAGTACATACATCCAGTTCCGGAAGTATGTATAACGCCCTGTGTTCGCAGAACCGGTGAATGCGATATACACGCCGTAGACGCCATGCAAGATGATCGGAATGAAGATGACAAAGATCTCTAAGAACAATCGATACGGAACGTTCCCCACGAATTCCGCGGCCTTATTGAAGTCTTCCTCACCACGTACGATGAAGTAGTTCGTCGTTAAGTGCGAAAGTAAAAATAACCCGATTGGAATGACGCCGAGCAGTGAGTGTATCTTACGACTCACGAAATCACGATGATTCGCCATCCAAATCCCCCCTTTTGTTTGCCAATCAACCGTTGGCGCATTTTGGTAGAAAAGCGCTTTCATAAGGAAATTCGTCTTTTCATCACTTATTCTACTCCTGTCCTTTTTAGAAGACAACCCGAGCCGTTGCATTTAACTGCAAATTTTTTTAGGAAAACAATGACCGGCAAGAATCATCTCGGTATAATGGTTCACAGATAGGAGTGAATCATGATGGATGCTACACCAAATCAAACACCACTTTTCGGTATCGAATTGATCCGAGATTATGTGCTGACCGATCTTCTCGGATCGGATTATCGGCAAGTCATCTACTGGGCAGGTAAACGTTTAGCGCGTCAATTCCCTGTCGTAGATGAATCTGAATTAGCCTCATTTTTTGAACAAGCAGGTTGGGGAACGCTCGAAATCAAGAAACGTAAAGGAACTGCCATCTCATTGGTGCTGTCTCCTCCTGATACGACGAGAGATGAACGACCACAAGGGTACTTCCAACTCGAAGCCGGTTTCCTCGCTGAACAGTTCTCTCGTTTTAACGGATGTGTCGCGGAAGGATATGCCGAGTTAACTAAAGAGCTCGTTCAAATCACGGTCCAAATCGACCCTAAAGATCCACTCGAACCGCTCAAGTAAAATTTACATAGAACGTGACAGGAATCTTAATTTTCAACATCGAAATAGATTCATGAAACCTTTTGCAGCAAGTGCTCGTAAAATCAGTCGTACACAAATCGCGAGGAGGAACTTCACATGTTCAAAAAACTAGCAGCAGATTTAACGGGATTCAGTGATATCGGACAAGTCATTCATCCTGATGATTTCGACAAGGCAGCCGCTGACGATTATGTCTTACATGAAGACGGCGAGAAAATCTATTTCTTGATCAAATCCAAATCTGACGAGTATTGCTTTACGAATCTGGCTTTGATTCACCTCGATGGTGAAAGTGCCGTCAGTTCGAAACGCGTCTTGTATCGCTATCCTTACGCACACTATCCGATTCGCCACGTCATGTTCGAAACGGCGGGAACGGTCGATCTTGATGTCGAGATTAAATTCGAGATCGGTGGCAAACATTATTCGATCGACGTCGATAAGAAACAACTCGAACATGTGAAAGATCTTTACAAAACACTTCTTGCGATCGCTGAAAAACAGTATGAAGGACAAAAGATGCTCGAATTCGCAAACAGCTCATTGAATCATTCGGTCACGATTCTCGGCGGACTTCGTCAAGGTGATATGAACGTGCCGCAAACATTCAAGGAGTTGTCTGAACAATCCTTCGAGTGGCTACAAGGTCACTACCATCAGTGGAACCAGCGTGACTTCGGTTCATACTACGAGAAGTACATCAACAACTAATTATTTTAAAATGCCGCCCTCTTCAAGAGGACGGCATTTTTTCATTCTTCATTTGCTTGACTTAAATATTCAGCGACGGTTTCCGCTAACTTGACAGGTAATCCTGCTTCCGCCAACTGTTCGATCGTTGCGCGTCGCAAGCTACGCATCGATCCGAAATGACGAATCAACTGCTGGCGTCGTTTCGGTCCGACTCCTGGTATCTCGTCGAGCAAGGAACGGGTCATCCCTTTTGAACGGAGCGAGCGATGGAACGTGATCGCAAACCGGTGGACTTCATCTTGCATGCGTTGAAGTAGATAAAACGCACTTGAACGCGGACTTAGTTCAATTAACCGTGCACCTTCTCCGAACAACAACTGACTCGTCCGGTGTTTGTCATCCTTTTTTAATGACCCGACCGGCAGGGATAAACCGAGTTCATCTTGAATGACTTCTAAAGCAGCATTCAACTGTCCGACTCCTCCGTCAATCAGGACGAGATCTGGAAGGCGCGCTCCTTCAAGTAACAACCGACGATACCGACGGCGCACGATTTCCCGCATCGATTCATAGTCATCGGGTCCTTGCACCGTCCGGATTTTGAACTTCCGGTATTCCTTCTTAAGCGGTTTACCGTCTTCAAAGACGACGAGCGCCGAAACGGCATCCGCACCTTGAATGTTCGCGTTATCGATGATTTCGATCCGTGACAGTGGATGAACGTCAATCGCATCGGCGAGTTCTTCGACTGCTTGAACGGTCCGTTTCTCGTCTTTCGCTAACAACTCGAAGCGTTCAGAGATCGCATTTTCAGCATTCTTCGTCGCTAAATCAAGTAATTTCCGTTTTGATCCTCG
Organism: Exiguobacterium sp. s39; assembly: GCF_018618925.1. NCBI lineage: Bacteria > Bacillati > Bacillota > Bacilli > Caryophanales > Exiguobacterium > Exiguobacterium sp. s39. The sequence goes on from NZ_JACSNA010000001.1 coordinate 1,581,274, forward strand.
GACCGGAACGTGAATTTTAATCGATAGCGCCTCTTTGAGCAGCAACTGATTGACGAGTGGCGGTACATATACTTCACTTGGTTTGATGTTCTTTTCGTAGAACTGGACGATGAAACTCTCGAGCTCTTCTGCCGGCGTACCATAGATCGGGAAAAGCGAGACATCACGTTCGATCATCTTTCCGCCGCGAAGGAAGAAGACTTGGACACACATCCAGCCTTTATCGACATGGATCCCGAATACGTCACGTGACGTCAGATCCGCTGTGATCATGTTTTGTTTGTTCATGATCGACTCGATCGCCCTTACTTGATCGCGCAATTCTCCGGCACGTTCGAATTCCATCGTTTCGGCCGCGTCCGCCATCTTCTGTTTCAAGTCTTCGACAAGCTCCTTCGTATCGCCCGACAAGAAACGTCGGATTTCCGAAACGAGTGCCTTTTGTTCCGACTCGAGATTCGGGATTTCGCATGGACCGAGACACTGACCGATGTGGTAATACAGACAAAGTTTTTTCGGCATCGGCTGGCATTTACGTAGCGGATATAAACGATCTAGCAGACGTTTCGTCTCGTTTGCCGCATACGCATTCGGATAAGGACCAAAATAATGACCACCATCTTTTTTCAACTTACGTGTCGTGATCAGGCGAGGATATGTCTCATTCGTAATTTTCAAGTACGGATACGACTTATCATCCTTCAACATGATATTGTACTTCGGATCATGTTTCTTAATAAGCGTCATCTCAAGCAACAACGCTTCTAGTTCACTAGCTGTGATGATGTATTCGAAGTCACGGACTTCCGCGACGAGACGTTCCGTCTTAATATCATGTGCTCCCGTGAAATAGGAACGGACACGATTCTTGAGATTTTTTGCTTTTCCGACATAGATGACTTCGCCGAATTCATTTTTGTGCAGATAACATCCTGGCTCATCAGGCAAAAGGGATAGTTTCGCTTTGATATGTTCTTGATGTCCCAAATAAATGTCTCCTTTCACCGTTTTTAGTTTTATTCGTTCGGGTAAATACCATACATTGATTATGACATACGGAGGATGAAAAATGCGTACATATGATTGCATTGTGATCGGAACAGGTTCCGCTGGAAATCAAGCGGCTTATAAATTCGCTGAAAAAGGACTACGTGTTGCCATCGTGGAGAACTTCACTCCAGGTGGCACATGCGCACAACGTGGATGTGACGCCAAAAAAATCTTACTGACGGGTAGTGAGACGAAAGACGCTGTCGAGCGATTGCTCGGATACGGCGTAAAGGGGCTGATTTCGATTGATTGGCGCCAATTGATGGAGCGAAAGAATGAATACACACGCGCCATCCCGGAGCAAACACGGAAGCGGTACGCGGAAACGGACATCGACTATTTCCATGGAGAACCGCATTTCGTGTCTTCACATCGCCTTCGAATTGGTGAAGACGAAATCGAAGGGAAACAGTTTTTAATTGCAACCGGTCTAAGACCTCGCGAATTATCTGTACCCGGTAGTGAGCGTTTCATAACAAGTAATGAGTTTCTTGAACTGAAAGAACTTCCACGACGACTCGTCTGCATCGGCGGTGGTTATATCTCGTTCGAGTTCGCCCATCTCGCTCGTATTGCTGGCGCAGACGTCACGATCGTCTTACGTTCTAACCCCTTAAAACAATTCGAGAGCGAATTGGTCGATGTGTTGTTAGAAGCCACACGGGCACTTGGTATCTCGATCATCAAAGAAGCAAAGGTCGTCGCTTACGAAGAGGAATCCCTTCATTTATCGAACGGCGACGTATTGAAGACCGACGTCGTCTTGAATGCGACCGGACGTGTCGCGAGTATCGACCAGCTTGGTCTCGAAGCCATCGGCGTTGCGCATAACGAAAAAGGAATCCATGTCAATGCGTACCTTCAGTCTTCCGTCGAACATATCTATGCCGCAGGAGATGTCGCTGTCAGCGGGAATCCCGCATTGACGCCGTTTGCTGGAACCGAAGGACGACTCGCTGCCGATAACATGCTCGAAGGGAACAACCGGAAACTGGAGCTGCTCCCTGTACCAAGCGTCGTATTCACTGCTCCGAACCTCGCCCTCGTCGGTGAAACGGAAGCTGCTTTGAAAAAAGCAGGTATTCCTTACCGTGGTCGCTTGATCGATACGTCCTCCTGGCAAACGAACGCACGGATCAAAGACATTTTTGCTCGGGCGAAAGTGCTCGTTGGAGAAGATGATCAAGTACTCGGCGCACACTTCATCGGTGTCAATGCAGCGGAACTAGCAAACTATTTCTCGTTTGCGATGCAACACCGGATTCCAAGTACTTCGATGCAACAGACTGGATTCGCTTATCCGACACCGGCTTCAGACATCGCTTCGTTATTCGAGGATTGACAGGAGGATTTTTGATGATTCAATACGTCTATACGATTTTATACGTTGAAGACACTGCACGAACGCTGACATTCTATCGAGACGTTCTTGGCTTATCCGTCAAGGCGGAGCACGGGAGCTACATCGAGTTCGAGACCGGTCAGACGACACTCGCCTTCAATACGCGTGAAGACGTGCAACAGTTGATTCCGGATTACATGATACCGAGTGGAAAAACACAACAGACGTTAGAGATTGGTTTCATCACGGATGACGTCCCTACTCTATTTCAGAAGGTGGTGGAGGCAGGATATGAGACCGTCCTCGCGCCTGCACAAAAACCGTGGGGGCAAGTCGTCGCCTATGTTCTCGACCCCGATGGTCACCTGATCGAACTTTGTACGCCAATGTAATCTAAAAAAAACAGACCGTTCTGCCTGTGCAGAACGGTCTGTTTTGATATGCAGGAAAGAATTAGTTAGATGTTTCAACGAATTCTTTAAGTGCGTCTTTTGGCATGAAGCCCATTGTTTTGTTGACAGGTTGTCCATCTTTGAAGAGAACGAGTGTCGGGATACTTTGAACTTGGAATGCTCCAGCTACTTCTGGGTTTGCATCTACGTCGACTTTGACGATTTTTACATCTTGCATGTCAGCATCGAGTTCTTCAAGAACAGGTGCGAGCATACGACATGGTCCACACCATGTTGCCCAAAAATCAACAAGGACGAGACCTTCTTGTGTTTCTTCTTTAAATGATTGGCTAGTTGCGTGTACGATTGCCATTGATCATAACCTCCTAATGAGTAGATCCACCCGGTAAAAAAATGGGTGATCTCTTTATTGATTCGAGTATATCATAGCAGTCTCTTCCAACAAACGAAACTGCTCACGCGAAAAATCTGCAAAAACAACCGGCACCATGATAATGGCACCGGTCTTCAAACTCATCCGTGAACGAGCATTTTTTTGAATTCAGCTGTCAATAGTGGCACGACGTCGAACAAATCACCGACGATGCCATAGTCAGCGACAGAGAAGATGTTCGCTTCCGGGTCCTTGTTGATCGCAACGATCACTTTGGCATTTGACATCCCTGCTAAGTGTTGGATCGCACCTGAGATCCCACACGCGATATAAAGGTCCGGTGTAACGACTTTACCTGTCTGACCGATTTGAAGCGCATAGTCGCAGTAATCTGCATCACAAGCACCACGCGAAGCACCCACTGCTCCTCCGAGGACATCTGCTAGTTCTTGTAACGGTGCGAAGCCGTCCGAACTCTTGACGCCTCGTCCACCTGCGACGATGACTTTTGCCTCTGACAAATCAACGCCGCCTGTTGCTTTGCGTACGATGTCTGCGACGATTGTCCGTAAATCCTTCAGTTCAACCGTAACCGACTCGACCGTTCCTTGTGAACTACCTGCTTCGAGCGGATCGATGTTGTTCGGACGGACTGTAAAGAGTGTCTTGCCTTCTGCGACTTTAACTTTTTCAAATGCTTTCCCCGAGTAGATCGGGCGAATGAATGACGCATCTGCGCCTTCCCCTTCAATCGCCGTCACATCACTGATCAAACCGGCTTGTAGTTTTGCCGCGATCTTCGGTGATAGATCCTTGCCGAGCGACGTATGACCGAAGACGAGCACGTCGGGTGACGTTCGATTCATCAACTCGAGGAAGACTTGTCCATAACCGTCTGGCGTGTAGTGTAAAAGACGCTCATCCTCGACGATGAGGACTTGGTCAGCTCCGCGTGATGCTAGAGCATCGGCATCCTTTGCGACATCGTGTCCAATCAGGACCGCGATGACTTCATCTGCGACACGTCGCGCTGCTGCGATTGCCTCAAACGACACATTCCGTAAACTACCATCCCGTGATTCTGCGAGTACTAATGCTTTTGTCATTCGTTTCTCCCCCTTAGACCACTTTTGCTTCGTTACGTAATAATGATGCGAGCTGCGCGACTTGCTCGTTCAGTTCACCTTCGAGGATCTTACCAGCTGCTTTGTTCGGTGGTAAGAAACGCTCAATCGTTTCTAGACGTGGTGCGAGTTCGTCTTCATCAAGTTCGAGATCATCGAGTTCGAGTTCTTCAAGCGGCTTCTTCTTCGCTTTCATGATTCCCGGAAGACTTGGATAACGCGGTTCGTTCAACCCTTGTTGCGCAGTGACGAGTAACGGAAGTGTTGTTTCGATCGTCTCCGTATCCCCTTCAGCGTCGCGTGTCACGACAGCTTTCGTACCGTCGAGCTCTAGTTTCGTGATCGTCGTCACGTAAGGGATATCAAGTAGTTCTGCGACGCGAGGCGCCACTTGACCACTTCCGCCATCGACTGCGACGTTTCCGGCGATGACGAGATCAACCGTTTGTTCCTTCAAATAACCAGCGAGCACTTCAGAAATCGTGAAATGATCTGCCTCTTCGATATCATCTTCAATCGATATACGAACTGCTTGATCCGCTCCCATTGCGAGTGCTGTTCGTAATTCCTTGTCCGCATCTTCCGGTCCGACCGTCACGACCGTCACCGTTCCCCCTTGTGCATCACGGACACGAATCGCTTCTTCTACCGCATACTCATCGTATGGGTTAATGATGAACTCAGCGCCATCCTCATCGATTTGACCATTCTCGAGTTGGATTGCTTCTTCCGTATCGAATGTGCGTTTCAACAGTACATAGATTTCCATCTCATGCTCCCCCTTGTCGTCTATTCACCATCATTCTTTGTATCCGCTTACATAGTTGTTGTCATGAAAAGGGCTTAACTCAGCCCTTTGATCAACATCCGATGAATCCCGTCGCGTGTCTCAAGCAACTCATATTTGAATCCACTTGCCATCCAGCTCGTCACGACCTCATCGATCGTTCCGAAAATCATCTGACGTGCTAATCGATAATCCAGATCGTTTGAAAACTCACCTGTCGTCATCCCGTGCTTAACGACCCGGTCAATCAGATGCAAGTACGGCTTTAAGACGGCAGCGATGTTTTGACGCATGTCTTGGTTCGATTGACGCAACTCAATCTGCGTGACGACCGCTAAATCATAGTCGACGGATAATTGCTCGAGGTGTGCCTCGATCAATGCTGCCAATTGTTCCGTCGCTGATGTATGGCTCGCGATTTGTCCTTCGGAATATTCGATGAAGCTTCCCATTTTCGCTTGGAATAGCGAAATCAAGAGATGTTCTTTATTCTTGAAGTACAGATAGATCGTTCCATCCGCAACCCCGGCTTCCTTTGCGATGGCAGTCACTTTCGCTCCATGGTAGCCGTTCTTGGCGATGACTTTTACGGCGGCATCAATGATGCGGTCACTCTTTGACATTGTTCGTTTCATTCCACTATCTCCTAACGCATAAAATGAATGATGGTTCATTCATATTTATTCTATCATGTCATTTTATCCTGTCAACTGCTTTCTTCGAGTTGTTTGGCACGTTCTTCTTCAACGAGAACACGGCGGAGAATCTTACCAACGAACGTCTTCGGTAACTCTTGCCGGAATTCATACTGCTTCGGCACTTTGAACGATGCTAACTGTTTACGACAGAATTGATCGAGTTCTTCTTCCGTGACCGTCATCTCATCCTTGACGACGATGAACGCCTTGACGGTCTCTCCGCGGTAGACATCCGGAACACCGATGACGACCGCTTCTTTAACGGCTGGGTGTTCATATAGGATTTCTTCGACTTCACGTGGATAAATGTTGAATCCAGAAGCAATGATCAAATCTTTTTTCCGATCGACGATTCGGAAATAATGATCCTCACCGATATATCCAAGGTCTCCCGTATGCAACCAACCGTTTCGCAGAACAGCTTGCGTATCTTCTGGTCGTTTCCAGTATCCTTTCATGACTTGCGGACCTGTGACGATAATCTCACCAATCTCACCTGGAGCAGCTGGTGTCTCTCCGTCCGCTTGGACGATTTTCGCTTGCGTATCGGGTACCGGAATACCGACCGTTCCAGGAATCCGACGATCCCAGATACAGTTCGTATGCGTCACCGGACTCGTTTCAGACAGACCGTATCCTTCAACGATCCGCCCACCCGTCAGCGCTTCGAATTTTTCCTGCACTTCGACTGGTAGAGGAGCTGAACCAGAAATACAGGCTTCAATCGAAGAGAGATCATACTTCTTCAGCTTCGGATGATTCAATAGACCAACATACATCGTCGGAGCACCTGGGAACAGATTCGGTTTTTCCTTATGAATCGTCTTGAGTACCTGTTCGATATCGAATTTCGGAACGATGATTTGTTCATAGGCATTAAATATGCCGAAATTGAGGTTACACGTCATGCCATAGACATGGAAATAAGGAACGACTGCTAACAGCTTCCGTCCATCTCCTCGATTGTATTTATAGAACCAGTTGTCGATCTGTTCGACGTTTGCACTCAAGTTAAAGTGTGTCAACATGACACCTTTTGGAGCGCCTGTCGTTCCACCCGTATATTGGAGAACCGCGACGTCCTCCTTCGGTTGAATCGCGACTGGTGTAATCGGTTCATACCCCCGCAAAGATAAAAACGGGATCGAACCTGTCGTATCAATGATGATGTTGTTATCTTTCCGTGCTTTAATCGGATAGAGTTTATTTTTAGGGAAGGGAAGGTAATCCGCGATACTTGTCGTCACGACGGTCTTGAGTGTCGTCGACGCCTTGACACGAGACGCTTTCGGATAGAGTAGATCGAGCGTCACGAGCATATGTGCTCCTGAATCGACGAGAATCTGTTCAAGTTCACGGTCTGTATAGAGTGGGTTCACTTGGACGACGATACCACCTGCATAGAGAACAGCATAATAACTGATCATATACTGGGGACAGTTCGGTAACATCAGTCCGACGCGATCCCCTTTTTTTAGTCCGTGCTCTTGTAATAGGCTCCCAAGTGCGCGGGCCTCGTCACGTACTTCACGAAACGTCATACGTTTTCCTAAGAAACTCAAGGCACGTTGTTCTGGAAAATCAGTCGCTGCCTCATCGAGTGCCTGATAAAGAGGTAATTCTCGATAATCAATCGATGCGGGTACTTGCTCGGGATAATCAGATAACCAAACGGATTCCATACGTTTCCCTCCCTGATAATGAATTACTATTCATTTTTATTATACGTTGAATCGAATTCGACATGCCAGTAAAATCCAAAAAAAGAAATCAAATCTGCTTGTTTTTTTCGATTCGTTCAATTAGAAATCATCATACAAAAAAGCAGCACCACCCTTTCTCGTTTCCGAAAAAGAAGAAGCACTGCTTTTTAATAGACATCACCGGGATGGATACGTAAATCCTTCACCAATGACTTCGCGCACTTTATGAATGACGACGAAGGCGCGGGGATCCGCTGCTTCGACGATCTGTTTCAACGGTGCCAGTTGTCGTTTATCGACGATCATATACAACATATCATTCTTTTGTTTCGTGAAATGACCGTGACTGTGGATGACCGTCGCGCTACGACCGAGTGTCTCTGTCAGGATCGTCGCGATCTCCTCTTGGCGATGACTGATGATCGTGACCGCTTCGCGGACATTTAATCCTTCGCTGACGAGATCAATCAAGTACGAGCCGATGATGATTGCAATCAACGTGTATAGCATCGTCTCTTCTCCGAACAGAAATCCTGATGCACCGACGACCGCGACATCGATGATGAACATCGAGACCGCGATACTGAGATTCAAGTATTTATTCATCAGTCGAGCGATGATGACTCCCCCGCCCGTCGTTCCTCCAGCACGAATGACGAGACCAATCCCAACACCAATCAGAATTCCCGCATAGACCGTACCGATTAAACGGCTATCTGATGAAGTTGCAAGACTTGCTGTTGAGGAGAGGACAAATGATGTGACGGCGACCGAGATGACGGAGTAAAGCATCGTCTTCCGGCTGAGGAATCGATAACCGACGACGAACAGCAAGGCGTTCGCAATCAGGGAAACAAGTCCCGTATCCCAGCCATAGAGATAGTAGAAGATGACCGTGATCCCGATCAATCCACCTTCAGATAAATCGTTCGGAATCGTAAAGTAGTTGATTCCAAAGGCGAGAATCGCCGATCCGATGATGACCCAGAAGATGTCCTTCCAAGAAATCAATTGCATCGCCTCAAAAGCACGGCGTCTCGTTTCTGTCGTTGTTGATGTTTTTCGTACGTTCATATGCGTTCCTCCTTTTTTGATTAGGCGTGGCTTCCAATAAAAATTCCGTACTGAAACGATGTCAGTACGGAATGATCACACGGTAAGACCGGTTCTTTTAATTAAATACAATCCAAAGGATACCGACGACCAAAAAGGCGATCGAAACCCCGAACATGATTTTCGCTAAACGTTCTAACACGGATTCACCCCACTAACGCTGATCCGATGACGTAGGACATGCCGATCGATAAGGCACATGAAATGATACCGACAGCAATGTTGCCGTTCTCGATTTCACGGTCTACCGGCAAATTCGGTGTCAGGAATTCAAAGATCCAGTATGTCGATATCAACAGTAAGAAGCCAAAAGCACTTTCAAGAAATATCGACCCGACCCGTTCTTCCCCTTGAACAGCGAAATGAACGATATTGGCGAGTCCGATGATTTTTCCACCTGTTGCTAACGCAACGGCGATGTTGCCACTCTTGATATGTTCCCAGTTTTTATACCGGGTTGTCAACTCAAAAAGTGCAAGTCCTAAAATGATCAGTAATCCCGCGACCGAATAGAGCGCTGTCGTATAGACATAGACGTTCTCAAAAATGTTCATCTTGCTTTCCTCATTTCAGTTCGATGATCGTCACACCGTGTCCGCCTTCACCTTGACCACCTAAGCGGTGACCTTTGACGTGACGATGACCTTTCAAGAATTCTTGGACACCTTGACGCATCGCTCCCGTACCCAGACCATGGATGACACGAATGTGGTCGTAGTTCGATAACAAAGCTTGGTCCATGAAGCGTTCGAGCTTCGATAATCCTTCTTCAACACGGACGCCACGTAAATCCAGTTCAGCTGAAGGCGCCGATTGTTTCGTCACACTCGTACCACCAGAACGCCCTTTTGTTTGAGGACGTTTTGGAGTACTGCCGATCTTCGCGAGATCTTCCGGTTTGACATTCACCTTCATGATGCCGACTTGAACAGTGTACTCGCCGTTCGCCTGTTGGTTGATGATATAGCCTTTTTGATTGAACGTCGTGACTTTGACTTCTTCGCCTTTATCAAAACGTGGCGTTTGATCGTATTTCGCTTTTACTTTAGCAATCCGCTTCTCTTGCAGACTCGGCTTCGCATCTTCAAGTTTTTTACGTGCCTCGATCAGTTCATGCTCTTTGACGGCACCAGCATCACGCAATTCTTTCAAACGTTTAATGACGCCTTCAGCCTCTTTTTGGGCACGTTCGACTGCACGTGCTGCTTTTTCTTCCGCTTTTGCCAGAATCTCATTTTTCTCTTCCTGAATCTCTGCTTGTTCTTGCTCGAATTGCTCACGCTCTGCAACGAGTCGTTTCTTCTCTTCTAGCAACTGAGCCTCTAACGTTTCAGCACGCTGTTTCGCTTCTTCCAGTCGTTCGATCATCGTTTCGACGGATTGGGCGTCACTACCGATTTGACCACGTGCCGCGTCGATAATCCGGTCTTCAAGTCCGAGACGTTTTGAAATTTCGAACGCGTTCGAGCGTCCCGGTACACCGATGAGTAAGCGATACGTCGGACTGAGTGATTCGACATCGAATTCCATCGACGCGTTGACGACTCCTTCTCGGTTATAGCCGTATGCTTTTAATTCCGAATAGTGCGTCGTCGCTGCAACACGTGCTCCGCGGCGTTTCACTTCATCAAGAATTGCAATCGCTAGGGCAGCCCCTTCTGTCGGATCCGTTCCCGCTCCTAATTCATCAAACAGCACCAAACTCATGAAATCGATTTTCTCCATCATCGAGACGATGTTCGTCATGTGCGAGCTGAACGTCGACAAGTTTTGTTCAATCGACTGTTCATCTCCGATATCGGCATAAATCGCATCGAAGACACTGAGCTCCGTCTCATCTGCTGCCGGCACGTATAGTCCTGATTGCACCATCAATTGCAAAAGACCAATCGTCTTTAAAGTAACTGTCTTACCACCGGTGTTCGGACCGGTGATGACGAGTGATGTAAAATCGCCACCCAGCGAGACAGTGATCGGTACGACCTCTTCTTTTGGAATGAAGGGATGTCGTGCTTCCTTCAGAATGATATGGCGATTTTCATTCAAGCGTGGTTCGACCGCTCCGATCTGATGACCATACAACGCTTTCGCCATGATGAAATCAAGTTCTGCTAGTACATCGAGGTTGATGCGCAGCGAGTCGCCGACACTCCCGACAAGTGCTGATAATTGGGCAAGGATTCGTTCGATTTCCGCCCGTTCTTTCAAACGCGCTTCTTGAATCTCGTTGTTCGCAGAGACAACGGCTTGTGGTTCGATGAACAACGTCGCACCGGACGCCGACTGATCATGAACGATCCCACCAAACGCTTGACGATATTCTTGTTTGACCGGGACACAGTAGCGATCATTTCGCATCGTCACGATGGCGTCAGACAGCATCTTCGCTTTACTGCGTAAGACACTATCGATTTTTGAACGAACTTGTCCTTCGAGCGAACGCAACTGACTACGTAACGCTCGTAATTTATCACTTGCCGAATCTTGAACAGTTCCTTGGTCGTCAATGGCATGGCGAATCCCCTGTTCGATCTCAACGAGCTTCGTGATCTGTTCGATTCGACTGTCGAGTCGTGGTAATCGTAGATCCGGATGATCTTCATGCAATCGTTCTTGGAACGCCTTCACTTGACGTCCTGAATAGACGACGTCTGCAACGGATAAGAGTTCACTCGTCGAGAGGACCGAACCAATTTCTGCCCGTTTCACTTCACTGCGGACATCTGTCAATCCACCGAACGGGTAACGGTCACGCAATCGGTAAACCGTCGTTGCTTCCGTCGTGACGGCTAACAATTCCTTGACCTGCTCGAACTCTTCCGCTGGATGCATCGCTCGAACGAACTGTGCTCCAAGTGAGCTTGCTGTGAACGATAACATGTTTTCTTTTAACTTCTCATATTCTAAGACGCGTAATGCGTTGGCATTCATTTAATCCACTCCTAAACGTTTTCGACCGAAGAAGGCAAGTGCTGCTTCAGCGCTCCACGTATTGATGACATCAGACGCCTCCAAATAGGCTTTACGTGCATGGAGGACTCCAAGTTTCATATCTTCTAACATTTCTGGTCGGTGTGTATCCGTATTGATCAAAATTTTCACACCAGCAGCCTTCGCTTTTGCTAGGGAACTTGCCGTCAAATCGAATCGTGCAGGGTTTGCATTCATCTCAAGCGCTGTTCCTGTCTCGGCTGCTAGTTCGATCAAGCGATCGACGTTAACGGCATAGCCCTCTCGTCTACCGATGATTCGTCCTGTCGGATGGGCAATCAGAGAAATGTAAGGATTACGACACGCATTCTCAAGCCGTTGCATGATCTCTTCTTCCGTCTGATCGAATTTCGAATGAATCGAGGCAATGACGTAATCCATCTCTTTTAAGAAATCATCTGCATAATCGAGCGACCCATCAGGCAAGATATCCATCTCGACGCCACATAAAATCGTCATCTCGGGATGTTTCTTGCGTGCTGCTTCGATTTCGACCCGTTGCGCACGTAGACGCTCTTCCGTCAATCCATTGACGAACTTCATATACTTACTATGGTCGGTGATCGCCATCCATGTATACCCTCGTGCAGCACACGCATCGACTAGTTCTTCAACAGATAATGTTCCATCTGACCATGTCGTATGCATGTGCACATCTGCTTGAATATCCTGTTCCGTTAAAAGGTGTGACAAATCCTGCTCGAACTCTTGACGCCCTGCTCGTAATTCAGGTGCGATGAACGGTAAGTCGTACCGCGCAAACAATTCTTCTTCCGTCTTCGGCTGTACTAATCCTTGCTCGGTTTCAACGCCATATTCAGAAATGCTCTCTCCCCGTTCTTTGGCGAGCTGACGCATCCGGACATTGTGATCCTTCGAACCCGTGAAGTGATGTAATGTGGATGCGTACGCCGCGTCATCGACGATTCGGAAATCAACCGCGATATAATGGACGTCTCGTTTTAAGACGAGTGATACTTTCGTGCTGCCGGCAGCGATGACTTCATCGATGAGCGACAGTTCCAAGAGTTGCTCCTTGATCCGTTCCGGTTCGTTCGTCGAGAGGATGAAATCAAGATCCTTGCACGTCTCTTCTGCTCGGCGGAAGCTTCCACCAACTTCGAAGCGAATGATTTCATCGAACGACGCAAGGGTCTGATTTAATTCCGCAACGACCTTCCGCATGACACCATACGGTAATCGTTCTGGTCGTGTTTCAAACGTTTCGAGCGCTTTGACGTACTTTTCGACCGTCTTCTTACCGAATCCAGGCATCGCTTCGACTGTACCATCCGCTAATTTCTCTGCAAAGGAATCCGCATCAATGACGCCGACTTCATGCAATTTAGCAAGTTTCTTCCCACCAAGACCTGGGATCTTCAGTAAAGCAATCAGTCCTTCCGGTACTTCTTGTTCGAGTTCCGTCAGTGCCGTACTCGTTCCCGTTTCCCGGTACTCCTCAAGAACAGCAGCCGTTCCTTTACCAATCCCCTTCATCGCCGTGAAATCGTCGATTGCCATGAAGTCAGCATCGGATGCCTCGAGGATACTTGCTGCTTTTCGGAAAGCATTGATCTTAAACGGATTTTCCCCTTTAACCTCTAGATAGACTGAGATTCGTTCTAAGTGACGCATTGCATCTTGAATCGTACGCATGTGCAATTCTCCCCTCAAAAAAAGCTCCCATTTAACGGGAGCATGTTTATTTTATCAATCCAACTTTGTCCATCAGCCAATTCGCAAGGAGCGGTGTATGTTGGATGATGAAGCTTGCCAAACTCGAGTCTGCGATCGCATCCTGTATCGACTGAATCGGAACGAATGCTGCGAGGAACAAGAGTAAGAAAATGAAGATGTACATCTCGATAAAGCCGAAGACGCCACCTAATAATCCTTTGACTTGTTTTAAAATCGGAATGTTCGTCAACGAATCAAACATCGACAACAAGATTGCTAAGATGATTTTTGTACCGAAGAACAGGACGACGAACCAAAAGGCTTTGTAGAACACCTCATCGAGTCGTGCTGAACTTGGAATTGCGAACATCGTCAAGTCGATTCCCGCATCATCTAGTGTCGACGGATACGGTACCCACAAACGGAATTTCGTCGCCAATTCTTCATAAAACGACAAGGCGACGATGAAGGAAATGATCAGGCTGAGCAAATGCCCGGCCTGCAATACGACTCCCCGTCGGACACCCGTCATGACGCCTAAGGCGAGAAGTAATAAGATAACGAAAGAAATCATAGTTTATAGTTCACCCAAATTCTTTTTTATTTTTACGTAATCACTACCAATATTAAGCGCCGCTAGGACGGCGATTTGACGAACGTCGAGTTGTGGTGCTTGTTCTCGGATTTCTCGAATTTTCGTATCGACGAGGAGACCCACTTCGCGTACGTGTTCTGGCGACTCCGTTCCGACAATCGTATAATCATTGCCTGCGATATGAATCGTCGTCCGGTTCAACCCTTCTGAATCAGCCATTTTTCTGTCCTCCTCATACTTTGCTTCTTTCATATAGTACCATCATTTTCGTTTTAGGAAAAGAAGTCCCCCATCGGTCTTAAGGATGGTATGCTTAATCCCGGAAAGGGAGGTTATCTCGTGGGAACTACCGTTTTACGCTTATCTAAAGAAAAGCAAGACCTCGTCATACAAGAGTTTAAACAAGGACAGACGAAGAGTCCACCGTATGCCCGCTTCGCCGCTAAAGTACCTGGATGTGTCATCACGATTTACAATTCTGGAAAAGTGATGTTTCAAGGAACGGAAGCTGAAACCATCGCTTCACGCTTCGGTACGGCTACACCGACTAAATCGAAGGAACCACTTGTTTCAACGTTACCAAATGGTTTCTCGGAATGGTCCGTCGCTGGCAGTGACGAAGTCGGAAAAGGCGATTTCTTCGGTCCACTCGTCGTCGTCGCTTCCTTCGTTGATCGAAAGCAGATTGCACTTCTTCACGAACTCGGTGTTCGAGACTCCAAACATCTGAACGATACCGAGATTCGTCGGATTGCTCGCGATCTCCATGCTGTCATTCCGTACACATATCGTATCCTACACAATCCAGAATACAATCAGATGCAACGAACGATGACACAAGGAAAGATGACTGCCCTGATGCATAATGATGTACTCGAGCGACTTCTTGACCAACTGGAGACGAAACCAGAAGCGATTTTGATTGATCAGTTCGCTGAAAAGACTGTTTACTACAAACACTTGTCTGGTGTCGTCAATCCCGTTCGAGAAAATGTCTACTTCTCGACCAAGGCGGAACAACTCCATGTCGCCGTCGCTGCCTCATCCATCATCGCTCGCGCCATCTTTTTGAAGGAGATGGACAAGTTGAGCGAGACAACAGGTGTCGTCATTCCGAAAGGTGCTGGTGCTAAAGTGGATCAAGTCGCCGCTTCACTGATCTTACGTTATGGAGCTGACAAACTTCGTGACTGGACGAAAGCCCATTTTGCGAATACGAAAAAGGCACAACAACTAGCCACGAAACGAAACCGACCATGACCTTAACGGAATGGTCGGTTTTTTTAAATGACGGACTCCCCTTCAGACAGTCGTTCTAATTCCGCAAGAAGTATATGTTTTTCATTAAAAGGAATCGTTTTTGTACCGATTCGTTCTACCTCATCATGACCTTTCCCGACAATGACGATTCGTTTCCCTTCGTGCGCCAGATGCGCTGCTTGTACGAGCGCTTCATGACGGGACGTATGACAACCTACTAAATGTTCACGTGGAATATCAACGATTAGCTCTTCGATGATTCGATCCGGATTCTCTGTCCTCGCATCATGGACCGTTGCGATGATGTGTTCACAATATTTGCTTGCGATCCGCCCCATCTCCGCTCGTTTCGTTCGATCACGCTCTCCAGCTGCACTTAAAACGACCGATAGCGACTCTCCGGAAGAAGTGAGTGCCTGTAAACATTTTTCTAGACCATCCGGTGTATGGGCATAATCGATATAAATCTCACAAGGTGCCCAGTCCAGTCGTTCGAGTCGTCCTTTCGGCAATTCCAGTTCTGGAATATGACGAATCAAGGTATAGAGATTGGCATCGCCTGCCCGCAACAATCCCATCGCCGCCGCTAAATTCGCTGCATTGAATTCACCTAGTAAAGCTGTCGGCACACGCGTCGTCGTCTCGTCGATCCGCACATTGACGGTGTCCGTCAACCACTCGACCGCGATCTGTGACGTCCGGTGTGGTTGCGTCGTATACCAGATGACGGGTTGTAAAGGCGCAGCTTCTCGCATGACGCGACTCCAACCATCTTCTCGATTCAAGACGATGGTCCGACCATTTGACGTAGCAACTTGTTGAAACAACAAAGCTTTCGTCTTGGCGTAATCCTCCATTGAATGATGGTAATCCAGATGATCATGCGTCAGGTTCGTAAATGCTGCCGAGTGGAAAGACACTCCCTCGACTCGACCTTCGGCTAATGCGTGAGAAGACACTTCAATGATGCAATCAGTCACGCCTTTTTCAACCATTTCATACAACAGTCGATGTAAGATGATGGCTTCAGGCGTCGTATTCGGCGTCTCAATGAGTTCCTCATCAATTCGTGCACCGACCGTGCTGATCATGCCGGCTTTTATACCTGTTGCTCGAAAGAGATCATACGCCAATTTCGTCGTCGTCGTTTTTCCATTCGTTCCGGTTACACCGTATACACGCATCTTTTGACTCGGTTGATTGTAAAAGCGATTCGCGACTTGACCTGCAAGTCGTTTCGTATCCGGCACAGTAATGACGGGAACCGGGCAATCCGGAAACGATCGTTCAGCTAAAATCGCCACAGCACCGTTTTGGATTGCCTGATTGATATAATCGTGACCATCAACCGTGTAGCCGTTGATACAGATGAATAATCCGCCAGGTCTGATTTGTCGCGAATCGGTTGCGATATTCGTGATGAGTGGATTGATTGCTTCCTTTATAGTGAATGGTAATAGTTCAGTCAGGAGCTTCGCTAGTCGATTCATGATGTACTCTTCCCTTCTTTGTCTCTTCTCTATGTCAAGATGAATTAGTCAACCGATCACATAAACAGTCGTATCCATTGTTTCAAGTAAATCAAATACTCTTTTACGGAACATACCCGCTTTAAGACTTGCTTAATCTTTTATCATGCTAGAAAATTATTCTCTTCAATGCATGAAATGAGCGTTTCTTCCCTTGCACCTCTTAATCAGCTTTGATACACTCTTAAAGT
Source organism: Exiguobacterium sp. s39 (assembly GCF_018618925.1). Taxonomy (NCBI): domain Bacteria; kingdom Bacillati; phylum Bacillota; class Bacilli; order Caryophanales; genus Exiguobacterium; species Exiguobacterium sp. s39. The sequence continues at coordinate 1,598,120 of NZ_JACSNA010000001.1, forward strand.
TAACTAGTTAACTAAAAGGAGAAATAGGATGCTCTATACACAAGAAGATGTACTCGGACAACTATCAAAAGTCTCACGTCTCGTAAAACGAGAGATTGATGCTACCTTGCTTCCCTACTCGTTACATACGGGTCAATGGGCACTAATAAAAGCAGTTGCATTACTACAACCTGTTTCACAAGTCCAACTGGCCGATTATCTAATCATTGAAAAACCAGCTGTGACGAAAACCGTCTCACGTCTTGAGACGCTTGGTTTCATCACTCGGATAAAAGAAGGACGAACACACTTTGTCTCATTGACACCTCTAGCCATTGAACGGTTCGACCAAATCGATGCTGCGGTCCAAGAGACCCACCAACGCTTACTCGCCTCCTTCTCCCTTACCGATCAGCAACAGCTCGGTGAGTGGATGACGCACCTACTTACTCTACATCGACAGGAGGAATCTTCATGATCGCTCGGTTATTCTCGCGTCATTACGTCATGACGCTGATCATTAACCTATTGCTCTTCATCACGTTTTATCTACTCAATGCCTCACTTCCACTACTCGCTGCTAAGCAGTTTCCGGTCTCCGCTTCAGCCCTCGGATGGATTGTGACGAGCTTCATCCTGGCAACCGTCTGTTCTCGTCCACTGATTGGTCACTGGTTAGATCGTTATGATTTAAAGCGTGTCTTAATGGTCTCTGCAAGTCTCTTTGCATTAATGAGCCTCTGCTACTTGCTTGTCTTACCACTGGAATCATTCTTCTATTTAATCGTCATCCGTGTCATCCATGGCTTTAGTTTCGGGATGCTATCTTCTTCAATTAGTCTCGCCGTTACGACATTGATTCCAAAGACACGTCAAGGAGAAGGGATGGGCTATTTCGTCCTATCGATGAACTTGGCATCCGTCCTTGGTCCCGTCATCGGTCTAACCTTCATCCAGGAAAAAGCATTCATTCTTTACTTCGTGACGGTTGCCGCCCTAGCGATCATCTCCTTCTTGTTAATGACGCGTCTGCCACTGACGAGTCAACATATCCCAAGCACGTCCGCGTTTCGTTTAAGTCAGTCTCTCTTCTTATCGCGTCCGCTTTTGTTGGTGGCGACTCTGTTGGCAGGCGTTGCGATCTCTAGTACATCTGCGTTCATTTCACTGTACACGGACTCGATCGGTCATATCGCATATGCTTCTTATTTTTATGCGCTAGTGGCTCTCGGGATGGTCGCGATTCGACCGATTGCTGGAAAACTGTTCGACCAGCGAGGAGCTGCATTCGTGTTGTTGCCATCGTATGTTCTTTATATGATGGGCTTTGTCATTCTCGGCATGTATCCTTCATTGGCTGGTTTATTGCTTGCAGCCGTCATTATTGGAGTCGGTTCTGCTTCTATCTTCCCTGGTCTTCAAACCGTTCTCTTGAACTTCGCACCTCCCGCACAGAAAGGAAAAGCCATCTCGACCTTTTTCCTTGCTTATGACACAGGTTTTGGAATCGGTGCCTTGATTCTTGCTACGGTCGCAAGCGGTATCGGCTATTCCAATATGTTCTTGTCCTGTAGTCTGATTGTTCTCGTAAGTGGTCTACTGTATTTCACCTTTACGAAACGACAAGCTGCTTCATCTGAAACAGAAGAACTTGCTTCTTGAATCTGTCGTCAAACGAAAAACAGCCGCCTTCCTCTGAAAGGAAAGCGGCTGTTTGTTTATCCTGATTATGCGCGAAGTTCCGCATTGAACGTTTCTTTCACTGCATCTACGACTCGCTGTTGCGCTGTCGTGATTTCTTCATCGACTAACGTCCGTTCTTTGTTTTGATAACGGAGGGAGAAAGCAAATGATTTTTCATTCTCTCCGACGTTCTCACCCGTGTAGACATCGAACAATTCGATCGTCTTAAGAAGTGGACCGGCTGCTTCCGTCATGACATCGATGATGGATTGCGCCGTCACTGATCGCTCGACGACGATTGCTAAGTCGCGTGTCATTGATGGGAAACGTGAGATTTCCGAGTAGACCTGCTCTTCTTTCGAACGTAGTGCCATCGCCTCTAATTCAAAGACGTACACTTCTTTTAGACCATACTGTTCTTTTGACAGACCAGGATGCACTTGACCGACGAATCCGATCGCTTCTCCGTCAAGCAAAATGCGCGCCGTCCGTCCTGGGTGCATCGATGGAATGCTCGCTGCCTCGAACGTCAACGTGATACCGACTGCAGAAGCGAGTGTCTCGACGATTCCTTTCATGACGAAGAAATCTGTTTTGACGAGCGTTCCGTGCGCACGGTGTTGTTCTGACACACCGACTGCGACGCCACCGATCATTTCTTGTTCAATCGGGAGTGTCTCAAGTGACGCATCCCGTTGCAGATAAACACTGCCGAGTTCATAAAACGCGACATCGGCATGCTGTCGTGCGACATTATGCTGCGCGACTTCAAGGAGTCCCGGAATGAGTGACGTCCGCAGTGTCGAACGTGCTTCACTGATTGGCATCGCCAGTTTGACCGGATGCAAATCTTCTCGTTCATTGAATTGCATCGCGCGTTGTTCGCTCGTCAATGAATACGTGATGGCTTGCGAAAGACCTGCTCCCTGCAATGTCCGGCGTAAATGACGACGGTGAATGTTCCGTTTTGGTAAGAAGCCACGGCTCGCTTCAGACGGTAAGCTTGAAGTCAGTGCATCATATCCGTAGAGACGAGCGACTTCTTCCGCTAAATCAGCTGGAATTTTCAAGTCTTGGCGGCGAGTCGGTACGCTGACTGTCAAGGCATCACCCGATAATTCAACACCGAGACCAAGACGTTCGAGTAACGTTTGCATGACCGTTCCTTCGATCTCCATACCAAGACGGTGATTGATGTACGAGACACTCGCTTCAATCAAGTGATCGTCAAGCTCGAGCGTTCCAGCTTGAGCGACACCAGCCTGAACCGTTCCACCCGAGAGTTCAGCAATCAAAGTTGCAGCCCGATCGAGTGCTAACAAGACACGACGTGGATCAACGCCCTTTTCGAAACGGGCACTCGAGTCCGAGCGAAGTCCAAGAACACGGCTCGTCTTCCGGACGGAAATCGGTGCGAAGTAAGCTGATTCTAAAATGATCGATGTCGTGTTTTCATCGACTTCGGTATTCGCTCCACCCATGACACCAGCAAGCGCGACCGGGTGTTCACCGTCAGTGATGACCAGCATCGAAGAATCGAGCGTCCGCTCTACTTCGTCGAGCGTCGTGAACGACTCTCCTGCGTGCGCTTGACGCACGACGATCCGTTTTCCGAGTTTTTCAGCATCAAATGAATGAAGCGGTTGACCTGTCTCGAGTAAGACGAAGTTCGTAACGTCGACGACGTTGTTGATCGGACGAATGCCGTTCGCAATCAAGCGGTTTTTTAACCAAGTCGGTGACTCTTGAATCGTCACGCCTTGAATTTCTCGTGCCGCGTAGAACGGGCAGTCCTCTGAATCAAGCGTCACGTCGACTGCCGTCGCAGTTTCTGCTTCGTTGACTTCAACGACCGGGAAAGTCGGTGTCGTATCGTAAAGCGCCGCCACTTCGTGTGCGACACCATACATGCTGAGGCAGTCCGAACGGTTCGGCGTTAATCCAAGCTCGAGGATTTCATCACGTAGACCGAGTAACTCCAAAACGTCTTGTCCTGGTGTGACTGGTTCACGGAACGTATGGATCCCGTCCTGCTCATCTTCTCGGATATATTTCTTTTCGAATCCGAGTTCTTCGAGTGAACAGATCATCCCTTCTGAGACGACACCTCGCAATTTGGCACGTTTGATTTTAATACCTGGCAGGCGAGCTCCGACGCGTGCGACGATGACATCTTGTCCGGCTTCGACGTTCGGTGCACCACACACGATTTGGACCGGTTCGTCTTGCCCGATGTCGACCGTCGTGACATTCAATTTATCTGCTTCTGGATGTTTTTCTTTCGTTAATACACGTCCGACGACGATGTTGTTCAACGCTTCATCCCGGACATCTACGCCTTCGACTTCGATTCCGCTCTTTGTAATCAAATCAGCCAAATCTTGTCCTGATGTGTGACTGACATCCACATATTCGTTCAACCATTGTTTTGAGACTAACATCTGCGTTCCCCCTTAAAACTGTTCGCTGAAGCGAACGTCATTCGTATAGAAGTGGCGAATATCATCGACACCGTATTTCAACATGGCAATCCGTTCGATACCCATTCCGAATGCGAAACCTGACATTTTCGTGCTATCATATTCGGCCATTTCGAGAACGTGAGGGTGAACCATTCCAGCGCCCAGAATTTCAATCCATCCCGTCTGTTTACAGATGTTACATCCTTTACCGCCACATTTGAAGCACGAGACGTCGACTTCGACGGACGGCTCCGTGAACGGGAAGAAACTTGGGCGTAAGCGGACTTCACGTGCTTCACCGAACATCTGCTTCGCGAAGGCTTCAAGCGTTCCTTTTAAGTCTGCCATCGAAATCGATTCTCCGACGACGAGTCCTTCGACTTGCATGAATTGGTGCGAATGTGTCGCATCATCTTCGTCTCGACGATAGACTTTACCTGGGCAGAGAATGCGGATCGGTTCTCCTTTCGAAGCGAGCATCGTCCGTGCTTGGACCGGTGACGTATGCGTTCGCATCAAAATTTCTTCCGTGATATAGAACGAGTCTTGCATGTCACGTGCCGGGTGATCCTTCGGTAAATTCAACATCTCGAAGTTGAACAGATCTTGCTCGACTTCTGGACCTTCGGCAATCGTATAACCGAGTCCGACGAAGATGTCTTCGATCTCATCCGTCACCTGTTGCAAGAGGTGCGCATGACCGACCTTTTTCGGACGTCCTGGTAACGTGACGTCAATTGCTTCCGCTGCCAGTTTCGCATCCATTTCTTGTTGTTTGACAGCTGTCAGACGTTGTTCCAATTGCTCCTGGATCGCTTGACGGACCGTATTAGCGATCTCACCGACGACTGGTCGTTCTTCCGCTGATAACTTTCCCATTCCTCGTAATACTTCTGTGATTGGTCCCTTTTTCCCGAGATACTTGACTCGGACGTCATTGAGATCTTTTTGTGTTGTTGCCTGATCGACTAATGTCAACGCTTCATCGCGTAATGCTTCTAATTGCTCGCGCATCTTTCCCACTCCTTTAGTTGAAGATATAAAAAAACGTCCCTCCGGCAAATGCCGAAGGGACGATGTAAACACCGTGGTACCACCCTTGTTTGACTTTTCAATCGAAAAGTCCTCCAATTGCGCGATAACGGGCGCATCCCGTCACGATCTCTCGTGCGACTCCGGAGTGAATTCGGTTAGCAGATTCACGAAGCAGTTTTCAGTCTACGACCGCTTCTCCCTGATTGAATCGTTCCCTAACGTACTCTGTTCCATCAACGTCCATGATGTATTCCTGATGTTCACTTTAGCATGAACGCTTGTCGGTTTCAATCCACGCTTGCAAAATGATAAAGCAAAATGCCAGCCGCTACTGCCGCATTCAATGACTCCGCTTTACCACGAATCGGGATGTAGGCACGCTCATCACAATAAGAGAGCAATTCTGGCGCAACGCCTTGTGCTTCGTTCCCGATGATCAAACCGAGTGCATCCATCGGTGCGATCGTTTGATAAGACGTCGCTCCTTCTAACGCCGTGCCAATTACCGCAATTCCTTGCTCGTGCAGTGCATTGACTGCCTCTTCGAGCGGCATGGAGATAACCGGTAGATGGAACAGCGATCCTTGCGTCGCACGGATGACTTTTCCGTTATAGACGTCAACTGTTCCCGGTCCGACGACGACACCATCGAATCCAGCTGCGTCAGCTGTCCGAATCATCGTCCCGACGTTCCCTGGATCTTGCAGACGATCGAGCAACAAATAGCGTCCTCGTTCTAATTGCGCCGAAGCTTGTTTCATCTCACAGACAGCGAAGATGCCTTGCGACGTTTCAGTCTCAGCCAGTACTTTGATGACGGCATCATCAATCGTAAAGACATCGGCATTTCGTTTCCAAGAACCGGGTACTTGATACGATTCACGCACGATCAATTCCTTGACGATTCCAGCGCGAACAGCTTCTTCAATCAAGTGTTCTCCTTCAATTAAGAAACGGTTCGTCTGCAGACGTCCTTTTTTCGTTAAGAGTTTTTTCCATTGTTTAACGATTTCGTTCTTTGCTGATGCGATGTGCTTCATTGTTTTATTACCCCTCGTAGATCGCTTGGACAGTCTCCGCATCCAGACGTTTTGTCACAGCAACGACTAGATCGACGGCTGCTTCGAAATCGGCTTTATGCATGATTGAGACATTCGTGTGCAGGTAACGAATCGGTACAGTCAATGCAAGTGATGGAACACCTGTATTCGATAAGTGGAACTTCGCTGCATCCGTTCCGCCACCTGGTGTTAAGTCCAGTTGATACTTGATATTTTCTTCTGTTGCGACTTTCGTCACGAAATCGATCAATCCACGATGTGCGATCATCGACGCATCGAACATGATGACTTGAACGCCTTCACCTAATTTCGACAATGCTTCACGATCGGTCATTCCTGGCGTGTCACCCGGGATACCTGTATCGACAGCAAAGGCGATTGATGGTTTGAGCAGGTGCGCGACAGTTTGAGCCCCACGTAATCCGACTTCTTCCTGAACAGTCGCGCCTGCGAAAATCGTGTTCGGATGTCCATCTGCTTTTAAGCGTTTGATTGCTTCGATTGCGATGGCACAACCAATCCGGTTGTCCCACGCTTTTGCCATCAAGAAGTTCTCATTTTTCATCACAGTAAATTCGCAATGTGGAACGACCGTATCACCCGGACGAATTCCCCAACCGTCGACTTCTTCTTTTGATGAAGCACCGATATCGATGAACATGTCTTTAATGTCGACCGGCTTATTGCGCGCTTCCGGTGGTAAAACATGAGGTGGTTTTGCACCGATTACACCTGGAATGACTTCACCAGATGACGTCACAATATTCATACGCTGTGCCAAGAGGACCTGACCCCACCAACCGCCGAGTGGTTGGAAACGAAGGAATCCTTTTTCATCAATCTTCGTGACCATGAATCCGACTTCATCCATGTGACCCGCAATCAATACACGTGGTGCATCTTCGCCTGCGCCTTTATGTTCAGCAAAGAGACTACCGAGACCATCTTGGTGGAATGCTTCTGCATGAGGTTCTAAATATTCACGCATGAGGCTCCGGACTTCTTTTTCGTTTCCCGGTACACCTGTTGCGTCCGTGAGACGTTTTAGCATATGTAATTGTTCGTTCATCTGATTTCCTCCTTAGTAACCGTTGTCTTGTCGCACATGGTTTGCTTCATTTTTAGAAATGTAAGCCTTGAAAATCATATCCTGTGTAAAGCCTAGTGTAGCACCTAATGCAAGGTATGCACCAATCAGAACATCATAACTTTGTTCCGTCCGCGAGATCGCAAAGACGTTCGTTTTGTTATAGACGTCTAAAAAAGCATCTGTTGCTGTCAAATAGAAGTCACCTTCAGTAAAATGACTTTTCTTGTAATCAAGTGCTAGACCTAGTGAGAGTAGAAAATGGACGCCATCGACATATTCCTCAAGAATTGTGACTTGAGCGGATGGTCCCTTCTTCGACCAGAACTTAAAGCAACGTGTCTCGTTCGCAAGTTCACCGAGTTCGACCAATAAGGCGAGCAGACGCTCGTCGAATTGATTGCCTGTCAATTGATGTTCTGACTGAATCCGTTTATCCAACTGTTCTTGCATCTCAAAAAGTGTCAACCAATCCATCTTTAATTCTCCTTCTATCTAAAAAAATCATATGACCGTCTCATCGACGTGCCTTCTTATTTTATCATTAAATCGAAAAAAACGTCGGAGAATTAAATTCCCCGACGAATTGTAGAACTTAAGCGTTCAATTTTGCTTTTGCTGTGTCAGCAAGTGAAGCAAATGCAGTTGCATCTGTAACTGCGAGGTCAGCGAGCATCTTACGGTTAACGTCGATACCTGCTAATTTAAGACCATGCATCATGCGGCTGTAAGAAAGACCGTTGATACGTGCTGCCGCATTGATCCGAGTGATCCAGAGGCGACGGAAGTCACGTTTCTTTTGACGACGGTCACGGTAAGCGTACATGAGAGATTTCATGACTTGCTGTTTCGCAACCTTGAAGAGTGTATGTTTCGAGCCGTAGTAGCCCTTAGCTAATTTGAGTTGTTTTTTACGACGTTGACGAGTCGTATATCCGCCTTTTACGCGTGGCATATAAATTCCCTCCTAAATCTGTATACGATTGGATAAATTACTTCGCGATCATGTGACGGATGCGTTTGAAGTCACCCGTAGATACCATGCTAGCTTTACGTAATTTACGTTTCGCTTTTGTTGATTTGTTACCGAACAAGTGGCTTGTGTAAGCACGACCACGTTTCAATTTGCCAGAAGCAGTACGTTTGAAACGTTTAGAAGCACCGCGGTGCGATTTCATTTTAGGCATGAGAGATTCCCTCCTACTTCGATTCGATTAGTCTTCTTTCTTAGGAGCAAGCACGAGGAACATGCTGCGTCCTTCCATCTTCGGTCTCTGTTCCACAACACCGAACTCACTTAAATCCGTTGCGAGGCGTTCGAGAACGCGTTTACCGATTTCCGAGTGAGTGATGGCACGACCGCGGAAACGAATGCTCGCTTTCACTTTGTTACCATTCTCCAAGAATTTCTTCGCATTACGGAATTTCGTTTGGAAGTCGTTCTCCTCGATCGTCGGGCTAAGACGAACTTCTTTCATCTGAATCACTTTCTGATTCTTCCGAGTTTCTTTGTCCTTCTTTTGCATCTCGAAACGGTATTTACCGTAGTCCATGATCTTACAAACTGGCGGCGTCGCTTGTGGAGCGACCATGACGAGGTCAAGTTCCGCTTCCTCTGCGAGACGTAGCGCTTCGTTGCGTGATTGGACACCTAGTTGAGCACCATCCGCTCCGATAAGACGAACTTCCCGGGCACGGATGCTTTCATTGATTAACAGATCTTTGCTAATGGTTAGCACCTCCATCGTGCATTGCACGAAAAATGAATGATAGAAAACGCTATAAAAAAAGCGTCGGCAGTTCTTCCCGCCCACACTCATAAGGAACGTCAAAGCATAGCAGTCGCTACACGTTGCGTATCTTCATGATGAACCAGTACGAGTCGTCATACATGGTGAGAAGCGGGATGCTTCTGCTTTGTTGTCATTTCACTTTGCTATCATAGCACTTGTTTTCCCGTGATGTCAAGCCGCTTTCTATGTTCTTACAGAACGTTGCTCACATACTTGATTATAATAGCAATCCTTTGACGGATAAGCAAGAAGTTTCTAACCTGTTTTTCACGGGTACACTCTTAACATGGAAAAAAAGATTCAGAACATTCGCAAGCAAAATTGTTTATTTAGAATGATTATTGTTTTATAATCAATTTAATCTTACATAAGGGGGAGAATAACAGATGACTGAAAAACGATTAACGACCAATCAAGGTGTACCAATCGGAGACAACCAGAATTCACGTACGGCTGGACGTCGCGGACCAACGTTATTAGAAGACTATCAATTAATTGAAAAGATGGCCCATTTCGACCGGGAACGTGTACCTGAGCGCGTCGTACACGCTCGTGGATTTGGTGCTCACGGTGTCTTCACTGTCAAAAACTCAATGAAAAAGTACACGAAAGCAGCGTTTTTACAAGAAGAAGGGACAGAAGTTCCTGTCTTTGCCCGCTTCTCGACTGTTATTCACGGCACGCATTCTCCAGAGACGCTCCGCGATCCACGTGGGTTCTCTGTCAAATTCTACACAGAAGAAGGAAACTGGGATTTCGTCGGGAACAATCTTCCTGTCTTCTTCATTCGTGACGCAATGAAGTTCCCGGATATGGTGCACTCGCTTAAACCAGATCCGCGCACGAACATTCAAGATCCTGACCGTTATTGGGATTTCATGACACTTCGTCCGGAATCGACGAACATGCTCATGCATCTCTTTACGGATGAAGGCATTCCTGCAAGCTACCGTAAAATGCGTGGTTCTTCCGTCCACTCATTCAAATGGGTGAACGCTCATGGCAATACGGTTTACGTCAAACTACGCTGGGTACCGAAAGCTGGTATTCATAACCTCTCAGCAGAAGAAGCAACGGAAATTCAAGGAAAAGACTTTAACCACGCTTCAAACGATACGTTCCAAGCGATTGAAGACGGAGATTATCCGGAATGGGATCTGTTCGTACAGGTACTCGATCCAGCTGACGTCGATCAGTTCGATTTCGATCCGCTTGACGCGACAAAAGATTGGTTTGAAGATGTCATTCCGTTCCAACACGTCGGTACGATGACATTGAACAAAAACGTCGACAACTACTTCGCTGAAACAGAATCTGTCGGCTTCAACCCAGGTGTCTTGATTCCAGGGATGTTACCATCTGAAGATAAGTTGTTACAAGGTCGTCTGTTCTCTTACTCAGACACACAACGCTACCGTATCGGAACGAACTACCAACAACTTCCGATCAACTGTCCGTTCGCACAAGTGAACAACTACCAACGTGATGGTGCAATGCCAGTCGGTCAGCAAACGAGTCCGGTGAACTACGAACCAAACCGTTATCAAGAAGAACCAAAAGAAACACCAGAGTATACGGAAGAAAACCAGCCGTTACTTGATGATAAACACGGTCGTCTCGAAATCGAGAAGACGAACAACTTCGGTCAAGCCGGCGAAGTATACCGTCGTTTGACAGAAGACGAGCAAGCAGCTCTTCTGAAGAACCTCGTCAATGATCTCGAGCAGGTTCGCCATGAGAACACAGTCTTGCTCGCAATCTGCAACTTCTACCGTGCTGATGCTTCACTCGGTCAGAAACTATCAGAAGCGCTTCAAGTCGATATCGAACCGTTCTTGCAACAAATGCGTTCGTAATATGACAGACACAAGCACCCTCGACGCTAGTCTTGGGTGCTTTTTTGTGTCTTAGTATGGAATGAAATCGTAGCGTTCTGCCGTCTTGTACGTGAACTCATTAAGTTTCTTGAATAAGACGATTTGATCGAGGCCAACCTGCTTGACTGTATTTTGTTGCATATAACGTTTTTGCTCTGCCGTGAACGTATTATAGATCGGAGCATAGCCATTGCTTTGGAACGGTTGCATTTGAATCGCCCGATCTGCGTCTTCAAATCGATTGTAGCGAATCGTTCCTCCGACAACTCCTCTACCGAGAATCGTCATCGCTTTTCCATCCGCCCGGTGCACGTTTCGAATCGTATTATAACGGACCGTTGGATTCTTCCAGTTCATCATCGAAATCGCATAATCCTTTGTTCCATCAATCGTATTTTTTTCGATCCGCACATTCGTGTGTAATCGATTTTCTGTATATTGATGTGTGCCAATTGCCACGTTGATGTTACGAAACAGGTTATTGCGAATCGTGATATCTGCATTCGGAGTTCCATCTTGTTTCGACCACTTCCAGTTGAACCCCTTTGTGATTGGGTCTGGTGTATCGAGATTAATCGATTCATTCGGACCTGTATTCGGTATCATGACGGCGTCGACGAATTTCATGTTTTCGATGACTGCCTTTTTCGTCGCATCAAGTTCCATTGCATGTGAACCCTTTTGATTCCGTACTGTGATGCCACCAATATACAAGTTTTGATTATGAGCAATAGCGAACGCTGAACCACGCGTATATCGATTCAAGTCGATTTGTGCATTCCCTTTTCCGATGATTTTAACGTTTTGTGAGCCATCATACTTTCCGACCTTTTTGTTCAAACGCAATACGGATGGAGCAACAAGATCAAATACACTGGTCGTTGAACTAATCTTCGTCGTTCCTGTCTCCGTCGTCTTCTTGATGATGACGCCATCTTCCAAGATCACCGTCGTATTGGACGGAATACCGACACGTAGTGGAGACAGATATGTTCCTTTCGTCAAGACGAGTGTCCCGCCCCCCTCTTTTTCAAGACGTTCCAAATAAGAGCGCATCGTATAATGGTTGCGCGTCTTTGCGTTATAAGTCGTATATTTACGAATCGTCGGGTCAATCGCTTCTGTTTTTGGTGTGATCCGGTACGTCTTTTTAGTCGTCGCCGCATCCGCTTCACCCGGATGAATACCGATTACCAATGAAGAGGTGATGAGAACAGCAAGAGTCGTCTGTTTCATTTTTTGTAACTTCCTTCCCATCCTTCAAAACATTCCATCCAATGAAGGTTTATTATAGCATTTATCCAATTAAAGGAAAAATAATTTTCGGTTATGTTGAATAGATTCAGCTGAATGATCTACCTTTGTCATCGGCATGCCGCTTCCTTCTTTTAAGTATCACATCACAAAAAAAGTCCGCCCTACAGTAGCAGGACGAACTCTTTCATGAGGCTAGAATTATTTTGAACGGTTCGCGATTTCTTGCTCTAAATCAGCGACGAATTGTTCAAGTGATGCGTTGCTTGAGTCTTTTGAACCGTAGCGACGAATGTTGACTTCGCGCGATTCGACTTCTTTGTCACCTAGAACGAGCATGACTGGTACTTTATTGACTTGTGCTTCACGAATCCGGTATCCGAGTTTCTCGTCACGGAAATCTGTTTCGACACGAATTCCTTTTTTCAGCAAGATCGCTTTGATTTCACGGGCATAGTCTTCATGCACTTTAGAAACCGGAATCAATTTCACCTGGACCGGTGCGAGCCATGTTGGGAACGCGCCTTTGTATTCTTCGATCAAGTATGCGACGAATCGTTCCATCGTCGAAACGACACCACGGTGTAAGACGACCGGACGGTGATCTTGTCCGTCATTTCCTTTGTACGTCAATTCGAATCGCTCTGGTAAGAGGAAGTCGAGTTGGACTGTCGAAAGCGTCTCATCTTTACCAAGTGCTGTCCGAACTTGCACGTCAAGCTTTGGTCCGTAGAAGGCAGCTTCGCCTTCTGCTTCGAAGTATTCGAGTTCGAGCTCATCCATTGTTTCTTTCAACTCACGTTGCGCCATTTCCCAAATCGCATCGTTATCGAAGTACTTCTCTTTGTCCGCTGGGTCACGGTACGAAAGACGGAATTTGTAATCCGTGATTCCGAAGTCAGCATAGACTTCTTGAATGAGGTGAACGATGGCTTTGAACTCATCTTTCATTTGGTCAGGACGGACGAACGTATGTCCATCGTTAAGGACCATATAACGAACACGCTGAAGACCAGTCAAGGCACCAGACATCTCATAACGGTGCATACCACCAAGCTCCGCGACACGAAGCGGTAAATCACGGTACGAACGCGGTTCGTTCTTGTAGACCATCATGTGGTGTGGACAGTTCATCGGACGAAGAACGAGTTCTTCATTGTCCATCTCCATTTTCGGGAACATGTCATCTTGATAGTGATCCCAGTGACCCGATGTCTTGTATAGATCGACTGAACCGAGAACCGGTGTATAGACGTGCTCATATCCAAGTTCGAGTTCTTTATCGACGATATAACGTTCGACCGTCCGACGGATCGCTGCTCCTTTTGGTAGCCACATCGGGAGTCCTTGACCGACTTCTTGAGAAGTGAAGAACAAGCCAAGTTCCTTCCCGAGTTTACGGTGATCCCGCTCTTTCGCTTCAGCAAGGAAGTGGAGATGTTGTTTCAACTGATCTTTTGTCGCCCATGCTGTACCGTAAATCCGTTGTAACATCTTGTTTTTTGAATCCCCACGCCAGTAAGCACCAGCAATGCTCATCAATTTGAAGACTTGTAGCTTCGCTGTTGCTGGAACGTGTGGTCCACGGCAGAGATCGAAGAATTCGCCTTGACGGTAAATCGTCAAATCCTGATCAGCAGGAATCGATTCGATCAATTCGACTTTCAACGGATCATTGAGTTCTTTATAGATTGCAAGTGCTTCGTCACGCGAAACGACTTCGCGTTCGATCGGCAAGTTCTCACCCGCGATTTTATTCATCATTTTCTCGATTTCTGGTAAGTCTTCTTCTGTCAGACGACGTTCCATATCGATGTCATAGTAGAAACCATTCTCGATTGTCGGTCCGATCCCAAGATGAATCGTTTCATCTGGATACAGACGTTTGATGGCTTGTGCCATCAAGTGAGCTGAAGAGTGACGAATCAAGTCGAGCCCTTCTTCTGAATCCGGCATGATCAATTCGATTGTGCCGTCCTCTTCGATTGGACGACGGTAATCGATTGCGTGCCCGTTTAGTTTGGCAGCAAATGCTTTTTTACGAAGTCCTGGGCTGATTGAAGCAGCAACTTCTTCTGCTGTCGTACCGACTGCGAATTCCTTTACGGCGCCATCTGGAAATGTAAGTGCGATGTTTGACATGACTGTTTCCCCCTTTAACAAAATAAAAAAGACTCATCCCTAAAAAGGGACGAGTCTTAATCTCGTGGTACCACCCTCGTTCCCGGACCAATGTTGGTTCGGCTCGAACACGCGTTAACGGGCGTGAAGCGCAAACGGATTAGCCCCGTTCGTGCTATGAGGGAGTAAAGACATGAATGATGCCATGAGAAGCTTCCACCATTCTTCTCTCGCTAGTTTGGTTCATTTCATACTTCATATCCTCAATCGTTGCATCGTCTATTGACGTGTCATTAGTATAACGAATCGGTCGCTTCCTTGACAAGGAAAATTAGTAGCGACGTCGATTTTCACCGAGGAACTCGATCGGTTGCGTCGTCGTCCGGATCCGCTCCATCAGTCGTGCGGCCTTTAATTTATCACCTTGATCGTTCGTAATCCCGAAATGGAGCTCGAGTTCATCATAAGATAAGTTTGAGCTGAACAATGTCGGCAGACGATGCATCATGCGGTATTGCAAAATAATTCCGAACAATTCATCTCGTACCCACGGACTGATCGATTCTGCACCGATATCGTCAATCAACAAGACTGGAATCGTTTGGAATCCTTCAAGGAACGTATCGAACGAGTCCGACCGGATCCGTCGTTTCGCTTCAGCAACGAATCCCGGGGCATGGACGAGAATCGTTGCAATCCGTTCTTTCTTTAGTGCATTCCCGATCGCAGCCAAGAGATACGTTTTCCCGACACCAAAGCTACCGTGCAGGTACAGTCCCTTTACATGCTCTTTTGAGCGCAAATGATTGAGGAACTGCGACGCCGCACGTAAAGCGAGCTTCCGGTCCGTCGTCGACAAGTCGAAATCGCTGAAGTTCGCATCGCGCACTTCGTCCGGCAGGAACAGACTCTTGAACTTTTTCTCAAGTGCACGTTCATCTTCTCGGTCTTTGAGCGCTTGTGACTTCTCATACGAAACGACGATCTGTCCTTTCTCGACGTGCAGGATCGGCTGATAGCCTTCGATGACGGCTTTACTTTCGATCAGTCGATTCCCATCCATCTGTTCCGCGTATTCGTTCAGTTTGAGCATTCCCCGCTCGATCATCCGTTGATCGATCTCTGGATGGGTCCGTAAGAACATGACGACCCCCGGATGAGACAACACCCGTTGTTGAATCGCTCGAACCGATTCTGCAACGTCCGGTCGACTTAATATTTTTTCGATAGATGATTGGATATGTTCCATGTCCCGACTCCTTTAGTTCCCCTTCAGTTCTCGTAAGATTCGTTCCATCTCTTCATCGTCTGGAACATCCGCTTCGAAACTCGCTTTTTTAGAGGCTTCATACTGTTGCTGTTTCGCCTTCTCTTCTTGCAACCACTTCGGATTCGGACCGCCGTTCGTATTGCTGGCCCGTCCCCGACGTCCACCAACGGTCTGACGCGCTCGTTCTTGTTTTTGCTCCTGCTTCTTCGCAATCAAATCATCTTGCTCCTGCGTCTTCGCCAGTGCCTCGGATGCTGTCACGTACCCTTTCTGTTTCCAATCATCGACGATGGATAAGAGGAAGTTCTTACTGAAGCGATTGTCTTTTTTGACGACGAGCGCATAGTAGTAGGCGGCATTGACGATCCCAGACGACATCTCATAATCGATGATCAATTGTTGGATCAACTCTTCATCTCGCTCTGATAACGCTTTGACCTTCCGCAACTTCGCGACATAATGCTTCGGATGGGTGCTTTCCATCGTTTCTGTCGCTTCGACGTCTCCGACCTCGATTGTATCGAGTGAGGCGACCTTCGCTTTTTTCTCGCGGCTGAGTTTTTGTTTCGCTGACAACATCATCTGTTTGCAACGTTCTTGTTTCTCAGCATCGGTCATCGGCAAGTATGCTTCGTGACGGAAACGGGCATTCAACAGTTCCGCCATCAATGCTTCATTCGACTGCGTGACGTACGCAAGCTTTACGAGCAGATGATCGATTGCCTTTGAGTAAAAGTTCCGTGGTAAAAAGCGATCGGTTTGACGTTTCATCTCTTCTAAATCAAACGAATAATCGAATTCATATACTGCTCGTTCCTGTTTCGCATAGGCCTTCGGTTGATGCGCAGAAGCAAGACCAGCTTTCACATCGAACACTTGATCAAACCTGACCGTCCGATCAACGATATTCTTCGGAAGCGGCTCGGTCCGGAAACGATGCTGTAACGACCGGAACCGGATTTCACCGACGCGGTAGAATAGCAGACTCGATAACACTCCGTCATTCAAGAAAGTGTTTGGCGCAAGCGGCACTCGGATTTGATAGATGTAGCGATACGCGGCTTGGCGCGCTTCGAACGTCCGGATCAAACCGATCCCTTCTAGCTTGAATAACTCTTCCTTGAATTCATCGACGGAAAAACCAAGTAGCGTTCCGAGTTCTGCATGGGAGATGTATTGGGATTTTGTTTTTCCCGGAATCATCTCGCTCCAAAACGTTTGATAGAGTCCAAGTGCTTTGACACCAATGATCGGCTGGTACAAATAATATAAAGATTGATAGGCTTCACGGTCGACGACACCATTGCTCATCACTAAGCAAAGATCGGTACCGGAAAGTTCACGTTCTACCATCTGACTCGTCCTTTCCTTAGGGAGAAAAAGAGAGGTGCGCTGACCGGACAGACGACCTCTCTTATATCACGTTCAATTTTCACGGTCATTTTCTTGATGTCGCTCCATCAGCTCAGAGAGCTCTTGGAAGAAGACATTGATGTCCTTGAATTGTTTATAAACACTCGCAAAGCGGACGTATGCCACTTCATCGACGGAAGCTAATTCATTTAACACGAGACGTCCGACCTGCTCACTTGGAATCTCATGCTGAGCCGTCGCCCGCAATGCCTTTTCGACCCGACTGACGACTGTTTCTAGCTGTTCAATCGAAATCGGTCGTTTTTCACAGGCACGCACTAGTCCCCGCAAAATTTTATCACGATTGAACTCGTCGCGTGTTCCGTCTTTCTTTACGATGATTAAAGGGGTCTGTTCGACCATTTCGAAAGTCGTAAAGCGATAGCCGCAAGACTCACATTCACGTCTCCTCCGAATCGAACCGAAATCCTGGACCGGTCTTGAGTCCAGTACTTTTGTTCCGTTAAAATTACAGGCTGGACAGCGCATGCCGTACCTCCGTTCACGTGATTTCTTTTGTTCCAATCATTTTTAATCGATATCCCGCATCAAGTGATGCATAGATTCGCTCGATGTGTTTTTCGAGATCAGGTCCGAGAAGACTTTCACGATGTAAGAATAGATCGACGGCCGTACGTCCGCCCGCCACCATAATGACGGTCGCGAGTCCGTCGACTTCTTTTAATGTAAAAGCGAGTTCTCCACGTTCCGCGTCAACACGACGAACTGTCCCGCCCTCTTGCTTTAAGATATTTTCTAAACCAGCAAACAACATCTCGACTGTTGCCGCATAGTAGTGTGTGCGTAAATTTTCGTTTTTATGTGTATCGGATGTCTCTAGCTGTTTTTGCAAGCGTTCCTTCAGTCCCATGGTCATCCTCTTTTCTTTGTTTCTTCTACTATTAAGAATAACAGACGTCAGACATATTAAAAAGCCCTCGTCTGAACGACGAGGGCTTGACGAATTCGTGTGTGTTGTCAGTTGACGTGCTGGACAGTAGCCGCTGGAACTTGAACTGGTCCCATACCACGTGGAATTTCGACATTTTCACGGATTTTCGCATCGAGCTTTTCAGCAATGTAGTTCGCTGCGATGGCTGGATCGATCCGATCCCCACAAGTAAAGACATCAACCGATGCATACCCGTGCTCTGGGAAACTGTGAATCGTCAAGTGCGATTCAGAGATAATGACGACGCCACTGACGCCGTGTGGTGCAAACTTGTGGAATGCTACTTCTCGTACTTCTGCACCTGCTTGAAGTGCTGCGTCAACGAAAAGTCGTTCAACGAATTCCATGTCGTTCAATTTTTCAGGATTACAATCCCAAAGTTCTGCAATAATGTGTCTTCCCATAGTATCCATTTGTGGATCCCCCCTACATTCAATGGTCTTCAAAGTAGTTGATCACTTACTTTGCGCCTGAGTCGTTCGCACCCACGGGGGAAAGTTAGTCCAGAGAGGTCCTAACCCTTTAAGCTGCGATTGCCAGACCGATTGAAGTTCACGATTTGAATTATAGCGAGTATCAAAAAGATACACAAGGATAAATTTCAAAAATTAATACATTTCTAGAAAAAAAACGGGACAGGTCCCGTCGTTACTGGGATCTGCCCGTTGTCATTAATTCAATTCAAGTTCTTTTTCAACCGTTCCCATCGCCTCTAAGTGCGCCGAAACAAGGTGTACGAGGTCGACGACGCGGCAGGAGTAACCCCATTCATTATCGTACCAAGCGAGGACCTTCACTTGACGACCACCCATGACCATCGTCGAGAGTCCATCGACGACCGTCGAACGCTCTTCTCCGTTGAAGTCGATCGAAACGAGCGGTTCCATCGTCATTCCGAGAATGCCTTCAAGCGCACCGTCCGCTGCTTTCGTGAACGCTTCGTTCACTTCAGCAACTGTCGTATCGCGACTGACTTCGACGACGAGATCGACGAGTGAGACGTTTGGTGTCGGAACACGAAGCGCGAGTCCATTCAATTTTCCTTCCAAATGTGGCAAGACGAGAGAAATCGCCTTTGCCGCACCTGTCGATGTTGGAATGATCGATGATCCACATGCACGGGCGCGTCGTAAATCCTTATGCGGATTGTCAATATTATTTTGATCGTTCGTAAACGCGTGAACCGTCGTTACGAGACCCGATTCGATTCCGAATGCCCGGTCGATGACTTGCACGACAGGTGCGAGACAGTTCGTCGTACACGATGCGTTCGAAACGATAGCATCTGTTTCATGATCATACATGTCGTCATTGACACCCATGACGATCGTCCGGACATCCCCTTTAGCAGGTGCCGTGATGACGACCTTTTTTGCGCCTGCCACTAAATGCTTCGCAGCACCCGTATCTGAGTTGAACTTTCCTGTCGCTTCGACGACGATATCGATGCCGAGTTCCCCCCACGGCAATAGTTCAGGATTGCGTTCACTGACGATTTGAATTTGTCTTCCGTCAACCATCAACGCCCCATCGATGATGTCGACCGAATAATTGAATTTCCCATGTACCGTGTCGTACTTGATTAAATGTGCGAGTGTTTCGACTGGATAACTTGCATTGATTGCTACGACTTCGCTTTTCCCCTCAGCGATCAGACGTCGAAAGACCATTCGACCAATTCGACCAAAACCATTGACTGCCACCTTGACTCCCATGTGCGGATCCCCCTTCAATGTGACGGATGTAGCTCCGTTTACAGATAGAACTATATCATGAAATGTAAGCGATTTCATTATGTTCTCTAAAAAAAGTGAGAGAAGATGGAAACTTCTCTCACTTCACACTTTTCATGTACCACTCTCATGCTTATCGGTGTCATATAATACTAACCACTTATCAATTTGTTGATATAACGAATCAAGACTCCCATCATTGAAGAACACATCATCCGCAAGCTCTTTTTTCTGTTCAATGCTAAGTTGCGAATGAATACGTGCATATGCTTCTTCTTCCGATAGGTCATTACGTTGCATCAATCGTCTTAACTGCATGTTTTCCGGACAATACACGACTACGACACGGTCGAACAGCGTCCGCCAATCGCCTTCAAGTAACAACGGAATATCAAATACGACGAGCGAATGTCCTGAACGTTCATAGGCATCTGCTTCATCAAGCATCTGTCGTCGAATACTTGGGTGCATCAACTGATTCAGCTGTTGTCGTTTTTCGCTATCCTGAAAAATGATTTGTCCAAGTTTTGGACGAACGAGACGTCCTTCCTCGAATGCTTCCGGGAAGGCCATCTTGACCCCATCATAGGCTCGCCCTCCTGGTTCAATGACTTCTCGCGCAACAAGATCCGCATCGATGACCGCTATTCCTTTTTGCTTCAGATAACTAGAGACCGTACTTTTACCGGTGGCGATACTGCCCGTCAGACCAACCCTCATAAGGCGACCTGTTGGCACGTCGGACAGAAGTGCGTTCCTCGTCCACCGACTTTGATTTTTTCAATGGCAGTGCCGCAACGGGGACATGGTTCGCCCTTTTGACCGTATACCGCGAGTTGAAGCTGGAACTCACCTTTTCCGGAAGGTGAGACATAACTTCGGATCGTACTTCCCCCTGCTTCTACCGCTTGTCGTAAGACGTCGACACCGGCTTGATGGATGCGTGAAATATCATCAAGCGTCAAGGCACCAGCCTTCGTCAACGGATGGACACGTGCCGCATGCAGGGTCTCATCGACATAGATGTTACCGAGACCAAGGAAGATGGATTGGTCGAGCAGTGCCGTTTTGATTGGACTTCTTTTTTTACGAATTAAATTCTCCGCTAACACTTCTGCTGTGAACTCCGGATCAAACGGTTCACGCTCCAGCTGTGCCAGTGGAGCAGTCTGCATCGCTGTTTCCTTATCACGCAATTCCATCGTTCCGAACTTCCGGACGTCATTGTAATGCAGCTCCGAACCATCCGTGAATCGGAAGACGACATGGGTATGTTTATCCCGCTCGACCGGTTGTGGATACGGGAAGTACTTCCCTTCCATCCGCAAATGGCTGACGAGATAAAAACGATCAAAATCAAAGAGTAGGAACTTACCGCGACGTTCGACGCGTTCGATCCGTTCTTGATGTAAGGCATCTGCAAATGGTGCCACTTCCATCCCCCGAATCATTTTCGGGTGGTAGACTTTGACGGAAGAGACTGTTTTTCCAGAGACCGAACGTTCTAAACTGCGGCGAACGGTCTCGACTTCAGGTAATTCAGGCACGTCTATTCCTCCTTGCTTACTTCGTTTCGTACCACGTATGTCCTGCGCCCCCATCGACGCGTAGCGGTACGGATAGTTCGACGGTCTGCTCCATCGCTTGTTTGACAAGCGCTTGTAAAGCGTCGAGTTCCTCGTCTGGTGCTTCAAAAATCAATTCATCGTGTACTTGTAATAACAAACGCGCTTTCAGATCAGATGCCTGTAAGGCAGCATGAACATCAAGCATCGCTTTTTTAATGATATCCGCAGCCGAACCTTGAATCGGCGTATTGATTGCCGTACGTTCCGCAAAACCGCGTAAGTTGAAGTTTTTCGAATTGATATCCGGAATGTTACGGCGACGGTTCATCAACGTTTCGACGAATCCATTCGCTCGTGCCGTTTCAATCGCCGTATCCATGAACTGTTTGATTTGCGGGAACAGCTCGAAATAACGATCGATGAACGATTGTGCTTCCTTCCGCGTGATGTTCAAGTTTTGTGACAGTCCATAATCGCTGATTCCATAAATAATGCCGAAGTTGACGGCTTTCGCCTGACGCCGCATATTTCCTGTGACATCCTCCGGTTCAACACCAAAGACACTACTTGCCGTTTGAGTATGGATATCCTCATCATGTAAGAATGCATCGACAAGCGTCTGATCCTGCGACATATCGGCCATGACACGTAATTCGATTTGTGAATAGTCGGCAGCGTACAGTGACCAGCCTGCCTCACTCGGAACGAAGGCTTTTCGAATCTTCCGTCCTTCTTCGATCCGAATCGGGATATTCTGAAGGTTCGGATTGACCGAACTTAAACGACCTGTCTGGGCAATCGTCTGAGCAAAACGGGTGTGAATCTTTCCGTCTTCCTTGATGACTTTTTGTAAGCCTTCGACATACGTCGACTGTAATTTTTGGAGCTCCCGGTATAACATGATGTGATCGATGACCGGATGCAGCGGACGCAGTTTTTCAAGGACGTCTGCGGCAGTCGAGTAGCCGGTCTTTGTTTTCTTGAAGGCGGGCAGTTCGAGTTTTTCAAACAGAATCACACCAAGTTGTTTCGGTGAATTGATATTGAACGACTCACCTGCCGCTTCAAAGACCAACGTCTCAAGTTCTGTAAGACGCCCGGCAAGATCTGCTTGCATCGATTGGAGCGTCGCGACGTCGACACGAATCCCGGTCCACTCCATCTCAGCGAGGACACCTGACAATGGACGCTCTAGTGTTTCATACAGCTCATATTGCTGATTCGCCTTCAACTCTTCCCGAACTTTCGGGAACAATAACTCAATCATCCGTGCCTTTTCTGCAAGATAAGGATGTAATACGTCATCCGCTGGGGCTAGACGTTTGGCTCCCTTACCGAGGACTGCTTCTTCGTTCGGTGCCATCAATGCATAATGACCAGCAATTGAAGCGAGCGTCGTGCCACCACTTAAGTTCAATAAGTAACCCGCTAATAACAGATCCTCATAACCGTTTAAGGTTAAGCCGTGCTTACGCAACGTGAATGCGACTTGTTTGGCATCAAGACAAATCTTCCGATGTTCCGACTCGATCCATTGGCGGAATGCCGGATCCTCGACCAGCGTTGGGGCAGCAACATAGATCGTGTCAGGCGTTGCGATCGCAAACCCGATGATGTCCTCTTCCATGTAATCCTCTCGCAACTGTTCAGCAAGCAACACCGCATCGGTGACGTCTTCAGGAAGTGAAGTGATCGTCACGACGTTCAACTGCTCTTTATCCTCTTCTTTGACGACAGGGGCGAATCGATTCGTCAACGATTTGAAGCCGAGCGACTGGAACAACGAATACGGCACTTGGGTATCAACGTCGCGAATTTGCAAATCATCTAGCGTCGTCTCGAGCGGGACATCGACTTTAATTGTCGCAAGTTCTTTCGATAGTCGTGCTAACTCTTCGTTCGCGATGACTTTTTCCTTCTGCTTACCTTTTAAGTCTTCAACATGTTCATACAGTCCTTCGACAGAACCATATGCCGAAATCAATTTAACTGCCGTCTTTTCACCAATCCCAGGAATCCCTGGAATATTATCCGACTTATCCCCCATTAACCCTTTCAGGTCAATCATTTGAATCGGTTTGAGACCACCATACGTCTCTGCGAACAGTTCCTCCGTCATGCACTGGACGTCCGTGATCCCACGCTTCGTGATCAAGACTTCGACCTTATCCGTGACAAGTTGAAGTAAATCTTTATCACCTGTGACGATCCGCGTCCGATCCGTCGGCATCGTTCGTGCGAGCGTACCAATCAAATCATCTGCCTCATAACGATGGAGTTCCATCATTTGAATACCGAGCGCTTCACAGATATCCCGGACGATCGGGAATTGCTCACGTAGTTCGGACGGTGTCTTTTCCCGACTTCCCTTATACTCCTGATAGACATCATGACGGAACGTTTCACTCGAAGCATCAAAGGCAACGAGCATATGTGTCGGTTGTTCTTCCTCGAGCAACTTCAATAACATCATCGTAAAGCCATAAGCTGCGTTCGTATTTCGTCCTTGCGCATCCGTCATTGGTGGTAAGGCGAAAAACGCCCGATAGGTCAACGAGTTCCCATCAATCAATAGCAATTTATTTTCCATCATCTACGCCCCTTTAATCGATTTTCTGTTCCTATTGTATCACTCTACACACATTTGTTCGCTAAAAATGACCAAAAAAAGACGATTGACTCACGGGGAGTCAATCGCCAAGGGCATGACGACATGGGAGCTGATCCAGTCGCCATACAGATGATGAAGAAGGTACTTTCATCATAAGATACGTCTATTAAGGAAATGTGAATCCACTGTGAAATTCAGCCATGTTTTGGTAAACGAATCGTAAATGTCGTCCCTTTCTGCTCTTCTGAAGCGACTTCGATTTCACCATGATGAAGGTCGACGATGTGTTTGACGATAGCTAGTCCAAGACCCGTTCCCCCAGAATTGCGGCTTCTTGCCTTATCGACGCGATAGAAACGTTCGAAGATCCGTTGGGTTTCTTTCGGATGGATGCCAATTCCGTCATCTTTGATGATGAGCTGGACAGACTCTTCCCCATCCTCGAGCTGAATCCAGACGTTGCCACCATTTGGCGTATAATTCAACGCATTCGCGACCAAGTTGACGACGACCTGTTTCAATCGATTCAAATCTGCTCGAATGAAGACTTCCTCTTCCGTTTCGATATGAATCGTCATCTCTTTTTCTGTTGCTCGTCGGTCCAGGAGTGCTGCCGTTTCCCGAACGAGACTTGTCACATCAACGATTGCTGTCTCGAGTTGATAATTATCCTGTTCTAGACGAGAGAGTTCAAGCAAGTCTTCCACCAATGTCTGCATCCGTTCCGATTCGTCATGAATGATCCGTAAAAATTGTTCTCGGATTTCCGGAACCTCTTGCGCACCATCGAGTAACGTTTCCGCAAACCCTTTGATGGACGTCAACGGTGTCTTTAATTCATGGCTGACATTCGCGACGAAGTCTTTGCGCATTTGTTCCAGTTTTTTGATTTCCGTGATGTCGTTAAAGACAACGGTCGTTCCCTGCACGCGACCGTTCTTATCGAAAATCGGAGCGGCACTGACCATGAACGTCCGACTATTGATGCCGAATCGCACACTCGACTGCTTTCGATTTGGTTTTTCCGTCAGATAGACATCTTCAATCACCTGGCTCATCTTTTCGTTTGGAAGTACACGATAGTACAGCTTCCCGCTAGACGGTTCATGAATGTTGAACATTTCCCGATACGTCCGGTTGACGAGCAGGACATAGCCTTTTTCATCAATCAACATGAGACCGGCTCCCATGTACTCGATCAAGGATTCAAGACGCGCCCGTTGCATCGCTTCACCAGAAGATGCGTTCTCGAGATTGCGCGCTAGTAGATTGATGGAGCGCCCTAAATCGCGTGATTCGTCGGGTGCCGACAACTCATAGACGCGTGACTTGTAATTTCCATGCGACAGTTCGTGCAGGACATCGGTTGCCTCCGCGATCGGTCGAAGGAATCGTTTCGTCGATCGATAAATCGTCAAGAATATAACCAATAACGACGCAACTAGAGAAAGGATGATGACCGTCCAAATCCGTGAATAAATGACGTTTAAGTCTTTTGCGTAACGAATGAAACTGACGTACACCTCGCCACCGTCCGCTGTCGGAACAGGCTTCGTGAATTGGACGACACTGTCATCTGTTTTCGATTCAAACGTCCCCTCATCAGGAATCGCTGAAAAATTAAGAGTCGCGACTTTTAGTTTCGTCACATCAACCGGTGTACCAGCAATGATCTCACCCCGACCATTGAATAAAATCATGTCGAAGTTCGATTCAGCGTACAATTGATTTACGTACTGGGCCATCTCCGAAACATCGCGTCCTTGTAAGATTGTCTCGACAAGAGAAGTCTCATCCATCAATTTTTCTTTTTCATTTTGGACATAGAACTCTTTGAAGGATTGTCCAAGTAAGAAACCGAGTGCAATCAGCACGAGACTGATGAACGAAAACATTTTAAAGATGAACCGCTTGCGATACTTACTCATTCCGGTTTCGGCTCCTCCATCTTATACCCGAGACCACGAATCGTTTTGATATAAATCGGTTTTTTCGTATTCGGCTCGATTTTTTCACGAACATGACTAATGTGCACATCCACGATTCGTGTATCGCCGACGAAATCATAGTTCCAGATTGCGGATAACAGTTGATCTCGTGTCAGGACACGTCCCTTATTTTTAGCAAGATATACGAGCAATTCGAATTCTTTAGGTGTCAGTTCAAGACGCTCTTCTGCTTTGAAAGCTTCGTAGTTATCTGGAACGATCTTGACATCACCAATCAGAATCGTCCCATCCGTCACTTCTTCCGAAGGTGTTGTCTGATGACTCATTCGTCGTAAAATTGCTTTCACACGGGCGACGACTTCACGTGGGCTAAATGGTTTTGTCAGATAATCGTCCGCACCGAGTTCAAGACCAAGGACTTTATCGAACTCATCATCCTTTGCCGTCAGCATCAAGATCGGCGTATTGATTTTCTGTTGGCGTAGCCGTTTACATACTTCAAGACCGTCGAGTTCCGGCAACATGAGATCCAGTACGATCAGTGCGGCATCTTGTTTTTCCGCTAATTTTAAACCTGACATCCCATCATGTGCCGTTTCGACGATGAAACCAGCCTGTTCTAGATTAAACTTCAATAGTGTTGCAATCGACAATTCATCATCTACCACGATAATTTTATCTTTCAAACCTTGCATCCCCCTCAAGTTTCGTTCTTTCGAATGAGGAATTCCGTGGAATCCGCTTCGTCTGTCTTCATCTTACCGACTTTCACAGGAAAATCACAAATCTTTCTGCTGTTTCTTTACACAATCTTTAAAGGAGATGCCGAATCCAACTAGATCGTTCGTGTAAAAGCTAATAAAATGGGGAAACAATACATATCGTTAATTGTAGGAGGTAGAATGTATGGAATGGAACCATCCCCTTTTTGCAGCCATCACGGCGTGGTTCATCGCTCAAGCAGCGAAGCTTGTCACGAGTTTGGTTCGGACACGAAAGTTCGACCTGGAAATCATGTTTGCTTCCGGTGGTATGCCTAGTTCACATAGTTCGACTGTCGTCGCCTTAGCCGTTGTCATCGGTTTTCAGGAGGGCTTCTCGTCTTCGATTTTCGCACTGGCTGTCATCTTTGCGACAATCATCATGTATGATGCGACCGGTGTCAGACAAGCAGTCGGTGTTCAGGCAAAACTACTCAATGATTATTTCAAAGGAATTCGCCATGAGACTCCTCTCCTGAATGAGCTCGTCGGTCATACCGAATTTCAGGTGTTCGTCGGTCTGTTACTCGGACTAGCCGTCGGTATTCTGTGGCCCGTCTTCTTCTTTTAATCCTATGATGTACAACAGCCCATCCAAAAATCGGATGGGCTGTTTGAGTATGATATAGCTTATGGTTTCAAGACGACCTTGATACATCCATCTGTCCGATCATTAAATGTCTGATAGGCAGAAGCAGCATCATCAAGTGCCACTCGGTGTGTCACGATATCCGTCGGATCAAATTCTTGATTGATGATTTTCTGGAACAGTTCCGGCATCAAATGAACGACTGGTGCTTGTCCCATTTTCAGCGTAATATTTCGGGTAAAGAAATCGCCAAGCGGAAACTGATTATATTTTTTAGCGTAGACGCCTGTCAACT
Organism: Exiguobacterium sp. s39; assembly: GCF_018618925.1. NCBI lineage: Bacteria > Bacillati > Bacillota > Bacilli > Caryophanales > Exiguobacterium > Exiguobacterium sp. s39. The sequence continues at coordinate 1,625,613 of NZ_JACSNA010000001.1, forward strand.
GCACAGTACCAAATTTCCGGACAGCGTCCTTTGCAATGTCAATGGCACTCAACGTTCCACCTTGCAGACCAATCTTTTGTTCAATTTTTTCTACAGGGGACATCTTCCCATCAAAACCGACGCAATCAATGACGACGTCTGCTCCACCTTGTGTTAGCTCTTTAATATACGCACCACTTTCTGCGTGATCCGAGAAATTTACTGTCTCGACTTTATTCGTGACTTTAGCATGATTTAATCGATACACTTGATCATCCACCGCAATGACTCGCTTTGCTCCTTGCATCCATGCAAATTTTTGTGTCATTAGTCCAACTGGTCCTGATCCGAGTACGACGACCGTATCTCCTTTTTTCACACCCGCATGCAGGACACTCCAATACGCCGTAGGTAAAACGTCAGATAAGAACAATAATGCCTCATCTTCTAATTCGCATGATTCAGGAATCACGAGTGGCATGAAATTCCCGAACGGAACTTTTAAATATTCCGCCTGACCACCGGGATGTCCACCAAACTCTTCTGTAAAACCGAAGTACCCACCTGTATCGACATGGGGATTTCCGTTCGAGTTATCACATTGACTCTCCATATCATGTTCACAAAAGAAACAGTGACCACAAGCAACATTAAACGGTAACACGACGCGGTCGCCACGCTTGACCTTCGTCACACCTGGTCCAACCTCTTCAACGATGCCCATCGGTTCATGACCAATGACATAATCTTTGTGAGCCGGCATATTTCCTTGATAGATGTGTAAATCTGATCCACAAATTGCAGTCGATGTGATTTTGACGATGATATCATCGTTTTTATCAATCGATGGATCCTGGACTTGTTTAACTTGAACATCTTTTGCTCCTTGGTACGTTACGGCGCGCATGTGGCATCCCCCTTAGTGGAATAAAATGACGTACCTTTGTCCTTACCCTAATACAATCATCTTTTCTACATGTTTATTAAAATTGGAACTTTTCGCCTATGTGTATCGTATGTTGTGAAAACACACTTTACACAATAAACCTATGAATGAAAGGAGGCACTCACGTGGCACGATGCACCGTTTGTCGTCAATCCTGGTCTGCTCGAACAATCTATCATTTAATCTGGTCTGCTCACGGACTGCCCTGTCCACATTGTCAAAACTCACAACACCTACATATGGAACACCAAGGTTACTTCCTTCGAATCGGATACTTGATTCCTTGGCTGACGTTTCTTCTTATATTGGTCTGCCCTTGGTATGCCAAGTTATCGCACTATGCTTCTCCTCATCGATTATGACGAGATGAAAAAAGACGAGCTTGTCGAAAGTGACAAGTTCGTCTTTTTTTAGAATCAAGATTTTAATAAGTCGAGTACAGAGCGGACTGTAGAGGCAGAGCGATTCAAAGCCTCTTGCTCCTCAGTCGTCAGTTCGAGTTCATAGACATGCTCGACACCGTTTCCGCCAAGAATGACCGGTACACCGAAATACATATCGTCATATCCATATTCGCCTTCGAGATAAGCAATGGCAGGTAGAATACGTCGCTGGTCCTTCAAGATCGCCTCGACCATCTCAGCAATTGCTGCTGCCGGTGCGTAGTAAGCGGAACCGTTTCCGAGTAACTGAACGATTTCACCGCCGCCTTTACGTGTTCGGTCAACGATCGCATCTAACCGCTCCTTGGATATCAGTTTCTCGATTGGAATACCTCCCGCCTGAGAATAGCGCAGTAGTGGCACCATGTCATCCCCGTGTCCGCCGAGTACGAATCCCGATACATCCTTTACAGAAACGTTCAGTTCCTCTGCTAAGAATGTCCGGAAGCGTGCTGTGTCGAGGACACCGGATTGACCGATGACACGCTCTTTCGGAAAACCAGATGCTTGATAGACCGTATACGTCATCGCATCGACAGGATTCGTCAAAACGATGATGATCGATTCCGGTGCATGCGCAACGATTTCCTTCGTCACAGCTGTCATGACGGCAGCATTCGTACTCACGAGGTCCTCGCGGCTCATACCCGGCTTCCGAGCGATACCGGCAGTGATGACGACGATATCCGCACCGTTGATGTCGGCATAGTTCGATGTCCCTTTTACTGAAGCATCAAACCCGAGGATCGGCGCTGCCTCTTGTATATCGAGCGCCTTTCCTTTCGTCGGATTCTCTTGCTCAGGTCGGTCGACGAGGACGACATCTCCTAGCTCTCGCTGAGCAAGATAGAGTGCTGTCGTTGCGCCCGTAAAGCCACTTCCTATGACTGCGATCTTCTTCCGTCTGTTCATCGACTCATTCCTCCTGATCGGATTACATGTTTTTGATGAGTTCGTCCGCGAATTCAGAACACTTCACTTCAGTCGCACCATCCATGAGACGTGCGAAGTCGTATGTGACGACTTTCGATTCAATCGATGTTTCCATCGATTTGATGATGAGATCTGCCGCTTCGTTCCAGCCGAGGTGACGGAACATCATTTCGCCTGACAAGATGACAGACGATGGGTTGACTTTATCAAGTCCAGCGTATTTCGGTGCTGTACCGTGAGTGGCTTCAAAAATCGCATGACCTGTCATGTAGTTGATGTTTGCTCCAGGTGCGATTCCGATACCACCGACTTGTGCAGCAAGTGCATCCGAGATGTAGTCACCGTTCAAGTTCATTGTCGCAACGACATCGAACTCTTTTGGACGAGTCAAGATTTGTTGTAAGAAGATATCAGCGATTGAGTCTTTCACGATCAACTTACCAGCAGCTTCTGCGTCTGCTTGTGCTTTATTCGCAGCATCTGTTCCTTCTTCTTCCTTGATGCGATCGTACTGGTTCCAAGTGAAGACGTGCTCTGCGTATTCACGCTCAGCAAGCTCATAACCCCAGTTTTTGAAAGCACCCTCAGTGAACTTCATGATGTTTCCTTTATGAACGAGCGTCAACGAAGCGCGTTTGTTCTCGAGTGCATATTCGATTGCTGCACGAACGAGGCGTTCTGTTCCCTCTTTTGAAATCGGTTTGATTCCAAGACCAGATGTCTCAGGGAAGCGGATTTTATTGACACCCATTTCGTTTTGAAGGAACTGAAGCAGTTTTGCAGCGCCTTCGCTACCTTCTGCGTATTCGATTCCTGCGTAGATGTCTTCAGTATTTTCACGGAAGATGACCATGTCTGTATCTTCTGGGCGTTTAACCGGTGAAGGAACACCTGTGAAGTAACGAACTGGACGAAGACATGTGTACAAATCAAGCTCTTGACGTAGAGCAACGTTCAACGAACGGATTCCGCCGCCGACTGGTGTCGTCAGTGGTCCCTTGATTGCGATGATGTGCTCACGAATGAGATCGAGTGTCTCTTCTGGTAACCAGTTGCCTGTTTTGTTGAATGCTTTTTCACCAGCGTAGACTTCTTTCCATTCGATTTTCTTCTCACCGTTGTATGCTTTTTCAACTGCCGCATCAAACACACGTACAGCTGCGTTCCAGATGTCAGGTCCTGTTCCGTCACCAATGATGAACGGAATGATTGGAGCGTTTGGAACTTGAAGTGTACCGTTAGTTACTGTGATGTTTTCGCCTTGAAGTGTAGCCATGTCTAAAAATCCCCCTTAAGTAATTGTAATCTACATCAAAAATCAGGAGAGGATTGCTCCTCCCCGTCCTTTTAACGTTCTTCGATGGACACGTATGTCCGGTGCGTTTCACCCGTGTAGTCTGCACGCGGGCGAATCAGACGGTTATCGCTATACTGCTCTAAAATGTGCGCCAACCAACCTGACATCCGACTTACTGCAAAGATTGGAGTGAATAGTTCTGTATCAAGTCCAAGTGCATGGTACGTAGAAGCGGAATAGAAATCAACATTTGGTTTCAATCCTTTTTCCGATTGGACGATTTCGTCGATCTTAACTGACATCTCATACCATTTCGGCTCCCCGATTTGAGCAGTCAGCTGACGACTCATTTCTTGAAGGTGCTTCGCACGTGGGTCGCCGTCCTTGTAGACACGGTGACCGAAGCCCATGATTTTTTGCTTGTTCTCAAGTTTATTATGAACATACTCGTCAACCTTTTCAACCGAATCAATTTCTAACAACATCTTCATGACGGCTTCGTTCGCGCCACCGTGAAGTGGTCCTTTTAATGCGCCCATCGCTGCCGTCACACCTGAGTAGACGTCAGAGAGTGTCGCGACACACACGCGTGCTGTGAACGTCGAAGCGTTCAACTCGTGGTCAGCGTGAAGAACGAGCGCTTGGTTAAAGGCTTTTTCTGCAACTTCCGTTGGCTCTTCACCAGTCAACATGAACAAGAAATTTCCTGCGTATGAAAGACCTGTTTTAGGTGCGATCGGCTCTTGTCCTTTTTTGATACGAGCGTAAGCTGTGACGAGTGTTGCGATTTGTGCCTGTAATTTGATGGCTTTAGCGTAATTCGCCTCAGTCGACATATCTTCCGATGTCTCATCGTAAAGCGCGAGTTGAGAGAGCGCTGTTCGAATCGTCGCCATCGCATTCGCCGACTTCGGTGCTGCCTTCATCGTTTCAAGAACGGCAGTCGCAACCGTTGCTTCGGAAATAAGTGCTTCCGATAGTTGCTTCAATTCCTCTTCTTTTGGTAGACGGTCGTTCCACAACAAGAAGACGACTTCCTCAAATGAGGCGTGCTCCGCCAAATCATCAATCGTATAACCGCCATACGTCAATTGACCATCGATGATCGAACTGATTTTCGATGAAGTCGCGACGATTCCTTCTAAACCTTTAGTTTGCGTCATGACAATAATCCCCCTTTTTTTCCCCAGAAATTTAAAACGCTTTCATTTCCGTATTGAAAAAAAGACGTCCACTCAAGAGTCGTTCCCCATGCTTGTAGCGCTGTACTCTTGAATAGACCATCTTGTTTCTGTTCTTAGTATAAACAAAAATACCCAAAAAGTGAATGAACTTGCATACTATTATCAAAAAATTAATTCAGTTACTTTGCTGATTCGGCTCATCCTGTGAACGCTTTTGCGATGACATCCCACATTCCAATGACGAGCGCCGCGATTCCAGCACCAATCAATGGTCCGACCGGTACCCCACGGAAAAGTCCTACTGCAAGAATCGTTCCAGCTAGCAAGGCTGTCGTCACGAGTGGATCTTCTTTCATCAGTCCAACACCGTGTGCCGCGACGATTGCAACAAAAATTCCTGATAAAAATGAGATGATGCCGATATGTCCCCGAATACTTTGGAGCAACTCCTTAAATCCGATATCCCCTGCTGCAATCGGTACGAGGATCGCTGCCGTGATCAATGTGACGCCCCACGTGATTCCTTTTGCCTGCAAGGACGGAAACAGTCTACCATCCAGCCCGATTGCCTTGATGATCAGCAGGAAGGCTGCAGCAATGATTAATGATTTATTTTGTGCGATGACCCCGATGAAGACGAGGGCAATCAAAAAAAGATAAGCTTCCATACGTCCTCCTCATACAAAAAAAGACGGACATGACCTAAGTCACGTCCGTCATGAATGGATTATGCGTTATATAGTTTACCTGTCAATGGATCGATTGAGATCATTTGACCGTCTTTGAAGACTGTCAATGCATCTTCGACACCAACGATGACTGGTTTACCGAGTGATGGTCCAACGATTCCAGCATGGCTTGTCAATCCGCCATCAACTGTGATCATCGCTGCAGCCATCTCGATTGCAGGCATCATGTCACGATCAGTTGAGTTCGTAACGAGGATCATGCCTGGCTTCGCTTTAGAGTTTGCTTCTTCAGCATTGTTTGCGATGACGACTTCGCCAACGACTCCACGCTCACCGATCCCACGACCGTTTGCGATCTCTTTACCGACGATGTGGATTTTCAACATGTTCGTTGTACCAGCAGTCAAAGCAGGGATACCAGCTGAGATGACGACGAGATCACCGTCTGTGACGAAACCAGCGTCTTTTGCTGTGTCCGCAGCAAGTGTCAACATGTCATCCGTGTTGTCTGAAAGATGATCAACGACGATTGGGTACACGCCCCATACGATGTTCAACTGACGTGCGACACGTGCGCTTGGTGTAACAGCGACGATGTTTGGCTCTGGACGGTATTTCGAGATACGTGCAGCCGTGTAACCCGATTGTGTCGGTGTCAAGATTGCTTTTGCGTCCAAGTTGATCGCAGTGTGCGTAACCGCTTGAGCGATTGCATCCGTCACTGTGTGCTCACTACGTGTCTGACGATCTTTCAACAAGAGCTTGTAGTCGAGCATTTTTTCTGTACGTTTTGCGATCGAATGCATCATTTGGACAGATTCGATTGGGTAGTCCCCTGCTGCTGTCTCACCTGAAAGCATGATTGCATCCGTACCATCAAGAATCGCGTTCGCGACGTCTGATGCTTCAGCACGTGTTGGACGTGGGAAACGTTGCATCGAGTCAAGCATTTGTGTTGCTGTAATGACTGGTTTACCGAAGTCGTTACAAAGCTTGATCAAGTCTTTTTGAGTTGGCGTGACTTCTTCCGTTGGAATCTCGATACCGAGGTCACCACGCGCTACCATCAAACCGTCCGAAATCGCAAGGATTTCTTCGATGTTATCGACACCTTCTTGGTTCTCGATTTTCGGGAAGATTTTGATGTGGCTCGCGTTGTTTTTCTCAAGCAATTGACGAATCGCAACGACGTCTGACGCACGGCGCACGAAAGATGCCGCGATCAAATCGATATCGCTCTTGATACCGAACTCGATATCCGCAATATCTTTTTCTGTCAAAGCAGGAAGGTTAACCTTCACGTTTGGCAAGTTAACGCCTTTTTTCGTCTTGATGACGCCTTCGTTTTCGATTGAACAACGAAGCTCACGGTTCGGAAGTTTTTCAGTGACACGAAGACCGATGAGACCGTCATCAAGCATGATCATCGAACCAACTTCGACGTCATCATAGAGTCCTTCATACGTGACAGAGAATTTATCTTTCGTTCCGACGATTTCGTTTGCGTCTCCGCTAACGATGATGACTTCTTGACCACGTTCGAGAAGCGCTTTTCCTTCTTCAAACGAATGTGTACGGATTTCTGGTCCTTTCGTATCAAGAAGAATCGTAACGATTTTGTTTGCTTCTTTCGCTGCACGACGGATATCCGTGATACGTGCACCGTGTTCTTCATAATCGCCGTGTGAGAAGTTCAAACGAGCGACGTTCATACCTGCTTCAATCATTTCTGGAAGACGTTTTTCTGACGCTGGTCCAATCGTACATACAATTTTAGTTCTACGCATATTCCATAAACCTCCTACGGTGTTTGGCCAAGTTCTCTTGTCCATTCCAATCCTATCGACGTTCGTTAAATCGAAAGCTGTTTTGAAAGCTCGAGAATATCAAGATCCAGCTCATGTTTATTTTCGTCGAGTGCCTCATCGATATCGAGATCGATCATCTTACCACCACGTACACCTACGACACGTCCTTGTTTTCCTTGAAGTAGGATTTCGATGGCATGCGCCCCCATCCGACTTGCAAGTACACGGTCCGCTGCCGTTGGTGCTCCACCACGTTGAACGTGACCAAGAACCGTGACGCGTGTATCGAGACCTGTTTCTTTTGCGATAGCGTCTCCAACGTCCTGAGCACGACCTGCACCTTCAGCGACGATGACGATTGAGTGTTTCTTACCGCGATTGACACCACTTTGAATGCGATCGAGGACTTCTTTTAAATCTTCAGGACGCTCAGGAACAAGAATCGATTCTGCTCCACCAGCAAGTCCTGCATATAATGCGATATCACCCGCATCGCGTCCCATGACTTCAATGACATACGTCCGCTCATGCGACGATGCCGTATCACGGATTTTATCGATCGCTTCAAGCGCCGTGTTGAGCGCTGTATCAAAACCGATCGTATAGTCCGTTCCAGGAATATCGTTATCGATCGTACCTGGAAGTCCAATTGTCGGGAAGCCAAGTCCCGTCAATTTTTGGGCACCACGATACGACCCGTCTCCGCCTACGACGACGAGTGCATCAATTTCAAATTTCTTAAGATTGACGACCGCTTTTGCTCGTCCTTCTTCTGTACGGAACTCAGGGCAACGTGCTGAACGTAGGAACGTTCCGCCTCGTTGAATGATGTCACCGACTGACCCAAGGTTCAACTGGACGATGTCCCCGTTGATTAATCCTTGATAGCCGTTATAAACACCAAATACTTCTAAGCCATGAAAAATCGCTTTACGCGTGACAGCACGCACCGCGGCATTCATACCTGGTGCATCGCCGCCACTCGTTAAGACAGCAATCCGTTTTAAACTCACGTTAATCACCTCTCCATTAATCTGAATCTAAAATAGCACGTTGTTTTCTTGTTTTACAACAGGGCAGATTGCATAAACTTTCACTTGTTTTTTCATTACCGATTCCGGAAATGAGGAATATCAATCATGATAGCGATTACATGGTGCTTATGTGCCAATTTGGTGATATTTTTCGGTCCGCTGATCAATGAGCTCTTCCTTGGTCAGGTGAACCAATGATTCGAGCTTCTGTACCAATACAGTTTTTAATTTATCCGCCTGTAATGACACATCGAGATGCGCCCCTCCGACGACTTCTGGAATGATGGCATCAGCGATCCCGAGTCGTAATAAATCAGGTGCTGTGATCTTCATCGATTCTGCCGCTTTCTCCGCAAGACTTGCATCTTTCCACAACAATGCTGCAGCACCTTCAGGAGAGATGACCGAATACGTTGAATTCTCGAGCATCAAGAGTTGGTCACACACTCCGATTCCTAAAGCACCACCTGATCCACCTTCACCGATGACGATTGAGATGATTGGAACCGTCATACCAGCCATCTCAAACAGGTTTTTCGCGATGGCCTCACTCTGACCACGTTCTTCTGCTGCACGTCCTGGGTAAGCCCCTTTCGTGTCGATGAACGTAATGATCGGTCGATTGAATTTCTCCGCTTGTTGCATGAGACGTAGTGCTTTTCGATACCCTTCCGGATGTGGCATCCCGAAATTACGACGAATGTTTTCTTTTGTATCTTTTCCGCGTTGATGACCGATGATCGTCACCGGACGACCATTCAGTGTTCCGATTCCACCGACGATTGCCGCATCATCATATCCATGACGATCGCCGTGCAGTTCGATGAAATCTTCACAAATGGATTCAATGTAATCGAGTGTTGTTGGACGTTCTGGATGACGTGCCAATTGAACGCGATTCCACGCTTTCATATTCCCGTAAATATCGAGTTCTAACCGATGAAGGCGTTCTTCAAGAAGTTGAAGTTCTTCCTTGAAGTCTAGTCCTTGTGTTTCCGCCATATCATGGAGCTCAAGAATTTTTTCGCGTAACGCGATGACTGGTTGGTCAAATGGTTGCATGGTTCGTTCCCTCCGCATGTAGCTTTAAGATTCGCGTATAGTACGTTTTCAGATCATGTCGTGATACGACATCGTCCAGTTGACCTGCTTGTAATAAGAATTCTGCTGTTTGGAAATCTTCCGGTAGTTTTTCACGTATCGTCTGTTCGATGATCCGTCGACCTGCAAATCCGATCAACGCCCCCGGTTCAGCGATGTTAAAGTCACCGAGCATCGCAAAACTTGCTGATACCCCGCCGGTCGTCGGATGAGTCATACAAGAAATATAAAGTAGTCCAGCATCTGAATGCTGTTTTAAGAAGAGACTCGATTTCGCCATCTGCATGAGACTAACCATTCCCTCTTGCATCCGTGCTCCACCTGAAGCGGAGAAAATCGTGACAGGTAGACGATGTTTCGTTGCGTAACGAACCGCTTCAGAAATCGCAGCACCAACCGCTGCACCCATCGAACCCATCCGGAATCGTGCATCCATGACACAAGCGACGAGTGGGTGACCATTCACATTCCCGACGCCACAGACGATCGCTTCCTCAAGACCCGTTCTGACTTGGTCGCCCTTTAATTTTTCCGGGTAATCCTGGAATCCAAGCGGATCCGCTTGAACTGCCGGTAAGTCGAAATACGTCACCGAACCTTCATCGAATAATTGCGTAAAACGTTCTTGCGCGGTCAACGGGTGATGATACCCACATGAACAGACACGTAAGTTCGCCTCCAGTTGTTTCGTATATTGGATTAATTTACATTTCGGACACTTCGTCATTAGGCCAACTGGCACATCGACACGCTGCTCCTTCGAAGTCAGCGTGACGAACTTTTTAGGTTTTCGAAAAAATGCTTGCACGTTCAGTTCCCCCTTGTCATCCTATGGGCGGTTCAAGAGTTGTTCCCGTTCCGCCTGCGTATAGAGTTCCCCTTGACCGAAGCTTTTATGGAAGGCATTGACTTGTCGCCAGATTCGTTCAAACAAATCGTTATCGACCGTCTGAATCAACGTCTCACGAAACGCTGCATCGGATGATACGACTGGTGCAAGCACCGAAAGGTCATCCAGCTGCGCGAGCGCTGCTTGCTCAAGCAAGCGGAGCGTTCCTGCCAAGTCTTCGAACTTCGAATCGCCAGTCACTAAGAATTGAGCGATGATTTGAATATAGGTATGATCGTCACGGTTCAAAAGAAAGCTTCCGCCTCCATGTCGTGTCTCGACGATCCCTAAATAAGCGAGCGTCCGTAATGCTTCTCGTACGGACGGTCGACTGATGGATAGTCGTTCTGCCAGTTCCCGTTCCGATGGAATACGGTCTCCTGGAACTAATCCATCTTGTTCGATCATCAATTTAATCGCCGCGATATTGGCTTCAAACGCATTTCGTTTCTTCTCCATATCGATACGGCACCACCTTTCTGACCCTTCAGTCGGTTGCTTCAATTGGTGGCATTGGTCAGACCAATTACCCCTTATTATAACAAATCTTATTACCTAGTACTAGTTTGAGCGGGGGACATTTTTCAGGACGACACGATCCTCGCCAAACCGAATACGTAGCCGAGCTAGTAATTCCTCATCATGCTGAACTGCATAAAGCGGCGGTAATGATTTCGTCTCGCGTGAATCCGCGTAGCGAACGACGACTGGAATATCGCCTGGTGCCGCTTCAAGTAACTGCTCGAGTGCGGCCAGCTCATTTTTTGATGTTAACTTGACGAACAGCACATCTTGCCCAAGCGGACGGAGACGTTCCAAAATGAACTGGCGCTCCCCATCGCGATCTTGAACTTTTAGTTCAATCAGTAAGACGTTCCCTAAATAAAGCGATCGACGGAATCGTTCATATTGATTCGGGAAGACGACGACCTCCTCATTCGAATACCCGTCGACTGCCTGAATGACCGCCATCGTTTGACCACGTTTCGTCTTGAACTCTCGAATCTGATCAATATAACAGACTAAATAATGTGTTTCCGAACCGACTCCAAGGTCATGGAAATAAACAGATTCAACCGGAGCTTTCATCGCTGTCGTCAATGGCGAATACGTCAGCCAGAATCCAAGCGCTTCCCGTTCTAATCGTGCCCAGTCGGAATCGCTTCGTTTCGATGACTTCTGTGTCCGGCGTTTCCCGAGGGTTGCCAGTTCGTCCGGAAGTAATGTATTCGATGACTCAGTGAAATACTCGAGTACCTCTTGTTCGGCGAGTCCGCGATCGCCGTGCGTCGCTCGGTCTAGCGCACCACTGTAGAGTAACAATTCAATTTTCGCACGTTCCTTCTTGCCCCATCCGACGTGGGTCAATAGATCAGCAATCGTCGCTGTGTGCTTCGATGCTTCCTTTACACGCTCGAACTCTCGTTCTGAAATGCCTTTGATCACATGGATACCGAGTCGAATCCCTTTGCCTTCTAGTGAAGAACGGTAATCCGAAATCCAGACGTCCGGCGATAGGACAGGGAGACGTCGTTCACGCATCAATCGGACGAGGCGCTCCGGTTGTTCGACCGAGACGAGCAAGAAAATGTGCGGGAAATGCGCTTTGATATACCCGAGGGCATAACTAATCTTTGAATAGGCGACTGCATGGCTTCGGTTGAATCCATACCCAGCGAATCGCTCAATTTGTTCATAGAGTGATTGTGCGATCGCATCATCGAATCCATTCGACTTTGCTCCTTCGAGAAAACGAACCCGTTCCTGTTCGAGCGAATCCGTACTTTTCTTAGAAATCGCACGTCGTAATAAATCTGCTTGTGCCAGTGTAAATCCAGCCACTCGACGGGTGATTTCCATGACTTGCTCTTGATAGACGATGATGCCATACGTTGGTGCAAGTACGTCTTCTAATACGGGATGCAACATTTGATAAGGTTGACCAGCTTTTCGTTTCGCGTACAGATCAATGAATTTCATTGGTCCCGGACGATAGAGTGACATCGTTGCCACCAAATCCTCGAACCGATTCGGTTTGACTTCGCGCAACGTCTGTTTCATACCTGTCGACTCGAATTGGAAAATGTCATCCGTCTCGGCGCAGGCAAAGACTTGGAATGTCGCGCGGTCTTCTTCCGGTATTTGCGCGAGCGTAAAGGATGGCTGTTCCCGACGAATCAATTCTTCCATCCGACGCAAACGACTGAGATTTCGTAGTCCTAACAAGTCAATTTTCAACAATCCTTGACGTTCCAACGCCTGCATCAAGAACTGCGTCACATACCGTTCATTTGGTCCCGTTTCAACAGGTGTCGTCTCGACGAGCTGTTCAGATCCAATGACGACACCGGCCGCGTGAACCGAACGTTGTCGCGGAAGACCCTCGACCGCTTGCGCCAGTTGCAACAATTGCCGGCGCTTTTCGCTTCCAGAGAACCAACGATATGTCTGTTTATTTTGTTCGATCCCTTGTAACGTCGTTGATTTTCCAAGCTGTTTAACTGCAGCATCTAACTCATCCTTCGAAAATGCTAGCGTCCGTCCGACGTCTCGCAAAGCGGCTTTGGCACCGAGCGTCGATAATGTACCAATTTGAGCGACGTGGTCTTTTCCGTAACGCGTTACGAGATCCTCTAATACTTCTTCGCGTCGTTCATCTTCGATATCGATATCGATATCCGGCATGGAAATCCGCTCGGGGTTCAAGAATCGTTCGAATAGTAATCCATATTTCAATGGATCCACCGTCGTGATCCCAAGCGCGTAGCTGACAAGTGATCCAGCTGCTGAGCCCCGACCGGGTCCAACGAAGATGCCTTTCGCTTTTGCGCTACGTACGAGTTCTTCAACAATTAAGAAGTAATCGGCAAATCCTGTCTTATGGATGACTGATAGTTCATAAGCGAGGCGTTCCCGTGCTTCTTTACTTTCATAACCATGTGCGAGTAAACCTTCCTCAGCACGTTTCCGTAACAACGCATTCGAGTCTTCCGCGACACGTGGCAGTGGACGTTGTTGAAACGGTAATTCTAAGCGTTCAGAAGTCGCAGCAAACTGCTCTATCATAGTAATTTCTCGCTCGGTAAAGTCTTCGAGTAATTCTTCTCGGGTCTTTAAATGCATCAGACGATCTGTCTTTTGGTCTTGGAACGTCGTCGCCTCACCAATCGCACGTATTGCTTGATACGCTGGCGCTTCATCTCGACGAATGTAACGAACAGGATCGACTGGGATGGTCTCAACACCAAGCGCTGCTGCTACTTCGCGGTAACGCGCACGACTCTCTCGTTCGACCGTTGAGCGACTAGAGGTCACGCCCATATATGTACGCGCTCCTTGAACGTGTCCCATCCATTGAACGAAGGAACGACGTAGACGCGTCGCATCTTCAGAGGCTTGACGCAGTGGCACAAGCACCGCGATCAGTGATGAAACTTCAGTCTCCCCTTGTTGACTGGCTAGTCGATACAGTTGACGCAGTCCATCAGAAGAAAAAGCAAACCATAAGATACAAAATTCTTCTTCTTCGATTCGCTGCTCCCATCCGACGATCGGTTGCATATTTCGACGCTGACATGCATCGATGAATGCGGGAACTCCTGTCAATGTCGTTTCACAGATGACCGCTCGTCCGATGTGTCGACGGACTAGTTCATCGAGATAGGGCTCGATTCGAACTAAACTCTGCAATGGACTAAACTGCGTTCGAACATTTATATGCATCTTCCATTCTCCTTTCTCTTCTGATGGATGTTTTTAAAAGTTTTCAGAACATTCATATCTAACTGACTCAAGTACTCGCCATCTGATTTATTATTCGATACAATAAGTATAGAAATATCATGACGGGTACGGAAGGAGCGTTTCTCATGATTTTGAATCGCAGTCAAATCGCACGTGAAAAAGTCGAACAATTAAAGCTCGGTGTTACCGCTTTTACTGAAACGGAAGAAATCGCTGAGAAGATTCGCAAATCTGTCGCTGAACTTCAACTGAATGTCATTGAAGATCACACAGATCGTGGCGTTTGGTTCATTCCGCAAGACGAAACAAAAACGCAATAAGCGTAAAAAGGCTGTTCGCTTCGCTTCCTCAATGAGAGGAGTGAGACCGAGCAGCCTTTTTCCATTTAAAACTGGAAGTTAGCAGCGACCTCGTCCAGACGACGGATGACACGTTCGACCTCACTCAACTGTCCAATCGTTGCACCAGACGCCATCGGATGTCCACCACCATTGAATTCTTTTGCTACTTCATTGATGACGGGACCCTTCGAACGAATCCGGACGCGAACCTCCGTGTCCGTTTCAAGGAACAATGCCCAACACTTCATGCCTTTTAAACCGGCAAAACTATTGACGAGCAACGATGCTTGCTCAACCGTCGCCCCAAACTGCTTCAACGTATCTTGTGTCAATACGACATAACCGACACCTTGATCCGTCAATTGAATATGTTGAAGGACATATCCTTGTAAATGAAGCGCTGCAAGTTCTGTTTCGTACATATTGCGATACAACCAGTCCGTATCGATTCCTGCATCAATCAATTGCGCTGCGACTTCAAATGTTCGTTTCGTCGTACCACGGAATTGGAAACGTCCTGTGTCACCGACGATCCCAGCGTAGAATTGAATGGCAGCTGATGTTGGAATCTCGTATCCCCATTCGTTCAATAAATGAACGAGCAATTCCGATGTCGAACTCATCGTCGTATCGACGAGTTGCACTGGTGCGTATGGATCTTCATCCGGATGATGGTCGATTTTAATGACGTCTTTTCCTGTCATCGCAACCTTCCCGTCAATCCGCGCTTGATTCGCTGTATCCAGAATCACGACTAACGCCTCTTTGTATAATTCATCGTCTACTTGATCGAGCTCTCCCATGAATGACAATGATGTCGCCATCTCACCTGCTGACAAAACTGTTTTTTCAGGGAACTGATTTTGTAGAGTCAATTGTAAGCCGAACTGACTACCGAGTGCATCGGGATCTGGTCGTTCATGACGATGAATGATGATCGTATCTGCCGCTTCAATCATTTGTTTGATTTGCTCTTTCACTGTGCACAGCTCCTCTAATCTTGATATGATATGAGATGAAGACAAAAAGGAGGTCCTTTTAACATGCAATTCATCCTCATCGCCCTCATCGTTTTCTCGCTTGGTGGGTATTTGTTAGCAAAACGCCGCGCGTTCCATACGAAAAGCACGAACCGAAAATACTTGTTCAATACGCAAGCGAGCATTTGGTTGAGCTTGTTCGTCATCCTATTCGCCGTCAACCAGTTCGTTTCCGGAAACGGATTAACGACACTCGTCGGGAAAATCGTTTGTTCCATTTTAATCATCGTCGGTGTTGCTTCATTCATCGCCGGATTCATCCGTTACAAAAAGATTTATCCGTATGTCGTCCGCGAGATGGAGCAATCCTGAGCTAGATTCAGAGGAACCGAAGTCCATTGACTTCGGTTCTTTTTGATTCATTTAACGATCGATGAGTTGGGATGTCACGAGTGCCTTCGCAACGATTTGTGTGCCTTGATACATCTCGACATCGACTTTCCCGAATTTTCGACCGACGTCAAAGACATTCGCCCGGATCGTTACCGTGCTCTCGATTTGAACAGGTTTAATGAAATAGATGCTGACGTTCTCGATGACAAGGTCACCTTTTTTCATATGGCGCAACATTCGCGTCGCTCCTTCGACTAGAAGCGTCGTCAACACCCCACTCGAAGCAGTCCCCATGAAGTTCGTCATTTGCGGCGAGACCTCAAGCGATAAGTACGGTCCCCGTTCGTCCTCTGCCGCCTTGATCTGTCCTGTAATTAGATCGTCGAACGTCTCTCCGACTTGTGGCTGACGATTCGCGAGTTGCAGTGCCTTGAGGACGTCTTGACGGCTAATGATCCCGAGCAATCGACCGTACTGGTCGATGACCGGTAACATCTCGATTCCTTCCCAGACCATCTGATGCGCAGAATTCGTGACACTCGTTCGAATACCCACCGTGATCGGATGACGGGTCATGACTTTTTCAACAGCCCAATCATGCGGACGGTCAATGATGTCCTTCGCTGTCACGACACCGACGACCTTCATTTGTTCATCGATGACGGGATAACGGTTGTGTTTCGTCTGCTCATTCAACTCGTGCCAGCGTGAAATCGGATCCGTCGTCTGTAAATAGAACGTATCATGCAACGGAATTAAAATATCCGAAACGAGTAAAATCTCCTTTTTGATCAATCGATCATAAATCGCACGGTTGATCATCGTCGCAACCGTGAACGTATCGTAGGACGTCGAAATGATCGGCAACTCCATCTCATCCGCTAATCGTTTTGCATCCTCCGTCGTATCAAAGCCACCGGTAATCAATACAGCAGCTCCTGCTTCAAGCACGAGTTCATGTGCTTTTTCGCGGTTTCCGATGATGACGAGACTATCGACATCGATATAGCGCATCATGGCTTCGAGCTTCATTGCGCCAATGACGAATTTCGTCAGCGTCTTGTGTAATCCATTTCGACCACCGAGCACCTGACCGTCAACGATGTTCACGACTTCCGCGAATGTCAGCTTCTCGATATTTTCTTTTTGTTTCTTTTTAATCCGAATCGTTCCGACTCGCTCAATCGTCGAGACGAACCCTAAATTTTCTGCTTCCTTGATGGCGCGATAAGCCGTCCCCTCGGATACGGTCAAATCCTTCGCGATTTGTCGGACGGAAATCTTTGTTCCGACATCAAGATCTTCGATATGTCGAATGATCTGTTCGTGTTTCGTAGGCATACTGTATCCCTTCTTTTCCTTTTTTCTACTCTCCTGTCATTATACTGTACTACTCTAAAGATGAAAACGTGTACTAGTCTGATTTACGATAAATGTTTTTCGAACCGGACGATGATATACTTATGTAGAAAATGAGTAGAGAGGTGGAATCATATATGAGCGAACGTACGAACCAAATCAGTGAATTCCTGAAAGAACAAGGAATCGACTTAGCCGTCGTCACTTCGAAGGCAAATGTCTTTTATTTCTCAGGAGTCTACGCTGAACCCCACGAACGTGTCATGGCGGTCCTCGTCGATGTAACCGGCAAACATGTATTATTCTGTCCGGCACTCGAAGCAAGTATCGTTGCAGCGAGTCCTTGGGAAGGAGACGTCGTGACGTATGAGGATCACGAAAACCCGTTTGATCGATTAGCAGAATTATTCGCGACATTCGAACACTCGAATAACCGAATCGGTATCGAAGGGGAACACATGACGTTCAGTCGCTATCAGGAACTAAGCTCACGTCTCGAGAACGCAGCCATTCTTGATATCGGTGAGTCTTTACAAGCGCTTCGTCTGAAGAAAACACCGGAAGAAATCGCTATTCTTCAAGAAGCCGCAGCACTTGCGGACGAAGCAATCGAAATCGGTAAACAAGCGATTCGCCCGGGGATCACGGAAATCGAAGTCATTGCGGAAATCGAATATGAAATGAAGAAAAAAGGTGTCCGCGAGATGTCATTTGATACGCTTGTTTTATTTGGTGCAAACAGTGCTGATCCGCACGGTGTACCCGGCGACCGTGTCATCCAAGAAGGCGACTTCGTCTTATTCGACCTCGGCGTCGTTTGGAAAGGCTACTGTTCCGATATTACACGGACCTTCATTTATGGCGAAGCGAACGAAGAACAGAAAAAGATCTATGAAACGGTTCGCCAAGCACTTGAAGCCGCGACAGAAGCGAGTCAGATCGGCACGACACTCGGTTCATTAGATAAGGCAGCCCGTGACGTTATTACAAACGCTGGCTACGGACAGTACTTCACGCACCGTGTCGGGCACGGACTCGGAATCGAGGTTCATGAATTCCCGTCTCTCGCGTCAAACAATCTACTGACGGCTGAAGCTGGTATCGTCTACACACTCGAACCAGGCATTTATGTTCCAGGTGTCGGTGGCGTCCGTATCGAGGATGATATTCATCTCACTGCGGAAGGTCCAGTTGCGTTAACTCGCACACCAAAACATCTTCAATCCATTCCGTCATCTTAACTCAAGACAAACACCTAATCCATCTCTTGGATTAGGTGTTTCTGATTATAGACAAAATGGCTGACTAAAAAAATGTCTCGTCTTTTCACGCCCTTTCCTCAAGCGAGACACAAGCCAGTTTTCCCGCTTCATTCAAGCAGGAAAACGGGTCTTGTTTGTCTCTGACAGCGCAAAATTGCGCTTTTTCCTGTAGGAGTGGCGTGTGACGCGTCATTCTTTTTATACCGAAGGATTTGAGGAGCGTTTTGTTCACTCGACATCGCTTCCTCGGGAAAAACAAGCAAGAGCGACCCTGCAGCGGAGCGATGCTTGTCCCAGGAAAACGATTCGAGACGAACAAAAAAAGCGCAATCCTTCTCGTTAGAGAAAAATTGCACCTTATCTTCAGTCTCAAACATCTAATCCATTGCTTGGATTAGATGTTTTTGCTTATTTACGGGATTGATGGACGACATTGACGCCACCTGTCACATCGAGGATTGCTCCCGTAATCATACTTGATTCTTCTGCCAACAAGAAGGAGATCGCGCGAGCGATATCTTCTCCGACACCCGTTCTTCCGACCGGCGTCGCCTCATCTTGCTCCGCTTCAGAAATTTGCTTCGTCTTATTGTCACCGACGATGTTTCCCGGGTTGACCATGTTGACCGTGATGCCGTGTTCCGCTTCTTCAAGCGCTACACTCTTCGTCAAACTCACCATCCCGCTTTTAGCAGCAGCGAACGCCGCCCGGCATACCCATCCCGGCGCTGTTGCACTCTCCGGGAAACCGTACGTAATGATTCGACCATAGGCTTGCTTACGCATGACGGGTAATACTTGACGTAACAGCCAAAAACTAGCTGTCAGATTTCCGGTGATCACTTCATTCCATTCCTGATCAGTATAATCCACTAATGCTTTTCGTTCGAATATATAAGGTCCTGCATTAAGTATCAACGCATCAATCCGACCATGCTCGTTGATTGCTTGTTGGGTTGCGCGTTCCAATTCTTCTTGATTCGTCACATCCGCTTGAATCGTCATGAGATTCGGATGTGTAAATTCGGGTTCGGAACGATGAAACGCCGTCACTTTCCAACCTTCTTCCAGTAACTGGCGCGTCACTCGTTCTCCCAGTCCTTTTGTACCTGCTGTAATTAACGCGTGCCTCATCTTGGCATCGCCCCCTTTCACTGACTCCATCTTACGACGGAACGGAAAGGAAGGACAATTTTTAGAACTCACTGAATGTTTCATCCGCTCCTAGTAAGAGAATGGTATAATTAGGGTGTACTCATCATATCGATTACGAAGGGATGGATTCATCATGGCAATCGTCTATCATAATGTACTCGTAGCAGTAGATGGCTCAAAAGAGGCAGAACGTGCCTTCGAGACGGCAATCGATGTTTCATTGCGAAATGATGCAAAATTGATCATCGCACACGTCATTGATACACGGACATTCGCAACAGTTGAAGCCTATGACCGCACCATCACGGAACGTGCCGAATCTTACGCGAAGGAATTGCTAGACGAATACGTCAAGACCGCTCAAGATCGCGGTGTACAGGAAGTCGAAGTAGCGATTGAATACGGCTCACCGAAAGTAACGATCGCTAAAAAGCTTGCCCCTAATCACGATGCCGATTTAATCATCTGTGGCGCAACTGGTTTAAACGCTGTCGAGCGTTTCTTCATCGGTAGTGTCTCTGAAAGCATTACGCGTTACGCAAAATGTGACGTCTTGATTGTCCGTTTATGAATCACTCTTCTACAAAAAGCCTTTCTTCCTTCATTTCAAAGGAAGCAAGGCTTTTTTGACGAGCTACTTAATCAAAAAAACCATCGAACCAATGTCCGATGGTTTAAAATCATTTGTATTTTACTGTAACCGTACGACGACCCCAGTTGAATGCTTCTGAACGAGAGTAGTAAAGGATATCCATCTTCTTCCCTTTGATGGCACCGCCAGTATCAGCAGCTGTATACGTCCCTTTTAATTTCCCTTTGTAATACACTTTCACTGTCGAACGAAGTGGAATGACACGTGGATCAACCGCTACGACTTTCTTTTTCGAGCTTTTGATGTTCCAACCGATTGCTGTCAGATTACCACTACCTGGATCATACGGTGTGTAAGCTGTTGCGCTCACGTTCGTGATTGTTTTCCAACCACCTGTCGATTGTTTTTTCGAACTGCTTGACGTTACGACTTTCGAGTAGCTTGCGCTAAGGTAAGCTGTTTTACCTTTGTAACTTACTTTATACCAGTTACCTGTTTTTGCTTTGTACGATAACGTTTGGTTCTTATATAGAAGACCGAGCTTTTTCGAAGAAGTAGTAGCTTTCTGACGAATGACTAGGCTATCGACTGTTGACTTGACGCTTTTCTTAGTTGCAGCCTCTGCTTGAAGACCTGCAAACGAACTGAGTGCTAACACGACCGTTAAAACACTTGCGAGCATCCGTTTCATCATGTATTTTCTCCTCCATCATTGTTTCGTGTTTGTTAACTGAGATTAATATACATGACAAAACGAGGGAGTGCCGTTACATATAGACCACAAAAATATGTCTGTACTATTACTTTTATGTTACAAACGACTCATTTTTTTAAGAAATCGACCTTTTTTGGGTTTATTTTTACAAAGATGACGATTCATTTTTCGTTATATGACAAACATCGTAACAATAGATCGTACGTTCGTATATTTCCTTTCATAGATTTCATTAAAAAAAGGACTGAATCGTTGGAATAACGACTCAGTCCTTTTGAAACGATTATGCGTTTTGAGCAACTAATCCACCAACACGAACCGTGTCGCGTGCAATCATCAATTCCTCATTCGTTGGAATGATGATGACTTTAACTGGTGAGTGTGGGTAGTTAATGAAGAGTTCTTCTCCACGAGCTCCGTTGTTGAGTGATGGATCCCAGTAAACGCCCATGAATTCAAGACCACGTAAGACACGCTCACGGATTGAATCTGAGTTTTCTCCGACGCCGGCTGTGAAGATGATCGCATCGACACCGTTCATCTCAGCAGCGTATTGCCCGATGTAACCGTGGATACGGTTCGCAAAGATACGGAGTGCCATCTCTGAACGATGGTTCCCTTCTTTAGCAGCTGTCTGGACATCACGCAAGTCACTTGAAAGACCTGAAAGACCGTAGATTCCAGACTCTTTGTTCATGACGTTCAAGACGTCTTCTGCTGTTTTCCCTGTTTTCTCCATCAAGAATGGAATCAACGCTGGGTCAAGTGAACCAGAACGTGTTCCCATCGTGATCCCTTCAAGCGGTGTGAAGCCCATTGTCGTATCGATTGATTCGCCACCTGAAACTGCTGCGATTGATGCTCCGCTACCTAGGTGACATGAGATCAAACGGAGGTCTTTTAACGGACGACCGAGTAATTCAGATGCACGTTCCGTAACGTATTTGTGGCTCGTACCGTGGAAACCATATTTACGGATACCGTATTCTGTATAGTAATCATACGGCAAGCTGTAAAGGAAGTTTTCTTCTGGCATCGTTTGGTGGAACGCTGTATCGAAGACTGCCACTTGTGGTACTTCCGGAAGTAATGCTTGGAATGCCCGGATTCCGATCAAGTTTGGTGGAATGTGAAGTGGTCCGAGCTCTGTGTAAGACTCGATATCGTGCATGACTTCATCTGTAATCAATACAGAGTCTGCATATTTTTCTTTACCATGAAGCACACGGTGTCCAACACCTTTAATCTCATCGTAAGACGAGATGATTCCGAACTCCATTAATTTTTCGAGTGACAACTCGACTGCTTCTTTATGTGTTGCAAGCGGGAGGACATCTGTATACTTTTGTCCTTCACCATATTTAATCGTAAAGATTGCATCGTCTTTACCGACGCGTTCAACGAGTCCGACTGCGATCATCGTTTCGTTCGGCATTTCGAGCAATTGGAACTTCAAAGACGAACTACCTGCGTTTACCGCCATAATTTTTGCCATGATTTTTCCCCTTTTCCATTTGAATCCAATGAACATTCACATCTGTTTAGGTTTTCTTCTATTTCTGTTCTACAACTAGAATAGTCAAATTAACGACAGATTTCAATCACTTTGCGTAATTCATTTTAATTCTGTGTTAATCCATTCATCAATCTGTTTCACCATACCACCAAACGCGCGGGCATCTGTGAACGATGGCAACTCAGCAAGCAATGCTTGTTTTGGCATCTTCATACCGGCTAAATGATTACGGACGATCAAATAACTTTTTGCTGCCTGTTCTTGTTTGAACATCGTGAGCGGCAACTGCAAAATACCGATGACATGCGCTTTGGATTCGAAGTACTGTTTCAACTTCCCTTCCGTATCATGCTGGAAAAGACCGTTCGGGATGACGAAGACACCGAATCCACCTGGTTTGACGTATTGCATCGCTTGTTCAATCAACAAGAAATGACTGTAGCTCATGCCTTCGTCTCGTTTCAAGATGTAAGAAGCGGCAGCCTCTTCATCCGGATAATAACCGACAGGAAGATCAGCCATCGCAAGATCAACTGGATCTAACAATAATGGTCGTAACGCATCTTGATGGGTATACGTGACTGGATAGTCGAGTAATTCCGTTACCGCTGCCGATAAACGAATCAATGTCTCATCCACCTCGACCGCCTCAGCAGATGTACCTGTCGAAAGTTGACTTAAGACAGCATGTAACATGCCACCTGTCCCACTCCCCAACTCAAGTAGTCGGATGTCCTCCTTACCTACCAATTTCCCGATTAGATAACCAGCAAACAAAGCGACGCTATCTGGCGTCGGCAAATGGTTCGGTTGCGCTTGTTTCATCCCTTCTAGAATAGCAAGCGATACTGCCTTCCGAATGACTTCTTTGTCTACATTTTCAGTATGACGATCGTTCAATCGATCAATCACCGTCGTCAACGCTTCTAAATAGGGCATATCAAGATCACGTTCGATTTGTTTTGTTTGACGTGTTAATTCCTTATATAACTTTTCTAACGGCTCCATGTACGTCATCCTCTCCAAAACGAAACGGCCCCCCGTAGAGCGGGAGCCGTTTCTATCATTAGTTCTATTGTAACGCTTCAGCGGCGTTTGTAAACCATTCTTACTTCGCTTCACGTGCTGCAGCGAGTGCTGCTTCGAAATTGACTTCGTCTGTTGATTCTTCAAGATATTCAACGTACGTAATCTCGTTGTTTGAATCAAGAACGAAAACAGAACGGGCAAGCAGGCGTAATTCTTCGATGGCTACGCCATACTGTGTACCGAATGAAAGATCACGGTGATCAGACAACGTCACGACTTGATCGAGACCGCTTGATGCGCACCAGCGACGTTGTGCGAATGGAAGGTCGTTTGAAACCGTCATGACCGTCACACCTTCGATTGTTGCTGCTTCTTCATTGAATTTACGTGTTTGCGCATCACAAACGCCTGTATCGATCGATGGGACGACGCTGATGATCCGGACACCTTGATATGTATCACGTGTTACCGGTGATAAGTCGTTAGCTAACACTTGAAAGTCAGGTGCTGTTTGTCCGACTTGAACCGCTGTACCTTGAAGTGTGATTGGATTTCCTTTAAACGTTGCCATTATGAATTCCCCTTTTCCCCTGATTGGATATACTATATTTTCTATTTAACTATAGGAATGATCCGCGAAGATGGCAAGCATTCTGCCATAATTGATGGACTTCAGTACCCGTCTTTCTAAAAAACAGGTATAATGAAAGAGTTCATGAAACGCTTTCAAGGGGGAATTGACCATGGCTCGAAATAATGTCTACCTGTACTACCGAAATACACAAAGACACGAGACGCAGGTGCGAAAGTTGATTGATGTCGGTACACGATACGGACTGAACGTCGTCCAAGATCACCGACAAGCAAACATCATCGTCTCGATTGGTGGAGATGGGGCTTTCTTGCAAGCGGCACGCTTCACAGGTTTCCGTGATGATGCGATCTATGTTGGATTCGCTGAAGGACCCAACTCGTTCTACTGTGATTTTGATATCAATGATCTTTCGGCGGTCGAAGCCATCTTTAAAGAGACAGGCAACCGTGTCTCGGATGGCGAAATCGAAGTACGTCGTTATCCACTGCTCGAAGCATCCATCAACGGTGGACCACCGATGCTCTGTCTGAACGAATGTTCCGTGAAGTCGAGCATCATCAAATCACTCGCAATCGAAGTCTATATCGACGACTTCCTGTTTGAGACATTCCGCGGGGATGGAATGGTCATCTCAACACCAACGGGCTCTACGGCTTATAATAAGTCACTCTCTGGTGCGATCGTCGATCCATTGATTCACTGTCTTCAAGTCAGCGAAATTGCTTCCGTCAACAACAACCGGTACCGGACACTCGGTTCTGCTTTCCTACTGAACCGTGGACGGAAACTTTCGTTACGCATCATCGAGGACGGAAACGACTATCCGATCATCGGGATGGATAACGAAGCACTCAGTCTCACACGAACAGATTCAGTCGATATCCAGCTTTCTGAAAAAGAACTGAAAACCGTCAAATTGACGAACAATACATTTTGGCATAAGATTCAACGCTCGTTCTTATGACCATAAAAAAATCTGCCTCCTCGGGGCAGATTTTTTTATTGCGTCTTCCGTTACGTCACCCTTTATACTCCAATCAAAGGAGGTACACAAATGATGTATTCCACTCAGGAAATCGCCAAACTGACCGGCGTCACAAAACGAACACTCTATCATTATGAGACGATCGGTCTCCTCGTGCCAAAGCGTACCAATGCTGGTCACCGAAGTTACAGCAGAGAGGATCTTTTACGTTTACAACAAATCCTGCTCTACCGCTCTCTTGATTTCCCACTGTCAGAAATCCAAAGATTACTCACGCAATCTGATTCCAATCATCATACGACACTGAAAAAGCAGATTGCACTCCTTCAAGAAAAAGCTTCGCATTATCAAATGCTTGCTCGACTCGCTGAACAGACATTACTCACCTTAAAAGGAGGAATTCCGATGAAAGACGAACAATTATTCCGCGGTTTGCGCCACGAAGAGATCGTTACGCATGAAAAGCAACATGCAGATGAAGTCCAGCAACACTACGGTGACACTGACGCCTATCGAATCAGTGCAAAAAGACAACAACAACGAACACCGAAAGAGAAAGAACAACTGAGCAGCATGCATAAGCAACTCGATCAGCGCTTGACGACCCTTTACCGCGACGGGCACGCGACGACGGATCCGGACGTTCAACAAGTCGTCAAAGAACAACATGATTTCATCGATACGTACTATTACCCGTGCGCATTATCTCTCTTTGCCTCACTCGGTCAGATGTATGTGTCTGACGAACGATTCCGTGCCTATTACGATGCGTATGCACCCGGACTTTCGACGTTCTATTCGGAAGCTATTTCACACTATGCGCAAACATCACACTAACGCGGCTTCCGCCTGATAAACGGTTTTTCCAGCTTGGACTGTCTCGACCAAACGGTTATTCAAGATGGCTTCCCCACGCAAGCGATAGAAGTCTTCTTCAAAGATGACGAAGTCGGCATCATAGCCTGGTAAGAGCAATCCTTTTCGACCGTGTGTTTCCGTCGCGAGATGTGGATTTTTCGTAAAGAGCAACAAGGCTTCAAACATCGATAACGTCTCGTTCGTCTTATTGACACGCCCTGCCGTTCCTTCCGTCGCTGCATAAAGCGACCGTCGGACATCGGGGTCAGAGATCGGCGCATCTGCTCCGCCGCACAACAGTGCGCCGGTCTCAGCTAACGAACGTAAACGATAACTCCAGTCTAAGCGGTTCAAGCCGAGTCGATCGACGATGAAGTCGGCGTCATCTAGTAAAAAGACTGGTTGAACGTCAATCAAGACCGGTAACTTCCGAATTCGCGCAAGCGTTTCTGGTCGGACGACTGTCGCATGAATGATGCGATCTCGTTTCCCTTTTGGTGCCGGATACTTCTCGAGCACCTGTACGAACCGCTCGATCGCTAAATCACCGATGACATGTGCCGCGACTGTGAACCCGTAACTACGTGCGCGTTTGACGAGTTGTTCGAGTTGTTCTGGCGTATGCACTTCGATACCACGTGTCGTCGGATCATCGGAATAACCACGACCGAGAAGAGCTGTTCGTCCTCCGAGCGCGCCGTCGACGAACAGTTTCATCGCACCGATTGACATCGTTGACGGTAAAGTAGGTTGTTGTTGCACGAACTCATCGATGACAAGATGATGCACGAGCAGATGCGTATGGAAGCCTGTCTCTTGCGTCACTTCCTTATAAGCTTGCAAAATGTCCGCGACATCTCCGTGATACGACAAGTCTTCTGTGTGTGCCGCAATGATGCCATATTGGTATAAGTTCTTAATCGCTGATCGAAGGGACGCTTTATTCCGCTCCAAGTTTCCAGCTTGTAACGCATATAGAGGTTCAAGCGCCGCATCGTACAAGAATCCGTCAGCTTCTCCATTATCCGATAAACCGACCTTTCCACCTTCGATGACAGTCGACGCTTTATATCCGAGCTGTTGGAACAAGACATCGTTGACAAGTGCTGTATGCCGGTCTGTTCGTTTCAACAAGGCAGGTGCGTCAGGGAACAACTGATTAAGCCATGCTTTCGTCGGTGCACGATCAAGCTTCGTTTCGTCATAGCCTTCTGCCACATGGATCCCATTGACTGGTTCCGCCTTGAGAAAAGCTTGCCCTAACGCTTCAAGCGTCGTATAGCGCGAGGCATCGACACGATTGATCGCTTCCCCGTAACCGATCAGATGAATATGCGCATCCGTAAAGGCTGGATATACAGCTTTTCCGTTCAAGTCGTGAATTTGATCAATGCGTCTACCGAAACGGCGGCGTAGCTTTCCTTCCTCTCCCATCGCGATGATCCGCGTCTTCTCGACGAACATCGCTGAATGGACATCCTCTTCGTGTGCCATCGTTCGAATCAATCCGTTTACGTATAGTGTTCCCATTCCACTCACTCCTCTTTTTACAAAAATAGGGTGACCATGACGGTCACCCTGAATTGTCGATCCTGATTTAAACGTGCAATGTTTCTTCTGGTGCACACGACCGTTTAATACGTTCGATCGCGGCCGGATCGTATTCATTTAGGACACGTTCCGCTAAGACAATCGTTCGTTCATAGTCTCCCGCTAAGAACTTCGTTTCCGCGATCGTCAGCGACATATGTATCTCGTTGTCGTGGCGACGGTACCGGTTCGCATACTGGACGAGCCGTTCGGCATACGTGACTTCGAACACTAATGTATCTAACCGTTCTTGCACATGTTTAAACGTTTCTTGGACGTCTTGACTTTGTGCGACGATCGATCGAACGTTAAACGGTAACTCCTCTAACCGTGTTTCAAGTGTCTGCAGTGAACGATTCGCATTTTTGAGCGCTTCTTCCACCTCAGCCGGTAAGTTCGGTAATCCGAGTCGTTTCAGACGGAGACGTGTTTGCGACAGCTGATGACGCCATTCGACGATTCGTTCGCGAACTTCCGTCTCTTCTTTTCGAAGTGCCTGGAGTTCGACCGTAAAGCGTTCGTACTGAATCATCAACTGTTCTTCGAGGCGAATCGCATCGCGCATCTGATCTTCGAGCATACTGAACGGGATGATTTTTCCGGCAATCGACTCATCAAGATCTTTCGCTGCTTCAAAGAGCAGCTCTTCGTCACGCTGAATCGTTTCATAGTGAATCCCTAAATCTGCTGAGATTTCATATTTTTCACGTAAGATACTGAACTCTTGTGCCAATTGATGAATCCGTTCACGCATCCGTAGCGCTTTTTGTTTCAAGAATTGGTTTTCTTTTTTCACTTGATGACGCGCATCGACCTCACGACGGAACGTATCATACATTTGATCCACATCGGCTGATAACTGTTGAATCGCCTCTTCCAAACCATCGACTTCTAGCATTTCGATTTTTTCAGAAAGGCTTAGACGTTGTTCCTCGAACCGTTTGATCTCGGATTGGAGACCGAGTGGTTCAAGTGGATACCCATCTAACGACATTTCCTTATAGCCTGCTCCGAGCTGATCAATCCGTTGACGTAATTCATGAGCAAGAATCTTCCATTGTTTCGGTACAAGTTCGACGAGTTGACGCGTCGTTGCTACTTCTTGCTCGAGTAGCAAGCTTGTTTCATACGCCTTCGTCACTTCACCTGAAGCTTCGTACTGACACATCTCATTCCAGTGCGCATCGATTTGTTCACTCCGTTCTTCGAGACGCGCAAGCGCCGGACCGAATGAGTTCGCTTGAATCAATAATGATTTCCGAACTTGCCCTGAATCGGCTTCCCCTTGCGCTTTCAGTTCGGCTAGAACCGATTGATTCGTTTTGAACGTCGACATCTCGACGAGCATCTCATCGATCAACCCTTCGAGTTCCGCAATCAATTGTTCCGTTACTTCGAGGTCATTCTTGACGGCGATGAAACGATATTTATCGAGCGCTTCCTCCGCCCGGTAAAGGGTCTCATCGATTTGGGCGACGTGGACCGTTAATAACTCTTCCCACGCTTGATGCCAGGAGCTGAACTTCGTCTCCGTCTCACCCGCCATCGGTAGTTGCTTTAAGTCCTGCAACTCCTTTGGAATCGATGCACTGACGATGCCTTGTTTGCGCATATCAAGTTCATCGATTTTCGTGTAGTATTTTTTTCGACTGATCATGCTAAATAGCATGACGAGTAATACGATGACGATGACTCCGATCACCCATGCCCACATTTGTCACGACCTCCACTCTGTCCTACGACTTTAGATTTTCTCTAAATCGCAATAATCTTATCCTTATAATAGTATAGCGCAACCGTTTTGCATAGATTTACAAGGGCTTTTCCTGATTTCTTCCGCTGTTTTGAATCCTTTTTCCAAAAATCAATTGTTTGTCAGCCACGCGAAAACTCGTTAAACTAAAAAAAATACGCTTTTTACGGGAGGAATTTTTATTATGTTCGAAACAAAGACATATGAAGGTGACCGGACGAAACAATACGACATGCTCTCAAAACAACTGGATGCGCTATTAATGGGAGAAGACAATCAAGTTGCAAACTTATCGAATGCGAGCGCGTTGCTCAACCAGTTCCTCGACCGTATCAACTGGGTCGGCTTCTATTTGACGGATACGGAGCAAAACCAACTCGTCCTCGGACCATTCCAAGGACTTCCAGCATGCGTCCGTATTCCATTCGGTCGTGGTGTCTGCGGAACGTCCGCAGCAGAACAGACGACACAACGAATCGAAGATGTGCATCAGTTCCCAGGTCACATCGCATGTGACGCGGCTTCGAATTCAGAAATCGTCATTCCACTCGTCAAAGACGGACAAACGATCGGTGTCCTCGATATCGACAGCCCAGAATTCAACCGTTTCGACGAAGTCGATCAAGCTGGTCTAGAAGCATTCTGTACGACACTGCTTCGCCATCTGTAATTCTGATTGACAGTCGATTGTCCACACCGTATACTTGTAAAAGTGCAGAAATGATAACGATAGCGGTCAAATCGCTTACGTATCACATTTCATGACTCGGTGAATAACCGGAGGGGCATCGTGTAACTTTGCTATCAAGCGAGGGTGCCACATCATGAAATGGGCGTAATGTGGGTTTGATGGCGTTATTATTTTTATGCAAATAATAACGAACAATAAGGAGGAGTCTTATTATGGCTCGCTATACAGGTCCAGCTTGGAAACTCTCACGTCGTCTCGGTATCTCACTTACTGAAACAGGAAAAGAAATCGCAAAACGCCCTTACGCACCAGGTCAACACGGTAACAGCCGTCGTAAAGTATCTGAGTACGGTCTTCAACTTCAAGCGAAGCAAACACTTCGTCACATGTACGGAGTAAACGAACGCCAATTCAACCGTATCTTCAACGATGCTGGCAAAATGCCTGGTATCCACGGTGAGAACTTCATGTTCTTACTCGAAGCACGTCTTGATAACGTCGTTTACCGTATGGGTATGGCTCGTACACGTCGTGCTGCTCGTCAGCTCGTCAACCACGGTCACATCCAAGTTGATGGACAACGCGTTGATATCCCATCATTCCGCGTGAAACCAGGTCAAACGATCTCAGTTCGCGAAAAATCGAAGAACTTTGTCGTTATCAAAGAAGCACTCGAAGTTGCTCCAGCAACTAAAGACTTCGTTACTTTCGATGCTGAGAAGCTCGAAGGAACGTTCGTCCGTCTTCCTGAGCGTTCTGAATTGAACGATCAAATCCAAGAACAACTCGTCGTCGAGTACTACTCACGTTAATCGATTGTTCCAGCACTCACTTCGGTGGGTGCTTTTTTTATGCCTATGACTAAAATGTATACCTGGTCTTAAAAAAAGAGTGACGTCATTCATTCGTTTGTGTTAACCTTTAAATATAAATAGTTAACACAAACAGAAAAGAGGACTTCATTTATGAAAACAAGAGATTTAACATTCGTCGCCCTTGGTGCTGCCATCATCGCAGCCGTCAGTTCTTTGCCACAAATTCAACTTGTCGGCGCTGTTCCGATCACGCTCCAGATGCTCGCGATCATGACGGTCAGCGCGATTCTCGGCGGAAAACGTGGTGGACTTGCTGTCTTAATCTTCTTATTACTCGCAGCAGCTGGTCTACCGGTGCTTGGCGGAAAAGGCGGACTAGCCCCATTCGTCGGACCAACCGTTGGTTATTTGATTGCCTTTCCGATTGCTGGATTCTTCATCGGTCTTGTTGCTGAAAAAACGCGTCGCTTCGTTCCCCTCTTCATCGGGATGATCGTCTTTGGTCTTGGTTTAGTCTACTTGCTTGGAACATTTGGTCTAATGGCTGTACTCGATCTATCGTTCAAAGATGCTTTTGCGATTAACTATCCTTTCGTCTTATGGGATACGATCAAAGCTGTCATTGCCACGACGATTGCCGTTCGCTTGTTGCCACTCCGTTTATTCCGAACAGCTTAAAAATATGGGGCTGACTCATAAGTCAGTTTATACAAAGATAAGGGTGGCAGATTCATAATCTGCCACCCTTATCTCGTAAAAAGAAGAATGACTCGTTGCACGCAACTCCTACAGGAATAAGCGCATTTTTGCGCTGTCAGAGATAAACAAGACCCGCTTTCCTGCTGGAGTGAAGCAGGAAAACTGGCTTGTGTCTCGCCTGAGGAAAGGGCGTGAAAAGACGAGTCATTCTATTTTTGAGTTAACCCCATTTAATTGATCATCAAGCATGCTCGACGACGAAGTATTTTTTCTTTCCGCGACGTACGATCGTAAAGCGACCGATTGCATCAGCTTCCGTGATTTCTTTCGTTAAATCTTGCTCGCGTTCTCCGTTTAGGTAGATTGCACCGTTCGTGACGTCTTCACGTGCTTGACGTTTTGACGGACTGATCTTCGCCTCAACGAGAACGTCGACAAGGTTTGTCACTTCACCGAGTGTAAAGCGCGGCATTCCTTTGAACGCATCTTCGATATCTTCGACTTGCAACGATTTAATATCTCCACTAAAGAGTGCTGTCGTAATACGTTGTGCTTGTGTCAGACCTTCTTCACCATGGACGAGAACGGTCATCTCTTCTGCAAGACGACGTTGCGCGACACGCTTCTCTGGTGCTGCCTTGACTTCTTCTGCGAGCGCGTCGAGTTCTTCGTGCGTTAAGAACGTGAAGTATTTCAAGAACTTGATGACGTCAAGATCGTCAACGTTGAACCAGAATTGGTAGAACTCGTACGGTGACGTTTTGTCAGCGTCTAACCAAACCGCACCACCTGCTGTCTTACCGAATTTTTGACCGTCTGCTTTTGTAACAAGCGGTACCGTCAAACCGAATGCTTTTTCTTCATGACCCGCACGACGAATCAATTCCATCCCTGCTGTGATGTTCCCCCATTGGTCACTTCCTCCGACTTGAAGGCGGCATCCTTTGTCTTCGTAGAGTTTCAAGAAGTCAAACGATTGAAGTAACATGTATGAGAACTCAGTGAATGAGATCCCGTTTTGAAGGCGTGAGTCAACAGAGTCTTTCGCCAGCATGTAACTGACCGGGAAGTGTTTTCCGATATCGCGTAAGAAATCGATGATCGTCAAATCTTTCGTCCAGTCCAAGTTATTGGCGATCGTGACCGGGTTTTCTCCTTCAAGTGGTAAGAAACGTGACAACTGGTCCTTAATCCGATTCGCGAACTCTTCGACGATATCCGATGTATTCAACGAACGTTCTGTTGCGCGACCACTCGGGTCTCCGATCATTCCCGTTGCTCCACCAACGAGACCTACGACATGGTGACCTGCTTGTTGGAATCGTTTTAAGACTAAGATCGGCAACAAGTGTCCGATATGCAATGAATCAGCTGTTGGATCAAAGCCTGTGTAAAGCGTCGTTGGTGTCTCGAGTAATGTCTTCAATCCTTCTTCATCCGTCATTTGGTTAATTAAACCGCGAAATTCTAAATCCTCTAATAACGTCATTGTGTCTCCTCCTAAAGTTCACTTTTAACAATAAAAAACCGCCCCTTCGTCTAAGACGAAGGGACGGAAGATTCCGTGGTACCACCCTGATTGCCCTTTACATAAAAGGACCACTTGGTTCGTCGATAACGGGACGGACCGCTTGATTTCTCAAGAAACTCCTGGAAGCGTAATTCGTAAGTTCACTGTGTCCTAGTTCGCAGCACCACTAGGTCTCTGTCACAGGGAGTGACTTACTACTGTATTCCGATCACTGTTTAACGTAATATATGAAAATAAGATGGTTTCATGATACGTCGAAGACGAATCCGCTGTCAAGTCCGATTTCACTGGTGGATTTATGGTATAATACGTCTATCTGTGATTTAATATTAATTTACACCTAAGTTTAAGATGCAAAGGAGATCATTTATGCGCGAGAACTGGTTCAAGTTTTGGAATCACCCCCGGACGAAAGCCGTTCGGCACTGGTCGAATATCACATACGATGTTTCGTGGAACATCATTTTATTCCTCATCATAGCAGTCCTTCTCATCGGCAGCTTCTCTGTCGGAGCGGCTGGAGGATATTTCGCTTCCCTCGTCAAAGATACGAAAGCCCCACCTTTGACTGAGATGAAACAAGAAGTGAACAGTTATGCGGTGACAAGTCAAATTTATTGGGGAAGTGGCGAAAAGCTGACGAACATCTCAACGGATGAAGAACGTCAGCCGGTCGATATCAAGAACATCTCCCCTTATTTAATTGATGCGCTTCTATCAACGGAAGACGTAGATTTTTATCAACATGATGGAGTCGTTCCAAAAGCGACTTTACGAGCAGTCTTACAAGAATTGACGAATTCAGCGTCACGCACCGGCGGAAGTACGCTGACACAACAATTAATTAAAAACCAA
This sequence comes from Exiguobacterium sp. s39, assembly GCF_018618925.1. Lineage (NCBI taxonomy): Bacteria > Bacillati > Bacillota > Bacilli > Caryophanales > Exiguobacterium > Exiguobacterium sp. s39. Next base: position 1,659,374 of record NZ_JACSNA010000001.1, read on the forward strand.
ATCCTGACGAACGAAGTTTCATTCGAACGGAAAGCAAAAGAGATCATCTTAGCGCTCCGCCTTGAAAATGCGATGTCAAAAGATGAAATTTTACAGGCATACTTGAATGTCGTCTCATTCGGACGAAATTCACTCGGGCGTAACATCGCTGGTATCGAAGCTGCTTCCCAAGGGGTCTTCAACAAATCAGCGAAAAAACTGACGTTACCACAAGCAGCTTTCCTCGCTGGTATTCCGAAAAACCCTTACTACTACACACCTTATCTACAAGGCGGTGTCGTCAAAAAAGACTTGACGCCAAGTGTCAATCGGATGAAGACCGTGTTGAAGCGGATGTATGTCGCAAAAAACATTTCGAAAGAACAATATGAAAAAGCAATCAAACACGACATCACGAAAGACTTCGCGAAACAGTCGAAACGTTCGCGTGACACGTATCCGTATGTCTATGATTTAGCAGAACGTGAAGCGACGAAGATCATGACGAAGTACTTGATGAAACAAGATGGTGTGAAAGAAGACGAAGTCAAACCGTCTGAACTGGCAGAAGTCCGGGCAAACTATCAAGATCAAGCACTGGTTGCACTCCGTCAAGGTGGATACAAAGTTCACATGACGCTAGATAAAAAAATTCATGAATCGATGCAACAACCTGCGAAGAACAACGGGAACTTCCCTGGTGGCATGCAGTACAAACAAGTCGTCGATCCAAAAACGAAAAAAACCGTTTCGAAACAAGATCCAGAAGAAACAGCAGCAGTCATGGTTCAGAATGAGACGGGGCGTATCCTCGGATTCGTTGGTGGACGTTACCTTGATGGAAAAGCCGATGATTTTAACCGAGCATTCCAAGCGAAACGTCAAATCGGGTCAACGGCAAAACCAATTCTCGTCTACTCGAACGGGATTGAAAATCGTTTGATCACTCCGGCATCTACTGTCAATGATGAAGAGTACTACTACCAGACCGTACCACGTCAACCAGGTGATCGTCCGATCAAGAACGAAGGTGGACGTTATCGTGGAAACGTGACGGTTCGTACAGCACTTGAACTCTCATTAAACGTACCTGCCGTTAAGATTTACGAGAAGATGAACATGTCGAACTCGATTCAAAAACTCGTCGATATGGGTGTTGAAGTACCGGATGCGATTCGTTATGCTCCTTCGGCGGCACTCGGAACGATGGAGATTACACCGGTCGAACTTGCTGGTGCTTACGCGACACTCGCCAACTATGGTGAATTCGTGCAACCATACGTCATTTCGAAAATTACGAAAGACGGAAAAGATATCTATAAAGCAAAACCGAAGAAAAAACGAATTTATGAACCACGAACAGCTTACCTGACACTTGATATGATGCGTGGCGTCTTCTCAAAAGGTACAGCAACGTTTGCAAAAGATCGATTGAACGTTCCTGGAGATTGGGCTGGTAAGACAGGTACGACGAACGATGTCAAAGACTCTTACCTTGTCGGTTCCACTCCTGGTGTGACGCTTGCCGTTTGGACAGGACACGATCAGAACAACTCGCTCATCGGTCCAACGACGTATTACCAACGAACACAAACGCTGTGGTCACAAATGGCGAATGCGACGTATGCCGCGAACAGTAGTTACTTCAAATCCGGTGCCCGCTTCACACAACCATCTTCTGTAACAGCAAACGACTTTAAGAACAGTGGTCGCTTCAAAGAAGAAGATAAGAAGAAAAAAGCGGAAGAGGCAAAGAAAAAAGCCGAAGCGAAGAAAAAGAAAGAAGCAGAAGAAAAGAAAAAAGAAGCAGACGCACAGAAAAAAGAAGAGCAACAGAAAGAACAAGATCAGGCGAAAGAAAAAGCGGAAGCTGATGCTAAGAAAAAAGCAGCCGACGACGCCAAGCGTGCTGCCGATGCAAAAGCAAAAGCCGAAGCAGAGGCAAAAAAGAAAGCGGAAGCGGACGCTAAGAAAAAAGAAGCTGATGCTAAGAAAAAAGAAGCGGACGCTAAGAAAAAAGAAGCGGACGCTAAGAAACAGCAAGAACAACAGAAGAAACAAGATGAAAAGAAAAACGATGCTGCTTCTGAAAACTAACAAAAAGGATGAATCACCTGTTGCGGTGATTCATCCTTTTTTACGTTCAATCTTCCATCGTCGACAGATCACCTGTTTCAAGATTCAACTCCCATGCTTTTAGAACACGGCGCATAATTTTACCACTTCGTGTCTTCGGCAATTTATCCCGGAAATCGATTTCTCTCGGTGCCGCGTGAGCAGCAAGCCCCTCTTTGACGAATGCTTGGATTTCTTGTTTTAGCTCATCCGTTGGCTCGTAACCATCACGCAAGGCAATGAATGCCTTGATGATTTCACCGCGGACTGGATCTGGTTTCCCGATGACTCCAGCTTCTGCGACAGCTGGGTGCTCGACGAGACGACTTTCGACCTCGAACGGACCAACCCGTTCTCCAGCCGTCATGATGACGTCATCGACACGTCCTTGGAACCAGAAGTAACCTTCGTCATCCATATAGGCAGAATCCCCTGAGACATACCATCCTTTAAAGAAATACGATTCATATTTCTGCGGATTGTTCCAAATTTGACGCATCATCGATGGCCATGGTGTTTTTAAGGCAAGGTTCCCCATCCGAAATGGCGGTAACTCATTTCCTTGATCATCAATGATCGCAGCCTGAGTTCCTGGAATCGGTTTCCCCATTGATCCCGGTTTGATGTCCATCGACTTGTAGTTACAAATCATCATCGCGCCTGTCTCCGTCATCCACCATGTATCATGGATCCGTTGATCAAAGGCTTCTTTCCCCCAACGAATGACTTCCGGGTTCAACGGTTCTCCGACAGACAATACATGACGAAGACTTGAGAGATCATGATGATTTGCAACATCCGCTCCTGCTCCCATCAACATCCGGAAAGCCGTTGGTGCGCTATACCAGACCGTTACCTTGTACTTCTCGATGACACTGTACCAGAAATCCGGATTGAACCGTCCACCGACGACGATGTTCGTCGCGCCATTCAAGAATGGTGCGAAGATACCGTAACTTGTTCCTGTGACCCACCCCGGATCAGCCGTACACCAGTAGACATCATCTTCTTGGAGATCAAGTACCCATCGCCCTGTCATTAAGTGCTGAATCATCGCATTTTGAACGTGGAGCACACCTTTCGGCTTCCCTGTCGATCCTGAAGTGTAGTGCAGGATCAATCCGTCTTCACGATCTAACCAGACCGGTTCGAATACATCGGATGCTTGCTCGAACGCTTTGCGGAAATCGAGTAATGTGTCCGATTCTTCGACATCTTCGTCGACAAGTACTACCTTTTCAAGTGATTCCAGTTCCCCAACTGGAACACGTGGGAGCAATGCCTTCGTCGTCACGAGTAACTTCGCTTCAGAATCAAGCAAGCGATCACGGACCGCTTGTTCCATGAATGCTTCAAATAACGGACCGACGATTGCGCCTACCTTCAGTGCGCCAAGCAAGGCAAAATACAATTCCGGTGAACGTGGCATGAAGATGAAAATACGGTCACCCGTTTTGACCCCTGCATCGACTAATACGTTTGCCGCTTTATTCGTCAATCGTTTCATATCTGCATATGTGAATCGTTGTTCCGTCGTTCCATCGAAATAGATCAGCGCATCCTTGTTCGCCCGCTCGCCTTCTGCGTGGCGGTCGATTGCTTCATGAGCCATGTTGACTTTCCCCGTTGTCGCCCATGAAAAGTACTGCTCAGCATCTTTCCAGTCGTACGTGTTCGTTTCATCATACTCTGCTAACCAATGCTTCCCCGGAAGCGCTTTCAAAACTTTCATGTCTCGTTCCTCCCCTTCTATGTTTTCCTCTTTATTATAAGCTAGTTATCCGTCAGTTCAATCCATTTGCCGTCAATTTGTTAAAAAATCCCTCTCTTTGCTCAAGCGCTTTCGTCTATAATGAATAGGAAGGTGGTGACGCTTACATGTTTGAAAAACAATTCAATCATCGGACGCATGAAACATCACTCGGTCCTGTTGACATCGAAGGTCCCGTACCGAGTCAAACACTAGCAATGTATACACTCGATTCAGGGTTGACGGCTTTTCGTCCACCCGCTGAACAACATCAAGCGCTCGTTGAGATTGCAGACCTTGAGGAAGGACGGATCATCGTCGCCCGTCAAGGAACGGAAATCATCGGTTATGTGACTTACTTATACCCTGATCCATACGAAACGTGGAGCGAAGGAAACAATCCGTACATCTTGGAACTCGGAGCGATCGAAGTCTCCTCTCGGTTTCGCGGACAACAGATCGGTAAAAAATTGCTTGAAATCTCTATGCTCGATCCAGCTATGGAACACTATTTGATTTTAACGACTGAATATTATTGGCATTGGGACTTAAAAGGGAGCGGACTATCGGTCTGGGATTACCGAAAAATCATGGAGAAGATGATGAACCATGGTGGTCTTGTCTTCTTCCCGACCGACGATCCGGAAATCGCCTCCCATCCTGCCAACTGCCTGATGGCGCGTATCGGAAAACACGTCTCACCTGAAGTCGTCGCTCATTTTGATGCGCTACGCTTGAGAAGACGTTTCATGTATGACTGAGCTCGAGGAGGAATCGTCATGTTAATCGAACAAATCATGAATACGACGTGCATCACGATGCAACCGACGAATTCCATCGCGCATGCGGTCGAACTCATGCAACGTCATCAGATTCGTCATGTTCTTGTCGTCAATGCCCGCCATGAACTCGTCGGTCTTGTCGGACTAAAGGAAATTCAAAGCGCAAGTAGTATCTTTCATCCGGATACGGCAAAACAAGACCTACAGTATCCGGTCTCAAGCATCATGATTGAAAGTCCTGTCACGGCTCACCCGCTCGATTTTCTCGAAGATGCGGCTGTGCTGTTTTATGAATATCGATTGACGTGTCTGCCAATCGTCCGCGGTCGACGCCTTGTCGGTGTCGTCACGGAAACGGATTTGTTGCGGACATTCGTTCAATTGACGGGTGCACTCGAACCAAGTTCTCAAATCGAAATCCGTGTTGAGAACACTGCTGGAACATTAGCAAAGATTGCCGCACTGCTTGCCAAAACGAATATCAATATCTTAAATGTACTCGTATATCCAACAGACGATCCGTATGTCCGGATCGTTGCGTTTCGTGTCCAGACGATGAATCCGATTCGGATCATCGAAAAGTTGCGCAAAGAAGGATTCGATGTACTTGGACCGGATGTGAGCAGATGAAGGATTTTGCCTATCTGTACAGTCCTGAAGAGGCGACTTATCGGTTTTCGGAGACACATCCATTCAATCCGATTCGCCTCGAATTAACGGTTTCTTTGCTTGAAGCGATGCATCAATTAGATGACATTCCTTGTATCGCGCCACGTCATGCGACTGATGAAGAATTGTCACTCGTTCATGATCAGGATTATATTGCTGCCGTCAAAGCAGCCGGGACCGGAGCATTAACGCCTCTGAAGGCACAGATGTATGGTCTTGGGACAGAAGACACCCCTTTGTTCCAGGGGATGCATTCGGGCGCTTCTCTCCTTGTCGGCGGCACGATCGAAGCATGTGACCTCGTCTTATCTGGTCAATATAAACGGACCTTTCATATCGGTGGCGGCTTGCATCACGGATTCCGTGGGCGTGCCTCTGGTTTTTGTGTCTATAACGATACCGCTGTCGCCATGGCAGCCATGATTGAAAAATATCACTGTAAAATTCTTTATGTCGATACGGACGCTCATCATGGCGATGGAGTACAATGGGCCTTTTATAATCGAAAGGACGTCATGACATTGTCTCTCCATGAGACGGGTCGCTACTTGTTTCCAGGAACGGGAATGGTGACGGAACGAGGGTCTGAAGAAGGATATGGATTTAGCTGGAACGTGCCACTGGACGCCTTTACGGAAGATGATTCGTTTTTACTCGCTTATGAGACGGCACTCTTTGAAGCCTGTGAATTGTTCCAACCGGATCTCATCATTACGCAAAATGGTGCCGATGCACACGCGCTTGATCCATTGACTCATTTATCCTTAACGATGAAAAGTTATGAGCAGATCCCTCAAATCGCCGTCGCTGCAGCAAATAAATATACGAATGGAAAAATCGTTGCTTTAGGAGGCGGTGGCTATGACTGGTATCGTGTCGTCCCCCGCGCGTGGAGTCAAGTTTTTGCTGCCATGACCGGACAAGCTCCGTTTCGTGGAGAGATTCCTACTTCATGGCAAGAACGTTGGAGTGGGCAAGAAACACCCCCACCAACACACTGGCATGATCCAACACCACTCTACCCCGCCATTCCGCGACGACCTGAAATCGAAGAAAAAAATTGGGAGACTGTTAAACGACTAATTTGGCCGTTCGTGAGCGATGAACGTAAGAAACAATTGACTGCGACTTCCCCTTACTCCGTTGATTAATCGACTTTATATCTTCACATTTATTTCGTTCGGAGTTCACAACTTGTTGCTATACTAAATATGGAATTTTTACTTAGTAAATGAATAATAGTTGGGGGAATCATCATGAAAAAGGCATGGCTTTATTCCGGTCTTATTCTATCGACGGGGATCGTACTCGCAGGGTGCGGCAATGAAAAACAGGCAATGGATCACGATAACATGCAAGGGTCAGGAAAACCGACGGTCGAGGTCAACGTCAATGTTCCGGCCAAGACAATGGAAGAAGATAAAGTTGTTTTTAAAGCGTCAGCTGTCGAACAAAAGAAACCAGTCAATCTTGAGGACGTGACATTTGAAGTTTGGGAAGCCGGAAAACAAGACGGTGCCCATCAAAAGTTCAAGGCAACCTTGAAAAAGACGGGTTCTTATCAAGCAGAAGCTAAGCTTGCTGAAGGTGAGTATGAAGGACTGTATCATATCAATGATAAAAAAGGACTCCATCATATGGATAAGATCTCATTCGTCGTCATGGATCATTCACATGAAAAAGAGGAAGCATCGCACGAGCATGGACATGATCACGAAGCCGTCGACGGTCTGTCTGTCCATTACATGGGCGCAACAAAAGCGAAAGCTGGTGCTGAACTTCCCGTCTCCTTTCATGTTTTCCTCGATGGGAAACCGCTAAAAGCGAACGTACAAGTGGAAGTCATTGAAACGGGCATTGAAAAGCATAACTACGTTCCTCTAGAAAAAAAGGGCGATGCCTACAGCGGGAAAGTGACATTGACTGCACCTGGTCAGACGACGGTTCGACTCCATGTCGAAAATGACCAACTCCACCATCACCAAGATGAACTTATTACCGTCGCGAAATAAAAAACGTCTCTTTTTTCAAGCAGCTTGCTTGAGAGAAGAGACGTTTTTTCGATTAAGGACGTGTCGAATCCCGTTGTTCGATCCGGTGTGGTAACGTGACATCGTTCGTTTCAATTTCTTCTTTGTTCAAGATTTTCGTCAATAGACGCATCGAGACTGCTCCGATATCATACATCGGTTGAACGACAGTCGTCAGTTTCGGACGAATCATCGTCGCAAGACGTGTGTTATCGTGTCCGATGACTTCGAAGTCTTCCGGTACACGGTGTCCAGCATCCTGTAAGGCATGGATGACACCAAGAGCCATCTCATCCGTTCCAGCAAAAATCGCGCGTGGGCAATCTTCTCCAAGTTCAAGCAATTGATTCATCGCCTTCATTCCTGAATCATACGTATAGTTTCCAAGGACGACATTTTGCTCGTTAAACGGAAGATTTGCTTCTTCGAGTGCTCGGCGATAACCCGCAAATTTCTTTTCACCATTGATTTGCTGTTCGAGTGGTCCAGTGATGAATCCAATCCGTTCATGTCCACGGTCGATCAAAGACTTAACAGCATCGTGCGCAGCACTCTCATAATCGATGTTGACGGCAGGAAGATCATAATCTTGATTCAACGTCGCAGCAAGAACGATCGGAACTGGTGATGTTTTGAACTCACGAACGAGATCCTCATGCAAACGTCCGCCCATGAAGATGATTCCATCCACCTGTTTTCCGAGTAATGTATTGAGCAAATGAATCTCTTTTTCCCGATTTTGGTCGGAGTTACATAAAATGATGTTATATTTATACATTGTCGCGACGTCCTCAATCCCGCGTGCTAAATCCGCAAAGAAGATGTTCGAGATATCGGGCACGATGACACCGACCGTCGTTGTTTTTTTACTTGCCAGTCCACGGGCAACAGCGTTCGGACGATAACCAAGCTGTTCGATTGCGTCTTGGACCTTCTTTCGTGTAGATGGTTTAACATTCGGGTTTCCGTTGACGACACGCGATACAGTCGCCATCGAAACAGCAGCCTCTCGCGCGACATCGTAAATCGTAATATTACTATTCAAAACAAATTCCTCCTTTAGTATGATCCATCTCAAGTGTTTTCATTTCGTTTTCATTTTTAGGCAACACGAAAGGAAGACAGGAAAAGATAGTTTTCTTTTCCCATTCTTCCTTCATTGTAAAACGTTTTCATTCGCTTTAGGTTACCCTTTTTCGGAAATCATTGAACGTTTAGTGCCGGAAAGGTAGTCGTCAAGTTTTCGATGAACGTATCGAATTCTTGGAAATCGAGTTGTTGGTTCGCATCAGACAACGCAAGTGCTGGGAACGGATGGACTTCGACCATGACAGCGTCTGCTCCAATCGCGTATGCCGCTTTTGCTGTTGGCAAGAGTAAATCCTTACGTCCTGTCGAGTGCGTGACATCGACCATGACAGGGAGATGCGTCTCTTGCTTCAGAATCGGAACTGCTGAGATATCAAGCGTGTTCCGTGTTGCACGTTCATACGTCCGAATACCACGCTCACATAAGATGACTTGATCGTTACCACTCGCCATGATGTACTCAGCCGCGTACATGAATTCCTCGAGTGTTGCAGAAAGACCTCGTTTTAAAAGAACCGGTTTATTCGTACGACCGACTTCCTTGAGTAAATCGAAGTTTTGCATATTGCGTGCGCCGACCTGGATGATGTCGACATATGGTAAAGCAGATTCAACGGCGCTCGGTGTCATGATTTCAGTGATGACATGCAAACCGTGCGCGTCCGCTGCTTTTTTCAACATCTTTAGACCTTCGAGTCCTAGACCTTGGAAGTCGTAAGGCGATGTACGTGGTTTGTACGCTCCGCCTCGCATGAACTTCACGCCATGTTTCGCGAGCTGTTCCGCGACCTCAAATACTTGTTCTTCGCTCTCGACCGCACACGGTCCAGCGATTAATTGTTGCGAACCGTCTCCGATGACGGCATCTCCGATCCGGATGATCGTATTCGTCGGTTTTTGTTTCCGTGATACGAGTAATTTCCGAGTCCGATCTTCTCCTTGTAATTCGAGAGAAGCTTTGAAAATTTCTTTAAATACATGCTGAAGGCGTCCTGTTTCAAAAGGTCCATGGTTATTAGCGGCAATTGATTCGAGCATTTGACGTTCTCGAACAGGGTCGTATCGATCAAGCCCTTGTGCTCGTTTGACTTTTCCGATTTCAACGGCAATTTGACCTCGTCTGTTCATCAATTCCAATAATTCTGCATTCACTAAATCGAGTTCATCACGTAATCTTTTTAATTCTGCATGTTGATCCATGTCCTACCACTCCCTAATCAGCATATAGCTCGTAATAGCAACTAATTATAGCGAACTCTTTCCCTGTTGTACATAAAGAAGCTGCATGATTTCTTAAAATATGAAAATAAATTACGTTTTTTCATATAATTTTTTTGTGTTTTCTCTATAAGGAAACATAAAAAAGAGCCCTCATGATGAGAGCTCCTCATGTATTGATTATTTCTTATGGTTCACATCAGACTGCGGATCATTGTCTTCCTCTTGTTCGTCCGCTAACTGTTCACGTAACTCCGAAAGTTCAACGACCGTCTCCGTGTCGATCTCTTCTGCAACAGACGCCCCATCCACTTCGTCGCCGATTTCACGTTCGATGTCACGTACGAGTTGCTCCGCTTCTGCGAGAGCAGCATCAATGCTTGCTTGATCCTTCTCAAAGCCCGCATATTGTGCCGCTTCTTGAACCGTTGAATTATTCTTCGCTTTTTCAATGACAGGTGCTGCCTTATCTTTCGCTAGTTGAATCCACTCACCTACGAGTGGCTCCGCTTTTTCACGGACAACTTGTGTCTGTTCCGTCAAACGTTGACGCGCAGGCGCCGTACGCTCGTCAATCAGATTGCGTACTTCACGACCTGATTTTGGGCTAGAAAGGAGAGCTGCCGCAGCACCAATCAATCCACCAACGATGACTCCGGCAAGGAAGCCTCCTCCTTTAGAAGAATCTTGTGCTTGATATGGGTGTTGTTTCGTCATGATTTACGATCTCCCTTCAACTCATCTGGAATGCTTTCAACGTCCGGTACTGACACGACTTCCGGTGTGACCGGCGCCTCTGCCTTTTTCCGGAATCGACGACGTGGCTTTTTCTCAACCGTCGTCGTTGCCGTCGAATGATTTTGAACCGTAGTCTCTGCCGGTTTATTTTTCTTAAATAACTCTACAGCGACTGAGCCCCAACGGACTGCTTGCGCAATCTGTTCTTTATTCGTATCCGCCGCACCAGCAACCGTATCGGATACTGTCCGGACAGAATCTGTCACTTTGTTTAAAGACGTACCGAGTTCTTCGATCGAGTTTGCGACAGGTGCAAGCAATTCTGTTTTTTCTTCAATCGTATCGACCAGACGATTCGTCTTATGTAACAACGCTGTCGTCTCCATCATGATACCGTCTAATTGACGTTCAAGTCCTGCTGTCGTGTTGGCTACATTGTTGAGCGTCTTACTCGCAGCACCTAATACACGGGCAAGGAAAATGACGAGCACTACGAATGCGATCGCAGCGACTAATCCGGCGATTCCGCCTAATGTGATTTCCATGGTTCTTGCCTCCAATTTTTTTGCATAGTCTTTTGTTGTTAGTTCGACATGTAGCAAGTCGTTCCTGCTACTCCAAATGGTTTATTTCCGTTACAATGATAAATGAAACCTACATAATCCATTTCGAGGGGGAAATTTCATGCGTGACCCACGTCTTACTCAACTGGCAACGAATCTCATTAACTATTCAGTTGCCCTTGAACCTGGTGAAAAAGTATTGATTGAAAACTTCGGCATCGAACGCGAACTGGTCGAGGCACTCGTTGAAGCTGCCTACGCGGCTGGCGGACATCCGTTCGTTTTACTTAAGGATAATCGTATCCTACGAAAATTATACCGAAATGCTTCAGAAGAGCAACTCCAATTGATGGCAGACATCGAACGCAAGCAAATGCAAGCGATGGACGCATACATCGGACTACGTGCTGGTGATAACATCAATGAATTGTCAGATGTGCCGGCTGAACAGATGAAACTTTACGGTCAAACGATCGGTAAGATGCACACACAAGATCGTGTCAAAGGAACGAAATGGGTCGTACTTCGTTTCCCAACTGCATCGATGGCGCAACTTGCGAATCAATCGACAGAAGCATTCGAAGACTTCTACTTCGATGTCTGCACGCTTGATTATGAAAAAATGGGACAAGCGATGGAACCACTCGTCGACTTGATGAACCGGACGGATCGTGTTCGTCTCGTCGGACCAGGAACGGATCTAACGTTTTCAATCAAAGACATCCCAGCCATCAAATGCGCCGGAAATGCTAACATTCCAGACGGTGAAGTCTTTACGGCACCCGTCAAGGATTCGGTCAACGGTATCATCTCATATAACACACCATCTCCGTATCAAGGGTTCACGTTTGAAAACGTCAAACTGACGTTCAAAGATGGTAAAATCGTCGAAGCGACGGCGAACGATACGGATCGGATCAACCAAGTCTTCGATACAGATGCTGGTTCTCGTTTTGTCGGCGAATTCGCGATCGGCGTCAATCCCTTCATTCAGCATCCAATGAAGGATATTCTATTCGATGAAAAAATCGATGGCAGCTTCCACTTCACACCAGGTCAAGCTTACGAAGAAGCCTACAACGGTAATGACTCATCCGTTCACTGGGATCTCGTCAACATCCAACGTCCTGATTACGGTGGTGGAGAAATCTGGTTCGACGACGTATTGATCCGTAAAGACGGTCGTTTCGTTCTTCCAGAACTTGAAGTCCTCAATCCTGAAAACCTGAAATAAGAAAAAGCGGATGGCTCGTCCTTCATTAGGACGGGGTCATCCGTTTCTTTATCTTATTTTTTCAATGTCGCACGAAGCATCCAAATTTGTTTTTCGATTTCCTTCGCTTGACCAAGTAGATCATCTTCAACCGTCACGTCTTGTGCCTCAAGATGTTCAATCGCATCGAGCATCTCTTTTCGGACTTGTTGGAAGTCTTTGATGACAGAATCAATCATCTCATCTGCCGATAATCCCGATTTCGCTTCTTCAAGCGTTGTTTGCTCTAAATACTCTTTTAGTGTCGCAGAAGGTGTTCCGTTATTCATCAGGAGACGTTCTGCAACGACATCATATTGTTCAGACACCCATGTATAAAGTTCTTCAAGCTTCTCGTGAAGCGTTAAGAAGTCTGGTCCTTTAATGTACCAATGATAATTGTGGAGTTTGACGAACAGTACCCCATAGTTTGCTACCTGTTGATTCAAAGCTGATTTTGCATGATTACTAATCATCTGATATTCCCCTTTCCTGATTTCAAATGACGTTCTATTTCATCTTTATCCTTAAATAACAAAGAATAAACATCATTCTCAGGAAAAGTGCTCTATCGAGGACGCTTTAATCCTTTCAACATATACCCACCTTTGAAGTCGACGGAATCGAATGCGACGAGGAATGCTTTCGGTTCGTATTCTTCGACGAGATTACGAAGCACTTTCATACGTGTTCGAGCCGCGAGCACATCTAACCGATAACGGACACCGTCTCGTCCTTGACCTTGATAATGTGTCACACCAAAACCATTATCGCGAATGACTTGAATCAGTTCCGCTGGAAATTCTTGCGTATGCACTTGAATCATATTGTAACCGATGGCGAGTTTTCGCTCGACATATCCACCGACGAGTATTCCTAGACCAAATCCAAGCGCGTAAACGACCATACCGAGTGTCGTTAAGTCTTGGAATACGATTCCTAGTGCAAAAATGTAAATCAATGTTTCGACTGTGCCAAATAATCCGGCAATGACAGTTCGCCCTTTGACGAGCATGATCGTCCGTAATGTCAAAACAGGAACGTAAATCAACTGGAGCAATAAGATGAGTAAAATCTGTCCCATGGTGTCTTTCCTTTCTGTTAATAACTTCAACACATACACACTATTTCAAACTTTTTTTCAAGATGCAATCCTATTTTAGATTTTCCTCATCGGTTTTTTGAAATTACTATCATAATTCAAAAATACGACAAAAAAAGTGCCACTCGAGTCGAGTGACACTTTTGATTCTCGCTTATTTCACACTTTGATACTGATGCTGATACGTTTGGATATCGCCCGCTCCCATGAACAGAAGCACAGCATTTTCATGCTGACGTAGAACAGAAACGTTATCGCGCGTCAGAATAGAAGCTTGCGGGATTTTCTCCTGCAGATCTTCGACGCGAACTTGCCCTTCCTGCTCACGTGCCGATCCAAAGATTTCGCATAGATATGTCGCATCTGCTTCACGTAAAGAAGTCGCGAAATCATCCATGAATGATTTCAAGCGTGTGTACGTATGCGGTTGGAAAATCGCAATGACTTCGCGGTCCGGATATTTCTTCCGTGCCGACTCAATCGTCGCGCTGATTTCCTTCGGATGGTGCGCGTAGTCATCTACTAGGATTTGTGTGCCGAATTCCGACTCACTGAAGCGACGTTTTACACCACCAAATGTGGCTAAACGTTCAGCAACGTCGTCTTTGCTCAATCCTTCGTACTGACAGATCGCAATGACAGAGAGTGCATTCAAGACATGATGACGACCGAATCCTGGAATGAGGAACGTGCCGTAGAAATCATCACGTAAATAAACATCAAATGATGTACCATCTGGCGTTGACGTCGCGTTTTCCGCGCGGAAATCATTGTTTTCTCCAAATCCATAATAGAGAACAGGTACATTCGCTTGAATGTTTTGAAGATGCTCATCATCTCCACAAGCAACGATCGCTTGCTTAACCTGCATCGCCATTTCTTGGAATGCCGAAACGACGTCATCGATTCCTGTGAAATAATCCGAATGATCGAAGTCAATATTCGTCATGATAGCGTAGTCCGGCTTGTAATATAAGAAGTGACGTTTGTATTCACATGCCTCGAAGACGAATGCTTTCGCATCCTCTACTCCTGCCCCTGTCCCGTCTCCGATCAAGAAAGCTGTCGGCGTGATACCGCTCAAGACGTGTGAAAGCAAACCTGTCGTCGACGTTTTTCCGTGTGAGCCTGTAATGGCGACCGAACGATATTCATTTGCTAGGTGTCCTAAGAAATCGTAATAATGATGGATGGTTAAACCAAGTTCATTTGCCCGTGCGATTTCTGGATGATCATCTCCAAAAGCATTCCCTTGGATGATGACATAATCTTCTTTGATGTTATCCGCATTGAACGGGAAAAATGGAATTCCCTTAGCCCGTAACGCGTCTTCAGTAAAAATGTGCTTTTCGATGTCTGAACCTTGCACCTCATGATTCATCTCATGTAGTACTTGGGCGAGCGCACTCATCCCTGTTCCTTTGATTCCAACAAAATGATACTTTGTCATATAAAAGCCCTCCAATTCACGTTCCGGTCCGTACCATCGGGCTCGGGTACAAAACCTGTACCATTATAGCAAACCGATTTATTTTTTACCATGTAAATTATTTTGTTCTCGACGTGCGCGATACATCGCCATCAAGTCTTTCGTCGTCATGACGACGTTAACAGGCGGTCCGACCGGTTTTTTCACTTCCGACTGAACAGGCTTATCCACCTCAGTAACAGATGGATCTTGATCTACTTCAATAGCAGATGGATCAAAAGTCGGTGCGAAGCTCTCCGCTTGTTGCTCAGCTTCTTTTTCATCAGCAGACTCTTCACTTGATGTCTCTGTCGGAACAACTAATTGTTCCGCCGTCTCACTGTTGGAAGATGTTTCAGTTCCGTCCGTTTCTTCTACTTCGGTTACGGTCGGCACTTCTTCTCTTACGAGCTCTTCACTTGTGTGAGGTTCCGGTACAAGTAATTCGACGTCCGTCACCGGTACAAGACCAGCATTCGCTTCGTCTGATACGACTTCTGTCGGATCAGCTGATTGTTCCATCGTCTCACTGTTGGAAGATGTTTCAGTTACGTCCGTTTCTTCTACTTCGGTTACAGTCGGTACTTCTTCTCTCACGAGTTCTTCACTTGTGTGAGGTTCCGGTACGAGTAATTCGACGTCCGTCACCGGTACAAGACCAGCATCTGCTTCCGCTTCTTCTAATACGACTTCTGGCGCGATCAGTTCTTGATCCGTCAAAGCAACCTCATCAGTATTTCCCTCTTCGACTGTTTCCGAAACCTGCTCACTCATTTCCGTTTCTTCCGCAGCTTTTACGGTTTCCGATGCAGATTGCTTCGGACGTTGGAATCCATAAATCGGTGAAGGCACATCCGTTAAAACGAAGCGATCTTCACGCTCCTCTTTTTTCGGACGTTCTACCGGCTTTGTCTCACGTTCCCCTGCAAGCTCTCGACGAATCCGGGCAGCCTGCTCTTTTAGTGACTGTTCATAACGATTACTCATACGTTCACCCCTCCATCTTGTTAAAAAATCGGTCGAATCATCGACCGATTGAGAATGCTTCCCCTACTGCTTTTGTATCATCGAGTACAAGAATCCCTTTTTCTTGTGGTGCATCGACAAGTCCGAGCTCACGCGCTGAACAGAGCATACCGCTTGATGGTACGCCGCGTAACGCTGAAGGACGGATGATTAACCCAGACGGCATGACCGCTCCCGGTTTAGCAACGACTACTTTTTGACCCGCCGCTACATTCGGTGCTCCACAAACGATTTGTAAAGTTCCGTTATCTACTTCTACCTGACAGACCGATAATTTATCAGCATCCGGATGCTTCTCGCAAGAAGCAACGAACCCAACAACGAATTTCGGAGAATAATCCACTTGTTCGAGTGACAATTCGATATCTCGACTCGCCAGTTCCTTTTGGATGCGTGTTGCCAATTCTTCCGTCAATTCAACCGGTCCTTGTGTCTCGATCGTAAACGTAGTCGAAGCATCAAACAGGTTGTAACCGACGACACGATCACCATGCTTGATAGTTGCTACATCTCCTTCACGAGTCGCTGTCACTTCCGCACGTGGTGCGTCTTCCAAAATGATCATTAAGACGTCGCCGACGCCCTCTTTATTATAAAACACATTCATTCAATCCATGACTCCCTTCCGTCTTTCTCACAATGCCTATTGTATCAGATTCTTCACTCTTTCGGCTGCTTGTTTTTCGCAAGGACGAAGACCGGCTCCAGATTGCCATTTTCATATAAGAATGGCAGTGCCGTGACCGGTACACGACCGTTCGAGAAGAAGTCAAACATCAATTGCTGTAAGACATCATATCCGGCGTCATTCCGAATATCAGCGAAAATCAGGACATCCTGATGCGGAATTCCGACTGCGAATTCTCCTTCGATTTGCGCCGCATAATCGGCTAATAAAGTCTTGTTCAAAACACGACTCGCCTCATATCCGTCGCCGAGACTCAAGAAATAAAAGATATTCCCTGCGACTTCGTCTTGTTTAAATGGCGCTTCAAGCGATTTCACATTAAAACGCGCTGCTTCTGATAACTGTTCAGCTGTCCATTCAGCAGACGCCAGTAACTCCTCATCAATCAAACGATACGTCGCCCCTAAATCAAGTGCGTACATGATTTTCGTCTCACCCGTATGTGGTGTACTGACGAGCGTCTTCCCTTCTTTTGTCGTATCGGCAAACGATTTAGCGCGAATGACAGGAAAGATTTTTTGTTCTTGTCCAACGAGTGAGATTTGATCCGTTTGTCCGAGTACAGCACGGATATATTCGATCGTCTCTTCGACTGCGATGACACCTCTTCGTTTTGCTTTTGCGACAAGCGGATTCAATCCGACATCAACGCCTGATTTATCGTGCTTTCGCTCAATTCGTAATACAGACTTTTCACGATCGAAATATGTCGTGTACCCTTCTTCTTCAAATGTTTGTGTCATCATTCTTCGGATTTGTTGTAGTTCCATTCGAATTCATCCTTTCTATCATGAAAAAAAGCGAGTCAGCGCTCGCTTTTTTCTTAAACCGTCTCTAAAAATGCTGTCACCTGTTCTGGTGTCTTACGCTCTTTCCCGACATAACGCCCTGTCTCTTCACCATCGCGGAATGCAACAAAACTCGGAATTCCGAAGATGTCCATTTCCTGGGCAATTTCAATATGATCGTCGCGATCGACGTAGTAAAACTCGAAGCCGTTAAATGTTTGCTCGATTTCCGGCATGAACGGATCTAAGAAGCGGCAATCCGGGCACCAGTTTGCTGAGAATAAAAAGACGGCATTTCCTTGTTTTGCTGTATCGAATTCTTGTTTGGATTGTAATGTTTTCATGATGATTTCCTCCTTTGATTTCCCTAGAAGTCATTGCCCTCATCATAGCATATTCAATTGTGGCTGTGCGTTTTCGTGCTTGGTTTGCTATACTGCAACTAGAAAACACCTGGAAAGGACTTCACTATGGCAGATCAACCAATCAAACATCCGTTCGAACGCTTCGTCGGCTTCGTTGGCATGACGAGTTGTTTACGTTACGGCTATTCCTTCATTGATTCCGAACGAAGCTTACCCGAAATCTTTTTGTATTTGGTCGTCGGTTTTGCGATCATCATTTTACTCGAAGCACTCGGAAAACGACTCGCTCGAAAATTGCCTGTCGTACGCATGCGGTATTTGACTCCACTTTACCTCATTTACCTCTACGTTTTCTTTACGAGTTTTTATTCAAGTTCATTCGGATTCTCTTTATGAAAAAAGCTGATTCAAAAAGTCATATGCTTGTTCGTCCACCATCCGGTCAAACAGGCGTATCCTTTAGAATCAGCTTTTTGTATTTAATATTCGATTTTTAAATCGCCATCTTGAATCCGACCGAGACGTCGTAATATGCGATAAATGAAATAACTGATGATGCCGGGCGCAAGGAAACAGAGGACAGCGACTGCTAGGTAATACTCCATTTCGAACCCCATCGTTTTTAATAACATCAATGGACCAACGAATCCGCTCGTACCCATACCAGAACCTTCCGGATTGCTCTCAAGCATTAATAGAACAGTCGCAAATGGCGCTAGGATTGCACCGGCTACAGTTGGTGGTAGAAGAATCCAAGGATTTCGAATGATATTCCCTACTTGTAACATCGATGTTCCAATCCCTTGAGCAACCACACCACCGATTCCGTTATCACGGTAACTGATGACGCCAAACCCAATCATCTGTGCCGCACAACCGATCGTCGCTGCCCCTGCAGCAAGTCCATCCAAACCAAGCATGATTCCAAGCGCAGCACTCGAAATCGGCGCTGTCAATGCAAGACCCATGACGGTAGCAACGAAAATTCCCATGAATAACGGTTCGCGTTCCGTTCCCCAACGAATCAACTCACCGAGATCCGTCATGCCTTTTCCAATCCACTTTCCTGCGTAACGTCCGGCAACGAATCCGGCTAGTAACGTAACGAACGGCGTCAATAAAATATCGAGTCGCGTCGTCTTTGAAACGAGTTTTCCGACCTCTGTCGCAAGAAGCGTTGCAATGTAACTACCTGCTGGTCCTCCTGCTTCATATCCGAACGCACCAACGGCAACTGCTGCGAACAAGATCAGCGGTGGTGCCTCAAGTGCAAACGCTACAGCCACACCGATTGCTGGCCCAGTCAGTGCGATCGCCTGCTCTCCTAACTGAATGAGGAACTTCGCCTCTACACCACGATCGACCAGTCCCTCACCAATCGTTCGGATGATGAGACCCATGATCAACGAACTAAACAAACCAAGTGCCATATAACTTAATACGGTGATGAAATATACTTTAGGGCTAAGTGAGATCCCTTTTTGTTTGAACATCTTGTCACGTCCTTTTCTTAACATCGCGTATCATTATATCAAATCTCCTTTCTATCCGACTACATTGTTTTTCCAACTGACAAGACAGTTCATGCTTACGTCGTTCTTATTAAACAAAAACAGACAGCGGATTCACATCCACTGTCTGTCATGTCATTCACTTGACTTGTAGCGTCGCGAGTGTCGTCGTATCGAGGTTCGTGACGAGTTTCCGAAGCAATTCCTTCGCCGCATCATAATCATCTGTATGCATGATCGATGCATGCGTATGGATGTAGCGTGCTGGTAAACCAACGACTGTCGTTGGAATCCCATTATTCGAACGATGGATGACACCACCATCGGTTCCACCTGCACCGACATAATATTGGTATGGAATCTTGTTCGATTCTGCCGTATCGAGGACGTAATCCGTCATCTCTTTTGAGAGGAGCATGACACTGTCTTTAATTCGAAGCAATGGTCCTTGTCCGAGTTGACCAAATTCCGTTTTGTCTCCTGATGCATCATTGGCAGGAGAAGCGTCGACGACGAACGCGACGTCGGGATCGATGAGTGCCGTCGCTGTTTGCGCACCGCGCAATCCAACTTCTTCTTGAACCGTTGCACCCGAGAACAAAATGTTCGGATGATCCGCCGCTGTCGTCTCTTCCAACAATTCAATCGCCATTCCGACACCATAGCGGTTATCCCATGCTTTCGCCATGATCTTCTTCGGATTCGCCATCGGTGTGAACGGGAAGAATGGTACGGCAGGAATACCTGGACGTACTCCAAACGATTCTGCCTCTTCTTTTGAGTCTGCACCGATATCGATGAACATGTCTTTGATCGCCATTGGCTTATTGCGCACTTCTTCTGTCAATAAGTGTGGTGGAATCGATGCGATGACACCAGGGATGACACCGTTGTCCGTACAGATCGAGAAGCGTTGCGCAAGCAACACTTGGCTCCACCAGCCACCGAGCGGTTGAATCCGCAACATTCCGTTCTTCGTGATTTGCGTCACCATGAATGCCACTTCGTCCATGTGCCCGGCAACCATGACTTTCGGCCCTGTCGCATCGCCTGTTCGTTTTCCAAAAATCGAACCAAGCCCATCCGTAACGATCTCATCCGTGACAGGTGTGATGCGCTCGCGAACGAACTGACGAACGTCGTGCTCAAACCCCGGTGCCCCGTTCAATTCCGTCAGTGTTCGAAATAACTCTCTCGTTTTTTCATTCATATGTATCGCCTCCTGCTTCTCATTATACAAAAAATTGCTTCTATCACTTAACCTTTTGTTTCTCTCTGAACGAATTATTTGGTACAGTAGGAATAGAACCTGTAAGGAGGGGAATTTTAATGAAAAAACGCTATTGGATTATCGGATTGGCAGCAGCTGTCGTCGCCGCTTTCGCAGTGAAGAAAGCCGTTGATAACAAACAACTTTCTGCCGAGGAAGCGCTCGAAATCACGAAACGCACATTTTCAGCAAAAGGACGTGTCCAAGGTGCATGGATCTCTGCAACACCAGAGGCTTACGCATATGAGTCACGTGACTACCAAAGCTACAAAGGTGGCATCTCGGTCCTTGAAGGTGATGACGAAAAAACGTATCAATTCACAGTTGATGCCGAAACTGGCGCTTTACTCGAATACGCTTAATCAAAAGACCGTGCTTCGATCGATGAAGTACGGTCTTTTTTCCACGTTCATCTGAAGGAGGTATGATTCATGTCGATTCTTGCTACGCTGTTCGTTATCCTCGTTGCTTTGGAACACTTTTATATTTTAGCACTTGAAATGTTCTTTCTTTCTTCCAAAGCGGCTCGTCGAACGTTCGGTTTAACGGACGAAGCTGTTGCATCACAACAAATTCGGACACTTTTTGCGAATCAAGGCTTATATAATGGATTTTTAGCAGCCGGACTAGTATTTGGTCTGATTCGTCAGGATGTGGCTGTTCAATTGTTCTTTTTAGCATGTGTCATTATCGCTGCGCTTTATGGCGCCGTGACTGCCAATCGCTCCATTTTACTCAAACAAGGCTTGCCTGCCATACTTGCTTTCATCTTCGTGTTGCTTGCATGAGAAAAGCCTCTACCCGATCGGATAGAGGCTTTTTTTCTTAATTAACGCGGGTTGTCGTTGCGTTCGTAGATCGGGTTCATGTATTCCGTCGTCGAGTATAGACGTGGAACAACGATGTATAAGATGACCGCTGGTACAGCGATGATCAACAACATCAAGAGCATCGGTAACCAGTAGACGACTTTTTGTTGAAGATTATCCGAGTTACCGTCGATGTATTCTTTTACGCCATCAACTTTTGCAGCATCGGCACTCGTCAACAATTTACCGCTATCGGCATTGAAGAAGTGGATTTCACGTTTGATCGTGATGAAGATGCCGTCACGGACTGTCTCGATGACAGCGATTCCGCCAATGACTTCTTCTCCTTTTTCATTCGTGAACGTCTTCGGATCCTCGATTTCGACCGAACCTTTTTTATAATCGTAATGCGTCGTTGGTAATTCCTCATTTAATGCTTTCGTCATTTCTGAGGTATCAACCGCAGCAAGTACCGATTGACCGATACTTAATGCGAGAAAGAGCGCCGTTACGAAGGCTAAGCTTTTCTGCCACATCCCCAAATTCCCCCTTTACCTATAAGTACAAGTTCTTCAGTCAACAACATTGTACCAATTAATAAGAAAAAAGTGTGAAAGAAATACCAGGAAAATAAGAAAACTTTTTGTCTAAATTAATTTTGGTACGTTGCTTCCATCCGATAAATCGGTTGACCCATTGATGAAAAACGCTCTTCGTACTCTGTTCGGACGTTATCTTCCGGTTCATTCGCATGTAAATCAAGTGACATCCAGTCGAAGCGCATGCCGTATGCTGACATCGTCATCAAACTCGATTCGAACAACTTCCGATTATCTGTCTTGAAGTGGATTTGACCTTTCGCCGGTAAAATATCTTCATATGTCGAGAGGAATGTTTTATACGTCAAGCGGCGTTTCGCATGACGTGTCTTTGGCCATGGATCAGAGAAGTTCAAGTACACGCGGGACACTTCACCTTTTTCAAAGTAATCACGTAGGTCTTTTGCATCGACCGTCAAGACGCGAACGTTCGATTGTGGTGTTTCGACCAATTTTTGAACGATCGTCACGGCAACGCTTTCGAATAGTTCGATCGCGATGAAGTTGATATCCGGGTGTTGGTGCGCCATTCCGGTAATGAAAGCTCCTTTCCCTGATCCCACTTCGATGTAGATCGGGTTATCATTCTTGAACTCGCTAGCCCATGCTCCTTTAAGAGATGCTGGTTCTGCTATATAGATCGAGGATTGTTCCTTCATATAATCCTGCGCCCATGGTTTATGTCGTAAACGCACTATCGTTCATCCTTTCCAAACTTAAATTATCCGCAGATAAGTTTATCATGATTCGGGTAATTATATAAGAACTTCTTCGTTTCCTATCGAAGAATGTTCAGCAGTTCGTCACTTGAGAAATAGTGAGCATTCTAATACACTTAAGGTACGTAAGAACCGAAAAGGAGGGCTATACTGTGGATGATTTCTTGATTAGTTGGGCATCTCCCATCGTTCTCGTCTTGGGAATCACTGCTTTGTTCGTCTGGGCGACTTTCGGAAAAGTCGACGTCGAATAAGGGCAATCTCTGTACCTTGTGTAATCATACACAAGGTACTTTTTTTATTTTCTAAATGATTTTAGGTTGGTTTTACCATGAAACAGATGTATACTTTTTTTGAAACAGATACTTTATTACAGCTATCGAACACCAAAAACGTTGGTAAAAAGGAGAATTGTAATGAACGAAAATAAAAACAGTGATTCAAAAGAACTAGTACAGAAGAAAACAGGTGCGGATCTCGTCGTCGATTCACTCATCGAGCAGGGTGTCGATTACATCTTCGGTATTCCCGGCGCCAAAATCGATTCCGTCTTCAATGTGTTACAGGACCGGGGACCTGAACTGATTGTTGCACGGCACGAACAAAATGCTGCATTCATGGCTCAAGCCATCGGACGCTTAACGGACAAACCGGGTGTCGTCCTTGTGACATCTGGTCCTGGGGCATCAAATTTAGCGACTGGTCTTGTGACAGCGAACTCTGAAGGTGACCCTGTTGTCGCAATTGCCGGAGCTGTCACGCGAGCCGATCGTTTAAAACGAACACATCAGTCGATGGACAATCAGGCACTCTTTACACCGATTACGAATTTTAGTGCTGAAGTGCAAGATGCCGACAACATTCCAGAAGTATTATCGAATGCTTTCCGAACAGCTGAAACGACAGCTGGAGCTGCTTTCGTCAGTATCCCGCAAGACGTCGGGCTAAGCGAAGCGAACGTCACGGCGTTCCGTGCAGTTGAAGCACCAAAGCTTGGTGTTGCACCAGAAGCATGGGTCGATGAAACAGCCCGTCTGATTCAAGAGGCAAAACTCCCTGTCTTGTTACTCGGTATGCGTGCGAGTCAACCAGACGTCGTACACGCGATTCGTTCGTTACTCAAAAACGTCTCGATTCCTGTCGTTCAGACATTCCAAGCAGCCGGCACATTATCACGTGAGCTTGAATCGAATTTCTACGGACGTGTTGGATTGTTCCGCAATCAGCCGGGGGATGCGTTACTTGCAGAAGCGGATCTCGTCCTCTCGATCGGATATGACCCAATCGGTTATGACCCGAAATTCTGGAACCAACCAACGCACGATCGGACGCTTGTGCACATCGATCAAATGCGTGCTGAAATCGATCATTTCTATCGTCCAGATCATGAGCTTGTCGGTGATATGGCGAAAACCGTCGATGCGATCGCTGAACGCCTACGACCACTCACATTACCTGAAAGCTCTGTTCAGTTCCTTGAAGGATTACATCAACGCCTTGTCGATCGCGATGTTCCTCCTGTCGCGGATTCTCCGTTGACGCATCCACTTTATTTCATGAAGACGTTGCGTGAAAAAATTGCGGACGATGTCACCGTCACGGTCGATGTCGGCTCACATTATATTTGGATGGCACGTCACTTCCGTTCGTACGAACCGCGCCACCTCCTCTTTAGTAACGGGATGCAAACGCTCGGCGTCGCACTTCCATGGGCAATCGCAGCTACACTCGTTCGTCCCGGAAAGAAAGCTGTCTCGATTTCAGGTGACGGCGGATTCCTCTTCTCTGCAATGGAACTTGAGACAGCTGTCCGTTTGAACTCACCACTCGTCCACTTCGTCTGGCGCGACAGCGGATTTGATATGGTCGCGTTCCAACAAGAGATGAAATACAAACGGAAATCCGGTACGTCATTTGGTGACGTCGATCTCGTCAAATATGCGGAAAGCTTTGGAGCAAAAGGACTCCGCGTCAATCATCCTTCGGAACTCGCAGCAATCATGGATGAAGCACTCGCGACAGACGGTCCCGTCATCGTCGATGTACCGATCGATTACCGTGACAACATCGCGCTCGGAGAACAAGTTCATCTCGATCAATTGAACTAAGGAGGATTCACATGGCACACGATAAAACACTCGTCCAGATTTCAACGATGATGGCACTGCTTGACGGCGTATTTGAGAGTGAAGTCACGTATGCTTCCGTCCTTGATCAACGTGATTTCGGTATCGGAACGTTTGACCACTTAGACGGTGAGATGATTGGATTCGATGGTCAATTCTATCAACTCCGCTCAGATGGTAGTGCTCGACCGCTCCAACCTGAGACGACGACACCTTTCGCGACATTAACCCGTTTCGAGCCGGAACAAACCCTGACCGTGACGGAAGAGATGTCAAAAGCGACGTTTGAGCACTGGCTGAACGAACAACTCCCAACGATCAATAGCTTTTATGCTATCCGGATTGACGGAACATTCACGGAGGTTCAGACACGCACCGTCGCACGCCAGGAAAAACCGTTCGTTCCAATCACGGAAGCTGTCGCTTCTCAAAGCGCTCGTACGTTCGAGCACACGGAAGGAACGCTTGCCGGATACTATACACCACGATTTGGTCACGGTATCGCCGTCGCCGGATATCACCTTCATTTCATCGATGCTGCTCGCGCAGGTGGTGGTCACGTCTTTGACTACACAGTTAAGAACGTCACCGTCACATTCGAAGAAAAGCCGCAACTTGATTTACGTCTACCGACGACAGCGGCTTATCGATCGGCAGATCTCGAAAGTCACGATATTGAAAAAGAGATTAAAATCGCAGAAGGTTAAGCAAAAAAGCGTGTCGTTCCCTTTCGGAATGACACGCTTTTTAGTCGTTTGAGTATTCAAGTAGCTGTTCAAGAAAATGATAACTGTCGTCGACATCCGGATGACGCGTATCTTCATACCAGTAGAGTGACAATACTGCTTGCGCTACGACATACCAGTGCATGCGTCGCTTCAAATCACTCGTCAAAGGATGTCCATAATGTTCGAACCATTCTGGCCAAGCCGCTTCGTCGACATAACTATATAACATCATTCCAAGATCGTACGCACGGTCAGCAATGATCGCATCATCCCAATCGTTCAGATAGAGTTGGCCGTCTGCTCCCGTCAACCAGTTATTATGGTTCAAATCTGAATGACAAACGACCTGCTCATCCGTTCTGACCTGCTCCAGATTTTGTTCGAGGTAAACCATCGCATGTTCCACGAGCTCCGGATCCTCTAAATCATCCGGTTGAAAGTACAAACGACATTGTCGCAATAACTCATCAGGTTCGATCGGGCGCTGGTCAAGCTGTTGTAGCATGAACAGTAATTCCTTCGAATCATGGATTTTCCCAAGCAAACGTGCTACTTCAGGACGTTCCATCATTTCGGGCTCCAACTCGTCGCCTTCAATGAACTGTTGGGCGCTGATGACGTCCCCACTATAAATCCGTTTCGTCCATAATAGCTTCGGAACGATTCCGTCTGCGGATAAAATCGCCAAAAACGGCGATGAATTTCGTTTTAAGAACAACTTCGATTGTCCGGTTGAAGCGATGTACGCTTCTCCTGTGATTCCACCTGCTGGCGTAAGGGTCCAGCCTTCGCCAAGCGCATCTAAAATATCTAATTCCATTATAATCCGCTCAACTTTTTTAGTAGATTTGCCTAAGGCACAATGCTTATCTTAACACGTTGCGATCGTCGTTGACAACGGAAGGACCTGAATCCTGTCGACACCTTTCAGAAGCGGGTCGACCGAGGCCTCATCCCCTTGTACATGCACATTCCAGCGCGAATGATCAAGTGAGACTTCAATGATTTCTCGCGTCGTATTGTAAACGATGAGCGTGCGTTGCCATGCATCATACGAGTGGACCGCTCCAAGTTCATAAGCAATGACACCCGGACGTAAATCGATGAAATGAAGCAACTCGCGAATCTGATTCGCTCGGTGCAACCGGAATCCGCCATGCATTCTGCGAATCTGCAAAATCGTCTTGATGTATGTGACAAGGGACAGATGATCATCCCGCCGTTCCCAGTCCATTCGATTGATCTCGTCTGATGCGTTATAGCTGTTTTCAACACCTTGTTTCGTGCGCAAGAACTCTTGACCTGCGTGAAGAAACGGAATCCCTTGCGCAAACAAGGCAATCGTCTGAGCTAGGCGACTCATCCGCAATAATTGCTGTTCATCTGCCTCTGGACAAGATAACTTTAATTTATCGTATAACGTATGATTGTCATGCGCCTCGACGTAATTGATGGAATAGGTAGGTTCCGGAAAACGTCCGTACGTTTGATTGTCGATATGGACACTTCCGGCAATCCCGTTTCGGACCTCCCCTTCCTTCCAGCCATCTCCCGCAACGAGTCCTCGGTCGAATTCACTGAACGTCGATCCTTTTAACGCGTCACGGAACACATCATTAAAATGGGCGATCCGCGGCATTTGCGCAGCGGAGGCACTCATCGCCTTTAATCGTTCCGGTAACGCTGTCGCAAGATCCCATCCTTCTCCATACACCAGAATCGTTGGATCAATCGCATCGAGCGCCGCGCGAACATCATTCATCGTCTCAATGTCATGGATCCCCATCAAATCAAATCGAAAGGCATCAATCCGGTAGACTCGAGCAAAGTACGTCAAACAGTCAACGATCAGGCGGCGCATCATGAATCGCTCAGATGCGGTATCATTTCCGACACCCGTTCCGTTCGATAGTGTTCCGTCTACTTCGTAGCGGAAATAATAACCAGGGACAAGCTGTTCGAGAGAGGAGCGTTCTCGAATGAAGACGTGATTCATGACGACATCGAATGTGACACGAATGCCTGCTTCATGGAGTCGCTCTACCATTTCCGCGTATTCTCTGACGCGAACGAGTGGTTCAACCGAACTCGCATAACTCCCAGCTAGCCCGAACCAAAGCATTGGGTCGTATCCCCAGTTATATGGAGACCGCGTTCGTTCATCGGTCGTCTCAAAAAAGTGAACTGGTAGCAATTGCAGATGGGTGATCCCGAGATCCAGGAGATAATCAAGTCCCGTCGCATGACCTCGAGGAGAGCGCGTTCCTCGTTCCGTCATCCCTGCGTATTGACCCGGATGACTTGAACCAGCTGAGTGATCGATCGTGAAATCACGGATATTCGCTTCGTAGATGACAGCGTCTGACGGTTTGACGAACAGAGGACGCGCGACGCGCTTCGGGAACCACTTGGTCATCGTCCGTTCGACGTCAACGATGACGCCGTATCGACCATTCTCCGATATCGCACTAGCGTACGGATCAACGACCTCCTGTGTGCCAAGGTATGTCGTCACTTCATACCGATACCAGCACTCTGCGATATCTTGTTCCAGTTGAAGATGATAGGCACCTTGCTCTTGTCGCTCCATCTCATGCTTTCCGAGCAACCGTTCATCTTGATCGTACACGACACACATGATCCGTTCTGCGACCGGTGACCAAACAGCAAAGTGAAATGCACCCTCTTCTTCCCAGACACCGAGCTTCCCTTCGTAACGGTACTTGCGCTCGAATGCTTCCGTCCGGACTAACCGGTCGGGAACGACGCGGATCGACCGACCTGCTCCGAATACCTCATATCGGCATTCTAGCTCGACCGATTCCAGAACCGTCAATTCATAAACCACCAGTTGTTCCTCACGGTGTGTCTCGACTTGCTGGATCGCAAGTGATTGTCCATCACATTCAAGCGACCAGTGGATTGACGGATTGCCTTCGACCTCGACCCGGATGCTCTGGAACGATAAGAACTCCGCCCGGATCACTGGTATCGCTACTTCTTGATTCGTCATCTCTTTCGCAACGACAATGCCGTCGCTCCCTCCCTTACTCTTGAATTCGAGACTGTCCCTCACTTTGAATCGCCATGTGAAACGGAATCGATACCGTCTCTTTTAGAATTTTTTCACACACCCGCATCTGAAATGCCTTTGTATGTGTCGCATTCGCATTCATCCGTTGCACCCAGTTCGGAAAATCGACTTTATTGACATACGTCGTCGTCGTTTCTTTTGGAATTTGATCAAAATAACCTGAAGGGGCGAGGATGACTCGTTCGATCGGCAAGACGTAATCTCGTCCGAGTACGACCCGTAAAATATCTTCTGTCCGCTTTAAACCGATGTTCGGATTCAAGATTTGTTTCGCAGAAGCCTTAAACGGCTGCTCCCGCCATAACTTATCTCGTCGGATATGATAGATACTTTCGTCGCCATCAAGCCATTCCATGATATAGATTGCGGACGGACCGACGACGAACGGACTCAACTCGACTTCTCCGACCTGATATTGGATGACCGCTCGATAAAACATCGCATACTGTTCATTTAGTAGATGCAGCATCTGGTAGAAGTCTAAATGACGTTTCAATGGAATCCGCCAAATGTCCTCCTCTCCTGCTCCGCCAGTGACGTTCAAGAGTTTTTGTAACTCGAGACGTTTTTTGTACCATTTATCAAACGCTCTTCGAGATAATTGTTTACCCGGAAGTTGAATGACTTCACTTTTTTTCATCACTTGCCACCACTTCTTTGGACGGATGAGCGTTTCTCCTGGAAACAACTCTCCTGCCTCCCATCTGCGATAGACATGGGCATAATCAAGTGCCTGGTGTTCACCGAATCGTTTCGTCATCTCTAGCGGATTTTTTTCAAATCGACTATCTAAGTCATATAGTTTCATCAAAATTGCGATGGGGATCACCTCATTCCTCTTCACCTAGATGAATCCGGTAAACCGGCTCATATCGAGGTGAAACCTCTGGTCGTACTTCAAATAGAACGAGTTCACGAACAGTCCACTCTACTGATTGTATCGGACTCGTCTCCCATTCGGCTGCCTCAGTGCGCCATTTTTTCGCGATCGTGACATGCGGAACGAATGGTCTGGTCGAATTCGGATCAATCTGTTCCACTAATTGAAACAATTCTTCCGATTCCGTTCCAAATCCTACGACGCGTGGTCGTTCATCCCGACCGAACGTGATCAAACGATCGAATCGTAGCACGAAGGGTTCCATCGTACGCGCGATCTGCCGTAACTGCTGTTTCCACGACTGCTGTTCTTTTTCCTCCAATGGACCGAAAAAACGAAGTGTTAGATGATACTCTTCTAACGTATAGACGTTACGAAAGTACTCAGGTAGCGATAACCGTTCAGCAAGATTCGCCAAATCTTTAGAAGGGATCGGCAAAGCAATGAAAAAGTGTCGTTCTTGTCTCATCGTCGCGTTCACTCCTTCATACGACCACTGATACCATACAGAATCGCGCCTAGGATACTACTACTTGTATATACCCAAAAGACGGTATAGATTGTACTCTCCTCGAGTACAAAACCACTCATCAGATTAAACAACGCTGTCGCGAGTCCCGTCGTCGTCGCCATATATGTACTGACGGCTGTTGCGACCATCGTCTCTGGAACGAGCGATCGCACATAATCTAAGGCGACAGGGATCAACAGACCAACGATCATTCCTTGCATCGCAGATAATACCCAAAGCATGACGATTGGAAGTTCTAAAGCAATCATCGCCGTCCGCGTAGCCGACAACAAGGAGACGAATACAAGAACCGGAATCGCTCCGAATCGTAATAACAGACGCGAGGCGATGCGCATGAACGGAATTTCGCACAGAACGGCGACAAAGAATAATGTTCCGACGAGTGCCGTCGTCTCGCCACGAATCGTGACGTAGCTCCCAAAGTAATAATTGTTGGCGAAGATTGGTCCAAAGATCAAACTCCCCCCTGCTAGGAACAACAAGAAGCGTCGATTCGAGAAGAGCTGTTTTAACGGTACTGGTTGCTGATGTGAAACATGGACGCTGCCCGTCTCTTCAATACCGATCAGCACAAGGAAACCGAGAACCCATGCTGCGCCAGTTGCGTAAAAAATCAGATTTAGTCCGCCACCCTCAGTGATTTGTCCAAGAACAAAAACAGCTAAAGCGAACCCTGCTGAGCCGAAAAGACGCAAAGCGCCATAATCCACCTTACGCTTTCGCGTGTACTCAATCGCTAATGTATCCACGAGCGGAATATGCGCGCACTGGAACAACGCCCAGACGCAAGAAATCAACAATAAAAGTAGATAAGCAGACGTCAGTAAGTAACTGAGTGTAAAAATACCGGCAGCAAGCATCGCGACGAGTAAGAGTCGTTTCGGCTTCCCGAGTCGATCCGCTGCGATTCCCCAGACAGGTTGTAGGAAAATGGAGAGAATCGGTCCAATCGCAACGATTGTTCCAATCTCTGAAGCCGACAGTCCGAACGCGTCGTTCGAGAAATAAAGCGCGAGGTACGGAATGAGTGCTCCTTGTCCAAAGAAAATAAAGAAATATAAGGCTTGGAAATGATAGGTTTGACGATTTTTCACACGGAACTTCCTTTCAAGAAGCAATCCCCCCATCTTTACGATGCGGGGATCATCAATCATTATTTTGCGAGTTCATAAATCGCTTCTGCATAGATTGCGACAGCAAGCAATAGTTCATCAAAATCAACATATTCATCGACTTGGTGGGCAACTTCAGGACCACCAGGGAAGACTGGACCAAAAGCAACTCCCGCCGTCAATGAACGCGCATAAGTGCCGCCACCAATTGCTATCAGATCAGCTGATTGGTTCGTGTGGCGCTCATAGACGGCACTTAGCGTCTTGATCAATTCATGGTTTGGATCAACATGGTGCGGAGTCATATGCGTACGCGTCTGCAATTCAAAACCATATCCTGCCGCGGCTTCCTTGATGATTTGCAGACGTTCCGTGAAGTCTGCCGTATACGGGTAACGGATATTGATCGATGCCGTTCCTTGCTCTTCGGCGTAACGGAATACACCGCCGTTGATCGTTAAGTCACCTGTCTCGTCTGAAGCAGCGACACCGATCGCTACACCGCGAGAATCCCGGAACATATGCGTCACGAGTTGAATATAACGACGACCGTTATAATCCAAGTGAAGCGTGTTGAGGAAACGCGCCAAATGTAAGGCCGCATTTTTACCGTTGTCTGGCTCCATCGCATGGGCTGCGACACCGTTCACATCAAGAACGAGACCTTCCGTTTCTTGCTTGACTGTCCCCGTCAAACCTTGTTCTTCAAGATAAGCATGGAAATCCGTTTCAAGTGTTCCTACTTCGACGACACGAAGAAGCGCCTGGGCATGACCCGGAACCATGTTCGGACGTTCGCCACCTTCAAAACGAACGAGATGATAGCCTGTATCAGATGCTTGCGCTGGTTTCCCTTGAATCAATAACCCGTCATAGAGTCCTTTTTCCGCATTGATGATCGGGAAGTCGGCATCTGGTGCAAAACCGAGTGTTGGCATCTCTTCATGTTTGAAGTAATGATTGACACAACGCCATTCACTCTCTTCATCCCCTCCTGCAATCAGACGGATGCGTTTCGAGAGTGGTAAGCCAAGTTCTTTGACGATTTTCAAAGCATAATAAGCTGCCATCGTCGGTCCTTTATCATCGATTGCTCCACGCGCATACAGTTTTCCATCTACAAGCGTCGGATTGAACGGACCGTATGTCCAGTGATCGCCACCAGCTGGTACGACGTCTAAGTGACAAAGAATACCGAGTAACTCTTCTCCTTGACCATACTCCAAATGTCCTGCGTACCCATCGACATTTTTTGTCGTGAATCCATCGCGTTCCCCTGTCGCGAGCATCCAATCGAGTGCACGTTTGACTTCATGACCAAACGGCGCACCCTCTTCGATCGTGGATTCGTCGAGTACACTCGGAATCCGTAATAGTTCTTTTAAATCTTCTAATAAGTCCTCGCGACGTGCGAGTACTTCCTCTTTCCAATTCACCATCTGATTTCGCTCCTTCATTACTGGTTTTGGATTCGTTTCCTATACACCTTCCTAGTATAGCGAATATTCGTTCAGATACGAACATCCAAATTCTGTTTTCTTTTTTATTTATTGAAATGACGAACATTCAAACGAAATAAAACCCTAATCATCGACTTTACAAACCATTTGAATATGTTTTTTATGCTAACGTTCGGTTAAATTACTTGCATTTTAATATCAAAACGTTATACTAAAGGCGAAACAACTGGATATTGCATTGTCTTTTGTCACCCGAAGCTTTAGAACACTATTCTATCCATTGGGGGAGTGGTTATACCAATGAAAGATTCTACAGACCGTATGTTGACCCGGATTAAATCGATTTATCTCTACATCCAAGAGAACGGAGCTACTACGACAGCAGAGTTGGTTGAAGAGTTTGGCATCACTTCAAGGACCGTCCAGCGGGATTTGAACGTGCTCGAATACAACAATCTCATTGTGAGCCCTCGACGCGGTACATGGACGTCGAGTAAGAAACAAAAGCAAGCGGGTTGATCCACTGTTTCACTATGTATATCTTTCGATGACGCGATTCTTCGCGTCTTTTTTTGTTATCTTTTTTAAAACGTGGGGTATAGCTATTGGGAGAAGGAGATGATAAGCATGAATATTTTAATCATTGGAGCAAACGGAACGACGGGACGCAAAATGGTCGAATTGATCGCTAAACAAGGAGATCACCAAGCGATCGCTGTCGTACGAGAAGAAAATCAAATCAACGATTTGATTGCACTCGGTGCATCTGAAGTCAGACTTGGGGATTTGACGAAGGATGTCAGTGGCGTCGTCAGTAACACGGACGTCGTCATCTTTGCAGCGGGTGCTGGTGGCGCATCGGACGAATTGACACGTGCCGTCGATCAGGAAGGTGCGATCAAAGTCATCGATGCAGCAAAAGCGAACGGGATCGATCGTTTCCTAATGCTCAGTTCAGTCGGTACAGAAGAACCAAAAGGCGAACTAAAAGTATATCTCGAATCGAAAGCAACAGCAGACGCTCATCTACAGGAAAGCGGACTCGACTATACGATCGTCCGTCCTGGTCCACTCAGCTACGATGACCCAGCAGGTACTGTTGAAACGAAAGAGCATTTTGATTCATACGAAGATCGTAAGGTGTCTCGTGACGATGTGGCGGCGCTGTTCGTTCACTTGATCGATCACCCGACACAGTCTCGTGTATTCGAAGTACTCAGCGGTCCTTATCCGATCGCAGAAGCACTACGTAATCAATAATTGAATCCCACAATAAAAGGCGATGGAATGCACATTCATTCCATCGCCTTTTCGTTTTCCTTATTCAGGTTGCCAATCAAACAAGGATAATTCATCCGGTGTCAGTTCCCGGTAGTCCCCGAGTGCAAGTGCCGGATCAAGCTCCAAGCGACCAATCGAACGCCGTTTCAAGAATGTGACCTCTTTACCGAGGGCAAGCATCATCCGTTTGACTTGATGAAACTTCCCTTCCGTGATTGTCAATTCAAGCGTTGAATCTGTTTCTGTCGTCGATAAGATAACGAGTTTTCCTGGCTTTGCCTGATAACCGTCTTCTAAGGTGACGCCTGCCGCAATTGCCTCGACGTCTTCTTGCGTCAACACACCTGTCACTTCCGCATAATACGTTTTTTCGACGTGTTTCTTCGGAGACATCAAGGCATGATTGAACGATCCATCGTTTGTCAGTAACAACAAGCCTTCTGTATCCTTATCAAGTCGTCCGACCGGAAACGGTTTGAAATACGTCACGTCTTCAAACAACAGATCAATGACGGTCTCATCTCGTTTATCCTCCGTCGCACTAATGACACCCGGTGGTTTATTCATCATCAAGTAGATGTATTTTTGATACGTGACCGGTTCGCCGTACATCAGAACCTGTTGCGTCTCGACATCGACATGTTGTTTCGGATCACGTACGATCTCACCATCGACTTGAATTGCCCCTGCCTTGAGCAGAAGTTTTACTTCTTTTCGGGAGCCTGCCCCCATGTTGGATAATAGTTTATCTAGACGCATGACCTCGTCCTCGTTTCAATGAAATTTTACGTCCTAATACGACTTCTGCTAATCCACTCCAAATCGAGAGTCCAGCGAAAATCACGATTCCAACTGCCGCACCAATGATCAGGATCAACAGAGATGCCCATGTAGTCTCTGGTAAGAAGGACACCATTCCCCACTTCACGAGTGCAACACCTGCTCCCATCAATGCACTGATGATTAGAATCAATGATGTCCGGCGCAAGACGGTACTGAATGGGAACTTCACCGTTTGTGTGATCCGGAAGAACATCAATCCCGTCGCAACGAGATAACCGATGATCGTCGCATAACCAGCACCCGTTCCATCACCCGTCAAATGAATCAACGGCGCATTCAAGAGATACTTCGCAAGTAGTCCAGCAAGTGTTGCGATGATCGTGAAGTACTGACGGTTAATCCCTTGAAGGACTGCTGCCGTAACAGAATACAAGGCAAGGAACAACGCACTCGGCGCATAACTTAATAGATAGACCCAGGCCGCTTGATCTTTCGGGAAGAGCACATGGAACGTTTCTTCACTGAGGAGAATCATCCCGACGACTGCCGGAATCGTCACGAAAAAGACGAGTTGATAAATCTGTGAGATTTGAGCCCGTACTTTCCGCATATCCCCTTGCGTGAAGGAAGCTGTCAACAGTGGAGTCGCAGATAACGACAATCCTGTTGCGACCGACACCGGAATCAAGACGATCTTATGACTATCCGCAATCAGATAGGCAGTCGCGTTTCCGGCCGCTTCGAGCGTGTAACCGATACTTTGTAATGCGGCATTCATCGTATTTTGGTCGATGACTTGGTAAAGGGGTGTCGAAAGACCGACCATGACGATTGGAATCGCATACGTCAATAATTCCTTATACAAATCCGTTAACGGGCGATCCGGCGAACGGACGGTTTGAGTAGCACGTAGTTCCTGCAAGCCGCTGGCACGTTTGCGGAAATAATAGATCAGAACCGCAACACTACCGATTGCACCAATGAAAGCGCTGAACGTTGCAATCGTTGCGGCAAATGCTGCACCTGAATCAAATAAATAAATCGCGATGCTGACTCCTGCAAGCAGGAAGATGATCCGGACGATTTGTTCCAAGATTTGCGAAATCGCTGTTGGTCCCATCGATTGATACCCTTGGAAGTAACCTCGGGTCATACTCATCGGTGGAATCAAGAGTAAAG
Organism: Exiguobacterium sp. s39; assembly: GCF_018618925.1. Lineage (NCBI taxonomy): Bacteria > Bacillati > Bacillota > Bacilli > Caryophanales > Exiguobacterium > Exiguobacterium sp. s39. The sequence goes on from NZ_JACSNA010000001.1 coordinate 1,695,079, forward strand.
CGAAACTCACGCCACGAATCGTCATCGTGACGGCATCAACGTATGCAGCTGAATCAACGTCACCACCTGGAATCGCCCGGTGTGCTAAATACGGTGCGAGAAAGAATAAAGCGAGGAAGGAAACAATCCCGGTCAAGGACATGATTTTCAGACCAGACCGATATAATCGTTCACTCGTATCATACTCTCCTAATGCATTGTATTTGGCGACGAATTTCGAGACAGCGACAGGAATCCCCGCTGTCGCGAGTCCGATCATGATCGCATAATAGTTGTAGGCATAGGTATAGAACATGATGCCTGTCGCGCCGACCATGAACTGAAATGGAAAGAGATAAATCAAACCCAGTGCGCGGGAAATCAGTGACGCACCGGACAGGAGCATCGTTCCACGAACGAATCCTGAATTGCCGGAAGAAGTAGACTGCTTATTACTGACTGTGGACATGGTAACATCCCTCACGCTTTCTAATTTTTAAACTCGACACTCTGATCGTGACTGTCTCATTATACAAGTTCTCTCGTACACAATTGCAAATCATTATACCGCTGTCTATCTTGAATTGAAAGAGACGGTTTGTTTACAGTCGCAACTTCTGCTAAAGTGAAACAAGCAGAATTCTATGAATGAGGTGACCTTATGTACGATGTAATCGTAATCGGAGGCGGACCGAGCGGCTTGATGGCAACGCTCGCCTCTTTACAGGCTGGAGCTCGAACGCTCCTGCTCGATAAAGGAAATAAATTAGGTCGGAAGCTTGCGATCTCTGGCGGCGGACGTTGTAACGTCACGAACCGAAAACCACTCGACGAACTCGTCCAGTCGATTCCAGGAAACGGACGTTTCCTTTATAGTGCCTTTTCTCAATTCAATAATGAATCGATCATCGAACTCTTCGAAGGGTTTGGTGTCGCCCTCAAAGAAGAGGACAATGGACGGATGTTTCCTGTCTCGGATAAAGCAGCAGATGTCGTCCGTGTATTGATCGATCAAATCCGCGCGCATGGTGCCGAGATTCAAACAGACGCGCAGGTCGCTACGCTCGACTTCCATCCAGACGGTTCTTTTGCAGCTGTCATCTTAGAGAACGGCATGCGTCTTGAAGCAAAAAGTTGCATCGTTGCAGTCGGCGGACAATCTGTTCCACATACCGGTTCGACAGGTGACGGCTACCCGTGGGCTGAAAAAGCGGGTCATACGATCACGGAACTCTTCCCAACGGAAGTTCCAATTTTGTTAGGTGATACGTTCATTCATGAAAAAACATTACAAGGGCTGTCGCTACGTGACGTCGCCTTAACGGTCCACGGCAAAAAAGATAAAGCAATCAAGACACATACGGGTGACTTACTCTTTACCCACTTCGGTTTAAGCGGTCCGATTGCTTTACGCTGTAGCCAGTACACGATCAAGGAGCGCAAACGTTCGAAGGAGACGATCGTCCATCTATCAATCGATCTCTTCCCGGACGAATCCCTCGGTGCGTTAACCGAACGCTTCCAAGCCGCGCTTGCAGCAAATCCCAAGAAAACGGTACGCAACGCCCTCCGCGGCTTCGTGCCGGAACGTCTGCTTGAACTTCTATTTGCTCAAATCGGCTTTGGCGATGAAGTCTGCACACAAGTCAAGAAACAGGACTGGACGGACTTCTTGCAAAAATTAAAGCGATTCCCACTTAAAGCAACGGGAACGCTCGACTTTGATAAAGCTTTCGTCACGGGTGGTGGCGTCTCAATCAAAGAGATTGATCCAAAGACGATGATGTCGAAAAAAGCGGAGCGGTTATTCTTTGCCGGGGAGATTCTTGATATCCACGGCTATACAGGTGGTTACAACATCACCGCTGCATTCGTGACGGGTCATTGCGCCGGTAGTCACGCCGCAGAGATGGCACGTGATACTGTCTTTTAATATGAACAAGACCCGATTCTTCTGCTTAGCAGAGGAATCGGGTCTTGTTCTGTCAGGATTTAATCAATCGGTGTAAACGATCGGCTTGAGAATTTATCCGTGACGACTAACGCGAACAACTCATTATCTTGCACGAAAATCCCTTTCGAACCATATACTTTCGGACTGGCTGTCTCGCCCGTGATCGTTTTGTCCTTTCGATCGATCGAATAGAGATAGAGCGCTTCTGAATCGAGTGTGTAGATCCGACCTTGTCGTTCAGCAAGACCAATCGGACGGAACTCGGACTCGAACGATTTCTTCGCATCACTTCGCATCCCACTCGCCGCTTCAATCTTCTCACGTTTGATGACTGATAGATAAGGCGGTTTCTGTTTTTTCTTCAATGCACGTTTTTTCTTTTCCGAGGCGTCAGGATCAATCTTGATCTTATCCTCTTTCATCGCGAAATAAGTCACCTCGATTCGTCCCAGTGCTCGAATATGATTAATCGTATAGAATTCTTTTTTCTTCGCATCATATCCAAGACCATGGAAACTATCCCGTATCGTCGTTCCTTGTACTTTTTCACGTTTTTCTTCGCTCCAGACACCGTCTTTTCGCGTAATCGTGACCAGAATCTGATTCGACGTCAATAGCGCGACTGTCTCCCCGTCAACGAGCGTCATACCGTCTAAACCAGCGAGCAACAACTTTCCTTCTTCTAACTGGAAAGATGCGTTGATGCGTTCTCCGGTTCCACTGATTTCAAAGAAACGATAATCGTCTGTGACGACGAGGTACGAACCAATGGAATCATCATATAACATGTGTTGGACATTTTTGATTAATGGCTCTTCCGGGTTCGGAATAGCTGAAGGCGTTTTCGGTGGCACCTGTTTAACGGCTGCCTGATGCTTTGATTGCGTCTCGATTTTCGCGAACGTTTCTTGAATACGTGACAACGTCTCTGGCTTCGAGAAGACGAGCAGTACGCAAAGGATCAACCCCGAAACGACAGCAAAAATCGTTGTATAGACTATATAAGATCGTTTCATTGATGGTACTCGCCTTTCTTTCTCGGTTTCTGATTCAGTGTAGCAGAAGGTCGTTGAAAAAAAAAGCGGACTTGCGACGGAAATGAAGAAACCCCCTCCATTCGCATCAAACGAATGAAAGGGGCTATGGCTTAGTTTGCCACGATATTGATTAATTTTTTCGGTACGACGATGACTTTACGAACTGTTTTGTCGCCGATCCATTCTTGTGTCTTTTCATCAGCAAAGGCAAGTGCTTCGATTTCTTCTTTTGTCGCATCGATGTTGATTTCGATTTTCGAGCGAACCTTTCCGTTCACTTGAATGACGAATTCCATCGTATCGCTGACGAGTTTCGATTCATCGAATGTTGGCCATGCTGCATACGTCAATGTCTCTTCAAATCCAAGTTGTTCCCAGAGTTCTTCACCAAGGTGTGGTGCGACTGGCGTTAACAATTGGATGAATCCACGAAGGAAGTGACGCGGAAGAACCGGCTGTTTGTTTGCTTCGTTGACGAAGACCATGAGTTGCGAAATTCCGGTGTTGAACTGGATGTTCGCGAAGTCTTCCGTGACCTTCTTGACCGTCTGGTGGTACGTCCGCTCGAAGTCAGCATCGACTTCTGTAACGTCCTGAATGTCTGCTGTCCGTTCGAACAAGCGCCAGACACGATCGAGGAAACGACGCGCCCCGTCAAGACCGTTCTCCGACCAGGCAACTGATGCATCGAGTGGTCCCATGAACATTTCGTACAAGCGTAATGTATCCGCACCATGCGATTTGACGATTTCATCCGGATTGATGACGTTACCGCGTGATTTCGACATCTTCTCATTGTTCTCTCCAAGAATCATCCCTTGGTTGTACAACTTCTGGAATGGTTCTTTTGTTGGTACGACGCCTGCATCATACAAGACTTTATGCCAGAAGCGCGCATACAACAAGTGGAGAACGGCGTGTTCCGCACCACCGATGTAAATATCGACTGGAAGCCAGTATTTTAATTTTTCTGGATCCGCGATCGCCTCTTCATTGTGCGGATCGATGAAACGAAGATAATACCAGCAACTTCCGCCCCATTGTGGCATCGTATTCGTCTCGCGACGCCCTTTCATTCCTGTTTCAGGATCCGTGTAATCCAACCAGTCTTCCGCAAGCGCAAGTGGTGATTCGCCTGTACCAGACGGTTTGATTTCCGGGATGATTGGAAGTTCAAGCGGTAATTCCTCTTGGCTGAGCGTTTTCATCGAACCATCTTCCATATGAACGACTGGAATCGGCTCACCCCAATACCGTTGACGACTGAACAACCAGTCGCGGAGACGATACGTGATTTTCTTACGTCCTACTTGATTCGTTTCGAGTTCAGCGATCATCGTCTCGATTGCATCTTGTTTTCCAAGTCCATCGAGCATATGCGAGTTGACGTGTTCGCCTTCTCCTGTGTAGGCCGCTTCATCAACGTTTCCGCCCGCGACGACTTCAACGATTGGCAAGTCGAATTGTTTCGCGAATTCATGGTCGCGCTCATCGTGTCCTGGAACCGCCATGATTGCACCCGTCCCATAAGAAGCAAGGACATAATCAGCGATCCAGATTGGAAGACGATCGCCTGAGATTGGATTGACGGCGAAAGCACCCGTGAAGACACCTGTTTTTTCCTTCGCTAAATCCGTCCGCTCGAGGTCCGACTTCGTTTGGACTTGCGAAATGTACGTATCGACGGCTTCCTTGTGATCCGCTGTCGTGATGTCAGCTACGAATGGATGCTCCGGCGCAAGCACGAGGTACGTCGCACCAAAAATTGTGTCCGGACGTGTCGTAAAGACCGTGACTTGTTTTTTGTGTCCATCAATCGTGAAATCGATCTCAGCACCTTCTGATTTTCCGATCCAGTTCCGTTGCATCTCTTTGACAGAATCCGGCCAATCAAGGTCATCGAGATCTTCAAGAAGACGATCCGCATATTCCGTGATTTTCAAGACCCATTGACGCATCGGGACACGCACGACCGGATGATTTCCGCGTTCAGATAATCCGTCGATGACTTCTTCATTCGCAAGAACGGTTCCGAGTGCTGGGCACCAGTTGACCGCGACTTCGTCCACGAACGCAAGTCCTTTTTCATACAACTTCGTAAAGATCCACTGTGTCCATTTGTAGTACTTCGGATCTGTCGTGTTGATTTCACGATCCCAGTCATAGGAGAATCCAAGTTCTTTCAACTGACGCTTGAACGTCTCGATGTTTTTCGCTGTGAATTCACGTGGGTCATTCCCTGTATCGAGGGCGTATTGTTCTGCTGGTAATCCGAACGCATCCCATCCCATCGGGTGAAGGACGTTGTATCCTTGCATCCGTTTCATCCGTGCGAGGATATCCGTTGCTGTGTAGCCTTCCGGGTGACCGACGTGGAGTCCGGCACCTGACGGATACGGGAACATATCAAGGGCATAAAACCCTTCTTTTTCTGGATCTTCTGTCGTGACGAAGGCGTTGTCTTGATCCCAACGCGCCTGCCATTTTGGTTCGATTTCGCGATGATTGTACGGCATGTCTTTTCCTCCTCTAATCTAAAAAAACCGGTCCTCCGTCCCTAGGAATAGGGACGAAAGACCGGTTTGGCTTCCGCGGTACCACCCACGTTGTCTGTCTATGACAGACCGCTTGATTCACGGATAACGGTGTGAAAGACCGGATTCGCTACTACGACTTCACGAATCGTGCTCCCTGACGAGTTCACGGTTGTTACCGACTGGTTCGCACCTTCCACCAGCTCTCTTGACGGCACCTTTCCCCTACTACTTCAGTTCCATGCAATTGACTATCTTTTCCTAGTGTAATCTGTTTCTTCCTCAAGCGTCAACGCTTCCGTAAAATTTCCTCGATTTCTGCATGCGATCGTGCTACATGATCCGCTTGTTCTAGACGTTGCATCGGCATCCGATCATCGAGAAGCGCAATCACTTCCATGCCTGCTGCTTTTGCGCCGCTCATCCCGTTTGCAGCGTCTTCAATGACGAGACAATCTTCAGGCGCGTGCCCGATTCGTGATGCTGCAAGATGAAAAATCGCAGGATCAGGCTTTGAACGCACGACTTCTTCTCCACTGACGTAATGCGTGATTGGAAGCTCATAATGACGGATGACGCGTTCGATTTTTTGAAGCGAACTCGAGGAGGCAATCCCGATATCGTAACCAAGAGACGCCGCTTGCTCGATGACTTGTTTGACTCCCTCTTTTAAACCACATTCCTCCGGTTTTGCATGAATTTGAAACAACCGATGTTCTTCTTCTAGTAACGCACTAGCTGTTTCTTTTAGCTGATGCTGGGCGACAAGCTCTTCCCACATCTCATCACCTGTTTTTCCCATGAACGTCGCATACTGAACTGGATCGAGCGGAATCGATAACGTTTTGAACATCTGCTGATGGACCTCGAAGTAGCGAATTTCACTATCTAAAATGACCCCATCCATATCAAAAATAAGACCTCGTTTTTTCAAGACACATCCCCCTTAATGATCTATCATGATTTCAGCATATCAAAAAAACGACTACACGATGTAGTCGTTTCGCCTTCTTCATTTAGTTACTGTTTAACTTGTCGCCATTTGGACACTAGTTTGTCGGTAAGCTGGAAAATAATCCGAATCAGCATCTGACCCGTATCGTACACATAACTGATCGTATATGGCTGGTTGAAGAATGGATTTTCCTTGATGATACTCAAATAAACGATACCCGGTGTAACGGCATTTACTCTCAAAGAGACTATCCCGTTCTTGATATCCACCCCCGAGATGTTGTTCGACGAGACCGCGTGCTTTCGTCTGAAGAATCGCTTCGTACTCGAGTCGCTGATTCGGGAACATCTTCGCTTCGTCCCGCTTACAACCAATCAAATGACCGTGGGCATATTCTTTTCCGAGCAATACGAAGTATCCACCAACAGGTTCTCCGTCGATTTCCGCAATCAGTAACAATGGCTCACAGAGTGGATTTGCTTCAAATAATTGTTCAAAATAACTGTCCGTAAAATAGTAATGAGCCGAAGCATTCTTCCGGTCCATCGTTTCATGATACAACGCTACAAAGACAGGTAGGTCGTCTCGTGTTCCTGTTCTAACGGTTAAAGGAGAGGCAAGCGATTTGCGAATCATACTTCTCGTCTTCTTATGAAATGTCTGCATGATGTCTTCTATTGAAGGGCGTAAATCGATACTCGTCGTATGACGGATGAAGGAGACTTTCGTCCAATCCCGCATGAAGCGTTCATTACCCGTCAATGGATTAAAGCGAATCATTTCCGAGACAATCGCTTCTCGCTTTGCCCACCTTTCAAACAATAGACGTGCATGCTGCATTTCAGTCGCGGTCAGTTGACCGATGATTTCCGGTCCACCATAGCCATACGGCGTGATGAGATCTGAATAAGGCGTATCAAAAATTCGGCGCTTCAAAAAGGGATAGAACAGTGTTCCTGCATCACCTTCATAACGGAATAGCACCGCTTGCTCAGACGGTCTAGCGTTGAGCGTGACATATTGGTGACTGTAGAAGATATCAAGAGGCTGTTGCTGTACGTGTGTCGTCCAAGTTGCGGCATCTGTGATGAATTGACACCTTTCCATTCGTGCACCTCCAGTCAAAAAGAAGCAACGTTCATATGACCTTTCTTTTTCAAGTTCTTGATTAGAAAGTACCCGTTTCTTTGCCGAAATATTCCATATTATTAAATGTTTATTTTATGATTTTCGAACGAATGACGTAACAAAAGACAGCGGTCATAATGTCCGCTGTCTTACAGATGATGCTCATGATGTGATTTTTGGAATAGCACGAAGGAAGACGACGCCCGCTAACAGAATCAATCCAATTAATGTCAAGAAGACCGCTGACATACCTGATACATCGTAGATCAACCCTCCAACGGTCGGACTGATCATCCGCCCCGCTGAAGCAGCAATATTGACGTACCCTTGGAATTCTCCTTCTTTTCCGATCGGCGCGAGTCTCGCTGCCATAGCAGGAACTGCTGGCCAGATGAACATCTCACCAATCGTCAGGATGATCATCGCGACGAGGAACATCTTGAAGCCGCCTGCGAACGGAACGATCAGATAAGACAAGAGGAAGATTCCTGTACCGGTCATCAATTGTCGCTTTAAGTCATCTCCAAACCAACGAAGAATTGGTGTTAGTAAAGGTTGTGCGAACACGATGAGTGCTCCGTTGATCGTCCAAAGAATCGAGTACTCGGAAATCGTGACACCGAGCGATTTCGTGTGTACGGCAAAGGTTCCTTGCCATTGCACATAAACGAACCAAAGTAAGGCATAACCAATCGAGACGAGCAACATCGTCCGTGCCGCACCGCGTGCAAGGGGTGTGCGTGTCGTTTCGATCTCGTCATGCGCCGCATGCATCCGCGTCGGTGCCTGAATCCAGGACAAACCAACGAACAAAATGATGGCAAAGGCGATGTAGAGGACGAGATTGGCGATGAAGATGTACTGAATCGAAAAGGCAGCGATTTGACCACTGACTGCTGTCCCGAGCGCTACACCGACGTTTTGTGCGACATAGATCGCATTAAAGGCACGGCGCCCGCCTTCCGGCCAGATGACACCCGTCATCGCGTAGATCGTCGGAAAAACCATCCCACCGACGAATCCAATCAATCCAAGCATCGCGACGTATCCGAGGTACGTCTGATGAAACAGCAACAAGCCGACGGAAGACAGGACAAGTCCGATGACACTGATGACAAGCGTCTTCTTGCCACCGAGACGGTCAAACGCTTTTCCACCTAAGTAGTTTCCGACGATTGCTAAGGCCGAGTTGACGAACAATGCCATCCCTGCTTTTGTCATCGACTCTCCTAAATATTCATGAATATATAATGTATTAAACGGCCATAAAAAAGAGGATCCCGTCGTATTGATGGCCATCGCAAGGACGAGGATCCAGACCGCTTTTGGTAATTTTGGCATACCTGTGGTCCTCCTATTTCATTCTCAACCTTGCCACTTTACGCAATCCGTCCCCTAACTGTCAAGCCACTTCGCTTTTCGTCAACGAATCAAAAAATGATATAATGCAGAAAGAATCTTGCACATACTGAACCATTACTAGAAAAACAGACCATAGGAACAGGAGTCTATGCCATGTCACTTGCCCGTGTACTACCTTATACGAAACAATTACTCGAGTCCGTTATCGAACCCGGAGACTGCGTCGTCGATATGACTGCTGGAAATGGACATGATACACAGTTTTTAGCAGAACGCGTCGGTCCAGAAGGTCGAGTCCTTGCGTTCGACGTCCAGGCACAAGCCATCGAGGAATCGACGCGACGTCTCGACGAAGCCGGAATGTTAGCACGCGTCGACCTTTATCATGAAAGCCACATCCATGTCGGTGCCCGTCTTTCGGACGAACAACGTCCTGTCCGCGCCGGTGTCTTCAATCTCGGCTACCTGCCTGGAAGCGACAAATCAATCACGACGACAGGAGAAGAGACGCTCGAAGCACTCGATGCCCTCCTCCCGGTCCTCGCTCCCGGCGGTCTTGTCGTCCTCGTCGTCTATCACGGTCACCTGGAAGGAAAACGTGAACGCGACGCTGTCCTCGATTACGTCACAGCCCTTGATCAGCAAGATTATGCCGTTCTCCAGTACCGTTTCTTGAATCAACAAAATCATCCCCCGTTCATCATCGCGATCGAGAAAAAAGTACGCGGATGATGGGACACAAAAAAGTGATGCCCTTTTTTAGAGGCATCACTTTTATTATTTCATTCTTCAACAAGCTTAAAGAACAACATTAATTTTTCTGCAAACCGAGTGTTCAACCGTTCGAAACTAAAATGCGGAAAACCGTGTAGACGTTGTAAGTAAATCTGATCGCCACCCATTTTCCGGCATACTTCAAGCGTCAACTTGACGTCTGCGAACTGATCGTCTGGTGCATAAAAACAAGCCAAGTTCACACGCGGCAGTTTTTTTCGTTCCTCGTCATGTACGACGATCTCTTCTTCGATTTCCCGGTACTGTGCATAGGTCAGTTCACCGATGCGAACGGTATCTTCCGTACTTTGACCAAACGGCAACGTACCGAGTGGCGCATCGGGCCGGAAACGATCAAATGCACTCGCGAAGACTTGTTTGACGCCTCCGAGTTGTTTCGAAGGATGCCAATCAAATAACGGTGAAATGAACGCAAGGCTTGCGACCGGTAATTCATATTCTTGCAACAGACGATTGACGACGAGTGCGCCCATGCTACAGGCGACGATATGAATCGGTAGCTTGCGTTTCCCGGCTTCACGTAATGCTTCTTTTAACAGTTGACCATGCTCTTCAAACGAGATGCGACGTGGTGCGTCGACAAGTAATACTTCATACTCTCGTTCGAGTACCCGAATCAAGGCTTCACTCGGACGGGCACGCAGTTGTAACGGATAAACTAATACGATGATTCCTGTTGGTTGTTCAACCACAAACTCACCTCTTCACTTCATACTTCCTTTTTACGATACCTTATTTCAAACGCACACGAAACCGTCCCAAGACGGATTTCATGAGGCGACATGGCGAAGACGAATGACAGATTCTACTTGCCCAAAGACTTCTTCCGTCATCTCACTGAGTTCTTCAAAACCGAATGAGGTTAAGAACTGACGTGCTTTATAGTTACGTGCCTCCACGTATACTTCGAGTGGGACGGCTCCTTGTCGTTCGAGTTCACGGATCAGCCGTCGTCCGATTCCGTTTTGCTGATATTTCGGCAAGACGTACAGACGAATGATCTCCCACGTTCCCTCAACATCAACAGCATGAATGAAACCGACGATTTCCTCATCGATGATTCCGACATAAAAATACTCTCCCCGTGCTTCTTCCGCCGTCCGGATCGCACGAACGACTTCTTCTTGCGGATACGCCTCCTGCACGAAATGCGCTTTCGAACGTTCGGAATAGATTTCTGCATACGTATCCAACCAAGATGTGACGGCAATGTCATGAATACGTCCTGCATCAGCTGGAATAGCTTCGCGTATTTCCATAATCGGAACCCCCCTTTGTATTCATACGAATCGACTCATGTACTTTTACCCTCTTCTAGAAAAAACATTCGTTTCCTGCAAAGTTCCACGGAAACAAAAAAGTCCGAAAACCCGCGTAGGGTTTTCGGACTTTTTGATTATGCGAAACGTTTTGCTTGTTCTTCAAGAACTGCTGCTTTATCTGTTTGCTCCCATGGAAGCTCAACATCTGTACGACCGAAGTGACCGTATGCAGCTGTTTGACGATAGATCGGACGACGGAGATCAAGCATGTTGATGATTCCAGCCGGACGAAGATCGAAGTTTTCAGCAACCAATTCGACGAGTTGCGCTTCAGGAAGTTTTCCTGTACCGAATGTATCAACCGCGATTGATACTGGGTGCGCGACACCGATTGCGTACGCGAGTTGAACTTCTGCTTTGTCTGCAAGACCTGCAGCAACGAGGTTCTTCGCGACGTAACGTGCTGCGTATGCAGCTGAACGGTCGACTTTTGTTGGATCTTTACCTGAGAATGCTCCACCGCCGTGGCGTGCGTATCCACCATACGTATCAACGATGATCTTACGACCAGTTAATCCAGCATCTCCTTGTGGTCCGCCAATGACGAAACGACCAGTTGGGTTGATGAAGAATTTCGTTGCTGCGTCGATGTATTCAGCCGGGATAACCGGTGTGATGACGTGTTCTTTCAAGTCAGCTTGGATTTGCTCAAGCGTGACTTCTTCTGCATGTTGTGTCGAGATGACGATCGTATCGACACGAACTGGCTCGTTGTTCTCGTTGTATTCGACCGTGACTTGTGTTTTTCCGTCTGGACGAAGGTAGTCGAGTTGACCGTTTTTACGCACTTCTGCCAAACGGCGTGCGAGACGGTGTGAGAGCGAGATTGGAAGTGGCATGAGTTCTGGTGTTTCTTTCGTTGCATAACCGAACATGAGACCTTGGTCTCCTGCACCGATTGCATCGATTTCTGCATCAGACATGCTACCTTCACGTGCTTCAAGCGCTTGGTCGACACCAAGAGCGATGTCTGCTGATTGCTCATCGATTGATGTCAATACAGCACACGTGTCAGCGTCGAAACCGTATTTCGCGCGTGTATAACCGATTTCACGAATCGTTTCACGAACGACTTTTGGAATGTCGACGTAAGTCGATGTCGTGATCTCACCTGCAACGAGAACGAGACCTGTTGTAACAGAAGTTTCTGCCGCAACACGCGCGTTTGGATCCGCCGCGAGGATTGCATCAAGAATTGAATCCGAAATTTGGTCACAGATTTTATCTGGATGACCTTCAGTGACTGACTCCGACGTGAATAGTCGGCGATTAAGGTTTGTCATGTATGACCCTCCCAAAAAAGAATTTGACGGTGTACTCATTTCCCCTAGTTGAGTGGGACGGTAAAATGAAAAAAACCTTTCCAAGTCCAAAAAATGGTCAGGGAAAGGTTGTGCGTTCTTCCTTTACCCTCTTATCGTTCGAAGTGTTTACTTCGCTTCAGGAGAGCACCTTTTCCCTCATTAATATGTGAATTAATGTAGGACGGTTGCCGGGTTTCTTCGGGCCTTGTTCCCTCCACCTGCTCAGAATAAGAGTATCCGTTACGAATTACATGATATAAAGTTGTACCTACTCTGTCAAGCAAGGTTTCAAATTCTAGTCGAAACTTTTTGAAAGAGATGTTAAACTGTTAATGCTGAAAGCGTTTCCAGATAAATAGAAATCAGCACCAGAAAATGATTGCTCTCTCTTTAGTATGTCATATATAATAAATGTGTCATACTAAATACAGTGAGCCAAAACCAACGTAGGGGAAAGGTGGGGTCAGGATGCCGATGACGGTCCTGAATATCGAAGAACTACTCAAGAAAGAGCATGTGTTCAAACAACTATCTGTTGCTGAACTTGTCGAACATGCGATTCGAAACGAAGAAGGTGTCCTTGCTGAGAACGGCGCATTATCTGTAGAAACGGGGAAATTTACAGGTCGTTCACCAAAAGATAAGTTCATCGTCCGTGATTCTTCCTGCGAGTCTCACATTGATTGGGGTCATGTCAACCAACCAATGGATGGAGACAAATTTGAACAATTGTTGCAAAAGGTTCTTCGTTACATGAACGAAGCCGATCAGCTCTACTACACAGAAGCTGCTGCTGGAGCAGATACGCACTTCACCCTTCCGGTCCGTGTGCTCACACAATACGCTTGGCATAACCTGTTTGCCAAACAACTTTTTTTACGCGAGTATCCTGAAGTGGCTGCCTTCGAACCGTTCACGGTCGTCTATGCGCCACATTTCAAAGCAGATCCTGCCGTTGACGGAACGAACTCTGAGACGTTCATCGCGATGTCGTTCGAACACCGGATCGTCTTGATCGGTGGAACGGAATACGCGGGAGAAATCAAAAAATCAATCTTTTCCGTCATGAACTATCTCTTGCCACAAGAAAATGTCCTTTCGATGCACTGCTCGGCAAACGTCGGACACGAAGGCGACGTCGCCTTGTTCTTCGGTCTATCCGGTACTGGTAAGACCACCCTCTCAGCAGACGATAGCCGTCAATTGATCGGCGACGATGAGCATGGTTGGTCGCACGACGGTGTCTTCAACATCGAAGGTGGATGTTATGCAAAGACCGTTAACTTATCACGCGAAAAAGAACCGCAAATCTTTGACGCGATCCGTTTCGGAACCGTCCTTGAAAACGTCGTGCTCGACGAAGCCCGTCACCCTGATTACGATGACACATCGTTGACGGAAAATACGCGTGCTGCTTATCCGATCACTGCAATCGATAATATCGCTGTTCCGTCACGTGCTGGTCACCCGAAGACGATCGTCTTCTTGACGGCTGATGCGTACGGTGTCTTGCCTCCGATCAGTAAATTGACGAAAGAACAAGCGATGTATCACTTCCTATCAGGATATACATCAAAACTCGCTGGAACAGAACGTGGGGTCACGGAACCGGAAGCAACGTTCTCAACATGCTTCGGTTCACCATTCCTTCCACTGATGCCTGAAAAATATGCGACGATGCTGGGCGAATTGATTGATCGTCATGGTGTCACTGTTTATCTCGTCAACACAGGCTGGACAGGTGGTGCTTACGGAACAGGTAGCCGCATGAAGCTATCCTATACACGGACGATGGTCAACGCTGCCGTCAACGGTACACTCGCAACGATTCCAACAGAAGAGCACCCGATTTTCGGACTTCATATGCCACTGGAAGTTCCAGGTGTTCCAAGCGAGTTACTCAATCCAGTACGCGTCTGGTCGAATCCGGACGAATACGACACACAAGCGCGGTCGCTTGCTGAGAAATTCCAACATAATTTCCTTCGCTTCGAAAGTGCGACGGATGCGATCAAGTCAGCTGGTCCACGCCTATAAAAAAAGAGCCTTCGGGCTCTTTTTTTATAGGATAGAATCCGTTCTTTCTTGAAGATGTGTTTCTTTTTGTTTAAGCCATTCCTGACTTTCTGCTAGTAGCGCATAGGCTCGTGGAAGTGAGACACCTAAACGTTGACTGAGTAGTTCGAACTGATCAAAATCACCGCGATCTGCACTGATCACAAGCACTAAACAATCCCGGAATGGATGATCTTTTCCTTGTAGGACAACCTTCAAGGAATCTTCGATTGGTAATTGACCAATGATGTCGTCGATATCCACAGACAATAACGCATCAATATGTGACAGCAATCCGATCATGTAGGCACTCTCTGACTTCAACGTGCGTGTTTCTTTTGCAAATAGCTCGCAAAGCTTAGCACAATGTAAAGAAGACCGGAGTAACTCATTTGACCATTCGTAAGGACTAGCAAGCTTCATCTCACGCAAGACGATTAACGAAATCCAGCTTTTGAGTTGCGAGAAGCCAAGTAGTGAAATGGCTTGACGAACAGAGCTGACTGTATTTCGTAATCCCATTCCTGGAGAATTGATCAGTTGCAGTACTTGAATGCTGATATACGGATTTGCTTCAATCTCATCAATGACTTCATCGTATTTTTCATCCGTATCGAGCCATTTTAGCATCTTCAGCAATACCGGCAATTGAGGAGGGACAGCTTTTCCCTTCATCAACATCGGCTTAGCATAAAAATAGCCTTGGAACCAGTCATATCCCATTTCAAGACAACGTGTGTGATCTTCATGTGTCTCGACTCGTTCGGCAAGCATCTTGATATGGGGATAATTACGCCGGACGATATGCAGGATCGCACTTTGCTCGCGAGGAGAAATCGCCTCGATGTCGATTTTAATTAAATCAATTAGCGCGAATAATTCTGTTCCATGTTGACGAAGTAAATCGGTCACAAAATCATCGAGTGCTAGTGTAAAACCTGCTTCTTTCCAACTGTGCAACACAGATAACATCTCTGTATCGATATCAACAGTTTCTAAAATTTCGATAACGAACCGTTTTGGATCTAAATAGTGAATCAGATCACTTTTCAAGAGATCCGCTGTAAAGTTGACGAAAAGTTTTTTACCTTCAGCGACATGCTCTACACCCATATGAACGAGTGTATTCGTTAAAACATCCATTGTCGCTAGATCACCGTCGAATACATTCATTTGTTTGACGGAACGATACAGCAACTCGAATGCATCAACTGCTCCGATTCGGTCAACGATGGGTTGACGTGCTAGTAAGATATCCATCGTCCTCCATCCCCCTCTACATTACTCATATGGTTCTAATTATATCAAAATTTATTTTTCAGGAAGTTTATTGTTTTTTACAACGAATCAATATTCTTTTTTTCCCATTATGTATGTAAGTTCAATTCTTCAGATGACAAAAAAACCGATACGACATTCATCGTACCGGCTAAATCATCGATTATAGATACCAGTCTCAAACCAATTCAACACATTCCGCGTCACACGCAACTTGTCATGAATCGGAAATTGATGGGCATAGGCATAAGTCTGAAGCGTCGTATGCTCAGGATGACGTGCAGCATAAGCGGTTGCGTGTCGTAAGCGAACGTTTTCATCGTATGCACCGTGAATCAACAATACTTCACCTTGAGGTGCGACATGGAGCGGCGAGCGAACCGCGTATGCATCAGGAACCGTATCAGGTGTACCTCCCGTGTATCGTCGCAGCATCTTCTGCATCGTCTTCTGTTCGTCATACGTCCACGTCAACTCCGTCACCCCTGCCCAGGACACCGTTCGGGCGACTGGACGGTGATGCGCAAGGAGCAACGCCATCTGTCCACCACGTGAAAATCCAAATGCGTGAACATGTGAGACACGTTGCTGCAACCAGTCAAAGGCACTGCAGGCGTCTTCGATATCGTGATGTCCAAAGTCTTCTTTTCCCGTACCGCCTAGATTCCCTCGATAGAAAGGTGCCATGACAAAAAAGCCTGCCTGTGCGAACGCGAGCAGTCGAGTCGGTCGGACCATTCCGATCGAACGCGTTCCACCACGCAAGTAGAGAATCCCCTGACCGTTCGCAACTTGCGGGAGTACGATATAGGCACCGACCCGTTCTCCGTCCGCTGTGGTATAAAACATCCGAAACGTCCGAAACGGACCTTGCCGCGGAAGTTCAAACCAATCGGCGTTCGCTAAGTACACGGAGTGTCTCCGGAAGGACACGGTCCTTCATCATAAAGCTGTATTGTCGATTCGTATCGAGACGATCAGGGAGTTCCTCGAATAGAAAAGCACCATCTGTTTCATCCACAGCAAGATGAGACGACAATGATCCGATTTGCGCGAAATAGATGTTTTTGATGATCGTATCACCTTTTCCAGCAACACGATACTGTCCGACATATGAGAGAGAATCGATTTTCCCACCCGTCTCTTCCATCACTTCGCGACGTGCGGCTTCTTCTGCCGTTTCCCCTGGTTCAACCTTTCCACCAGGAAATTCATACCCCCGCTGCTTATGATGGGTCAGCAACCATTTTCCTTCGTACACGGCAATGACCCACACGTGCAAGGGACGATCCGAGAACGGATGGTCATCAAAACTTAACTCCACTTGATTTTGATAGTAATCCAAGAATGTAATCACGTACGTGCACCTCATTTCTTCTTCTAACTTCACTTTACCTGTTTCACGGGTATTCTAAAAGTGAAAACGCTAGGATTACCTGTAAATCTGGAAAATGATAGCCTACTATCATCCGGTAAAAGCAAAAAAACAGCCGATGTTCCACTAGGGAACGATCGACTGTCATTTTACATTACTTCAAACGTGCTTCGAGTTCTGCTTTTTCTGCTTCGAATCCTGGTTTACCAAGAAGAGCGAACATGTTTTTCTTGTACGCTTCAACGCCTGGCTGATCGAATGGGTTCACTCCGAGGAGGTAACCACTCATCGCACAAGCTTTTTCGAAGAAGTAGAACAGGAATCCGAGGTGATACGGTGTCATCTCTGGAAGTTCGACTGTCAAGTTCGGTACTTGTCCGTCCGTGTGCGCAAGCAACGTACCTTCTGCTGCTTTATCGTTGACGAATTGAATCGACTTCCCTGCAAGGAAGTTCAATCCATCGAGATCCTGAGCGTCTTCTTCAACAGTCAACGCATGACGCGCTTGACCGACTTTGATGACTGTCTCGAACAGGTCACGACGACCTTCTTGGACGTATTGTCCCATCGAGTGGAGATCCGTCGAGAAGTCGACTGCTGCTGGGAAGATTCCTTTGAAGTCTTTTCCTTCTGACTCGCCGTATAATTGTTTCCACCACTCCGATACATAATGAAGTGCTGGTTCGTAGTTGACGAGAAGCTCGATCGTCTTCCCTTTCGCATAGAGCGCATTTCGTACGACCGCGTATTGATACGCTTCGTTGTCAGCTAGGTTTTCGCTCGCATAGCGCTCTTGCGCGTCACGGGCACCTTGCATCAACTCTTCAATTGAAATACCAGCTGCTGCGATTGGTAATAGACCAACCGGTGTCAAAACAGAGAAACGACCGCCGACATCGTCCGGAATGACGAATGTTTCATATCCTTCAGAGTCTGCGAGTGTTTTTAATGCACCACGCGCTTTATCCGTCGTTGCATAAATCCGGTGTTTTGCTTCTGCTTTACCGTATTTCTCTTCCATGAACGATTTCAAGAGACGGAACGAAATTGCTGGTTCTGTCGTCGTACCCGATTTCGAGATGATGTTGACCGATACATCTTTTCCTTCGAGGACTTCGAATAAATCGTGCAGATACGTCGATGAGATATTATGTCCTGCATAGATGATTTGTGGTGCTTTGCGATCTTCTTTTGATAACAAGTTATGGAATGAGTGTCCGAGCATCTCGATCGCAGCACGCGCTCCGAGATATGAACCGCCGATTCCGACGACTAACAACACATCAGAATCCGACTTGATTTTTTCTGCAGACGCTTGAATGCGTGCAAACTCCGCTTGATCGTAGTTCGTCGGAAGATCCACCCATCCTAAGAAATCACTTCCTGCGCCTGTTCCTGCATGAATCGCATGGTGAAGCGTCTTTACCGTTTCCGCCATATGATCTACTTCATGTTGACCTACGAATTGTAGGGCTTTCGAATAATCAAAACGTACTGTTGACATGCCATCGTCCTCCTTATTCATTCGCAACGAAATGCGACCTTCCTTTTCATTAAAACGCAAGAAGGAAGGTCGTTCAAGTCTTTTGTGAAATGAGTAGCAAATGTTACAGATTGTTATAGGGCAGCTGTCACGATTTGACGAACATCTTCGTTTCCGAGTGATTTGAAGTTTCCGAAGTCGCCGCGTGTCATTGCTGACTTGACGATTGCGTCAACTGTATCTTCTTTGATGTCATAATCAGCGAGACGATTCGGTGCACCGAGTGATGTCCAGAAAGCACTGATTGCATCGATTGTAGCGTGTGCCGCTTCCATCTCTGATTTACCTTCCGTATCAACGTTAAAGACGTTCTCACCGAGTGTCACGAAACGATGTGCATTTGATTCGTCAAGCACGTGGCGCATCCAGTTCGGGAAGAGGATCGCAAGTCCACCTGCGTGCGGGATATCGTGAACAGCTGAGACCGCATGTTCGATGTTGTGTGATGCCCAGTCTCCACGTGCGCCCATTTGAAGGACACCGTTGAGTGCCATCGTACCAGCGAAGAGAATCGTGCCACGAAGTTCAACGTTCTCGAGATCGTTGACGAGTTTTGGTGCTGCTTCGACGACTGCTTTCATGACACCTTCTGTCATCCGTTCTTGGACCGGTGCATGCGCAGGGTGGAAGTATTGCTCGAGGCAGTGGCTCATCATATCGACGATACCGTAGATTGTTTGATCTTTTGGCACACTGACTGTGTACTTCGGATCAAGGATCGAGAATGTTGGGAACGTAAGCGGGCTACCCCAACCGTATTTCTCTTGTGTCTTCCAGTTCGTGATGACGGATCCAGCGTTCATCTCAGAACCTGTTGCTGCAAGCGTCAAGACTGTTCCGAATGGGATGACTGTCTCTGGTGTTGCTTTGCCGATGACGAGATCCCACGCTTCGCCTTCATAAGGAATACCAGCAGCGATCAATTTCGTGCAGTCGATGACAGAACCGCCACCGAGTGCAAGCAATGCGTCAACGCCTGCTTCACGTGCGATTTTGATACCGCGCTCTGCTGTCTCGATACGCGGGTTCGGTTCGACACCGTCGCATTCGACGTACTCGATTCCTGCCGCGTTGAGTTCACGTGTGACATCATCATAGACGCCGTTCCGTTTAATACTGCCGCCACCGAAGACGAGCATGACTTTCTTTGCACCGAGTGCTTCGAGTTGTGGTTTCAGTTGGCTGACTTGTCCGTCACCAAAAATAAGTTTCGTTGGATTGCGATATTCAAAGTTTTCCATCTGTGTTGCCTCCTCAATAAGTAATGAACACCTTACATTATCCACACATTCCCCTTTCGCATCTAATTTAATGCTTATTCTGTGTAAAAATCGCATAAAAAAAAGAGAACCGACCGATGTCGATTCTCTCATGTGGCTTATTTTTGGAAGTTTGATTTTTCAATCCATTCTTCCAATTTACCTTTAAGAACGTTGAATCCAGGTGCTTCTTCTTGTTTGAAAGCAGGACCTGCATCGCGACGTCCAGCGTTTTTGCGTGGACCTTTCGCGCGTGCTTCACGTTTTGGAGCTTCCTGAGTTGCTTTGATCGAAAGCTTCATTTTTTTGTTAGCTTCGTCGATGTCGAGAACTTTAACAGTTACTTCATCGCCAACTTTTACGTAATCGTTGATGTCTTTTACGTAATCGTGTGAGATTTCTGAGATGTGGACGAGACCTTGTGTTTGCTCGTCAAGTGCTACGAAAGCACCGAAGTTTTGAATACCAGTTACTTTACCAGTAACGACTTGGTCTTTTTCAAAGTTTGCCATAATGTATACACTCCCTAACTAAATTCATCAACTTATAATAACACACTTTTCTTGTATCGTAAAAAATATTTTTGGAATTTGTTTATTTTTTATTTCACAAGGGAACATTTTAATAGCAAGACTTCAAGTATTCCCCCTGATTCTGCCGAACTTTCCGAGTTCGGCCCTTTTTTTGTTCTTTTGCTCAATTGACCTAAGTGACAAAGAAAAGTAATGCTTGAAACGAGAAAGACGAAAGACAGATAAGACTATCAAAAAAAACGGACAGTCTCGGTCTGCTCACTTTCCGCGGACAAGCCCTCATGCCGCTTCAGATGCGTCGCATCTTCCAGGGTCATGATGACTTGTTTTTCCGCAGGAGTCGAGCAGAACCTCACCTGTCCTAGCGTAAAGGAAATATAGAGTAGAAGCAATCATCAATTGATTTATTTATTACTTACAGATCGTCAAATCCATTTGCATCGGTTACTTTCGCATACGAACGTGATTTTTGTTCGAAGAAGTCCGATTTCGTCGCGTTCATCGAATCATCTGAATACGCACGAATCCATGGCATGACGTCTTCGTCGTGCCCTTCATAGAGATCCGACAAACCGATGACGCGAAGGCGTTTGTTCGCGAGATATTTAACGTAATCACGCATCTCACTGACGTCAAGTCCGTCTAAATCACGTAAAACGTATTCGCTCCACTCGATTTCAAGATCAACGGCACGCTTGAACGTGTCATAGACGAATTGTGTGAATGAGCCATCGGCATCAATTTCCGGATGCTCCGACAAGACAGCACGTAACAATTGGCTGATGAAGTACGAATGTTGCAGTTCATCACGTTGAATATAACTGATCATCGTCGATGTTCCGACCATCTTTTGGTGACGCGCTAAGTTATAGAAGAAGGCAAAGCCTGAATAGAAGTTGATTCCTTCAAGAACGATCGAAGCAACGAGCGATTTCGCGAAGTTCTCTGGAGTCCGGTCATTTTGGAAATCTTCGTATAAATCAAGAATGAATGCATTACGCTTCATGACCATGTCATCGTCTTTCGCGATATCAAAAATCCGGTTTTGTTCAGCCAATGGAACTAAGCTGGATAAGACGTAGCTGTACGATTGATTATGCACGACTTCCTGTTGCGCGATGATTGCGAGAATCGCATGAACGGACGAATCCGACGTGAACATTGCCGATTCCAAGATATAACGTGTCTGAACCGAGTCAAGGATCGAGAGTAGCCCGATGATTCGTTTGAATGCATCCTGTTCCCGTTCACTTAATTGATTCCACTGTTGCATGTCCTTCGACATCGAGATCTCATCTGGGATCCAGAAGTTCGATAACAGTTGTTTGTAAATCGAATAAAACTGTGGATACGCAATGTCGTTCCAGTTGACGATGGCACTCGTTTCGCCACCGATGATCGCTGTCGCGCGATTTGGATGACGTGCATCAAGCAGTTTGATTTTTTGTAGCTGTTCCATGTGCTTCGACTCCTTCTTGCTGTAATTGAAGAATGGTCCGTTTCGTCCATTCCTTGACGAGATGTGGGCGATTGCGTGGTGACTGTTCGATTTTCAAAAGTTCTCCAGCAAGCGGTACACCGAATTTCGAGAGATGATAGGCCATCTCATCAACGGCGCGACAATATTTGACGAACATCTTGTCCCCTGTTCCAAAAACAGCTGCCTGCGGAATCGCATGCGAACTCTCCTTTAGAACGGTTCTGAGACAATCGCGCATATCGTCGGGTAGTTGCCCATCTCCCCACGTATACGAACCAAAATAGACGATATCATAAGGCATTAACTGATACGTCGTCACTTCATCCGCAAACAACATCGTCGGCTCGATTCCCATCTCAGAACACGTCTTCGCGACGAGTTCTGCCACCTCCTCCGTGTTTCCACTCAATGACGCATATACGATTGCTGCCTTCATGATATCGTCCTCCTTATCTTATGATGAACACGATTCACATTCGTCGATTTCAACCGTCGTCGAACGCGTGTAGTAGATCGTCTTCATCCCGAGTTGCCACGCTTCCATGTGCATCTCGAGTAATTCTTTCGCCTTGACGTTATTTTTCACGTACAGATTGAAACTGATCGCTTGGTCGATGTGACGCTGACGCGAAGCATTTTGACGGATGCTCCATAACTGGTCGATTTCAAACGCTGATTTATAGAACCAGTTCGTTTCCGGCGTTAAATCTGGAACGGTGACTGGAATCTTATAGTTTTTCTTCTCTTCCGAGTAGACTTTTTTGTAGATTGGATCAATCGATGCCGTACTACCCGCAATGATTGCCGTCGATGAGTTCGGTGCGACTGCCATCAAGTATGCGTTACGCATTCCGTACGCCGTGATGTCGGCTTGGAGACGATCCCAATCGAGTTCATCCGTCGTTTTGTAGTGGCGACGTTTGATGTACTCTCCTGTTTGCCATTCTGAACCTTCGAAGAGACGGTACGCGCCTTTCTCTTTCGCAAGTTGCATCGACGCATCGATCGTCAAGTAAGCAATCTTCTCGTAGAGACGGTCTGCGTATTGTACCGCTTCGACCGATTCCCAACGGATGCCTTCGAGCGCGAGCAGATGGTGCCAACCGAACGTCCCAAGACCAACGGCACGGTATTTTTGATTCGTCAATTGTGCTTGCGGGACATCGATCGTATTCAAGTCGATGACGTTATCAAGCATCCGCATTTGAATCGGAATCAATCGCTCGAGGACATCAGAACGAACTGCACGTGCAAGTGCGATCGATGACAAGTTACAGACGACGAAATCCCCTGGTGTCTTCGTGACGATGATCTTACCGTCTTCCGTGTATTCTTCCGTCACGGTCGTCGGGCTCATGTTCTGCATGATTTCTGAGCACAGGTTTGACGAGTAGATCATGCCTGCATGTTTATTCGGATTCGCACGGTTAACGGCGTCACGGAAGAACATGTATGGCGTCCCTGTCTCAAGTTGCGAACGCATGTAGCGTTTGACGAGATCGATTGCTGGAACTGTTTTTTTGCTGAGGCGTGGCTCGTTGACACACGCTTCGTATCGTTCCGTGAAGCTGCCACCTTGTTCCGTCTCATCGAAGTAATCCTCGAGGCTAAAGCCCATGACTGTCCGAATTTCGTGTGGGTCAAATAAATGCCAGTCTTCTCGTGCTTCGACGGCACGCATGAAACGGTCCGGTAAGTTGACGCCTGTGAACAAGTCGTGTGTCCGAAGTCGCTCATCCCCGTTGTTGAGCTTCGCGTCCAGGAATTCGAGGATATCTTTATGCCAGATGTCGAGATACACCGCGATCGATCCTTGGCGCATACCAAGCTGGTCGACGCTGACTGCCGTGTTGTTCAATTGTTTCATCCACGGGATGACACCACTTGAGACGCCTTTGAAGCCTTTGATGTCTGATCCGCGTGAGCGAATCTTACCCATGTAGACGCCGATTCCGCCGCCACCTTTAGAGAGTGTCGCCACGTCCGTGTTCGAGTCGTAGATGCCACGTAGCGAATCATCGACTGTATCGATGAAACATGAAGAAAGTTGACCGTAAGACTTACCAGCGTTCGAAAGCGTCGGAGTCGCAACTGTCATGTAGAGATTCGACAATGCCCAGTAAGACTCTTTGACGAGTTCTAAACGACGTTCTTTCGGTTCGTTCTGCATCAGTGTCATCGCGATGACCATGAATCGTTCTTGTGGTAGCTCGTACAAGTTTTTGACGTGATCACGTGCGAGGTACCGGTCTGCCAGTGTTCGAAGACCAATGTATGTGAACAAGTGGTCGCGGGATGGATCGATCGTTGCCGACAGTTCGTTGATGTCTTCCTTCGAATACGCATCTAGTAAATGTTTCGTGAAGATGCCGATTTCTGTCAGTTTTTCAATCAGCGTATACAGCGAACCATACCGTTCTTCTGCTGCATATCCGCGATTTTCACCTGCTTCAAGGTATAACCGATTTAAGTAAGTCGCTGTCGCTACGAATGTCCAGTTCGGCTCTTCTGCCTTCAACATATCGAGTGCGTGCATCGTTAACAGTTCATAGACTTGATCGGCTTGTAGGGATTTTCCTTCAAGCGCTCGGATGGCACGTTCAGTATAGCGGTCGATATCAAGCTCCGGATACGTTTCCGTTGCTTGTCTAATCACGACATATACGTCTTCTATTGTCATTGCACCCTTAAAGATGCGTGCTGTATTCAGTGGAGATGCCACTATGAACCACTCCCATTCTCTATCGTTAAACAGGTTCGCATTACACGATGAAATACGCTAAACTAAAAAAAGACGTCCTACATATAGAAGGAACTCTACAACTCTCACTCTATATATAGACGTTTTTAGCGTTTTTAAACCTGTTAATCTACAAGATATAGGTTATCACTGAAATTCAAAAAAATAACCCCTTGCTTTGAAATTCAGGTCAAACAATTTGAAAAAGGCATCATGACGCCTTTTGAGATATATTGAGATAGCGAGTAAAATGTATTATAAGGTCAAGTGAACCGTTAAAATAAAGATGGTCCATTTCTCCTACTAGAAGAAAAATATTCTCTTCGAATTTTCTGATATACTGAACGTATCGATCTTCCGTCTATCAGGAAGAAGGATTCAATCCATCTATCACGAAAAGACGGCATATACGTATGTACGTTGAAAGGAGCTTACCTCATGCAAGTCGATTACACACCAAATCCGAATTCCGTCAAAATCACGCTCGAAGAACAACGCTTCGGCGCTAAAAGTACGAGTGTCAAAAAAGAAGATACACCTGAAGATGCGTTGCTCGCATCATTGATCGCCCTTGATGGCATCGACAATCTATTCGCTTACGGCGACTTCGTGACGGTTACGAAAGAACCAGAAGCAGAATGGAACGAACTGCTACCACGCATTGAAGCAAACATGTAAAAAACAAGAAGACACCTGTTCCTGGACAGGTGTCTTTGTTCAAGGAGCGATCACTGATGCCAACCGTATCCATCATCATTCCGACGTACAATCGTCCTCGTGAACTAGCAGAAGCGCTAGAAGCGTTGACGCGTCAACACTATCAAGACTTCGAAGTCATCGTCTTAAACAATAATGGAGACGATGTCTCAGCATTGACGACTGCGTATCAGGACCGTCTTCAACTGACCTATGTCGAGTTACCTGAAAACCACCATGTTCGTGCTCGAAATCATGGTGTCACGCTCGCTTCCGGTCGGTATATCTTACTTCATGACGATGACGACCTCTTATTACCGAGTCACCTCGAAGAAGCGGTCGGCGATCTCGAAGCTGGTGCCGACCTCACCTATACGGACGCGGAACTCTTTACGTACCGCTGGGAAGAGGATCACCGGATTGCAATCGATTCTGAGCCATTCGCGTATCCGTACGATCCGGAGACGATTCGAGAAGACTCGACGTACATTCCGTCCGGGTCACTCTATCGTAAATCGCTCCACGATCAACTCGGTCCATTTGATGAGGACGTCTTCAACTACTGGGACTGGGATTGGATCTTACGCGTCGGCAAGGATCATTTAATACTGCATCCGGCGCGCGCGACCGTCTTATATGCTTTCAATCCGTCGGGTAATCATGAATCCGCGCGTCAGGATGCAGCGCGACGTGTCTTTTTTGAACGCCTCGTTGAAAAACACCAACTTCCGACAAATGAAATGAAGAACTTCCATATCGTCCAGGCTGAGCGACGCGCACGATTGCGCCAGACCCGCCGTACCTTCAATGGTCAATTGACAGAAAGTGAGTGATCCCATGTACACCGAAAAACAACTCGAATTATTAGCATTATTAACACAAAATGGTCCGATGGACGTGGACTTGCTTGCGCAAATGCTCGACTGGGAAGCGTCAGAAGTAGCAGCTTCCATCGAGACATTCAAACGCGACGGTGTCCTACTCGGTTACACCGCTGTCATCGACTGGCAAAAGATTCATGCCCATCATGGCGTGACAGCTTTCATCGATGTCAAAGTCACACCGAAACGCGGACGCGGGTTTGACGAGGTAGCGGAGCGCATCCATCGTTTCCCGGAAGTGACGTCCCTTTATCTGATGTCGGGCGCATACGACTTACAAGTCGTACTTGATGGCAAATCGCTACAAGAAGTCTCTCAATTCGTCTCGGAAAAATTATCGACGCTCGACTCCGTCATCTCGACGACGACCCATTTCCGCTTGAAGACCTACAAGCACGATGGTGTTCTCTTCAGTCAGGATGATGATGACAAACGATTGAAGGTGTCTCCATGAAGTCTCTATCTGAACGTGTCGAACAGTTAGCCCCATCCGGCATCCGTCGTTTCTTTGATTTAGCAGGATCGATGGAAGACGTCATCTCCCTTGGTGTCGGCGAACCTGATTTCGTCACGCCATGGAATGTTCGCGAAGCGAGCTTCGCAGCACTCGAGCAAGGTTATACAGCGTATAGTGCCAACGCCGGTTTACTCGAGTTACGTCAGGAAATCGCGCTCTATATGCAAGAAAAATTCACCATCTCCTATTCGACGACGGAAGAAATCATCGTTACGACTGGAGCATCAGAGGGACTCGACCTTGCCTTTCGTAGTTTGATCAATCCAGGAGATGAAGTCATCGTCGTCGAACCGGCATTCGTTTCGTATGCTCCCTTGATCGAACTCGCTGGAGGCATTCCTGTCGCCGCTGCGTGTCATGCAGAAGACGGTTTTGCGATTCAACCGGAAACGATCGAACAATTGCTGACAGATAAGACGAAAGCGATCATTTTCTGTTTCCCATCGAATCCGACAGGCTCGACGATGTCGCGCGATCAATTAGCGGACCTAGCCTTACTCGTCCAAAAGCATGATCTATATGTCATCAGTGACGAAATCTATGCGGAACTGTCCTACGAAACGGAAGCGATCTGCTTTGCGACCCTTCCCGGTATGCGAGAGCGGACGATCATCATCAACGGTTTCTCGAAAGCCTTCGCGATGACAGGATGGCGGCTCGGTTTCACTTGTGC
The DNA here is from genome assembly GCF_018618925.1 of Exiguobacterium sp. s39. Classification (NCBI taxonomy): domain Bacteria; kingdom Bacillati; phylum Bacillota; class Bacilli; order Caryophanales; genus Exiguobacterium; species Exiguobacterium sp. s39. Next base: position 1,722,479 of record NZ_JACSNA010000001.1, read on the forward strand.
GCCACCTGCAATCACACAATCGATGCTGAAGGTCCATCAATACGGGATGATGTGTGCCCCGACACTCGTTCAATTCGCGGGCATTGAAGCACTGCGTTCTCGTCATAAAACGGTCCCTGACATGGTGACGAGTTATCGTCAACGCCGGAACTACTTCGTTAAGGCATTAAACGATGCGGGTCTCCCGACACACTTACCGGGTGGCGCCTTCTATGCCTTTCCGTACATCGGTCATACCGGACTAACGAGCGAGCAGTTCGCTGAGCAATTGTTACTCGCTGAGCGCGTCGCCGTCGTTCCAGGATCCGTCTTCGGAGCAAGCGGTGAAGGTTATGTCCGGGCGAGTTATGCGAGTTCGATTGAACAACTGCAAGAAGCGATCGCTCGGATTCATCGCTTCATGAAAAAATGGCAGGCTCAAGATGAGGCAGCATCGTCTCATTCACATTAAAAAATGATCCGCCTTGCTCAAAGAAGCAGGCGGATCATTTTTTAGTCTACATAGAGAACGAGAAACATTCGATGGTCGTCTTCCGCATGATACGGCGAGATCGGACCGAGTTGTGGCGCAAAGACTTCTAAGCGATACGGTGAATCCTTGAAGTCAAGCGGTGTCCGCTCTTTGATCAAGCGTCCCATTTCGTCCGCTAGTTCTTTCACTTCAACCAAACTACGCGAGCGTTCCATCGGTGCTTCGAAGACGAATGCCTCGATCCCCTCAATCGTCGCACATCGGAGAAAACGCCGGAGTGACGGCAATGCTGCTTCCATGTTATCCTCTATCGTTTGGTTCTCCTCGTACACAGGGGCTCCCCAGAGGCGTGCCTCGCTTCCTGTCGCACTTCGGAAATGATCAATCGTCTCTTCCGTGATGGGATCACGCGTCAACGCGAAGCGTGTTTTATCCCGCTTCAGATTCTTTTCATTCGTCCGGTCGATTTCTGTCAGTAAATCAAGTTGAAGTGGTCGTGCTAACCGAAACAGTTCGCGTTGCAGACGTGCTAAGGAATGACCAATCGGAACAATCGTGTCTTTCGCTTTCGGTGGTTTGTCCCCTTCATAACCGTTCATGACACGTGCGATTTGTCCGGCCTCATGCACGAGTCGATAAAACGAACCGTCCTGATCATCATTTACTGTACCGAGCGTCTCATGCTGTGCTGCAAGATCCGTCACGTATTGGTTCGCAAGACAGGTCGAGATCATCAAGACGTCGACAAGTTCAAAACGAAGGGCTTCTAAATCATTTTGTTCCAGTGCTTCTCCGACTTCACCGACTTCTTCCGTCAGGCGCGCGAGACCAGATAGCGGTCGAAAATAACCACCGAGTGAGCGAATCGTCGCATCAACCTTTTGTTGCAGTGTCTTCATCTGTTCCATCTGTCTGACCCTCCACGATTGCCTGGCGTACGTGCATTTCTGTCTCTTGTTTAACGCGTTGCGTAAATGCCTGGTTTTTCTTCCATTCTCGGATTCCGACAGATGTCGCAGCAATCAACGCAGCAATTAGTCCAATTTCTCTTTTACGCATCGAGATCTCCTCCTTTTGAATGACTCGTAACCTATCTAAACATGATATGATGATATCAATTAATTCTACATAATTCAGTAAGAGGTGTTGCTTGTGTCGACTGAACGTCTTTGGCAAATGGCCCGGTTCCTGACGGTGATCTTCGCCTTCTTAGTTGGTGGATGGTTACTCATCCGCCTCTCGTCCATTTTGTATCCGTTTGTCTTTGCGTTTCTGCTTGCCCTTTTGAGTCGACCGCTCGTCGATTTTTTCCAAAAGCGGTTACGAATCACTCGCGGATGGGGTGCGTTGTTGTCCATCATTTTGATCAGTGGCTTATTAGTTGGTTCGCTCGCCTTGATCATCATGCAGTTGATTCGCGGTCTTGTATTTGTCGCCAACCAATTACCGGCGCAAATCCAAGAGTTGAGCCTGTATTTTCAAAAGCTGTACAATGAAAAACTGGCACCCATCTGGAACGATGCTTCTGAAGCCTTACGCTCACTAGAGCCATCGCAACAAAATACGGTTCAAAACAGTATCCAATCTCTCGGTAGTTCACTTGCGAGTGCGATTGGCGAAGGCTCAAAAAGTATCGCCATGATGCTACAGACGGTCCTTGCGACATTGCCATCGATTGCATTGATTTTCGTCATCGTCTTACTTGCTTGGTTTTTCATCGCAAAAGATTGGCACCAGTACGAGATGCGATTGAAGCGCTATGAGATGCTTCCTTGGTTCGCTCGTTTCGAGTCGGTCTTCCTGAGCTTACGATCTGCCTTATTCGGCTATCTCAAAGCGCAGCTCACGTTGATCACGATCACGTTCTTCATCGTCTTGATTGGTTTGTTCATCATTGGTGTCGAGCATCCGTTCGCAGTTGCTTTTATCGCTGCCTTTTTTGATATCTTGCCGTATCTTGGCACCGGTTCCGTCTTCCTGCCTTGGATTGCCTATTCGATCATCACGGGTAATACAACACTTGCGATTGGACTCGGGATTCTATACGCTCTCGTCATTCTGCAGCGTAACATCATGGAACCGAAAATCGTCGGCGATAATATCGGGATTCAACCAATCACGGCGTTGATTGCGCTGTTCGTCGGGATCAAATTCTTTGGTGTCTTCGGACTGATTCTCGGACCATTGATCGCTGTCATCTTAAAAGCACTCTACAACGCCCAGATTTTTCATTATATCTGGGACTTCGTCAAAGGATCACCCACACCATTTCGGTGAGGGTGATTTTTTTGGTACAGCTGCATATAACGGATATCCTTCCGGATCCACCGGTCGACTCGCCGGCAAATAATCACACGGAAAACGGGCGCCCGTCGCAAGCAGACAAGCGTCGAGCCAATCATCGACCGCAACATGCGACTGACGCTGTTCCCATAACGGCGGACAATCAAAACGCTCGAGCAATTCAATCCGTTCCGCAATGCCTTCGGTCGTTTTCTTTGAAAAGCGTGCCGGATGACCGGCGAGTCGCGCGAAACAGACTTCCGGATGGGCTTCAATCATCTCCGTTCGATATACGCTGCGAACTTCTCTGATTTTCGGTAATAGATACCACGCTTGTTTTGAAAGCCCGATCCCCGCATGTTGTTTGGCTAAATCATTTGCTTCCATATAGCTAGAAGCTGTCAGTGCACTGAGGAACGGGGCATTGAAGACACTGCTCGTTCGCCCAGGGCGTAATTCCTGTCGCAACAGTTGATCCGTTTCCCGTCGTCCTTCCATCAAGCCGATCGGCATATCGATCCAGATCCGGTCAGCTAGCGGAATCTGAGTAAGCGTCGGTTCGACGAATCCCGTATAACGACCATTTTCGTACATAACGACGACCCACCCCGCCTTTGCCGCATCAATCCCGATGACGTGCATTCGTCTTCTCCCGGAAAGAACGCAGTAGTGATAAGACGGTGAAGATACCGATGAACGTCGCGAGACCGAGCGATAGACGGTCGCGCGCATCCATATACCAGACGACGGCAAGAATCGTCAACAAGACGCCGAGTAGATTCCAACGTCTCATTTTTCTTGCTCGACGAACCGGTACAGACTACGGACCATGACGCCCGTTGCTCCTTTTGGACCAATCTCAGACGCTTGATTCTGTTCCGATGTTCCTGCGATATCGAGGTGTAGCCAAGGTGTGTCACCAACGAATTCGCCGACGAACGCACCACCGAAGATCATGTGTCCCATGCGTCCCGGTGAGTTGTTCAAGTCTGCGACTTCCGAACGGCGGACTTGTTTGATGAAGGCATCGACATACGGCATTTGCCAGACCATCTCATTCGTCTCTTTCGTCACCTGCTCAAAACGCTCATAGAGTGATGCATCATTCGTCAACGCACCTGTGATTTCCGTTCCAAGGGCGACTAGGACACCACCTGTCAGTGTCGCGAGATCAATGATCGCTTTTGGCTGATACTCTTTGACGTACGTGACCGCATCTGCAAGAACAAGTCGTCCTTCCGCATCCGTGTTCAAGACTTCAATCGTTTTTCCTGCCATCGATGTGATGACGTCATCCGGCTTGAAGGCATCCCCGGAAATCATGTTGTCGGTTGCTGGAATGACACCGATGACGTGAACATCTGGCTTCAGTTGACCGAGTGCTTCGAACAGACCAAGAACGGCTGCTGCGCCCCCCATATCGCCTTTCATTCCGACGATCCCGTCTTTCGGTTTGATCGAATAACCACCTGTATCGAACGTGACGCCCTTCCCGACGACCGCGATTGGTGCTTCTGCTGATCCTTTATATTCAAGGACAATCAATTTCGGTGGAATGACGGATCCTTGGTTGACGGCAAGCAAGGCACCCATCCCGAGTGCTTCCATCTCTTCCTTATCGATGATCCGGAGATCATGCCCATGCCGTTCCGCGATGAAACGTGCTTCGTCCGCAAGCGCTGGCGCTGTCAAAAGATTCCCTGGCATCGTTACGAGACGACGCGCTAAGTTCGTCGCTTCACCCAAGGCTGTACCACGAAGGACGGCTTCGTTATCAGAAGGTAAGACCGTCAGTTGTAACGTATATGCTTTCGAAGGCGACGTCTTATAATGTTTGACCTCATATGTAGCGAGGGTGAATGTCTCGGCAATCAGCTCGACCGGTTGCCCTGGGAATGTTGTTGCGTCAACTGTGACATGTTCTAAGCGACGTGCTTTGACATGCTGTGCCGCTTTCCCGAGCAAGCGACGTAAATCGTCTTGCGAGAGCTGATCAACTTTTCCGAGTCCAACGAACAGTACACGTGCGACGTCGCCCGCTAACGTTGGCAATAGACGCAGTTCTCCTCGTTTCGTTGAGATATCGCCTTGACGAACCCACTCTTTTAGTTTGTCACCATACAGTGCTTGTAACCGTTCATCGAGCGGTTGATTTCCAGAAATCCCGACAACGAGTACATCTACGGATTGATTCGTTTGCATATAAAACTCCCCCTTTGACTAGTATCTATTAGTATGAAGTGTTTTCAGTCATTTTCCAACTGATAGCCTCTCGACTGACCGCAAACGCTTTCACTACTTCTGTTCGACAATTTGTCGAAATGCTTGGTTTCAAACAATTGTTGCCCGTTTCACAATATGATAGGATTATACAGGTGAAATGTTGAGACACTTCAAGAAACGATGCGTTTGCTGTTCCGAGAAATGTCTACGTTTTCATTCAAGGGAGAGTGCGCAGAAGGCTCGTTAAGAGAGAGGCGTTTATGGGTATCTATAGATAGCTAAGAAACGAAGTCGTCGCGTTAAAAAAACTTACTGAAAAGAGGGTAATGCACATGGCACAACATATCAAGGGAATTGGCGCTTCTGCAGGGATCGCGATTGCAAAAGCATTCGTGATGGAAACACCGGTCTTTGAGATTCCATCGCACAAAATCGAGGATGCAGCTGCGGAAAAAGAACGTTTCCAAGCAGCGATCGCAAAATCGAAGACAGAACTCGAAGTCATTCGTGAAAATACCTTACAAGAATTAGGTCCAGATAAAGCGGAGATCTTCTCGGCTCACCTTCTCATCTTAGAAGATCCGGAAATCGTCAGTCAGGTGAACGCAAAAATCGAGGACGAGCAAGCAAATGCTGCAAAAGCACTCGATGAAGTCGCAAACATGATGGTCATGATTTTCGAATCGATGGATAACGAATACATGCGCGAACGTGCAGCAGACGTTCGTGACGTCACGAAACGGACGATGGCTCACCTTCTCGGTATCACGTTCGTCACTCCAGCTCAAATCAACGAAGAAGTCATCATCATCGCGGAAGACTTGACTCCTTCGGATACAGCTCAATTGAACCGTAAATATGCTAAAGGTTTCGCAACGAACATTGGTGGCCGGACATCGCACTCTGCCATCATGTCACGTTCACTCGAAATCCCAGCAGTCGTCGGAACAAAAGTCGTCTTGACGGACGTTAAACACGGCGATCTTCTCATCCTTGATGGTGCAGAAGGTGACGTCATCGTCAACCCAAGCGAAGAGCAAGTTGCTGAGTATGAAGCAAAACGCGCAGCATACATCGCACAAAAAGAAGAGTGGAAAAAACTCAAGAACGAAAAAACAATGACGGCTGACGGTCATCACGTCGAGCTCGCTGCAAACATCGGTACACCAAACGATGTCAAAGGCGTTTTGGATAACGGTGCAGAAGCAGTCGGTCTCTACCGTACGGAATTCCTCTACATGGATGCAGAGACATTCCCAACGGAAGATGAGCAGTTCACAGCTTACAAAACGGTTCTCGAATCTATGGGCGATAAAAAAGTCGTCATCCGGACACTTGATATCGGTGGCGATAAAGAATTGTCGTACCTTGATCTCCCACACGAGATGAACCCGTTCCTCGGTTACCGTGCGATCCGTCTCTGTCTCGATCAAACAGACTTGTTCCGTACACAATTACGCGCACTTCTTCGTGCGAGTGCATACGGTAAACTCGCTGTCATGTTCCCGATGATCGCAACGATCGAAGAGTTCCGTGCTGCAAAAGCACTTCTCCTTGAAGAGAAAGCAAACCTCCAAGCTGAAGGCGTTACGGTATCGGAAGACATCGAAGTCGGTATGATGGTCGAAATCCCAGCAACGGCAGTCATGGCTCGTCAGTTCGCAAAAGAAGTCGACTTCTTCTCTGTCGGAACGAACGATTTGATTCAATACACGATGGCGGCAGACCGGATGAACGAAAAAGTATCATACCTGTACCAACCGTTCAACCCAGCGATCTTGAACCTCTTGAACAACGTCATCACTGAAGCACACAAAGCAGGCAAATGGGTCGGCATGTGTGGTGAGATGGCAGGAGAAGAATTGGCACTTCCGATCCTTCTTGGTCTTGGTCTCGATGAGTTCTCAATGTCAGCATCATCTGTCCTTCGCGCACGTAGCTTGATGACACGCCTCAATAAATCAGAGTGTGAAGCAATCGTTGAGCAAGTACTCGATATGGATACGGCAGAAGAAGTCGTCGACTTCCTCAGCACGACTTTCGACATCAAAAAATAAGTTTTGTCAGACGAATCTGGAACAATCCAGGTTCGTCTTTTTTTGTCTAATTCAACAAAAAAACAACGCCTCTTTCTTATAAGAAAGAAGACGTTGTTGAAATGGTGATTATTGAGCTTGTTTCTTCTTCGCGGGAGTAGCTTGTTCCGACAAAATCGGACGCTCGTTCCCCATCAAGAAGATAAAGATGACACCGAGTACTGCTGGAATCAACGCCCAGAAATAGACGGTTGAGATCGATTCTGCAAGCGACGTCTTGATTGCTGTCGCAACTTCTGGTGGCATCTTCGCAAACGCAGCAGCCGTTGGGAACTGTCCACCGGACGGCGCTCCACCTTGCGGCAACCGATCCGCTACAGCTGACGCGAACGTCCGTGATTGGATGATTCCGAGAACCGTGACACCAAGCGTCATCCCGATTGTCCGGAATGTCGAGCCCATCGAGGTCGCTGCGCCACGACGTTGCATCTCGATGCCATTGATACTCGCTAGATTCAACAGAGAGAAACTAAAGCCAACACCAAAGCCAAGAATGATCATATAAATCGTTATCGCTGTCCGCGATGTCTCAAGCGTCATCGTACTAAGGAGATAGACACCGAATAGGAAGAAGACCGCTGAGACGATCATGACGTTCCGGAATCCAAACTTGTTCGGCAACTGTCCACCAAGTTGCGCCGAGATGACCGAGGCGATCAACATCGGCATCAGGATCAGACCGGAGTTCGTCGCGCTTCCACCAAAGACACCTTGCACGAAGATTGGAATGAATACACTCGCTGAGATGAAGACGAATCCATAAAAGAACGCCACGCCTTGTGTTGCCGCAAATAAGCGACGGCGGAATAGACTGAACGTAATGACGGGATCCGCGGCACGTCGTTCAGCAAATGCGAAGGCAACGAACGCGACGAACGCTGCTCCGAACAGACCAAGAATTTGTGGCGAAGACCATGCATACTCTTTGCCACCCATTTCGAGCGCGAGTAAGAATAACACCAATCCGGCGACAAGCGTAAAGGCACCGACGTAGTCGATTTTCTGTGTCCGGTGCACCGATGATTCCTGATAGAAGACCGTCACGAGACCAAGGGCAATCAAACCAAGTGGAATATTAATGTAGAACACCCAGCGCCAGTCGAGGGAATCCGTCAATACGGCACCAAGCAACGGTCCGAAGATACTCGAGATTCCAAAGACTGCTCCGAACAATCCACTGACTTTCCCCCGTTTTTCCGGCGGGAAGATATCAAAGATGATCGTAAAGGCAATCGGCATCAACGCTCCACCACCAAGCCCTTGCAAGGCACGATAGGCAGACAATTCAATGATCGAGTCTGCCATTCCACATAAGATACTTCCCACCATGAAGAGGAGCATCCCAAAGAGGAAGAAGCGTTTTCTTCCATACATGTCACTCAATTTACCGAAGATCGGCATTCCGGCAACGGTTGCGATCATGTAAGCCGACGTGACCCATGCATACTGATCAAACCCATTCAGTTCGCTGACAATCGTCGGCATCGCTGTCGCAACGATCGTGTTATCCATTGCTGCGACTAAAATCCCAATCAATAATCCGATGACGACAGGTGTCGTATTCGTTTTTGTTGTAGTCGAAGACATCGACGCACCTCATTTCTCAAAAAATTAGCTAACTCTTATAATAGCTAACTCATTGTATCATCATATGTGCAAAATCTCATTATCAAATGTGCTCTATGATCGTTTCACACAAAAAAGACGGATCGCTCAGGGCGATCCGTCGCTTTTCTTCTTTACTCTACTCGATACGAAATCGCTTCTCCGGCTTCGACCGTCCGTCCGACATCAACATCAACTTTTCGATCCCCACTATTCGTGACGATGATCGGCGTCAGTAATGATGGTACGAGTGGTCGTACTTGTTCAAGATCGACATTGAGGAGTGGCGTCCCCGGTTCGACACGATCGCCGGCTTTCGCCAACGCCTCGAATCCTTTTCCTTCGAGTGACACCGTATCAATACCGATGTGAATCAAGATTTCATCTCCATTATCCGCAAGAATACCGATCGCGTGTTTCGTCGGGAAGAACGTCGTGATCTCACCAGAGACTGGAGAGACGACATATCCTTCCGTTGGTTCGATCGCATATCCGTCACCCATCATGCGACCGGAGAACACTTGATCTGGTACATCATCGAGAGAACGAATGATACCGCTCAGTGGTGCGACATATCCATCTTCAGGCACGTAAGCCCCACCACGATCCCCAGCGAGTGGACCGGCATCTGCTGTACCAGTTCCAGAAGTCCGTGCTTCGTCTCCCGTTGGTACTTGTGGAATTGGATCTGCTTCTGGTGTTTCTTTCGGTTTATAATTTGGATCTTTCATGATATCTGCCATTTCTGTCTTGATCCCATCGGATTTCGGTCCAAAGATTGCTTGGACGTTATCTCCGACTTCAAGAACACCAGCAGCACCGAGTTCTTTCAAGCGATCCTTGTTGACGCCTGATTTATCATTGACCGTAATCCGAAGTCGTGTGATACAAGCATCTAAGTGTTTAATGTTTGATGGACCACCGAATGCTTGTAGAATTTCATACGGTAGATCGCCGGCTTGTGCCGTTGAGGTAGCGGCACCTTCCTTAATTGCTTCGCGCCCCGGAATCTTCAGATCAAACTTCGTGATGACGAAGCGGAATCCGAAGTAATAGATGACGGCGAAGACAAGACCGACTGGAATGACGAGCCACCACGAGGTTCGGTTCGGTAGAATCCCGAACAACGTGTAGTCAATCAATCCACCGGAGAACGTCATCCCGATCTTGACGTTCAGTAAATCCATGATCATGAATGAAAGACCTGCAAAGACGGCGTGAACGGCAAACAAAAGTGGTGCGACGAATACGAAGGAGAACTCGACTGGCTCCGTGATCCCAGTTAAGAAAGAAGTCAACGCAGCTGAGAAGTAAAGACCTTCGACGGCTTTACGACGATCCTTCGCAACGGTATGGTACATCGCAAGACAGGCTGCTGGAAGACCGAACATCATGAATGGATATTTCCCGGTCATATATGTCCCTGCTGTAAATGGTACACCGTCCTTCAACTGTGCGAAGAAGATCCGCTGATCCCCATTGATGATCGTTCCTGCTTTATCCGTATATTCCCCAAACTGGAACCAGAAGCTTGAGTACCAGATATGGTGAAGACCAAACGGAATCAACGAACGTTCGACAAGTCCAAAGATGAAGGCAGACAACGGTTCGTTCGCTTCGATGATTGTTTTTGAGAATGTGTTGATTCCACTACCGATCGGTGGCCAAATATACGACAAGGCAAACCCTGCGACAAGACTGAATAAGGCGGTTGCGATCGGAACAAAACGCTTCCCTGCGAAGAATCCGAGGAAATCAGGCAGTTTGATTTTAAAGAATTTATTATAACTGTACGCTGCTATCAAACCGGCAATGATCCCTCCGAATACCCCCATTTGCAAGGTCGGTATCCCGAGGACCGTCGCATACGACAAGTCACTCGCTTTCTGTGCTTCCGTGATTTTTTCTGGTGTGATCTGTAAGAAAGAACTGATGACCTTGTTCATGATCAAGAAACCGACGATCGCTGCTAGACCGGCGACCCCTTCCCCATTCGCAAGACCAATCGCGACCCCGACGGCAAACAGTAACCCGAGGTTCGCAAAGATGATATCACCCGCATCCTGCATGACCCGCCAGATGACGACTAGCGAATCGTTCTCGAGGAACGGTAAATATTGCGTCAAGTTCGGGTTTTGAAACGCTGTCCCGAACGCGAGCAATAGCCCCGCTGCCGGCAAAATCGCTACCGGTAACATCAAGGCCTTACCGATCCGCTGTAAGACACCAAACACGTTTTTCCACATGCGTATATTCCCTCCTTTTTTAAACAAACTACTTAATTCATACCCTAAAATATTCTAGTGCAAAACGATTCTAAAAGATTTTTCCAAAAAAAATGAGCCCTTCCGCAGAAGGACTCATTTTAAAAACATTAGACTGTTTTTTCTTGTTTACGTGATGCGATGACGGCTTGGATTTCAGACTTGATGTTGTCTGATTTCGGTCCGTAGATCGCTTGAACGTTGTTACCAACTTCAAGGACACCAGCAGCACCTAATTTTTTCAACTCATCTTTGTTGACTTTTGATTTGTCGAGAACTTCGACACGAAGGCGTGTGATACATGCATCCAAGTGTTTGATGTTCGACTCTGAACCGAGTGCATCAAGAATACCTTCAGCGAGTTCAGAACCTTGAGCAGATGAAGTCTCTTGCGCTGCATCTTCACGACCTGGAGTTTTCAGGTTGAATTTGCGGATTGCGAAACGGAATCCGACATAGTAGATGACAGAGAGTGCAAGACCGACGACGATGACGAGCCACCACTGCGTGCGTCCTGGAAGAACACCGAAGAGAAGGAAGTCAATCAAACCACCAGAGAATGTCATACCGATCTTAACGTTCAACAATTGCATCGTCATGAACGAGAGACCTGCGAAGACTGCGTGAACTGCGAACAAGATTGGAGCAACGAACAAGAATGCGAATTCGATTGGCTCTGTGATACCTGTCAAGAATGCTGTAAGTGCTGCTGATCCAAGAAGACCACCAACGACTGCACGGCGCTCTGGACGAGCTTCGTGGTACATAGCGAGTGCTGCTGCTGGAAGACCGAACATCATGAACGGGAATTTACCAGTCATGAACGTACCAGCAGTCAATTCAACGTTATCTTTCAATTGAGCGAAGAAGATCGCTTGGTCACCACGAACGACATCACCTGCTGCATTCGTGTACGAACCGAATTCGAACCAGAATGGTGCATAGAAGATGTGGTGAAGACCGAATGGAATCAACGAACGTTCGATGAGACCGAAGACGAACGCTGCAAGTGTTGGGTTCTTCTCCATCATGAAGTGGGAGAATGTGTTTAATCCGTCCTGAGCGAACGGCCAAACGAATACAAGTACAAGACCTGCGAACAATGAAACGACAGCAGTAACGATTGGAACGAAACGTTTACCAGCAAAGAATCCGAGGAACTGCGGCAATTCGAGATTATGGTACTTCCCGTACGCCCAAGCTGCAATCAGACCGATGATGATACCACCGAATACCCCAGTTTGAAGTGTTGGGATACCGAGTACGTTTGCATACCCTTGACCGTTAGCAACCATTTCTGGTGTAACGCCGAGCCAAACGCTCATTGTTTTGTTCATGATCAAGAATCCGACGATTGCCGCAAGTCCGGCTGCGCCGTCCCCTGCAAGACCAATCGCGACACCGACCGCGAATAAGAGTGCTAAGTTACCGAAGATGATATCCCCAGCTGCTTCCATCAATTTTGCAACCTTGATGATTGCATCATTTTTCAAGAACTCGAGTTTTGACGTCAAGTTTGGATTTTGCATCGCGTTACCGAATCCGAGTAGGATACCGGCAGCTGGCAAAATCGCTACAGGAAGCATCAACGCTTTACCGACACGTTGAAGAACAGCAAAAATCTGTTTGAACATGTGTGTTTCCTCCTTTTCCTGTTAAGAGCGAAGTATGATGAATAATGCCAATGATTGAGACGAAAAAAGTCAGACATCTGACCGATTTTTTACAGAAAAAAATCAGGCACGAGCGGATTGTAGACAATAGACTTACCCCGTTGAATAACGGAAATAAAGCTTCTTGCCCGACATCCCACTCATGCCTGATCGTATCAGTAACACGTAGTCCGTGCGGTCATTTACCTGAATCGTACTGCACTAAGCGTTGCAGATGCATCGTAAGATACGTCGCCTCACCGCGCGGTACCGCTTTCTTCAACTGACGTTCCATGATGGACATCAGCTCCCAAGCAGTATCATAGCATAGCGGATATTCTTCACGCAATAGCTTTTCTACTTTTTCTGGAGCCTCTAGATACTCCCCATTGGAAACCCTTTCAATCGCTGAACGAAGATGCCGAATCAGACGCTTGTAATCAAGCGATTTTCGATCGATTTTAATCTCCAGTCGCTGTTCGATATGACTAGCAATTAAACCGACGAGTTGATGATGGCGGTTGACTTCGAGTACGTCTTTGAAGTTCGTCGCTGAATGAATATGAAGTGCGATGAATCCTGTCTCAGCTGGAGGCAGGTAAAAATTCATCTCGGCACTGATGAACTCGACGATTTCTTCTGCAAGGGCGTACTCTTCCGGATACAAGGCTTCCGTTTCAGCAAGAAACGGATTCGTGACTTCCATTCCTTGTTCCAGTCGCTTGAACGTAAACGTCAAATGATCCGTCAATCCGATATGGATATGTTCGTCGACCTTTTTTCCGAAGCGTGTCTCGATCATCGAGACGATCTCGTTCATCAACGCGATGAAATTCTCATCGAGATGACCGACGAGCGCCTTATATTGATCCTGTTCTTCTTTATCCTTCAACGTGTAGACTTTTTCCAACTTGTCGAGATCTGTCAGTTGATCGCCTGGCTTCCGACCGAAGCCAATCCCTTTCGCGAGGATAATGACTTCCTGATTCGCACCAGTCGAACAAATGACGACATTATTATTCAATACCTTGATAACGTGGTACATTTGTTTATCCATTCGCTCTCAACCCAATCTGCTCTTACACATTTATTTAAAGACATTGTTTTTATTATAACGGTTTTTCAGACACGAAAAAAGCCTACTTACTCAAGTAGACTTTAAAACATTTGGTAACCGCTCTTACGCAAGAAGCGAATCGATAGACCGGCGATGATGATTCCGGCAAGACCAGCCGCGAACATCGTGATATCCGCTGTCTGTAGACCAGCAATCCGGTCCCCAAGATTCGGAATCGCTTCACGAGCATTCGTGAAGTATTCGAGCGTCGATTGGTTGTCGATCATCATGATGATGATGACCGGATAGAGTACAAGCATCACCCATGTACTCCGCAACAACATGTTTAAGATGAATCCGATACTAAAGAACATGACGAGATAAAGCACACTCCCGATCACGGCTTGAATGATATGCATACTGTTCCCCCTTTGAATCTCTTCTAGTATAACCGACAAAAAAGGCAAATGCACGAGTGTACATTTGCCTAAAACGTGAACTTAGAACTTCCCTTTTTTGATCGCAAGACCAAGCTTTTTCAGTTCGAAGAAGTGTTTGTTGTCGATGACTTTTTTCATGAACGATGCATTACGACCGTAAATCTTCTTACCAAAGACCATGCCGATGCCGTCTTTGTGACCAAGCGAAGCGACCGTTCCTTTGTTCTCGTACGTGAACGTCGATGTTTGACGGCCCGCGATGAGTGCTGCGATGTTCTCAGCGACTTTGTGTGCTTGTTGTGTCGCGATTTGTGCAGTCGGTGGGTATGGACGGTTCGAACTTGGGTCCATGACTGCTGAACAGTCACCGATCATGAAGACATTGTCGTGTCCTGGAACACGGAGATCTTCTTCAACGACGACACGGTTACGCATCGCTTCGAAACCAGATGCTGCAACGACAGGGTTACCGCTGACGCCACCAGTCCAGATGATCGTGTTCGCTTCGATCGTCTCAGTCGTGTCGCCTTGAAGCGGACCGAATGTGACGCTTCCTGGTCCACATTCCTTGATGCCGTTACCGAGTTTGAACTCGATGCCTTGGCGCTCAAGCCATTTGTGTGCATAGTTGACGAGATCTGCATCGAATCCTGGAAGGACTGTCGGTGCTGCCTCGATGTTGACGACACGAACGAGTTCGCGTGGAATGTCATATTGTTTGCACAGTTCTGGAATACGGTTGACGAGCTCACCCATGAACTCGATTCCTGTGAATCCAGCACCACCAACAACGATCGTCAAGAGTGAACGATCTTGTGATCCTGTTGTTTTGTACTGTGCGAATGAGTAATCGATATGTTCCTTGATTTTACGGACGCTGTTCAACGAGCTGATCGTCAGCGCGTGTTCCTTCAATCCTTTGATACCGAATGTTTCAGGAACGCCACCGAGAGCAACGACGACGTAATCGTAAGGAACTGTTCCGCCATCTTGTAAGAGAACCGTTTTAGCAGCCGTGTCGACTTTCTCAACGATACCTTTGACAAGTTTGACGCGTGACGGGTTGATGACATCATTGATGTAGATGCGCGCTTGCTCCGCAGACATCGTACCTGCAGCTGGTTCATGCAACCAAGTTGTTTGGTAATGATAGTCGTGTTTGTTAATCAACGTGATGTTCGCTTGATCGACGCCGAGTTTCTTTTGAAGGTTGACTGCTGTGATCAATCCACCGTAGCCCGCTCCAAGAATAACAATGTTAGGTGTGTTCATGTTCTGATACTCCTTACGAATCGTAGTTTTGTTGTGATTTTCTTCACATTCAATTACAGACGAATGCTCAAAAATTTTGTTCAAATAATGTTCACATGTCTATAAGCCTATTGAAACACTTTTCAGGAATGATTGCAAAAGAAAAATGTAATTTCCCTTAAAAAAATGTGAGATGTTCCGTACTTGCACCTTCACCCCCTACTTCCTATATAATGGACCTATCCAACGCTAGGAGGGAATCAGATGCACCAACCATATGATGTCACGATCATCGGCGGCGGTCCAGTCGGACTGTTCACCGCGTTTTATTCAGGAATGCGCCAGATGAAGACGAAGGTCATCGAGAGTCTACCTCAATTAGGTGGTCAACTCGCTACGCTTTATCCTGAAAAATATATATACGATATTGCCGGTTTTCCGAAAGTAAAAGCACAGGAACTGGTCGATCGGTTGCTTGAACAAGCAAATGAATTCGATCCGACATACGTGCTCGGTGAGACAGTCATCGCTTACGAACGGATGGATGACGGAATCATCCGCCTCGTCACGAATAAAGGCGAGCATTATACGAAGACCGTCATCTTGACGGCAGGAAACGGCTCGTTCGCTGCGCGTCCACTCGGAGTGGCAGATGCAGAACGCTTCGAAGAAACAAACTTACACTATTTCGTCAACGACATGGAACGCTTCAAGGATCGCCAAGTCGTCTTACTGGGTGGCGGTGACTCTGCAGTTGACTGGTCATTGATGCTTGAGCCGATTGCAAAATCCGTCACGCTCGTCCACCGTCGTGATAAGTTCCGTGCCCATGAACATTCGGTCGAACTGTTACACGATTCGTCCGTCAACGTCATGACGCCGTATACACTTGAATCGGTCACAGGTGAGACGCACATCGAGACGCTGACGTTCAAACATGCTGAAAGTGGTGAAGTCGTCGTCGTCGCTGCGGACGATGTCGTCTGTAACTTCGGCTTCGTCTCGTCACTCGGACCGCTCAAAGAATGGGAAGTCGAATTCGAACGCAATTCGATTCGTGTCAATTCGAAGATGGAGACTGCGATTCCAGGCGTCTTCGCTTGTGGTGATATCGCGACTTACGAAGGACGCGTCAAACTGATCGCAACGGGCTTCGGTGAAGCACCGATCGCCGTTAACCAAGCGAAGCTTCTCGTTGATCCATCTGCTCGTCACCCGCAACACTCGACGAGTCTGTTCGAAAAAGTGACGAATCATTCTTGATCAGTCACTTGACAGTCCATCTTTACGGACCGATCTAATATTCTCGCTTTCCTCAGGCGGGAGATAAGCCGCGGTATCCCGCACTCCGTGCGGCTTTCCGGGTCTTATCTATCCCTGACGGAAGCACATAACATGCTTCCTTTTCCTGTAGGAGTCGAGAATATATGGTTTCGCCCGTATCATGAATAATAAAGAACCTTCCAGATCAGCTTCTGGAAGGTTCTTTATTTGTTCGTAGCTCTCGCAATGTATTCATCAGTCTATCTCGTTCTTAGTTGGATAGGCATCCGATAAACCCGTTGCACGAGTTCGACCCCACCTCGCTCAATCATCGATTCTTCGAAGACCTGACCACCGAATCGCTCGTAAAACTGGCACGCTGGATTATCCCGCAAGACAGAAACCTGCATCATCTCATATTCCGCTAAGTCCTCAGCGATGCGTTGAAACAAAGCTTTTCCGAGTCCTTGTCCTTGCGACGCTTGCAAGACATAAATCGCATACAACTCCCCTTCACGCGCATCACTTCGATTCGCTCCACCTTGCGCAAAACCAACGACTTCTTCTCCTGACACGGCAACATACACGCGCTGATTGACTAATGTCTGTTCCCATTGTTTCGTCCGTTTTTCGTGCGATAACTGCACTAAATAAGTGTCCGGAATAATACCTTGATACGTCTCCCGCCAGGCATCAATATGAACGCGGGCGATAGCTGACGCATCTTCAAGACGTGCTTCACGAATCCTCATAACGGGATGATGAAGCGACGTGTCTCGCGTCCATTACGAACAGTCGGCTCGATTTCTTGTCCACCGTTCGCCAAGATGACACGGCGAGATGCTAGATTATCAACGCCACACGTCAACAGCACTTGATCGAGTCCACGTTGCCGTGCTTCTTCTAGCGCTAAACGGAGTCCGGTCGTCGCATATCCTTTCTGACGCTCGGATGGTCGGATGCCGTATCCGATGTGTCCGCCGTACAACTTCAAGTTCTCCGTCAAGTCATGCCGGAAGTTCAGCGCACCGACGATTCGTTGCCCGTCGACCATCCAGTACGTCGAATGGGTGACAAGACCCGGTCTGACTGTTGTCTCCATTTCCTTCAGTTCCGCAAAATAAGCGCCCAGTGGTTCATATGTGTCTCCGACTGCTTCCGGCACGATCGTTTCGCCCGACTCTCGCCAGTCTTCTAAAAAGGCACGATACTCTGTCTCCCACGCAAGAGCTGGTTTCATCAACTGCATCATTGGTGATTGCGCACCTCCTCTTCAATCAAACGATCGAGCCAGTCATCGACATGTTGGAACAGATAGCCCGCTTGTTTCGCAGCTGTCGTATCCATATAGAAATCGCGTTCTGGCGCAAGCGGCGATTCATCCTCTCCTTTTGCAACGAGTTGACTCGTCGTTCCCGCAACGCGGTCGATCTTATCCACTAGGTCTTGAATTGATAAGACACCGTCACTTGCAGCGTTGATTGGTCCGGTCAGTTCCGAACGACCACACCACTCAAGAAAGGCAGCAGCTTCGTAACTTGAGATATACCCCATCTTCGCGTATGTGTTTTCGGCAACGATCGGACGACCGTCAAGCGCCCGCTTGATATGAAAGACGAGTCGCTCCGTATAGTCATCTGGTCCGAGGACGACCGGAAAACGGACCGCAACGACTGGGAACGTCGCCCGTTGGAAGAAATAACTCTCCGCTTGGCGTTTCCCTTCGCCATATCCATGTTCCTTCTCAAGCTCATATTTCCCGGGAAACGGATTGTAGGCACGCTCCGTGATATTCGCACCACCGTCTTCATAGACAGACATCGTCGACGTCAACACGTAACGCCCGACTTTTCCTTCAAACGCGTCGATCGCAAGCTTGGCTTGATACGGCGTGAAGCAAATGTTGTCATAAATGACATCCCAGTGCTGTTGGCTTAAGTCCTTCATCGTACTACTTGACGTCCGGTCCCCTTTAAAGAATGTCAAGCCCTTCGCGACCGGTGGCGTATGCTCGCCGCGTGTGACGATTGTCACGTCATCTCCCGAATCGGCTAAGCGAATCGCAAGCCGGCGTCCGAAGTAGCGCGTTCCCCCGAAGATCAATACTTTTCTCATCCTGAAGCCCTCCCTGTTCGTAGTAGCATTCACTCTCTTAAATATTTCGAGTCAACTGAACAGGTCTCCTGTATAAGAGCAATAAAAAAAATCGTGGACGATGTCCACGATTGGATTCATTAACAGCCACCCGGTGTCCCGGCATTCGTTGCCGTCCGGAACGATGTCCCGCAACCGCATGTTGCGATGGCATTCGGATTCGTGATTGTGAATCCGCCACCGAGCATCGACTGTTTATAATCGATTTCCAGTCCTTTGACGACCGGGTAATCTTTTTCGTCCACGATGACGGTCACGCCGTGCTGTTCGAAAACGAGATCCGTTTCTTTCTGTTGGTCGAATCCCATTCCGTACGACAGACCACTACATCCACCACCTTGGACGAGCATCCGAAGATTCCGTTCATCTGCTGGTGCCTGCGCCATCATGTCCTGGACTTGTAGCGCTGCTGCCTCCGTTAAATGGATCATGTCATCACCTTCCTTTTCTTTAGTATACGCAACTTCTGAGCGAATCGAAACCTAGTTGCTTGAAACTATCTTGAATTCGTTGTATAAATGGTATGTACAACAAAATAATCGTTCCATCTTCAGGGCAGGGTGAAATTCCCGACCGGCGGTAAACAACTCTTCTTGAGTTGAAGCCCGCGAGCGAATAGGGCGCTATTTGCTGATTCTGTGTAATTCAGGAGCCGACAGTACAGTCTGGATGGGAGAAGATGGCGGCATGAGTTTGAATTTGATCGATTTTTGCAATAATCGATTAGGTTTATTTAATGCGGACTTCTCCCCTGTTGATCTCATCAATAGGGGTTTCTTTATGGACGCAGTCATGCCAATACTTCATCGAGAGGAACGAGCAAAAGGAGACAATACTCGTATGAAACGCACACAAAAAATGGTCACTCTGTCAATGTTAGGTTCAATCTCATTTGTTCTTATGCTTATCAATTTTCCACTACCGTTCTTACCGAACTATCTGAAGATTGACTTCAGTGATGTTCCTGCTCTCGTCGCAGCGATCATGTTCTCACCGGTCGCAGGTGTCATCGTCGAAGCACTGAAGAACGTGCTATACTACATCTTCCGCGGAAGTGGTGTTCCGGTCGGAGAATTCGCGAACTTCGCTGCTGGCGTCGCATTCGTGCTTCCTGTTAGCTGGTTCTACCATAAAAAGAAATCAACACAAGGTCTCGCAACTGGTCTCGTCGCTGGTACGATCACGATGGCACTCGGTCTTGCGATTCTCAACTATATCTTGATCCTTCCAGCGTATGCATGGTTCCTCGGTATGGACTACATGGCGGATCCAGCTGTCAAATGGACAGCGATCACAGCCGGTATCTTACCGTTTAACGTCATCAAGGCGTTGTTCATCTCGGCACTCTTCATTCCGTTGTTCTTGAAACTACGACCATGGATGATGCGCCGTCAACAATCTGCCTGATCCGAAAAGCTGCGCCCGCTGACGGACACGAATCCCCTCGTTCAGACGAACGAGGGGATTTTTTGGCTGTCCGTGCTCACAGCTCATTCTCTTCGATTTTTAGGTAAATCTTTTCAAGCAACTCTTCCGGCGTCTCGCCTACGACCGTCTCACCATCAACGAGACAAAAATGATCAAGCGAACAAATGCCGCAATAGCCGAGGCAACCGTATTCGACGACGTCGACGTTCGGGTCACGTTCGAGTTGCTCCATGACGACCTGTGTACCAGCCGCTAAGTTACTGATACAAAATTCAATAATCGGATTCACTTTTTTTCCTCCTTCAAGCAGGAAACGACCTGCCTCATGTCGTATTATACAAGGTCAGACTGATTTAGGGGAACTAAGGGGGATTTTACGTTATGAAGCAATTGGTCGTACTCGGCGGAGGATATGGTGGAATGCGGATTTGTGAGCGATTCAAGGACGAGGAAGTTGCCGTCACGCTCGTCGACCGTCTACCGTACCACGCACTCAAAACGGAATATTACGCACTCGCAGCAGGTACATTATCAGATCGGGATGTCCGGATTGAATTTCCGGAGGGGAAACATCTTACTTATAAATATGGACATGTCATTAAAATTTCACCAGAGACGAATACGGTCCACCTGCAGGACGGATCTGAATTATTCTATGATGACTTGATCATCGCCCTCGGTTGCGAGGATAAATACCACAACATTCCGGGTGCTCAAGAGTTTACATACAGCATCCAGACACTTGAAGAATCTCGAAAGACACAGCAAGCGATCTGTGGTCTGTCACCGGGGTCCGTCGTCTCGATCGTCGGTGCTGGTCTATCTGGTGTCGAACTCGCCAGTGAACTGCACGAGAGCCGGAAGGATTTGACGATTCGTTTGTTCGACCGCGGTCCATCCGTCTTGTCATTCTTATCCGACAAAGTCTCATCTTACGTCCAGGAATGGTTCGAGGAGCATGACGTGGAAGTCATCAACAATTCGAACGTCACGCTCGTCACAGCGGACGACGTGCGTAACGGCGACGATACGTACCCGTCGGACTTGACGATTTGGACGGCAGGTACGCAACCGGTCAAAGTCGTTCGTGATCTCGGCTTTGCTGCAGACAGTGGTGGTCGGATCAAATTGACGGAACATCATCACGTACCAGAATACGATAACGTCTTCGTCATCGGCGATTGTGCCAGCTTGCCTTATGCGCCAAGCGGTCAACTCGCAGAACATCAGGCAGAACAAGTCGTCGACGTCTTGCAAGCGAAATGGCAAGGGAAAAAATTGCCGAAACTGCCAGAAATCAAACTGCGCGGGATGCTCGGATCGCTCGGAAAATCAGACGGTTTCGGGATCGTCATGGGCAAGCAAGCGCTGACGGGGAAAGTCCCACGTCTCTTGAAGTCCGGTGTCTTATGGAAACACAAAAAGATTAAATGAGCAAAAGAGGTGTCCCAAGCTTTGGGATACCTCTTCTTCATTACCCCGTCTGACTTAACTTCGCATCGATCGCTGCCGTGATCGTCTTCAGCTTGACGTACCCCTCGTCAATCATCTCATCATCAAGCACGATCAGTGGATAAAAATAGACATCCTCTTTCAAGGCTTCCGTCCATTGATCCGATGTTGCTGTCTCGAAATCGACATAGCGTAGCGTCATTTCTTGCTCATATTTCCGTCCGAGGACAGCTTTTAGCCAACTGAACGTCTCTTCCGAGCTGGGTGCCCCGACACAACTCGGACAAGTGACCGCTGTCCCGTAAACCGTGATTTCCATCTTGAAGTCCCCCTTTTCAATTCTCTCCTCTTTAGTATACAAGTTTTCCAGATTGAGAACATTTTTCAACCCTGTTACAATGAAACTATACGAAAGGATGTGTTTACGCATGGAAATGTTTGATCAAGTGAATGAAGTTCTTGAAAAATTGCGTCCGTTCCTTCTTCGTGATGGAGGAGACGTTGAACTCGTAGATGTAGAAGACGGAATCGTAAAACTCCGTTTGATGGGAGCTTGTGGTAGCTGCCCAAGTTCAACGATCACATTGAAGGCCGGTATCGAACGTGCCCTTCTTGAAGAAGTCGCTGGCGTCGTTGAAGTCGAACAAGTCTTCTAATACATGAAATCCCGAACGAATTCTCGTTCGGGATTTTTTGATTCATAGAATCCATTCGGCTAACGTATCGACCATGTATGTCGGTTGACGATCCTGACCTTGAATGAAGACGGGTGTGTGGACGCCAGAATTGACGTGCATCGTCCGGATGCCTCCATTGATTCCGAATAGGATATCCGTATGGTAGTTATCCCCGACCATGATGACGTCTTCTTTTGACAGACCAATCATCTCCGTCGCGATATCGACCATGACCGGTTCCGGTTTGCCGATGAAGAACGGTTCCTTCTCCGTCGTCACGCGCAGTACGGACGTCAAGGCACCGTTTCCTGGTAAGAATCCACGTTCTGTCGGAATGGCGATGTCTCCGTTCGTTGAGATGAAACGAGCACCGGCACGAATCGCGAGGGCCCCGACAGCGAGTTTTTCATATGTGATCTGACGGTCGAGACCGATGACGACGTAATCTGCCGCTTCGGTTGCGACGACGTCTAACCCTTCCCGTTCAAGCGCATCAATCAGTCCTGTCTCACCGATGGCATAGACGCGCGCTTTCGGTGATAGATCAGCGATATAACGACCAGTCGCCATCGCACTCGTCAAGACGTGTTTCGCATCGGAATGAACACCCATCCCGCGTAATTTCTCCGCCACGGCTTCTGCCGTCATCGACGCATTATTCGTCACGAACAAATACGGAATCCCTTCTGCTTGCAGACGATTGACGAAATCGACCGCTTCTTTTACCGGTTCCGTTCCGTTATACATCGTTCCATCTAAATCAAATAAATAGCCTTTTGCCTTCATCCTGACTCACTCCTCGTTTGGTAAAAATGCAGACACCGGTCCGAGTTCTGTCTCGATATACCGGCGAATCGCTTCCGGGAAACGACGTAGTTCTGCTTCCTCTGTCTCAAGTACCGCCCGAATCTCCGCCATACTCGACTGTGTGAATGACCGGACGATCAACGTACGTAACGCAACGAGCTTCTTCAGACTCGTCGCGAGCGGTCCATCGATGACCTTCTCATCTTCTAAAATGAGAATGATATCTTCATAACTTCCCGGATCCCGCATGATGAATCCATCAATCATACTGTTTCCGATGTCGATGACACTTTCAATGACTAAAAAACCGATCCGTTCCATAGCCAGTGCCGTCGTCACCGGATCCCCCGTAACTTCCTTACTTTGTCGAAGTGCCGTCTCATAACAGACGACCGTCTCTTCGATTTTTTGACGATTGACGAAATACATCTTCATTCCCCCTCACATCCTCCATTTTATCGTTATCCGGCAATCCTGAAAAGCAGAAAGGTCATTTGCATCGCATTCCCCAATGTGTTATCCTCAATTTAGATTTTTACTGAAAATAGTATGTCACATTGGTGACGTGGAGGTTATATACATGGAACGGGAACTCGCACTGGAAATCGTACGCGCTACGGAAGCAGCAGCATTAGCTTCTGCTCAATGGATTGGTCGCGGTAAGAAAAATGAAGCGGATGATGCAGCAACGACTGCGATGCGCGAAGTCTTGAACACGGTCAACATGAACGGAACGGTCGTCATCGGTGAAGGCGAACTCGACGAAGCACCGATGCTCTTCATCGGCGAACGTGTCGGAACAGCAAACGGTCCAATCGTTGACATCGCCGTCGACCCGCTCGAAGGTACGAATATCGTTGCCAAAGGTCTCGGTAATGCGATGGTCGTCATCGCCGTCGCCGATCAAGGTGCCCTGCTCCACGCACCGGATATGTATATGGATAAATTAACAGTTGGACCGAACTTAAAAGGGCACGTCTCGCTCGACGATCCACTTGAAGTCATCATTGAAAAAGCAGCTCAATACAACAATAAACGGATTGAGGATGTCACTGTCATTATGCAAGACCGCCCACGTCACGATCACTTCCGCGAAGCTGCGATGCGGATGGGCGCACGGGTTCGTCTATTTGAAGACGGCGATGTCTCAGCTGGAATCGCACCACTCTCTCCTGCGACAGGAATCGATATCTTCATCGGAACAGGTGGTGCTCCTGAAGGTGTCATCACGGCTGCTGCCGTCAAAGCAATGGGCGGCGACATGCAGGCACGTTTACATCCGATGAACGAAGAAGAAACCGCTCGTGTCATCCGGATGGGGCTTGAAGATCCGCTTCAACTCTTGACGCTTGATGACCTTATTAAAAGCGACGATTGTATCTTTGCTGCGACCGGTGTCACGACGGGCGAAATGCTCGATGGCGTTAAGTTCTTGACGGATGATATCGTTGAGACGACATCCCTCGTCATGCGTTCAAAGACACGGACGATTCGAAAAGTCATCGCCGAGCATAGCTTATCGCGTAAACCATACTTGCAAAAAGTCCCCCAAACCCTTTAATCTGAAACAGATGTTAGGGAAATGAGGGAAGCTGAATGATGGAAGAACGTGATTTTTTATATGATGATGTCGAACAAACGAAGACACGCTTCGTCAGTTGGATTGGAGAAGCCAGTCGGTTTGATCTCGCCATCACCCACTCGGAGCATTTTTACGGTAAGATTCTCGTCTTGAATCTCTTATCGAATCGCTATGCGATCATCGGTGCGGACGATTTTGATGAACCTGGCTACATCGCGACGGCGTTTGACGTCGAAGACGATGCGGCAACGGAACTCGAGATGTATCTGCGCGCTTATATCGGTCTATGAAAAAAGCCTTCGTCCGCGGACGAAGGCTTTTTCTTATAAGAGACGATCGTTTCGTTCATTTAGTGTGTTCGGTCCGCTGAAGACGTTCGTATTGTCTGACTCGTCATGGGCACGACGCTCTGAATGCTGGTCTGCTTCATCACCGACGAGTAATACGAATTGACCGCTTTCGACCGCATGATTTGCACGATCAACGTCTTCCTTCGTCAAGCCACTTCCATGAATCGCGTCGCCATGAGAAGCCGTATCATCCTTTTTGAAGATACTTTTGATTTCCTGCCAGAGATTGCGATGATCTTCCTGTGACAGACGCGTAGATGTCTGTTGGTTGTTCAAATCCGCCAATTCCTCGATTTGTTCGAGATCGTATTTGTCGTGCGCTAAAACTTTTAAATCAGTCGAGACGACACCGGCAACACGGAGATCGTGCACGGCACTGACGACTTCTGGTACGGATGAGTAAATTCCAACGATTCGCATGGATAGTTCCCCCTATAGGTACATGATACTTATAGTAATAGCCGAATTCCGTCCACTAGAAACGCTTTTCTGTATGACAGTTTGATTACTCGCTTTCCGTCTTCTCTGGTGCAGGTGCGAACTTCCGTTTCAACTTCAACGTATTGGATGAAGAACCGTCGAAGCGAGGTGGTGCTTCTTCTCCTTCTACCAATCCGATCTTCTTGACGATGAAGTAGGCACATCCGAAGTTACAGTATTCGTAGAGATAATCCGCCACATGCGAAATCTTCGTATCGAATGTCGCTTTCTCGTGTTGATCCTCATAGAAGCCACGTAGCCGTAATTGACCGTGCCCCCAGTCCCCCACGATATAATCATATTTCTCAAGGACGTCGCTAAAACGACCGATGAAGGCTTCCTCATTAAAACCTTCGCGCTTCTCTTCGACGACCTCATAACGTTCCCGATTGACTTGTATCATTATTCCCACCTCCTGCTGTTCTTATCATAGCATATTCCATTTCGCCTGGCAGACGAAAAACCGTCCGAGCAACTGCTCGGACGGTTTTTGATCATTAGTCGATCGGAAGTGCTGTTTTATTCTTTTTCGCTGCGTTGACTTGCTCATCCGCGTGATACGACGAACGAACGAGTGGACCTGCCTCACAGTGCGAGAACCCTTTGCTGAGGGCGATCTGCTTCAGTTCAGCGAACTCTTGTGGTGTATAGTATTTGATGACGTCGAGGTGTTTTTTCGTCGGTTGGAGATACTGACCGATCGTCATGATGTCGACGTTATTTGCGCGAAGATCATCCATCGTTTCAAGAATCTCTTCCCATGTCTCACCAAGACCAAGCATCAAGCTCGACTTCGTTGGAATTTCAGGTGCGAGTTCCTTCGAACGACGAAGGAATTCAAGCGTCCGGTCGTAAGTTGCTTTCGCACGAACGGTCGGCGTCAGACGGCGGACCGTCTCGATGTTGTGGTTCATGATGTCTGGTTGTGCATCGATCAGCGTTTTCAATGCCTCAAAGTTCCCGCCCATATCTGAAGGCAAGACTTCGATTGATGTCTCTGGGTTCATCCGACGCACTTCACGGACAGTTTCAGCGTAAACGCCTGCTCCGAAATCATTCAGATCGTCACGAGCAACCGCTGTGATGACCGCGTGCTTCAGGTTCATCAAACGAACGGATTCCGCGACACGTTTTGGTTCTTCGAGATCGAGTTCGTTTGGACGTCCTGTCGTCACGGCGCAAAAACGGCACGCACGTGTACAGATACTTCCAAGAATCATGAACGTCGCCGTCCGGCGTACCGCCCAACACTCGTGGATATTCGGACACTTTGCTTCCTCACAGACAGTATGTAGCTTTTTCTCGCGCATCATACTTTTTAATTCTGTGTAGGTTTCATTCGTATTCAGCTTGATTTTCAACCATTCCGGTTTACGTTGGATTTCTCCGCGTCCCATGGTTTCGCTTCCCCCTTCATCCCCAAAAAGTCAATTAATGTCTGCTTTAGTATAACAAACAATCAGGGTTTGCGAACAGGCAATTCATTATATTCCGACTTCTCCGATAAGCGTTTGAACAACAAATCCCGTAACAATTCCGGCATGAAATATTCTTTTGGCATTTCTTTGATCGCTGGGAAGAGTGGACCGAATGTGAACATATCCGGCAAGACGACCGTATAGTTTCGCGTTGGCTCAAGCGGTTGATGTTCCGCCAAACCAGCATAATGCATCCGCCCCATCAACTTACCACGGAAACCGAGACCACGAACCTTTAGTTGTTCGAACTGATCTGTTCTGACTTCGTCGAGGAAAGTTTGGACTTCCACACCGGTCATCGTCACTTTACAGGGATTGATCGGGTGCGGACAGAGTCGATGTAAATCAAAGGCAGAGACAGGACCTGGTGGAAGTGACCCAAGCAGAATGCCTGCCGGGACACAAGCGATATCCGCATCACACCAGTCGCGCATCGTCTCGACAAGCAATTGTGAGAATGGCGACTCGCTGAACCAGTCATTGGCTAGACCCGATGTCTCGCCAATCGGCTCCTTCATCTGTTGTTCCGCGAGATATTGTTCCCGGTCGAGCAATTTTGCCGTCGCTTCATCCTCGGCGTAATCGTGCAAGGAGTGAAGGACCGCTTCCTTCTCACCCGTATCCGTATTCATGTAGATCTCACCTGCATATTGTCCATGTTTTCCCGCTTGCGTGATCAAGACACCATTCTTAACGACACCGTCATCAAGGACATGATGTGTATGCGCACCGATGATCAAATCAAGTTCCGGAAAACGCATCGCCAGTTCTTCGTCTTGATAGAAACCGAGGTGACTTAAGCAAATCAAGACGTCGACTTCTTGGCGCAAACGCTCGATTTCACGCGCTGCGACGTCAAACGGTTCTTCGATCGTCCAACCAAGTAAACCGTATAGTTCAATATACGGTGCCGTCAGACCAAAGACGCCGACTTTGCCAGTCGGTAATTCGTGAATGACACCTTGTTCGGCAAACGGCGCTTCTAAATTCGAGACGAGGACCGGAAAGTCCGCTTCCATGTAGAGATTCGCTAACCAGTCATGTGGAAACGTGATGCCTTCATTGTTCCCGATCGTCACTGCGGTCGGCATCAACGCATTCAATAAATGCGTATTGATTTTTCCTTTTGTTGCTTCCGTCGCTGGATCCACACGGTCCGCATGATCGCCGAGATCAAAAACGAGCGAATCGTACGTCCGGTGTTCCTTGACGAAGGACATGTAGCGAGGCCACATATCGAAGTGTGAGTGCAAATCATTATAGTGAATGATGTGTAACTTCATGCAGAAGCCCCCCTTGATGATTTAGAACAAAGAGATTTGTCGCGGCGCGAGTTCATAGTCGAGATCGAGAATCTCGATTAATCGTTTCGCATTCGGGGCAGCATCTCCTGCTGAGTTGTTATTAAAAAAGACATAGACATCCTTTGCTTCCGCTGCAACGTCGCGGACGTGACTTGCGAGTTCTTGTAGCTCGTCTTCCGAATACCGATAGAGACAGCGGACTTTTCGCCAATCTTCGCTGCTTTGACCGGGTTTCTTTAACCAACCGGCTTTATTTCGTCCGTGGAGGCGGATGAATGCCGTCTCCTGCGTCACGACCGGTACGAATGGTACGGAACCATCTTCCGTCTGCGGTTCGTCACAAATCGTATGAATGAACTGATGTTCCTTCAAAAAACGGAGCGTCCGCTCACGATAAACATCTGAATACCACGATGGATTCCGGAACTCGATCGCGACCGGCAGTCCAGCAAGTGATTTTCGGATCGTTTGCAAATATTCCAAGTGCATTTTGCTGACATCGAACCAAGGCGGCAACTGCACGAGGATCGCCGCAATCTTTCCACTCTTTCGCATCGGTTCGATCGACGCGATATATTGTTCAAAAATTGGTCCGAGCGGATCTTTGTTGTCCCGGTCGTGCCCACTCATCGCCCGGTGAACCTTGACGATGAAGCGAAACCCATCCGGCGTCTCGGATACCCATTTCTCATAGTTTCGTTCCGGTTGAATCGCATAGAATGTCGAGTCGACTTCGACCGCTGGAAAATGACCGGCATAAGCAGCCAGTTTCTCTTTACGATCTTGCGGGGTCAAGTAGAGACTATCATGATCTCCCCAGCCCGTGACACCGATATATATCATGCTCTCTTCCCCCTCGTGTGTTCTATTCTACCTATTCATCATAGCATAGCAGAATCCGGGATTTCTTCTTCGATGCTTCCTAAGCAAACACTCTTTTTTCAGAAAAAAGACATCCCTCCCCTCCCTACTCATGCAGGAAGGAAAAGGATGCCTAGTCACCGTTCTCATCATGAAGCAGTAGACTGTGCCTCGACGATTTTCGGAGCAGGAGCTCTTCGTTTTGGAACCGGAACGATATAGTTTCCGTACGGCAATAGACTGATCACATAAGAGACAGAAATCGAAGCCGCAAGCGTGACGATCATCGCACAAATGAACATACTCGCAGAGTCGAAGTAAGCGAAGAGATCCGTCCGACCGATTCCGCGAATGACGAGCGGGTGAATTAGGTAAATGCCCATCGAATGTGTTCCGATCGTCTGGAAGATGCGCATCGCTGTCGCATCCGTCTGGACACGGCGGAAGACGTAGTTCAAGACGACAAGGACGAACGGGATGTAGACAAGATTCGAGAGATTCGTCGACGTGTACGTTCGCTCTAAATCGATGCTGACCCAGATATCAAGGATGATCAATCCACTGATCAGCAATAAGATCGTCCGATGACGTTTTAAAATCTGCTGAATCTCTTCATAATAGACGGCGTATGTAATCCCCATCATGAAATAGGCAATCCAGTTAAGTAAGAAGGAGCGGCTATTGACGAGTCGATCCAGAAACTCGATGTCCGTCGTTAAGCTTCCTGAAGTCAGCCAGAAGTAGTTGACACCCATCGACACCACTGTCGCGACAAGTAGCAATGTTCCTTTCTTAAGTCGTGCAAGTACCGGAAATACGACATAAAACTGAAGCACCGTCAAAATGAAGTACAGATGGAAGTTTGCCGTTCCATAAAGGAAGTAATCCGATAGTGGCATACCCGGCTTTAGACTATCTTCTACATGATAACGATACACGAGGTAAATCGTGCTCCAAATCAAATAAGGAATGAAAATTTTAGAGAAACGGGACTTGACGAATGTTCCAAAATCAAATCCTTTGCGCTGGACCATCGACATCAACAGAAACGCACTGATGATGGCAAAGATCGGCGTACCAATCCGGGAAAATTGATCGATGTAACCAATCGCTTCATTTTCGAATTCCCCTTTCGAATGGTAAAGACCGGCGATGACATGGACAGCGACGACCATGATTGCCGCAATTGATCGAATGACAGGAATTTCTTGATAAAATTTCATTTTTTCACACCTTAATCATGTTTATAGATTTTTTCACAAAAGTTATTATAATCTATTTTCGTCCAAATTAAATGATAATATCCAAATTTTATCGGATGTAACGAAAAAGAATCTATTTTGAAATGAGGATTCGTCTTATACACATCTGCTAAAATGTCATACTGCTTTTCTGTTCTTAATAGCTTGAAGAAAAAAGAGAGAAGTGTTTTTGTTCGCTCGAAATCGCTTCCTAGGGAAAAAACAAGCAAGAGCGACCCTGCAGCGAAGCGAAGCGACGTGATGCTTTGTCCCAGGAAAACGATTCGAGATGAACAAAAAAAGCGCGATCCTTCTCTTTAGAGAAAAATTGCACTTTGTCTTTAATCTGAAAGAATCCCTTTTGAAATAAGAGACTCTTTTTTGTGAAGACTAGATTTTTTCGTAAGATAACGCGATACATCCGGAAGCAAAGACGCGTGTTTCGACTAACCGTAGCGTCTGTGGTTGATCAAATACCGGAAACATCCGTTTTCCACTACCGAGCAGAACGGGGTAGATCACGACATGATAGCGATCGACGAGTCCAAGCTCAATTGCTTCAGAAGCAAGCGTCGCCCCACCGATCGCAATCTGTTTTCCAGGCAATGCTTTTAGTGCTTGAAGTTCCTCGGCAAGCGACTGATTCGCTAGACGCGCATTTCTTGTGACGGAATCAAGCGTCCGCGAGAAGACGACCTTCTCAAGCGATTGCCAGGTTTTCGCATACTCAACGACAATCGGCTCGTCTTCCTGATCCGCTGTCTCCCAGTATTGCATCATCTCGTACAAACGACGTCCATAGACATGAGTATCGAACGCTTTCTCGTAGTCATTGAAATACTGATGTAATTCCGCGTCCGGTGAAGCGAAATCGATCCTACCTGACGCATCTTCGATATAACCGTCGAGCGAGACTTGAAAGGAATAGACGATGTCACGCATAGTAATCCCTCCTTTTTCACTCTTTACCCGAATAACCATTTCATGAAAAAAACTCCCTCATCCGTAGATGAGAGAGTAAGACGAATTATCCGATTGAACCTTCCATCTCGAACTTGATGAGACGGTTCATTTCGACCGCATATTCCATTGGAAGTTCTTTCGTGAATGGCTCGATGAAGCCCATGACGATCATTTCCGTTGCTTCCTCTTGTGAGATCCCGCGGCTCATGAGGTAGAACAATTGCTCTTCCGAGACCTTCGAGACTTTCGCTTCGTGCTCGAGCGAAATGTTATCATTGAGGATTTCGTTGTACGGAATCGTATCCGACGTCGATTGGTTATCCATGATGAGCGTATCACATTCGATGTTCGAACGTGCACCTGTCGCTTTACGTCCAAAGTGAACGATACCGCGGTACGTGACTTTACCACCGTGTTTTGAGATCGACTTCGAGACGATCGTCGACGATGTGTTCGGTGCTAAGTGAATCATCTTCGCACCCGCATCTTGGTGTTGACCTTTACCAGCGATTGCGATTGACAATGTCATACCACGTGAACCTTCACCTTTGAGGATGACGGCTGGGTATTTCATCGTCAGTTTCGAACCGATGTTACCATCGACCCATTCCATCGTTGCACCAGCTTCACAGATCGCACGCTTCGTAACGAGGTTGTAGACGTTGTTCGCCCAGTTTTGGATCGTCGTGTAACGGCAGTAAGCGTTTTTGTTGATGAAGATCTCAACGACCGCTGAGTGAAGCGAGTTCGTCGTGTAGACCGGTGCTGTACATCCTTCGACGTAGTGAACCGATGCTTCGTCATCAACGATGATCAACGTCCGCTCGAATTGACCCATGTTTTCCGAGTTGATCCGGAAGTAGGCTTGAAGCGGCGTGTCGACTTTAACACCTTTTGGTACGTAGATGAACGATCCACCTGACCAGACCGCTGTGTTCAAAGCTGCGAACTTGTTGTCTGTTGGCGGGATTAATTTTCCGAAGTACTCACGGAAGATATCTTCGTTCTCTTTTAACGCTGTATCTGTATCTTTGAAGACGACACCGATTTCTTCGAGGTCTTCTTTCATGTTGTGGTAGACAACTTCTGACTCGTACTGAGCCGAGACACCTGCCAAGTATTTTTGCTCTGCTTCTGGGATACCGAGTTTGTCAAACGTACGTTTGATTTCTTCTGGTACTTCATCCCATGATTTCTCTGCACGTTCCGACGGCTTGACGTAGTACGTGATGTCGTCGAAGTTCAATTCTGAGAGATCGCCACCCCACGCTGGCATCGCTTGTTCGTTGAAGATCTTAAGTGATTTCAAACGGAAATCAAGCATCCATTGTGGTTCTTCCTTCATTTTCGAGATCGTTTCGACGACTTCAGTCGTCAAGCCACGTCCAGAACGGAAGATCGAGATATCGCGATCGTGGAAACCATATTTATAATCGCCAATTTCCGGCATGTTCTTTGCCATGTTCATTTCCTCCTCTTACTTGCTTGTGACCGAAGTTTACTTCCCTTCTTCTACGCCGCGTTCGAGCGCCTTCCAGGCAAGTGTCGCACATTTGATCCGTGCCGGGAATTTCGTGACACCCGAGAGTGCCTCGACGTCCCCGAGGTCGAACGATTCGTCGTCATAGTCTTTTCCTTGGACCATGTCCGAAAAGATATCCGCGAGTCGTAAGGCTTCTTCGATAGTCTTACCTTTGACGAGTTGCGTCATCATTGAAGCAGACGCCATGCTGATCGAGCAGCCCTCCCCGTCAAATTTCGCATCACGGACGACATCGTCTTCAATCGCGAGCTGGAGACGAATCGTATCGCCGCACGTCGGATTGTTCATGTCGATCGTGACGCCCCCCTCGATCGCACCGCGATTTCGGGGAGTTTTATAGTGATCCATGATCACTTGACGATACAAGTGATCGAGATTGTTAAAATCCATGACTGAAATACTCCTTCGTTTGGCGAAGTCCTGTCACGAGTGCGTCAACCTCTTCTTTCGTGTTGTAGAGATAGAAGCTAGCGCGAGCCGTCGAGCTCGCTCCGAGCCAACGCATCAGGGGCTGTGCACAATGGTGACCGGCGCGAACCGCGATTCCCTGCATATCAAGGACGGTTGCGACGTCATGTGCATGGACATCACCGAGATTGAACGTGACGAGTCCAACGCGTTCTTCCGGACCGTAAATCGTGAGTCCGTCGATGTCACGCATTTGTGCCATCGCGTACTGCGCGAGTTCACGTTCGTGTGCTTCGACGTTCTCTAGACCAATCTCTTCTAAGAAATCAATCGCTGCCGATAAACCAACGGCACCTGCGATAATCGGTGTACCCGCTTCGAAACGATATGGAGACGGTTTGAACGTCGACTCTTCAAGACCAACGTAATCAATCATCTCACCACCGAATTCAACCGGTTCCATCGCATTGAGTAATGCCTTTTTCCCGTAAAGAACACCAACGCCTGTCGGACCACACATCTTGTGTGCGGAGAAAGCGAGGAAGTCACAGTCGAGATCCGTGACATTAATCCGTTGGTGCGGTGCACTTTGCGCAGCATCGACGACCATGACGGCACCGCGAGCGTGCGCAAGACGAGCGACTTCTTTGATCGGATTGATTGTACCGAGAACGTTCGAGACGTGTGCCATCGCGACGATCTTCGTCCGGTCAGACAGTTGTGCTTCGACCGCTTCGACCGTCACGCGACCATCCGCTGTCAAATCAACGTATTTCAACTTCGCTTTTTTGCGTTTAGCGACTTGTTGCCACGGAATGAGATTCGCATGGTGTTCGAGGTACGTGACGACGATCTCGTCGCCTTCTTCGACATGCTCCATGCCGTAGCTAGACGCGACGATATTGATCGCCGTCGTCGTGCCGCGGGTAAAGATAATTTCTTCATGGTGTTGCGCCTGGATGAAACGACGAACGTTCTCACGCGCACCTTCGTACGCATCCGTCGCTCGTGTTCCGAGCGTATGGACGCCACGGTGCACATTCGAATGAATCGTCTTATAGTAGTCGTCAATCGCATTGATGACGACGAGCGGCTTCTGCGACGAGGCCGCACTATCGAGATAGACGAGTTTCCGGTCGTTGACCTGTTGGTCGAGGATCGGAAACTGATTGCGGATGGATGCATCGATTCCCATATTAGTTTACTTTCCCTTCGATGACTTGAACGAGACGTTCTTTCACCGAGTCAATCGCAAGTTCCGAGACGACTGGCTGGAGGAATCCGTGAACGACGAGGCGTTCTGCTTCCTTCCGTGAAAGGCCACGGCTCATCAAGTAGTAGAGTTGTAGTTCATCGACACGACCGACAGATGCCGCGTGTCCTGCCATGACGTCATCCTCATCGATCAAGAGGATTGGGTTCGCATCACCACGTGCCTTTTCAGACAACATGAGGACACGTTCCGTTTGAACACCGTTTGATTTCGAAGCGCCGTGATGAATCATCGACGTTCCGTTGAAGATGGATGTTGCTGAATCTTTTTGGACACCGTGGATCAAGATGAAACCTTCTGATCCTTTACCGAAGTGATCCGTCCGGACGTTGAAGTTTTGTTTTTGCTCTCCACGACCGACCGTAACGGCTTTCGTATCTGAGAACGAATCGTTTCCGACGAGGTGTGTTTTTGTTTCTGTGACCGTGTGACCGTCATTCATGTGACCGAGTGCCCATTCGAGCTTCGCGCCTTGTTTGACGACACCACGACGGTTCATATACGTGATCGCGCCCTTGCTGAGCGTATCTACACCACCGAAGAGAACTTTTGCGTTGTCTTCGACGAAGACTTCTGTGACGACGTTAACGTTGTGCGCTTCGTCACCGTAAGAGACGAAGTTTTCGATATACGTCAGTTCACTGTCTGCATCTGCGACAATGATCGCGTGATGGTAAAGTGCTGCGCCTGATTGCTCAAGCGTGTAGATCGCTTGCATTGGTACAGAAAGCTTGACGCCTTTTGGTACATAAAGGAACGTACCACCGTTGCGAAGTGCTGCGTTTAATGCCGCAAGACGATCTTCGTTCACTTGAACACCTTCCGTCATGAAGTACTTCTCGACGAGTTCCGGGTGTTGTTTTAATGCGTCTTCGAGCGTCGTGAAGATGACGCCGTTCGCCGCTTCACTGTTTTGCGCGTGAACGAGTTGTCCGTTACGCGTGACGAGCATATGATCACGGTTTTCGCCGATCAATGCTTCGATATCTGAAGAAAGACCAGTGACGGTTTCGAGTTCCGTCGTACCTTCTGTGAAGTTCCAGCCTTCGATCTTGATTTTTTCTACTTTTGGCAATGCGAGCGTTGGGGCAAGATCAAGCGCGTCTTGACGCTTTGCGACCATCCAAGATGGTTCCCCTAAGCGAGTCGCACGTTCTGCCACTGCCTCGCGATTTACTGCAAGATTCAGTTCTACAGTCATCATGCTTCCTCCCTCGTCTTACGCTTTTGTTTCGATTTCGACGTCTTCGATGCCGAGTTCTTTTTTAACCCAGTCATAACCTTCTGCTTCGAGACGGTGTGCGAGTTCTTTACCACCAGACATGACGATTTTTCCGCCCATCATGATGTGGATGAAGTCTGGCTCGATATAGTTCAAGAGACGTTGGTAGTGCGTGATGATCAAGCAGCCGAATTCAGGTGAACGCATTTCGTTGACACCTTTTGCGACGACTTTAAGTGCATCGATATCAAGACCTGAATCGATTTCATCAAGAATCGCGATTGCTGGTTTAAGCATCATCATCTGAAGAATTTCGTTACGTTTCTTTTCTCCACCAGAGAAACCTTCGTTGAGGTAACGGTGTGCCATTTCTGAAGGCATCTCGAGAAGACCCATTTGTGAATCAAGCTCACGGATGAACTTCATGAGTGAGATTTCATCGCCTTCTTCACGACGCGAGTTGATCGCTGAACGAAGGAAGTCGGAGTTCGTGACACCACTGATTTCGCTTGGGTACTGCATTGCGAGGAACATACCCGCTTGTGCGCGCTCATCAACTTCCATGTCGAGGACGTCTTCGCCGTCGAGTGTGACTGAACCAGATGTCACTTCATACGATGGGTGACCCATCAATGCTGATGCGAGTGTTGATTTACCTGTCCCGTTTGGTCCCATGACCGCGTGGATTTCCCCGCCTTTGATTTCCAAGTTGACGCCTTTCAAGATTTCCTTGCCGTCGATCGCGACGTGTAGATCTTCAATCTTCAAGTGTGAAGCCTTCATGTTAGAATCCCTCCATCTATTCATTTCGTGACTGACGATTCAGAACACGAGCGTTACTAATTTAGTATCATTCTAATCTTAAAGAAACATCGCGTATTATTCAAGCGTCATCGCTCGCTGATTTTTCTCAAAATCATGCGTTTTGTTGAGAATCATTCGAAAGTTTCACCGGTTCCTCGAGTTCCTCGATCGTCGAAGCCCGATGAATCCGTTGTGACAGTAAGAGCAGTGGTATTCCGAATAATGTCAAGCCCGCTAATATCCCGAAAATCGGTAACGGACGGTCCGCTCCATATAAACTTAACAAATGTCCTCCAGCGATCGGACCGATTGATTGTCCGATCGACGTCAAGCCCATCGCTCCGAAATAACTGCCCCGTAATTCCGGCTTCGCGAACCGATCGGTCAAGATGTCGGTCATCGTGAACATCATGACTTCCCCGCACGTGAAGATGAACATCGCGACGATCATCAACCAGATCGCGTTCGCATTTCCCATGATGAACAATCCGATCGCAACAGTCGCAATCCCGGTCGTGATCGAGACGAGTGGTGACGTCTTGACACCAAACTTCATGATCGGATATTGGACGATTAAGACGGTGATCGCATTGATCGTGATTAAGATCGCATAGAGTGTCTTCCCGCCTTCAAGGAGTGACGTCTCCGTCAAGAACTGTGGCAAGGTCGAGTTGAACTGGCTGTAGCCAAAGACGCCGAAGATGATGCCGGCAAGTGCCAGCGTAAAGGCGATATCCGTCCGCAACAGACGAACCGTTGCTCCGAACGAGACCTTTTTCCCACCATGCGTCTCGGTGATCGGATGGCGTTTGAATAAGATACCGATCATCACCCCGTACACGATATAGACGAACGCCGTGATGTAAAACGTCGCGGACGTGTTCCCCGCACTCAGCAGTAAAGCGATTCCCGGTCCGATCGCTGCTGCGATGTTGATCATCGCGTAACGGATATTGAAGACGAACAATCGGTTCGCTTCGTCCGTCGTATCACTGATCAAGGCACGGGCGGATGGTTCAAAAATCGAGCGACAGACACCGTTCAAGGCACTGAGCGTAAAGAACGCCCAGAACGTCTCGACTTGTGCTAGCGCGATGAAGACGACCGCGAACCCAATCGTTCCGGCAAGCATCATCGCCCGCCTTCCATAACGGTCCGACAAGGTACCGCCGATGAAACTCATGACGAGACTGGCGATCGCCGAAATACTGAGGACCCAGCCGACATCGACCGGATCAAACTTCAGGACGGTCGTCATGTAGATGGCGAAGAACGGCATCGTGATGAACGTTCCGAGACGCGAGAAAAACGTCCCGAACAAGACCCCGAGTGTCAACGGATGCAGTTGACGTATGCGTTGCATATGATTCCCCCTAACCCCTGTTTCAGACAAATGAAAAGCATCCTTCCATTATATAGGAAGGATGCCGGCTTCGGTGAACTTATTTGCTGACTGGAACGACAGCACCTTTGTACTTGTCGAGGATCCAATCTTGGTTTTTCTTTTCGTGCAGAACGTCAAGAAGTGCTGTGACACGCTTGTCTTTCTCATCGCCATCACGTGTGACGATGATGTTGACGTATGGTGAAGACTCATCTTCTGAAGCGATCGCGTCTTTCAACGGGTTCAGACCGTTATCGATCGCATAGTTCGTGTTGATGAGGACGGCGTCGCCTTCATTGTTTTTGTAAGCTTGCGGAAGCAGTGATGCTTCGATGTTCGTTTTGAACTTGAGTTTCTTCGGGTTCTCCGCGATATCACCGAGTTGTGCATCTGTCGTTTTACCGTCTTTGAGTTTGATCAATCCTTCATTTTGAAGGAACGTCAAGACACGACCCCGTTCCGCGACGTTTGAGCTCGTCAGGATCGTTGCACCGTTTGGTAACTTATCGAGTGACTTGTATTTCTTCGAGTAAATACCGAGTGGTTCAACATGGACGCCACCTGCGTTCGCGAACTTATACGATTTGTTTTCTTTCTCTTGTTGCTCAAGATACGGTACGTGCTGGAAGTAGTTCGCATCGATTTCTTTTGAAGCGAGTGCTTTGTTCGGAAGTACGTAATCTTGGAACTTCTTGATTTCAAGTTTGTAACCTTTTGCTTCGTATTCTTTTTTAACGTGCTCAAGAATCTCAGCGTGCGGTACGTTTGATGCACCAACGACGAGTGTCTTGTCGTCGCTACCTGATCCTGATGATTTTTCGCCACATGCAGCAAGGCTGATTGCTAAAACGGATACAGCGGCAGTACCTACGAATTTTTTCCAAACTTTCATGAATGATTCCTCCAATATGATTAAGTTTTGAATTAACGTTTATCGATTGCGCGGATCAGCAAGTCACCGATGATTTGGATGACGAAGACGATCGCTAAAATTAAGAGTGTCGCAATGACGATGACATCGTTTTGAGAACGCTGGAATCCTTCGATGAAGGCCATGTCCCCAAGTCCACCTCCACCGACTACTCCGGCCATTGCCGTATAACCGACAAGTGAGACGAGTGTGACCGTGATACCAGAAACGATGGCAGGCAACGCTTCCGGGATTAAGACTTTATAGATGATTTGGAACTTCGTCGCCCCCATCGATTCAGCTGCCTCGATGACACCTTTATCGACTTCGCGTAACGCGAGTTCAACCATCCGACCGTAAAATGGTGCAGCACCGAAAATCAGTGCCGGTAATGCTGCCGTTGGTCCGAGGAACGAACCGACGATCGCTGTCGTAAATGGAATCAATAAGATCAGTAAGATGATGAACGGAATCGAACGGAAGACGTTGACGATCAAGCTCAACACTGAATAGAACGCCCGATTCTTGAACAATAACTCTTCGTTTGTCGCATACAATAGTAAACCAATGATCAAACCGAGAACGAATGTCGAAACCCCAGCGATTGCCGTCATATAGACGGTACTGCCTGTCGCTTCCCACACCATGTCCCAATCTAGGTTGTCAAAGAATGAAATCATCGGTGATCCACCTCCACTTCAACATCACTGGCTTGAAGCTTCGTGATGACCGCTTGTGTTGCTTCTGTTTCCCCGATCAACTGAATGAACAGTGTACCGAGTGCCCCTTCCTGTGATTGACCGACGTTTCCGCCGATGATGTTGAACAGGACCGGTGAATCCTTCATGACTTCCGCGAGGATCGGGCTTTCCGCTGTCGATCCGACGAACGTCAACTGAACGATTTTTCCGGTTGGGTACCGTTCGCGTAGTTTCGCGAACGTCAACTCGTTTTCCGAAGGCGACGTCAATTGTTTGACGAACTCCTTCGTCATCGCTTGCTTCGGATGACGGAAGACTTCTGCGACCGGTCCTTGCTCGACGATTTTACCGGCTTCCATGACGGCGACCCGGTGACAGATTTTTTGAATGACGTGCATCTCGTGTGTGATCAAGACGATCGTCAGTTTCAGTTTTTCATTGATGTCGACGAGTAACTCAAGGATTGAATCCGTCGTCTTCGGATCGAGTGCACTTGTTGCCTCGTCACATAAGAGAACGTCCGGGTTCGATGCCAGTGCCCGAGCGATACCGACACGTTGTTTTTGACCACCCGATAATTGTGACGGATAGGCTTTTTCGCGTCCGTCCAAACCAACGAGTTGGATCAGTTCCGCGACCCGTTCCTTGCGGTGTGCTTTCGGGAAGCCACCGAGCTCGAGTGGGAACATGATGTTCTCTTCAACCGTCCGTGACCA
The DNA here is from genome assembly GCF_018618925.1 of Exiguobacterium sp. s39. Taxonomy (NCBI): domain Bacteria; kingdom Bacillati; phylum Bacillota; class Bacilli; order Caryophanales; genus Exiguobacterium; species Exiguobacterium sp. s39. The sequence continues at coordinate 1,762,823 of NZ_JACSNA010000001.1, forward strand.
TAGTAAGTTGAAGTGCTGAAAGACCATCGAGACATTCTTGCGGACGCCTCGTAATTCTTTTGGTTTCAGTGATGTCATCTCAACACCATCGATTTGGATCGAACCACTAGTTGGTGCTTCGAGCATATTCAGCAATCGGATCAGGGTCGATTTCCCTGCTCCGGAATAACCGATTATTCCAAAAATTTCACCGCGCTCGATTGTCAGATCGACATTCGCGACGGCTTCGACCGCTCCGCGCTTTGAGCGATAAATCTTTCCTACGTCTTGTAAACGAATCACAACTGTCCCTCCTAAAATAAAAAAAGTGCGCGCGTTTTAGAGCAAACGCGCGCACTTTTCAGTACACAAAACCATTTGCTCTCATCTCCCAGACTTTTGTCTGCTGGAATTAGCACCACTTCGGATTAGATCCGCGGTTGCCGGGTTTCATCGGGCCAGTCCCTCCACCACTCTCGATAAGAGTTTCGGTATTAAGTTTGTAGAATATATTCTGAATATTAGCAGGGGTTATTTTTGTTGTCAAACAGTTTTTTCAGAAACTTTTTCGAGGAACGTGAAAGCACGTGTTAAGTCTTCTTTCAAATCTTCTGCGTCTTCAAGTCCAACTGAAATCCGAACGAGACCGTCTGTGATGCCGAGTTCTGCCCGACGTTCTGCTGGGATTGACGCATGCGTCATCCGTGCCGGCACCGAAATCAGACTCTCGACGGCACCAAGACTCTCAGCGAGTGTGAAGAAGTGTGTCGCCTCGACGAGTTTTTCTGCGTTCGCTGCTGAACCGACATCAAAGCTGATCATCCCACCAAATCCAGTCGCTTGTTTCGCTTGGATGTCGTGACCAGGATGCGATGCAAGTCCTGGGTAGAAGATGTTCGAGACGATGTCTTTCGCTTGTAGGAACGCAACGAGATCATGTGCTGTCTCTTCGATCGCATCCATTCGGATACCGAGTGTACGAAGACCACGGACGAGCAAGAAGCTGTCTTGCGGTCCAAGCACGCCGCCTGTCGAGTTTTGGATGAAGTGCAGCTCTTCGCCGAGCGCATCATCTTTGACGACGACAAGTCCAGCGACGACGTCCGAGTGTCCGCCGATGTATTTCGTCGCACTGTGCAAGACGATATCTGCACCGAGTGCGAGTGGTTGTTGATGATACGGTGTCGCGAACGTGTTGTCGACGACGAGTTTAAGATCGTGACGTTTGGCAATCGTTGCAATCGCTGCGATATCCGTAACTTTCAACAACGGGTTCGTCGGTGTTTCGACGTAGACGATCTTCGTGTTGTCCTGGATCGCTGCTTCCGTCGCCGCAAGGTCCGTCGTATCGACGAATGTCACTTCGATGTTGAACTTCGGTAAGACGCGTTGCATCAAGCGGAACGTACCACCGTAGACGTCATCCGTCATGACGATGTGGTCGCCAGACTCAAGCAAGTGGAAGACGGCATGGATCGCTGCCATCCCAGAACCGAAGGCAAAACCACGTGCGCCACCCTCGAGATCCGCAATCAATCGTTCGATGCTCGTCCGTGTAGGGTTCGCTGTCCGTGAATATTCATATCCGTCCTTGAGTTGACCGATTTTATCCTGCTTGTATGTGCTTGTTTGATAGATCGGAGGTGTGACGGCTCCTGTTGCCCGGTCGACACCTGTTCCTCCATGAATCAATGCTGTCTTCTTACGCATGAGTTTCGTCCACCTTTTCAAAGATTTGTTGGCTCAAGTAGCGTTCGGCACTGTCTGCGAAGACGGTGACGATCGTACTGCCGGGGTGACGCTTTGCGATATCAAGCGCAGCAACAAGCGCTGCACCTGCTGAACTACCAACGAGTAATCCTTCGCGAGCAGCGAGTGTATGAACTGCGTCAAATGCATCACGGTCAGAAATCGTATGAATCTCGTCGACGAGTTCACGCGGAACGAGACTTGGCCATTTTGCTGTACCGATACCTTCTGTCTTATGCGGACCGGCTGGACCACCATTTAAGACGGAGCCTTCCGGTTCGACGATTGCTGCTTTTGTACCGAGACGTTGTTTTAAGAAGTCCGCTGTTCCGGCGAACGTACCACCTGAACCACAACCGGCAACGAACCAGTCGATGTGCGGCAAGTCCGCAATCAGCTCAGGACCGAGTGTCCGCTGATACGTGACTGGGTTCTCTTCGTTTTCGAATTGTAACGGAACGTAACTGTTCGGAATTTCCTGACCGAGTTCTTTTGCCCGGTCGATAGCCCCTTGCATATCGAGTTCAGTCGGCGTGTTGACGACGGTTGCGCCGAGTGCCCGCATCAACGTCTGTTTTTCCTGACTGAATTTTTCCGGAACGACACAGATGACTTTGAGATCGTATTTCTTAGCGGCGAGCGCCAAGCCGATGCCGGTATTCCCGGCTGTCGGCTCGATGATCGTACCGCCTGGTGTCACATGTCCGTTTTCGATTGCTGCATCAACGAGTTGAATGCCAAGGCGGTCTTTGACGCTGCCCCCAGGGTTCATCCATTCGAGCTTCGCCAAAATGCGCGTACCAGCAGGCAAATCGAATGAAGTGATCTCGTAGAGTGGTGTGTTTCCGACGAGGTCGCGGACGTTGTTCGCGATCATCCGAAGACGATGTCCCATTCATCACGACCGGCAAGCATTTTCTCGGCATAGTGCTTCGCTCCTTTGAGGTCATGTGCGCTCGCAAATCCACATTGGACTTCGTTTTGCGCTGGAATCTCTTCTGCTGCGAGGACGTCTTTCAACGTCTTCTCAACGAGTTCGCTCATTTTTTCGACCGAGTCGAAATTCATCATCGCCATGTAGAAACCTGTTTGGCATCCCATCGGCGAGACATCGATGACATCATCCGAGTAGTTACGGATGTTTTCAGCAAGTAAGTGCTCGAGTGTGTGCATCGCACGCATCGGCATTTGCTCAACGTTTGGTTGCGTAAAACGGATATCGTATTTGACGACTTGGTCGACTTTACCTTCTTTATAACCCGCGACGCGGATATAAGGTGCTTTGACTTTCGTATGATCCAGGTTAAAGCTTTCGACGTTCATTTTTTGAAGTGCCATGATTTATTCCCCCATTTTCTCGGCTTCTACGAGCCAGACGAAGTGATTGTATTGTATAAATTTAACAGTGAATCCCCGTGCTGTAAACAATTCTTCCATAACTGGAATCAACGGGTAGAACTCGCGTTCGAGATCTTCCGCTAACGCGTCGAACCCTTGAGCACGTGCTTCACGAATCGTTTGCAGGCGTGCCTCTTCTGAGACGAACATCGTATCCGCGTAGACGATTTTTCCGTCTGCCGGTAAATGTGATGCCATCAGTTCGATTGCTTCTCCCTTTTCCTCATCTGTTAGATGATGAAACGCATACGTCGAAACAAAACTGCGTGCTTCCTTCGCCTCGAACGAGAGGAAGTGACCGTCCTGTACATCAAGCGATGGAATCTTTTCCGTCAGGATTGCCCGCATCTCCGGACTTGGTTCGACGGCGAGTACGGCGTCGTGACGTGCCAGAAGACGTTGTGTCAGGTTCCCTGTGCCTGCTCCGAATTCAATGACCGGCGACTGCGCTTTATCCGCTACTGTATCCAAAATCTCATCGTATCGACGAAAAACCTCTTTATACTCCGGATCATGTCCGGTTACTGTCTCGTCATACGTTGATGCCCATTCTGTGAAAACATCCATAAAACGTACTGTCATGCCTTGTCGTCCTCCATCTCACCAGTTAATTCCGAGTAATCGGATATGAATTAAAGTAATTTTCCTTATTCGCATTGTAGCAAGGAGATTCTATCCTGGCAAGCGACCGGCTCGAAAAACTTCCAGAAAACAAAAAAAAGGCGTTGCCGGCGAACCGACAACACGAATAATGTGGTTAGAAATGCTACGAAGGAAAACCCAGCTCCATTCGGAATTGTTCGCTCTTCCGCGTGGAGGACGGCGCCTGTTCGACATGATCGCCAGCTTACGTTCACTTCCTGATCGGTCCTTTCGATCCACCACCCGTTCATTGCACCGCTTCGTCTTTGGGGGACGACTTAAGGGGAAACAATACACCGGCTTAGGATGGGAGAAAGGGTTCAGGACTTGAATCGTATTGAACGATCATCTCTGCTAGACTTCCTATAATGCATTTCTAGAAGTTGTTATGAATATACCATTCATATTTCTGCGTTGTCAACGGATTATTGTAAATATTCCGACAATTTAACAAAAAGAAAAATCCAATCGGACTTTTCTTACCGTTCTTGACAGAAAGCAAAGACGTTTTGAACGGACTGGAAGGCATAAAGTCGCTCTACGACTTGATTTTCTTCAATTCGCAACAACGCAGGAACACTCATGACACGGGCTTCTTCTAAGAAATCCGGAATGAAATTCCCGTTCGCCTTCTGAATCGATTGACCTGATTCCGTCGCTTCAACGATATCGAGCATACGTTCCGCAATGGCGCATGTCCCGCACATCGGTGCATAGACATACAATAGCCCGTTTTCTGGGACGGTCGTGACCTCTTGCATGACGGTCGCTCCTTTCTTCGTGGTATCTGTCGTCAGTATACAAAAAAAAGAGAGCGGACGAAACGCAAGCGCCTCGTTCACTCTCTTTTCGTTAAGTATTACTCGTTGATCATCGATTTGTACGCCGCAGCGTCCATCAATGCCTCGACTTGTGAAGCATCTTCGATTTCGATGTCAACCATCCAAGCGCCTTCGAATGGTGACTCGTTGACGAGTTCTGGGGAATCCGAAAGGTTTTCGTTGATGGCAACGACTTTACCAGAGATCGGTGCGTATAACTCCGAGACTGTCTTGACCGACTCGACTGAACCGAATGGCTCGTTTGCTGAGATCGTATCTCCGACTTCAGGCAATTCGACGAAGACGATATCCCCGAGTTCGTGTTGCGCGAAATCCGTGATTCCGATGCGCGCCTTGTTTCCTGATACTTCGACCCATTCATGTTCTTCCGAATAGCGTAAGTTGTCTTTTACTTGACTCATTTCCGATTCCCCCTGTGGACTAATTTGGACTAACGTGTTCAGTATACCAAAATCGACTCTGAACTTAATACCATTTTCCTTGATACATTTCTTCCTTGAAGCCGATCGTGACGTCTTTTCCGTCTGTAACGATTGGACGCTTCAACAACATGCCGTCACTTGCGAGCAACTTGTATTGCTCGTCTTCCGATAGCTCTGGAAGTTTGTCCTTGATCCCTTGCGAACGGTATGATTGACCGCTCGTGTTGAAGAATTTCTTCAACGGCTCTCCACTCTTTTGATGAAGTTCCTGGATCGTCGTTGCAGATGGTGTCTCCTCGACGATGTGTTTGTAATCCACTTCGACACCGTGCTGTTCGAGTGCTTTTTTTGCTTTGACGCACGTACTACATTTCGGATAGCCGTACATCGTGACTGTTTTTGTCATGTTCCTCACCTCACCTTCAAGAGTAGCAGATGGATCACTTCTGCTTCAAGCGTGCGAGCGCCCCGTCAATCTGATCTTGATGATGGGCGTCATGGGCAACGAACGATTCGACGAAGCCTTGCGGTCGAAAATCCTCATAGGTTGCTTCAAATTGCTCGTCAGACAGACGATCGAGGTGATTGACGATATCACGCCGGACACTGATCGCTTTCTTCAACAAAGCAAGCGGATCGATATGATGCGCATATTCGACCGCCAGTCGATTGAACTGATCAAAATCCGTCTCGACGAGCGTCAACGGTTCATCCGGTAACTTCGAGATGGCATGATCGTAATAAAACCGGTCCCATAAATACAGATGACTGACGCACTCAAGGACGGTCCACTTATTAAGCGCAAGCGGCAGATCCCATTCTTCCGGCGACAAACGTTCAAGGGATTGATAGTAGGCAATCGCAAATTGCAGTTCAACCAATTCTTGGCGCATCTCGTTTTCCTCCTCCAACCAAAAACTTCGCCTTTACAGAGATTTTCCCTGCAAAGGCGAAGCGGTAAACCTGACTTAGACCGTATATTTGTTTGACTCGATGAGACGTTTTGCGATGTCGCGTTTCGTACCGATGACGTTGATTGGCTGGTAACGGCTGAATTTTTTCAGCGCCGAGAGCAACATCCGGAGTTCGTCGCCGCTTGCTGCCGCGTAGAGTGTCTCTTTCGCGTCACGCTCGACAGCTTCGAACGCTTGTTGTGCGAAGACTTCCGTGTAACGGACTTTCAGTTCGCTCTTCTCGATTCCTTTGTCGGCAATCGCTTTGTCCGTCCGGACGATTGCTGACTCCAGCGCATAGATCGCACTCATGATGTCGGCTGTATTCGCTAAAATCTCTTGCTCGCCTTGGAGTTTGTCCTGGTATTTCTGGACCGCTGTTCCGGCAGTCAACAAGAAGATCTTCTTCATCATCGCGAGTAAGTGGCGTTCGCGATCAAGTGGTGCTGTTCCGATTTCTGTCGGCATGAAGCTCATCACTTCTTGTTGCAGACGCTGTGCTTCCGCAAGCAACGGCAACTCGCCTTTCATCGCTTTCTTCAGCAACGTTCCTGGAACGAGAAGACGGTTGATCTCGTTCGTTCCTTCGAAGATCCGATTGATCCGTGAATCACGGTACATGTTCTCGACTTCATATTCTGCCATGAAGCCGTAACCACCGTGAATTTGAACCGCTTCATCGATGACGTAATCAAATGTTTCCGAAGCGAAGACTTTATTCATCGAGCATTCGATTGCGTACTCCGCGATCGCATCAGCGATTTTCTTACCGTCCTTGCTCTCTTCTTCTGACAACTGATCGAGGCTGTCTTGGAACAGACCACCTGTCCGGTAGACTGAACTTTCCATCGCATACGTCTGTGCTGCCATCGTCGCGAGTTTTTCTTGAATCAATGGGAACGAGCTGATCGGTGTCTTGAACTGTTTCCGTTCATTCGAGTACTGGACTGCAAGATCAATCGCTCGTTTTGACGAACCGACAGCACCGACAGCCAGTTTATAACGACCGACGTTCAAGATGTTGAAGGCGATGACGTGACCGCGTCCGATCTCACCAAGGACGTTATCGACTGGTACTTCTGCATCTTGTAAGATCAACGTCCGTGTCGATGATCCTTTGATTCCCATCTTCTGTTCCTCGACGCCTGTCGAGACGCCTGGATACGATCCTTCGACGAGGAAGGCTGTGAACTTGTCACCGTCGATTTTTGCGTAGACGACGAACAAGCTTGCAAAACCAGCGTTCGTGATCCATTGTTTTTCACCGTTCAAGATGTAGTGCGTACCGGCTTCGTTCAAGACAGCCGTCGTTTTAGCACCAAGAGCATCCGAACCAGAGCCTGGTTCCGTTAACGCGTACGAAGCGATCCACTCCCCTGAAGCGAGCTTCGGCAAGTATTTATGCTTTTGCTCTTCGTTTCCGAAGAAGACGATTGGCAACGAACCGATTCCGACGTGTGCGCCGTAGCTGAGGGCGAATGAACGACCGCGCGCGAACTTCTCCGTGATGATCGAAGACGAAATCTTATCCATCTGATAGCCGCCGTATGCTTCCGGAACGTCTGCACCGAGTAGACCAAGCTCGCCTGCTTCACGGAGGAGACCGACTGATAATTCGAACTCGTGTTTTTCGATTCGGTCAAGGACAGGAACGACACGATCTTCGACGAACTTCGCTGTCATGTCACCGACCATTTTGTGTTCTTCCGAGAAATCCTCTGGTGTGAAGAGACGTTCTGGTGCTAACTCATCTAATACAAAACTGCCACCTTTGATTAATTCGTTTGTCGTTTGGCTCATTGTCCTGTTCCTCCTTCAACTAGTTCGAATACGCCTGCTGCGCCCATTCCGCCACCGATACACATCGAGACGACACCATACTGGACATTCCGGCGTTTCATTTCATGCAAGAGCGTCAATGTGAGTTTTGTTCCTGTACAACCGAGGGGGTGACCGAGGGCGATCGCTCCACCGTTGACGTTGACGATGTCTTCGTTTAATCCAAGCTCGCGGATGACACCGAGTGACTGCGAAGCGAACGCTTCGTTCAACTCGATCAAACCAACGTCCTCAAGCGTGATGCCTGCGAGGTCCAGTGCCTTCGGAATCGCGACGACTGGTCCGATCCCCATCACTTCCGGACGAACACCACCGACCGCGAATGATTTGAACTTACCGAGAATCGGTAACCCTTGGCGTTCTGCTTCTTCTCGTTCCATGACGAGGACAGCAGCCGCACCGTCTGACGTCTGCGAAGAGTTCCCTGCTGTGACGCTACCGCCGAGGCGGAACGCTGGGCGAAGTTTTGCAAGACCTTCCGGTGACGAATCCGGGCGAACGCCTTCATCGTGTTCGACGACGAATGTCTTCTCTTCGATTTTCAGTTCATCATTGACGAATTGTTCCGTCACCGTTACCGGGATGATCTCGTCTGCGAACTTACCGGCTGCGATTGCTGCCGCTGCTTTTTGGTGACTCTTCAACGCAAACGCATCTTGATCTTCTCGTGAGACATTGTAGGTCGCAGCGACTTGCTCCGCTGTATGCCCCATGCTCATGTAGTATTCCGGTGCCGTGTCGACAATCGACGGATTAGGTCGGACGACGTGACCTGGCATCGGGACTTGACTCATCGATTCAAGTCCACCAGCGACGACCGCAGTTGCTTGCCCCGTCATGATCTTCATCGCTGCGTCAGCGATCGATTGTAGTCCACTTGAGCAATAGCGATTGATCGTGATTGCCGGTACCTCATGTGATAATCCACCGAGGACTGAAGCGTATCGAGCGATGTTCATCCCTTGCTCTGCTTCCGGTAAGGCACATCCGAGGATGACGTCATCGACCGCTCCCGTGTAACCGGACCGTTTCAACGTTTCCTGGATGGCGATGCCTGCTAATTCATCCGAGCGCATCGATTTGAATGCGCCCTTTTTTGCTTTTCCGACCGGTGTCCGTGCACCGGCGACGATTACTGCTTCCTTCATCCGAATCCCCCCAGTCCTCAGTTACGAAGCGGCTTGCCTTTGACGAGCATGTGCTGCATCCGTTGTTGTGTCTTCATCTCACCGATCAGGCTCAAGAATGCTTCCCGTTCGATGTCGAGCATATATTGTTCATCGACGTAGCTACCGAAGGCGACGTTTCCACCGGCGATGACGTGTGCCAGTTTACTAGCGATTTTCAAATCGTGTTCCGAGATATAGCCACCGTAGAACATTTCGCGTGTCGCGAGTTCAAGCGTTGCTTTCCCAGCACGACCGACGACTGGAATCTTCGCTTTCGCTGGTGCCGTGTAGCCGGTCCGGTCCAGTTCAAGGACGAGTTGTTTCGCATCATACGTCAAGTGATCCCGGTTCATCGAGATCTGATCAACGGAGCGGACATATCCGAGTTCGCGTGCTTCAAAGGCTGATTTTGAGACTTTTGCCATCGCGACGTTTTCGAACGTTTTTTGTGCTGCTTTCTCGATATTAACGAGTCCGTCTGGTGTGTTTTCTAACAGTCGACGATACGTGTTGACGTTTCCGCCGCCTCCTGGAATCAGACCGACACCGACTTCGACGAGACCCATATACGTTTCAAGCCCGGCTTGCAGACGAGCTGCCGGAAGCGAGATCTCCGTACCACCACCAAGCGTCATTCCTTGTGGTGCAGCGACGATCGGACGCGATGCGTAACGAATCTTTTGAATCGATTGTTGGAACTTGTTGATGATCCAGTCGAGTTCGAACCAGTTCTCATCTTCCGCTTCCATCAGCATCATCGCTAGGTTCGCACCGACACAGAAGTTCTTGCCATCGTTCGCGATGACGAGACCACGGTGGTTTTTCTCAACGAGATCGACCGACTGTTCGATCATCTGCATGATGTCGACACCGATCGCATTGCTCTTCGAAGTGAACTCGAGGACTGCGACATCGTCACCGATATCAAGCAAGCGTGCCCCATTGTTCTCAAGGAGAACACCGTTTGACTTCCGGACGTCGCGAAGGCGGATTTCCTTCGGATTGACCGTTGCTCCGACGTAGTCTTGTGTCGTTGCGTCATAATGACGACCGGACGCATCATAGAAACTCGTTTTTCCTGCTGCGAGCATCTCATCGACCCATGCCGGTACTTCGTAACCATCTTGTTTCATCTTCGCGACCGTTTTCTCGACGCCGAGTGCGTCCCATGTCTCGAACGGTCCCATCTTCCAGCCGAAGCCCCATTTCATTGCTTCATCGATCGCTTTGATGTCGTCTGCGATCTCACCAGTCAGCTGAGCCGAGTAGAGCAATGTTTTCGCATGGATCGGCCAGAGTAAAGCACCGACACGATCTTGCGCGAAGACGACGGCTTTCAGCTTGTTTTTTGCGCCCGGAAGTGCTTTAGCTTGTCCGATTGACGGCTCGGTAAGCGCTTTCTTTTCAACGTACTCAAATGTCTCGAGATCGAGTTCAAGGATCTGTTTTCCGACTTTCTTATAGAACCCTTGACCTGTCTTCGCACCGAGTGCTCCTTGTTCGACAAGGCGACGCATCTCAGTCGGAACCGCGAACGTCTCCTTCTCTTCGCCTTCCGGCAACAAGTCATAGACGTTGTTCGCGACGTGAACGAACGTGTCAATACCGACGACGTCGAGTGTCCGGAACGTCGCTGACCCCGGGCGACCAAGGAGTGGACCTGTGACCGAATCGACCTCCCCGATCGAATAGCCACCTTTTTTCATCTCATCCATCGTCACGAGGAGACCGTATGTCCCGATCCGGTTGCCGATGAAGTTCGGTGTGTCCTTCGCGATGACGACACCTTTCCCAAGTCGTTCTTCTGCGAATTGTTTCATGAAGTCAACGACACTCGGATCCGTGTCTGAAGTTGGAATCAACTCAAGTAACTTCAGATAACGTGGTGGGTTAAAGAAGTGTGTCCCGAGGAAACGACGATTGAACGACTCCGAACGTCCTTCACGCATCGCTTCAATTGAAATGCCTGATGTGTTCGAGCTGACGATCGCGTCTTCCCGAATGAACGGTTCGATTGTTGCAAACAATTGCTGTTTGACGTCGAGTCGTTCGACGACGACTTCAACGATCCAGTCTGCTTCTTTCAGACGCTCTAAGTCGTCTTCTAAGTTTCCGACCTCGATGAAGTCGATCAATTTTTTCGACGCGAGTGGTGCTGGATTTTGTTTCAAGAGTTTTTCGCGGTTATCGCGCGCGATGCGGGAACGGACGCGCGGATCACTCAGCGTCAAACCCTGCTTCTCTTCTTGTGCCGTAAGTTCTTTTGGTACGATATCAAGCATCAATGTCCGTATGCCAGCATTCGCAAGATGTGCCGCGATGCCTGCACCCATCACCCCTGAACCGATGATGACGGCGAATTGGATGTGTTTCGTCAACTGGATTGTGGTCGGCTGACCGATTTGACTCGCCATGATATACCCCCTGAGTTTAAATTGAATGAACAACCATTCATTATACTGACAAAAAAAGAAGCCAATCGGTTTTCGTTTGCTTCTTCTACATCTTCATCATAAATGAATAATGATTCAGTAGCAATAAAAATTCAGTCAATGGACAAATTTTCCTGTTAGACTGATAAAAAGGAGTGGTTGAAAATGAGTCAAACCGAGCATGTATGGAATCAAAAAGCCGCTGACTGGGCGGATCGTGCTGACGATATGTGGACGAACGGCAGCCGAAAAACGATTTTACCCTTCTTACGAAAAACGATCACTGGTGGTCGTTTGCTTGATCTCGGTTGCGGTGACGGGGCAGCCTGTCGCTTACTGACACTGGACTTTCAGACAGTCGGACTTGATGTCTCAGACGAGATGATCCGAATCGCCCGTGAGAAGTCACCCGAGCAGACGTTCATCGTCGGTACGGGGGAAGCATTGCCGTTCGCTGATCATGCGTTTGATGTCGTCCTCGCTGTCAACTCACTCGAATGGTCGACACGTCCCGTTCAAGTGCTGCAAGAAATCGAACGCGTCGCCCCGCTTGTCGTCATCAGTCTACTCGGTCCGACAGCCGCACCACGGCAACTTGCTTACCGTCGTCTCTACGGTGAGGAAGTTGCGATGGGGAATACGATGATGCCGTGGGAACTGCTGCAACTAGCGAAAGAGCGGGGCTGGACGTTACTCGATGAAGCGGTCATCCAAAAAGAAGGAGCCGTCATGACGGGGCACCGGTTACTTGATCAAGCCCATGCTTTCTCGTGTTTGTTTGCTTTTCAGACGACGACTGTGAGGGAGAGATAACTATTTCATATACAACCTTTTATACATTTATTTTGATTGCGTTAGGTATCAATCTCTTATTTTATATCGATTCACTTGATGTTTTAGAACGATGGCAATACTTTTTATTGTATATGATTTTTCTAATGGGTATACCTGAACTCGGAAGACGCATTTTTCGACGCTATCAAGAAAAACGATTCCATCCGCAGACTTCTATCTTTCTTGTCATTCTAGTATTTGCAGGCATGCTGTTTTTAGGAAATATCATTTTGCCGTAATGATCGATGAAACTCTATCATAAATAACCTCACTGTCTTCTCACCCGCTTTCCTCAGGCGAGACACAAGCCAGTCTTCCTCATCCCTCGGATGACGAATCCGGGTCTTGTTTGTCTCTGACAGCGCGAGGTGAAACATCGCGCTTTTTCCTGTAGGAGTCGGGTGAAGACATATGAGGTAGCTTAAATGTAATAAACGGTCTCTCACTAGAAGTTAAGAGACCGTTTTTAGTTGATTTCATTCAATTTGAGACTGCAAGTCACATTGTCTTCATCACACCGGTAACGGTAATGATAAGTGTGAACCAAGAACGTCTACTTACTAAAATTCGTTTAGTATTTTAAGAAGTATTTTTACAGATTCAATCCTCCAAGTCATATTTCAAACGAGAAAAAGAACGACTTACCTTAAAATCGAAATCAATAAGAGTAGTTACATCGTAACTCTTTTGGCGATAGATCTCTTTCATGAGTTGCAGGAAAATATAGCGACACGTATATAAATCATCTCCAGTGTCTTCTCTCATCGAAGCATAATCAATTTCTTCACCTAGCGAATCATACACAATCGTTTCAAACTCTAAATTTGTATGCCACATAAAATCTAAAAATCCTTGTAGAACTGCTTTTTTATACATATCTAGTGGAAAAGTAGACAAGATTTTATTTTTATAATAAATCTCTACTACTTTTTTTTGATAGAAAAATCGAATGATAAAGTTAGAAGAGACTTCCTCGCTCTCATATTGTAAAGACCAGTTTGATTCTTCAACGTCATATAGTTCACTTGTCGATACACTTTTTATTAAAGCGTGCCAAAACATGTATAGCTCACTTACATGTGCATTAAAAGGGAGCTGTTCATCATTTATATAAAAAACAACTTTTCCAGAAGGATACCCGTCAGCTCGACCAAATGCATAATTAAATACATCGTTATCTTTTAAATCGGTCATCTTTATGAAACCTGGGTATTCTTGATTAATATCTAGTTCTTTTTTTTCAGGAGGAATTTTAATGAAACTCTTAACTTCCAAATGCATAATAAAATCATCCTTTCATTTATGAGCATACTTCCTACCTGAGGACAGCGAAGAATCCGAAGACATCCAATATACTCTGCGTCTTTATCATCCATGCGTTCGCTGATGAACTTTTCTTAACCAGTTCTCTACCTGTTTACTTCCTGTCCGTTCTTCCCATTTCAGTCGGAAATAGAGTGTCTGTAGCATCTGTTTGACGTTACGATACGTCGTCCACTCCGCATCTCCCCATGTCACGTCACTCTCAAGCCACTCCTTAATATTATGTTCGATTCGTTGTAATAGGACATCTTCCGACAGTCCATGGCGACAAGCTTGCAACCATGCCGTCACCATCCGGTCCGCTTCTTCATCGACATAGAGATAATCGGACCGCGTCAACTGACGAATCATCGCATCAATCGCTCCGAGTTCCTCCTCTGGACGACTCGCTGGGTGCGTAAACCAAACCGCATAGACATCTGCGATATGTGCCATGCTGTGTGCCCACCCCATTCCGTCAATGAATCCACGGACATCCTTTTCTTGCTCCAGATAAGTTTGTAAGTAAGTGGACAGCCGATCCAACTGACTTTGCGTCAATAAGTGTCGGGTTTTATCCATCACTAATAGTTCAGCGAGTGCCAGTGCTGAAAACGATCGTGTCAGGACAGCCGTTGTATCCGACGTTCCCATCCGATACATCAATCCATGCCCGCTTAAAATAAAATCGAAAATTCGATTGGTGTCTTCTATCGTAAATGACTCTGATGCGATGTAGGTCGCTAACTGCGGATAGATCAATCCATCCCGTAACTCAGAATCCGTCGAACCGATATGTAGAAGTAACTCATCGAGTAATGCAGGCGTTACACTCGCGTCTTGTTGTAGCAGTTCCTTTAATTCTTGTTCTGTGCATGCCATTCTGTCCTCTCCTCTCTGAATCAAAAAAAGACGATGCAACGTTGCATCGCCTTCTCTTCTTATCCTTTGACCATTCCTTTGAGAACGAAGGCAACGTTTGCCGGTCGTTCTGCTAAGCGGCGCATGAAGTAACCGTACCAGTCACGTCCATAAGGAACGTAGACACGGACTTTATAGCCTTGTTTGACGAGTTCGAGTTGACGCTCGACCCGGATACCAAATAACATCTGGAATTCGAACTGGTCTTTTTCGATCCCATTTTCTTTAGCGTGACGGATGACTTGCTCGATCATCGCATCGTCATGTGTTGCGACGGCAGCATAGTTTCCGAGTGATAATTGTAACTTCACGAGCTTGATGTAGTTATGATCGACGTCTTCCTTCTCTGGAAATGCAACCGTTGCCGGCTCTTTGTAAGCCCCTTTGACAATCCGGAGATTCGTCTCGAAGCGTCCGACACGTTTGATGTCATCTTCCGACCGGTAGAGGTATGACTGGATGACTGTTCCGATGTTATCGAAAGATTGGCGCAATTCTTCAAACAATTGAATCGTCTTTTCACAACGTGGCTCATCTTCCATATCGATCGTGACGAAGACACCGAGTTCTTTCGCCCGTGTTAAGATCCGTTCCATGTTCGAGCGAATCAAGTCGTCCGAGATATCGAGTCCGAGTGATGTCAGTTTCAACGAGAGTTGCGAGTCTAATTTTTCTTCCGCAATCATCTCAACCGCACGAATACATTCTTGTGTCATCATCTCTGCTTCTGCCACCGTTGAGATAAACTCCCCTAAATGGTCCATCGTGACGCATAACCCTTTTGCGTTCAATTCCTGGATCGCCCGTTTTGATGCTTCCAATGAATCCCCTGCCACGAAGCGACTTGCTCCGAATTTAAGCCCGTATCGCTTGGCGAGACCGTTCAATGTCTTGTTTTGCGATAAGAAGATAAAACCATCCCGTAGTACTTTTTCCATCACTCATGATTCCCCCTAAATAAATGCTAGGCTGTTTTACCGTATCGGTTCACATCTCTGCACTCATATTATGCCATAAAGCGCTTACATACGCTCTTTATTTCGTTTATTTTTGAGAATCCGTTGAGCAACAAGTCCTACGGCAAAGAATAGGACATACAGCCCGATCGCAACGAAAAATTGCCAGGAGAACGGATCGCGAAGGCTTGAGCCGATATTGTTGTAAACGAACGCACCGGGAATGATCCCGAGATAGTTGGCAATGGCGAACTGTTTAAAGCGAATTTTTGACAATCCGGACGCATAGCTGATCGCGTCAAACGGAAACAGTGGAATCAATCGAACGACGAGCACGACGAGGAAGCCGTTCGTCGCAATCCGTTCGTCAAGCACGTTCAGCTTCCCTTTCCCAATCAATTTCTCAACTCCACGGCGACCGAGCAACCGGGCGATCCAAAAGCTGAGCAAACCGCCGGTACCGGCACCAATGACGTCGAGCAATGTCCCGAGCCATGGACCGTACGTATAACCGCCAAAAATGGTCAACAGGCTTGCTGGGAAAAAGACGAGTGGTCGAATCGTGTAAGCGAGTACGTAAAGCAACATCCCTGTCAGACCTTGATCCCGTACCCAATCCGATAATGCTTGAATGTCGAATTGCTCCAACATTCCCGACATCCGGAAATACAGGAGCAATCCAAGTCCAAACATAAAATACAGCGTGAGCGGGAGCCAGTCCCGGAGCCGTAATTTTTTCATGACATTGTCGCCGGAGCAACGTAATAGAAAATCGACAGGAAGATCAACACACTACCAGCAAGGACGAACAGATGCCAAATCGCGTGGTTATACGGCAAGCGTGCCCAGACGTAGAAGATGACGCCGAGGGAGTACGCAAGTCCACCACCGAGGAGCAATAAGAATCCTTGTAATCCGAGTGCTTCATAGATCGGCTTGATCGCAAACAGACAACACCAGCCGAGGATCAGATAAGACGCATTCGAGATCCAGACATATTTACCGGTCGAATAAAGCTTCCAGATGATGCCGAGCGTCCCGACACCCCAGACGATCCCGAGTAACGTCCAGCCGAGCGGACCACGGAGCGTGATCAAGGCGAACGGTGTATAACTACCAGCAATCAAGAGATAGATGCCAGCATGATCTAAAATTTGTAGAACCTTGTTTGCTTTCGTATGCATCAGCGAATGCATCAAGGTCGAGAACAGATAAAGGAGAATCATCGTTGCCCCGAAGATACTGACAGCAGTGACGTTCCAAGCGCTGCCGGATTTCGTCGCCTGCAGGATCAACATCACGAGCGCGACGATACTGAAAATGACACCCAATCCGTGTGTAATGGCACTGGCGATCTCCTCTTTCAAGGAGTCACCTTTCGCGAGTAGCTCTTCGATCGTTTCTTTCGATTGTTGCTTGATCGTTTGCTTAAGTTCTTTTTTGGTAACCAACCGAACACCTACTTTCTAATGACACAAGACTAACACTTTGATTATACGCTCTGAAGCGACAGCGTGCCTATCGAAAGATTCTGTCGATTTGATGACAACCGTCATCTGTTTGTCTTTTCCCGCTTATACAAAAATCCACACCGTCTATGCGATGTGGATGTCGTTTACCATTGTTCAATATCCGGGCGATCCTTGAACGTCGATTTTGTACCGTGACGTTCGTTAAGGACGGCTTCGACTTCTTTGAATGAGACACCGCGCTCAGCGAGCAAGACCGTTAAGTGATACAACAAGTCTGCTGTCTCTTCTGCTAACGTATCGTTACCAGCAAGAACGACTTCAAATGCCTCTTCACCGAACTTCTTCGCGATCTTCTCATACCCAGAAGCAATCAAATAGTTCGTATAGGATTCTGCTTCTTTCGCGTCAATCTTCGCTTTGACCGTCTGTTCCAGTTCGTATAACATCGGGCACCTCCACTTCCGTATAGAAACAACTGCGATTTCCGGTATGGCATGTCGGACCATTCGCTTTGACCGTGATCAAGAGACTATCCTGATCACAATCGATCCACATCCGTTTGAGTTCAAGCGTGTTCCCGCTCGTCTCCCCCTTTGTCCAGAGGCGATTCTTCGTCCGCGAGAAGAAGGTGACGAGACCGGTCGCAAGCGTCTTATCATAAGCGGCTTGGTCCATGAAGCCGACCATCAAGACATCGTTCGTCTGTTCGTCGACGACGACGGCAGCGACGAGTCCTTTTGAAAAATTCAATGTCGTCATCGGACTTCGACTCCCCGTTCTTTGAGGTAGGCTTTCGTTTCCGGCATCGTGTACGTCGCTTCATGGAAGATCGAAGCAGCTAAGGCTGCGTCAGCGCCTGCTTCCAATCCTTCCGCCAAGTGATCGAGTGTCCCGACACCGCCGGAAGCGATAATCGGCACGTTGACGACTTCACGCAGACGACGGATCAAGGCGAGATCATACCCGTCTTTTGTTCCGTCAGCGTCCATCGACGTGACGAGTAACTCGCCGGCACCGAGGGCGACAGCTTCCTGTGCCCACTCGATCGCGTCACGTCCGACGGGTTGTGTTCCACCGTGAGAGAAGACACCCCATGAGTCACCGGTCTGCTTCGCATCGATTGCGACGACCGTCGCTTGGACACCGAACAGGCGGCTGACTTCTTGAATCAGTTGTGGATTTTGAAGCGCTGATGAGTTGAGTGAGACTTTGTCAGCACCGGCACGAATCAAGCGTTTCGCGTCTTCGATCGTCTTGATTCCGCCACCGACCGTAAACGGCATATAGATGACTTCTGCGACGCGTTCGACGATATCAAGCATCGTCTCGCGCCCTTCTTGCGTTGCTGAGATATCGAGCAGGACGAGTTCATCTGCCCCTTGTTCGTAATAATACTTTGCGACGGCAACCGGGTCACCGAGATCACGTAGATTCTGGAATTTGACCCCTTTGACGACACGTCCTTCCTTGACGTCAAGACAGGGAATGATTCGTTTCATCAGCATACGCGCAACACCTCTTTTAAGGCAAGTGATCCGTCGAGTAACGCCCGACCGACGACCGCTCCGTCCATCCCGATTTCTTTGAGGCGCGCGACGTCATCGACTGTCGTCACACCACCAGAAGCAATCAATTCGACCCCTTCCCGCTTTAGACGATCGAGTCCATCAACGTCCGGTCCCATCATCATTCCGTCACGCGAAATGTCTGTATAAAGGAACGTCTTGATGCCTTTGCCGATCAGGTGTGTCATTGCCTCTTCAAGCGTCCAACCGCTCGCTTCGAGCCAGCCGCGTGTTTGAACGATACCTTCTTTGGCATCTAACGCAACAGCCAGTTTATCACCAGCGAGAGCAATCATCTGCTCGAGCAACGCTTCATCTTCTAGGGCGACCGTGCCGACGAGAATCCGGTCGATTCCGGCACCGACGTATGCTTCGACGGTTTCGATGTTACGGACACCACCACCAGCTTCGACGAACAAACCGGTCTCCTTTTTGATGTCGGCGATCAAGCTCAAGTGCAACGGTTCGCCGGCCTTCGCACCATCAAGATCGATCAAGTGGATCGCTGTCGCCCCATCTTCCTTGAAGCGCTTCGCAATCGTCAACGCATCACCGAAGAATGTCTGTTGGTCAAAATCTCCTTGCTTCAGGCGTACGGCCTGTCCGCTCATTAAATCGATTGCTGGGTAGAGTTGCATGTCGTCTCTCTCCATTCCTTCAGTAGTTTCAGTCCGACTTCGCCACTCTTCTCCGGGTGGAACTGCATCCCTGTGACTTGTCCTTTTTGAACGATTGCCGGAACAAGACGTCCGTATTCAACCGCGTCGACGATCCATTCTGGGTCACAAACAGCGCCGTACGAGTGGACGAAATAGACCGCTTCGCCGTGGTTCGTCAGCTGGTGCCAACCCATGTGCGGCAAGCGGACGTCATTCGGTAATTTTTCGATCGTTCCCGGTAAAATCCCGAGACCTTCCGTCAGTCCATCTTCGTCACTTGATTCAAAGAGCAGTTGCATCCCGAGGCAAATCCCAAGAAACGGTTTCTTTTCCGCTTGTTCTTTTAAGAAGTCGACGAGTCCCGTTTCCTTCAGGCGCTCCATTGCCGGTGCATAAGCACCGACACCCGGTAAGACGAGTGCTTCCGCTTGGTCGAGCAACTCCGTGTCACTCGTGACGATGACTGCTTCGCCGAGCTCCTTTAACGCCCGCTCGACATTCGCGATATTCCCGACGCCATAATCGACGATTGCTATCATTGATCAATCAACCCTTTCGTAGACGGTACGCCTTCGCTCGTCACGGCGACTGCCTGACGGACGGCCCGACCGAGTGCTTTGAACAACCCTTCGATCATGTGATGCGTGTTCGAGCCATATAAGACTTCAGCATGAATCGTCATCCGGGCACTGCGCGATAAGCCTTGGAAGAACTCTTCTGCGAGTTCCGTATCAAAGTCACCGAGCTTCGGATTCTTGAAGCTAGTACGGAAGACCGTGAACGGACGACCGCTGAAGTCAAGGACGACCGACGCGAGTGTCTCGTCCATCGGCACACGGGATTCACCGTAGCGTTCAATCCCGGCTTTATCGCCGAGCGCTTCCGTCAACGCTGCCCCGAGAACGATCGCGGTATCTTCGACCGTGTGGTGGGCATCGATCCACGTATCACCTTTTGCGGTTACCTTCAGACCGATTCGAGCCTGGAAGGCGAATAACGTCAACATATGATCAAAGAAACCGACACCGGTCTTAATCTCAACCGGACCTCCTGCGAGATCGACCTCGACCTTGATGTCTGATTCTGCACTTACTCGTTCGCTTGCGCCACGCCGCATCGTAATTCCTCCTCTACACACGTTTCTAATACTTGCATTGCTTCTGGTGACCCGCAACTGACACGGAATGCTTGGTTAAACAAGCGGATCCGTAATCCGGCGTCAGCACAACGCTGCGTAAAGCGTTCGGCTTCTGGATACTCGACGTAGACGAAGTTCGCTGCACTGGGATACGTCTTGCCGATTGGGGCAAGAATCCGTTCGATTGCTTCACGGCTCGCATACGTTTCCTCTAAGACCCGATCGAGTTCCGGTTCTGCCATGATGGCGATACCGACAGCTGCTGATAGACCAGAGACGTTATATGGTGATTTAATCTGTTCGATTTCTTCAATGATTTGTTCGCTCGCGATGACAAAACCGAGTCGGAGCGATGCGAGTCCGAACGCTTTCGAGAGCGTCCGTAAGATGATCGCTTTCGGATATTCCTCGAGTAAGTGAAGCATCGACTGTTCGAGCGCGAAGTCGATGTACGCCTCATCGATGACGACGTATTTGCCACTGTCGAGCAACCGACGGATGTCCGCTTCCTTGCGGAGGACACCGGACGGATTGTGCGGGTGACTCAAGAAGATGATCTCCCCCGGTGCTGCGATCAATCCGTCGACGTCAAGCGCCATCTCGTCGAGTAACGGCACGCGTTCAAACGGTGCCCGTGCTCGGTCAGCGTAGAACTGGTACATGACGAAGTCCGGTTCCGAGGCGATGACTGGCATCCCGGGTCCGCCGTAGCGGGCACATAAGTAGCCGATCAACTCATCCGAGCCGTTCCCGGCGACGAGTTGCGTCGGACGGACACCAGCGTATGTTGCGTACGATGTCTTAACTTGATCGATGATCTCGACAGGATATTCATTTAAAGGGAACGTTGCGATCAATTCCTGGATCGCTTCGATCCCGACTGGACTGTGGGTCGTGAATCGTTCGTTTTGGTGTAATCGCATTAGTCTTCCCTCACTTCGATGGCTTGTGCGTGTGCTTCGAGTCCTTCAACCCGGGCAACGGTCTTCGCTGCGTTCGCGAGACGTTGTACGCCTGCGCGTGTGGCTTCGAGCATCGTCTGGTGACGCAGGAATGTCCGCGCTGATAATCCAGACGCAAAACGAGCTGTACCGGACGTTGGTAAGACGTGGTTCGTTCCGGCGACGTAATCACCGAGCGTTTCTGGTGTCTCGTGACCGAGGAAAATCATCCCGGCGTGACGGATCGATTTGACGACCTCTTGCGGATTGGCAACGGCAAGTTCCAAGTGCTCCGCTGCCAAACGATTCGCTTCTTCAATCGCTGTTTCGAGTGGAGCGACGAAGACACCACCGTTTTCCATCGCACGACGGGCAATCTCTTGACGCGGCAATTGTTGTAAGCGCCGCTCGATTTCCGTGTCCACCGCTTGTTTCATCTCTTCCGTTGGCACGAAGGCGATTGCGACAGCGTCACGGTCGTGTTCGGCTTGGGCAAGTAAGTCGGCTGCGATCCGGTCCGGATGCGCTGTTTCGTCCGCGATGACGACAACTTCCGATGGACCGGCAACCGAGTCGATGCCAACAATCCCGTAGACTTGGCGTTTTGCTTCAGCGACGAAGCGGTTCCCGGGTCCGACGATCAAGTCGACGGCTTGGATGCTTTCTGTTCCGAATGTTAGCGCGGCAACAGCTTGCGCTCCACCGATCGTATAGATTTCTGTCACACCAGCGATCCGTGCCGCAACGAGCACCTCGTCACTTAAGTTCGTCATCGGCGTCACCATGACGACCCGTTCGACACCAGCGACTTTTGCTGGAATGGCGTTCATCAAGACCGTCGACGGATAACTGGCTGCTCCACCTGGAACGTAGATCCCGACCGAATCAACAGGAACGAACCGTTGACGTCGTGTCACGTCTGCCTCGACGAGTTCGATGTCCGACGGCAGTTCTTGTTCGTGCCATTCGACGAGTCGTGTCGCCATCAACTTCAACGAGTCGATCAAGTTGGCGTCTGCCTGTTCAAAGGCTTGCGTGATCCGTGTTTCACTGAGGCGGAAATCTTCAAGATCGACCTGATCGAATTGGTTCGTATAATCGCGGACAGCAGCGTCACCGTCTGTTGCGACGCGTTCGAGAATCGCGCGGACCGCGAGCTCCGTGTCGCGATCGATGCTGAAAGGTTTTGTCGGTGTCATGATCGTGTCACTCCTTCTGTCAATTGCTCCAGCAAGCGGATGACTTCAACCCGCTTCCGTTTTAACGTCCATTCGCTCGTAAAGAATCGAGCGCTGATATCGATGATTTTTTCGTATTCGTTTAGTCCGTTCGCCCGTAACGTCTCACCTGTCTCGACGATATCGACGATCGCGTCAGCGAGTCCGAGTAACGGTGCTAACTCGACCGAACCGTTCAGCGGTACGATGTCGACGTCGACACCGAGCTCGCTGAAGTAGCGTTTCGCGATGACCGGATACTTCGTCGCAATCCGGACGCGGCGTCCACCTTCGAATTGCAAAGGCTCCTTCGCGCAGACCGACATCCGGCAGACACCAAACGGTAATTCCGCGAGTTCTGATAGTTCTTGATCCGATTCGAGTAAGATATCACTCCCCGTAATCGCGACATCGAGGACACCTTGAGCAACGTACGGAATCAAGTCCGATCCTTTCATGAAGACGAATTCGTGCTCGCCCCGTTTGACGATCAGTTCGCGTTCAATGGCTCCCCATGTCTCGACGCCAGCTTCTTTTAGATAACGTTCTGTCGCTTTCGACAGCCGTCCTTTCGTAATTCCGATTCGCATTTAGAGCACCTCCGCCAACCGTTCGACCGAGAATCCGATGCCGAACGCCTGTTGTTCTTGTCCGAATTGTTCATAAAGCCGGTCATAGCGTCCACCGACGAGGACGGGTTCCGTCACACCTTCGATGAAACCGTGAATCGTGATCCCGTCGTAGTACGTCTGTAAGCCCATTTGTCCGAAGTCGAGATCGGCATTGACGGCTTCCGCGAGATCAAGCACGGCATTGAGTCGTGTTTCGTCGACGTACGGTAAGATCGTTTCTGCCCCTTCACGTCCGAATAATAAAGGTAGTTTTGCAAGTAAAGCATCATCGAGTTGACCCGCGATCCGCTTCAGTTCGATGACGTTACGTAAACGGAGCATCTGCGTCACTTGGTCGCGTAAGTGGTGATCACCGACACGCGTCTCGATCAAATGCTCGATCAATCCGGCATCACCGATCGAGAGTGTGACTTCTTTTCCCGTCAGTTCCTCGACGAGTCGGACCGCGAGTTGGATTGCTTCGACTTCTGCGATTTGTCCCCGTTCCTCGAATCCGACCTGGAACTTCTCTTCCGGTTGAAAGACCGAGCCACTGTAGAAGACACGTTTATATTGTTCGCGACCACGTTCGCTGAGTGCACGCGCGACACTAGTCGTAAAATCCATCCGAATCTGTTCCCGTCCACCGATTTCCTCAATTAAGGGGGTGATTAATCGGGTATAGTTAGATTGTTCGAGTCCATCTTCGAGCTGACGGATGACCTGTTGGAGCCGCGTTGCCGAGGCACCGACATAGTCCGTCGCTCCATCCTTGAGTCGAATCGTAGAAAATGATTGCATACTCCCACTCCTTTATCTTATTATCACTGTACCACGCTAAATTATTTAACGATAAGATACCGCGTTTCGGGCACATTGTCAATCGCTTTGCTTGCCAATTCTAAAAAAATCGGAGGGTTACTCATGCAATTATTGAAATGGGACGGTCACGTCCACAGTCCATATTGTCCACACGGTACGAAGGATCCACTCGAAGCCTACATCGAGCGTGCCTTAGAGCAAGGCTTAGAACGAATCAGCTTCACGGAACATGCCCCTTTACCTGAAGGTGTGACGGATCCTGCGCCAGATAATGATTCCGGAATGTCGTTCGCGACAGCCGATGCCTACCTGAAGGAATTAACGCAACTCCGCGAGACATACAAGAATCAAATTGATATCCGGATCGGGATGGAGTTCGACTACTGGGAAGGGCATGTCGACGGGACGCGTGACATCATCGCCCGCTATGCTGACGTCTTAACCGACGGCATTCTCTCACTGCATTACTTATACATCGATGAGCAATATTACGGCGTCGACTTCAGCAAGGAAAGCTTCGGTGAGATCGTCACGAAACTCGGAAGCGTCACGGCGGTCCATGAACGGTATTATGAAGGGATCCAAGCCCTCGTCATGACGGACCTCGGTGCACACCAGCCGAAGCGACTCGGTCACTTGACGTTACCGACGAAGTTCATCCAAGCCTATCCGCTCGAATCGAATCCAACGAACCTCGACGACACGTTACGAAAGATCCGTCAGGCGAACTTCGCACTCGACGTCAATACGGCAGGACTCCGGAAGCCGTTATGTGGTCTTTCCTATCCTTACCCGGAACTCCTGCAAGTCACGCAGTCGTTATCGATTCCACTCGTCTATGGATCAGATGCCCACCTCGCAAAAGATGTCGGTGCTGATTTTGATTTCAAATGGTAAATAAAAATCCGGATGCCGCAGCGTCCGGATTTTTTTGTTTAAGAATACGGGAAATCAGTAGCGTCGACAGGAGCAATCGATCGTGCTAATTTTTTTAATTGTGCTAGCGACACGTTACCGGACAGGAGGACAATTTGATTGTCCTCGACGTAATAGATATTCGCTTTCTCTTGTTTTTCTTGGAAGTAAGCCGTCTGTCCGTTTGCAAGCGTCGTTTCCTTCCAGTCTTCGCCTTGAACGTCTTGCTTCGGAACAACGGTAAGCAGAATCGTTTGGGACTTCGTGTGGAAGAACCAGACACTATCGTCCCCATTAGGAGTCGAACTACTCATAATCGCTTGGAATGTCGAGAACGGTAAATTCAAGCCGCGAGCAGAACTACTCTTCTTAATGTTTTGAACGTCGTCATATGAGACGCCTCCTAACATCCAGTTCTTCTCTTGCTTGGTATACTCTAGTACAGCAAGACGATTTGCTCCTTTTGGGTAATGCAGTGTCACGTAAGCATGATTTCCGACAACGATACTACTCCAGATATCGCGTTCAGTCGGATGCGCTTTTGTTCCATCTTTAAAGTAAAACGTCACGTGACGTCGAAAATCCGCTTCAAACGAATCCTGTTCTGAAAAGTCTTTCGCTTTAATGCGTTGTACGATGGCATCAGGATCAGCACCATCCTCAGCAGTGTTATCCTCAATCCATTGCGTTTGAAGTTGATTTAAAGGCGGAACTTTGTCCGGTTCTGCACAACCGGTTAAGATACTTGTAACTAATAAAGTACTGATCAAACCAATCCGTTGAAATCGCATGATAATCTCCTTTTCCTCTTTTTTCCTTTCTTTGAGTATCGCATGCTTCAAGATCATACTTTTAAGAAAACTGTAAAAACAGGGGAAGGAAAATCTTCGAGTGTATAAATTTCTACAGACAAAAACAGACTAGCCCTCTTCTATTGAAGAGAACTAATCTGTTTCATATGCATCACTCTAAGTTGGCATGTTTCCCGTACATCGTTTGTGAATCGAGCTGCTTCTCTTCCATGATCTGCAGAATCAAGGCATCATAGAACAACAACATCGTCTGTTCGAACAATGAGCCCATCGGTTGAACCGTCTCATCCGCTGATGCCGTTTGTTCTTTCGGAACCCCAGGCAGTTGGACGATCAAGTCGGCTAATCGTGCTAACGTCGACGTCGAATTGATCGTGACGACGGCAACCGTGCCACCGAGTTGCTGTGCTTTCTCGACGATTGGAATCAAGGTTTTTGTCTCACCCGATCCGGAACCGACGATTAACACGTCACCCTCGCGTAAATTCGCCGTGACCGTCTCGCCGACGACATAAGCATCGAGTCCCATGTGCATCAACCGCATGACGAACGCTTTCCCCATCAAGCCGGAGCGACCAGCTCCTGCGAGAAAAATTCGGTTCGCTTGCAGCACAGCGTCTGCCAGTTCTTTTGTCTCGGTCGCATCGATTGCTTCGACCGTCGAGGTCAGTTCTTCGATAATCGTTTGAATGTGTGTCATTTACGCCTCTTGCAACATCCGGTGCATCGTTGACGCTGTCTCTTGTTTATCATCTTGTCCCGTGATGCCGCCACCGACGATGATCAGATCAGGACGTGCAGCGATGACTTCCGGTAACGTCTCCATCTTAATACCACCCGCAACAGCTGTTTTTGCGTTTGTCACAACCGATTTGATTGTCGCAAGATCCTCGAACGAGTTTTGACCGACTGCTTGGAGATCGTAACCTGTGTGGACACAGATGTAGTCGACGCCTAATGCATCAAGTTCTTTCGCCCGTGTTGCGATATCTTTCACAGCAATCATATCAACGAGAATCTGTTTGCCTGATTTTTTAGCTTCTTCGACTGCTCCTTTGATCGACATGTCTTCCGCTGCACCAAGGATCGTCACGATGTCAGCACCGTGTGCGACAGCTTGGCTGACTTCGTACCCGGCAGCATCCATGATCTTCAAGTCAGCGAGGACCGTTAAATTCGGGAATGCAGCTTTCATTTCTTTGACGGCGCGGAGCCCTTCGTTGATGACGACCGGTGTGCCGATCTCGACGATATCTAAATTGTCTTCCCCGATTTCTTTGACTAAAGCGATCGCACCTGCTGTATCGACTAAATCAATTGCGAGTTGTAATTTCATTTGTACCTCTCCCATTCTTCTCTGTATTGTCGTACCTGACACTTCCTTCGGACGTTCATGAAGGAACAGGACTAAATATAATCCGCAGGAGCATTCTTGAGAAGTACGCACTTTTAATTTACATAGTGCGGTTTTTCATACATAGTGCGGAAAAGTATACTGTCGATCGGAAGAAAGACTATACTGGAACAGGAGGTGGAACGATGCCACATTTTGAAGACCGTCAGTTTAACTGTGAGAAGGAATTGACCCTCTCGATCATCGGAGGAAAATGGAAGATGCTCATTCTTTGGCACTTAGGCAAGGAAGGAACGAAACGCTTTGGGGAACTGAAAAGTCTGATGCCCGGGATCACGCAACGGATGCTCGTCAATCAACTGCGGGAACTCGAAGATCACCACATCATTCACCGGGAAGTCTATCCGGTCGTACCACCGAAGGTCGAATATTCTTTGACACCGCATGGTCATAGCTTAATGCCGATTTTAGATGCGATGTATGACTGGGGTAAGGATTATGCGAAAAACGTCTTGGAGATCGACTTCGAACAACAAAAAGTATCCCCATAAAAAAAGATGCTCATGGTCTCGTCTCTTTTCAGAGATAAGCCCACGGAGCATCTTTTTTAGGATTCTTCCGTCGTATAAATCTTCGACATCGCCAGTTCATCGACGTATTCGCCATCGATGAAGAGCGACGCAATCCGTGTCCCTTCGATGTTGAAGCCAAACTTATGATAGAGTTCGATTGCCCGCAGGTTATCCTTGCGAACCGTCAACTCAAGTCGGATGAGTCCTGCTTCAACAGCAAAGGTATCAACCGCTTCAAGTAGACCCGCACCAAGCCCCCGACCCGTATAGGCATCGAGCAAGCCGATGACGAGGTTCGCCCGGTGACGAATCCGACTCGGCTCACCACCAACGACGAGCACATACCCGACGAGTTGCTCGTCGATGTCCACGACAAAGATGTCCGAGTTGGCAGCCTGACCGAACTTCTCGATGAACGCCTCCGCCTGTTCCGTTGACAAGACGCGTTCTTCCGGCTCATACAACATATATTTCGTTTCCCGATCAATGCGTCGCATCAAGTCCGATAAGGCTTTTCCGTCCATCAACGTGGCGCGTCGTATCATAGGTGTCAGCTCCTTTTTTTACAATATTACAGCCTATTTTTACTCTATTCCAACATTATAGAAAGTAAAAAATCAAGATAAATTCTTTAAAATAACTCCATGTTTATTCTTCCATTCGACTAATCCATTGGCACTTCTGCCCGTCACAATATCAGCTGCTAACGAAGGACTCGAAAACAATAAGTCTTCGATTACTATGTATTCTCCATCAATTATTTGAACTTTATTAGAGTCAATTAATTCTTTTCTTTTAACTTTCAATCGTTCCGAGAATGAATTGACAACTTCTGACGCAATTTTTGAGTTTTTAAAAACAACGAACCCTTCTGATGTTTGAACCCCCGTACTGTCGGCACCTCTTGAGCTTTTTAAGTATAGAACGTTCTCATTCTCAGTATCGATATTCTTTTGAACTTCTGAGAATAATTTATGTCCTAACATATTTACCAACATTTCAACATTCTCACTAAAAGTATTCATTTCAGCACGATCTGCTTCAGAGATAGAAGGCATCGGGGGAATATTACCGTTTACGATTTTATAACGGTTTGCTTTTTTTGCTTTATGATACAATTTGTTCTCCAAATATTTAATATGTGCTTTATTCAAGTTCTCATCTTTACTAATAAACACAATCACTTCATTCCAAAAATCTTTTTCACGTAAATGATCTTGAAGACGATTATACACTTCTTCAGCCTCACCAATATAAACTGCTTCTTCATCTTCTTCGTTTCGACCGAACAACATATAAATTCCAGTTGAATTTAAATTAGGGCGATCATTACATTTTTTAACTTCAGTACGTGGAATTCTATAAGCGAGACCAGTCCAATTTGACAACTCACACGTTAATCTGCCATCAGAATTACCATCAATTAAAAACATTTTAATTGTTTGACCAAATTTCATATTTTGTTCTCCTTATTAATTTTTTATTTTATTTCTAATATTCATAAATAGTTTTTTATACTAAAAAGTACTTGAACCCATTTAATGAGATTCAAGTACTTTTTTTGAAATCCACTGATTTCGTCGTATGGAGACGGTGGGAGTCGAACCCACGTCCGAAGGCATCGTATACTTAAGCTTCTACGTGTGTAGTCAATTTATTGGGATCTCGTCGTCAGGCTGCCAATTGACAGGCGTCCGTCCGACCAGTCTGATTCCATCTCTTCTCTTTCCCTCCAGACGGAAGGGTCCAAGCGTAGCCTGTTTAAAGTGAGACCCTAGAAATCAGCCGACCAGGCGACAGCTGCTAGGATCCGCAGTTGCTATTACGCTGCTGCGAGTTGTGTGTTAGTTTTGCCAGTTATGGCTGGTGCGTTTTAACGAGGCCGACCCCTCGACACGCCACAGAAGACCGAACTACCCCCGTCGAATCCGTAACGTCCCCAAGATATAAAATTGGGGCTTTCCGAATACTAATATTCTAGCAGAAAAGTGTTACGGGTTCAATACTTTTGCTTATCGCGTAGTGCTCGTTCGATATCACGCTTTGCATCCTTCTTCTTCAGATCATCGCGTTTATCGAATTTCTTCTTGCCGCGTCCGAGTCCAATCAAGCATTTCGCGTACCCGTTCTTGATGTAGACTTTCAGCGGAACGATCGTATAACCGTCCCGTGAGACCGCACCGATCAAGTTCGCGATCTGTTTCTTGTGCAGCAACAGTTTTCGTGGACGGAGCTGTTCATGGTTGTAGCGGTTCCCCTGTTCGAAGTGGGCGATATTCGAGTTCCAAAGAATCGCTTCTCCCCCGTCGAACCGGACGAATGCGTCCCCGATGCTGATTTTTCCTTTACGGACCGATTTGATTTCCGTTCCCGTCAAGACAAGACCGGCTTCAATCGTATCCTCGATCGCATAATCGAACGAGGCCCGTTTGTTGTTCGCTAAGACTTTCGAATCTGTTCCCTTTGGCATGTTCGTTCACCACATTTCCGATGCGGAAGCGCTTATTTGCGCTTCCGTTTCTTATTCGAGACCGCCTTATGGAACGGCGGTTTATCTTTCTTATTCTTTAACGAGAATCCTTTTCCTTTGCTTTGGTCGCTCTTACCCGACCGTTTCTTACCGCGACGATCATCTTTCTTCTTGTCGTCGCGTTTTTGTCCCGGACGTCCACCGCTTGAGCGGATCGTCTTCGACTCGAACCGTTTCTTCGGTTGCCGTTCTGGCATCCCGACGACGCTGAAGTCGATCGTCCGTTCATCGATGTTGACGTTCGTGACCTTGATCTCGACGACATCACCGATCCGGAACTGTTGCTTCGTCCGCTCACCGATCAGCTGATAGTTCGCTTCATCGTAGCGATAGAAGTCATCCGTCATCGCTTGGATGTGGACGAGACCTTCGATCGTGTTCGGCAATTCGACGAACATCCCGAAGTTCGTGACACCACTGACGACGCCTTCAAACATCTCGCCGATGTGTTGCTCCATATATTCGGCTTTCTTCAACGCGTTCGTTTCCCGCTCGGCATCAACGGCACGACGCTCGCGTTTTGACGAGTGATCAGCGATTTCCGGGAGGATCTCTGAGTAACGGTCTTGCGTCTTCTGTGACTTATCGTTGTAGATGACATATTCACGCAACAGACGGTGAACCATTAAGTCTGGGTACCGACGGATCGGTGACGTGAAGTGCGTGTAGTAGTCCGTCGACAGACCGAAGTGACCAATCGGTTCGATGTCGTATTTCGCTTGTTGGAGCGAACGGAGCATGACCGTACTGACGACGGCTTCTTCCGGCTCACCTTCAACAGCGTTCAGGATCGATTGCAATGTCTTCGGTGCGACTGACTCACCCTTGCGTTCGACGTTGATGCCGAAGTTACCGATGAACTTGAAGAACGTATCGAGACGTTCAGCTTTTGGCTCATCGTGGATCCGGTACATGAACGGTAGTTTTTGACGCTGGATGTGCTCCGCGACCGTTTCGTTCGCTGCAAGCATGAACTCTTCGATCAGTTTCTCAGCGACCGAACGTTCCCGGAGGATGATCTCACTCGTCTTGCCTTCTTCGTTGACGAGGACCTTCGCTTCTGGGAAGTCGAAGTTGATCGCCCCACGACGTGAGCGGCGTTCGCGGAGAATTGCTGCGAGTTCCGCCATCTTGTCAAAGTAATCAACGAGATCTTGGTACTTCGCGATCACTTCTTCGTCTTCGCGTTCGACGATTTTCCGGACGTCCGTATACGTCATCCGTTCTGTCGTCTTGATGACACTCTGGAAGATTTCATGGTTGACGACAGCCCCGTTCGCATCGATTTCCATGATACAGCTGAGCGTCAAACGATCAACGTGCGGATTGAGTGAGCAGATTCCGTTCGATAGACGGTGCGGAATCATCGGGATGACGCGGTCGACGAGATAAACACTCGTTCCGCGCTCACGCGCTTCTTCGTCGAGTGCTGAATCTTCTTTGACGTAATGCGAGACGTCAGCGATGTGGACACCAAGCTCGAAGTTACCGTTCGCTAGCTTTTTGACGTGAACCGCATCATCGAGGTCTTTTGCGTCTGCCCCGTCAATCGTCACCGTCAATTCGTTCCGTAGATCGACACGTCCAACTAAATCCTTCTCATCGATTTGATCCGGTACAGCATTTGCCTCAGCGATCGCTTCCGGTGAGAAGTCGACGTTGATCCCGTGCTTGTGGACGATCGATAAGATGTCGACGCCTGGGTCATTTTTGTGACCGATGATTTTTAAGACTTTCGCCGTTCCAGCGTAGCGACCATCGGGATACTTCGTGATCCGGGCAAGGACTTTATGGCCATCGACGGCACCAAGTGTATCATCGTTTGCGACGACCGGTAAGAACGTCAGCTTCGTATCATCCGGTTCGATGTAGGCAATCGATTCAATTCGTCCTTTTGGACTGACGAACGTTCCGACGAAATCGGCTGGTCCGCGTGAGAGAATCTTGAGCAGTTTCCCTTCACGACGGTCGCCGCCGTTTGACTCGGCAAACACTTTGACGAGGACACGGTCGCCGTTATAGACGTTCTTCAGTTCCGGTGCCGGCAAGAAAATATCGCCTTCTGAGCCGTCTTCCGGTGAGACGAAACCGAACCCGCGTTGGTGGACGGAAATCTTCCCTGCGACTTGACCGATCTGCGCGAGCGTTCCGTACTTGTTCGAGCGTGTCCGGGCGATCAACGCTTCGTCTTCCATCGCGTTCAGCGTCCGGATCAATTCCTTGAATGCTTCCGTATCCGCTAGTTCTAGTTTTTTCGTTAATTGATCAATCGACAACGGACGTTCTTCCGTCGTGATGACCGTTAGTATTCGTTCACGTAATTCCAACGTGACACCTCCAGTTACTTGCTCCAGTTCAATGACTCCAGGAAGTCCAAGATGTCAGAGTGGAGCTGGTCTTTTTCTTTGTCGAGCGTAATGACGTGACCTGAGTTCTCATACCAGATCAGCTCTTTTTGGAAGGCACTGACTCCATCATGGATGATGTTCGCGGAGTCGGTGTTGATCATGTGATCGTTGCGCGCTTGGACGACGAGCGTCGGTGCGTAGACGTCCTCGAGCGAATCGCGTGTCTCGCGCAGCAGTTCCTGTAAGTCCTTCAAGGTCGGCATCGGTTCGAAGGACGCCATCTCGTGATCGATCTCTTCTTGTGATTTGCCTTC
Source organism: Exiguobacterium sp. s39 (assembly GCF_018618925.1). Classification (NCBI taxonomy): domain Bacteria; kingdom Bacillati; phylum Bacillota; class Bacilli; order Caryophanales; genus Exiguobacterium; species Exiguobacterium sp. s39. The sequence continues at coordinate 1,795,531 of NZ_JACSNA010000001.1, forward strand.
TCGCTTCTTGAATTCTCGTGCGTACTCGGTGACTCCTGCATACATGACTTCTTCACTTTTGATGTAGGCGGGTGCACACATCGGGATGACCGCTTTGACCGGACGGTTCATCGATAACTTCAGCGACATGACGCCACCGAGCGACAGTCCGCAAACGGCGATTTCGTCATAGCCTTTATCGACGAGTTCTTGATATCCGGCAAGGACATCCTGCCACCAGTCGGCTGGCCCGGTCTTCGTCAGCTCTTCGGGTGGGGCAGCGTGCCCTTTATATTGTGGTGCGAGGGACGTATAGCCCTGCTTTTGCAAGTAGCGACCGAGGATGCGGACATCCGCGCTCGATCCCGTGAATCCGTGTAATAGTAAAACGGCACGTGGGCCGGCTTCGAAAAAGAATGGTTTTGGTAAAGTGATTTTCATAAAATGATTCCCCCTCTAACTCTATACCCCATATCCGGAAAAAATGAATATCGAGAAATACAAAAAACGACAGCGCGATCATACGGCTGTCGTTTCAATGCTCACTTATAAAAAGCGACGAGTAACGCCAAGATGAAGAGTAATGCCCCTAAGATAGACGCCACACGATTTAGGACCGCATCCAAGCCACGAGCTTTTTGGCGACCAAATAATTGTTCTGCTCCACCCGTCAATGCTCCGAGTCCGGTCGTACGACCCGACATCAATAGAACGACGATGATGAGAAGAACGGAAACGACGATGAGGCCGACAAGAGCCACGTTATGAATGATCATCGATGATCCTCCTTCAGTAATATACGCTTCTTTCATTATAGAGAAAAACAAGTACGGGAACAAGGAATAGATTTAGGAACTTTTTCCTGCCTGCTCCACCTGATGAAAAAGAGACACCTGAATCGTCGACTCAGGTGTCCTGTCTTCTTATTGTTTGATCAATTCGAGGTCGACTGGGATGTTCTTCTCGACTGTTTCACCTTTTAAGTGCTTGATCGCTGTCTCGACACCCATCTTCCCGATCTCCGTCGGTTTTTGAGCGATCGTTCCTGCCATTTTTCCATCTTTGACGGCTTTGACGGCATCATCCGTCGCATCGAAGCCGATGACTTTAACATCGTTCAGACCCGCTGCTTTTAACGCTTCGACCGCACCGAGAGCCATTTCATCATTGTGAGCGAAGACGGCTTTGATGTCTTTGTTGTTTTGGAGGATGTTCTCCATGACCGACAATCCTTTTGCCCGGTCGAAGTTTGCTGCTTGTTTTGCGACGACGTCAAGTTTACCGTCGACTGCTTCATGGAACCCTTTACCACGGTCGCGTGTTGCGGATGCTCCTGGAATCCCTTCGAGCTCTACGACTTTTGCTTTGTCGCCGACGAGTTCGATCATGTACTCACCTGCTTGTTTCCCACCAGCGACGTTATCTGACGCGATGTGTGCGACGACGTCGCCTGCTTCTGCATTGCGGTCAACTGTGATGACGGGAATGTTCGCATCGTTCGCTGTTTGGACGGCTGCACCAACTGCTGCTGAATCCGTTGGGTTGATCAAAATGAGATCGACTTTCTTTTGAACCATGTCTTCGATATCGCTTGCTTGTTTTGCCGCGTCATCTTGTGCATCCGCGACTTGAAGCGTTGCGCCTTGTGCTTTTGCTTCTTGTTCTGCCCCTTCTTTTAACGAGACGAAGAATGGGTTGTTGAGGGTTGAAATCGAAAGACCAATCTTGAAGTCCTTCGTCTTCTTTTTCGTTTCACCGTTGCTGCTGCCCGGCTGTTCCGTCGAACAGGCGGCTGCGAAGACCATTAATGCCATCATGACGACTGCAAGTAGTTTTTTCATCGGTAGATCCTCCTTTTTGAGTGTGGGTTACGCTGCTTGTTTCCGGTCCGCGAGTACCGCGAACAAAATGACTAAACCTTTGACGACGAGTTGGAAGAACGAGGAGACACCTAGCAAGTTGAGTCCATTGTTCAGTGTTCCGATGATCAAGGCACCAATCAAGGTACCGACAATCCAGCCACGACCACCTGACAGGCTCGTTCCACCAAGGACGACCGCCGCGATGGCGTCGAGTTCGTACGATGTCCCCGCCGTCGGCTGTGCCGAGTTCAGACGAGACGTCAGGATGATGCCGGCAAGTGCTGCCATCAAGCCTGAGAGTGAGTAAATCATGATTTTGACTTTATTGACTTGAATCCCCATCAATTTCGCTGCTTCTTCGTTGCCGCCGATCGCATACGTATAGCGACCGAACGTCGTCTTCTTCAAGATGAAGTAGAGGACCGCGAAGGCGATCAACATCGTTAGAACCGGTACCGGGAAAATCCAGAAGTAACCGCGTCCGAACAGTTCGAACCAGCCACCTTGGCTTAGACCAGTGATCGGTTTTCCGTCCGTATAGACGAGCGTCAATCCGCGGAAGATCGTCATCGTCGCGAGTGTCGCGATGAATGGTGCGACTTTTCCGAGTGAGATGACCATCCCGTTCAAGGCACCCATGACAGCTCCGACGATCAGACCAGCCAGAACAGCGATCAACGCTGACGTTCCGTCCGTCATCAGACCCGCGACGAAGGCGGACGAGAGAGCGAGAATCGAGCCGACCGATAAATCAATCCCACCCGTCAGAATGACGAACGTCATCCCGAAGGCAATCAAGGCATTGATCGAGACTTGCCGTAAGATGTTAAATAAATTATTTAATGTTAAAAAGTCCGGTTCCATGATCGAGACGACGAGGACAATCGCGAACAACCCTGCGAGTGGTCCAAGCTTTTGTCCGATCCCAAGACGTCTCGGTTTTGCTTCCGTTACCTTGCCTTGCATCAATTCCATATCATTGTCCTCCTGTCGCAAGTGTCATGATGCTTTCTTGCGTCGCTTCCTGTCGTGTCAACATGCCGCTCATCTTGCCTTCGCGCATGACGTAGACCCGGTCGCTCATCCCGAGAATCTCCGGGAGGTCCGAGCTGACCATGATGATCGCGACACCCGCCGCAGCGAGTTCGTTCATGATGAGGTAAATCTCTTTCTTCGCCCCGACGTCGACACCACGTGTCGGTTCGTCGAGAATCAAGACTTTCGGTTGTGTCCCGAGCCACTTCGCGAGGACGACCTTCTGTTGGTTCCCACCGGACAATGACTTCGCCGGCTGGTCCATCGAGCTGTGGCGGACCGAAAGTGACTTCAAGTACCCTTCCGCGAAATCGCGTTCTGCCTGATCCTTGATGACGCCGGAGCGGGATAACGAACGAATCGTTGGCAGCGAGATGTTCTCACGCAGTGAAAAGTCGAGGAACAAGCCTTCGCCTTTGCGGTCCTCGGTCAAAAAGCCGATCCCCTGGCGAATCGCGTCGTACGGTGTCTTGATTTTTAGCGACTGTCCGTTCAGTTCGATCGTCCCTTCTTTCAGGCGATCAACCCCGAACAGTCCACGCATGACTTCTGTCCGCCCCGCACCCATCAAACCAGAGAAGCCGATGATTTCGCCCGCATTGACGGAGAACGAGACATCGTCGAACCGTTTCCCGCTCGCCTGTTTGACTTCAAGGACGGTCGCACCGATCGACACATCACGATCCGGATACCGTTCGCCCATCTCACGACCGACCATCTCCCGGACGATCTGTTCGAACGATGTCTCGGGAATCGCGTGCGTCGAGACGGAAATCCCGTCTCGTAAGACGGTGATCCGGTCGCAAAGCTCGAAGATTTCCTCCATCCGGTGTGAGATATAGACGATCGAGACACCTTGATTGCGTAATGCCGTCGCGACGCTGAACAAGGCACGAATTTCCCGCTCTGTCAGTGCCGCTGTCGGTTCATCCATGATGATGACCTTCGCGTCCGTCATCAAAGCTTTCGCGATCTCAATCATCTGTTGCTGACCGACCGATAACGTCCGAGCCAGTTGGTCGACGTCCATGAAGACGTTCAATTCCGCGAGTTCACGTTCTGCCTGCCGCTTCATCTCCCCTTGCTTGAGAATCCCAAAGCGTGACTTCAACTCCCGTCCGAGAAACAAGTTCTCCGTCACCGTCAAATCCGGGAGGATGTTCAGTTCCTGGTGGATGAAGGCGATCCCCGCTTCTTCGGCAAGCTTCGGATTCTTATACTCGACGTCCTGTCCATCGACGCGGATCGTGCCTGCGTCCGCTTTATGGACACCGGTCAAAATCTTCATCAGCGTCGATTTCCCGGCACCGTTCTCTCCCATCAAGGCGTGGATCTCACCCGCAGCGAGTTCGAAGTCGACACCCTTCAGGACAGGGACGGGACCGAATGCTTTTTTGATACCTGTCATCTCGATACGCATCGCATGACCCCCTTAAAAGATTACGCCGGAATGGAAGATGACATTCGAGTACGGTGTCGCTTCTCCGGTCCGGATGATGACCTTCGCCTGCTGCGTCTGTTTCTTGAACTCTTCATGCGAGACGAACGTCGTCTCGATCTGCATGGCTTCCAGTTGCTCGAGGACGTCTGGATTCGCTTCCTTAATCTCCGTTGCCAGAGTCAGCTGTTCGATCGCCATGTCACCGGCGACGACACGGACGACGTCGAGGAAGGATGGTGTGCCGAGTTCCAGTGCTAAATCGATTCGTGCAACGCCGTCTGGAATCGGTAAGCCACAATCAGCGATGACGATCGTATCGGTATGACCGAGGTCGGTCAGGACTTTGCTGATATGACTGTTTAAGATACCGTGCTTCTTCATGCGTCTCCCTCCATCTGTTCCCGTGTCGGCATGCCGCCTTGAGCGCCGAGAGCGCGGATTGATAAGCCGGCTGCTCGGTTCGCGAAACGAATGGCTTCAACGAGCGGTTGTCCTTCCGTTAACGCGACGGCTAAGGCTCCGTTGAACGTATCCCCTGCTCCTGTCGTATCGACGACGGTCGTCTCGATCGCGGGAATCGTCACGATTGCCTCTCCGTCGTAGAAGCGTGCCCCGCGACTGCCTTCCGTCACGATCAATTTATTCGGGTATTCCATCAACCAATGTTCGATCGGTTGGTCTTGTCCGAAGATCAAACCACATTCATGTTCGTTTGGCGTTAAGTACGTGACGTGTTCAATCAATTCTGGACTGAGTGACATCGCCGGCGCTGGATTCAAGACGACTGGAATGCCGGCTGCATATGCTTCGCGAGCAACGGTCTCGACCGTTTCGATCGGAATCTCAAGCTGGAGTAAGATGATTTCACTGTCTGCAAGAATCGGTGCGAGTGTATCATCCGCAAATTGCACATGTTGATTGGCAGACTGAACGACGACGATCGAGTTATCGCCTTCAGCGAGCGTGATGTGTGCCGTTCCCGTCCGTTCGCCTTCAATCGTTTTCAAGTGCGTCGTCTGCACTCCTTGCGTCTTGAAGTTTTCGCGGATCGCGTCACCGTTTGCATCACTGCCGACGCAACCGATCATTTCGACCGTACTGCCGAGACGCGCGACCGCCACCGCTTGGTTCGCTCCCTTTCCGCCCGGTACGGTATGAAAGGCATCCCCGATGACCGTTTCGCCTGCGCCTGGACGGCGTTTACTTTCGACGACGAGATCCATCGAGATACTGCCGATGACACTGATTTGTTTCATACTTCCTCATCCTTCCGTTTCGTCGTTTCCCGTTCGATGATCTCAACCGTCAACTCATGATGAACGGCGGCAATCGGTGTGCCTTCAATCCGTTGAATCAAGAGTTTCGCAGCTAGTTCTCCCATTTGATAGATCGGCTGCGCAATCGTCGTCAACGGTGGTGAAATCATTTGTCCGAGTTCGATGCCGTCATAGCCGATCACTTGTAGCTCGTCCGGAATCGTGATCCCGCGTTCCGCAGCGACTTGCACCGTTGCTGCGGCAATGACATCACTCGCGGCAAAGATCCCGTTGCAATGATAGTGATCAAACAGATAGTTTGCTGCATCGAGCGCCCCTTGAAAGTGGAACGGTGACTCGATGCTTGCAACGAGATGCGTTCCGGCAATCTCTTCGAAGCCATCCCGTCGTTTCTTGATCGTCGGGAGTTTCGATGGACCACTGATGACGGCCAGTTCCGTCGCACCAGATGCAAGTAAAAATGATGCCGCCTTCTTCCCGCCTTCGTATCCGTTTGAGGTCACCGTCGGAATCGCTCCTTGTAACACACGGTCTAACGCTACGACCGGCACTTCGAGTTCTTCATAGTTCGGATTGTTCGAGTAGTTCGTCGTGATGATCAATCCGTCGACGTGCATCGCCTCGAGTGACTTGATATATTCGCGTTCTTTCTGAAACTGTTCGTCTGTGTTACACAAAATGACCTGAAAACCATGTTGATGTGCCATATCTTCCACAGCCCGCGCGAGTTGTGGGAAGAACGGGTTCGTGATGTCTGGAACGATCAAACCAATCAGTCCGGACCGTTTTTGGAACAACGATCGCGCGACCCGATTCGGTCGATAATCCAACTGTTTGATTGCCTGAAGCACCGCCTTACGCGATTTCTCACTGACATAACCCTTTTCGTTCATGACGCGTGAGACCGTCGCGACGGAGACATGTGCCGCTTTCGCTACTTCCCGGATGGTCGACATGTTTCGCCACCTCTTTCTTTTGATAACGCTTACAAGAATCATCATATTGTGTAACCGGTTACACATCAATCTTTTTTCTTTAAAATATATTTTATTTTTTTCGAGTCCTTGGATTGGACCATAAAAAAAGAAGCCTGACACCGCATCAGACTTACGATCATTCCATATGATCATGCACGAATCATATCTTAAATAAAGACGATCAATGAGAGACCAATCAAAATATTAATGAATCCTAATCCGTCGGTCGCTTTCGTGTACAGTGACGGTTTATCTTTTTTGACGCTGTCATTCAGGAACATCAATGTCACGGCAATGACGGTCGTGATGCCGAGTGGCGCATTTAAAAAACTATCGGAATACGTAAATAAGTTATTCGTAATATAGAGACTATTTAAGACAGATAAACCAAACAACACTTTATGCACGAAACTCACTCCTATAATCATCAGGATCTTACGAAACCAACTAAGATCTGATTTCGCTCTCCCTCTATTATAGAATATTCTTCCAGTTACTCTCCCTTACACTATTGAAAGAAAGTATTTGGATGCATACACAAATACACCGCAAGACAGCGTCACGCCATCTTACGTTGTATTTCTTGTCCTCTCAGTAGCACGTTAGGTTAGATTGTTGATTTCCGAAAAAGACGGAAACTCCTGCGGGAAGAGCGGAATAGGTAAGACCCCGCAGGAGCACACGCGACAAGGAGACTTGCCTTCCGTCCGCGGAAAGCGACGTCTTGGACGGAAATTCATGAACAATCGGAGTCTAACTGACAAGACTTTCATCTCTTTGCTTTCCCGGCTCTTTTTCGCTCCACGAACAAACGTCGAATCAAAGCAACAATGAACGCAACAATTGCTAGCGGCTCAAATAAATAAATCAATAGGAACGTGACATCGATGACGGCATCCTCCGGATTATAACGGATGATATAGAGCGCACCGGGTAAGATGGCAATCAGTCCGCCAATTCCGAGTGCCGTTCCCAAAATCAGACTCTGACGTGAAAATCGGCTCGTGATTTGATACAAACCGATGAATAGTATGAGTTCCGTAAAATAGATGAGGCGCAACGGGATGTCACCAATCGACGTATCAAGCCCTAAAAACAAAAACCGAAATAGCATGTCGATTCCCCCTTCCCTCTAGTTCTACCCCGAACAGCGTCCTCGTAATGCTTCATTTCCAGTTTCCCTGCATATCCTCGCTTCAATTAGGGAATAGCTAGAGAGTTACAGTCACATACAGAGAGTTGGGATCGGATGAAAGAAGAACACTCGATGAGGGTCGTCAGTTGTCTGAATGATTATTTCGAACGTCATCAGCAGCCTCTTCAAGTCGACCTATTGCGGGGGCTACCGCCGATCGTATTATTATTACGCGACGATGCGAAGCGCGCCTTTCCAAAGGAAGCGAACCTGCATGATGAATTATTACAGGATATTAAGCGTCTCGTTCAAGAATGTCTGGAGCCGGATACACTACGTGAACTTGGAATCGATGTAGATCTCCCAGATTTTTTCGTGACCCGTGCACCCCTTCATTCCCCTCATCATTATCTCGTTACGTTTATTGAAGATTGATTTCATATTAAAAAGTAGCTATTTCTTCCATCACGTGCACGTGTTTGCGTGAAAGAAGAAATAGCTGCTTTTTTATAGACGTAAAAAACCGGTAGAGCCGAAGCACTACCGGTTATACTTCTATGAAGAAGATTCCTTAATTCTCGACCTCAAGAATCGCTTCGATTTCGGCTTCTACTTCTTTGTTGACCATTTGTGAACGTTTTTTTCGTAACTCCAGATCCATTTCCTGATCGATGAAATGGTTCGTATGTTTATCAAAACAATCAAAACAAATCGGATAAAAGTCTTTTGCTTCTTTGTTCAATGAGTTGAATTCCCACGTATCGAGTTCCAAGTAACTGACTTGGTTGTTCGTTTCAGTTCCACAGATTTCACACTTCATGTTCATTGCCTCCTTAGACGTCGAGATTCGCTTTTTCGAGTTGGCGTTCCTGACGTTCCTTGATGCGCTTCAAACGTCCGTGATACTTCATGATGTTCGCTTGAGATTGTTTCGCTTCGTCAGTTGTCGGTTCTAAATCAGCGATGCCCCAGAATTTGACGACGACGTCTAATACTTGGTCGAAGTATTGGAGTGGTCCATAGTTCGTATCAACAGCAATCGTCTTCATGCGTTCCGTAAAATCAGGCATGACAGCACCTGGCATCGAGAAGTTGATGATGACGTCTTCGAAGAAGACGATGAAGTTCGGGTCAAGCTCTAGGTGTGCTTTGACCGTGTCACGATAGAACGCATAATGCAGTGCTTCGTCCTTCGCTAGACGACGGAGTAGCGTTGCCAAATCCTTGTCATGCGCCCCTGCGATTTTCGCCACGTTGTTATAAAAGACAAGTGTCGCTAACTCTTGCAGTGACGTATATGCCATCGTCGCTAGCGGGTTCGTGAAGTCCGGGAACCAGCCGTTCTCAACGACGCGTCTTCTTAACTGATGGAGTCGCGTTGGATTGACGTTTCGCGTGACGAGTAAATACGTCTCGAGTAAGTTCGAGTGCTGGTCTTCTTCTGCTGTCCATGTCCGGACGAAGTCATTGATGACTTCCATCGAGTTCTTGAATGTATAGTCTAAGTGTGACGTATACCATGGTAAGTTGACTTCTGTCAGTAATGCCGTCTCGATTGCTACGATAACACCTTCTGGAAGCGTGACTTGGCTCTCATCCCAAGGAACGCGTTTAAACGACATCGCCTTATCCCATGGAATGAACTCGTGGTAGCTCCAGTCAATATTAGCTGAACGTTCCTTATGCAGTCGATATAACTCTTGAATACGTGGTTCTAAACGGATATCTAAATCTGAATTTAACATGATCGTATCTCCTTTAAACGTATTTTTCACCTTCATTGATTAGGGTGTAATTAATCGCTATAACTATTTAATTTGCACTTATTTATGAGTATAACATTTTAGCCGTCTAATGAGATAAATCAATTTTTTGACAGTTCATTTTAGTTTTGATGACAAAAGGGATTTTCGCGTTTGACATCGCTTGATATGTAAAAAAACCTCCTATCCGTGTGTACGTATCACACGAATAGGAGGTTTTCCTTATAGCTTGTTCAAACAATCAACCTGAAATTACTTCTTGAGGTTGTAGAATGATTTGATTCCGTCGTAGACAGCAACGTCTGAAAGCATGTCTTCGATGCGGAGAAGTTGGTTGTATTTCGCGATACGGTCTGTACGTGAAAGTGAACCCGTTTTGATTTGACCAGCGTTTGTCGCAACAGCGATGTCAGCGATCGTTGAATCTTCAGTTTCACCAGAACGGTGAGAAACGACAGCTGTGTAACCAGCTTTTTTAGCCATTTCGATTGCGTCGAATGTTTCAGTCAACGTACCGATTTGGTTAACTTTGATGAGGATCGAGTTCGCGATGCCTTTTTCGATACCTTCAGCAAGTTTCTCAGTGTTCGTTACGAACAAGTCATCCCCAACGAGTTGGACTTTGTGTCCGATACGATCTGTAAGAAGTTTGTGACCATCCCAGTCGTTTTCGTCACAGCCATCTTCGATTGAGATGATTGGGTATTTGTCAACGAGTTGTGCGTAGAATTCAACAAGCTCTTCTGTTGAGAGGACTTTGCCTTCGCCAGCGAGGTTGTATGTTCCAGCTGCTTTATCGTAGAACTCAGAAGAAGCGACGTCCATTGCCAGGTAAACATCTTCGCCTGCTTTGTAGCCAGCTTTTTCGATTGCTTCAAGGATAACTGTGATTGCTTCTTCGTTTGATTTCAAGTTTGGAGCGAATCCACCCTCGTCACCAACTGCTGTGTTAAGACCCATTCCGCTAAGAACTGATTTCAACGCGTGGAAGATTTCAGCACCCATACGAAGTGCTTCTTTGAATGTTGGAGCACCGACAGGCATGATCATGAACTCTTGGAAGTCCACGTTGTTGTCTGCGTGTGATCCACCGTTGATGATGTTCATCATTGGAGTTGGTAATGTTTTCGCGTTAAATCCACCGAGGTATGTGTAGAGTGGAAGACCAAGCTCATCTGCAGCAGCACGTGCAGCAGCCATAGAAACACCAAGGATTGCGTTAGCACCGAAGTTACCTTTGTTTTTCGTACCGTCGAGATCGATCATCTTTTTGTCGATTCCAGCTTGGTCGAAGACATCGTAACCGATGATTTCTGGTGCGATTTTTTCGTTGACGTTGTCAACAGCTTTCAAAACACCTTTTCCGAGGTAACGTGCTTTGTCGCCATCACGGAGTTCGACTGCTTCGTGCTCACCAGTTGATGCACCTGATGGTACGAGTGCGCGACCGAAACCGCCATCTTCTGTATAAACTTCTACTTCTACTGTTGGGTTACCGCGTGAATCAAGAATCTCGCGTGCGTAAATCTCTGTAATCATTGACATTTAAATTCGCTCCTTTTGTGTGTAAGAAATATGTGGTGTAGCTACTTCGATCGACGGGATTATTTCTTCAAAACGATCGATTTACCAGTCATCTCTGCTGGTTGGTCTGCTCCGAGGAGATCAAGGACCGTTGGTGCGAGATCAGCGAGTGCACCTGTGAGTGGTTCAAGGAGTTCAACGTCCTCGACCGTCACGATACATGGAACGGGTTCTGTCGTATGCGCCGTCATCTTACTGCCGTCCGCATTGAGGACTTTATCCGCGTTCCCGTGGTCAGCCGTGATGACTGCCGCGCCGCCTTTGCTGAGAATCAAGTCAACGACTTTCCCAAGACACTCATCGACAGCTTCGATCGCCCTTTTCGTCGGCTCGAGCATACCCGAGTGACCGACCATATCCGGGTTAGCGAAGTTGAGGATGATCGCGTCGTGTTTGTCCGAGTTGATTGCGTCGACGAGGGCATCTGTGACTTCATAGACGCTCATCTCCGGTTTCAAGTCGTATGTCGCGACTTTTGGTGAAGGGATCAAGATCCGATCTTCCCCTTCGTATGGTTCTTCACGTTGTCCGTTGAAGAAGAACGTGACGTGCGGATACTTTTCCGTTTCCGCGATGCGTAGCTGTTTGAGACCTTGTTTTGACAATGTCTCACCAAGCGTGTTCTTGATGTCTTCAGGCGGGAAGACGATGTCCGTATCAATCGCATCCGAGTACTTCGTCATTGAGACGAGTAGCAGGTTCTTCGGTGCGTTGTCTGGAATTTCGAAGCCGTTGAAGCCACCTTTTTCTTTGTAGACTTTCGAAAGCTGAATCGCACGGTCAGGACGATAGTTGAAGAACACGATCGCATCGTTATCGTGGATCGGTGCGACTGGCGTACCGTCTTCCTGCACGACAACAGTTGGTTCGATGAACTCATCCGTTACGTCTTGTTTGTACGAAGCTTCAACCATGCCGATTGGATCCTTCGTCGTCGGACCTTCACCGAACGTGATGGCGTCATAGACTTTCTTGACGCGTTCCCAACGGTTATCGCGATCCATCGCATAGTAGCGACCAGAGATACTCGCGAATTGTCCAACATTCAATTCATCCATCTTCGCTTGCGCGTCACGGAGGAAACCAGCGCCCGATTGTGGGTCGCAGTCACGACCGTCCGTGAAAGCATGGAGGTAGACTTTTTCGATTTCGTGAAGTTTCGCGAATTCGAGCACCGCATATAAGTGGTTGATGTGACTGTGGATTCCACCGTCAGAGACCAAACCGAAGATATGAAGCGCTGAACCGTATTTCTTCACGTGACCTGCCGCATCGTTCATCGCTTGACGCGAGAAGAACGAGCGATCCTTGACCGCGTTGTTGATTCGGGATAGCGATTGATAGACGACGCGACCTGCACCGATGTTCAGGTGACCCACTTCTGAGTTCCCCATTTGACCTTCAGGCAAACCGACGTATTCGCCTTTCGCATTCAACAACGTATGCGGGTATTGACCCCAGTAACGGTCGAAGTTCGGTTTGTTTGCCGCCGTAACGGCATTTCCGAACTCCTCGTCACGCATACCAAAACCATCAAGGATGATCAGTGCGACTGGACGTTTTTTCATTTAAATCGCCTCCAACAGTTTGAGGAACGATCCTGTCTCAAGACTTGCACCGCCGACGAGCGCGCCGTCGATGTCTGGTTGAGCCATATATTCTTTGATGTTTTCCGGTTTGACGCTACCACCGTATTGGATGCGGACAGCTTTTGCTGCTTCAGCACCAAATTCAGCTGCAACGACGTCACGGACGAATTTACAAGAATCTTGTGCATCTTGTTCTGTCGCTGATTTACCTGTTCCGATTGCCCAGACAGGCTCGTAAGCGACGACGAGATTTTTCACTTGGTCGACAGTAAGACCTTTGAGGCTGTTTGCTGTCTGTTCGCGGATGACGTCTTCGAACTTGCCGCCTTCACGCTCTTCCAGTGTTTCACCTACACAAACGATTGGAACGAGACCGTGCTCGAACGCTTTTTTCGCTTTGCTGTTGATGAACGCATCTGTTTCGCCGAAGTACTCACGACGCTCAGAGTGACCGAGGATGACGTATGTCACGTCGAGTTCTTTGAGCATGAGCGGGCTGATTTCACCAGTGAACGCACCGCTCTCTTTGTCGTACATGTTTTGAGCACCGATCTTAAGATCCGTACCAGCTGCTGCTTCTGTCAAGTGTGCCAAGAATACTGCTGGCGCACAGACGGCTGCGTCGACTGTCGTCGAAGCAGGTACAGCTCCTTTGACTTCCTCAACGAATGCGACTGCATCCTTGAGCGTCAGATTCATCTTCCAGTTACCTGCGATAATTGGTTTACGCATTGAGAAACACTCCCTTGTGAACTTAGATTACTTGTCGTTTAGCGCTTCGACACCAGGAAGAGCTTTCCCTTCCATGAATTCGAGACTTGCTCCACCACCTGTAGAGATGTGGCTCATTTTGTCAGCAAGACCGAATTTCTCTGCCGCAGCAGCTGAGTCGCCACCGCCGATGATTGAGTACGCATCGCTGTCCGCAAGAGCTTGCGCGACACCTTTTGTACCGTTTGCGTATTTATCGAGTTCGAATACGCCCATCGGTCCGTTCCAGACGACGAGTTTCGAGTTCTTGATTGCCTCTGCATAGAGTTCAACCGTTTTTGGACCGATATCAAGTGACATGTGATCGGCTGGGATCTCTGTGATGTCACGTGGTCCGACATATGTTTCTTCTCCGAATTCCTTCGTGATGACGCAGTCGATTGGCATGAGGAACTTAACGCCTTTTTCTTCTGCTTTCTTCATGAATTCCTTCGCTTGGTCGATTTTATCGACCTCAAGAAGTGAAGTACCGACTTCGATACCACGAGCTGTGAGGAACGTGTACGATAAGCCGCCACCGATGATCAACGTATCGACGATGTCGAGTAAGTGATCGATGACACCGATTTTGTCCGCTACTTTCGAACCACCGATGATTGCCGTGAACGGGCGATCTGGGTTAGAAAGAGCTTTACCGAGAACTTGAAGTTCTTTTTCGATGAGAAGACCGGCAACTGCTGTGTCGACATGGTGTGCGATACCTTCTGTCGATGCGTGTGCACGGTGTGCTGCGCCGAACGCGTCGTTGACGAAGACGTCAGCGAGTTTCGCGAATCCTTTAGCGAGCTCTTCGTCATTTTTCGTTTCACCAGGGTAGAAGCGAACGTTCTCTAAGACGACGACATCGCCGTTTTCGAGTTTGCTGACTGCTTCTTCTGCAACTGGACCGTATGCTTCTTCAACGAGCTTGATGTCTTTACCAAGCAATTCGCTGAGGCGTGCTACGACTGGTGCAAGTGAGAACTCAGGGTTCTTTTCGCCTTTTGGACGACCCATGTGGCTAGCGAGAATGACTTTTGCTCCACCGTCGATCAAGTGTTTGATCGTTGGGAGTGCAGCACGGATCCGTGTGTCATCCGTGATTTTACCGTCTTCCAACGGTACGTTGAAATCCACGCGTGTAAATACGCGTTTTCCTTGTACATCGATGTCGCGAATCGATTTCTTATTCATACATTCGTCCTCCGTCTCTTACGTATAGTGAGGGGCGAATGCCCCTCCCGCTTTTTTCCGCAATAAGAGCGGAGACTGATATCGTTTCCGCTCTTATTCAATTGCTATTTAATTGCTCGAATTACTTAGCGATTTCTGCGAAGTGTTTGAGTGTACGAACGAGTTGGCTAGTGTAAGACATTTCGTTGTCATACCAAGCAACTGTTTTAACGAGTTGTTTGTCGCCGACTGTCATGACTTTAGTTTGTGTTGCATCGAAGAGTGATCCGTAAGAGATACCAACGATGTCAGAAGAAACGATTTCGTCTTCAGTGTAACCGTAAGACTCGTTAGCAGCTGCTTTCATTGCTGCGTTGATTTCTTCTACAGAAACTTTTTTGTCGAGTACAGTTACGAGCTCAGTGAGTGAACCTGTAGCGACTGGTACACGTTGTGCAGATCCGTCAAGTTTACCTTGAAGTTCTGGAAGAACGAGACCGATTGCTTTTGCAGCACCAGTTGAGTTAGGAACGATGTTTGCTGCTGCCGCACGTGCACGACGGAAGTCACCTTTAGGGTGTGGAGCGTCGAGTGTGTTTTGGTCACCAGTGTAAGCGTGGATCGTAGTCATGAGACCTTCAACGATTCCGAACTGATCTTGGAGAACTTTAGCCATTGGCGCGAGACAGTTTGTAGTACATGAAGCACCAGAGATAACTGTTTCAGTTCCGTCAAGGATTTCGTGGTTCGTGTTGAAGACGACTGTTTTCATGTCGCCAGTTGCAGGTGCAGAGATAACGACTTTTTTAGCGCCAGCTTTCAAGTGAAGCTCAGCTTTTTCTTTGTCTGTGAAGAAACCAGTACATTCGAGAACGATGTCAACACCGAGCTCGCCCCATGGGAGTTCTTCTGGGTTGCGGTTAGCAAGTGTTTTGATTTCTTTACCGTTGACGAGGAAGTAACCGTCGTGTACTTCAACTTCGCCGTCGAAACGACCTTGAGTCGTATCATATTTGAGAAGGTGTGCAAGCATTTTAGTGTCTGTAAGGTCGTTGATCGCGACTACTTCGATTCCATCGAATTGAAGAATTTGACGAAGTGCCAAACGTCCGATACGTCCAAATCCGTTAATACCAACTTTTACTGCCATGATAATTTTCCTCCTTTTAATGTAAAGCGAGTTATCTATTATTCAAAAGGGGGTTACCCTTTCAAAATCGAAGCTGCTGCGCCTTCATCCGTAATCAGGATGATGTCTGGCGACTGTTTGACATAGGCGTTGATCGCTTCTGCCTTCGAATGACCACCTGCGACGACGATGACGTGTTCGACTTGCTTCAAGTCAGCCAGTTGGAGACCAACCGTCTTGACCCGGTGCACGATGTTCCCGTCTCGGTCGAAGTAATATCCGAATGCTTCAGCTACTGCCTGTTCATGTTCCAGTCGGGTCAGGAGATCCTCAGACGCGCGACGACGTTTTGCCATCGTTTTCGCCTCACCAATTCCATGTACCACGATTGAAGCACCTTTAATCATTTGAAGCACATTTTTTATGCTCGGCTCTTCAATCATCTTGACGAAAGTCTCTGTGCTGACCATGTCTGGGATGTGAAGCAGATGATAATCACTTTGAGCGCGTGACGCCATCCGTGAGCATACTGTGTTCGCTTGTAATTCGAGCGTTTCTCCTAGTCCTCCGCGTGCCGGAACGAACGTCATCGGACGGTGTTCCTTGTCTGGCGACATCATCGCCGCGACGGATGCCATCGTCGTACCGCCTGTGACAGCGATCGTATTGTGATGGTCTGAAGAAAGCTCTCGTTTGAGTCGTGCGACGGTCGCCCGCCCCATGTCTCGTTGTACCCAGAAGGTCTCATCGGAATCACCCGGTACGATGACGACGTCCCGTACTCCGAGTCTCTCTTTCAAGGCTTTCGCCATGTCTGAGATCCCTGCGAGTTCTCCCATGATGCTGTGCATGCTGCGAAGAACGTTTCGTCCTTCATCCGTCAAGGACATCCCTTGCGTCGCGACCTCTAGGAGGTCTTGCTGCTTCAAGAAGTCGACTTCCCGCCGTAAGACGCGTTCCGTCAAGCCAAGGCTTGTCGCAAGCGTACGTCGTCCGATCGGTTGCATCAGTCGTACGTAATGAAGGATGTCGTAGCGTGTCTGCATTTCTTCGATCAGATCAGGCACGATTCGTTTTTGGATCTGGACTAACTGCCGAATCATGTATTTCCCTCTCCTCTCAAGTAGCTGGACGCTTTCTGTCCCGCATGTCATAACGTGTCCCACTTGGTACACCGTTATCATAACAGTCCATTTCTCGCCTTGCAAGTCTCGTTTCTCAAGTTTTTTGAAGTAAGCGGTTTCTTATCGTTTCCGTCTCGAATTTGCCATAACTCCAGATTTCCTCGTCATGCATGACGACCGGAATCTCGTATAAGAACCGTAGACTGAGCGCTTCATCCTGATCGATGTTGACTTCCTCGAACGTCCATTCCGGAAACTCATCGAGTACGAAGTCGAGTAAGATGGCGGCCTCTTCACATAGCGTACATCCCGGACGTGAATAGAGTGTTAAGTGTCTGTGTCTTTTTAATCCCATTCTGATTGCGCCTTCCTTTGCTGCATCGTTTTTTTCGTTAAACCAAGCGCTGCCCGGTACTTCGCGACCGTCCGTCGCGCGACTGTCAGACCGTCTGCTTGCAGACGATCCGTCAATTGCTGATCACTTAACGGACGATCGCTGTGTTGAATGTATTCGGCGATCCGCCGTTTAATCAAAAAACTCGAATCTCCGCTTGTCGTCCGTGAGACGAACAAGTCTTCTAAAGCAACGAGACCATGGACCGTCTCGACATACTTCTCAGCAATCGCTCGACCAATCGTTGACGGATGATGTCCCGTCGCCTCAGCGACTTGTTTTTTCGTCAGTGGCTCAAGATGCAGTTCTCCCTTGAACCAGCGTTCTTGTCGCTCAAGCAAGACCGAGAGGATGGCATGCATCGTGACGCGACGTCTTTCGTACGCGCGCAAAAAAGGCGTTGCCTCTTTTAATCCGAGCCACGTCTGATCCGTGTCGAGTGTCATCCAGTCGATTTGAAGTTTTCCATCTAACAGGTGAATCCGCGCTTCTGCCATGACCAATCGTTCTTCTTTTGGAAGGTCCGGTGTCCGGCTCAGCCGCGTCAATCGTTTTCGCAACCGCGCTCGATCCTGTTCACTGAACTGCGCGAACACCTGACTCGCCGGTTCATGTCGCAACCGAGCCGTTAGTCCGATCAATTCCGCGTCGTCTAGCTCGATCGCCTGTAACCATTGACACTCGCGCTCCGAGCGGGCAGCGATTCCGACTGGTTCACATTGTTGTAAGAGTGTCCGTGCTTCTGTAATCGTTGCAACATCGGTCGAGAAGGATGCAGCGAGCTGCTCGTCCGATGTCCGCAATAAACCGTCCGCTTCTAAATACACGATGAGTTGTTCCGCCATATATCCTATTTCCTGTCTGACTGATTCTAAACGTATTTGTGCAAGAAGCTCGTCTTCATAGGATGCCAAATGTCCTGCCATCTGCTCGACCTCTAGCGAAACCTGATTCGGGTAATGACGATGCAACCGTCGTTTCAACCGTCGCCATTCCTCCTCGAGCTCAGCTGCTGGTTGCTCAAGTACATGTAACTGATATTGTTGTGACGCCGATAACGTCATCTGTTGCGTCTGTTCCTGGCGTTGATCCATCGATTCCCCCTCCTCCACTTCTTATTATAGAAGAAACGTTTTGAAAAACATGCTCTGAACCCTTCTCGAACCGCTCAGGAAAAGAAAAGTCATCCTTCCCTATTGCTTTTCTGAAAAAATGTCGCTATACTATTAATTGTTCAGTACATCAGATGCACCCGTAGCTCAGGGGATAGAGCACTGGTTTCCGGTACCAGGTGTCGGGAGTTCGAATCTCTCCGGGTGTACCATTTATTCAACCACAAGGCAATGCCAGCAATGGCGTTGCCTTTTTTCTATATTGATATGTTTCATTTGCCCTTGTAATGGAAAAATACCTAAAAGTCGCATCGTATCTTTTGACCAATATTGACCAAAGGATTATGATAAGTATAAGTCGAATAGGAAGCTACATACCAACTATAAGGAGGCAAAGACTATGTTAATTCCAACAGTCATCGAACAAACAAACCGCGGGGAACGTGCTTACGATATCTACTCACGTTTGCTAAAAGACCGCATCATTCTTCTCGGGAGCGCGATTGACGATAACGTCGCCAACTCAGTCGTTGCCCAACTTCTGTTCTTAGCAGCAGAAGATCCAGATAAAGAAATCTCGCTTTACATCAACAGCCCAGGTGGTTCGATCACTGCCGGTATGGCGATTTACGATACAATGAACTTCATCAAGCCACAAGTCTCAACGATTTGTATCGGTATGGCAGCATCGATGGGTGCGTTCTTGCTCCAAGCAGGCGCAAAAGGAAAACGTTTCGCGTTACCAAACGCTGAAATCATGATCCACCAACCACTCGGTGGTACACAAGGTCAAGCATCGGATATCAAAATCCATGCGGAGCGTATCATCAAAATGCGTGAGCACCTCAACAAAATCATGGCTGAAAACACAGGACAACCACTTGAAGTCATCGAACGCGATACAGAGCGTGACAACTTCATGTCAGCACAAGCTGCTGCTGATTACGGTCTCATCGACCGCGTCATGGAACGTGCATAAGTCATCCAGAGTGTCTCCTTCGGGAGGCACTTTTTTTGTATTCATAGAAAAGCAAAGCCCTGTCGGTTATCGTTACATACAAAAAAACCTCCCGTTCCTTATAGAACGAGAGGGCGATGATCAGTCGATCAAGTCTGTGATGTCTGAAACGATATCGTGGTTTTCACGAATCAGCGAGTAGATCGCGTTCGCATGTGGCGAAAGCTCTTCTTCTGCTTGTAATTGTTTCAGGAATAAAGATGTTGCGAACGCAACGAGTGTGCTTTTCGGTACACCGATTGATTTTGCTTTTTTTGTTAACACTTCATCAAACTTCGCATCGACTGTCAGCGAAATACGTTTCTTTTCGTTAGCCATTTCAAAAACTCCTTAATTCGAACATTTAGTTGCATCGACTATATATTATAGTAGACTATGGTTCATCCCGCAAGCGACCCTCTTATAAGGCCCCTGTCATCGACTCTCCATTTCGTACTTTTTCAGCGATTTGATCAATCTTCCGCAACCGGTGATTGATCCCTGATTTTGAGATGGAGCCGCTTTCGACCATCTCGCCGAGCTCTTGTAACGTGACGTCTTGATGTGTCACGCGCAAGATCGCGATCTCCTTCAACTTATCCGGTAAGACATCGAGCCCGACCGTCCGCTCAAGGAACTTGATGTTCTCGACTTGGCGTAATGCCGCACCGACCGTTTTGTTGAGGTTTGCCGTCTCACAGTTGACGAGACGATTGACCGAGTTACGCATGTCTTTTAAGATCCGCACATCCTCGAACCGTAGCATCGATTGTGTCGCATCAACGAGCTTGAGGAAATCGGAAATCTTCTCGCTCTCCTTGATGTAGAGGATGTGTCCCTTTTTCCGTTCGATTGCCTTCGCGTTCAAATCAAAGACGTTCGATAGACCACGGAGCGCTGCATTATGTTCTTCATATAAGCTGAAGATCTCCAAGTGATACGACGACGTCGCCGGATTGTTGAGCGAACCTCCGGCGAGGAACGCCCCTCGTAAATAAGCGCGTGCTTTTCGTTCATCGTTGAGAATCGTGTCACTGATCGAACGAATCATCGTGAACCCTTCTCCGAGGATTCCGAGGTCTTGCAAAATCTTATCCGCCTGTTGTTTGACGCGGACGATGTAGACGTTATTCTTTTTCAGACGCATTTTCTTCCGCACGAGCAGATCGAGATGGACTCCGTATGCTTTTTTTAGCAATGAGTAGATTCGACGGGCAATCGAGGCATTCTCCGTCGAGATATCGAGTGTCAGACCACGTCCGAGACCGAACGAGATCGCACCGTTCATCCGGGCGAGCGCTGCGAGTTCCGCCTTCATCTCGTGATCGGTGATTGGAATTTGCGTTAATTCTTTTTTGACTTCTGAGGCAAAGCTCATGTCAGCTCCTCCTTTCCTTCGAGTTGACGCATCCGTCGAATCGACAACACTTTTCGCATGACCAGGCTTGCGACGGCATCTGAGTCATGACGAATGAAGTGATGATTGTAATCGACGATATCGTCTGCCAGCACTTCAACGCCAGCGAGCTCGAATTGTTTTTCATTATAGGTGACGATGTCAGCGTGATCCTTCTGGTATTTCTTCAGGTAACTCGCATCGATCGATTCATTATTGACGATGATCGTATCAACGACGCCTTGTCCGAGGAAGCGTTCAAGTGCCGCTAAATGTTCATTCGCTGTGAACGCCGTCGTCTCGCCGGGTTGTGTCATGACGTTACAAATATAGACGACCGGAGCTAGTGATTGTTGGATCGCTTCCCGAATCTCGTCGATCAGGACGTTCGGGATGATACTCGTATAGAGACTACCCGGACCAAGGACGATGACATCGGCATCAAGAATCGCCTGAATCGCTTCCGGTACCGGACGGACGTCTTGTTCCTCAAGGAAGATCCGTTCGATCTTCTTACCGACCTTCGGAATCAACGACTCGCCTTTGACGATCGTCCCGTCCTCGAACTCAGCACAGAGCGTAATTGTCCGTTCCGTTGCCGGATAGACTTTTCCTTCCGCGTTCAACAGTTGTCCCATGACGCCGATTGCTTCGACGAACGAACCATTACAGAGCTGGGTTGCTGCCGTCAACATCAAATTTCCGAGCGAATGACCATGCAATCCTTCACCGGTCTCGAACCGGTACTGCATGATTCGGTCCATCAACGTCTCCGACTTCGATAAGGAGACAATGACGTTTCGGATATCGCCCGGCGGCAACATGTTGAATTCCGTCCGCAGACGACCAGAACTGCCCCCGTCATCGGCGACCGTGACGATGGCTGTGATGTCGAGCGGATAATGCTTCAGTCCACGAAGAAGCGTCGAGAGTCCTGTCCCGCCACCGACAGCGACGACTTTACGTTCCCATTTCATCACTTCTCCTCCTTCGCATGCACATAATCCCGGTGATTCGTCTCGATGTGATACTGCGTCGCAAATTCTTTACTGATTGCTTCCGCGAACGTAATCGAGCGGTGTTTCCCGCCTGTACAACCGAGGGCGATGACGAGTTGCGACTTCCCTTCCCGCTCGTATTGTGGAATCAGGAACTCGAGCAAATCGACAAGTTTTTTATAGAACAGCTTCGCTTCCGGCCACTGCATGACGTACGACGCGACTTCCTCGTCGAGTCCTGTTTTTGGACGCAGCTCTGGAATGTAGAACGGATTCGGTAAGAAGCGCAGGTCAAAGACGAGATCGGCATCAAGCGGTAAGCCGTGTTTGAAACCGAACGACATGACGTTGACCGTGAACGGAATCCGCGTGCCTTCCGTGAACTCCTTCAAGAGACGCTCTTTCAGTGCAAGCGGCTTGATGTCACTCGTATCAATCAGCATCTGTGCCTTATCACGGAATCCTTCGAGCAACGTCCGCTCCCGTTCGATCCCGATCAATGGGGAATCTGTCGGTGCGAGCGGGTGCGAACGACGCGATTCCTTATAACGACGTACGAGGACATCGTTTCGTGCATCAAGATACAGCATCCGGATTTGTAAGTCCGTTTTCTTTAAATCCTCATAGACGACAAAAAAGCTGTCGATGAAATCACGCGCGCGGGTATCGATGGCAACGGCGATTTTAGGACGCACTTGTCCGATGACTTCGATGAGATGCGGCAGTAACGTCGGGGGTAGATTGTCGACACAAAAATAGCCTAAGTCCTCAAAGCTGTTCATTGCGACAGTCTTCCCAGCCCCACTCATACCCGTGATGATGACAAGTTGCGGTTGATTCTGTTCCATCTTTTCGCCCTCCAGACAACAGTTCCGTGTGTATTTTTCACTTCTTTCTCAGTATATCATAAAAAAAGAGCCAGCTTCACTGAAGTCTCCTTCAATGAAACTGGTTCGATATTATGCGTGTGAGGATTCTTGTAATTCTTCAAGCAACGCTTCGATGAAATGCTGTGCATTTTGCGCTGCGATCGAACCATCATTTGTTGCTGTAACAACTTGGCGCAATGTTTTTTCACGCACGTCACCAGCAGCAAAGATCCCTTTGATGTTCGTTTCCATCGCTTCGTTCGTCACGACGTAGCCTTGGTCGTTCAAGATACCGAGATCTTGGACGTAACCAGTGATTGGGTTCATCCCAATGTAGATGAAGACACCATCGATTGGATGTGTCGTTACGTCAGCTGTTTTTGTATTGATCAGCTCAATGCCGCCGACTTTCCCGTCTTGTTCGTTAATCTGTTTAACCGTATGGTTCCAGATGAAGTCGATTTTCGGGTTGTCGAACGCACGTTTTTGAAGAATCTTTTGAGCGCGGAGCTCGTCACGACGGTGTACGATCGTGACTTTTTTCGCGAAGCGTGTCAAGTAGACGCCTTCTTCCACCGCAGAGTCGCCTCCACCGATGACGAAGAGTTCTTTTTCTTTAAAGAACGCGCCATCACAGACAGCACAGTACGAGACACCGCGACCGCCGAGCTCTTCTTCACCCGGTACGCCGATTTTTTTATATTGTGCACCAGACGCGATGATGATCGCCCGTGCGTAGTAATCTTTGTTGTGTGCATGAATCGTTTTGTATGCTTTACCGTCTTCGATGCTTCGAACGTCTCCGTACGCATATTCTGCGCCGAATGCTTTCGAGTGGTCGAACATTTTTTGCGAGAGATCGGGTCCGAGGATGCTATCGTATCCTGGGTAGTTCTCGATATCTTCTGTGTTCGCCATCTGACCGCCCGGAATCCCGCGTTCGATCATCAATGTCGAAAGGTTCGCACGTGATGCATAAAGTGCGGCTGTCATCCCAGCAGGTCCTGCCCCGATGATGATGACGTCATAAATTTTTTGTTCTGTTTCCGCCATGATTCCACCCCATTTATCGTAATCGTTGTAATTTGAGTATAGGTGAGAATCCCCTAAACGTCTAACACTTTGCTTGTAGCGGTGCCAGCATCCGTTCATGTGTCCGGATCATCGATGCGACGTGATCGAACGAACAATCGACGAGTGATGCACATTCTTCGATCAGCATTCCGTCCCGTAAATCATGGAACAGATAAAGCAGTGATGCAGCGGATGCTTCGATTGAATCGAACGATTCCCCACTTAAGACGAGCTGTGCGAAGCGTTCATAAAAATCCCCTTCGAGACTCATCCGTTCTTCGTCTGAAACGAATCGTTCCGCAAGACGGATCGTCTGCAATGCCCGGTGAATGCGTTCATCCACGACATCAGTCCGTCCTTCCATCTCGATGACAATCTGTTCCGTCAATAACAGGACGTCTTCCTGGTCTGTCACTTCTGGCATCATCGACAATGCAAGCCGTGCTTCAGCATCGTTCAGTTTACCAAGAAGAAGTGCCGTAAAGATCCGTGAAACATCATCTTCCGTCTTCAACGCTTGGATGAGTGCCGAGCGAAACTGCAGGTTGTGGCGGATGTCATACGTATCCGTCTCTTCCTTTAACGCTTGTGCTTCGTCCGACTTCAAGAAAGCCGCTGCTTCTTCGACGTGTCCCGTCTTATAGGCAGAGATCGATAACCAGTGACCAAAGAGTGGGTCTCCCCGGTATCCACGACGCTCGAGCAACTTCAACTCTTCATAGGCGATATCGTATCGACCGATGATCGCTAACGTCGACGCGACCTTATAACGTGTCTCAAGGTGCACGGAACGGACGTGTTCGAGCTGACGAGAGAGACGATGTGCCTCTTCGTCCTGTCCCATCTCGTGTAGCAAGACGAGCGTGTTACAGAGGGCATGCAAATTCCCCGGATTCCCTTCAAGGACCCGTTCGAGGGAAGCGAATGCCTGATCGTTCTCTCCTAAATAGAACTCAACGATTGCAAGGTTGTTGTAGGCAGGCCAGAACGTCGGGTACTGGGCAATCAGTCCAGTCAACGTCTCCTGTGCCGCGAACAGCATCCCTTTATCGATCTGGCGTTGTGCCTGACCATGCAGACGAATCAATTCATCCTCTTCGTCGTCTTCCATCTCTTGTTCAAGATCAATCAGTTCCACGAGTGCGGCCGATGCCTCCGCGTGTTTGCCGTTTGGTGCTTGCTCTAAATATTCCATCGCATGTTGTCGCGCTTCTTCATAAAGTGAGACGTGTGCGTAGTTATTCGCTAAATAAAAGAGTGCTTCCGTATTTGATGCGTCGAGTGCGCGTACTTGTTTCAAGACATCATTCGCATGATTGATTTCTCCTGTCTCGAATAAGACACGGGCATAACGGAGCAAATAACGGATGTCCGCTGGCTGAAGTGTCGTCGCCTCATCTAAATGATAGACGGCTTCGTCCAGTCGCCCTTCCCGGTGCGCCTTCCGTCCGCGGAAATAAAAAAGTTCCGCTTGGCGCGCTGTTATCGCAAAGGGGTCTGCTTTGTATTTGGTTAATTCCATCATGATTCAAGCCCCCATAAATAGTAAACTGGTTTCGTAGTTGCAGACACAAGAATACCCTATCTCTAGGAGGCATGCAACAGAAAAAAACGCCGGAGTTCATCCCCAGCGTTTCGCATAAATCGATTCCAGTTCTTTGTAATTCTCTAAGCATTTTCGTACAAAAGCATCCGTCTCCGGATTCAGTCCTTCAAGACGTGCCACGTCCTTGTCATATGCCTGCCGTAAGCTCGTCGCATAATCCGGAATCTCTCCGTCATACGCATAAACGACTGCGGGCGAAACCGTGATCTTTTCGTGCTTATGCAAGGCGGTCCGGATATGGAAGAGTGGAACATCGACTTGGTTCGGTTGGTGAAGATCTCCTTGAACAGGATGCTTCTCAACAGCCAACACCTCAACGACGAGACCTTGTGGACGTTCGGCGAATAATCTTCCGAAATACTTTCCTGTCTTATACGTAAAGCGGATGTGCGTCATCTTTTTTCCTTCTTCCTTCTCACAGTTTTGTCACATTTCGTGCCGGCGAAGCGGCTGACTCGAGACGCGTTCGTTCGGTGCAATGTCCCGGTGAACAACTGATCCGGCACCAACGACGGCACCATCTCCGATCGTTACGCCCGGTAGGATCGTCACGTTCGCACCGATCAAAACATTGCTTCCGATGACGACGTCACCTAAACGATACTCCGTCGTCAAATATTCATGACAGAGAATCGTAGTATTGAAGCCGATGATCGTATTGTCACCAATCGTGATTCGCTCCGGGAACATCGTGTCTGGCATCACCATCAAGGCAAGCGCCGTCTTCTCCCCGATCTTCATCCGAAGACATGTCCGGTAGAGCGCGTTCTTGAAACGAAGCGACGGAGCAAACCGCCCGATCGTGATGATCGTAAAGCACCACATCACTTTAAAGAACGACACCGTCCGGTACATGTGCCAGAGTGGATTCGTCGTGCCGACCTGAAACCGATCAGTTCGCCGCGCCATTTTGTTCCTCCAGCCAAGCAGCAAGATGATCCATCGAATCAATGATGACGTCCGGCTCGAGGGCTTCTAAGTACGCGCGTCCTTTGATCGCCCAACCGACCGCGACTGTCTTCAATCCCGCGTTCTTACCACCGAGAATGTCCGTATCGTTGTCACCGACCATGATCGTTTCGTCTGCCGTTGATCCAAGCAACTGCATCGCTTTTTCGAACGGCTCGACGGCTGGTTTTTCTTCCGTCACGTCGTCCGCTGCGATGACGGCGTCAAACAGTGACGTCAATCCGAATAACTCGATGCCGCGTAAAGCGACACGACGGCTCTTCGACGTGACGACCGCCATCTTATAACCCGCTTCATGCAGGCGACGTAATCCGTCAAGCACACCCGGATACTCGAGCACGAGCGCGTCATGCATCGCGATGTTGTAGCTCCGGTAAAAGGCAACCATCTCTTTCCACTCTTCTGCGTTCATCGCTGAGAATGATTTTTCAAGCGTTGGACCGATGAACGGAAGCAATTCCGCTTCCGTGAACGTCCGGTCCGGGTAATAGTAACTGAGCGTATGCTCGAAACTTTTTAAGATCAATGGATTCGTATCGATCAACGTTCCATCTAAGTCAAACAGTAACGTGCGAATCATCGATTACTTCGCCTCCTTTTTCGAACCGTCCAAGTAACGAACGGCGTTGCGGCGAACGACCATCATAATCACACCGAAGATGATCAAACAGATCGAGACGATTTGTGCCGTCCGGAGTCCATCCCCCATCATCAGACTGTCCGTCCGGAGTCCTTCAATATAAAAGCGTCCGATCGAGTACCAAATCAGATAACCGAGGAAGACATACCCACGGCGTGGATTGAACTTCATCCGCCAGACGATCAATAGAATGACACCGATGATATTCCAGATGCTTTCATAGAGGAACGTCGGTAAATAGTACGTTCCGTCAATATACATCTGATTGACGATCCAGTTCGGTAAGTGCAGCGTATCTTGTAAGTACGACCATGTCGTTTCGCCACCGTGTGCTTCTTGGTTGAAGAAGTTACCCCAGCGTCCGACGGCTTGTCCGAACAAGAGGGATGGTGCCAAGATATCGGCGATTTGCCAGAACGAGATCTTTTTCTTACGCGTGTAAATGATGACCGTCAAAATCGCGCCGATGATTGCACCGTGGATCGCAATCCCACCTTGGCGGATATTGATGATTTGGTCGAGATGTTGACTATAGTAGTTCCACTCGAACGCAACGTAGTAAATCCGGGCACAGATGATACTGATCGGAATCGACCAGATGACGACATCGACCGCATACTCTTCGTTGAAGCCAATTCGCTTCGATTCGAAGATCGCAATCAGGAGACCGACGACCGCACCGAGTGCGATGACGATGCCGTACCAGTAAATCGGTACAGGACCGAGTTCGATCGCCACGCGGTCAAACGTTGGTTGTACAGAGGCTAAAGTTCCCATCAAAGACCACCATTCCCATCTTCAATTGCTTGCGCGAGACGTCCCGCGAATTCTTCTGCTGTGTTGATGCCCATGTTCTTCAGACGATAGTTCATCGCTGCGACTTCGATGATGACAGCAAGGTTTCGTCCGGGACGAACCGGAATCGTCAGGAACGGAATTTCCGTATCGATGATTTGGAGTGTCTCTTGATCGAGACCGACGCGGTCATAGACTTTCGATTGATCCCAAATCTCGAGGTTACAGACGAGGCTGATCTTCTTATGCGAGCGAACCGCACCTGCACCGAACAACGTCATCACATCGATGATCCCGATTCCACGAATCTCAAGCAGATGTTGAATCAACTTCGGTGCTGTCCCAACGAGAATCCCGTCACCAGTTTGACGAATCTCAACTGAGTCATCTGCCACCAGGCGGTGACCTCGCTTAACGAGTTCGAGTGCCGTTTCCGATTTACCGACACCACTTGCCCCTTTGATGAAGACACCGACACCATAGATATCGACGAGGACACCATGCATCGCCGTCGTTGGCGCAAGTTCCGCTTCGAGGAAGTTCGTGATCTGTGACTCGACCGATGTCGTATGCCCTTTTGTCGTCAACAGTGGCACGTTCGTCTCGTCTGCGGCTTGGATGATCGCTTCCGGTACTTCGAATCCACGCGTGATCAAGATACCAGGTGTTTCATCCGTACAGAGGACATTCGCTCGTTCGCGTTGTTCCTCGTACGTTAAATTATTGAAGAACGTCAATTCTGTTTTTCCGAGAATCTGGAGACGTTCTGCCGGGTAATAGGCATAATAACCGGCAAGCACAAGGCCAGGTCGGCACAAATCAGCCGTCAGAATCGGACGATGTAAGCCCTCTTCTCCCGTGACGATGTGGAGATTGAATTGTTTTACGATTTCAGCTGTTCGCACTTTTGGTTGCACGCTTCGTCAGCCCCTTTCACTTGAAGTATTGTACCATATTTTTATTCGATTCATGGAATTGGATTAGAAGCATGATTTCTTGGGAATGGAATAAAGAGTTAATATTTTGAAGGAGGTTTTGCCGTGATGTCAGGCGGTGGTATCGGATTCATTTTAGTCATTATCTTATTTGCGGTTCTAGCGATTGCTGGTTTCGTCTACCTCATCATCTCACTGATCGATATGTGGAAAGCGTATTCGCGTAATCAAGATCAAACAGCCCTCTTATTCTTCATCATCTCAATCATCGGAATCTTCATCAGCGGTTCATTCATTTCCTACGTCCTCGCGATCATCTTCTATTGGAATCGCGCACGCAGAAAGAGTTGGCTCGGAATCGGTCTGATTCTCGTTTCAATCGTTCTTGCAATCATCGGTGTCATTGCCTTACTCTCGTTCGGTTACGATATGAATAATATCGAAAACATGAACTTTGACGAGCCGATGATGGATCAGGATTACGATTATTGATGTAAGCTACACCCATCCTTTTCAGTGAGGATGGGTGTTTTTGTCTATGCAGCTGACGAAGCCCCGCTCGCGTGACTCCTACAGGAAAAAGTGCGGACGTCCGCGCTGTCAGAGACAAACGAGACCCGGCTTACTCTAGAACGACGTAGCCGCGGCTTGTGTCTCGCCTGAGGAAAGCACGCAAAGCGGATAAGACGTCATAAGAAAAGCGCAACCTCTTTTTCAAGAAGTTGCGCTAGTATGCTTATAACGCTTGTGGACTGAGGTGAACACCGTGCGTGACCGAAATCGTACCTGTCTTCGTATCCGCTTCGACCTCGATTTTTGGTGAACGACCGCGTCCTGAGACGAAATGGAGTTTCCGGTTGACGATCTCTTTTTGATCCCGGATCAATTCCATGTCATCGAGGTTGCAGTTGAGACCACCGAAGTTCGTCTCGAGTTCCCCGTAGACTTCAGCGCCGTGCGGCAACATCAAGGCGATGCTTCCAGCAAGCGACGACGCTTTGACCTTCGCATTTTGCGCTGTCTTCAGCTCGCAGCGGACGTTTCCGTTCGCCGTTTTTAGTTCTGAACGTTCGAAGACACCTGTCGTGATGATTTGTCCATTGGCTGTCTTCGCCTTTAAGACTTTCAACTCCGACTCTTCGATTTCAATCGAACCGTTCGCTGTCGATACTTTGACGTCCTCACTGAACAGATCGCGGACGTTGACTCGACCGTTTGCTGTCATCAGTTGAGCGGATGTCGTGTCGAGTGACGTCAGCGAAATTTCCCCGTTTAGCGTCTGTAAGACGAATGATTCGTAATGACGACGTGGTACTTTCAGATGGACTGTCGCACGGACACTCTTATCCTTCAAACGGATTGAGAGTGTGTTCGCCGAGACCGCGTGTTGAACAGCAGCTTGAAGTTGCTCAAGCGCCTGTTCTTCCGTCACCTGTTGGCGACGGAGCGGACGTCCTGTCACCGTCAATTCGCATTCTTCGAGATCACTCGGTTCGACGACCAAGTTCGCATTGAACAGATCGACGTGAACCGTCTCACCGCTGAACGGGAATTGTTTGACGTAGGTGACGTTCGGACCGGACGCCTGATTAAGCGAAAGATCACTGTCCTTGATTCGGCTGACGAGATTATCGAACGCTGACATGACTTTCGTCGTCAGTGAATCGACGGAATACTGGTCGACCCGATCATATTGTTCTGGTTCATCGACGTACTTATGTTCACTGGCAGAAGTTGCACGTTCGTCGATCGCTTCGAGCCGCTCAAGTTTATCGAGTGCCTCATCAATCGTTAACTTTCCTTCTTTGACTTGCTCCAATATCAATTGACGCATATCTTGCTTCATGAACCGTTCCCTCCTATTCTTGAACCTCAAACGTGTGTTACATGATACTTTCGTTTAAGTTCCCTTAGTTCCTCCCTACGAATCCTCATCCATAAAAGTTTCATGATTCAATTCGTGCCGCATCGCGTTCAAGGACAGGTGCGAGGTATCGTCCCGTGTAAGATGCTTCGACTTCAGCAATCTGTTCCGGTGTACCGGCAGCAACGATTGTTCCGCCACCGTCGCCTCCCTCTGGTCCCAGATCAATCAAGTAGTCTGCCGTCTTGATGACATCTAAGTTGTGTTCGATGACGAGCACCGTATCACCATTATCGACGAGACGTTGCAAGACTTTCAACAGACGCGCGATATCGTGGACGTGGAGTCCTGTCGTCGGCTCATCAAGAATATAGATCGTCTTCCCAGTCGAGCGCTTATGCAACTCGGACGCCAGTTTAACACGTTGGGCTTCCCCGCCAGACAGTTCCGTCGCGGGTTGACCGAGACGCATGTACGTCAGACCGACGTCAGCGATCGTCTGCAATTTCCGCGTGATCTTCGGAATGTTCTCGAAGAAGGCAAGGGCATCTTCAACCGTCATCTCAAGGACATCGGCAATCGTCTTGCCTTTATACTTCACTTCGAGTGTTTCGCGGTTGTAGCGTTTCCCGTGACAGACTTCACACGGAACATAGACGTCCGGTAAGAAGTGCATCTCAATCTTGATGATTCCGTCGCCGCGACACGCTTCACAGCGTCCACCCTTGATGTTGAAACTGAAACGCCCTTTTTTGTAACCACGGAGTTTCGCTTCGTTCGTCGAAGCAAAGACGTCCCGAATGTCATCGAAGACACCGGTATAGGTTGCTGGGTTCGAGCGTGGTGTCCGACCGATTGGTGACTGGTCGATGTCGATGACCTTATCGATTTGATCCAGACCGGTGATTCCTTTATGAGCACCCGGTTTTTCCTTCGCCCGGTTCATCTCGTGCGCGATCGTCTTATAAAGAATTTCATTGATCAAGGTCGATTTCCCGGATCCCGAGACACCGGTCACAGCAACGAACAGACCAAGCGGAATGTCGACATCGACGTTCTTCAAGTTGTTTTCCGATGCTTTGTGGATATGGAGCATCCGACCGTCTGGCTCTTTGCGTGTCGATGGAACAGGAATGAACTTCTTCCCGGACAAGTATTGACCTGTCAACGAGTTCGCATCCTGCATCAACTCTTCCGGTTTCCCGGCTGCCGTGACGAATCCACCGTGATCGCCGGCACCTGGTCCGATATCAATCAAGTAATCGGCTGCCATCATCGTGTCTTCATCGTGCTCGACGACGATCAATGTATTGCCGAGATCACGCATCGCCTTCAGCGTATTGATCAAACGATCATTATCGCGTTGGTGTAAACCGATCGACGGTTCATCAAGAACGTAGAGGACGCCCGTCAGACGCGAACCGATTTGAGTCGCAAGACGAATCCGTTGCGCTTCTCCACCGGACAACGTCCCCGCTGCGCGTGAGATTGTCAGGTAATCGAGACCAACGTTCTCAAGGAACGACGCTCGTTCATGAATCTCACGGACGATCATCCGCGAAATCGTCTGATCCTTCTCACTTAATTTCTCGGGCAGTTCGTCAAAGAACATGACCGCTTGTTTGACAGACATCTTCGTCACTTCACCGATATGGTGATCGGATACTTTGACGGCGAGCGATTCCCGTTTCAAGCGGTGTCCTTTACACGTCGGACATGCCTTCTTCGCCATGTAGCCTTCCATCTGTTCCCGAATATAATCAGACGACGTCTCCTTGAAGCGACGTTGTAAGTTATTGAGGACCCCTTCGAAGTAGAGGTTCGTATTTCGGACCATCCCGAAGTCATTCTCATAACGGAAGTGGATCTCTTCCTTCGTGTTTCCGTTCAAGATCGTTTCGCGATGTTCTTCTGACAACTGTTCGAACGGTGTATCCATATCGATCTTGAAATGGTCACAGACCGCTTTGAGCAATTGAGGATAATACTGCGAACTTGTCGGTTCCCAGGCAACGATTGCCCCTTCGTTCAATGACTTATCGGGATGTGGCACGACGAGATCGACATCGACCTCAAGCTTCGTTCCGAGACCGTCACATGACGTACAAGCACCAAACGGTGAGTTGAACGAGAACATGCGTGGTTCGAGTTCGCCGATCGAGAAGCCACAGATCGGACAAGCATGGTGTTCACTGAACAACAGTTCGTTGCCGTCCATCGTATCGACGATGACCCGACCGTCCGCGAGGCGAAGGGCAGTCTCGAGTGAGTCCGCCAGACGGGCTTCGACGTCTGGTCGCACGACGACACGGTCGACGACGACTTCAATTGAGTGTTTCTTGTTTTTCTCAAGCGTGATCTCTTCGGCGAGATCCATCGTCTCTCCGTTGACACGGACGCGGACGAAGCCTTCCTTCTTCAAATCGTCGAGAACCTTGACGTGCGTCCCTTTGCGTCCGGAAACGATTGGCGCGAGAATTTGCAGGCGGGTCCGCTCCGGCAACTCCATCACTTGGTCGACCATCTGACTGATCGTCTGGCTCGAAATCTCGATTCCATGATTTGGACAAATCGGTTTACCAATTCGTGCGTACAATAGACGCAAATAATCATAGATCTCTGTGACCGTTCCAACCGTCGAACGCGGGTTTTTACTCGTCGTCTTTTGGTCGATCGAGATCGCCGGACTCAGTCCTTCGATCGTGTCGACATCTGGTTTATCCATTTGTCCGAGGAATTGACGGGCATAGGCAGATAAACTTTCGACATAACGCCGTTGTCCTTCAGCGTAGATCGTGTCGAAGGCAAGAGACGATTTCCCTGACCCGGACAAGCCCGTCAAGACGACGAGCTGATCGCGGGGAATTTCGACATCGATGTTTTGTAGATTATTGACGCGAGCGCCTTTGATGATAATCTGATTCTTCTTTTCTCCCAACTTAGGCACCTGCTTTCAATTCTAATATGAGGTCGCGGAGCTCGGCAGCTCGTTCGAACTGCATGTCTTTCGCCGCTTGACGCATCTCTTGGTCGAGCTGCTCAAGCAACGTTTCGCGCTCCGGTTTTTTGAGTTTGTTGAACTTCTCGAGTTTTTCGACAGTATCGTCGCTCTCGATCGTCGTGCTGATGACACCACGGACATCTTTTTTGATCGTCTGCGGCGTAATGCCATGTTCTTCATTGAACGCCATCTGGATCGCGCGACGGCGTTCCGTCTCATCGATCGCGCGTTGCATCGAATCGGTTACTTTATCGGCAAACAAGATGACGTGTCCTTCCGAGTTCCGAGCCGCCCGACCAATCGTCTGAATCAGCGAACGGTCCGAACGGAGGAAGCCTTCCTTATCGGCATCAAGAATCGTCACGAGTGAGACTTCCGGAATATCGAGTCCTTCTCGTAACAAGTTGATCCCGACGAGGACATCGTATTTTCCGAGTCGTAAGTCACGGATGATTTCAATCCGTTCCAGCGTCTTGATCTCCGAGTGCATATAGTTGACCTTGACACCATTCTCTTTCAAGTAATCGGTCAAATCTTCTGCCATCTTCTTCGTCAGTGTCGTCACGAGAACACGTTCGTTCTTCGCGACCCGGTCACGGATGTTGTCCATCAAGTAATCAATTTGTCCCGTGATCGGATGAATCTCGATCGTCGGATCGACAAGACCGGTCGGACGGATGATTTGCTCGACCATCTCTTTTGAATGTTCGAGTTCGTATGGTCCTGGTGTCGCCGAGATATAGATCGCCTGACTGACTTTTTCCTCGAACTCCTCGAACCGTAGCGGACGGTTGTCTTTTGCCGACGGAAGACGGAAGCCGTGATCGACGAGGACTTGTTTTCGTGCTTGGTCACCGTTGTACATCCCGCGAATTTGCGGCAGTGTGACGTGCGACTCATCGGCAACGAGTAAGAAGTCCTTCGGGAAGTAATCGAGCAACGTATACGGTGTTGCCCCTTCTGGCATCAAGTTCAAATGACGCGAGTAGTTCTCGATTCCGGAACAATAGCCCATCTCACGCATCATCTCGAGATCGTAGTTCGTCCGTTGTTCGAGCCGTTGCGCTTCGAGCAACTGATTGTCTTCGCGTAACTTCGCAAGCTGGACCTCTAGTTCCTTCTCGATGTTCGCGATCGCTTTTTGCAGACGGGTATCCCCCGTCACGAAGTGGGACGCCGGGAAGATCGAGATGTGCTCGCGGTCAGCAACGATCTCACCTGTCAGCGGATCCATGTCACGGATCCGTTCGATCTCGTCACCGAAGAACTCGACCCGGACACACTGTTCGTCGCGGGACGCCGGGAAGATTTCGACGACGTCTCCGCGGACGCGGAACCGTCCGCGCTGGAAATCGATGTCATTACGCTCATACTGAATGTCGATCAAGCGACGGAGCATCTCGTTTCGCCCCATCTCATTGCCGACACGCAGTGACAAGACGTGGTTGTTGTACTCTTCCGGGTTACCGAGACCATAGATACACGAAACAGAAGCAACGATCAAGACGTCCTCCCGTTCGAACAGGGCGGACGTCGCCGAGTGACGTAGTTTATCAATCTCATCGTTGATCGAAGAGTCCTTCTCAATGAACGTATCCGTCGATGGGACATACGCTTCCGGTTGGTAATAATCATAAAAACTAACGAAGTATTCGACCGCATTGTTCGGGAAGAATTCCTTGAACTCCGAGTAGAGTTGTCCCGCTAGTGTTTTGTTGTGGGCAAGGACGAGCGTCGGTTTCTTGATTTCCTTGATGACGTTCGAGACCGTGAACGTCTTCCCGGTACCGGTCGCCCCAAGCAACGTCTGATGTCGTTCGCCTTGTTTTAGCCCAGTCACCAATTTTTCGATTGCCGTCGGCTGATCACCGCCTGGCTCAAATGGTGAAACGAGTTCAAAATCCATCGTTTGCTTCCCCCTCATCACGTAAAAAATCTATTTTTATTGTACCACTTTACGAACAAACATTCGATTATGAAGTGCTCCTTTTAGGAAGTTACCCTTTTTTTCGAAAATGCAAAAGTTTCTTTTTGCTTCGAGTGTTGATCCTCGATATTTCTGCCGACAAAAAAATCCCCGTCACGGCTGTTCCGTGACAGGGATGTACTAATTTAATGCAAGGACCGCACTTTAGTGCGACCATGGACCGGCTCGTTGACGAACAGAATACCAAGTTCATGATGATCTTGTTCATAGAAGGCACGTTGCGCAAACCGGATGTCGCCGTTATGGTTCATGACTTCAAGACGCAGATACGGTTTGTGTTTTTGGATGGCTTCGTAGAACGATGTTTCCGAATCGACCTTCTCACCATTGACTTTATAAATCGCTTCGCCCGGAATCAAGCCCATCTCGGCAGCTGGTTTATCAGGTAGCGTTCCGAGAATGACGGCACCACGCGTTCCATTGAGGAACAATGGGGTCTGTGCCCGGTTCAATCGTTTGACCCGCTGGTGCAACACAATGTGCAGGACGAGCAACAAAACGATTCCGTACAGCCATTCCGCTTGTCCGGTGACGTATGCAAGAACCGTTAAGAGAATCGCGACGAGACTCGTAATCAAACGTCCTTGAACGAGCGGACGCATCAATTCTTTCGGCAGCTTACCCGTAAAGAGGAAGCTGAAGCCGATTGGTAACCAGAGAACGATCGGAACGAGCTCTGGGAAGCTGTAACGTGGCCACCAGGCTTCAAGCACGTCGCCCGGAACAAAGACGAGCAAAGGCAATAGCCAAAGTTTATTCGCTGACAGCCCACCGATGAAGCGACCACGCTTCGAGACGACGAGTGACGGTGACAGGCGTCGTTGCCCGCGCCACCAGACGAGTAGACATTCCGCGACGAGCGTTAACGTCGCAAGCAATAAAATCATTTTCGGCTCAACCGCTCGAACCGGATCAAGACGTGAATCCATTAGGAACCAGCCAGCAAGTCCAAGCAAGACGATCGGCCAAAGCGGTACGTTCAAGCGAACGATGCCAATCAACAACAACACACTCGAAAGCGCTAGTAACAACAAAGCGTATTGTGGTGTCACCGTCAATCCAAGCCAGCCACTGACGACGGATAAGACGAGACCAATTAGTAACCCGGGTAAAAGTGTTTCGAGGACATCGCTTCGTTTACCGTGTGTCCGGGAGCGGAACAATCCGCGTTCCCGTTTGACACGCCGGATGCCGATGACCCAACTGACAAGGAGTGCTAACCACAAGGTCGGACTGGCGATGAGACTAATCGCGGTCCAACCAATTTCATCGAGTAATTCCACGCGCATTCAGACCTCTTTCCATTCCTTATTATTGAGCAGCGACCTCGAGTGCTTTTTTCCGCTGGACGTCATTTTTGTCGTCCTCGAGTTTCTTCAGGAGACGTGTCTCCATCTCACCCGCTGTCTGCTGATCGATTTTTCCAGTGACGTCGAGTTTCGCATCCTTTTGCAAAGCTTCGACGGCTTGCTTCATCGTGTCACCGAAATACCCATCCTGTCCTTTTGGCTCGTAACCGATTGCTTCGAGGACCAGGTGAGCGTTTTCGACCGATTTTCCATAATCACCGACTTCAAGTGACTTTTGGTCAGTCAAAATCTTCGTGACGTTGAAGTATGCTGGTTGCTTGACTTCAATCGTTGGCTTGACCCCTTTTTTATGGATCCAGTTACCGTCCGGCGTCAGCCATTTGTTCGTCGTCAACTTCAAATCACTACCATCCTTCAAATCATACGCACTTTGAACGATTCCTTTACCGAACGATTTTGTACCGACGACCGCAGCCCCGGCACCTTCCTTCAGACCGGCTGCCAGAATCTCGGACGCGGACGCGGATCCGCCATCTTCGAGTACGACGATGTTATAAGGTTTCTTCTCGTCTGCCTTCCCGAATTCCTGCTGCCGCTCCCCTTTATTGTTCTCGACTTGATAAATCGGAACGTCCTTCGGAATGAACGGTGCAATCATGCTTGAGACAGCCGTCAAAAGACCGCCCGGATTCCCACGAACGTCGATGACGAGTCCATCGATGTTCTGACTCTCAAGTTTCGCGAGCCCCTTTTCGAACTCTTTAGCCGTCGGTTCTGAGAACTGCGTCACTTGCAAGACACCAATCTTCTTCCCGTTGACGTCCTCAGTCGACGTATAGACCGTCTCAATCGGAATCGTATCCCGTTTGATCGTGATGTCCATCGCGTCTTGTCCACTTCGCTGAATCGTCAGGACGACGTTCGTTCCTTTTTCACCACGGATTTTCTTGACCGCTTGATCCGTCTTTTGCCCTTTCGTCGACTTGCCGTCGATTTCTAAGATGACGTCACCCGGTTTGATCCCGGCTTTTTCAGCAGGTGATCCCTTAATCGGTGAAACGATGACGATCGACTCGCCTTTTTGTTCAAGCGTCGCACCGATCCCTTCGAACGAAGACGATAGATTCGTATTGAACGATGCCGTCTCCGACTCATCCATATAGACGGAATACGGATCGTCAAGCACTTCCGCCATACCGGACAACGCACCGTCCAGCAGTTCTTTATCCGTTACGTCCTCTAGATAGTTCTGTTCGATCATTTGACGGACCTGATCGACTTTTTTCCAATCACCCGTCGCATTCGCCGACGACGATGACGTCGAGACAGAATCCGTTCCGCCAGCCGCTAACATCCCGACGGCGCCTGCCCCTAAACCAAGCCCGAAGGTACTGACCGCGATGACTGCTGTTGTAGATTTTTTCACGCTTGATTCCCCACTTCCATTAAAAACGCAGTATTTTTTTCAGTATAGCAAAAAAAGATAGGTTACCCTATCTTTTCGGTATTCTATGGGATGTCAAAAGATGTACGGTGCCGGATCCACTGCATTTGGTTGCCCGACCGCCCATTCTCCCTTATGCAATTCGAAATGCAGATGCGGTCCTGTTGACCAGCCAGTTGAGCCGAGCGTCCCGACCGTTTGACCTGGCATGACCGTTTGACCCGCCGACACACTGATCGAGTCGAGATGCGCATAGACGGTCGTATAGACCTGTCTGTCGATCAAATGCGTCACCATGACGACATTTCCGTACCCGGTCGCACTACCGGCACGGAGGACGATCCCACCGGCTGCCGCATGAATCGGAGTCCCTTTCGCATTGACGAGATCGATGCCCGTATGCAACTCCGGTTTCCCTGTCAACGGATTGTTCCGCGGACCAAATGGTGACGACACATAGCCTTTGACTGGTAAGTGGAACGGTCGACTGACGTCGACATCAACACTCGTATCCGGTGTTGCACTTGGCGTCTCGGTCTCAGGAACCGACGTCTCTGTTTTAGGTGTCTCTGCTTTCGGCGCCTCTTTCTGTTCCTGTTGCGCTGCTGCCTCTCGTGCAGCTTCAGCAGCTTCTGCGGCTTCCGCTTGACGTTTGGCTTCTGCTGCCCGCGCGGCTTCTTCGGCTTTGCGTTTCGCCTCTTCTTTTGCTTTTCGCTCCGCTTCTTGCAAGGCGATCAATTCGTTTTGGATCAGACGACGCTGATCCGCAAGGATTTCCGCCTCTTCGGCTTTTGAGAACTGCTCTTGTTGTAGTTCCTTGACCTTCGTGTTCAACTGGACGACGAGCTTCCGCTTCAAATCAGACTCCGCGATGATCCGCGTCTGAAGCACGAGTAACTTCCGTTGTTCCTGTTTCATGCTCTCCAGTAATAACGCTTGTTCCGAGCGCTGTTCGCTCAGTTGCTTGACGTTTGCCTTATAGGCTTGCAAGACATTATCATCTTGCTTGATGATCTCGCTGACCGTACTGAAACGCGAAATCAAATCACCAAAATCCTTTGCATCGAGCAGGACCTCGATGTATTTGACGTCTCCTTTTTGCTGGACGGCACGCAATCGGCTTCCGAGCAAATCTTCTTGCTGATGCAGTTCCTTCAACGTCTCGGAAATCGCTTCTTCCGTCAGACGCAATTGTTCCTTGGATGCAGCAACAGCCGCTTGTTGATCGGCTATTTTAAGCGCTAAATCATCCAAACGGCTGTTGACTTCATCCAGTTGCGCACGGGCTTCCTTGCGCTCCTGTTTCGTCAAGATTAACTTCTCTGATGTCTGATTCTGTGATCGTTCCGTCTCTTTCAGACGGCTTTCGACCTCCTGTTGTTCCTTCAGCAAATCTTCTTTCGACGTGGCATCAACGGACACACTAGTTCCAATCAAAGCTAAGCTCAGGACGGCAGAATAGAATCGGACTTTCATGAGAAGCATCTCTCCTCTATTTTATTTTTGAGTGAATCACTTAAATCTTCAAGAAACGACCGAGTGATGTCGTCGATCCCCATACACCGATGAATGCACCGAGTCCGAGTAGAATCAAGACGACTTGTGCCGACAGTTCACCTGGTGGAATCAGCGAGAAGATTCCCGCATTCACGGTAGCAAGTTGCGGTTGGATCGCGTTGTATGAGACTTCGTAACCGAAGTAGACGACGACGATCGGGATGATGGCACCTAATATGCCCATCAATAATCCTTCGACGAAGAACGGTGCACGGATGAATCCGTTTTTCGCTCCGACGAGGCGCATGATCTCGATTTCCCGGCGACGGGAGAAGATCGTGACTTTGATCGTGTTCGAAATGAGGAACATTGCCATGAATGTCAATCCGACGATCAGGATGATTCCACCGATCCGAACTCCTTCAAGGAAGTTAAACATCTTTTTAACATAGTCCTTACCATATTCGACACTATCTACATTTTCCATTTTTTTGATGGAATTTGCAAGTGTTTCTGTCTCTTTTGGTGAGGTAGCTTTGACGATATATCGGTCGTGAAGTGGGTTATCCTTTTCAACCGACTGATAAGCTTGTGAGCCTTCGCCAAGTTGCTCCTTGAAGCGGTCCAGTTCTTCTTCTTTCGAACTATAACGAACAGAGTTGACACCCGGCATCTGCTTGAGGGAGTCACCCACTGCATCAATCTTCGACTGGTCTGCTTCCCGTTCGACGAACACTTGGATTTCAACGTCTTTTTCGACGTTATCGGAAATCTTGTTGACGTTGAACATGAGCATCGCGAATATTCCTACGAGAAGTAAAGTGACGGTAACAGCACTGACAGAAGCGAATGTCATCCAGCCGTTCCGGACGAGACCTTTTGCCCCTTCCCGTAAATGACGGAATCCATTAAACTTCATAGCCGTACATTCCTTTCTCTTCGTCTCGGACGATTTTTCCTCCGTCGATCGCTAAGACACGATGACGCATCTTGTTAACGATGTCTCGGTTGTGTGTCGCCATTACGACCGTTGTCCCACGGCGATAGATCTCTTCGAACACTTCCATGATCTCCCATGCTGTATCCGGGTCTAGGTTCCCAGTCGGCTCATCGGCGATGACGAGTGACGGACGATTGACGATGGCTCTCGCGATCGAGATCCGTTGTTGTTCGCCCCCAGATAATTCGTCCGGATAGTTGCGCTCTTTATGCTTGAGCTTCACGAGATCGAGGACCTCGAGGACTTTCTTCCGGATTTGTGCTTTGTCTTCTCCTACGACTTCTAGCGCGAAGGCAACATTTTCATAAACCGTCAATGACGGGAGTAGTTTGAAATCTTGGAAGATGACGCCGATTTGGCGACGAAGTTCGGGGATTTGACGGTTTTTCAGCTTACCGACTTCGATTCCTTTAAATAAAAATGAACCGCTCGTGGGTTTCTCTTCGCGGTACATCATTTTCATGAATGTTGATTTACCCGCACCCGACGGACCGACGATATAGACGAATTCGCCTTGATTGATCGTCAAATCGACCTCACGGAGTGCCGTGACGCCGTTCGGATAAATCTTACTGATTCGTTGCATCTTGATCACGTACTTCACATCCTTACTTATTTACTGATGCTGAATGGATAGGTCTAAAAACCTACCGACCACCATTATAACAGGGACAAAATTGAACGCACATTACAATCAAATGTCATTTCAGGCGATTATACCACAAAAAAGAGGCACGAATGACGAACACATGTCGTGTGTGTCATCTCGTACCCCATCATATCCCATAATTACTTTTTCTCAGCGAGCCAGTCAGCAACGGCAACGATTTCTTCATCCTCTTTGAGGATTCCAGCAGGCATTTGCCCTTTCCCGTTCTTGATGATCTCTTGGATCTCTTCTGAAGAGTACTTCGAGCCGACCTTCGTCAGGTTCGGTCCGACATTTCCTTCAAGGTTGTTCCCGTGACACGATGCACAGTTGTTCGCGAAGATTTTTTCCGCATCGACGGCTGTTTCCGTCTTCGACGAATCATCGTTCATCGTCGACTCTTCCTTCGTGCTTGACGAATCGCTAGAGCTTGAGTCGTCACTACCACCACATGCTGCGAGTGCAAGTGTCGTGCCTAACCCTAACGCGAGTAACAAGTTTTTCAGC
Organism: Exiguobacterium sp. s39; assembly: GCF_018618925.1. NCBI lineage: Bacteria > Bacillati > Bacillota > Bacilli > Caryophanales > Exiguobacterium > Exiguobacterium sp. s39. The sequence goes on from NZ_JACSNA010000001.1 coordinate 1,837,393, forward strand.
TTCATCCGGATATCCCCCTCTGTAAGTATCTAAGTAAACGCTTCTGACCTAGTTAGAGTATAACCGTTATCCGGAAGAGTTAAGCGTGATTTCACAAAAACTTCACGAGTTCGGAACAATTACGGCACATTCCGGTAGCGTTTGTCGTCCGTAAAACCAAGTCCCAGTACTTCATGGGCTTCACTGACGACGAGGAACGCTGACGGATCGATGTGTTTGACGATTTCTTTGAGCGTCGTGATCTCCCCTTGGCGGACGACGACCATCAGCATCGGTTTCCGTGTCCGTGTGAACGCACCTGCTGCCTCGATCTCCGTCGCTCCGCGATCGAGCGTCTCGAAGATTTCCTTCACTAACGCTTCCCGCTGATCGGAGATGATATAGGCGAGCTTGTCGTTCGTGATCCCAAGCTGGACGACGTCGATCATCTTGATTGTGATGAACAAGGCGACGAGCGCATACAATCCGATCTCGAGCGAGAAGATTGTCGCTGCACTGATGACGATCGTTCCGTCGAGCAAGGCAATACAGAGATGGAGCGGCAACTTCGTGAAGCGATGCAAGATTTGCGCAATCAAATCCATTCCCCCGGTCGACGCTCGTCCCCTGAAGATCAGACCGAGTCCGATTCCGACACCGGCACCGCCGAAAATCGCGGCAAGCATCGGATTCATCGTCGCAGCCGGAACATCGAACCGCTCATACACGAGGATGACGACCGGTAAAAAGATTGAACCGACGAGTGATTTGACACCAAAGCCCATCCCGAGGATCATCCACCCGATCGCGAGCAAGACGACGTTTGCGACGAGCTGGAACAAGCCTGGCGAGATCCCGAACAAATCGTTCAAGACGATTGATAAGCCACTAACGCCTCCTGAGGCGAGTTGATTCGGTGCTAAAAATAAACTAAAGGCACTTGCGACGAACAAGGACCCGATTAACAAATACGCATAATCGCGCACGACTTCCTGACGCGTCGATGTCATGACATTCCATTTCCCCTTATCGATTGATTCTCGTGTTTCATTTTAGCGGAAAAGTCAGACAACGACTAGAGAGGCGGAACAACTCACAGTGTTCCCTTTATACCGCACTAAAGGGCGGACTGTAGCGGACGATGCCACTAACACCACGCAACCCATTTCGTTCAAGCGCAAGAACGAGAAAGACCTCTGGCGGAACGGGGAACGGCGGCTGAATATCATAGTCGATCGCCCGTTCGAAACCGAACTGTGGATAATAGCTGTCGTGACCAAGCACTACAATGTGTGATTCGCCAGCATCCCGCGCATCCTCAATCACTTGACGGATCAATTCAGAGCCGATGCCCTTTCGTTGCCAGACCGGCAGGACACCGACTGGTGCTAAGGCAAGTGACGGAATGTCATCGATATGGATCCGGCTCAAGAGAACATGACCGACGATTTCCCCTTTGTCGGTCACGGCGACGCGACCAAAAACTGGTTGCGCCGCATCGTCCTCGCGTAACGCATCAACGAGGTTCGCTTCGTTTGGTTGTTCGAACGCTGCTTCATGGACAAGCCGGATTCCCGCTGCATCCTTAAAGCCTTCTTTCCGAATAATCATTAGCTATTGCTCCCTTCGAGTGGTTTCGTTGCGAGAAGCGTGAACTCGGACGGGATGTTCTCACCGTTCCAGCCACGATGCTCGTCGAACCGGTCTAATGTGAATCGCGTCGCGATGACGCCGTTTAAAATCTCACTCAGCGTAAAGTAACGGACGGAGACCTCCGGAAAATCGACTTGCTCCTCGTCCGTAAAGTGTGTCTTATACGCCAAGTCACCCGCTTGTACCGCTTGATCGAAATAACGCGGTCGATACGTCAACTCCGCATCAATCCAGCGTCCGACCGGATGAAAATCGCTAAGGATCAACTGTCCGCCGGGCCGCAAGATTGTAAAGAGAATCTGCAGAAAACGCTCGAAATCCGCAAAATAATGCAAAATCCCGCCTTCTAAGTAGAGGAGATCAAACGTATCGCGATATCGTTCAAGATCAATCGCATAGAGATCACCGACGACATAGTGGATTGATGTCTCAGCATGGTGCGCCAGTTCAAGCGCATACTTGGCATTCTCCTCCGAGATATCGAACACGGTGACGTCTGCCCCGAGTAACGCTAACGGCACCGCCTTGCGTCCGTTCGAACCACAGATGTTCGCGATCGTCTTCCCGGCGACGTCTTCGAAATGACGACGATGTTTCTTCAAACATGCGGCTGGATCTTGTTTGATGATCGCAGCATATTCCGCCGGTGTTCCGTCGCGTTTCTCCCAAAATTCATACGCCCGGTACTCCCACGCTTGTTTGTTGATCCGACTTTGCTCCTGCATGACTGTTCCCCCTTTGACGGTCAAAAAACCAGTCGAACATCGTCCGACTGGTTGATTGTCTTACATATTCATCAGACGGAGGTATGCATCGATGAAGCCCATGATGTCACCATCCATTGCTCCTTGCGTGTTCCCGACTTCATAGTTCGTCCGGTGATCCTTGACCATGCTGTATGGGTGGAAGACGTACGAACGGATTTGGCTACCCCATGCGATATCCGATTTTTCACCACGGATCTCGTCGAGTTTCTTTTGTTGCTCTTCGATTTCACGTTGGTAGAGTTTCGCTTTCAACATTTTCATTGCTGCTTCACGGTTTTTGATCTGCGACCGTTCTTGTTGACAAGAGACGACGACGCCTGTCGGAACGTGTGTGATCCGGACAGCCGAGTCCGTCGTATTGATGTGCTGACCACCGGCACCAGAGGCACGGTACGTATCGATCCGTAAATCTTCCGTACGGACTTCGATGTCGATGTCATCGTTGAATTCCGGCATGACGTCACACGAGACGAACGATGTATGACGGCGACCTGACGAGTCAAACGGTGAGATCCGGACTAAACGATGGATCCCTTTTTCGGCTTTTAAGTATCCATAGGCATTGTGCCCTTGAATACGGAGCGTGACCGATTTAACACCTGCTTCATCACCCGGTTGGTAGTCCATCGTTTCGACTTTCCAGCCTTGCTTGTCGCAGAAACGTTGGTACATCCGCAACAGCATCGATGCCCAGTCTTGCGACTCGGTACCACCTGCACCTGGGTGTAGCTCGAGGATCGCGTTGTTCGCGTCATATTCGCCGTTCAAGAGGATTTGTAGTTCGAAGTCTTCGAACTTCTTCTTAAGGTCGCCAAGTTCTGACTCGAGCTCTTCTTGAAGATCCGCATCCGGCTCTTCCTTGATCAATTCGTATGTCAAAGCGACGTTTTCGTGACCTGCTTCGAGTTCTTTGTATTTGTCGACCATCGCTTTTAAGCCGTTCGACTCATCGATGACTTTTTGTGCCGATTCCTGGTTGTTCCAGAAGTCTGGGTATGTCATCTCGTTTTCAAGTTCTTCGATTCGGGCAATCTTCGACTCGAGGTCGAGTGATGCCTTATATTCGTCGAGTTTCTTTTCCATCCACTCGGCGGTGTTGCGAATTTCTGCTAATTCCATGTGTTCCACCTTCTCTTTCCGTGAAAAGAGGCAGGAATCTCCTGCCTCTCTTTCAGTCGATTCATCACTTATGCCTGACGGCCGTGACAGTTCTTATATTTCTTACCGGATCCACACCAGCACGGATCGTTGCGTCCGATTTGGTCATTTGGATTTTTCCGGACCGGCTTTTTCTTGACCGCTTTATCTTCCTTACCTGAAACAGCGACTTCGTCTTGGACGACTTTTTCACGTTTGAGGTTTGGATCGAGATCTGCCCGAAGGACGAATTGTGTCACTTCTTCAGCAATCGCAGCGTTCATCGCATCAAACATCATCGAACCTTCCGATTGGTATTCACGGAGCGGGTCGTTTTGACCGTATGCCCGGAGGTGAATCCCTTCACGGAGTTGATCCATTTGATCGATATGGTTCATCCAGTGTTGGTCAACGGCACGAAGAACGATGACTTTTTCGAACTCATCGAATGCTTCGGCTGGTACTTCTGACCGTTTGTGCTCGTAGTGTGCGAATGTCCGCTCTTTGAGCAACTCGATGATTTCTTCGCGTTCTTTTCCGAAGAGGTCGCTTTCCGTGACCTTCTCTTCGATCGCGAGCGTCTGGTTTGCCCACTCCGCAAGCGCACCGATGCTCCACTCTTCCGGAACGAACTCGACCGGCGTGTACTGATGGACGCCTGCTTCGATCGTCTGCTCGATCATCGGACGGACGATATCTGACACGGAGCCCGCATCAAGGATCGCTGCCCGGTCCGCGTACATGACTTTCCGTTGGTCCGCCATGACGTTATCGTAGCCGAGGACTTGTTTCCGCGCATCAAAGTTGTTGCCTTCGACGCGTTTTTGAGCCGATTCAACGGCACGAGACACCATCCGGCTCTCGATTGGTTGTGAATCATCCATTCCGAGACGATCCATCATCGATTGCAGCGAATCAGAACCGAAACGACGCATCAATTCATCTTCAAGTGACAGATAGAATTGTGATGCCCCTGGGTCCCCTTGACGACCGGCACGACCACGGAGCTGGTTATCGATCCGACGTGATTCATGACGCTCTGTTCCGAGGATGTAGAGACCGCCTTTTTCCAATACACCTTGACCGAGCTTGATGTCGGTACCACGACCGGCCATGTTCGTTGCGATCGTGACCGAGTTCGCTTGACCGGCGTTCTCGATGATTTCCGCTTCACGCGCGTGGTTCTTCGCGTTCAAGACTTCGTGACGGATGCCACGTTTCTTGAGGATATTGCTGAGTAACTCCGACGTCTCAACGGCAACCGTACCGACGAGGACAGGCTGTCCTTCGCGGTGGGCACGTTCGATTTCGTCTGCGACGGCAGCAAACTTCCCGTTCATCGTCTTGAAGATCAAGTCCGGCATATCGTTTCGGACGACTGGTTTGTTCGTCGGAACCGGTACGACGTGCATGTTGTAGATGTTACGGAACTCTTCTTCCTCTGTCTTCGCTGTACCCGTCATCCCGGCAAGCTTCGTATACATCCGGAAGAAGTTTTGGTACGTGATCGTCGCAAGCGTCATTGATTCGCGTTGAATCTCGACGCCTTCCTTCGCTTCGATCGCTTGGTGCAGACCTTCCGAGTAACGACGCCCTTCCATGACACGACCTGTGAACTGGTCGATGATCATGACTTCGTCTTCACGAACCATATAGTCGACATCACGATGCATGACGGCGTTTGCTCGGAGTGCGAGGCTCAAGTGATGGTTGAGTGAGACGTGCTCGAGACCAAACAAGTTATCGATGCCGAAGTATTTCTCAGCGCGGTCGATCCCTTGCTCCGTCAACAGGACACTCTTCGTTTTGATGTCGACCGTGTAGTCTTCATCTGCCTTCATGATTTTCGCAAATGCATCAGCTTGTGAATAGAGTGCTGTCGATTTCTCGGCAGACCCTGAGATGATGAGTGGTGTCCGCGCTTCATCGACGAGAATCGAGTCGACTTCATCGACGACGGCGTAATGGAGCGGTCTTTGAACACGGTCTTCTTTATACAGGACCATGTTGTCACGCAAGTAGTCGAAACCGAACTCGTTGTTCGTTCCGTACGTGATGTCACAGCTGTATGCTGCTTGTTTTTCCTGACGCGACATGCTTGAGAGGTTCAAGCCGACCGATAGACCAAGGGCCGCATAAAGAGGTTCCATGATGTCACGGTCACGTTTTGCAAGATATTCGTTGACGGTAACGACGTGAACGCCGTTGCCAGCGAGGGCATTCAAATAAACAGGGAGTGTCGCGACGAGCGTCTTACCTTCCCCGGTCTTCATTTCGGCGATATCACCGTTATGCAGGACATATCCACCGATCAACTGAACGCGGTAGTGGCGCATGCCGAGAACGCGTGTCGAAACTTCGCGACAGACGGCGAAAGCTTCCGGTAAAATATCATCTAAGTCTTCTCCGTTAGCGAGACGCTCACGGAATTCAACGACTTTTCCTTCGAGTTCTTGATCCGATAACGCACCGATTTGTGTCTCGAATGATTCCACAGCATCTGCTGCTTTTTCGGCTTTCTTCAGGACACGTTTCGTTGGTGCAAATAATTCTTTTAGAAAATTAGCCATGCCTTACAGTCCCCTTACTTCGAACGATTCTTTGAACGAACAGAATTCCGAGATTTTTCCTTTATTCAGTGTACCGAATACGACGTCAAATTTCAACAAGCGGACCGAGTAGCGGTCTCGGTCTTTTGTCATAGAGCAAACGTACCTTGTGTAAAAATAGTTTTTCATCATATCAAAAAGGGACCCGCCCGTAAGAGCGAGTCCCTGTTGTATTCATTATTCTGGTTCAATCAAACCGTAACGACCATCCTTACGACGGTAGACGACGTTCGTGTTGCCCGTTTCTGCGTCTGAGAAGACGAAGAATGCGTGTCCGAGCATGTCCATCTGAAGAATTGCTTCTTCCGTATCCATTGGTTTGAGTGTGAAACGCTTCGTCCGAACGAGTTCGAGTTCTGCCTCGTCCTCTTCATAGACAGGCGCTTCCGCTTCCGGTCCTTCGAGCGTTTTGAAGTACTCTCCGATGCCGCCTTCTTTAGCGCGCCCTCTCCGGTTCAACTTTGTTTTGTGTTTCCGGATCTGACGTTCGAGCTTATCGACGACGAGGTCGATCGCTGCATACATATCGCCATTGATGTCCTCTGCACGGAGCAAGAGGTTTGGCATTGGAATCGTCACTTCGACTTTTTGCTTCTCATTGTTGACTTTGAGATTGACATAAGCCGTTTGCGCTTCCGTAGGAGTTGTAAAATAACGAGTTAACTTTTCAAGCTTTTTCTCGACGTAATCCTTGAGAGCATCTGTGACGTCCAAGTTTTCACCGCGAATGTTGTAGATCATGTAAACTCCTCCTTAAGTAACCGGTTGAACCTATGAATTCGAGATGATTCAGTCGTTTCCTTCTGAATATTCGAAATTCTTTGGTTCGTTTTTATTATAGCACGATAAGTGAAGGAAGACCATGAAAACGATGACATTCTCATGAACGTTCCCATCTGTTCTTAGCGTACGATAATATTGAAGCATGTTGATGTTAACGTATATACCCGTTTTATTCGAACTCAAAACAAAAACCGCTTTTAGGCGAATAGCCTAAAAACGGTGGCGGCTGCTATTGGATTAGATCTTTGAAACGTTCGCAGCTTGTGGACCACGATCGCCTTCAACGATTTCAAATTCCACTTCTTCGCCTTCTTCAAGTGATTTGTAACCATCGACTTGAATCGCTGAGAAGTGTACGAATACGTCTTTCGCGTCAGACGTCTCGATGAAACCATAACCCTTTTCAGCATTAAACCATTTTACTTTACCTTGTTCCATTCGAATTCACGTTCCCTTCGCAAACCAGAGTTCGAGAGCAAGCTCTCTACGGCTTAGTCTATCAAAAGAAGGAATTATTTACAATTAAAAATTCTGATTAATTTGAATTCATTCAGAAAAATGAATAATATTCCCTACTTATTGGTCTATATTTCAAAAAATTACGTTGTCATTACAGTTGTATTATTGTATTATATCGTTAGTAATTACCTATTTTATCCATTGTCCTATCTTAAGGAGGATGTAGTCGAATGCGACCATTCCATAATGACGAAAAGTATCGAATCACGAAACGGACGGTGGCGATTCTCCCGTGCTACGACATGATGAAGCAATCCATCATCGTACTCGAGGATGGCTCGACCATCATGACACCGCTTCGGCCGTATCAACTACTGCAGCTTTCCTGCAGGCAATACAACAGTTCCATCGAGGAACGCATCGTGACAGCAAAACGTGTCGCATCTGTAAAAGGAAAAGTCCCAGTCGTCATTGAACCGACACTTGGCCTCGTGTTTTTCCCAACGAAATCACCGAAACGTGATGATTGCGAGTGGTACGCTTGGAGCCACATGTCCGAAGTCATCGAGGAAGACGGACAGACGAAGCTCAAGACTCGTAATGGCATGATCCTTCCCGTAAACGCCTCTCCTTACATCGTCCGCAACCAAATGAAAGCAACTGGCGAGCTGATGGCTCGTTATCAACAATTGAACGCGATGACATTAGAGGAACGCTTTAATGCAATCAAATCTTAAGCAGTGACCGTAAAAAAATCAGGGTTGGGCGATGAATTCGCTCAATCCTTTTTGGTTTCTGCCGATATATAATGAGATGACAGTTTTAAAAAACAAGGAGGCTTCTCGATGAACATCCAATTGAACCCGGCACGTCCGGCGCAATCCCCTGGTCAGACGCCGCTTTCGGAGACGAAGACCTATAAGGGAACGGTCCTTGAGCAGACCGGACCACATACGGCTCTCGTCCAGGTCGGTCGGGATAAGATCGAGATGACCTTCACGGGCGACGTCCCGACAGGTGATTTTCAGTTCAAGGTCAAAGGACAGACCGCAGAAGGTTACTTGATTGAACAATTGACGCCCGCGACACCAGACGCGGAAACCCCACCCGTCCTGTCCGTTCCGTCAAACGTTGATCCTGCCTTGCTAGAAGGCGTGCCGGCTGAACTGAAACAGGCCGTCGCAAAGTTACTTGCAAGCGGTCAACTGCCGCAAACACCAGAAATCGTCGCCCAACTCGTGACGGCACTGCAAGGCACTTACAAGGATTTAGCACTCGAACTCGTGTCGCGACCAGACACAGCACTGCCAGTTGATGCTGATGTCTTGATTGCAAGTCTCCTTGCGACGACGGAAGACTATCCGGACGTCCTCCCAGAGCGCGACGCCTTAAAGGAACAACCGACATTCGAAAAAGCCGTCGCGCTTGATGTCGCCCGCGTGACGCTACCGACGCAACGCGAGATCGAGACAGCGTCGCCCCTGCATATCCGTCAATACATTGAACATCTACCAGCGGAAAAACGTCCAGCACTCGTCGCTACGATCGAACGTGGCGATATCGAAACAGTCCGCAAACAACTCGCGCCCTACTTCCCGCAAGCGCCGCTCGAGCCAAAGACGAGCGTCCGCGAGCAACTGATTGGTCTGACGGCACGTGCGAGTCAACCAGAACCAACAACGGGGCAAACGACACCGGTCCGCTCTGCCTTGACACTTGTCCGCGAAGTGACGCCACGGCTCGCTGAGATTACGAATGATTTCAAGAGCCAACAGCGAACGATCGTTTCGCAACTCCGGCAAATCGAACCGCTCGTCGAGACACGTCCGGTCCAGATGGTCGCCGTCATCGAGAGCACGGCGCAACGCTTAAAACAAGTCTTCCAGCAAACAGATGCCTTACTGCATACCTCGATGAAAGATGAAAAACAGCTGATTCATTTCTTATCGAAACTCGAACGGGGCGCGGAACTGGCATTACTCGGACGCGGAACAGAGGCAAAAGCCGTCTTACAGGAAGTCCGGATCGCATTCGAAGCCTTCCGTTATGCGCCGGCGAACGTCCGCCCGACCTACTTACCGGAGATGCAAGGACTGCCACCGCAAGCACCAACGCTACCAGCGCAAGTAGCAACAAAAGCCGTTCCATATGAGCCGCAGCAGAACAGCCCACGACTTTTGCAAGAAACCGTCCAAAAGACGCTTCAGCTTCAGACGGCAGAACTGAAACTGAGTACACCGGCAGCGAACCCCGAAGCCGCCAAATTGCAGACGTTCCTTGCAGCGCAACAGCAAGTCAATAAACCGGATAGCCAGCAACAGTTGAACCAGATTCTCCTGGCGTTACCGGTCCAACTCGTCGAAGCGACGGCAGGACTCCACGTTCACTTGCAAAATAAACGTCCGGACGAAGTGATCGACTGGGAAAACAATACGTTGTATGTCCAGCTCAATACGCCGCGCCTCGGTGAAATCGGTGTCCGCGTTGAGACCGTCAACCGAAAGATGCAGATCACGATTGAAAATGATTTCCCAGTTCTTGAACAACTGGCGACCCCGTTCCTCGACCGAACGACGGATGCCTTGCAAGCGACCGGTTACCAAGACGTCCGAATCCAGTTCCGTCCGTTCACGCGCGAGCAAGTGACGGAGACCGTCAAACAAGACGAGATACCGCGTGGCTACGACTATCGTATCTAAAAAGGAGAGACCGTTATGTATCAGAAAATCGATTTAACCGGACGCAAGACCGCTGCCGTCCTCCGCTACGATGAAGCATCCGGTCAAGCACCGGTCGTCGTCGCTCGGGCCAGCGGACAAGCCGCCGATCGAATCCTACAAGAAGCACGAGCAAACGGTGTCGCGATCGAACACGATACGTCACTGCTCGGTCACTTACTTGATCTTGATCTCGGAACAGCGATTCCCCCGCAACTGTACGACGTGATGGCAGAACTGCTCTTATTGATCGAAGAACTCGACAACGCGAAAGGACGGCAAACATGACAGAACAAGAACTCTACGCGATGACCCCGCAACAGCTGACGGAAGTCATGCTGACGGGGCTCGTCCTACAATATGATCGCGCCACGATTGCGCGTGACGCGAACCGCTTTGACGAAGTCAACGAACGTTTACAAAAAGCCTATCAGTTACTCGACAAACTGCAGGCAGGGTTACACGACGACGGTGGCATCATCACCGCACAACTCGATGCCATCTACCACTATCTTGCCGAGCAGACGTTACACGTCTATAAGACACCAAGTATCTTAGACGAACTACTCGAACTGGCAGAAGACTTACGCGTCACTTGGCAAGCGGCGCAGACCGTCGATCGACCACTCGTGCGCGCCGCACATCATCAACGATACGAAGGGATGGAATACGAATGAGAATCACGAATAACGTCCAAGCCTTGAAGGCTTATCGCAACCTCAGCATCAACCAGGCGAACGTCAAGACGACGATGGATAAACTATCGAGCGGTCAGAAGATCAACCGGGGTGCGGATGATGCAGCTGGTCTCGCGATCTCGGAGAAGATGCGTAATCGCTTGAAGGCACTTGATAAAGCGGAACAGAATGTCCTCGATGGTGTCTCGATGATTCAGACGGCTGAAGGCGGCTTGAGTGAAACGCATAATCTGTTGCAACGGATGCGCGAACTCGCCGTCCAAGCTGGTAACAGCACACTCGCGACAGAAGACCGGACAGCAATTCAAGAAGAGATCAACCAGTTGACGAACGAAGTCTCGCGGATCGCGAAGACGACCCAGTTCAACGGCAAAGAATTGTTGAGCGGCAAGTTCAACGATGCCGACAGTGCCCTGTTCATCCAAACGAATGCGGGAGCCAACGAAGGCATCTCGATCACGATTAACGACATGCAAGCCCTCGCGATTGGTGTCAGTTCAACGACACAAGCTGATCCGTCAATCCGTCCGCTTGATTTCCCGAGTGGTGATGCACCCGAGTATGCCCTTAGCGTCATGACGGCAACGGACGCGAATGACGCGATCAGCCAGTATACGAAAGCAATCGATACGATCTCCCAGCAACGGGCACAACTCGGGGCAATCCAGAACCGGTTCGAAGCAACATCATCCGTCCTCAGTGTCAGCGTCGAGAACTTAACAGCGTCGGAATCACGGATTCGCGATACTGATATGGCGCGTGAGATGATGGAATATGCGAAATACAACATCCTTAACCAATCGGGGATGGCAATGATCGCTCAAGCGAACGCCTTGCCGCAAGGCGTCTTACAATTACTCAACTAAGGAGGCAGACCCGATGGATATCCGCCGCATCCAAGAAACGCAACGACTCCAGTCCTTAAAGGGTGGTCCGCGTGAAGTCGAAGCGTCGACGACCTTCTCTGCCTTGATGCAAGAGAAACGGGACCACAAAGGTTACGAGCGCCTGCAACAAAAGCTCGCGCTCGTCGAAGAACACGGACAATTGCTCGCTGAGAGCCAGACGATCGAACATCTCGAAAGCTACAAAGAAAAGATTAAGGATTTCCTAAAAGATGCCCTCGACCAATCGCAACAACTTGAAGAAAAGCGTGGCTTTAATCGCCGCGGTCGGACGAAAATCTATAAAGTCGTCGAACAAGTCGATGCAAAGCTCCTCCAGTTGACGAATACCGTCATCTCTGGTGAGTCGCGCCGTCTCGATATCCTCGACCAAATCGGCGAAATCAAAGGGATGCTCGTCAACGTTTTCGTTTAATTCAAATTAGAGGAGTTCCTCCACATGCCAGACCTATATCTAAAAAAATGTACCTGCCCCTTCTGCCTGAAGACGACAGAAACGAAACGAGTCCTGTCGCGGCATATCCGTGTCGCTTCGACGGACTTTGATGGCTTCATCCGTCATCAAGGCGTCAACGTCTATCTCTATGAACCGGTTCAGTGTAGTCATTGTCGGTTCTTCTTCCACGAGTCGTTCGGAAAGTTATCACCAGACGTTCGGGCGACCTTACAAGATCACATCCTGCCGACGCTTCCTGTCTTACCATTTGCCGGGACGGAGCGGACGATCGAGCAGGCAATTCAGCTCTATAAGCTTTGCCTCTACACGGCTCAAGTGACGGAGCAAAAACCAGCGATCCAAGCGATGCTCGGAGTTCGTCTATCCTGGTTGCATCGTTTGACCGGTCAATCAGCGGAAGAACAACTCTGGGCCAACCGAGCAATCGAGAAGTATGTCTCGCTTTACGAAAATTACACATCCGTTAAAGAAAGTGGTATTCCAGAAGATGTTCTATGGCTTCGGATTGCTGATTTATATGCTGTGACAAAAGACAAAGAACATGCCCGTTTATGGTACAGCCGTTTGTTCCAAAGTCAAACGGCGACCGACAAAGTTAAAAAAGACGCACGAACCCACTGGGAATGGGTGCAAGAGCAGGATTGATCCTTGTTCGTCAATAGACGCAACAAGGATTTTTTTCCCCACTCGTCGAAAGGAGCCAACACACCGCTTCAGGAAAGGAGGTCCGCGATGCGACCGACGTTACCGCTTCTTTATTTACTCATCACCTATGGGGTGATGTTACTCGTTAGCAGAACACCATTCGTTCCAATAATTGCCGTTCTTGCGACGCTACTTGCTGTGACGTTCGTCGCTGTTAAAGCAAGGCGTTGGTTCTTTCCGAAACACCCGGAACGTTCGGTCGGCATCGCGATTCTCTTGTTCGCAAGTGGTCTCTGGATCAACTTTATCCTGACCTTCTTTCCGCACCCACCGGAAGTCGACTCTGCTGCGAACCTGACATTGACCGCCTTTTTAATGTTGACGGCCATCGCCTTTTCCCGATTGATCGACTGGTCATCGATCCGTCATGCGCGGCTTCTCTACGTCGACGGTATCCTCTTATTCGGGATGGTCTTCGTCTTCGGTTACACGGTCATATTGCAACATGTACCGACGTTCGCTCGCTCCGACATCGAGTTCGTTGCCATGCTCGGCTACGCGATTAGTTTTATTGCGCAGTTGTTCTTCTTTCTGGTCTTATATGCGACAGGACTTCGTGGACCAGCACACAGACGACTGATCCGCGCGATGATGGTATTCATCTTGGCGAACTTCGGTTATTATACGTTCTTCGTTCGTGATGAGTTGACGTTCGCTGCTTGCTTCTTCCCGCTTTATGCGGTCAGTTTGCATGAACTAGCTGTCTATTTCAAAGATGTCCCACCAAAGCAACCGGCACGCGATCGACTCGGGCGACCGTATTTGCCGTATATTAGTTTGCTTGTTCTGATGACAGGCATCACGTTCCTCCCGATGGCGCAGGATGTCTACTTCCCGACCCTGATCATTTTGTTCTCGTTGTTTACGTTCCGGCAGTTTTTCTCCGAACGTCTCAATCGTCAGTTACTAACGGAACTCGAGACGTTCGAAGTCGATTTGACACACCGGATCGACCGCCATACAACACAACTCGAACTCCGGAAGGAAGAGTACCGCCGCCTGTTCCTCGCCCACCCACAACCGATCATTCGTTTCGACGGCAATGGGCATGAGAAAGCGATGAATCCGGCAGCAGAACGTTACTTCCCGCACGGGTATGTTCCTGATGCGTTAGTCGATCAATTGATTGCGGCATTTCTGAAACTTGAGACTGGTGAAAAACAACTCTTGATGCGTCCCGTCGACGGACGGACATTCGAAGTGACGTTGATTCCGATTCCGGGTGAAGCAGATCTTTACGTCATTCTGTCCGATTTGACGGAAGCCTTATCGCAAGAAAAATGGCTCCAGGAGCTCGGTTATCACGACGCCTTGACGGCACTTCCGAATCGCCGGTATTTCGAGGATCACCTTGGAGCGCAGCTCGCAACCTTAACCGAAGGATCACTACTATTCATCGACCTTGACGGCTTTAAGCAGATTAATGACCGCTATGGGCATGACGCCGGCGATTATGTCTTGCAGGAGACAGCACGGCGCTTGCAACTTGATTTAATACAGGATGATTTAGCGGCGCGCCTCGGTGGAGATGAATTCATCGTTTTCCTCGCTCGCAGTCGCGCGGAGACGATCACCTACGCTGAGAATGTCCTCCTTCGCTTGAACGATCCCTTCTTCTTTGACGCTACTGCGATGCAGGTCACGCCGTCAATCGGCATCGCTCGTTATCCCGAGGATGGTCGGACGACGAGTCTGCTCTTAATTCGCGCCGACGAAGCGATGTACACCGTCAAGCAGGAAGAGAAGAACGCCTACCGCTTTAAATGAACGGCAAAATGCCCTATCCATGGAAATGGACAGGGCATTTTTAGTGAGCTTACGACTCACGACGATATTTTTCTTCTTCATAAGCATCTGGCGCATCGGAGACAGGGCGTTCGAACTCTTCCCATGATTCCGATTCAACGTCCGGTTCAATGAACTGATCGTACGAGCCATCCGATTGGAAATACGGCTGCGGTACCGAACGTTTCTTGTCTTCCCGCTTGGTCACGAAAGATCCCTCCCTCACACAAGAAAGTTACTGACGAGAATCAAAATACGGTGAAAAACTATGATCGACTTCCTCATACGGATCAACGTACGATTTACGACTCGTTTGCGTCTGACGCAACTGACTGATTTGTACCCCTAATTTAGCCGTTTCTGCTGATAATTTCAAGTCGATTTTTCGACTATCAGCGACGAGTTCCTGGATGACGGCTTGGTTGGCACCGGCTAGCAGATTCGAGTGTGCCGCGATGAATGCTTCTCGTTCGTTCAGCAGACCTTGAATCTTCTCGATCCATTCATCATACGTCTCTTCATTCGGCGTTTGATCAAGTAATTCAATCAATCGTTTCGTCTTCAGGCGAAGCGGATCGAGCGGACTCATCGTTGCCGTGCGAGTTTCATCGCTTCTTTCCACGTCTCGCGGAACTCCTCGGCAAAACCGATCACTTCGTCAATTGCAACCAAATCATTTTTTACGTTGGCATCAATCAGCCGTGTTTGCATGTAGTCATACAGACTGTTCAAATCCTTTGATAAGGCGATCGATTGATTCAACGTCAATTGCAATTCGGTAATGATTGCTTGTGCTTTTTGGATATTCGTATTTTTTTGTTCAATCATCTTCTGTTCGATCGCTCGTTTTGCGAGCATTGAGAATTTAATCAAGCCTTCGTATAACATCAACGTTAAATCTTGAGGTAACGCCGTCGTTACCGAGTTCGTCTGATACGTTGCATAAGGGTTCATCGCGTTTCCTCCTTTTTATTGTCCTTGTCCGAGATAACCGGCAAGCGTCGCCGATTGACTGTTCGCTTGATTCATTGCTTGTTCCATCGCCGCGAATCGGCGATAGTAACTGTCTTCTTTTCGTTTCAACTTGTCTTCCCACGACAACATACTCTTATCGAGATCAGCGAGTGATTTTCCGAGTCGATACGTCGTCGCTACCGCTCCGTCACGTCCAGCGACGCCAGAAATCTTATCACGAAGTGTCGTCGCAAATCCTTGAATCTGACGCACGAATCCGTCCAGTCCATTTGGGTTTGGAACGGTGTTACCTTGCCCATCTTTCGTCGGTTCCGGCGCATCAGCTGTGAATAGTTTAAAGACACCTTCCGGCTGTTCTTCAAGCATCTTCTTCAATTTCGTCTCATCTATTTTTAGCTTTCCACCGTCACGAAAGTCACTCGTTGAAGTGATCCCGATTTGCGACATGTACCGGAGTTGAATTGTATCCGTACCTGACGTATACGAGTAACCCGTATCGACCTTTGACGAGATTGCACTCCTAAACTGATTCAGCCCGTCCTGCAAGTAGCTATCATTCTTGAGAACACCGCTCATTGCTTTTTCTTCCCATTTTTTGACTTCGTCCTCACTTAGTTCTTTCCTTTGCGCATTCGTCAATGGTTGGAAATCACGATACTTCTCCTCACGAACCTTTTTGTTCATTTTATCGATGACATCGTTGTATTTATCGACGAAGTTCTTAATCGAATCAAAGTTTTTCTGTGTATCGAGTGTCGTATTAATCGTCGTCGCTGTCGTCGAGACATTATTTAACGTGATTGTCAGTCCGTTTTGCGTGAACGTGTTCGTTGTCTGTTCGAGTTCTTGTCCACCAATCGTGTACTTCGCATTCTGTCCTTCACGACCGAATGTGCTGTCTTGTGAATTAACCTTCGCAGTATTATCTGATGCATCGACGATCGAGATTTCCGCTCCCGCGGTGTTTAAGTTACCGGTACTCGTTTTCGTTAAGACCAGTTTTCCTGTTAAATCGTTGAAGACGGCATTCATTCCAAGACTGGTTTTACCGTTGATCGCTGCTGTTAAGTCAGAGATTTTTTGTGTTGCGTCCAGTTGCAGTGTCTCCGTCACCGCTACGCCCGTTGCATCAAATGTATTGATTTGGACATTGATTTTGCCATTCGCATCTTTCGTGAACAGTCCACTTTCTTCAAGAGTTGCATCACTCTTCTTTCCGCTTGCCGCAATGAGTGTTACGGATGCAGCACTCGCGAGTTGACTAATACTGTCAATCGTCACACTGCCAGTTGACGCTGTTGGACTCGCCGTCACCGTCAACGCCGTCGGATTCGAGCTCGTGACCGTTTTCGATTGATAATTCTTTGATAATAACATGTCACTTGCAGCTGTCCGAAAATCAAGCAATGCCCGATTCATCTCTCTGTACGCATCACGTTGCCATGTCAACGTCTGTTTCTTTTGCGATAAACGATCAACCGGTGCTCGCTCCGCCTGCATCAATTGTTTAATCATCGTTTCCGTATCAATCCCACTCGCAAGACCACTTAGTCGAATCCCTGCCATCCAATCAGTCCTTTCTGTTAAATCCGTTTATCGATTAATTGATTAAATTCCATGAATGCCGCAAAGAAATCGAGTTCTTTTTTACTTGGGATTTCTTGCACGACGTTATTATTCGTATCGACGACTTGAATGTAATATTCGTTTAATTTTTCATGTTTGACGAATTTAAGTCCTGTCCGTTGCAGTTCAAGTTTTACATTCGCCTGCTCCATCGCCGTCTCAAGTTTCGTGATGTGTTGCGGTGTCGGTAGGACAACGACTCCTTCTTCTGCTAGCGCTTCCTGATTCGCTTCCACAAACACATTGCGTGTCGCTTCGTACGGCAGGACGTTCGAAGGCAGATGAAGGCGAATTTCCGTATTAATGGAATTCATAGTCGGTCACTCCTTATTTGTTCTCTATGTAGTATATCGGCTGAATTAGATATTTTATAAGTATTAATTTAAGGAACGTGATTTCAGGGTAAAAAGAACGTATGTTTCTATAAAAAGGAGGTATGATAATGCTGTTGCTAAACAATCTATCGTCACAACAACAAGCTATTCTATTAGCTAGTATTCTAGGAGATGGAGAAATCACAAAGTGTTATTCAAGTTCTAGGCGAAAGAACAATAGTTATCGCGAACACTTTGGAGAGTCACAGCGATTTTATCGGGAATGGAAGCGACAACAACTTCCTGATTTGCTATACATTCGTCAAAACAACTTAGTGTCACGCTCCCTTCCTTTATTTACGGAACTTTATCCTTACTTTTATCCATCTGATCAAAAAGATATTCCTTTCGCCTTACTCTCCTTATGTAATCATCCGCTTTTCTTATTGACCCTCTATCTTGATGACGGCTCACTAATTGTCTCAAAACGCCTTACATCAAAACAACAACTGATTGCTTCTCCTACAATCGCACTTTACCTTCAGTCTTTTTCAAAACAGTCACTGACTCTGCTTTGTGAATGGCTAAATCATAATTTCCGACTCTATTTCAGAGTAGCCAAAACGTCGAATGGCTCCGGATATTTCTTGCGAACAACTCGTTTTGAAGACACGATGCAGTTTCTTGATTATTTGACACCCTATGTAAATGAGTTACCTGACTTTTCGTATAAACTCGATTGGAAAATTCGATTGAAACAAATACAACAGGATCACCCACATGTCCATATCTTAAGTACAAAGCCAAATCGATACTTCAGTCCATTAGAAATGGAACAATTGATGAATGACATGGCCAATCAAGTTCCTGTATCAGAAATCGCACAACGCTTAAATCGGTCGATATGGTCAATCTACGCTAAACTCAAGGCCATAAAAAAAGGTCACGGAACGAGTCCGTGACCTGAACAATCGAGATACACCAATTACGATTAACGGAGTAATTGGAGAACGCCTTGCGGCTGTTGGTTCGCTTGCTACGCGCATTAACTTTCGCCAATGATAAGACTATATCTTCATCCTTAAAGTTCAAGGAGCTGGGCACTTCCCCCGCCGTTTACGGAGTACGGATTTCATAACCATCGGACAAGTCCATTAGGTCGTCTATCCTAGTCGTTGAACCTTCACCAAGGTTTCCCTACAGGTGCTTGGCTGCTGATTGTCCAATCCTTGATGTTTTTCAGAACGGTCACGCTCGCCGTTTCCAGCCACGTTGTCGTACATCAAGGCTCTCAGGAGTTCCAGCAATTCACCCAGTCATGATCTAATCCGTTACCAGATTAGACGCCCGGTAGAATCAATCATCGAAGGAGTTGAAGAACGCCCTGCGGAGTTTGATTTGATTGAGCCAACATTGCTTGTGCAGCTTGTGCAAGAATCGAGTTCTTTGTTTGGTTCATCATTTCTTTCGCCATGTCAACGTCACGAACGCGTGATTCAGCCGCTGTTAGGTTTTCAGAAGATGTTTTAAGGTTGTTGATTGTATGCTCTAAACGGTTTTGAGTAGCACCAAGTTTAGAACGCTCTGCTGAAACTGTTTCAATCGCAGTGTTTACTGTAGTGATAGCTGTGTTAGCACCAGTCTGAGTAGTAATGTCAATACCAACTGTTGAAGCCTCATCTGTTCCTGTACCAACTAAAAGTGCAGTTGCATCCATGTTACCAATAACTAATGTAAGGTTTTGTGATTCATTCGCACCAATTTGGAACACTTTACCGTCAGCATCTGAACCATCAAGTAATTTTTGAGTGTTAAACTCAGTAGTTTTAGCAATACGTGTAGTTTCTTTTGCTAACTGAGTAAATTCTTTTTGTAATTCTTGACGGTCAGTAAGTGTGTTAGTATCGTTGGCAGATTGAGTCGCTAATTCACGCATCCGTTGAAGAATGTCATGCGTTTCATTCAATGCACCTTCAGCTGTTTGAATCAAGGAGATACCGTCTTGTGCGTTACGTGAAGCTTGATCAAGTCCACGAACTTGTCCACGCATTTTTTCAGAGATTGCAAGACCAGCTGCATCGTCACCCGCTTTATTGATGCGAAGACCTGAAGCGAGTTTCTCCATTGATTTACTTTGTGCTGCAGAAGCTGCAGACAATTTGTTGTGCGTGTTAAGCGCTGTTACGTTGTGATTGATAATCATTGTAATTTCCCTCCATAGGATAAGTTTTTTGTCTCTTCGAAGATCCGTCTTCTCCGAGATGTGCCCCCTGGCCGGCCCAAGGGTGACACGATAGAATTAGTCGATGACTGCTTCCACCCTATATATCGTCGCCCATCCGAAATGTTTAACAACTTTCTTCAAAAAAATGCAAAAAAATCGTACATCCATGTCGGATGTACGATTTCCCCATAGTTTAGAGACGCGTCGCACCAGTCTCTTCCTGTAGTTGTTCCGCTACAGCAACAAGCTCTTCCATCGCCCCGTTCACTTCACCGAGCGATGCTGCTTGATGGCTTGATGCCTGTAAGACTTGTTCCGCGTGCTTTGATGCTTCCTCAACCATTGCAAGGATATTCGCTGTCGTTAAACCGACTTGATCAATCTCTTGATCCGATTTGACGACGAGCTGGTCGACCGATTTAACGCGTGAGTAGACATTCTCTGTCGAATGATGAATCTCTTCAAATGACGATCCTGCTTGTTCAACGAGTCCGACACCTGTTGCGACTTCACTTTGAACATCAGTCATCGCGTTTGCCGTATCATTAACGAGACGTTTGACGCCAGAAATCAAATCCGTGATTTCTTTTGCTGAGGTCGCCGTCTGTTCCGCGAGCTTCTTGACTTCTGCTGCAACGACCGCAAAACCTCGTCCTGCTTCTCCTGCTCGTGCCGCTTCAATCGATGCATTCAAACTGAGCAAGTTCGTCTGAGCTGAGATATCACTAATGACATCCGTGATCCGTGAGATTTCGCCTGTCATGTCCGTCAGACGACCGTTCAGTGTCGCTGACTGTTCCATCTTCTTCGAAATCATATGCATCGCTTCGACGGAATCTGTTGCGAGTGTCTTCCCGTTCTGTGCTTCCGTCTGCATGACTGTCGCTGATTTCAATGCTTCGTTCATCTCTTTTGCAACTTCATCCATCGTCCGTTTGACCGCACCGAGGGCGTCCATCGACAAGTAGGCTTGATCGACGTTTTCGTTCATCTTCGCTGATAGCTCTGCCATCGCTGAACGGATGCTTTCACCCGACGCATTGCCTTCTTGGACTGCTGCTGCGATCTCTTGCGCGGACGCTGTCAGCTTATCGCTCGAGCTTCCCATCTGTGTCGCTTGTTTACGGATATGTAAGACCATCACTTCTAGTTCGTGCATCAGTTGGTCGACTTCATCACCGCGCTTCGCTTCCTCGAAATCGACGTTGAAGTTGCCATTCGCGACTTCGCGTGCCGTTTCCGTCGCCTTTTCGATCGCTTTGATCGGTTGACGTAAGATCAATTGCGTCAACGACGTCCCTATCAACGATAACAATAAGCCAATCCCTGCTCCAATCCAGATCGCGTTCGTATCCGCGACATCAAGTCCACGGTGGAGATAGAGCACGAGCTGAGCTGAGATGCCGCTCGTGATGACTGAGATCGCCAAGACCCAAAAGAATAACCGTACCTTCAAGTTGCTTCGTAATTTACGCATAACCGAAACTCCCTTTCCTGTATCTTCTTTCACCGTCCTCTCTATCGGTTTCTTTTGTAACCGTTTTAAGTCAGTTGACCCGATTTTCAAAAACGATTCCCAGTGATATGACAAAAACACACCAAAAAGAGTGATGATCGAATCGTCCATCACTCTCTTTCTTATTTCCGCTCAATCTCAACATACTTATACGAGATATCCGTTCCGACATTGTGTCGTGCGAGATTTTTGACTTCCGTGTTTTGCAAGAAGGCATTCTTCCGTTGGTAGACCGGTGAGATCGCTTGATCGTCGAGCAACAAGCTTTCCGCTTTACTGAGTAAGGCAAGACGTTTGTCTTGATCGAGTTCACCTTCAGCCTGTTTCAAGAGACGATCATACTGTTTGTTCGAATAATCCATCATATTGAACGGGTTACCGGTCGTGAACAAGTTCAGGTATGTCGTCGCATCCTGATAGTCCGGAGCCCAGCTCGCAAGTGACAAATCATAGTCCCCTCGTCCTTCACGGGCGAGACGTTCTTTCTTCGGAAGTGACAACAGTTTAACGTCGACATTCTGCTTCTTCAACGCGCCTTGGATATACTCCCCGATTTTTTTCGAGACGTCGTCATCTTCGATCAACATCGTCAACTCAAGATTTTGCTTCGCCAGCACTTTATTTGCCGCTGCTACATCATATGATGATTCGATTTGACGCGCGTTATCGTATTTCGGATCAAGTTCTTTCGGTACGATGTAGTCCGCAGGGAGTGATCCGTTCCCGAGCAACGTTTCCGTCATCGCTTTTTTATCATATGCCGCATCGATCGCTTGGCGTGTTTCTTTATCTTTCAAAGCATCCGTCTTTTCGTTCATCCGGATGAAGAACATCCGCGAATCGCTGAACGTGTTGTACTCTTTTTGATTTTTATACGTCACGACGTTCTCCGAGTTGAGTGGCGCGACATCGAGCTCTCCTGACTCAAACAAGTTGATCGCAAGCATCGGATCCTTGATGATTTTAACGTCGACTTCGTCGATCTTGACATTCTTCCGGTCTGCGTACTCAGCGTTCTTCGCGAGCGTATAGCCTTGTTCCGCTTGATATTTCTTGAACGTGAATGGTCCGTTGTAGACGTTCGTTTTTGGATCCGTTCCGAACTGGTCGCCTTCTGCTTTGACGATATCTTCCCGGACTGGCATATATGTGCCGAACGTCGTCATGCTAAGGAAGTATGGTGTCGGTCGCTTTAGTTCGATTCGGAGCGTTTGGTCGTCGACCGCTGTCGTTTTTTCGACAGGTTCAAGCAAGTAAGCGAACGGTGAGTTCGTTTTGATGACACGCTCGAATGCATAGCGGAAGTTCTCCGCTGTGACGGGCTTTCCATCCGACCATTTTGCATTCGGGTCAAGCTTGAACGTATAGACTTTTCCGTCTTCAGACACGCTATGTGATTTCGCTGCCGCTGGAACAAGTTCGTTGTTCGCGTCAAAGCGATAGAGTCCTTCGTAGATTTGGTTGAAGATGTTTGACGTGATGGCATCTGCCGGGTCAACCGACAGGAGGTCATAACTCTCCATCGTATGCAGGACTTTTTTGTCCGCTTGTTTATCTTCTGCTGGTTCTGTCGTTGCACATCCTGCTAATAGGACTGCCGTACTCGCCGCTGCGATCAATGTCTTTTTCATGTGTAGTGCCTCCTGAGAAATATGATGAGCGTTGGATGATTCGGCATACCTTGACGTACAACAAAAAGCGCCCTCTACGCATAGCTAACAGCTAATGCATAGAGGACGCCTGTATCCGCGCGGTGCCACCTCTGATTGAGACGAAAAATCGTCTCCACTTGTCGCTGGTCCAACAACCAGCTAGCCCGGTAACGGGGGCAACCGTCCTGTCTACTCGAAGGTTCAACAGGCTCTCAGCGGTCCATTCTCGTTCAGCTTACCGTGTCAGGCTCTCACCATTCCTGACTCGCTTGGTCGGCAGTGTTGACGATACTTACTCCGCGTCGTCGATGTAATTGATATGGCTTAACTTGTTGTTTACTTTACACGGCTTGTTTTTCACTGTCAACGAAAAAAACTCAGAACGGATGATCTTCTTGTTTTTCTTGCTCCCGACGGACCGGACGTGGTCGAATCGGTTCGACGTGTTTGACATGTGTTCGTGTAACGATTCGGTTACTGAGTGCTGCGTCAAGTAAGATCGTGATCGCTGCTGCCATGTGTAAGAACATCCCGACGACCGGAATGACACCGACCGTTGATGCGACGATCCCGACGATGTTCCCTTTTGAGACGTTCCCGGCACGTGCCGTCAATACGACGACGACGATGTGAAACGCGAGCATCAACCACAGGGCATTGTAACCTGAGAAAATAACGATTGAACCACCTAGGAGCGGAATCCCAAGCACCGCTTCCATTCCACCTGATACCCACTTCAACGTCCGCAATGAATCCTGTCGACTCTCCATGACGTCGCCTCCTCTTTTTTTCCATATGTCTAGTATACGACGGATTGCAGAAAAGGTTCCAACGTTTTTGTTTAGTTTGTAAAATAACAAAAAAACGATCGACGACTATACTCAAGTCTTGCTCCCTTTCCTCAGGCGAGACACAAGCCGCGACTCTTTCGCTTCAAGCGAAGAGCCGGTTCTTGTTTGTCTCTGACAGCGCAACTGCGCTTTTTTCTGTAGGAGTGGAGCACCTTGAGCATCCAGCATGCACTGGAATATCCGTCAATCGCTCATTATTTTAAACCGCCAACACGTGGAACTGATAACCACGATGGACGACGAATCCTGCCTCTTTGTAAAGATCGAGTGCACGATCATTATCCGTCTCGACGTCGAGCTCAAGTTGTGTCCGACCCGTCCGGAACAACGCTTGAACCATCAATTTCAGCATCTTTTTGCCGTAACCATTACCTTGCGCTTCTGGACGAACCGCAAACGCATGGATGCTCGCTTGTGTATCGGAAGCGAGATAAGCACGGATGACACCGACCGGTTTGCCGCTCGCGACACCGATGAACGTAATTCGGTCGTCAGATTCAATCGCTTGATAGATCGACTCTGCTTCTTCGTCCGTGTTCCCGAACGATTTACCAAGCGTCTCGACGATGAACGGACGGTCGTCTGCTGTCGCTTCGCGTAATTCGAAATCCGGATCGGCTTTCAAGAACAACTGCGCCTTTTTCAAAATCATGTTGTATTCGGTCATCCGGTACTCAGCACCTAATCCTTCGAGGACAGCTTGACCTGACTCACTTGCATCGTCAATGACGAACGTAAATGCTTCGACGCCCGCTTCCGTTGCCCGCGAACGTGCCGCTTCGACAAGTGCCGTGAAGATGCCTTGTTTCCGATAATCCGGATCAACGAAGACATTCAATTCCCACTCCGTCGGTAAGTAAGCGAATGCTTGTAAATATCCAATCAATTGCTCGCCATCATAGATTGCGAAATCGTTCTCGCCAACCCAATCGGCTGCGACTTTTAATTCAATGTCATCGTGATCGTTGACACATTTTTCGAGTTGTAATACATCTGTTGTTTGTTTGACGTCTGTGACGTTCCATTCCATATTCATTCACCTCATTTTCAACTATACCGAACGAACAAAAGAAGCACTAGCAAAAGCTAGTGCTCATTGCAGTTTGAATGTCTTCATCATCTGCGGGACGTCCTTGACGATCAAGTTTTCGATCGTTTTCTTGCCGACAGCGCCTTTGACGGCTTCCGTCGGTAAGACGTAGTAGTACGTTTTGCTCCCTTTCGTCCCGAGATATGTACCATATCCGATTTCACGGTCGAACTGTTTTTTCGAGAGCTTCTTCGGCTCGTAGTTCAAGTTGACGAGCAGCTGATCCGCTCCTTTGACTTTATAGTACAACGCGAACGTGCCGCTCCGCGTGACGACACCGTATTTCGATTTGACCGTCTTGTTCTTAACGAGATCGACTTTATCTTGTTGGATCGCCTTTTTTAACGCGTCCGTCGTCTTGACGGTATAGCCGAACGTCTTGTTTGCGACGACTCCTTTGCTATACGTCACGTTACTTGCAGCAAAGCCCGTCACTGGAGTCAGACATGCTCCGAGTAAGACTCCTGTCATTGCGATTCGTTTCATGCTGACTCCCCCTTAAAATGATCGATAGTTATGAATTCCCTTTTGTGAAATAGGTAAACTCTATTCTTGAAAAAGATTTGACGGAATTGTCTAAATTTCTTACGATAGGGATAACGAAACGAAATGGGGTTAAAGCGATGACTGAACAAGAACAATTAACGCAAGAACAGCTCGATAACTTGCTCAAGAATGCGTTTGCAATGCAGGTTCCGATCCTCGAGAAGTTCATGAAGGATACACACGATCGTTATGCACTCGCAACGACGTCATTCAAGCGTGACATGGAAGCGATGAAAGAGACGGAATGGCATCAGTTCTTCGCTAGTAAACTGTTACCGCACTTCTTCCTCGAGCACCTCGGATTCGGTGCCTCGTTCCGCTTCAACGGACATGATAAGGAAGTCGATCTTCCGGAAAACGTCGTACCGGTCCGCAATGATGCCGATGAGCAAATCGAAAAAGTCGTCCTTGGGGTCAAAAAGGCGATGCAAGACGAGCACATCAAGAATCACGATCTCGTCGCGAACTTCTATAAGGAAACACTCGAACTCGCGTGCCAAATGGGCAGCCGTGTCGGGATGAGCGATGAGTTCTATACCCTCGTCAAACCAAGTCTCGTTCATGCGAACGAAGGCGAATGATCTTTAACTTCTACCAGCATTAAAAGGAGAACAGCTTCTGTGTGAAATGGAAGCTGTTCTCCTTTTTCGTATGCCTATTCCAAAACGAAGTAGCTCATCCGCGACTCCTACAGGAAAAGAAAGTCCAATAGCACTTTCGTCAGGGACTAGTAAGACCCGGCAGATGGCACGGAGTGCAAGATGCCGCGGCTTACTCCCGCCTGTGGAAAGCAAGGATGACGGAATCGTTTGTCAGAATCCTCTACCATTCTACCCCATCAAAACCGAACGTAGAACACCGCTCCGCCACCGCTTCGGTCGCGCACACCATAGTCGAATTGATGACTATCGAGAATCATCCGACTGATTGCAAGACCCAGTCCGTGCCCGGCGCTGCCTTCTTGTTTAACGTAGACGTCCCAAATCGTCGCCCGGTCTTCGGCCTGAACTCCCGCTCCTTCATCCTCGACCGTCAATTCGTCATGCGTTAAGCGAACGGTGACTGTCCCGCCGACGGGTGAAGCAAAACGGGCGTTCATCAAGAAGTTGATTAAAACACGTTCGAACATGCGTGGATCAATGGACTGCTTAATCGGCTGGAGATCGGTCGCCAGTGTCAGTCCTGCCTGCGTGAACGTCCCGCGCAGGCGTTCAATTGTCGCAAGCACGAGTTCATCAAGTGCCACATCCGTTTTTTCAAGCGGCATCCGTC
This sequence comes from Exiguobacterium sp. s39, assembly GCF_018618925.1. NCBI lineage: Bacteria > Bacillati > Bacillota > Bacilli > Caryophanales > Exiguobacterium > Exiguobacterium sp. s39. The sequence continues at coordinate 1,864,113 of NZ_JACSNA010000001.1, forward strand.
CACCAGCAAGCTTCGAATAAAGCAACGTCTCATCAATCAGATGACCGAGTCGATCCGTCTCCTCGATGATGCTCGTCGTCACGTCGGGCAGTTCAGCGACGGGAATGACACCTGCTGCCAGTGCCTCGGTCTCGTTTCGAATGATCGCGAGCGGCGTCCGCAAGTCATGGGTGATGCCGGCAATGAACGTCTTCTGTAGATGATCCTTCTGTTTGAGTTGCGTCTGCATCTCGTCGACCGCGTCAATCAACTCCCCGACTTCATCCTTCGGTCGCGCCGGCAGGACGACGTCCGTTTCGCCAGCACCAATCTTTTGAGCAACGGATCGAAGCGTGACGATCGGTCGTGTCAGGTGTCGTCCCATATAGTAAGCGAGTAACGATGCGAGTAATAGGGTCACGAGTAACGCGAGTCCGATCGCGAGATAAACACCACTCAGCGCACTACTCGCCAGTGGTGCTTGTCGGACCGTCGTGATGCGCGTTCCGTCAACCGTCAACTGATACGTCAGCAACCGTTCATTTTGCACTTCAATGACATCTTCCTTCTTGAGATTATCAAGAAGTGGCAACCGCCCCGCCGGTCCGCGCGCCCCAATCCGTTGCGTCAACCCGTCGGTCGTCAAAAACCCTTGAATATCACGCGGTATCGGCGTGTCGGCTTCAAGCGCTTGTTTAATGATGTTCGCTTCCCGGGCGAGTTGATCGTACCGTTCGCCTTCTGCGAATCGATTGACGAGAAACGCCGTCAAGACGAAACTGAGGATCCCCATCACGAGCAGCGGACCGACGACAGCGTATAAGAACTTACGTATCAAAGGACGCCGTTTCATTCAATCGCCTCCAATCGATAGCCGACCCGGTGGACCGTCTTCAATTGTTGTTTAATGACAGGTAACTTATCCCGTAATTGTTTAACGTGTGTATCAACGGTCCGGGTATCGCCACCAAACGCGTACCCCCAGACGTCATCAAGAATCTGATCCCGACTCAGTGCCTCCCCGAGGTGTTCGATGAAGTAAAGCAACAGTTCGAATTCCATTTTTGCGAGACTGATCGCCCGCTCACCTGTTTTGACTTGGCGTCCCTTCTCATCGATCGTCAAGTCACCGAACGCATGGCGAGCGACCGGACGGACTTTAAGTGCCCGTTCAAGCCGGATCGTCAATTCTTTCAGGACGACCGGTTTGACGAGATAGTCATCGGCACCGAGTTCGAGTCCGAAGACGCGATCATCGGCCTCGCCGCGTGATGTCATCATGAAGACGACCGGTGGCTGAACTTGTGATTTGATACTTGGTACAAGTGACCAACCGTCCCCGTCCGGTAAGCGGACGTCGATCAAAACGGCATCAAACGCTCTCGTCAGGCACTGTTTCGCCTCTGCTAACGAACCGGCAATCGTCACCTCATACGCATGGTGCCGAAGGAAACGTGCCGTCACCTGCGCTAATTTTTGTTCATCTTCAATCAATAGTACGTTCATGGTCATCCCTCCACTCTTAGTGTAGCGCCTTTTTGCCTACATTTGCCTTTCTTCGCAGTTTCTTTGCAACTTCCTCACAACTTCTCTTTCGTGACCCTCTACCATAAAAGGTGAAAGGAGTGATCATCCCATGACATTCAAAAAACAATGGATCACTGCATTGACAATTAGCGCATTAACAGTCGGAGGCGCATCAGCATACGCTGCGACGAACGACGACTCGAGCACGACAAAACAAGCGAAACACGGGCACCACTTCGAAGGTATGAAAAAACATGATATGACGCTACTCTTGAAAAAATTGAACCTGACACAAGCTGAGGCAGATGCTGCCCGGGAAAAAGGGCAATCAATCGCCGATCTCGCAAAAGCAAAAGGAATCTCGTTCGCTGATTACAAAAAAGCAGAACTCGCAGCAGCGAAGGAGCAGCTGGCAAGTCTCGTTAAATCAGGCGACTTAACGCAAACGCAAGCAGACGACATGTTGAAGCGTCAAACGGAACGGTTCAGTGGCGTCAAGAGCTACGCTGAACTCAAAGACAAGATGCCGATGGGTCGCCACGGTGGACCAGGTTTCTTCAATGAATCATTGATTGCTGACGTCCTGAAGGCACTCGGACTGAGCCAGTCGAAGTTCGACGCAGCGAATCAATCGCTTGCTGCTTATGCGAAGGCACAGTCGATCAAGTTCGCCGACTATAAAAAAGCATTGCTTGCGGCGCAGACAAGTGAACTCAATCAACTCGTCAAAGACGGGAAGATGACGAAAAAGCAAGCAACGGAAATCAAGTCTCGACTGACAGAGAAATATAAGGATGCAAAGAGCTACGACGATCTTCCGGATCGCGGCGAACACGGTAAGCGTGGCGACCATGGACCGGGTGGTGTCTTTGGTGATTCAACATCCGCAATTTTAAAAGCACTTGGACTCGATGAAGCGAAATTTAAAGCTGCAAAGCAATCATTACCTGAATTCGCGGAAGCGAACAAGATCGCTTACGCCGATTTCGAGAAAGCCGTCCTGACAGCTCAAACTGCTGCGATTGATCAACAAGTCAAAGATGGCAAGCTGACAGACAAACAAGCGAAGCAGATCAAGGAACACATCCAGTCTCGAGCGGATGAAGTCTCAAGCTACGCTGATTTGAAGAAAGGACCAGCACGCGATGGTGGTCATGGTCGAGGACACGGACCTGGTCCGGACGGCGACATGCCGGGCGCACCGGATCAAGGAACGGATACCGATCCAAATGCCAGTGACACGTCCGTCGATTTAGCGATTTAAGGGTGAGACCGAAGCTCTTTCATGAGAGTTTCGGCTTTTTTGTGTTCGATTTAGGACAGATGTCTTTTAATCATGATTTTCATATACTGGTTCACTTTTTTGAAAAATAAGTCTATTCCTTGAACGAAGGTTGCAATTTCCATTTCCTACACCCGATACTAGTAAAGAGAACGCTAGTATTGTAAGGAGGTGACGTGGATGGCTTTTCATGAAGCGATGAATCGGATTCGTCAATCCGACACAGCCCCACTCTATATCGGTGGACTGGAAGTGTCCCGTCCGGAAACGGCGGAAGCCTTCTTTCAGCAACAGACAGATGCAATCTTTTTATTCGATGCCTCTGGAACGATCATCTATTTCAATGAACAGTTACCAGACATGCTCGGCTATTCCGCTGAGACGCTCTATGAGCATTTCGCTGTGTTCAATCCGCCTGATCAGATTGAAGCGGTGACTGCCTTTTTCACGCGTGCCTTAAACGGTGAGACCGTTCATTATACGGCGCAAGGACTTCATGCTGACCAACACCGGGTCACATTAAAGATCACGAACATGCCAGTCGAACAAGACGGACAAGTCATCGGTGTCTACGGAGTCGCACGCGATATCACACGTGAAAAACAACTCGAAGAAGATGTCTCGTCGATTCGTTCTCAACTTGAACTGACGGAACAGATTCCGGAACTCGTCGTCTTTCACTTCGACGTCAACACACAAACAATCGAGTTTTCTCCCGCTTTATTGCATTTTCTAGGTCTTTCAGAAGTCAACGCGACGACGCTTGACCAAGGACAGTTATTTAGTCGGATTCATCCACGTGACTTCGATCCGCTCCGGTTCGAGATGGAACGTTTGATTGCGGGTGAAAAGGAACGTTTTGAAATGGAAGTCTCCCTGTTGACCGCTGACGATACCTATCAGCTGTTGCGCTTGAAAGCCTTTCATCGTCCACATCATCCAGATCATCTATCGGTCGTCCTCTATGATTTATCGGAAGTCGACGAAGCGCGACGTCAACTCGTCACGGAACGGGCACAGGCACGTGAAATCTACGAAGCCGTTAATGCCGCGATCTCACAAATCGACTTGTTCTCGGGACGAATCCTCTTTCACTCACAAGGTTTCCTGCACATCTTTGAAGAATTGCCGCAGGATTTAATTCTTAGTCGTGAGTGGTTGTTTGAACGGTTGGACGTCCGTGATCACGCGGCGATGAAACAGTTCATTAGACGGTTAGTCGACGGTCAGGCGGGTACGATCCAGTATCGTCTTCACTTCCCGGATGGTCGCGTCAAATGGATCGAGGACCAACAGATCCCGGTCTTCCAACTAGACGGCACGATTGCTTACACAAATAGCATCATGCATGACATCACGCTTCAAAAAGCGTACGAGGAACAATTAAGGCAGCTTGCTTTGCGTGACGCCGTGACACATCTGCCGAATCGGCAAGCACTCATCGAGACGATTGACGCGTGGCAAGAAAAGAATCAATCGTTCTTCGTCCTCACTGTCTCCTTCAACCGGATCGCTGAGATCAACAACGCCTTCGGACACGGTTCCGGTGATCAGTGGCTACAAGGAACGGCAGCCTTATTACAACAAACAAAACCGGACGAGACGTTTCTCGGGCACCTTGGTGGCGATGAGTACGCCTTGCTCGTACCGACGAGCTATAAACAGGACGTGACGACATGTGCTGAGGCACTACTCGACTTATCGGAAACACCGATCTCGATCGAACCGTATGCCTTGTTCGCGCGAATCTCGGTCGGGGTCAGCCGATATCCGGAAGACAGTACGGACGCTGTCGAATTATTGAAGCATTCCTATACCGCCTTACGTCGCTCACGTCGTGAAAACCACAGCGCGATGCACCACTACGCATCGAATCTTGATATCGATTACTACCGACGCTATCGTCTTGAGCAGGACTTGCATTATGCGATTGAGCGTAATCAACTGTTCCTCGAATATCAGCCGAAAGTCGATAGCTGGACCGGAAAAATCGTCGGTCTCGAGGCATTGATTCGCTGGCAACACCCGGAATGGGGACGCATTCCCCCGAACGATTTCATTCCGCTTGCTGAAGAGAGTGCCTTACATGTCGCAATCGGGGACTGGGTCGTCGAGACGGCGTGTCGTTCGATGCAACACTGGAAAGCAACAGGCGCAGAGCTCGTTCCGATTTCCGTCAACGTCTCACCAAAACGATTCTTGATTCCTGGTTTTGAACATCATATCGAGCGGATGCTATCGACGTATCAGCTCGCACCTGAATTACTTGAACTCGAAATCACGGAAGCGGCCTTGATCATGGATGACCCGATGACGAGTCGGACGCTTGAATACGTCAGTCGGATCGGCGTTCGGATCGCACTCGACGACTTCGGGAAAGGCTATTCCTCGATGGTCTATCTGCAACGGTATCCGATCAACGTCATCAAGATTGATCGACAGTTCGCAACCCACATCACGGATGACGCCAAAGCCCAAGCGATCGTCAAAAGTATTCTCTACATGGCAGGTGAGTTCAATCTAACGGTCGTCGCAGAAGGCATCGAGACACTTCGTCAGCTCGATACGTTCCGGACGCTCAATTGTCCGAGTATCCAAGGCTACCTGTTTAGTCGCCCGGTGCCAGCGGACGTCATGGAATCGTTCCTCTTGCGCGAGATCTTGTATCCGATCGAAGCCTGTTCCTTGTCGAGCGATACGGTTCCTCGCTTCTCTGTCTCAGGAAAGGTTCGCATGTTAACGCATCATGAACGACCATTCGAACTTCCTTTTTCGGACATCGAAGCCCATCAGACGAGTACGCGGGCGCTCTACTTTTCAACGAAGACACCGTTACCGTTGTCGGATGCGACGTTTGAGGTTCGCTTAAGTGAAGGATTACAACTCGTCACGTGTACGGTGACGATCACCGGACAGGAAGATGAACAATATATCGGCGAATACACGAATCCGACAGAAGCGGAACAGATCATGCGGTTCTTCCAGTCGTTACGTTATCGCCCTTGATCTCTCCACGAAGACGTTCACACACGTCTTCGTGCTTTTTTGTTATAGTAATCGTAAAGCGTTTTACTTCTGAAGGGAGGAATGGCATGCAGTCACCACTACCTACGAAACATCATCGCCGCTCTACGAAAGGTCAGCTCTTTCGACGATTATTGATGCTGACGATCGGTGCCATCATCTTCGCGCTTGGACTGAAAGGATTCCTTGTTCCAAATAACATCATCGATGGTGGAATCGTCGGGATCTCGATCATCGGCTCAAAAGTGACCGATACGACGCTCGCCTTATGGCTGTTCTTCTTGAACATCCCATTCATCTTCTTTGGCTACAAACAAATCGGAAAAACGTTCGCCCTGTCGACGTTATATGCCATCTTCGTCATGGCGATCGCAACAAAACTCCTCGAGCACATCGGTCCGCTGACGAGCGTGGATTTGCTCGCGACCGTCTTCGGTGGCTTGATTCTTGGAATCGGCGTTGGCATCGTCATCCGCTCGAGTGGATCACTCGACGGAACCGAGATTCTTGCTGTCTCCTTCAGCCGCTCAACGCCGTTTTCAGTCGGTGAGATCGTCATGTTCTTCAACGTCTTCATCCTCGGCGCCGCTGGCTTCGTCTTCGGTTGGGACCGGGCGATGTACTCGTTGATCACCTATTTCGTTGCCTTCAAGACGATTGATGTCGTCATCGACGGACTCGATCAGTCGAAGAGTGTCTGGATCATTTCGGAGAATTACGAAGAGATCGGTCTTGCAATCATGGATCGACTAGGTCGAAGCATGACGTACTTAAACGGAGAAGGTGCCTTCACCGGCGACGGTAAAAAAGTCATCTTTTGCGTCATCAGTCGCCTCGAGGAATCAAAACTCAAAGACATCGTCCGTGACTTCGATGAACAAGCCTTCATTGCGATCGGCAACATCCATGATGTCCATGGCGGTCGCTTCAAGAAAAAAGATATCCATTAACCGAATGAAAGGAAGGAACACGGGTGTGGAAAAAACATCGTAAGAAAATCATCGGTGGCGTGATCGTCATCGTGACGCTTGCTGTCATCGTCGTCATCGGGATTTCCGGTTATGTCGGCTCCTCGTTGACGCAACCGGAACGAGAAGCCTTGACGACGACACCAAAGAAAGCGGAAGGACTCGACTATGAAGACGTCACCTTCCGCTCCTATAAAGACCGGACACGTTTGTCCGGCTGGTGGATGCCAAGTGAGGATGCAAAACTGACGGTCGTCTTCGCCCACGGTTACGGCAAGAACCGGGAGCAAGAAGATGTTCCGATCTTCCCGTTATTCAAGAAGTTCCACGACGCGGGCTATAACGTCCTGACATTTGATTTCCGCGGGTCCGGTGAATCGGACGGAAAACGTGTCACAGTCGGTGCAAAGGAACAAGATGATTTGCTGACGGCCGTTCGCTACGCGAAGTCACGGTCTTCAAAACCAGTCGTCCTCTACGGTATCTCGATGGGCGCTGCAACATCACTCGTGACCGCTCCAAAGGCGGACGTCGTCGGCGTCATCGCCGACAGCCCGTTTAGCGATCTCGAGAACTATCTCGCAACGAATCTGCCTGTCTGGAGCGGATTACCGAACTTCCCGTTCACCCCGATCATCCTGGAGATCACGCCACCTCTGACAGGCCTCAATCCAGAACGGGTGAAACCGATTGAAGCGGTTCGACGGATCGAGTATCCGATCCTGTTGATCCACGGGAAGGACGACGATGCGATTCCGGTCACGGAAAGCATGAAGATTCAAAAGGCGGCACCGCGCTCCGAGCTCTACGTGACGGAAAATGGTGGACACGTCCAGTCGTATGCGCACGACCGGAAAGCATATGAAGAGAAAGTCATGACGTACTTGTCAGATCTGCATTGATGAAAGGAGATTGACATGCAACAGTTATCGTTGTTCCTGACCTTTTTCGTCGCACTGATAGTCATGACAATCGGACTGCTCGTCTCCCGCTGTGCCGGCTATCGTTTACCGTACGGACGAACGATAGCCTTGATTTGGACCGGCTCTGCCCTAATCGGACTAGCTCTTTACTTATTACGTTAAACGAACAGCCGCTCGCTTCCTTGACGGAAACGAGCGGCTGTTGTTTGTGCTTATCGTTTTAGTACGGCAGCGCCGACAATCTTCAAGACTTCCGGACGACTGAGTTTCTCTTTCCCTTTTGCAAGGGCATCCAGCGTTCCATGTGCGAGTGCAAGTGGAATGTGACAGAATTCATAAATCGTCGTCTCCTTCGGAATGGACGCAAGGTAAGCATCGGCTTCTGCGAGATTCTCGCGCGCATAAGCAAACATCGTATCCGTCGTCCAACCAGGTGGGAAGTAACCGACACCACGCTCCGCATCCTCCTGTTGGTTACGCAGGATGTTGACGGCTTGTAAACCACGACCAAATCCGATCGCTTGCTGTTTATCAGTGACGATACCAGCCTTCCAGTACCAGATGTCGGATAACATGACACCGACGAGTCCGGCGACATAATACGTATACTCGTCAAGATCCGCTTCCGTCTCGACCGTCCAGTCACGCTCTGCCCAGACAGCCATCCCTTCTGCCATCTCCGCCGTCGAATCGAGGACCTTCGGACGAATTGCGGCCGGACAATAGGCGATCCACTCCGGTAGACGGAGTGTCACTTCCGGTAGGTGCGCCGTGTAGGGCGCAATCAACTCGAGATAGGTCGTAGCGGAGAACGTGCCCCGCATCAATAACGCTGTCTCGCGAAGCAACATCGTCTTGACGTCCGTCGCCAAGTCCTCATGGTCTTCAATCTCATCGATGGCACGCATGCATAGATAAGCAGCACCGACCGCTTCCTGTAAGTCTTGCGATAGTCGACTAATCGGGATATAGAAGGTGCGACTCGTCGCTTTTAATACACGGTTCGCGTCTTTTTTCAGCTGCTTCGTCTCATTCATTCCTGACAACTCCCTCTTTGGCTCAAAAGGTTTCTTTTCTCTTCATTACTATACACGATTCAACGCGTTTCAGCATTTGTTTCATGATAAGAAAGACTCCCTTTGCAGCACATTCGGGCAAAGGGAGTCTTTTCGTCCTCGTTTAAAGCGCATCGTTCATTAAAAAGATACGTTCCGATGACATTCAAATGGAATCATTTTTCCTGTTGTTTCAAGAGTTGTCCAATCAATCCAGTACTACGGGACGCTTCCGTATTCTCCTCTTGGATCGACAAGTAGACTTCCTTCCGGTGGATATCAACTTGCCGTGGCGCCTTGATACCAATCTTGATTTGATCGCCTTCGATTGCAAGAATCGTCAGTTCGATGTCGTCACCGATTTGAATCGCTTCTCCCGTCTTTCGTTTAAGTACGAGCATCAGCGACCACCTACTTCCGTCAGACTACCGATCAGATGACGATTCGTGTATGAATCGTCTAGGATGATTTGTTTTGCGAGCCGTTGTTTTGTCTCCATGACGAAAGGTGCTCGTAAGTTCGTCGTCGACGTCGTGAACGGATCCCGTAATGTGACCGTCGTATAAACGGCGACTTGCGCCGTATCCTCGATTCCGAGTTGCTCTTTTGCTGCCTCCGGTAACTCGAAGACATATTCCGGATCAATCCAGAACGGGTTCGTCACGACGAAGGCACACTCCGGCTGATCAATCGATTGAAACGACCAGAACGGGACCCCTTCTCCGAACGGGAGCAAGATGAATCGTTTTGCTTCCGGAAAACCTGGTAATTCGGACGCGAAGGTGATGATTTCCGTCTCGTCAATCGTAATGGTTCCAAAAAAATCCGTTTCGATCTGCATGTCGTTATCCTTCCTCATCGAATATGCCGCCAACCGGCCACATATTCAGTTGATTTTGTTCTTGTAGATAAATGTCGACCTGACCTTCTTTCACAGTCAGTTCCGGTCGATGCGTTTCAACATCGATTTTCGGACGATTCGCGGTATAACTTAGTCGCACCTCAGCCGGTGTATAGGTCGTCTTGACTCGATCGAGGCTCCGCGGAATGAATCCGAGGGTCGTCACTTCAGCAGGTGGTGTATCATCGGCTTTCGCAATCCGCGCGACAGTTCCACCGCCCTGCTCGATCCGCATCAGTTGATCGCCTTCAGAGGATCGTCTCGCAACAGCTTCCTGCCCTTTTTGTCGTCCATAAGTAGCATACTGCCGAACGGATTCGAGCGCAGGAACGCGCCCCATCTCGATCCAGGCTTGCGTCGAATCGATCTCAAGGCGCGCCGCGACGGTTTCAATCGATAGTTCCCCACGTGGTTGTTCGATCGACAGGGAGGCAGGTGTCTGCTTCTGCTCGATTTGCGGACGCGTGATGTTCATCCCGATTCGTGCCGCCGTCTGACGTATTTCAAGATGCGGAAGATTCATCTGCCTTCACCCCTTATCGTAGGAAATCGAGTAATGTCGGCTGAATGATTCGTGCCCCGGCGCTGAGTGCTGCGCGGTGTAACGTCTCGTATGACTTCAGCTCCATGATGACTTTTTCCGCCTCAATGTCTTCGTTATCCGACATGACCGTCTTCGCGATGATTTCCTGATCCTCGAGCCGTGATGTGTTCAAATCCATCCGGTTGACCCGTGCCCCAAGATCAGCACGTGTCTCGACCGTTCCATTGACCATCTCATCGATATCTTTCAACATCCCGGATAAGGTAGCCCCGTTGTTATCAGCGTTCGTTCCAAGTGCATCATAGACTTTTTTCAACGTTTGGAACGTTTCCGGTCCAAAGACGCTGAGTGGTGAAATGTTAACTTGGACTTCGATACCAGAAGAAACTTCATATTTGATGGATTCCGTCTCCTTACCTGTCGGATCACCATCCGTGAAGACACCGTCAACAGGACCAGTTGTACTCGCTAAGTAATCACGCAATCCGTCCATCGAGACGAATGCCGTATCCGTCTTCGTTCCGTTGAAGATGCCTTTTTCATTGTATTTCGTATTCGCGAGCGTCCCAATGTGTTCAATCAATTGACCGACTTCGCTCTGGATCGCTTTACGTTGTGTAGCATCATACGTATCCGTCGCCGCTTGTGTCGTCAACTCACGAATCCGACTCATCGCTGATGTGACTTCGTTAAGGGCAGAATCCGTCAAGTCCATCCAGCCCGTTGCTTCGCTGGCATTTTTCTTGAACTGTTCGACTTCTCGTACTTCCGTCCGGTAACGCACGCCTTGCATCGCAACGACCGGATCCTCAGACGGACGTTGAATCTTCTTCCCACTGATCAATTGTTCCTGAAGCGTGCTCAAGCGCTGATAGCTTGAGGATAAGTGCCCGATATTCGTTTTCGTCAACATCGTTTGTGTTACTCTCATCTATTCATCACCGTCCTACGAGTCCCATACCGTTGATGATTTTATCAAGCATCTCATCGACGGTCGTAATATTTCGTGCTGCTGCATTATAAGCGTGTTGATACTGAATCATCATCGTCATCTCTTCATCGATCGAGACGGCAGACATCGACATGCGGCGCTGATCCGCACTTTCCATCAAGACAGCAGCACTCTTACCAAGGCGTCCGACCTGATCGGTCGAGACCGCCATATCGCCGATGACGTTTTGATAGAACGAGCCGATCGTCGTCGTCGTTTTCGACTCCGTGAATTCGATGCTCGCTGTCTTCATCTTCGCCAGTTTCAATGCCCCTTGACTATCCCCGATGTTACCGTCCGTCGACGTCGCGATGTTATCAAGACTAGCCTTGATGTCCGAACCGACGGAGATCGTTGCTGCCGTGATGTCACCGCTTGTTGATGCGAAGAAGGCATTTGATCCCGCTGTACCATCTTTCTTCAAGTTCGTCGCATGCGCAGCGTTAAAGGCATTCGCGAATGTCTTTGCCATCTCATTGAGTTGACTTTCCATCTTGACGTATTCCCCGACGGCTTTTCCGTCTCGCTCTTGCCCGTACATCTCAATTAGTCCTGATAAACGTCCTGTTGAGAAGCCGCCGAGCTGATCGAACGTATACGTCTGTGTCTCAGACTTAAAGCCGGTGTACAGTCCCTGTTCGTTCGTCGTGAACGTCAGTGTGCCCGCTTTCGGTAAATCGGAGTCGACAGCAAGCAGCTTGTCCCCGTTCGGAAACTTGATGTTGACGTCGATGCGCCCTTCCGCATTGCGCAACGCATTCCCCATCTGTCCTGTTTCGATCGCCTGAGCATCTACTGTCACTTTTTCGAAATCGACATATTGAGCAAGCTCATCAAAGTAACGATCTCGTTCATCGTAGAGTGCGTTTGGTAAAGCACCAAGCGGTTCGACAACGTGGATTTCCGTATTGATGTTATGGATTTTTTGTAAGAGGTCGTTGACTTTTTTCGTCGAGACCTCGATTTCACTTTTTAAGTCTGTTTTGACTTGATTGATCGCTTTTGCCATGTAATTGAAGGTCTGCGTGAGAGTCTCCGCCTTTTGTCGGACGACACTGCGTGCACCTGAATCTTGCGGATTCGTCGACAAGGTCTGGAGTGATTCCCAGAATCCATCGAATGCTTTTGCAAGACCGGTGTCAGACGGTTCATTGATGATATCTTCCATCCGTCCGAATGCCGCTTGTTTCGTACCGTAGTAGGACACCTTCGTCACTTCATCCCGGTACTGCTTATCGAGCATGACGTCGCGAATTCGCTCGAGCATTTCTCCGCGGACTCCGGTTCCGACTTGTCCATTTCGTCCAGATCCAAGTGAAATCGAAAGTTGTTCCGTTGTTCCCATGACGAGACGCTGACGAGAGAATCCTTCCGTGCCGGCGTTCGCAATGTTATTTCCAGTCGATTGCAGAGCCCACTGGTTCGTCGTTAATGCCCGACGTCCTGTCTCAAGCCCCATGAAAGTCGATCCCATCCGTATTCCTCCTTACGCGTTTCGATTGAAGTGTGTCTGGTTCAGTGCGGACTGTCCATATGTGAAGTCGTCCGCTTCTGGAATTAAGAGTTGGAGATGCCAATCCAAATAATGCAGGGATTGCTCTAGCAACTCCGCGTTTAGTGTGTTGAGCTGTCGCAATTGACCGATCGTCTGCAACAACGTTCGGAGTGAGTCGACATCTTCCGGATGCGTCGCGATCCATTCCGTCATCGTCACGCTCCCCATCAGTGCGAGCCGCTCTTGTTCTAGCCCTTCGATCCGTTTGATATGTACGGGTTCTTCTTTAACGATTTCAGACAAACGACGCATGTCATTTGCAATCAAGACTTGCTTCTTTTCTTCTGCGAGCGCAAGTAAATGAGCATGCGCTTCGTTAAGCTGATTGATGAGTTGCATTCGGTTTCTCCTTCCGAATTGAAAAGGTTCCATTCATATAAAAAACGACCCGCGCATCCGTGCCCCGAGTCGCCTCCATTGTCTACGATGTCCAACTTACAGGTTCAAGAAACGTTCCGCGATTTTTTTCGCATCCGGTTTATAGGTTCCATCCTGGATCGCCTGTTTGAGGGATTCAATCTTTTCAGTCCGTGACGACTGTGTCTCGTTGAAACGCGCACGCGCTTCTGTAGAGATACTGACTTCGTCCGGACGATTCGTACGTTGGTTTTTTGTTCCTTCTACTGATTGAGTTCTTTCGTACGTTTTGGGCATGTTCACCCATTTCGTAGAATCAATTCGCATGTGAACACCTGCTTTCTAGACTACAAGATTCTTAGTTCAAGTCCGATACGTCCTTGGTTTCGAAGAGTCAGAAGAGTCAAGCATCGCCTGGGCGAGGTCACGTCGTAAACGATCACGACATGCGGCACAAATCGTGCCTTCACGGGAGGGCTTCCCGCAACTCTCACACATGATTTCCATTTGGGAAATCTCGGAGATCAATAAGCGCCCTTCCTTGATGTAACGGAAGACGGTATCTCGACTAACACCCGTTCCGATCTCGACATCTTTAGGTGAAGTCCGGATTTTTCGTCGTTCTCGCAGAAATTCGCGTACCTTCTCAAAATCCGTATGATCCTTTCGTATGCAATCAATACACAGTTCTGAAGATTGACGCACGACTAACTTCCCGCAAGATTTACAATTGATGACATCCATTTCCTTCACCTCACATAGAGTATCGGCAGGAATGTTGCTTTCTTAAACACTTCGAAATAAAGTTACAGCAGAAATTTCTTTCGCTCCCGCTTCCTTGAGTCGAAACATCGCTTGGCGAAGCGTCGCACCTGTCGTATAGACATCATCGACAAGTACGATGTTCTTTCTTTTGACGTCACTCGTTACACAAAACGGATTGCTACGCGCAAGTCGCGCTTGTCGTCCTACCTTGCTTTGTTCTGGACCATCCAAACGACTTAAACACGGAGCGATCTTTCCGCGCATCCGACGTGCGATCAGCTCTGCTTGATTGAAACGGCGGTCTGAGAGACGTTCCGCGCTTAACGGAATCGGCACAAGAACTGCTTGCTTGATTTTTACCTTCTTCAAGTCATCGGTAAACATCTCAAGCAACGCACTATCACCGAGAAACTTGAAGCGATGCATGAACTCCTTCGCTGCATCATTGTATAGATAAAGAGGTACTGTTTGGAGCGTCAGCCCTTGCCTTCGCCATTCTGTGCAGTCTGAACAGCACACTGGACCCGGCTTTCCACAATCGATGCATTCCCCTCTTTTTACAAACTTTATTTTACAGGTCGGACAGGTCACTTGCCTAGTCCAGAGATTTCCGAGTTCCCAACTAGGTAAATAGACCTCTTGACAGAATAGACATCGATTCATGGTCGCACAGCATTTGCTTTCTTGATGTGATGGATCGCTTCGTACATCGCATCACTCCGGTCATTGGCGCAAAATAAAATGTCACCATCCGGGTATGCCGACGACCGTCCGACTCGTCCGCTGATTTGAATCAGGGCTGCCGTACTGAATCCTTGATCCGCATCAAGAATCGCGACTTGAACGTTTTCGATCGTCACACCCCGCTCAAGAATCGTCGTCGTCAGTAAGATTCCTGTCGACTGTCGAAAACGCTGGACCTTCTCGACTCGTTCCGAGTCTGCGGCATGGACGGTCTCGACATTATAGCCCGCTGTCGCGAATCGATTTTGCCATCGCTCGAGCTCCGCGATCCGTGAGACGAAGACGAGCCGTGGTACAGCGCTATAACGCGCCAACCAATCGAACACGATCTGTTCGCTATACGGTACGACGAGCTTTGGGACTGGTAACGGATAGCCATGATAGCGTCGCATCAGCCGAACCGTCGGAAACCGTCGATGCCAAAACGAAGGGGTGGCACTCAATAAAATCAGCGCGGCATCTTTCGTCATCGCGCGCTTGACGTATCGATGTAACGTCCGGTCGAGCCGGTACGGAAACGCATCGACCTCATCCAAAAACACGACGTCAAAACAATTCCGGTAATGAATCAATTGATGTGTCGTACTGACCGTGATGTCCCCCAGCTCAAGACGGTCCGACGAACCACCGTACAAGGAGACGATGGAAGCGTCAGCGAATGCCCGCTTCAAATGTCCCGTCAATTCCCGGACGACGTCTGCCCGTGGTGCTGCGACAAGCACACGGCGTCCGCTAGCGAGAGCGTCTGCGATTCCCGGGAAAAGCATCGGTGTCTTCCCGGCACCACACACGGCATGAACGAGAAGCCGTTTGTTAGTTAGAACCGTTCGTTGGATCGCTTGAGCAACACGTAGTTGTGCCGGCGTCAACGTCAATGGTCCATGTTGTGCCGGTGTCACCGGATCAAGTGCCCGCTGATCCGTCACGAGTCGTCCACAGCTTCGTAGTTTGCCGTAAGCGAGACATTTCCGACAATAATAACAGGCTTTACCACATGTACAGTCCCCTCGCACTGGAAGCGCGCCACATCGTTGGCAACGCCATGTCACGGCTGGTCTGAATCGGTATGTCACTTGTGGTGTGTCGATCCATTCAACAGGTACGAGTCGTCCTCGAAGATCCATCGTCATCTCTCCTTTTCTGTTTCGTCTCTTTCTCGCGGACGTCCGTCATCTCCTTGTGAGCGTTCCACTACTCAACTTGAGCTTTTGACTCGCAGAATTCGAGGTAACGTCATGCGGTACGGTTTCAACAGGCGTTTCCATATAGTCATCCATGATTTTTGAGGATTTTGACAAAACAAAAGCAGCAGGTATCCTCATGAAGAGAATCCCTACTGCTTGCGCTCTTATCTTATTCTGCTGCGTGATACCATGTGACACCGATTGCCCCTGGTCCGAGGTGTGTACCGATGACAGGTCCAAAGACACTCATCTCGATGCGTGCCTGCGGGAAAAGTGCCTTCAGTTCAGCAATCTCTGCTTCTGCTTTCGCAGAATCCTCGGCATGGATGACACCGATGACATAACCGGTACCGTCACCGCGAATATCTTCCTTCATCATTTCCTCAATCCGATTGACTGCCCGCTTAAACGTTCGAATCTTTTCAAACGGAACGATTTTTCCATCAACGAAATGAAGGACCGGCTTGATTTTCAGGAACGAGCCGACGAATGCTTGCGCGACACTCAAACGTCCTCCACGCTGGAGGTGTTCGAGATCGTCGACGACGAAATAAGCTCGAATCTGTTCCTTTAACGTCTCAAGACGCTGGACGATCGTCTCTGCCGTCGCTCCTGCATCTCGCAAACGAACGGCTTCTTGGACGAGAAACGCTTGCGGCATACAGGAAATACGTGAATCGACTGGATGGACGTTGACATGATCCGCCATCATGTTGATCGTATGTAACGCTTGGTACGTTCCGCTGATCCCACTTGATAGTGTAATACCAATGATATCCGTTCCTTCTGGCAACTGCTCGAACGACGACACGAGATCACCGATGTTCGGTTGTGAGGTCGTCGGGAGACTGCCCGTCTGGATGCGTTCATAAAATTCCGCTACCGAGATATCGAACCCTTCCCGGTAGGCGTCACCGTCGAAGATGACACTAAGTGGTGCGACGTGCACTTGATGTTCTTCACAATAGGTAGTTGGCAGATAGGCTGTGCTATCCGTTAAGATCACAATCTGGCTCATCCGTGAATTTCCTCGCTTTTATAGTTCCGTCGTGACGCTGCCAAATGTGACACGCCACAATCGCTTTTAAGTGTAGCATTTTTTACTGGATAAAAAAAGAAAGACGGAAGCGGGAGCTCCTGTCTTTCAAGATATTAAACGACGACCCATCCACGACGGATTGATTCGACGACAGCACCGGTCCGGTCCGGCACATTCATCTTCCGGAGGATCGATGAAACGTGGTTCTTGACCGTCTTTTCACTGATGTATAACGTATCACTGATCGCACGGTTCGAGAAACCGTCCGCTAACAATTGCAAGACTTCACATTCGCGACGCGTCAAGACGTGGAGTGGTGCTTCCGCGACTCGTTTTTCAACAGGTTGTGACGCCATCGTTTGTTTCATCTTCATCAAACGACGATATTCCTGCAATAAGTTCGGTGTGACTTTCGGGTGGACGTATCCGCCTTCGCGGTACACGGAACGAATCGCATTGACGAGTTCATCCGTCGCCATTTCCTTTAAGAGGTAACCGACTGCACCTGCACCTAAGGCGTGCATGACATACGTCTCATCATCATGAATCGATAAGATGATGACACGCACGTCCGGATAGACTTCCATCAGACGTTTTGTTGCTTCAACACCGTTGACTTGCGGCATGTTGATATCCATTAAGACGATATCCGGTTGATGGGTTTCGACGAGCGAGATGACTTCTGCTCCGCTTTCCCCTTCCGCTACGACGACGAACTCTTCTTCGAAATCAAGAATTCGTTTAACGCCTTCGCGGAATAACTGATGATCGTCGACGATGACTACTTTCACTTGCTCGTTGTTCACAGTGTTTCCCCTCTCGCTTCGGATTCCTCGATTGGAATCTTGACCTTGATGACCGTACCTTTTCCGGGCTGCGTCTCGATATCGAATTCACCATCGATCAATTCGATCCGTTCACGCATACCAACGAGTCCAAATGACTCGTCGCACGATGCGACGATGGAATCGAAATCAAATCCAACGCCATTATCCTTTACATGGATTCGTACGGAATGTTGATATTGTTCTATGATAATACGAATGTCACTCGCTTTGGAATGCTTAACTGCATTTTGGACGGCTTCTTGAACGATTCGGAAGACGGCAACTTCATACGTCGAATCGATCCGTTCACCGCCTCCTAGATAATTGAAGTGAACCGGAATATTCGAAATTTCTTGAATATGGCGAAGATAACGTTCGAGCGTTGGAACGAATCCGAGATCGTCAAGCGTCATCGGACGTAAATCGTATATGATACGGCGGATATCGGCAAGTCCATCCCGAATCAACGTCCGTAAACGGTGAATCTCTTCAAAAGCTGCCTCTGCCCCATTATGCTGGTGAATCTTTTCAATCAAATCAGCCCGGATCAAAACGTGGGCAAGCGTCTGCGCCGGACCATCGTGCATGTCGCGCGACAAGCGGCGGCGTTCATTTTCGGCGGACTGGAAGACTTTTAGACCCATCTCCTGTTTTTGCATCGCCTTTTCATATTTTTCATTCATCATCTGCATATCGTCCGTCAAGAAGTTGAGGACGACCGAGACACGTCCAATCAATTGATCTGCCCGTTCAATCGTCTCATCGAGCTGAATCAGTCGGCGTTCGAGCTCATCGCGGCGCTTTCGGCAATTCATCTCATCTCGTTGATTGATGAACGATTCGAGTTGTAACGCGTTCGCTGTCTCGTAGGCCGACCGGACATCCTGTTCCGAGTAGCTGTCGAAGTTCTTACTGACGACGACGAGTCGCGCCTTTGCATCCTTGATATGGCGTTCGAGTCGTTCTGCTTCTTTTATATAGTCGTGCACCCGAATTTTCAGGTCGCGCAGTTCTTGCTGGATTTCGGCATATTGTTCGCGAGAACTTTCCGTGATCCGGACGATTTCTTCCCGACTCTCTTCTACGACGCCGATGATGTTCTGTACGATATCATTCAAGGATAGCCGCTCCCTCATCTCATTCGTCATGGTATTCCCTCCATTCCTTGCCAGTCGTCTACGGTTGTCTCTCTCTTGGAACGTCGTTATGCTAGAAAGAACTAGTTAACGAGGAGGACATTTTTGATTATGACATTATCTAATTATTATACAGTAAAAGAAAACGGTTTCCACGAAATCATTATCCAAAAGTCTCGATTCATCACTTATTTAGCTCGCGCAACGACGGAAGAACAAGCCCAGGCGTTCATTTCCGAGCTGAAAAAAAAACATCACGATGCGAACCATAACTGCTCCGCCTACGTCATCGGTGAGCGTAATGAGATTCAAAAAGCGAATGATGACGGTGAACCAAGCGGAACAGCTGGTGTTCCGATGCTCGAAGTCTTGAAGAAGCGTGACTTACGCGATACGGTCGTCGTCGTGACAAGGTATTTCGGCGGCATCAAGCTCGGTGGTGGTGGATTGATTCGCGCATATGGTTCGAGTGTCTCTGAAGCATTGAACGCAGTCGGTGTCGTCGAACGAATCGAGCATACCGTCATTTCTGTCAACGTCGACTACACATGGCTTGGAAAGCTCGAGAACGAATTACGAGCGAGTGTTCATCCGATTGATCAGATCCATTACCTCGATCAAGTCCAGATCGACGTCCTCGTCAAAACAGCCGATGTCCCCGATTTTCTCGACTGGATGACAAACATGACGAACGGTCAAGCCAATTTGTCAAGCGGCTCTACTCGTTACCTCGAACGTGACATTATTTCCTGACCTGCTATACTGATTGTAAAGAATTTTAAAGTTTTTTAAAAATTCAGTTAAAGTTAGGAGTTAATAAAGGTGGAAGAGCGAACCCGCAGTAATAAAAAAAAGATAAAGAAAAAACGTTCGTGGTTCAAGGTGTTCGTGATCAGTTTTCTGGTCGTGCTCGTCGGTGGAGGTGCGACCTTCGCTTACGTCGCGTATAAGACGTTCCAGACTGCAAACGATGCGAATGTCGATTTAGCGCGCGGTGACAAGTCCGAGAAACGAGAAGCAGCCATTGATTTGACGAAAGATCACTTTTCCGTTCTGCTCGTCGGGACGGATGAACGACCTGGCGACACCTCATCCCGTGCTGATACAATGATTGTCGCGACATTCAACAAGGACGATCAAACCGTTGATATGGTCAGCATTCCCCGTGATTCACTCGTCGAGATCCCTTCTGTCGGTTACGAGGATAAAATCAATCACTCTTATGCCTTTGGTGGCATCGATTCAACGATTGAAACGGTCGAGACGTTGCTCGATATTCCAATCGATTATTATGCATCGATCAACTTCAATGGTGTCGTCGCGATAGTCGACGCATTAGGCGGCATCGATGTCGATGTCAAGTTACCGATCGATACACTCGACTCATCCGATAAGCGCAATGGCGTTAAATTGGAACCGGGTCAACAGACGTTGAACGGCGAGGAAGCACTCGCCTATGCCCGAATGCGTTATCAAGATCCTGAAGGAGATATTGGTCGGACAAAACGTCAACAACAGATCGTCGAAGCCATCGTTGATCAGTCGACATCGTTCGGTTCAATCACCAAACTAAATACCCTGATGGACGCGACGGGAGACAATTTCCGGACGAACATGTCGTTGACGGAAGCGTTCCAACTGCAACCGTTCATCAAAAAAATCGGTTCCATCAACCGGATCGATCTTAAAGGAACGGACACGAAAATTAACGGGGTCTATTACTACCAGCTTGATCAAACTTCATTGGCTGACGCGAAGACGACATTGAAGGAACAACTCAATTTGCCAATTGATGAGACGACAGACAGCATCACGTCGGAGGCTGCAGATGATTCGTTCACTCCAAGCAACTGATCATGCGTCACTACTGGAAGTACAACGTCGCGCTTATCAGATAGAAGCCGCATTACTCAATGCGACTGATTTCCCGCCCTTACACGAAACGATCGATGAGATCGACGTTGAAGCGCCGATCGGTTTCGTTTACGTCATTGATGACGACATTGTTGGTGCTGTTACGATTAATGACGAGACGATCACTCGACTCGTCGTGGATCCGCCATACTTCCGTCAAGGAATCGCACAATCTTTGCTGCATCACGTGATGGAGCGACATCAGACAAGACACGTCATGACCGGTGCACGTAATCTGCCAGCGCTTTCGCTCTACACTCGTTTCGGCTTCACGGAAGTCCGGCGCGAGTGGCGTAGCGGGATCGAACTTGTCTTTTTGATGCGCACCTGACTTTTAGGAACAACAAAGAAGCAGTAGACACCGGGTCTACTGCTTCTTTGTTGTTTAGAAGAAAAGAAATCCGAGAGCGGCTCCGATTAACACGATTCGTAACGGCGACTGTTTATAAAAACGAAGTAAACAGAACAAACCGAAGGCAATCAAGAAATCAAGACCACTCTTGATGCTTGACGTAAAGATTGGATCATAAAGAGCGGCAAGCAAGATACCAACGACGGCAGCATTGACGCCAATCAACATGCGTCCGACTGCTTGATTCTTCCGAATACGATCCCAGTACGGTAAAACACCGATGACGAGTAGGAATCCTGGCAGGAAGATGGCGAGCGTCGCAAGAAGACCGCCGGATACACCAGAGACGATCGTACCGAGATACGTCGCGAACGTAAAGAGTGGACCCGGTACCGCCTGTGCAGCAGCGTAACCAGCAAGGAACGTATCCGTGTTCATCAGCCCAGGTACGAGTGTCTGCTCAAGGAATGGCAAGACGACATGTCCGCCACCAAAAACAAGGGCACCAGCACTGTACATGATACTCGTCAGTTGGACGGTTCCCGTCGCAGATTGCGCGAGAAACGGTGTGACGGCAAGTAAGACGAAGAATAAGACGAGTGCCGTGATGCTAAGTAGGCGTGGTACGCGAATCGACAAGGATCCACCCGTCTCCGTCTCTTCTTTGAACCAGAAGAACGCAAGAAGACCTGCGAGCAACAAGACACCGACTTGCGCCAATGGATGTGCGATCAAGAGTACGCCTGCTAGCGCTAGGAGCATCAACGTCATCCGTTTGACGCCTGTCGCAAGTTTCATTCCCATGCCAAGGACGGCGTCAGCAACGATTGCGACAGCGACGAGTTTCAAGCCATGAATGAATCCGGTTTCCGCGACATCGAATTGTGCCGCAAGAATCGCGAATAGAATCAAAGCGATACTCGATGGCAACGTAAAGCCGACGAAGGAAATGATCGCCCCTGCTACACCTCCACGGATCAGACCGATTCCCATTCCGACCTGACTCGAAGCGGGACCCGGTAGGAATTGACAGAGTGCAACTAAGTCAGCATAGGCTTTCTCATCAATCCATTTTTTCCGTTTGACATATTCCTCATAAAAATATCCGAGATGGGCGACCGGACCACCGAATGATGTCAATCCGAGCTTAAATGATACAAGAAAGATTTCAATTAAACGATGCATGTTTCACCTCCATCCTTCATTCTACACAAAATATGTTAAGTTCCTGTGAACTTCAACGGTTTTTCTTTCCATAAGTCCCTTTTCGCCACAATTTCTCCATGGGACCTTGTGGATGAGACTGGAGATATCTGTTTGAAGCAACACCTTGTGCGATCAAAATTAGGAAAACGAGTAACAGTCCTTGCCATAACGGTGTCGTTCCATGTTGTCCACTGAAGAAAACGAACACGGTAAAGACGACTGTATGCATCAAATAATTCGTCAATGCCATCCGTCCCAGTCCAGCAAACCATTGCATGCGCCCAGCACGAACGAGTAGCGCGACGGCACAAGCATAGGTGATTGCAAGCGTGCGTCCTGAGAGCCAGACGTAAAATAAATTGATTGATCCGTCTGGTACGTCAGCATGCGCCTGTATGATTCCAGCAAATGATGGAAGTGTCAGGAGTAAACTAATTCCAAGCGTCCACCACAGGAAACGATTCGTCGGGGGCGCTGCGCTGAAGCGTTCCATCAAATAGGCTCCAATCAAGAACAGGGATAAAATTTCTGGCCAAATGACACCAGAATTCATGAGGGCTTCCGGTAATTGAACTGTCGCGTGATGTGATAAAAATCCGAGGAGATCGCGCGATGCGACGAACGACTGAAGTGTCTTATCCAGCTCGACGACGGGAGCGTCGCCAAATTGACGAGCCCCAAAGAAAATAAGTAGATAGAGCAGAATGGCATAGATTTGAAATGCTATCGCAAACAAGAGTTTCGTGACAGGCTTTGTTTTGGCGAACAATAACAAAATGAAGCCCGTCAACGCATACGTATGTAAAATATCTCCCTGCCAGACGAGCAGGTGCAAAAGACCAATGATGAGCAGAATTCCGAGCCGCCTTGCGAAGATCGTCATCGGTAGACCACGTTGTCGCAACCGATTGATGAACAGATAAAAACCGGCTCCAAAAAGAACACTAAACAGGGTATAGAATTTCGTCTGGATGAAGAGATCGAAAATGAGACGAATCGATTGATCCATCTCCCCCATCATCGCATTCGGTCGATCACCGAGAAAACTCGGCATGTTGACGAATAAAATCCCGCATAATGCAAAACCACGCAACACATCCAAATAGACGATGCGTTGATTCAATGATTGATTCATTCCAACACTCCCTTTCTGAAAAAAGACCGCTCACACGGATGAGCGGTCTTTTTTGATATACGTTATTTCGATGTAAAACGTTCCAACAAATTCAACAATGGTCGATAACGTTCGCCAAGCAAACCGAGCGACTCGACGAGAATGTCAAGAACGAGCAATAACATGACGAGTGAGACGAGGGCACCGATCGAATTCGTCTGCGAGAATAGAATCGCTGTCATCCCGAAGATGGCGCAGAGTCCATAGATGACGAGCACGGCTTGGCGCATCGTAAAGCCGAGATCAAGCAATCGGTGATGCAGATGGGCCTTATCCGGCGCAAATGGTGGTTTTCCTTGCAATACCCGTCGAACGATCGCAAACAACGTGTCGGAAATCGGGATCCCAAGCAAAATGACCGGAACCGCAAGCGAGAACAACGTCACGTTCTTGAATCCAAGGAGTGATAACACACCAAGCATATAGCCGAGGAACAAGGCACCAGTATCACCCATGAAAATCTTCGCTGGGTAGAAGTTATGAAACAGAAAACCGAACGTACTCATCAATAAGAGAATCGCGACGATCGTCACGTAGACGTTTCCTTGAATGACGGCAAGACTGATCAATGTCAACAAGACGATACTCGAGACACCCGCTGCTAATCCGTCTAATCCATCAATCAAGTTGACGGCATTCGTAATCCCGATGACCCAAAGGAACGTCAGCGGAACACTCCACCATCCGAGATATAACTGCTGGTCGAACGGTAGATTGATGAACTCGATCCGGATCCCACCGTTTAGGACGATGACGGCAGCAACGATTTGCCCCATCAGCTTCAAACGGGCATTGAGTTGGAATCGATCATCCAGTGCACCGGTCAAAATGATAACGAATCCACCGACTAAAATGTGCGTCGCATACGGACTCGAAGGTTGTAAGATAAAATAACCGATCATGAAGGCGATATAGATCGCTAATCCGCCAAGTCGCGGCATGATTCGGACGTGTACTTTTCGCGCGTCTGGACTGTCAACGGCACCGACTGCAATCGCAAAGCGTTTCACGACGGGTGTGATCAGTAAGGCGGCGATAAAACAGACGATGGACGCAGTCCATAACATAGTAACATCACGCTCCTGCGCGAATTATATCATAAAAAAAAAGAGCCGACGAGCGGCTCTTACATGAAGATCGGTACTTCAGCAGCTGGATCATATGTATAGATACCGCGCCCGACTTTTTTGATGGCAGGGTTTGCCTGTTCGACTTTCGCCATCAATTGGTAGATGTTACTAATTTGGTGACGGTAACGCAATTCAAGCTCCATTTGGATGTCACGTGCTGTCATCGATTCACGCTCGCGCATTAAATCGCTGATTTGGTGCACGTAGACTTCTAGCGGGTACCGTTGGTTGACGCGACGTTGTTTTAACGGACGCTCATGCGTGACGGCGACTTCTTGCGAATGTTCTCCCGTTCCACGGCTTAATTCCGAGATCAAATACTCGGCACGCCGCTGTAAACGACGGTATTCCTCTTCGATTTCCATTAGTTCGCGGTAGATGTGTTCACTGTTACCCATTCCTTGCCCCTCTTTCCTTTTTTATACATTAATGTTTCAATCGTGTTTCATTTGTATGTATTTTGAAATATTTTAAACTATAATTTGTCTTGATAATATATAATTTCTTTAATTATTTAATTATCCTGTAATATTTTCATATCCTTACCGATAAATTGGCTACACCTCATATTAACAGAAAGGAGTGAAAACGGAACATATAATTTCGATATTTAACTATTTTAATAATACTTAAGTTCTACTAATTCAATATATATCTTTCTTATTTTACCGAAAAGGAGACTGGAAATTTAATGGGCAAATTACCTAAAACACTTCGGACCGCGCTAGTACTTTCGTTGGTATCCGGTTGCTTCGCCTCTGCTTCTTCTACTGTATCGGCTGCTTCTGGTATAACCTTTACGAAAACTTCGTATCAGACGACGGATGCCTTGAATCTACGCAGTTCGAACTCGACGTCTTCTAAAAAGTTACTGACGATCCCGAAGACGACGAAAGTCGCGTCGAGCTATCGAAAAGGCTCTTGGTATAAGTTGTCATATAAAGGAAAGACGGGATATGTGACCGGATCTTATCTGAAGAAAATCGAGAGTGGCACTTCTTTTTCGAAGACGTCTTATAAGACGACGGATGCGCTATCCTTACGTAGTGCCGCAACGACATCTTCTACTCGATTACTGACGATTCCTAAGGGAGCCGGTGTACAATCAAGTTTCAAAAGCGGGAATTGGTACAAAGTGACCTATGCAAATAAGACCGGTTATGTTTCTGGTTCGTATTTAAAGAAAGTGACCACACCAGCCAAAACAACGGTCTATACGACGACGGATCGCTTGAATTTCCGTTCGTCTCCTTCGACATCCGGAAAAGTCCTGACGACGATTCCAAGTGGAACTGCTGTCAATTCCCTCGCCGTTAAATCGAATTGGCACACGGTCCAGTACCAAGGGAAAACGGGGTATGTCATGGGAACGTACCTGAAAAAAGGGACTTCCGTTCCTGCCTCGACGACTGGAAACGTCGATTATAGTGGTTCAAAGATGTATGTGTTGATCCCGTCAGGCAATAGTGTCGCGCTTCGTGCGAGCGCGTCGACGCTCAGTGGTCAAATCGCCCGTCTTGGACGCGGTACTCCTGTCGTCGTCACGAATTCGCGTCATCAAACAAAAGGGTTCGTTGCTGTCAGGACAGCAAGTGGTCAAAGCGGTTATGTCGATGCGACATATCTGACGTTGTTCCAACCGGCACCATCGAACCGTCCACTTCTCGTCCTTGATCCGGGTCACGGCGGACACGACGCAGGTGCAGTTCGTTACGGCGTTGCTGAACGCGACATCGTCCTTGCTGTCACGAAACAAGTCGCCGAGCGTCTTGCCGGAAAAGTCGATGTGACGATGTCGCGTTATACGAACGACTACTACCCGTCACTCGGAGAGCGGAGTGCCCTTACGAACAGTCATGCAACGACTGCTTTCGTCAGTGTCCACATCAATGCTTCCACAAGTACGCAAGCATACGGAGCAGAGACCTTCTACTATAAAGGAGCCTCTTCGATCAACCTCGCTCGTAACGTCCAACAACGCCTCGTCTCATACGCTGGCATGCGCGACCGAAGCGTCCACTATGCAAACTATGCCGTCATTCGTGGTACGAAAGCACCGTCGATTCTAGCGGAACTCGGTTTTCTCTCGAACAGCGCGGATCGTGCTAAACTGACGAACGCATCGTATCAGTCACGTTACGCGCAAGCAATCGCGGACGGCATTCTCGCCTCACTTTAAATCAACGCCATATCAAAAAAGGATCGCTCAGGGAAGCGATCCTTTTTGCATACACATAACTTTCAAGGAATGTCCTTCACCATCAGGGAATGGTTCAGACAAGGGAGCGACTAGCGAGGATTTGCTCAAGGGATAGCAAATCTGTCGAATCGACACGATAGTCTGCCTCATGGAGTGCCGACTCCGGTCCAACTCCGACGGCATACATGCCGGCAGCGTGGATGGCAGTGATGCCAGCTGTCGCATCTTCTACACCGATGCAACGGCTCGGTTCGACGTCGAGTGCTTCTGCAGCACGGAGAAACACTTCAGGGTGTGGTTTCGATTGTGCAACGGTCGCAGCGTCTACGATGTCATCGAAATAGTGTCGGACCTTTAGTGCCTCGACGACCATCAGCGCATTTTTAGAGGCGGACGCCATTCCGATCTTCAGCCCAGCGTTTCGGATTTCATCGAGGAATGCAGTGATTCCAGGAAGAAGATCCTGTTCAGAAATATGTTGGATCAATGTGACGTAGTGTTCATTTTTCTTCGCAGCAAGTGCTAGCTTCTCTTCCTCCGAAAAAGCGTTCTGTTTTCCACCGAGCGCAAGGATACGCCCGAGTGAATCCATCCGGCTGACACCTTTTAATGTCTCATTGAATTCCCGGTCGAACGGGATATCCAAATCCTCTCCAAGTTGTTTCCACGCTAAGTAGTGATACTCTGCTGTATCGGTAATTACGCCGTCTAAATCAAAAATGACCGCTTCGATCGTTGGTGCCATCCGACATCCATCCTTTCTTCCATCGTCCATGAAAGGCAAGAAATCGAATGACTTTGCGCAAACGATTGCACTTGCCTTATGAATAATTTTACTGGTTCTTCCGAATCTTTGCAAGCGTTATCAAATATTTCTGATTTTCTATTTTTAAGCGCGAAACACGTTAATTTTGATAACGCTTTCAATTTTAAGGGAATGTTTTACTTATTTCGTTCTTTACTATTCGTTTTACATTTTTTAACTGCTATAATGAATCTCATAGCATATGAGGGAGTGACGAAGATGTTTCAACGTGTTAAACAGTTGTTGAATGATCAAAGTCGAAGAATTCATCGTTATGAAAAAATCGTAACGACGATCAATAGCCTAGAACGAGAAATGGAACAAACATCCGATCAAGCGTTACGTGAATTGACCGCCTCATTACGTGAGCGGCTACAAGCCGGGGAACGAATCGATGCAATCACACCAATGGCATTCGCCCTTGTCCGAGAAGCGAGTAAACGAACGCTCGGCTTACGGCATTACGATGTGCAGCTCATGGGCGGTCTGGCGTTACTTGAAGGACAAATCGCCGAGATGGCGACCGGTGAAGGAAAGACGCTCGTTGCTTCACTCGCGAGCTTCACTCAGGCGCTTCACGGAAAAGGTGTCCACGTCATTACCGTCAATGAGTATCTGGCACAACGCGATGCGGAGCAAATCGGTCAGATTCACCGATTTTTAGGGTTGCAGGTCGGAATCAATTCCGCTGAAGCTACGTTTGAGGAAAAACGGATCGCCTACGCAGCAGACATTACATACGGTGTCGGAACTGAATTCGGGTTCGATTACCTGCGCGATCATCTGATCATGGAGCCGACGGAACGTCTGCAACGTCCGCTTCATTTCGCCTTGATCGACGAAGTCGATAGCATTTTAATCGATGAAGCGAAAACGCCACTCATCATGGCGGAACGAGACAGTGTCCACGAAGGGTTACAGCAACTCGTCCGTCATGTCGTCCAGACATTCGAAGACGAGCGGGATTATACGTTCGACGAAGAGATTAAAGCGGTCGCCTTGACTGACCATGGGATCGAGACGATCGAGGAGGCGTTTGCGATTGATCATCTGTTCGCTGCTGAGCACTCCGTCCTTTTCCATTACGTCATTCAAGCCTTACGTGCCCATGTCGTCCTCAAGCGAGATGTCGACTATATCGTCAAGGATCAAAAAATCGCGCTCGTCGACCTCTTCACAGGTCGTCTGATGGAAGGACGCAGTCTATCCGACGGGTTACATCAGGCACTTGAAGCAAAAGAAGGTGTTCCCGTCACGGAAGAGAACCGGACGACGGCACAAATCACGATTCAGCATTATTTCCGTCTTTATCATCAGGTGGCAGGAATGACGGGTACAGCGGCGACGTCACGGGAGGAGTTTCAAAAGACGTACGGCATGGATGTCGTGACGATTCCATCGAACCGTCCGAAAATCCGGATCGATGCGGAGGACGTCATCTTTGCGACGCGTGACGAAAAATTAGAAGCGATCGCGCTGGCGACGAAATCGGCACACGTCACGGGACGACCAGTTCTGATCGGTACTTCATCGATTGAACAATCCTTACGCGTCGCGAAGACACTTGATGCACACGGACTTACCTACGAGATCCTGAACGCAAAAACCGTCGACCAAGAAGTTCGGATCATCGCTTCAGCCGGACAAGCCGGTCGAATCACGATCGCAACGAACATGGCTGGTCGCGGAACGGATATCTTACTTGATGAAACGGCACAACAACAAGGCGGTTTGTTCGTCATCGGAACGGAACGCCATGAATCGATCCGGATCGATAACCAACTCCGTGGTCGGGCAGGTCGCCAAGGCGATCCCGGATTGACACAATTTTATCTCTCACTCGAAGATGAACTGCCTCGTCGTTTCGCGCGCGACCGTCTCGCACGCGTGCAACAAAAAGTACGGGATGCTTCCGGTCCATTGGCTTCACGTGACGTTCGGGATCTATTGCAGTTCGCTCAGTCGACGTGTGAATCCGTCAATCGGAGTGTTCGAGATGAACTCGTCCAGCTCGAAGAAGTCATCAGCGAACAACGGCAAGCAATCTATCATCTCCGCAACAGAATCGTTGATGCGACGTCACTCGAAGACATCGTCCAACCGTTTGCCGGACGTGTCTTGCCGTCGATCATCGACCAAACGCTTTCTGACGATCTCGTCCCGGAAGAATGGCCGCTGTCTCTCGTCACGACGGAACTCGAGCAACTGTTACATCAACCGGTCACGTTAGAACGACTGGAAACGATCGACGAGATGAAACGCCAACTTGAACCGCTGATTGCTGACACTGAAGCCTTGCTCGTTGCCCATGTTGCGGCTGAAAAAGAGACCGTCAAACGCTTCATCCTCCTTGCACTCGATGAGCAATGGACGCGCCACTTAACAGCCATGAACAGCTTAAAAGAAGGAATCCACCTCCGGAGTTACGGACAAGAACAACCGGTCCGCATCTTCGAACGGGAAGGCATGGATTACTTCGAATATGCCATTGCGAGTTTCGAAAAGCAGGTCCTTTCTGGCATCTGCCGCGTCGAACAGACATACGATAGCGAAGGAGAACTGAACCATGCACACGTCGAATGAAGTGTTTCGTCCCCCACTCTATTTCACGGAGGACATGCCGATCGTCAAGGAAGACGAATACGTCTTTCGTCACGTCGCGAAACAACTACCTGAGTTACAGGTCAATCAGATGGCGATCCATCTGTTTCAAGTCTTATCGCGTCGTCCGCTTCAAGTCATCGCCTTGTTCCAAAACACGTTGTCTCGGTCGTTCCATCTGAATGATCTTGTCATCCTTGCGCTCTCCGGTGACGAACTCGTCGCTCGGAAAGTCCTCAGTATCGAAGAAGTTCCCGTCATACTTCCGATGGCGACGTTGCCACTCTGGTTGACGTTCGAAGAAGATGATTGTTTCGTCGACCTCGAGCAGTTGACGGAGCCATTGCAGCTCGTCTTCTCAAGTGAGACGCTGACCGAGCTGTTCATCGACGAAGACTTCACGGAATCGGAACGACGCATCATCCGTCAAGTCGCTTATTCGCACCCGACACCCCCAGCAGATGGCTGGTCTCTCTTACCGGTCTCGATCATGCGCGAGCCGGATACTGTGACCGCGACCGTCCTTGTCCGTAATGCCAGCGATCAGACACTGACGCTCGAGGCGCTGGCGTTCGAATTGATGAATGACGAGACGCCACTCGCAGACGTCATCCATCCTGGATTGTCCTTACCCGCTCATAGCCAACATGCGATTCGTCTCCGTTTCTCCTGCACCGCAACAGATGTTCCTGCATTCGGTCTCCGTTATCTTCCTCCCTCTTCCTAAAAAAACGTCTCGGCACACAAGATGCCGAGACGTTTTACTTATCCTTTTAAGAGTCCGATGACGCGGACGTTGATCGCTTTTGGTTGGAACGCAAGCATGTTTTCCATGTCTTGCGCAATCCGTTCTTGGACTTTTCCAGCTGTCTTGATGATCGACATGCCGTATTTGATATGCACGGACAGACTGACCGTGATGTCGCCACCGACATCTTCGACTTTTACGAGTTTGACCATCTGTTTTTCCTGCAGTTTCGAATCATCTGCTGTAAAGGCGATGCCTTCCGTTTCTTGAACAGCTACCCCTGCGATGACCTCGATGACTTGTTGCGAGACGTTCACGACACCGTCCGCATTATTTAAATTATATGACATACCTTCCACGCCCTTCGTCTAGTAATCCATCTATCTTAAAGTGTAATGCATTCCGCCTTATTTTGAAAGGTCTTCCCGTTTCTCGACGATCGGGCGAATGTCAATCTCAATCAAAGGACGGAGGACACGGACGACGAGTGGGTGTATGATGATACCAACGATCAACAAGGCGACGCCAATCATGATCAGTAAAGCGAGCCACGGTTGCGGTACGAATGCATCCGTCACATATTGACGCCACGCCATGACGAAGAAGACATGGAGTAGATAGACGTAGAGGCTGAGTTCCCCAGCTCGTGTGATGAGCGGAAGACGACGCATCGGGATCAACATCATGAAACCGAGCGAGGCCGCGATCGACAAGACATAGATGACGCTATGCTTGAGTACACCAATCCACGTGTCACTGTCATACTGTTCAGCGTACGGGAAACGATGCTTGAAGGCATTCGCGAAATCGACGATCTCTTGCGGTGTGTCACGCCACGCCTCGAACAATAAGAAGCCCATGACGGCTGCGAACGTCACACCACCAATCAAGCGGACGTTCATCCGGCGCTTGAAGTTCTTCGGCATCTCGAAGATGCGGATGAATTCGTGTTCCGATAGGTAGTTCCCGAGCAAGAAATACGGATAGAACATGATCAGCTTCCGAAGTGCCAAGAATCCCGTGTTCTCGAGTTCGAATCCATACAGCAAGGCGAAGGCAAGACCGAACCAGACATATCCACGCAAGTGAACGACATACGGCGTCACGATATACCAGACGACCATGACGAACAGATACCAAAGTGCCCAGTAGGGACGTAGGAGATGCGTACCGATGTTTTCACCAGAAAAGAGCGGCAATCCTTCTCCAAGCGTCGCCCAAGATCCAATTAAGATTTGCCAGACACAGTAGACGGCAAATAGTTGGATGACACGTAAATACTTGTTTTCGCGGAAGAAATAACCGCTTAAAATAATGAATAATGGCATATGAAACGAGTAAATCAACAGATAAACCGTCTCAAGCAACTTTCCGTCATAATCAAACCGTAAATCCGTCAGCATGTGACCAATGACGACGAAAATGACAAGAAAACCTTTGATATTATCAAACCACGGATTCCGATTCATGTTACACTACCCCTTATACTCCCTCGAAAGGAACGAATGTTTATGAAAAAGACACTCCTGATTCTATCTGTCGTCTTGAACGTCGTTCTCCTTGCATTGTTACTGGGACGTAAACCGCTCGAACTATTCGAAAGCGTCTTACCTGCAACGAGTACGACTCCAGTCACGACCTTCCAATACGATAAGAACCCGAACTATGTCCGTCTGAATAGTCTATTCCATACTTATCAATACCCAAAATCAGCGAACGCTGTCATGTTAGGCGACTCGATGACGAATTTTGCTGATTGGCGTATCTTGATGGAAGACCCGACGATCGTGAATTTCGGGATTCCTGGTGATACGACAGAAGGCTTTTTGACCCGACTCGACTTGATCATCGAGATGAAACCAAAACGCGTCTTCCTGATGGGTGGTATCAATGATATTCGTCACTATACACCGATTCCGCAAATCACTGAGAACATGACGACGATTGTGACGACACTTCGAAAAAATAACATCGACGTCGTCATTCAGTCAACCGTTCCTGTCGCACCGAAGTATTCGGATTCCGTCCGAATCAATCGGGACGTCGAAGCGTTGAACCGAAATTTACAAAACCTTGCTCAATCGGTGGATGTTCCATTTGTTGATCTACGACCTGTCTTGACGAATAAACAGGGATACCTGCAAAATCGGATGACGTACGATGGACTCCATCTCGTCGGTGGCGGTTACCTGCGCTGGAGTGATGCGCTGAAACCCTATGCGCTGAAAACCGATTTGACAGCAAATAACTAAACGAAAAAGCGGCTCATCCCGATTTCCGGGATGAGCCGCTTTCGATTATTAGTCTTCTTGGTTTTTGACACCCATGTACGCTGCGACGCTCGATGCTGAGAAAACTGCAACGGCAACGATACCGACAGCAATCCAAATCACTTGATCCATCATTTCTTTATATCCCCCTTTATGTAACCGCTCACTTCTACATTTAGCGTACACGAATTTCGTCAAGAAAGAAACACATTTTCCATGTCTAATGACTAGACGATTCGGGAAAAAGTAACTATAGTAGAAGGACAACTACAAATTGTCAGAAAATTCGATTATTTAACAAGGAGGTGTTTCTGATGGCCACTTCATTGCTTACGCCGAAAGTGACGTTACGACATCGAAGTACTCTCAACTTTGGATATTGGCTTGTCATCGGATGCATAGGATGGGTGATGCTTGCCCTCGTCACGAATGTTGGTACCGTTCTTGGTCGTCTTCCTTTATATGAAAGCATTCCCCTCGCCATCCTTGTACTTGGCCTCACAGGTGTCGTACTAAAAATGGCGCGTGACGAGTGGTGGATTCGTTATCTTGAACGTCAGACCCAGTATTACATCGGACACGAAACCGTGACCGGTTGGTGTACCACGATTGATAGCATGTGGCTGATCCGTAAGACGATGCGCCGTGAACTTCGCCTGCTCTACCGACAACTTGCCAAGACGAAAGCATCGGAAGAAGTGAAACAGACGCTCGCCCTCCAGCTCGTCGAGCGTGGTGTGCTCATCGTCTATTCTCGACCAAAAAGCGATCATCCTGCTTGAAACGAAAAGAGGACTGCCCCATCATCTTCTATGAAAGAAGTAGATGGGACAGCCCTTTTTTTACTGTTTCAGCCAATCCGTTGCTGCTTCAATCGTTGGCATGACAAGTTGGTGACCATAATTCGACCACGTGACGTCGACTGATGCACCGGCTTGCTTCAAGAGTGCTGATAACTCTTCTGTTTCCTGAGCCGGACAGATTGGGTCATTGCTACCAGCGCCGATGAAGACACGAACGCTTGATAAGTCCGGTAACGTCACACCGCGACGTGGTACCATCGGATGCAGTAAGATGGCTTGTTTAAAGAGGGCTTCTTCAAACAACATGTTCGCCGCGATGTTCGCCCCGTTCGAGTATCCGACTGGAATCAGACGATCGAGCGCGAAGTCACGCTCCGCTGCCTGATCACGTAAAAACTGAATTAAACGTGCTGTCCGTAAAGCGAGATCTTCTTCATCGAAGACGCCTTCCGCGAGTCGTTTGAAGAATCGTGGCATCCCGTTTTCCGAGACTTCCCCGCGGACGGACAAGTAGCCTGCTTCCGAATCGAGCAACGAGACGAGTCCGACGAGATCTTGTTCCGTTCCGCCTGTGCCATGTAAGAATAAAAAGATCGGTGCGTCTGCTGTTTTTGGTGCTTGGTATAAATGAATCATACGAGTCTCCCCTTCGGTACAGTAATAGGTGTTACATGATTTGTGATTGCACTGCGATGTGCTTCGAATTGTTCCGGTAA
This sequence comes from Exiguobacterium sp. s39, assembly GCF_018618925.1. Classification (NCBI taxonomy): domain Bacteria; kingdom Bacillati; phylum Bacillota; class Bacilli; order Caryophanales; genus Exiguobacterium; species Exiguobacterium sp. s39. The sequence continues at coordinate 1,898,833 of NZ_JACSNA010000001.1, forward strand.
CTTCAAGTCTTCTCCGAGCATCTCGAACGCTTCATCGATTGCGAATCCTGGATTGTCGGTCGCAATTTCATGGAGGATCCGACCGCGGTCATGGAAGTAGATCGATGTGAAGTAATTGCGGTCCTTCACTTCAGTCGTCAGCAAACCGAACGCGTTGATGGCGTTCATCCAGTCGAGTTGTTCCTTTTGATCCGTTGCCCGCCACGCGATATGGTGAACCGTTCCCGTTCCCGGACGACCAACTGGCATTTGACCATGAACGACATCAACGACATTCCCGAACTCGCCTTCTGCGATGTACCGGTCAACGGTTTCCGTCCGTTTGCTGAGTGTCAGGCCGAATGTGTCTGTCAGTAATTTTGCTGTGTCTGATGGATTCCGTGACAGTAACGTCGCTCCCGCGAATCCTTTAATCGCGACCTCATGTGTGATGCCGTCGATTTCATAGCGACTGTCTCGTCCTGCCTCGCGTTCGACGAGTTCAATTTGAAGACCATGTGGATCTTCGAAGGCGATCTGCTGCTCTCCGAATCGAACCGTCTCTACAAACGAGACGTTTTTTTCTGTCAGCCGCGCTTTCCAAAAATCTGCTGCACCGACCGGAATCGCGTACGCTGTCGTTCCGACTTGTCCGGCACCGACTTTCCCTTTTGCCATGCCTTTAAACGGAAAGAACGTGATGATCGTTCCCGGTGCTCCGGATTCGTTTCCAAAATAGAAGTGGTATGTTCCTGGATCATCAAAGTTGACCGTTTTTTTGACGAATCGTAGTCCGAGAATGGTTCCGTAAAAATCGAGATTTTCTTGTGGATCGCCGACCATTGCTGAGATATGATGGATGCCTTGCGTTTTCATATGATGCGTTCCTCCTTCAGTCGTATCTATTAACACAATAATAGTAACTAAAGAACAAAAAGTAAACTAATAAGCCTTTCCTCGTTTTTTCTGGAACCTTTATCCAATTTAAACCGTAGGACACTAGGTAACAATGGTACACTTGTCGTGCAACAGACGTCTTTAAAGGAGGTTCATATGTTAGAAATCAAACACATCACGAAGCGTTTCGGCGATTTTACAGCCGTAGATGCTCTGACGATTGAGGTGCCACGCGGGCAAATCTTTGGTTTGCTTGGTGCGAACGGTGCCGGGAAGACGACGACGTTCCGAATGCTGCTCGGTCTACTGCAACCGACTGAAGGATCGATTACCTGGAATGGAGAGCGTATTCCGACTTCAAAAATCGGATACCTTCCGGAAGAACGAGGTCTGTATCCAAAAGTCCGCGTCGATGAACAACTTTTGTTCCTCGCAGAACTCCGTGATATGAAACGGAAGGATGCGAAGCGAGCCTTAACGGAATGGCTCGAGTACTTCCAAATTCCGCAGTATGAAAAAATGCGTGTTGAACAACTCTCAAAAGGAAATCAACAAAAGATTCAGTTGATCTCTGCTGTCCTACATAAACCTGAACTGCTGATTTTAGATGAACCATTCAGCGGACTCGACCCGGTCAACGCTGAACAATTAAAACGTGCTGTCAAAAAGTTAACCGTCGACGGAACGACGATCGTCTTCTCAAGTCACCGAATGGATCATGTCGAAGAACTCTGCGAACACGTCGCGATCCTCGATCACGGAAAACCCGTCGTTGCTGGCTATCTCCCTGACATCAAGGCGGGATACGGAAAAACACGTGTCCTCTTGACGACAGATGCCCCGCCACTACTATGGGATAGCTTGCCAGGTGTTCTACAAGTCGAGTCAGACAACAATGGGCATATCGTCCAAGTCTCTTCAAAAGAAACGGCTGATCAACTTCTCCAACATATCGTCAGTCAAGGACATCATGTCGATCGTTTCGTCTGGGATCAGTTATCCCTGCAGGATATCTTCATCGAGGAGGTCGGAAAACGTTATGAACCGTAAATTCCTGACTTTATATCGCTTCAATCTACTACAGAAACTGCGTGCTAAAAGTTTTTTGATCTCGACGGTCCTGATGGTTCTGTTCCTCGTCGGCTTCGGCAACATCGAACGGATTCTCGACTGGTTTTCAGGTGACGATCCGAAAGTTGCTCTCGTTAGTGAATTGTCGACCGATCTTCGTCCGGCCTTGAAGAAGGCTGGTGTCACTTCAGACATCACAACGAAGGAATATACGGTCGCACAAGCACGAAAGGCAGTCGACCGCGGAACATTCGATGCTGTGGCAATCGTTCAGGATTCGTATGACGTGACACTCGTCAGTGCTAGTCCTGAGTCTGAATTACAGACACAGGTCGCAACGGTCGTCAAACAAGTCCGTGACCAGGCCGTCATCACGGATGCTGAAATCGATCCGAACGTCCTTGCCTCGCTCGCTGAACCTGTTCCTGTCAAACAGGAGTTGACGTCGACGGGTGGGAAAAGTGAGGATGAACTCTTTGCTGCCTCGGCGCTCGTCTATGTCTTGTTGTTCTTGATGTACTTCACGATTGCAATTTACGGTGGGATGATCGTCACGGAAATCGCGAACGAAAAGTCATCACGCGTCATGGAGTTGCTGATTTCAGCAGCGAGTCCGATTCAACATATGCTGGCGAAGATCCTCTCGATCGCGACGGTCAGTCTCGTACAATTATCGATCCTCGTTGGTGTCGGCTACTACAGTGCTCAAAACAGCAGTTTATTCGATCAGTTATCACTTGATTCCTTGAGTGCCCGGACGATCATTTATCTGTTCGTCTTCTTCCTGCTCGGATACTTCCTGTACGCAACGTTACTCGCGGCACTCGGTTCACTCGTCAGCCGGGTCGAGGATGCGCAGCAAGTGACGTTACCGGTCATCTTGTTGATCGTCGCTGCTTTCATGATTTCGATGTTTAGTCTGAATGCACCGACGAACCAAGCCGTCGTCGTCCTGTCATTTGTTCCGTTCTTTACACCGATGGTCATGTTCCTGCGCGTCATGTTGACCGATGTACCGCTATGGCAAGTGTCGATTTCGCTCATCTTAATGCTGATCAGTATCTCGCTTGCCTTATTCGTCGGAACCAAATTCTACCGGGGTGGTGTTCTGTTCTATGGATCGAATCCACTCAAACAGTTGCGCCGGATCTTAAGTGGTCGCCGGTAACAGTTTACAAGACGAATCGTTTCCGCTATCGTTAGGTGAGAAAAAGCCTTTAGGAGGAACTACGTTATGCGGTCTCGTTTTTGGGCAGCGATCCTTTTCACAGCTGCTGCCATGGTCTCGTCACTTGTCATGTTCACGAAATTCCCGCAAGCGAGTGCGACATGGGAACTCGTCCTTGCCTATGGAGGCATGGCGTTCATCTCTAGCCTCTTTTGCTGGTCCTTCGTTGCGGTGCGCCGCCACTCTTCTCGTTTATACGGAAGCTGGGTCGGTGTCTTCATCGCCGGACTGACTGTCTTACTCGTCTGTATCGCGCGATTCGTCTTGCGTGGTGATGTGATGATGATTTTCAAATGGCAAGCGATGCTCGGTAGCTTAACTCTCAATTTCGGCTATGTCGGTTGGGTACTCGTCATTGCAAATGCGATCATTGGTTTCATCATCGGTCGAATCCGTCAAAAGACGCGTCGTCCACGCCCGATGCCACAACGTTAATAAAAAGTCGCTGTCTTCTGAACGTCAATCAGAAGACAGCGACTTTTTTTATTTGCGATGGTAGCGAGAACGACTTTTCCGGTCGCTGTAATCCGCATAATAGGTCGAACTGGATAAAGAAATACCGTCCGTCATGCGGTCGAGGTATTCATCGAGTTGCATCATCGATGGAAGTTTATCCTCGAACAACTCATACGTCTCTTCCGCTTGATCGCGTTGCAATTCCCCTGCTTCCATCACGGCTTCGACGAGCTCATGGAAGATCCGTTGCTCGGTCGCACTCATCGTCTGCTCAATCCGTTTGACGTCCTCGTCATACATTAAATCAAACAGACGCATCCGTTCTTCGAGCTGTTCTTCGACCCACGTCCCGTCTTGTCCGAGTGTCTGTTCATAAGCAAGCTTCATCTCTTCGAGCGGTGTGTTTTGCTGCATGATGAACTTCAATGACTCCCCCGTCCAGATATGCCGTGCCAAATAACTAGCGTCGATGTTCAAGACGTCCGCCAATGCTTCGATGTAGGGTTTGGTTGGATAGACTTCGCTGAGCTCCGTCCGGCGGATGAAGTATGGTGCGACGCCGAGTCGTTCAGCCAACTGTTCGATCGTAATCCCGGCACGCTCCCGTAAAATACGAATCCGGTCACCGTAACCCCGATATGGTGAATGGTCTAGCATACGATTCCCTCCCTTATTCCTATGGTATCATCATACCCTTGAATCCGGTGTCGGATACATCGAACTTTCGGATGAATTCCGGAACAGATGCCGTGGGTAACGCAACCAAATCGGTAGGACACTCAAGAAGTACCCGACCGTGACGATACTGATCCAAAAGACAGCTAAGTTAAGAAAAGATCCCGGCTGTAGTCCGGCTTGTGTGACGACGACTTGGAACAATAAAAAGGCATGAAAGACAGAAATCAGATACGGAATGAGCAGAACAGCGCCATACTTCATTAATAAGTAGCAGCGGATGTTCCTGGAACCGAACCCTAGCGCAAACAACGTCTTCATCCGCTTTTGTTCCTGTTCCGCCGTCATCTGCATCCACACATGCAAAAAACTGGCATTGATGACGAATAACCAGATCGTCAGGAGAACGACGACGAACGTGACGAGTCGCACGATTCGGATCCCGTCAATCTCATCTTCCGTCTCATTGATCAGTTGATAGGGCACCGGTTGCTTCTCATCTAGCTTTGCTGCCGACTGGATGTTGCGGACGATTTTCATCCACTGTTTCCAGTCCTTCGTTCCGTAATCATGGTAGGCTGGCGTATCGAAGACGACGATTTGCCGGACGGGTTGCTTGAGTGTCTGAAAGACGGCATCACTGACGACGAAGATCGTCTCGATTTGATAATTGTAACCAAATATTAAATCGTGAGAAGCAGCGGGAAGTAATTCAAAGTCTTCTTTCTCCATCGCCTGTTTCTCTTTTTTCATCGTCGGTGTATTCTCTTCGAGTTGTACCGGACGTGCTGGTACAAAGAAACTTTGACGTCCCGTCGCTGTCCGCTCCTTAAGATCCAGTTGCCGCATCATCTTGTTGTACGACGAGATCGGTAGGAGGATGCGTGTTCCTTCTGCCTTCACTTGGATATCCTGCTGGTAGCGATCCGGGAATGCCTCGGTCATCGTCTGCTTGATATCCTTCAATCGTTTCGTCGGTTGAGCGGATTCTTCGTAATAGACGAGCCCGAATTGGTTCTGTGATGATAAGTCGAGTCCAATCAATTGAAACAAGAAGACGAGTCCGACTGCTGTTAGCGCACACGATGTTAGAATCGTTCCGAGGGCAATGAGCGTACTATTCGTTCGCAATTGATTGGCGATTTCCGAGACAATCAGTTTCCGCAGCGACAAGCGACGTGGTCGATATAACTTGGTCAACCACGGTAAGACATATCGACAAATAAAGAAGGACCCGATGAAGATGACAAGCGGGAAAAATATATAAAATCCTTCCGTCCGAACAAAGGCTAAGGCATAACCATAGATCAACAGGAGTAACGCTCCGATTTGCGTCAGAATCCAGGCTCGTTTTCGAAATAGCGAACGGGAACGTGTCGGTCGATCGGGACGAAAGCGGTAGATCGCAAGGACCGTTGCCGTCAGCAACACAAGGAAGGCACCACCAATCAACGCAAGAATCGCATAAAAGGATAGTTCGAATTCGATTGCTGGTAAGAACATGACTTTGACAACGGACAGCAACAGCATCTTCGTCAAGACATTACCTAAAATCATTCCCGCAGTGATGGCTAAACCACCAACGATCAAGACTTCAATTAAAAAATACTTTAAGAAGTGTGACAGTCCACTGCCGAGCGTGCGCATCGTCCGTAAATCGTTCTTACGGTGCTCAAGCATCGTATAGGTCGTCGAATAAATGAACAAGACACTAAAGAAAAGGATGATCAGCTCCGCGATGAAGACGAAGAAGATCGTCATCTCGATGACTTGGTTCAATTGACTGAGGATTTTGGCGACGTTTTGGAATGATCCATTCGTCAACAAGTTCCAATAACTTGTCACGATCGTCATCGCGATGATGATTGTCAAGGCATAGCCGTAATACAAGCGCTGATAGCGCCGGATGTTACGTAGGGCGTATTGCAGATAATTGATGCTCATCCCCTCCTAACAACGATAGCGATTCGATGACCCGTTGGAAAAAGACACGGCGTGGTTCATCGCGGAACAACTCCGTTTGAATACTACCGTCTTTTAGGAATAAGACATGATTACAATACGACGCGACTTGCGGATCGTGGGTCACGATGACCATCGTCATGCCCGTCGCGTTTAACTCGGCTAGGACATCCATGACGTGTTTCGTCGCTTGGAAGTCGAGTGCTCCCGTCGGTTCATCCGCAAGCATCAGACGTGGTGTATGGATCAAGGCGCGACCGATCGCTGTCCGTTGCCGTTGTCCACCACTGACCTCATCGACCTGTTTATCAAGCAGATCATCAATTTGTAGACGACGCGCCAACTCTTCCATCTCTTCCCGCGCGAGCTTTGCTTTTTTCCCTGACAGCATCAACGGGACGAGCATGTTCTCACCGAGCGTCAACGAATCGAGTAAATTGAATTCCTGAAAGATGATGCCGAGCGTCTCGCGTCGGAAACGTGTCATCTCTTTTCGTTTGAACGTCGCTGTGTCGACGCCGTCAATCAGAATTGATCCCCAACTTGGTTCGTCGAGAGTCGCAAGCAAGTTAATCAGCGTCGATTTCCCACTACCGGACGGTCCCATGACCGCGACCATCTCACCTTCTTCGACTCGGAAATTCACATCCGTCAACGGTTGTTCCGTCACCTTTCCGGGATAGACCTTCCCTAATTGTTTGACCTCAATCATGTGCGCGACCTCCTACTAATCGAATCCGGCATGTCGTGCCGACCCCTTCCTCACTCTCGAGTTCAATCTCATGCCCAAGCTTCAAGCAAACTTGCTGGACGAAATACAATCCCATTCCGGTCGATTCCCCGTAACGTCGTCCGTTTTCGCCAGTGAAGAACGCATTAAAAACACGTGGGACGTCTCGTTTTGGAATCCCGACGCCGTCGTCTTGAACGGAAAGGACGACTTGCCCCTTTGTCACTTTTGCTGTCAGAGCGACTTCACGACCATGTCCCGTCGTGTACTTGATGGCGTTCGTCACGAGCTGTAGGACGAGGAAACGAAACCACTTCGCATCCGTGTAGACGTACACGTCTTCAGCGATATCAAGTTTCGGAAAAACCTGATTTTTGACGAATAATCGTTTTTCTTGATTGATGATGCTCGTGATGAGCGGCTTCAGTGCCAATCGTTCTGCCTTCAAATCTGTCTCGATTGCTTCTAAACGTGACGAATAGAGCATCTGGTCGAGTCCACTGCGCAATCGATCGACCTCTTGCCGTAAATCGGCCTGATACTGTTCTCCTGGATGTTCGAGGATCAGCTCGATGACGGACAACGGTGTCTTCATCTGGTGAATCCATTGGTCGACATACCGATGGCGTTCCTTTTCCTTTCGTCGTTCAGCAAACAGACTGTTTCGAAATAAGGTCTGTTGTCGCTCTAAAAATTGTTCGACGGCAACGGAAATCGGTTCTTCACTATCACTGCGAATCGGTTCTGCGACCGACTGGACCGGCTGTTGCATCCGTCGTAGTAACGGAAGCATGCTGAAGAAACGATAACTGAGATAAATCAAGAGACCGATACTGTTCAAGAGCACGATATAAAAGAAGGCTGCTGGGCGATAAAGATCATAGAGCCATAAGACGGCATATAAAATGAGCATTTGTCCAGTAAAGAAGATGATGCCTGGTATCGCGTGCCGTAAAAAGAGCTTCATGGTTCAAGGACCAGTTTATAACCGACGCCTCGCACCGTCTCAAGTCCAGCGACACCGATCTCGGCAAGCCGTTTGCGGACACGCGTGATGTTGACGTTCAATGTATTCTCATCGACGAATGCTTCGTCATCCCAAATCCGTTCGAGTAAATCGCCCCGACTGACGATTCGTGGACTTGCCGTCAGCAACATCTCAAGGATCAGTCCCTCTTTTTTTGACAGCTCAATCGACTGTTCCCCGTACTCGACGATATAACGGTCCAAGTACAGCGTGACACCTTCTTTCGTCACGGTCCGCTCATCTGTCTCGTTCGAGAGCGTGCCATAGGCCCGGCGAATCTGACTTTTAATCTTCGCGATGACGACCGCTCCTTGGAACGGCTTGACGATGTAATCATCCGCTCCGTATTCAAGCGCCATGACTTGATCCATCTCCCCGACCCGTGCTGAGATGAACAGGATGGGTGCCCGTGTCTTCATCCGCAATTGTCGACACCAATAGAAACCGTCAAACTTCGGTAAATTGACATCCAATAGAATGACGTCCGGATTCGTCTCTTCAAAGACCGCGACGACATCCCCTCTCCCATCTTCAACGACGACTCTAAAATCATAGCGTTCAAGTAATTCTCTCAATAATGTAGCAATCTTCATGTCATCTTCGACTAATAAAATCGTATGCATCGTTCCTATCAACTCCTTCTCCCTTTATCATAACGAACTCAAAAAGGACTGGAAACGATTATTCCGTTTCCAGTTCGGTGTACCCCTTTTTAGTTCATCACGTGACGATGCGGCGATACGCACGGACCGTAACGATATAGTAGATCAGATAGACGATCGTATAACAAACAATCGCAAGTAATGTCGGACGAACGATGTTGTAGTTCAACAGTTTCTGCAAGACTTGCATCGCAACTAAACTATGAACGAGTCCGAGCACGTACGGTAAGGAGAAGACGAATCCGACAAGGCGACGGATGATGCCCGTCTGTTCTTTCTCATCGACACCGATTTTCTGGATGATGGCAAACCGTTGTTTCGATTCTTCTGCTTCCGCGAGCATCTTGAAGTAGATGATTGAACCCGTCGCAAGCAAGAAGACGAGACCGAGGAAGCCGGCAGCAAACGCGAGTAAGCCGGTCGTTGCCGTCGTCATCGCATAGACAGGATAGTACGCCGCCATCTCCGTATCCGCTTGTTTTCCATATAGTTGTGTCAACTGTTTCATCAATCCATCGTCATGACGTTCATCCGAGAACTGATAATTCGTCAGCGTGAAGCCTTTTTCCGGCATCTTCGCGAACGCATCATCGTTTACGACGAAGGCGAGCCGCTGTTTCTCATAAAGTTGAGCGATTGGTAGATTCGTCGCAGCGGTGATGCGAAAGGACTCATGAACGTCCTTAATTTCAACACCGACCGGCGATTTGACTTTCATCTTCAACAAATCGTTTCCTTTGAATGTCTCAAGGACGATCGCTTCGCCTTGTTTTGGTTCTTTGATGACCGTTTTCCCGTTCGCTTTCGCGAGCTTGACGTAGTCCGAATAGTTGACGTAGCTGAATTGTCCCGGCTGGTCTTCATACGCATACGTCGCGTAGTAGCGTGTGAACGTCAGCGGGTTCGGCAGATCGGTCATCTCATGGTCAACGTTCTTGACGTTGACCATCGTCCGGCTGTCGATTTTCTGGTCGGACTTGGCAATTAGCTGTTCCGCTTCTGCTTGTTTACTCGCAATCGATAGACTGTACGGAACTTGCTCCTCAACAGTCTGATCGATGAAATAATAGATCGATGTCGCTGTACCGACCGTCGTCAATGTCACGGCAGTGATGACCGTGATCGTCGACAGCATGACGGCATTCGATTTGATTCGTGACAACAATTGCCCGTGCAGAATCAAATTCGTTCCTTTGAAGTGCCGCGCTTGATTACTTAAGACGCGCAATAAGAAGATCGTAAAGTAACTCATCGTTCCGAACGTCCCAAGAATGACGCAGAGCATCAAGAGCGGGGCAACGATTGTAAAGTGATCCATCAACGGTTGTCCGGTCAAATAGTAACCGACACCGATCAAGATGACGGAAAGGACAGCTAAGATCGGATGCACTTTCGGAAGCGATTCCGCTTGTTGTTCTGCCTTGAACAGTTCAATTAATGTAAAACGATAAATCGTCCGAGCAGAACGTAAAGCAATGATCAAGAAAATCAACAGGAAGACACCAATCGTCTGCATGACGGAAGTTCCGCTGATCGTAAAGGTCGCATCGACTTGCATCGCCATGACGGAAGCAAGGAGCTGCACGAAGTATTTCGAAGCGACGGTACCAATCGCAATTCCGAGAATTAGACCAATTACTCCGTACCCCATCGTCTCAAGGAAGATCAGGCGGGCGATCTGCCCTCGCTCTAGACCGAGCAACGCGTAGAGCCCGATTTCCTTCTTACGACGACGTAAGAAGAAGTCACTTGAATACCAGATGAAGATGGCAGAAAAAAGCGCTAGAATGACACTTGCTCCCGTAAAGACCGTTCCCAGTTTTCCGTACAATTCGTTCGCCTGAAGCATCGCTTCATTCGATCGAATCGCGAGAAACGTATAGTAAATCAGAATCGCAAACGTGACGGCACCGAGGTACATCACGTTTTGACGGATGTTCTTCAAATTTTGAAACGCCAGTTTAGACAAGCTCACGGACGGCACCTCCGAGTTCGCGTTGGACTTCCATGATCTGCTCGAAGAATTCCTTCTGCGAACCGAAGCGATGGACTTCCTTAAACAGCTCTCCATCCTTGACGAACAGAATCCGTTCCGCATAAGACGCTGTCATCGGGTCATGCGTTACCATTAAAATCGTCGCGCCTTCGTCGTTGAGCGCTTGCATCGCTTCGAGCAATCCTGTTGCCGACTTCGAGTCAAGCGCACCGGTCGGCTCGTCGGCTAAAATGAGCGACGGATCATGAATGATGGCGCGAGCGGCAGCCGTCCGTTGTTTTTGTCCACCTGATAGTTCGACGGGACGTTTATCGAGTAAGTCGTGGATACCAAGTTGACGCGCCACACGATCGACACGTTCTAAGATCATCTTTTTATCGACGTTCGCGAGTGATAGCGGTAAGGCGATATTTTCTCGAACCGTCATCGTATCGAGGAGATTGAAGTCCTGGAAGATAAAGCCGAGTTGCTCCCGACGGAAACGGGCTAATTGTTTTTCCTTCATCGCTGTCACGTCTGATCCGTTGATTAAAATCGAGCCGTCCGTCGGCTGATCGATCGTCGACAGCAGATTGAGTAATGTCGATTTCCCGGCACCGGATGGACCCATGATACTGACAAATTCTCCTTCGTGAACACGGAGCGTCGTCGGACGCAGTGCTTCGTGGCGCGCTGTTTTCGTTTGATACGTTTTTGAAATCTGTTCTGCTTGTAAGATTGCTTTCATCTGTAATGCCTCCTGTGTTTGATTCGTTACACTCAGTCTAGTCCTTCCATACTTTTCTCAAAATGGACTTTGCTTTCACTTCTCTTACAAAACGGTAAGACACGGGATGAGACGACAAAAAAGCCCCCATCCGCAAGGAATGGAGGCGTATCGTATCTTATTTGTGTGTTGCTTTGAAGAGCTCTGTGTCGCCTGCGACAACAGAAGTTCCTTCAGCTGGTACAGCTGAAAGCGTGAATTGATCGTGGTTCGTCACGATGATCGGTGTGATCGTCGATGGTGCGTTCGCACGGATGTAGTCAAGGTCGAACTCGACGAGGACGTCTCCTGCTTTGACTTTGTCACCTGACTGGACGTGAGCCGTGAAGCCTTCACCTTTAAGGTTAACTGTATCAAGACCAACGTGGATCAACAGTTCAAGACCATCTTCACCTTTTAGACCGATTGCGTGTTTTGTTGGGAAGATCGTTTCAACCGTTGCGTTGATCGGCGAGACGACTTTACCTTCAGTTGGTTCGATCGCGACACCGTCGCCCATCATTTTTTGAGAGAAAACTTGATCGGGTACGTTCTCGATGTTGACGATTTTACCTGTAAGTGCAGAAGCGATTTTCGCGTTTCCTGCGTCGTTACCACCAAACAATTTTTTTAAGAATCCCATGATACTATCCCTCTACTTTCTCGATCGTTTTTCTTCCGAATGGAAGTTTCGATTTTTTATAGGAGTAAGCTGTCAGACAGCTCGCTCACGTTCTCACAAAAAGCATACGTTTGTCCCTCTGGTTTTGCAAGTATTTTTGTGTGATAATAGTTAGAAATCATAAGGAGGCGCTTACATGTTACCATTTTCAGAAATTACATATGTCCGTCCTGACCTTGCCTTGCTTGAAACATCAATGAATCAAGCGATCGCTCGACTGACGGAAGCCACACAGGTAGATGAAGCAAACGCAGCCATCACTGAGATTAATACCCTCAGAAATCAATTTGAAACGGCAAGCCAGCTCGTCGAGATCCGTCACACGATCGATACGCGCGATACGTTCTATGAGACGGAACAAGGATTCTTTGATGAAGCGAGTGCGATTTATCAAGGATATGTCTCAAGCTATTATCAAGCGTTGACGACGCATCCACTCCGCAGTGAACTCGAACAGACGCACGGCAAACAGTTATTACTGATTGCGGAAGCGAGCCTGAAGACGTTCTCGGAAGAGATCATTCCGAAACTCCAAGAAGAGAATCGTCTCTCGAGTGAATATACGAAACTGATGTCTTCTGCTCAAATCGAGTTCGATGGCAAGACGCTTAACTTATCGCAGTTCGGTCCATATCTTCAATCACCTGATCGTGATGTCCGTAAAGCAGCTTCTGAAGCACGCTATGGCTACTTAAACGAGCATGGTGAAGCAATCGATACGATCTACGACAAACTCGTTCGCATCCGGACAGACATCGCGAAGACACTTGGTTTCCCATCGTTCGTCGAGCTCGGATACGCACGTATGCTCCGCGTCGATTATAACCAATCGATGGTCGAACAGTACCGCGAACAAATCCGTGAGACGATCGTTCCGCTCGCGACACAACTTAAAGAACGCCAGCAACGACGCATCGGTGTCGATCACTTGTACTACTACGATGAAGGATTTGCCTTCAAGTCTGGTAACGCGACACCTAAAGGCGAAGAGTCGTTCATCATTGAAGGTGGCAAAAAGATGTACGCAGAGATGTCACCGGAGACGAACGAGTTCTTCAACTACATGCTCGACCGGGAAGCACTCGATTTAACAGCGAAGCCTGGGAAAGCCGGCGGTGGGTATTGTACCTACATCGCAGACGAAAAACTCCCATTCATCTTCTCGAACTTCAATGGAACAGCAGGCGACATCGATGTCCTGACGCACGAAGTCGGTCATGCGTTCCAGGTTTATGAGAGCCGTCACCTGACAGCTCCAGAGAGTGCTTTCCCAACGTATGAAGCGTGTGAGATTCACTCGATGTCGATGGAATTCTTCGCTTATCCGTGGATGGAAGAGTTCTTCGGTGAAGAGACAGCGAAATACAAGTTCAATCACCTCGCAGGAAGCGTCACATTCCTTCCGTACGGCGTTGCGATTGACGAGTTCCAACACGTCATCTACAACCAACCTGAACTGACACCAGCAGAACGTCGTCAGACATGGCGAACGATCGAGAAGAAATACCTGCCGCATCGTGATTACGAAGCGAACGATTATCTCGATTCAGGTGCATGGTGGCATCAACAAGGACACGTCTTCGGTAGTCCGTTCTACTATATCGATTACACGCTCGCTCAAGTCTGTGCCTTCCAGTTCTATGCTTGGATGGAACAAGACCGGGAAGCGGCTTGGAAGTCGTATCTCGATCTCTGTCGTGCCGGCGGATCGGAAAGCTTCCTCATGCTCGTCGAACGTGCTGGATTGAAGTCTCCGTTCGCACCAGGTACGGTCGAGGCAGCGGTCGCACCGGTCAAAGCCTATCTTGAACAAGCAGACGACCTCGTGCTCGATCGCGTTTAATTCTTTGCGTGCAAGGTCGTACTGACTAAAAGTCAGAACATCTCGAGCAACATCAATAAAAGAAGAGGCGTTTTCCAGAATATCATCTGGAAAACGCCTCTTCTTTTTTGCTACATGATTATAGAACGTATATGTTCATCCTTGACTCCTACAGGAAAAGAAAGCATGACTTCCGCTTTCGTCAGGGTTAGGTAAGACCTGGCACACCGCATGGAGTGCGTGGTGCCGCGGCTTACCCCCCGCCTGTGGAAAGCAAGGATGACAAAACGTTCGTAAAACGACCACAGGGCTCATTTCATTCAGATAGAAGCTTTTCATGGTACCTCCCGTACCAGACCCGAAACTCGTCAGCTGGAATCGGTCTTGAATAATAGAATCCTTGCGCATACTCACAGTCAAGCACTCGTAAATGATCCGCTTGTTCAAGTTCCTCGATTCCTTCAGCGACGACGTCATACTTCAACGTATGAGCAAGCTTGATGATCGTCTCGATGAGCGGTGCGTTCGAACACGCATCCGGACCACTGATGAACGAACGATCAATTTTCAGTCGCTGGATCGGTAATCGACTTAAGTACGACAAGGAAGAATACCCCGTACCAAAGTCATCGATCGCAAGACGATATCCCATCTGGTGCAACGTCTGTAAGGCGTCAAATACGCGTGTGTCTGAAAAGACACCAAACGATTCCGTGATTTCAAGTTCCATCCGTTGTTCAATCCCCGGATGAATCTCTCGAACATCGGTCAGGTAATCGACGATCCGACCAGAGACGAGCTCTTTGACGGATAAGTTCGCCGAGACACGCAGTACCCCGAGTTCCGTGTCCTTCCACTCCTCGACTTGCCGGACCGTTTCGGCAACGACCCACATCCCGATTTCTTCAATCAACATCGATCGTTCGGCAATCGGAATGAAAATTGCTGGACTGATCATCCCACGTTCAGGATGGAACCAGCGCAGGAGAGCTTCACAGCCATCGACTTGACCTGTCGCAAGATTGATTTGTGGTTGATAGAACAGTTGAAGCTCGTTCTTTTCAATCGCTTCTCGTAATTCACCTTCGAGGACGACCGATTCAAGATACTCGGCACTCATCCAGGACTCGAACCAGACTGGTCCACCCTCTGTCTGTTGTTTCGCATGCTGCATCGCGATATCAACCGAGGACAACAAGGAAGTAACGGCTACTGCATCATCGGGATAGCGGACCATACTCATACTGATGCTGACATTGACGTATTCTCCGTTGATCTCATAGACATGTTCGATGACTTGCTTTAATTTTTGGTAATCGACGATATCCTGTTGTGCGACTAATACGGCGAATTCATCTCCACCGATTCGCGCCGCTTGTCCTGTTCCGATGAAATGATGCTTGAGGCGATTCGCGAGATCTTTTAGAATCTGATCCCCTGCACCATGTCCATAGATGTCATTGATCCGCCGGAATTGCCGGACGCTGATGGTGACGAGCTCTCCCGGTTGAGGTGCTTTTAACGCGTCTGCCATCTTTTGCTCGAAACCATTCCGGTTCAACAAACCCGTCAACATATCGAAGAGTGCGAGTTGTGTAATCCGTTCTTCCCGCCGGAACTGATCCGTTTCATCATGACAAGATAAGTAGAGCGCAACACCTGTATCGTCCTCTTTATTGGTAACGTGGATGATGTTGACGAACATATTCAAAATTTCTTCATTGAAGAGCATCTTACAGCGAATCGTTTGACTATGTCCTTCAAGCGATCGTCTCAATGCTCGCCGCATCCGATTCAAATCAGCCGGATGGATCAATTCTTCAATCGTCCATCCTGCCGTTGCCTCCGTCAATTGTCGAAAGCGTTCGTTTCCGTTTAATATCGTATAGTCGGATGATAAGGCAAGGATCGGGTCGGTATTCTGCGAAAAGAGTGACTCGATTTCTGCTTTCTTTTGTTTGATTTCTTTTGTCTTCGCATCGCTATGGTCTAATAAACCAGCAATGATAGCTGTCATCGTTCGAAACGCTTGAACGACGGGTTGAAAATCATTTCGCTCCGGTACGTCATAACCAGATTGCCGACGGTCTTCAGCAAAGGTATTCGCTTCTCCCTTCAATAAAGAAAGATCTTGGCGGAACGCACGTAATAACGATAAGGTCAACATCAGTAATCCAAGAATCAAGATGCTGGTTGCGCCAAAGAGGAGCCAGGCATTACGAATGATTTGATTTCCCCGATCCTGCATTTCTTGTGCGACTTGGTTGAGTTCTTGATCATACAGACGATACATGCTGGATTCATACTGTTCAGCTTGGTTTGCTAACGCAGCATACGTCCAGCTTTCTGGAGCGCGCAATAGGTCATCGAGCGTTTGTGTATAAGCATCCATCTGTTCCCGCATGATTGCGATATCCTGACGTCCTGAATCGTTGTGAAGCGGAATCACATCATACAGGGATTTAATGAGCGATTCCTGTCGCAATGGCAAATCAATCCGCATCTGTTGAATCCGTAACCGATCAATTGAGCTAGGTTCTTCTTTTTGTCGAGCATCCTTCAAGATTTCAGCGGACTTTCCAAGCTGTTCTTCCATCAGAATCAGATTGGAGAACACATTATAATAAGACCCCGTCTCTTTACTCAATACGAGCTGATTAAAGATGATTTCACTTTTGAAGTTCGTCATCGTCGTGAAAAAGCGATGATTCGATTCGTATCCTTGTCGTTGTAGTTTCTTAATCTCTGTTAGGACTTCTTCGCGTGTCGACTCGGTCGCTTTCATATTCGGAAGTCGATCCGTTAGTTGTTCTAGTGCTTGGTCGGCCCGCTTTGAAGCTTGCGTCAAATCGGCGTCGTCATTCAAAGATGAAAAATAATAGCGCGTCACTTCTTGTTCGGCATGATTAAAAGGTGTCACTTCAGCAATTGTTTTGCCCGATGCCTTGAAGCGATACCCTTCATCCAATGTTTTCGTCAAATGCTGACACGCGACGATCAATGCTAACAGACCGATGATCGCAATCATCCATGAGAACGTTTTATAGTAGGAGCGTCTTCGAAAAGCTTCTACGATGAAGACTGGTGATAAACGTCGCAACACATCGTCCTCCCTAAATTGTCATTATGCTTCTATATCGTCGCCTCCTCCCATTTCCTGAAGTCGTTTTGGGTCAATAAAAAGCACTTCTTTCCACATTTCTGTGAAAATCAGTGCTTTTTTTACTAGTTTTATTTTTTTTTAATAACTGACGTTCTCCCGCGCTACTTTTTTAGCAAAATAATCGATAATATCACGTCGACGGATGATCCCGATAAAATGTCTACCATCATCAATGACGGGCACGAAATTTTGATCCGTGATGACTTCAATCATCTCTTCCATTTGTGCTGTAATCGAAACTGGTTTATAACGGACACGTTGTTTAATATCAGTTAATCGTGTCTGCAAGACGTGGTCGTAATCGGCATGCTCGAGATTTGCTTCGAGCGCCCACAAGATATCACCTTCTGTCAGCGTTCCTGCGTATTTCCCTTTATTGTCAACGAGTGGGACCGACGTAAAACGATGATGTTTCATCTTTTCTAGTGCTTGTCTGACCGTTGACTCAGGATCTAAATATTTCACCTCATCTTTAGGTAATAAGAAAAAAGCAATATTCATTTCTGTTCCTCCCTAGCCACTCTGTGACACCCTTTTCATTTTATCATGAACCGCGCGTTGATTCATTTCTCAAATGATGAAAATCTCTACATAATTCCTTCATATTTAGTCATGCTATATGCCGCTATTCCAAGTAGAGAAAAGAACTGATCGTTGAACGACACGATTCAGATTCAAAAGACTCCTCAGTTCCTTCCGATCGACTTGATAGTGAAGCCTTTTTCGGAAGGCTTCGTTTTTTCTTGGTTCGTTCTCGACTATCCGCGAAAGAGGACATACACTAGAAGCAATCCACTTTATTTCGAAAGGAGTCGTGTCATGAATCGCTTGTCGACATCCGACTTGACGCAAATCGCAGAGCACCTTTACGGAATGACCGGTTTTTTCGTCACGTACCGAGATCGTAATGGTACTCCGCTTGCTCTACGTCCAGAAGCTCCACCTCATCCGGGAACCTTGCCGATTGAGAATGAATGGCCCGTCCTTAAAAAGACTCCTTTACTCTATACCCTGAAAGACGGTACAGCCTACCTCTTTTTGGACGTTCCAAAACAAGGTATGTATCGAATCGGTCCTGTTCTATTACAATCTGCTCTCTTTCGGGCGCATATCCAAGATGAAGCCTATCACCAGTTTTATAAGGTCTTGCCGCGTACGACGGAGAACCGATTGATTGACTGTGCTCACCTGATGTATCGCTTGTTGCACGGGGAACCATTGCCGAAGCGAGAAATCGAACAACTATCTGATATTCAGGAAGCTGAAATCCCACTCGTTGCGGATGCACCGTCCCATACAGGGGTGACCGCATACCGAAAAGCATGGCAACGGGAGCAGCAAATCATCGACTGGATCGCGACGGGTCAAAGCGAGCGACTCGCAACAACCTACTCTTTACCTGCATACGGTGAGTTCGGCACACTCGCACGGCATCAACCGTTACGCGCAGAAAAGAATCTGTTGCTCGGAACCGTCCTATTGAGCGCACGCGCTGCGATTCGCGGTGGACTAGAACCGGACGAAGCGTTCTCCCTAAGCGACCGGATGATTGAGACGATCGAAGCCGCGACGAGCATTGCCGAACTCCGGAATCGTCATGTCCGGATTACAGTTTCGTTCGCAGAAGCCGTCAAGGAACTCCAAGCGCTGCGGCACTCGCCTCATGTACTCGCTGCGATTCGCTATATTCAACAACACCTGTATGAACCGTTGTCCGTCTCATCAATCAGCCAAGCCATTCATGTCTCGTCCAATTACTTGTCCGTTCTGTTTAAGGATGAGACCGGTCTGCCACTCGCCCGGTATGTCATCCGGGAACGCATTCGGGAAGCGAAGCGTCTCCTACGCTCGTCCGACGACTCGTTGCTGACGATCTCAAATAAGTTGCACTTCTCAAGCCAAAGTCATTTCAGTCAAGCCTTCAAACAGACGACTGGCGAGACACCGACACATTACCGGCAACGAAGTGAATTTTAAGAGAGTCGTGCCTTTTTTTCGTTTTGTGATATCCTATTCAACAGGAACTATTTTCGTGAATCCGTTTTTGACGGATTCTTTCATCAAAAAGGAGAATCAACATGAACTCAATTAGTGTCATCATTCCTGTCTATCAAACTGAATCACAAACGAAGGCAGCCATTCAATCCGTTCTCGACCAGAAGGTGTCGATCCCGGTGGAAATCGTCGTCGTCTTTGACGGACCAAGCACATACATCGATGAGCTCCGTTCTCTCTATCCGACATGTACGGTCGTGGAACAGGCGCATCAAGGAACTTACGCAGCACGTCGACGTGGTCTTGAAGTCGCAACAGGTGACTACGTTACCTTCCTCGATAGTGATGATATCCTCGCACCACGTGCACTCTATACGTATATCAAAGCCTATGAGAAATCACGCGGTGAAGTCATCATCGGTAAGGTCTCACCTGTCTACAACAAGAAAAAATGGCTCATGCCGATCGATGATGATCGTTATTTCTTCTATACTCGTACGAAGTTCAATTCGCGTCATTTGACGACGATTCACGGCTGGATGATTAAAAAGGACTTGCTCAATGATCTACCTGTTCTTGAGACACGATGGTTCGCCGATACGATCATCGCCCATACCATCATTTCGAAACTGACGAACCTGACATCGGTCAGTTATGTCGTCTATGGTCGAAACTCACGTAGTACGCCACTTGAAGGACAATCGCTCTACCAAGCGCGTGATATCACGACATTATCCGATATCTCACGGATCTACGGTATGTTATCTGCCCATACGAAGGATAACGACGTTCAAAAATTCTTAAATACGTGGTACAAACGTTTCATCTCAAAACGTGGTCGAGCATTGCTTGAGCGCAGTACATCAAAAAGCCAGCAGACCGACGTCTTCCGTCATGTCGCTTACGATTTGAGACGGGCGAAGACACAAAGTAAGTATTTGCAGGCATGGTCGACGGGTTCGTATATCATGTTCCGTTCATATATCACTGCTGTTAAGACTAAACAGACATTACGGACGGCACGGCGTAAAAAAATCAAGAACGGTCTCATGCTCTATCGTCTGTTCCAAAAGATGCCGGTCAAAGAGAACCTTGTCTTATTCGAGAGTTTCCTTGGACGAAGCTACTCCGATAATCCGAAGGCTCTTTATCTGAAATTAAAAGAACAACGCCCTGAACTTGAGCTCGTCTGGATTTTCGCGAATGAGCCTTCAGATGACGTCAAGGAAGCTTGCCCAAACTGGGTGCTCAAAAACAGCTTCGCGTATTACCAAGCGATGGCACGTGCGAAGTACTGGATCTTCAATACACGTCAACCGCTCAGCTTAACGAAACGCGAAGAAACGATCTACCTTCAAACGTGGCACGGCACACCATTAAAACGACTAGGTCTCGACATGGAAGAAGTCCACATGGCAGGAACGAACGCGACACGCTACAAACGGAACTTCTACAATCAAGCACAGGAATGGAACTACTTGATTTCTCCGAATGCCTATTCGAGCGAAATCTTCAAGAGTGCGTTCGGGTTCCAAAATACGATGCTTGAGACAGGTTATCCGCGAAACGATCTCTTGTATGCGGACGATCAAGCTGGTCTCATCAGCGAAATCAAAGCACGTCTTGATATCCCAGCTGACAAGAAAGTCGTCTTGTACGCACCGACATGGCGGGATGACGAGTTCATCGCGCGCGGAAAATACCGCTTCGATCTCCAACTTGACTTGAATGAGATGCAGGCCCGACTCGGTGACGATTATGTCGTCTTGCTCCGGATGCATTACTTGATTGCGCAAAATATGGACATCAGTGGACACGAAGGCTTCGCCTACGACGTCTCTTCGTATGGCGATATCGCAGAGTTGTATTTGATCAGTGACGTCTTGATCACTGACTACTCGTCTGTCTTCTTCGATTACGCCCACTTACAACGTCCAATGATCTTCTTTACGTACGACCTGGAGAAATATGCGTCGACGTTACGTGGATTCTATTTCGATTTCGAAGAAGTCGTTCCAGGACCACTATTGAAAGAGACGGACCAAGTCATCGATTATATCGAACAAATCGATACGAAATCCGTCGCTTACCAAGAAAAATACGATCGCTTCCTCGAGCGATTCTGTAGTTTGGATGACGGTACGGCAAGTGAACGTGTTCTTGCTGAGTTGTTCCCGAATGCAAGCTCAGCAGATGCTGAAGATGCTGAATAAGGAGACACAATGAAAAAGGAGAAAGATGCGCTTTTGCGCTCTTTCTCCTTTTTCGTATCATCGTCTACGATACGGTGCAATCCGCTCTTCAAATTCAGGGTGAACGAAACTAGGGCGTAACGATAAGACGACCTCACCGAGGAGATGTTCTACCACGTCGTCCCATCGTTCGACGATCTCAGAAGAGGTCTTCGCAGATACATCCCCCTCTTCGAGTAATGCTGTCTCATCCGTCGTTCTCATGAAGACCCACGTATCATCAGATCGTTTGCGCCCCATCAGGGTGATACGTCCACCTTCCATCCGGTACAGAAGGATTCGCTCCCATTGATGCTTCCGACTCGGTACCATGACTTCACGATGTCGCGCGATGATTTGCTCTTTGATCGTTTCCCGGCTAGCAACGAGATTCGGACACAGATGATAAAAATCATCTATTCGTGGATGCTTGATACCAAAGTGCGGAATACCCGACGCTTCAAGACGCTTCAACCATTCTTCTTTCGCTTGTCGCAGATGTGTCCAGCAAACAAGATGACTTCGGACGCCCCATCCCGTGATCAAGAAAGGATGTCGACGCAATTCTTCGACTGACGCAAACAACGTCTGCTTTTCAAAAGAGGTTTCCTGACAGAGTTCTTCGAAACGATTGATCGATGTGACATCATTGCCATGTTGCATCGGGAATAGATTGTATAGATGAAAGCGTCCCGATAAGGCTTGTCCTTCGTAGATACCTTCTACGATCCAGATGATTTGTCGCATCGTCTCATCCAATCGACCAATTTGACCCGTCGCTTGTCCTGCCGTATCAAGTTGCTGACGTAATGTAGGATCCACCGTCGCAGAACCTGGATTCAACATCAGGCACGCACCGAGAGACGTCTCACTCTCACCCCACTGGATATATGTATGATAGCGATACAATACGTCTTGCTCTAGCCGGAATGTCGCATACACTTGAACATCGTTAGTCGTCATCATGAACCCTCCTATACTTTTATATACAACTTGATTATTTTACCATATAGAGGTTCTTATTTACTTTCATTTATACATCAGGTCAATCAAAAAATGAAGCTGACCCACAAGTCATTCTCTACAAAGATAAGGGTGGCAGAATGATGATCTGCCACCCTTATCTCGTAATAAAAAGAATGACGCGTCACACGCCACTCCTACAGGAAAAGCGCATTTATGCGCTGTCAGAGACGAACAAGACCCACTTTCCTGCTCAAACGAAGCAGGAAAACTGGCTTGTGTCTCGCCTGAGGAAAGGGCGTGAAAAGACGCGTCATTCTTTTTTAAGTCAGTCATATGAACGTTTTAGTTACGGACGAACAAGGCAACGCTCTCGACGTGTGTCGTATGTGGGAACATATCGACCGGCGTCACTTCGACGAGTGTATAACCGAGCTCTGTCAACAACTTCGCGTCACGCGCTTGAGTCGACGCGTTACATGAGACGTAGACGATCCGCTTCGGTGCAACATCCGCAGCAGCACGCAAGAATTCTTCGTCACAGCCTTTACGTGGTGGGTCGACGACGATGACGTCCGGTTGAATACCGGCTTTAACGAGATCCGGCATGACCTTCTCAGCTGCACCGTACTCGAATGTCACGTTCTTGATCCCGTTCGCTTGTGCGTTCCGGCGTGCATCATCGATTGCTTGCGGTACGATTTCGATACCGTAGACGTGCTTCGCTTGTTTAGCGAGTGACAAGGAAATCGAACCGATACCACAGTAAGCATCGACGACTGTCTCATCGCCTGTCAACTGAGCGTACTCGAGCGCTTTCGCGTAGAGTTTCTCTGTTTGCAACGGGTTGACTTGGAAGAACGAATGCGGTGAGATCTCATACGTCAATCCAGCGATTTGATCGCGGATGACGGACGGTCCGTACAAGACGACGTTCTTTTTCCCAAGGATGACGTTCGTATCATCCGGGTTGATGTTGTGCTGGATCGATGTAACGTTTGGTAACGCCTTTAAGATCCCTTCAACGATTTTATCAATCCCACGTAATTGTTTGACCTTCGTGACGAGCACGACCATCAACTCGTTCGTGTGATACCCATGACGTGCCATGATATGACGAATGACACCTGCTTTTTTCTTCTCGTCGTACGCTGGTACTTTTAAATCAGCAAGGACTTTACGAACCGCTTGGACGGCTTCGTCGTTTTCTTTGTTTTGAATTAAGCAGTAGTCCATATCGATGATCCGGTGACTCCGTTTTTGGTAGAAGCCAGCCATCAATTTGTTTGATTGGAATGCGACCGGAACTTGTGCTTTGTTACGGTAACCCCATGGATCTTCCATCCCGATCGTCTCGTGGACCGGAATTTCAAGACCTGCTAGGCGCGCGAAAGCGTCACGGACACGGTTGTGCTTGAACTTGAGTTCTGCATCGTATGATAAGTGTTGCAATTGGCAACCGCCACACTGGTTGTAAACCGGACAAGGCGGCTCGACACGATCGACACTCTTCGTCTTTTGACGGATGATACGACCGAATCCGTAAGACTTCGTCGTTTTCGTGATTTTGATCTTGACCTGCTCCGTCGGCAATGCGCCCGGGATGAAGACCGTATATCCATCGATGCGCGCGACCCCTGATCCTTCATGCGTCAGGTCGACGATCTCGACGACGTGTTCATCGTTCTTTTGTACTGGAATCATGAATATCCTCCTTAAAAACCTCGCTTCACGCGAGGTTCGTTTCTGCTTCTTGTAGTTGTGTATTGATTTGTTCCATCTCTTCGATCCGGAACTTTGGTGTCATGACTTCGAAATGAGAGCGAAGATTCGTCATCTCGCCTTCGCAAATGCCGCCAAACTCACCATCGATGTTCAAGCTCATCTCTGATGTATTCTTCATGCGGACGAATGAGGTCGTGACATGCTCGATGCAAGGGTCCGAGAAATGATCCCCTTTTAAGGCAAGACGCATGACACGAATCAGTTCGACGAGGTTACATTTCTTGAGAATGAAGAGATCGAACCGACCGTCATTGAGTGACGCGTTCGGTGACAATTTCTCGAATCCGCCGACAGAGTTCGTATTGGATGTCAAGAACAGCATGACTTCTCCTTTGAATATACCCTTTTCATGCTCCAGTTCGACATATGTCGGTCGGATTTGCGGAAGTTTCTCCATCCCTTTGACGTAGTACGCGAGCTGTCCGAGTGCCGTCTTCAGCTTCGAAGGCACTTCGTACGACAGTTCTGTCATGATGCCACCACCAGCGATATTGATGAAGTAATGGACGCCTGCCGATCCTTCGATCTTACCGATATCGACCGGCATCGTATGTCCTGTGCAAATGACATCCATCGCTCCTTCGATCGTCAATGGAATACGCATCGCCCGACCAAAGTCATTCGTCGTTCCAACAGGTAGTACACCAAGCTTCGGACGTTTGTTGTAGGCAGCCATTCCGCTGATCACTTCGTTCAACGTACCATCGCCGCCTGCTGCGACGACGAGATCAAAGTCTGCTTCGCATGCTCGTGCTGCTTCATACGTCGCATCGCCGACCGCTTTCGTCGAGTAGACAGATGTCTCATAACCCGCTGCTTCGAGTCGGTCGAGGATATACGGTAAATTTCGTTTAACCATCTCTTTCCCGGAAGTCGGGTTATAAATCACGCGCGCTCTAGGTCTCATAAGATTTTCTCCTTTTTGACTCAACCGTTCATTTGATACATAACTGTTTTATTTTACATGAACTCTCGAGACATTACAAAGCCAAAAAAGACAGCGTCCGTTTCCTCGCAGAAGTAAAGGAGGAACGAACGCTGTTTGATCAGGTACTTATTTTAATTTTTCAAGCTCTTCATAGAAGAGTTGATCAAGGAGGGCAGGGTTCGCCATTCCTTTTGTTTTCTTCATGATTTGACCGATGACGAAGCCTTTCTTCCGGTCACGTCCACCGAGTAATTCCTCGACGACGGCTGGATTCGCTTCGAACATCTCGACGATGAGACCACGTAGCAATCCTTCGTCTGAAATTTGTGCAAGACCGTTTGCTTCGACGTATGCACGTGGCTCGACACCTTCTTCGATGACGGCTGTGAAGACTTGTTTGGCGATTTTCGAAGAAATCGTACCGCTTGCGATCAAGTCGATCATCTCTGCCAGACGAGCTGGTGTCATCTTGACTGTTTCGAACGTTTCCGTCGATTTATTCAAGTGACCTTGGATCTCACCGATCGTCCAGTTGGCTGCTGCTTTTGGCTCTGCGCCTGCTGCCAGTGTCGCTTCGAAGTACTCTGCCATCTCACGTGTAACCGTCAATTGCTTCGCATCATACGCCGAAAGACCGAGTTCTTCTTGGTAACGAACGCGACGTGCATCTGGAAGTTCCGGGATACCGGCACGAATCGCTTCTTTCCAATCGTGATCAAGTACGAGCTTGACGAGGTCAGGCTCTGGGAAGTAACGGTAATCCGACGCCCCTTCTTTGACACGCATGAGGACGGTTTGTTTTTTCGTCTCATCGAAGCGAAGTGTTTCTTGACGCATCACACCACCTGCAAGCAACAACTTACGGTGACGATCTTCTTCGAACTCAAGACCTTTTAAGACGTTTCCGAATGAGTTCAAGTTTTTAAGTTCTGTTTTTGTACCGAACTTCTCTTGTCCGTATGGGCGAACGGAGATGTTACAGTCACAACGAAGTGATCCTTCTTCCATCTTGACGTCCGAGACGCCTGCATATTGCAAGACTTCCTTGAGACGTTCGAGGTAGGCGACTGCATCTTTCGGTGAACGCATGTCCGCTTCACTGACAATCTCGATGAGCGGCGCACCTGTCCGGTTGAAGTCGACGACTGAGTGATTAGCACCCGTATGGTTCATCTTACCAGCATCTTCTTCCAGATGGACACGTTCGATTCGGAAGCGTTTCGTTTCGCCATCGACTTCCGCATCAATGTAGCCATCGAAGCCAATCGGTTGATCGAACTGTGAAATTTGATACGCTTTTGGCGTATCTGGGTAGAAATAGTTCTTCCGGTCGAATTTCGTTTGATCGGCAACTTGGCAGTTAAGTGCCATTGCTGCACGAACAGCGAGTTCAACGGCTTTTTCGTTGATTTTCGGCAAGACGCCCGGATGTCCAAGACAAATCGGACACGTTTTCGTGTTCGTCTCCGCGCCGTATTCCCGAGCACAACCACAGAACATCTTCGTGTTCGTGCTCAGTTCGGCGTGGACCTCGATCCCGATGATTGTTTCAAAGTTCATGATACATTCGCTCCTTATAACTTCGGAAGCGCGAATCCACCTGTCGCAAGCTCAAACGCATGCGCAGCGCGATAGATCGTCGCCTCATCGAAATGTTTTCCAATGATTTGTAAGCCGACCGGAAGACCGTCGACGAATCCAGCTGGAACCGAAATTGCTGGGACACCCGCTAAGTTGATTGGAATCGTCAAGATGTCATTCGCATACATCGTGACGGGATCATCCAGTTGTGCACCGAGCTCGAATGCTGGTGTCGGTGCTGTTGGTCCGATGATGACGTCATAATTCGCAAGGACATCGTCGAAGTCTTTTTTGATCAACGTCCGAGCTTGTTGTGCTTTTTTATAGTAGGCATCGTAGTAACCTGAGCTGAGCGCGTACGTTCCGAGCATGATCCGGCGCTTGACTTCGTCTCCGAATCCTTGTGAACGGGAATACTTGAAGACATCTTCAAGTGCATCCGCTTCCGCACGGACTCCGTAACGAATGCCGTCAAAGCGCGCGAGGTTCGATGATGCTTCCGATGAAGCGAGTAAGTAGTACGTCGCAAGCGCATATTTCGAGTTCGGAAGTGACACCTCATCGACCGTCGCACCGAGTGCTTCTAGTTTTTGGATCGCTTCACGGATGTTGGCTTTGACGCCTTCACTGACACCCTCACCGAAATATTCTTTCGGAACAGCGATCTTCAACCCTTTGATATCACCTGTCAACGCTTGTGTGTAATCCGTTGTTGCGACGTTCGCAGACGTCGAATCCATCTCACAGTGTCCTGCGATCGCGCTCAAGAGATACGCATTGTCTTCGACTGTTCGTGTCAACGGACCGATTTGGTCAAGAGACGACGCGAACGCAACGAGACCGAAGCGTGAGACGAGACCGTATGTCGGTTTCAACCCGACGACACCACAATAGGCAGCCGGTTGACGAATCGAACCACCTGTATCCGAACCAAGGCTGAACAAGACTTCGCCTGCTGCGACAGATGCTGCTGAACCACCTGAAGAACCACCTGGAACGTGTTTCGTATTCCATGGGTTGCGAACCGGTTTGTACGCTGAGTTCTCGTTTGAAGAACCCATCGCGAACTCATCCATGTTCAATTTCCCGATCGTGATCGCCCCTGCTTCATGCAGACGCTCGACGACCGTCGCGTCATGCGCTGGTACGAAGTTCTCGAGGAATTTCGAACCACATGTCGTCGTCATCCCTTTCGTGACGATGTTATCCTTGACGCCGATTGGAAGACCAAACAATGGATTCGCTTCGTGTTTCGCGACATCATCCATTCGTTTTGCTTGCTCGAATGCTTCTTCGTTCAATGAAAGAAACGCACCGATTTTTCCATCGACGCGGTCGATTTGATCAAAGGATTCTTGGACGAGTTCAGAAACTTTGACTTCGCCATCCTGAATGAGTGTGTGTAGTGTTTTGACACCATGTTCAAAAAGTGACATCGGGTCATTTCCTCCTTATTCGAACACCGCTGGGACGCGGACTTGTCCGTCTTCCCAATCCGGTGCGAGTCGTTCTACTTCCGTACGAGGAAGTGATGGACGTACTTCGTCCTTACGTAGGACGTTCTTTAAATCGAGGACATGAGTCGTCGGTTCGACGCCTGTCGTATCAAGTTCATTTAATTGTTCAGCGAACCCAAGAATCTTCTCGAGTTGTCCTGTGAATTGTGCTACTTCTTCATCTGTCACGGCAAGGCGTGCCAAATGCGCCACGTGGCGGACTTGCTCCTCATTAATCTTTGCCATGTCATTCCACCTCCGGAACTTTTGCGATATATTTTACACTATTTCTAATCATAGCACTTTTCGTCCAGACAAAAAAGACGATGGTGCATCGGGGGGAGGTCCGCACCATCGTCCTATAGGGGTAGCAAAGCTTCCGGGCGGAAAGCTTCTAGTTATGAAATACCCGCTTTAAATCAGACGAAACAAAAATACTGAATATTCATACTAAGACATCGATGAGCAGATAGATATTGAAGACGATGACGATCGAGACGATCACCCATGCCAACGCGTTCATGAACCGACTGTTCCGATGTTCTCCCATGTACCGCTCACTCGCAGTCGCCCGAATCAAGGGAATCAAGGCGAACGGAATCCCGAACGATAAGGCGACCTGACTAAGGACAAGTGCCCGTGTCGGATCAAAACCGGAGAACAGCAACACAATCGCCGGCAACATCGTCACGGTCCGTCGAACGAACAATGGCAGTTGAAGATGAAGAAAGCCGCGCATGATCGCGTCACCTGACATCGTCCCGACGCTTGAAGAAGCGAGACCCGAGACGAGTAAAGCAATCGCAAACAGATATGGTGCGCTACCACCGAGCGTGACATGAAGCCCCTCGTAAATTGCTTCAAGCGAACCCGCTTGGTATGACGTGCCATAAAAAACACTTGCTGCGATGACGAGCATCGCTCCATTGACCGCTCCGGCAATCAACATCGCTCCCCAAATATCGAAACGCTGAATCCGTAACATCGATAATTTATTCGCAACGTGCCCCATCCGTCGTTTCGTTAAATCGGAATGGAGATAGATCGCATGCGGCATGACGGTCGCTCCGAGCATCCCGGCAGCAAGGACGATGCTCGACGTACCTTCAAATCCCGGTAACAATCCTGCCGATAGATCACGAAAGACCGGATGAACTTCAAATACTTCAATCGCAAAAGCAGCGGCGATGATTAAGACGAGTACGGCGATGACAGCTTCGAAATGCCGGAGTCCTTTTTGCTCGAAGCCAAGGATGACGAACGACAAGACCGCCGTCAATAATGCCGCCATCCGTAAATCAATTGCGAACAGTAAATGAAATCCGAGTGCCGCGCCGACGAACTCCGCGAGATCGGTTGCCATCGCGACAAGCTCTGCTTGTACCCAGTAGAAGAAGCGCGTGACCGGCGATAACTCCTCCCGGATTACTTCCGCTAAACTGAGATTACTGACGATTCCAAGCTTGGCTGATAGGAACTGAATGACGACGGCCATCAAGTTCGATGCAACGATGACCCAAAGCAGCAAATAGCCATACTGAGCGCCTGCCGTCATATTCGTCGCGAAGTTTCCCGGATCGAGATACGCGACGGCAGCGACGAACGCTGGTCCAATATATGTCCGTTTTTTCGGTAAATCTTGTGTAAGTGGCTGTGTCGCCATCTCGTTCACCTCACTTTTTGTTTTCATTATACGCTCATTTTGCACAAGCGCAACAAATATGTTTATGGTAAATAACAACGTATGAAGTGAATTAAAAAGGGATGTTTCCTGTAATCAGGAAACATCCCTTTTGTTAGTTAGACGATCTTCCGCTCTGGTTCTGCACCTTTTAGCTGTGCTTGCACTTGATCGAATTCATCATAGATCGCTTGACTCGGTTCCTTCGTCACGAGACTACCGACGACGAGCGCAACAGTCGAAGCGAAGAAGGCTGGAATCATCTCGTACATCTCAGAAATGTAGAATGGCAACCCTTCGACATTTTGTTTGATGAGAATCCAGGCGATGACGACGACAGATCCCGTAATCATCGAAGCAAGTGCTCCTGTCTTGTTCATCCGGCGCCAAAGCAAGCTGAACAGAACGACTGGTCCGAACGCCGCACCGAAACCAGCCCACGCATAACCAACGAGAGTCAAGATTGACTTCTGTGCACCGAACGATAAGAGAATCGCTAGAGCAGCGACGACAAGGACCATCACGCGCCCCATGACCATCAATTCACGATCCGAAGCATTACGCTTGAAGAAACGTTGATAGAAATCATTCGTTGCCGCACTCGAAGAGACGAGTAGCTGTGTCGAGATCGTCGACATGATGGCAGCAAGTAAGGCTGCAAGCAACAGTCCCGTAATGAAACCAGGGAAGAGATCGCGTGATAATTGAATGAAGACATTCTCTGGTTCTCCTAAAGGACTATTTTGTTGCGTGAAGTAGGCATATCCGATCAAACCTGTCACCATCGCTCCAACGATTGAGAACGTCATCCAGATCATCCCAACGCGACGTGCTGACTTCATCTCGTGTAAGTTCCGAATCGCCATGAAACGAACGATGATATGCGGCTGACCAAAGTAGCCGAGTCCCCATGCGAGTAGCGAGACGATCCCAATGACCGTCGTACCTTTGAATAACTCGAGCTTTGAACCGTCCGTCGACCGGATCGTTTCGAGCGTCTCGTTGATCCCACCGCTTAAAGCGAGGGCAACGCCTGGTACGATCAGCAACGCGATGACCATGATCATCCCTTGGACGACGTCCGTCCAACTGACGGCAAGGAAACCACCGAGGAAGACATAAGCGATGACGACGCCCGCTAAAATCCAAAGACCTGTCGTATAATCCAGTCCGAAAACCGCTTCGAACAAACGACCACCTGCAACAAAACCACTTGATGCGTACATTATAAAGAATATTAAGATAACTCCAGCTGAAACGGTACGCAAGACACCACTTTTATCGTGGAATCGTTTTTCAAAGTAATCGGGAATCGTGATCGCATCCCCTGCATGTGCCGTATAAGCACGCAGACGCGGCGCGACGAGTAACCAGTTGGCGTAAGCACCAAGCAATAAACCAACGACGATCCATCCACTGGACAGACCAGTTGCATACATCGCACCCGGTAATCCCATCAACAACCAGCCACTCATGTCACTTGCTCCAGCAGAGAGCGCCGTGACGACGGGACCAATCGTACGTCCCCCAAGCATGTAGTCATTCATGTTCTTCGTCCGATAATACGCAATGACGCCTAGTGCGACCATCAGTCCGAGATACAGCAAAATCGCAAACCACATTCCGTTCATCCTTGCTCCCCCTTTTTTTCGTGATATAAGAAAAACGGGCATGCAGGTCGCACACCCGTTTCATCTATTAAACACCATTTCAGAACATTTCTGAAGTTGTTTTTGCTTGAAGATGTAAAGTCAAGTAATCCGGTCCGCCTGCTTTCGAATCCGTTCCAGACATGTTGAATCCACCGAATGGTTGGTAGCCAACGATTGCGCCTGTGCACCCACGGTTGAAGTAGAGGTTACCGACGTGGAAGTTCGCACGCGCGTACTCTTGGTTCGTCCGGTCTTGCGTGATGACGGCACCTGTCAATCCGTATTCCGTGTTGTTCGCGATGTCGATTGCTTCTTTGAAATCTTTCGCTTTCGTGAACGCGACGACTGGTCCGAAGATCTCTTCTTGCATCAAACGATCCGTTGGTTGAACGTCAGCGACGACTGTCGGTGAGACGAAGAATCCTGTTGAATCATCTGCCGTACCACCTGCGACGATACGTCCTTCTTCTTTTGCGACGTCGAAGTACGACGTGATTTTCTTGAACGCTGCTGCGTCGATGACCGGTCCGACATTGTTTGAGACATCTGTTGGGTTACCGATGCTCAGTTTGTTCGTGTTCGCGACGACTTTTTCGAGCAACTCGTCATAGACAGAGTCGAGTGCGACAACACGTGAACAAGCTGAACATTTTTGACCCGAGAATCCGAATGCAGCTTTCGTGATCATGTCCGCTGCGTAATCGAGGTCAGCCGACTCATCGATGACCATCGTATCTTTTCCGCCCATTTCCGCGATGACGCGTTTGAGCCAGATTTGACCTTCGTTTAGTTTCGATGCCCGCTCGTTGATACGAAGACCGACATCACGTGATCCCGTGAAGCTGATGAAACGTGTTTTCGGGTGATCGACGAGGTAATCACCGACTTCTGCTCCTGAACCGGGTACGAAGTTCAAGACGCCAGCCGGAAGACCAGCCTGCTCCATCACTTCGACGAATTTCGCCGCGACGACCGGTGTCGTCGATGCGGGTTTCAAGAGGATCGGGTTCCCTGCCACGATTGCTGCGACAGCTGTTCCAGCCATGATCGCGAGTGGGAAGTTCCATGGTGAGATGATGACACCAACACCGAGTGGAATGTAATCGTAACGGTTGTATTCGCCTGGACGACTCTCGACTTTTTTGCCGTCTTTTAAGACGAGCATCTGACGTGCGTAGTACTCGAGGAAGTCGATTGCTTCTGCTGTATCGGCATCGGCTTCATTCCAAGGCTTCCCTGCTTCTTTGACGAGGTAGGCAGAGAACTCATGCTTCCGCTTACGGATGATGTTCGCTGCTTTGAATAGGACGTCCGCACGTACAGACGGATTGACGAATTTCCATGTTTCGAAAGCTGTGACTGCTGCTTGCATCGCTTCTTCTGCATGTTTCTGTGTCGCTTTCGAGACACGTCCGACGATCTCTTCTTTGTTAGCCGGATTGACGGAGACGATTTTATCTTCCGTCGTCACATGTTTTCCACCGATGACGAGCGGATAATCTTTGCCGAGTTCTTGCGTGACGAGTGCAAGTGCCTCTTCGAACGCTTTCTTGTTTGCTTCTTGTGAGAAGTCCGTGAATGGTTCGTGTTTGTACGGAATCATCTCTATTCCCCCTTTAATCTCTACTTTAAATCGCTTACATTCTCCATTGTACAGAAGCATGAGTCCGCTTACAATTATTCTAGTCAAAAAAATAGAGGAGCGACCGATTTGGTCGCTCCTCCGTTCTCAATTATTCCTTCGCTTGTGAAAAGACGATCTCTTCGTGTTCAATTGAAACTTTGACGTCTTGCCCTTGGAATAACCAATCATCTTGATCCGAGACGACGAAGTGAATGCCATCGACGACTTCTTCGACTGCTACCCGTTCGACTTCTTCCATATGAACACCAACCGAGAAACCTTGTGTTAAATCCGTTGAGCCACCATATTTTGCGAAGAAGCGAATCGTATCGCCTGATTTTGCTTCCATCTCATCTTTAAAGTATTGCAATGCCTCATCTGTAATATGAATTTTCATATCTATCACTCCCCTTTCGTTTAGTGTACCGATATCCTACTCAAAAAAGCGAATTTCCTGTATGGTAGAGACAAGATTAGCTATGGAAGCACCATGAAACATTCATCTTAGGAGGAATTCGAATGAAACGATCGCTCGTAGTGCTGCTTGCGACCAGTCTCGTACTCGTCGGTTGCGGAAACGATTCCCCGTCTTCTACAGATACCAAATCCCCGAAGACGACGGAAACGAAACAACAGAAGGCTGAACAAGCCGTTCTTGACGTCTATCAAACATACGAAAAAACACTCGGTCAATCCGGACGAGCAGATGCAAAAGACCTTGCATCGATTGAATATACGGGTGACGAAAAACAACTTGAACCGCTTGCCGTTGGTGCGAAAAACTTGAATGTCGTTCCCGGTAAGGTCGTCAAGTCGTTCCAAAAGGGCGACGTCGCCTATATCATCCACGAATTCAAGGATGCGAAAGGATCGATTCTCCCGAACCGAGGATCGAAGCTGTTATTGAAGAAAGACGACGAGTGGAAAATCGTCCTGACACCGACGACATTCGATCCGTCCGTCTTCTCGACACTTGGTGACATGTTCACTGGATTTAACGCTGATGAGTATGGTGTCAATGCGAAGGCGGCTGATGAGATCGGAAAAACCGATGAAAAAGAGCAAGATGCCGTCTTTTCTCGCGTCAATGCGCAAACCGATTATATGGCGCTCGAGATGAACAGTAACATTCTGATGATTTATGGTGAGGCGCTCAAGAACGAAGGAAACCCTGAGACGCTCGTTGATTACTATCAAGACTACGCAGACTGGTATGAAGAAGAACAGCCACTCCTCATGAAGACGGCGAAAGCCGGGACGGATTATGAGAAGTACTTGATCGCACTCGATCCATTAAAAGAGAGTCTTCAAAAGAAGCTTGAGAAATATGCGGATCAATTAAACATGGAATTAGGATAAGGAGGAATTTTTCATGCAAGCACCTACATTCACCCTTCCGAATGCACAAGGAGAACCGATTTCCCTCGAGGATTATCGTGGAAAAAAAGTCGTACTCTATTTCTATCCGAAGGATTCAACGCCTGGCTGTACGACCGAGGCATGTGATTTCCGCGATGCGACGCAAGCGTTCGAAGAGAACAACACCGTCATTCTCGGTGTTTCTGCCGATAGTCAGAAACGGCATCAAAACTTTATCGCAAAATATGAATTACCGTTCCAATTGTTATCAGATGTCGATCACGAAGTGTGTGAGCAATATGGTGTCTGGCAACTGAAAAAGAACTATGGAAAGGAATATTTTGGAATTGTTCGTTCAACGTTTTTAATTGATGAATCTGGTGAAATCGTCAAAGAATGGCGCAGTGTGAAAGTAAAAGATCACGTCGCAGAAGCACTTCAGTACGTCCAAAAGCAGAAATGAGATTATGAACCAGTTGTTTCATACAACTGGTTCTTTTTGTATTCAATAATTTTAAAAACTCCTAATTTTATCCTTACATAAAAATAATTTTTCGTAAAAAAACGTTGGTATTACACATAAATTTAATAATTTTGAAATAATCTGAAAATATTCTATTGATTTTTCTGAATATTGTATTTATTATTGATAACAAGTTGATCCGGTGCTTTCCACAGCTTAAGAATAAAAGGCGATGACCCCTCTTATTTTTAGTCGGACACCGGATCGCTATCCTATCGGTTCTTATCGTTTCACCAGATATATCTATTTCTTTTGGGAGGGATTTACTTTATGGAAAAGAAAAAGGCACTTGCACTCGTTGGAGCACTGACAATCGCTGGCTCAAGTCTTGCAGCATGCTCGACGACAGATGAAGGTTCAAAAGAAGGCGGTTCGACATCTGGAGAAAAATCTTCAGACAAACAAGTCTTGAATATCATCAGCGGTTCGGATATTCCAGCACTTAGCCCAACCGTCGCAACAGACTCTGTATCCTTCACAGTCTTGAACAACGTTCAAGAAGGTCTGTTCCGTCTAGACGAGAATCAAGAAGCAACACCGGGTGTCGCAGAAAGTGTTGATGTTTCTGAAGATGGACTTACATACACGTTCAAACTTCGTGATTCGAAATGGTCGGATGGCAGCGATGTCACAGCAAAAGACTTCGAATACGCATGGAAACGCGTCCTTGATCCGAAGAGTGGTTCACAGTATGCGTATATCATGTATATCATCGATGGCGCTGAAGCATACAACACAAGTAAAGGAAAAGCAGACGATGTCGCAGTCAAAGCGGTCGATGACAAAACGCTTGAAGTCAAGTTGACTCAACCGGCTGAATACTTCAAATCGTTGACTGGTTTCGGTTCATTCATGCCACTGAAACAAGAATTCGTTGAGAAACAAGGTAAAAACTTTGCTTCGAAGCCGGACACATTCCTTTACAACGGACCATTCGTCCTCTCGGATTGGAAGACGGATGTTGGCTGGAGCTATAAGAAAAACGATCAGTACTGGGATAAAGATAATGTCAAACTTGAAGAAATCAACACGAAAATCGTTAAGGAAGTCTCGACAGGCGTCAACTTGTACGAAAAAGGTGACATCGATCTAGCTGGTTTAACAAGTGAGTTCGTTGATCAATACAAAGACAAAGAAGACTTTGATACACGTCTTGATGCAGCAATGTACTATATCCAAATGAACTTCAAGAATGACCTCTTGAAGAACAAGGATATCCGTAAAGCGATCGATTCAGGATACGACAAGAAGCAGATGGCTGATGTTCTCTTGAACAACGGTTCAATCCCTGCTTACTACTACGTACCAAAAGACTTCGCGAAAGGTCCAGACGGTAAAGATTTCCGTGATGGCAACGAAGGTTTCGGTTCATATGACGCATCATCTGCAAAAGCATCATTCGAAAAAGGACTGAAAGCCGTCGGCAAGAAGTCTCTCAAACTCGAACTTCTTTCATACGATGATGACAACTCGAAAAAAATCTCGGAGTACCTCAAAGGCGAGTGGGAGAAAAACCTTCCAGGTCTTGAAGTTACAATCAAACAACAACCATTCAAGAACAAGTTGGATCTCGAGTCTAAAGGTGAGTTCGAGCTATCGTTCGCAGGATGGGGACCTGACTACCAGGATCCGATGACATTCCTCGATATGTGGGTAACTGGTGGACCATACAACCGTGGTAAGTACACGAGCGATAAGTATGATTCACTCATCAAGTCAGCTCAAAAAGAAGTAGATGCTGAGAAACGTTGGCAGGCCCTCAAAGATGCTGAGAAAACACTCCTTGAAGAGGATCAAGCGATCTCAGTTATGTACCAAAAAGGTGTTTCGCTTCTTCGTAAACCGTACGTCAAAGGAATCGTCAACCACAAAGTCGGTGCCGATACTTCGTACAAATGGGCTTACATCGAAGGAAAATAAGTCATACCCCAAGACCAGATTCGCTGACGAGCGTGTCTGGTCTTTTTTTCCATATGAGCCGTTTGTCCTATTTTTCTGAATAGAATTAAAATTTCGTGTCATTCTGTTTTCATTTCCATGACTTCCATTTATACTAAGCAAAGAATCCGATTCACTTTATTTACAATATTTTGCGGGAATTATTCATAATTAATGGAAATGTACCGATATATCTAATACAGAGGACTTTTGCCTCAATACTACATCGAACTAGGAAGGAGGACTCACTCATGAAGCAACGTGTACTTACGAGTCAACAGAGTTATACAGAAGAGCAGCTTGAGATGATTGAAGCCATCCGTGCGGTCGGTGAACTCATCCAGGACCGTCCACGCCGTACTGTCTATCGCCGTTATGCTTTAGTTAATGACTGGCCTCAGCCAGAAAACATCATCCGTCAATTTGGTTCGTGGCCAGAAGCCTTGTCTGCTGCTGGATACGAGTGGAATGTCGATCAACAGCCGGAGGAGCTTGAGCGGGCACCGAAATACACGAAAGACGAAATCTTAAAGTCGTTCGAACGGTACGCACAAGACGTCGGCTCTACGATCACACTCAAGAAGTACCAGATGTGGCGTAAATCCGTCCATCATGCACCGAGTCACTATCACATCGTTAAGATGTTCGGTTCGTGGCACGATGCTTGTACCGCTGCAGGACTCGAAGCGAGCGTCACCTATTCAAAAGCTGAACTTGCTGCTTCTCTGCGTCAAGCAATCGAGGAAGTCGGCTTTGCCCTCTCTTTTGAAGCATACCGGGAATGGGCAAAACGAAACAACAAACCATCGACGAAAGCCTTACTTCATCGTTACGGCTCTTGGTCAGCCGCGATTCATGCGATTGAAAAC
This sequence comes from Exiguobacterium sp. s39, assembly GCF_018618925.1. Taxonomy (NCBI): domain Bacteria; kingdom Bacillati; phylum Bacillota; class Bacilli; order Caryophanales; genus Exiguobacterium; species Exiguobacterium sp. s39. Next base: position 1,936,553 of record NZ_JACSNA010000001.1, read on the forward strand.
GAGATTCGCCTCAGCAAACAACAAGCTCAATGAACTTATTCTTTTTTGATCCTTCTCGTTCATCCGAACTGGGAGGATTTTTTACATCAAAAAAGAAGATAGCGTCTCTGCTACCTTCTTCTACTTGATTTAAATGACCTTCTCTTTCCACTCTTGATACGATGCGACACGGTCGCGTCCTTGGAACTTCGCTCCGACGTACATCGCACGGTCGGCATTTCGAATCAAACTCGCGAGATCACCAAGTTCTTTTAATGTATCGATGCCGATACTGGCCGTGATTCGGAGCGTATGCCCTTCGACTAAGATCGGATTCGCATGCAACGTCTCGCGGATTCGCTCTGCGACGATTTGGGCAGAATCAAGATCCGTATTCGGTAGTAAGATGACAAACTCCTCTCCCCCGTAACGCGCGACAAGATCTGTGATACGTGTTGCCTGCATCAATAACTTCGCAACTTCAAATAGGACGACGTCTCCGACTTCATGACCATACGTATCATTGATTTGTTTGAAGTGATCTAAATCGATCATTAAGGCCGAGAACGGATAAAGGTCGCGTTGTTTAATTCGACGATCGCCCCACTCTTGCAAGGCACGATAGTTCGGTAATTTCGTCATCGCATCTGTCCGGCTGTCAGTCAACAAGCGTTCTCGCTCGTGTGCCCGTTCCACTGCCCACGACAGGACACGAAGGGCACGGTATAGCTCATATCCAAAATCCTGCGTGAATTCACCACTTGCGTTCGAGGCAAGGAGCAACGAGCAGTTGATCGTCTCCGTCGCTTCCGGTTGAATGAAGAGGACCGACTGTGTCTCTTCCGGCAAGCTATCGTAAAGACGAATATCCCACTCCTGTTGCATCCCGTAAAGAAGGACTTCTTCTTTTTCGATGATGTCTTCAATGATTCGTCCTTCGACATGATCGGCTTTTAACTTTCGTCCGTCCTTCAACGAATAGTACACGCTTTGCTTTCCTTCTTTGAAATCAAACTTAATCCAAGCGATATCCGGTTTGACGAATTGATTGAGCTGTCGTAAATACCGCTCGATGATGAACTGGGCATCACCGTCTTTCCAAGCCGCCTCTTTCAATCGCTCGATCTGCTCCCAATGTTCGATCCGGTCTGTCGCTTCAACGGAACTTCCCAGTGCGCGCTTGATGATGAATAAGGCAAACGCCGCCATGACGAGTCCGCTATTTCCGTTCCCTTGAACGACAAGTGTACTGAAGATTCCGTATAACAATTCTGCTGTGATGACGACCGCTTCGAAACGTAGGAGTTGGAACATGACGTCACTTGGAATGTTTTCTCCAAGAAGAAATCGGGATAACTGATATTGCAATAAGAGGACGATCCAGAGAATCGCAACCATCGCCAGTAACGGAACGATGTTTTCTGTCAGCACGAATGCTTCGCCATGTGTCCCGCCAAGTGCATTATAGGCAAGACCTGCTGGAACGATTAAAAACAATTCGAGTGCGACGTTGAAGGGATAGTTATGTAACATCCGCCGACGTCCGATTGGTGTATGAATCGTTCGCAACTGATAGATGAGCATCGTCAATTGCCCAACACAAATCGCTGATAGTAATCCATACGTCAAAAATGTAAAGAGGACGAATCCAAAATGGAAAGTAAAACTCATATGACGACGACGGACAGGATCGACGACGAAAATCGTCGATAAGGCGGCAATCAATAAGAACGTAAACAAATCGACGCTGAGACTATAATCTCTCGACTTCGCAAAAAGATCGATGCCTATGACGATTACGAAAAAAACGACCCAGCTTCGAAGGAGATATTGTTGAAAACGACGCACAAAACATTCCCCTTCCTTTAAGTTATGTAGTTGTATATTACTGGAAATCGATATGTCCATTATTCTACTTTTCGAGCAAAAAGTCGAACTTCGATGGTCTCCTTTGATACAATTGACGCGAGGTGATTTTTTTATGACAAATACATTCACGCAACACGCATTTGATACATTTCAGATCGATGGACTAGAACCACGGATGGAAGCGATTCGCGAACGCATCCAGCCGGTCTTTCGAGACATCGGTCAGGAAGTCGCACCTGACTTAACGGTCGCAACAGCAGAAGATCTCCATGTTCACATCGCGCAACATGCACGTCGGAAGGTCAACCCTCCGAAGGATACATGGATGGCATTCTCACCCGATAAACGTGGATACAAAAAACATCCGCATTTCCAAGTCGGTCTGTTTGATGATCATCTGTTCATTTGGCTTGCCTATATCTACGAGTTACCGAATAAACAACAATACGCATCGAAACTGTTACAGCATACAGAACTGCTGACATCCCTTCCGGATGATTTCGTCGTCTCATACGATCATATGAAAAAAGACGCCGTCTCCGTTCATGAGACGGATATCGAAAAAGGATTACAACGTTTTCACGACGTCAAAAAGGCAGAATTCCTTGTTGGTCGTCATATTCCGGCAGAACAAGTGCATCACCTGTCACGCGAAGAATTACTCGACATGATTCGAAATACCTATTCGCATCTCGTACCACTCTACAAAACGATTAAATAAAAAGGATGGCCGAATCGGTCATCCTTTTTACATTAGTTATATTTTACTAGAATTGACATGACTTGTGTACGGTCGGAATTCAAATTTAGATAAATGTTGACCTGTTTTGAGGAAACGGTCATGACGTTGAATGTTTTATCGAGTTTCGCTGTCGGATACGCTTTTTTGACTTCCTTGACCGTCACAGTCCGCTTGACCTGCTTCGGATCATAGACGATGGCACTAACTTTCGCTTTTGTGTCCTTCACCCCATACGTGGAGCAGTAATGAAGGGCACGATCCGCTGAGGCAAGACCATTTCCGCTTTGACACCAATTCGAGTTCTTTTCCCCCTTATAGGATTTATGTACTTGGGCGAGTGTTGTTTTCTCAAGAACGACTTTTCCATCGAGTGAACGTGCTTGTTTCGCTTGTGTTTGAATTTCTTGCAGCCATTTGACGTCTGTCTGTTTTGTTGCTTCGACCGGTTGGTTATATGAAGTGCCTGACACGATGCTGACAGTGAGTGCGGCAGTTAAGATGATTCCTAAGACTTGTTTCATGATGATGTCCTCCTCGGCGCCTATGAAAGGCGTTGATAATAAACTGATTCCCCTATTTCAAAAAATTATTCAGTTTTTATAGTTTTTTTCTGGGAACTTATATTTATTTTTTTGATGAGAAATAAAAAAAGAACCTAGTGTCGCATGACACTAGGTTCTACCTCATTTCTTATGCATCTTAAACTCTAGGAACAACTCATTGTAATGCGCGAGCATTTTCTTTCCGAGGTTCTCATAGACTTCAAGTGTATCGGTAACTTGTTTATCAGGATAGAATCGCTCATCGGTCCGAACCGACTCGTCGAGCAGTTTCAAGCCTTCTTTGTTTGGTGTCGAATAGCCAACGTAGTCTGCGTTCTTCGCTGAAATATCAGGACGTAACATGAAGTTGATGAACTCGTGTGCCCCCTCGACGTTTTTCGCAGTCTTCGGAATGACGACATTATCGAACCAGACGTTTGATCCTTCTTTTGGAATGACGTAGTCGAGATTTTCGTTTTCGCTCATGATCTCGTTTGCATCACCAGACCAGACGACACCGAGTCCTGCTTCTTCGTTCGCGAGCAATAACTTGATTTCATCCCCGACGATTGCCTTGACGTTTGGTGTCAGGCGCATCAAGTTCGCTTTTGCTTCCTGTAGTTTCGACTCATCCGTTTCGTTCAACGAATAACCGAGACTATTCAAGCTCATCCCCATGACTTCACGGGCACCGTCAGCGAGTAGAATCTGATTCTTTAGCTTCGGATCCCAAAGATCCTTCCAGCTCGTCGGTTTCTTCCCATCAATCAAGTCTTTATTGTAGACGATACCGACCGTTCCCCAGAAATATGGAATCGAGTACTTATTGTTCGGATCGAATGATAAATCTAAAAAGCGTGAATCGATGTTTTTGAGATTCGGAATTTTTTGATGATCAATCGGAACGACGAGCTTCTCATCGATCATCTTCGCAATCGCATAGTCGGACGGAACAGCGATATCGTATGTCGTTCCTCCCTGTTCGATTTTCGTCAGCATCGCTTCGTTCGAGTCGAACGTTTGATAGACGACCTTGATGCCGCTCTCTTTTTCAAACTGTTTGATCAGTGCTGGGTCGATGTAATCGCCCCAGTTGTAGATGTTCAGGACATTTTTACCCGAATACCCTTGTGTCTCATTCAACTGATTCAAGGTGAATAGGATAACACCTGAAATCAAGAAAATCGCGGCGAACAATTGAATCAATTTTTTCAACGGTCATTTCACCTCCGGTCGCGAAAGCTTCGTAGCAGCACGTTGGTTCAAGAAGTAGTAGCCGATGACGAGTAGGAACGTAAACAAGAAGATGACAGTCGACAGGGCGTTGATCTTCATCGAAATCCCTTGACGGGCGAGTGAGTAGATCTCAACGGACAACGTTGTGAAGCCATTTCCTGTCACGAAGAACGTCACCGCAAAATCATCCAATGAGTACGTCAATGCCGTGAAGAATCCAGCAAAGATACCTGGTGTAATGTACGGTAAGATGACTTTCGTCAAAACATCCCAACGGCTTGCGCCTAAGTCACGCGCTGCATCAACGAGCGTCGGACTCATCTCCTGCAACTTCGGTAAGACGAGAATGACGACGATCGGTACCGAAAATGCGATGTGGGACAGTAAGACCGACGTAAAGCCGAGCTGGATGCCAAGTAGCGTGAAGAAAATCAAGAACGATGCCCCGATGATGACATCCGGACTGACGATCAAGATGCTATTTAGCGTCAACAACGACGTCTCGACCCGTTTCTTGCGGACGGCTTGAATCCCGATCGCTCCGAATACGCCAAGGATCGTCGAGATCGCAGCTGACAACAAGGCGATGACGAGTGTGTTTAAGACGATGATCAACAAGCGTGAATCTTGGAAGACTTCCTTGTACCAATCCCACGTGAACGAATCGAAGTTCGTCATATTGTCAGCGCTATTGAACGAATAGAATGCCAAGTAGAATATCGGAGCATACAAAATGATGAAGACTCCGATCAGATAAAGATTTGCTAGTTTCAGACGTTTCATCAAGTCGTCGCTCCTTTCTTCCGTTTCGTACTCGTCGAGGCAAGGATGATCGCCATCGCGATGATGAGGAAGACGGCGATCGTCGCTCCCATGCCCCAGTTTTGTGTCACGAGGAACTGCTGTTCAATCGCTGTACCGAGCGTGATGACGCGGTTCCCGGCAATCAGACGCGTAATCATGAACAGCGATAATGCCGGAATGAAGACGAGCTGACAGCCTGACTTCACACCGTCGAGCGTCAACGGGAAGACGACGCGCCGGAACGTCGTGAAGTTCGACGCCCCAAGATCACGTGCAGCGAAGACGAGTGACGGGCTCAGTTTTTCAATCGCGTTGAAGATCGGCAGGATCATGAACGGAATGAAGATGTACACCGAGACGAAGACAAAACTGAAATCGGTAAAGAGAATCTGTTGTCGTCCAATCCCAATCGCTTCAAGCGTTTGGTTCGCAAGACCATACGTACTGAACAACCCGATGAAAGCATAAGCTTTCAACAATAAGTTGATCCATGTCGGTAAGATGATCAAAAGTAGCCACAGCTGTTTATGCTTCGTTTTCGTCAACAAATAAGCGGTCGGATAACCGATCAAGAGCGAAAACACCGTAATCAAAAACGCATACCAGAACGAGCTGAGTGTCATCGTCAAATACGTCGACGTAAAGAAGTTCTGGTAGTTCTCAAATGAGAAGTTGCCGTCCAAATCAAGGAATGAATAGTAGACGACGAGTACGATCGGTGCGATGACGAACAAGGCAATCCAGAATAGATACGGGATGAGATACCAGTTACGTGATTTTTGCATCATAACACCCCGTCGTAGGATTCCAGACGCTTATCGAATTCTTCTTCCGTCTCGTTCAGTCGCATGACGTGAATCGCTTCCGGATCAAATGTCAGTCCGATCTGCTCACCAACCGTCGCCTTTTTCGTACTGTGGACGAGCCATTCGTTACCGACTTCATCCATACAAGCGATCTCGTAGTGCACGCCACGGAAGAGTTGCGAATCGACGGTGACTTGTAGTTTCCCCTGTGTCACGTTCGTGATTTCAAGATCCTCCGGACGGATGACGATCTCGACCGGTTCGTTCAATTCAAGACCACGGTCGACACATTCGAATTCCTTTTCTGCGAACCAGACCCGGTAGTCTTCCACCATGCGCCCTGGAATGATGTTCGACTCACCGATGAAGTCAGCGACGAAGCGGTTGATCGGTTCATCATAGATATCCGTCGGTGTGCCCGATTGTTGAATGACACCGTGATTGAGGACGAAGATTTCATCTGACATTGCCAGTGCCTCTTCTTGGTCATGCGTGACGAAGATGAACGTGATGCCAAGACGACGTTGCAAGTCGCGGAGCTCATACTGCATCTCTGTTCGCAATTTCAAGTCGAGCGCTGATAATGGCTCATCGAGCAAGATGACTTCCGGCTCATTGACGATTGCCCGGGCAATCGCGACACGTTGCCGTTGTCCACCTGACATCTCGGTGATTTCTCGTTTCTCATAACCGGACAAGTTGACGAACTTCAATGCGTCCGTTACACGTTTTGCGATTTCTGCTTCTTTCACCTTCTTGATGCGAAGACCGAAGGCGATGTTTTCGAAAACGTTCAAGTGCGGGAAGAGTGCATAGTCTTGGAAAACAGTATTGACTTGACGTTTGTTCGCCGGTACATCGTTGATTCGTTTTCCGTTGAAGATGATATCTCCTTCTGTTGCTTCCGAAAAGCCAGCAATCAGTCGTAAGATCGTCGTTTTCCCACAACCCGATGGTCCGAGTAACGTATAGAACTTCCCGCGTTCGATTTCAAAGCTGACTTGGTCGAGGACGGTCTGATCGTCATATCGTTTCGTAACGTCCTTGAATTGAATGATCGTAGTATCTGCCAATCTAGTTCCTCCTTTATAAGTATGAGTCAGTCGCGGTCACGAGGACCTTCGTCTCTTGTGTTGACTCATTGCGTAGTTGATGGATTTCTGAAGCCTTATAGTAAAGTGTCTCTCCTTGTTTCGCTACAAAAGACTGACGACCAAGCGTCAGCGTGACGTTTCCGGCGAGCACATAGACGAACGTCTCGGCACCCGATGGTTCATACGTCTTGAACGCTCCCCCCGGCGCGAGTGTCAATAGGACTGGTTCCATCTCTTTCTCATTCGATTCTGGAATGAGCCATGTGACATGATATCCTTGTTCCTCATCGGCATACGTCGTGACATCCTCTTCACCGTAGATGACTTTTTGATTGAGTGTGTCCTCATCAAAGAAATCCTTCGGTGAGATACCGAGGACTTCGAGGAGATGAAACAGCGTCTCGATCGACGGTGAACTGAGTTCCCGTTCGAGTTGCGAGATGTACCCTTTACTCAAGTCTGTTCTTTCCCCTAGTTCCTCTTGCGTCAATCCCTTTTGAAGACGGAGGTTCTTGATTTTTTGACCGATTGAGTACAATCGACGTCCTCCTCTCATCGGCTTAGTTTAGTATAAGATGACTAAAAGTTTACTAATCACGTACCGATTATAGCGTATTTCATTATTTAATCAACTAAAACGTTCAATATTTATTAATGTTCATTTGACAGCGAGAACGCTTACACCTACAATTAATATCAGGTACTAATTTAAGGAGGAACTTGTTATGCGGATCGCTTGGATCACTGATAGTACAACGATTTTACCGGATACGATCGCTCATCGTGATGATCTTTCGGTCGTCCCTTTACTCGTCATGAAAGATGGCGAAAGTTTCATCGATGGTGTCGACGTTGATGCGGAGACCGTCTATAGCTGGATTGACTCAAAACACAAGGTAACGACGAGCCAACCTTCGATCGGTAGTTTCACTGAGCATTATGAGCGGTTGAAAGAGGATTACGACGTTGGCTTCGCTGTTCACTTATCGAGCGAACTGAGTGGAACGTACAACGCCTCCGTTCAAGGGGCAGAGATTGCTGGCTTTCGTCTGATTGCGATTGATTCCCGTTGTGGCATCTACCCAGCTGGTCAACTTCTAGCGGAAGCGATTGAACTCGTCGAGGCGGGACACTCGATCGAATCCGTCGAACAGATCATTCTCGAGCGTCGTTTCGACCATCACATCGAATTCACGGTCGCGAACCTCGATCAATTACAAGCAGGCGGACGGATTTCTTCGACAAAGGCATTCGTCGGTAACTTGTTGCAACTTCGCCCGTTATTTCATTTCGAAGAAGGAAAGATCGTTCCTTACCAAACCGTCCGGACGTTCAAAAAAGCACATTCTAAGATTTTTGATCATCTTGTCGCAATCATTGAACGGGGGCAGGTCACGGATATTTCACTATTCCACGCGACAGCGTATGAACTGGCACTCGAGTGGAAACAACGACTCGAATCGCAATACGATGTGCATGTCCGCATCGATGACTTAACGCCGGTTCTCGGTTCGCATACAGGAAATCCAGCGATCGGAATGTCCTTTTTGAACCCGACGCGCCGACCGTGATGACTAATGAAAATGATTTTTGGGTAAACCTTCTTTAGAGAATAAAGGAGGTTTTTTGTTTGAAAACTAATAAATGGATTTGGCTCAACTGGGTCGGCTTCATCTTCACGATTGCCGTGAACGCTCTCGATGGTGGAAAGACAGGACGAATTTCCGATTCGATCATCACATTGTTCAAACCGGCTGGGTATGCGTTTTCGATTTGGGGATTGATTTATACAATTTTACTCATCTGGTTGATTTTGCAATCGATTCCGAAATTCAAGGAACACGAACTGGCGAAGAAAATCGGACCGTGGTTCTTGATCAGCTGTCTGTTCAACGCTGGCTGGATCGTCTCCTTCACGTTTGAACTGTTCGTCGTTTCCGTCGTCGTCATCGTCGGTCTTTTGCTGTCATTGATCGTCATCTACTCAAAAATTGATCGTGAGACGAAAGGATTACGCTTCAAGCTACCGTTCTCGCTTTATCTCGGCTGGGTATCGGTCGCGACGATCGCTGACATCTTCCTGACGATCAACGCAGAAGGTGTGACATCTTGGCTTGGAATTGGAGATGCAGGCTGGACGATGATCATGCTCGTCGTCGGAGTCGTCGTCGCTCTTCTCTTCATGTTTGCGAACCGTGATCCGATTTATCCGCTCGTCTTCGTCTGGGCGTATATCGCGATCAATTTCGAGTCCGATAACGGTCTCGTCGATACGACGGTTCTTGGTAGCGTCGTCTTATTGTTAGCCGGTTATATCTTCCTTCTCGTCCGGATGCGCCGCCAAGTCAGCGTGAGCAAGTGACGTTCCTTTCTTGTTCAAACGGCGTATACTAAAGGAAAGGAGTGAATGACCATGAATATCACATTTACACCGTCTGCTCAGGAGCGGATCCGCCAATTACGCGGTGAAGTATCCGGTCAACTGCACCTCTATTACGATACAGAGGGTTGTGGTTGCGGAAACTCTGGTATTTTCAGTATTCGCATCGTCGATGAAGCGACACCGGAAGACATGACGATTGATTCAAACGTCGGTCCCGTTCTCGTCAAGCGGTGGTCGAGTCATTTCCTCGATCAAGAAATGACACTCGATTACAACGCGGAGAAAAAAGCGCTCATCCTAAAAAGTGATGGACAATACTTTAATACGAATGTGCTCGTGACGGATCAAACAGGCTGCGTCCTAACGGTTCGTTCATAAGCGAAAATGAAAAAGGCAACTTCCACCGTGGAAGTTGCCTTTGTTTGTGTTCGAACAGACAGGTGCTGCGTCGAAAGCTGAGTTGATCGAGTATAGTCGAATGTACTGGATGTCTGTCTGCATCGTGCACGAGCTGGTGAAAACCTCCAGCGCTTGCTTTGCGTCCCCCCAGACGTCGCATGCACAATCCTCGCATGCTTATCTAGTATACGAACGGAAGTCACGTTTGGATTGCCTTATCCGACATTTAGAACCGTTTCTTCGATCGTCCGCTGGTTTAGATCCTTCACGTGCATCGGCTTACTGTAATAGTAACCTTGACCATAATCGCAACCGAGACGCTTTAAGAAAAGATGCTGTTCGAGTGTCTCGACACCTTCCGCGACGACTTCGATTCCAAGACTCTTCGCAAGCTGAATGATCATTTCTGTGATCGCTGTTCCCCGTTCGTCATGTGGGACTTCATCGATGAACGACTTGTCGATCTTCAGGATATCAATCGGAAGATGCTTTAAGTGTGTCAGTGAAGATAGACCCGTTCCGAAGTCATCGAGTGCAATCGTCAGACTGAGTTGCTTCAGTTCACCGAGCATCATCATCGCTCGGTCGAGATTCTCCATGACGGATGTTTCTGTGATTTCGAGCTGTAGTTGTAACTCGCTTCCACTCTTTAAGGAATGGTGAACGATCTCTTTAATCATCACGTTATGTGACTCGGATCGGAAGTGCATCGCGGATAAATTGACAGAGACTTGGCGAATGAAATAATCTTCCTTCTTCCAAATCTCCATCTGTGCGACGGTCTCCTTCAACACCCACTCGGTTAAACGATGAATCAGACTGTATTTTTCAGCAAGCGGGATGAACTCCGCCGGTGAGATGAAACCGAACTTCGGATGATTCCAGCGAATCAGAACTTCCGCCTGATCCACCTTTCCTGTCGCGAGTGCGATCTTCGGTTGATAGACGAGAGCGAACTCCTTGAAATCCGTCATCGCCCGGCGTAAGGAGCCGACGATCAATTGCTCCCTGCGATCGGAGTGTAGCGCATCATCGTACACGATGAATCGATCACGTCCCTCGTTCTTACCAGCACGTAGCGCACTTTCCATCTGACCAATCCGCATCTCAAGCGATTCCTTTGTGTTCGGTAAAATGACGCCCATCGTCGCTGTCAGATGGACTGCCTGATCTTCGAGGTCGATCGGTTGACGCACGTCCTCTAAAATCTGTTCGAAGACCTCCGTCATATCTTCCTGCGAGACACGTTTGATCAGGAAGAACTGCGTACCATTGTAACGGATACATGCTTCATCTTCCTTTAGCGTCCGTAGCATCCGTTCTGCGAACTGCCGAATGACCGCATCGCCCTTATCAAAACCGAATGTGTCATTGACCCACTTGTATCCATCCAGATCAAGCAAGGCCATCGCCATCTCCTGTTTCGCTCGACCGTAATGGGCATCGACCTTCGTCATATGATGGTCAAGCCACCTCCGATTATGCAGTCCGGTCAAATGATCCGTATACGCCATCATTTGTAGAGCACGTCGCTCCAAATGAATATAGAGTCCAGCAATCAAGATGACAATCAAGAAGACGGGGATTGCGACTTCGTTTAAGATGTTCGATGTGATGGGAGCGTCACCGATGATTCCGGCATTGGAAGCTGGGATACAAAACGATGTACCGAGCATTCCGACATAATGCATCGACGAGATGGCAAACCCCATCACGACCGCGATGGGAATCAAGATCCGTTTCTGATTGACATGTCTTAAGCGATGGAGCAGTAGCAAAGCGATATAAGCGACGGTAACGGCAATCAGAACCGATAAGAGGAATAATCCTGTTTCATACCGAACGGTTCCACCGAACTGCATCGCCATCATCCCGAGATAATGCATCGTGGCGATTCCGCCCCCCATCAGTGCCCCCGCTAAAATCACCTTATTTCTCGTAATCGTCGACGAGTACAAGAGATGGAAGGCAATGAAAGCAGCTAAAATGGCAGGAATGACGGATAAGAACATTAAAAACCAATCATAGCGAACCGTAACCGACAGGGCGAATGCCCCCATCCCGACGAAATGCATTCCCCAGATTGATAATCCCATCGTCAATGATGAGAGGAACAAGGCACGCTTCTTCAAGGAAGTCGCCTTCGCTAGACGCCGATTTAACTCTAGTGAACCATATGATCCGATGATGGCAACGAGCACTGACACTACGACGAGTGTCACTTCATAATGTTTCGTTAAGATGATCCATTCATTCATTGTATGAGGCCTCTCCTTAATAGACTGTCATTCTCCTAACTATCGTCTGCTCGGTCTCATTTCTTCAGTAAAAATTAGAAATTCATTCGATTTCTTATCATTTCAACGCGCTTTTGCTTATTCCATTGAGCACCTTGCACAAAAAAAAGCGAATCCGTAGGATACGGATTCGCTAGAGCTATCGATTATAATGCGACCGATGCGACGATTTCGCCCGTCGGTTTTTCTAAATCCGGTTCTGGTTCGACCGTGATGGCGACCGCGTCCACCTTGCCGTCTCCTTTAAGTGGGAAGACAGCTGCTGCTTCTCCATCTTTTTCGATGACACCGTTCGCAGTAGGTGTTTCCCCTTCGATCGTCCATAACTGATAAAGTTGCCCTTCTTGAAGCGGCGGTAAATCTTTCAACTGGACCAGCATGTACGATTTATCGTTTTGTGTGAAAATCATGCTTGATCCTTTAATGGACTCGGTGCTTTCGAAGTTCCCCATCCCTTTGATCTCATCCATCGCTAACGTCTCTGGTGTATCCGTATTTTCTTCCTGCGAGAGGAAGTAGGCATTCGCACCAAGTGAGAGAATCAAGGCGGCGGCGATACTCATCAACCAGCCGAGTGGGACACTCTTTTTCTTCGTTTGTTGCTGACGTGCTTGTTTGATGTCTACCGGGGTAGTCATCGGTGCTTCCTGAGGAGACGCCGTCTCTGCTGAACCAAGGACTTCTCCAAGAATTCGTGCTTTCATGCCTGCAGGAACGGGTCGCTCTGGGAGCGATTCAGCGATGGGAAGCATGAGTTCTTCCATTTCTAAAAGCGCTTCGCGACATTCTTCACACGTCGCAAGATGCGCCTCGAACGCGTCGTGGTCTGCTGCGGATAATGTTCCATTAAAATAATCGATTAAGTCATGACAACGTTCTTCCATCTCGTTCCCTCCCATCCATTCGTTTTCGTAATGCTTGAATCGCGCTCCTGATTCGCGTCTTGACCGTTCCAAGAGGTAAATCGAGCTGCTCTGAAATCTGTTGCTGCGTCATACCCTGGAAGTAAACGAGTTCAATCAGCTCTTGCTGTTCGGGTTTCAATTCACTAACCGCCCCGCGCACTTCAGCAGCTGTTTCCCGCTGCATGACCGTCCGCTCGACCGGCTCGTCGTATCCACCATCTCGTTCTTCGACTTCGATTGTCGGCTGTCGTTTTTCACGACGGAGACAATCAAGTGCCGCGTTACGTGTAATCGTTAAAATCCACGATGAAAACTTTCCTTTTTGTGTATCAAAATCAACACGACCATTCCAAATCTTCATCCACACTTCTTGTATGACTTCTTCGGACAACCGGTCATTATTCGTAAAGCGATGGGCGAATGAAAACAATAACCGCTCGTATTTATCGTACAATGTCTCGAGGGCTTGCTCATCACCGCTACGCATCAGATGATAAAGCGATTCATCGGATTGAGTGTGCATCCTTCTCCTCCTTCTGACGTCAGCCTTATCATATAGTATACGCAAGCTGACACCAAATCGTTTTCTATTTTATTCATTTTCTAAGTAAAAATCTTCACCACATCCATATTCCCTAATTCTAATAAAAGTATAGCTTAAAATTCTGCTGAATTGACAGTTATACCGTAATGGGCATAGCATAAAGATACTACATGACGTCAGGTCAACGGGAATCGGAGGAATAAAAATGGATTATGATCGGAAAATGAAGAACCGTGTTAGTCGGATTGAGGGACAGCTACGGGGGATTTTACGGATGATGGAAGAAGGGCAAGATTGCCGCGATGTCATCACCCAGCTCTCCGCTGCCCGTTCTGCGATTGACCGGACGATCGGCGTCGTCGTCAGTTCGAATCTAATTGAGTGCGTCAAGGACGCAGAACAAAACGGCGACGGACAAACTGAAGAACTCGTCAAGGAAGCGGTCAACTTGCTCGTTAAGAGCCGCTGATATAACGCTCGTACGGATAGTCTGCTTTGATAGCAGGCTATTTTTTAGACGTTTATTTAGTATACCAGCCGTTTGATCCAGGTTTGATTGCGCGCCAAAACAGGTATACTAAATTGTTATTATCTGGACTGCTCGTAAAAGGTGTCCACTTAGGAGGAAGAGTACTTATGACCGTTTCCCTATTCATTGATGTCGCATGTAAGACAGGCGAATCTCCTGTTTACGACGCAAAAACAAAGCGCTTTTATTTCGTTGATATTCCGAATCAACTCCTCTTTTCATATGACCTCGTCACAGAAGCACTTAAACCGTACACGTTACCAAGCGCCATCACATCGATTGCCTTGACCGATGCACCGGATTTATTACGTGTCACGGCTGAACACGGATTCGGGACGTTTGATCTCAAAGAAGGACACCTGTCTCTTGAGCATCAACTGTCGCTACCCGATTCCGACCGAATGAATGACGGAAAGCTTGATCCAACCGGTCAATATGTCGCCGGTAGCATTAATGAAGAAGACGGTAAGACCGCTGGATTGTTCCGTCTGCGTCACGATGGCTCCATTGATGTCTTACATGAAGACTTGACGAACTCCAATGGACTCGTCTGGTCAGAAGATGGCAAGACGCTTTATCACATCGATACACCGACGAAAAAAGTCTATGCCTTTGACTACGCTCCGGACGCACCACTTTCGAATAAGCGTGTCGCCGTTGATCTCGAAGAAGAAGAAGGGTTCCCGGATGGTATGACGAAGGACGCGGAAGGTCACGCTTGGATCGCGCATTATGCTGGATCATGCATCACCCGTTGGAATCTTACGACTGGTAAAAAACTCGCTCATGTCGACTTCCCGGTCGCAAATCCGACGTGCCCGATTTTCTATGAAGATCGATTGCTCGTCACGACGGCTGCAAACGGAGATGATGCGCCACACGCCGGTGCCGTCTTCGCTGTAACATTTGAATGATTCGTAGAGGAGGGATCATCTTTTTAGAGGTGATGCCTCTTTTTCCACACAATTCGTCTAGACGCCTATTCAAAAACAGACGATACTAAAGAAGAAGACTATTCATTTTTTGAAGGAGTGAAGCCGATGCGTGTCACGACAATCGAACGTTTACACCAATTGCAGACGACCCCATCCTTTTTCCCGGTCAACTGCTACCTGTTTGAAGAAGCAGACAGTTTAACATTGATTGATGCTGGACTCGGAATCAACGCAAAGGCGCTCTATCACTATATTCGAAAGCAAGAGAAACCACTCGGTGCGATCATTCTGACTCATGCGCACGCCGATCATGTCGGCTCACTGGACTTCCTTGCGAACGCCTTCCCTCTCGCTCAAGTCTGTATCAGTTACCGAGATGCTGCATTGCTCAGCGGGGATGAGACGCTACGAGAAGGCGAAACGACACCCTTAAAAGGGGGTATTCCGAAAAACATCAAAACACGACCGGATCGATTGCTCGAGAGTGGTCAACAAGTCGGAAGTCTCAGTGTCATCGCCTCACCCGGTCATACACCTGGTTCGATCTCGCTTTGGCATGAAGGAAGCCGGACGTTGATCGCTGGGGATGCTTTTCAGACACAAGGGGGACTTGCCGTCTCCGGTGATGTCCGTTGGCAATTCCCGTTCCCCGCACTCGCAACATGGGATCCGGACGTCGCCCTTCGCTCGGCTGATCAACTGACGGAACTATCTCCAGATATTCTTGCCGTCGGACACGGTCCCCTCATTCTCGGACCGAGTTACGAGATGCGCCAAGCTGTCGATCGATTCTCTCAGGTCTTACAGACGAAAAAATCATCTCTATTCAAATCACACACTTAAAACGGGACTGTATCATAAGTCAGTCTTTCCAAAGATAAGGGTGGCAGAATGAAAACCTGCCACCCTTATCTCATAACAAAAAGAATGACGCGTCGCACGCCACTCCTACAGGAATAAGCGCATTTATGCGCTGTCAGAGACAAACAAGACCCGTTTTCCTACTTGAATGAAGCAGGAAAACTGGCTTGTGTCTCGCCTGAGGAAAGGGCGTGAAAAGACGCGTCATTCTTTTTTTGAGTCAACCCCATTTTTTCGTCCAGTGGTTCAATTCTGTTCTGCAACAGAATAACGATAGACGCGTGCTTCGTAGGGACGCAAGATATCCGGGCTATCCGGATAGCTTGATACGAACAATTTTTCATGCGGTAAAATGAGGGCGGTCTGCATCGGTTCATCATGTACGTTGAGGACGATCCGCCAGACCTCTCCCTCTAGTTCCCGTTCATAAATATAGAGATACGGATCATGGAGTGCTAAGTCTCGGTACGTGCCGTAAACCATGATCGGATGTTGCTTTCGCATCTGAATCAGCGACTTGTAAAAAGCAAGCACGGACGATGGATCGGCTTCTGCCTGCGCAACATTGATGTCCTTATAATTCGGGTTGACGGCTAACCATGGTTTCCCACTCGTAAAGCCAGCTGCATGTGTACCGTCCCACTGCATCGGTGTGCGGGAGTTATCACGGGCGAGTAACTGCATCGATGAGAGTACGACCTCCGGGTCCTCTCCGCCAGCGACGCGCTCCGCGTATCGATTTCGAAAGGCGACGTCTTGATAGAGCGACGGATCCGAGAAGCGAATCCCCGTCATCCCGATCTCTTCTCCTTGATACACGTATGGAATGCCCGGTAACGTATGCAACATCAAACCGAGTAGTTTTGCGCTCTCGACGCGGTATCGTTCACTGCCGAAGCGCGTCACTTGTCGTGTATGATCATGGTTGTTGAGAAACTGTGAATTGACGCCTAGTGGGTATAAGACATCGTACCAGCGTTTCTGAATTTCCTTGAACCGTAAAAGATCCATCGCCTCCATATCGTCCGCGATCTCGAAGTGAAACAGCGTCCGAAGTTCTTCTCGATCTTCACTGACATATAACAGCCCGTCTTCTGGACCAACGAACGGAATCTCACCGACTGTGAATAACTCTTTCCCCGCAAGGACGTTCGCATGCATCTCCTGCAAGAAGTCATGTACGCCGGGCTGATTTCCAAGGTACGATAGATCAAACGGATTGGCGACATCCTCGAACGACCGTTTTTTGATCAAGTTGATGACATCCATCCGGAAGCCGTCGATCCCTTGAGCGATCCACCAGTTCATCATATCGTAGATCGCTTGCCTCACAGCTGGGTGCTCCCAGTTTAAGTCGGGCTGTTCTTTTGCGAAGGAATGAAAATAATACTGCCCGCGCTCTTCACTCCACGTCCATGGGCTTGGCGCAAAGTACGAGCGCCAGTTGTTCGGAGGCGTCTCTTTCGTGCCATCCTGCCAGATATACCAGTCATCCTTATCGTTGATCCGCTCCCGCGACTGACGGAACCAGTCATGCTGGTCACTCGTATGGTTCACGACTAAATCGAGAATGACCTTCAATCCACGGGCATGAGCGGACATGATCAACTCCTGGAGATCCCCCATCGTTCCCGCTTTTTCCATGATCTCGTAATAATCGGCAATATCATAGCCGTTATCGACGTCCGGGGAACGATAACACGGATTCAACCAAACGACATCGACACCAAGTGAAGCGATGTAATCGAGCTTGTCGATGACACCTCGCAAATCACCGATCCCATCTCCGTTCGAATCCTTAAAGCTACGCCAGTAGACTTGATAGACGACTGCCTCTTTCCAGTTAGCTCGCTTCATCTTCCCACTCCTCTCCCTACTCTTTATTCCCGCTCCACTTATCTGTACCTGTTTATCCGACAATTTTTTTGAATTTCGAAAAAGTTCTTTTCTTTTGACTGAATATTCGTTATCCTTGACGACAATACCACGAAGGAGGCATTCATCCATGAAACATTTCGCTCCATCCATCGCCATTGATCGGCTTCCTGCTCCCGTCTTCGCTGAGCTCGCAAACCGAATCGGTGCTGTAAAAGCTGCCGGACACGATGTCATCACACTTGGTCAAGGAACACCCGACCAGACGACGCCTGTACATATCCTCGATGCCTTAAAACAAGCCATCGACGAGCCAACGAACCTTCAATATCCACCGTTTCGTGGACATGATTTTCTAAAACAAGCCGTCGCTAGCTTTTACGCGACTGAGTTCGGTGTCACAATCGATCCAGCAACGGAAGTCGCGATTCTGCTCGGCAGTAAAGCCGGAATCGTCGCTTTACCGCAGACGATCGTCAACCCTGGAGAAGGAGTCATCGTTCCGGATCCAGGATACCCGGATTACCTGTCTGGTGCCGCACTCGCTGGCGCTTACCCGATCACGCTTCCGTTGCTCGAGAAAAACGGCTTCTTACCCGATTACGACTTACTTGATACGACGGACGTCGAGCGTGCCCGGATGTTGTTCCTCAACTACCCGAGTAATCCGACGGGTGCGACCGCGACGGCAGAAGCATTCGAACAGACAGTCGCTTTCGCCGATGCCCATGATATCTGTGTCGTCCATGACTTAGCATACGGCGGCATCAGTTTCGATGGTCCGACGCGAAGCTTCCTGCAGACGGAAGGGGCAAAAGACGTCGGGATCGAGCTATTCTCACTCTCAAAACGCTTCAACATGTCCGGCTTCCGGATTGCCTTCGCGATCGGAAATCCGTCCGTCATCTCAAGCATCGAAACATACCAAGAACATCTCTACGTCAGTGCCTTCACACCGATTCAGCATGCGGCGACCGTTGCCCTCACGAGTGACCAAACGTGCGTCCGCGAGTTAAGTAGCTTGTATGAAACGCGACGCGATGCGTTGTTCGCAAAACTCGATGCGATCGGTTGGAGTGGACCACGCCCGGGCGGTTCCTTCTTCGTCTGGCTTCCTGTTCCAGAAGGTTACACGTCCCAAAGCTTCACCGATCACCTGCTTGACGAAGCACACGTCGCCGTGACCCCTGGATCATTCTTCGGCGAATACGGTGAAGGCTACGTCCGGATTAGCTTGATTGCTGACGTCGAACGTCTCGAAGAAGCCGTCGATCGAATTGGAACGCTCAACCTGTTCCGGACACCTGTTGCGGAATAATTCTGAAAAAACATTTGACAGATGGGAATCATTTCCGTTAAAGTAAATCCCAACAGCATAACTACTTATCGAGAGCGACCGAGGGATTAGGCCCAACGACGTCCGGCAACCACCTGTAAGGAACGGTGCCACATCCTACAGAATGATTTTCATTCTGAGAGATAAGTTACGAAATCTTACACTTTCGTCGCTTTTTTCTGGTTGCTCTGCTACTAGGAAAAAGCGACTTTTTTTGTATGAGGAGATGAGCGGATGATTGAATTCAAACACATTACAAAACGGTTCGTTCGAGACCGGACCCCGATTTTTGCATTACGGGATGTCGATTTGACGATCCAAAAAGGAGAAATCTTCGGAATCATCGGTGAGTCTGGTGCCGGTAAAAGTACGTTGCTTCGCCTGATCAACGGGCTCGAGCATCCAACACAAGGAACCGTCAAGGTCGACGGTGTCTCGCTCGGCGGGATGTCAAAAGCAGATTTACGTCAACTTCGCTTGCGGACAGGAATGATCTTTCAGCATTTCCAATTGATCCAGTCACGCAACGTCGCGGATAACATCGCTTTTGCACTCAAGGCCGCTGGCGTCAAACGTGCAGATTTCCCGGAGCGAATTCGCGAACTCGTCTCGCTCGTCGGACTTGAAGGATTTGAGACGAACTTCCCGAGTCAATTAAGCGGTGGGCAGAAACAGCGCGTCGGGATTGCCCGGGCACTCGCAAACAATCCGACCGTCTTGTTATGTGATGAAGCGACATCCGCTCTTGATCCCGTTACGACACTACAGATTCTTGAACTGCTGAAGGATTTGAATGAACGACTCGGATTGACGATCGTCCTCATCACGCATGAGATTGATGTCGTCAAACAGATTTGCCATCGCGTCGCGGTCATGTCGCAAGGTGAAGTCGTCGAAGTCGCCTCAACCTATGACTTGTTCAGTCAAGCTAAGCATCCGGTGACGCAACATTATGTCGATACGGCATTACAAATCGAATTGCCGGAACGCATCTTACAGGCAACCCCAGGTAAGATCATCCGCTTGCAGTTCACAGGCGAGAAGACCGGTGAAAGTACGTTATCAGAAGCGATCCGCCGTTACGATATCTCAGTCAGCATCTTGCACGGCAAGGTCGACTACATTCAAGACGTCGCCTTCGGTGTCCTGATTGTCAGCTTGACGGGATCATCCGATCAAATCGCTCCTGCCCTTGACTGGCTCGCGACGGAACTTCACGCACTCGAGGTGATTCAGGATGTGGCTTGATCGTATTCAAACGATGTTACCGGAGCTCTTGAAGGCACTCGGCGAGACAGCATGGATGGTTGGTATTTCACTTGCTTTCGCATTGGTCGTCGGGATTCCGCTCGGAATTCTCTTGTTCGTCACCGACCGGGGATTATTTTTTCAAAACCTTGCCGTCCGCCGTGTTCTTGACTTCGTCGTCAACATCGTCCGGTCGCTACCGTTCATCATCTTGCTGGTTGCCCTCATTCCATTAACGAAGTTCTTACTCGACAATACGATCGGTCCGACGGCAGCGTCCGTCAGCCTTAGTGTCGCAGCGATTCCGTTTCTCGCGCGCCTTGTCGAAACATCACTCCGCGAGATTCCTCCTGGTTTGATTGAAGCAGCAGAAGCATGTGGGGCGAAACCCTTGCGGATCATCGTCAGTGTCCTCTTACCGGAAGCACTCCCTGGCATCATTCAGGGCATCACATTAACGACGATCAGCTTAATCGGCTTCTCAGCGATGGCTGGTATCGTCGGCGGCGGTGGTGTCGGTGACCTCGCGATCCGTTTCGGTTACTATCGCTACGATAATCTCATCATGATCGTGACGATCGTCGTGCTCATCGTCATCGTTCAAAGTATTCAAGCACTTGGCAATCAACTGGCGCGAAAAACAGATAAACGCTAATCATACATACAAAGGGAGAGTGGAATCATGAAAAAACGATATGCCTTTTTAGCAACAGCCTTACTTGGTGCAGGAGTCCTCGCGGGATGTGGAGACAGCAGTGCTGATGAAAAAGACAAGACGATCAAGATTGGTGCGACGAGTGGTCCGTATAGCGACATGGTCAAACAAGCGATCCAGCCGCAACTCGAAAAGAAAGGCTATAAAGTCGAAATCGTCGAGTTCAGCGATTACATCCAACCGAATATCGCCCTCGGTAGCGGGAACATCGACGCCAACTTGTTCCAACACTCGATCTATCTCAAGACGTTTTCTAAAGAAAAGAACCTCGATTTAAAAGGACTCATCACGGTTCCAACAGCACCGATGGGACTATACAGCAAGACAGCGAAGACACTTGACGACGTCAAGACAGGTGCTGAAGTCGCGACGCCGAATGATCCGACGAACCAAGCACGAGCACTGAACTTACTTGCGGAACAAGGCTGGATTGAACTGAAGCCGGATGTCGATCCACTAACCGTTTCAGAGAAAGATATCGTCAAGAATCCGAAGAAACTCGTCATTAAACCACTCGAGGCGGCTCAATTGCCACGCGCCGTCGAAAGTGTCGACATTTCAGCCGTTCCAGGGAACTTCGCACTTGCTGCGAAATTCGACTTACTTGATGCGTTAGCGCTTGAGACGATGGACGAACAATACCGTAACCTCGTCGCTGTCCAAACGAAAGATGCGGACAAACAAGTCGCAAAAGACTTAAAAGCAGCCGTCGAATCGGACGCTTTCAATACAGTCATCGAAAAATCATTCAAGGGCTTCAGTAAACCTGAATGGGCAAACTGATGTAAAAAACGACCGGAATTCAACGAGATCACCTCTCTTTGAATTCCGGTCGTTTTGTGTTAGAACCGATACCACATCAGTTCTTCATCATGATAGGTATCATCGATTTTCAGCGCCCGCGGTTCAATCGCGTATGATTCAAAACCAAGTGATCGATACAACGCTTTAGCAGCTTCATTCGTCCGGACGACCGAGAGATGGACTTGCTCAATCACAGGATGCTGCTTTAATGTACGTAATGCCTCTTGTACGAGTTGTCGTCCGACCTGTTGCTTTCGGGCGCTTGGCGCGACGTACATCGCAAATAGATTCGCTCGATGTCGCATCTTGAACGGCTCTAAGTTGACGATCGTGACGACACCGACGAGTTCATTTTCATGAAACGCACCGAACGTCATCGACTGTTCGCTTTCAAGACGAGTTGCGTACCGTTCGATGGGTCGATCTTTTTCTGCTTCGTAATCAGAACCGAATGCTTCCGGATGGTTTCGTAAGGCTTCTAACCGCAATGCTTTGTAACGAGTTGCATCTTCAACCGTCAATTGATGTATTTTCAACTGCTCCACCCCCTGCCTGTAGTATAGTACAAACCGCCCTACGAAAAAGAGGACGACATCGAGCGATATCGTCCTCTATTCTTCTATTTAAGGTGTTCGGAAATTAATCGTGAAGTACGGTGAATTATCTCGGAATGCTACACCGACATCCGCCTGCTTGAAGCTCTTTTGAAGGATGTTATCGC
Organism: Exiguobacterium sp. s39; assembly: GCF_018618925.1. Lineage (NCBI taxonomy): Bacteria > Bacillati > Bacillota > Bacilli > Caryophanales > Exiguobacterium > Exiguobacterium sp. s39. The sequence goes on from NZ_JACSNA010000001.1 coordinate 1,959,177, forward strand.
GGTGTCCTTTCGAGTTCATCAAGCCCCAATGCGCAGCAAACACGTTCGGATAGCCCATTGAGAGATTCTCACCGGCTCCCATGAACTTAATACCACCTTGTTCCATTCGATCGAACGGGTCACGCCCTTGTGGATCCGTATGCGAGAAGAAATTATTCTTCGCCATGTTTTCGCTGTGACCACGTGTGACCGGCTTCAGTGCCGTGTACGGTGCTAACGGATTCAACTTATAGTCGGCCCGTTCCCAGTTCATCAACCGAAGCATCAGTTTCTCATCTGTTGTTCGCAACGCATTCGATGCAGTACCGTAGAAGCCCTTTTTCTTCGCTTCGACGTCTTTTGGAATCGCAAGCGTTGCTTTGACCTTATTGCCGTCATGTTGATCGAAGAAATATGTCACGTAATTGCCTTTCTTCTCATAAACGGCGGCATGATCCAGATTCAACATGTAGTTCGTGTTGCCTTTACGGTAGGACTTCACTGCAGTCCACCCTTTTTTCTTCAAGGAAGATTCCGTATCCTTATTCAAGACCGCGCCTTGCGTCGTCACCCCGTTCTTGAAACGATACTTCCCGTAGTCCTTACCATCCTTCGTCAAGGCGACGAATTCCTCCGTTGATGTCCGTCTGACTTCCCAGTCGTATCCCGGATACTCACTGCTATATCGATCAATCAGCTTGCCGCCGCTTTTCGGGTAATCGGCTTCTGCTTGTTCCATTGGAATGTTTTCGTAGCCGAAAAAGGCTACTGCTGCTACTCCGATGATTAGCCATTTTTTCATGCCCTCGTTTCGCCTCCTTCTATTTCATTACCTTTATTTTAAAAGAAAATCATTCCTTCGAACAGTCATCGGCTCTCATTTGTCTAAATCACATCTTTCGTCCATAAATCCGACACATTTCATGAGAACGCTATCATTTAGACGTAATGCTTTTGTTTAGTCGATTCTTGAAAATATTTAGTACACATAATAAATGATTTTTCCCTTTTATTAAAATGTGTGAACATTCTTTTATTTCATTCTAAATGATTTTTGATTGCTCTCCGATTCTCGACTCGGTATCATTAGAATTCGTAAGCCAAACTTTCAATGCTTTTCCAAATAACATAATGATATGAAGGAGTTGACCTATGGTTTTACTGTATTTCATTTATGAATCCATTGCTTTTTTACCGATTCAACAATACTTATTTTCCGGCTGGATGATCCTTGTCGCGTTGACCGTATCGTTTAGCTTGGCTAATGCACATGAAGATGTCCGACTGAATCAACGGCTCGGTTTCGAGTTACTTGTTCCTGGATCGGGTATGCTACTTTCTAAGAAATTCATTCCTGGTCTTGCCATCATCCTTTTTTTAATCTTGATCCACTTCACGTATATGTTCCGCGTCATTCCTCTACCGATTGCTTTAATTTCGACGCTCTCCATCAGCACGCTCTCACTTCTTTCACTTTTAATTCCAGCACGCAAAAAAGCGGACCGCTAAGTCCGCTTTTTGATTTATTGATATTTTGTTGTTTCAGTTAGTTTATATTTGTTCGACAGTTCGAGCCAAATCGTTTTTCCTTTGATCGTCTTCACTTGAATGTATGGACGACCTTGTGAAACACGAAGTGCGAGCAATTCACCTTGTTGGTCGGCATGTGTTTCACTTGCTTTATCCCAGTTGCGTCCTAGTTTCCGTTCAATGAAGATATGTTTTCCTTTTTGAACAGCACGCCAGATGCCGACTTCTGCTTTTCCTTTGACAGGTACGACCGTCTCTGCACCTTGAATCGAGATGATCGCTGGATCATGGTCACTCGCGCTACCGTCTGCTTCCATATATTCTGAGTTGATGTTGACGATATCCGACGATGTATACGACTTCAAGTTGTTCGAAATCAAGATGTGGTCAAGCACTTGTGCGTTTCCGTTATAAACATACGAGTACCGCTCTGATTCCGGCAGATCGTCGACTGTGTTCCACAAGTTATCGCCTTTTAAGATATCAAGCGTCTTCGAGAACTGGAAGTCGTTCAAGTCACCAAGAACGACGACGTTTGAGCCTTTGACTTCCGCCTTCAATTCAGAGACGAAATCTTGAACGATGTTCGCAATCGCATGACGCTGGACTTCACTTTTTCGCACGACCGGTTGGTTCTTACCGAAGTCAGCTCCGTCGCCACCTTTTGAGTTGAAGTGGTTGACGATGACATGGTACGAATCACCGTTGAAGAGGAATTCCGCGACGAGCGGTTTCCGTGAACTCGCGAAGTTCGGATCCGTCGGCTGGATGCGACCCGGGTTTTTCGTCAGCTTGCCGTTCTCAACTCCCACGGCTTCCGTCGCGCCACCTTTTTCTCCTGGTGCGAGCGATACACGTGCTGGATTGTAGAGGAATCCGACACGGATGTTTCCGCCTGGCTGTCCGCCATCCTTCTTGTCTTCTGGTGCGATGTCCGTATAGGCATAGCGAACACCCGTTTTCGCTTCGATCGCCGCGATCAATGTCTCGAATGATTTCGAAGCATCGACTGTGCCGCTATCCGTTGCACCATCGTTATCCTGCATCTCTGTCAAACCAACGATATCCGGTGTCTTGAGGAACGTCGCAATCCCTTCTGAGACACGATCGACTTTTCCAATGTCTGCCGTTGAGGCAAAGTTCTCGACGTTGTACGAAGCGACAGTTAAACGTGATTCACCGGTTTCGATGTTCGTTGGTTGACGATCTGCTTCACGCGTGACGAGTGGCGGAAGGTCCGCTGCTTTTGAAAGGACTTTATACGCCGAATAGTTGTAGCTCATGACACCTTCGATCGTACCATCGAACGTATCACCAGCTTTTGCGCGATACGACGAACTGCCCATCTCGACAAAAAGACGCTCCGGATTGACATTATCCTTCGTCAGGATCGGCGTTCCGCGTTTCGTGTAGACCTTATCCGCCGTCTGCGTCCGAACTGGAATCGTCCGGTTTGCTTGCGGACCTGTGACGACTGCGTTCGGTAAAGCGACCCGCATACCTTCTAAGCTTTCGTATAAGTCGATCGCATCTTCTTCCGGATCAAACTGGGCGAACGAATCGTTGTCGACGACTTGCGTCGGAATCAAGACGCCTTCATCACCAAGAACGATACTTGCTGGTAATCCTTCGTTGAGTGCACCCTTCACGAGATTGACCGTACTGATTTCCGTGACCGCTAAGTCTGTATCGAATTTATCGCTGTAGCCGCCAAGCAACCACTCTTTGACATATCCTGTCGTCGCGACTTTTTGTCCAACGGCAGCACCATGGTTTTTCGCATAGACGAGAATCCCTTCTGATGTCCGGCTGTCGTTATCCGGATTCGGATCCTGCATGTAGAAGTTATTCGCATCGACGACGTACGTGACGACACCTGTCGTCCGGACGAGTTGATCTGCATAAGGCGACGTATGCGCAACGCCTTGGATGTTGCTGATTTTCGTGATTGGTGGTGCGATGTAATACTTGAATGTCGAAACCGCTGACGTTTTACCGTCCTTGACGGCAACTGCTTGAATCGTCACTTCATCGTTGATCGTGATGGGTGACGTGTACACTGGACTGTCGACAGTCGGTGTCGTGCCATCGACCGTATAATGAATCGTTCCTTCACCTGATAATGTCACTTGGTCTCCACGTTCGACTTCACCGACTGGAGAAGCTGTAGGTGCTGCAAGAACGTCGCCCGCTTCTGTCTGATGACTGCCGAGATTCGTCAGTGTATCAACCGGGAAGCTCGTCCACTGTGATGGTTCGTACGTTTTAGCACCTGATGTGACGCTAGATTTCCGGACGAGTGTCGTATCTTTTGCGAAATCTGTTGATGAACCGAGTGGTCCGATGATATCAAGAACGACGTCTCCTTTTTTAAGTGCGATTGGATCATTTCCATTGAAGTTCAATGATCCCGTCGTCAATTGTGCTTTTGCTTTGATGTCCGCATTCGCACTCGAATTCGCGATGACGAACGTCTTCCCTGGATCCACTTTCCCCGATAGTGTGATTTTCGCTTCTGACGGTCCACCGTTCGTATATTGAACAAGGGTATAGTCTGCTAAATCAATGATTTGCCCCGATCCATTGTACAGCTCGATTGCTTTGTTATTACTTGTTCCTTCTATGTATTCAGACAAGATGACGCCTTCGCCTTCTGCCCCGACAAGACCCGCTTGTGGAAGGATTCCTGCTGTTAACACTCCGGCCAATGCCCACTTTCCAAACGTACTGCCGTATTTCATGATGAGACCCCCTATTGAATTTTCTGACACTTCTTAATAATATCAGATTATATTCTCAATAGTGTATATTTTTCGTAAAAAAAGATACCATCCTTCGTAAATGAAAGAAATGGTATCGCTTACAACTTTTTATTGTTCGTCTTTGTGACTTTCGTACCATTTTTCAGCTTGCGATGTCGCGATCGGAATAGCGCGTCCCTCTTCATATCCGTCTTTTAATAACGCGTTCGCGATCTCGATCGCTTTCTTTCGAAGTGGCGGATCAAAGTTCTTGAATGACTCCGGATAGTCGTTCTCATTCCATGGCATGTCGTCACCCCCTTCTTTCAGCATTACCCGAAAAAAGGCACAAAAAAAACGCCTCATCAGCGTGTCGTTGTTTTGGTTGTCATGAGAATCGAGGATTACAGGTGATCAAAACACCTGAAACGACGAAAGCCCTACCTCTCTTTCGTTGTTACGGCTCCTTGGCCGCGCCAGCTGAATCAAGCATTTTAGCAAGAATCGTGATGCGTCTGCAACGGACGCATGATACTGGGATTTTTAGAAATAGCTCGGGAATGAGCGGAAAAGTATCGATTGGAAGGTTTATCTTGCTGGGTCAACTTCTCCTCGTAGTATGAAGAAGGACAAAATAAAAGCGATGACTTATGTCTGACTCATTTGTCAGTAGCGGTCTAAAAATCCTGACCTGTCGATTTAATTGTATGATATGGATTGAAGATTCTCACATGAGTGATCATCCCCGATTCATGACTTATATTAATCTACCACACTTTCTTTTATAAAGTCAATCTTTCTTTTGAAAAATCGTTTTCTCCTGTCTCAGAATTGGAGTTGCACCTGCCGTAAAAGCCGAGTATCGTGAAGAGGACTCATTACTATAGAAGAAACGAGGGAAATCCATCATGTCGAATCGACTTATCCATGAAACGAGTCCCTACCTATTGCAACACGCTCATCAGCCTGTCGATTGGTACCCGTGGGGCGAAGACGCCTTCACTGCCGCTCGGGAAAGCGGCAAGCCGATCTTTTTATCGATTGGTTATTCGACGTGCCATTGGTGCCATGTGCTGTCTCACGAAAGCTTCGAGGATGAAGAAACGGCACGCCTCTTGAACGAACGCTACATCGCAATCAAGGTCGACCGGGAAGAACGTCCTGACATCGACCATGTCTACATGACGGCGGCTCAAGTCATGAACGGACAAGGCGGCTGGCCACTGAGCGTCTTCATGACAGCGGACCAGCAACCGTTTTATATCGGTACGTATTTTCCGAAGACGCCTCAGTTCAACCGCCCGAGTTTTCGTCAGGTGACGCTTCAGCTCAGCGAGCAATTCCGCCGTTCACCAGAAAAAATCGCACAAGTCGGTCAGAACATGTCGCAAACGCTTCGCGACGTATTGCAGCCTACGACGTCTACCCATACTTGGAATGAATCCATCATTCACGAGACGTTTGATCAAGCGATGCGCCAATTTGACCGTCAACACGGTGGATTCGGGGGGGCACCGAAGTTTCCGTCGCCAGCCCTGCTTAGTTTCTTGCTTGATTATTATCAATACGCGGAAGACGAAACAGCGCTCCATATGGTCATGCGTTCATTAATCGCGATGCGTGACGGTGGGATGACCGATCAAGTCGGCTACGGTCTATTCCGCTATACGGTCGATGCCAAGTGGGAAATTCCTCATTTCGAGAAGATGCTGTACGACAATGCTTGGTTTGCGACCTTATGCATCGAGACGTACCAAGTGACCGGACAGATCCGTTTTCGACGTTACGCGGAAGAAGTCCTCTCGTTCACAGAGCATGAGATGACTGCACCGGACGGCACCTTCTACGCCGCACTGGATGCAGATAGTGAAGGCGGCGAAGGACACTATTATACCTTCACGGCAGCTGAACTGACGGACTTGCTCGGACCAGACGCACTGTTCCCGCGCTTCTATCATGCTTCATCATCAGGAAATTTTGAAGGACGAAACGTCTTTTACCGGACGGGACGAACACTTGAGGCATTCGCATGTTCTGTTCACTTGTCGCCTGCTGAGACAGCGGCGCAACTCGAACGCGAGCGCCAGCTTCTTCTTCGTGCGCGAAATGAACGTCCGCGTCCGTTTCGTGACGATAAGCGCTTGACATCGTGGAACGCGATGATGATCTCGACGTTCGCTAAAGCCGGTCGTGTCTTTGATGAACCGCATTATACACGTGTTGCAACGCGTGCGATGACATCACTCGAACGATTCGTTCGTACCGAACAGCAGCTTGCCGTTCATTACCGCGAAGGACAAGCGACCGGACACGGATTCCTCGATGACTATGCTTATTTGATTGACGCACATCTTGAACTGTTTCAATCGACACGACGAGCGCTTCATCTAAAGGAAGCCTTAGTACTTGCAGATGTGCTACAAGGTCAGTTCCAGACAGTAGATGGCTATTTTTATCTGACATCTTCACGCTCCGACGAGCTACTCGTTCGTCCACTTGATCTGTATGATGGGGTCACACCGGCTGCAAACAGCGTTGCCTTGCATGCCTTCTTCACGCTCAGTCGCCTCACTGGGCGTCTCGTCTATCAGGAAAGTGCCGAACGTGCTCTTACGGCATTAGTAGAAGAAGTCGAGCAACAACCAACGGGCTTCGCCTCACTTGTCAGTACGTTCACCTATCGGCAGATGGAACCGAAGGAATTGATCATCTTGATTCCTGAAGAGTCGGAGATCCCAATCGAAATCAATCAACTGCAACAGATGCGCTTACCGGAAGTCGCCTTGTTGATTGGGACGAAGCGTGACCTTCTACCGCTTGTACCACTGATCGTAGATTATCCTGAACCAAACGTACCTACCGCTTATCTCTGTCATGATTTTTCGTGTGAACGACCAACGACGAATCTGACAGAACTCCTCGCTCGTCTCAACATCTGATCATATCCCCTCTTGTTTAAACAAACAGGAGGGTTTTTCAAAAAACCAGACCCCTTTTTTCAAAATAATTCAATATCTTATTCATAAAAATCCGATATTGTCGATAGTAAGGATAGGCAATAGATTCCACAACTTAGACTTAGACATCCTAGAAGCCGATTCCGTCCATCCGGACGAATATCTACTAGGAGGAAAGATACTTTGAACACGACATCATTCTCGAAGACCTTGAAGGTGTTCGCGAGCTTTCTCATCGTTTTCAGCATCGTTTTAACATCTTTACCCGTAGCTGAAGCAGCGACGACGAAAGCAACGACCTACCGTCTGTCTACCGATAGTTATCTGTACGACAAGACGGCATCTTCTCGGAAACGCTTGTTGACGATCAAGACCGGAACTGTCGTTTCATCCACGTATGCTTCTGGCGCATTCAGAAGAGTGACATACGCTGGAAAAACGGGATATGTCGCGTCGAAATACCTCACGCTGTACGAAAAGAAACAAACCGTTTCTGGACAGCGCTACCTCGTCCTCAAAAAAACACCGATCAAAAAGACGGCAGTGGATACTGCAGCGACGATCGGTACGTTGAACGAAGAGGATGTGTACTACACGTCACAACGTGTGACAAATCCATATGGCGAAACATGGTACCGCGTCAAATATGACGGGAAGACGGGCTATGTCGCTGCTGGTGCAAAAGCAGTTGCCTATAAAAAGGTGACGAACACGACGTCAAGAACGGTCGACGCTTATATCTTGCGCCAATACGCTGGAACCGGTTATCCAAAAGTTCAGACCATTCCATCTGGAAAAAACGTCAAAATCGTCGGTCGGATCGAGGACTGGGTCAGCGTCCAGTACGATGGGAAAAAAGGCTACATGCATCAAGAGGCGTTCGCCTCTTCTGAAAAGCAAAGTTTGACCCTGATCCCAAAAACACGGTATCAGACGAAAAGTGTGACACCCCTTTACAGCCAAGCGGAAGCGAAGAATAGCTTAGCCAGTCTTCCGAAAGGCACGATTGTCACATCTAGCGCTAAGACGGCAACGTATCATCAAGTCACATACGCTGGTAAGACGGGTTATGTCTTATCCGCTACATTGGCAGAGTACACAGAAAAGACGAAACTTCCGTCTTCACGCTTCTTGTTGACAGCATCACTCGCCATCAAGACGACACCTGCAACCAATGGAAAAACACTTGCGACACTAAGTGCCGGAAACGTCTACTACACGAAGACTCGTGTGACGAATCCACTCGGTGAAACATGGTATCAAGTATCGAAGGAAGGTAAGACCGGTTTCGTATTAGCGAATCAGGCAACACCAATCGCTTACGAATCACAATCAAACCTTTCATTGAAAACGACAGCCGCAACAACGATCCGCTCGTATGCAGGTCCATCGTATGCAACAGTACAAACGATCCCGAACAATACAGTCATCAAGATTTCTGGACGGATCGGCAATTGGTACCGGGTCAGTTATAACGGTAAAACGGGATATGCTGCTTCTAGCACCTTTACGACGCTTGCAACGAAGCAGAAAATTGCAGGTGCACGCTTTGAACTTGAAAAAGCGGTTTCGATCAAATCTTCACCAGATGCAAAAGCATCCACGCTTGCAACACTTCAGAGCGGTGACATCTACTACACGACACAACTCGTCACATCAAACGGTCAGCAATGGCATCGTGTGAGCAAGGATGGAAAGACAGGCTACATTCCTGTCGGTCAAGGCAAGAGTGTTCGTTATCAATCGGACCGGATCGTCATGCAGACGACGACTTCGACTCCCCTCCGTTCATATGCTGGAAACACTTACGCGACCGTCAAAACGATTCCTTCTGGTACGAGCATCACGGTCACTGGAATGATCGATGATTGGTATCGTGTGACGTACAACGGGAAAACAGGTTATATCGCTTCACGTTACGCTAAGGAAAAAGTCATGACGCAATCGATTCCATCTTCTTCTTATCGCCTTGGACGTACCGTCGAAGTAAAAACGTCGCATCAAGCGACAGCTGACACTCTCGTTCGCCTCTCTTCTGGAGACGTCTACACGACGAATCAAGTCGTCACGACTGGTCGTTCGGAGCAATGGCATCGCCTGACGGTTGACGGGAAAACCGGTTACATTCAAATCAATCAAGGTTCACCTGTCACATACGAAAGTGTCAATAACCACCGCTATCAAGCAACGACGGATACGACACTCCAGTCGGATGCCGGTTCAGCTTATGCGACGGTGACGAAGCTGCCAAAAGCAGCCGTCGTTCAAGTAACAGGTAGTCTCGATCAATGGTTAAAAATCAGCTACGCTGGTAAAAACGGCTATGTCTTAAAATCAACACTGACACCGTACACGGAAACGAAAAAGATTACGGGTGCACGCTTCTTGGCGAACCAATCACTTGTCGTCAAACAAGCACCGGACGATCAAGCAGCAACTGTAACGACACTCTCGTTCGGAAATGTCTATTACACATCTTCTTTGATCACGTCCTACACAAACACCTCGTGGCATAAAGTGACAATTGATGGCAAAACGGGTTACATCCGGACGGGACAAAACACGTCATCAATCAAATACGAAGCAAAACAAAAATTGTACGTACGGGCTACATCAAACGTTGCGTTACGCTCTTACGTCGGTAGCTCATACAATGTCATCAAGACGATTCCTCAAAATCTCGTCGTCACTGTCTCTGGTCAAATCGGTGATTGGTATAAGATTTCCTACGATGGGAAAAGTGGATATGCGTATAAGGGGGCGTTCGTGACGACTTCTTCTAAATTAAACGTCTATAACTCCGTCGCGACACCGTATACGTTCGATAGCTTCATCAGCGCACAGATGAAACTGAATCCACCACCGCAAACGGATATCTACAAAAACAAATTGATGTACGTCAGTACGGGTTACGTCCGTCTCGGTGGTGCACTCGATCCAGTCAATGGAACGATTGCGACTGTCACAGCGACGACACCGCTCAACATTCGTTCAGGCGCTTCGACAGCAAGTCACGTCTACGGTCAATTCCAGCCTGGTCGGATGATTCGTGTCTATCAATCCGTCAGTGGCTTCTATACGACGTACCCACGTGTCTATTCGAACGCAACGAATTACTCGACGATCCAGTGGTTAAATGCACTCGAAACAGACGTCCGTAACGCTGCTGACCCACTCAAGGTCGACCGAAATTCTTCAGACTTCTATCAGTTCCTTGATCTATCGAAAACAACAGGTGCGACACCTGCGACACTCGATAAGATGTTAGCGAACGTGACGAAAGGCGAAGGAATCTTTAACAAGTGTAGCAATGGTAGTTGTGGTCAAGCGTTCATCGATGCTGGTCAAAAGTACAGCGTCAACGAAGCTTACTTGATCTCCCACGCTTTGCTTGAGACAGGTAACGGAAAATCGACACTCGCAATGGGTGTGACATGGAATGGACGCAAAGTCTACAACATGTACGGCATTGGTGCGTATGATTACGATGCAATCAACACCGGTGCTGCTTATGCGTACAGTCAAGGTTGGTTCACTCCGGAAGCCGCAATTGTCGGTGGTGCTGAATTCATCAGCACGAAGTACATCCACAATGTCTATGGACAAAATACGCTTTACAAAATGCGTTGGAGTCCGATGCGCCCTGGTAGCCATCAGTACGCAACAGACATGGGATGGGCCGTCAAACAGACGTCACGGATCTATTCACTCTATCAACAGATGGATAGCTATACAGCAACCTTCGATATTCCGGTCTTCGCTCGTTAAGGGATAGTTAAAAACATACACGCAAAGGAGTAGTTCTTCTCTTGATAGAGAAAGACTACTCCTTTTTCGTAATGTTTATTCATTGAAAAGTAAATGACGTCACTCTCGTTTTTATGACAGACGTTCCCGACATCCTCGCTTTCCACAGGCGGGAGGTAAGCCGCGACATCTCGCACTCCATGCGATTTGTCGGGTCTCACCCATCCCTGACGGAAGCGCTAACCGCACTTCCTTTTCCTGTAGGAGTCAAGGATGTACGGTTGCGTCCTACTAAAACATAACGAAATGAAATCGATAAGCGCATCATTTTTACGGCTAAAGTGGTCCTACAAAACAAGGTGTGCTGATGTGATGATGATCTCTCTTATCTATCAAAAGAAGTCCTTCTCCTTCTTCGTTTCTACTTTCTATACCCGGAAGAAAAAACGCGATTTGTTCACTCGAAATCGCTTCCTAGGGAAAAACAAGCAGGAGCGACCCTGCAACGAAGTGAAGCGGCGCGACGCTTGTCCCAGGAAAACGATGCGAGGTAAACAAAAAAGTGCAATCTTTCTCACTAAGAGAAAAACTACACTCTGCCTTCAGTATGAACAATGCTCCGAGATACTACGAAGCACTGTTACCTTTGAATGATACGAAGAGAACCCCTGCATTTACGCGGAAGGGCTCCCCTAGCGTTCCATGTCATCGGCAACGATTTGAATATCGATCCCGCGGACATGACGCATGATTTCATTGATGATCGATCCACGCCGGACTTCCTGCCAACGGGTCCGTGCAGATTGACCGAGGACGATTTGGGTGATGCGATGATGCTTGGCAGCTGCCGTGATTGCTTGGGCGATCGAGCGCTCCCCTTGGATTCGGATCAGAACTTCTGCTCCGAACAAGGAACCACTCTCGCGTACCATCGCTAAGACTTCTTTTTGTTTGGCATTCAATTGATTCTCTGCCGTCGGTAAAATCGTCAGCACATAAAGATCCGCTTTCAGACGACTCGCCATGCGAAAGCCGCGATAGATCAACTTCCGTGCGTTGTCGTTGAGCTGGATACAGACGAGAATTCGTTCTTGTAGCGACGCCGGATCCTTTTCAATCAACAAGCGCGATTGATAGACTTGATCGTCGACTTCGTCCGCGACCTGACGTAGTGATAGCTCACGTAAGCTCGCAAGATTCTGAAGCGAAAAGAACGAATTCAAGCTCTGTTCAATCTTTTCCTTCTTATAGATCTTTCCTTGCTCGAGTCGTTCCCGCAACGTTTGTGGCGTGACATCGACGAGTAGAATCTCATCGGCTTCCCCGAGAAACGGATCCGGGATGCGTTCCCGTACTTCGACACCCGTCACTTCTTTGACTTTAAAGAGCAAGCTTTCGAAATGCTGGATGTTGACGGCCGAATAGACATTAATTCCTGCTTCAAGCAATGCTGCGACATCTTGATAGCGCTTCTTTCGTACCGATCCTGGCGCATTCGTATGCGCCAGTTCATCAATCAGTACGATATCCGGGCGACGGGCAATGATCGCGTCCACGTTCACCTCGGGGAATGTCTTGTCCTTATAGATGACTTCAAGTAGCGGGACTTGTTCGAGTTGCCCGACCATCTCCGCCGTCTCTTTTCGACCATGCGTCTCAATCAGACCGATGACGACATCCTTGCCTTCAAGCGTCAATGTTCGTGCATCGGCAAGCATCTTATACGTCTTTCCGACACCAGGAGCTGAGCCGATGTACAGCTTCAGCTTTCCTCGTGTCATGACTTACTCCGATCAAGTGCTAAGTTCAAGCGCAGGACATTGACGTAATCATGGATTCCCGCTTCCTTCGTGATCAATTTCCGTACTTCTTCACGCGACAGGTCGCGCGCGATTGCGATACGCTTCGCCTGAACCAAAGCATAATCGACTGAGATGTGCGGATCGAAGCCAGAACCGGATGTCACGAGGGCATCGTCCGGAAGCGAAGCGCCGTCCACTTGGTTCTGTTTCTGTAATTCCGCCATCTTCGTGCCAAGCTCCGGGTTCGATGCTGCTAGGTTATCCCCAGCAGACGCTCCCGCTAATTGATCGACCGCTGATGGACGTCCGTGAAAATACTGTTTCGACGTGAACGGCTGGGCAATCAATTCCGATCCGATGAATTTTCCGTTTTCTTGTACTAAAGAACCTTCAGCTTTATCCGGTACGAGTAGTTGACCGAACAGGGTCAATAAAGCGGGAAAGACGATCCCGCATAACGCCGTGACGAAGACCGTCACACGAATGGCTTGTTTCATAATTCGTTTTCTCCTTAGAGGATGCTTGCAAGCAAGACATCGATGATTTTAATCCCAATGAATGGAACGACAACACCGCCCAGACCATAGATCAGTAAGTTACGACCGAGTAATTGATCCGCCGTCATCGGTTTGTAGGTAACCCCTCGCATCGCAAGCGGAATCAACATCGGAATGATGATCGCATTGAAGATCAAGGCAGACAAGATTGCACTCGTCGGGGAATCAAGACGCATGATATTGAGCACTTCCATCTGTGGAATCGCCACCATGAACATTGCCGGGATGATCGCGAAATATTTCGCGACATCGTTTGCGATCGAGAACGTCGTCAACGCCCCTCGTGTCATCAAGAGCTGTTTCCCGATTTCGACGACTTCGATGATCTTCGTCGGGTTCGAATCAAGGTCAATCATGTTCGCTGCTTCTTTTGCAGCTTGCGTTCCACTGTTCATCGCGAGACCGACATCGGCTTGAGCGAGTGCTGGTGCATCATTCGTACCGTCTCCTGTCATCGCGACGAGGTGACCGGCTGCTTGTTCCTGCTGAATGACACGAATCTTGTCTTCCGGCTTACATTCGGCGACGAAATCATCGACGCCTGCTTCGCGGGCAATCGTTGCTGCCGTCAACGGGTTGTCACCCGTACACATGACCGTCTTGATCCCCATCTCACGCAAACGATCAAATCGTTCGCGCATGCCCGGTTTCACCGTATCTTTCAAATAGATGACGCCAAGGATCGTTGCATCGATCGCAACGACGAGTGGTGTGCCGCCAAGACGAGAGACCGCATCTACTTTCTCTTGCAAATCATTCGGAATAGCGCCGCCTTGTTCCTTGACCCATTCTTGAATCGCTTGCCCCGCCCCTTTACGTACGCGGCGACCATCTCTTAAGTCGATTCCGGACATCCGTGTCTCTGCGCGGAACGGTACGATCTCTGCGCCATCTAACCAGTGTTGTTCCACCGGCATCGCACGAAGTTCAGCGAGTTCAAGAACAGAACGTCCTTCTGGTGTCTCGTCAGCAAGTGAGGCGAGGATCGCCCCCTCGAACGCCTGCTCAGCAGTACGTCCACCGACTGGCGTGATCTCCGACGCCATCCGGTTACCGAACGTTATCGTTCCTGTTTTGTCCAGGATGATCGTCTGGATATCGCCTGCTGCTTCGACCGCTTTCCCGCTCATCGCGATGACGTTGAAGCGGGTGACTCGGTCCATCCCGGCGATTCCGATTGCTGACAGTAAGCCACCGATCGTCGTCGGGATCAAACAGACGAGTAAGGCGATCAAGATTGGACCCGAAAGATCAAATCCAAGATAGTTCGTAAAGACCGGTAGTGTCATGACGACAAGTAAGAAAATCAACGTCAAGCTCGTCAAGAGCGTTGATAACGCGAGTTCGTTCGGTGTCTTCTGACGACTTGCGCCTTCGACGAGGGCAATCATCTGATCGAGGAATGATTCACCTGGATTACTCGTGATCCGGACTTCGATCTCGTCACTGACGACGAGTGTGCCGCCGATGACCGAGGAGAAATCACCGCCCGCTTCCTTGATGACGGGTGCGGATTCACCGGTGATCGCCGATTCATCAATCGAAGCAAGTCCTTTGATGATTTCACCATCACCCGGTACATACTCCCCTGCTCGGACGAAGACGATATCGCCCTTACGAAGAGTCGCAGACGAAACGCTTTGAATCAGTTGTCCGACACGTTTGCGTGCCATGACATCTGCTTTTGACGCTTTCAATGAGTCCGCCTGTGCTTTCCCGCGTCCTTCCGCGATCGATTCCGCGAAGTTCGCGAATAAGACCGTCAGGAAGAGGATAATACTGACCGTTAAGTTAAAGCCACGCATCTCGTCAATGAAGATCGTATAGCCGATCGCGAGCAAGCAGCCGATCCAGACGACGAACATGATCGGTTGTTTGACCATATTGACGGGATTTAATTTTTTAAAGGCATCGATCGTCGCTTGACGCGCGATCGAGCCACTGATTGCTGATTTGGATTGGTGTTCCGGCTCCCCGTTCGGTTGGTGTTCCTCGGGCGTCGGATGCATGATTCGTTCCATCATATGATTTTATCTCCTGTTCACATCGTCAGCCAATCCGCGACTGGTCCAAGTACGAGCACTGGCAAGAATGTCAATGCACCGACGAGTACGACCGTACCGAGGAAGACTGTTCCGAAGAGTGGTGTGTCTGTCTTAAACGAAAATTCATCTTGCGGAACCGATTGCTTCGCTTTAAGCGAACCTACGATCGCAAGCATCAAGATCAATGGGATGTAGCGTCCGAAGAACAACGCGAATGACGTCGAGACGTTCCAGTAGACGTTTGCGTCGCCGAGTCCTTCAAAACCGGATCCGTTGTTCGCCGTCGCGGATGTGAACTCATACAAGACTTGCGACAGTCCGTGATAACCTGGGTTCGAGATGCCGGCGACGCCTGGTGCAGCGTACATCGAGATTGCCGTTCCGACGAGAATCAGGAATGGCGGCACGAGTAGCGCGATCGCGATCATCTTCACTTCGAACGTCTCGATTTTCTTCCCGAGGAACGTCGGTGTCCGACCGATCAAGAGACCTGTCAGGAAGACTGCGACGAAGGCGTAAAGTAAGACGTTCAGGAATCCTGCACCTGCTCCACCGTAAACGACGTTGAGCATCATATTGCCGAGTTGGATCAATCCAGCAAGTGGATGCAGTGAGTCGTGCATAGCGTTGACCGCACCAGTTTCAGCTGCCGTCGTGATTGAACTGTAGAGCGCCGTTCCGATTTGACCGAACCGTAGTTCCTGACCGTGTGCCGTTGGATTCGCAAGCAAGCTCCCTGCCATCCCGACCGTCATCATGATGAAGAGAAGCTTCATGACACCAAGGAACAGTCGTCCTTGTTTCGCTGAACCGATGATTTTTCCGTAAGCGATTGGAAGTGACATCGGAATCAGCAACATCAAGAACATCTGGATGAAGTTGACGAACTGGTTCGGGTTCTCGAATGGATGAGCACCATTGACACCAAAGAAACCGCCACCGTTGTTCCCGAGCTGTTTGATGACTTCAAACGCAGCAACCGGTCCACGGTAAATCAACTGCTTCGCTCCTTCGAGCGTCGTGACGCTGACCGCCCCTCCGAACGTCTGTGGTACACCGAAGACGATCATGACCATCCCGAACACGAGTGAAATCGGAATCAGGATTCGCAAGATGAAGCGAACGAAGTCGGCATAGAAGTTACCGAGTGGTTTGTTCGCAAGACCACGAATGACAGCGATACAGACCGTGAACGCCATCGTTGGAGCGACGAACAACATCGTTCCAAGGACGAACGTTTGCGAGAGATATGAGAGTGCCTCGCCTGAATAGTGTTGTTGATCGGTGTTCGTCATGAAACTGATTGTCGTATGCAACGCTGTCGACCAATCGAGATTCACAGCACCGTTCGGATTCAAGGGTAGACTGCCTTGGAAACGAAGTAGCAAATAACCACCGATGAAGAAGAAAATATTTACAAGCAACAAACTTTTCGAGTAACCGACCCACGATTGATCGTGTTTCTTTTCATCGACGCCGAGTAACAAAAGAAGTCGTCGTTCGACCTTACCGATTTTATCGACCCGACGCTCTGCGACAGGTGCGAAGTATATCCCGATGTAGCGACCAAGCAAGACCGCCGCGCAAAGTGCGATGACGAGTAGGATCCAAAATTGGATCATGAATTGAGTCCACATGTTTTTCTTTTCTCCCTATGCGATTAGAATTTTTCTGGATACATCAGACAATAACCGAGATACAAGAAGACGAGGCAGCCCGTCGCTAGTAAAAACCATGTCATTTACGGTCACCTGCTCTCCACTGGACACGTTCGATCAGATGAATCATCCCGAACGTCGTACCGAAGAAGAAGGCAAGCAATACGATACTCCACAGCTCTCCCATTATGAAATTACCCCCATATTATTCAATATTTTTACAATTAGACACGACAAAAAGACGATGTGAGGCAATAAACGGCCCCAGCATCGCCTTTATACTTTGGCATACTGAAAAAGAGTCGTTCCCTCCTAAAAACGCCTGCGAGGTTAGCTGTCGGATTCGGGCATACCTAGGAATTCGCCCTACCTTTCCCGTTCGGAAAGGATTCACCCCGTGTCACGTGTCGTGACGGTTGGGTCCCCCGCTTCAATCATGAATTCGGCGTACTTTGAGATCGAAGCATTAACATGTTAGTGTTCGTTGATGAGATGGATATTACTCCGATTTTTTCGGGTTGTAAATAGAAAAGTTGAAAAAAAAATAGTCTGATTTTTTAATGACTTACTTTCGAAAAATAGCGTTTTTCACCTCTATGCTATAGAAGAAAAAAAACCGCAGAAATCGATTCCTTCATCTAAAATGGAGGAGCTCCATTTTAGCGAGAATCGTTCCGCGGTTTCATGAACGAACAATGATTATGATTGCTGATTCATTTTGGCATGGACCGTCAAAGGAGCTAGCATCGTCACCCATAGGGCAACCACTCCAGAAACAAGAATCACAATATCGCGTTCGAACCCAAGCGTCAGTAAGGTAATACAACTACTGACCAGGACGAGACAAAGCGTCGCGATCATAACGAACCGCGATTGTTTCAACATTTTTCTCATGTGGCATCTCTCCTTTCCTTCCATATTCCTTTTCATCGTAACAAAGATTCATCGAAAAAGCGTCGCTGACACCCGATTGTGATGTTTCTGTCATCTCGCAAGTAACGATAGAAGACGACGAGAAAACGGATTTGTTACACTGGAGAAGTACTTAAAAAGGGGGAATCGATATGTTACAAGATCATTCATTTCAACGCGTCGACGGAACGTCGGCATCCTTAAGTGACTACCCAGCTCAAGCATGGCTGATCGTCAATACAGCCAGCAAATGTGGCTTGACGCCACAGTTCGAAGGACTCGAGCAATTGCATCAAGACTATCGTTCGCAAGGGTTGACCGTACTTGGTTTCCCATGTAATCAGTTCGCGAATCAAGATCCGGGAACGGACGAGGAGATCCAGTCGTTCTGCCAAGTCAACTACGGCGTGACATTCCCCGTCTTCTCAAAAATTGATGTCAACGGTGAGCAAGCGCATCCGTTATTTGAGGAACTGAAAGCACAAGCACCAACGACGGACGGTGCAACAGACGTCGAGTGGAATTTCACGAAATTCCTCGTGACCCGTGATGGAGAAGTGACGCGGTTCTCACCAAAAACGAATCCAACTGATTTGACGGCTGCGATCGAACGATTGCTCGTTCAAGTCTAAAAAAATAAGCTTCCTTCCTTCTCTCTTGAAGGAACGGAAGCTTATTTTCATGTTGTTCCCGGCTCAAGATGACGGCTGATCATCTCTTCCGCCAATCGTTTGACGTCATCGATGTCGCGCATTTCCGTGAACGGATGTCCCCAGACGATCAGCTCTTCGATTTCTTCAATCGGTTGCGTCGTATAGCGTGTACCATCGGCAACGAACTCTTGCGCAATCGTAGATTCAAAAGCTGCGTATTTCAGGAGCCACGGCTTTTCACTTAAGATTTTTTGCGCATGTTTTGCTTGCTTGAACGCAACATCGCCGACGAGGACGACCGGATCGAATCGTTCATGGAGCGGATGCGTATATTGAACAGAGATCAGCAATCCATGTTGGTTCGTTTTTTCTTGTTGCCGGACATACGTCCGTGTTAAAAAGTGCGGCACGAGTGACTCCGCACTCTCCTTCGTCTGATGGATGCTCAAACCATGTTCCGTTTGGACGACTTCCGGGAGAACCGGTTCGTATCCACGGTTTGCTAATTGTTGATCGAGCTCTTTGAATAATAGCAGGGTATGTTCGACCAGTGCTCGGACTTGGCGAAACGATAATTGAATCGATTGATTGATCATACGATGACCTACCTTCTCTAAAAGTATGGCAATATACAGTTATTTACCCAAACTTTTCCGACTTCATCCCTGTTTCAGTGAAAGTTCCTCGAGCCACTTACGTGCTTGCTCGCTCATACGAGCCATCGTCTGTTCTCGCTCCAGCGTGATTGCTTGTCCGGCATGGATCGAGCGACAATCGAGTGCGTGCGGCATGTTTTCTTCGACGATTCCGGCAAGGATCAGACAAGGAACGTCAGCTGCTTTCGCCATCCGCGTGACCTCACCTGGTAACTTACCGATTTGACTTTGACGGTCGACGCGTCCTTCTCCTGTCCAGACATAATCGGCTTGCTCCATCCGCTCTGCTACGCGAAGATGTTGCAGGATCGTCTTGGCTCCCGGAACGATCGTGCCGCCCAGCGCATAGACCGCTCCCCCGAGTCCACCGGCTGCTCCAGCTCCTTTAACATTCTCTAGTCCAAGTAACCGCCCGATCCGTTCAAGTTGCTGATCGAACTTTACGATGTCTTCTCGAAGCAGTCCTTTTTGGGGACCGAACAGATACGCTGGACCATCTGGACCATGATAAAGGGCTGTCACATCGACGAGCGCTTCCAGTTGAACAGGATACGCCGGGCATTGAATAGCATACGTCTCAAGTAACGGATTCGTTTGAAACGAAATCGGATCACCAGACGCATCTTCAAGCCGACAACCGACTTCCGCGAGTAAACCGAGTCCGCCATCCGTCGTACCAGTCCCGCCTAAAGCCAGTCGGATATGCGTGATTCCCTGATCGCGTAACTGAGCAATCAAACGACCGACACCACGCGTATTCATTCGAACGGGATCATCCTCGCTTCGCCGCATCGGCAGTCCACAAATACGCGCGACTTCGATGACGGCATCTGTCCCCTTGACAGCGTACTCTACTTCACACGGACGACCTGCTAGATCGATCGTCATCGCCGTCTTCACGTCATATCCGAGTGCAAGATAGACATCGAGCGTTCCCTCCCCGCCGTCCGCAACAGGCAAGGAATCGATGATCGCTGTCGGATCATACGCCCGGATACCGGAGGCGACAGCTTCTGCCGCCTCGCTCGAAGAAATACTCCCTTTGAATGCATCCATCAAAATCAAGTGACGTCCCATCTGTACGTTCCCCCTAAAAAACTCATATCAAGTTTTGATTGCGTTTCCAATTAATGTTACGATGATACTAATTTTAAATTACCATTACCTTATCTGACATTTCATTTTACATACACAGGAGGTCTTATTTCATGGAACGCTGTTCGTTATGTGGTACACCACTTCGTCAACACGATACGACTTGTTCTCATTGCCAACATCCTGTCATCAAGAAAGAACGACCAGCTGAACCACCCGCTCCGTCCTCTTCACGCACTTGGCTCATTAGCACCTGTCTTTTGCTCTTTCTCGTCGGAGGAGCCGGTTTCCTGTGGTATTCGTTAAAAGATCCCGTTTCGCCGGAAGCCAATCAGACGCCTAGCGTCGAAGCACTCGCTCTTTCTGAATGGTCCGATGAACAAACGGCTTACAATCAAACGTATTCGAAAGATCGGCCTCCGACGTCCTATGATGTCCTTCGTTTCGTCCGCCAATACACACGAACGATTCCAGAACTAGCGACGTATTCGAAGAAATACGATTCCATCGAGACATTTTCCGCCATCCAGTTTACGACCTTGAAGGTGTTCGAATCCGAGTTCGACCATCTCGAGCGATTGACGAATGCCGCTGATGCCCCTGTCGCTCCAAGTGTTCTTGCCGTGACATTCCAAAAATTTACGTCAAAAGGTACCACGTATCACTTGCGTACACAGGAAACGTACCAAATCGCGACAGCAACGGGTTCAAAGCCTGTGACCTACCGCGTTCATTATCGTTTGAAAGTGCATACGGATCATCTGCAAATCATTGATGTCAATCGAACGGAGGTGACCTCATGAAACGAGTGCTCCTCTGTCTGCCCCTTTGTCTCCTGATGGCGTGTTCGCCCGAAACATCCAAAATTCAAGATCAGTTCGAACAGCAAACTTACACCCGCGCCGTCGAACAATCGAAACAAGACATCGACGAACCGGCTGCTCGGCTAATGGTTCAGCTTGAGCGACAGCTTGCCGGTTATCAACTGCGTGATGTCTTAAAAACGGCGGAGGCGATCGAACGTCTTCAACTCGCAACGGATCACCCTGTCCGAAAACGAGCAGAAGCCATTGCCCTCAGTGCAAGAGAGACGTTGCAACAGGTCAAACAGTTCGAAGGTACGTATGAAGTTGAACGAAGCACGCTCGAAGATGAGCCGTTCGACGGAACCGGGCGCATCCATGTCTCTTTTGATGAGCAAGATACGTTCATCGCGACGCTTCGCTTTGATCAATTCGGTCTCCCGGACGCGCTCCGAAACGATGAAGAAATCATTCGTTTTGAACCCGATCTCTCCGCTCGTGTCAGTTTATCTGGAGGACAAGTCAGCTATCGCTTCGTCCGTTCGACACTCCGCGTGACGTTCGAAGGACCAGGCGGTAAGCGAATCTATCAACTCAAACAACTGTCAGATAAATAACCAGTAAAATGCCGCTTCACTTGAGACAATCCTCGAGGGAAGCGGCGCTTTTTTTATGATTTGAATTTAACGTGTTGCTTGAACCTGCTCATACACCTGTTGGCATAATTCATGTGTCGCGAGGCTGTCAGAAGCTACGACCGACTCGGACGTTTCCCCCTTGACTGTCCGGAGGAACGCGTCCAGCATATCGACGAATCCACGGCGCTTTAATGTCGCTTCCCAGTTATCGAGCGGATATCGAAGCGTGCCTTGTTTCGTCAATTGATCGAGTGTCGTCACGTCCGTTGCGATTCGTTTTTCTTCCGGTCCCATCACTTCGACGCGTTCTTCCGTAATGCCGTTATTGCGGTTCATGACACCGATTGCCGTGATTCCGTTTGAGACGAATTGAATCGTCACGTGATGCAGACCGCTTGCGTCTTGCTTACTCTTGACGTGTAGGTCTTCAATCTCGCCGCACCCTGTCAAGAAACGAAGCGTATCTGCGACATGGATGAAGTCGTCGAACAGAAACGGCTTAGCATCTTCGATGAACGACGTTCGATTCTTTTGCATGAGGACGAGATTTGGATCGTTCACCTCAAGCAAGCGCTGATGCGCCGAAGCGAAGCGTCGATTGAATCCCGTGATGAACGGTAACTGTTTCTCCTCTGACAGACGTGTCAATTCACGAATCTCTTCGATTTCCATCGAGACCGGCTTATCAACATAGACGGCGATTCCTGCTTCTAACGCTTGCCGTGCTTGCTCCGCATGGACGATCGTCGCTGAATGGATCATGACCGCATCGATTCCCTCCTGTACGGCGTCAGCAAATGTCGCGTATGTTCCTGCAAAGCGATACGCCGCTTGCAATCGTTTTGCTTTCTCTTCATCTCGCGAGATCAGATACACCTCGATATCGGATCGTTCGGCATAGACGGGTAAGTAGGCTTTTTGTGCGATGTCCCCTAGACCAATGACTGCTAATTTCATGTGAACTCCTCCTTTTCCTCTGTTGCTTACATTCCCTATGATACGTCAATTGACACGAAAAGATGGAAATTGGCTCGTTACAGGATTCGAATTCCTTTTTTTGAAAAGAAGTGAATTTCCTTTTTTTGTTTTATGATAAAACCATATTTGAACAAGGAGGGAATGAGTTTTTATGAAGCGCTTGCTCCGTACTAGTCTTACGCTCTTATTATTGTTCGCTTTATGTCTTCCTGCCATACCTGCAAAGGCAGCCAGTTACCAAGTCGTCGTCACTTCGACGATTGGGGCGAACATCCGCTCAAAGCCGAGTACAGCCTCGTCTGCGACAATCGTCCGACGTGCCGCGTACAAGGCAAAATTCACAGCCGTCTCGTATACGAATGGCTGGTATAAGATCAAGGACGGAGGTACATATCGTTATCTATCGAACCAAGTCGCTAAAAAAGTGTCGAGTAGTTCCGTGAAGACGTACAAAATCGTCGTCTACTCGAAAGCTGGAGCGAACGTCCGGACATCACCAAGCACGGCCTCATCAAAGAACATCAAACGACTCGCATCCTACAACTCGAAGTTCAATGCAGTCTCTTACTCAAACGGTTGGTATAAGGTCAAAGGGAAAGTCAATTATTATTACGTCTCTAGCCAAGTCGCCCGTAAAGTGACGACGAGCAGCCCTAAACCGTCAAGCGGGAGTTATCCGGTTGCCTCGATGCGGTATTTCAAGCTTGGATCGTCAAGTTATCAATTGACGAAAGAAAGCTTCGTCCGCCGTTATCCAGCGAGTACGACTAAACTGTTGACGGGAATCGTCGCGTATGACGAAGCAGCACGTAAAGGCACGCTCGATCAAACGTTCACCCTGACGTCTTCGATGTTATCCGTTCCTGCAGGTAGCAGTGTCGCTGGCTTCCGTGCTGGTGATAAAGTCACGATGCGTCAACTCTTGAACGGGATGCTGATCCGTTCTGGTAATGATGCAGCAAAAGCGATCGCTGTCCGGACAGCAGGTTCTGAATCGAAGTTCGTCTCGTACATGAACAGTCGCGCCCGTTCGATCGGGATGAGTGCGAGCCATTTCATGAACCCACATGGCTTCTATCATCCAAGTCATTACACGACGGCTGCTGATATGCAAAAACTCGCGAATACATATGCGAAGTACAGCGCGCTCATGACGATCAGTGGACGAAAATCATACCAGACGACCGTCAAAGGACCGTATGCACGGACGTTGACGTGGTATCACACGAACACCTCACTTCCAGGTGATACACGTGTTTATGCGAGCAAGACCGGTTACACTCCGGAATCTGGCTACACACGTGTCTTCTTCATCAAAAAAGGCTCGACGCGATATGGTCTTGTCACACTGAAAGGATCGTTGTCTCAAACCGAGACGACACTCCGTTCTGTCTTGAACCAATGATCTTTTAATCAACAACCTGATTCCCTTTCCGGGAGTCAGGTTGTTTTTCGTTTTGTCTCTAAAATTATGCTTGCGCTGAAAACGAATTCATCTTAGAGTTAAGTTTAGAATCAGACGTCTGACGTCTTAATGAAGGAGAGTTTTACGTGGGAAATGTCAGTTTGTTATTTGGGGGCGTCGCGCTCTTTTTAAATAGTTTGACCTTGTTCGGAAAAGTCGATCTCCGTAGCGCGGGTGTCTTCAGTCTCATCACCGGTTTATTGCAGACGTTCATCGCGACCTATCTCGTCATCGGTGCCGCTGGAGATCCAGCGTTGACGTTCGGATACGCGAGCATCTATCTGTTTGCCTTTACGTACGTTTACGTCGGGATCACGTTCTTGTTCAATCTCGACGGGAGCGGGGTCGGTTGGTTTTCCTTGTTCGTTGCGATTGCCGCATTGTTTTATGCGTTCGTCAGTTTCACGACGAATGACATCATCGGTGGTGTGACCTGGTTGTTCTGGGCATTGCTCTGGAGCCTGTTCTTCCTCGGCATGGGAATGAATCGTCCGATTGATGCGATCACTGCCCGTGTTGCTCTCGTCTTGAGCTGGTTGACGTTGATCGTACCGGCACTGATCGGGCTTCGATTCGGCTACTTCAGTTCGGCATACCAGTGGTTATGGAGCGGCGCTGCTGTTCTGACTGCTGTCTATTTCCTCTATACGATGATGAAATTCTCGATGCTTCGGACGATTCGGTCGTCGTGATACGCTAATCGATTCATCAAAAAAAGATGTCCATTTTCGGTTATGAATCGGAGATGGACATCTTTTTTGTTCTATTTGCAGTACACGTCAAACGAAAAGCAAAGTAATTTGTTCGCTCGACATCGCTTCCTAGGGAAAAACAAGCAAGAGTGACCCTGCAGCGAAACGAAGCGGCACGATGCTTGTCCCAGGAAAACAATGCGAGACGAACAAAATGTACGTTCGTTCTTCCCTCATGTCATTTCAATGCTTCCTGCAGTTGAGCCTGAACTTCTTTCAATGACTTATCCGTCGGATGCCAATAGTAGATGCCATCCGATTCGATGCCACCTTTTCCGTCGAGTGATAAGGTCTCGACATTTCGTAAAGCATCCCGGTAATCTGTCGCGACGGTCCGGGCAACGGAAAACGGTACGTTCGTCTTAACGTTTTTCCCGAGTGCTTCCAGGACAGCATTGAAGCGACGAATCGAAAAGTCCTCCGTCATCTTATCAGCGACCGCCTGAACGACTTGCCGTTGACGAATCTGTCGTCCGAAATCTCCGCGTGGATCATCATAGCGCATCCGCGCATAGGCGAGTGCTTCCTTCCCGTTCAACGACAGTTCCCCTTTTGGAAATTGCATCTCATAGTACGAGAAATTGATATCGTTCTCGACGGTGACACCATCGACGGCATTAACGAGATCCGTGAAACCATCTAGATTGATTTCTGCGAAATAGTCGAGTCGGATATCAAGTAGATGACTGACCGTATCGAGTGCCATCTGTGGACCACCGAAGGCATAGGCATGATTGATTTTATCGTTCGAACCATTGCCGATGATTTCTGTCTTTAAATCACGTGGGATACTGATCATCTGGCTCTTATTCGTCTTCGGATCAATCGTCACGACGATGATCGTATCACTGCGTCCCGTCTCGTTTTTTCGTTGATCCACCCCGAGTAAGAGAAACGAGAGTCCTTTTTTCTGTTCGACGGCCTTCTCTGTCTCGACGCTTGCCTTGACGGGCACCTGTACTTGGACTTCTTGCATCGTCCGACTCGCTTTTTGATAAACGTATCCGCCTGAACCGAAGAGAAGGAGCAGGCATATCCCCGTCAGTGTCAACACGATCCATTTCCACTTCTTCATCATCCATTCTCCTTTTCTTCGATCTGAATTCAGGACGGTCTCTGCGCTTCAAGTACGAGCAAAGCATTGCGCCAGCTACCGAACAAGGCGGTGATGACACCGATGCTGGGTGCATCACGACCGATGCTGAATCGTTGGTAACTTGCGATCGTCAGATTTTCCGTTTCTTGCGCGGCTGTAGCAAGTACGTCGAGTACTTCCTCTTCTCGCCAGCGTTTCCGCGGGAATTCGATGCCGATGATTTCAAGGGCGTTTGACCAAGAGCCGTACCGGCGGGCAATCGTTGCGACGGTCGGACGATTTTGACCAGCCGCCCACTTCGTGTAGGTCTGGCTCGTCAAGACCGGCAAGGCACCTTGCGCTTCAAGTAATGACTCGATGATCCGCTGTTCCATTTCCTGGACGCGTTCCTTCAAGATATCTGCTTCTGACAATGCCTGCTGCCACGAGTTGAATTGATGGACGATATCCGTCAGGCTTGGTGCTTGCTTTTGTTGCGCCCATTCGCGGTACGTCGCGCTCGTGAAAGGATCGAGTTCCTCCCGTGCCTGACGCAAGGCGTCAATGATTTCCGACTTCGTGAACGTCAAGCGGGCATGTCCGATGCCAGCTCGTTCCAAGGCGATCTGCCACGACCCAAACAGCATCAGGATTTCCGCGACGCTTGGATGAGTGGTGTTTAGTTGCCAGCGGAAATAGGTATTGGCCGTCAATTCATTTTTCCCGTTCGCAGCGAGACGGAGTGCGTGGATCGCTTCCTCCATATCGCGCATGACGATGTCCCCTTCCCATATATTCATGACTGGACGTTCCGGCGTACGGTCGTCTGCAAGGCGTGACGAACGTTTCGGATGACGACGGCTTGTTCGGTGAACGTCATTTGTGAAGCAGACGGAAGGCAGATTCCGTCTTCAAATAGGCGACGACTGATATCATCTCCTTCTGCTGTGACGAATGGTACGTCGCGATAGACGGGCTGTAAGTGCATCGGCTTCCAGACCGGACGGGATTCGGCATTCGCTTGTTGGAGCGTCCGGATCATTTCGTCGCGTTGCACTTGACCGCCTGGTAAGAGAAAAGCACTGAGCCAACGGTTGGCGAATGTTCCGGTCTGCTCGACTTGCGACGTGACGCCGTCCGGTGCAAAGGCACGATCGTAACGATCAAAGATTTTTCGCCGTGCGTCGACGCGTTGATCGATCACTTCGAGCTGTCCGCGTCCGATCCCAGCAGCGACGTTGCTCATCCGGTAGTTATAGCCGACTTCCGTATGCTCGTAATGGATGACCGGTTGCCGTGCCTGTGTTCCGAGATAGAAGGCACGTTCGATCAAGGCTGGATCATTTGCGACGAGCATCCCGCCGCCTGACGTCGTGATGATCTTGTTGCCATTGAAGGAATAGATCCCGAACGTCCCGAACGTTCCCGTCATCCGTCCGTTGACGCGTGTTCCGAGTGACTCTGCCGCATCTTCGATCAACGGAACATCGTATTCTTCACAGAGCGCAGCGATCTCCTCAATCTGCGCTGCAACGCCGTACAGATGAACGACGATGACGGCTTTCGGAAGTTTTCCTCGTGTTGCCGCCTGGATCAACGCGCGTCGGAGTGCGACGGGTGACATATTCCACGTCTCTTCTTCCGAATCGATCAGGACAGGACGGGCACCAACGTAGCGAATCGGATTCGTCGAAGCGATGAACGTCAAGGACTGACAGAAGACATCATCCCCCGTCGTGACACCAAGCGTCGCGAGTGCCAAGTGAATGGCTGCAGTACCACTGCTCGTCGCAAGCGCTGCGCGAGCTCCCGTGTAGGCGCGCATCTCTCGTTCGAAGGCGTCGACGTTCGGTCCAAGCGGTGCGACCCAGTTCGTCTCGAGTGCTTCCGTGACGTAACGTGCTTCTTGACCACTTAAGTGCGGGATGGAGAGCGGGATGTGTTTCATGATGTTTCCTCCCTTCGAGGTGACAGCTGACGGAGCGGCGTCCGGTAGATCGGGAACCACTGTCCTGTCTCGACTTCCGGATGTTGTCGTTTGATTTGTCGTGCGAGCCGGTCATAAATCGTCGGATCAAGAATCGATGTCCCGAGTCCGAAAAACGTTCGATTCGCTTCACCAAAAGATCGTTTGTAGGCGAGTAAGCTATCCTCATCGGATCGTGTCGTTCCGCCACCGAGATGCAGCGCTTGAAGACCAGCTTGTTTTGCCCAACGAATCATCTCCGCAAATAAGAGGTGATTCGGGCGAAGCGACAAGTAGGCAGGATCTGAAGCACCGAGATGATAATGTGCAAACTGGCGACCCGTCAAGACGATGCATCCAGCGATGATCCGTCCCTCTTGTTCGGCAAGCAACAGGACATTTTTGATCCGTCCTTCGGCGAAGTGATCGAAGTAGGTCTGATTAAAGTAATACCGCGCATCGGCTTGGTGTTTATCCATCGTCATCTGGTAAAGACGGGCGAAGTCCGAGTACTCTTCCGGACGTCCGAGGCGAATCGTGACCCCTTCGCGGCGCGCCTTCCGGATGTTACGGCGTGTCATTTGCGAGAATCCACCTTCGATCGTCTCGAACGGATCCGTCAGCTCAAGGGTCACGGTCGGCTGCAGGATATCCGTTTGATGACACCAGTGTTGACCAAGTTCCTGGTTGTGTAGCAAGGGGTGGAAACGAACCGTCTCGGTGACGATTCCAGTTTCACTACAGTATTGTTCGAATCGCTCACGGGCTTCGCGAATCTGATCGAGTGACCAGATACCCGTGAAATAAGGACCACCGTAGCCGTACGGTGTCGTGATGTCTTCAAAGCGTGTGCCTGGAATCGGTCGCCGCAAGTACGGATAGATCAACGTTCCGAACTCCGTCGGATAATAAAATAATTCAGGAATCTCACCTTGCTCTTTTGCGAGTTCGAAGTAAGCATGTTCGTAGTAACAATCGAGTTGATAGGTTGCGACGAGCGCGTCCCATTCGCGCGGATCCCGAATCAATCGTTCATCGCTTAGCGACATCATGGGGAACACCTCCGTCGAGACCCTTGAACTCACCCATGCCGGTCTGGTGAGCTGTTGAGTTCCCTTCTGACGAGATGACCATCTTAAACGTCTTAAACAGGATGTAGAGATCGAGTCGGAACGTATGATTCGCCGCATACCATTGATCTTGCTCGAGACGTTGTTGCCACGTCGTTGCGTTGCGGCCGTGAATCTGCGCCCAGCCTGTCAGACCAGGCAGGACATCATGCCGTGTCATCTGCTCCTTCGTATAGTGATTAAGATAACTGACGAGCAACGGACGCGGTCCGACGAAACTCATCTGTCCGCGGAGGATATTAACGAACTGCGGAATCTCATCAAGGCTTAAGCGACGGATCCACTCGAGCGATGCTGGAATCCGGTCCGCATCCGGAAGGAGATTCCCCTCGGCATCTGTTTCGTTCGTCATCGTACGGAACTTGTAGATTTTAAATAACTCGCCTTTATAGCCAGGGCGGACTTGATTGAAGAAGATCGGTCGTCCGAGTTTCGTATAGATGACTAAGGCGACGACGGCATACACAGGAAGTAGAATGAGGATGGCGATAAGACTAACCGTGAAGTCGAATAGGCGTTTCATGATGACGTCCTCCTTTTACATAGCTGAAAAGAGATCAAGTTGTCGTTTGATGACGTCGGCTTCGTTGAAATGTTTCATGGCACGGTCAAATCCATTCCGCCCCATCTCATTGGCACGGTCCGGATGTTCGACAAGCGTGTTCATTCGTTTGGCGAGCTTCGCGATGTCGCGGACTTCGACGAGATAACCTGTTTTCCCCTCGACGACCTCTTCGCGGCAGCCACGAATGTTTGTCGCAATGACGGGCTTTGCACTCGCCATCGCTTCAATGATCGATCGTGGGACACCTTCGCGATGCGACGGTAAGACGAAGGCATCGACTTGTTGGAACAAGCTCGGTACATCTTCGACGAATCCGAGGTAATCGATATTCGGAATCTCACGGATCCGCCGTAAGAAGAGATGTTTCGTCGTCTGATCGCGCTCGCTTGCCATCATCTCACCGGCAATGACGAGACGGGCTTCCGGATGACGATAGACGACATCCTCGAACGCATCGAGCAGTTCGAGAATCCCCTTCTCTTCGACGATCCGACCGATGAAGAGGAACGTAAACGGTGCGCCTGCTTCACGCGGGCGTGGATAGAAGCGCGTTAAGTCGATCCCATTTCCAAGGTGCATCAGACGCGTATTTGCTTTGAAGCGTTTGCGCTGGGCGAGTTGATAATCTTCCTCGCTTTGAAGGAGCAGATAATCGGTTGCGAAACGCGCAAGCCACTTCTCGACGGAGTATGTCAGCTGATACGTCATCCGCCCCATCTTCTCGTGAAAGTAAAAGCCGTGTGCCGTATAGACGATATGCTTCGTTCCGGCCCGTTTCGCGGCAACGCGTCCGAGGGCGGCTGCGACCGGTGTGTGGACATGGACGGCGTCGTAGCCGTCCTCCTTCAAGATTCGCGTGATTTCACGGATCGTCCGCCAATTACTCGTCCAGTCGATCCGGCGCTCGATCGGAATGTCATGCATCCGGAATCCATTCGCTGCGAGTTTTGCTGAGGCACCGGTGTCGGCACAGGCGATACCGACGTCGTGCCCGGCGTTTTGTAAAGCGAGTAAGAGCGGCTGCAACATCGTCTCTGCCGTCGTATCAAGAGCACAGACTTGAAGGATTTTTAGAGGCGCCATACGTGGACCCCCTCTGGCTGTTCTGACCGTGGCAACATCCCTTTGATGTCGACGACGATGCCGCGTCCGACTTTGAGTAGATGTTGTGCAAGATTCCAACCGCCTTCGACGTATTCTTCGTGTGAGACAGCGAAGATGACGACGTCGGCTGGTTTGAGTTCGCTCATCTCGAGTAGATCAATCCCGTACTCACGTTTCGCTTCACTCTTTTCGACGAGTCGATCCGTCACCTGGACGTCGATGCCGAACTCTTCGATTTCGCGGACGAGGTTCGCGACTTTCGAGTTCCGGATATCGCTGACGTTCTCCTTGAACGATAAGCCGAGGATCGTGACACGGGCGCCGAGGACCGGCATGTTTTGTTTAATCAAGTTCTTGACGAGCGCTGTTGCGATGAAGCGTCCCATCGTATCGTTGATCCGGCGTCCGGCAAGGATGACTTCCGGATGATAGCCGAGTGACTCGGCTTTCATCGTCAGATAGAATGGATCGACGCCGATACAGTGACCACCGACGAGACCTGGACGGAACGGAAGGAAGTTCCATTTCGTTCCGGCTGCTTCGAGAACTTCGAGTGTATCGATGTCCATCCGGTCAAAGATGATTGCTAGTTCGTTCATCAAGGCGATGTTGAGATCGCGTTGTGTGTTTTCGATGATTTTTGCCGCTTCCGCGACCTTGATCGACGACGCACGGTGGACTCCGGCTTCAACGACCGCTTCGTAGACTTCTGCGACGATGTCGAGTGTCTGTTCATCCTGGGCAGATACGATTTTTTTGATCGTCTTGAACGTGTGCTCATGGTCGCCCGGGTTGATCCGTTCCGGTGAGTAGCCGACGAAGAAGTCAACGCCAGCGCGTAAGCCGGATGCTTCTTCAAGAACGGGGATGCAATCTTCTTCCGTCGCTCCCGGGTAGACCGTCGACTCGTAGACGACGATGTCGCCTTTATTGAGCTGGCGACCAACAAGATGTGAGGCCCGCAAGAGTGGCGTTAAGTCCGGCTGGTTCTGCGCATTGATCGGTGTTGGAACGGCGATGATGATGAAGTCGCTTGCTTGAAGAGCAGAAGGATCCGAGACGTAATCGACGGTTGCGTTCTTCAACGTAAACGGACTCAGTTCGAGTGTTGCGTCGATGCCTTCTTGCAGTTCTTGGATTCGTTGTTCCTTGATGTCAAAGCCGACGACGCCTGTTTTTTCACCGAACGCGACGGCGACGGGAAGTCCGACATACCCGAGTCCGACGACGGCAATCGAACGGTTGGCAATGGGAAGTGAACCAGTTTGGGCTGCTGTCGTATCTACGATGTGTTTGACTGCCTTGTTCATGGTGGATTCCTCCTATTTCATCGACTGTTTGACGATCAACGTTTTTCCGTTTGGCTCTTGTTTCACTTGTTCGACCGGCTCAAGGACGATTTTCATCTCGGAGCCGAGTAGCTTGCGCATCTCGTTTAAAAGAATCTGTTCGTGTTTCGGATGGAAACGTTTGGCGTCTGGAATATACCGGAGTGTCACGTGATTCAACGCGTGCTGCTCGACTTGAAGTCGCAAGACCGAGTTCGGTAATTCGCGGGCAATCGTCGTGATGTCCCCTTCGAACACTTTGCCCCGCTTTTCGCTGACGATGTAACTCGTTCCCCGTCCATCGATCGAAGCGATGACCGGTCCGTTTAGTCCACAACTACATGTCTCGTCACTCAGTGTCATCCGGTCACCGATCCGGTAACGAATCAGTGGCGTGCCGCGTGTCGTAAAACACGTGACGACGACTTCGCCGTCCTCTCCATACGGTTCGATGATGCCCGTCTCATGATGCAGATGAAGTTTTCGATGACTGCATTCTGAAATGATCGGTGCGCCTTCCGATGAACCGTATTGATCAAAGACCGGTGCGTTGAAGGCTTCCTCGAGAACCGAGCGCATCTCCTCCGTCACCGTTTCCGAAGTCGGGAAGATGGCAATCAGCGGGCTCTCCAGTCGAATGTGATGCTTTAGCATATAGCGTGCGATTTCGACCATCGCCGTCGGTGTGCCGTCGAGCGCTCGTGGCTGAAAGCGATTCAGCTCCTCGATATAAGCTGGGAAGTTTTCTTCCTTCATGTGAAAGATGGAGACGAGCAACTGATTGAGTGGTCGGTTCATCCGCCAGAAGATTGGTTTCTTTTGATCGACGGCCGTCAGCGTCCGACCGGTGAAGCTCGCTCTGCGCATCCCGGCATGGAAGCCATGACGTTCCTTGAAGTAGTCGAGATGCGCCATCCGTTCCTGGACGTCCTCGCGCATGAACGCGACTTGGAGCGACTTTCCGCTCGTTCCGCCCGTCCGTCCTCGAACTGGTGCATCGACGCGGGACATGAACGCATCGTTGTTTTGGCGAAGCGTCTCTTTTTCAAGGATCGGAATCGTCTTCAGCTGCTCGAGTGACGTCAACGGTAACTGGATGTCATGTTCGTAAAAGAGTTGTGTGTAGTACGGTGTATGCGTCACGACGAAAGCGAGGAAGGCATTCAGGCGATCGAGTTGTTCCGCTTTATAATCCTGCGTCCGATCCTTCATTCGAAGTTCCTTCATCTTCTGTTCATAGAAGGGACCGTATCGTTCTTGCATCAACTTGCGACCGTATAACGATGTCAGCCAATTTTGGATGAAGATCGGAGAGCGGTAGTAGAATTCCTCCTTAAGCGCCATCTTGGATTTCCCCCTTCAGCAAGTAGTGACTCTCGTACCAGTCGATGAATGCGTTGACGCCGGCTTCGACCGTCGTCTGTGGTCGGTACCCAATCGTCTCGAACAGTGAGGAGACGTCAGCGAAACTTTCCGGAACATCACCCGGTTGGAGCGGCATCCCGTTCTTGATCGCGGTCTTACCGAGGCGTCGTTCAATCAAGGCGACGAATTCATTTAAGCGAATCGGGCTATGGCTGCCGATGTTGTAGACGCGATACGGGACGTTGCTGCGATCCGGTAAGGGATTCGAGGCATCGAACGCTTCGTCGACTTCCGGTTCAGTCTGGAACAGGCGATAGATGCTTTCGATGATGTCGTCGACGTAAGTGAAGTCCCGTCCCATCTCACCGTAGTTGTAGAGATCAATCGGTTCGCCCTTCGCAATTGCCTCTGTGAACTTGAACAATGCCATATCCGGGCGTCCCCACGGACCGTAGACGCTGAAGAAGCGAAGTCCTGTCGTCTTGATCCCGTAGAGACTACTGTAGGTGTGAGCCATCAGTTCATTCGCTTTCTTTGAGGCGGCGTAAAGACTTAGCGGATGATCGACGGCATCCGTCGTCGCAAACGGCATCTTCGTATTCGATCCGTAGACGGAACTTGAGGAAGCGTAAATCAGTTGTTCGACTGGGTAATGCCGACACGCTTCTAGAATCGAGAGAAAGCCGACGATGTTTGACGTCATGTAGACGTCCGGTCGATCGATGCTGTACCGTACCCCTGCTTGTGCTGCCAGGTGGAGAACGAGATCGATCGATTCCTGTTCGAAAATCTGCGCGACGGCTGCCGTCTCTTCGAGTGAGACCCGGTAAAACGTGTAGTTCGTTCCGAGTTCAGCGAGCCG
This sequence comes from Exiguobacterium sp. s39, assembly GCF_018618925.1. Classification (NCBI taxonomy): domain Bacteria; kingdom Bacillati; phylum Bacillota; class Bacilli; order Caryophanales; genus Exiguobacterium; species Exiguobacterium sp. s39. The sequence continues at coordinate 1,993,540 of NZ_JACSNA010000001.1, forward strand.
TGCTTCTTTTAACGTCGGGTCGTAATAGTCGTTCACTTCATCGAGTCCGATAACCCGGTAACCCTCCCGGATGAAACGACGTGCGGCGTGAAATCCAATGAAGCCTGCGATACCTGTAATTAAGATCGTTTTATTCGGCACGGTGTTCGACCTCCTCGAAGTAGTGGCGCGCTTGCCAGCGCATGTAGTGAACGGATGTGTAGACGATGAGTAACATCGGGAACAACTTATACCGGTGTCGGATGGCCGTTCCGACATTGCCGGTTCCAAGACCGAAGATGACGGCGTTAAGGGCGAAGAGAAGGAAAAAGAAGAAGAGGACGCTGCCGAACGGATGCTGACGGATCAGTTTAAAGGACCGGACGATCGCAAAACAGGCGATGAAGTAGAAGATGGCGTCAAGGAAGAAAATCAGAATGTTCATGACGCTCGACCATTGCCACGGGAACGGTGAGAACAAGAAGTAAATCGTCCGAATCGGCGAGTAGAGAATCATGTCAGCTGGACCTGTCACCATCAATCCGTTCAGATAAGCGGAGCCGCCACGGTCGTAACTCATCCCGCTGAATAACTGTCCGTTTTCTGAGACGTGAGTGAACTTCGCGAACAAGACGTCCTGGAAGCTGTAGACGATGAAGCCGACGATCAGTACTTGAAAGATCAGTCGCTGTACCTTAGTCGGTTCAAAGTCCATTCGTCGTGTCTCATGGCTATAAAATGAGAAATAGACGAGTAAGACGATAATCCCGACAGCAAGACCGGAGTGGAACATCGTACTGACGAAGTAGCCGAGATACGCGAGCGCCATATACCATCCGGACTTCTCTTCCGTCCAGCGCACCATGTAGTAAAGTGTGTAGACGATACCAAGGGCGACGATCTGGTCACGCAAGAGAATCGGTGAGAGCAACAATCCTTGTGGGAAGAACGCGAAGATCAGTGTTGCTGCAAACACGTAGCGTTCCGGTAAGCGTAACCGTTGCAGCGTCTTCGCTAGGATGACGACAGCGACGACACCGAGGATGACGTTCAAGAACTGAGCGAGAATCCGTTCCGGACCGAACATCAAGTAGAAGATTCCGAGAAACTTGGAATAGGTGCCGCGAACGACATCATTGAAGGTCGACGGATCGGTGAAGATTTGGACACCTTCGAGATGAAAGGCTTCCGTGTCGTCACCACTGTGTGGCGGTAAGCGGAACAGCTCGAGATCGATGAACATCAGGACCAATCGGACGAAGAAAGCTGTGATGAAAACGAGAAAGAGTGGCGTCGTCTCTGCCTGATGGAGCAGATAATACAGAAACAACACCGCGTTGATGAGCAGCAAGGCGGTCACGTAGGTGTCCGGGAAGAGCGACCGGGCAAATTGGCAAGCAAGCGCTTCGAGAACGATGAGTAGTAGGATTGGTCGCATCTTCTTCCCTCCTTAACTGCTTTGTTCGACGACGAGCGTAACGTCCCGTGGATATAAAGACCGATACAGTGCTGGTAATAGCAGGACGATCTGAGTGACGGCGCAGAGGGTGTAAGCGATCGTCGCACCGTATAGACCATACAGCGGAATCAACAGGCTACAGGCGATGAGATTGACGACGACACTGCCGAAGATCGAGATCGTCTGGATCCGGAACTGCTGGAAGCCGGTCAAGAGTGCCTGAATGACGGTCGAGTTGTAGAAAAAGAGTGAGGCGACCATCATCAAGACGAAAATCAGATGATATTGAACGAACGACGCGTTATAGAAAATCGTCAAGCCCCACTTACCAAAGAAGATTGCTCCGATGATCAACAGGATCCCGACGACGTTCGTCATCAGTAACATCGAACGAGTCAGCTTGCGCAGTTCCGGTAAACTTTGGCGTTCACCCGTCTCAGACGAGAAGTTCGGTAGCAAGACGGCAATCAAGGAGTGAATGAACAGACTACCAAGTACGAGTAGATAGGCGATGCTGGCGTAATAACCGAGCTCTTCCGTTCCGATTGCGTGACCGACGAACAATCGTGGGATGTTTGCGTTCAAGGCGATCAGGAGAGCGACGAATCCGAGTGGCATCGCCTTAAGGAACAGCTCCTTACCTGATCGGTACCGTAAGTCGAGTGCTTGATTGTCAAAGCCGCGACCGACGCGGCGAATCGTCGGTAAGTCGTATGCGAGTAGCATGATCAAGTTTCCGGCGATCAAGGCGAGTACGAATCCATGAATCGAATGGGTCGTAAAGAGGACGAGTGCTGCGCCCGAGACGTTCAAGAGACTCCGGAAGATTTTCGAGACGGCGACTTCCTTGAAGGCAGTGTGTCCTTGCAGGAAACCATAAGCGAGATCAGCGAATGACTCCATGTATTTATTGAGGTAGACGAGCAGTGTCAGGAGTAAGATGTCCGCTTCACCGAAGAAATAATAGACACCAAGGAGGACGAACACACCTGCCGAGAGGAGTGAAAAACGAGTCTTGATGAAGAGCCAGAAGTTCGTCAGACCAGCCCGTTCTGCCGTCAGGATCGTACTGGCGTTCAGCCAACAGAACATGACGATCGGTGCGGTGATGGCAAGGGCGTAGTTGAAATAACCGATGTTGAGCGGTGTACTCCATTTGATCAGGAGCGTCAAAATCATCCATTGATGAAGCGAATACGCCGTATCGGCAATGAAGATGAGATTGAAGCGGGACAGCCGGGCCGTTTTCATCGTTCTCCCTCCTCTCTATTTGCGAGCGATCCGCATCGTCGGTGCGACCGGGTCGGCATCGGTTTCGTTCGTGACGTCTAACAAATACTGGCGAAGTACCTCGTCCTGTCCGAGCGCTTGGGCGATCTCACGCAAGTACGGGTCGACGGATCCGAAGGGACGTGTCTTACCGACAAGAATCTTGTCGAAGACGAGTTCGTCATGCACTTCATCGCGAGCGAGCAGTTCCTCGTATAGTTTCTCGCCTTTTCGAATGCCGCTGTAGACGATTGGGATCTGCTCTTCCGTGAATCCACTCAAGTGAATCAAGTTCTTCGCTAGTGTCGTGATGTGGACCGGTTCACCCATATCGAGGACGAACACTTCGCCACCTTTCGCGAGGACACTCGCTTGAATGACGAGACGACTCGCTTCCGGGATCGTCATGAAGTAACGTGTCATCCGGGGATCGGTGATCGTAATCGGTCCGCCTTTCGCGATTTGTTCTTTGAAGAGTGGAATAACGGAACCGCGGCTCCCGAGGACGTTGCCGAATCGGACGACAGCGAACGTCGTCTCGCTGTTACGCGCCATCTGCTGGATGACCATCTCGGCGATTCGTTTCGTCGCCCCCATCACACTCGTCGGATTGACGGCCTTATCGGTCGAAATCATGACGAAGCGTTTGACACCGGCTACTTCCGCCGCTCGAGCGACGTTGCGTGTTCCATAGATGTTGTTCTTGACGGCTTCGCTTGGGTTATCCTCCATCAGCGGTACGTGCTTGTGGGCTGCCGCGTGATAGACGAGATCTGGTTCGAACCGTCGCATGACTTCAAGCATCCGGTCACTGTCCTGAACATCGGCGATGACGGATTCGAACTGGATGTCTCGACTGAGACACTCGAGCTCCCGGCGGATCAGGTAGATGCTGTTTTCGCCGTGTCCGAGAAGGATGAGCCGTTCAGGACGGAAGCGAATCAGTTGCCTGCAAATCTCGGAACCAATCGAACCACCAGCACCGGTGACGAGGACGGTCGCGCTATGAACGCTTCGTTCGATTTCCGTAATATCGAGTTCGACCGGTTCTCGACCGAGTAAATCGGCGATTGAGACTTCACGGATTTGTTTGATCGAGACCTTTCCGGACGCCAGTTCGACGAGCATCGGTAACGTATGCGCTTCGACTTGGGTTTGTTTGATCCGGTTCAGCAATTCAACCCGCTGCGGATAAGGTAACGATGGGATTGCCAGGACGACCGCTTCAATTTTTTGTTCCTCGATGATGCATTCGAGTTGGTCGATTGCTCCGATGACGGGAACACCGTGAATCCGCATCCCGCGTAGTTCAAGCGAATCATCAAGTAAGCCGACGACGTTTAAGATGTGCGACTTCTTTTGCTTCAGTTCTTTTGTGATCATCTGACCGGAAGCACCGGCACCGATAATGAGTGTTCGTTTGCCGAGCGTCTTATTGTCAGGAACGAGTCTTAAGCTACGTCCACGAATCAACAGACGGACGAATAAGATACCGTTCAAGACGAGTCCGGTCTGCAAGAAGATCGCTCGTTCGACCGCGAAGTCGAACAACGCGTATTCAAGACCAAGTAAGACGAAACTGCTGGCGAGAACGACGACGAGGAGAACGGCGAGATCACGAAGACTCGCGTAACGCCAGATGATTTGATAGAAGCGCATCCAGTGTGCAACGAACGTAAGGGCGACCCACTGGATGAGAGCGATTTCGAGTGCGTCCTGCAACTCGAAGTTGACGGTGAGATGGAGCGGATTAAAGAAGTAGAACGTAACGACAGTCGCGAGTGCGATGATTCCGGCGTCGATCAGGCGAAGGAGTCCGATCTTCAACTGCCGACGGTACGGGGTGAGCGGGGAATGCTGCATGACGGTGTCTCCTCTCCTCTCTCATGAATGACTGCGGGGAATCGCTTTCGGATAACTATCAGTGGATTCACGTGTCGCTTCCTTTTTGCTTAACGAGCGAGAATAAACGATCAAGAGTCCGAGCATCAGACCAAGGACGCCACCGATGCCTGTATTCATCAGAATGTTCGGTGACACGGGTTTCGTTGGAATCCGTGCGCTCGAGAACACTTCCGTCTTACTCGTGTTGATCAGTTGCGGGAGGTAATCCTGGAAGACTTCCGTCATCGTATTCGCCTGGATAGCTGCCTGCTCCGCTGAACGATCCTTGACGGATAAGGCGATGACTTGCGAATCGAGATTGCTCGAGACCGTCAGACGATCCGTCAAATCGAATAACCGCTTGTCGGTGACGTTCATCTTTTGGGCGACCTGATCGACGACCTCTGGGCTTCGTAGGATATCTTGATAGGTACTGACGAGTGTCGGCGTCGATGTCGCCTCTGCGTTCGCTTGAGGAACGACGAGGATGTAGGCTGTCGCCTCGTATGTCTTCGGGATGACATACGTGCTAAGCGCATATCCGGCTCCCGCAAAGAGAATCATGAAGAGTGCGAGTAACCACCAGCCGCGTCGGAGCGTCGTCAAATGGTCTCCGAAGGTTTTTCTTTGATGCATCGAGCTCACTGTTGTTCACCTCTTTCTGACTTGACCGAATGGATGGACATTGGTTATGTCTACACCTTATTTCCAATCGGTTCCTAAAACAATTAGAGCTTGGTGGAAATGATTATATTTTTTTCGGTAGCTATCTCGCTTGCGTGACACTAGTTCACAGCATGAATTCATATCACAAAAAAAACGCGATTCACGAAAAAATGATCACGGTTTCCTTAATATTTTTTCATTTATCTGCATGATGTTTTGAAAGATAAGGGTAAATACCAATTTGATGATTAAAAAGTGCTTAAATCGGTAATAAGTCCTATATGAAGGGTGGATAGTCTTTAGAAATCATGTTAAAATCAGCCAATATACCCACATCGTTTGCCTTATCCATCCTAGTCGTTTGGATCATGCTCGATGCTTGGATTCGTCCCTTATCGTTTACGGACGAAGTGTTGCCGAAACAGTGGTCTCTTTGGTTGCTTCCCATCTATATCGTTCTGTTCAGCGTCTGTTGGTTCATCTTACGACCGTTCTATCGTGCCAATCGAGCGACTGGGCATCAAATTGTAATCATTTTTCTGATTTATCTGACATTTCATATCATTTTTTTCTTTTTTAACGCGAATACGGATCGTGTTCTCGCTTCGCTTTACCTCATCTCGACTTGGCTATTCGTTGGCATCGTCTCTTCGCTCTCGCGTACATCGATCGAACAATGGCAACGGCTTTTGTGTCACTTTCTTTATGGACAGGCCGTCTTTCTCGCTTCCTATGCCCTCATCGTCTCATTTGGTTCAGAGTATATCCCGGTCGAAAACCTGCAATGGCTTCGGATCGGTCCCTTATCGTTTCCACAATTGTACGTCGGGGAACAAGGCTCATTCCTTCGCCTCGCTGGTCTGATGAACAATCCGAATACGTTTGCAGCGTGGCTTGTTCCAGGCGGACTGTTTGCTTGGTTCTATCTACTCAAACAGTTCCCACGTCGGCAAAGCTTTCTACATGCTGTTCTCCTCCTTCTCATCACCATCGCCCTACTTCGAAGTGGTTCGCAGACAGGAATCTATTCTTTTCTCCTCCTTGCTCTCTTGACGAGTATTCGAATGGTTGAAGGGACGAGACGCAGGATGCAGGTGACAGCATGTTACGTAACGGGAAGCTTGATTCTCCTAGCTGTCTTTGTGTTTCAAGGACTGCTTCCCCGTTTGCTCAGTCTCAACGGACGATTTACGCTTTGGCAAGCAGGATGGCGCGCTTCCACTGATTCGCTTTGGTTCGGACACGGGATTGGAAGTGCCCCACGCGGTCTGCAGGAACAACTGAACGAACAAGTTCTCTATACGTTCCACAGCACACCGATCACCCATCTTTATGAATTCGGACTCATCGGTTGTTTGCTGTACGGTGCAGTCTTTCTGTATCTGTTCTATCGACTGTTTCGGATTCAGACGACGGATCTCACTTTTCTCGCCCTGTTGCTTACTGGCTGGCTCGGACTACTTCAATTCACGGAAAGCATTCTCGTAAGACCGAGTGGATTTTATTTCATTTGGCTCAGTCTTCTCGCTTATACGTCGCTTCGTCGACTTCCACCTCACGACAGTACCCACACCTAGAGCACCTACACGAAAGGGGTATGACATCATGAAGAAATGGACAGAACAACAAGTCATCGATAGCCTAATCGAAGCTAGTATCGAATATCCCGCTCTCGACGCAAAGACGTATGCACGTTGGTCGATTGGAAAAGATATTCCGTCGATCACGACGATCATCAATGTATTCGGCTCTTGGCGTGAAGCACTCCAAGCGGCCGGTCTCTCATCGATTCGTCCGTACTTTTCAGATGAAGAGATCCTTGCTTTCATCAAGGAAGCATCGACACGCTTACACCCTTTCCATAGCAACAGCTACCGGGAATGGGCAAAGGCGAAACATGGACCATCCTTGACATTGATCAACTTACGTTTCGGTTCTTGGTCACGTGCGCTCGAAGAAGCACAGATCGAGATGACACGTTCCATCTCGATGACGGAAGAACGCATTATCACAGCCTTACTCGAAGCTTCCGATGTCCTCCCCCGTCTGACGACACAGACGTATGCAATTTGGGCACAGGAAAATGGACATCCGACAGTCGCGACGATTGCCCGTAAATACGGTTCATGGGCAGATGCCCTCGCTTGCCTCGACATCGCACCGCCTCGCCGGAAATGGGTCGAAGAAGATGTCCTTGAAGCACTGCGGCAGGCGCAAGAAGAATTACCTTCCCTCAGTATCATTCATTACCGGAAATGGGCAGAAGGTCGCTCGGTTCCGAGTACCTCGACGATCAACGCCCTCTTCGGTAGCTGGACCTCCGCCGTGCAATGCCTCAAGCGTGCACGCGTCTCTCTTTCTTGATTCTGCTCTTCTACCTAAAAGGAGTGACCCGGTATCACTACCGGGTCACTCCTTTTTCGCGCGCTTATGGTTTTTTAATTTGCTCAAGCAGAGACGCAGGCAACAGCGTCACCGTGTCGTGTTTCAATAAATAGATGTCTTCCGCATAAGCTCCGATGCGTCGGGAATTACGTTGTCCCTGCAGATTGTTTCGGATCGCTTTCGGAAAATTGACGCCGCATTCATAAGCATGTGGATATCCCCCACCGAATCGCGGATTGATCTCTGATAAGTAGAGCGTTCCGTCAACATCAAACAGGTCGAAATCAAGCGGACCGACAAGACCGGTTCCATGTAAAACGTGTTCGACCAGTTCAAAGACATCGTCGCGTTTGATGGAGCGACTCTTATCCGTTTCCCCTGCACGCATGACGAGTTTCTCCTTAATGAAGATATCCGTCACTTCATGCGTCAACCAGTCGACATAGACGTCAACACCGAGCTCCTGTCCTCTTAAGTATTCTTGAATCAATAAATCCGGATGAACAGCAAACAGTCCTTCAACGACTTCAAGGGAGGAGACCGCCTGGACATGGAGACTGGCACTCCCATTGCGTGGTTTGACGAAGACCGGGAACTGGACCTCCCCTTGCGCAAGCGCGCTCCGGAATGCTTCGAGCGTCACATATGTCCGCGCATGCGCAATCCCTTCCGCGACACAATACGTATACATCGCGTACTTGTCGAAACAGAGACGACAGGCATCCATCGGTGAGACGAGGACCGTGACACCGATGGCTTCAAACCGTTCCGTCGCCGCTGCGAGCAATTCCAGTTCAGGATCAATCAATGACAATAGCGCCGTCACCTGTTCGCGCTGACACAACTCTAGCAAATGATCGATATAATCCGGTGCATCAATGCAGGGAACGAGATGATGGCGTTCTGTCATATAGAGACCCGGTGCGAGTGAACTACAATCCGCAGTACTGACGTGACCGTCCGGCATCTCACGGACGAAATACTCGACTAGCTTCGTCCGGCGACCGACGCTCGTCATCAACAAATGGGAAGTCTTCATAGGGCAGTCTCCTTCGTTAAAAGTGATGCCTGTTCTTTTCGTGCTGGAAGGAAACACTTCCTGCTTGGCGTCGTACTTTTTTCCTATAGATGAGTAAATAACATCCGATTCCAATCAAGGCGCCAGTTCCATCGAGTAAGACGTCTTGGATGAGTCCCGTCCGGTCCCCTGTCAAGATTTGATGAAATTCATCAAAGACAGCGACCATGATCGCTAACGAATAGGCGAACAAGACGGCAAGTCCTGGTGTCAGACGACGACGTGTCAAATCAATCAATCCGATCCCTAATACGAGAAATGTCGAGACATGGGCAGCTTTTCGGATGAAAAACTCAATGAAGCCACTTCGTCCAAGGGCAGCGACACTAACTTCTCCATGATAGGAAAAGGAGATGAAACGCAGATGATCGACGAATCCTAACGGAATGAATCGTGATAACCCTGGTTTGATGGATTGCGCTTGATACGGCATCGAACTTGAGATGAAGAGGATCAATAGAACGGCAAGGACGACGTAGCCGGACCACGTGATTTTTTTCATGAAGACACTCCTTTTTTAATATCATTTTACAATAGCATAGACCCCAGAAAATTGGCGGATTCTTTCTAAAATTCAATTTCTAGTTTAACCCATTTCATTTTTTTAGTTTCCTTGAAAAACGATATTTTACATTTCACAGGTTTCTTTTATAATGAAAGTGGTTAATTAGTACTATACACGATGACCTGAAGAATAGGAGTGGAGTGCCATGAATCGTGCACTAGGTAAAAAAATCATGCAATTGCGCAAACAACACAAGTATACTCAAAAGTTTTTAGCTGAACGGTGTGGGGAAACAGCAACGGACATCTCCGCTTACGAACGTGGTCAGCGCATGCCCTCTCCTCAAGTCCTAGAACGATTAGCTCTTGCTTTAGACACGACGGTCATTGATCTCATCGATCCGAAGTATGTACAGCATCCTTCGTTGAATGAATTCATGCAACAAGCGCTTGAACCCTCGCAACCGCTTGATCTGAAGCTCATTCTCGAGGACTTACTCGTTCACCTGAGTTTATCGAAGGAAATCTATTTTGATGGTCGCCTCGTCTCAGCGGACGTCCGAGATGAGATGGCGACGTCCATTGATCAGGCATTAAAACGAGGGCTTTCCTCCATCGAGGCGTAAAAAAAGGAATCAAAATCAGCAGATTTTGATTCCTTTTTCTTATTCCGTTTGAACGATATGGTCAATGTACAATTGTCCGTCTTCATATGTCGCTTCTAGTAACTGACGAAAAAACGTATTCTCACTTGTTTTCTCGGATACGAATACGCGTGCGTAGCGCTGATGCGCCTGCGCGAGTACGCTGAATTTCAGGGTACGGACCGGTGAAGAGAAGAACAATTGTCGACCGGGATGCCCAAAGGCGTCCGTTGCTTTCGATTCTTCTAAGAAGTAAAAAGATTCATCTGGAAACAAGGTCTCAATGAACGATAAACAGCTTTGCTGAAAGGTACTTCCGCTCTGATTTTCCATGATGTGTCCGGCTCCTCTTTCTCATGATGTACTTCGAATCGTGAAAAGGAAACTACTGTATCCAATTACCCAGTCTTTAGACCTATTCAAACCAGTATATTACATATATTTTTCTTTTTATTATCACATTATATTTTATACTTATTGTTTTTCGAACTCCAGCACGAGTGTCGTCTTTCCTTCGTACAAAAATTGTCCACGATAGCGCGATAGCGTCGCAAATTCAAACAGCGTGTTCGGTTCATACAAATATTCGACCGCATAACTGATTTTTTCCTCATTCCCCGATTTGAGATAGGCGTTGAACAATAAACGTTCACCGTCGACTTGATAGCCATAGAACAGCAAAGTTTTTTGAAAACGTCGCGTCGCGATCGGATGAGCGATCGATTTTAGATGATCGACGCGATACAAGGACACGAGCAAGCGTCCACTTGGTCGCAGCAATTGACGGATGTTTCGAAAGAACAACAGCAGTTCCCCGCGCGTATAACGTAAAATCGTCGTTCCCGGTAAGATGATCCGGTCAAAGTACTCCGGCCCGACGACGTCCGTCACGTCATGACTCCAGCCGTAAATCTTATGTTGATACTTCTCCGCAATCTGTTTCGTCCGGGCTGCTTCCGGTTCGATCAGGTAAAGATCGTATCCTTCATCCGACAAAAGATTAAAGAGCGCCGGATCAAACGTTCCATGAAACAGGATTCGCTCGCCTTTTCGTAAATAACGCCGATACAGCATCAGCTCATCGACTTCATTTAACTGTTGCGCTTCCTGATACAGTTGACCGAATCGTTCATCTGCCTGAACATGATTCAGTACCTGGACGCGCGAGTAGCTCCCTTTACGCAAGAATGGACCAAATAAGACATCACCCATGATACATCAACTCCTTGTAGTGCTGAATCGCTTCTGCATAATCTGCGCCGAGTCGCTCCGGTAATACGTCGAACTGTTCCTTTTGATCCGCTTCGAGAATCCAGAGAAATGCTTCGTTCGTCTCAAATAAACGTAACGTCGTCCGGTCAAAAGCAAAACAGCCTTCCTCGTTTTGAATACCGATTAACGTCAATGGTCCGATTCGCCCGGACGTCCGAGGCAATTCGAGATCAGAGTACGGTGTGATGAAACGGCTCGTTCCCTGAAACGTTCCTGCCAGTTGATACAGTAGAGGAAACAGCTCCAGTTCAGTTTGTGATGCAAGCGCTTCAGGTTGAGGTTGCTGTTCTCGGAATGACTCGATATCAACGGAGATATCTGCACTCAACTGAATCGTCTTCTGTCGATCGGCGTAAATCCCGTCCGCAAAGAAGAACAGTCGATGCGAAACACGTATTCCACTTAACGTCGCATAGTCGAGGATTCCCATCGACTGATCGTTTTGAATCCGTCCCGTTTGTTGCCAGTCCGCTAGTCGCTCTGCTAGCGCGTCACGCGATAAGACCGTTAGTTGCGAATCAAGCGAGGGAGAAAGACGATCGGAAAACGTCAACAGAATCGGTGTCCGACTCATCAGTTCGATGATCGGTAGATCGTGGCGCATCGGATGATCAAAATAGATGACGCTGTTGATCGTCATCGCATGAAAGCTACTAGCTGGAATCCGCTCTAGTAATGAGCTGTCCTCGATGTAGACATGACGTAACGGTTGCGGATGATGTGGCACCGACGCTGGGTACACACCTGTCATCAACGAGAGGAGCGCATGATGGACAGCTGGAACGGATGCAGAATCAGGCATGTCTTCCTGCGGTAAGAAGAGACCATTCAGGAAATCCGGTTGGCCAAACAGGACTTCTCCATTTGGACGAATCAAGTGGAACTGAACATGCAACATCTCGTGTTGCAAATACGCAACGAGTCGTAACGTCCGTTCGCCTTCCCCTTGGAGGACGAAGACGTAATGCTCATACTCCTGAAAATCCATATAGTCGAGTAAATCATGGAACGTATGTGTGTCGTAATCAAACGCGTCGAGCGAAATACGGTGCGTCTCACAAAACGTTTGCAGATCAAGCGATGGTAGAGAACGTTGCAGCCAGCCGTCTTGTTCCGATAAAAGCGATAATCCGATCATGTCCTCTCTCCTTTCTCATCAAATGATTGAAAAAAGGGCTTCATTCTAACATCCGAATGAAGTCCTTTTGTGTGGATTAAGCCGATTTAACGTTTGCCTTAGGTTTCGTAGCAGTCCGGTCCATTTCCCGATGAGCGAGGGGGGCGACGGAGACGGTAGCAGGATTGAGACACCAAGCGCATGAAGTCATGTTACGTCGCGTTTCTTTTAAGATGAGTGTCATGGTTGTACCCCTTTCTGAATCAAGTGTGATGGTCTTTGAAACATTGATACGAAATCAAGTAAATCAGTAGTATCTCGTCTTGTTCGCTTCTATAATAGAAGTTGATACCCTATACCAGTTCAATCTCCACGAAAGGACGAGGAGCCGATGGATCAATTCATGTCACCGCAAATCGGCTTAGCATTACGCCGATTGCGGAAGAAACACAATCTGACCCAAAAAGATTTAGCAAACGGAATCTGCAGTCAAGCAGAGATCAGTAAGATTGAGAGTGGCACACATTCACCGACAGTCGAATTGCTGTATGCTTTATCAAAGCGATTACAAGTTCCATTATCAGCGTTCTTAGACCCTACAAATCAACAAACGAATTTACGAACGATTGACGAAGAATTACTTTATAAATTTAGAAATCAGGACTTTGAAGGCATTTATAAACAAAGTAAAGTCGCACTATCTAATGCTAATACTTCATTTGAACATTCATTATTGTATAAATATTACTTCTTCATTTGCTCATATCGTCTAGGAAAAATCGATTACCGTACATGTATAGTAGAACTTCAAAATCTATCTAATGAATACTCCACTTCATATTATTCACCAAATATGCTAATTCGAATTAAATCTGCGATTGCGAATCTATATTCTGAAAATAGAAGTTTTCAATATAGTATCAATGTTTATGAAGAAATATTAAATCTCAACTTTGACAATGATGATTTAATCGTCGATCGAATTAGAATTTCGTATAATTTTTCAAAGATTCTTTTAGAATTCCAAAAACATAATCGAGCACTTACTATAATTGATGAAGCAATTGAAACAAGCTTAAAATTTAAAGATATGTCGTTACTCGGACAATTATACTCTCAAAGAGCTGCTTGTTTAGATAAATTAGGTGCTCCATCACAAGAAATCATTAGAACTTTTGATAAATCATATTTTTTGTTTGAATTATTAGGAATGAAAGAGTATCAAAAAATTATCACAACGATGAAAGAAGAATATCTAGCCAAATAGCTGTATCAGTGTATGAATTTCAATTAAGCTCGTTTTACTGCGTACTCAAGTGGAATTCCATCAATAGCCACATCTGTTTTTTGTGAATATTCTAAAGGCAATCCTTTAATCGCTACATCGAAAGCTGGAGCATACTCAAGTGGTAATCCTTTGATCGCTAGGTCTGTTTTTTCTGAATACTCGAGTGGCAATCCTTTAATCGCTACATTAGTTTCAAGCTGACTAGCAACGCCAGCACCAACAGTAACAGATAATGATAAAGCTGCAATCGCTAAACCTAATTTCTTTTTCAAGTTCATTTAAATAACCTCCTATTATTTTTCGTATGGCTTCGTAACAACATCATATAACCTTAGACCCCCTCTGAATATTCGAATACGAATAATTATGGTATTTTACACATTATCTTCACTTTGTATGACTTTTGACTCGAGTCATATGTCCTGATTACTGCTTGTTTTTTACAAATCATCCATCAATGTGTCGAACTTGTGTATGAAAATAGATTTTTTTGAATATTCCATCATGATGAAATTCCGTAACAGACAAAAAGAGAGCTCATCCAACTCCTACGAGTCGAACGAGCTCTCTTTATTTTGAGGATTGTCGTAACGCGATGACGTAAAAGATACCGAGGACGACAATCACACCTAGTAGTATTGAACTAATCGTCGTTCGCGTTGACGTATCCGGCATCCATATCCCAAGTCCTAAATTGATTGCTGCGATAATTAGGACGAGCCAAACAATCGTACGTGGTCGCATATCAATCTCCTTTCTGATCTACTCTGCCGTCCGATCACCGAATATGCTATGGTGAAGATAACGAAGGAGGTTCTGTTTCATGAATAGACTTGCTGTATTTTGTGGTTCCAAAGATGGTGCTAGCCCAGTCTTTCGCGAGGCAGCGGGTACGCTTGGTCAAGCGCTCGCCGCGCACGGTATCGGACTCGTATACGGCGGTTCCCGCGTTGGAACGATGGGGGCTGTCGCGGACGCTACGCTTGCTGCTCAAGGTCAGGCCATCGGTGTCTTACCTCATTTTCTACAAGAAAAGGAACTTGCTCATCCAGGATTAACTGAATTACATCTCGTTCACTCGATGCACGAGCGGAAAGCGAAGATGTCAGAACTCGCTGACGGCTTCATCATTCTTCCGGGTGGTCCCGGTACGATGGAAGAGTTTTTTGAAGTCTTCACGTGGGCGCAACTCGGTCTACACGAAAAACCGTGTGGTGTACTCAACATTGAAGGATACTATGATCCCTTGATCGCCCTATTTGACACGATGGAACGTCAAGGATTCCTGATTCCAGAACACCGTGCGATGCTGATCGTCGAGTCAGATCCTGATCGTCTTCTTGAACGCTTCGCGACGTATGAAGCTCCACACGTCAAAGCCTATATGGATCGCTCACAAACCTGATGCAAACGGAGTCCTCGACTCCGTTTTTTTGTATGGATTCCCAGCTCTTGCGATTCTACTTCTCTCTCGTTACTCATTTTCTCTACACTGACGTAAGAATCCTACTTTACAGCACAAAAAAACCAGATGCACGTTGGCACCTGGTTTAACATTAAAAGAACTTCAAGATCGCGTCACTGAGGTTCGTCAAAGACGGTGTCTCGTCAATGACCATCAAACTCCCTGCTGCGAGAACGATGAGACCAAGACCCGACAAAATCCAACCTGGGTGTTTGACCGTGTCCGCTGAATCTGCGTTTTCTTTACCAGACCGCGCATTCGCTGCTTGTTCTTTTAAGCGATCGCGACGGTATTGATGTTGTTCCTCTTTCGTCCACTTCTTATATTCAGCGAGAAACTTCTTATACTCCGGCAAGACATCCTTCGTCGTTCCGTCGAGGCGGACTTGACCGTATTCGAGCCAGACGACCCGCTCACAGAAGCTCTTGATTTGCGAGAGCGAGTGACTGACGAAGATGATTGTCTTCCCTTCCTCCTTGAATTCGTTCATCTTATCGATACAACGGTTGTAGAAAGTTTGGTCCCCGACCGATAACGCTTCATCGACGATCAGGATGTCGGCGTCGACATTAACCGCGATCGCGAAGCCGAGGCGCGACTTCATCCCACTCGAGTACTTCTTGATTGGCTGATCGATAAAGTCACCGATATCCGCGAAATCGATGATGCCGGGCATCCGACGCTCGATTTCTGCGTCGTCCATCCCAAGCATGAGACACTTCAAGCGAATGTTCTCCCGCCCCGTCAGGACGTTCTTCAACCCTTGTGAGACGGCGATGATCGCAACTTCACCATTGATCGCGACGTCTCCTTCGTTTGCATAGATGATACCTGAAATCAAGTTCGATAACGTCGATTTACCGGATCCATTGATACCGACGAGTCCGACAACTTCTCCCGATCCGATCTCGAGCGAGACATCCCGTAATGCAGTAAATGTTTTAACGCTCTTGCTTTGATTCTTGAACAAGAGCTTGAATTTTTCTTTCGTAGTCGTGACCATGTCGAAGCGTTTCGTGACATGGTCGAGTTTAATCATAGACATGGCGATTTCCTTCCCTTAAACGAGCTCAGTGAATGATTTACGGAACTTAATGTGCAAGAATGTTCCCGCTGTGAACAACAGGAGCGTCACACTCCAGAAATACAGACCGGTCGGCCACTCCTGCCAGACCCAATGCCCTCCGAGCAAGCTCGCCCGGTATCCCTCGACGAGATAAAAGACAGGGTTCAAACGAAGGACGCCGTGTAAGAAGTCCGGGAACCGTTCAATGTTCCAGAGGATTGGTGTCATATAAAAGAGCATCCGCATCATCGACTGCAAGAAGAGCTGGATGTCTTTAACAAGTGTGATGAGTGTTGAAAAACAAAGTGAGAACGCATAGACGAAAATGTACGTCGCGATCATATAATACGGCAACTGGAGTAACTTCCATGTGATCGGGATACCGTTTGCGATGATGACGATGAAGACGATCAAGAGCATCGCAAAATGTTGATACATCCGCGATAAGATGACATACGATGGAATCGCGCTCATCGGGAAACGCATCTTCGTTACCATCGCGAGACGACTGTTGATCGAGTTTGATCCACGAAGTAACGCGTCATTGATGAAGAACCAGACGACGATCCCACAAAGGAGCCAGACGATGAATGGAATATCGCCATCCACGTTCTTATTTCCTTTAAGACCGACCCCGAAGACAAACCAATAAATGAAGATTTGGAGACCCGGATTGAGGAGCTCCCATAAAAGGCCAAGGCGTTGTTCTGCATGCGCTGATTTGATTTCATATCGCGCCAACCGGCGAATCAGTGGGAAATTCTCCACCTGTTCCCGGATGATACTTCTCATTTCTTTCAGCATAAGTGTAAGTTCCTTCCGATTCATGATACATGTATTTTATTTTCATATTCGTTGATTCCACTCAAAAAAAGACAGATGCCGTCCGCGATTGCTCAAACGAACGCTCTCTCTGCGTGAACGGGTCCTTGCCCGGTCGATTCCGACTCGCCTCCTTTGTCCACTCATTCGTGCATGGCAGAAGCAATACTTCCTATATACACTTAATCAATTCTAGCTATCGTGAAAAAGCGTGTCAATGTATTGGACGAACCGACACCAAACTGTAGTTTTTCAGGCACGACAAAAACCGGCGGGTCCACCACCGGTCATCTCCTAGTTTGTTTCCTTACGCATGATTAAAATGTGGAAACTCAATCGTCGTCGGTGGTGATGCGAGCCCCCATACGAGGAGGACGGTGATCACACAAATAATGCCGACGAGGACACCGCCTCGAATCGTATCATTCATCTATCGTTGCCTCTTTTCATCCGAACTGTCTGTATACTGATATCATACAATATTTAGCAATTCAGGACCACTAAAAAATCGACATTTAATGGGAATGATTAACGATTGGTAATATTCTTTCGTTTCATTTTTATTTGAGACAAGATATAATGAAAGCGTTATCATTTATCTATGAAGACGAACGTTCGGATTCTAAAGCTTACGAGCAAACGACTTCCGTGGGTTGTCTTGTCGTCGGACCTAAGAATTTACGTTATTTACAAAAGGTTCATCCCACGAAGCTTTCCGAACCCTTTATAGTAGAAGAAGAGGTCAACGATCGCATCGCGACCTTGCATTCATACCCCACTCTTGAAGGAGGATTTTTACGTATGTACAAATCAAAACCGCTTTACGCGGCAGCTGTTGCTGTCGCCCTGACGACATCGGCAATCGTGCCAGTTGCTCAAACGACAGTTTCGGCTGCAACACATGTCAAAGTCAAAACGGTCAAACTCAAGTCACTCGTCTTCACGAAAGGTGCTCCGGTCAAACTCCCTGCTACATATAAAGGTGAGAAGATCACGTGGAAATCTTACGATCGCCATGCGTTCAACCGTTATCAAACGGTCAAAGGCACATACGGCAAGAAAAAGAATCCAATCGAAATCAAAATCTACATTCAGAACTACGCAGTGAAGTTCGTCGAGAAGGTCGCAGATCAGACAATCTATGTCGATCAAAAACCAGAATTGCCGAAAACACTAGCTGTTCTTTATGCAACAGGTCGCATCTATGATAAGCCAGTCCGCTGGTCGAAAGTTGATACGAGCGAAGCGGGTGTGAAATATGCGGTCGCAAGTTATACGCGTCTTGGTAAGACGATTACATTAAAAGCAAAAATCACGGTGCTCGACGTCAACACGGATGACTTCTCGATTGGTTTGATGCATACGAACGATACGCATGCAAACCTCGATAAAGCACCAAAACGGGCAACTGTCATTAAAGAACTACGCGCTGCTTACCGCTCAGAAGGTAAACCATCGCTTCTTTTAGACGCTGGTGACGTCTTCTCCGGATCACTCTACTTCAACAAGTTCCTTGGACAAGCTGATCTTGAACTGATGAACTACATGAAGTACGACATGATGACATTCGGTAACCACGAGTTCGATCTCGGTGATACAGACAACAACATCGCTTTGAAAAACTTCGTCACGAAAGCGAAATTCCCATTCATCACGGCGAACGTCGATTTCAGTAAAAACGAACTCTTCAATGGTCTACAAAAGAAAACGATCACAGCCGGACCAGAGCGTGGCAAAATCTATCAAGGGATCATCAAGGAATACAAAGGACAAAAAATCGGCTTCTTCGGTTTGACGACTGAAGAAACTGCTGATATCGCAAGCCCAGGTACGGTGGCGTTCGCGAACTACATCACGAGTGCGAAAGCGGCCGTGAAGAAACTCGAAGATCGTGGCGTCAATAAAATCGTCGCCTTGACACATATCGGATTCGATGACAACGAAGCAATCGATAACGATCAACTGCTCGCACGTAACGTCGACGGGATCGACGTCATCGTCGGTGGTCACTCGCATACGAAACTTGAAAAACCAGTCGTTGTCGACGAAACGGTCGTACCAGGCAAAACAGAACCAACGATCATCGCTCAAGCATACCAATACGGTGATTTCCTCGGAAATCTTGATTTGACGTTCGACTACAAAGGGAAGTTGACGGAGTACAACGGATCACTGATCGACGTTTCAAAAGCAGTTGAAGACGTTCGTGCAGCTGAAATCCTCAAACCATATGCAGATCAAATCGCTGAATTGAAAAACGAAGAAGTCGGTGCGAATATCGTTAATGCTCTTCCAAACCCACGTGGTGAAGTCAGTGTCCGTAACAGCGAAACAGCTCTCGGAAACTTGATCACGGACGGCATGCTCAAAAAAGCAAAAGAATACAATACAGATACAGTCATCGCGATGCAAAACGGTGGTGGTATCCGTGCTGCTATCGATGCCGGACCACTCACAGTCGGTGAAGTCTTAACGACGCTTCCATTCGGTAACACGCTTGCGACAGCTAAAATGACAGGAGAAGAAATCAAAAACCTTCTTGAAATCAGTGTCGGGATTGCACCAAAAGAAAATGGTGGTTTCCTCCATGTCTCTGGTATGAAATTCGAATACGATAGCACAAAAGCGGCCGGTGCACGCGTCACGAAGATGGAAGTGAACAATAACGGCACATTCGAAGTCATCGATCCAGCGAAGACATATGTCATCGCAACGAATGCCTTCACAGCTAAAGGTGGCGATGGTCTCACACCATTCGAGACGGCTTACAAAGCTGGTCGCGTCACGGACCTCGGTCTCTCTGACTGGGAAAACCTACGTGATTTCACGAAATCACTCGGTCAAGTCGACTACAAGATTGAAGGTCGCATCGTCGATACATCAAAACTTCCAAACTAATTAGACACAACAAACAACCGCAGGTCTTCTCGATTCGTTCGAGAACGCCTGCGGTTGTTATGTTATAGTGTCTGCGCTGAGTTTTGCTTCAACAGCTCAATGATTTCATCGAGTTCATACTCTTGTGCCAACATAAGTGGCGTGAAGCCATCTGCGTTTTTAATCGTCGGATCAGCGCCATGCTCAAGTAAGAGTTTGACTGTCTCTTTCCCTTCCCCTTCAACAGCATGATGAAGAGGCGTGAACTTGTCGGCATCTTGTTGATTGACCTTTTCGCCTCGCTTCAAGTACAGGTCGACGAGTTCATCGTTGTTACTGAAGACTGCCGTAATGAACGGTCGCTCGCCGAACTCATTGACAGCATCGACATCACTGCCTGCTGCAAGTAATTCCTTAAAGACCGATTCGAGTCCCGTGCTGGATTTACGATATCCGAGGTAATGCAACGCCGTATCGCCATCGGCATCGACTGCCTTCATATCACTTTCCGGAATCAGTCGATGTATGTCTTCGAGCTTCCCTTTTTGAATCGCTGCCATCAACTCTGTCTCGTTGAGATCCTGACCATTCGTCTTCGTCGTGACGTTCTCGTCACTCGTTTCTTTTTTTGCCTCAATCGCCCCTTCGTCTAACAGCATACCTGCAGTCGTGCTGACAAGGAATATTGCCATTAGAATGCTACCTGCGACGACGAAGCCTTGACCATATCGAAAGAGTGGGCGCGGACGTTCGATTGGCTCACCCGTTAAGTGCAACCGTTCGAGTAAAGAAAGTTCGGTTCGTAACGCTTCATACAATAAGATGGAAAACGTCCGTCGCTGCCGTTTCTCCTCGATATAGACCTCTGTATCTGTCGTTGCTAGAAGTGTTGGTCCGAGCACATCCTCAAACATGGCTTGTCGCGCGTATATAGGCGAAATAAGTGGTAGGACCATCTGATGACGGGTTCGAGCACATGCCCGCATGTAAACCGGACGTAAAAACGGAATCCAGCTGCCAATCCATAGTAAGATTTGCTTTTCCTGATGGTTCCGTTTGATCCGTGCCAGTTCAAGCAGTAACCGAAAACGACGTGTTTCTGTCAACTCCAGATACGACGTCGGTAGGACGATCAAATACTTTTGGAATAGTCCAATGACGTGCGGTCGTTTCACGTCATCTTGGAAATAGATTTCTGGCATCCGCCATAGTTGCAACTGTTCTGTATGTATACGGACTTGCTCGAACAACTCTGGGAACTGCTCGGCACTCAAGCGAACCCCTTCACTTCGAATCCGTGACACCCGTTGCCACTGGCGTAACCAAAGTAGTAACAATAGGATCACTAGCGCAAACATGGCATAAATACCGCTCTCGCCGGTTTCAAACACTAACCCAATGATGCCACCCACTGTCAAAATGGCGATGCCTAACAACAAACTAAAGTAGACGGTTTCTTTGCGGGTCACCGCTTGCCTGATCCGGTGCGCGGGATCGATTCGTTCATGCATCTCCTGCTCCATGTGTCATCTCCCTCATCTGTCACGTAATTCATCGTTTTCTCTTCCTTCTTATCTTAACGGTTATTCCATTGAAGTTCCAAGGGAATCCTTTCCTGACATACCAAAAGACTATTCAGATAACTTATATTTTCGTCAATCTGTTGATAACGCAATATTTTTTCCTGAATATTCATTATATATGTAATAAAATTTCATATATTCTATTTTAGAGCGGTTTTTATTGATTTTTCAGCATTTATACGCAATTCACACAATAAAGCAACCTGTCATTCGAACCACTAACATTTTATTGATGGGTAGGACAATAGTCACTTTTTTTAGATTGCAGAAAAATTTGGAATACCATATAATAACTAACAGGAAGAAGAATATGGGAGTGAATTTCTTGGGTTTATTTAATTTAATGAAAAAGGACTATACCGTCCAGTATCAAGTATTACGCGGAGATGAGATCGTTGATACGGATCGACTCAACATCCGGGCAGGCGATCACACGACAGCACGAAAGAAAGCCGACAACATGTTAAGAAAAGAATTCGGACGTACTCAGTATAAGATTGAATGGGTACAACGGTTCTAATCGCTAAAATAACCCATCGCCTCAGTCATGATGATTGAGACGATGGGTTATTTTCATGCACGCTGTTGTTCTTGCTCTCGCACAATCTGGTCAGCTTTCAAATAAAGACGAATCGCTGTATACAATACGATACCAATCAATGCACCACTGCCATCGATCAACACATCGCCGACGAGTGGGGTTCGTCCACCCGTCAATTGCTGATGGAACTCATCCATGACACCAATCGTCATTGCCGTCGTAAAGGCAAAGAAGGCAGCTGATAATGCCGCATAGCCTCGTCCACGCAAAAAATGAACGATACTAATCCCAAGAATGAGGAACAAACCAGCGTGCATTCCCTTTCGAATGAAAAACTCAAGGAACGCCGCAGGTCCAAGCGATGCAACGCTAATCGGAACTTTATAATGAAACGACACGAAGGAAAATGCATACACCCAGTCGAGTGGGATACGCTGTGTCAAAAACGAAATCAAGGATTGTTGCTGGTACGTCATCGAACTGAAGACGAATAAGGAAAGTAAGATGGCTACTCCTACATAAGCAGCAATGGGTATCCGGCGCATCAGGCACTCTCCTTTCTATTGTACATCCTACCATGGATGCTCATCGTGAACATACGCCAAAAGACGGACTTACCTTACTCTCATTACCTGTTGATTCCCTCTTTTGCTTCAAACACAACAAAAAACACCTCGTCCAAGTGGACGAGGTGCAGTTCCTTACAACGATGACGTCTTCGGTTCGCGTAAGAGATGTTTGATGTCATGGAACGTCACGAACGTTCTGTTCTTCGCATCATATAGTTTATAGCGAAGCGACTTCAGACTCGAGAATAAACCAATCTTCGTCGCCTTCTGAAGCGGTGGCGTCGAGACGTGTGCTTTTTCGAGATGATAGTTCGGAACACGTGGGCTGAGATGGTGGACGTGGTGGAAGCCGATGTTTCCTGTCACCCATTGCAAGACCTTTGGTAACTCGTAATACGAACTACCTTCGATTGCTGCCTTGACGTAATCCCATTCACTTTCATCTTCAAAGTACGAGTCTTCGAACGTGTGTTGAACGTAGAATAACCAGATCCCAAGTACGCCTGCTGTGAACATCGTCGTTCCTTGGATGATCAAGAAGGCCTGCCAGCCGATGAAGTAAATCAGGATACCGTACAGGACGATAAGCGACGCATTGATGACATGTGTGTTGACTCGTTCTTTTTTGCGAGCATCCTTCCGGTTGAATCGGCTCGATACGAGAATCAACAAGAGCGGTCCAAGACCGAACATGACGAGTGGGTTCCGGTACAGACGATACTTGAGACGTGTGAAGCGTGACGCTTCGATGTACTCCTCAATTGTCATGACCCAGATGTCACCGACACCGCGCTTATCGAGATTTCCACTTGATGCGTGGTGGATTGAATGCTCTCGCTTCCATTTCTCATACGGGAATAACGTCAATATCCCAGTGATCGTACCGACGATGGCATTCGCTTTCTTATTCTTGAAGAATGAACCGTGCGTACAATCATGGAAGATGATGAACATCCGGACGACGAATCCAGCGGCGAGGATCGCCACAGGAATCGCGAGAAACACAGATAGCTTCAGGGCCTGATATGCCAGAAACCATAGGACGAGAAATGGCAGGATCGTGTTGATCATCTGCCGGACGCTGGCTTTGATGTCTGCCTTTTCAAACGGCGACACATGTTTGCGCAGCTGGGCAATCTTTTCTTTACTCATAGTGGTGCTTCCTCCTCGGGTTGTTTCAGCGTTCACGACGCTAAGTAAAATAGTGAAACTAAAATATGAAACCAGTGAACGGTGGTCGTGACGGTGCCTCTACAACACGATTCAAAAGCGGCACTCTAATTGTTTAGCACTAAAATATTTTTATTACCAGGTAATTATAGCACATATTATAAATCGACTCCGAATTATTTTAAAAATAAAAAAGCAGAGACAAGTGCCTCTGCTTAATCGATTGATTTGAGTGGGTTGACGGCTGGTCCTTCTAGTACCTCTCCTGTCGGACCAAATCGTGAACCATGACACGGACAATCCCATGACCGTTCTGCTTCATTCCATTTCGTATCGCACCCCATATGGGTACAAGTCGTCGAGACGAGGTGAAGATTCCCTTCCGAATCGCGATATCCACCGACCGTCTTCCCGTGATGAGTAACGAGTCCTCCTTCGTCTGGCTGTAACTCGTCAGCATGACGACGTGCTTTGGTCAGCTTCCCTTTGACGAGCTCAATGGCGACGTCCGCGTTGTTCTTGACGAACTGAGTTGCATCCTTCGTTTTTAGCTTCGAACGGGTCGGGTCAAATAAATGGCGAAAACGATTAGGTGTTCCCGTCAATAAATCGCTCAGCAACAGTCCGGCTGCGATACCGTTCGTCATCCCCCACTTCGCAAAGCCGGTCGCAACGAACACGTTCGGGTCATTCGCCGCCATCTGTCCGATATAGGGAATCTTATCGAGCGTGATCAAGTCTTGCGCTGACCAAAACTGCTCGAACGCCTCGACATGGAACTCACTTCTCGCAAAGTCAGCAAGATGCTCATACCGTTGCATCGTCTCCGTCTCGTGACCGGACAAATGATTCTCGCCACCGAACAGACCAAGCAGACGACCATCGTCTGTTCGCGTGTGACGTAAAGAACGACTCGGTTGATCGGCACTCATGAACATCCCGTCCGGAAACGCCTCGTCGACCTGACCCGACACGATATACGAGCGATGGACTTCGAGTTTTGAAAAGTATAAGCCCTTGAAGTCATGAAACGGAAAATGGGTCGCGATGACGACCTTCTTCGCCTCGATCCGGTGACCGTTTTCCAGGATGACAGTTGGGGTGCGATTCGACTCGAGTGATATAGCACGTGTCTGTTCATACAATTTTCCACCTTGATGGACGATTTGTTGCGCAAGTCCTTGAAGATATTTGACGGGATGGAACTGCGCTTGATCGCGAAGGACGACAGCTCGTTTGACATCGTATGGCAACTTACTTCGGACTTCTTCCGTTGCTTCGCCACCGTTTAATCTCAACCGTTCATAGGCACGGACTTCCCGTTCCATCGCTTGCTCTTTTGATGTTGCCGCGTAGAGATAAGCGTCTTGCGTTTCAAGTTCGCAGGCAATGTCGAGTCGTTCCACCTGATGACGTAAAAACGAGATCGCTTCCTCGTTCGCTTCATAATATAGTCGCGCTGACTCCTCGCCGACGGTGCGTATCAGCGTGTCATAGATCAAACCGTGCTGTGAGGAAACTTTAGCCGTCGTATAACCCGTCGTACCGGCAGCCACGTCACCTGCTTCGATCACCGCGACGTCATATCCTCGTTCCGTCAATTGCATGGCCGTGACGAGTCCAGCAATCCCAGCCCCAATGACGACAACATCATGCTTAGCATCTTGATTGAGAGCGGGATATGAAGTAGCAGGTGCGCTTTGTTTCCAATAAGACGACGGAAATCCGGATAAGTAAGGCATCAAAAAACTCCCTTCAAAAAAGAAAACCAACAGATCGACATGGTTAATCGTTCCCTGAACGACGCAAAAACATGCAGAAATCGTATTGTTTTTAAACAATAACGCTAATTAAGAGGAATTAATTTACTTTAACAAAATACAATATGGGATAATTAGGTTAAATTTTAGTTATACTAAGGTTAAGAATCATAAGAAAGGAATTTACTTCATGAAACTGGGGCGCCATATAATTGAAACCTTTCGTCGTTTTACGCTTGCAACAAGTATTGATGAATACGACCTTGCAAGTGCGCTGACAAAGGAAATTCCAGAGCTGACAGATATTTGTGTCACGATTCGACCGACGCATCTTCACATTCAAGCCGCTGTACCATTGATACGTTATGGTATAGAGCGTGACTTACCAGTCGAATTGACGCTTCAATTGCGGGCAGTCGATAAACGTACCGTCACGTTCGAAGTCTTTGACGTCTGTCCTCATGATACCGAATCCTTTAATGAAACCTACCTCATTCGTCCTCCTTATCTGCGTTATGCAAATCGACTTCTGACTGTTGATCTTTCCTTCTATCTTCCTTTCCGTCATGCCCGTTACCGCTCGATTCGTCACGTTAAACTTGAAGAAGGTTTGCTGCTTGCTTATTTGTCTCATTAAAAAAGAGAGCACCTTCTCCTACATTAGGCGAGGGTGCTCGTGTCTGTTACGAACTCAACTTATCCGCTTGACGCTCTAGCAATCCGAGGCGACGAATCTTTTTCTCCTCGACGACAGCGACGATCGCAAGGGCGATCAAACCGAACAGTAACGCCGCATTGAAGATGATGAACGTATCGCTCCAGCCGTGTAACGTAACCGAACCAATCGTTAGACCGTTCGTCTCCGGATCAGCGATTTTTGCTAGACCGACTTTTGCGATTGAATCACCGAACAAGTAACCGAACGTACCGACCATCCCGTTCGTGACCGTCGTCGCTTGTTTTGGTGCGAAGCTGATGACCGAGACACCGATCAAGAGCTGTGGTCCGTAGATAAGCGCACCGAGTGCAAATAGTGACGCGTAAATCATAAGTTCACTCGTACCGTAACGATAACCGAGGACCGCGACGGCCGTCAGTAAAAGACAGATCGCTGCGACGAGCGCCCGGCGTCCTTTGAGTAAATCGGACACGTAACCCCAAATCATACTGCCGCATAACGCACCAATTTCAAAGAAGAAGATCGTATTGACAGCACTCTCTGTGCTGAAGTGCAAGTGTTCCGTGACGTAGAGTGGTGCCCAGTTATCAATCCCGATCCGGACGATATAAACGAAGACGTTCGCGATACAGAGCGTCCAGATCCAGGGGTTCGAGATGACGTACGTTTTGAAGATTTGCCACTTCGTCATACTTTCAGCAGCGATGTTTTCCGGTTCGATCGGTTCCTCGAAGATTTCTTCACTCCGATTCCACCCGAGTTCCTCCGGATCATCCTTCCCGATGAATAGACCGACGATCCCGATGATGAGCGCGATTGCAGCTGGGAAGATGAACATCCCGACGACACTTCCGTTGAAGAAGACGTTCGCTCCCCACAGTGCGAGACCACCGGCAATTGCTCCACCGATGTTGTGCGAGACGTTCCAGAAGCCGAGGTAGCGTCCACGTTTTTCAAACGGTGTCCAGCGGGCGATCGTCGAATACGACGATGGTCCCCCGACCGATTGGAAGAACCCACTGAGTCCCCATAAAACCATCAATAAACCGACCGGACTTCCGCCGGCACTCATCAAGAGTCCCATCGCGGTGACGATTAAGGACGAGAGAATCAATAAGAACGAGATGACGCGTTTCGTATTTTTCCCGTCAACGAAATAACCGAGCAACGTTTTCCCGATTCCGTATGTAATTGAGAAGGCGAAGCCGATATATCCAAGTTCCGTCGTCGTAAAGCCCAGTTCTTCTTTCAAGAGCGGTTGCGCTGCTTTGAAGTTGTTTCGGATGAGATACATCGCCATATATGAGAAGAAGACGACTAAGAATGCCTTTAAGAATTGTTGTAACCATTGTTTCCGTTGTACTTCGATTGGTATGCCGGCATTCGGCAATTTTTTGATGCTGAAGAAGCCCATCTTCCATTTCCCCTATCTGAATCAGAGTCTTCGCATCATTTGTCCTGGAGCTGATTGAATCGACGGAGGTAGTCGCGGTAATCGGCGACGATGTCCTGCCCGACGTTCTGCTGGATCGGTTGTGTCTTCGCGATCGCATAGGTCGGCGTACCGAATGAGACCTTCCTCAGAATCGCCTGACCGTCCGCCGAGAGTACGAAACGCATGAAGGCGTTCGCCTGCTTTTGTTGCGTTCGTCCTTTCAGCTTTGAGATCGCGTTGATCGAGTACGTATCGAGCGGGATGCTTTTGACCGGATAATACTTCTCGCGCAGTGATTGTTGATCCCCGATGAAATTGACCCCAAGCATCGCTTCCCCACTGGCGACGTACGACGTCGGTGCAAAACCGTTCGCCGTGAATAGTCGCGTTCGCTCGATGAGCTCGCGTAAGACATTTTCAGCTTTCGTCCCGTATCCGTCAAAGACCGCTTGCAGGATCGTCGCACCGGTACCAGAATGATTCGGATCCGGCAAAATCAACTCGTTCTGATATCGCTTCGCCGTCAAGTCAGCGAGCGTTTTCGGATAAGTTGCTGCCCCGAACCGCTCGTTCCAAACGTCTGTATTGATGACGATTGCTAAGCGTTCGACTTCATAGCCGATCCAGTAGCGGTCCGGATCTTGTAGTTCCGCTTGATCCATGCCGCTCGGGAACGGTGTCGACAACCCGCGTTGCTTGAGCGTCTGGTGAGCATCCCACGTTCCGCCGATGATGACGTCGGCGCGCGGATGATCCGCTTCCTTCGTCACACGCCGGACGAGTTCTTCCGTCGACAGGCGCACGAACTCATACGTACAACCCGCCTGCTCACAATATGACGACAGCAAGGCGCGACCGATATCCTCTTTCGCAGAGACGTACGCCGTCAAATGCGGAACGGTTTCCCGCGCGGCTGTCCCCTGCTTCGTCTGTTCATTGTTGCGGACGATCCAAATGCTCATGAGACAAATGATACTCAGCAAGAAGAGCATTCCTTTTCTCATCGATCTGCCTCCTTCCCGGTCGGCAGGAGTTGTCCTTTTAAATAGAAGGTGTTTCCATTGTCATCATCCATGTACTGGACGCTGAACAATGTCTCATACACAGTAATATTCATTAAGTTGGCACGCGTATTCTGCTCATTCTTGAACCGCTGAAGCTTGAGAATGCGCGGCTGTCCCTGACTGGCATCGAGCGCTTGACCGACCTCTTCATAGTCCGTCATCGGCTCTGCTTGCGTCAGGCGACGCTTAACGTCTTCTCGTTCGCGTGCAGTCAAAGAACGAGAACGTCCTGCTGCATACACGGTCACGACTTCCCCCTCAGCGAACTGATGCGCGAGCTGTTCTGGTTCGTGATAGGCGTTCAAGAATCGTGCTTTCAGTGACGTCGTTTGGGTGCTAGGACGTTTTGCGACACATTTTCCATTTAGCGTCATACTTTCTCCGAGCGAGAACGTCCACGTCGTTCCGTTTAAGAAACGGAGCGTCCCGTTAAATGTCGCCGTTCCCGCCGGACAAGTCCCGTTTGTCACCGTCTTCATTTGCTTCAATAGCGTCGTGATGCGCTGGACTTCCGTTCCGTCTTCTACCGTCTGCTCCCCCCATGCCCGGTGACGTAACGTCAACTCGGTCGGGAGCGAGTCATCGGAAGCATTCAGTCGTTTCGGTCCATCAAGGACGTGTAAGCGTCCGAAGACCGTCTGCTGAAGCAAAAGAAGACCGAGGGCAAACAAGATGCCCATCAGGAAGAGATAAGCGATGGTCGATGCTTTCATGATTCCTCTCCTTGCTTGATTCTTAGATTACGGGGCAATTGTTTCGTAAATCCGGTCGAATTGTTTCGTAAATGTATCATTTGTAAGCGATTACATTAAGTCTGATTCGCTAATCGAAAAGTTAATGTGATACGTGTGCCGCTTACATCACTTTCAAGTTCAAAATCGCCACCTTGTTCCTGCATCAGACGCCGGCAGAGCGGTAGACCGAGTCCATTCCCACTCGCCGTCGTCAGACTATGCTGCTCCTTCTCCCATTCGGCAAGCACTGCTGGATCAACACCGATCCCATCATCCGTCATGATGAATTGGAGGGTCGTATCTGTACTGACGGTCGAAAACGTCACCGTCATCGCGTCACTGTATTTGACGGCATTCTCGAGAAGATTCAACAAGACTTGTTTCGTCTGATCCGGTTGACCGAGCACGTAGATTGACGGAACATCCTGTTCAACTTCAATTCCTTGTCCATTAAGACGCAATTGCATGATGAATAAGGCGTCGGCAAGCAAGGCGTCGAGCGCGAACATCGTCGACGTCACGTGACGTTCGTTGCGCTGTTGTTTCGCCTGTTCGAGATTATGCGAGACGAGTCGTAACAAGCGCTGGCTCTCGACTTCGATGTAGTGATAACAATGCGCCGCTTCATCTGGGGGTAGCTTGGGGATCAACTCGACATAGCCCATGATGGCCGTCATCGGTGTCCGGAGTTCATGAGTGATGTGATCGATGAACGTCTGTTGGTCGCTTCGTTGTTGTTCGAGCTGTCCGATGTTGTGCTGAATCGCGTCAGCCAGCGTCGAAAAGTCAGCCGCCAGTCGGTTCAATTCCTCATATGGATACGCTGGTAGCACGTTTGCATAGTGTCCTTTCGTCAAGGCGTGCGAGACGCTCCGTAAATCATCGATCGGTCCAATCAATGTCTTCGCCATCCGACGCGCTGTCCAAACAGCAATCACGATCAAGATCAGAAATACGCCAGTGAAGACATAGGTGAATTGCCGCAGCAGTTCGGCTTCCGTCCGCAGATCGACGAGAAAACGGACCGAGCCGATGACGTCCGTTTTGCCATACAGCGGACTCGAGAAGAACAACACCGGAACATCGGTTTCTTTCAGAAAGAGATAACTCGACTTCCCTTTTAACGCTTGATCGATGTCTCCCGCGAGAAGCGGCAATTGATCGCGTTCGGAATCAGCGAGCAGTTCTGCGTTTGGTCCAAACAGTTGGACGCGCGCATCGAATCGGTCCGCGAGATAGGAAGCAATCGGGACTGCCGTATCGGCGAGCGAGTCCGTCTCTTCACTTGCAAGGTAGTTCATCGTATAGAGCTCCGCTTCCCGACTCAGTTTTTGGACGGACTCGACGGCGTTCTCATATAGGTTCGATTGGATGAAGGCATAGAGAATCAAGAAGAGGACGAGCAGTGCCGGAACGAGGAGCAAGACGAAGTTTTCCGTGATGACTTGGCGTAGCTTCATGCGTCGATCCACTTGTAGCCAACACCGTAAATCGTCTTGATTCGTTCGCCTTGCGCTCCGAGTTTCTTCCGTAAGCGCTGGACCATGATATCGACGGCTCGGGTCTGACCCGAGAAGTCAAAGCCCCAGACTTGTTCGAGCAGTTCATCTCGCTCGAAGACCCGTTTCGGATGCGTCAGGAAGAGTGCGAGCAATGCATACTCCCGGTACGTCAGTGGCAATGGTTGACCGTCGAGCCGAATGACTCGTTCTTCGGAATCAACAGATAAGAACGGGTCGGTCGCGACAGGCACTGGTGGCGCGACCGTCTTCGTGCGTTTCAACAGGTTTTTGACACGCAAGACGAGCTCCGTTCCGTTAAACGGTTTAGTCATATAGTCATCCGCTCCGAGCTGTAGCCCGATGATCTTATCGTTCATCTGATCACGCGCTGTCAGCATCAAGATCGGTAAATCAGGCGTCGTCTGTCGAAGTTTTGGAATCAATTCGAAACCGGTCGTATCCGGTAGCATCAAATCGAGGACTATCAAATCAAAGGTTTGTGTCGCCTGTAGGGCAAGTGCATCAGCTCCATTGGCTGCCGTCTCGACCGTCTGACCATCGAGTTCGAGTTGAAGTTTGACGAGATGCTGGATGCTCGCCTCATCATCGATGACAAGAATATGCATAGGAATTCCTTCTTTCTAGGCAGGTTTTTCTGTCCCCTAGCGTATCATGAAATCGTTTGCAATCACACCGAGAGAACAAATGCAAAAACAACAAACAATATTACAGACAATGAATCTGTCATTTGAAGCGATTCGAGATTTATTCTTATCAGATTATGACAAAAGAACTTTAGCTACAGAATCGAATTTTGATGACATCCATCCTCAATGATCGTATCAGCATAAAAAATACCCCTTGATCATTAAATGACCAAAGGGTATCAAAAAACTTTCTTATTCCATTACAAAATAAAATGTTAAACTACTCTATCTCTTACGGTATGTGTAACAACGTCAGTTTCTCAACTGGGACACGATGTTGTCGTTAGACAACTCTTTCTTCATTTTCCGAGTAATCAATAGCTTCACGAATCGTTTGTTCAACACAATCAAGAGTGACAATAGAACGACTAATCCAGCGACCATTATCAGAAGTGGCTGAATTCCCATGTATTTCCACATCCCTACTGCAAATAATGCAATCAGAGCATAGGAATACAGATATATTTTTTTATTCATGGATTCGATGGTTGAATAAAATTGTCGAGAAATTTCTTTACTCGATAACCCGTTGATATACAATGACAACAAGTCTCTATTTAGTGTTTTGATCAGTGCATTTAAACTATTTCTATAGAAGATAAAGACGATAGCAAGTAACACTACTTGGAAGAGTATCAACAGATACATCGACATTTTAGAACCTGTTACAAGTTTTTCTAATCCTTCCGCTTGATAGTATACATATGCTTTTTCTTCATCAAACATGTTATTAAAATCTTGTACAAAATCGTAGATATACTCTGTTTTCGTAATATTGACTAACAACGACTTAGCACTAGAATAATTATCTGATTTACTTATTTCTTCAGCTAATTTCGCGCTAGTTTGAGGTGCTAGATAACATTTATCCTTTAAAAAGAAAATACCTGACCCTTCGTAGTAGGATTGTTTTAAGGATAGTGGTTTGTTCTCCATATCCGTGAACTTCAACGTGTTCCCTTTAAATGAATCAGGTAGAATGATTTCGTTTCCTTTGACCGGTTTATGATAGTTGATAGCATCTCGTGTCGTTGGATTTAGCGTCAGACAGTTCATGAAATCCTGTTCACCGTCGCCATTTGAATACGATAATGGAATCTCATATTCGTACGACAAATCTTTAACATTATCCAACTTTTTTATCTTTTCTGTATCGTACGTAAACTCACCGTTTTTAGTGTATCCGTTAATAAGTACCATGGAAAGCCGCTCATTGTTTAAAATGTTATTTCGAATATTTTCTGTTGATATAAAAATTGTAAAAACAGAAAATAACAGTAAAATGATAAGGAGAAAATTTAATGTAGTCAATTTTTTTAGCTGTTTCATATACTTCTTCTTCATGTAATGAAAAACGGTCATTTTCATACTGCAATTCCTCTATTCAATTCATTGAAGTTAAATGTTTGATCCGATTGGCAAACTACATAATTAGAATGCGTAACGATTAAGATGATTTTATCAGACTTAATTTCCTTTAATAAATCCATGATCATTTCAATGTTTTCTTTGTCTAGATTATTTGTTGGCTCATCTAGCAAAATCAATTTGTATTCAAAAATCATTACTTTTAGGAAAGCAGCCCGTTGCCGTTCTCCTCCTGAAAGATTGTTGACAGGTACATCTAATTTCTTCGACATTCCGATTTTTTCACTGTATCGCTTTAATCTTTCTTCATCAATATTTTGATGATTAATCAACGATATGATTTCGAGATTTTCACGCACGGTTAATGCTTCAATGAGATTTAAATCCTGAAAGAAATAAGCGATTTGTTTACGCGCCTCATCAATCTTTTCTTTATTCGAAAAATCTAGCGTTTGATTGAACAATACTACTTCTCCATGCGTAGGAGCCTGTATCAACGACAAGATGTTAATCAAAGTCGTTTTACCGCAACCACTTTTACCAAATAGTGAATAAATGCCTGGCTTTTGAATTTCTAAAGAAAAGTCATTTAAAATTTCTTGATTTCCATAGCCGAAACTTACGTTATTTACGTTTATTGACATCATCGAATCATCGAAACCTCCTAGCAATTTCGTCACCCTCTAAAATATTTAAGATATTATTCAGATAGACACTCATTTCGAATGAATAGTTTCCTGCTTTCTCACAATAACCAAGACCGCATTCTTTCTCTTTTATACGCTCTTTGATCTTCTCAGTATCCACTTTTAATTCATGCTCCGTGATCATACTGCTATACACATTCAAAACGACATAATCATCTTTCCCATCATATTTCAAGACAGTTGGAAATAATGACTTCACTTCTTTTTTCTGTGAAGAGGTCAATGTAACGCTATCATAAATCAACAATTTTGTTAATAATTTGTTTTCTTCTAATAAATTCTTTTCATTAAAAAGATCATTTTCATCTTGGTTTTTCCCACAATAATATCTCTCCGATAGATTGTTCAAATCGTTACAATTCACATCTGGAAACTCACTCAAATCTCGATTTTCATTTTTTAAAATTTGATCTATGACAGATATGAAGTACAAATTTTGTTGCGTCTTCTTTTCGCTTCCTAAGAGGGTATCGAGGCGGGAATTAATCACCTCGATGTATTGTTCTGTATGTTTCAATTTATTACTAGCAAATAAGTTAGACATCAGATACAGATTTCGAATACTGTCTAAAGAATGATAAAAACTAGTGTAAGGTTTATTTTGATTCAATAAGTTTACGAATGCTTTTTTTCCTGCATCGTTCTCCATAACCATCTCGACAATTTGTAATTGTATCCAGTATGTGATTTCATCACAAAATAGTAGTGTGATTTGGTTTTGTTCATTCTGATAGAGAGATTGGAGACGTTCTAACTTTATTCCCCATTTATGACTATCGTTTAATTTTAATGCTGCATACAACAAGATAGGACGGTTTGGATCCATCAAATCTTGACTAGAGTATTCGTCAATGATTGTTTTTATCGTTTCTTTTGTCAGAGAAGTGCTTATATTAGAATCAAGTTCAAGCGATAGGAGTGTAAAGTATAAATATTCAATTTGATCACCTTGAACGGGTTTTCTCATTTGGTGAATATGCTCTTTTATGTCTTGAATCATGCTGACTTCTTTGATTGAATTTGCAGTTTCGTATAAAAAATAGAGATCAAAAAATGAGTCGATTTTTGAAATTTGTTTGCTATTCAATGTACCTTCACCGTTAATTTGCATAACAATCAAGTCACAATAAAACTTGTTTCTCTTTTCATTACATTTTTGAATCGAATAGTTCTTTGACTTCTTTTTTAGAAAACGATAGGTACTGTTATTTTTAATAGCTGAAGATTCACTAAACTGACTATCTACTTCAAAGACAGAGCCACCATCTGATGTTTTTAGATAAGAAGATGCAGTCTTCACTAAGTTTGAATTATGTATATCTCGATTGATGAACGTTTCACCTTGGCTACAACCAGCTAATATGAATAAAAAACTGATACAAATAAGGATTATTTTTTTCATATGGTTTCGATACTCCTGTTCATAATACGAAAGGTTAGTGTAAAAGGAATGATTAAATTATGTTCGAATGATCAAATCTTTGCAGTAGCTGTATACGTTCGGTTGCTATAATCCACATGTGTAGTCGTGTTCATCCCTAAATAGAGTGTCAATCCACTACCACACACATTTCCTGAACTATAGTATGATTTACTCTTTGTTGATTTCGTGTACCCTGGGCTTGTTCCGCTACCGCTAACGCCGGCACCTGAGAATGAAACACTTCCTCCAACTGTCGTAAATGTGACGTGGTGCTTTAAACTTTTAAAGCCTGTCCGTGTAGTAGAGCTATAGGCTTTATAATTTCCGCAGCCACTAAAATCAGAGAAGTAAGGTAAATCTGCTTTTGACGTGACACTGCTCACAGTTTTGGTCGCTCGGTAAGCATCTGCTTGAGGTGCGAAAGCAAGCGTACAAGCGAGTGTCGATACTGCAGTTAACGTAAGTACTTTTTTCATTTTACATTTCCTCCTAAATTTTCATTTCCTTTTACACTTACCCTTTCGTAAAAATCCTATCATAAATTTTCAGATAACAACCATCAAATTAGAAAAAAATTTCCATTTTTCGTTTTTCTACCATCATTTATTTACCTTATAATTTATTTGTTTTTATATATTATTTTGAAACACCCTTTAGTAATGGTGCTAAACTTTTTCTTCTGACAAGCAATGGATAACTATAAATAAAAAAGAGCCTCCCATTATGGAACCAAAAGTCACTCCTAATGCCTTAAATGAATGTCATCAATTCGTTGCAGACTTACCATTTTCTCTTATGGTGAAGCAATCATACAGCTTTGCCTTCGCATAAAAGAAAAGTTCTTTTTTTGCTGCTGTAAATTGTTTTTTAGTAATTAGTATTTGACATGGTTTTGAAATAGGGACGAGCAACACCAAGATCATGACGAGTATGATGAGCCCTATCCATCTCATTTGACGATTCCTTCTTTGTCACGGATTCCGACCAATTCAAAATTTATCCGTTTTTATTCCATCGCTGTGTTTCAAATAACATCAATCTACTTTTGAAATCTATTTTCTGTTTCTAATGAAAAAAACTCTCCCTAAAAAGGAGAGGTATCTGACGATCAATCAAGCGAAAAAATGCTCACGCGTTACTTCTTTCAAATATTTTAGACTTGATTGATTACAAAAAGTACTAGAACAACTCCAATCAACAACAGCGAATCGTTCATTCCGTTATCCTATCTCCACCAGCCTTTTCCCTTGTTGTTTAATCGCTTCATCATGCGTGACGAGGATGATCGTCTTTCCTTGATCGTTCAACTCTTGTAAGAGCGCCATCACCCGCTCAGCATTCACTTGATCGAGCGAGCCCGTCGGTTCATCCGCTAAGATGATGTCACACTGCTTCAGCATCAATCGAGCTAATGCGACCCGTTGCTGTTCCCCACCTGACAACATGAAGACTTTTCGATCGATTTTGTCGCTTAATCCAACAGCAGTCAGCACTTCTTCGATCGTCTTACCGGAGCGATAGCGTTTTTGAACGATCTCGAGATTCTGCCGAACCGTTTTTTGGTCGACGAGTGCGAAGTTCTGAAACAAGAAGCCAAGCTTCGTCCGAAAGTATGCCAGTTGATTGTGCTTGTTCGTGATATCCTTTCCGTCGACGACAATCGTTCCGGTATCGATCGGCTCTAGCGCCCCAATCATGTTAAGCAGCGTCGTCTTCCCGCATCCACTTGGACCGGAAAAGATGACGAAGTCGCCCTGAGAAATCGTTAACGATAGGTTTTCGAATAAGGTTTTCCCTTGAAACGACTTGCTCAGTTGCCGGATTTCAATCATAGATTTCCCCCCTTTAAAATGCGCTGGACATTTGCCCGTTCAATCTTTCGAATCAGCCAAATTAGCAAGACGCCTTCTGCCACTAGTAAGGATCCTCCGCCAGCTAACAGTAGCCCGGGTGAAGAAAACTCAAGGATATAGGCAGTAAGCGCTACAGCCAGTGTACTGACAAGCGTAATCCCCATCGTCGATACGATCAGGCGTCGGTTTTTCTGCCAAATGCTGTATCCCATCACCTTTTGAACCGACAACTCAATTGCGTTCACTTGATACTCGAGTCGTAGCACCGTCCAGATGACGAGTAACTCCAGACTAAGAATCAGAATGACAAAGATCAGGTTCATATTCATCAATCGTTTCGCTGCTTCCCAGATGCCAAGATACTTCTCCCACGCATTCGTCTGCAAAACGAGTTCATTTGTCATCTGTTTCTCCGCCACATAGTCTTGAAAGGCTCCTTGATCAAGCTCATACATGACGTCAGCGAGTAAGACATTCGACAGTTGTTTCAATGCTTTCGGTTGCTTTGCTTCATTGACGACGATGAGTAACGGATTATTGATGAGCGTACTCCCGCTAGTAAGATTTTGATCGATCGCGACGGTTTCGACATCTTCTTTATAATGGACGACCGGGTAGGAATCTGCGAGATACGCCCCGAGTCCGAGTTCACGAAGTCCACTATCAATGGTCGACTTCGCTGGAATTGATACCCCATCGGGTGCAAAGAACGTCAGCTCATGCTTCAAGACGGAAGAACTATTCGCAAATTGCCCGGCCACTTCATTAAATGCTGTCCGGTTCATCAAGACAGTCGGTTGGTCTGCCGTCGTGAAGCTATTAATCGGGGTACTCAATGTCACTTTGAAGTCATCATAAAAGCGTGTGTACAGTTCCGTTTGGATTCGTTCCGCGATGTCGGAACTTTTCTCGTCCAAATAGTGCGGAGAGGTTACTTTGTGACCGATGTAGGTATACGAATAGGTTTTCTTCGCTTCAAAGAACGGCCGTTGTTTATAGATTGTCACGGCTTCAGCGATGACCGTGATACTGGTTGAGAGCATCAAGATCGTCAAGAAGGTTGTTGCGAATTTCATGCCATATGTAAAGACAAGTAACTTATTCGACCGCTGACCGTTTGAGAACGCTTCTTTGATCGTCAAACGTCGCAATCGAAGATAGACCAGTCCGTTGACGACGAGTAATCCAACCATCAAACCACTGAACAGCATCAGGTATGGATCAATCGGTGTGAACGAACGGAGTGTCAAAAAACTAACGATGAACGCAAGCAACAAAATGCCGGAGTCCATCAGAATCGAACGTGTTACCCATCGCGCTAACGATTCGCCCATCGATAGACGAACGAGTAATTCCTTTCTGACGACAGCCAGCTCATAGAAGGTCAGTAACACGGTGATGATCGCGACGAGAGCGAATACGCCTAAGATACGGTACAGTTCTGCTGACTCGTTATAACCCGGTTGCGGATGATTCCCCGCGTATGTATCAATCAACTCCATCTTAAACGCTTTTACGGCAGCAGCTGAACCAATCCCGTAAAAGTTTGGTGTATAAGCAACGGCAGGATGCTCGGATAACGGCTTGAACTGGAACGTAATATCACCGAGAAAGACGCTTTGATAGACCTGCTCTTGGATTGAGCGGGTAGCAAACATCGCTTTAGTACCCACCGTTCCGTAAATCGTCTTCGTACTTGAGAACGTCTGATTAGGCGTCTCTTCATAAGTGAAGACATCGACTTGATGTTTCTTCGCGGCTCGCTCGATATCTGCTAGCATCTGTTGTTCCGAAATCTTCGGATTCGGATAGATCGTCGTCGACACGAATGATTCAGCGAATCCTTCAAGTGTCAGCATCCGACTCTCTCCAATGATGAACAGACTCGTAAACACCATCACGGTTAGAATCATTAACTTCAAGCGTTTCATCCGGTTCCCTCCCATCTTTTAGTAATACGTTCAGATTACCTTGAAACATGAATAACCAAAAGATGTAATTTTATCAAGCCATCCGACAAAACGCGTCTTTTAAAAACAATAGCCATCTATTCCTTAAAATCAGCAGCTTCGCTTCTCTTTTGCGACTAGGAATCTAAGAACTATAAGCGAATTAGGAAGATCGCTTCTTTAATTTTCTTTTCTCCCATGACTTACTCCCTATCTTTCGATTGGTAGAACGATACTGATTTCTTTTTTTCCGAACACCCCAGCGGATAAGTAGAGTTATCCTGAAAGCGATCGCGCTAGAATGCGGGTTTATCTGAAGCGAATGGACGGAAGGATGGGAAATCACATAGCTTACGCTCATCGAAAGTTAAAGAAACCGTTGGCATGATTGAAGAAATGGAGCGTTGCGCCCAGCGGATAACTCTACTTATACTAAAACTACCGCGGAATACATAACAGATATGCATATCTGAAGAAACGGATACCCATGAACGATTTACTACGTAACTGGATTCCCCTCGTCAACTCCCTCCTGTCCCGCCTCTCGATCCACCCGAACGAACATGATGAATGCCGGCAAGCTGCCCTACTACGACTTTGGAAATCAATTGAAGAAGGAAAGGTCATGACCGTCACCTTCGCCCGGATCCGGGCAAAAGGGGCGATGCTCGATTACTTAGCGACCCGCAACCGGACGCTTGCGACTGAAGTCGCGGTCGAGACGATGCCGGAACTCCCTCGGACCCCGAACGTCTCCTTTCATTATCTCCTCAGCGAACTCAAACGGGATTTGTCGAATAAAGAGTACACGTTTCTCGAAGCCTTGATGCACGGCACGGAAGAGACGCTCGGTTACTCCCCGGCGCGACTGCGCTCATTGAAGTCGGAACTCCGGCAGAAAGTCCAATTCCTCCTCGGATGATGACCTATTATCAAGAACGCTTACTTGCGATCATCGAACAGGCGGACTATCGTCCCTTGACGAAAAAAGCCTATCGCTCGGATGTACGGCATCTCTGTCGCCATGTCGAACGGATCGATGTTCCGTCGCTCCAACGCTACGGTAAGTTCCTACGCGATACTTACGCTCCAGCAACTGCCGCTCGACGACTGCATGCTCTCTCAATCCTGTTCGATCAACTGGTCGCTGAACGTTCGCTCCAGACGAATCCATTGGTGCGTGTCAAAAAACCAGTTCCCGCACCCTACCGACGACTTGCCTTCACGTATGACGACGTCCACCGTGTCCTCGAGACGATTCGTGACGAGGCTGTCTACGCCTTTAGCTTTCTTCTCCTGCACACGGGACTGCGGTTTTCGGAAGCCCGTGACTTACAGCTCGCAGATGTCGACTTTGCGCGCGATCAGGTACTCGTCCGGAGTGGTAAAGGCGATCAATCACGTCAAGTTCCGCTGCATCATGCATTGCGTGATGTCCTGACGCGTTACATCGAGACGATCCGTCCTGATGTCCTGCCGTTGTTTTGTGAAGATAGTGGACGACCGGTCAATCCGGCAAAGTTTCGTCGTGTCTTAAAAGAAGCAAGTGAACGATGTCTCGGACGGATCCTGCGACCGCATGACATCCGGGTCACGTTCGCGACGACACTTTATCACGTGCATCAGACGGACATTCTGACGATCATGCGCTTACTCGGTCACAGCGATGTTCGGACGACCCAACACTACGTTTTACCATTGCACGATATTGCCCATACGTCAGTCAATCGCCTCAAGCGGACAGACGATTAAGAACGTCCCGGACGTGATTCGTCTGGCTACGGATATATCCTTCCGTCGTCGAGATGCTGGCGTGACCAAGCAGACGCTTTATATCGAGTAACTTCAACCCTGCCTGCTGATAGAGATAGGTCGCATAGGCGATCCGGAGCATATGCGGACGGACGTGACGCTTTAAGGACGTAAATCCGACCTCGCGAAGCGCCTTCCTTGCCGCATGTTCATTGATCATCCGTTCCGTGACGGATTGAAACAAATAGCCGGTCGTACGATTTGCTAGAAACAGAACGATCTTTTCGCAAAGGGTCTCTCCGATCGGAACGGTCCGTGTCCGCCCACCTTTGCCGTGACGAACATACAGTTCATTCTTCGCTAAATCAAAATCCTGCACCGTCAACAAACGGGCCTCCATGAAGCGGAGGCCCGTTTGGCTGAGCACCTCGAAGAAGAGGCGATAGGTTGGATCTTGAATCTGTCGAATTACGGGGATCAACTCTTCACTATCATAATAGGTCTCATCTTGAAGACGTTGATGGACGATCGGACGGATCTCGACCATCGGATTCTTTTTGATCCGTCGTCGCTCAACGAGGACATTTCCGAGCCGGTGTAAGGCATGATACCGTCGCAGGATCGTCGACGGCTTATAATGTGCTTTCATCCAGTGAAAGTAGCGTCGTAAGGACGCGACTGACCAATCGATTTGATGCAAACGCATTTGCCGAAGATCACTCCGATATGCTTTGATCGTATGAGCTGACCGCGAGCAGTCGGTCAATAAATACTGATCGAGATAGTCATAGTGGGTCATAGCTGGTTCCTCCTTTTGTAGGGACTGACATGACAGCCGATGGAGTACACGATTGATTTCTGATGAAATATCAAGAATCGCTTTCCCTAAACAATCAATGAACGAAAAACAAAAATAAGGAAAAAAGTTACAATCATATTGAATCTATGTTCTGCAGATCAGGAGAAAAAGCATACCTTTCTTTACCCTGAACGACAGCGCATTGATTCCCTCCACTAATCGATAAAGGAGCTTACATATGAATACGGATAACGACTATCTTGGCAATCCAACAGATATTCTCGTCACGACGTATGTGACGGAAGAAGACTTGCGCGACATCATCGCAACCGAATTTAAAGATTTTTGGCACCCGAAACTACGCATCACCCCACATGAACTCGTGATTAGCGGATCGACCGTCTCAACAGAACATCGATTTGCCCATCATAAATCGTTCACCCTCACGATTGCCCCGTTTCGCATCCGTCATAACATCATCTCGTTTCATATCTATGACATCAGCCCAGCATCCCAAGAACAGACGATTTTGAATCTGCTAAAGGCAAACCCCAACTTGTCTTACAGCTATCACATGATTCATGTCCATCTTCAACCATGCGACTTCGGAAATCCGTTTTTCCATACGCTTCAGTATACGAAATTAATGGATCATAAAATCCTCGTCGGTCTTCATCTATAATTGATATGCTTTGATGTTTCCTCACCTGCAGATATTATTTGAAAAAAATGTATATGATTGAATGAAAAAGGGTATCTAGATTACACCTTTACCATTCGATTAAACATTCCACTCTGCCGAGGTGACTCCATCCATCATGCCAAACCATACGATGCATGCTCATACTGACTTTTTACTTGTCACGTTATCTTATCTGATTGCTGCAACATCCGCCTATATCGCAATTGAACTCTCGGGACGCGTCAAAACGGCGACCGATCGTTCGAAACATCTTTGGTTGATTGCTGGTGGATCGATTTTAGGTCTTGGTATCTGGTCGATGCATTTCGTCGCGATGCTTGGTCACGGTACCTTGAAGGATGCGACCTACTCGTTCCCGCTCGTCTTTCTATCGGTCATCATCGCGATGACAGGATGTATCCTCGGCTTTTATCTCGTCGCCCGCCGCATGTCCCGTGAATCGTTCGTTCTTGGCGGTTTTTTGATGGGAAGTGCGATTGCCGGCATGCATTATGTCGGGATTGCTGCTTTACAGGGAATGACCCTGCAGTATCATGCTGGGTACGTCTTACTCTCGATCTTGATTGCGATTGCTGCTTCTTGGACCGCACTCTGGATCGGTTTCTTTTCGCGTTACGCAAAACAACAGATGCTGGTACAGACGAAAGTCTTCTTTGCTCTCATCATGGGCATCGCGATCTCCGGGATGCATCACGTTGGGATGCTCGGTTTAGAGTTTCAGATGATTCCATCATTCACGAGTGATCAAGTCATCGAACCAGCGATGCTGTTGACACTTGTTTCAATCGTCACGCTCTTTTTATTCATCGTCTTCTTCGCTTCCGTCTTGTTTGACCTCCAGTTACGTAAGCGTGACTTCATCCAAGCGACGATTCTTGAATCCACTGAAGATGGTGTCGTCACGACGAATCCTGATGGTCTAATCCAATATGCGAACTCGCTGTTCCATGATTTTTTCCCGGAACGTCATCCATACTTAACGGAGCATGACGTAGCTTTACGTCTTGATGTACCCGATCATACGAAACAGATGCTACACGTCGACGAACGTATCCTTGAAGTCGTCAATCATCCGCTAAAAGGAGAGAACTTGAATCAGACACTATGGTTCTTCCGCAACGTCACGGATCAAGTTTCGTCTCAGCAGCAACTCGAACACCTTGCCTTTCATGACCGGTTGACGGATTTACCGAATCGAGACAAGATCACGCTCTTCATCGAAGAACAGATTAGACAAGGAATTCCGGTATCCTGCCTTTCGCTCAGTATGGACCGTTGGCGTTCTCTGAGTGATATGCTCGGACATAAAGGTGTTGAGAGTCTATTGCTGCAGATTGCAGAACGTCTACAAGCAACGATTCACGCGCGTGATGTTCTGGCACGTCTTGATTCATCGGAATTCCTTGTTCTCCTCGTTGACGAACGCAGTCATCTGGCGACTCAAAAAGCTGAGAAGTGCTACACTGCCTTATCGCAACCATTCGATATCGATGGAACGGTCATTACGCTGACGATGCGCGCTGGGATTAGTCATTACCCAGAAGACGCAACAACAGCAGAAGAACTGATCGAGTATGCAAAACTAGCACTACATGCTTCGTTTACTGAAGCGCAAAACACGATCAAGGAATTTAAGGTCGAGAATCGAAACGATATCTTACGGACCGTCCAGATCGAAAAATTCATGACCGAGGCACTCGAAGCAGAAGCCTTCGAGCTCGTCTATCAACCAAAGATTGCAGTAGCTACGGAACGCATGACGGGTGTTGAAGTGTTAGCACGCTGGACGCACGATGAGCTTGGGTTCGTCTCACCGGCAGAATTCATTCCAATCGCTGAAAATACCGGAGCGATTCATGCCCTAGGTGACTGGGTGTTACGTACCGCCTGCCTACGCTGGGTCGCGTGGCAAGACTTGACACCGGAACCGTTTTCGATTGCTGTCAACGTCTCCCCACTTCAGTTCGCGAGTCAAAAGTTCTTACGTCGCGTCGAAAAAATTCTCGAGGAGACAGGAATGAATCCAGCATACCTCGAGCTCGAAATCACGGAGTCCGCCGCCTTATCGTATGAGACGGCTACCTATGAAAAATTAGCACGACTACAGGAACTCGGTATTCGTGTTTCCCTTGACGACTTCGGTACTGGTTACTCGTCCTTTAAACAACTTCGTTCATTACCAATTCAGTTATTGAAGATTGACCGTTCATTTATCAGTTCGTTATTTGATGGTAAGAACCAACAAGCGATTGTTCAATCGATGATCCAACTTGGTCATAACTTAGAAATGGAGGTCTTGATTGAAGGAGTAGAGACAGTTGAACAGGCAGACTGGCTTGCGCGTGAAGGTTGTGATTATTTCCAAGGCTATTATTTCAGTCGACCACTAAAAGAAGATGATTTTTTCGGATATGTAAACATGTTGCGGTCGAACGGAAGCGCCTAATTTATTAACCATGAATTCCGCAGTGAAGCTTTTTTGATAATCACCTTACCATTATAATAAGAAAAGCACCTGAATCTGTATATCCAGGTGCTTTTCTATAAGTACTGATAAATTAACCAAGCATCAACAACAATTCAATATCTTGATTCATACCTATATATAACTCATTAATTGATTTTTTGATATCTGCTTTACTAGAAAAAGAATCTTCGATAGTTTGATTTGTATTGTATGAATTCACTTGAAGATGGTTTTTTAATTCTATGAGGTAAGATCGCTGATTTTCATTGAAGTACTCCGGTTGATATCTTACATGATGTCCGATATTTTTGACTAAATCGTTCATCTCACTCAATAATTTTAGTAAGTCCGATTTTTTAATTTCTTCTTTTTTCAATGTTGAAGAAGCGAGAACGTTCTCAACCTGAGCACTTAT
The DNA here is from genome assembly GCF_018618925.1 of Exiguobacterium sp. s39. NCBI lineage: Bacteria > Bacillati > Bacillota > Bacilli > Caryophanales > Exiguobacterium > Exiguobacterium sp. s39. The sequence goes on from NZ_JACSNA010000001.1 coordinate 2,038,495, forward strand.
TTTTTCGTTGTATGATTGATTTTCTGACAGAGTTGAAACATTTGCAGACAGTTTTTTTAGATTGTTCATATAACGAGTTGTTGTTTTATTTTGATCTACTTCAATTTTCTTATTCACACTTAAAGCGCTATACGGATACATATAATTAATTACTAGTGCAATAACAATAACTATGATCATAGCGATTCCTATGTATTTTTTTGTATTACTTTTCAATTTCCCCACCATCCTTTTCAGAACAACTACTATGTTATGAAAAATGTAACACGTATTAATTTGATTACAAAGCTAACCTTATTAATAAAATCATTCTTTTTTATTAATAATCTACAGCCATAGAGATAAAAAATATAGATACTAAATTGGAGTGATTCTTGGTCAACGTGAAACACTTGATATTTTGATGAATATCGCACAGTTCAATTAGTCTAGTTAACAAATGGTATCCGTATTACGTACTCAAAAACAATGGAGTATAAACTTTTCAAACTTCCTTGGAAATCCATACAAAAAGAGTGCACTTGGGTGAACAGTTCGTTTCATCCAAGTGCACTCTTTCGATTATTCTTTAATCTCTACTGTACAAATCCCGCGTATAAACCTTCTCTTCCACATCACTCAACTCTGGATGCATCCGATTCGAAATAATGATATCCGATTCTTGCTTGAACGCTTCAATGTCACGAATGACACGTGAGTTGTAGAACGTATCTTCCGTCAAGACTGGCTCAAAGACTGTCACTTCGATTCCTTTCGCCTTGATCCGTTTCATGATACCTTGGATCGATGACGCACGGAAGTTGTCCGAATCTGTCTTCATCGTTAGACGATAGACACCGACGACTTTCGGATTTTGTTTAATGATTGTATCCGCGATGTAGTCTTTCCGTGTCCGGTTAGCTTCGACGATTGCACCGATGATGTTATTCGGAACATCCTCATAGTTCGCAAGCAGCTGCTTCGTATCTTTCGGTAAGCAGTACCCACCATATCCGAACGAAGGGTTATTATAGTGATTCCCAATCCGGCTATCGAGACCAACACCTTCGATGATTTGCTTCGTATCTAAATTTCGTACTTCCGCATATGTATCAAGTTCATTGAAGAACGCGACACGCATCGCAAGATAGGTGTTCGAGAAGAGCTTGATCGCTTCTGCTTCCGTCGAGTCAGTCAATAAGACAGGAACGTCTTTCTTCACTGCTCCTTGCAGTAATAAGTCAGCGAACTGTTGCGCACGCTCTGACCGTTCACCAACGACGATACGCGATGGATAAAGGTTGTCATGTAACGCCTGTCCTTCACGCAAGAACTCTGGTGAGAAGACGATGTTCGGTGTATCAAATTTTTCTTTTAATTCTTCTGTATAACCGACGGGTACGGTCGATTTGATGACCATCGTCGCATCCGGATTAATCGCAAGTACCGTAGCGACGACGCTTTCAACTGTCCGTGTATTGAAGTAATTACGTACTGGATCATAATCCGTCGGTGTTGCAATAACGACGAATTCTGCTTCTTTATAAGCTTCGAAGTTGTCCGTCGTCGCATGAAGATTCAACTCTTTATGTTGAAGGAAGTTTTCGATTTCTGCGTCAACGATTGGTGATTTACGGTTGTTGACGAGTTCGACTCGCTCTTTAATGATGTCAATCGATGTGACTTCATTATGCTGGGCGAGTAATACGGCCATTGAAAGACCGACGTATCCAGTTCCTGCAACGGTAATTTTCATAATTTAATACCTCGTTTGCGATAAATTGTTGTTTTTATATATTTTAAAAGTAAAAAACACACTAAATAAAATCATATAAAGCAATAAATCAGAGAAAAATTGAGTTATTCTCAAATTCGAAAGTTGGAAACTTATAATAATATTTGCATAAATAAGGATAGAAAAAAGGTTATATTCATTTTTTATCATGTATTCGTACGATTGTCTGAATATAAGACCTAATAAAAACATACCAATCAATACTCCTATAAACCCGAAATTCAAATACATATTCCCAAAAGTTTCAGGAGGTAAAGAAGATTTATACAGAGTGGTGTAAGGGGCATTTGGAGCTATGTTCATTCCCTCTACTAAGCTTTTAACGTAAACCCCATCATCAACAGGCGGTTTATCAGGATAAAAACTTCTAGGAATCACAACAAAAAATAAATCCTTAAAAGTTTTTCCTAACCAAAATTCATGATTATCAAAATAATTAATAATAAACAAATAATGTCCTACATAACTAACTTCAGTAATAATTGATGTTAGATTAGATAATACTTCTTTAGAGAACCCTCCTATATCAGTTATATATCCCATAATATCTTGACTAGTTCTTAATATTGGAATTGCAATCATATAAAAAATCGCTAAAGGTGATAAAAGTAATATTTTTTTCTTTAAATTTTTTATTTTTCCTATTTTGTAATTCCAAATTATTATACAAAATATTACAAACTCTAAAGACGATTTTCTTCCTCCTAAAGTTGTTAAAATTATAAAAGTAAATAACACTAGTGAAATTAATATGATTTTTTTCAACATATTGTTTTTAAAGTTAAATGTTCCTATGTAAAAATAAACACTGATAGGTAGTAAACTGATAAATAAAGTAGAGTACCCATTACCTGTAGTAAATGCAGCTCTGTTTGCGATATTATTGAGCCAAAAAGTAAATCCACCTACAGATTGAATAAAATCGATATAAAAGATCAATCCTAATGAAAAAACTAAAATCGTAGCAGTTAAATATCGAGCTTCGCTTTCAAGATTAAAAAAGTGAAAACCTCTGTTTTTATTTATTTTTTTCATTTTTCTTTTTCTAGAGAAGTTTATACCGAGATATAAAGCAAAGACACCAAAAATCATATACAAAATATAAATAATCATAGTTGAATCTAAATCTTCTACTTTTGCATCAATTCTTGAATCAATAATGTTCTTATCAAAATAATAATTAATTATAAAGGGAACATTGTAAACAAACAAAAATAAAGTGGATAATTTTACAGGGGAAAAAATATCTTTATTTTTTTTGCTATCTACTACATACATTAAAACTAGAATTAAAGACAAAATTAAACTAAGAAAAATTATCATTTCATCATACCTTTTTTAGAGTAATACTCTAATTTCTCTACTGGAATATATCCTATATACTCTTTATCATCTTTCCAATTTTCACACTGATCGATATCTAGCTTTTTTATAATTTTCGCTGGATTACCGGCAATGATGCAATAGCCCTCTTCAAAACTTTTAGTGACTACTGCCCCAGCACCTACTATTGTATGATTACCAAGAGTTACTCCAGGTAATACAACTGCATTCATACCTATCCAACAATAGTCTCCTATTATAACTTCTGATTGTTCATGTTTGTTATAGTTATAAACACTATGATTAGCACTTACAATTCCAGAATTCTGAGCCATTATAGTGTAATTTCCAATGCTTACTTTGCCAATTCCTTGAACATAGATACCTTTATTAGCTCCTACATTACTGTTAATACCAATCGTAACATCTCCAAAAACGTGAGATGTTTTATGAACTGGCCAAAATACATTTCCTTTGAAACGAGTGAGCTTTAAAAAAATATATTGAGGTATATTCACATAAATTTTGTTATCTAATACATTGAACATATCTTTAAAAAACGGTATCTTCCTCATTATAATTTGTAGTTTTTTTTTCATTTTTTTACTAAAACCCTCCATAAAAATTCGACTATTTCTTTATTGATAGTAAAACTGTATACAATAAATAAGAGAATTACATTTATGAAAATAAAAATTAGTGAAGTTAGTGGATCATAGCTATACAGCAGTTTATAAATGATGAATATACTACCAGATATAATTAATCCAATTAAAAGTGCCTGAAGAAATTTTTTTAATGGGTATATTTCAAGGATTGAGCAATCCAAATATTTTTTTAGTTGGATATTCTGACGAATCATTAAGCTGATATTTGTAAGTAGCATAGCTAGTGCTACTCCATAAATACCAAAAATCCATCCAAAGAATACGATTAAAATACTGTTAACAATCAAATTTATTACTGTATTCATTAAATAAACTTTGTTTTTTTCAAGTGCTAAAAAAATAGTGCTATAAATATATATTCTAGAAAGAGCACTTAATTGATACATTATAAATACCAAATATGCAGCCTCGTATTCCTCCGAAAACAGAATCGATAAAGTTTCTTTTGAGAAAAAAATTAAGGGAATTATTATCGAAAAAATAATTACTATCATTATTTCTCCAACTCTATTCCATAAAATTGTTACCTCTCTTTTATTATGTTGTAAATTTCTAATTTTTGGTATTAAAGTATTAAACACTGCGTACCCTAAAAGTGACATTATAGGGATTTCGTAAGAAGCATTTGCTAAAAAAGCAAATTCTTTTTTAGTGAAAAAAATAGAACCATATATTTTATCTATATTCATATTAACAACTGTAACTAAACTCGCTATAAATAGAGGTATTATAAAAGCAATAATTTTATTTAAATCACTTTTATTAATTTGTACTTTTAAGTCTTTTTTTACTGAAATTAAGAAAATAAAAAAATATATTAGTTTAATTAATTCTCTGATTAACATTGCAATAAACACTTCTTTTAAATCCCAATTAAAAAAATATGTTCCTATTGCTATAGAACATATTAAAAATCCATTAGCAGAAACATTACTAGAAAATAACAATCGAATTTTATCATAAATAATGTAAAAATTATCTTGCCATAAACTTAATAAATTTAAAAGAAATACTAAAATTAATACTATCATTAAACTTAAACTATAATCTCCAATTAACAACAAAAAAATTGTATAAACGACTGGTGATACAAAAGAGATCATTGTAGTCAAAAATAAAAGTTCATTTAAGAATGCATTATTATTTTTATTCAAGAAGTACATAATAGCAGACGGTATACCGAAAGTTAAAATTGTATTCAATATTAACAAATATGTTGTTAATAATCTATATTCACCATATTCATCAATAGATAAGCCTCTTGATAAAATCATTAGCAATAATATGTTAGAGGATAGAATTATTACTTTATTAACCCCTAGAAAAATACTTTTAAGTTTCAACGAATTCATAATTCTTCCCCTAACACACATTAATATTTATTGAAAAATTTTTTTTGATAATTCTATATTTCTATTTCTTTCCGAGTTCAGTTTAACGATAAACTTCTCAATTGCTGAAATTCTTTCGTTATATTTTTCTTGATTCTCAGATAAACATAAATTTATTGACTCAACCCATTCTTTTTTATTTGTCAAATCGATATCGAATCCTATATCTAAATCTTTAAGATTTCGCCAAGGAGTTTGATCGCTAATAATTACAGGAGTTTTAGCAAGAAAAGACTCAATTATAGCGTGACCATAATTCTCACCTAGTGTTGGTAAAATAAAATAATGATAGTCTCTAATAGTATTGCTTACTTTAGAATTTTCTATATGACCTTTGTAATTAACACTCAAATTTTTATTACTTTTTAACATTTTCATTGTTTCATTAAAATACTCTTGACTCTCAATAGGTCCAAAAATATCTAAATTGACTTTACCCTTTATATTTTCAAAAATACTATTAAGGAAATGTAAATTCTTTTTTTGACTAATTCTTGAGATGAATATTAGATTAAGTTCATTCTCATTTTTTGTTATTATTTTATCGATGTTAGTGTAAGGATCAGGTAAATTAGGTGCCAAATAAATTTTCTTATTATGAAATTGATTGGTAATGTGTTTTGTTTCTAATTTATCTGTAGAATGAAATTTAAAATTAAAAGGAAGCAAATTAAAAAAACTTAGGAATATTCTTTTTTTATTCTTTTTTATATTTAATGCTCCTGGAGAAAACTCACCACGAGGCGCTATTATAATCTCCGGATTTATTCCTAATAGTAATCTACACAAATAAACTTTTACACTTAAAGGAGAAAAAAAACTATTTAAGTATATATAGTCAGGATTGACCTTATTAATCATTTTTTTTATCTCAATAATGTTTAATTTTGTTAAATCAGTGTACAGTATATTTCCCCATTCTCGATTGTAAAAAATATCAGAATCTATATTTGAATAACTGCATTCATCACCTAAATCTTTATTTTTTGTGATAATGGTAAAATTGAAGTGGTCTTTTAATGAATCAACCATGTTTTTAATAGATTTAATTGGTCCGCCAGCTTTATAACCAGGTTCAAAATACTCTGTGAAAATTAATATTTTTCTCATTAAGCCTTTCTCCATATTTCTCTATTAATAATTGAAGTATAGCTTTGGATTATTTTCACAACCTTAATTGATACGTTCTCATCTTGATAATCTACCGGAGACTTTGTGATTTCTTCATACTTTACTGAATTCGATGCGATATTTATACTATTTTCAATAGTTTCCTTGTTCAAGCCACTAATGACGATAGATCCTTTATCTAAGACTTCAGGTCTCTCAGTAGAAGTTCTAATCAAAACACCTGGAAAACTTAAAATTGATGATTCTTCTGATAACGTTCCACTATCTGATAAAACGCAATATGCATTTTTCTGTAAAGCATTGTAGTCATTAAATCCAAATGGCTTTAACTTCATAATATTTTTATTTAATTCGACGTTATTTTCCTCTATCTTTTTCCATGTTCTTGGATGAGCAGAGAAAACTATTTTTTTATCGAATTTTTTAGCAATATAATTTATAGAATCTATTAATTGATTAAAGTTTTGCTTATTGTCTATATTTTCTTCTCTATGAGCAGACAATACCATGTAGTTATTTTGTTCTAAGTTTAGTTCTGCTAATATATTACTAGAATTTATTTTGCCTTGTTGATTTTTTAAAACCTCTGCCATTGGAGAGCCAGTTACCATAATATGATCTTTTCGAATTCCTTCACTAATTAAATTACGTCGGCTATGCTCCGTGTATGTTAAGTTAATATCTGATGTATGATCCACTATTTTACGATTAATCTCTTCTGGAACATTTTGATCATAACAACGATTTCCAGCTTCCATATGGAATACAGGAATTTTTAAACGCTTAGCAGAAATTGCTGCTAGACAGCTATTCGTATCGCCTAAAATTAATAACGCATCTGGTTTTTCTTTTTTCATTACCTCATATGATTTTTCAATGATGTTACCCATGGTTTCACCCAAATGATTACCAACAACATTTAAAAAGTGATCTGGTTTTCTAAGTTCTAAATCTTCAAAAAACACTTCATTTAAGCTGTAATCCCAGTTTTGCCCAGTATGTACTAAAACTTGATTGAAAAATTCGTCACAACGTTTGATCGTTGCTGATAAACGAATAATTTCAGGTCTTGTTCCTATGATTGTCATTACTTTTAATTTAGTCATTTCATTACCTCATTCATATAAGTATCTGGTTTTTGCGTATCAAACTGCTCATTTACCCAAAACAACGTAATCATTTCAGTTGATCCAATATTCTCGATAGAATGTGTGTATCCTGGTGGAATATCCACTACTGTTACATTTTCGCCAAAGACCTCATATTCTAATACATCATTTCGCTCTATATGTCGAAAGCGAATCATTCCTCTACCTTGAATGACGATAAATTTCTCAACTTTCGTATGATGATAGTGATTTCCACGAGTAATCCCTGGCTTAGTGGTCGAAACAAACATTTGTCCCATATGCGGTGATTTGATTAATTCGCTTAGCCAACCACGATTATCTTCATGCTTCGTCAAAGAATATGAAAACTTTGATTCTTTTAGATAAGATAGATATGTTGTATATAGTTTTTTAACGAAAAAATCACTATAATCCGGAAGTTGTAAATTATCTCGCATAGCTTTAAAGCTTTGTAATAAATCAACTATTTCCTGAAGCGTTTTTGTGTATGTGAAAGTCACATCAGCAAAAATCGCTTGAGGTTTTTTTACTTCTAAATCATTAAATAACACGTTTATTATTGCTTCTATAACGTCATCAATATAAGCGAGTGTCACTTTGATTGAAGGGTCGTGTACATTGATTTCTAAATCATTTGCAATGTTGTTGCAAAATGTGGCAACTGCTGAGTTGTAGTTCGGTCGACACCACTTACCAAACACATTGGGCAATCGAAAAATATAGGAATTGGCTTTAGCATCTTGACTATATTGAATGACCGCTTTTTCAGCCGCATATTTACTTCGACCGTAAGCATTATCTAAATCAGCTTGAATTGATGAGGACAAAACAATCGAAGGTTTTTGTTCAGATTGAAGAGCATACTCAACTAATTGACTCGTCAATTCTTGATTGCCTTCAGTAAATTCCTTCTCGTTAACGGGACGATTAACGCCTGCTAGATGAACAATCTTATCTGCTTGATTGACAAGTGCTTTCAAATCATTCATTGTCTCATTTCGAGTAAATGACAGCACTTCTATTTCTTGATTTTCTTTTAAATGAGCGACTAAATTTCTACCGATAAATCCATTTGCACCAGTTACGAGTACTTTCATTTTCAAACTCCTCACATTAACTCAATAATGCTATCTGTTTTGACTGTTTCTTGCTTCCATTGACGTAATTCATGTTGGATATATGGTAACTCCATCAACATCTCTTTTACTTGATCTACAGTGACACGATTCGTATTATCAGAATTATATTCTAAATGATCTCGAACCATTTCATTTCCTTCTGTAAAGAACTTTTCATAGTTTAGATCGCGAGTGTCAGCTGGAATTCGATAATACTCACCATGGTCTTCTGCTTTTACGAACTCTTCTTTCGTTAATAACGTTTCGTATGATTTTTCTCCGTGACGAGGTCCAATGATTTTAAATTCGGCTGTTGAATTAAAAAGCTCTTTTAATGCAGTAGCTAATTCGAAAATAGTGCAGGCAGGTGCTTTCTGAACGAATATATCTCCTTGCTTTGCATTGTTGAAAGCGTATAAAACAAGATCAACTGATTCTTCTAAAGACATTAAATAACGCGTCATACTTGGATCTGTAATCGTTAAATCTTTTCCTGCTTTCATTAAGTCTACAAAAAGTGGAATGACAGATCCACGTGATGCCATTACATTTCCGTACCGTGTAGAACAAAAAACTGTTTCGTCTTCAGATACATTTCGTGAAGCTGCGACCATACACTTCTCTGCCATTGCTTTTGAAATCCCCATAGCATTAACTGGATATACTGCTTTATCTGTACTTAGTAAAACAACTCGTTCTACTCCATGATATTTAGCGGCACGAAATACATTGTCCGATCCTTGAACATTTGTTTTAATTGCTTCCATTGGATAAAATTCACATGAAGGCACTTGTTTTAGTGCTGCTGCATGAAAAACATAATTAACACCCTTCATTGCATCTTCGACACTATTGTAGTCACGTACATCACCAATATAAAATTTTACTTTTTCATTGTTAATTAATTTTCTCATATCATCTTGTTTTTTTTCATCACGGCTAAAAACTCGAATCTCTTTGATATCTGTATCAATGAAACGCTTTAGAACTTGATGTCCAAATGAGCCTGTTCCACCTGTAATAAGCAATACTTTATCTTTAAACATTATATTTACCCCATTCTAAATAGTTTTTTCAAGTTCTCGATCCATTTGGTCTAGTAACATGTCTTTATGAAAATGCTTTTGATAGTATTTTTTTGAAGATATGCTCATTTCATTCAAATCTTGTTTAGATAAATTAGCAAACGAATGTATATTATGTACAAAGCCTTCAATATCTCCCGATGAACTACTCATCCCTGCTTCAGATTCTTCAATAATTTTTGCACTTTCACCATTTACAGACCCAATTATCGGCATTCCACATGCCATATATGATTGTAACTTCGCTGGAATAGTCATTGAAAATAACTTATCGTTTGCCAATGTGAGTAATGCTATATCATGTTTACTCAAAATCATAGGAATTTGTTCAGCTGGTTGTCGATCAATAAAAGTAAAGTACTCCTCTACTTTTTGATTAATAATTAACTTTTTTAGTTCACTTTTATATCTTCCGTCCCCAACAAGAGTAAATACTATTTTTTTAGGTAAGTTCATATCTTTTAATTTAGCTGCTACCAATGGTAATATTTCTAATCCTTGAGCAGTACCAATATTTCCAGTGAAAATAATTGATAATTTTTCTGCTATTTTATTATCAGATTTATTGCTAATTTCTTGATAAAAATCCTCTGCATACTGTGGCCAAAATTGTATTTTATCTCTTGGTACTCCACGATTTTCGATAGCGTTTATAAAACTATTTGAAGTTGTTAATATTTTTGTTGAATGCTTATATATATAATCAACCATTTTCCCTATTGATTGAATAATGAGCGGATTTTTAATCCCAGTTACAATTTCCACGTTTTCCGGCCATAGATCTTGAACGTATAAGAGACATGGAATATTTTTTCTTTGCGCAAACCAGACTCCAGGCAATGCCTGTGTCATTGGAGATACTTCAAAAATGAATACGTGTGTCGGTTTCACTTTGGAAAAAAGGGACCAAATTCCTCCACTTATAACGAAAGACAAGTAATTTAAAACTAATCGAATCGAGGAATTACCTCTCGCAATAATTGGTAAACGTATAATGTTAATTCCTTCATACACTTCATTTCTTTTCTTGAAAAATCCGTACCCTTTGAAGAATTTACCTTGAGGATAATTTGGAATTCCTGTTACTACTGTTACCTTATATCCTTTAGAAACCCACTGCTTGCAGATATCATTGATCCGAAAATTTTCCGGAAAAAAATACTGACTAATTACTAAAATATGCTTATTTTTTTTCATACTTTATCCCTTCGGTTATAAAAATACTTTCATGAAAATCATATATACAATAATCCGTATTTCCATTTAGTCGAGATAGTTCTTGATCATAGATGAATGTACCAAATAATTTGTTTGCTACTTCAAACCTTTTAATCATGAGCTTTATAAATAGTTGAAAACCAGGAATTAGGAACACTTTTTTATTCTTACTTTTAGCTATCACTTGAACCATTTCTGACGTATTTACATATGAGTTATTCTGTGGAAAAAACAATCCTTCCGATTGACTCTCAATAATTTGATATAAAAACATCGATAAATTGTCTACGAACAACATACTCCGTTTGTTAATAAAATGAGGAAATAAAGGTGTAATACTTGCTAAACGAGATAGTCGACTATAATTACCTTTAGATCCTTCACCATAAATCATTGGCGGTCTAATGACTGCTACTTTAAATTCGTTATTTTTAAGAGTATTTAACAAACTTTCTGCCTGTAGTTTACTGTCTCCATAAAAAGTAGCTGGGTTCGGAACTGTATGCTTGTCAATTATCGTCTCCCTTGAATCGGCGTCTCCGTAGACAATAATGCTACTCATAAAAATGAATTGCTTTACACCATATTTTTTGGCATGTGTCGCTACTTCAAAAGTTAAATCACGATTTATTCGATAATATAAATCCTTATTACTAGCATGTCTTGAGGAATGAGCTATACCAGCTAAATGAAGCACTGAATCGTACATAGAAAAATCTTTAGTTCTCCATTCATCATTTCGAACACTTAAAAATTCTACAGAAATTTGATTTGGAAAATTAGCTAAAACCCAGTTACTGAATTGATTTCCTATATATCCATTTTCACCAGTAATCAATATATTTTTCATCAACTTACTCCTTTGTACTGGCAACTTCTTTTTTAGAAACGGCACCCGTTCCACCTTCAACTACTCCATCACTTTTCAATACGCTAAAGATTGTAGCAATGAAGCAATGTGAGTCCATTAAAATCCCCATACGTTGAACATATTCACCGTCAAGTTTTGCTTTTACTTCAATCGGTAATTCATCACGACCATTGATTTGAGCCCATCCTGTTAAACCCGGTAATGTATCGTTCGCTTTGTATTTATCGCGCTCATCAATCAAATCATATTGATTCCATAACGCAGGACGCGGTCCGACAAAGCTCATCTCACCCTTTAAGATGTTAAACAGTTGTGGTAGTTCATCTAAACTTGTTTTTCGTAAGAACTTCCCGACACGCGTAATATAAACATCCGGATCAGCAAGCAAATGAGTCGGTGTATCTTGTGGTGTTTCAATATACATGGTCCGGAACTTCAAAATGTTGAAATGACTTTTCTTCAACCCAACTCGTTTTTGTTTGAAGAAGACAGGTCCTCTTGATTCAATCTTTATCGCTCCCATGATGCATAAAAACACTGGTATCAATACGATACATGCCACAAGTGCTAGGATGAATCCTAACAACCGTTTCACTTTCATATAACTCATTTGCTTTAGCTCCTTATGTTCATACTAATTTTTGTTGTTTCATCGCAACGTCATTGGCGATATCCAGTAACGTATTGCGTAACTGCAATGGATTTAGTTGATGATTTTCTACCATCAGTAATATTTCTTCGATTGGTTCAGCTTGTTTCGTTCGACCGACGAAAATTTTCGGATAAATCGCTTCTGGATCGACTTCTCCATCTTTTAGTAATTCTTCATACATCTTTTCTCCAGGTCGGATTCCTGAGAAGACAATTGGCATCTCGTCTTCCGTAAAACCACTTAACTCAATCATATTTTTTGCAAGATCAACGATTTTGACTGGTTCGCCCATATCAAGGACGAATACCTCTCCACCGTCAGCTAGAATACCGGCTTGAATGACCAATCGACTCGCTTCTGGAATCGTCATGAAGAATCGTGTCATTTCTGGATGAGTCACCGTAACAGGTCCACCGGCTTCAATTTGCGACTTAAAGAGTGGAATGACAGACCCTCGACTACCAAGGACGTTACCGAAACGAACGACAGCGAACTTCGTCTGACTTCGTTTCCCCAAATCCTGAATGATCATCTCGGCAATTCGTTTCGTCGAACCCATGACGTTCGTCGGATTGACCGCTTTATCCGTTGAAATCATGACGAATCGTTCGACCTGATGACGGTCGGCTACTTCTGCGACGTTCTTCGTTCCATAGACATTATTTTTAACTGACTCATACGGATTTGCTTCCATTAAAGGCACGTGTTTATGAGCCGCTGCATGGAAGACGACATCCGGTCGATGTTGTGCAAACACTTCATCTAAACGCATCTGGTCTTGCACATCGGCAATGATTGGCACTAGATTGATTGCTGTCTGTAAACTACGAAGTTCCCGTTCAATCAAATAGATGCTGTTCTCACCATGACCGAGTAATACTAACGTCGTCGGATTGAATTGAATGATTTGGCGACAAATTTCTGATCCAATCGATCCACCGGCTCCTGTAACAAGGACCGTCCGTCCTTCAATCTCACTTCGAATCCCCGAGATGTTCAGTTCAACCGGTTCGCGTCCGAGTAAGTCTTCAATCGATACATCGCGAATCGCGTTGACCGAGACTTTCCCCGTCACAAGTTCTTCAATCATCGGTAAGGTTTGAACGTTCTTACACAGTGTCTTTGCCTCGGTGATCAGTTCGATCCGCCGTTGCTGTGACAACGATGGAATCGCTAAGACGATGGCTTCAATTTTATGTCGCTCGATGACTGCTTTTAAGTCCTCCGTCGTTCCTGCAACTTCGATTCCTTGAATCACGAAATGCATGTTTTTTGGATCATCATCGACAAAAGCAACCGGCTTTAATTCATGGAATGGTGATGCATAGAGTTGACGAACCAATGCCCGTCCTGCACGTCCTGCCCCGATGACCAACGTCCGCTTTCGCGACTTGATCATACGACGAGGTAAGGCATACTTCCGCCAATGTTGACCGATCCCAAGGAGACGTAAGCCTACTCGGATTGCTCCAAGTAGCAGTAAAGAAATACAAAAACTTAATAGCGTGATGCGTTCTAAGACTTGTCCGAAGAATAGAACTTGATACACTATTAAGCCGATTGAGCTGAGTCCCAGGGACAATGATAATGTCATTGCTTCCTGTACACTCGCATATTTCCAGTTAACACGGTACAGTTTCATGAGAAACGCGACAGTGATGAAGAGTAGGGCAAATACCGTCGCTGACTGAATTACATCACGACTGTCGATCAATAAAAATAATTCCTTTGGATACAAGAAAAAATATGTAAAGCTCATCGCCACCATCAATGCACAGGCATCCATACATGCCAGTAAAATCGTCCGGTAATAATAATACTTCTTCACGAACATTCACTCCTTTCAACTAATATTTGACATACTGATTTTCAGACAAGCGATTGTGATTTGTGTGCCTGTAACAACTCTTCCATCATCGCTGCTACGTCTTCCCCTAAATCTTCACGGTTCAAGGCAAATTCGAGTGTTGTTCGAATGAATCCTAATTTTTCACCAACATCATACCGTTTACCATCAAATTCGTAGGCAAAGACCCGCTGCATTTCATTGAGTCGTGTAATCGCGTCCGTCAATTGAATTTCGCCACCGGATCCGATTTGTTGTGTTTCAAGATATTTAAAGATTTCTGGCGTGAGTAGATAACGCCCTAAAATCGCTAAGTTCGATGGGGCTGTTCCTGGTGCTGGCTTTTCGACGAAAGATTTTACCTTATGTAATTGCTCTGAGATGCTCGTACTTGGATCAACGATTCCGTAACGATGTGTATCTTTTTCTGGAACAGGTTGCACACCAATGATCGAACTATTCGTGATTTCATATTGTTCGATTAACTGTCGCGTACAAGGCACTTCAGCCTGAACGATATCATCACCAAGCATGACGACGAATGGTTCATTACCAACGAATGCTTTCGCTTGAAGAATCGCATCCCCAAGACCTTTTGGTTTTGATTGACGAATGAAATGAATGTTAATCTTCGTTGTCTCTTCGACTAAGTAAAGTAATTCTGATTTATTTTTCGAAATCAGGTTCGCTTCTAGCTCCGGTACGGAATCAAAGTGATCTTCGATCGCGCGTTTCCCTTTACCAGTAATAATCAAGATGTCTTCGATTCCTGATTCGATCGCCTCTTCAATGATGTATTGAATCGTTGGTTTATCAACGATCGGTAACATTTCCTTTGGCATCGCTTTTGTCGCCGGTAAAAAACGTGTTCCGAGCCCTGCTGCTGGAATGACTGCTTTTTTAACTCGCATCATCTAGTTCACTCCTCATTCCAAATTCTAATTGGAAATTTATATTATCAATCCCATTCTTTATGTAAAATACAATAACACAGGAAACATGTCATTTTCCATAAAGTTTTCCATATTTTAATAATGTAAGCGTTAACATAGAAAAAAGAGAGTGCCAATTCACTCTCTTTCCCTTACCTTGACAAAAAATGTTACACCCACTGTCCTTTCCAATTCTTCTCGACAGGACTCGGGGGATTGATTGTCACGAGTTGGTTCAAGAGAACGGCTTCATTGTTTTCATAAATCTCATCGATCAACCAATCTTCGAATGTTTTCTCAAGCATCCGTTCGCATTGCTTCCAGTAGAATGGACGTTTCTCGAGGTGATGCGCATCACTTGCCACAAGATGGGCTAGCCCATTCTCAAGCAAGGCAATCGCAAATCGCTGAACATCCTTTCCGTACTTCCCGATCAAACTGGCACACGTCACCTGACTGATCGCACCGTTTGAAATCAATTCAAAAAGTAACGATGGATTTTGAATGATTGCTTTATTCTTTTCTGGATGGGCAACGACCGGGATATAACCATCGGAAATTAATTCTGCAAAGACTTGGCGCGCATACGATGGAATTCCGCTTGATGGAAACTCGATCAAAATATAGCGTGAATCGTTCAGCGTCAGCGCTTGTCCTGCTTCTAACGCTTCCATCAACTCACCGATCAACCGGATCTCATGACCTGGATAGACGGTTAACGGAATATCACGTTGTTTCAACAAGACATTGAACTCATCGACCGTCAACTGGACATCGACATCTTCTGTTTCGAATTGTGGATGATAGAGGTGTGGAGTCGCGATGATCCGCGACACCCCCTCTGCGACGGCTTGTTCAGCTAACTGCAAGGCATGTTCGACACTGGCCGGACCGTCATCGACGAGCGGCAAGATATGACAGTGGATATCAACCATATAGATGTCCCTCACTCATAGGAATAGTAGTATTGGTATGCTGAATCATCCGTCAGTTCACGACGGTTCAAGACGACACCGAGAATTTTCGCTTCGGCCAGTTCAAGCTGTTCTTTCGCTTTTAACACTCGTTGACGATCAGATGTCGTACAACCGACGACAAGGACAACACCATCCGTTAGTTTCGAAGTAATCCGACTATCGGCGACTTGTAGTAATGGCGGTGCGTCAAAGATGATGATGTCGAATTCTTCACGTAGTTGTTCCGTTAGATGCTCCATCGCACGTGACGACAAGAGCTCCGCTGGATTCGGCGGAATCGGACCGGCTGTCAAAATTGATAGGTTATCGACTTTCGTTGGTAAGATTGCCTTTTCTTTTTCCGCTTGGCGAGTTAAAAGACTCGAAAGTCCAAGACCATTCGCAACACGGAACGTATAATGAACCGTTGGGCGACGCATATCTGTATCGATAATCAATACTTTTTTCCCTTGTTGCGCGTAAGCGACGGCCAAGTTTGATGACGTCGTTGATTTTCCTTCACCTTGTGTTGCGGAGGTGACAAGAATTGCTTGAATCTCACGATCGACAGCCATGAATTCAATGTTCGTCCGGATCGTTCGATACTGCTCAGCAACAGGTGACTTCGGTTGCGTGACCGTAATCAGTTTCCGTGCATCTTTGTTCATTTTGCTCTTCTTAGCCATATTGTTTGACCGCCTCTCGTTTTGCTGCTTTTGACGATGACTTGAATACTTTACTGTCGATATCCGGGATACTACCGAGTACCGGGAGATCAAGAATTTGTTGGACCTGATCTTCTGTCCGGATGCGACGATCGAGTACTTCACGTAAGAAAGCAAGACCGACACCGAGTAAGAATCCAACGACTGCTGCTATTACTGTGTTCAAAATAATATTGGGACTGACAGGTGACGTTGGGATACCTGATGTCGACAAGACCGTAACGTTATCAACACTCATTAATTCTTGAACGTCTGAACTAAAGACTTCAGCAATCGAGTTCGCCAAGTTGGATGCTAATGCTGCATCGGTACTTTGGACCGAAACGTTAATGACCTGAGAGTTTTGCTCACTTTCGACCGTGACCATGTTGTTCAAAGCATTCATATTCGTTGGTGCGTTCGGAACTTCCTTTTGAACCTGTTCTAAAATCGCCGGGCTCTTGATGATGACCCGATATGTATTAACCAATGTGACAGACGACTGGACAGACTGTGCATCAATGACTTCATTGTCTTGTTTCTTCGGTGTGACGAGAATTTGCGTCCCTGCTTGATACGTCGGTTTAATCAAAAAGCTACTGACGGCAAATGAGATGAGGGCGGCGACAATCGTCAACGCCAAGATGCGCCAGAACGATTTACGTAAAATCGAAAATAATTCCTGCAAGCTAATCGTTTCATTCATGGTCTAATTATTCTCCTTTATTTGTCTAATTCAGTGACTTTCCTACATCAACTAGGACTCAGTATAACAAATATTTGGGAAATGGTTGATGTTTTTTTAGGAAATGACATACGTTTATTGAAAAACATTGCGTATAATAAAAGATGAATTGTTACTTTTTACATTCATTTCCGTATCTCGACATAGGAGGAATTTCTTTATGCATCGCTCGTTACAAGCGCTACAATTCTATACATCTCACTCGAAGGAAGATATCGCACGACTTCATGAACGGATTCGTTCGAGTCTTGCTTCGACGGAATCCTTGACGGATACGATGATCCGAATTACCGGTCAACCGCCACTGATTCCTTATGACGAAGATACCGTCACGGTCGACGAATGGAATGCATTTCTCGCCGGAAAACATCATGCGACATTAGCTGACTTTTACGGTACATTAGTCGCTCGTCCAATCTTGGACGAAGATGGTCCACTCCCGGACGAGGCAGAAGAACCACTTCCGACTCTTTCACGGAGTCAACGCGAACCGGAACCAAAACGACGTAAAAAAGAGAAAGAAATCAAGCATGCTGGAGCAAAACGACCGTTACCTTGGGGCTGGATCGCGCTGTTGATTCTTTGTTTCTTACTTGGAGCCGGTGGAACTTACGTCTACTCGACATACTTCGTAGGATCTGCAGATACGACACCAAAGGCTACTGTCGAAAAACCGGTCACAGTTGAAAAAACGAAGGAAAAGAAACCAACAGCACCAGAAGAGACTGCCGCTGTTGATGATGTCCTATACGTCAAAACACGTTCGAGCAACATCTATCGGGAAGAGTCGATGACGACATTGCTGTACGAAGCCGATTTCGGTGACGGATATCGCATCGTCAAGAAAAATGACGGCGTGACTGAAATCGAATTGTCGGATGATTTAACGGGGTATATTAAAACGTCCGATACAACAAAACAGCTTGAAGGTGAACCACTTGCTGATGAAACGCTTTTGACGTGGGTCAACGATCAGCTCGATACGAGTTTTGTTACCGGGACCCTCATTGACCTTATCGGCAAAAGTAGTGAAGAACTGAATAGTCTTTATGGACCAGCCGATCGGACTTTCAATGATGAATTGCATGACTACCTGTTTTACGGAAATCACTTTTTTGTCTTGAAGGACAACAAGGTCATCGCCATTGACTGGACGGAGACGACTATTACGAATGAGCAATTAGCCTCACTCGCCCCACTTCAACTAGAAACGGAATCGACAGGACTCGTCACGAGTAACTCGTATCGTCTCCAACGTTTTGCAAAAGACGGAACGATCAGTCGGATTCGTCTAGCGGAACAATCGTTCTAAACGAAAAGCACCGAATCCGTGAGATTCGGTGCTTTTGTTCATTCCATATCGAGTGAATAGCGTAATGCCGTTTGTGTCTCTTTTAATGAATCTTCTGTCGGGTGCCAGTAATAAATTCCGTCGCCTTCTTTTCCACCCGTTCCTTCGAGTTTCAAATTCTTCTGGTTACGGAAGGCATCCATGTAATCAAATGCTAAAGTACGCATCGGTTTAAATGAAACGTTCGTTTGTGCGTTCTTCCCGACGACATCCATGATTGCATTAAAATTACTGACTGATACATCGGATGATAATTTGTTTGCGACTTGGGCGATGACTTCCCGTTGACGCATTTGTCGACCAAAGTCTCCACGTGGATCTTCATAACGCATGCGTGTGAATTTCAATGCTGATTTTCCATCTAAGTTAACTTTACCGACCGGGAAGTGTGTCCCACTGACCGTAAAGTCGATGTCGTTATTGACCGTCACCCCACCGACTGCATCAACTAGGGACGTGAACCCTTCCATGTTGATTTCTGCATAGTAATTGATTGGGATATTAAGAAACTTTTCGACTGTCTTGATTGCCATCTCCGGTCCACCGAATGAATACGCATGGTTGATCTTATCATTTGTTCCTTTTCCGACGATATCAACCTTCGTGTCCCGAGGAATACTGATCAATCGACTTTCGTTTCGTGTCGGGTTCAATGTCATGACCATGATTGAGTCACTGCGTCCGCGCTCTCCTGGACGTTGATCGACACCAAGTAACAGAACCGAAACCGGCTTTTGCTCTTCGACGACTTTGTCTCCCGTATTCTTGACGGGGGATTGAATTTTTTTGACCGTTTGGTCGACTTGATAATATGTATAGCCGATGAATCCGCCGACACCGACGACGAGGACAAGTGCAATCAATAGCATGATTTTCAGTGGTGTCCAGCGTTTTTTCACCTTACGTCTTTTTTTGACTCGTTCCAACTGCGTCCATTCCCTTCTGTGTTTTGCTTCTCGTTAGTATCGGTCATCCATGAAAAAACTTACAGTCCGAGTATAACGAAATTTGAGAGCGATTTGTCAAAAACGGGAAAAGATGAAAAAAAGAGCCTATCGTTCAGATAAGCTCTTTCGTTCATTAGAGTGATGTTTGACTTTCTACCGTATATGTTTTTTTCTCATAGTCATAGTTCATAATGACGAGTTTACGTTGTGTTGTCGAAGTCGGGAATACGTATGTTTTAGAGAGTGCCTTGATTCCGAGTCCATAGTCTAGTTCTTGTTTCGTTTGAATCGATGTCCAGTCAATCGAGTCTACTCCTGTCCACTCGCCAAGACCTGAACCAGATAATACTGCATCCAATTGTTTCTCCGTCATACCCGTCTTGATTTTCTTTCCTTTGAGCAGTTTCATCTTACTTTCACGAGCACCTGAGTAACTATCAACACGAAACAGATCTAGTGATTTTCCTGTCAAACGATAGACTGAACTATTTTTTTTCGTCATGAACTGAAACACAGATATGTTCGTAAAGTTCTTTTCATCAGAGAACGTGTATGCCGTTGTTTTTTGACCTTGTGATACGGTCGTGAATTCCGCCTTTTTCTTTAGTACCGTCGAACCACTTTTTTTCGTCAGTTGTTTCTTATAATCTTTCCCATAGATGACTTTTGCTGCTTGCTCGATTGTCATCCCCGCTTTTAATGCGGTGTAACGATCGGTTACTTTCGTTTCGTCTTTCGTCGCAGCCGATGCCGCTCCTCCGAATAAAGTCGTTCCTGCGAGTACTGTTGCTACTGCAACTTTCGTAAATGTCATTTTCATGTTCCTATCTCCTTTTTAGAATGTCTCGTGATTTTCAATAACGTAGGCTTTCTTTTTCGTGTCATAACTCATCTCAACGTAAACACGTGATTTCGTCGATTTTTGGAAGACATACAATTTTCCTTTAAACGCTTCAATCTCATAGTCTTTGATTTCTTTCGCACCGAAGACGCTTCGTGCATCTTCCTCAAGCAATCCAGCCCATTCCCCAAGACCAGACCCCGAGAGCACACCATCGAGTTGTTTCTCCGTCATTCCTGTCTTGATTTTAGCGCCCGCGTTTAACTTCCGTGTACTCTCTCGGTATTCGGAATATGTATTCCGTCCCATTTCGACTTGTTTCGAAATAAGACGATACACGGAATCGTTCTTTTTCGTCATGAAACCGAGCGACATCAAAGTCGGAGGAATCTTTGCCTTCCGATCATAGATTTCGTAATAAATTTCTTTACGCTTATCTTCAACGTCCTTAAACTCTTCTTTCGTCTTCAATACTTGTGAACCGCTTTTCGTCGTTAATTGTTTTTTGTAGTCTTTGCCGTATAAGACTTTTGCGACCTGCTCCATCGTCATACCCGCTTTGAGTGCTGTGTATTGATTTGTCGCTGTTGTCTCGACTTTCGTCGCCGCCGATGCCGTTCCACTAAAGAGTGTTGATCCCGCGATGATTGTTGCCACTGTGATTTTCATGAAGGTCGTGTTCATACTCTACTCTCCTTTTTAGTACTGACTATGATCTTCGACACGATACGCTTTCTTTTTCGTGTCATAGATGAAAAAGATGTATTGCCATTTATGTGTTGCTGTCGGAAAAACGTATGATTTCGTATGAATGATCGTTGCTTTCCCTGCTTTGACTTCTTTTTTTCGAAGAACGGATGTCGTATCGACGTGACCGAGTGTCCCGAATGCTCCGAGCCCTTTCCCCGTCAGTAATCGATCAACTTGTTGCTCCGTCATCCCGTTCTTGATTTTCGCACCTTTGATCAGTTTACGATCGCTCGTCCGGAATCCGGCTGCCGTGTCACGTTTGAACTCCATTTGTTTCATCGTCAGCCGATACTTCGTTCCGCCCGTCTCCGTCATGAACATCAGGACACCGATCGCTGACGGGAATTCCACTTTTCGATTCACAAGATCATAGAGAAGGACGTTCCGATCCCATTCCTCCATCTCAATTTCTGTGTTCAATCGTAAGACTTGTGAACCGTTTTTCATCTTCAGTTGTTTTTTATACGTCTTGCCATAGAGGACTTTGGCGACTTGTTCCACCGTCACCCCGGGCTTTAAAGCACGATATTGTTTCGTGGCGATCGTCTCAGCCTTCGTTGCAGCACCCGCCGTTACTGGATGTAAAGAAACTATTGCGACAAGTACCATGAGAAGCCATCGTTTTACGTTCCACTTCTGCATCCATTTCACTCACTTTCTGTTGCACGTGCTTTAGTTTTTTGTCTTAATCGTCCGAATATCACTGACCTGGTAGGTTCTTTTTTGTTCGCTATACGTCAGTTCGACATGTTTCCACTTGTTCGTCGTCGATCTAAAGACATATTCTTTGATCCGAGACACTTCAGCAAATCCTCTTTTTTGTTCGTCCAGCGTATAAGCAGACGCTGTATCCATATGACCGAGCATCGTCCAGTTACCAAGACCTTTCCCCGTCAATTTCGCATCCAGCTCTTTTTCCGTCATCCCGTTCTGGAGTACGGCACCTTTGACGAGCGTCCGTGTGCTTTCACGATATCCTGTCTTCGTCTTCCGTTCGATGAACAAGGCTTTCGTCACCAAGCGATACTTCGCACTCTTCTCTTTCGTCATGAATTGTAAGACCAGTTCAGTCGGGAGATGGGGTGTTGCCGAATCGGAGAGGACATGGATCAATTGTTTATGTCCTTCTTCGTCTCCTTCGAAGTTGATTGGAAGTTTAAGAACAGTCGATCCGTTTCTTTTCTTCAGGTGTTTCTGATACGACTTGCCATACAGGACTTGCGCGACTTGTTCCATCGTCATTCCATTTTTCAAGCCTTTGTACTGTGACGTCGCAAGCGTTTCTGCTTTTGTTGCTGCGGATACTGTTCCTGGAACAAACAGACCAAGCAACAGTACTAAACAGAGTGACCATATCATGATGCGTTTCATATCTGTTTCCTACTCTCCTCGATGACTCCATGAATCATCCTTATTCATTTTTCGTATTTCAATGAAATCCCGATTTCTGTATCAACCTCATATCGCTTTTTCTGCTTGTTATAGGACAAGGTGACGACCTGCATCTTTTTCGAATGTGGTCGATGGAATTGATAGATTTTGTAGCGCCCCGTTTTCATCGGACTTTCTTTGAAAACGGACGAAACGTTCCAACTAAAATACATTGACACCTGTCCAAGCTTTTTGCCGGACACCAGTTGGTCGAGTTGTTTCTCCGTCATCCCGTGGCGTAATGACGCTGACTTCATGAGTGTCCGGCTATTTTCATACAACCCGTTTTCCGTATCGGCTTGATAGTACAGCGCTTTTTGTGTCAGATAATATGTCTTCTGGTGCTGTTTCGTACTAAATTCAAGAAGCGTTGTCGTTGGAAGGTTTTTAGAGGGGCGATCAAGTACGTATCCGAGGGACCGATACCCTTGTTCGTTATCGGTCGTTCCCGGTTTTTTCGTAAAGACGACGCTACCATTTTGTTTCTTGATGTATTTCCGGTACTCTTTTCCGTATAACGTCTTTGCGACTTCCGTTAGCGTCATACCGAACTTAAGTGCTTTGTACTCTTGTTTGATCTGTAGTGCTTCTTTGGATGCTGCCGATGCTGTAGTTGGAGCAAAAATTGACATCACTATGATTACGAAAACCATCAGTTTTGCTAGTACTTTCATTTCTATTTTCCCCTTCTAATTGTTCCTTCATGATGACTGTTAGACATGATTGTCTGCTTATTTTGTTTTAGGAGCTTCAATCGGAATGAGTCTATAGTTGTTGACCTTATATTGCTTCTGCTGATCATCAAACTTCATCGTCATATCGATTTGCTTCTTTGGATTAGAGCTTTGGAAGATATAAATCTTGATCCGTCCCTTATACTTATACGCTTTCCGTTCCTGTTTCGTCTGGACGGATGTAAAGTCCCATGACCAGCGCATTCCAACCTGACCTAATCCTTTTCCTGACAACAGTGCGTCGAGCTCTTCTTCTGTCTCATCTCCCTGAACATACGTCACATGCTTCAGTGTCCGCGTGCTCTCCCGAAGTCCCGTATTCGTATCCGCTAAAAATTGAATCGCTTTTTGAGCGAGATAATACGTTTTTCCATTTTTCTTCGTATAGAACTCAAGTGTCGTCCGACTCGGAAGGGTCTTCGACTGATCCACGAATGAATACGACCGGGACCGATATCCTTTATCCTGCTTCGCCCAATTCGCTTTTTGTTTCAAGACCGTTGCACCATTCTTTTGTGTTAGATGTTCCTTGTATGATGAACCGTAGACGACTTTTGCGATTTGCGTCAGTGTCAGTCCGAACTTCAACTTCCGATAATCGTTTAATGTTTGCTGTTCTTCTTTTGACGCTGCCTGTCCTTCGAGTGTCCCGCTTATACAGAGGACACCAATCAGAAAGACACATAAGATACGTTTCATCGTTTAACCTACTTTCCTTATTTCACGAGTTGGACGGCACGATCAGCATTCAAGCGACCATACCCGTACGTCGTGTCACGGCCTTTTTTGCCGAGGTCCTTCGCTGACTTACGAAGAATCGATTCGACGTCCATCACTTTGATACTTGGCTTTAAGCTATAGAGGACACTCGCGACGCCGGCGACATGCGGTGTCGCCATCGATGTGCCACTCCAAAAGATCGATTCGCCGTCTTGTAAATAACTCGCGATATCTTGCCCTGGTGCGACGAGATCGAGTCCTTCGCCGTAGTTCGAGAACGACGCTCGTTTATCGAATCGGTTCGTCGCCCCGACTGAGAACGCATATTTCGAGCGTGCCGGATAGGACAGTTTCGACGCGCCTTCATTGCCGGTTGCTGCTGCAACGAAGATTCCTTTCTTGCGTGCTTCCGCTAGCGCATCTTCAATCGCTAAGGAAACACCGCCACCACCAAGACTCAAGTTGATGACTTTTGCTTTTTGTTTTACAGCGAACAGAATACCTTTAGCGATATTCGAGTTCGACGCATAGTTATTGCGCGAGATGACCTTGATCGGAATGATGCTTACTCGATCGTTGATCCCCGTCATCCCATACCCATTGTTTGATGTTGCAGCAATGACACCGGCAACGTGTGTTCCGTGCCCGTGATCATCGTAAGCAAGTTGACGTTTATGAACAAAATCATATCCGAGATCCATCCGGACGCGTCCGGCGAAATCCGCATAGGTCGGATTGATCCCCGTATCGACGACTGCCACACGAACGGTTGAACGTGACTTGTTGGCAATCCGCTTGACCATCGCGTGATAACCGATGTCCGCTCCTTTGACGCCTCCGCGTTGTCCGGTGTTTTTTAATGCCCACTGGACGGACTGGAACGGATCGGTGCTGAGTAACTTCATCGGTTGATCGAGTTCGACGTAACGCACGCCCTTCATTTTTTCGAGTTGCCGTTTAGCTGCCATCGCTTGGATGAAGCTGTTGTAGGAGAACTTCTCGAGCCGTAGCGTACTGTCAATCGTTTCGTGATCAGTAGCCCGTGACGTCTGTGACAACGTACTTGCTTTCGTCGCCCCGTTCAGACGGACGACGAGACTCGTCGCTTGTCCGGTTGTCGTTGATTTTGTCGCGTATTCGCGAATGGGTTCGAGGCGTTCGAGTTTATAGGGAATCGTAAATGCTTTATTCTTCGTTCCCGTCACTTCGATGTATTGTCGTCCACTCCATGTCAGTGGGAAAAAGAGTGTCTTTTTACTATTCGCATACCGCGCATATGGATCTTTTTGTTTGTATTCCGTCTGCGACGTATAAACGGTCGCTTTTTTGGAAGCGTCAAAGGCGAACTTCAAGTGTGTTCCACCTGACAGATACGTCTTCGTATCAAAATAGAACAAGGCTTTCCCGCTCGCATCGAACGTTCCTTTGATGTAGCCTTTTTTCGTTTTGGCTTCGATGGCTGGGACTTTTTTCGCCGTTGTCGCTGCCTCTGTCGTATCCCATGTATATGTACCAAATGCACTCACGAGGAGAGCACTGACGATGACCTTTTTCATTTGATTTCACTCCTTATCGTTGTATCCTTTTTCATTATAATGGAAAAAATTGATTTTCCTAGTTCTTTTTACCTCTATCAATCAATGAATTGACTGAAAAAAAGAAGCCCTGTTCGCACAGGACTTCTTGACTGCATTAAGGGATCAGTTTGACGGCGTTATCGGCATTCAAACGACCGGCACCATAACTCGTATCATAGCCTTTTTTACCGAGATCCTTCGCTGATTTCTTGAGGATACTTTCCACACTACCTGCCTTCAAAGAAGGCTTCAGACTGATCATAAGACTCGCGACACCTGCGACGTGTGGCGTCGCCATCGAAGTCCCACTTCCATATAACAACTCTCCATCTGCGAGGTAGCTTGGAATCGAGACGCCGGGAGCGACGAGGTCTAGACCCGTTCCATAATTCGAGAACGACGCTTTTGTATCCTTTCGTCCGGTTGCACCGACCGACAAGACATATTTCGAACGGGCCGGATATGCGACCGTTCCGCGTCCTTCGTTCCCGGAAGCAGCGACGATCAGGATGTTCTTCTTGACCGCTGCGGCTAATGCCGACTCGATCGATTTCGAAGAAGAACTACCACCGAGACTCATATTGATGACTCGGGTACCTTGTTTTGTCGCATGCTGGATGCCTTTGACGAGTCCCGAGACCGAACCAGCCCCTGACTCATCGAGCACCTTAATTGGAATCAACGTCGTCATCGGATTGATACCGGTCATCCCGTACGTATTATTTCCACCTGCTGCAATGATCCCGGCGACGTGTGAACCGTGTCCGTTATCATCCCAGGCTGTCTTATCGCCATTGATGAAATCATAGCCGAGATCCATCCGGACTTTACCAGCGAAGTCGGCATACGTTGGATTGATGCCGGAGTCGAGGACTGCGACTTTCGTTGCAGACAGCTTCTTGCCTTTGATGCGTTTTTGCATGGCGACGAAGCCGATGTCTGCTCCCTTCAGTCCCTTCTTTTGTCCCGTGTTCTGCAGCGACCACTGATGTTTTTGATAGGCGTCGATACTGAAGGCTTGGATCGGTGCGTCGAACTCTGCGAACGCAACGCTATTCGATCGCTCGAACTTTTTCTTCGCTGCTTCAGCGTCAGCATAGGAATTATAGACGAGTCGTTCGATGCGAAGCTCAGACGCTAGTGGTTCGACTTTTGAGGCACCGAACGATTGCGCCCGCATTGCACCAGGACGTGTCTGAACAAGTAACGCTGGTTTGACTGCTTTGACGGCAGCTGTCATCGATTCCTCGATCGGTTCGTAACGTGAGATGTAGGCAGGAACAGAATAACGATCGCCCGGATAGCCTTCGAGAACTAAGTATTGGCGTCCGCTCCAACTGAGTGGGAAGTAGAGTGTATCACCCGTAACTTGATAGTAGCGGTTGTAGACGCGACCTGCTTCCGCGTCCGCTTTACTGGCGAACATCGTTCCGTACGTATCGTAGTCGAGCTCGAACTCAAAGTGCGTTCCTTTTGCGACAAAATTCTTCGCATCAAAATACCAGACCGCAAATCCATCCGAGTCAAAGCGACCTGTTAAGGCGCTGCCGGCTTGTTTCGAAAACGTGGGGACTTCCTTTGCCTTCATTAGTGTTGCCGGACGAATCGTTTCCTGCTTTTCAAACGCATTGACTGGTACCGTACTACAGATCAAACCAAGTGCTAAGCTCCCTGCTATCCATGTTCGCATCATTGTTCCTCCCTCTAGGTCTTTCTTACTAATACCCGGATTAGATGGAATTATGTGGAATATAGTAAAACATTGATGTGAATCAAAAAAACATCACTCTCGCAGGGAGAGTGATGTCTAATATTACTTGACTGTGACTGTGAATGTTTTGACGACTTTGTAGTTTCCTACTGTCGTGTATGTGACACGGATCGTCGTCTTACCTGCTTTGATTCCTTTTACGTTACCACGTGACGAGACTTGCGCGACTTTTTTGTTTGCTGATGTATACTGAACAGATTTGATCTTATCCGTTGCTGACGTATACGCGATACGTGTCGTCTGGTTCTTCTTGAGTGTTGCTTTTGTTGCTTTCAGCGTGACGCTGTTTGCTTTTGTTTCGATCGGTAAAACTGTTTTCAAGACAAAACCGTCTTTTAACGTAACTGTTGCTTCAACCGTCGTCTTACCTGTTGCTTTACCTGTCAGGCGACCTTTTGAATCAACTGTCGCTTTTTTCGTATCAAGGACACGGTAGCGTGTTGACGCAACTGCTGATGTCGTGTTCGCGACTGTCGTTTTCAAGTCGAGTGCTTTTCCTTGATAAACTGCACCGGCTTTGGTCGTTGCGACTGGTGCCTTTGTTGCTTGTGGAACGAAGACGCCGACGTAACCGTTGACTTCAGCTGTTTTGATGCCTTTGACTGGAACCGTCAAGATACCGTTCTTATCTGTGACGAGTTTCGTGTTCGTGACGCCACTAGCATCGACGAAGACTTGGTTCGCGTGTGTTTTACCCATGTTGACTTGAACTGTCGTATCAAGCGCTGCGTTTTTCCCGATGACTGTCGCGACACCTGTGTTGCGGTCTTTTCCGAAACGGACGCTTGAGATCAAGTCTTTACCCGCTTCTTTTGACGTGTTCGACGTGTGGTACGCAACGTGTTGTTTACCATACGCATACTGTTTACGGACTTTTAGGAGATTCGTGATTTCATCATAGTACGGTGTCGTTTTCGACATGTACGATGCATCCGTCTGGTAGAGATCACCGTAGTAGACCGTTGGCACCGTGTTTTTGTTCGAAAGAAGGAACGCGTATTGCGCGACGATGTTTTCCGTCGAGTATTTCTTTGTCGGACTAGCAAGCTCTTTGTTGTAGATTGCCAATGCTTCTGCTTCTTTTTCTTTCGTGTACAGCTTCTCAAACGACTTCGGCTGATCCGTTTTACTGTATTGAGCACCAGCCTTGATGCCAAACATATCGAGCATGATTTGGTTGACGCGGTTTTTCTCTTGGTCATGGTTATTGACGAACGACCAGTTCGGTTGAACATCCGTCGCTCCATAACCTTCACGGTCTACGACTGAAAGTTTCGTAAGATCACGAAGTGGACGTTTTTGCGAAGCTTTTAGTGCCGAACGTAATGTGAAGTACAAATCAGAGTCCATGATGAGTTGTTCGTTGTTGTTTGCTTTCATGTATGAACGTTGAGATGCTTTATAGCTTTCAATATAGCTCAAGTAATCTTGTTTTCCGAAATGCGCTTTCGAAATTTCCGCTTCTGCTTTGAGAATCGCTGTATCATAGTGCGACGCCGCATCAATTCGGAATCCGTCGAACTTATACGTTTCAAGCATCCACTTCATCCAGTTTTTCTGCTCCTTGATGACTTCCGGGTTCGAGTTCGCGAGGTCAACGCCGACTAGGAATTCATCATTTCTTGCCATCGTGTTGTTGATCGTCTGCGTCGGCGTTCCCTTTTCATCGACGAAGAGGAACTGATCTTCTGTATCGATTCCTGAGTTATCGTTTTGGAACGAACGTTCTTCCGAACCGTAACCATACTCCGCTTTTGTACTCATGTATTGATTTGTTAAATCTGCAATTTTTCCATTATCCCCAGATGCTAACAATACTTCTTTTGATGCAAAGCCATTCTTGAGCATGAACGGAAGGTAGCCTGTATCTTTTGTATACTGCGTCAACATTGGCTTCCAGTTATCTGGCGATACTTCATACCAGCCATCTGTCGCAAGATATGAATCGACCGTGTTGATATGTCCCGTTTTTGCCGCTTCAAGCAACCATTCTGGTAAATAGTTGTCTGCGTGATCGACACCAAAGAAACGATATGCTTTCCCGTCTTGGTCTGTCATGATCCGTCCAAGCCCCTGCCCTTGAAGAGAGGTTCCGTTGAGATATGATTTGTTCCATTCTTTGATGTAGCCATATTTCGCTTGCCCCATACCGCCACCTTTTGTGTAAGCGAGGTAAGGAGTCGCAAGGGTCTTCGTCGTTTCGCCACCTGTGAATGGATTCGCGAACGGTTTACCTGAACCTGTCGCACGACGAACGTAAACCGCTTCCCGTTGACTTAGACCAAGCATTTGGTTCGGTACGAGATCCATTTGGACTTTGATGTTATCGTCATGCAACATATCGACCATCATCTCGAGTTGTGAGGCTTTTCCGTACTTTGTCGGAATCGTACCACCCGGTCCTTGCGGGAATTCACCGAGGTCATATCGATCGGCAATCGCATATCCTTCTAAATAACGAGCCATATCAAATGAACGATACGCTGGTGGAAGCCAGACATCTGTCACGCCCCACGCGTTCAGTAAATCTCCTTTTTTCGCAAGCGTCCGGTACATGTTACTTTCATACGGTTGGAAAAGGCTAAAGCTTTGGAAAATGACACGGTTGTCGAGTTTTTCACCTGCTGTGAATGCTTGGGCACGTTCGGATGCGTATGTGAGCCCACTTGTCGCGACGACTGCTGCTAACAACCCAGCAGATACTTTTGTTGTTTTGCTCATGGATTAAATCTCCTTTATCTCTGTATGTTTTTAAATATTTATACCTGAATTTCCAAATAACATCACATAATTTAACATTTTATAATGATGAATATACGCCCGTTTTTTTAAAATAAGTAAATAGGTTTTTTAAAATGCAATCGATTGCGCTAATACCTCGAAAAAACCTCCTCCTACCGAAGTAGGAAGAGGTTCGCATTTCTTAGTTCAGTCCGAGAAGAACTGCTTTCTCGTAACCACCAGTCAAGACAGAGTTGTCATACGACTGAAGCTCTTTGTTGACCGTGATGACGTTCGACAATGTTTTAAGTGTCCCTTCTGGAACTTTGATCTTAACGATGTCGAGACCGTTCGTGATATCATCATCCGAATCTGCAAGCGAGATGCTTGTGCCGACTGGGAGATTTTTTCCGTTCAACGTGTACTGTGCAGTGTTCGTTGCATCGTACATTCCAGTGTATTGAACACCTTCAGAGAACTTGATACGGATGACGTCTTTTTCATCTTTTGCGTTAGCTGTGACTTTAGCGATTTCGAATGGTGAAGCCACTGGTGTGACTGGCGTTTTCGAAACTTTGAAGTCGTGTGTCGCTGTAGCGACAGTGTTTCCGACATCGTCAGAGAGTGACTTGACGACGACTTTCCACTCTTCGCCGTATCCTTCTTTGTCGACGAGATACTGAAGGTTATCATTCGCAGCGACGCGGAAGTTCATATCTGAGCTATCCGTGTAACCAACGACTGATCCATCGATCGTAACGGTTTTACCGTTTTTATCTTTACCGATGAACTCAACTGTTGTTTTTGGCGGAAGTACTGTACCTTCTGCGTTGATGAGTGGTGTATCCGACTGATCAAGACCACGAAGTTTAACCGGCTCGCTCATCATGACTGTGAAGTCGTTCGTCAAGAGGTAACGGTCAATCGTCGTGATTTCCGCACTCTTCAGATCTGGAGAGTTGAGCGGTGAACCAGCATAGTTGAGATCAAGCGACAACGCGTCGTTTTTCTCGCCGTTTGCTTCTGCTTTGACAGAATCTTTTGCGAGCGAAAGTTTGAACTTATCGTTGTAGTAGTTCTCTTTCGTGTTGACTGTATCGTAGATTTCCGTCCAGTCCTTATTGAGTTCGAGGAGAACTTCGCCTGTCTCTTCATCGTAGTACGTGACATCAGCATACTGGCTGAAGTCTTCGTACAACTTCGTGTTCGAGTTGTAACGCTCGAGTTTCAACTTCTTCGAAGCAAGCAATGCTTTGACCGCATCAAGATCAAGACCTTTCAGCTGTTTGCTGAACATGATACGGAACTGTTCTGGCGACTCAACAACGACACCAGCTGTCGGCTTGACTGTATCAGCAGCGACTGTGAAGTCGAGGTTTTGTGTCGTTCCGATGTTCGACTCATCCGAAAGGGCTGCGAAGTCCATCGCGTTCCAGATCTGGAGTGAGTGTTTACCAGGCGTGAAGTAGCCTTTCTTCGGTCCTGGGTAAGCTTCTTCTGCTTTTGCACCCATCATCATCTGCTCATCGTTCAACGTGATGATGACTGTATCACGGCGATCGACGCCTGTTTTGTTATCAAATCCGAGGTATTCGACTTTGAAGTACTTCTCGCCGTATTGACCATCGATTTTGAACTTCGCGTCTGCGATCGCTTCAGAGAATTTCACTTCAAGTTGGTTCAGACCGACTGATTTGACCGAAGTGACTTCTGGCTGACGTGCATCCGTCAACTTGAAGCTTGCTTTTGACTTCACTTCTGTATCCGTGCTACTTGTGATTTTCGCAAGTACTTTAACAGTTGCGTTGTCTTGGAGTGGTGTTTCTTTATCAAGGATCAATTCGAATGCTTTTGGATTCGAAGGAATCGATTTGATACCGATAACACGTTTCGAACCGTCGAACTGCTCGATTTGGATGTTGTCGTTTGCGAGGTATTCGCTCTCGTCAACAGTCGGTAATTTCTTATCGAGACCGAACGATTTCAAGAGAAGATCACGTGAGACCGCTTTATCGAGGAAGATCGTCACACGATCCGCTTGGTTCGATTCCGCTGCAAGGACGTTGATCAATTCAACTGGTGCTGGCGTAACCATGACCGTGCTGAACTTGACTTTCGCTTGTCCATCGATCTTACCGATCAAGTCTTTGTACTCACCGTTGACTGTTTCGATGATTTGCGCGTCGATTGTTGCTTCGATGTCTGTGTTGCTGAACTCAGACGTCAAGAGAACCGTCGCTTTACCATCTTGAATCGTGACGCGTTCTTTCGCGAGTGAACCGAATGATGTCGATAATTTCAAGACGATATCGTCTGCTTTCGTATCGACTTCACCTGTTGCTTTGTTTTTCAACTGGAATGTGACTTCCGTGTTGTCTGATCCGTTTGCAAGGATCGAAGACGCTTTTGGTGTCACTTCAAGCATCCAGATGTTTTCGACGCTTTGCGTCATGAAGCTGAGTGAACCGAGGTCTTTCGCAACGCCACCAATCAAGATGCCTTTTGCGTCAACTGAGTAGTCCATGCCGTACTCGAGTCCTTCGACTTCAAGAACTGCTGACTTCTTGTCTGCGCTAAGTGTCGCTGACTTGACTGTCGCACCTGCGATTTTAAAGTTGTCTGCTGATACAGAGTCAACGGCACGCGAGAATGAAACTTCGACTTTCTCTTTGCCGATTGCTTTCGCTGAAGCGAGGACCGTGTTTGCGATCGTGAAGTCCATCGGAGCTGATTTGACATCGCCGACTTTGACGACGTAGCTGTGCGTTCCTTCTGGAATGCCACCTTGCGACGCCATGAACTTCCCTTTCGAGAGCGTTCCTTTTGCAACGATTGGCGTCGTTGATAAGTCTTTACCTGGGTAGATTAAGAGTTCTGCCGCTGCGCCCACTGCTGGGTACATGACATCTGCTTTGACTGAAAGCATCTGATCATCGACGCTTCCCATGACGTTCGAGATGCTTGCTGCCTTGACTTCGTAGTTGATGTAACCTGTTACGACAGAGTTAGCACCTTTGTACGAGTAAGCCAGTTTATATTTTCCTGCTTTTGAAGTCGATGGAGTTTTGAGATTGAACTTGCTGATTGGGCGTTTAACGATGATACCTGATTTGTACTGGATGCTGATCGTGCTTGGCAATTGAACTTTTCCGCCAACAGCGACCGGCTCGAGGACTGGTTCGAGGACATCAACTGGGTAGTTTTGAAGTTCGACTTTAAGAACAGCTTTCTTTGTCGTACCTGCTACCTTACCGTAAAGGACTTGGTATTTGTTGATGTATTTCTTTTCGAATTTGACAGAACCGCTCCATTTGACTGAGCGCATTTCGTACTTGCCGTTTGAAAGTTTGACTTTGACTTTCGTCGGAAGCGTCAATTTCTTGACTGCATATTTCGAACCACCAGCGTGCTTCATCAAGATTGGAGAGATGTATTTAACCGAGACCTTCGATGCTGCATCAGCAGCAACCGGTGCTACGACAGACGCCGTGACTGCGAGCGCAGCTGCAGCAGCGTACAATTTGTTCGTTTTCTTCGAATAACCCATGTTTACTATTCCTCCTCTTTTCTAACAAATCAAAAGCGAAAACCCCAATTTTAAATCTACAATATAAGTAAAATATAGAAATATTTTACTTTAAAGCAGTTAAAAAATTCTTTAGTCGTCTTAGGAGGAGTACGTTCTGTTTCACGTGCGACTTTTCGTCTATCATCAAGACGATCCATTCGTGAGCCATTATGTATCCGATTGGGATGAACTAAAGAAACTGCCGAAATCGCTCCAAGAAGCCATTTCTGATTGTAGATTCGTACGTTCAACCGTTTCGTTTTTGAGAATCGGTAGAAACGCTACAGGTCAAATATACAAAACTAGGAAAGACGCTACAATAGATTTTTTGTAAAAAATAGGTGAATAGTAATAAAATAAAATATATTTACATAGGCTGTGCATGGAAATTAAATTTTGGATTCACCCCTTTAAAGAAAACGCTTACATTTTATTATATTTTTGTCTCATTTTCGTTTTACTAAAATAAAGTTTCGATTTCACGAGATGAAATGATCTGCTTTTTCGATTGCTCGGAGGAACGATTCCCGGTGTAAGCGATGGACATCATCGGCCCACATTTCGATCTTCGCTCCACGTCGCTTGAGTTCAATCGGTAATCCGCGACCAATCCAATCGAGCTGCCGTTGCAAGACATGACGTTTTCGTCCTTCCTGTCGTTCTGCCTCCGTGAACTGACGCAGGTACTGCAAGACATAACCGAATCCGAACTCGATCGGAATCCGCAGTTCCGCTCCTTTATCACGGATTCGGATGATCCCGGCTCCATAATGGATGGCTCGAAACAATTCCTCATTGATACGCTGATACCATGTTCCTTGAGTCAGACAGTGCGGCTCTAGTGCGCCTTTTTTCCCACTCGGTAAGACTGCGAAATAATCAATGACCATGCGTCTACTCCTTTTCATCAAAAATAGGTGAGTCCGCGGGGGGCTCACCTATCATGACAGGTCAAACGGTTCGATTGTTCGAAAATGATTTAGCCGGTCTTCCAATACTTTCGTATTGAACATCTCCCGGTTGATCCGTGAATGACCAACAGTTACGTCCATCAACGACACGTGGTTGACGCATCTGACGAACGAATTGCTCTGGTTTAATATTGCGGAGTTCTTCCCATTCCGTCATGATGACCGCGACATCTGCACCCTTCAGCGCTTCTTCTACCGTTTGTTTTTGGTCGAGTAACGTCCGGGCAACTGGATCATAGCCGGTTACACTGACGCCAAGTTGCTCCAGTCGTGTTGCGAGACGTAGTGCTGGCGCGTCTCGTAAGTCATCCGTTCCTGGCTTAAAGGCGAGACCGAGTAGCGCCACGCGCATCCCAGTTCGTGGTTGGATTTTTTGTAAGACATAATCTAGTTGAGCTTCATTCGTTTTATCTGCTGCTTCAATGACATGAAGTTGTTGCTCATGTTCACGAGCGAGCGTCGTAAGCGCTGCGATATCTTTCGGGAAACATGATCCACCGTATCCGGCTCCAGCTCGCAAGAATGAGGAACCAATCCGTGGATCGAGACCAATTCCTTTTGCAACATCCGATACGTCAGCCCCAACAGCATCCGCTAGTCGCGCGATTTCATTGATAAAACTGATTTTCACTGCCAGAAAACTATTCGCCGCATATTTCGTTAACTCAGCCGTCGTCGGGTCGACTGCAACAAGAGGTGCTGTCGTCGCAAATAATGTCGCTAGTTCTTGCGATAAATCGTCATCGTTGGTTCCGATGACGACTCGATGAGGATTCCGCATATCAGCAAGAGCCGTACCCTCCCGTAAAAACTCAGGGACCATCGCAAAGCGTAGCGTCGGATACTGCATCGCTAGTTGCATCGTCGTACCAGGTGGAACTGTCGATTTAATAATGACAGCCGCAGTTGGTGCGATTCGTTCAATATGAGCGACGACAGCTTCTACTGCCGACAAGTCACAACTCCCGTCCGCTTTCTCCGGTGTTCCGACAGCGACAAGATATGTCTTTGCGACTGGGTATTCCGTCGTGAATGTCATTCGTTGTTGATTCGCGACTAGCGCTTCTTCGATCCCCTCTTCTTTAATCGGCGGGATCCCTCGTGTCAATTGCGCCATCCGTTCAGCATTCAAGTCAACGCACGTTACGTGGTGTCCGTTTTCCGCCAGTCCAATTGCAGTCACGAGACCGACATATCCTGTTCCAATCACTGTCAGTTGCATTCCATCACGTCCTTCGATAGTTTCTCTGTCTCCACTATACGGGAGAGCAGAAGATTTGTGCATCGAAAAAGCTTTCTGAATACGCTATACTGGATTACGGGAATGGGAGGAATGCTCGTGGCTATCATTATCTTTTGCCTCGTCTGTCTCATTGCGTATCGGATCCGCAAGCTTCCCGAAGCACTACGGACGATTTTACTCATCCTCGGTTTAATTAGTGGATGGTTCGCGCTCTTTGAGATGATCAGCTTCATCGAAGCTAACCCGTACTTGGCTGCAATCCCAATTGGACTGGGACTTGCTTACTGGTACTGGTACCGTAAAAAGAAACAAGCAAACGACAAAACCCCTTCCGACTCGTGAAGTGGGTTTTTCTTATGGTCGAACGAAAAAAAGCGATGTCTCCTCAATTGGGGACATCGCTTTTCGTGTTCAGGACTGAACTTTCCGTTCGATTGCTGCGATCTTCTCTTCAATCTCAAGCAACTTCAGTTCGTGCTCAAGTTCGAGACGACGTTTTTTGCGTTTTAGACGATCGAGTTCTTCTGCGAGTGACTCGTTCGATGCTTCCGGCTTTGGAGGGGCTTGCTCCATCGATTGACGGAGTGGGTCAAACAAGTTTGATTTCGCAAACTGAGCCGCCTCCGGTCCGAACATATCTTGGATGAGTGGGAGAATCTTGTTCATCGCGGTTCCTGGAATCTGCGACTTCTCATCGACGAGACGTTTCAGCGCCAACTCATCGACGAGATACCCTTTTCCGTCCTGTTCGGCATGCAATTCGCCCGTCCGAATCCAGCGACGGACCGTTTCTTCTGAGACACGTAACAATTCACTGATCTGTTTTGTCGTTAACATCGTCATCCCTCTTTCCCTCTAGTAGTACCTTTACTATACACACATGTGTGCGTGTGTGTCAAAGTATACACACATCAAAAAAGAGACCCTCGTATAGAAGGTCTCTAATCGTTATGCTCCCCGACGAACGAGTAACCAAAGGCCGACGATAGCAAGTCCTACTCCCGTTGCTGCATATGGGAACGGCTTGTCTTCACCTGCTTGTGGTAATGTGCCCGTTGCTGTCGTTGTCGTAGGTTTCGATTGTTTTTCAGCCGAATCGACTGTCTGAACAGATGTTTCTGTTGACGTTGGTGTTGGCGTCGGTTTTGCGACCGGTTCTGCTTTCGCGATTTCCGCGAGCAAAATCGTACCGAGGCTGCCGTCTTCGATCGTCACACCCGCTTCCGGTGATTTTCGCTCGAAGTACTTCAACAATTCATCAATCATCTCTTGTTCTTCCGGCGAGATTGCTTCTTCATCGCTCGCCATCAGTTTCATCGCTTTCGCTTGCTGAGCGAATGACTCATAGTCTTCATACATCTCTTCGTCCATATCCATCATCAAGTCATCCATGTCAAGGTGATGCATCGCTTTGACCGTGTAACCCGCTGCGACTTCCGTCTTGATCGTGTACGTTCCCGGATCAAGTTGGAGCATCATTAAATCATCTTTTGCGATCTTTTCCTGATAGACGTCCTTTCCTGTGATCGCATCCGTCACCGTATACGTCGCAGGAAGTGTTCCTTCATCAAAATCTGGCTGTTGGTTTCCGTTTGCATCAAAGAAATTGACAACGGCTAACCAATGCTCGAACGCACCGTCGAGCTCTTCGTCGCCGTAAATCCCAGCGTCGATCACTTCCGTCTGACCTGCGACGAGACGGACTTTCTTCATCCCAAAGTCTTCATCGACATCGGAGTCGATCGTCCGGTCGTCACCAACGTTTTGCTCGGAATAGAAATAGTACCCCATGTCATATCCGTCGACTTCGACTTCATATGTTCCTGGTTTTAAATCCTTGAAGCTGTATAGACCATTCTTCGTGTATACTTCATCGATGACATCTTCATTCCGGTCCATCAAATAGACGACGACATCATCGAGACGTGTTTCCTTCTCTTGGCGAATGCCGTCTTCGTTCTCATCGAACCAGATCGTTCCTTCGATCGTTGCCGTCGTCGGTACCTCGACTGGTGTCGGTGTCGCGTCATCACCTGTCTCTGGCTCGTCTGTCGTCGGCTCTTCCTTGACCGGTTCTTCCGTCACAGGCTCTTCCGGTGTCGGTTCGTCTGTCGTCGGTTCATCCGTTGCCGGATCTTCTTTAACCGGTTCTTCTGTTACTGGTGTCTCTGGAGTTGGTTCTTCTGTCTTCGGCTCTTCTGGCGTGACAACTTTACCGAACTGGACAAGAATCGTCCGTTGTCCATCTGCTGAGACGACCTTGACGACAGGTGCCGTCTCTGCCGTGAACGTCACGACCGGTGTCTCTTCGATGTTGACGTCTTCACCTGTCACGCCATCTTCAAAGACGAGTGCCGTCTCCGACGTGATATCAACGATGCCTGTGCCTTCAAACGTCAACGTATATGGACCCGTGCCCGTCCCGGTGACGTCCCACTCGACAGTTTCTGCGTAGACCGGTAACTTCAGTCCGAACGCGACGACGAGTGCCATCAAAAGTAAGCTAAGTTTTCTCATGAGTGTATGTATGCTCCTATCGTGATTTAATATTACCTCCCTAAATAGTAAACAAATCCGCCAAAAATAACCAGAAAAAATCTTGAATTCCTGCTATTTTTTTATAATAAAAAAGCCTTGTCGAGAGACAAGGTCTTAGACGAGCTGACTACACGCTTGCGCACATGCCGTACACGCCTTCGCACACGCTTGGCAATGGTCATGATCGTGTTTACTACACTCAGCGGCACAGGCTTCACATATCTCCTGGCATGCCTTTGCAAGAACCGCGACATTCGAGCTGTTTCGAGCGATTGCTTGTAGCAAGAGGCTACAGATATCCGCACAATCCCGGTCGAGTCGAATACAATTCGCCATATGTCCGACATGTTCTTCCTTCAGACAGGCATCAAAACAATGATTACAAGCAAGAATACAATCTGTCAGTCGTTGCTGTACCGTGTGATTCATAATGATTCCTCCTTTGTATATGTTTTTTGTACCCTGACGAGCCGAAATCAAACAAAAATAAGACAGCACATGGAGCTAGAAGCTCGCTATGCTGTCTTATTTGACGATTTCAAGCGGAATCTCGATCCCACGCCCTGCTCCTGCATCAATGATGAGGACCGGAAGACGTTGGTCATCGAAGACTTCTTTTTCAATCGTCGTATTGGACGTATAGGTCCGGATTTCCCCCATCTTCTTCGCTTCGAAGGAGACGAACGGAAACGGAATCGATTGATTGGCGACTTCGAGCCGAATATCGACCTGTTGGTCATCGAGTCGAATGTCATTCGCTGTCCGGATAACAAGACGCATCCGGTCATTTTCCGTCAGAGTGACCTGAGCGGAAATGTTCTCGGTCTGTCCTGCACGCTTAACGGGATCTACGATGACCGTCGGGGAAGCGGTCTTCGCTTGTTCTGCGCGCTGACAACCAGGAACGACGAGTAAGGAAATCGCGAGGGGGAGAAGCCAGCGTTTCATGTTCGCTTCACTTCATAGCAAACGTCAGTTCAGCGACACAGGCGACTTCCCCATCGACTGTGGCTGTGGCACGACCTTTACCGATTGGTCCGCGGACCTTCGTCAATTCGACTTCGAGGCGGAGCTGATCCCCGGGCACGACTTGACGTTTGAAGCGGCATCCTTCAATTCCTGCGAAGAAGGCAAGCTTCCCTTGGTTCTCTTCCATCTTTAGCACGGCGAAGGCACCGACTTGGGCGAGTGCTTCGACAATCAAGACGCCGGGCATGACATTGTATTCTGGGAAATGGCCATTGAAGAATTCTTCGTTCGCCGTGACGTTCTTGATACCAACGGCACGTTTTCCCTCTTCGACTTCCAAAATGCGGTCAACGAGTAAAAATGGATACCGGTGCGGAATGACTTCCTTGATTTGTTCGATCGTATACATATTCGACAGCTCCCATCACTGATTAAATTAAGATTTCATCCAAAAATCGGTGATGCGGGTCCATGTGTCGAGCTTTAACACATCCATTGCCTCGCCACCACCAAACGTCGCATAACCCACCATTGCGCCGACGATCAGTGCTACGACGATGAGAACGAGAACGATCAGTACACGTACGATGATCGGAACTCGGCGTGTCGAATATGCACGAAGACGTCGCTCTGATTTGTGCTCCGGATTGCCGGTTTCCTGGTTTGAAGCCTGTTGCTTCTTCTTCAGGCGTTCACGCGTTGGCTGATCCGTGCCTGTTTGGTTTTGTACCATCTTGATCACCTTTCATTGATTCAGTCTGAGAACAGTATAGCATATTAGTACCTGGTATTAAATAGTTCCAAATTCGCTACAAAACGTGTTCCGCAACTAGTGTAACACGACCAGACAGGCAATTCCTCTAAAAAATTTTAGTTTGTGTATATAAGGAAGGCGAAAAACAGTTTCCCACGTTCTGCGGTTTTTTTACACTTTTTTAAATCCAAACTGAACTGTCCGGCGTAAGCTTTCCAGAACGACGCATCAACGGTTCTTGGGTGGCACGAAACATCACTTCAACAACTCATTGAAAAAATTAAAACTTTATGCAATCCAAATCACCCGACGTTGCGTAAGCTATTCAGAACAGGCAAGAAACACCTACCAAATAAACCAAAAACTGAGAGGAATGATTTAAGATGAAACACACGAAAAAATTCGCAGCATCAGCAATGGCAGCAGCACTCGTACTACCAGGAACGGCAGCATTCGCTTCCGGTGGCGGAGAAGACATGAAACAAGATGCACCGAAAAACGTCACGGTCAAAACAAAAGCCGCTGATCTTCGTGCAACACTCGATCAATTACTCTCTGAGCACTTCGTCCTTGCAGTCATGGACATGAAGAAACAATATGACGGTTCAAAAGACGCGCAATATTACGAAGCAGCACTTAAACAAAACGCACTCGACATGACTCCAGCAATCGCTTCAGTCTATGGCGAAGAAGGCGCAAAACAGTTCGAGAAAATCTTCGTTGATCACAACAAATATACGACAGACCTCGTCAAAGCTGTAAAAGCGGACGACCAAGACGGTATCAACGCTTCGAAGAAAGAAACAGAAGAGTTCGTCCAAGATCTCTCAAGCTTCCTCGATACAGCTACGGAAGGTAAACTCCCGAAAGCAGCTGCTGAAGAAGTTCTCCGTGCTCACGAAGCAGACGTCTACAAAACATTCCAGCAATATGCAGCTGGTGACTACGAAGGATCGTACAACACGTTCCGCGAAGGTTACAGCCGTATGTATGATATCTCAAAAGCACTCTCTGTTGCTATCACAACACAGATGCCTGAGAAATTCGACAACACGAAAGCTGACTCAAAAGCAGCAGACCTTCGTTCAACACTCAACAGCCTTGCAGCTGAACACGTTGCTCTTGCAAACCTCAGCATGACAGCTGGTGTCGACCAAGCGAAAGATTACGATGCAGCAAACTGGGCTGAAGATATGCATACAGCTGACTTCAAAGCAGCAATGAAATCAGTATACGGTCAAGCCGGTGCAGATCAATTCGAGCAAGTTTGGACGAAAAACCACATCGAAGCACAAGCTAAT
The DNA here is from genome assembly GCF_018618925.1 of Exiguobacterium sp. s39. Lineage (NCBI taxonomy): Bacteria > Bacillati > Bacillota > Bacilli > Caryophanales > Exiguobacterium > Exiguobacterium sp. s39. The sequence continues at coordinate 2,080,226 of NZ_JACSNA010000001.1, forward strand.
CTCGTCACAGCAGCAATCAATGACGACAAAAAATTGATGGGTGACGCACAAGATATGCTCAAAATGTTCTCGAACGACTTCGGTGCATTCCTTGGTGCAGCTACAGAAGAAAACCTTCCAACAAAAGCAGCACAAGAAGCCGTATCAGGTCACGAGACTTACGTCCAAGATACGTTCATGCAGTATGTTGAAGGCGACTACAAAGGTTCTGTCGACACATTCCGTGAGTCTTACGCTTACATGTACGGCGTAGGAGCTAACCTCGGTGATGCAATCGTTAAACAATCACCAGAGAAGTTCATGGATGGTACTCCAGGATCAATGCCTAACACAGGTAACGGTGGAATGAGCGACAACAACTCAGCTGCAACAACTGGTGCGATCGCAGTATTCGGTCTTGCACTCGGAGCAGTCGGTCTTGTCCTCGCACGTAAACGTCAAAACGCCTAAGAAATTGGGTATAATCAATAACAGGATAGCGACATGCTATCCTGTTATTTTTGTACATAGAGGGAATCCCTTCTCTCGGAAAGGAGATACGCGTTTATGAAACGTTGGTTATTACCAGCGAGCATCCTCTTGATGGTCGCATCGGTCGGAACACTGCTGTTCCTCTTGTTCGGTCAAACAAAACCGGATACATCAAACATCACGCAAGGTGATCCAAAAACAGAATCCGCGGCCTCTTCCGAGACGAAGGAAGAAGATCCGCTCAAGCCGTCTGAAATCTTCAAGAAGGAGTTCAAGGACCTCTCGGCAACGGAGGTCGAGCTTCCGAAACAACTCTTCATCCCGAAGCACGACATCAAGACGAAAATCGAACAGGTCGGGCTCGATAAAGATGGCGCGATGGCGACACCTAAAAACGAACAACAAGCCGGCTGGTACAAGTTCGGTCCGCGTCCAGGTGACGTCGGTAATGCCGTCATCGACGGTCACACTGATACGAAGACCGGTCCAGCAATCTTCTATAAGTTGCATGAGCTGAAGAAAGGTGATCCGGTCGAAATCACCGATGCGTCCGGACGGAAGCTCGTCTTCCGCGTCAAAGAGCTCGTCCAGTATGATCACTTAAAAGCACCACTGAAGAAAATCTTTGGTCCAGCCGATACCCGGAACCTCAACTTGATCACCTGTATCGGAACGTATGATGAGAACCAAGGCACGTATGATGACCGACTCGTCGTCTTCACGGAACTCGACGAAAAAGCATCGGATCCAGTCAAGACGCCACCAAAACCGGCGACGAACATTCGCGTCAGTGGTGGATTCATCAACTGGTATGCGTCAACCGATGAAGACGTCGTCAAATACAACGTCTATCAAGAGAAGGATGGAAAACGCAAAAAACTCGGTACGACAGAATCGATCGAGCGTAAAGCGTTCCCACTCCCAGAAGATGCAACAGGTCGTTTCGTCGTCACAGCGGTCAATAAAGCAGGAATCGAATCAGAAGACGCGTTCAGCGCCGTCCAGAAATGACAAAACGGGATGTCTCCAACTTGGAGGCATCCCGTTCTTTATTTTGCTGCTGGTAATGCAATCCGGAGTTGTTTCTTACCGGACATCGTTTCATAGAACAGACTGAGTCGTCCTTCCGTCACGCGGAGTTGCTCCGACGGAATAAAGACGATCCCGATCCGACTCTCATCCGGTTTGTATTTACCGTTCAAGGCATTAAATTGATCCGCAATCGTCACAATCTCGTCCTCTGTCTCATACTCCCCGATCTTCGGTAAGATTTCAATCTCGTCCGCTGACTGATTCGTCACTTTGACCGTGATCGCAAGCAACCGTCCCTGCTCCCCCATCACTTGGAGGAGCTTTTGTTTTTCGACCTTCATTTGAACGAGCGGTGTTTGTCGCGTTTTTTCCGTCGTATCGACGTCCAGCGTCTTCAGCTTCAATCCTGCCATCTCATAGACGACACCGAGTCGATCTTCGCGATCGAACTGCTTCAGCTGTGCTTCATTCAGTCGAATTGACGTCCGTGGTTTCGTTTCTTTTACCGGCTCCTCTGCCTGAAACCAACCGAAGAGTGGGACCATGAATTTCGTTACGATGAGGAGGACGAGCAAGCCCGACATCACATAAAACAATACTGTCTTCACACGTCGCCTCTTTTCTAAGCCTCGATCCGTTCCTTCATCCATCCCCGGTCGAGTCCATGTACACCGGGACGCCCATGTGTCGCAAGGTACTGGCAATACTGGACCGCGAGATACTCTGCCTGAAACTCGACATAGCGCGTACCAGGCAAGCTGTTGACCTCATAGAGATAGATACGTCCATCCGCACCAATCCCGACATCGATCCCGAGCGCATCGAGCGGATAGGCATAAAACGATTCGAAATAGGCTGGGAATCGTCGTGCAAAGTCAACGATCCGTCGCGAAATCGCTTCATGTTGATCCGGATAGTTCTGCTTCATGAAGATGTCCATCCGCGTCGTCGAGAACGCTCCGTGACTGAGATGGCTGACCGATTCTTGGTGATTGTTGCTGACAAACGGAAAATATTTGACGAGTTTCCATTGCCCGTTCGCTCCCTTCGCGACATGGATCCGCATGCAATACGAATGCCCATGAATCGTTTGCGAGGCGATGAACGGCTGGACGATCATCGGATTCCGTTTCGTCTCTTCTTCGATGCGGCTGATCAATTCCCCTGTCGAACAGACGGTCGACTCGAGTAGATGACTGAACCGGTACTTATCTCCCTCCTGCTCAATCGTATAAATCCGTTGTCCTTGTTTTCCGTTCGCCGGCTTGAAGACGATTTTTCCGTACTTCTCAACCAGCGGGAAGATCGCCTTTCCTTTCTTTACCCGATGCATCGGAATCAAGACATCTTGAAACGTCCCTTCTTGCGCCAGTTGACGTAAGACGACATTTTTATTCCCAATCCGGTGCGTCGTAAAGGGAATCTCGGCTGCAAGACGATTAAATAATTCCTTGTCTGCATCACTGAGTGGCAAATGATTGTAGATGACGTCCGGAAACTCATACATACTTGGATGCCACGCATCTTCGTCGAAGAAGAGTCCGCGGATCGTCCGGTTTTTGAAATCAACATCGCGCGGACGGAAAAAGAAGATGTCAACGCCCATCGAAGCACCGATGACGCAGGCAATCTTATCGCGAAACTGCGGATTCTCGTTCAGGCGTAAAATTCCGATTCGTGTCATGACGCATCCTCCTCGATCGGTTCAAAATAGATCAAATAACGTTCCGTACTGTCCGTGACGTTATAAAACGGATAACAGGTCGAAACGACGAGTGACTCCTGCTTCGTTGACTCAAGGACCCGCGTGTCTTTGTAATCAACAATCTCGCTCGATTGCATGACGTAGCGATAGGACCCGTTCGCGAGATAGAGGACGACCTCGTCGCCCTTCTTCAACTTACTGATTTTCGAGAACGTCGTATCGTTATGCCCGGCGAGGAAAATCCGGTCGCCTTGCCCTGGAAAGGCCGTCTCCGGATGATGGCCGACACCTTTTGCGAGTGTCGCATCATCGACGCCTTCAAGCACCGGTAACTCCATCTCAAGTGATGGCACTCTTAAATATCCGACCGTCTCACCGGTTCGGAAGAGGACATCCTTCGTCTTCTCCTTCGATGGTTTGCTCGTTGCTTCTGATTTTGATGTGGTCGATGACTTTTCTTCCGCCCGAACGACATCTTTTGCTTTTGCGAGTTCCGTCGTCAAGGTTTGCTGGACCGTCAGTTTTTGATATCCGACGTATCCAAGTAAGGCAAGTCCGATGACGAGTAACAGCGTTGATACGCGTCGCATCATGACGGCACCTCCTTCAGCATTCGTACCCATGCCCGGCAATACCCAGACAAATTATGCTCGACGTCATCGATCCGGACCCGCATCGAATGGTGCCGGATGTAAAAACTTCCGAGAATCCGACCGGGTTTTTTCATATACATCGCGACTTCCGGATAAAAGAAACCGTTTCGCTGATAAATCATCCGTCGTTCAATCGTCTGGTCGAGCCAGTCGAGTGGAAAGTCGGCTAATAAGTCGACTCTTCCAAGCGCTTCGATCCGGTCGATCATCTCGCGTGCAGCAAGCATCAGTTCAAGGAACGTCGGGTACGTCGTTTCCCGGTGATGAATGAAGTCGAGTTTCGGGGAGACGTTCTTGAGACCGAACTGGAAGTAACGCGCTTCCGGCAACCATTTCGTTAATTCGTTCGCACTGTAGCTCAACCAGTGATCGTGGAACTTCCAGTACGACTTAGCGATGAAATGATCAAATGATTGGACGACACTATCGAGCCAACGTGGATTGGGATCGAGTGCGTACAACCGCATCAAGGCGTATGTCGCTTCTCCTTCGTAATAGATGATCCGGAAGGCTTCCTTTAACGCAAACGACGGATACTCGAGTACATGCAGGTATTGACCCGATGGTTGTTGCAGTGAAAGAATGCCTGCTGCGAGTCGTTGACTGAGTCGTAACTCATCCGTCGTCTGAAACGTCTGCATGTATTCCGTCAATGCTAAGATCGCTGCAGCATTCGCACCGAGTTTGATTTCGTTTGATTCGCGATCAAGCACGAAGGAACGCTCCCCTTCATGTACGATCAGTTCCTCGACCAAATAACGTTTTGCTCGATCGATCGCTTGGCGTAATTGTTCGCTTGGTATCAGTCGATAGGCTTCAATCATCGAATAGAGTGTACTTGCATGACGTAAGCTGTTATAGAACTTGATCGGTTTATCAAAGCAGGGAAAATAACCATATTGGAAGCGACCATTCGCCCGGACTTGGCGAGCAAGGTACTCACTCGACTGGGCGACGATCGTCTTGATTTCAGAAGGAAGTGGGCTTGTCGTCTCACGGATTTTTTCGACATCACGTATGACTTCAAGTACATGTGGTGTTTCGTCTGCGAAGACACCGAGTGTATCAAAGAGGAGGCATGGACTTGTCGGTTGAAAGGCAATCCGCTCCGTCCGCCCTTGTTGGTACGCATAATTGCTCAAGTTCGTTAGATTGATGTGTAGTTCTTGATGCGTCGGATCTTTTGTCAAAACGGCATTGCCATTCAATTCTTCTTCTAGATAGGCACATTGCATCTTCCGATCAAACGCGATTCCGTATCGGAAGTAATTTTTCCGTGTGTCTTTCACCCGCTCGTTTAAGGTCTCAAACGAGAGTGCCTCAAAGTTTCGGGCGATGTCGAGCTTCAACCACGCTACTTCTGGTTGTTGGCGGAGCCAATTGCGTGCTTGATCTTTTACGGATTGTAGCCCTTTGCCTTGAAATCGAACGACATGGGCTCGCTCCGATGCTTGTCCGAGTGAGACGAATAACATCATCTGACGATTCCAGTAATAGATATCATCGGTCTTCATGTGTTGTTCCAGTACATCCATGGCAGTGGTGAATCGGTTGAGCAGATCCATGTTCAGCTTCACTCCTATTCTAAAAGGATGAATCGCAGTGAGGCACAGATGGCCCCACTACGATTAACTACAGCATGACTTACTCTTGTGGACGGCGACGGAACAGTTTCGTGAACAATCCAGCAGCTGTCGCAAGCATTCCCATGAGGGTGATCAAGAACAGATTTTCGGAAGTATTCGGTAACGTACCACCGACGATTCGTTTGACTGGTTGAGTGATCGGTTTTGAAACGAGTGGTGATTTCGCGGTTGATGCTTTAACCGAAGTGTTTGGTAACGTCGGTTTAACGCTCGAACTACTTAGAGAGCCTGATGAAGGTGTAGGCTTGATGTTTGATCCTGAACTCACTATTGGAGATGGGGTGATGACTGGTCCATTACTAGGCGGTGTCATAGGTGGTGTCACGGCTGGAATCGTTATGACGATATTATCATTGTCAGTATTAGTGTTTTGATTCGAAACATTGTTGGAATCGTCTCCACTATTTTCGTTGTTACCATTATCTCCACCATTAGTATTGTCAGTATTGTCGTCATTTCCACCATTAGCATTATCCTTGTCTCCATTGTTATCGTTATCCGCATCAGCATCCGCATCGGCGTCGGCATCCGCATCCGCATCAGCGTCAGCATCGGCATCGGCGTCGGCATCGGCATCCGCATCGGCGTCAGCATCGGCATCTGCATCGGCGTCAGCGTCGGCATCCGCATCCGCATCGGCATCAGCATCGGCATCCGCATCAGCGTCGGCATCCGCATCAGCGTCGGCGTCGGCATCAGCGTCCGCATCGGCGTCGGCATCGGCGTCAGCGTCGGCATCAGCATCGGCGTCAGCATCCGCATCGGCGTCAGCGTCGGCATCTGCATCAGCATCGGCATCAGCGTCGGCATCGGCGTCAGCGTCGGCATCCGCATCGGCGTCAGCGTCAGCATCAGCATCGGCATCCGCGTCGGCATCCGCATCGGCGTCAGCATCAGCATCCGCATCGGCATCCGCGTCAGCATCAGCATCAGCGTCAGCATCAGCATCGGCATCCGCATCAGCGTCCGCGTCGGCATCGGCATCCGCGTCGGCATCCGCATCCGCATCGGCGTCAGCATCAGCATCAGCGTCGGCATCGGCATCCGCATCGGCGTCAGCGTCGGCATCCGCATCGGCATCTGCGTCAGCATCCGCGTCGGCATCGGCATCCGCGTCCGCATCGGCGTCAGCGTCGGCATCCGCATCAGCATCGGCATCAGCATCGGCGTCAGCATCAGCATCGGCGTCAGCATCAGCATCCGCGTCAGCATCCGCATCAGCGTCTGCGTCAGCATCGGCATCCGCATCAGCGTCGGCGTCGGCATCAGCGTCCGCATCGGCGTCGGCATCGGCGTCAGCGTCGGCATCCGCATCAGCGTCGGCGTCGGCATCAGCGTCCGCATCGGCGTCGGCATCGGCGTCGGCATCGGCGTCAGCGTCGGCATCCGCATCAGCGTCGGCATCGGCATCCGCGTCGGCGTCGGCGTCAGCATCAGCATCAGCATCGGCATCCGCGTCAGCATCAGCATCCGCGTCGGCATCCGCATCCGCATCGGCGTCAGCATCGGCGTCAGCATCGGCATCCGCATCAGCGTCCGCGTCGGCATCGGCATCAGCGTCGGCATCCGCATCCGCATCGGCGTCAGCATCAGCATCAGCGTCGGCATCCGCATCCGCATCGGCGTCAGCATCAGCATCGGCATCCGCGTCAGCATCGGCGTCAGCATCGGCGTCAGCATCAGCATCAGCATCAGCATCGGCATCCGCGTCAGCATCGGCGTCAGCATCGGCGTCAGCATCAGCATCAGCATCAGCATCGGCATCGGCATCCGCGTCAGCATCAGCATCCGCGTCAGCATCGGCGTCAGCATCAGCATCCGCGTCAGCATCGGCGTCAGCATCTCCATCTGCCTCTTCATCAAAGACGATCGTATCTTGACCATCTAGATCGGCGAGCAGTTGTACATCGATTGCAGACGTATTGACGACAGATCCTGTAACAACAACTTCGTCTTGAGCAACTCCAGCCGGTTTATCAACGATGACATTGGCACTAACAGAAGTTGGTCCAAGTACTTGTACACCTGCGAGTTCATTCGACAAGTTCACTGTATCGTTCGTTACTGCCGTTAAAAGACTGTTCACACCTGGCAGTAAATTTTTGACTGGGTTTAAAACAGGATCAATTAAGTTTCCTGCTATTCCGGATAGTTTTAAATTCGTGATGGCGTTGACTAAATCGGTTAAGGCGTCTTGGACAACTTGTTTCGTTACCGTATCAAGATGCTGTCCTAAACCATCACTAAAATCGATGATGATTGAACCATCCGGATTAATCGTGACTGGAGCGGAGCCCTCATAATCTAGAAGGTCTGACAGTGCGGTATCTAAATTCTGTAGATTGTCCAGAGCATCCGTTAATTCTGTGAGCCCCTCCACTCTCAACAAACTACCTACGACTGGAGTACGTTGTAATCGATCGATACCCGCTAATAGATCAGTCACAGTATCTGCTACTGTTCCCGTCAACGGATCTAGCTGTCCTTTAAGCGTCGGTAAATCTTCAAGTGTGATGGGTAATAATTCAACACTGACCGACGCACTACCGTTCGCCTGCATTTTTCCCGCTAAATCTGGAATGTTGAAGACAGCCACCCGGTCCGGGTTCAATACTTCCGCATCGGCTAATCCGATTCCGGTTAAATTAAGGGCTAAATCATAGTTATTCGGTTGTTCCGTCAGATTTGCATTGACCGCGACATCCGTCAATAGTTGAACTTCAGCTAAGCTGACTCGATTCGGTCCTTGGACAAGCGAGTTTCGAACTGAGTTCGCGAATTGGCTTTGTTGCGTCTGAAACTTCTTTTCAGAATTCTCAGCTGCTTCGGTTTTCGTATAGGTGAATGAGATCGGAGAGAGGGCGAGAGAGGACGCTGCCAGCAGTTTTACTAGTCTTCGTGTGTGGTTTCTATGGTGTCGATTCATCTTCTTTCGAAAATCAGGTGCTTTTTTCTTCATTTCAACACTCCTTTTCTACGGAAAAAATAATCGTACACCTATTATTATGCATGCAATTACCATAAAAATATACAATTTTTTACAAAAGTAATGGTTGAATAGTTATTATTAACCAGTATTTTAGATATTAATTTACCATAAAAATATAAATAATATATATTATTAATAATAAACCACTAAAATATATTGTAATTTTATTTCATACTAGTTCTATCCATTTTGTGTAAAAACGACTTAATTTAATTTTATATGACCATAGTTTTAAAAAACGTAAAAAGACCTACGAGCATCTGCTCGTAGGTCTAGAACCCTGTTTTTTTAGTATCGAATGTGCTGTTTACTCCACCGAATCGATTCCTTGAACTGTCGGACGAGATCTTCAGCGGGTGCCGTTAAATAATAGGCAAGTCCGTGTACTTTCTCAGACATCTGTTGGACTACGAGTCCATCTTCGATCAATTCCTGTAACTGTTCGAGGATTTGACCGTGCGACTGATCGATCCGTTGCTCGAGTTCCCCGATCGTCAACGCACCATCACGCAAGAGATAAATGATGCTCGACTTCAAGCTGTTCTCGAAGTTGTGTTGGAATTTCTGCAATGCCAGTAAATCGGCTTGTTCTTCGGTATGACGTGAATCCATCTGATTCCTGCCCCCTTTTTCTTAGCTACCTCTTCAGTATGACGTACTTTTACGTGAATTTCAAAACTCAATCGCGCTCCGTGATGATCGTATCAAACGTCTTCTCTTCCTCTGTGATGACCATCTTCTTCTGCGACCGGAGATGATAGAGACGACGAATGTTCAGGATGACGACCTTCATGACAGCGTAGAACGGAACACCAAGCAAGACGCCGAAGAAACCGGCGATGTTACCAGCGACGAGCAAGACGATGATGATTGTCAACGGATGAACGTCAAGCGTCTTCCCTTGCACGAGTGGTGACATGATGTGCGAATCGATTTGCTGCGCGACCGTCATGACGATGATCGCATAAATCGCAAGAATCGGATCCTGGATGAACCCGACGATCAAGGCCGGAATGACACCGAGAACCGGACCGAGGAACGGAATGATGTTCGTTAGTGTCGCAAACAAAGCGAGCAATAACGCATAATCGATCCCGATGATCAGGTATCCGATGTAAGCTATAATCCCGACACCGATGCTGACGATGACTTGCCCGCGGATGTAGCTCATGATCGTCAAGTGGACGTCCCCGAGGATTTTCTTCGTTTCCTTATGGTACTCATACGGCATCAGCTTGACGAGATTGCCTTTGAGCTTATCGCCGTCAAGCAACATGTAGATCAACATGATCGGAATGATGACGATCGTCACGACCGTCGTCGTCAGGACACTGACGAATCCACCGACACCTGTGCCGATATTCTTCAGGAACGTCGAAGCGTATTCCGAGATGTTTCCCGAGAACTTATTGAATAAGTTGTCTTGCCCCGTCATGAATCGTGAAAAGAACGCACTGTTCTCCAGTTGTTCCCGAACGTCGACCAATTGCCGCTGGAACTGTGTCGCAAGCGTCGGAATCGAATTGACGAACTGTGTGATCTGCTCTGACAACATCGGACCAAAGATGAATCCGAGTGTCGTCAGTATACCAATCAAACCGACCAGCACGATCAAAACAGCCGGGCGCCGCTTCATCTTTTTCTCGAGCAACTCGACGATCGGTAGCAGGACATAATACAGAATTCCGGCAATCGCGAGTGGCGGTGCGACCATCTGAAGCAGAATCGCGATTGGTCGGAATAGGAACGTAACGTGATTACCAATCCAGACGATGATCAGTAACGTCATGACCCACCAAGCGAATCGGTACCATTTGTTTTCGAACATTTTTTGCATCTAACCACTTCCCTACATAAAATGATGAAGTTCAATATCCTCTTTAGTTTTCCTTAAAACGATACTTCTTAATCCTTATTCTTAGAAAATATATAGTTCGTTATCGTTTAACACATATATGATATATTTGTTTTAGTCAATTTTGCAGATTCAGATTTGCCGAGACCTTCAAATCTACGTAAGATAAGTGTATTCGGCATTTAAGAAATCTTTTTGATACATGTAAAAATAGAATACGGAGGATACCCCAGTGAAATGGATCAATCATACCATCGGTCGCCAATTGATGTTCGCCTTCTATATGGTGTTCGTCGCCCTCAGCATCACGTCTGCGATCGTTTATTTCTACACGGAACAGAAGATCGATCAGGCGAATGCGACGTTCGATGATTTGCGTGAACGACGGACGAATGCAAACGCACTCGCTAGCGAATGGACTGCTGCCCAAAGCAACGTCAAATCCTACTTATTGACCGGCTCACAAGAAACGCTTGATGCCGTCAAGACAAACCAACAGGAGATCAATCGCTTGACGACATGGTTTGAGAAGTATGCCGTATACGAGCAAGGTCAAGAATATGCAACCGCGACACGTCAAATGTATGACGATTATTTCGGAACGTCGCTTCCGCTCCTCAACGAATACGTCGAAGGAAAAAAAGATGGAAAGATCAACGAAGATTTTGTTGATCCGAATACACTCGCAGCCCTATCGAACGGAAAAGATTTGTTCACTGAAAACGGTACGTTACGCGGATCGGTTAGTTTATCCGACGCTGATGTCGACATGACACGGATTGATACGTTACTTGCTGATTATCTGACGCTGATCCAAGGGAAAGAAGTCGATGCGAAGAACGATCTCCTTGGCGAAATGCGTGTTGCTCAGTTCATCTGGCTCTCAAATCTCGTCGTCTTGATTCTCGTCCTCTTCTCGCTCGTACGCCCGTTCATCAGCCGCGTCACGAAGCAGGTCAATACACTGTCTCGCGACAGCGCCTTACTTGCGACGGGAGAAGACATTCAAGCGATTCCATTGCCGAAACGCAAGGATGAACTGCATACGCTGACGGCATCGTTCAATCAGATGGCGGCTTCGATTGCCGATAACAAGGTCCATATGCTGGCGAAGAACGAGGAACTCCAAGCGCAACAAGAGGAACTCGTCGCCCAACAAGAAGAATTGCAAGCGCAGCAGGAGGAACTCGAAGAAGCACTCGATATCACGCTTCGCAGTGAACAACACCTGAAGTATCGCAATGAATTGACGGAGACGCTCGCTTCTCGTGAGACGTTGACGGCTTATCCGGAAATCATCGAAAAGCTCGTCTCCATCACGCATTCTGAAATCGGTGCCCTGTTGTTCCTCGATCAACAAGAAGTCCGCTCGACGATCGATTACGGGATGACGGAAGAGATGGTCGGTCGTCTTGTCTCTGACGATCAGTCACTCTTGCACCGAGCGAGTCTCTTGAAGCGTCCTGTTCATTCATCAAAACAGGTCGCGCACGAGAGTCCGCTTCCGTATCCGTACTATATGTATGAGGTCGCGGTTCCTGTCATGGATCCGTCAAAAGAGCATATGATCGCCTGCATCTATCTCGTTCGTTATCGTGATGCCTTCACGACGGAGCAAATGAGCGACATCCTGTCGTTCTCGCATCAATTGTCACTCTCACTCCTACGGATGGGCATCTATGAGGAAATGATCCGTGAGAAAAACAAGACGACACAACTATTGAACTCGATTCGGGAAGCCGTCGTCTACATCGAACATGAGACAGATGAGTTACTCGTCAACGAACCGCTGATGACGTTATTCCCGGAAGTCCCGACTCAGTTCGAGGATGAAGAACGCTCCGCCTTCGAGCAAGCGATGCAGGCATTAGCTGACATCATTGATGAACCGGCAGCGTTCGAACGCTACATCGAACAAATCGTCGAACTCGATTTACCGAAAGATAGCTTGATTGTCTCGATTCGAAAGTATAGTACCTATATCCAGATTTACGCTGAGAAGATTGAAGTCGACGGCACATGGGTCGGTACGATGCTCGTTCTTCGCGACGTGACGAAAGAAACGGAAGCCGAGCGGATGAAGGAAGAGTTCGTCTCGACCGTCTCGCATGAGTTACGGACCCCACTCTCTTCGATTTATGGCTTCACGGAGCTGATGCTCAACAAACGGTTCGAGGAAGAACGGCAACGGAAATATCTGCAGACGATTCACTCCGAGACTGGTCGCCTGACGACGCTCGTCAATGACTTCCTCGACGTTCAGCGCATGGAGTCGAGTGAACATCGCTATGAGATGATGACGTTCGATGTCGTCGAACTCGCCCAGGACTTGATCGAGTTCTATGATGTCTCGCACGAGACGCATCAAATTGATTTCGAAGCCCGTGGACCAATCATGATTGACGGCGATGCAGAAAAGATGAAGCAGTTGCTGAACAACCTACTCAGTAATGCCGTCAAGTACTCCCCGAGCGGTGGTACGGTCTTGATACGGATTACAAATGAACTCGGTTTCGCTCAAATCCGGATCCAAGATGAAGGTATCGGGATTCCGCAAGACGCGCTTCCGAAATTGTTCGATAAGTTCTATCGTGTCGATAACTCCGAGACGCGAAAAATCGGCGGGACCGGTCTTGGTCTCTCGATCTGTAAGGAAATCGTCAAACACCACAACGGAACGATCGATGTCGAATCCGTCGTCGGTGTCGGATCAACCTTTACGATTCGCTTCCCGATCGCTGTCATCTCGACGATTCTCACATATGAAGATTAATCACCTGACCGTTCACATCACATGGACGGTCTTTTTTGTCGTTAGATTCAATCAGGCGCGGGGTATAGTCAAAAGCGCATTATTTTAAGGAGGAATCGACATGCAACTTGGATGGATTGGGTTAGGACATATGGGGGTACCGATGGCAACACGTCTACTTGACGGTGGGCATGGCTTGACCGTCTACAACCGGACGTATGAAAAGACAGCTCCACTGACTGAACGAGGAGCGACAGCTGTCAAAGAAGCACAGGACGTCGTGCGTCAAAGCGATATCGTCTTCGTCATGCTCGCGGACGGACCAGCTGTCGCATCCGTCATCGAAGACATCACACCCGCTCTTAGCGGTAAAATGATCGTTAATTTAAGTACGATCTCACCGGAAGAAACGAAGGAGATGGCTCGTCTCGTCGAAAAAAGCGGTGGCACGTACTTGGAATCGCCGGTCTCGGGCTCCGTTCCGGTCGCAGAAAACGGTCAGCTCGTCTTACTTGCCGGTGGTGACTCAGAAGTCGTCGCGACCTGTCAGCCATATCTTGACCTACTCGGCAAGGAAACGATTCATTTCGGACCACACGGAACAGGCAGTGCGGCGAAACTTGCCATTAATTTATTGCTTGCTGTCGTCGGACAAGGGGTCGCGGAGACGTTGTTGCTTGGAGAAGGTGCGGGGCTCGAGAAGGAGAAGCTGATTCAGATGATCAGTGCTTCCGGGATGAACACCCCGCTCTTCACCGGGAAACGCGACATGTACCGGAAGAACGACTTCCCGTCCGCCTTCCCGCTCCGTCTGATGGCAAAGGATCTCGGACTCATCACGGCGGAAGCAAAACGTCAACAGCTCGAACTACCACTTGCAGAAGCGACGGACGCTAGCTACGCTGAAGCAAAACCGACTTATGGTGATGCGGACATGGCAGCGATCTATCTCGCGTTACAAGAAAAATAATGAAAAGGGTGATACCTCTCGATATGAGAAGCATCACCCTTTTGCTGTGAGATTATTTAAGAGACGTGACGATTCCCATCATCTGATCACTCGTCATCAACGCTTTCGAGTTGAACTGATACGCCCGCTGCAGCTGTGTCAAGTTCGTCATCTCAAGTGCCATATCGACGTTTGATGTCTCGAGTCGACCGACCGTCAACGGATTGCCCGCTGCATTCTGGTATTGTCCGGTCGCCGTGAACAAACCACCACCGACTTCCGTCAACTCACCGTAGTTCGGGATGTCCGCGACACCCACTCGAGCGAGGACACGACGATCCCCGTTTAGGATCCCCGTGATGTTGCCGTCCTTATTCAGCTCAATCTCTGTCGCGTTCGCCGGCAAGACGATCGGATCATTCGCTTGGTTGATGACTGAGCGTCCGGCATCGTCCGTCAGCAAAACTTGTCCGTTCGCTTGCGGTGACAACTGAAAGTTCCCGTCTCGCGTGAACTTCGTTACGCCATCCGTATCGATGACACCGAAGAAATGGTGTGGATTCCCAAGTGCTGCGTCGAGTTTTCGGTCCGTCGTCCGGAACGTTCCGACGCCAAACCGTGTCGCTTCGTTTGCGACGTAGCCTCCAACACCGAGTCGAAGCCCTTCTGGTGTCGTCAATGGACCTGGTGTGAAGCCCGCCGCTTGGTTATTGATGTTACGGACGAGCAATTCATTGAACTGGGCATCCCGACGCTTATAGCCGTTCGTATCGACGTTAGCCAGGTTTTGACCGGTCGTGTCGAGCTGTTTTTGCAACTGTCCCATCGTACTTGCGGATGTATAGATTGATTGCATCGTATCCTCCTATTAGCGAACGCGTCCGATTTCGGAAACAGCCTTCTCCGCTGTCCGGTCGTACGCTTGAATGACTTTTTGATTGGCTTCGAACTGACGCAGACCAGCATTCATCTCTGCCATCGTCTGTTCAATCTCGACGTTCCCGAGTTCGAGTACACCTTGATCAACTCGGACGTTTCCGGCGTTCAATGGATTAGCGGAACGGAACAAGCCGTTTCCTGTCCGCTCAAGCGTCTCCGGTTGATCAGTTACGACAAGACCGAGGTTACCGATCGCCTGACCGTTTCCGTCTGTGACGGCACCATTCGCGTCAACGAGGAAATCTTCATTGACGACGTTGAGTGGTTGTCCGTTCGTATCTAGGACGAGATCATTCTCCGTTGTCCGGAGTAATCCATCCTGTCCGACGGCGAACTGTCCGTTCGTCGTATAAAGTGTCTCTTCCTCTCCCGTCAACGGATCCTGATGGCGAATCGTAAAGAGCGGTGCCCCGTCAAGCGAACTGATTTGCAAGTCCGTCGCATTGCCCGTCTCCGTGATTGAACCTTGCGTGAAGTTTGGCGTCGCTGCCTGCATGAAGACACCGGTCGCGAGTTTTCCGACCGTCGCGACTCCCCGCACACCTGTCCGTTCATTGTTTGCTGTCTGCTGGATCAGCATCTCCGGAAATGTCCGGAGTGACGCTTGATCGGCTCGGAAGCCCGGCGTCCGCGCATTGGCCAAGTTGTTACTGAGCATTTCCTGTTGGCGTTGTAATGCCTGCATCGCATTCGACGCCGTATACATTCCTCGTAGCATGCGTTCATCTCCTCATTGACTTCATGTTCAATTCTTTCCTCTCAGTATATCGGTCGCTTCTTCATCAATTATGAGCTTTTTTGAACAAAAAGGTAATGTTCGGAAGAGATGAATCAAAAGACCTATCAGAATCCCGTTCGCCTTTTTTTTAATAGATTACATATTAAAAATTGACAAATATTGTTATGCTATAAACAACAAAAACATGATTCTCGAGGTGAAACCTATGAGCTTCTTTAAAAACGTGCCACTGAACGAACTGTGCCTGGGTCTTTGGATTTATACACACTGTCCGACGTCACTTATTTTTTGGAAAATCATCCGGATGCCGTCTATACGATGGATACAAAAGGTCACTTCATTTCCTTCAACAATAAATTTCCGCTTATGCTCGGTTACGACCGGGATAGTCTTAAGCAACTCCATTTCGAAACGTTTTTAAAGCCCAATGATGTAGAGGAAGTCAACCAGTTCAAGAAACGGGTCTATTCGGGCGAAACCGTCCACTTCACGACGACGGTTCGTCATAAAGATGGGCATTGGTTGACGTTGAACGTCACGAACATCCCGATTTACGATCAACGTGTCATCATCGGTCTTTATGGGATTGCCCGTGATGTATCACAGCAACAAGAACTCCGAACCGATTACCAGCGCTTATTGATGAAAGATCGATTGACGAACGCAATCGAAGGAGTCAGTTTCGTTGAATACTTTCCAACGTCAAAAGAAATCGTTGCATCACCCTCTCTCGCTACACTATTACAACTTTCTAAGAAACACTTAGCGAAGATGGACACCTATGACTTTCTTGAAGAACTCCACCCAGAGGATCGAACGATTTTTCGCGAACAAAGTCTCGCGCTGCATATGGGACAAATTCCAACCTTCTCGATGCAGTTACGAATGGGGCGCAGAGGTCAATTCCAAAAGATCGTCCACTGTGAAGGGGTCGTTCAGACGGATACGATCCCGAGTTCACTTCTCTTCATACTCAAAGATGCGACACCCCTCATCCATCTCGAGCAAGAACGGGATCTTGCGATTGCCTCTCTTAAAAAGTTCTTCACGTCGCTGCATACTACTGCTTATGAGCATCGTTATAAAGATAATACCGTGACGTTTCATGCTGCCGGGTTCCTCGAACCGTACACCGATTATCTCCGACGAATCGAACAGGATCATCAATTGTGGACGAAACTCGTCTCATCCGAAGATCTCGTCCTCATGAAAGAGGCATATCCGAAAATTCGTCAAGGGGAAGTCGTTCGACTCGTCTATCGTTTAAACTATCCCGACCGCCAATTCTGGGTCGAAGAGACGTGTATCCCGATCATCGATGCACATGGTGAAGTTCTCGGTCACTATGGAGTCTCGACCGATATCACGCGTCTAAAGGAACAACAGCATGAGATTTGGCACTTGTCGATGCATGACCCGATCACTGATCTACCCAATCATGCCTTTACGTTAGAACAGGTTCGGGAATTATTGAAGCATCGTTCCCCCTTCACTTTATTAACGGTCACGTTTAATCAACACAGCCGTCTCGCTGAGCGATTCGGTCACGAAATCGGGGAAGAATGGATCCGCCAGACAAGTGCAACTGTGAAAAAGATTATCAAAAAAGAAGTATTCATCGGTCATCTATTTGGTGATAAATTCCTTATCATCCTAAAAGGTAAAATCGACGAAACACGGGCAATCGGACTTGCTAATCAATTGCTCGAGCTGACTCATCACCGGTTCGACGTCTTGTCCTATGAACTGTTTTCGAAGGTCTTCATCGGCATCACCTATTCCGTCCATCACGATCATACGGCAGAAGAGTTGATTAAACAGTCATATACAGCACTCCGTCGTGCCAAGTCGATCTCTAAGAGTAATTTCCAATTCTATTCGTCGAAACTCGACATCACGACATACCGTCGCTATCAACTCGAACGCGATTTGCGTCATGTCATCAAGAAGAATCAACTCTTCCTTGAGTATCAACCGAAAGTCGATAGCTGGAGTGGACGTATCGTTGGTGCGGAAGCGTTGATTCGTTGGGAACATCCAGAGTGGGGGCGACTGGCGCCAAAGGATTTCTTATCTCTGTCAGAAGAAAGTGATCTCTACATCCACATCGGTGACTGGGTACTCGATCAAGCCTGTCGATTGATTCGTGATCTACTCGATGAGCAACCGGAGCATGTTGTTCCGTTATCGATCAACTTATCACCGAAACGGCTGTTCTACGGTGATTTTGCGAGTATCGTCGAACGATATTTAAAAAAACACGGTGTTCCTGGACATCTGTTGGAGATTGAACTACTTGAGTCCGACGTGCTACTTGAAGGCGGACAAGTCCTCGAGACACTCGACCGTCTTGTTGATCTCGGTGTCAAACTATCACTCGATGATTTCGGAACAGCTTATTCATCGATTTCTTATGTCCAGCGTTATCCGGTGCATTGCCTGAAGATTGATCGATCGTTCGCAATCCATGCCGAACACGATCCAAAGAGTCTCTCCGTCATCAAAAACGTCATCTATATGGCGAAGGAGTTCGGTTTGACCGTCGTTGCAGAAGGCATCGAGAACATGCAACAGCTGAATCTGTATCGAGACTTGGAATGTGAGATGATCCAAGGCTATCTCTTCAGTAAACCCGTCGATATCGAGACTTTTAAGCAACTGCTTGCAAACGGCACTCTCTATCCGAAAGATACGGGCACCGCTCCACCGAAGGAGCCGATTCTTAGTCTGCATGCGAAGGTGACGATTTCGAAGCTGAATGGACAGTCGATCCAAGTCGGATCGTCTCCGATCTTGATTAATCGTTGTACGAATCGGACGATTTCTTTCTATTCCTCGATTCGTCTACCGGTGAATCATAAACTGGAGCTCTCCCTGCAACTGCATCACCTGACACACCCTTACATCTTCCTTGAACCGACGTCGATTTCTGAACTCGATAACGGTCTCTTCTACTATATGGCTGACTTCCAAGTCCGCGCGCTATCCCTCATCGTCCAAGAACAGTTAAATCATTCCCATCATTCCCGCGTCGACGACTTCTTCGAACAATCGACTGTATGAAAAAAGCTTCCATCCCCTTAATCAAACGGGAATGGAAGCTTTCCTTAGTTATTCGGATTTTTGTTCAAGACAGCGGTCTGTGTCCGCTCAAGCACGGCATTCGTGATGACGATCAAGCCGGTGAAGAGGAACAACGCTTCAAAGCCGAAGTGACCAGCAATCTGTCCACCAGCCAGTGGTCCGAGGAAATTCCCCATGAACTGCGCGGACTGATTATATCCAAAGATACGTCCTGATGCATTGGCTGGCGTATTCTTCCGGAGCAGTGCCTGTACCGACGGCATCAGTGCTGCTGTCGCAAAACCGATTCCCATCCGTAAGACAATCAACTGACTTGTATCCGTGACGAATGCTTGCGGAATCAAGAAAGCAGCAAAGACGAGTAATGCAAAGAATAAGACACGCTCTGCGCCAATCTTATCGGAGAGACGACCGAGTCGTTGCGCTGCAATCAAGGCCGCGATACCAGGTGCCGAAGCGACGATCCCGGATAGTAACGCCAGACGTTCTGTCCCCGGACTGAGTTCGCGGACGTAGAGCGACAGGATTGGACTGATCGATTGTGCCGCGAACTGAATCAAGAACGTCGTCAAAAAGAGGCTTAAGATGAGTTCCGGATGACGCAGCGACTGGATGATTTCCTTTGCGGACGCCATCTTTTTAACTTCCATTGGGACGAAATCTTCTTTGACTAAGAAGTAGGTCACGAGGAAGGTAATGAAGAGCGGTACGCTCGTAAAGAGAAAAACGGGTCGAAGCCCAACAACGTCGGCGAGGAATCCTCCAATGAGGGGTCCTAGCAATCCACCAGCAATCCCACCGGTCGACAGGGTGCCGAGCGCCCAGCCACTTTTCTCTTTTGGGGTTTGGGAAGCAACGAGTGTGATGCCGGCTGAGATGAATCCGGATACGGCTCCCATGACAAGACGTAAAAAGACGAGTTGATAGACGTCTTGGACGAAACTGATCAAGAACATGACGATCGACATACCGAGACTTGCGCGAAGCAACATCAGCTTACGACCTTTTCGATCGGCAAGACGTCCCCAGATTGGTGAGACGATCGCAGCGACGAGGAATGTAGCACCAAAGGCGATCCCAGACCAGGTCGTAATATCTTGTCGGCTGTCGACACCGAGTTCTTCAATGAATAAAGGCAAAAACGGCAATACGAGACTGAGGGCGGCGGCGGTCAAAAAACTACCAAACCAGACGACGACTAAATTTCTTTTCCACAATGGCATTGTGGCATCACTTCCTTTTAATTGACAATTCGTTTCAATGCAACAACTTTTAATATACACTTCACATTATGAAATGTCTAGGATTTGAACTGTCAAAGTGTAGAACGGGACCTTTGATGCATATAAACTAGCTGACTACGACCGATAGTAAGGTAATCCACACGAAGGAGTGAAAATGAAATGAAACGCTTTTTGATTAGCGTAGTCTGTCTATCGTTACTTCAATTCGGACTACCACTCAAGAGTTCAGCTGCCGTTTCCGTCACTCGTCACACGGTCATCTGGTCCATCCCAGAGGCCAAATCCATTTCAACGAAGATCAATCAGCTGGCAAACAGACAGATGAAACGTGTCTATCTGCATGTCGCTGTCGAGGGTGACCGTACTCTCTACCGAACATTCGTTGAAAAAGCGCACGCTGTCGGCATTGAAGTGTACTTTCTATTCGGACAGCCGCGCTGGATCACAAACGAAGGAACGACAGCTCGACCAAACGTCGAGGATCCGTTAGCCTGGATTTCGACTTATCAGCAAGAAACGATCAGTCATCCGGACGGCATCAGCGTTGATCTCGAACCGTATGCCTTACCGGAATGGGAGACGGACCAACCACGTGTCATCGCCTCCTATGAACGGATCTTACTTGCCTTTCGCGAGAAAGCGTCTGTTGAAGGATTACCGCTGCAACTGTTCCTTCCGTTCTGGTTCCATACCGTACAGGATGAAAGCGGTCGCCCTCTCAGTGAATGGGCAATGGAGCTCGCTGATGAAGTCACGTTGATGAGTTACCGAACTGTCTATGGTGGTGGGAATGGACTTGGTGCCATTACAATGACGGACGCGCTCTATGCCGCAAGCAACAATCACACTTTATCGTATGCGATCGAGTTCACTGAACTTCCTGAGACACCGGACATCACGTTCTATGGCAAGACGCGGACGCAGCTGAATCAGCTCGTCAATCAAACGATGGCCAGTTCACTGCCGCCAAGTGCGATCGTCTATCATGATTTTGAAGCGTACCAAGCGTTCATGCGTAGTACGCAGTGAGCTATCTTCATCTGTCTGCCCCCTTTGCTTTTCATCCGCTTTCCTCAGGCGAGACACAAGCCAGTCTTCACTGTTCGTATAACAGTGAAGCCGGGTCTTGTTTGTCTCTGACAGCGCAAAATCGCGCTTTTCCCTGTAGGAGTCGGATGAAGCACAAGGAGGCACATGATCATTTAGTACCATGGCATTGCATTATGTTTAAAACAAAGGGAGTCCAGTTTCCGATACGTACTTCGGAAACTGGACTCCCTATTGGTTTGATTCATATCGAACGAACTTGTCCATTCTCGACTCCTGCAGGAAAAGAAAGTGCAAGCAGCACTTTCGTCAGGGATAGGTAAGACCCGACAACTCGCATGAAATGCACGCTGTCGCGGCTTACCTCCCGCCTGTGGAAAGCGAGAAGGACAAGACGGTCGTTATAGGAATGAACTTTTACGAGAGATCATATCCTTTACGCTTACACGCTCTTACTTCCCAAGATTGTCGAGCATGATTCCTGTACCGCGCGCGACACATAACATCGGATCTTCTGCGATCAGAACCGGTAGACCGAGTTCTTTTGCAAGCAGTTGATCAATTCCGTCCAGCAACGCGCCCCCACCTGTTAAGATGATGCCACGATCGATGATGTCTGCTGCAAGCTCCGGTGGTGTCTTCTCGAGCACACGCTTCGTTGCTTCGACGATCTCCATCGCTGCTTCCGCTAGCGCATCGTGCATCTCTTCCGATGTCACCGTGATGTTGTGTGGTAAACCCGTCACGAGATTTCGTCCACGAATATCCATCTGCTCACGACGTCCGTCTTCTGATACAGTGGCAACCGTCGTCTTGACTGCTTGTGCCGTCCGTTCTCCGATGATGAGCTTATGTGTCTCCTTGATCGAACGAATGATGTCGTGGTCGAAACGATCTCCTGCGACCTTGATCGTCTCCCCGCATACGATATCACCCATCGAAAGTACGGCAACATCCGTCGTTCCGCCACCGATATCAATGACCATGTGCCCTGCTGGCATCCAAATGTCCATACCGGCACCAACTGCTGCGACCTTCGGCTCGACTTCAAGGAAGACCGTTTTTGCGCCTGACTTTTCACCGGCTTGACGAATTGCTTTCGCTTCAACTGTCGTAATGCTTGCTGGTGTACAGATCAACATCCGGACTCCACCGAACATCTTACGAACTTCAATCTTATCGATGAAATGGCGAAGCATCGCTTCCGTCATTTCGAAATCGGCAATGACACCGTCTTGAAGTGGTCGAATGGCTACGATGTTCCCCGGTGTCCGCCCTACCATCAAATGTGCTTCCGTACCTACCGCATGAATCTTACCTGTTGCCTTATCGATCGCGACGACCGATGGCTCATCGAGGACGATGCCTCTCCCTTTGACATGAATGACGACGTTCGCCGTCCCTAAGTCGATTCCGATATCTCTTGAAAACATCTCGTGTGCTCTCCTTTACCCACTGGCTATTCTTCCAAAATATAGAACGTCGTTTGGACGTCTAACCCATTTATGTATACATACCTTTCAATTCTAGCATATGCCCCCTCATGAAACGACTTTCTTTTTCCCCTTTTCGGATTTCATTGTCGTCATTTTCAAAAGACGACAAAAAAGAGCATTATCCCGCAAAATGGGATGATGCTCTCATATAAGTGCTTAAAGTTTTGTAGCAGCTGTTTCTTCAACGACTGTCGCTTCTTCTGTCACACGTTCTACGTCTGCACCAAGTGCTTGTAACTTCAAGTGGAAGTCAACGTATCCACGGTCGATGTGGTGAAGCGCACCAACGCGTGTTTCGCCTTCAGCGATCAATCCTGCTGTGACGAGTGCCGCACCTGAACGAAGATCCGTTGAAAGAACTTCTGCACCTTGCAACTGGACGCCACCGTTGATGATCGATGAACGACCTTCAATCTTGATGTCAGCGTTCATACGACGGAATTCTTCAACGTGCATGAAGCGGTTTTCGAAGACCGTTTCCGTGATGACTGATGTGCCGCCTGCTTTGAGGACGAGTGCCATCATTTGTGCTTGAACATCTGTCGGGAAGCCTGGGTGTGGCATCGTCTTGACGTCGACTGCTTCGAGTTTCGCTGGACCGACGACACGGAGACCTTCTTCTGTATCCGTGATCTTAACGCCCATCTCTTCCATCTTCGAGATGAGTGGACGAAGGTGTTCGCGCTCTGCGCCAATGACTTCGACGTCACCTTCTGTGATCGCTGCTGCGATCATGAACGTACCTGCTTCGATCCGGTCAGGAATGACATAGTGTGTTGCACCGTGTAATTTCTCGACGCCTTCGATGCGGATCGTTTCTGTACCTGCACCGCGGACTTTTGCGCCCATTGCGTTCAAGAAGTTAGCAAGGTCTACGATTTCTGGTTCTTTTGCGACGTTTTCGATGATTGTCGTTCCTTCTGCGAGTGTCGCGGCCATCATGATGTTTTCTGTTGCACCGACTGATGGGAAGTCGAGGTAGATTTTTGCACCTTGGAGGCGACCGTCGACATGTGCTTCAACGAATCCGTTTCCGATGATCGTTTTTGCGCCCATCGCTTCGAATCCTTTCAAGTGAAGATCGATCGGACGTGATCCGATTGCACATCCACCTGGCATTGCGACACGTGCGCGCCCGAGGCGTGCGAGTAATGGACCCATGACGAGAATCGAAGCTCGCATCTTACGTACGTACTCGAGTGGTGCCTCGTCTTTGAGATTCGGCTCTGCATTGACCGTCACCGTGTTCGCTTCTGCGTCGAATTCGACTTCTGCGTTCAAGTTGCGTAAGACGTTATTGATTGTATAGACGTCTGCTAGACGTGGTACGTTTTGAAGAACTGATTGTCCCTCTGATGCAAGCAATGTCGCGACGAGTGTTTTTAAGACCGCGTTCTTTGCACCTTCTACTTTGACTGTTCCAGCTAATTTACGTCCGCCACGGACAACGATTTTTTCCATTCTCCCTACTCCTCTGCTTCGTTTCTGTTCTAGTATGTTCAATTCGTGATTGGTGAGGATCATAGTTGGAATTCAACGAATGTTAGAAAAGAAACTTCCCTATAGTTGATCTCTTACTACAAAGCCAATACGACGTTTCGATTGTAATGTTAGATGATTGCTAAATGACTGTGTTCCTTCATTGAAAGAGCAGTGTCCTGTTCCATGGTAAAACAAATTACCATTTCAGGGTTTACAATGCAGTTACAAGTTCACCCGATTAAAAACTGAAGACGTTGTGCAAAACCGGCATAATCCAGTAAAAAGCGCGCTACGATGGATCCGAGTGCAATCGCAAGAATCGTTCGTAAGGCTACCGCATGCGGTCCTTTAGGATGTTGCAGGATTTTCTCCCATTTGACTGGTAACAAGGACCACCAAGCGAGCAAAATCGCTACGATATAGACCAGCATACTAACTAACGCACTCACACCAATAGATGTCACTTTCGTTGCACCTCTTCTTCATAGTTTCTTCAACTCTACTATGATTTCACAAAATGAATGATTGCGCAAACAAAAAAGAACACGCTGAATTAATTTTAGCGTATAAAATATATTTATTGAAGATAAATTTGGTCTTCTACTGAAAAAAGGTTGAAGAATTCGTGAAGACGAGGCATATAGTGTACTTTTACATATTTGCAGTATTTTAAACCTGTATCCTTCATCGTGTTGCGAAAACGGTTGCCATTCGAAAAATCATTGATGCGTCGTACAAAAAAAGACCCGATTCCTTAAAGGAAATCGAGCCTTTTCATCAAAATCAATCGCGACCGTAGTCTTTCAAGCTGAGACGGTTAACTGCTCGTTTCAGTGAAAGTTCAGCACGCTTGAATTCGAGTTCTGATAATTTCGTGTCCTGGAGACGACGTTCTGCACGAACCTTCGCAGCTGCAGCACGGTCGTAATCGACCTTGTCTGCTTGCTCCGCAGTTTCCGCAAGAACCGTTACAGTATCCTGGCGCACTTCCATAAAGCCACCGCTGATAGCGATCAACGTGCGTCCGCCATCTTCGTGGCGCAACTTCAAGATGCTGATATCGAGTGGTGTTACGAGTGGGACGTGGTGCGGGAGAACCCCGATCTCACCAGAAATCGTCTTCGCAACGACCATACGGATATCGCCATCATACACTTCGCCATCCGGGGTGACGATATTGACATGAAGTGTGTTCATCTCAAGTCCCCCTTATGCTTTGTCACTTAGACAAGCGCCTTCGCTTTTTCAATCGCATCTTCGATCGGACCGACGAGACGGAATGCTTCTTCCGTTAAGTCATCGTGTTTACCTTCGAGGATTTCTTTGAAGCCGCGGATCGTGTCCTTAACTGGGACGTACGATCCTTTTTGTCCTGTGAACTGCTCAGCTACGTGGAAGTTCTGCGACAAGAAGAACTGGATACGACGCGCACGGTGTACAGTCAATTTGTCGTCTTCTGACAACTCGTCCATACCGAGGATCGCGATGATATCTTGAAGTTCTTTATAACGCTGAAGTGTTTCCTGAACTTGACGTGCAACACCGTAGTGCTCTTCGCCGACGATTTCCGGTGAAAGGGCGCGTGATGTTGAAGCAAGTGGATCCACGGCAGGATAGATCCCCATCTCAGAGAGACGGCGCTCAAGGTTCGTCGTTGCATCTAAGTGAGCAAACGTCGTCGCAGGAGCCGGGTCAGTATAGTCATCGGCTGGTACATAAACCGCTTGGATCGATGTAACCGAACCTTTGTTTGTTGATGTGATTCGCTCTTGGAGCATACCCATCTCTGTTGCGAGTGTTGGCTGGTAACCAACGGCAGATGGCATACGACCGAGAAGGGCCGATACCTCAGAACCCGCTTGTGTGTAACGGAAGATGTTATCAACGAAGAGAAGAACGTCTTGTCCTTGCTCATCACGGAAGTATTCTGCCATTGTCAAACCAGTCAAGGCAACACGAAGACGTGCACCCGGTGGTTCGTTCATCTGACCGAAGACCATCGCTGTTTGTTTGATAACGCCTGAATCCGTCATCTCGTGGAACAAGTCATTTCCTTCACGCGTCCGCTCACCAACACCTGCGAATACCGAGATACCGCTGTGCTCTTGTGCGATGTTGTTGATCAATTCCTGGATGAGGACGGTCTTACCTACACCGGCACCACCGAAGAGACCGATCTTACCACCCTTGATGTAAGGAGCGAGCAAGTCGACGACTTTAATTCCAGTCTCGAGGATTTCAACTTTCGTTGAAAGGTTATCGAAAGTCGGTGCTTTTTTGTGGATCGGAAGACGTTCCACGTCAGCAGCGATTTCTTTTTCATCAATTGGGTTACCGAGTACGTTGAAGACGCGACCAAGTGTCGCTTCTCCGACGGGTACCGAGATTGGAGCATTCGTATCGATTACTTCAATTCCACGGCGTACTCCATCCGTTGAGTCCATCGCAATGGTACGGACGACGTCGTCACCAAGGTGCAGGGCGACCTCAAGCGTCAAGTCGATAGCCACTTCTTCTACAGTTTGCGGCGTATATTGAATACGAAGCGCGTTGTAGATGTTCGGTAAGTGTCCTTCGAACTTAACGTCGATGACAGGTCCCATGACCGCGACGACGCGGCCTTTTAAACCGAGTTCGTTCATCGTGTTTCCTCCTACCTATCGTTACGTCAGTCGGGATTACTGCTGCGCAGCAGCCCCACTGACGATCTCTGTGATTTCTTGCGTGATTGCAGCTTGTCGAGCTCGGTTGTAGACGAGAGTCAATCGACCGATCAAGTCATCTGCGTTATCTGTCGCACTTTGCATTGCTGTCATACGTGACGCATGTTCTGCTACTTTCGCGTCAAGAAGCGCACCGAAGATCAAGCTCTCCGCATAACGCGGGAGGAGTTCAGCAAGGATTTGTTCCTCGCTTGGCTCGTACTCATAAGTCGTCGAAGACGAAGCTTCGATTTCTCCGAGTGGGAGAAGAGTTTCGACTTTCACTTCTTGGCTGATGACAGATAAGAAGTGGTTGTAGCACAGCTTGAGCTCGTCGATTTCGCCAAGCGTGAACGCACTCACTGTGCGCTTCACGATTTCAGCGACGTCGACATACGAAGGAGAATCGTTCAAACCTGTGATCGCATCCGTGACCGTGATTCCGCGTGAACGGAAGAACTGGACACCAACTTTACCGACCACGAAGAGAACGTAACTGTCCGCAGTATGCTTTTCTTTGATTTCCCGGTAGACTTCACGCAGCACGTTGGCGTTATATGCACCAGCTAAGCCGCGATCCGATGTGATGACGATGTAGCCCGTCTTTTGGACGGGACGTTTCTCGAGCATCGGATGGCTCGCACCTGTCGTGCCATTCGCAATGGTTCCGAGTACCTCTTGCATTTTCAGCATGTAAGGTTGGAACTTCGCGCTATGTGCTTGAGCGCGGTTCAGTTTCGACGCCGAAACCATGTTCATCGCTTTCGTGATCTGTTTCGTACTTTTCGTCGAGTTGATCCGCGTTTGTATCTCGCGCAACGATGCCATTTCGATTCACCACCTTGTTAGTATCAAGAGCGTTCCGTCGGATTAAACCGTCGCTTGGAACGTTTTCTTAAATTCTGAGATTGCTGCTACGATCTCTTCGTCTGCTGGAAGGTTACCTGTCTTACGGATCTCATCGCAAAGTTGTTTGCGGTTTTGATCGAGCCAGAGGTTGAGTTCCTTTTCAAAACGACGAATATCCGTTACAGCAACATCATCAAGGTGACCACGAGTCAAGGCATAGATGATGATGACTTGCTTATCGACAGTAAGTGGTTGGTTCAAGTCTTGTTTCAAGACTTCAACTGTCCGCTCACCACGGTTAAGCTTCGATTGAGTCGCTTTATCAAGGTCAGATCCGAACTGAGCGAATGCTTCAAGCTCACGGTAAGATGCGAGGTCAAGACGGAGCGTACCCGCTACCTTCTTCATCGCTTTTACTTGAGCCGAACCACCTACACGCGATACCGAGAGACCCGGGTTGATCGCGGGACGGACACCTGAGAAGAAGAGATCCGATTGAAGGAAGATTTGACCATCCGTGATCGAGATAACGTTCGTCGGGATGTAAGCTGAGATATCCGACGCTTGTGTTTCGATGAACGGAAGGGCAGTCAAGCTACCTGCGCCAAGCTCGTCGTTCAACTTCGCCGCACGCTCAAGAAGGCGTGAGTGGAGGTAGAAGACATCCCCTGGGTAAGCTTCGCGGCCTGGTGGGCGTTTCAAGAGAAGTGAAAGCTCACGGTAAGCAGCTGCTTGTTTTGAAAGATCATCATAGATGACAAGAACGTGTTTGCCTTGGTCCATGAAGTGTTCACCCATCGCGACACCTGCGAATGGTGCGAGGTAAAGAAGTGGAGCTGGCTGTGAAGCCGCTGCCGAAACGACGATCGTGTAATCGAGGGCACCGTTTTTACGGAGCGTCTCGACGACGCCACGGACTGTTGATTCTTTTTGTCCGATTGCGACGTAGATACAGATCATGTTTTCTTCTTTTTGGTTGATGATCGTATCGATTGCGATCGACGTTTTACCCGTCTGACGGTCACCGATGATCAACTCACGCTGTCCACGACCGATTGGAACGAGGGCATCGATCGCCTTGATTCCTGTCTGAAGTGGCTCGTGTACCGATTTACGCGCCATGACGCCAGACGCCTTACGCTCGATCGGGTTGTAGTGTTCTGTTTCGATTGGACCAAGACCATCGATTGGCATACCGAGTGGGTTGACGACACGTCCGAGGAGTGCGTCTCCTGTTGGTACTTCCATGATGCGGCCCGTACGGCGAACAGAGTCGCCTTCTTTGATTTCAAGGTAGTCACCGAGGATGATGATACCGACGTTGCCTTCTTCTAAGTTTTGCGCCAAGCCCATTGTGCCGTTAGCGAATTCTACGAGCTCTCCCGACATGACGTTGTCGAGTCCGTGTGCACGAGCGATACCATCACCGATTTGGATGACCGTACCTGTCTCGTTCACTTCCATCGTAGAACCGTACTGCGCGATACGCGCTTTAAGCAGGGCGCTGATTTCTTCAGCTCTAATGCTCATGCGTTTCACCCCTATTTTCTTACGCTTTTAACAGCTCACGCTCAAGGCGCGTTAGTTTAGTTTCGATCGTACCGTCATATGTCGTGTAACCGATTTGAACGCGAAGTCCTCCGATGACACCCGTGTCGACGACGTTCTCGACTTCAA
This sequence comes from Exiguobacterium sp. s39, assembly GCF_018618925.1. Classification (NCBI taxonomy): domain Bacteria; kingdom Bacillati; phylum Bacillota; class Bacilli; order Caryophanales; genus Exiguobacterium; species Exiguobacterium sp. s39. Next base: position 2,109,537 of record NZ_JACSNA010000001.1, read on the forward strand.
GCGTTTTACCTGATTTTTGGCCAAACGTCTCTTTCACTTTCGTGAGTTCCTCGTCTGACAATTTGTATGCACTCGTGACGATTGCCGTCGCGACATTGCGGTGTTCATTCAACAATGCAATGAAGTGTTCCGGTAATGTAACGATCTCTGCCGCCCGGTCGTTTTCGACCATGACGAGCAATGTGTTCAAGACGATCGAGTTGAAGCCAGTGAAGCTTGTTTGAAGAACTTGCTTGAGCTCTTCAGCAGAAATCGATGGGTTATCTAAAACCGAAGCGAGCTCTGGTGTTGCGTGGAGCACTTCGCCGAGCGTCCGCACATCAGCTTCTGCTTGCTCGAGCACATGGTGCTCAAGCGCAAGATCGAAGAGCGCTTTTGCGTAGCGTCCCGCTACGTGATCACGCATTAGTTCGTGCCCTTAGTATCAGCAAGGAATTGATCGACGAGTGCTTTTTGAGCGGCTTCGTCTGTCGCAAGCTGTGTTTTCATGACGTGGCGTGCTGCAGCGATTGCTTGAAGAGCGACATCGTTCTTCAAAGCAGCTTGTGCTTCAGCGCGTTCACGTTCGATCGCACGGCGAGCTTCTTCCTTACTCATTTCGGATTCAAGACGTGCCTGCTCCATCGCACGTGCTTGCTCTGCTTCTGCCTGACGGCGTGATGCTTCTAAAAGATCGCGTGCTTCCGTACGCGCCTTGTTTAATTCTTCGCGTTGTTGTTCTACGTAGACTTCAGCGTCTTTACGGCTCTTTTCAGCCGAGTTGATCTCGCTAGCCACATGCTCTTCCCGCGCTTTCATCATGTTGACGAGCGGGCCCCATGCGAATTTCTTCAAGAGGATGAGGAGCAAGAGGAAAACGACGATCGTGACGATCATGTTGGCTAGTAAGAGTTGGTTGCCTTCGCCGCCAGCCTCTGCCGCAAGATACGTTAGATTCATTCGATTACACTCCCCTCGTGGTTGGTTCAACTTCAATATCTACATAAGGGAGCCTAAGCTCCCGTGACGGTTCACTCAAACGTTGAACGAATAGCGCCCTATGTAGTCCGTTCTCGTTAATCGTGGATTAAGAGTTGAGAAGAAGGAAACCGACCGCTACACCGATGATTGGAAGTGCCTCAACAAGACCGATACCGATGAACATTGTTTGACGAAGTTCGTTTTTGAGTTCTGGCTGACGTGCTTGACCTAATACTGTACCGTTTACGATAAGACCGTTACCGATACCTGCGCCGAGTGCGCCGAGTCCGATGATGATCGCTGTTGCAATAAGATTCATGATAAATTGCCTCCCTAGAGTATGTTCATTGATTTGTCGTGCTGTTATCGGAAAAGCGGATGCTTTACCTTCGAATTAATGGTCGTGCGCTGCCTTATGTCCGATGTAAACCATCGTCAAGATAAGGAAGATGTACGCTTGGATACCACCGATGAAGAGTGAGAATCCTTGCCAGATCAACATCGGGATACCCGAGATGATCGCGCCGATTGGTCCGAGGAACTGGAAATCGTTCGTACCAGAGACGATACCGATCGAAAGAATGATTCCGATCATGATTTCACCAGCGAAGATGTTTCCGTAAAGACGAAGACCGAGCGTCAACGTGTTTGCAAACTCCTCGATGATGGTAATGATAAACATCGGCGTCATGAATGTTTTCGCATAAGCGCCGAAGCCTCGCATCTTCACACCGTAGTAATGACTTAAGACTACTACGAGAGATGAAAGTGCCAGTGTCACGTAAGGATCTGCAGTTGGTGAGTTGAACCAAATGTAGTGTCCCGTCACGACGTTGAATGGGAGACCCATGATGTTGGACACAAGGATGAACAGGAATAATGTCATTCCGAACGTAAGGAAGCGACCCCCTGTTTTCCAGTCCATCGTGCTGCTGATGATTCCGCGAACGAATTCAAGGAACATCTCCATCACGTTTTGAGCACCGGTTGGCTTCATCACAAGACGTCGCGTACCGGCCACGGCAATCAAGAAGACGAGAGCAGCAGCAATCAATACTGTGATCAAGTTCGTCCAGCTACCGTACAGAACGAAGTCACCCCAGAGTGGGATTTCGTAAAGTGGCATTTCGTGGTTCATTTGACTATTCACCTCTTTTCCCGCTTGAGTTCGTGAGTCAAGAACTCACAAAATTGTATGACGTGGCCGGCGAGAAGGCCTATTACCACCGCAGTTAATGACAATTCAGTTTGATATTTCAAACCGATCATCACACAAAGTACCGCGACCGCCATGCGTGAAACGGTCCCTCGAGACACTGGCTTGCGACCCGTCTCGATTACACGATACATCCGATCGACGCTAAGTCGTTGAAGCGTCAAGATCAGAAAGCTGCCAGTTCCACCAAGTGCTAGTCCATAGATGACTGGGTCACTCGGGCGTCCGATGAGCAGCAGGACAGCCAGGATTCCGTAAAAGAGTCCAAACCATCGTAAGTACGCACGATACAACGCATCTTGAAGGATGATGTTCATGTCTTCTCCCCTAACAAGTGCCTGATCATGGCGATCATGCAAAGAATGCCGATGAAAATCCCGATGAACACGGCGAACGTCGCACCCATTTTTTCCCACCATTGTTGTTGTTCCCCATAGTTCCCAACCAAAAAGCCAATGACGATCGGTGCAGCCAGTGCCGTCGAAATTTGCGAGGCCATGACCATACTCTTCGCGAGCCCACTTTGGCGCACTAGAGACGACCCCCTTTTTTCCCAATTGTGAGTTCTTTTTCTTTCCCACAATTTGCGGATTTTCATACTAGTCAAGAATACAATGAAGCAGCTTTCATAGTCAAATGAATTCACAATAAAAACAGAGCCGAAAAACCTATACATATCAACGATTGATAAGGTTTTCACAGATGTCTTCCATGCAAGTCATTTCACGAAGATGTGAAGAAAATATGTAGTACTATCAACGGTTAAAGAGATTGTTCATATGGTGAACAAAACCGTTGAATAGTAACGTTATATCGTGCCCGTTAAAGCGAAACAAGACCTCTAAAATTGATTTGTGTCGATTTTGTGAAAAAACATTTTTTGTTCACAATTGAAAACGCTTCCGAATCGGGACATAAAAACAGCTCTGACATCTGTTTGTAACAATACATTTCAGCGATTTCCATTTTTTCAATCGTGCGGTACGTCACAGCTTGAATCGTCATCGTTTCCTTTCCAGTTTCAAGGTCATCTGGTTTTACATTTTCTAAACAAATGGGCTGAATTTAGCGGAAATGGTAAGATTTAAAGATATTATTCCTATAAACTAAAACCTTTTGCCGTCATAGATGTACTAAAACAAAAAAGAATCGCTTATTTCACGCGACTCCTACAGGAAAAAGCACAAGTCTTTGTGCTGTCAGAGACAAGTGAGACCCGACTTCCTCGTCTAAGGACGATGGAGACGCGGCTCACGTCTCGCCTGAGGAAAGCAAGTGAATGTAAGCGATTCGGAGGGTGATCGTCGTTTCTTATTGTGTGAGTAACGGTGCCGGAGCTTCCCCTTGACCGAAGTGATGCAGGATTGCTTGGACGATGCGTTCGGACGCATGACCATCGCCATACGGATTCGAGGCATGCGCCATCTCTTGATAAAGTGTTTCGTTCGTCAAAAGTTCCGTTGCCATCTGATAAATCGTCTCTTCTTCCGTACCGGCAAGCTTCAACGTTCCGGCAGCAATCCCTTCTGGACGCTCCGTCGTGTCGCGTAAGACAAGCACAGGTACACCAAGCGACGGTGCTTCTTCCTGTACGCCACCTGAATCAGTCAGGATTAAATGCGCACGGCTCGCGAAGTTATGGAAATCAAACACATCGAGTGGGGCGATCAGAGAAATTCGATCATGCCCTTCAAAGACCGTCTTCGCAGCTTCTTGAACGACCGGATTGAGGTGAACCGGATAGACGACATGCGTATCCGGGAACGCATCGACGAGGCGACGAATCGCCCGGAACATCTGATGCATCTTCTCGCCTTGGTTCTCACGACGATGTGCCGTCATCAGGATCAGCTTCCGGTCCCCGACCGTCTCAAGCATCGGATGGACATAATCGGTTTGAACGGTCGTCTGCAGAGCATCGATTGCCGTATTCCCCGTGATGTAGACACCAGCGTGACGGTTCTCGGATGCGAGATTCGCTGCTGCTTGTGCTGTCGGAGCAAAATGTAAGTCCGCGAGCGTCGACGTCAACTGACGATTGACCTCTTCCGGGAACGGCGAGTATTTATTATACGTGCGCAGTCCCGCCTCGACGTGACCGACTGCGATCTGATTGTAATAGGCAGCCAGGCTTCCGACGAACGTCGTCGTCGTATCCCCATGAACGAGGACAAGATCTGGCTTGATCTCCTTCATAATCGCATCGAGTCCCTCGAGACCACGCGTCGTAATATCAACAAGTGTCTGACGTTGCTTCATGATATTTAAATCATGATCCGGTTGGATTTCGAATAAATCGAGCACTTGATCGAGCATCTCGCGGTGCTGGGCAGTGATCGTAACATGAACATCAAAAGCAGGGTGTTGCTTCAGGGCATTGACGAGCGGTGCCATCTTGATGGCTTCCGGTCGTGTCCCGAAAATCGGCATGACTGTAATCGGCATGGTGACTTCCTCCTTTTTTCCTTTTTTCATTAAAGCATACTTCAGCAGTCTTGCGCAGTTTACGAAATAGCAACGAAAAGACCGCAGATCATCGTCTGCGGTCTTTTTGTGTAGCTTGCTGTTTTTTACTTCGTTCCGAAGAGACGGTCTCCTGCATCACCGAGTCCTGGGACGATATATCCGTGGTCGTCCAACTTCTCGTCGAGTGCCGCGAGATAGATGTCGACATCCGGGTGTTCTTCTTGAACGCGTTTGACGCCTTCAGGTGCTGCACAGAGACATGCGAGCTTGATGCTCTTTGCCCCTTGTTTCTTTAAGGAGGAGATGGCGTCTGCCGCCGAACCACCTGTCGCAAGCATCGGGTCAACGACGACGAAATCACGTTCTGCGACGTCTGTTGGGAGCTTGAGGTAGTATTCCGTTGGCTCGAGTGTCTCTGGGTCACGGTACAAACCGATGTGACCGACTTTGACGTTCGGCATCATGCGGAGCATGCCGTCGACCATACCGAGACCGGCGCGGAGAATCGGGACGATCCCGAGTTTCTTGCCTTCGATCATCTTTTGCGTCGTCTTCGTGACCGGTGTCTCGATCGCGACATCTGTGAGTGGAAGGTCACGTGTGATTTCATATGCCATCAATGAAGCCACCTCGTCGACAAGTTCCCGGAATTGTTTCGTTCCTGTTTCGACTTTACGCATGATCGTCATCTTGTGCTGAATCAATGGGTGATCAAATACATGTACTTTACTCATTGTTTGCATCTCCTCTCCATTCTCTTTTCGCATTGTACTCTAAAAACGTACTGCTTGGGAACTGTTTTTTCGTCAGTTTCCGAGCGTACTCTTCCCTGATAGAATTGCTTTTGCGGCGTAAGACCATTCATTGTCCGGTTGTTTCGCGAGTTCTTGCAAGGTCGCACGATAATCACCTTTTTTATATTTTTGTTCATAGACCGCTTGCATCCAGAGGACGTCACTCATGTATCCGGACTTCGGGAAATCTTTCCGATAGGCAATATAATCCGCCTGTGTCGTCTGCTTGAGCTTTCCGACAGCGATCAACTTATAGAAGCGTGCCATACCTGCTGTCTCTTTGTTCGTCAAGACGGATCCGGTCAAGACACTGTCTGCTCGTTTGTAGTCTTTCGCCTGAACAGCAGCAACCCCTTGCTCGAGTGCTTCTTTCGGAGGTAGTTGCGTCTGCTTTGTTTCGGAAGAAGTCTCCTTCTTCTCTGGCTTAATCGCTTTCGCTTTTTCTTGCTCACTTGCCAGCTGCTCGTTTTTTTCTTTTAACTGTTCGACTTCCGTTTGCAGCGCTGCGAGTTGTTGCTCGACCTCTGTTTGTTTCGTTGCGACTGGTGTTGCGGGTTCGCTATCCAACTGTGTCCAGACGAGAACGAGAGAGACGACAGCAACGGCTCCACCAATCCACCATGGATTCAGTTTTCCGAGTCGCTTCCAGTCTTTCAATTGCGGATGATTCTGAACCGTCATGGGAAAGGATGCCAATCGCTTCTGGGCAAGACGCTTCCCACCTGCTTTTCCTGCGATCGCCAGGCGATAACGATAGACTTCTGCTGGCATCGGTAAGATCTTCCACTGTTCAAAACGAGCATCTGCCTGTTCATAAAATCCTGCCTGTTGCATGATGACGATTGCTTTGAAATCTTCGAGCATCCGGTAATATTCCCGGCGCTCGTGGCTTTTATGGGTGAACCATTCTGTCAGGCGTTCCGTTTGAATGGCTTGAAGTTCTGATTGGATCAAGGTTGATAAGTTCACATTTATTTCCACCTTTATCTTTTTTTACTACGGTTAAGTATAGCAAAGATAACGCTTCCGCAAATGGTTCGTTTCCCCTATCTTCTTGACGAAGCATTGAAAAAAACCTCTTGTTTTCGTACGTCGATGTACGAAAACAAGAGGATGAATCGTTTAACGATGAGAATAGGATCGGGATGCTGTTGCTTCCGTGATCCGCCCATCTTCAATCCGCCAAATCCGGTCACAGACGTCAAGCATCCGTTCGTCATGCGTGATGACGATGACGGTCTTGTTCGACTCATGCGCTTGTTGTTGCAACAGCTCCATCACCCGGCGACCATTCGGATAATCGAGACTTGCCGTCGGTTCATCCGCGAGTACAAGTCGTGGTTCATTGACGAAGGCCCGGGCAATCGCGACACGTTGTCGTTCGCCACCTGATAAGGCGTGCGGCAAATGGTCTTTCCGGTGCTCGAGTCCGAACACGGCGAGCGCCGCCGTCGCGTCAACCGTCCGTCCAGCCTCCTTTGCGACCAATTCGAGTTGCTCTCCTGCTGTCAAAAATGGTACGAGATGCGATTCTTGAAAGATGAACCCGACTTCCTCGAGACGCAAACGACGACGTTCTTCGTCCGCTGCTTCACTGACGCACGTATCATCAAAGTAGACGGCACCGTTCGTTGGTGTCTGTAACAATCCAAGCAACTGGAGCAATGTACTTTTCCCGCTACCACTTGGTCCGACGAGGGCAATCAACTCACCCGCTTCTGCTTGTAAGTTGATGTCATGTAGAACCGTCATCTCACCATAACTTTGCTCAATCTGATTTAATCGAATCATCCGTTCATTCCTCCCATCGCATCTGCCGCTTCGAGTTTCTTGACCATCCGTAACGGAACGAGCGCACCGAGGATTGCCGTTACGAGTAAAATGCCGCCGTACATCAGACTAGTCGACCATTCAAAACGGAATGGAAGATCCGCCGGTAAGAAACGACTTGTTAAATAGGTGATGGCGACGCTGACAGCAAAGGCGAGGCTCGTCAAGAGGATGACTTGTACGAGTAGACTCGCACCCATCGTCCGGGTCCGGGTGCCGATTGCCTTCAAGACACCGAGCTGTTTCATCTTTTGCATCGTCAAAATATAGAAGAAGGCAGTCAGAATCAATGCCCCGATGACGACGAGTGCGACCCGCATCATCTGGAAGGAGTTTTGCTCCGCTGCATAGCCTGGTACGTTCTCAACGACTGCTTGTTTTGAGAAGACGGCTTGATCCGTTTGCAACGACTGACCGATATACGCTGAGACGTATGATGCCCCCATCTTCGATTGCCATGCTTGCCACGATTCATCCGTCATCCAAAGGACCGGTGCGTGACTATAACGTCCGTCCGTTACTGTACCGGCAATTCGGAACGTCTCTTTCGTCCGAAAATCCGTAATCGTATCGCCAACACGGGTTCCGCGTTGCTCCGCGTACGCAGCATCAACGAGAACTTCACCTTTTTGCAATGATTGCAACTGTTTTGGACCATAATTCGTCGTCTCTGGTAACGCAAAGACCGTCACATCATCCTTCGTTCCATTCTTCTTCTCAAGCACCATGTTCTGGACACCGAGTGCTTCCGCGCCCTTTGGTGTCTCGTCCGCCTGTAAGAACGAACGCGTCAGCTGTCCTTCTGCATCTTTGCTCAGCGCAAACTGCTCGACCGGTAGATTCCGGACGGCAGCCCCATTGTCGTAGGCCAGCCCGTCCGCAAGACCGGTGATCATCAAAATCAATAAGACGATCAACATCGTCACGATCGTCATCCAACTGAATCGTCCTTTCATTCGGACGAGTTCTTTCCATCCTAACTTCATCGCGTGATCCCTCCTGTATGTTCGCTACAGGATTGATGATACGACTGCAATATGAACGGAACATGAACGCACGCGTCAAATGCGTAAAAAAGTCAATGTCACAGTCAGACTGGATGAATCAGACGACAAATTCGCGTCCCCACCAAGTTGGCGCATCGTCTCTTTAACGATCGCAAGCCCGAGTCCCGTCCCGCGCGACGTTCGGGATGCATCGCCTTGATAAAAGCGTTCAAAGGCATGTTCCATCTGTTGTTCGGTCATACCTGGTCCTTCGTCCTTGATTCGGACGATGACCTGATTCACTTGTTCTTCCGCTTGAATATGAATCGTCGCTCCTTCGGCTGAGACTGAGACGGCGTTTCGAATGACATTTTGGAAGACATGTTCGAGCGCACTGGCATCTGCTTGAATCTGTAGTGCTGGCGATACATCGAGTGCGACAGCGATGCCTTGCTCATCCAGCTGAAAGGCAAGTGTTGTGAGTGTCGTCTCTAGACTCGTTCGTAGATCGAGTGCTTGTCGTTTGAAGCGCCGTCCTTCATCGAGCTTTGCTAAGATCAATAATTGACGCGTCAGCTCCGACATTCGCGCTGCCTCTTGTTGAATGATTGCCCGTCTCCTGACGTCTTCTCCCGTCACGTCGAGTTGTCCAGCGTACCCCGAGATCGTCGTCAACGGCGACTGGAATTCATGCGAGACGTTTGCAACGAACCGGCGTCGTTCCGTATCGGACGCTTCAATCGCCATCGCCATCTCGTCAAAGCGTCGGGACAGTTCACCAATCTCATCGCGCGCCTTCGTTCCGACACGAATTCCATAGTCGCCGTCTGCCATCTGTTCCGTTGCTTTTGTCAGGCGCCGGATCGGACGCACGAGATACCGGATCGAGAAGACGAGCAAGAGAAAGCTGATCACGACAAGCAGTCCGAGGAACAGACCAACGAACAGGTGTAACTCGCGAATCTGCCGACTCAAGTCCGGACGGACGAAGATTGCATCCGTTCCTTGTGCCGTCTTGACCGACGTCCCGTACGTGTTGATGACTTCGTTATCGAATAGTCCAAGCAGGAAGAGATGAAACGGATACTCACGCATCCCGTAGTACGGTTGACCATTTTTCACTTGCTCGATGACTTGACTCGAGAGCGTTTCATTGCGAAATGTGTTTCCGTAACGCTCCGTTCCGTCATCTGTTCGAACATACAGTTGAAAGCCAGTTGCTTGTAACATCCGGTAAAACGATTCCGTCTTTCCGTCACCGTGCGTCTCGTAATAATCGATCGCTGTCTCGACCGCTTCCTCGACTTTTTGGCTATAGCTGTCCTGCCAAAACGAATAGTAGGCGATGTTACTGATTAAAAGAGCAAGCAGGGCGGACACGAGTAAGACGACACAGACGAGTCCGACGATTTTCGTATAGAGGCTCCTCATGCGTCGACCTCCAACCGGTACCCGAGTCCGCGAACGGTCTCAATCTTCACCTGATTCGTCTCCTTCAGACGTCCACGAAGTCGTTTGATGTGGACGTCAATCGTCCGATCGTCTCCCATGAAATCAAGTCCCCAGACGTGTTCGATCAATTCCTCGCGGCTAAAGACCCGTCCCGGAAAACTCGCCAACTGATGTAATAATTCGAACTCGCGCCGCGGGAGTGTCCACTCGGTCGACTGGATCGTCACGAGCTGACTGCGTTTATCAATCGTGACATCCCCGAGATGTAAGACGGGTTGCGCCGCTTTTTGATAGCGCCGCGCCACGGCGTGAAGCCGAAACACTAATTCTTCCGGATCGAACGGTTTCGTGATGTAATCATCAGCACCTGCTGCAAAGCCGTCCCGCTTATCTGTCAGTTCACCGAGCGCCGTCAGCATCAAGATTGGGATGTCCCCGTTTTGCCGTAACCGCTCACATAGGACGAGACCGGTCTGCCCGGGAAGTAGGACATCGAGCACGGCTGCCTCGAACGTCATCGTTTCAATCCAAGCGAGCGCTTCGTTTCCGTCTGCTGTCGCTCGGACGGAGTGTCCGTCGGCCTGTAACGTCGATACGACAAGTGATTGGATATGTGGGTCATCTTCAACGACTAAAATATACAATCGTACGCCTCCTTTTTTAGACAAACAAAAATCCCCTCCCCCTTCTCATAATGAAAAGGACGAAGGGGATGACAATCATCCGCGCTCTGGGTAGAGTGGGAAACGACCTGTCAAAGCAACGACACGCTCACGTGCTTGTGCGAGAACGTCTGCTTCTTCTGGGTGGTTCAAGACGAGTTCGATCAACTCGGCGATTTCTTTCATCTCGGCTTCCTTGAAGCCACGTGATGTCATCGCTGCCGTTCCGATCCGGATACCACTCGTGACGAACGGGCTCGCTGGGTCGAACGGAATCGTGTTCTTGTTGACCGTGATGCCGGCTTCGTCAAGCGCGTGCTCAGCAAGTTTCCCTGTGATCCCGAGCGGTTGTAAGTCGACGAGGAGCAAGTGATTGTCCGTTCCGCCTGAGACGATTCGGAGTCCACGCTTCGTCAATTCCTCACCGAGGACTTTTGCGTTCGTGACGACTTGACCGATGTAGTCCTTGAACTCTGGTGCAAGAGCTTCACCGAACGCGACAGCTTTCGCGGCGATGACGTGCATGAGTGGACCACCTTGGATACCTGGGAAAATGGCTTTATCGATTGCTTTCGCATGCTCTTCTTTACAGAGGATCATCCCACCACGTGGACCACGCAACGTCTTATGCGTCGTCGTCGTGACGAAGTGCGCATGCTCGACTGGGTTCGGGTGCTGACCTGCTGCGACAAGTCCAGCGATGTGTGCCATGTCGACCATCAAGTAAGCACCGACGCTGTCTGCGATTTCACGGAAACGTTTGAAGTCGATGACACGCGGATACGCCGATGCGCCCGCGACGATTAATTTTGGTTTATGCTCTTCTGCTAATTTCGCAACGACATCGTAATCAATCATCTCTGTCTCTTGATCGACACCGTATTCCACAAAGTTGTACTGGACACCGGAGAAATTGACGGGGCTACCGTGCGTCAGATGGCCACCGTGCGAGAGGTTCATCCCGAGGACCGTATCTCCCTGCTCGAGAATCGTGAAGTAAACCGCCATGTTCGCTTGTGCACCCGAGTGTGGTTGCACGTTCGCGTGCTCCGCACCGAAGATTTCCTTCGCGCGGTCGCGTGCTAAATTCTCAGCGAGATCGACATACTCACAGCCACCATAATAACGACGACCTGGGTAACCTTCTGCGTACTTGTTCGTCAAGACGCTGCCTTGTGCTTCCATGACAGCTTGCGAGACGAAGTTCTCGGATGCGATCAATTCGATGTTATCCCGTTGACGACCTAGTTCCTGGCGCATTGCCGAAAAGAGTGCCTCATCTTGTTGTTTCAGATACGTAAGCGGTGTTTGTTCCATCTGAATTCCCCCATTTCATTTCGATAGACCTATCTTAACACGAATGTTTCGTTCCCGGCATCCCTAAAAACAACATCAAAAAAGCAAGGGGTGCGCAACCCCTTGCATCAATCATTCGTATTTAGCACGTGCTCCACCGATTAATTTCGGTCGTGTCACGGCTGCCGTCACGTGTGCCTCACCGATTTCCTTGTGCGGCAAGCGCACGGGAATCGCAACAGCTTTCAAGTGCATCCCGATGAACGTGTCACCGATATCAATCCCGGCGTCTGCCTGAATCGCTTCGACGACGACCGGTGCCGAGAAGCGCTGATAGGCAGCACTCGCCATCGATCCACCGGCTTCCGGAACAGGAACGACCGTCACTGGATCGAGTCCGAGTCGTTCTGCCGTTTGCCGCTCAAGCGTCAGCGCCCGGTTGATATGCTCACAGCCTTGGAAGGCAAGATCGACTTGGTGCGACCGACGAAAGGCATCGAAAACATCGAACAACGCGTCTGCGACTTCCGGTGAACCGGCCTTGCCGATTTGTTTGCCGATGACTTCACTCGTCGAACAGCCGATCACGAGCAATTTTCCTTTTAAGGAAAATCGTTCATCCAGAGCGTTCAGTGCTTCTTCTAAATCGTGCTGGATGCGTGTCAAGTCCATTACTTCACCTCATAATCTGAGATTTTGCAAACGCGGTTCTCATGACGTCCGCCTTCGAATTCCGTTTCAAGCCAAAGCTGTGCGATCTCACGAGCCAGTCCTGGACCGATGACGCGTTCGCCCATCGTTAAGATGTTCGAATCGTTGTGCTGACGCGTCGCTTTCGCGCTGAACGTATCATGGACGAGTGCTGCTCGGATGCCCTTGACTTTGTTCGCTGCGATTCCGATCCCGATACCTGTTCCACAAATCAAGATGCCACGATCAAACTCTCCGCTTGCGACTGCCTCAGCGACTGGAATCGCGACATCCGGATAATCGATCGAGTCGGCTGAATGCGTACCGAAGTCCGTATAGTCGATGCCGAGCTCTTGTAAGAGGTCGTTGATTTCTGCCTTTAACTTAAAACCACCATGATCCGCGCCGATTGCTACTTTCATCTTTACTATTCCCCCGTTTGTTTAGGTTGTTTTTTCGGAAGTTTCCGTGTATCCGGAGCTTTTCTTCCGTTTCCGTTCTGCGTCAATTTTAACACAAGACGGTTGACGAGGGGTTCGAGTTCATTACGTACTTGCCGGTAGACGTTCATTGATCCGCCGTACGGATCGTTGATGTCCCGTTCAAGCCCTGTCACATATTCATATAAGGTAAACGTCCGTTCCTTCAGTTCCGGATAGCGTTCACCGACTTCCTGCTTGTGCTGACGCGTCATCGTCAAGATGATGTCAGACCAACGCCCGAGTACATCATCAAAGACTTGCGTATAGTGTTCGAGTTCGATCCCGCGCTCACGTAACACTTGTAAGGCGTTCTCGGACGCATCAAATCCTTGCATCGAACGTAGTCCTGCTGAACGGATGTCGAATTCCTGATCAGCGACTTTCGAGCGTAGTAACGCCATCGCCATCGGGCTACGGCATGTATTTCCTGTACAGATGAATAAAACGCGACGTGTGCTCATCTCCGTATCCTCCTTCTTCAAGGGCGAATGACCCGACCACCTGCTGCTTTATGGAGGCGGTTGCGGACCGCAAGCCCCACCCCTTCTTCTGATAGGTCTCGTACAAAAATCTGATCCACCGTCGTCTGATCAAATCGCCGTAAACAATCGTAAAGACGTTGTGCCGCCGTCTCCATCGAATTACCAAGGGAGCAGCGAACATCTGCGTCGACTTCCTCCCCGTCAAACAGGAGGACGCCCGTCTTGTGTCCGGTTTGTCGTGCATCATCGATGAGTTGCTGTAAGAATGAAAGATCTCCCTCCACTACGGACAGTGTTGCTTCCGGTGCATAGTGAGTATATTTCATCCCGGGTGCCTTCGGTGTAACATCTTTCATCGATAAGGCAGGATCGAGTGTGACAGGACCGATGACCGACTCGATTTGTTCGCGTGTCACGCCGCCCGGTCGTAAAATCGCCGGTGGCGTCATCGTACAATCGATGACAGTCGATTCGACCCCGATGCCCGTTTCCCCTCCATCGACGATCGCAGCGATGCGTCCCGAGAGGTCATGTGCGACGTGCGCAGATGACGTCGGTGAAGGTTTTCCGGAACGGTTGGCACTCGGTGCTGCGAGACCCAACCCTGTCGCCTCGATCAATCGAAGCGCGAGCGGATGGTCTGGCATCCGTAATCCGATCGTATCTAGTCCTGCTGTGACGAGTGTGGATGCGGTGCCGTTCGATTCGAGGATGATCGTCAAGGCTCCTGGCCAGAACGCCTCCATCAAACGTGCCGCGACATCTGGAATGTGCGTGACGAACTGATGTGCCTGTTCTACGGATGCGACGTGGACAATCAGTGGATTGTCAGAAGGTCGACCCTTCGCGGCGAAGATTCGCCGAACAGCCGCTTCGTTCGTTGCATCCCCTGCGAGACCATAAACGGTCTCAGTCGGCATCGCCACGACCTCTCCTTCCTGCAATAACCGAACTGCTTCATCCATCGTCTGTAAGTCAATCATTTCCGTCTTCACGCTGTACAATCCTTTCGTTCCGCATACACGATACGGTCTTTACCGTTTATATCTTTTAAAATACCCGTTTCCGCATTTGGATAACGTTCTTTTAACATCATTTGCACTTCTGGTCCTTGATTGTGTCCAATTTCAAACGCAATCAGTCGGAAATCGTCGCGTAGGACCCGTCCACTCTCCTCGACGAGACGTCGGTAAAAGACGAGACCGTCTTTTCCGCCAAACAGGGCGAGATGCGGTTCATGATCAAACACGACTTCACTGAGTAATTCTTCTTCCTCGATATAAGGAGGATTCGAAACGAGCACCCGAACGGAATCATCCGCAAGTGGCGCTAGTAGATCTCCTTCAAGGAACGTCACGTCTCCACCAAGCTTTGCTTGATTTTGCTTCGCGACCGCAATCGCGGCCGGTGAAATATCGACGGTCGTGACCGGTTGCTCGAGTTCGAGGGCGAGCGTGATTCCAATCGCTCCGCTACCGGTTCCGATGTCGACGATCTGTCCCGCGGTGAACGACTCACGTTTGAGACGCTCCGTGACGAAGACGATCAACTCTTCCGTTTCCGGTCGTGGAATCAAGACATCCGGTGTGACACGGAAATCCCGTCCATAAAACGGCTGATAGCCGATTAAATGCTGAACGGGTACGCCGTGAACATGAGCAAGCAAGTATTCACTGAATCGTAAATCTTGCTCCGGCGTCAATTCATCGGACAAGCGGACAAGGAGTCCGGTCCGGTCGACATCCAAGACGTGCATGAGTAACCATTCGGCACTTGAACCCTCGCGTCCTGCTTGTTCCATCATCGTTTTTGCATCATTTAAACGTTTCGCGATCCGCATCAGTTCGCCGCCTCCGATGCCCGCGCCTGATGTTCCATGACAAGCGTATCGATGACTTCATCCATCTCGCCTTGCAAGATTCGATCAAGCTTCTGGATCGTCAATCCGATCCGGTGATCCGTCACCCGGTTTTGAGCGAAATTATACGTCCGAATCCGCTCTGAACGGTCACCCGTACCGACAGCTGACTTCCGTTTTTCATCATATTCCGCTTGCTGTTCGCGTTGAATCTTATCGTAGACACGCGCGCGCAAGACCTTCATCGCTTTTTCCTTGTTCTTGATTTGCGACTTCTCATCCTGACAGCTGGCAACGATTCCCGTCGGCACGTGCGTGACACGGACAGCGGACTGTGTCGTATTGACGGACTGGCCACCCGGTCCACTCGACGTGAACGTATCGACTCGGACATCCTTGTCATGGATCTCGACTTCGACGTCTTCTGCTTCTGGTAACACGGCGACCGTTGCGGTCGATGTATGAATCCGCCCGCCGGATTCCGTTGACGGAACGCGTTGGACGCGGTGTGCCCCGTTCTCGTACTTCAACTTCGAATAAGCACCCGTTCCTTTGACGATAAAGATGATCTCTTTGTAGCCACCAAGCTCCGTGTAGCTCGCATCGATGATCTCAATCTTCCAGCTCTGTTTCTCAGCAAACTTCGAGTACATCTTAAATAGGTCACCCGCAAATAAGGCTGCCTCGTCTCCCCCTGCTGCACCACGAATCTCGACGATGACGTTCTTATCGTCATTCGGATCCTTTGGTAATAATAAAGCCTTCAGCTTCGCTTCAAGCTCTTTGATCTCCGGTTCAAGCATCGCGACTTCTTCCTTTGCAAGGTCGCGCATCTCGGGATCTGTCAACATTTGACGTGCCTCTTGATAAGCTTCCATCTTCTCGCGATAGACACGGTACGTCTCGACGGTCGGCGCAAGCTGTGACTGCTCCTTTGAGACCTCACGCAATTGATTCGTATCATTGATGATGGCTGGATCAGCCAACATATCATTTAGTTTTTCATAACGGTCCTCTAACGCACTCAATCGATCCAACATCTCGGTCATCCTTCCTGGCGATTCTTCTGTCGTCAGTATAGCAAATATTGCGATCGATGGCGTCATCGTCTTCTTGAAAAGAAACGTTGACAGACAGGTTGTAAATTCCTATAATTGGTGTATTAATTGAATTAGTACACTTAAGGAGGTGAAGAAATGTTCACCGTTGATCCGAAAAGTCCGTTACCGATCTATGAACAGTTGGTCGCTCAAATCATCCGCTCGATTGCTCGTGGTCTACTCCGCTCCGGCGAACAGATGCCATCCGTCCGTGAACTTGCCGGTACACTCCTTGTCAATCCGAACACTGTCTCCCGCGCCTATCAGGAACTCGAGAGCCGCAACTTCATCGTCACGATGCGCGGTAAAGGCTCCTTCATCTCAGACATCCCACTTCACGAAGTCAAACAAGCTGCCATCCAAGATCCACTCATCCGCCTTTGTGCCATCGCCGA
Source organism: Exiguobacterium sp. s39 (assembly GCF_018618925.1). Taxonomy (NCBI): domain Bacteria; kingdom Bacillati; phylum Bacillota; class Bacilli; order Caryophanales; genus Exiguobacterium; species Exiguobacterium sp. s39. The sequence goes on from NZ_JACSNA010000001.1 coordinate 2,126,206, forward strand.
CGAATTATCCATCTCAAACGAAGAACTCTATCAACATATCTTACACATAAGGGAGGATTCCTCATGTTGACCGTTTCTCATCTGACGAAACAAATTGACCGTACCATGATTTATGAAAATGCATCCTTCACCCTGCCGGCAGGAACGATTACTGCCTTGATTGGTCGTAATGGTGCCGGAAAAACGACATTACTGAAAACACTCGTCGGAGCGCTCGAGCCGACTCGTGGAAAGGTCGAATGGAACGGCGAGTCGATCCACCACGTCCCGAAGACGCGGAAGCACCTTTTCCTCGTTCCGGATTCTGTTTCCGTCTACCGCCAGATGACGCTCGGTGAACTGATCAACTTCTATCACGTCTTTTATCCAAACTTCGAGAAGACGTATATCGAAAACTACTGCCGCTCGTCGAATCTCGATCGCGGACGTCGCGTCACTTCTTTATCGAAGGGACAAGCGCAATTGTTCCTTCTCCAACTCGCGTTCGCAACGAATGCCCCGGTTCTGTTACTCGATGAACCAACCGATGGACTTGACCGAATCAACAAACGTGATTATCTGAAACAACTCGTCTCATTACTTGCGGAGCGCCAGACAGCCGTTCTGATTGCTTCGCATCAACTCGAAGAACTCGATTCCCTTGCCGACCGTGTCATGACGATCGAAAAACACCTCGTCCGCGAACCGAAGGCACTCGATGATGCCAAAGCTAGCATGCAGAAATGGCAAGTCGTCTATGAAGATGTTCCAGAGCTCAGTCATGCCGATCTCCACGTCTTATCCCAAACGGGTCGGGTCGTGACGTTACTCGTCTTATCCGATGCAGGCGCGCAGTATCTTGAAACGACGAGTCCTCTATTAAAGGATGCTTTGCCGGTGCAGATGGAAGATTACTTCTTAGGGACATTTGGAGGGAAACGACATGGTTAAGCAATTGATCCGCTATCACATCAAGCAAGGCATTTGGCCACTCGCTTGTTTTATTCTACTGGCGATCTTCAGTTATGGTTTTGGTAGCTATACCATCATCAACGACTTTGAAACATATGAAGTATCTTATCAAACCGAAACGATTCAAGCTGTCCTCGTCAGTCCGTTCTTCACTGGATTCGCTGCCATTCTGATCGCCGTCTTTGCGATTTTGATGCTCGGTTCCGAGCGCGGAAGTGGTCGCAGTCTGATCTTACACGCGTTGCCGTTTCCGAAGGTCTGGCTGTTTTGGATTAAATGGGCGATCGGCACTGTGACGTTGATCGTCTTCCCGATCATCGGTTTTTTCGCCAGTTGGTCATTACTGCAAGCATTCGGTATCAATCCGTTTGATTACGTCACGTGGTCGTCACTCCTTCAAGATTTTGGTCTATTCCTTCTATTTGATGTGACAATTTTGACGATCTTCTTATTCGCCGGAACGATTGCTGGTGATATCATCGGACAACTGTTACTCGGAACGTTCTTCTTGTTCTTGAATTACTTCACGTATTTCAGTATCTATGCTATCGGTCAACTGGGTTTTGGCGTGGGCTACGAAGAGTTAGACAAACCAACAAGCTTTTTGATGACAATCACGACGCCCTTTGCACTCTTCTTCGAGTACAATACCGATTTCAACATCGCTTATGCTGTATTGTTCAGTTTAGCCTTGACGGTCGTCTTACTGATTTTCGGTAGTCGTCTCTATGTCAAAGGTGCGAACGAACGTCTCGGGCGTTTCACGATTTTCCCGAAATTACATCCAGCACTCATCATCACCTTCTCGATCTATACGACAATCCTACTCGCGGGAATCATCGGTCTGATTTCGTCCGAGAATCAATTCCTGTACTGGCTCGCAATCGCGATTCTCGCGTGGCCGACGTTCAGCTCTTATCGCAGAATGATTGGGTGGAGTCGCTAATGCAACGAATGGATCTTCTGAAATGACTTTTCAGAAGGTCCATTTTTTTGTCATCGATTCTTCACAAAGCTTTACAAACGATAAACATGGATTTCACATTCTATCCGTAAGGTGGAGTTTGTAGGTCGTATCGATCATCAAACCCCAGCACCTTTCGAGGAGGAACTCTTATGAAATTAAAACGTACCATTCCGATTTTTGCCTTATCAACCCTTTCCCTTAGTACGATGCTCTCGATGCCTGAAGCAGAAGCAAAGACGAAACCGGTCAAATCACCGGAAATCCGGAACGTCATCTTCTTGATCGGCGACGGGATGGGTGTCTCCTATACATCAGCACATCGTTACTTAAAGAACGATCCATCGACACCGGTTGCTGAAAAAACAGCGTTTGACCAATACCTCGTTGGTCAACAGATGACTTATCCGGAAGATCCGAAGGAAAACGTCACCGATTCCGCTTCCGCAGCAACAGCGATGTCATCCGGCGTCAAGACGTATAATGCAGCGATTGCTGTCGATAACGATAAATCGGAAGTCAAGACCGTCCTTGAAGCAGCGAAAGAACGTGGTAAGTCAACAGGACTCGTTGCAACATCGGAAATCACGCATGCGACACCTGCTTCGTTCGGTGCTCATGATGAGAGCCGAAAGAACATGAACGCGATCGCAGACGATTACTTCAAGGAACGCGTCAATGGGAAGCATAAAATTGACGTCATGCTCGGTGGCGGTAAGTCGAACTTCGTCCGTCCGGATGTTGATTTGACGAAAGCATTCAAAAAAGACGGTTACAGTTACGTCACGGATCTGGATCAATTGCAAGGTGATAAAAACAAACAAGTCCTCGGTCTGTTCGCAGATGGTGGATTACCAAAACGGATTGACCGCGAAAACTCGGTCCCATCGCTTGAACAAATGACGAACTCTGCCATTAAGCGACTCGACTCGAATAAAAAAGGATTCTTCCTGATGGTCGAAGGTAGCCAAGTCGACTGGGCCGGTCATGACAATGATATCGTCGGTGCCATGAGTGAGATGGAAGACTTCGAGCGGGCATTCAAAGCCGCGATCGCATTTGCAAAGAAGGATAAACATACACTCGTCGTCGCGACAGCTGACCACTCAACGGGTGGATATTCAATCGGTGCAGATGGCATCTATAACTGGTTCGCTGAACCGATCAAAGCGGCAAAGAAAACACCTGACTTCATGGCGCAAAAAATCGTCGATGGTGCGGACGTCCGCAAGACGTTGACGACGTATATCGATCAGGACAAACTCGCCTTGACGGACAAAGAAATCGATAGCGTCTCCCGCGCTGCTGAATCGAAGAAATTACTCGAGATCGATAATGCGATTGAAGAAATCTTCAACGAACGCTCGCATACAGGCTGGACGACAGGTGGACATACAGGTGAAGACGTACCGGTCTATGCGTTCGGTCCTGCTAAAGAACGTTTCGCGGGACAAGTCGACAACACGGATCACGCGAAAATCATCTTCGATCTCTTGAAATCGAAGAAATAAGGAGAATGTTCATGAGACAGATACTTGCTACTTTGATGCTCGGGACGGTGCTCGCTGGTTGTGGCACTTCAGCATCACAAGACACACCAAAAGAACCAGCGTCTGCGAAACAGGAGCAGCCGGTATCGCTTGAAAAAACAAGCGCCTACGTTCCAAACCCACAAATTCCAGACGATCGCGATTTGACAAAAATCGATCAGACCGTCACGGATGATAAGGGCGACCTGACGCTTAAACAATTCAAACGAGTGAACGAAACACGGAAGATTGGTCCGATCGAGATGACGATCGAAGAGATCAAAGTATTCCATGCTCGTCCAAGCTATGGCATGATTGATTTCTTCCATGGCTTTACGCACGATGAATCCTTTGATTTGATCAAGACACGGGTCACGATCAAGAACACAAGTAATGAACCGGTCACGTTCAATCCTGTCGCCCACTTCAAACTCGATGCTGCGACAGAAAAGACGCTCGAGGACGACGTCTATTTGGAGTCGCTTGCGAAAACTTACGCCCCGTCCGAGTCACGGAGTGGTAACTTCGGCTTCATCTTGGAACAGCCGGTTGACTCGATTGAACTCTTGACGAGTGATGTTCTCGATGAAAAACAAGATGTCCTCAAAAAAGGAACGACGTTTTCGACGTCTCTTCGTTGACTGACATTCACACTTCTACGCTCTATCTATTTTCCGGTCATGTCCGGATCATAGGTGGAGCTATTTTGATGCCTGTAATCGTTCCGTGCTACACTAAAGGCATTATTTGAGTGTAAAGGACGGATCATATGCCGAAGTATTTAAACATCTATCACGAGCTCGCACAGCGGATTCAGGAAGGAACGCTCCCGGCTGAAACGAAATTACCTTCTGAGACGGAATTGATGCACGAATTCGAGGCGAGCCGCGGAACGGTCCGAAAAGCGATCGATGCCCTGCAAGAAAAAGGCTTCGTCCGTAAACACCAGGGGAAAGGTGTCTTCGTCCTGTCGCAAGAAGCGATCGAATTCCAATTCAATGGGATCGTCAGCTTCTCGGAAGCACATCGCCGGATGGGGCGACATGCCGTCGAGACGGATGTAGTGTCTTGCGAAGTCCTCTCCGCCTCTGCTGAGCTCGCTTCGTTATTACATGTGGCACAAGGAACGAACGTGACGCGCATCGAGCGCATTCGCCAAATCGATGGTGAACGTGTCATCCGTGACATCAATCATTTCGTGACAGCACTCGTACCCGGACTCACTACTGACATCGCTCAAGGTTCGATCTATCAGTACATCGAAGAGACACTTGGTCGGCAGATCAGCTACGCAAAACGAAAAATCGAAGCTCGCCCTGCGACAATGGAAGACCAAGAACGACTCGACCTTCACGATATGACGCATGTCATCGTTGTCACGAACGATACGTATTTCTATGAAGGACAACATTTCGAACGGACGGAATCGCGTCACCGGCTCGATAAGTTTCAGTTCACTGATATTGCCCGTCGTTGAATATACGCTACGTTGAATATACGCTACCTAGATGAGGGAATCCGTAGATGACGGATTCTCTCTTTTTTATTCTTCTTAACTTATCTATATAAGTTCTTGACCAACTTATATAGATAAGTTAAGATAAGTGTGCGCAGATAAGAAAACGTTTTCATTTCAAAAGTGGTCAAGTATGTCACTTCCAAAAAGGAGCATCGAGATGAAACCAAACTATCGTCAGATTGCAGAGCAAATCATTGAGAACATCGGAGGTAAGGAGAACGTTGAGCAGGCAGCTCACTGTGTCACCCGCCTTCGTTTAACGCTTAAGAACCAAGAGCTTGTCGATCAAGAAGCCTTACTTGAAGTTCCGCTCGTCAAAGGCGCGTTCTTGAACGCGGGTGTCTATCAAATCGTCATTGGTGCCGGAGACGTCGACCGGGTCTATGCAGAATTCATTCAATTAACCGGTTTACAGGCAACGACGATCGCAGATGTTAAATCGTCTGGCGCTGCCAAGATGAATCCGTTCCAAAAGTTGATCAAAGTCTTTTCTGATGTCTTCATGCCTATCATCCCGGCGATCATCGTTGCTGGTCTCTTAATGGGAATCAATAATCTATTCGGTATCGAGTTCGGTGGCAAGACGATGATCGATCGTTATCCGAACTTACAAGGACTTTGGGATCTTATCAATATGATGGCAAACACGGCCTTCGTCTTCCTCCCGGCACTCGTCGGTTGGTCAGCGACGAAACGCTTCGGTGGAAGTGAGATTCTCGGGATCGTCATGGGTCTGATGCTTGTTCACCCAGATCTCTTAAACGCTTGGAACTACGGACAAAGTGCTCTAAAAGGTGAAATCCCGACATTCAACATTCTCGGTCTCTTTGAAATTGAAAAAGTCGGTTATCAGGGACAAATCCTCCCTGTACTCGCCGCTGCTTATGTTCTCAGTACGATTGAACGTTGGCTCAAAAAACGGGTACCGAATGCGATTCAATTACTCGTCGTACCGATTACGACGATCACATTGACGGGCTTCCTCGCCCTTGCCGTCATCGGACCGGTCACGCGTCAAGTCGGTGACTGGATTACAATCGGTGTCGTCAATACGTTCGAAGCTGTTCCGTTACTTGGTGCCTTACTCTTCGGCGCACTCTATGCGCCGCTCGTTATTACCGGCATGCACCACATGTTCATCGCCGTTGATCTACAGTTGATCGGACAAAGCGGAACGACGTTCATCTGGCCGATGATCGCGATTTCGAACATCGCCCAAGGTTCAGCAACACTCGCGATGCTTTTCCTCGCGAAAAACGTTAACGATAAAAACATGGCATCAACGTCCGCTTTATCCGCCTACTTCGGGATCACGGAACCAGCGATGTTCGGGGTCAATCTCCGATTCAAATATCCGTTTTACGCGGCACTCGTCGGTTCAGCGATCGCGTCAGCTTTCATCGCCGTCAGTGGCGTTCTTGCTCCTGCGATCGGTGTTGGCGGATTACCTGCTTTCATTTCGATCGTACCAGGCTCGATTCTGTCATTCATCGTCGGCATGGTGATCGCGATCATCGTTCCTGTCGCCTGTACGTTCCTGTTCCACTATGTCTCAACGAAACGCGCAAAAAAAGCTGCCCTGAAAAAAGCAGCGTAATTCTAGAAAGGTGTGTATCTCATGATCACGACAACCGATTGGCGCAAATCCGCCGTTTATCAAATCTATCCGAAGAGTTTTTATAGTCCGGAGGGCAAAGCGACCGGTACGTTACGTGGCGTCACTGCCAAACTCGATTATCTGGCGGATCTTGGTGTCGATTACCTTTGGTTGACGCCGGTCTATGCTTCACCTCAGAACGACAATGGCTATGATGTCAGTGATTATTACGCGATTGATCCATCCTACGGAACAATGGACGATTTCGAGACGTTACTTGCAGAAGCAAAACAACGCGGTCTGTCTGTCATGATGGATATCGTCGTCAACCATTGCTCGACGTCGCACTCTTGGTTCGAAGAAGGACGTCACCCGGACAGCCCGTATCACGACTATTTTATCTGGCGCGAGACACCGAACGACTGGGTATCGAAATTCGGCGGTCCCGCTTGGTCATTTGATGAGGTAGCTGGCAAGTATTACTTGCACCTGTTCGACAAGACACAAGCGGATCTGAACTGGGAAAATCCACGTTTACGGGAAGATGTTTACAACATGATGCGCTTCTGGCGGGATAAAGGGGTCAGCGGCTTCCGACTCGATGTCATCAATTTGATCTCAAAGACGCCAGGTCTTCCAAACGATCCAGCAGGAAACGGTCGTTCGTATTATACGGACGGACCGAACGTCCATGACTACTTGCAAGAGATGAACGCAGAAGTCTTTGCCGGACACGATCTCTTGACCGTCGGTGAGATGTCGTCGACGTCACTTGAACACTGCCTTCGTTATTCATCACTTGATGAACAAGAACTGAAGATGACGTTCAACTTTCATCATTTGAAAGTCGATTATCCGAACGGTGAAAAATGGACGGCAGCACCATTTGATTTCACGCAACTGAAACAGATTTTCTCCGACTGGCAATCCGGCATGAACGGACAAGCCTGGAACGCAATCTTTTGGTGCAACCATGACCAGCCACGCGTCGTCAGCCGGTTCGGTGACGACGTCACGTATCGTGTCGAAAGTGCGAAGATGCTCGCGACGACGCTTCATGGTCTACAAGGTACACCGTACATCTATCAAGGAGAAGAGATCGGCATGCCGAATCCGGACTTCACGGATTTGTCCGACTACCGCGATGTCGAGACGTTGAACGCCTATCAGGAAGCTCGGGACAACGGTATATCGGAAGAAGCGATTCTCGCTGCGATTCGTCAAAAGTCGCGTGACAATGCGCGGACGCCGATGCCGTGGTCGGATGCAAGTAACGGCGGCTTCAGTACAAGCGAGCCGTGGATACCAGTCTCACCGACGTATGAGCAAATCAATGTCGAGTCGGCTGTCGCAGACCCAAACTCGGTCTATCATCATTACAAACAGTTGATTCAGCTCCGCAAACAGTATGACGTGCTGACGGACGGTTCATACCGTCTGTTGACACCAGACGATTCGTCACTCTGGGCGTACGAACGTGCCACAAGCGAGGAAGAGTTGCTTGTCGTTTCGAACTTCTACGGAACAGAGACGACGTTCACGTTACCTCGTGACGGATCGGATTATACAGTGTTGCTTCACAACTATCAGCAGATGCAGACAGAGGGACGCACTTTGACGTTGCGTCCTTATGAATCACTGATGCTCTATCGTAAGAAGTGATTGAATAAGACGAAGCACACGCGAAAAAGAGAAGATTGGTTTCTAGCATATCCTAGAAGCCAATCTTCTCTTTTGTTGAATAGATATAGAATGTGAATGCCTATCCCTCGACTCCTACAGGAAAAGAAAACATGGTACACGCTTTCGTCAGGGAAAGGAAAGACCCGGCGAACCGCATGAAATGCGGATCGTCGCGGCTTACCTCCCGCCTGTGGAAAGCGAGGATGGCAGAATCATTCGTTTTCAAAAATGATTCTTAAACACTAGTTCCTTCCGAGTCTTTTATTTTCGCATTCTTTATGAAACCTTCCGATTTGCTTCTTCTCGTTTCAACTGTTCGCGGAACAGTCGTGTCTCGGCAATGACAACGCCGGACAATCCAATCAAACCGATTAAGTTCGGAATCGCCATCAATCCGTTGAAGACATCGGAAATCGCCCAGACCATGTTCAAGTTCGTCGTCATCGCGCCGGCTCCAGCGACTAAGACGAACAGGATGCGGTACGGTAGGATTGATTTTTGACCAAATAGATAATAAATCGATTTTTCACCGTAGTACGACCAGCCAAGAACGGTCGAGTACGCGAACATGACGAGTCCAATCGTAACGATGTATTTTCCTGTTGGTCCAAGGAAGGCCTCAAAGCTCGCTGTCGTCAGTTCAACGCCTTGCAAGTCCGTATCGAGCTGTCCTCCCATGACGAGCGTCAGTCCCGTAATCGAACAGACAACCAATGTATCGAGGAAGACTTGCGTCATCGAGACGAGTGCTTGACGCCCCGGGAAGTCTGTCTTCGCAGCAGCAGCTGCGATCGGTGCTGAACCGAGTCCTGCTTCGTTCGAGAAGACACCACGCGCAACACCATAACGAATTGCCGCTCCGATTGCCCCTCCTGTGATGGCTTCGCTTGAGAACGTACTACTGAAGATCGTCGAGATCGCACCTGGAATCAGATCATAGTTCATGATGAGAATCAGCAAGCCACTTCCGACATAGAAGAAAATCATGAACGGAACGAACAGACTGACGACTTTCCCGATTGACTTGACCCCACCAAGAATGACGACACCCGTCAATACCATTAACGCGATCCCCGTCACGTAAAGTGGCACATCGAACGTCGATTTCATCGCGAGGGCGACCGAGTTCGTCTGGACCCCGTTTCCAATCCCAAACGCAGCGATCGAAGCGAATGCGGCAAATAGTACACCGAGCCATTTTTGCTTCAGTCCACGTTCAAGGTAATACATCGGTCCTCCTGCCATCTGTCCTTTTTCATCGACGACACGATATTTGACGGCAAGAATCGCTTCCGCGTACTTCGTCGCCATCCCGAACAGACCGGACAACCACATCCAGACGATCGCGCCTGGTCCCCCGAGAACGACGGCGGTTGCGACACCGACGATATTCCCTGTACCGACGGTCGCAGCCAGTGCCGTCATCAATGCTTGAAAGTGACTGATGTCGCCTTCTGACTTATCGTCCTGATGCTTTGAAAACGCGAGCTTCAGCGCATACGGCAGTTTGGTAATTTGAATGAATCCTAAGCGAATTGTCAAGTAAATCCCCGTACCGACCAACAGAATGAGTAACGGTGGTCCCCATACGATATCGGACACCGCACTAACCCAGTCACTAAATGAATTTCCCATTCGTCTTACCTCCCTTTATGAAATATGTAGTTCCTTACCATTTTTTCAGAATTTACTGATAATTGTCAAACTATTTTTTCATGAAACTATTCTGCGTTTTAATTTTTTTGATAATAAGTAAATTTTTTACTTGTGAAGGTATAATCAAGAAAATAAATAGTTCATCTTGCAAAAAAAGGAGCGAATCATATGAAGATTAAAACGAAGCTTATCTTATTGTCCTCCATCCTTTTGCTTAGCTTGATCGGCGTCGGACTGTACGGCGGATTCTCACTCGACCACGTCGACAAACAGAGTCAGACCATCACGTCCTCCTGGATTCCTGGTCTGAACTTATCCCATGAAACGAATACCGCTCTATCAGATTTGCGACGTGTCGAATTATTACACATCCAAGAAAATGATCCAGAAATTAAAGCTGGTTATGATAAGCGTGTCAAAGACGGTTTAGCGACCGTTGATGCGAATCTCGCGAAATACGAGAAAACGATTTATTTAGAAAGCGATCGCGCACTGTTCAATGATCTCACGAAAAAATGGCAAACTTTCAATGAGACGACTGATCGCCTTCTCGCCCTCAGTACACCAGAAACTCAAAAAGAAGCGGTCACCTATTATGAAGGTGAGAGTCGTGATTCATACTTCGCCGTTTCTGATCAATTAACGAAAATCGTGAAATACAATAATCAACAAGCGAAAATAAATGGTGATGCCATCACAAGTTCTGCCAATACAGCTCACATCCTTCTCTTCACGATCATCGGTGTCGTCGGATTACTCGGTGTCATCTTCACCGTCTTGATTTTACACTCAATCTTCGGTCCACTCCGTCAACTGCAGGCAAAAACGTATGAACTGGCAACACAAGGTGGCGACTTGACAGCACAACTCGACGTCGCGCGTGATGACGAGATTGGACAAATCGCCCAGTCGATGAATCAATTCATCGCTCACTTACGAACGATCATCGTCCAGGTCGATGATACAGCAACCCACGTCGTATCGACTTCGCGTCACGTCTCCGGTCGAATCAGCGAACTCGATCAGGATATGGCGTCGACTTCCCATACGATTGAAAACTTATCAGCCGGGATGCAGGAGACAGCTGCTTCTGCCGAAGAGATGAACTCGTCTGCCGTCGATATGGAAGCGACGATTCATGATATCGTCTCTAGTGCGGAAGCGAACGGAAAACGAGCACAAGAAGTCGGCGAACGGGCCGAATCGCTTCAAGTCGTCGCAACCGAAGCGAAACAGACCGCGAATCACATTCTCGCTGAAACGAAAAGTAAACTCGAGGACGCGATGGCTCGCGCGAAGGCGGTCAAGGAGATTTCCGTCTTATCGGACGCAATCCTCTCGATCGCGGCGCAAACGAATCTATTGTCCCTTAACGCTTCGATTGAAGCAGCACGCGCTGGTGAAGTCGGTCGCGGCTTTGCCGTCGTCGCCGATGAGATTCGTAAACTTGCTGAAAGTAGCCGGGATACCGTCGAACAAATCCAAGATGTCTCGATTTCTGTCATCGAGTCCGTTGAACATTTGAATTCCGCTTCCGGTGAGATGCTCTCCTTCATCGATACGAAGGTCGTCAAGGACTATGATTTATTCGAAGACGCCTCCGTTCAGTATCGAAATGATGCACAATTATTCGGCGATGCAGCGGAACACTTCGCCGCTCAAGCCGGTCAACTCCAGGAACTGACAGCAAACATGCTCGGTGTCATCCACGATGTTGCCGTCACCGTCAATGATGGGGCACAAGGCACACAATCGATGTCAGAACAAATCAATCATTCCGTCCAAGCGTTCCGGGATGTCCATGACCAGACTTCCGTCAGTCAACAGCAGGCAGAGGCACTAAAAGAGGTCTTACGCCAGTTCCAAGTCTAAACGACAAGCCCCTCGTCTTCAGATTAGAAGAGAGGGGCTTGTTTTTTATTACTTATTGTCCTGCACCTGTGAGCGGTTGTGCGTCTTTTGCTTCCGCCGGTAATGTGATCTCGTCGATCTCATTGAATTTCGAGAACGTCGACTCATTCTTCATATTGAATTCGGTCTCTTTTTCAATCGCAAACACCATGTCCATGTCGAGAGACTTCGGATAGAACGTCTTCGCGTCATATGTCATTTTGTAGTTCATCTTTTTATAATCGATGCTATCCATCGCGTCTTTCATCTGCGCCATCTGTCCTGTCTGTTCGAGTGAATCCTTCATGAAGGCTTTCAGATCGTCACCACTTAACTTAACGTCGATCTGATAGACGTCGCCCTCTTTTTTCGCTGTCCAATTATCTTTGTATTTCTTTAGGAGCTGTAGGTTTTGTTCCGTTGATGCCGATGATTCCATCGCTTCAACCATTTCGCCTAATTCCGAAACATCTTGAACGATCCATTGTCCGTTTTGTGAGAGATACATTTTATCGTCAACGATATAACTCTCAATCGTCACGTCTTTCCCGTCTTCAGGATTTTTCATCGTCATCGTCTGCTTCATCGCGAGCGGCTTTTGAATGATGTCAGCTGAAACTTTCTGATCCATCGCCATCTCACCTGCTTTAGAGCTGACCGTTCCTTCCATATGGAACGATTTGATGTCCTCTTGAGCGGCTGTCGCTTTCTTTAATAGCTCTGTGTTCGAGAGTTCCCCCGACTTCGTCGAACCCGATCCGCTACCACTACCTGAATCCGTCTGTCCATCTTGGCATCCGGCAAGTCCAATGGATGCTGCGACAATCCCGGCTGCTACCCACCTTGTTTTCTTCATATTCATTTCCTCCTTTATACGCGTTACCCTGATTTACGAAAAACATTGGAAAATGTTTCAAACTTTCTTTAGTAGACCATTACCGTTCTACTTAAAATTGAATCCTCAAATTTCAAATCTACAATTCTTTTTTTGAAATTTGGTTCAGTGTTCGTGAGATTCCCGCAAAAAAACGAGGCTGACTCAAAAAAAGAATGACGCGTCTTTTCACGCCCTTTCCTCAGGCGAGACACAAGCCAGTTTTCCTGCTTCATTCAAGCAGGAAAGCGGGTCTTGTTTATCTCTGACAGCGCATAAATGCGCTTGTTCCTGTAGGAGTGGCGTGTGACGCGTCATTCTTTTTGTTACGAGATAAGGATGGCAGATCATCATTCTGCCACCCTTATCTTTGTAGAGACTGACTTTTGAGTCAGCCCCGTTTCTGATTTGTTAGATCGTCCGTAAAAGATTCGCCATCTCAATCGCAGAAACCGCAGCTTCATAGCCTTTGTTCCCAGCTTTCGTACCGGCACGTTCGACTGCTTGCTCGATTGAATCCGTCGTCAGGACACCGAAGATGATCGGTACGCCTGTGTCGCGCGACGCACTCGCGACACCTTTCGCGACTTCGTTACAGACGTAATCATAGTGTGACGTCGCTCCACGGATGACGGCGCCAAGCGTGATGACTGCGTCATACTTGCCGCTTTTCGCTAACTTTTCCGCGACGAGTGGAATTTCGAATGCTCCTGGAACCCACGCCGTATCGACAGCATCCGCTGCGACACCGTGACGACGGAAAGCGTCGTTTGCTCCTCCGACGAGTTTTGAAGTGATCAATTCGTTAAAACGTGCAGCGACGATTGCGACGCGTAGTCCTTCTCCTGTTAAGAAACCTTCGTAGATCATGATGTGTGTCCTCCTTGGATGTCGAGCCAGTGCCCGAGTTTCGTTTGTTTTGTTTTCAGATAACGTTGATTTTCAGGTTCAGCCGGTACTTGATGGGGCACGCGTTCGATGACTTCGATGCCTTCTTGTTCGAGCACCCGTTGTTTGTCCGGATTGTTCGTCATCAAGCGGATCTTCGTCACGCCGAGATCGCGCAACATGTTCGCTGCGACCGTATAATCACGCATGTCCGTCGGATAACCGAGTGCATGGTTCGCTTCGACCGTATCGAGTCCTTGTTCCTGTAACTCATACGCTTTTAACTTCGCCATCAGACCGATGCCGCGTCCTTCCTGACGTAAATACAAGACGGCTCCCCCTTCTTGTTCAATCCGCTCGAGTGCCGCATCGAGTTGCGGTCCACAATCGCAACGCTTCGAACCGAAGACGTCCCCTGTCAGGCATTCCGAGTGTAGACGGACGAGCATTCCGTCGTGCGCTTCACCGGATAAGACAGCGACATGTTCTTTCTTATCTTGTGTCGTATAGCCAATCATCCGAAAGGCTCCGAACGTCGTCGGAAGCAACACTTCCGCCTCCCGCTTCAACGGTCGCTCAAGATACGCGACGAGTGCTTCGATCGTAATCAGTTTTAAATCATGTTCTTCCTTATAGAGAAGTAGATCATCGACCCGTGCCATCGTGCCGTCTTCCTTAATGATTTCACAGATGACGGCGATCTCATCGCTACCGGCAAGACGGGCAAGATCGACACCCGCTTCCGTATGTCCACGTCGCTCCCGGACACCGCCCTCTTTTGCGATCAATGGGAAGATGTGACCCGGTCGTTTGAAACGTTCCGGTCCATCCGTCAGCATCCGCTGAATCGTTAGCGACCGTTCCTCAGCACTGATGCCGGTCTTTGCCTCTTCATGATCGATGCTGAGCGTAAATGCCGTTCCATGTGGATCTGTATTATTCGCTGTCATCGGAGCAAGTTCGAGTCGCTGTGCGATCCGCGGACTGACTGGTACACAGACGAGTCCTTTTCCGTATGTGATCATGAAGTTGATGTTTTCCGGTGTCGCATGTTCTGCGAGCATGACGAGATCGCCCTCATTCTCACGATCCTCGTCATCGCAGACGATGATCGGTCGTCCGTTCTTCAAATCTTCTATCGCGTCTTCAATCAAGTCGAATCCGTTCATTACATGTCGCCTCCTAAGAATGCTGCCCAGTCCGTCTGCTTCTCATGCTGCGTGAAATGATAGAGATGTTTTGCCATCATGTCACACTCGATATTGACGACTGCGCCGCTTGCCAATCGATCAAACGTCGTCACTTGACGTGAGTGCGGAATCAATGAAATCGAGATCGTTTCCGGCGTGACGCGTTGCAACGTCAGGCTCGTACCGTTGATTGCGATCGAGCCTTTCGGAATACAATACTTTTGCCACGATCCGACATCAAACGTATAGACCATCGCTTCTCCATCCGGTCGCCGACTGATCAGCCGCGCTGTTCCGTCGATATGTCCACTGACGAAATGACCGCCGAAGCGACCATCTGCCGGCATCGCCCGTTCGAGTTGCAATGGGCTTCCGACGCGGTACGTGCCGAGGGCTGTTGACCGGATCGTGTCATGGACGGCATCTGCTGTGAAACTAGTCGGACTCATCGACGTGACCGTCAAACAAATCCCGTCGACGGCGATGCTATCACCGATCTTCGTTCCTTCGAGTACCTGGTGCGCCTCAATTTCAAGCGCTAACCCGTTTGGTCGCGGTATCTTTCGTTTTAAGGTTCCGACTTCTTCAATCAATCCGGTGAACATGTCGTCTCCTCCTTTCGGATGTACGTCAGATGGAGATCCGGTCCGACCGTCTCAACCTGGTCGATTTGAAAACGATCTTCGATATCGTGTTGACTATTCCACGCATCGCCTTCAAAAATCGATGGGGCTTGGTAGACTTCGATTCGGTCAACAAGATCTGCCTCAAGGAAAGCGGCTTGAATCGTCGGTCCACCTTCGATCAAAACACTACGGATATCTTGTTCGTATAAGCGTTTCAAAATCGCTTCCGGCGTCTCATACTCACCAACGAGGACCGTCACTTGATCATGACTAACCCGTGGAACACTCGTCAGCCAGTAGGTCGGATTTTTACCATCGCGGAAGACTTGTGCTGTCTCCGGAACCCGACCACGACGATCGACGATTACCCGAATCGGCTCGATGCCTGACGATGCGCGTAACGTCAGTGCCGGATCATCGACGAGGACCGTCTCACTGCCGACGAGGATTGCATCGTGGCGTCCACGCAGGGCACGACCGTTCGCGCGTGCTTCTTCTGACGTGATCCAGCGCTGTTCACCTGTCGCCGCGATCCCGTTCATCGTCTGAGCGATCTTGACGGTCACGGTCGGGCGTTTTCGTTCGATCGTCTTCCAGAATTCCGTGTAGAGGGCTTCTGCCTCATGCCGTAACAAGCCGACCTCGACTTCGACTCCCGCGTCCTGTAGACGTTTGATTCCGGAACCAGCGACGATTGCATGTTTGTCTTCCGTTGCGACGAAGACTCGTTTGATTCCCGCTTGTAGAATCGCTTCCGTGCATGGTGGCGTCTTGCCGTGATGATTGCATGGCTCGAGCGTCACGTAAAGATCGGCACCACGGGCGGCTTCCCCTGCCATCCGTAAGGCTTCGACTTCTGCGTGCGGACCACCGGCAAACCGGTGCGCACCGAAGCCGATGATGCGTCCTTGTTTGACGATGACACAGCCGACACTTGGATTCGGACTTGTTTGTCCGTGTAACATTTGTGCTAATTGCATGGCATAACTCATCATCTGTGACATCGCGTTCACTCCTTTCAAATGAAAAAAGACGCCCCTTGAAAAAGGGGCGTCTGTATAGAAGGGTTCACGAAATACACGGTTCGCTTCCTGCATTTTTTCATGCAGAAAGAGACCATCTCCTGAAAACATTTTTTCAGAAAACGGCTTGAATCGTGTCGTTTCGTTCTTCTCCCATCCGGACTTTACCGTCGGCCCTGGAATCTCACCAAGTCAGCCATGATGCGTACATCACAGGTCGCGGGCTCGTCGATCAATCGATCGCATCACCGCCGGTTGGGATTTTCACCCTACCCCGAAGAACTGGATTATTGAGTTATACAATTTTAGCCTAGCATATCTTTTTCAAGAAAACAAAGCGCAAATGCTTCTGTCTTGTCTCTTTTTTGATTTCGCTCCAGTTCTGTCACCCATCACCAATTCGTGATCAACCGCATCTCAAAAACGACCGGAGCACTTGATAGCAGTGCATCCAGTCGTCGTTTTCCGCTTATAAATATCCGTTCTTCCGATCGTGGAATTCTTGAGCGATCGCCCCGCGCGTCCGTTCATCAGCGAGGACGCGAAGCGCTGTCCGAGCGAGGATTTTCGCCCCCGTGATCAATGCTTCATCTCCAGCTTCTGAACGAGCCGCTTCTTTGAATGCTTCCGTATGCGCGACGAGATCGTCCGGACCAATCTTGATATACGGATGGATCGTCGGAATGACTTGACTGATGTTACCGGCATCCGTCGAACCAAGACCCGGTCGTTCATCTAAGTAGACCTTTTCACCAAGCGCCTCTGCTTCTTCTTGGAACAGACGGTCGAACGTCCGGTTGAAGACGAGGTTATCGACTTCATTTTGGAAGGCGATGACATCGAGCGTCGCCCCAGTCGCGAGTGCCGCGCCTTGGGCGACGGCTTTGACTTTTTCCGTGACGGCATTTAATCGTTCCCGTGTCGTTGCCCGGATGAAGAAACGTGCTTTTGCGTATTCCGGGATGATGTTCGGCGCATCGCCTCCATGCGTGATGATCCCGTGGATCCGGACATCGTCTGGTAACTGCTGACGTAACGCATTGATTCCATTGAAGAGTTGAATGACAGCGTCGAGGGCGTTGATGCCTTCTTCCGGTGACGCCGCTGCGTGTGCCGGACGACCCGTAAAGGCAAAGTCGAGCGGATCGACCGCAAGGGAAGAACCCGTGATCCGTGTTTGACCCGACGGATGGACCATCAAGGCTGCATCGATCCCTTCCAGCAACTGATGTTTGACGAAACTGCCTTTCGCACTACCGTTCGGTCCACCTTCCTCGGCCGGCGTTCCAAGCACGACGACACTCCCGCCGACTTCATCGAGTACTTTACTGAGCGCGATCGCCGCTGCGACGCTCGTCGTGCCGATGATATTATGACCGCACGCGTGACCAATACCCGGCAACGCATCGTATTCAGCAAGAAAGGCAATCGTTGCGCCTGGTCGGTCGCTCGATTTCTTCGCGAAGAACGCGGTATCGTGCCCCGCGACGCCGAGTTCTACTGTAAAACCTTCCGCTGTTAGACGCTCCGCATGGAGCCGCGAAGCAAAGAATTCCTCGTTCCCGATTTCCGGCGTTGCATGAATCCGATGACTTGTCTCAAGATACGATTCCCGTTTTTGTTCGATGTCCTGTTCAATCGTCTCTACCCATGTCGTGCGTACTGGTGTCGTCATACTATCCACTCTCCTTTTGAAATTATTCGCCGATATCGCTCAGTGGAACGAACGTCGGGATCGTACTGCCTTTATATTCTTTTTTGATGAAGGCCGCGACATCTTTTTGTTGATACAGCGATGCGATTTTTTTCAGTTCTTTTTTGTTCTTGTCTTCCGTCCGTGTCGCGATGATGTTGATGTATGGTTGTGCTGTCTCGTTCTCATGGACGATCGAGTCCTTGATCGGGTTGAAGCCAGCGTCAACGGCAATGCCATTGTTGATGATTGATGCCGCGACGTCCGGTAAGACGCGTGGCGTTTGCCCGGCGATGATCGGAACGATTTTCAGCTTTTTCGGATTCTCGACGATCTTATCGACCGAACCGTTGCCATCGAAGTCGTCCGGTAGCTTGATCAGACCTGCTTCTTGCAGTAACAAGAGGGCACGTCCCATGTTCGTCGCTTCGTTTGGAACAGCGATTTTTCCGCCATTTGGAATGTCTTTGACGTCCTTGTATTTATCCGAGTAGATCCCCATCGGTGCGATGACAGTCGTCGCAATCGGCGATAGCTTCAAGTTATGTTCTTTCTTGAAAGCGTTGAAGTAGGAAATCGTCTGGAAAGCATTGGCGTCGATCTCACCCTCAGCCAGTGCCATGTTCGGCTGGACATAATCGGAGAACTTGACGAGTTCGATTTTGATGCCTTCCTTCTCTGCTTTTTTCGCGACATAATCCCAAACTTGTGTGTCTGAACCGCTGACACCGAGCTTGATCGTCTTTTCGTCTTCTCCTGATGCTGCGCACCCGGCAAATAAAATCGTCGTGAGTGTTGCTCCAATTGCTACTGCTTTTTTCATGGCTGAATCGCTCCCTTGATTAATGTCTTCTAATTTTTCGTGCGACGATGTTGCCTGTCGTCTGTAAGCCTTGGACTAAGATGACGAGAATCCCGACCGTGATGATCATGACTTTCGTGTCGAATCGTTGATAACCATAGGTGATCGCTAAGTCACCGAGACCACCGCCTCCAATCGCACCTGCCATCGCTGACGCCCCGATCAAGCCGACCGTCGCGATCGTTAAGTTCAGGATGAGTGAACCGAGTGCTTCCGGTAGGAGGAAGCGGAAAATCGTTTGAAACGGTGTTGCGCCCATCGCTTCTGCTGCTTCAAGAACGCCTTTATCGACTTCGAGTAAAGAACTCTCGATCAGACGCGCCATGTACGGTGCAGCGTAAAAGACGAGCGGGACGATTGCGGCTTCGGTTCCGATCGACGTCTGGACGATCAACCGTGTCAACGGGATGATCGCGACGAGTAAGATGATGAACGGAATCGAGCGGAAAATATTGACGATACTGTTGAAGAACGTGAACAGCGGGACATTTTCAAGCAATGCGCCTTTTCGCGTGACTACAAGCAGGATCCCGAGTGGTAAACCGATCAATGTCGAGAATAAGAGCGAAACGGATACCATCGTCATCGTCTGTAAAAATGCTGTCCAGATATCACTGTAGTTAACTAGCATGGGCAAGTACCTCCTCGACCGTCACCTGTGCCTGATCGATGTAGTGTAACGCTCGTTTTACTTCAGCCGGCTCACCGATCAGTTCAACGAGCAGAGTGCCAAACGGTGTCTCCTGCAACTCCGTGATGCTACCGTGCAAGATGTTGACATCGACGTCAAAGCGTTTCGCGACTTGTGACAAGAGCGGCTGCCCGGTGTGATGTCCGAGGAAATGAATCTTATAGATCGGATTCGCATTCCGGGACTCGATCAACTGGCGAATCGATGCTGGAATCTCGTCGTGCATGACGGAGCGAACGAAGTTTTTCGCTGTCTCGGTCTTTGGATTCGAAAAGACGTCGAAGACCGTTCCTGACTCGATCAACTTTCCAGCTTCGATGACGGCGACCCGGTCACAAATTTCACGAATGACGCCCATCTCGTGGGTGATCAAGAGAATCGTGATCCCGTACTCCGCATTGATACGTTTTAATAACTGGAGAATATGATGGGTCGTTTGGGGATCGAGTGCTGACGTCGCTTCGTCACATAAGAGGACGGAAGGTTGCGTCGCGAGTGCCCGGGCGATACCAACGCGCTGTTTCTGCCCACCCGACAATTGATCCGGATAATGATCCGCCTTGTCAGCGAGATCGACGAATTCGAGTAACTCCGTCACCCGGCGGCGAATTTCGTCTTTCTTGACGCCTGCGAGAACGAGTGGTTTCGCGACATTCGTAAAGACCGTGTTCGCATTCAATAGATTGAAGTGCTGAAAAATCATCCCGATCCGTTGTTTTGCATGGCGCAATTTTTTTGGAGACAGTTGCGTTAAATCTTCTCCATCGACCGTCACCGTTCCTGACGTCGGTCGTTCTAATAGATTGACACAGCGGAGCAGTGAACTTTTTCCGGCACCGCTAAAGCCGATGACACCAAAGATTTCGCCTTTTTCGATCGTCAGGTCGACACCGTCGAGCGCTGCGATCGTCTGATCTTTCGTGACGTACGTTTTTTTGACTTGATGAAATGCGATCATTCCGTTTTCCCCCTTCATTCAACAAAAAAGGTCCCTTCTTGAGAAACAAGAAGAGACCTGGATCCGCACAGTGGCAGAATCCACTCCACTCATCTCTCAGACATCTGTCTGATGGAATTGGCACAGTGCTCATAATGAGTCTGTTGCCGAGGTTTCGTAGGGCCAGTCCCTCCACCTCTCTGGATAAGTATTGCGGTATGAAATTCGTATGTGTGTTGTTGCGTTGTTGCTTATGTCGTAAAACTAATTTTTACATTACGGGTCGAAACTTTAAAAGTCAACCAACTTTGCAAAAATAATCCATTTGTCGCATATCGATGGATGAACAAGTTATGAGTTAGCTTACTCAACGGATCATGATTCGTCAAGAAAGATTTGACAAGTCATTTTTGGTCGTGCTACCATCGTTTCAATGATTATTCCGACAATTCCAATATGATATTTATCAAGAGTGAACGAGAGACCTGGCTCTATGACTTCACGGCAACCTGCAATCTGTAAGGTGCTCCGACCAGCAAAGCGCGGCTTTGGATGATACGGTGAAAAACTCGTGGGCGTCCAAGCAGTGACGTCGACGAGTTTTTTTCATGAATGGAGGAAAAATAGTAATGATGAACTATCCTGTATTGACTGGTGCTGAAGCGTTTTATTTTCAAGGGGGATCGATCGGCATTCTAATCTGTCATGGTTTTAATGCCACTCCGCAAAGTGTCCGCGACGTCGGTGAAGCATTCGCTGCTGAAGGTTTTACCGTCTATGCCCCGCGCTTACGTGGACATGGAACGAACGTCCGCGAGTTTGAACAATCGACTGCTCGATGTTGGAAGCAAAGCCTGAAAGACGGCTATGAACGTTTACAAGAAACATGCGATCAAGTCTTCGTCATCGGTCAATCGATGGGTGCGACGCTTGCACTGTCACTCGCCGCTGACGGCATTCCGTTCGCCGGCATCATTACGATCAATGCCGCACTCTCCGTTCCATCCTATGAAGCACTTTCGTTCGAGGACGGTCCAGAGTATTTACCAGAAGGCGCACCGGACATCAAACGGTCTGCTTTCGAAATCATCTATGACCTCGTTCCAAGTCGTTGTGCGTTCGAACTCGTCCGTCTGATGGATGAGACGAAAGGACGCCTCGGATCGATCCTTCTGCCGACATTAATTCTCTACTCGGCGACCGATCACGTCGTTCCGCCGTCGAGCTCGGATTATCTGCATCAGCACATCGGAACGAATGATAAACGAAGCTACTGTTTACTGAACTCGTACCACGTCGCGACCCTCGATCATGATCAGGATTTGATCGTTCGTGAGACGATCCGTTTTATCGAACGCTCAAGCCGGTTCTCACAGGAAACGGGATAATAAAAAAACAGCTATTCACTTAGAAGCGAATAGCTGTTACATCAAAGGACGACCGCGACCGGTTCGTCTTTTTTAATTTTCTTGGTGCTGCACCGATTGGAGCGGCTTCGGTTTTCCAGGCACCTCATGGCAATGGCGGCACCGTGGCTCATACGATTCTGAAGCGCCGACTAGAATGATCGGATCATCGTAGTTCGCTGGTTTTCCATCAATCAACCGTTGTGTTCGGGAAGCCGGATCACCACATGAAAGACAGATGGCTTGCAGCTTCGTCACGAATTCTGCGCGCGCCAGTAATTCCGGCATCTTGCCGAATGGCTCTGCCCGGAAATCTTGATCAAGACCCGCACAAATG
Organism: Exiguobacterium sp. s39; assembly: GCF_018618925.1. Taxonomy (NCBI): domain Bacteria; kingdom Bacillati; phylum Bacillota; class Bacilli; order Caryophanales; genus Exiguobacterium; species Exiguobacterium sp. s39. The sequence goes on from NZ_JACSNA010000001.1 coordinate 2,148,521, forward strand.
ACACGTTTTCCGTCTTGTGCGAGTGCTTCGATGACTTGTACGATCTCATCATCAAAGAATTGAACTTCATCGATTCCAACGATTTGTGTTTCCTCCGCTACTGCTGCGTAGAGATCACGACTCGTCGCCATCGGAATCGCCACGACGGAGTTGCCGATATGAGAGACGACATGCTCTTCATGGTACCGGTCGTCGATTGCCGGCTTGAATACTTGAACGGGCAGTTTGCCGTACTGCGCCCGTCTGACACGACGAATCAACTCTTCCGATTTCCCGGAAAACATACTGCCACAAATTACTTCGATCCAGCCGTACTGATTTATTACATGCATCATCGTCCGACACCGTCCTCTAAAAATAGTCACTTTAACGAGTATAGCCCGAAACGGTATCGAGAAAAAGGGTTGACTTCCGGAAATCAAAATTCATTTTTTCTTTACCTAGAATTTTTGTCCTTTCATTCCAACCGTCCCCTATTTCCTGTACACTGAAGAAGAAGACTCTCACGAAAGAAGGTGTCCCCGATTCATCATCTCTTACATGACATCCTGCACCAATATGGTGCCCTTGGTCTCTCCGTCCTTCTCGCAGGTGGTATCGTGGGATTGCCGGTTCCTGATGAGACCCTGCTCGTCCTGTCCGGTTTTTGGATGCATCAAGGCAATCTACCACTCGTCGGTACGATTCTCGCCGCTTACGCCGGCAGTTGTATCGGGATGACGATCAGCTATTTACTCGGATTAAAACTCGGTATGCCACTATTACACCGCGTCGGACCGAAAATGCGTATCTCAGAAAAACATATTCTTTCCGCTGAAGCCGGATTTCGTCGTTACGGGAAATCGGTCTTGATCATCGGTTACTACATACCTGGTCTCCGCCAACTCTCCGCCTTTTTTGCAGGTGTCTCGAAAATGCCGTTTCGCGTGTTTGCGAGTTATGCGTATACAGGTGCGTTGATTTGGATCAGCGTGTTCTTAGGCGCCGGCTACTTCGTCGGTCGTCATCTCTCGTTCCACAAAGTCATGGACTATATCTTGGCACATCCGGAAGTCATGCCGTATTTAATCGGGATTGCCGGTGGAATCGCCTTCTCCTTCGTCTTGAAGACGTATCTCGCGTATCGTTCACAATTCAGTCTATACAAAAACAGCCTGCTTCCATAATGGAGGCAGGCTGTTTTTTTAAGAACCAACAAGTGATTACTTGCGGCCGTATTTTTTGTTGAAGCGATCGACACGACCATCTGCCGCATTGAACTTTTGACGACCTGTGTAGAATGGGTGCGAGTCTGAAGACACATCCACACGGATGAGTGGGTACTCGTTACCATCTTCCCAAGTGATCGTTTCGTTCGAAGAACGAGTAGAACCGCTTAAGAATTTGTACTCAGTCGTTGAATCCATAAATACTACTTTGTTGTAGTTAGGGTGAATTCCTTGTTTCATGGTTGATTTCTCTCCTTCCGCCCTGGTTCATTTGCTGAGCCAGAGTAAGTTACCTTCCTATACTAAACGATTTTTTTACGCGTCGCAATAGTTATTTTTCCGTCGTCGTTTCCTTCTTGACGGTACGCGGTTTAGCCGGTGCGCGTCGGACCGTCTTCTTCTTTTCTTTCTCGAGTTCAACGAAAAATTCTTCATTATTTTTCGTATCGCGAATCTTACGCAGGAACGTATCGACGAACTCGTTCGACTCATTCATCGTCCGGCGAATCGTCCAAAGCGCATCGAGTTGCTCTTTCGGAAGCAACAGTTCTTCCTTCCGTGTACCGGACTTCCGAATGTCGATCGCTGGGAAGATCCGACGCTCTGACAGCTTACGATCAAGATGCAACTCCATGTTGCCCGTCCCTTTGAATTCCTCATAGATGACGTCATCCATGCGCGATCCTGTCTCAACGAGAGCTGTCGCAAGAATCGTCAAACTACCACCGTGTTCGATGTTTCGCGCTGCCCCAAAGAATCGTTTTGGCTTATGGAACGCAGCCGGGTCGATCCCCCCTGAGAGCGTCCGACCGCTTTGCGGTACCGTTAAGTTATAGGCCCGTGTTAGACGTGTGATCGAATCCATCAAGATGACGACATCCTTCTTGTGTTCGACGAGTCGCATCGCCCGCTCGAGGACAAGCTCAGAAATCCGGACGTGGTTGTCTGGTGTTTCGTCAAACGTCGAGCTGACAACGTCTGCTCCCGGAACCGAGCGCTCAATATCTGTTACTTCCTCAGGTCGCTCATCAATCAAGAGAATGATCAGTTCGACATCCGGATGATTCTCCTGAATCGAATTTGCGATTTCTTTGAGGAGTGATGTCTTCCCTGCTTTTGGTGGTGCGACGATCAAACCACGTTGACCAAACCCAACCGGTGCGATCATATCCATGACACGAACGGATAGATGGCGTGGTTCTGTCTCAAGTCGCATTAGACGATCCGGATAGATCGGTGTCAGTGCCGGGAAGAATAGACGGTTACGGGCTGTATCCGGTGCTTCACCGTTGACGGCTTCCACGCTAAGTAATCCTTGGAACCGTTCGTTTTCCTTCGGCGGACGGACTTTACCTGTGACGACATCACCATTACGTAGATTAAAGCGTCGGATTTGAGATGCTGCGATATAAATATCTTCAGAGGATTGGGAATAATTGATAGGACGAAGGAAGCCAAAGCCACCATCGTTTTGCATTTGTGGATTGCCAGGGATGACTTCGAGTACCCCTTCGAGGAAATAAAGACCAGTCGATTCAGCCTGTGCTTTTAAAATCTTGAACATCAACTCGCGTTTACGGGCTTCCCGGTATTGTGGGACATTCTTCGTCTTTGCGATTTCATAGAGTTCTTTTAATGTCAGTTGGCTCAATTGAGCCAGTGTATAGGAGCGTTCTGGTTTATCTTTTTTATCAGTTGTTGGCATGTTCTTCACCTATTCTTTATAAATTCAACTGCATTCAGCATACTTCCATACATACATCAGGAGGTATGTAATTTTATTCGTGAACTAAAGGTATCATATTTTTTTTAATTCGTCGTCAACAATCCTCTGCGTTTCTTACTTTGTAATATTCAAGGATATTATTTCAGTTATGTTACAAAAGCATCTGTTTTGTCTTCTAACTGAAAAAACGTTTTCAAGTGTGCTCGTGCTAAGATATTCCTGCAGACAAAATTCTTACACAGTTGTAAGGTAGACTGCTTAATCACACACTTAATGATTTCATCATATAACTTACGGACGCAACACACTACATTTAAACGGAGGAATTCTTAACATGAAACGTTTTCTAGCATCGATCGCGACGGCAGCCTTAGTGGTTTCAGGTTTTACATCAGTGGGTACAGGTAAAGTTGAAGCAGCGACAGTCACGAAAGTCAAGATCACGGACAACGGTCTTCGTGTTCGGACAGCACCTTCTACGAAAGCAAGCATCGTCGGGAAAGTCAACGCTGGTCAAGTCTTTACATACAAAGGCAAATCAGGCAGCTGGACAAAAATCTCATACGGCGGTAAAACACGCTATGTCTACTCACAGTACACAAAGACATACAAATCATCTTCTAGCGCTAAAAAATCAACGAGCTCTTCTTCTAAACGGACGAAAATCCTGAGCGAAGCAGCAAAACATAAAGGTACACCTTATGTATGGGGCGGAACGACGACTCGTGGATTCGACTGCTCTGGTTTCACAAGCTACGTGTACAAGAAAGCGGCTGGTAAAACATTGCCACGTACGTCTTCTTCACAATATTCTTCTTCTAAGAAAGTCAGTGTTTCAAAAGTACAACCAGGAGATCTTGTCTTCTTCTCACACGGTAGCGGCATTCAGCACGTTGGGATCGCAACAAGCAAGTCAAGCATGGTCAACTCAGAAACAGGTGGCGTTAAATACTCAAGCTTCAAATCAGGGTACTGGGGTTCACGCCTTGTCGGCGCAGGATCTTACCTATAATTCATCATCTCAAAGCGGTTGAGCATTGGCTCGATCGCTTTTTTTCATCTCATTCATAAGGAGGAAATAGGATGCATGTCTTAATCACAGGTGCTTCAAGAGGTCTTGGTCGTGAATTCGCTTATCTGCATGCACGACAAGGGGATCACGTCCTGCTCGTCGGACGCGATGCGACAGCACTCTTCGAAACGAAGTTCCATGTCGAGCGACTCGGGGGAACGGCAACCGTCTTTCCGTATGACTTAACGAAGCGGACGCATCGTCTGGCACTGTTTCGGGCAACGGAACACATTCCGGTCGACTGCGTCATCAACAATGCTGGAATCGGCGTTTTCGGTTCCTTCCTTGAGACCTCGTTTGAAGACGAGTCTCGAATGATTGCTTTAAACATCGAGGCATTGACGCATGTGACGAAGGTCTATGCCTCACGTATGAAGGCACGCGGAATCAAAGGACGTATCGTCCATCTCGCGTCAACGGCTGCATTTGAAGGCGGACCATGGCTGAGTGTCTATTACGCGACGAAAGCCTATGTCCTTCATTTCTCGGAAGGCTTGACAGAAGAGCTCGCAGAAGACGGGATTCAAGTCAGCGTTGTCTGCCCAGGTGCGACACATACCGGTTTCGAATCGGCAGCAAATCTTGAACAGTCACGCTTGTTCTTGCGACCTGGTGTCATGGATGCTCCGACGGTTGCGCGCATCGCCTACCGCGGCTATATGAAGGGGAAAACGTTCATCGTTCCTGGCTTCGGGAATGCCTGGTATATCTTTTCGACGCGTTTTCTACCGCGTCGGTACGTCACCCGACAAGCAGGAGAAGTCCAGCGTCCGCGGTAATCGTCAAATAACGATTCATTTATCACTCAACGTTCATATCCTCACTTTCCTCAGGCGGGAGGTAAGCCGCGACATCTCGCAGCTTATGCGAAATGCCGGGTCTTCCCTTACCCTGACGGAAACGTTAGCACGTTTCCTTTTCCTGTAGGAGTTGAGGACGAACGTCTTGATTCCTAGAAACACATCAAAAAAGAGTTGGCATTCCGGAGATCATCCGCAACGCCAACTCTTTTTGTGTGGATTCAGACGTCCTGTTTGAGGAGTCGTCCTGTTTTACTTAATGACAAGCTTCGGTTTCTTCTTGAACGAGTGAATCCCCTCGACAAAACGAACCGTTCCTGATTTCGCACGCATGACGACAGAGTGTGTCTGACCGCCTTGCGCCGTGAACTGGACACCTTTCATCAATTCGCTGTCCGTGACGCCTGTCGCAGCAAAGATACAGTCGTCTCCTGCTACGAGATCGTCCATCATGAGGATCTTCGACGGATCTTCGATACCCATCTTCTTACAACGCTCGATCTCAGCATCGTCTGCCGGTAACAAGCGTCCTTGGAGTTCACCACCGAGACATTTCAAAGCAACGGCAGCAAGAACGCCTTCCGGTGCACCACCTGAACCGAGCAAGATATCAATCCCTGTATGCGGGAACGCCGTATTAATCGCACCAGCAACGTCACCGTCACCAATCAAGCGAATCCGTGCCCCTGTTGCCCGAATCCGTTGAATGATTTCTTCGTGACGTTCACGATCCAGGATCGAGACGACGACGTCTTCGATTTCTTTGTTCTTCGCTTTCGCGACTGCTGCGATGTTTTCTTCGATCGTCGCATCCAGACTGATGTGTCCTGCCGCTTCCGGACCAACCGCGATCTTATCCATGTACATGTCCGGTGCATGGAGTAAATCTCCTGCATCCGCGACCGCGAGGACAGCAAGTGCGCCCCATGTTCCTTTTGCGACGATGTTCGTTCCTTCAAGCGGATCGACGGCGACGTCGAGTCGTGGTCCATACCCATTTCCTAGCTTTTCTCCAATGTAAAGCATCGGTGCTTCATCCATCTCGCCTTCCCCGATGACGACGGTTCCTTTCATCGGAATCGTATCGAAGACGTCACGCATAGCGCTTGTTGCCGCATCATCCGCTTCGTTCTTCAATCCTTTTCCCATCCAACGCGCAGAGGCAAGCGCTGCTGCCTCCGTGACGCGTACAAGTTCCATTGATAGACTTCTCTCCATGTGTATGTCCCCTCTCCCTTGTTACAAATCGGTCAAATCGTTTCACGCCATACGAGGGCGCCTAGTTCCTTCAACTTCTGATCAAATCGTTCGTAACTCTGGTCAAGCACTTCTGCGTGGTGCAATGTCGTCTCCCCTGAAGCGAGAAGTCCCGCCAAGACAAGTGCTGCGCCACCGCGTGGGTCCGGTGCCTCGATTTCCGTACCAAGTAAGGTTTCTCCACCACGAATGATGATTGAGGCGTCTTCATGCGTGATTCGAGCATTCAAGCGTCGTAACTCCTGCACATGCCGGAAACGTTGCGGGTACAACTTATCGACGACGATACTCGCTCCCTTCGCTTGTAACAACGCTGCCGAGATGACAGGTTGTAGGTCGCTCGGGAATCCACCGTAGTGGAAGACACGAATATCGACCGGCTTCGCCTCCTGAAACGTCGCCGTGACGGAATCATCCGTTGCTTCGATCAACGCACCGTACCGTTCGAGTTTTTGGATGACGCTCTCGAGATGAAGCGGAATGACGTTATCGACGGTGACGCGTCCAAGTGCCGCCCCCATCGTCAAGAACGTTCCTGCCTCCATTCGGTCCGGAATCAAGGTATGCCGGCAACCACTTAGTTGCGATACGCCCTTGATTCGAATCTCGTCCGTTCCTGCCCCTTTGACGCTTGCCCCCATGTTCGTCAACATCGTACTGACGTCGATGACTTCTGGATCATAGGCAGCGTTTTCGATGACAGTCGTTCCTTCAGCGAAGACAGCGACGAGTAACGCACTGATCGTCGCTCCGAAAGACGGGAGATCGAGGTAAATCCGGTTGCCGACGAGACGATCGACGCGCATGTAATGGACGCCTTGCTCGTTACGTACAGAAACACCGAGACGCTCTAGTGCTTTGATGTGTAAATCGATCGGTCGTGGTCCGATGGCATAACCTCCAGGCAGACCGACGACTCCTTGTTTGAATCTGGCTGCCAGAACGCTCATGAGGTAGATCGATCCGCGTAACTTGCGCGTCTCCGCACCAGTCAACGGCATCGATTCGACCCGACTTGGATCAATCGTCACCATATCGCCTTGACGTGTCACGACCGCGCCGAGCGTCTCCAAAATCTCGATCATCGTCGCGACGTCGCCAATCTCCGGCACGCCTTCAAGAACGACCGTCTGATCCGTCAGGAGGGCTGCAGCAAGACACGGGATGGCGCTTTGCTTCGAACCACTGATTGATACGGTTCCTTCTAGGCGTTGTTGCCCTACGATATGCAAAATGTCCACGTTCCATCAACCTTTCTCTTCGCTACGATTATTGCTGCGTTTTTTCCCAGTCGGCGAGGAACTTTTCAATTCCTTGCGTCGTGAGTGGGTGGTGTGTGAGTGACTCGATGACCGAGAATGGAATCGTCGCGATGTCTGCGCCCGCAAGAGCAGCGTTCGTCACGTGAACTGGATTCCGGACCGACGCCGCGATGATTTGTGTTGGAATATCATGTACGACGAAAATTTGAGCAATCGTCTCGACGAGCCCCATTCCATCTTGTCCGATATCATCTAGACGACCGAGGAATGGTGATACGTATGTCGCACCAGCACGGGCTGCGAGTAATGCTTGGTTCGGGTTGAAGATCAATGTGACGTTCGTCGTGATCTTCTCTTTTGAAAGTGCTGCGACCGCCTCGAGTCCGGCCGGAGTCATTGGAACCTTAACCGTAATGTTCGGTGCGATCTGGGCAAGTTCCTTCCCTTCGCGAATCATTCCTTCTGCATCAAGCGCGATGACTTCAGCGCTGACAGAGACGTCCCCGACGATTTCACAGATTTCACGAAGTCGTGTATGGAAATCGACGCCTTCCTTAGCGACGAGCGACGGATTCGTCGTGACACCATCTAAAATCCCCATTTTATGTGCTTTCTTGATATCCTCTACGTTTGCTGTGTCAATGAAAAATCTCATCTTTCTCGTTCCCCTTTCATCCCTTGAAATCGCTTACGACTCTATTATAGGTTTTTTTCACGAGAAGTCCTACTGTTTTCCATTGAAGAGACTTTGACATGATATGAAAAAAGCACGGTAGACCGAAGTCTACCGCACTTTAAAGAGGAGTCGATTAAGCTTTGTTGCTTGAACCGAACTCACGCATCTTACCGATGACAGTTTGTTTGATTGCTTCACGACCTGGTGCGATGAATACGCGTGGGTCATATGCTTCTGGTTTCTCAGCTAACACTTCACGAACGACTTTCGCGAATGAGATTTGGTTCTCTGTGTTAACGTTGATTTTTGAAGTTCCGAGTGAGATCGCTTTTTCGATGTCGTGTGTCGGAATTCCAGTTCCACCGTGAAGAACGAGTGGGAGGTTTGTAGCGTCACGGATTTCTTCCATCTCTTTGAATCCGAGGTTTGGTTCACCTTTGTATGGTCCGTGAACAGAACCGAGTGCAGGAGCAAGCGTGTCGATTCCAGTTTCTTTGACGATGCGTACACACTCGTCAAGTTTCGCGTACATGACATCACCGATGACGTCGTCTTCTTGTCCGCCAACTGTACCAACTTCCGCTTCTACTGAAACGCCTTTAGAGTGAGCGTATTCAACAACTGCTTTTGTTGTTTCGATGTTTGTGTCGATCGGGCTGTGCGAATCATCGATCATGACAGATGTAAATCCAGCGTCGATCGCTTCTTTACATTTCTCAACGCTCGAACCGTGGTCGAGGTGGATTGCAACTGGAACTGTGATTTTCATGTCGTGTACGAGACCTTCAACCATTTTCACGACAGTGTAGAATCCGCCCATGTGGCGTGCTGCACCTTCAGATACTCCAAGGATGACTGGTGACTGCTCTTCTTGAGCCGCACCGAGAATCGCTTGTGTCCACTCGAGGTTGTTGATGTTGAATTGACCTACTGCATACTTACCTTCGAGAGCTTTGTTTAACATGTCTGTCATAGATACTAATGGCATAATGACATCCTCCTCTGTTTTGATCGCTGCTTACACGAACTCGTGCAATTTCAGACTGATTATAACATACTGATTCATCGGAACGTACAGCATTTCGCTCGGTTTTTTGGTTTGTGACGGCGACGTGAAGGATTAACCGCTTACATCGTGAGAAATTTGCACAGTCACTTCTTTTTTTAATTCAAAGATGTCAAATGGTTTTCCGAAGAAGGCGACGACCCCTAATCGTTTCGCTTCTTCCATCGCTTCTTTTTCACCGAGTGCCGTCATTAAGATCGTCCGGACACGTCGTCCGATCCGGTCCTGATGACGCAATACCTCGATCCCGGTCCGTCCCGGCATGTTGACATCCATCAACAATAGATCGTATGCCGCTTCCTGTAAGTAGACGATCGCTTCCTCTCCATCGACGGCGACGTCCGTTTCATACCCTTCTGCCCGGAACAATTGTGCAAGTAAGTTCCGGATTCCCGGCTCATCCTCGACGATCAACAATCTGCCTTTCATCTCTGCCACTCCCCCTCTAGTTATTTCCATTCTACACTAAAGCAAAACTTGCTTTATACTGTCCTTGAGAGAAACATAGAAAGGATGAAGAAAAATGATGAAAATCTTAGCTACACAATTCAACGGAAAATTGCAAACGCTCGCAAAACAGGAAGACGAACTATTCGATGTCGTCCGTCTACTCGCACAGGCGCTCGTCGGGGAAGGCACGGTCTACGTCGACGCCTATGGTGAATGTGAAGGACTCTATCCAATGCTCTCAGAAGGACCAGACCAGATGAAACGCGTTACGAAGATCAAGGATCGAAAGACCTTGCACGCTGTCGATCGCGTCTTGATCTTCACGCCGGATACGGAACGCTCGGATCTCCTGGCTTCTCTTGCCCGTTACGACGCATGGCATACACCTTATGCGATCGTCACACTCAGTGACGTGACGGAAACGCTCGAACGTTCGATTGCTCCGCTCGCATTGAAATTCAATAAAGGACTGCTTCCGGCAGAGGACGGTTCACGCCACGGACTGCCGAGTCTTGCCCTTTGCGCGTTTCTCCTGACACATATCTTGACGCAACTACAAGAGATGACGGAAGAGTGGGATTGACGTTTTTCTTCTATAATATAAATATAAAGTTCACTGGATACGTGTCCGTGTCTGACTAAGCTTACGATCTTCATTGAATCAAAGCGAAACCGTCAATGACCGTTATACAAAAAGGAAGCGCTGTTTGCGCTTCCTTTCAGATTGTAGACAAATGAGCTGACTCAAAAAAGAATGACTTGTCTTTTCACGCCCTTTCCTCAGGCGAGACACAAGCCCGTTTCCCCGCCCCATTCGAGCAGGAAAACGGGTCTTGTTTGTCTCTGACAGCGCAAAATTGCGCTTTTTCCTGTAGGAGTTGCGTGTAACGCGTCATTCTTTTTATACCGAAGGATCACAGAAGCGTTTTGTTCACTCGACATCGCTTCCTAGGGAAAAACAAGCAAGAGCGACCCTGCAGCGAAGCGAAGCAGCGCGATACTTGTCCCAGGAAAACGATTCGAAACGAACAAAAAAGCGCAATCCTTCTCGTTAGAGAAAAATTGCACTTTGTCTTCAGTCTCAAAGGAAGCGCCATTCGCGCTTCCTTTTTTTGATCATGCCGAAGCATGTTCTTCTTGTGCTTTTAGTTCTTCACCGTAAGACAGCTGATCCTGCATGCGGACGAACGGTAGATAGATTGCGACCGACATCGCAATCGTCGCCAGCTGGAGCAAGGCACCCTGCCAGCCGCTGATCAAGAAGCCAGAGATGACGGGTGGTGTCGTCCATGGTACTTGAAGCGCATTAAATGGCTCGACCCAACCCCAGAGGATCGAGAAGTAGACCATGAAGGATGCAATCGCTGGTACGATGACGAACGGAACGAACATGATCGGGTTGAAGACGATTGGCATCCCGAAGATGACCGGTTCGTTGATGTTGAACAAACTTGGCGCAAGTGACAGCTTCCCGAGCTGCTTCAAGTGAGCCGAGCGGGCGACGATCAACGTCGCGATGATGAAGCCGACCGTAATTCCTGTTCCGCCGAGTTTCGTAAAGACATCGAGGAACTGAATCGTAACGATCTTCGCGTTGTCACCGACGACAAGTTCTTTCCCGGAGTCGATGATCGCTTGGTTTTGTAAAGCGTTCGCTGTCAGCAACGGTCCCATGATTCCCATGATGATCGCTGCGCCGTGAATCCCGCACCACCACATGACAGACATCAAGATCATGATCAAGACTGCTCCTGCGAGCGTATCCGTCAAGTTTTGAATCGGTGCTTGCAAGACGTCGTAGACGACTTCCGTGAACGTCCGGTCAGCGAATGCTTGGAAGACAGCAAACGTGACGACAGACAACGTGATGATTGCAAGTCCCGGAATAAGTGCCGAGAACGAGTTCGAAACGCCCGGTGGTACACCGTCTGGCATCTTGATCCGGATGCCTCGCTTGATGAATTGCGAGTAGATGAAACCGACGACGAGTCCGACGACGATCGAGGCAAGGACCCCTTGTCCGCCCGTCCATACTTTCGGTACGACACCCGTGACGACTTCCCCTGACTTCGACAGAACAGATGATTGTGTGATGATTAAGAAGGCGATGATTCCGAGAATCCCGGCTGGAACCCCTTCGATCTTCTCGTTTTTAACGTACGAGTAGGCAATACCGAAGACACCAATCAATGCGAGAATATCAAACGTCGCACCGACGACCTGAGTCAGCGGTAATGTCCAGTCGGCACCGAATAGGCCCGTCATGAACTTCTCCCAGCCTGGGATTGGTAACGCGAGAATCAGTAGGAATAACGAGCCGATGATCGTCATCGGCATCGTTAAGATGAAGCCGTCCTTGATCGCAAGGACAGGCTTGGCGTTCGCGAATCGTGCGAAGGCAGGAGTGACTTTTTCAAATACGGTTTCTAATCGGTTCATTCCGACTCCTCCTTATAGTTCAGCAGCACGTGTCGCGATGATTTCCTGGTACCAATGGAACGACTGTTTCTTCTTCCGTGCCAAACCATTCGTATGATCGACATAGATGAATCCGTACTGCTTTTTATATCCGTTCAACCAGCTGAGTAGGTCGATGACGGACCATGCATAATAACCAGAGACATTGATGCCCTCTTCGACAGCACGCTTGACGGCGCGAAGATGACTTTCGATGTACTCGATTCGTGGTGTATCCATGATTTCTTCGCCGACGATCGGATCCTCGTCACCGAGACCGTTCTCTGTGATGTAGATTTTGATATCGCCGTATCGTGCTTGGAGCATCCGCATTCCTTCAAGGAAGGCATCCGGTGCGATTTCCCAGCCCCACTTCGTGTAGACTTTATCGTCCATCAAGACTGTCTTATAGACGCCATCGAACGATGGGTTCCCAGGACGTCCGGTTGAGTTTTCGCGGCCACCTGCCATGACGAGCGCCGAATCATTCTTCATGACACGTTGTGGACAATAGTAGTTCAGTCCGATGAAGTCGTTCAGCGGTGCTGTCCGTTTCAAGAGATTGAGCTCTTCTTCTGTCCATTCCGGTAACAAGCCCTGCTTTTCTAAATCCTTCACGACATACGCTGGGTACTCACCTTTTAGAATCGGATCATAGAACCAGTGTGTCGCGTATTCATTCGCATGTACTTCGGCTTGTTTGTTCTCTGGCGCTTCATCGATGCTGAACGCTGGGTTGAAGACGTGCGTGATGCCGATTTCTCCTTCATATCCCGCTTCCTTGAACGCTTCGACTGCGCGAGCGTGAGCGACGAAAACGTTGTGCGTCGTTTGGAAGTACGCTTTTGCATCGCCTGTGATGCCGGGTGGGTGTGCGCCCGTCAAGTAGCCGAGCGAACAGAAGATGACCGTCTCGTTGAAGGTGATCCAGTTGCGGACACGATCGCCGAACGCTTCGAAACAGGTCTTCGCAAAACGCACGAAGGCATCTGCTGTTTCAGGACTACGCCAGCCACCCTGTTCTTCAAGGACTTGTGGTAAATCCCAGTGATAGAGTGTCACGAACGGGACGATCCCGTGCTTAAGGCACTCATCGATCACGTTGTTATAGAACTCAAGTCCTTTTTCATTCACTTCACCTGTGCCGTTCGGGAAGATGCGTGGCCATGAGATCGAGAAGCGATACGATTCAAGACCCATCTCTGCCATCAGACCGATATCTTCTTTGTAACGGTGGTAATGATCGATTGCGACATCCCCGTTCGTCGCTTCAAACGTCTTTCCAGGAATCTTCGAGAAGACATCCCAGTTCGAGACGCCTTTTCCGTCTACGTTCCAAGCACCCTCTACTTGATAAGAAGCAGAAGCAGCGCCGAATAGAAAATCTTTTGGCATTTTCATCATCTTCACCTCTTATTTGTTTGCGAGTTTGATTGCTTGGTCGAGTACTTTCGTTCCGTTCATCATGCCGTAATCGATCGTGTTGATGACATCGATTGGCACACCTTTTGGTTCACAGATCTGTTTTCCTTTCGAAAGAAGGTACTTCACCTGTGGTCCGAGGAGAGCGACATCGAGTTCGTTGACGTACGTTTCCATCTCTGATTCCGGATATGCTGCGATGTCTGCTTCTAAGCCACGCTCCGAGGCAACCGCTTTCATTTTTTCTACTAACATACTCGTCGACATACCTGCCGCACAAAAGAGTCCGATTTTCATCATTATTGATCCATTCCCTTCAATTGGTTGATTTCGTTTTGCATGTTCATCATATATCCGAGCATTTCCTTGACGAGGATCGTGTTCATGAGGTGATCCTGCGCGTGTACCATCAGGACGCCAACCGTCGCTGTCTTGCCTTGTGCTTCGAGTGTGACGAATTTCGTCTGAATGCTATGGGCATCCTTGAGTGTCGCGTCACCTTCTGTAACGGCAACTTGTGCCTCTTCAACTTTGCCTTCTTGCATCAGTAACATTGCTTGGTGGTAGCTTGCTTTGGCGTCGCCCGACAAGGCAATCAATCCAAAAATATCTTCCGGGGTAATTTCAATTGTTTCAGAAGTCATGCTGTCTCTCCTTTGTTGTATGGATAACTTAAATTCATAGGTACAAATTCTACAGTTCGATAATAGCATGCGCTTTCATAACGTGTAAACCCTTTCTTTTTAAAAAATTTAAATAAAAAAACACACGAAATTTGCTTCGTGTGTTTCCTTCTTATTTAATATTCGAGACCTTCAGCATCTTCACGTGGCGGAAATGATGCGTCGCCCGCGAGACGTCGAAGATTTTCCCATTCGTCAAATAGACCGTATTATCGACGAGTAAGGATGGATCGTTCTCTTTTAATCCAAGTAACTCGGCGTCACTGCTATTCAAGTAATCGGCATAGATGACGCGATCCGCAAATCCGATCGACAGATTTTGATCGTTGCGTAAATACGTATAGATCGATTTTTGAACGATGTTCTCATCGAGATACATGACGAGATTTTTCCGGAAATAGGACGCTTCGATCGAAAACGGATGATCATCGACGAGACGCAGTCGTTTGACGTAATAGACCGGTGTACCGACTGGACATTTCATGCGTTCCGCGACTTCTTCGTCTGCCTTCGTCTGTTCGAAAGCGAGAACGCGCGTCTCGACCTTCCGTCCACTGAAGTCGCTCGTCAATCCTTGTAGCTTTTCGAGATTAACGTAATCACTCTTATAATGATCGCGGACGAAGACACCGCTCCCTTGTACTTGGTAAACGTATCCTTTATTGACGAGAATCTCGATCGCCTTCCGGATCGTGTTCCGGCTGACATCGAATTTTTGGGCGTATTCGTCTTCCGTCAACAGTTTGTTCGTATGTTGATAGACGTGCTCATTGATCTCGATCTCGATTTGTTCAGCGACATGTTTATACTTCGGAATCAATGATATTCCCCCCCTCTATCTAAAATTTGTAGGAATGAATCCGCTACCATTATAGCAGATATGTATTTTGACGATAGGAATAAATGAAAATAAACCCGTCTTCTTGAAGAAGACAGGTTTATTTGGATACAACTTACTCTCCGAGTGATGCTTGGATGAAGTCATGGAAGAGCGCTTGTGGGCGTTCTGGACGTGAGATCAATTCTGGGTGGAATTGACACGCGACGAACCATTTGTGTTCTGGAATTTCGATGATCTCAACGAGACGACCGTCTGGGCTCGTACCTGAGAAGACCATGCCGTTTGCTTCGAACTGCTCGCGGAATTCGTTACCGAACTCATAACGGTGACGGTGACGTTCGTAGACGAGCTCGCTTGAATACGCAGCACGTGCTTTCGTTCCGTCTTCGAGTTTACATGGGTAAAGTCCGAGACGGAGCGTACCACCGAGATCCTCGATGTCTTTTTGTTCTGGCAACAAGTCGATGATCGGGTATGGTGTCGCTGGGTCGATTTCCGCTGAGTGTGCGCCTTCAAGGTTGAGGACGTTACGTGCGAATTCGACTGTCGCGAGTTGCATCCCGAGACAGATACCGAAGAACGGTACGTTGTTTTCACGGGCGAAACGTGTCGCTTCGATTTTTCCTTCGATGCCGCGTTCTCCGAATCCACCAGGAACGAGGATACCGTCTGCCGAACCAAGCAATTCGTTGACGTTTTCACGCGTCACGTCTTCTGCGTTGATCCAGTCGATTTCGATGTCACTGTTGAAGGCAAACCCAGCATGTTTCAATGCTTCTGCGACCGAGATGTACGCATCACGCAATTCGACGTATTTCCCGACGAGTGCGATCTTCGTCGTCTTCTCGAGGTGCGTCACTGTGTGAACGAGTTGTTTCCAAGCTGTCATGTCAGCAACTGGTGTATCGAACTTGAAGTAGTCACAGACGAGTTGGTCCATGCCTTGACGTTGCAAGTTGAGTGGTACTTCATAGAGTGTCGATGCATCTTGTGCTTCGATGACTGCTTCCGGACGTGTGTCACAGAAGAGAGCAATTTTATCTTTCATCTCTTGTGGGACTGGGTGCTCCGCACGTAAGACGATGATATCTGGTTGAATACCGTAGCTACGGAGTTCTTTGACACTGTGTTGTGTCGGTTTCGTCTTAAGCTCACCTGCCGCTGCAAGATACGGAACGAGCGTACAGTGAACGTACATGACGTTTTCTTTCCCGATATCGTTTTTCACCTGACGAATGGCTTCGATGAACGGAAGCGATTCGATATCCCCTACTGTTCCACCAATCTCTGTGATGACGACGTCAGCGCCCGTTTCTTTTCCAGCACGGAAGACGCGATCCTTGATTTCGTTCGTGATGTGCGGAATGACTTGAACCGTTCCACCGTTGTAGTCGCCACGGCGTTCCTTCTTGAGGATCGTCGAGTAGATACGTCCAGACGTGACGTTCGCGTTCTGGCTCAAGTTGATGTCGATGAAACGCTCGTAGTGACCAAGGTCAAGGTCTGTCTCTGCGCCATCATCCGTGACGAATACTTCCCCGTGTTGATACGGGCTCATCGTACCCGGATCGATGTTGATGTACGGGTCGAATTTTTGGATCGTGACGTTGAGGCCACGGTTTTTCAAGAGACGAGCGAGCGATGCAGCGGTGATCCCTTTACCGAGTGACGATACGACGCCACCTGTTACGAAAATATACTTTGTCATGTTAAATATTGCTCCCTTCCCTAATTCACATCTCAACAATAAAGAGGTGGTAAAAACAAAAAAGCAAAAGTGCCCCCATTGGAATAGGAGACACTTTTGCTGAAATAAGCACGTTGCTTAAAGAAGCCCATGACTAACTTACGTCATTCGGAAAACTTCGTCAAGCCTAATTTTTCAAAGAAAAATTTCCGTGCTCGTTCGTCAGCCGTCAACGAAAAAACTGCCATTTCTATAGGGAAATAGCAGCTGTACAGTTGTGGTTGATCGTGCTTAGACTTCCTCTTCTTCTTCGAAGTCTTCTAAGTCTTCTTCGTCGAGATCGTCATCGAGATCATCGATGGCTGCGACTTTTTTGAACGTATCGTCGTCTTCGCTGTCGTCAGCTGAATCATAGTCCGCTGTCTTCGCGAATGTATCGAGATCGTCTTCGATCGTCTCGAACTCGTCTTCTTCTGCATCATAGTTGAACTCTTCTTCAAACTCATCGAGTTCTCCACGTTGACGCGCTTCGATGACGAGATCCTCATCCGACTTATCGAACGGATACCAAGCGCGGAGTGACCAACGGTTTGCTCCGACGTTGACGAAGTTTCCGTCGATGTTCATGTCTGTATAGAGTTGAGCAAGTTTCTCGAACTTGTCTTCTTCATCTGTAAACGTATGGTACTTTTCGATTTCTGACGTGATGTCATCGAACGTGATTGGCTGTTCGCCAGCTTCTTGCAACATTTCGTTGACGAATTCGATCAGCGAAAGATCAGTAATCTCTTCTTTACTTAAACGGCTGAGGCTCATTGTGACGGCCACTTCCTTTCATTTGCGTTCAATCCATTACTTCTCATTATACGCAAAACGTCTTTTAAAAATCCAGTCTCTATTTAAAAAAAGCTCGAATTGATTCTCGATTCGTGTTTTTCCCACTCCTGAAAAAGGAATATCCAAGGGAGAAGAAGGAGGAATGACAGATGGAGATGACAATCGAACGGGTCAACGATTTTGATGACTTCAACTGGTTACCAATCTTATCAAAGAGTACACAGGAAGGCTATCCCTTCATCGAACGGATGCTACGTGAACGCCGAAATGAAACGTATCGAGAAGACGGAGAAGCAATGTTCGTCGTTTTGTCGCTTTCCGGTCACGTAATTGCGTGCGGAGGTTATATGAAACAAACCGACGCGATCGACGTCGGTCGGATTCGTCATGTCTATGTCTTGCCAGAAATGCGACATCACGGTGTCGGTACGCAACTGCTTGAGAAAATCATACCGGAAGCGCTGTTGACGTATTCCGAGCTCTGGCTCTATACGAATGATGCCAGTACGTTTTATGAACGATTCGGTTTTGAGCCGTATACGGCAACCAAAGTGACACATCGACTTTTAAAGCATGCATTCGTCCAACCTTAAGTGTCTTGGATTGACATATCGAGAATCATCGATTAGTTTAAGCGTATGACAAATCAAGTGGATCTATTCAAGGCATTATCGAACGAGGTACGTCTTGATATCTTACGCTGGCTCAAGGATCCCGAGACTCATTTCAATAAGCCGACGGCCCATCTCGCGACGAATCTGTCGGACAAGGGAGGCATTTGCGTCGGAGATATCCAAGAGAAGGCGAACTTATCTCAATCGACCGTCTCCCAATATCTTGCGATGTTGCAAAAAGTCGGATTGCTCGAATCCGAACGTCACGGCAAATGGACGTATTACCGGCGAAATGAAGAAAAAATCCAGGAGCTCGCAGCGTACCTCAAAGGAGAACTTTGATCCGTTCTCCTTGCCTTACATATCGACATTTCTCGATATTTAGATTCGTGAAAGGATGAATTCTGTTGAAAATCGTGTATTACGTACTCGCGTTACTTGCGGGTATCGCTTTAAGTGTCGAAGGAGCCATCTACGGTGAACTCGGGAACTTCGTCGGAAAACTCGAAAGTAGCTTTTATAATTTCTTCGCCGGTACGATCATCATCGGACTGATCGTCCTCTTCTTCGGAAAAGGTTCACTCGGCTATACATTCCGCGCACCGAAATGGACCTTGCTCGGTGGTCTACTCGGTAGTATCTACTTGACGATCTTGATCATTAGCATCCCGCTCGTCGGTGTCGGTCTCGCCATGATTAGTGTCATCATCGGACAGATGATTGCCAGCATGGTCATTGAACATTACGGCTGGCTCGGTAGTCCGAAACGTCCAATCAATCGTGACAAGCTGACAGCTTCTGCTTTGATGCTCATCGCTCTGTTTCTTATCTTTTAAGGAGGTTCGCTCGTGAATATTCTATTACTCGGTTTTACATTACTCGGCGGCGTGATGCTGAGTGCGCAGTCATCGATCAACGGTGCCTTCAGTCAAAAGGCAGGGGCTCTAGAAAGCACGTTCCTGACATTCTTCACCGGGATGCTGATTCTCGCACTCGCCATCCTGTTCTTTGGTCAAGGAAATGTCTTGCTCTTGCTCGAAGCACCACGTTGGCAACTCAGTGCCGTCCTGTTTGGGGTCAGTTATCTATTCCTGACGATTCTTGCTGTTCCGCAAATCGGTGTCACGGCAGCTAGTATCGCGACTGTCATCGGTCAACTCGCAGCAGGGATGGTCATCGACCACATCGGTGCATTCGGTGGCGTCGTCGTGCCGCTCGACGGAAAACGTCTGCTCGGTCTGCTTGCGATGCTTGCTGCGCTTTATTTCGTCTATCGCGGGAACACACGCAAAGACGTGTCGGCTTCATCTGATTCGATGGCATCGTAACGATTGTCCTCACGATTCGTTCACGCGCTTTCCTCAGGCGAGACACAAGCCAGTCTCGACTGTCACAGACAGCCGACCCGGGTCTTGTTTATCTCTGACAGCGCAAAATCTTGCGCTTTTTCCTGTAGGAGTCGCGTGAACAACGTGAGTCCTGCTGTTTCTCATGATCTATCAAAATAGAACATAAAAAACCGAAATGCTGAAGTATATTCACTTCAGCATTTCGGTTTTTTCGTGTCGAACGATTCGTTGATGAACGTGCAAGACGAAGACTCCTGCGGGAAAAGCGGAATGGGTGAGACCCCGTAGGCGCGAATGCGGCGAGGAGGCTCGCCTTCCGCCCGCGGAAAGCGAAGTCTTGCACGAGAATCAACACTTGTGTTTTATAAATACCTTATTGCCCCAGCTGTTGTCTCTTAAGTAAGCGCAACGCTTCCGTCGCAAGACGATGATCTGCTTCCTGCGATAGACCGGAAACGGTAATCGTACCAACGACACCGACTCCTTCGATCCGGATCGGGAACGATCCGCCGGCATCGGCATAATCAGCTGGCGAGACCGCATACATCGAGTGGTACGAGCGATGTTTACTCTCATTATACCGACGCATGTAGAGCGAGCTATAGCCATGCCGTAAGACGACGTTCGATTTCCGGCGGATCCACTCTTCCTGATCCGGTGCCGTACCGTCGAGCGCCGCGTAATATAAACGCTGTCCATTCCGTTTGATTTCAACCGCGATCGATAAGTTCTCCTTCATCGCCCGTCCGATCAATTCATGTCCCATCCCAATCGCTTCCGTATTCGTCAGGGACGTCAAGACGAGTTCGTCCTCTTCCGCTAGCAACACCTTCAATTCTTCCATGCATCCCATTCCTTTCGTAAGAGGCGTCGTCCTTCATCACTGCTGATGCGCACTGCTTCAATCAAACGCATCGTTTTTTCCGCATCGCGTAAATCGACAGGTACTCGTCCCCCGCGAAGTCCTTCTGCCAACTGTTCATAAAACGTCGCATAACTGCCTGGAAGTGTCGCGAGACGCTCGACGGGCTGATCGGCGATTTGAAGGTAACCGTAGGAATCTACTTCATCTTCACCGAGCTGTTCGTTCACCGAATGACCTTTCGCAAGCCGTCCTTCTTGCGGGTCCATTCCATATTTGACGTAACTACCTCGTGTCGCATGAAACTCGAAACGTGGCGTTGGTCCTTGAATGAAGGACGTCGAACGAAGGATGACACGACGTGTACCATAATGTAGCGTGATATGGAACCCGTCATCAACGACCGCTCCGTCACGTTGCAGGTAGACGTCGCCCGTCAGTGCATCCGGTTCTCCGAACAAGGCGAGTGCTTGATCGAGTAAGTGTGAGCCGAGATCAAACAGAATGCCGGCGCCACTTCCCGCTTGTTCCCGCCAGCGTTCCCGAACGACCGGGCGATAGCGATCAAAGCGTGATTCGATGACTTGCCAGTCGCCGATCTCGTTCATTTCCATCAATTGTTCAAGTGTCAGGAAGTCACCGTCAAAACGACGGTTTTGATAGACGGCGACTTGAACGCCGTGTTGTTTCGCTAACGTTTGCAGCGCCAGTGCTTCTTCGATCGTCACGACGGCCGGCTTTTCGAGTAGAACGTGCTTCTTTGCTTCGATCGCTTGTTTTGCCATTTCGAAATGGAGTGCCGTTGGTGTCGTGATGATGACGAGTTCCGTGTTCTCATCCTGCAAGGCTTCAGCAAGTGTCGCGACGACCGTCGCCTTACTGAAATGTTGTGCTACCTGTTCCGGTCGACTCGAGACGACTTGCGTCACTTCAAATGCCGGTAATGCCTGTAAGAACGGAACGTGGAACGTCACCGCTGAAAAGCCGAATCCGACGAGCGTCGTTTGAATCGGGTTCATGTTGTTTCCTCCTCTGTCACGTCGAGATCGACATGATAATGATCTAGTCGTTCTTGCCACGTTGCGTCTGGTACTTGATCCGTAACGAGTACATCGATTTGCTCCCAGTCACAGACCTTATGCAAAAACCGCTTATTGAATTTCGTATGGTCTGCGAGGACGATGACACGGGTCGCACTTCGAATCATCGCTTTCTTTACGACCGCTTCTTCGAGTTGTTCCGCAAAAAGTCCTTCTTCCGTCAATCCACATGCTCCAAGAAAAACACAATCAACTTGATAATTCAGGATGTCGTCTGCCGTCTTGATCCCACTCAAGCTACGCGCATGCCGGTCGAAACGTCCTCCCGTGACGTACAGCTCAATATCCGTGCGAGCTCCGACATAGTCTGCGATATCAAGGGAGTTCGTGATGACTTGTAGTGGATATGGCGGAAGTGCTCGTGCCATCTCAGATACCGTCGTTGCAGCATCGAGCAATAAGCGATCGTTCGCTTGGACGTGACGCGCTGCACGCTGTCCGATCCGCCGTTTTTCCGGTTTCTCTGTCCGCTGTTCATATGCAAGCGTTCCGCCAGCACGAACTAATCCATTCTTAACGCGAATGATCTCCCCTTCTTGTTCGAGGACGATGACGTCACGACGTGCGGTATCTCGTGAAATCTGATACTCCTGCATCAGTTGATCCAGCGAAATTTCAGGACTCGTCTTGATCCATTCCCGCATCTGTTGCAACCGTTCGATTTGCCCCATCGATTCCCGCCTCCTTTTTCTTTATATTAAGTTTTTTCATTACAATATGCAATTTTAATGCAAATAGTTCAACGGTAATTCGGGTAAATAATAGAAGACAACTACTTTCAGAACGGAGGAATTGATATGCAAACGATCTTGATCACGGGTGCTTCTTCCGGTATCGGTCTTGCGACGGCGCGGCGATTCGCAGACGCCGGATGGTTCGTCTACGCTGGTGTCCGGAGTCCAGACGAAATGACCGTGTCATTACCGACGCTTACCTTCTTGCCGCTCGATGTGACGGATGAAACAAGCGTGAAAGCAGCCGTTCGTCAAATTGAACAAGAAGTCGATCATCTCGACGTCGTGTTCTGTAATGCCGGTCATGGTTTGCTGCGCGCACTCGGTCAAGCGACGAGTTATGAAATCAAGCAACTCTTCGAAACGAACGTCTTCGGTGTCATCCGAACGATTGAAGCTTGTCTCCCCTTACTCAAACAAGCACCGGACGGTAGTCACTTACTTGCGACTTCAAGCGTCAGTGGTCTCGTCGGTCAACCGATGAATGAACTGTATTGTGCCAGTAAGTTTGCGATCGAAGGGCTGTTCGAAAGTCTTGCGACCTACTATAAACCGTACTTCAACATCGACGTCACCCTGATTGAACCAGCCGCCGTCGAGACGAACTTTACCGCAACTGTTCTCGATCAACTTGAACGGACGGGTGGCTTACACGAAGACGACTTCAAACCGATCATCACAGCTTATTTGCAGACGTATCGGACGCGACATGCCGATCGCCAATCGGCAGAAGCTCTGGCTGAGGTGATCTTCGAGGTCGTCCATCGTGACGAACGTCCGTTACGAATCCGGACGACGGAAGCCGATGAACATTTCGTCGCCCATAAGACGCATCATGATCCGTCAGGTCTCGAAGGGATCGCCAAAATACGACGACTAACATTAAATCTCGACTGATTTCCCTTTTTTTGAAATTTCAATCCGCCTAAGCAATCTTCGCCCACTATACTGAGACTATCTACCTAAAAATTATCTAGAAGGGCGGAACGCCATGCCATCCTTGTTTCTTTTTACGATTGTCTATCTGATTCCGACCTTCATCATGTTCTACATGTCGATTGATATATTTTTACGCAACCCATCACGTCCGCAACACCGACTGCTTAGCTTATTCACGTTCGCTTACGGGATGTTGTTCCTTGGTGAATTTTTCCGGAATGCCTCCCCGATCGAGTTTAGTCCGGCATTCGTGACCTACTGGTTCGGAAATGCTGGTCTGATCGTCTTCAGTACATCGCTTCACTTCATCTTTCGCGTCTCGAATTTGTGGAAACGAATGCCACGCTTACTGTACCCATGGATCTTCTATCTTCCGATGGGCGTCGTGCTGACGACATACGTCTTCCAGACGAACGTCATCAACAGTCAGCAATTCACACAGGTCGGACAGTTCATCTACCCTGAATTCAACACACAATATCTAGTGACGATGACGGTCGGGAACATCTTCCATCTCCTTGTCATCGGTCTGCTCGTGTACGCACGGACACACTTGAAAGATGCACGTCGTGGCATCATCAGTGTCTTATTGAGTGTCGCGATTCTCGTTCTCGTATGGGATATCGTCTTCGGCTACTGGTCGTTCTACGGCATCATGCCACCGTATGCCTATATGTATGGCGGTTTGTTCTGGGCAGGAGCACTGGCGATCGCAATGCGCCGATTCGATTATCTCGCGTCCTATCAAAAGCGTTTCGCGACGCTCTACAATTTGAATCCTTCGGCAATCCTGCTGCTCGACCGGGACGGACGAATTGAGAGTGCCAACCCAGCTGCTCATCGTCTGTTCGAGACCGGTGACTTAACGGCATGTACGTTTTCGACCTACTTACCGGATAAAAAACAAGCCGATTGGTCGCTGCATTATATGACACACTTTTTATCGCAACGTAAGTTCAACGAATTCGAAACGAAGATTTTGACAGCGCGACAGCAAGAACGCTACGTCGTCATGGATGCCGATTTCGTCTTCATCGAACAAGAGCTGCACGGGATGTTGTTGATTCGTGATATCCAGTCCTTCAAGGAAGCGGAGCAGACGATTCGTTTCTTCGCCTACCACGATCCGTTGACGAAGATTGCGAATCGCCGAAGCTTTTACGAACGTGCGGCACAAGAGTTACTCGAGCTTGATCATATCGCGATCATCGTCGTCGATCTCGACGGTTTCAAAGCCATCAACGATACGTATGGACATCAAATCGGTGACGCCTTCTTGATTCATATCGCTCGCCTTCTAGAACACCATGCGGAACAGAATGGGTTCGCTGCCCGTGTCGGTGGCGACGAATTCTTCTTACTCTATCGTCATCCGTCTGTCGCTACGCTCCATGCCTATGCTGCGAATCTGTTGACGTACTTGCAAGACAACCCTTACCGGTTCGCTGAAGAAACCATTGAAATCCGAACGAGCATCGGACTTAGTTACTCACCCAATCATGGCGTCGATCTCGACACGCTGATTCAGCATGCTGACCAAGCGATGTACCGCGTCAAACATGCCGGAAAGAACGATTATTTCATTCATGATACGATGGACTCGACGCAACGATCCTAAAGGAGAGATTCCATGATTTCTGTACTGACGATTTTTTCACGTTTATTCAAGGGATTGCGCCGCGCCTTTCACTTATCTTACTTTCGTGGTCTATTGATTCTCTGCCTGTTGACGCTCGTCTCCGGGACGATTTTCTATAGCACGGAAGAAAATCTATCGCTGGTGGATGCACTTTACTTTTGTATCACGACACTAAGTACGGTTGGGCATCCAACATTCGTTCCGACGACGACGCTCGGTAAGGTCTTTACGATGGCATACATCACGATTGGCTGCGGGTTGTTCTTAACACTGATTGCCACGTTATCGTATGTCCTGATTAAACAACCGGAGGATGAATAAGGGGGAATGATCCATGCGCCAAGCTGCCATCCAAAATAATTTCGATTGGTGTCGCCTCGTCTGTGAGTCAGCCGGTTGCCGGGTGACGGAAACTGATTCGACCTGGCACGCTCAAGGAAGCGTACCGAGCTATTATCCGGAACTGATGGTCCGGCTTCCCCATCAGCGAATTGGTGTCACGGATGTCTATAGCATCAAGGACTGCACGGCAAGCTATGATTTCTCGAGTGCCGGTCTCAGTCATTTATTTACAGCAGAATGGATGACCCGCCCTGCCATACTCGATCGCCGTGCCCTTCCCGTCGATTGGTCCGTCGTGACGGATCTCGATCAGTTCGCTCGCTTCCAGGCTATCCAGGCAACACCGGAGTTGCCCACAACGTTATGGCAACATCCCGCTGTCCGCTTCTTCTATTCGGAGGCGCAACAAGCAAGTTGCATCGCCTACTCGAATCAAGTGACGACCGGACTGACGTACGTCAATTCCGATTACCTCGACGAACGCTTATGGGATGATATCGCACGTTTGAGTTCAGCACATTTTCCCGGTCAATCGCTCGTCGGTTACGAGTATGGCGATCACCTGATCACAGCGCTTGAAGCCGGCTTTGACGACGTTGGTCCACTCGCGATCTGGATTCGCACGACGAATGATCACACATGAAAAAACCGAACCGATTCCCTTCCTCTTGACGAAGATGAATCGGTTCGGTTTTTTTACATCAAGCGGCTAATGAATGCCGTTGCAATCCCGAAGTAGACGAGGAGCGATAAGATATCGTTCAACGTCGTGATCAATGGTCCGGATGCGATTGCTGGGTCAATCTTTAGGCGATGTAAGATGAGCGGAATGATCGTTCCAGCAAGTGTCCCGAAGATCAACGTGATGACGAGCGAACTGCCGACGACAAGACCCAAGACGGCACTCCCTTGCCAGACGTAGGCAATGATGGCGATCAAGATACCACAAATGACACCAATGATTAAACCAACCCAGAGCTCCCGTAGGATCAACCGAGTCGCGACCCGCTTATCGACTTCACGCGTGATCAATCCGCGGACGACGACCGCGAGCGATTGGGTACCGGTATTTCCGGTCATACCAGCAATCATCGGCATGAAGAAGGCGAGCGCGACGACTTTTGAGAGCGTCTCTTCGAACTGACTGATGATTGATCCAGAGACGAGCCCGATGAACAGTAGCAAGACGAGCCACGGTAAACGACGGGTCGCAGCAATCCACGGCTTCGTCTCAAAATCAATTGATTTACCGGACGCCGAGAGTTTCTCGATGTCTTCGTTCGCTTCTTCCCGTAAGACGTCAAGCGCATCATCGACCGTGATCAGTCCGACAAGAATGTCGCCCTCGACGACGGGTAACGAGACGAGATCATAGCGTTCGAACAGTTGCGCGACTTCTTCCTGATCGGTCTCTGCCGCGACCCGGATCACCTTCGTCTCCATGACGTCACTGATCCGTTCCGTATTTTCAGCTAAGATGACATCCCGGTATGAGATGACCCCAACGAGTTCACTGAGTTGATTGACGACGTAGACATAGTTGATCGTCTCCGAGTATTCGATGTAGTCGCGCATCTTCTCGACCGTCTCACCGACCGTGAAATCCTCGCCGACCCAGATGAACCGGTTTGTCATCAAGCGCCCAGCCGTTTCCGGTGGATACGTCAAGAGATTGCGGACGATCAGTGCCTCGTCCGTCCGCATGCTACCAAGCAAACGGTCAGTCTCTTCCGGTCCCAGTTCCTCAAGTAAATCCGCGACATCATCGTTCTCCATTAAATCGAGGACGTGCCCGGCACGCTCGACGTCTAAACGACGTAAGACGGCGAGACGTTGCTCCCCTTCGAGCTCCTCGAGGACATCTGCCAATCGCTCGTGATCGAGATAGTCGAGGAGTCGTGCCTGATCGTCTTCGCCCAACTCTTCATACACTTGCGCGATATCATACGGATAGACCTCTTCGATGACTTGCTGTGCTTGCTCTCGTTTTTCTTTCGCGAGCGCATCGAGCAATAGCCACTTCCATTGTTGTTCTGCTGTCTGACGCAATCTCCTCACCCCCTGTATTCTGCCTTTTCATCTTAGCACGAGTTGATTCGCGATCGATATCGAAAAACAGTTGACATCTGTTTCCTATGGCTTTAAAGTTTGCCTTAAGGAAACATTATTTGTAGACCGAATCTTTTTCCAGTGATTGGAGTTAAAATTTTTATCCTATTTTTTGCCCTAAGGAAACTTTCCTTCTATATACCACAAAACCAAAGGAGTGATCATTCATGTACGCCCTTGACGTTGATCGTCTCACTGTCTCTTATTTTGATACCCATGCACTCGACGGAGTGTCCGTTCGTCTCCCGGTCGCTTCGTTGATTGGCATCATCGGACCGAACGGCGCTGGTAAATCCACATTCTTAAAAGCCGTCCTCGGTTTGATCCCGGCTCGCATCGAGCAGTTACGCGTGCTCGACCAATCACTCGAAGACGTCCGGTCACGCGTCGCATACGTCCCGCAACGAAGTGCAATTGATTGGGACTTTCCGGTTCGTGTGCAGGACGTCGTGTTGATGGGCTGTTATCCGAAGCTCGGCTTATTCAAACGACCATCGAAAGCACAAAAAGCGTTCGCCATGGAATGTCTCGAACGGGTCGGTATGTCTGATCACGCCGAACGCCAAATCGGTGAGCTGTCAGGTGGACAGCAACAACGGGTCTTTCTGGCGCGTGCCCTTGCCCAAGAAGCAGAGCTACTATTGCTGGACGAACCGTTCGTCGGCATCGATGTTGCGAGTGAGCAGATGATCATCGAACTTTTACGGACCCTCCGAGCCGAAGGACGGACGATCGTCGTCGTCCACCATGATTTGCATAAAGCAGAGGACTACTTCGACACATTGATGCTGTTGAACAAACAATTGATCGCTGTCGGTCCACCGTCTGATATCTTGACGCCGGAATGGCTCGAACCAGCGTATGGCTTACCCCTATTCGAACGACGCAAGGAGGGACAAGGATGACGTTCATCGAGGCATTACTTCAATATGAGTTCTTACAAAAAGCGATGATCACCGCCATCATGGTCGGCATCATCTGTGGTGTGATCGGCTGTTTCATCATCCTTCGCGGGATGTCGTTGATGGGGGATGCAATCTCGCACGCCGTTTTACCCGGTGTTGCGATTTCCTACCTACTCGGGATCAACTTCCTGATCGGTGCTGTCGCGACGGGTCTCGTGACAGCGCTCGGAATCGGTTTCGTTAGCCAGAACAGTCGCATCAAGAACGATACGGCAATCGGAATCATGTTCACATCCGCCTTCGCCCTTGGGATCATCCTGATTTCGTTCTTACGTAGCAGTAGCGATCTCTATCACATTCTGTTCGGCAACGTCCTCGCGGTCCGTCCGAGCGACATGTGGATGACCGTCATCATCGGATTGATTGTCCTCGGCGGGATTTTCTTGTTCTACAAAGAGTTGCTGATCAGCTCGTTTGACCCAACGATGGCGCAAGCCTATGGACTATCGACGCGCTGGATTCATTACGGACTGATGACGTTACTGACACTCGTCACGGTCGCTTCACTCCAGACCGTCGGCATCATTCTCGTCGTCGCGATGTTGATCACACCGGCAGCGACCGCGTATTTACTGACGAACCGCCTCTCACGGATGCTGTTCCTAGCGGGAGGCTTCGGTACGTTGTCCGCCATCGTCGGACTGTATTTCAGCTTCACCTATAATCTATCTTCCGGTGCATCGATCGTCCTCGTCGCGACGACGCTGTTCGCCCTCGTCTTCGTCTTCTCACCACGTCACGGTCTGATGCGTCACCGGAAACGAAAGGAGTCTACTGTATGAAATTAAAACTCATTCTGTTCGTCCTCCTCAGCATGGTCTTACTTGCTGCTTGTTCGACACCAGCAGAAGATAACGGGAAGCTGAAGGTCGTCGCGACATATTCGATTCTCGCTGACCTCGCACGTGAGGTCGGTGGTGAACATGTCGATGTCCACAGCATGGTCAAGATCGGGGCAAACCCGCACGAGTATGATCCACTTCCGGCAGACGTACAGGCGATGGCAGATGCTGACGTCGTCTTCTACAACGGGTTGAACCTGGAAGCCGGCGGTGCGTGGTTCGATAAACTCCGGGCAACGACTGGCAAAGACGCGTCTGACGCACCAGTCT
This sequence comes from Exiguobacterium sp. s39, assembly GCF_018618925.1. Classification (NCBI taxonomy): domain Bacteria; kingdom Bacillati; phylum Bacillota; class Bacilli; order Caryophanales; genus Exiguobacterium; species Exiguobacterium sp. s39. The sequence goes on from NZ_JACSNA010000001.1 coordinate 2,177,730, forward strand.
ATCGTTTAAGCAAAGGCGTCGAACCGAAATACCTGACGACGAAGGGCAAAGAATCGGAGACTGATCCACATGCGTGGCTCGACGTAAGCAATGGCATCCGCTACGTCGAAAACGTCAAGCAGGCATTAATCAAGGAAGATCCGAAGCACAAAGCCGACTACGAAAAAAATGCCGATGCCTATATCAAAAAATTGCAGACGCTTGATCAGGAAGCGAAAAAGCAGTTTGCCGCTATTCCGAAAGCAGAACGTCATCTCGTCACGAGCGAAGGAGCCTTCAAATACTTCGGAACTGCCTATGACGTCAAAGCGGATTATATTTGGGAGATCAACTCAGATAATCAAGGAACTCCGGCTCAAGTCCGCCGGATCGTCGATACGATCAAGGAGCAAGATATCCCTGTCCTGTTCGTCGAAACGAGCGTCGATCGGCGGAGCATGGAAACCGTCTCAAGGGAGACTAGTGTTCCGATCGGTGGTACTCTCTTCACCGACTCACTCGGTGCACCGGGTAAAGATGGCGACACTTACTACAGCATGATGCAAGCAAACATCGAGACGATCACGGAAGCACTCGCCAAGTAAGCGTCAACAAATCGTCACGCCTTCTCGATACGTCTTTCCTTATAATGAAGGCAAGACGATGAAAGAGAGGCACATTATGCAAACACGACTATATCGTTACGCCTTTCCCCTCAGTATCAGCCTGTTGCTCGCTGCATGCGGAACAGCTGATCAAACGGGTGCTCCAAAAACAGAACAGACGAATCACGGAGATCATGCTGATCATGCCAGCCACGGTGCTGGTGATCAACTCGAGAAGACCGCGGGACCAGACACGTTACCCGCTTTTCTGAACGAACAGGATGAGTCGATCCAGACGATTTACCGCTCCGTCGCTAAACATCCTGATCTCTTGAAGAAGATGCCTTGTTATTGCGGTTGCGGTGAGTCTGCTGGTCATACAAGCAACTATGACTGCTTCATCGAAGAGCAGACTGCTAGTTCCACGACCTGGACGACGCACGGCATCACGTGCGGCACGTGTCTCGATATCGCAGCACAGTCGATCGTTGCTTATCAAAAAGGTAGCTCCGTCAAGGAAATCCGGACTGCCATCGATCAAGCTTATAAAAAGACCGGTGTCACACCGACGCCAACGCCAGCACTTTAATAAACAGTCCGCCCTCCTCGCGATGAACGTAAGGAAAGGCGGACTGCTTTTTCATGTTCCGTTTTTCTGTCTCATGTGGAGCGCTCTTGACTTCTAGCTCGCAAGACAAGCGGTCGACCCAACAACAGCTCATCCAGTTGATAGTACGTATGCGCCCGAATCGGTCGATCCGTTCGTGGCAGATGACGGAGCTCGTATGCCACTTCGAGTAAGTAAAATTTGTATTCCTCCCCTTCATCAAAACCGAAGCTCGCACGACGTTCTTCGATATACGCAAGGACACGCTCCTGTTGCGAGAACGAGAGCCGCTGGACTTGTGGGGCGAGTGCCTCGTGCGGAGAGAGCACGATTTCCCGCTCCGTGCGATACAGTCGATGCATGACGCCACCACTTTGACGTAAGGCAATCAAACGCGCGGGTCGATACGAACGGGGGTGCGGGTGGGCATGGACGAGGTAACGTTCAATCGTGACTTGAGTCGGTCCTGCCGGTAGAGAGATGACGTCATACATACAAAATCGCTCCTTCTCGAAATTGATAGCTACTCTCATATGCTACCATATCTATCCAGCATTCTTTCGTTGACGACAGAAGGGGAATCCGTTTTCAAAGTTTCGCAACTGGTTTTAAGACTGAATAGGCGTGGAACAGATGGAGAGAAACGATTCCTATCTGGAAAGGATGATTGTCGATGTCGAATATGTCCGCCGTCGGTTTCCACCGACACTTACCACTGACGGAACACGAAAGTCTGATTGACCTGGAACTACCACGCCCGGAAGCAACGGGACACGATCTCTTAGTTGAGATTAAAGCCGTCTCCGTCAACCCGGTCGATACGAAAGTCCGTGCTCACGGGAAAGATGAAGACGCGCCGAAGGTCATCGGTTACGATGCAGCCGGAGTCGTCGTTGAAGTCGGCGATGATGCCTCCCTCTTCCAAGTCGGTGATGAAGTCTATTACGCCGGTGCGATTCAGCGCCCAGGGTCAAACAGTGACTTCCAACTCGTCGATGAACGGATCGTCGCCAAAAAGCCGGAACGGTTGACCTTTAGCGAAGCCGCTGCTCTCCCGTTGACGACGCTGACAGCTTACGAAGCATTGACCGATCGTCTCGGATTGACGTTTGACGCTAAGTCGAATCTCGAGAAGACGATCCTCATCATCGGAGCTGCTGGTGGTGTCGGTTCAATTGCAACACAACTCGCGAATCACGCTGGACTGACCGTCATCGGAACGGCGTCACGCGACGAGACGATTGAGTGGGCGAAGGAACACGGTGCACATCATACGATCAATCACCACGAGGCATTCCGTCCTCAGCTGGAAGCCCTCGGCTACAAATACGTCGACTATATCTTCTGTCTCAATGCGACGGACCAACATTTTGAGACGATGGTCGATGTAATTGCACCACAAGGGAAAATCTGTAGCATCGTCGAGACGTATCAAAAACTCGATTTAAGTGCGCTCCAACAAAAGAGTGCGACGTTCGTCTGGGAGTTCATGTTCACGCGTCCGCTGTTCGAGACAGAGGACATGATCCGCCAACATGAGATTCTGACGCAAGTCGCAGCATGGATCGAAGAACATACACTTGAGACGACGGTGACACAGACGTTAATCGGCATGAACGCTGACAATCTGAAAGAAGCACACCGTCTCGTCGAGAGCGGAAAAACGATTGGGAAGATTGTCGTCGAACATCATTAATGGGCATCGGAGCAGGTTGGGAGTAAAATCCCGTCCTGCTTTTTTGTCGTTCTAAGTTTTCTTTGTGAACCTGTATCTCTTACTTTGAAGATATTTTAAGCATTATGACTATATTTATTCGTCTAAAAAATGTACGATTACGGTAACAAATATTCCAACGTAATACATCTAATCGACGCTTGACTCACATAGACAAAGGAGCATCCATAATCCATATGCGAAAATGGTTCAATCAAAAGATCAGCCGACAGATCATGTCGTCGTTTTATCTCATTCTTATTACACTATCGATCTCTTCCCTGGCTGCTTATTTTTATACGAACCACCAAGTCACGGATGCGAAACAAGAGCTCGATGCGATCAGCTTGCGCGAAGATCGAGCGACAAAACTCTGGGACGATTGGCAGTCCCTTCAATACGAGATGCGCGGCTATATCGTCTTCGGTGACGATGCCGTGCTCGACGTGATTGATGAAAAGAAGGCATCACTCGAACAACAGACGGCTTGGTTTGAAAAGAATCGCTTATATAAAGCGGATCAAATCTATGCGTCTGATATCCGGTCGCTCTATAATTCTTATACCAATTTCGTCATGCCCAGCTTGATTAAATACGTCCAAGCAAAGCAATCGGGCACGATTGACGAGCGTTTCCTGCAGATGCCGAGTCTAAAAGCGATGATGCCACAAGTACCACGGGACCCGAATCGGAAATTCAAGATGAATGCCTCGAACAGTGAGACGATGCGTAAAAGTGTCAACACGATGGAGAGTACGTTCACGAACTATCGGAGTAGTCTTCGTGCGAAAGAACTCGGTGCAAAAGAACAACTTGTCACTCAGACGAAGTATGCCGAGTGGATCTGGCTCGTCAATCTGCTCGTCCTATTCCTCGTCATCTTGCTCATCGTCCGCCCGTTCATCGAACGGACGACGCGACAAATCCATCTTCTTAGCAAGGAGAGTAAACTTCTTGCAAGCGGTGAGCATACGTTACCACTCATTCCACTCAACCGTGCTGACGAGATTGGTGAATTGAGTAAATCGTTCCATCAGATGGCGACAGCTTTGATTGAAAACAAACATCAATTGATGTCAACGAACGTCAATCTCGAAGATGCCTTAAAACTGACGCAACGGAACGAGTCCCACTTGCGCCTGCGAAACCAATTGACGGAGACCACTGGCATCGCGCGATAGCATCAGTGCTTATCCTTCTGTCATCCAAAAGATGGTTGAGATCACGCAGTCTGATCAAGGCGCACTGATCTTTAAAGAAGGAACAAAAGTCATCGATATCGTCTTTTATCCACAGACACCGCTCACAGTCGAGGATTGGATGCCAACGATTGAGCCGTTATTGCGTGAGTCGCGACAAGATCGACGACCGCATACACAGTTCGAGGACGAAGTCGCACGCGCTGTCACACCGGTTCTTGATCCGAGTCAAAATGAGATCATCGCCTATATCTTCTTGTCCCGCGATCAGGATCGGTTTGATCGTTACGAACAGGAAGAACTAGCCGCCTTCGCGCGCCAGCTGGCATTGTCACTCTTGCGGATGCGGACGTTCGACGAGATTGAACGTGAGCGGGAAAAAACGGCGCGACTATTGAACTCTATTCGTGAATCGATCGTCTATATCGAACCCGAAGGCGATATTCAATTGATCAACCGACCGTTGCTCGATCTGTTTGACCATCCGGTTGATGACAGTCTCGATGAGAACGGACTGATGAACATCACTCCGTCTGTCGTTCAACTCAAGCATCGCGTCGACCAACTACCGGAATTCGAACGTTACTTGAAAAAGACGTTCGTTCAGCGTGAAATCGGTGAAGGAATCACCTTCTCGATTGATCACGAGCGACGCTTCATCAAGACGTACTCCGAGAGCATTCATTATGGTGGACAGTTCCGCGGGATTCTACTCGTCTTACGTGACGTGACGAATGAAGTCGAGATTGACCGGATCAAAAACGAACTCGTCTCGACAATCTCGCACGAACTGCGGACACCACTCTCGTCGATCTATGGCTTCACTGAGCTGATGATTCAGCGCGACCTGCCACCGAAGCGACAGAAGAAGTATCTCGAAGCGGTCCATTCGGAAACAGAACGCCTCTCGCTGTTGATCAATGACTTCCTTGACCTGCAACGGATGGAAGCAAACCGTCAGGAATACGAAATGGCACCGTTTGATATCGTCGCGATGATTCGTGATTTGAAACAGTTGCATAGCCTGTCGTCGTCTTCCCACGCGATTGAAATATTCCGAAACGTCGAACCGCTGATCGTCGAGGGGGATGCGAAGAAGATTCGCCAATTGTTCAGTAACCTGATCAACAATGCGATCAAATACTCACCAGCGGGTGGAACGATCGATATCCAACTAACGCGACACGCGTCACGTGTCACCGTCGCGATTCAAGATGAGGGTATCGGGATTCCTGCTTCTGCGATGAGTAACTTGTTCCAAAAATTCTATCGTGTCGACAATTCGGACACCCGTCAAATCGGCGGTACTGGTCTTGGGCTCTCAATCTGTCGCGAAATTGCGCGTGGGCATGATGGAGAAATCCATGTCGAGTCGATCGAAGGACAAGGTTCGACGTTCACAGTCGAACTTCCGTTGACACAAAACACATGATGCATATGAAAAAGCGCCAGAATGCGAATCAGCATTCCGGCGCTTTTTGAATTAGGTAATGTTATGAGTTGAGACGGCTTGCCACTTCAACCGTCCGTTTCGCTTGATGGCGCACGGCTGGTTCGACGGATTCGACCATGTTGCCGTCTTGGTCGACAGTGACCGATGTACCATATGGATTTCCACCCGCTGCGAACAAGACCGGATCCGAATAACCCGGTGCCGCAACGATCGCACCCCAGTGGAACATCGTCGTATAGACCGCGAGAACAGTCGCTTCCTGACCGCCATGCGGATTCTGTGCCGACGACATCGCACTGACGACTTTATTGACGAGTTTGCCTTGTGCCCACAGTCCGCCTGTCGTGTCGAGGAACTGTTGGAATTGTCCTGGGACATGACCGTAACGTGTCGGGACGCTAAAGATAATCGCATCTGCCCAGTCGAGTAGATCCGGTGTCGCTTCTTCGATATCACGTGTGGCTTCCGCATGCTTTTGCCACAATGGGTTCGAAGCAATCGCTTCTGCTGGGGCTGTCTCCTTGATTTTCGCAAGGCGGACTTCCGCCCCCGCTGCTTCTCCCGCTTCTTTTGCCCATGAGGCAAGTTGATGGTTCGTTCCGGTTGCGCTGTAATAGATGACCGCTAGTTTCACGTTTGACATGACTTCGCTCCTTTTTTAAAAGACAGTGACGGACGATGGACGTACACGCTTTCTATTCCCGCTTTCTGCGCAAATTAACGTCAATTGTTTGAATTCAAGAGGAAATATAGACCAATTCTTCAACCAAACGTTTGAGCCAAAGACCATTTTAAAACAAAACAGGAATTCTATAAGACATCGTCTGCCTCGAAGGATTCCTGTCCGCTCACTTATTTAACCGTTAAACTAAAGGTCTTACTCTTACGCAGCTTGATCGACTCCGCGTGTACCGTGACCCGAGTGCCTCGTTTTTGTTTCGGGAACGTCATCGTTTGTGTCTTACCGGTTGCGAGTTTCGTGTACCGCTTCTTATTGATTGTGACGACGATTGTCTTTCCTTTCGTCGCTTTGACTTTCCATGATGTACTCGTCGGACTGAGTGACGTCGTATACGACTTGAGTGTTGGATTGGCTGCTGCCACGACTTTCTGCCCGGAGACTTGAAGTTGTGTTCCTTTACGGGCAACGAACGTCACGACTTGTCCAACCTTCAATGGTTTTGTCTTAATCGCAAAACTCTGCGTTTTCTTACGATCGATATATGCCGTATATTTCCCATCAATATACAGCTTTCCGTAATCGGCATCTCCATCAAGAATCCCTTCGATCGTCGTGTGTTCATCCGTTAGGGGTGCGGATAGATTACTGTAAATCATCACGCTATCTTTCAAAGAGAGTGATTTCGTAGGATACTCACCACTTCGTGTAATACGATATGACGCAAAGTCATTCGTATACGGAATCGTAATCTCTGTCTTTTTCGTTGCTGGAACAGATTGAATTTGTCGTTTTCCTGCATAGATTTTATAGATACCGCCTTCTTTGGCACTTTCTAAGCGGTATGTAATGAATTTAAAATTATCGTTTTTCGACTGGGTAATGCGTGGCACTTCATAACCTGCGACGGTCCGGTTCACGGATGCTTCTTGATTGAAGTCTCGTGTATTTCCGAACGTCCAACGCGTCACCTGACCGACAAGATTTTTCGTCGACACGTTGATTTGGACACGTCCTGTCTCATCGGAGGCAGCTCTTCCGATGAGGACGCCATCTTTTCCATAGACCGTCACCGGAACATCGCTTTGATTGATGTTAAAGCTATAGGATGTTGTACCTTCCTTAATGGTTGGAATCGCTGAACCCTGAGCTGTTAAATAACGCTGGTATTGATAACGTGTCAGGTCCTCCAAGACCTTACCGGTTTCAGTCGTGTATATCGTCCGATACTCACTATACGGTAAACGTTTCGGAATCGTCGTGATCGTGAACAGCTCGTTTTTCAGTTCGACATTCCCAGTGAACGATAATTTACTGGGCTCAACGATACCTGTCGTTCCATCTATACGCGTCAGCTCAACGCTAGGAGCTAGAACCGTTCCTTCGAGCAACGTCGTATCATCCTTCGTCAAGTCATTGATTGCGATCGGTTGGCGCAAATAAGACGCAAACGATAACATCGTCGCTTGATCCTTGCTCCGGTAGATGGCTTTTCCATCCGCTAACAGTTCATTCGCTAATTGCTCTGAGTGGTCAACGAGTGTCGTCAGTTGCCCACTCGCCGTATCTAAGTAGAATAACGATGACTCGTTTGACGAACTAGCATCGACCAGTTGAACGTACAATCCGTCTTTCGTTTCGTATGCTCCCTCAACGTAATATCCTCGTGAGACTTTCGGTAAGGTGATTTGTTGATTGGTGACGACGTGACGCAACGTATCTTGCTCACCATCTAAGATCCAGTCATTCGTTAAAGGCGAGAACCGCTTCACGTCAACGGAACGGACTTTTGAGAATGTACCGTCCGGATTCACATCATACCAATCAGCACTATCTTCTCGTTGGATCGAGAAGCGATTCGCACTAATCCACTGCACCCGGTTTTGAGAAGTCACTTCTAACGTATCACGCGTAACGAATTGATCCCCTTCGCGAATAAAGACTGATAACTTATCAAATGAGGTATACCCTATCACCATATCGTGATTCAAGACACGCAGGTACTCCTTGCCTTCTGGAAGCGTCAGCAGTTCCGAAGTTCCCGTCTTCGCATCAATCAAATAATAAGGATGCTCGGTTTCGTCTCCATAATAATCTTCATACAAGAATAACGTTTTATCGGCTGACGTCGCCCGCATCACCATATACGGTGAGACGTCTTTCGGATAAGGTGTCGTCTCTTTTGTCTCTAAATCGTAAAATCCAACGATTGCTTGATCTTTCGTTTTAACATCATACGGTGCAGCATCTGCACTTACAGTGAGCGTCATCCATGTACCGTAAATCAGCGCGGCACTTCCCATCCAATGTTTCCAGTTCATCTATGTAGAACATCCTTTCAAAAATAAGTGATTACTTCTATTTTATTCCATATTCAGTAATTCTTCTAATGTTTTTTGCAGAAAACACTCAAGCGTTCGACACGTTTCGATTCAGGGTAAAGACTGTGTGACGACACACGTAAGGAGTACTGACCATGGCGATTCGCTACACCCTTTATCTATTACTCGGCATGCTGAAGTTCATGCTGTTTAGTTACTTTACAAAGACCGACCTTTCGCTCTATTTAACACTGATGAACCTGGCCGGTATGCTGATCCTGTCGAGCTGGACGTTACTGATTCCGTGGAATAAACGCCGCTGGGTCTGGCTCGGTCTATTGCTGGCACACAGTTTTCTACTTGCTTCCGACATGTGGTACTATCGTTACTTCGAGGACTTCCTCTCCATCTCGCTCCTCTCACAGATGACGCAGATGAGTGACGTCAGTAGCGGCTTCACCGCCTTGATCGTACCGCAAGACTTCCTCTTGTTCGCCGATAGTTTGATTTTCGTACTGCTGCTCTTCGTTTTCCGCAAACGACCGGAAGTGACGACGGCGCAAACACGACGCCGGACAGCCGGACTACTCGCAATCAGTGGCATCGTCTTGTCTGCCTCACTGCTGACGTACCGGACGCTAACGGAAGATCGTCAACCGACGGCAACGATCTCCGATATGCGTGACTACTACCTGTTCGGCTTTTGGGGCTATCACGGGTGGGATGTGTTCAAAGGCGTGACCGGACGACCGAGCGACGGACTAACGGCACAGGAACAACAGCGCATCAATCAAAAGGAACAGACGAATCCGACCGGTCCGAAGCAGACGCCGAATATCATTTTGGTACAGCTCGAATCGTTCCAGGCTTCAGTCATCGACCAAACCATTAATGGTGAGGAAGTGACACCGAACCTGAATCAATTGAAGAAGGAATCGCTCTACTTCTCGTCGCTCTACCACCAGACGCATGAAGGACGAACTTCGGATGCCGAGTTCATCACGAACACGTCACTTTATCCATTAAAATCAGGCTCTGTTTATACACAATACCCGACGAATGAATTCGAGCCGCTCCCTGCATTACTTGAGAAGAACGGATACGATACGGCAGCGATGCATGCTTACGAAAAAGGCTTCTGGAACCGTGACGATGTCTACCAGAACATCGGTTTTAAGCACTTCTTCAGCCAAAAGGATTATTCAAAAGAGAAGAAAATCGGCATGGCACTGAACGATCAACAGTTCTTCCTCGAATCGATTGATCACATGGAGACACTGCAAGAACCGTTCTTCTCGTTTTTAGTCGCGCTGACGAGTCATACGCCGTATGAGATCGACAAGGAAGATCAGACGCTTGATCTGTCTGGATATAAGGATCCGATGTTGAAACGGTATTACGAGACCGTGCATTACGTCGATACCGGTGTCGGAAAGATGATCGACGAGTTGAAACAACGGGATCTTTGGGATCAGTCCCTCGTCATCTTTTATGGCGATCACGATAGTGGACTCGTCAATGAAGGAAGCGAGATGCGTAAAAAGGCGGATGTCTCGTCTCCGGTTGCTGCGTTCGAGCTCGAGCGCCGCATCCCGCTCTTCATCAAAAAACCCGACCAGCAAACCGGTCGGGTCATGAAAGAGAATGGCGGACAGATTGATATCGCACCAACGATCATTGATCTATTGAATCTCAAAACGTCCTATATGATGGGACAATCCCTCGTCGACGACAAACCAAATCTGACGGGCTTCCGCGATGGTTCGTTCCGCTACAAGGACTATTATTATGAAGCGGATTTGACGAAAGTATCAGGCGAAGGCACCTGTTATGACGTATCGACCGAGAAAAAAGTTGAGATGAAGTTCTGTCGCGATCAGGTGAAGGATGTGAGTGAGCAGTTAAAGCTGTCGGATAAGATTATTGAGGAGAATGAACTGGAGTAATCAAAAAGCAGCTAATTTTATTGAAATAAACAAGCCTGACTTCTCACTAGACGTGAAGAAGGTCAGGCTTGTTTATTGATTGTTATCTCCACCTATCCTCGAGCCCATCAATAGCAAGTAAAATGGTCTTCGATCCATTGCCATTCTTCGTCAAACAAGACTTTTCTTTTTGTTTGAATGATCCAATGAAATAGTTTAGGAATCGCTTGATAGGAATGCTGGTATCGATGTAAAAATCGAAAAGCGATTAGGACTTCATCTGTTTGTATTTGTCGCGTTCGCTTCACTAATGTTTGTAAACGTTTAATCACCGGCTCAATCGCTACTTCATCACCATGTCGCTCAATTTCGACTAACGCACACTCTCTCACATTGCTAGATCGATCTTTTAATCCGTGCAAAAATATTGAAAGATCTAATCCATTTCCAAGTTCACTCAGTGCAGCTAAAGCCGAATGCCTCACGTCTCCTCGAGAATGATCCAACAAAGGAGTCAAATAAGGAACGGCTCGCTCTGTTCCAATCTTGGCTAAAACAAAATTAGCACTCATGATATCAAAAGAGTTATTTGATGTCGTAATCAAACGAATTAATGCATCTTCTGCTGCCTCATCTCGACAGGCTCGCAATGTTTGAATCGCAGCTTCTCGAACAGACGACCGAGAATCGTCTATGTATTTTACAATTCGTTCTGTATCAGGAATGCATTGTTGTTTTGCTAGTTCTTCCAGAATACTTTCAAGAAGACTCGGCTTTGTCTCTTGCTCCAGTTTTTCAAGCAATAACATTCCTGCACGAACATCTCCTGAATTCACACCAATCGTTCCAATCATAAAATAAAGATGTTGTTTTTGTTCTGCTTGTTTCACTTTATCGAGTAAAGTGTTTAATATCAGAAGCATATTCACGTCCCTAAATTGACGGACTTTTACATAAGCTAAGTCGGATGGTGATCCTTCGTTCGTATAGCACTTCATTTCTTCATGATAGAGGTATTCTTCATCAGACATCTGTTCAACTAAATATAAAATCTCATCGTCCTTCATATTTGGTAGTTGCTCCTTAACCCTTTAAATATCTATTTAACTTTGTTCTAAAGCAAACTGAATCAATTGATACGATAGCCAGAACATTAAGCATCCGATTCCAAAATCTAATACTTTCCACGCTTTTGGTTGTTTAAATACAGGAATGAGCCATCTCGATCCATATCCTACTCCAAAAAACCAGACAAATGAGGCAATCAAAGCTCCGATTAAAAAATTGATTTTTTGATCAAATGTCAAAGTTCCAGCAATACCACCGATGACGACGACCGTATCTAGGTATACATGTGGATTTAAAAGTGTAATTGCTAATGTAAGTAAGATCGTTTTGTGAATGGGCATGATTTTAGAATCTGTTGAAACATCCATTGTATGTGATGAAGAAAATGCACTACGAAAAGATTTAAATCCATACAAGAGAAGGAATAGTCCTCCAACAATCGCAAGACCAACATTTGCAAACGTATTATTCTTGATGACGGTACCAACTCCCATTACGCCCGTACACATCAACAACACATCGCACAAGAAACATACTAGCGCCACCCAGAAAATATTGTTTTTCATTAAACCTTGTTTAAGGACGAACGCATTTTGAGCGCCGATTGCGACGATGAGTGTACCCGAGGTTACTATGCCTTTTAAAATTTCATTCATTTAATTAATGACCCCTATCTCTCTTTGATCTCTGAACGTAAGTCGACGATTAAATATTAAATCTCCTTTCATTCCAAGTTAATTCTATATATGTATACCGTTTAAACATTAAGTATAATATTACAAATAAAAGAATAATTATGCAACTTATTCCGAAATTTGAAGTATAAAAAAGTACCGAACCCTATTTACTAGGATTCAGTACTTTTAGATGAAATGTCTTACATCATTCCGCCCATTCCACCCATGCCGCCCATATCAGGCATTGCAGGAGCAGATCCGGCTGGTTCTGGTTTATCGGCGATGACGGCTTCTGTTGTTAAGAACATCGCTGAAACCGACGCTGCGTTTTGAAGTGCTGAACGCGTTACTTTCGCTGGATCGACGATTCCTGTCTCGATCATGTCGACATACTCATCTGTTGCCGCATTGTAGCCCATTCCTGGCGCTTCATGCTTGAGACGTTCGACGATGACTGAACCTTCTTGACCCGCGTTTTCCGCGATTTGACGAAGTGGTGCTTCGAGTGCGCGAAGAACGATGTTGACACCTGTTGCTTCGTCGCCTGTTGAGACCGACAAAATCGATTCGACGGCTTTCGTGACGTGAATGAGGGCTGTTCCCCCTCCTGCTACGATTCCTTCTTCGACCGCTGCGCGTGTCGCGTTGAGTGCATCTTCAATCCGGAGCTTGCGTTCTTTCAGTTCTGTCTCAGTTGCTGCCCCGACTTTGACGACTGCTACGCCACCTGCGAGTTTCGCCAGACGCTCTTGTAATTTTTCACGATCGAAGTCGCTTGTCGTTTCTTCGATTTGCGCACGGATCGTACCGACACGTGCTTCGATCGAATCCCCGTGTCCGTGGCCTTCGACGATTGTCGTGTTGTCTTTTGAGACGACGACTTTCGACGCGCGACCGAGTTGCGTGATTTGTGTTTCCTTCAGATCAAGACCGAGGTCTTCTGTGATCAATTCTGCACCTGTAACGATCGAGATATCCTCAAGCATCGCTTTCCGGCGGTCACCGAAGCCTGGTGCTTTGACCGCTACCGCGTTGAATGTACCACGGAGTTTGTTGACGACGAGTGTCGCAAGTGCTTCGCCTTCGACGTCTTCTGCGATGATGAGAAGTGGTTTGTTTTGTTGGACGACTTGCTCGAGGACTGGAAGAATCTCTTGGATGTTCGAGATCTTTTTGTCCGTGACGAGGATATACGGGTTCTCAAGAACCGCTTCCATCTTGTCTGAATCCGTGATCATGTATGGTGACGCGTAACCACGGTCGAACTGCATCCCTTCGACGACGTCGAGTTCTGTCGTGAAGCCACGTGATTCTTCGATCGTGATGACACCATCTTGACCAACACGTTCCATCGCTTCCGCGATCAATTGACCGACTTCTTCGTCTGCTGCTGAGATCGCTGCGACTTGGGCGATTGCTTCTTTACCTTCGATTGGTTTAGCGATCGTGTGCAATTCTTCGACGGCACGACGGACCGCTTTTTCGATTCCTTTACGGATGACCATCGGGTTTGCGCCCGCTGTGACGTTTTTGAGACCTTCGCGAATCATCGCTTGTGCGAGGACTGTCGCTGTTGTCGTACCATCCCCTGCGATCTCATTCGTTTTTGAGGCAACTTCTGCGACGAGTTTTGCACCCATGTTCTCGAAGTGATCTTCGAGTTCGATTTCTTTTGCGATCGTTACACCATCATTCGTGATGAGTGGTGAACCGAACTTCCGCTCGAGAACGACGTTGCGTCCTTTTGGTCCGATCGTGACTTTGACTGCATCCGCTAATGCATCGACCCCGCGGAGCATTGCTCGACGTGCTTCTTCACTGAATAAAATGTCTTTTGCCATGACTGAAATCCCCCTTATAAATGATTGAACAGATTACTCGGCTACTGCCAAAATATCGCTTTCGCGTAAAATTAAGTATTCATTGCCGTCGACTTTGACTTCCGAACCGGCATATTGTGCATAGATGACGTGATCTCCGACACTCACTTCAAGTGGTACACGTACGCCTTGCTCTGTCACACGGCCTGTACCGACAGCGACGACTTTACCCTCTTGTGGTTTTTCTTTCGCTGACCCAGGAAGAACGATTCCTCCGAGTGTTGTTTCTTCTTTTTTAACGACTTCGATCACGATGCGATCACCAAGTGGTTTTAACATGCGAAACATCCTCCTTGAAAATGACTGTTTTTTAGCACTCACTTTAGTTGAGTGCTAACATATTTTTATCTTATACGCTTTCTCTTCTGAATTCAAGCCTGAACCTTTATCCGTTTTCCCGAAATCGACACCTTTGAATCATCGTCAATCGTGCGCCAAGACCGTTTGTTTGTTACAATCGGGACAGTACCTTCATTACAAAGGAGTTGTGTCCTGTACGATGAAAAATCCAATCAGTCTGCCTTTTCTGATGGCGGAGAAGTGGCAAAAGCGTCACGTCATCCCAATCATCATCTATCTGATCGTCCAATTGGTTCCGGGTTCGTTCCAATATTTCTTTCCGAAAAACGTCATTGCTGACGTCGCCGGTTGGTGGCTTGCGATCGGCTTCACGGTCGCCGTCATCGTCTCCTACTACTGCTTGCGCCCCGATTGGCAGAAGTGGAAGGCAGAGGGACGTCAAACCGATCCGATGGATACGTTGAAATGGATCGGAATCGGGATCGTGCTCCTGTATGCGCTCTTGATCAGCGTCAACTTGATCGATGCCTGGATGGCAGGCGGGATCGAGAATGTCGCGAAATCGCAAAATACGGATCAGATCATCCAAGCGATCCAAGTCATCCCACTCCTGCAAGTCATGGTCGTCCTGCTTGGACCGATCATGGAAGAGTTCTTGTTCCGGCATATCATGTTCGGGAATCTCTCCTCGAAGCTCGGTTTCTTCTTCAGCTTCATCTTGACGGGTGCCTTGTTCGGACTGATTCACCAGGACAACAAATTTTTAATCTATGTCGCGATGAGTTTCGTCTTCTCGCTCGTCTTCGTCAAGACGCGCCGGATCATTGCTCCGATCGCCATCCATGTCTTTAACAACGGAATCGTCGTACTCGCCATCTACGCGATGTCTTAATTTACGAAAGGTCGTGTTTTCATGCGTCAAAGCTCGAACTTCATGGCAGTGTTCTATGCCATCTTCGGTATTCTCTTCATGTTCCTTGCTTACAACAACTCGGTCGAAGCAGGAACGGTCTTCAACTTCTGGACGATCCTGTTGACGTTGTTCGCCGCGATCGACTTCTACCGTCTCTACTTGATCTTCCGCTTCCGCGCAGCAGCAAAGAAGATGATCAAGAAGGAACAGGACAAAAAGAACGATAAGCAATAAAAAAAACGAGATTTCCGTCATACGGGAATCTCGTTTTTTGGTTTATTCTTTCGCTTGACCCTTGCGGTAGGAATCGATGATCGTCTTCGCCACATCGAGACTCAACCGTTCATCTAAGACTAAGTTCTTGATCATGTTGACGAATTCGACATCTTCCTGCTGCACCGAATCAATCCGCTCGATCAACTGGTTCAACTTCGCCCGGACGGTCGGGTAGGATACTTGATAAGCCGTTGCCATATCCTTCAATGAACCGGAGCTCAAGACGAACTTCCGGATGAACTCGAGATGTTCCTGTTCGAGTGCCAGTACCCAAGCGGGCACGTCTTGTCGTTCCATCGTGTTCCCTCACTTCTCTTACAAATCTTGAATCTCCATTCGTTCTTTTTCACGCTTCAGTTGCTTACGGCGCGTATCGACACCCATCTCAGCCATTGAGATCATCAAACATATACCGGCAAACGTTCCCATCCGAATCACCGATTTTCGATCCGCTGAGTGTGGTCCTGTTCCGAAATACCAGTAAATTCCGAGCCCAATGATGATGGCTGGAATGATGAGACTCCAGACTCTCCCGCGCCTTGCTAAGTAAAATTGTACGATACAGACTGTGACAATACCAATGACGATTCCTACCGTTTCCATCCTATCGCCTCTTCCTTATGATTATATCAACAATATTAACTTTATAATCAATAATATTCAATAAAATTTTAATTATAATCAAAAATAAGGGATTTTCTTTAATAACAATCGACTTTAATCTATTTTCAAGGACGAAAAAAAGAAGGACTGACGATTCAGTCCTTCCTTATATTTACGACAATCACGCACTGCGGACGTCGTCTTTTTTACCTTCTGTCGACATGAACGTCTCGAGTTGGTCTTCGTCAAGGACACCTTCCCACTTCGCGATGACGAGTGAAGCGAGCGTGTTTCCTGTGACGTTGACGACCGAGCGCATCATATCCATGATTCGGTCAATCCCCGCGATGAAGGCAAGTCCTTCTGCCGGGATACCAACCGTACCGAGTGTTGCGAGTAAAACGACGAATGAGACGCCAGGAACGGCAGCCATCCCTTTTGATGTCAGCATTAAGACGAAGACAAGCGTCAGCTGTGTTCCGATCGAGAGATCAATCCCGTACATCTGTGCGATGAACAAGGCTGCGAGCGCTTGATAAAGCGCAGATCCATCAAGGTTAAACGAATAACCCGTCGGTACGACGAAGCTAACGATTGATTTCGGAACACCCATCTTCTCGAGTTTTTCCATGATCCGTGGCAGTACCGTCTCAGACGACGCCGTCGAATACGTCAGCAATAACTCGTCCTTGAAGATGCGCGTGAAATCAGAAACGCGAATCCCGACCCATTTCATGATGGCACCGAAGACGATGACCATGAAAAGAAGCGCTGTGACGTATAATGTCGCAATCAGTTTAAACAATGAACCGAGCGATTCAATCCCGAACGTCGAGACCGTGACACCGATTAAAGCGAAGACACCAATCGGCGCGAATTTCATGACGATATTGACGAGATTGAACATCGCTGCTGCGACGCCTTCAAAGAAACGAACGACCGGTTGGCCCTTCTCTCCTGCAAAACCGACACCGAGTCCGAATAAGACCGAGAAGAAAATGATTGCAAGCATGTCACCGCGGACCATCGCGTCCAAGATATTCGTCGGGACGATGTTGACGATCTTGTCGACGAGTCCTGCGTCTTGTGTCGTCTCTTCCGTTTCGACATATGTCGAAATGTCCGTTTTATCGAGTGTCGACATGTTAATACCAGCACCCGGTTCAATGAGATTGGCTGCGAACAGCCCCGTGAAGATGGCGATCATCGTCACGATCGTGAAGTAACCGAGCGTTTTGACACCAAGACGTCCGAGACTTTTCGGACTACCGACTGATGAGACACCGAGGACGATCGTCGTGAAGACGATCGGAACGACGATCATTTTCATCATCCGGATAAAGATGTCACCGATTGGCTTAAGCCACTCCGCGACATGGGGATTCCCATAAAATACACCACCGACTGTGATCCCGAGAATCAAGCCGATTAAAATTTGCCAGGCAAGGCCAATTGGCTTACGTTTCGTAGTTGTCATACCCTTCCTCCTTATACATCCGTCTTACTTGTATCCTACATGTAGTGGAACATAAGTAGAATTTTGTCCTAAATACAGTACGTTGTCAAATCGTTCTGTTATAGTACAAAAATGAAATTCATACAAAAAAACGTCCAAAATCCGCTTGTTTCCAAGCATTTTGGACGTTTAAACATTATTCAAGATTGTTGATTAACGCGTTCCTCAATCAACGCCCGATTGCGTTTTTTGAAAACTTCGTTGTGTGACGAGACCATCGCCACTTTTGGCGCTTCCGGCTCGATGAAGCGTTTCGCCCGGTTGACGGCGTTCGCCGCATCTTGGAAGGCACCTGAGATCAAGTGGACCTTCCCGTCGTGCGAAAGAATATCTCCGGCAGCATATAGACCCGGTACACTCGACTCGCTCGCCGCGTTCCCTGCGATATAGAAGTCATCGACCCGTGCGATATCGAGATCACACGCGTCAAGCAGTGCTGCATCCTGTTCATACCCATGATTGATGATGACTTCATCAATTGGAATCTCGACGATTTCGTCTGTTTGACAGTCGATCAATTCGACTGATGCGATCCGTTGATGATCAGGACTTGCGATCAGCTTGTGAATCGTCGTGTTGAGGAGACAGACAGCCGAACTTTTGACGAGCTGGTCGACTTGCGCCTCGTGCCCCGAGAAACAATCCCGGCGATACGTGACGTAGACTTTTTTTGCGACCGGTTCGAGCTCGTTCGCCCAGTCGATCGCAGAGTTCCCACCACCTGAGACGATGACGGTCTTTCCTTTAAAGCGTTCAATCGATTTGACCGTATAGTTCAAGTTCGACACTTCAAAGCGTTCCGCACCTTCGACTTTTAATTTTTGTGGATTGAGGATGCCGCCGCCTACCGCGACGATGACCGTCTTCGAATAATGGATCCGACCCGATTCTGCTTCTAAGACGAAGTTGCCGAAGACGTCTTTTGCGATCGAGATGATCTTTTCATTCAATTGAACAGTCGGTTGGAACGTCAGTCCTTGTTCGACGAGTTGAGCCATGAGTTTTTCACCAGTGATCGGTGGCTGTCCGCCGACGTCCCAGATCATCTTTTCCGGATAAACGTGCAATTTTCCTCCGAGTTCTGCTTGATACTCGATCAATTTCGTCTTCATGCCCCGAAGACCACTATAGAACGTCGAATATAACCCTGCAGGTCCTCCGCCGATGATCGTTACGTCGAACAACTCCTGTTCCCTCATCTCACTCACTCCTCGTCTTTGATTACGATTGATTATCATTCTCACTCCCTCATGATAACGTGAACATCTCTTGAACACAAGAAAAAATGTTGACAGCGTTTTTATAGGACTGGTATGGTTAATGAGACGATAGTGATAATCATTATCATTGAAAACGGAGAGAACAACGAAGGAGTCGTCGCGTATGGTACGTCTAGCAACAGAAGAAATCAATATCGGCTACGGTGATCGTCCCATCGTCAAAGACTTGTCCGTCCAAATTCCCGATCGACAAATCACGACAATCATTGGGGCGAACGGATGTGGCAAATCGACTTTATTGAAAGCGATGACACGAATCATTCCTCATCAATCAGGACGTGCATTGCTCGATGGTCTCGATATCGCCAAGGAAAGCACGAAGCTACTTGCCCGGAAAATGGCTATTCTGCCACAAACTCCAGAGAGCGCAAGTGGTCTGACGGTCGCAGAGCTCGTCTCATACGGTCGTTTCCCGTACCAAAAAGGATTCGGACGCTTGACGAAACACGATTACGAGATCATCGATTGGGCACTCGAAGCAACGGATACGATGGCATTCAAACATCGTCCCGTCGATGCGCTGTCGGGTGGTCAACGTCAACGGGTCTGGATTGCGATGGCACTCGCCCAAGAGACGGACATCATCTTCCTCGATGAACCGACGACTTATCTTGATCTCGCCCACCAACTCGAGGTGCTCGAACTGCTTGAGCATCTCAACCGGACCGAAGGACGGACGATCGTCATGGTCCTGCATGATTTGAATCAAGCGGCACGGTTCGCCGACTATATCATCGCCATGAAAAACGGCGAAGTCGTCAAAGCCGGGACGTGTGAGGAAGTCATCGCAAAAGACGTCTTACAAGAAGTATTCCATATCGATGCTGAAATCGGACGCGATCCGCGGACGAACAAGCCGATGTGTATCACCTACAACTTAATCAAGGGAGATTGAATCATGAAGAAACTACTTTTACCGGTTCTACTCATTCTCACGCTCGTCATCGCAGCGTGTGGCAATACGGAGAAAAAAGACGACGCAGCGTCTGGGTCGAAAAACGAGACGATTACGTACAAATCGGAGAACGGTGACATTAAAGTTCCGGCTAATCCAAAACGTGTCGTTGTCCTCGCTGGTTTTGCCGGCAATGTCATGGCACTCGACGTACCTGTCGTTGGTGTCGATTCGTGGTCAAAAGCGAATCCGAAGTTCGACAAACTCAAAGATGTCACGGAAGTATCGGAAGAGAACGTTGAAAAAATCATCGAACTCGAACCCGATTTGATCATCGGCTACTCAACAACGAAAAACCTCGATAAAATTAAAAAGATTGCTCCGACAGTTACGTACACATACGGAAAAGTCGACTACTTGACGCAACACATCGAAATCGGTAAATTGCTCAACAAAGAGCAAGAAGCACGCGACTGGGTCAAAGACTTCAAAACACGCGCTGCTGCTGCAGGTAAAGACATCAAAGCAAAAATCGGTGAAGATGCTACTGTGTCTGTCATCGAAAGCTTCGATAAACAACTCTACGTCTTCGGCGATAACTGGGGTCGTGGAACAGAGATTCTCTATCAGGAAATGAAATTGAAAATGCCGGATAAAGTCACGAAGATGGCATTAAAAGATGGATACTACGCGTTGTCACCAGAAGTCCTTCCTGAATACGCAGGCGACTACCTCGTCTTCAGTAAGAGTGCGGAAGCGGACAACTCATTCACGAAAACGGATACGTTCAAGAACATTCCAGCCGTCAAAAACGATCGTGTCTTCGAAGTCGATTCGAAGGAGTTCTACTTCAACGATCCGCTCACACTCGAACGTCAACTCGAGTTCTTCAAGAAAAGTTTCCTTGGCGCATAATGAATAAGGGAGGGAACCTGCGGGATCCCTCCCTTTTTTTGTGGCTCACTCACTAAATCAGAAATGGAGGCGACATTCATGTCAGCTGGTCGAATTCCGTTCGGCATTAAAATCACACTCGGTCTCGTCCTCTTTTTCGGGATGTTCTGGATCGCGATGACGTTCGGTGCCGCCGATACGACAACGCGCGAAGTCTGGAACGCTTTGACGTTCGGACCGTTGAATGAAAAAGCAAAAATCGTCCAGGAAATCCGCTTGCCACGGGAACTGGCAGCAATCCTTGTTGGAGCGGCACTCGGTGTCTCAGGTGCCATCATGCAAGCGATGACACGCAATCCCCTCGCCGATCCTGGTCTACTCGGTCTGACAGCGGGTGCAAATGCGGCACTCGCGCTCGTCATCGTCCTGTTCCCGAAAATTGACTACTTCGGCATCATGATCGCGTGTTTCGTCGGAGCAGCACTCGGGGCAGCACTTGTCTTTGGAATCGGCGCTTCGAAAAAAGGCGGCTTTTCCCCGCTCCGGATCGTCCTTGCCGGTTCCGCGATCTCAGCGTTTCTGTATGCGATTGCGGAAGGCATCGGGATTTACTTCAAGATTGCTCAAGATGTTTCACAATGGACGTCCGGGGGACTCGTCGGGTCGACATGGGGACAACTGCAAGTCATCGCGCCAGTCATCGCCATTGGAATCGTGATTGCGTTCATTTTCTCACGACAATTGACGATTCTCAGTCTATCGGAAGAAGTCGCACTCGGTCTCGGACAGAACATCCAGCGGATCAAAGCGGTCCTCTACGTCGTCGTCATCCTGCTTGCTGGCGCTGCCGTAGCCCTCGTCGGTAATATGGCATTCATCGGGCTGATGATTCCGCATATCGTCCGTGCGATCGTCGGGACGGACTATCGATTCATCCTGCCGATGACTGCGATCTTTGGTGCGACGTTCATGTTGCTTGCCGATACGATCGGACGGACACTGTACGCGCCCTATGAAACGCCAGTCATCGCAATCGTCTCGATGCTCGGGCTACCATTCTTCCTCTTAATCGTTCGGAAAGGAGGGCGTGCTTTCTCATGATGGAATCTCGTTTACGCCGTCGCCAGCAACTGACGTTTTGGACGTTACTGGCACTATTGATCGCAACACTCGTCGTCAGCATCGGTCTTGGACCTGCTTCTCTCTCGTACGATCGTTTACTGCCGACGTTACTTGGAAACGGATCGTTCAAAGAGGAGTTCGTCCTCTATTCGCTCCGCTTACCCCGACTGCTCATCACCGTCATGGCAGGAATGGCGCTCGCCTTATCGGGTGCAATCCTTCAAGGGATCACCCGCAATGAACTCGCTGATCCTGGTATCATCGGCATCAATACGGGAGCTGGCGTCGCCGTCGCCTTTTTCTTCCTGTACTTCCCGACCGATGTCGGGTCGTTCATCTATCTGTTACCGATTGCTGCCTTCTTCGGTGCACTCGTCACCGCGACAGCGATCTACCTGTTCTCGTACGACCGCGTCCAAGGACTCCAGCCGATCCGCTTGATTTTGACCGGTGTCGGCTTCTCGATGGCACTGTCTGGAATCATGGTCATCCTGATTTCATCGACGCGTCGTGAAAAGGTCGACTTCATCGCCAAATGGCTCGCCGGTAACATTTGGGGAACAGACTGGATCTTCGTCTACTCGCTGTTACCGTGGTTACTCGTCTTGATTCCGCTCACGTTCTATAAAGCGAATAAGCTCAATCTGCTTGCCTTGAATGAACCGGTCGCGATCGGTGTCGGTGTCGCGATTGAAAAAGAACGGATCCAACTCTTGTTGACAGCCGTCGCGCTTGCCGCTGCTGCCGTCTCTGTCACCGGTGGGATTTCCTTCATCGGTCTGATGGCGCCGCATATCGCCCGCGCGCTCGTTGGACCACGGCATCAATTCTTCCTGCCAATTGCCCTCTTGCTCGGCGGCTGGTTGCTTGCGTTCGCTGATACGATCGGGCGCAACATCGCGGGACCAGACGGTGTACCGGCTGGGATCGTCGTCGCCTTGATTGGAGCACCATACTTCATCTATCTCCTGTTGAAGAAATAATCAAAAATCCGCATCAATCAGCGTCTTTTGCTGAATGGATGCGGATTTTTTGCTTTACCGTTTCCACCACGCACGTTCGATTTCTCCCATCGAGACGTACGCGGGATCGATTTGTTTGGCTAACCGGTTTAGTCGAGTGACACCTAGACTGACTCCACCAACCCAAAAGAGGAAGATGCCAAATAAATAACCAGAGGCACTTGGAGTCGACTGCATAACAAAGTAAATCAGCCCCGCTACGACATAACCAATGATTGTCAGACGAGCGACCTTTTGAACCGTTTGTTGATAGATAGTCGGTGTTAAATACGACTTCATGAGCCGTAGCCGAACAATTTCTCGAGCGACTGCCGTCGCGCAAAAACAAGAGAGCATGATTGGGAGAAAGACAGATGCAATTGACGTCATAAACCAAGCAAATACTGCACAAATTAATCCAGGAATCAAAAAGAAATAGGCGACGACACGCACCGGACGTTTCATTACATTCAGACGTGCTTGTCGCTCGAATAGGTGTTCCATTTCGATGTTCCTTTCTGTCTGACGAAGCGGGCTACTTCTCCGTCACTGATATAATCGGGATCACGCGCTCCGTCGCGTCGGATGATCCATTCGCTGATGAAATAGAGCGGTGTTAAAATCGTAAAAATTGCCACAAGCATCTGCCAGAACGGTCCCTCGATCGTCTGGGTGATGACGATCGTTAAGATCGCATACAGCAGGACGTGACTACCAATGCGTAGTAAAAATTGGCGACGGACCTGCGCTTTTGAGATATATCCGTCTAAAATTTTTCGTTTTTTTAGTTGGTAGCGAAAATCAGAGCCGAGAAAAAGGGCTGGAATCGTCAAAATCAACAAGGGGATATCGGTCCACTCGATCAGGATACCAACTGTTATGAATAAGAGCACGTTCCAGTACCAGCGTGTGCCGAGCCACTCGACATCCCGGTACGCGAGCGCAAGTTTTTGTAGACGTTCTTCACGAGCCGTTTGCATAGTACCTTCTCCTTTAGCGCGCTTTGTGAATTTCTTTTTCCGTGATATACGTTGGATCAATCTTTCGTGAGATGAACTCTAACGTTTTTCGACAGATCCAGTAGAACGGAATGACGATGATGATCAGACCGAGCAAAAAAGACGTGTTCGGTCGATCGGCTGCCCAGACAATTAGACCGGCAAGCGCTCCGTATTGTAAGATACCGATCAACACATGCACGTGATAAAGCCGTCTTGCAGAAGTCTCTGATGTATATTCCGCAACAAGCGCGAACCGCTTGCGTTGTACGAACATATCGTAGCCAAAATACAATAACGGGACGATCATCGCGTAGATCGGTTTCTCGAGTGTGTTACTGAGCGCTAAGAATGCCGCAAGCATGACCCACATGCCGGTCTGTGTCTTTTGGTGCATCTCTTTGTATAGCGCCGCTAAGGCATCCGTTTGTGTATGTACGTGTTCCATGATCATCCACCTCTCTATACTGTTATATACTTACATTTTACTGGATCGGTTTCATCTGTAGTACGAATTTCAAAAAAAAAGATGTCCTACCGCTTAGGGTAAGACATCTTCCATGAAGACTACGCACTGACCTGGATGATCAGATAGATGACGCTATAGGCAACGATCGCGAGCGGTATCATCGCGACACCGATCAGCCAGCCGTTTTTGTCGCGGATACCGAGATATAAGACGAGACACCCTACAATGAAGGCGATTAAGGTCGTGAACGGATTCATGGTTGTTCCCCCTCTGACTTGTTTCTGTTCTTAAAATTCCCCCTCTTCTCGTCTCATAAACCCTTCAAGGCGCTTCGGCACGCAAGAAAAGCCAGACGGATTTCCGCCTGGCTTCATCTTTTGTTTCTTATTTTTTCGTGATGACGACTGTTTTCGTAACAACGTGTCCACCGAGGTCCTTCAGTTTCAAGTTGTACGTGTTTTTCCCCTTCTTGAGCGTCACTTTTTTCGTGATTGTCTTTTTGAAGGCTTTCATCTCGTACGGCTCTTTGAACGTCCGGCGGTATTCCGCGCTACCGTTGAAGTCAAAGCGTAATTCGCTGTAGTTATCGCGAAGAACGATCTTCATCTCAGCTGTTTTTGTTTTGCTTGAAACGGTTTTTGGTGCTGTGACGCGAATCGTCGGTAATTCTGTGTCGATGATGACTTGACGACTGAACGCCACACGGTTTCCTTTACCATCGTACGCTTCGACCTTGAATGACTTGACGCCATCCGTCGTATACGTCACGTCGTGGCTGAACGCATAGTTTTGTTGGGCCGCATCGAAGCGAAGTTTGACAGATTTACCATTGATTTTGAACGATTTGATGCCTGATTCATCAGAGACGTGACCTGCGATGTTGATGACTTTTGATGTCGCAAGACCAAGTGCGACTGGTGTATCGATTTGAACGTTCGGTACCGCTTTATCGACACCTGTCGTGTTGACGTCTTTTTTCACACTGTTTCCTGCATAATCCTTCACGACGAAGGCAATCTTCGCGCGCTCTGGAAGATCCGTCAACGTGTACGCTTTTTCTGTTGCAGCAAGCGGTTGTTTCAAGACACTCTTACCATTGACGAGAATATCGTATGACGCGACACCTGTTCCTTGGTCACCTGCTGTCCACGAGAGCGTTGATTTCGACGCATCCCACTTCACAGTTGCAGCTGGTTTTTTCGTATCGATATAGACTGGGAAGAGATTCGACTGCCATTTTGCATTCGGATAATCGATCACGGATTTGACTTTGTAGTAGTAAAGACCATCCTTGACCGGTTTCCCGTTGATCGTTCCGTCCCAAGCAGCGCTTGTGACTGGTGTGTATCCGTCCTCTGAACCGCTATCGTAGTAGTTCTTGACGACGTCCGTTTGCGTATCGAGCTTCTGAAGCGTTGCTTTATTCCGGTCAAGAATCGAGTACTCGACTTTTTTCGCATTACGGAGGAACGAGATGATCGGGAAGGCTTCATCTGCGCTACCATCGTTGTTTGGTGAGAACGAAACTTTGTTCGCGACGACATCTCCAGCAGCGTTTGCGCCAAGGAATTCGAAGTTATCCTTCACTTCTGTCGCTAGACCTGTCAAACCATAGAACGTGTTGTCTTCATCGTACAATGGTGCGTCTAGAATCGGAGCTTGATCCCATTTTCCTTTAAAGCCAACGTAAGGAACCGTCAATTCTGGATTCTTACTCTTCGTATCGATCAGACGGACGAATCCTTCGACGAAGTAGCCGTTCTCAAAGACTTGTTCGAGCGGAAGTTCGTTTGCCCAGTCCGTTGTATCCTTCAGATCGACCGATACACTGACTTTCGTTGAGCTCTTCGGATTAATCGAGACCGAACTTGCTTTCTTCGAGCCAACTGCGAATGAGATCGGATATGTGCCTTTGTTTGCATCCACTGTACCGATCGTTCCCTTTTTAAAGATGCCGTTTGCTTCGAGGAAGTTCGATCCTTCTGCACCGAGATCCGATTGAACCGTTCCGGCTAACTTATATGTCACTTTTTCACTGCTGTAGTTTTTCAAATCAAGCGTGAACGTGAACTTCTCGCCGACTTCCTTCAAGGATGCCTTACCTTCACCCGACTTCGTCTCTGTGACGACGACTGGTGTCTTCATGGCAGCACGAAGATCCATCAATCCAGCTCCCTCACGACGTGGGGAGTAGAAGTTGCCTGTTTTTAGCTGCGCATTGTATTTTCCTTGATCGAGTTGCGGACGCGACGTGTTCATCAAGATGTTCTTCGCGAGCTTAACGCGTGTCGCACCATCGACTTTAAAGTCCTTCGCGATCCGTTGCATGACGAGTGCCGTTCCACCAGCAACGTGTGGTGCCGCCATCGATGTTCCACTCATGACACCATACTCATTATCGTTGAGCGTTGAGTAGATTTTTCCACCTGGTGCCGTGATTTCTGGCTTGAAGTCAAGGCTTGGTGTGACACCCCAAGACGTGAAGTCAGACATTTGTCCTGCGACCGGGTTATCGGCTGAGACTGCTTTTCCGTCGAACGTGACAGCGATTGCCTTGCCCTCTTTTGCTTTTGCTTCAAGATCGTTTCCGTCTGCGATGCTAAGCGTGACGAGTGGAATCGTCGGATTGTTGAGCGCCATGCTGACGTAATCCCCATGATCGACTCGACCGCGGACGATGACACCTGCTGCCCCTTGCTTCTCAGCTTCTGCTTGGATCATACCGTAGTTGAAACCACCGTTACGCACGACGAAGACGACTTTCCCTTTGACGTCTTTGCCTTCGTAGTTCGAAGCTTGACCGTCACCGACATAGACGACATCCTTCTTCTCTTTATCGAAGACAGCAATCGGATTCGGTGAATCTTGTTTTTGGTATGCCAAATAACCAGCATCCTGACCGTCAATCGTCAGCGCCATGCCTTCGAGTGTCAATTTCGTATTTTCGAGTGATGCGACTTGGAGTGCTTGGCTCGTTAAACCTGGGGCACCGACGACACCGATATCCGGGTTCGCTGTGTACGGGTTACCTGCACCATGACCTGCGAATGCCGAGTTACCAGCAGAAATCGCACACAAGATACCGTTGTTCATCGCGTTGACGATTGCGCGTTGTTCTGGATCATCTGCATTGACGAACGATGCCGTCGATCCGAGACTCATGTTGATGACATCGGCTCCGAGTGCAATCGCATCATCGATCGCTTTAATGTAGATATCGCTGAATGTCGATGGCATTCCTGGATCGTTTCCGAAGACTTTCATCGCGAGGAGTTGTGTTTCCGGAGCGACCCCTTTGATGCCGCCGTTTGCTTCATCGCCGTTTGCTCCGACCGTACCCGCGACGTGCATCCCGTGCATCGATGCGCCCGCACCTAAATCACGGATTTCGCTATCGTGATCGGCATAGTTATAGCCGTACGGTACTTTTTCCGTGAAGTATTTTCCTTTTAAACCTTTTGTTTCTTTCGCACTATCGACTTTCGAAGAAGTCAAATCGATCTTCGTCTCAGGGCTCAAGACCATGTCCTTATGCGATGGATCGATTCCCGTATCGATGACGGCAACGATTGTTCCTTCCCCTTTAAAACCATAGTCCTGCCATGTTTCCTTCGCATTGACCATGTCCTTGCTGTACAGCATGTCTGGCTTTGCACCTTTAGCAACTTCCGGACGCGCGTATTCATGGGCGATATGTACGCTCTTGACTCCGTTGAGTTTTTTAATGTCTTCGATATCGCCGAACTTAACTTCACCACTGAATCCGTTGATGACGGTCGTGAAGCTCTCCTTATATGTAACGGGAATTGATTTTTTAGCGATGGCTGACTTGACCGATTTTTGGACGCTGACGAGGCGATCTTTGATCGACTCTTTTTCGGCATTGCTCAATGTGCTATACCGCTTGTTTTGAGCCTGGGCGATTTGAATCGCCGGCTTCTCTTCCATCTCGATGACGACACGGACTTTATCCGATTGTTTGTAGTTCTTCTCTTGCCCCGATTTCTTCAGCGAGAGCGCTTGCGGTTTTTGACCCGTTGCTTTGTCTTGCGACGACAGTGCACCTTGCGCACTGACTAGATTGGAAGACGTCATTAAGACGGCTGCCATAAGTGCAATCTTCTTCTTCATGCGTTCGTTTTCCCCTTTTCTGTAAAACCATAGTAGTACTACTGATAAAACAGTTAAACGAAAATTCTGTATATTTAGTTTAATGAATTTAATGGAAATAAACAATTTATATTTGTCTATTTTTTTAATTTATTTGTTTTACATGACATTTTATATTTGTAAGGAATTTAACTGGGAGTAAAATAAAAACTCCTCGACGCTTCGAGGAGTTAGATATTTGGTATTGGTGGAGACTATCGGGATCGAACCGACGACCTTTTGGCTGCCAGCCAAACGCTCTCCCAGCTGAGCTAAGCCCCCATGAATTATCTTTAGTATACGCATCACTAACTGCTTTATCAATATAAAAAGAACGCTTTCATAAAAAAGAATCCCTTCCAAAATCGTCGGAAGGAATTCACGATTCATTTATTCAATTCACGCATCAAGTCCGCCTGTCGTTCAAGCTCTGCCTGTTGCTCGAGGATCAAGACCTTTTTGTACGTCCGCGCAGAAATCAAGATGCTGATCTCATAGAGAACGAACAATGGCACCGAGATCATCAAGTGTGACGTCACATCCGGCGGTGCGATCAATGCCGCAACGACGAACAGCACAAAGTACGCATATTTCCGATTCTTTCGCATGAAATATGGCGTCACGAGACCAAGACGCGTCAGGAACATCGTCACGACCGGCAATTGGAACAGAAGACCGAACGGCATCGTCAATCGGATTAAGAAACTGAAGTAGTTCTCGACTCCAATGACTTGTTCGATTCCGAGCTCTTTCCCGAGATCTGTTGAGACTTCAAGCAAGAAGGGAAGCAACCAGAAATACGAGAAGGCTACGCCAGCCAAAAATAGAAAGAAGATGACCGGAATATACGTCAATGTCGCTTTTTGCTCCTTGTCATAAAGTCCTGGTCGGACGAATGCCCAGAGTTGATACATCCAGAACGGTGACGCTAAAATCAGCGCAATGATGAACGCAAGATTCAAATACAACATTAAAGGATCGGCGACGTTGAAGGCATTCAAACCGATGCCGAGCTCTTTTAAGTCCGCTTGCAAGAAGCGAACGAGCGGTCGGACGAGCGGAAATGCGACAGCGAACAGGACGACGACGATGATAAGCGACCAGACGATCCGCTTGCGCAGTTCGTCAAGGTGCGACGTCATGCTTTGCTCTTGATCAACCGTCATGATTCAATCACTTCTCTTTCGGTTCGTCCTTTTTATCGTCGTCCATGATGCCGTTCGTGGCATTCTTGAACTCTTTCAATGTCTGACCCGCAGCGCGTCCGAATTCTGGTAACTTCTTCGGTCCGAAGATGATCAACGCGACGACCGCGATTAATCCGATGCTCGCTGGTCCGATACCTAGTGTGAGCGGGATAAGGTTTTCCATTATGATTTCACTCCTTCAGCTGATTGCGAATAATGCTTCATGAAATAAACTAACGACTGCAACTCGATCGATAAATCGATGTGATGGACCCGGACGCTCGCTGGCACGTTCAACCGCGCTGGCGTAAAGTTCAGGATGCCTGTCACACCATACTCGACTAACTCATCCGCTACTGACTGTGCGAACTGCGATGGAACCGTCAAGATGGCAACATCGACCTGATTCGCTTCGATTTGTTCTTTCATGTCCGAAACATGATAGATTGGAACGTCATGCGTCGTTGTTCCGACCTTCTCTTCGTCCGCATCAAACGCAACGACTATCCGAGTACTATTATTCTTTAAAAAGTTATAATTTGCAAACGCTGTTCCGAGATGACCGACCCCGATTAAGGCAACATTCGTCACCTCATCTTGATTCAAGGTTTTGCGGAAAAACGTTAAGAGATGTTGAACGTTATACCCATACCCCTTCTTCCCTAATGCCCCAAAGTAGGAAAAATCGCGACGAATCGTTGCTGAATCAACCTTCACCGCCTCGCTTAACTCAGCAGAAGAGACGCGGAGCTTGCCTGAATTGTATAAACTTTGGATGAAGCGATAATATAGCGGCAACCGTTTTGCTGTCGCTTGTGGAATTTTTGTGTCTGGTCCATTCATCCTGCAGTTCCCCCTTCGGCCACATCCATCGTGGCACCCAAATCTTTGCAAAAAGCTTTCTACTCTCCTTGATTGTAAACCACTTCACATAGAGTCACAAATAATATATTCCGCAGGACCTTGCGCTTTTGTTCGTGATAGACTAAAGGGTGGAAGGATGGATGGAAATGATACTCTTACAAGTCAATCAACTCTCGAAATCATTCGGCGTCGAGCCGATTTTAGAAAATATCAAACTGGAAGTACAAGAGCGAGATCGGATTGCGCTCGTCGGACGAAACGGTGCCGGTAAATCGACCTTGCTCAAAATCATCGCTGGTGAACTCAGTCATGACTCGGGCGACATCATGAAAGGCAAGGATGTCAAAATCGGTTATCTCGCGCAAGACAGTGGTCTCGAATCGAATGAGACGATCTGGAACGAGATGCTGACCGTCTTCGAACATCTCCAGGAACAAGAACGAACACTGCGCCGGATGGAAATCGAAATGGGCATGGAGCATATCTTGAACGACCCGGTCGCTTACGATCGTCTCTTGAAGACGTACGATCAAGCGCAACACGACTTCTCAGAAGCCGGTGGTTATCAGTTCGAAGCGAATATCCGCTCCGTTTTGCACGGCATGCGCTTTTATCCGGATGATTACTCGCGCCGGATTCAGACATTATCTGGTGGTCAACGGACACGGCTTGCCTTAGCAAAGATGCTCCTGCAAGCACCAGAGCTCCTCATTCTCGATGAGCCGACCAACCACCTCGATATCGATACGCTTGCTTGGCTTGAAAGCTACCTCGGTGGTTATCGTGGTGCCGTCCTGATCGTCTCGCACGACCGGTACTTCCTCGACCAAGTCGTCAATGTCGTCTACGAACTGTCGCGCAATGTCTGTCGTAAGTTCACGGGGAACTATACGAAGTACTTGGAGCAAAAAGCGGCCTTATACGATCAGGAAATGAAGCAGTTTGAACAGCAGCAAGAAGAGATCGCGAAGATGCAGGACTTCATTCAACGGAACATCGCCCGGGCGACGACGACAAAACGTGCCCAAAGTGTCCGGAAGCGGCTCGAGAAGGTCGACCGGCTCGACCGACCAGATGGGGATGAGCGTAGCACGGTCCTGTCCTTCCCGATTGAAAAACAGAGCGGGAACGACGTTCTTCAAGTCAATCAACTGGCGATCGGTTACGAAGAAGCTGTCTCAAAAGACATCACGTTCCGCTTGCAACGCGGTGAATCGCTGGCACTCGTCGGACCGAATGGAATCGGAAAGTCGACGCTCCTGAAAGTCCTCGTCGGCCGCTTACGCCCCCTCTTCGGTGATTTCCGTTTCGGAACCGGCGTCTCGATCGGATATTACGATCAAGAGCAGGCGGAACTCAATGATCGGAACCGTGTCATCGATGAGATTTGGAACGAATGGCCACTGATGCGTGAACAAGAAGTCCGGTCCGTACTCGGGCAATTCCTATTTAGCGGTGACGATGTCTTCAAGATTGTTCATGAGTTATCCGGTGGCGAACGCGGACGTCTCGCGCTCGCGAAACTGAAACTCCGGAAGACGAACGTCCTCGTCCTCGATGAGCCGACGAACCACT
This sequence comes from Exiguobacterium sp. s39, assembly GCF_018618925.1. Taxonomy (NCBI): domain Bacteria; kingdom Bacillati; phylum Bacillota; class Bacilli; order Caryophanales; genus Exiguobacterium; species Exiguobacterium sp. s39. The sequence continues at coordinate 2,209,879 of NZ_JACSNA010000001.1, forward strand.
TGGATCTGGATTCGAAGATGGTCCTTGAAAACGCGCTCGTCGACTACGAAGGTACGCTGCTATTCGTCTCCCACGACCGTTACTTCATTGACCGGATCGCGACCCGCGTCATCGAGATGAGTGAAGCCGGCGTGACGGAATACCTCGGTGATTATTCGTACTACACGGAGAAGAAGGCGGAGCAAGAAGAGATTGCGCGTCTTGAAGCCGAGGAAGCAAAAGCCGCAAAGGTCACGGCGTCGAAGACGATCGACAAGGAAGCACAGAAAGAAGAACGCAAGCGCCGTCAGCAGATCGAGCAACTCGAACAAGACATCGAGCGGCTCGAACAGCGTTCGGCAGAAATTGAACAATTGCTCTGTGAACCGGAAGTCTTCAACGATATTCCGAAAGCGACAGCTCTTTCAGCAGAACGTGACCAAATTGATGTCGATCTACTCGAATTGATGGAACGATGGGAGAACCAACACTGATGCGGACGAAAAGCTTTTTCATTAACTTGATTCAAGGACTGCTATCCGGCATCCTTTATTTCGTACCGATGTATGCAGACTACGTGTCCACCTTCATCCGGCCGGATGCTTTTAATGCCGCGCTTCCTTTGTTCCTCCTGATTTCTTGTATGATCGGTCTCGTCATCCAGACATGGAGCGGTCTTTTCGTCAGTTTACTCTCGGGATTATGCTGTACGCTCCTGACGACACAGCTATTCGTCGAACTCAATGACCCGTTGATCCTATCGTATTACGGTAGTGTCTCACCGCTCACCGCTTTCTTGATAAGCTGTGTCGGCATTTGGGCACTCGCAATCGTCTTTTATTTGCTCGATGGCTATCAGTACAGTAAACGTCATGGTCTTGAAGCCTCTTCAAACGAAATCGATCCGCAACCTTGAAGTCCGATCGATGAATCAGATGAACGACATGAGAAAAAGGAGTGGAGATTCCGGTAGCTAGACCGGTCTCTCCACTCCTTTTCGTTTGAATCAAAACGAATCGTACGATGAATCAAGCATTCACGCTTCTATCATTTTGTCGGTCGGGCAATCGTAAACGTCTTCCCGATCGTCGCATAATCATTCCCTGCTAAACGAGCGACAGCCTTCAAGCCTGCTGCGTCAATCCGGAACGAATCGACGAGTTCATCCGCGACGTGATAACGCAGTACTTCCCCAATCAGAAGATCGGCACCTTCTAGCTCGACGTATTGCGTCAAGCGCATCTCGAAGCGGATTTTCGCTTCGGCGATTCCGGGTACTTCGATCGCGTCACTATCGACGAGCGTCAAATCCGTCCGCTCAAGCTCACTTTCACCGTAAGCAAGTGGCGCTGCTGTCTCATTGACTGCGTCGACGATCTCTTCGCTGACGATATGGATGACATAACTTTGTTTCGCCAAGATGTTACGTGCCGTATCCTTCTGACCCTGATCCGTCCGTTGTACGGCAATCACCAGTTGTGGTGGACTGCTTGAAGCGACCGTAAAGAAGGAAAACGGTGCGGCGTTGACCGTCCCGTCTTCTCCTTGCGTTGTCACGAAAGCAATCGGACGCGGAATGATGCTTCCGATCAGTAATTTATAATTGTCTTTTGCGCTAAGCGTTGATGCCTCGAACTTCATGAATGACCCACCTTTTTCTTCACCCGATGAGTGCAGCGAGTGAATAGTCTCCAGCACCGATCATAGCTACACCAAGCGCGATGACGATCAATGCCATGTTGTATTCGTACCCGTTCTGCGTCACCCAGTAACCATTCGCACCGTGTACTTTAACGATCGCGACAAGCATCGATCCAATGATGAGGAGTGCTGCGATCCAGAGGAATACGCCTCCTGCAAACAACAAGCCGCCGATCAATTCAGCAAGACCTGCTGTAATCGCGAGTGTCTTCCCTGGCTTCATGCCGATTGATTCGAACCAACCGCCTGTTCCAGCGATTCCGTGTCCGCCGAACCAACCAAATAATTTTTGTGTCCCGTGTGCAGCGAACGTTAAGCCGATGATTAAACGAATAATTAAAAGTCCTGTATCCATCATTGCTCTCTTCTCCTTTTACCTAATGTATTTTAGTTACTTTAAGTAACTCAATAAACAGACTATATCTTATCACTTACTAAAAGTAAATAGATTTGTTTTAGTTCAAGACGTTACATTAAGTAAAATGATTCGATTTTTTTAGCAGAAGCGGGTATACTACAACTATAGAAAGGATGAGTGCTGATGGAAGAAGTCGCAATCCAACCGGCTCTTTGTCCCAAAGTCGAACATGCCTTTGAAATCTTAGGTAAGAAATGGACGGGTCTGATCTTACGTCACTTGTTGACGAAGACATGTCGTTTCAATGAGATTCAAGATGCCATTCCCGAATTATCAGGTCGTATGCTCACGGAACGTATGAAGGAGCTCGAAGCGGAAGGCATCGTCATCCGGACTGTCATTCCCGATCGTCCGATTAAGATTCAATACAGTTTGACCGACAAAGGGCGCCAACTCGAACCGGTCATTCGTTCCATTGAGGAATGGGCCGAACTACAAGACTAATGTATAGAAAAGCATCTTCTTTGGAAGGTGCTTTTTTATATGCCCTTTGACATTGATAATCATTATCAATTAAAGTAGAGAAGTACAGTGAAAGGAGGAAGATGCATGCATATCGCGATTGGATTCGTCAGCATGTCCGGTAATACGGAAGATATCGTCTCGCTCATTCAACATGAACTCGAGCAACACGATGTCGACGTGACGATCACGGAACTAGATCAATTCGTCGGGGAGGACTTATCACGTTTTGATGGTCTATTACTCGGCTCATATACATGGGGAGACGGTGATTTACCGTATGAAGCAGAAGACTTCGTCGAGGAGCTACGGGAACAATCCTTAGACGGGATACCGGCTGCTGCTTTTGGTTCGGGGGATCTTGATTATCCGAAGTACTGCGCAGCGGTTGATTTGATTGAAGACGCGTTAAAAGAAGCTGGGGCGACCCTCGTCACGGATGGCTTGAAGATTGAGTTTGATCCGAATACCCCGGAGAAACAGGCCGCTTGCCGCGCATTCGCACAGACGTTTCATCGCTTTTTACGACAGGTTCATTCTTGAGTGTCGTTTGAATCCGTACTGTAAGGGAATCGTTAAAACAGACTCTATGAAAGTGAGATGAATGTTTTATGACGATTCAAGCACTTGTCTTTGACGTCTACGGTACATTATTCGATGTCCATTCCGTCAAAGAAAAAGCCGAAGAACTTTACCCGGGTCACGGAGAAGCGATCAGCAAACGCTGGCGGGAGAAACAACTGGAGTACTCTTTCCTCCGACAATTGAACGGACAGTATGTGCCGTTCAGCCAAGTGACACAAGATGCTCTCCGCTATACGTTACTCGAACTGAAGCTCCATGTGACCGAGGAACAAATCACGACCTTAATGGAGACGTACCTGACGCTTAATGTATATCCCGAAGTTAGCTCCGTTCTCGAGACGATGGCGGACAAGCGCCTAGTCGTCTTCTCGAATGGTTCCCATGATATGCTCGATCCGCTGATTGAGCAGTCAGGCTTAGCCGATCGGTTCGAACATCTCGTCAGTGTCGATGATATCAAACAGTATAAGCCAGCACCTGCATCCTATATGCATGCCTTAAACACGCTCGGTCTAAAACGCGAGGAAATCCTCTTCATGTCCTCGAACGGTTGGGACATCACCGGGGCGAAGAGTTTCGGCTTCAAAACGGCATGGATCAATCGAAATGGACTTCCGGTCGAGGAATTGAATCTCGATCCCGATCGTATCTATGATGACTTGACGGGTATCACTGAATGGCAATGAACGAACAACAGCGGACTCCTATTTAGGAATCCGCTGTTTTCATGGATTTAGTAATTAGACAAACGTGAGTAACCCTTCTTGAATAGATCGAGTTTCAGACCGCCTTCTTTTTCGATGAAGAAGAGGTATTCGTTTTGATCCGTATCCTTATAGAAGACCTTAAATAACGTCAACGTCCGTTTTTTATTGTTCTCGACAGCCGTCACCTCATGCTTTGAGATGACCTCGGCTTGGACTTGTTCTGCATCCATCTTTTGAATCATTGGTTCGAATGACTTCTTTTCTTGATCCGTCACTGGTGTTCCGGAAGCAATCATGAAATAATCATCACTCGCCTTGTTCGTTAAACCATACTTCCGATCGACGATGACGACGTTACTGAGCTTACCATTGACTGTCTGATCAAAAGCATATAACTTTTGAATCCGGGTCTTTTCCCCTTCTGCTCGTCCGATTTCGTAAAGTGGACGTTGTTTCGTATTCGTCTCGACCGCTTTTTTATCGGGTACGAGTTCTTCCTTATAGGCGACTTGGTATGCGTTGACGATTTCTCGGATCTGAAGTCCGATCGCGACGATGACCAGTACCGCTAACAATGCGATGATGACTTTTTTCATTCCATTTCCCCCAAGTTGTTCGGATTCCTTACTTTAAATCTAGCCCAGGTTCTGCGTTCATGGCAAGTGTCGAATAGCGTAACGCGCGATACGGATGAATCGCAGCCGCTCCGATCATCGCTGCATTGTCTCCACACAGGTGCATCGGCGGAATGACGAGATCGATTCCTTCCTTCGCACACGCTGCTTCGAGACCTTGGCGTAATCCTTTGTTGGCAGCGACGCCACCAGCAAGCAGTAATTGACGTCCCCCTTTATCCTTCACGGCACGGACCGCCTTCGTCACGAGTACCTCGACGACGCTCGCTTGGAAACTCGCAGCTAAATCTTCCGGGATGATCGTTTCTCCCCGTTGTTCGGCGTTATGCACAGCATTGATGACTGCTGACTTCAAACCGCTGAAGCTAAAGTCATACGAATCCTTTTCGAGCCAGACACGTGGAAAATGGAACGTATCCTGACCAGTCTGTGCCAACTGGTCGATTCGTGGACCACCTGGATACGGTAACTTCAACGTCCGAGCAACTTTATCATATGCTTCCCCGGCGGCGTCATCCCGTGTTTCACCAATGACTTCATATACACCGTCTTCCGGCATGTAGATCAGTTCCGTGTGCCCACCTGATGCAATCAAACAGACGAGCGGAAACTCAAGCTCTTGCACGAGACGATTCGCATAGATATGACCTGCGATATGATGAACACCGATCAATGGTTTATTGTGAGCAAAGGCGAGTGCCTTCGCTGCGCTGACACCAACGAGCAGTGCTCCAACGAGTCCAGGTCCTTCCGTGACGGCGATCGCATCGATATCGTCGATCGTGACGTTTGCTTCCGTCAAAGCATCATCGATGACGTATGTGATCCGTTCAACGTGATGGCGTGAAGCCACTTCAGGCACGACGCCACCGAATCGTTTATGACTTTCGATTTGAGACGAGACGACGTTCGATAAGACGTCGATTCCTCCACGGACGACGGCAGCTGCCGTTTCGTCGCAACTCGATTCAATTGCTAGAATCAATGGTTGTGTCATAGGTCTTCTCCCTCCAGCTCCAGCCAGTAGATGGCAGCATCTTCATTGTTATCTTGATAATATCGTTTTCGGACACCGACATACTGAAATCCGAGTTTTTCATATAAAGTCCGCGCTGGTGTGTTCGAGACACGTACTTCGAGTGTCATCGCCCGCAAACTAAGCGCACGACCGACGGCGATCAATGCCGTTAGCAGATCTTCCCCGAACCCTTGTCCGCGATGCGACTGCTTGACGGCAATATTCGTAATATGTCCTTCATCCGCGATATGCCACAGACCAGCAAACCCAACGATACCATCTTGATCGGCAACGACATAATAGGCATTCGGATTTTGTGTCATTTCCGCTTCGAAGGCATCTAGCGTCCACGGTGTCGCAAACGATTCGAGTTCAACCGCATGAACACCTGCAGCGTCCTGTACGGTCATCCGACGAATGCCCTTACTCATGACGCTGTGCCTCAATCCATTTCGCCTCTGCTTCAGCTAGACGCAGGTATCGTGGTTCGAACGCATGCGCTTCGACCGTCTGGCGTGTTGCACCGAGTAAAGCGAGTACACCGGCACGTGGAGTCCGGAAAGCAGGAGCCGCCTTTTCAAATGGCTGAAGAATCTCTTCGAACGCATCGACGTCTCCTGTGACGAGCGTATCTGGCGGTAACGTCTTCACAAAAGAAGCGATCTCGACATGCTGTTCTTCACCGATTCGTTTCCCGGCGTCGTACACTCCGACAAACCCTGCTCCACGCCGCGCATCTTGAATTGCTGCGACACGTCCCGTATGACCTGTCGAAGCCGCCATCAGTTCAAGTGTCGAGATGGCAACGAGCTCGATGCCCAGTGTATAGGCGAGCGTCTTCGCTGTCGTCGCTCCAATCCGTAATCCGGTATAAGAACCAGGACCGTCAGCAACGACGACACGTGTCAGTTGAGCCGGTGTCCATTTTGCTTCCACCATCAAGCGCTCAAGCAACGGCATGAGTTTCGTCGCATGATTCAAGAACGTGACATAAGAAGCTTCTGCTACGATCTGTTTCCCGTCTGAAAGAGCAACCGATAATTGTTTCGTCGATGTATCAATAGCTACGATTTTCATGATTTCAATCCCTCACATAATGTAATGTATCGTTCTCCGATCGGCGTCAGCTCAAAACGTCGACTATCATCACCCGTTCGCGTGATCGTGATTGCCAAACGTTCAGGTGGGAGGCTGTCCGCGATCAATTCAGACCACTCGACGACGGCGACGCCTTCACCGTTCAAATATTCTTCAAGTCCGATATCATCACCGGAACCTTCCAAGCGATAGACATCCATGTGATAAAGAGGAAGACGTCCCGTATAGACTTTCATGATCGTAAAGGTAGGGCTGTTGACGTGACGCGTCACACCTAACCCTTTCGCAAAGCTTTGCGTAAAGGTCGTTTTCCCAGCACCTAAATCCCCATCGAGCGTAATGACCATTCCCGCTTCAGCACGTCGTCCGAGTTCAAGGGCCAAGGCAGTCGTTTCTTCCAAGCTGTTCATTTCCAGTTCTATCATACGATGTCTCCTCCTTTAATACGTACTGTTCGTCCTTCTCTATTGTACCGAACGAAAAAGGCAAAAAAAAATACGAAACGCTGAACGTTTCGTAGTAAAGTTGAAGTTAAGTTTAAAATTGGTTGCGGGGGCCGGATTTGAACCGACGACCTTTGGGTTATGAGCCCAACGAGCTACCAGACTGCTCCACCCCGCGACGATAAACGTTTCGGATTTGATTATTTAAAAATTGGTTGCGGGGGCCGGATTTGAACCGACGACCTTTGGGTTATGAGCCCAACGAGCTACCAGACTGCTCCACCCCGCGATGATATAACGTTTCGACAGATATTAATATAACATGCGTCTTTTAAATTGGCAAGTCTTTTTGCCTTATTTCTTTTTACTAACTGTCATAATGAATATTCTTCTATACTGATACGAAAGGAGTGAGCAGATGGGATACTTATTAGATTTACGAAAGATCGTAGGCAACCGACCGTTGATCAGCGTGGGTGCGACCGTACTCGTCATGAATTCACAACATGAACTGCTATTTCAATATCGTTCGGATACACACAGTTGGGGACTCCCCGGTGGTTCGATGGAACCAGGTGAGACACTTGAAGAAGTTGCGATGCGCGAGTTGCAGGAAGAAACCGGACTTCAAGCACGCAGCGTTCAGCTGCTAGACGTCTTCTCGGGTCCTGATTACTTCTTCCGTTATCCAAATGGCGATCAAACCTACAGTGTGATCCATCTCTTTCAAGCAAAAGACGTATCGGGTACCTTACAAATGACGGACGGAGAGAGTCTCGACTTACAGTATTTCTCCCTGAATCAATTACCAACACCTCTTGAAGCACGTGCTGCAGCACTCTTACGCCAAGTCACGCCTCGTCTTCTTAGCACAACCCCTTCTTTTTAATCTAGATGCTTCGCTTAAACTGACGTGATGGCGGATTGACGTCCATTCGTCAGTTTTTTTTCTTTCTTATCTAAAAGGACTACACAAAAAGACCGACCTGCAATCTGCAGATCGGTCAAGTGCCTGGCAACGTCCTATCCTCACAGGGGGAAGCCCCCAACTACTTTCGGCGTTCAAGTGCTTAACTTCCGTGTTCGGCATGGGAACGGGTGTGACCAC